>CAVRIT010000001.1:0-32500 GCA_963721345.1 uncultured Actinomycetes bacterium
GTCACGTCGGCCATTCCGCCGAGCATCGCCTGCAAGCCCGTCCCTGTGCCTCATACCGATTGCATGAAATGAGCGTTCTGGCGAGGCGGTCGGCACGCGGTTGGTCAGATCGACTCCCTGTTTAATTGCGTTCCAGTGGCTACGGACGTCCCTTTCGATCTCGCGGAGATCAAGCTCGCAGCGCCGCTGATTCGGCCCGGCACCGTCGCCAAGGAGGACGTGATCGCGCGCCTCAGCACCGCGGACGTGCCGTTCGCGAGTGTGGTTGCGCCGGCCGGGTACGGCAAGACAACCCTTCTCGCGCGTTGGGCCGAGGCTGACCCGCGCCCGTTTGCGTGGGTCGTGCTCGACGCGCGAGACAGCGACGCCATTGTGTTCCTGCGCTACATCGCAGCCGCGATCCACCGAGTTGAGCCGGTCTCGCCTGAGGTGTTCGACGCGTTGTCCGGCCGAGGGGCATCCACCTGGGCGAAACGCGTCCCGCGTGTCGGGGCTGCTCTGGCGGCACTCGAGCGTCCCCTGGTGCTCGTGCTCGACGATCTGCACCTCGTCGACAATCGGTCGTGTCTTGATGTGATCGCGGAACTCGTCCAGTACGTTCCGGCCGGCTCGCAGATCGCGATTGCCAGCAGGGAGGAGCCGGCACTGCCGCTTGCCCGCTGGCGGACGAACGGGCATGTGCAGGAGGTCGGCGTCGCGGATCTCCGGCTTGACGAGCAGCAGGCCGCGTTGCTGCTGGGAGCTGCAGGAGTCTCGCTCGACGCGCGCGAGTTGTCCGACCTGACCGAGCAGACGGAAGGGTGGCCTGCGGGTCTGTACCTCGCAGCGCTGTCGATGCAGACGGGGGCGGCAGGCCCGCGGGCTGATGCGGGCTTCAGCGGCGACGACCAGTTCGTGTCCGACTACTTCCGTGTCGAGCTTCTCTCGCGCCTTCCGGCCGCGGAAGCGACCTTCCTCAAGCACACGTCGGTGCTGGAGCGTATGTCTGGTGCGCTCTGCGATGCGGTGCTCCAGACGACTGGGTCGGCAGACACACTCGACGCGCTCGAGCGCGCGAACGGCTTCGTCGTACGACTGGACCGGCGGCGCGAGTGGTATCGCTACCACCACCTGTTCGGTCAGCTGCTGCGAAACGAGCTCGAGCGGAGCGAGCCGGACGTGCTGGCCGAGCTGAACCGTCGCGCGATGGCCTGGTGCATCGCCAACGACCTGACGGAGGAAGCGGTCGTCTACGGGCACGCCGCGGGCGAGACGAGCACCGTCGCCAAGCTTGCTCGAGGGCCTTCTCCTGCCGCTGTACTTCGACGGCCGGACTGCAGACCGCGGATGAGTGGTTCGGCTGGTTCGGCGAGGACGACCTGGTGCAGCATCCTGCACTCGCCGTCTACGGAGCGTGGATCCGCGTGCTGACCGGACGGCCCGACGAGGCCGAGCGGTTGCTGGCTCTCGCAGACGGGGCGACTCCGACAGGCCCTCTGGCGGATGGCAGCGCCACGATCGAGCCGTGGATCGCAGTCCTGCGCGCGCACATGATGCGGGACGGTGTCGAACGTGCGCTCTCCGACGCGAATCTGGCGCTCGATCAGCTGCCACCGGGAAGTTGGTGGATCCCCGGCGCGCTCCGTATGCGAGGGGTTGCGCACGCGCTGCTCGGCGCAACCGATCGTGCGACTGAGGATCTGGAGGGATCGATAGCGGCGGCGCAGGCCCTCGGCGCCCCGGGCGACGACGTCCCCCTGGCCCAGGCACTGCTCGCGCTCCGCGCTGCGAAACAAGGGGCGTGGGGCGAGGCCGCCGAACGCGCACGGGCGGCACAGGCGATCATCGACGAGAAGGGTCTCGGTGACTACGCGACCAGCGCAATCGTGCACGCTGCGACGGCGCGGGTCGCACTCCACGAGGGCGGACGCGAGGAGGCGCGAGCGGCGCTGGCGCGCGTCCACCGTCTGCGACCGCTGCTCGACCACGGCTTTCCCTGGGTGGCCGTCGAAGTCGGGCTCGAGCTCACACGCGCCCACCTCGCACTCGCCGAGGCGGGCGCCGCCCGCACCGTTTTCAGCGAGGCCGAGCGCGTGCTCGAGCTCCGCCCGGACCTGGGCTCTCTCGTCGAGGAGGCCCGCGAGCTGCGCGAGCGCCTGGCAGCGACCTCCGGCCCGGCCGGTGCCTGGGCGATGAGCCTGACCGGCGCAGAGCTCCGGCTGCTTCCCTACCTCGCCACCCATCTCACGGTCCCTGAGATCGCGACCAGGCTGTTCATCTCGCGCAACACCGTCAAGACCGAAGCGGTCTCGATCTACCGCAAGCTGGGCGCTTCCTCGCGCAGCGAGGCGATCGAGCGAGCCGTCGAGGTCGGGCTCCTGGAGAGCTCGCTCTACCCGCCGCGGGCAAATCTCACCCAGGAGGTATGACGCGCGAGCAGCCTGCATGAGGTCGACTACGTGCAGCCAGAGATGGACGACTACAAGGAGCACCTTCGCCGGCTCGCCGTGCACGACGACGCGCTCCTCGAGGTGATCGCCGGGGAAGCGCAGCTCGTTCGTAACCTCGGTCATCGACCAGCGGACCGAGGCACTCCTGCGCATCGCCGCGACGATCGCCGTAGATGCGGCGCCTTCCTCGTTCCAGCACGCCGTCGCGCACGCCCTCGCAGCCGGGGCGACGAGCGACGAGATCGTCGCCACCCTCGACGCGGTGACGCCGGTGACAGGCGCTGCGCGAGTCGTCCTATGCGTCCCGAAGGTCGCCCTCGCGCTCGGCTACGACGTCGAGGAAGCACTCGAGCTGCTCGACCCGTGACCGTGCAAGTTCATGCAATCGGTATGAGGAAAGGCGGACGCTCAGGCCCCAAAGTCCCTCGAAGAACTGGACGGACAACGAGAGACGGAGGTCAGGATGCTCGGCTGGTGGTTTGGATCGATTCTCTTCATCATCGTCTGGGTGGCGATCGCCTTCTGGCCCGCCCGGGTCGCTGCCAGGAAGGGCCATAGCTTCTTCGGCTACTTCCTCTTCAGCCTCGTCTTCTTCCCAGCGGCTCTCATCGTCGCCTACCTGGTGTCCGACGAGACGGCACCTGCACCCGCGTAGGTCACCTACCCGGCAAGGAGGTCTTCATGACCGACGTCACGACCGAAGCTGTACAACAGAACACCGATCTCGACACAGCTGGGTCCTGTCGACTACCTCATCGTCGAGTTCCCGGCCGGCGCGAGCAACTTCACGGGCGAGATGGCGAAGGAGCTGCTCGCCCTCGTCGACGCCGGAACGATTCGCGTCATCGACGTGTTGATCCTCACGAAGAACGAGGACGGCACCGTCGACGCGATGGAGCTCTCCGACATCGAAGAGCTCGGGCCGCTTCAGGCGGTCGAGGCTCAGCTCGCCGAGCTGCTGGCGGCGGAGGACGTCGAGAACCTCGCCGCTGCGATGGACCCGGGCAGCACGGCCGGTGTACTCATCTGGGAGAACCTGTGGGCCGCGCCGTTCGCCTCGGCTGCACGTCGTTCGGGTGGCCAGCTGATCGCCAACGGACGGATTCCCATCCAAGCGATCATCGCCTCCATCGAGGCCGATGAAGCGCGCGCAACGGAAGGAGACTGAGATGCCTCTTGGACCAGGACGTGTGGGACGTGTCGGTGTCATCGGCCACCCGGTGGCGAAGACCGCCGTCGTGGCCAAGGCCGTCACACCCGGCCCCTCACCGGTCGCCAAGACCGCCGTTGTGGCTGCGGCTGTGACGCCCGGGAGGCCAGGTCGCCGCCGGCGGATCTAGCCTAAGCTCGGAGACGGTCTCCAGACGGGCCCTCCGACCTTCATCCTCGCGGGCTGGAGGCAGAACCTCCAGGCAGACCGAGACGCCGCGGCAGCCACGGAGTCGCAACAGCACTAGCTCCCGATGAACGTGCACAACGGAACCTCGGCGCGGCTGCGCCGGCTGCTCCCTCACTCGCTCGAGGAGGCGGTACCCGGCGTCGGAGTTGCGCGCCGCTACGAGCGATCGTCTCTGCGCTCGGATCTGGTCGCCGGAGCGATCGTGGCCGTGGTCGCGGTCCCGTCGTCGCTCGCGATGGGCGAGCTCGCCGGGCTGCCGGTGGTGTTCGGCCTCTACGCGACCTTCCTGCCGCTCGTCGGGTATGCGGTCTTCGGGTCGTCGAGACACCTCGTCGTCGGGCCCGACGCGACGATGGCGACCCTGACGGCCGCGATCGTCGCTCCAATGGCGATCGTCGACGGCACGGCCGACCCCGCGCGCTACGCCGCCCTTGCCGCTGCTCTCGCGCTCACCATGGGCGTGATCCTCATCCTCGCGGGAACGCTCAGGCTCGGCTTCATCGCCGACTTCTTCGGCAAGCCGGTCCTGCTCGGCTACATCAACGGGATCGCGCTGACGATCATCGCGGGACAGCTCGGGAAGATGTTCGGGCTGGACATCGACGCCGACGACTTCTTCCCGATCGTGCGGGAGTTCGTCACCGAGCTCGACGAGACGAGCGGCGCGACACTGCTGCTGAGCGCAGGGCTCCTGCTGCCCGCGCTCCTCGTCCGGCGCTTCGCTCGCATCGTGCCCGCGCCGGTCGTGGTCCTCCTTCTCGGCTTGCTCTTGGGGTCGCTTCTCGACGTCGACGACCTCGACATCGCGGTCGTCGGCGACGTCCAGCAGGGGCTACCAGCCGCTCGGGCTTCCGGACATCGGGCTCGACGACTACACCGATCTCCTTCTTCCGGCGGTCGCACTCGCGCTGATCGTGTTCGCCGACGGCATCGCCACCGTCCGCACGTTCGCGCTCAAGCACGGCTACGACGTCGACCCGAACGCAGAGCTTCGTGGCTTCGGGGCGGCCAGCGTCCTCGCGGGCGCCTCGAGCGCGCTGCCGGTGTCGGGAAGCGGATCGAGGACGGCGGTCAACGACGACTCCGGAGGACGAACTCAGGTCATGGGGCTGACCGCGGCCGTCGTCGTCGGGCTCTTCCTGCTGTTCCTCATGCCTCTCATCGAGCCGCTACCCAAGGCCGCCCTCGGCGTCATCGTGGTGGTCGCGGCGCTCGGGCTCTTCAACATCCGCTCGGTCTGGAGGCTCCGCCGGGTCCGACCCGCCGAGGTGGGACTTGCGATCGCCGCGTTCGGCGGAGTGCTCGTGTTCGGGGTCGTCGGAGGCATCGCGGTCGCGATCGGCCTTTCGATCGGCGTCTTCCTGTACCGCGTGGCGAGGCCGCACGATGCCGTTCTCGGCAAGGTCGAGGACGTGGACGGGTACCACGACATCGAGCGCTGGGAGGACGCTCGAGACGCGTCCCGGCCTGATCGTGTACCGCTTCGACGCACCACTCTTCTTCGTCAACTCCGAGCACATGCGGCAGCGAGTCCTCGCGCTGGTCGACGCCGCCGACGACGTCGAGTGGCTCGTCCTGAACGCCGAGGCATGGACGTATCTCGACGCCACGGCGATCGACACGCTCGAGCAACTCCATGACGAGCTGGCCGAGCGGGGCGTGACGGTCGCCGTCGCCCGTCTCAAGGGCCCCGAAAGGGAGATCTTCCAGGAGACGCGGCTTACTGCGAAGTTCGGCGCAGACCAGTTCTTCCCGACCGTCCGCTCGGCTGTCGATGCGTTCGAGAGTCGCCGGCGCTCATCACGGTCGCAGCCTTAGGCGGCCGCCAGCTCAGCCGGCGTCGCCGCCGTCGTCGACGATCGTCGATCACCCTGATCGCGGATCTCGGCATGGAGCGAGCTGTTCAGGACAGGCGCCGTGACGACGAGCCTCCCGACGAAGTACATGAAGAAGAGGAGCGTCGTCATGGCGCCCAGGCTGCCGTACAGCGTCGTCGCCTTCTCGAGCTTCGGCACGAGGAAGTTGACCACCAAGCCGTGGAGCACCTGAAATCCGATCGCGATGACCAGGGCGCCGGGTAGCAGCGCGTGCCACCGAGCATCCCCGTGCGGAAGGTGGAGAGAAACCAGGACCCAGAGACCGGCCAGGGGCACGATGGTGAGCGCCGCCGCGAGGAGGTCGACGAGCCACGACTCTTCGCGAAGCCACCAGGCGAGTGCGACGGCCGCCATGAACGCGCACAGGACGCCGGTGAAGGCAAGCGAGGTCCGCAGGGGCTTGGTGCGAGGAGGAGGTTCGTCCCAGACGAGCGAGTGAATGAGCTGGACTGCCTTCGCGCCTGTGTGCCCTGCCCAGAGGAGGAGCGGCACGCCGATGCCGAGGAGCCACCACCAGTCCGACTCTGCAGCTCGCGCGACGTCGCCGATCATGTCGACGACTGCCGCCGGTAGGCCACCGTCGCAACCGCTTCCTCGACGCCGTCCGCATCCATGAGGCCGAGCGCACCACCGACGATCAGGCCGAAGGGCAACAACCACAGGAACAGCCGATAGGCGATCCCGCCCGCGAGAACGCTCGCCGCGACCCGCCGGTTGCGTTCCAGCGCTCGGGAGGGGACTGCGAGCGACACGAGCCGTGCGGTTCTCGCGGTGGCGGCCGCTGCCCTGTATCCGACGCGCGCACGCTCGTCGATGGGGGCATCCGTCTGGCTCGTTCCCATCACTCGCCTCGGGAGGTCGATGCGCGGAGTCGTTCATCGTCTCTTCCGTCGAACGCCCGGGATCGAGCGCGAGCGCTCTACTCGTCGGATCCAGCAGGACTTGCCTGGACCGCAGGCTCGACGCCCGCATCGGTCAGCTCGGCACTTCGCGCCGCTCTGCTCCTACGTCGATCGACGAAATAGATCGCCGCCAATGCCGCCGACGTGATGAGCGAGGAGATGACGAGCGATGCGAGCGGAAAGCCGGAAAGCGTCGTTGCGACCCTGTAGCTCAGCGCGCACGTGTACACCGACCAGAGGACTCCGCCGACGACCGACCAGAGGAGGAAGCGGCGGTAGGGGATGTCCGATAGCCCCATGGACGCGTTCACCGCGAAGCGCATCATGGGGACGTAGCGTCCGGCGACGATCATGAGCCCGGGAGAGCGGTCGAGAGCGTCCCACGCGGCGCGAAGCTTCCGGTTCTCGAGCGCATTGTCCAGCTGGCCTTGCACCTTGGCCGCGCTCCTGCGCGCGATCCAGAACAGCGATGAGTCCCCGACGATCGCGCCGAGCGCGCCGGCCAGCATGACGAGCCCGAGCTCGAGCTCGTCTCCTTCTGCAGCGAGCGTCGACGCGGCGCTCAGCGTCGTCTCGCCGGGGAAGATCGGGATGATCGCGTCGAACCAGACGAGCCCGAAGCACAGGACGTAGGCCCATCCCTCCGGCGCCTCGGCGAGCCACCTGGCAACGTCGCCCTTCTCCCACAGCTGAATGACGACGATCACGGCCAGGAGGAGAGCGAATCCACCGACGAGAAGAGCGCCGAAGTGCCGCTTCCCGAACGACTCCAGCTCCTCGGGGTCGACTGCCATCAGGACGTATCGCTCGCCACGAGAGAGCGGTGGAACGCCGCGTTCATCGCCGCGTCCACGTTCACTGTGATGCCGGACGGGGCCGAGGCGTTCGGCGCCTTGCGGGCACGGGCACCGTCATGAACTCTCCCATCAGGCATCGCGAGAAAGCGTGATCTCCTCGCAAAGTCGTGTTCGCCGTTGTCCAAGAGTGATCGTCGCCTCACCGGCCAAACGTAACCGGGCACGAGTGCTCCTTCGTCGTACCGATTGGGTGATTGAGGGCACGGCTCACCCGACCAATGCGTGGCCAGACCCTGCCGTCGCCCACGCACGATCCTGTGCTTTACGCAGGAGGGGCCCGACTAGGGTCGCCGGGACCGCGCCGCGGGGGAGATCTCGGGTTCGATGACGCGCAGGAGCTCGCCGACCTGCCGCCCGTTGTGGATGGGGTGACGTAGCGGGAGCTCACCGTGGATGGTGTAGTGATTGCGTCGTCCTACCCTGGTCTTTGTCAGGTAGCCGGCCGCCTCGAGCTGGCTCAGGATTTGTACTGTGGCGCGCTCGGTGATCCCGATCAGGTCGGCGATGTCGCGAATCCGCAGTTCCGGGTCGCGGGCGAGACACGCGAGCACGTGGAGGTGATTGGTTAGAAACGTCCACCTCGAGTGATCGCGAGCGGCGTCAGCATCTATGTTCGACGATTCTTGCATCATGATTCTTGCATTCGTTTTCGTGTATTATACCTCCACAATATAACCGGTGAATGTCACGCCGTACGGAGGAGGATGAACAGATGCCACCAATGCGTAGAGTCGCCCGACGTACCGCACGCCGCACAGCCAGCCGGCAGTCCGCCGCAGCCCCACCGCCGCAGGCAGCCCCGGCCGCACCTGCAGCGGTCGAACCGGCTGCTCCCGCTGCGCCTGAGGAACCCGCTTACATGGCCGAGCTCGAACAGCTGAACCAGCTTAAGGAGCAGGGGATCCTCAGCGAGGAAGAGTACGCCGCAAAGAAGCAGCAGATTCTTGGCCTTTAGGCCAGCCGTGGGCGGAGCGGACCGTCTAGCGCTCCGCCCAACTTTGCCGTCTCGCCCGAGCTGCTTGGCGAGCGCGGATCTTGACGACCACGGAAACGGAGGTCTTGCGTGGCAACAACACTGACTGAGTCACTCAAGCGAGCGATGAGGAACAGGGCCGCTCGTCGAAGACCTGCGTAGAACCTGAGTTAACCGCTCCGGCTCGCGGCGAGCTCCTTCGAGAAGAAGTCGAGAGCCCGCTTCGTCTTCGTCTGCTGGTGTAGCTCAGTTGGCTAGAGCGTCTGCTTGCCATGCAGAAGGTCGTGGGTTCGAATCCCATCATCCGCTTTTCCCGGCTAGCTCCTTCGAGAAGAAGTCGAGCGCCCGCTTCGTCTTCGTCTGCTGTTCGCCGGACAGATCGACGCCCTTCTTGGCCAGGAATGCACGCGCTTCTGCCGCTACCTGCACCGGCTCGTACGTTGCGCACTTCGTCGAGAGCTCGAGGATCCGTGAGCCGTCGGGGTAGAGCCAGAGCTCGGCGACAAAGGGGCGACCGAACTCCCGTGGGCTCCATTTCAGCTTGAGAACGAAGATCGGCCCCAGGGTCGAAAGCGTGCCGAGCTCGACACCCTCTGGGGCGTTGGCCGTGAAGAACTTCCGTTGCTCCTTCGAGAAAAGCGTGCCAATGGGCTCGCTGCCGGAGATCGCGGCTCGAACCGCTGTCGGCGCCAGCTTTCTCTTCAATGTCGCTGAGCACACGAAACCTCCCGGCATCGCGTCGACCTCGACGACGAGGTTGGGGGACTTCCGCAGCTCCTTCGGGAGTGCGTCGGGCACGACCGGGCGCAACTTGACCACCGAGTCGTTGCCTTTGCCCTGGATTCGCCTCGCCCGCACGACGACACCAGCACGGTTGAGCGCGAGCTCAGGCGTATCGAAGAAGAAAACCTGTCTGATCTGAGCATCCAGTGGATCCAACCCGAGCGCGGCTACGGCGGCGCGCTGACTCGACTCGGGCACCGTCAGCTTCAACTCGACGCTGTCGGCCCCCTTGACCAGTTCGAGTGCTTCCCCCAGCTGCTGATCCGACAGCCGCACGGTCCTCTTCGTAGCCGTCGCCATTTCCGAGCCCTCCTCGTGTGTCGGGTGCTGCGCCCGGCCCGAGTATCGTCATCGCCGCCGCGGCGGGTCAAGGCCGCTGCCGGTCAGCGAACCGGCAGGCTCAGCTTGGGCGGCGCGAAGGTGATCGTCGAAGGGACGTTGCTGCGCCGCATGAAGGGCTCGTCCACCTGCACGAGGTCGAGCCGGATCCGGTGGCCGGGCACGAAGCGCCAGTGGTTCCCGAAGAGCGGCAGCTCGAGCGTCCCGGCCGGCAGGTTCAGGCGGTACGTGCCGCGGTCGACGAAGACCGCTTCGCCCGACGGGGCGACGTCCCAAAGTCGCGCGTGCAGCGTCGCGGTGGAGCCGAGCAACGTGTAGGGGATGCGCAGCGTCCCCACGCCGACGTAGGTCGCGCCGGTCGCGAGCGGCGCGGAGAGCGCGGTGTAGCGCCCGGGCCAATCGGGCGCCTGCGAGATCCGGCAGCGTTCGGGCGCTCGGACGAAGCCGGCGATCGGGTCGGTCTCGAGCCCGTCGGGATCGCCCGACCCGCTGAGCCAGGTCAGCGTCCCGCCGCTTTCGAACGGAACGGTCAGCACGCGGCGCGCGAGTCCACGTTGACGCGGGCCTGGCGCCGCGTCGCACGTCGTCTGCTCGGTCGAGATCCCGGTCCGCTGTTCGTGGCTCCCGTGGATGTGCCGGCGAAGGAACTTGAACGCGCGCTTGTTCAGCCACCGCCAGGTGCCGTCCTTGTTCCAGGCCCGGGGATGTCCGACGTCGGCCAGCGCCACTTCGACCGGCCAGCGCGGATCGAGCGCCTTGAGGTAGCCGTACTGGCGAAGCGCCTCGTCGGCCGGGAAGAGATCGTCCGTCCAGCCCTGGATCGCGAAGATCGCCGTCTTCCGGTGGTCGGCCTGCGCCGCCCACGCCTCCTCCTGGTAGTACGAGCTTCGCTCCTCGGTCAGGCCGTGGCGCGCCTGGGCGACGACGGGATCCTCCGGCTCGTAGGGGTCACCGACGTCCGCCAGCCTCGCCTTCCAGGCGTGGACGAGCGGATCGAAGACCCCGTCCTGATTCCCGAATGCGTAAAAGAGGTTGACGTAGCTGAGCTTCACGGTCCCGACGGGTCCAGGTGAGAAGACGCGCCGGCCGCTGGGCGCGAGGCTGTACGCGAGGTCGGTCCAGCCGTACTTCGGCACTGCGACCTGCAGTTCGAGCTTGGGGAGTGCTCCGCCGGTCGCGGTATGGGGGAATGTCCAGTGCGGCCGGGCCGCCTGGAGCCAGCTCTCGCCGGCGCCGTACGAGTTGCCGGTGACCGCCACCCAGCGCGGGTTGATCCCGGGGAATGCCTTCGCCGCGAGCGCGGCGAGCCACTGCGTGTCCTTCACCTCGAAGTCGCGGCTCTTCAGCTTGATCGTCCCGTTCGGCGCGCTGGCCGAGCTGCCCGCCGGGGTCGGCGGCTCCCAGGGATCGTCCGCTGCGTCAGTGCGGAAGCCGCGCGCGGTGTAGGTCAGGACGTAGTAGCCCCGTTGCGCGAACCAGTGGCTGTTCCAGCGCCAGAGGTCGCCGCCGTCACCCTCGTTCGTGAGGGACTCCCACGCGTGCTTGTCGTTCCCGAACCCGTGCAGCATCACGATCAGCGGATGCCGCCCATGGCCGCGGTGGCGCAGCGGCTTCGTCAGGTCCACGTCGAGTGACGCGCCGTCGAAGCTCGGGACCTGGCCGGAGCAGATCTCGAGGTCGCCGTAGCGGTTGCAGGCGACCGGCATGGCCGCAGGACGGGCGGGACGGCGCCCAGCGCGACCACGGCCGCAGTGATCACGAGCAGCTTGCGAATACGTGTTCATGCCCTCGCCGCCGCCGTCTTGAAACTATCGCCGTATGTCCGTGCGCCTGGTCTGGGGGCTCTTCGGCGTCGTGGGAGCGGCGATCCTCGTCACGTACTGGCGGCTGCCGCTGGAGGAGCTCTACAACGTCGACGAGGACGGGTTGGACGGCGCCGCCGGGAGGCTGCTGGTCTTCCTCAACTACCCGGTGTCGCTGGTCGCGATCGCGATCGCCTGGCTCTCGGCGGAGCGGCTCGCGGCGAGGTGGGCCACGCGGGCGGCCGTCGTCGCCACCGGTTTCTGCGCCGTGACCGCCTGGCCAGGGGCCGTCGACCAGCACGACCTCGACGCGAAGCTGATCAACGTCGTCCCCGCGATCGGCGTGGCAGTCGCGCTGTGGTTGAGCCTCCGTGCGCCGTGGGAGCGGGTCGGGCGGCGACGACTCGATCCGGTGCGGATCGCGATCGCCGCCGTCTTCCTCGTCGGGGCGATTCCCTGGATGGCGGCGGTGCTCGGGTTCTACGCGCCGGGCGACGTCTTCCTCGGGGAGGAGGTCCGGCGCGGCGGCGAGGGGACGTTCTACGCCGCCGTCCACTTCGGCGACCACGAGGGGCTCGACGGGACGCTCCTCGTGCTTTCCGCCCTCGTGCTCTCGCGCCTGCCGGCGCGTCTGCCGCTCGCGTACCTGATCGCGCTGATCTTCTTCTACGGCGCGGCGGTCGCCGCGACCGACTTCTGGTTCGAGCAGGTCGTGAAGCGCGGGTGGACAACGGCGGAGTTTCCGGAAGTCCTTCGCCCGGGCTTCACCGTCCAGTGGCTCGTCCTGCTCGTGCTTGCCGGAGCCGTAACGGTGCTCGTCAGGCGGCTCGAAGGGCCGCTACGCCCAGGGGAAGGCTTACCCGGGCGGCGCTAGCATGGAATGTCCTCCGGGCGCGGTGGCCGAGAGGTTAGGCAGAGGCCTGCAAAGCCTCGTACACCGGTTCGAATCCGGTCCGCGCCTCCTGTGTTGAACTATTTCCCGGTCACCTTCCGCCGGTGCCGGTGTGACTTCGTGAGCGCGGCCCAGCGCTTCCGCTCCTCTGCCTGTTGCTTCGGATCGAGCTTCCGCTCGAGGCGGGCGAGCTCCCGCTGGAGCTTGAGGTAGCTCTCCCAGCGATCCTCGGGTAGCGACCCGTCGGCCAGCGCCGCCTTGACCGCACAGCCGGGCTCGGTGCGGTGCTCGCAGTTCGAGAACCGGCACTGCGCGATCAGCTCGGCGACGTCGACGAACGTCTGATCGAGACCGCCGTCGGTCTCCCACAACTGGAGCTCGCGCAGGCCGGGCGTGTCGATGATCACCCCGCCGCCGGGCACCGGGACGAGCTCGCGGTGCGACGTGGTATGGCGGCCACGGCCGTCCTCGCGCACGTCGCCCGTGCGGAACCGCTCCTCCCCGAGGAGCCGGTTGATCAGCGACGACTTGCCGACTCCTGAGGAGCCGAGCAGCACGACGGTCCGGTTGTCGCCGAGGTGCGCGCGGAGCTCCTCGACGCCGTCGCCGGTCTCGGCGCTGACGACGTGCACCGGCACGCCGAACGCAACGGACTGCGTCTCGGCCACCTGCGTGTCGAGGTCGTACGCGAGGTCCGACTTGTTGAGCACGATCACGGGAGCCGCGCCGCCCTCCCAGGCCGTCGTCAGGTAACGCTCGAGGCGCCTGATGTTGAAGTCGCGGTCGTCGAGGCCCATGACCAGGAACGCCACGTCCACGTTCGCGACGAGCACTTGCTCGGACACCTCGGTGAAGGGCGTCTTGCGCGAGAACTTGCTCGCGCGTGGCAGCACGTCGTCGATCTGGTCGTCTCGGAGCGCGACCCAGTCGCCGACGACCGGCAGCTCACCGGGGGCAGCGTCGTGGCGCAGGCGGCCGGTTACCTCGGCGAGGACGTCGCCGCGCTCCGTGACGACCCCCCAGACGCCGCGGTGCTGCACCGCGACGCGTCCGGGCTCGAGACCCGGAGCGATCGATTCGAATGTGCGAGCGATCTCGTCGTTCCAGCCGAGGCGCTCGAGGTTCGGGAACTGCAACATTGACTCCTTTTCTGCAAGGACGGGGACACGCCTCTCGCAGGGCCGGAGTTGCTAGCGAAGCATGGCCCTGCGAGCGGAGAGGCGGT
The DNA here is from genome assembly GCA_963721345.1 of uncultured Actinomycetes bacterium. Taxonomy (GTDB): domain Bacteria; phylum Actinomycetota; class Thermoleophilia; order Gaiellales; family Gaiellaceae; genus JACDAN01. The sequence goes on from CAVRIT010000001.1 coordinate 13,479, forward strand.
CAAGCTCAGTTGTCATTTGCGCCTCCTTCCGTTGCGGGCCTGCATGAACGCGCTGGATGCAGGGTAGGAACCCTGGGCATGCACGTCAAGGGCGGCGCACTCGTGGCGCTTGCTGCGGCTCTCCTCGTTTGTCTCTCAGCCTCGGCAGCGCCGCGTTACGACGATTCCGTCTGCCGGACGGCGCGGACGGGCTGGTCGAACGACGCCTGCGCCGCGCGCCAGTGGGGGCTTGTCCAGATCGGCGCGCCGCAGGCCTGGCGCACGACTCGGGGCGGCGCCGTGCGCGTGGCGGTCGTCGACACCGGCGTCGACTTTCGGCACCCGGATCTTCGGAAGCGCCTCGTTCCCGTGCGCGGCTCGAACCTCACGCGCAACACGGCCTACCGGTGTCCGTGGGAGCGGCGGGGCGGGAAGCGCTCGCGAGCCGTCGCCGTCGACGACAACGGCCACGGAACGCACGTCGCAGGGATCGTCGTCGCGCGCGCCGGCAACACGATCGGCATCGCCGGAATCGCCCCCAACGCACGCGTGCTGCCGGTGAAGGTGCTCGACAGGAAAGGGTCGGGCAGCGACGCGACGGTCGCCCGCGGGATCTGCTTCGCCGTCGCCAACAAGGCGCGCGTCGTGAACCTCAGCCTCGGCGCCGATCCGCTCGAACAGCTTCTGGTCTCGGGGAGCGGGGAACTCACTGCCCGGGCTATCGATCACGCATTCCGCAGGGGCGTCTCGGTCATCGTCGCCGGCGGGAACAGCGCCTTTCCGCTGTGCGGCTTCCGGTCGGTGCGCGAGCAGGCGCTGTGCGTGGGCGCGCTCGACCGGAACGGGATGCGGGCGACGTACTCGAACTTCGGCGACGCAACGGCGGTGATGGCGCCCGGCGGCGAGTCTGGGCTTCAGTGCCGCGACGACGCCGGCGTGTGGTCGACGATCTGGCCGGGCTCGCCGGACGACTGCACGAAGCGCGGCTACCAGCCGCTGGCGGGGACGTCGATGGCGGCGCCGCACGTGGCGGGTGTGGCGGCGCTTGTCCGCGCGCGCTACGGGCTGCGCGCAACACCCGCATTCGTCTACGGCCGCCTTCGGGATACCGCAGACGATCTCGGACTGCCCGGCGCCGATCCGATCTTCGGCCGGGGCCGGGTCAACGCCGCCCGCGCGGTCGGCTAGCCCAGCCGCTCCCGCCACGCCTCGCCTGCGGCTCTTCCCTCCGGCGTACGAAGGAAGTGCTCGAGCGGCACGTGGATGAACGAGCCCTCGGCGTCCGCGAGGAGCGTTTCGCCGGCTCGCAGCTCTCCCCGGATCTCCAGGCGACGGCCCCGTTCGGCTTGCAGCTCGGCCGAGACGGCGAGCGAATGGTTGATGTGGACGGGCTCGAGGTAGCGGACGCTGAACCGGGCGGTGACGGACGGGAAGCGGTGCCAGGTCGCGAGCAGCCCGCAGGCCTCGTCGAGCGCGGCCGCGACGAGCCCGCCGTGGACGAGCCCGGGCGCCGCCTGATGCTCCTCGCGGAACGAGAACGTCGCGCGGTACTCGGTGAGCCCCTCGGCGTCGGGTTGCGGCAGACGAAGCCCGCTCGGGTTGTCGCCACAGCCCCAGCAGCGCGGGTCGTGGTGTGGAGGAATATTCACCGTTTCGTGCGTGGACCTGGTCCCAGAGGGGCCGCAGCAACGCGTCGACCCTGAGGCGCCGAGCCAAACGGCACGCCGGGCCGTCTACGGGACCTGGTCCCGTTAACGGAGCCCGCCGCGCTCGAAGTGGGCCTTGAAGAAGTTCTCCGAGCCTGAAGTGGCCATGGCGGAGGAAGCCGAGATCTCCAGGGCGAGCGCCGCCGCCGCCACGATCTGGGCGAAGCGGTAGACCTTCCCGGCCCCAGCGCAGTCCATCAGCGAGAGCCACGAGCGAGCGAAGGGGAGGGTCGTGCCGCCGCCCACCGTCGCCACCTCGAGCCCGGAGAACCGGATCGCCGCGTTCAGTCCACCCTCGACGCGCCGGCCCGTCCCGTGGGCCATGGAGCTCGTCCCGACCATCCCGAGGTCCTGACCCGTCGCCGCGAAGATCGCCGCGATCGCGGTCGCCGGCGTGAAGGCGACGCCCATCATCCCGGAGGCGACTGCGCCGTGCGTCCCGGCCCAGGACAGATCGAGGAGATCGTCGATCGTCGTCCGCAGGACGCGGCGAACGGCGTCCTCCGTCAGCGTGCACTCGGCGATCACCGTCTTCCCGTGCCCACCTCGCTCGAAGTAGCGGTGCGAGAGCTTCTTGTCCCCGCCCATGTTCCCTTCGAGCATCGCCCGCTCCGGCTTCACCGGCGCGCGCTCCATCACGAAACCCATGTTCAGCGCATAGGCGTTGCGGGTCATCATGTTCGCGCCGACGGCGTCGCCGGTCGTGAACGCCCACATGACGTGGCACATGGGCCCGATGACGTGCGTCTCGACTTCCCGGAGCTTCGCGAAGCGTGAGACCCACGACTCGTCCTTCTCCGCCAGCCACTGCCGCATCGCCGGCAGCTCGCCCTCGATCCATCGCGCCAGCTGCGCCGCCTCCTCGGCCGAGTTGCAGACGAAGCACGAGGCGCGCGTGATCCGGTCCCGCAGCACCTCGGTCCGGAACCCGTCGGACTCCGCTGCGGCCCTCGCGCCGCGGTACAGCGAGTCCGACATCGACCCCTCGGTGTGCGCCAGCGGGACGAAAACCGCCTCGGTCGAACGCCCGCGCTCGACCACTCGCCCCTCCGGCTCCTCGAGCTCGTACTCCCCCAGGGAGATCGTCAGCGGCCCGATCACGGCGGTCGGGATCACCGAGACGCCGGTCAGCGCCTCCTGCGCCTTGGCCCAGGGAGTCAGGTCGGGCTCGAACACCTCGCGGTCGACTCGGCCGTCCAGCGCCTCCTGCCGGGCCTTGATCGACGCAGGATCGTTCTTCCGCGGCCAGCGACGGAGCTCCACGGGCGCAGGTTAACCTCGCCCCGATGGCGGCAACCCTCATGGACGGCAAGGCGCTCGCCGAGCGGATCCGCCGCGAGGTGGCGAAGGAGGTCGAGGAGCTCGGCGAGGTCGGCCTGACGACCATCCTCGTCGGCGACGACGCCGCCTCCGAGATCTACATCACGAGCAAGCAGAAGGCGGCGAAGGAAGTGGGCATCAACGCCCGGGACTACCGCCTGGCCGAGCACACGTCCGAGCAGGAGCTGCTCGACCTCGTGGCGCAGCTGAACGGGGACGACGCCGTCGACGGGATCCTCGTCCAGTTGCCCCTCCCCGCACACATCGACGAGCAGAAGGCCATCGAGTCGGTCGACCCGGCGAAGGACGTCGACGGCTTCCACCCGGTGAACGCGGGCCGGCTCTCCCTCGGTCTCGACGGAATCGTCGCCGGCACGCCCACCGGGATCATGAGCCTGCTCGACGAGTACGACGTGCCGCTGGAGGGTGCGCGGGCCGTCGTCGTCGGCCGCAGCAACATCGTCGGCAAGCCCGTGGCGCTGCTCCTGCTCGCTCGGAACGCGACGGTGACGATCTGCCACTCGCGCACCGCCGACCTCGCCGTCCAGACCCGTCAAGCCGACGTCCTCGTGGTCGCCGTGGGCCAGGCGGGGCTGATCACGCCGGAGATGGTCAAGGAAGGCGCGACGGTCGTCGACGTCGGGACGAACCGCACCGACGAGGGCCTTCGAGGGGACGTCGATCCAGCCGTCGCCGAGCGCGCAGGCCTGATGACCCCCGTTCCCGGCGGCGTGGGGCCGATGACCATCGCCTCGCTGCTTCGAAACACCGTGAGAGCCGCACGGCTCAGGCGCTGCTAAGGTCCGGCCGTTCAAGCAGTTGTACGACGGCGCGGGGTGCCCGGGCCGTCGTTCGTAGTTGAAGGAGGAACGATTGCCTGAGGGCACCGTGAAGTGGTTTTCGAACGAAAAGGGCTACGGCTTCATCGAGCGTGAGGACGGGGACGACGTCTTCGTTCATCACACCGCGATCCAGTCGGAGGGCTACCGCTCGCTGACCGAGGGTCAGCGGGTGCAGTTCGAGGTCGTGCAGGGCGACAAGGGCCTCCAGGCCTCGAACGTCCAGCCGGTCTAGGCCCGCCACCAAGTTCGAAGTTGAGACGCGGGCCGCAAGGCCCGCGTTTCGTTTGGGAGGATCTTTTTCATGGCGATCACCAGAGATGAGGTCCTGCATGTCGCGCGTCTCGCGCGGCTCGAGCTGACCGAGGACGAGGTCGAGCGCTTCACCGAGCAGCTGAGCGCGATCCTCGAGGCCGTCGCGAAAGTCTCCGAGCTCGATCTCTCAGACGTCGAGCCCACCGCGCACCCGCTCGACCTCGTGAACGTCTGGGCCGACGACGAGCCGAGGCCGTCCCTGCCCCCGGACGAAGCGCTGGCGAACGCGCCCGACCGGGAAGCCGGCTTCTTCAAGGTGCCGCCCGCATGATCGACACGCTGCGCCTGACCGCCGAGGGGGCGATGGGCCTGATCGAGCGCGGCGAGGTCTCCGGCGCCGAGCTCCACCGCGCCTACCTCGACGCGATCGGCGAGCGCGACGGCGAGCTTCACTCGTACCTCCGCACCGTCGACGAGGCGGACGGCGAAGGCGTTCCGATCGCCTTCAAGGACCTGATCTCGACGCGCGGCGTGGAGACCACCGCGGCGTCCAAGATCCTCTCGGGCTACGTGCCGGTGTTCGACGCGACGGTGGCATCCCGCTGCCGCGAGGCAGGCCTGCCGCTCATCGGCAAGACGAACATGGACGAGTTCGCGATGGGCTCCTCGACGGAGAACTCCGGCTTCGGCCCGACGCGGAACCCGTGGGATCCGGAGCGCGTCCCGGGCGGATCCTCGGGCGGTTCCGCCGCGGCGGTCGCCGCGGGCCTCGCCCCCTGGGCGCTCGGCTCCGACACGGGCGGCTCGGTGAAGCAACCTGCGTCGCTCTGCGGGGTCGTCGGCCTGCGGCCGACGTACGGGACGGTCTCTCGCTACGGCATCGTCGCCTTCGCGTCGAGCCTCGACCAGATCGGCCCGATGACGAAGACCGTCCGCGACTGCGCGCTCCTCTACCGGATCGTCGCGGGCCGCGACCCGTGCGACACGACGACGGTCGAGCTGCCCGAGCCCGTCGCGATTCCCGAGCGCGAGGACCTGAAGGGCCTCCGGATCGGCGTGCCCCGCGAGCTGAACGAGACCGATGGGATCGAGCCCGGCGTGAAGGAGCTGACGGATCGCACGATCGAGCTCTGCCGTGAGCTCGGCGCGGAGGTGGGGGAGACGAGCCTGCCGCGCTCCGTCGACTACGGACTCGCCTGCTACTACCTCGTGGCTCCGGCGGAGGCCTCCTCCAACCTCGCGCGCTTCGACGGCGCGCGCTATGGGCTGCGGGTCGACGGCGCGAACGTCCGCGAGATGTACGAGAAGACGCGCGACGCCGGCTTCGGCGACGAGCCGAAGCGGCGGATCATGCTCGGCACCTACGCCCTTTCCGCCGGCTACTACGAGGCGTACTACGGCCAGGCGCAGAAGGTGCGCACGCTGATCGCCCAGGAGCACGCCGCCGCCTTCGAGGACTTCGACGTGCTCGTCTCGCCGACCTCTCCGACTGTCGCGTTCAAGCTCGGCGAGAAGGCGGAGAACCCGCTCGCGATGTACCTCTCGGACGTTCTCACGATCCCGTCGAACATGGCCGGCCTGCCCGGGCTCTCGATCCCGTGCGGCCTGTCGGACGGGCTTCCTGTGGGCTTCCAGCTGATCGGGCCGCAGTTCTCCGAGAACACGCTGTTCCACGCGGCGCACGCGCTCGAGCGGGCGATCGGCTTCGACTTCGTCCCGGGGCGGCTCGCGGCATGAGCTGGGAACCGGTCATCGGCCTGGAGATCCACATCCATCTGAAGACGCGGACGAAGATGTTCTGCCGCTGCGAGGTCGCGTACCTCGAGCCGGAGAACTCGCGCACCTGCCCCGTCTGCCTGGCGCACCCCGGCGTGCTGCCCGTCCCGAACGCGAAGGCTGTCGAGTGGACGATCAAGCTCGGCCTCGCGCTCGAGTGCCGCGTCGCCGAGCGCGCCGTCTTCCACCGCAAGAACTACTTCTACCCCGACCTTCCCAAGGGCTACCAGATCTCCCAGTACGACCAGCCGCTCTGTCTCGACGGCCGGCTCGCGCTGCCCGGCCCCAACGGCGAGATCGAGATCGGGATCGTGCGCGCCCATCTCGAGGAGGACGCGGCGAAGAACGTCCATGCCGGCACGAGCGAGGGCCGCATCCACGGAGCGAGCGCAACGCTCGTCGACTTCAACCGCGCCGGGACACCGCTTGTCGAGATCGTCACGCAGCCTGACCTCCACTCGGCCGACGAGGCTCGCCGCTTCCTCCAGCTGCTCCGCCGCACCATCGTCGAGCTCGGCATCTCCGACGCCGAGATGGAGAAGGGGTCGCTGCGTTTCGACGTGAACGTCTCGGTGCGGCCGGAGGGCTCGGACGAGCTTCGCACCCGCACCGAGCTGAAGAACCTCAACTCGTTCGCGTTCGCGGCGAAGGCGATCGAGCGCGAGGTCGAGCGGCAGATCGGCGTCTACGAGTCGGGGGGTGAGATCGAGCAGGAGACGCTGCACTTCGATCCGACGTCCGAGTCGGCGCCGCCGATGCGCTCGAAGGAGGAGGCGCAGGACTACCGCTACCTCCCCGAGCCCGACCTCGTCCCGATCGAGCCGCACCGCGAGCTCGTCGACCGGATCCGGGACGCCTTGCCGGAGCTACCGGGGCAGCGGATTCGGCGCCTCGCCGCGGAGCTCGACGACGACCTCGCGGGGGATCTCGTCGCGAGCGGCCGCGACGGGCTCTTCGAGCGGGTACCGGGCGAGGACCGGCGCGCCATAGCGAACGTGCTGATGAACCAGTTCGCGGGAACGGGCGTCGACCCGGACGCTGCCGACCCGAACGAGCTGGGCAAGCTGATCGACGCGCGCTCGCGGATTCCGCGGGAGAAGGTTCACGGAAGCCCTCGCCGCGAGCGGCGACCCAGGCTTCTCGGCGGAGCGCTACCTCGGCGACGGCCTCGTCGCGGACACCGCCGAGCTCGAGCCGATCGTGGAGCAGAATCCTGGCCGCGAACCCGGGCCAGGTCGAGGCGTTCCGGGGCGGCAAGGAGGGACTGCTCGGCTTCTTCGTCGGCCAGGTGATGAAGGAGACCCAGGGCAAGGCCGACCCGCGGGTCGTCAACGAGCTGCTGCGTTCGAAGCTCAGCTCGAGCTAGCTGGACTTCGTTGTGCGCTTGCGCTTCGGCGCAGCGGCCGTGGCAGCAGCCTCCGGCGGGGGCGCCTGCGCCTTCACGCGTGCCTTCTTCTTGCGCTGGCGATCTCTCGCCCAGCGCACCTTCGGCCTGTCACCGCGTCCCATCGCCGCAAGCCTAGATGAGACCGCACATCCGGCCGGTGTTCGGCCACGGGTAGAAGCCGCGGCCGGCGCGCAGGGCCCGCTCGGCAACCCACATCTGCTCGACCGGCGTCCAGCTGTTGGCCCATCCTCGCCGCAAGAGGTGACGCGGCGCGTACATCCGCATGAAGGTCTTGTCCATCTGAAGGCCGCCCCAGTAGGGGTCGTTTTCGTCGCGCCAGGATCCCTCGAACCGCTGGAGGCAGCGCCACTCCGCCTCGTGCGGAGGATTGTGCGCCAGCCGCTTCGCGCGCACCGCGCGATGTCGCCACTGTCTCATCACGAAGACGCGGAACTTGCGGTCGCGGATCCGCACATAGCGCTTGCGGTTCGGCGTCCGCGGGACGCCCATCAGGCGCTGCCAGCGCCACGTCGCGCGCTGGAACCGCTTGATCTTCCGGACGACCGCGCCCGAGCCGGGCTCGACGTTCGTCGGCGCCGTCCGTGCGCCGTCGGCGGTCGAAAATCCCACCAGGGCCAAGCCTATGACGACGACCGCGATTACGGTCGCGCGGACCAGCTGTCGGCGCACGACGGTTTTCCCTCCTCCGTGCTGAAGCTCGGGCCCAAGGCGCAGGATCTGTGCCGCAGTCCGCGCCCCGAAGCTCCGAGCTCCGGTCGATTGCGATCACCGGAACCCTCGGGGCTCCGGACGCGGCACTTGATAGCACATCACCGTGCCTCGCCAGGCAACGGAGGGGCCGAATTTCCGCTGGAAACGGTAAAACCTGCGTAAAGAAATAGGACACCGAGCGCCGAAAAACCCGCAGTTTCCGCGGCCCCGAGGCCGGCGAGCGCACTCCCCGCCGCAGCGACCAGGACGCCGGCCACGATGAGCCCCATTCCGAGCGGTCGGCGCCTGAATGTCGCGATCGCAACGACCACGACCGCGAGGGTTCCGGCGATGTTTCCGACGAGCGCCAGGATGCGGGCCGGGAAGTAGTCCAGGTGCTCCTGCGCCTCCGGGATCGACGCCCCGCCCACGTTCCCCGAAAGCGGCTCCGCGAGCATGACGCCCGCGGCGAGCCCGGCGTACACCAGCACGACCGGAATCGCCCACCGCCGCCCGATCGAGCAGCAACGACCCCGCGCCTAGGAGCGGCGCCGTCAGCAGGCCGCCGAAGAGGTAGTAGACGCGGAACGCCGCGTCGTTCCAACCGGCTGCAGATCCCCACGCGAGCGCCGCGGTGGCGACCGCATACGCCAGCAGGGAAGCCGACCAGAGCGCGAGCTCCGGCGTGCGCCGAGCGCGCCAGCGCGCCGCCAACTGCCCTGCGAGTCGCAGCGCCAACAGCGCAGCGCCGAAGGCGAGGAGCGCTTCCACTCCATCGACCCTAGGCGCTAGCCTCCAAGGAAGTGCCGGAGAAGCGCTACCTGTTCACCCCCGGCCCGACGCCGGTCCCGCCCGAGGTGCTCGAGGCGATGAGCCGGCCGGTGATCCATCACCGCAGCTCGGACTTCCGCGAGATTCTCGGACGTTGTCTCGATCGGCTCGGCGAGGTCTACCGGACAAACACGGACGTGCTCCTCTACACGTCGTCCGGCACCGGCGGGATGGAGTCGGCGGTCTCGAATCTGACCCGCCCGGGAGACAGGGTCGTAGTTGTGTCGGCCGGCCACTTCGGGGAGCGGTGGTCCGAGCTGGCGCAGAACTTCGGCTGCGACGTCGACGAGGTCGCGTACGAGTGGGGAGAGACGCCGGTGGCCGACGACCTCGCCGGGCGACTGCGCGAGCTCGGCGGCGCGAAGGTCGTCTTCCTGACCCACTCGGAGACGTCCACCGGGGTCGTCGCAGACCTTCAGGCACTCGCCGCCGCGGCCAAAGATGCCGGCGCGCTGGTCGCCGTCGACGCGGTGTCGAGCCTCGGCGCGGTGCCGCTGGAGACCGACGGGTGGCGCCTCGACACGGTCATCTCCGGCTCGCAGAAGGCGCTGATGACGCCGCCCGGGCTGGCGACCGTCTCCGTCTCGGCCGCCGCGTGGGAAGCCGTGGAGAAGGCCGCTGCGTCGCGCTACTACTTCGACTGGACGCTGACGCATGAGCGTCAGGCGAAGTTCGATCCCGCGTTCACACCCGCGGTCTCGACGGTCGTCGGGCTGGACGTCGCGCTCGGCCTGCTCCTTGCGGAGGGCCTCGAGCAGGCGTTCGAGCGCCACGCCCGCCTCGGACGGGCCTGCCGCGCCGGCGCCAAGGCGATGGGGCTCGAGCTCTTCTCGCCCGACGACGACCGTTCCGCTGTCGTCACTGCGATCAACGCGCCCGATGGAATCGACTCGAGCGAGCTCGTGCAGACCCTTCGCGACCGCCACGGCGTCGTGCTCGCGCCTGGCCAGGGCCCGCTCAAGGGGAAGATCTTCCGCATCGGCCACATCGGCTACTACGACGTCTTCGACATCACGACGGCGCTCGCCGGCGTGGAGCTCGTGCTCGGGGAGCTCGGGGCCGAGATCGAGCGCGGCGCGGCGATCACCGCGGCGCTCGAGGCCTTCGAGCACACCCGGGTGTGACCGACCGACTCAGGGTCCTCGTTCGCGAGCCGATCGCCGAGGCCGGGGTGGAGCTCCTGCGGGAGCGGTTCGAGGTGGACGTGGACGGATCCGCGCCGCTCGAGGAGCGGATCGGCGACTACGACGCGATCGTGATCCGCTCCGGGACGCAGCTGACGGCCGAGCTGATCGACCGGGCCGAGCGTCTGAAGGTGATCGGCCGGGCCGGAGTGGGGGTCGACAACGTCGACGTCGAGGCCGCGACGCGGCGCGGGATCGTCGTCGCGAACGCGCCTGAGTCCACGGTCGTCTCCGCCGCCGAGCACGCCGTCGGGCTGCTCGTCGCGCTCGCCCGCCACATCCCTCAGGCGCACGCAGCCCTGAAGCAGGGCCGCTGGGAGCGCTCGGCGCACGGAGGCGTGGAGCTCGAGGGCAAGACGCTGGTCGTGCTCGGCTTCGGACGGATCGGCCAGCAGGTAGCGCGTCGCGCGATCGGCCTCGGCATGCGCGTCGTCGCCTACGACCCGTTCGTCAGCAAGGAGCGATTTCGCGAGCTCGGAGCGGAGCGGGTCGAGACTGCGGAGGAGGCGCTGGCCGCAGCGGAGTTCTTGACGCTTCACCTGCCGCTCACCCCGGAGACGACGCAGCTGCTCGACGGCGACGCCATCGCGCGGATGCCGGACGGTGCCCGGGTCGTGAATGCGGCTCGCGGCGAGCTCGTCGACGAAGCGGCGCTGCTCGAAGCGCTGCGATCGGGCAAGCTCGCGGGCGCTGCGCTGGACGTCTTCTCCGCAGAGCCCTACACCGGGCCTCTGCTCGAGCTCGACAGCGTCGTCGTCACGCCGCATCTCGCCGCCTCGACCGAGGAAGCGCAGGACCGAGCCGGGGTCATCGTCGCCGAGCAGGTCGCCGCGGCGCTCGACGGTGAGCTTGTGACGAACGCGGTGAACATCCCTTCGATCCGGCCAGAGGACCTCGAGGTGCTCGGGGCGTACGTTCCGCTGGCCGCAAAGCTCGGCCGCCTGGCGATGGAGCTCGCGGGCGGCCGCGCCGAGCGCATCGAGCTGACCTACTACGGTGGGCTCTCCGACTACGACACGCGGCTGCTGACGTCGGCTGCGCTGAACGGCGCCTTCCAGGGTCGCTTCGAGCAGCCCGTGAACTACGTGAACGCGCGGGTCCTTGCCGAGGAGCGGGGAATCGAGGTTGTCGAGCAGCGGCGCCGATCGTCCCGCGACTTCACCAATCTCATCCGTGTGGGAGTCGTCGTGGACGGCGAGGACCTGCGCGTCGCGGGAACCACGATCGGGCGCGAGCCGCGGTTGTGGCTGGTGAGTGCGCTCGGCTTCGAGCTCGAGATGGAGCTGGCGCCGCTCCTCGTCGTCTTCCGCTACGACGACGTCCCGGGGGTGATCGGCCGTGTCGGAACGCTCTTCGGGGAGGCAGAGGTCAACATCGCCAACATGACCGTGTCCCGCACCCGCCGCGGCGGCAAGGCGCTGATGGCGCTCTCGATCGACAGCGAGGCGCCGGCCGAGCTGGTCGCGCGGATTCGCGAGGAGGGATTCGACGATGTGCGATTCCTCTCGTTGAACTCCCCATGAGCTCAGAGCAAAGGGGCGACCGCTGGGTCGTCGGCCAGTTCGTCCTCTTCGCGCTGATCGCCGCGTCGTGGTTCGTCGGCCCCGGCGTCACGCCGCTCGGCTTCGCGGTCGCCGCGGCCGGATTCCTGCTTGCGGTCTGGGCGGGCATGACGATGGGCGACTCGCTGTCGCCCTTCCCACGTCCGCGACGCGACGCGCAGCTCGTCGACCGCGGCCCCTTCCGAGTGCTGCGGCACCCGATCTACGTGGGCGGCATCCTCTTCTTCGCCGGGCTCTCGCTCGTCTTCTCGGTGTACGGCCTCGTGCTCACCGCCGTACTGGCCGTCTTCTGGCTCGCGAAGGCGCGCCTCGAGGAGCGGCACCTTCGTGCGAGGTTCCCCGAGTACGAGGCGTACCGGGAACGGACGTGGTTCTGACTAGGAGGTCTGCGTCCGGGGGTCGGTACGCCGCACGGCGGCGGCGAGCCCGCGGGTGAACTTCTCGACGATCGCATATCGGCTCCGCCGCTCCACGAGCCGCTCGTAGCCCGGCTCCTGATGCCCGTCGGAGACGATGAAGTGCGTCGCCTCGCTGCGGACCTCCTCGTACTCGTCGAGAGGCACCTCGAGCCGGTCCTGGCAATCCGAGTCGGCGCACTCGCAGACGAACTCCGTCTCTTCCGAGCCGAACCGCTCAGCCGTCTCCGCGATCCGCTCGTTGACGTGCCTGAACACAGACTCGGTGTGGGCGATGCGCGCTTCTTCTGGTGTCGGTTTCATTTCGTGAACAACGGCCGATGGGCGCGAACGGTTTCGCGGGGTACGCTCTCGCCCCATGGAACGCGGCTGGCCAGAGGCGGTCGAACGCGTGGCCGGGGCCATCCGGGCCGGCGGCGTCGAGGCCCGAATCGAGGAGTTCTCCGCGGGGACTCCCACTGCAGAAGATGCCGCTCATGCCGTCGGCTGCAAGCTCGAGCAGATCGTCAAGTCGCTCGTGTTCGACTGCGAGGGAAAGGCGTTCGTCGTGCTCGTCCCTGGAGACAGGCGGGCCGACGCGGCGAAAGTGGCGCGCGCCGCGGGTGTGCCCCGCGCGAAGATCGCCGGGCCGGACGGAGTGCGTGCCGCAACCGGGTTCGCACCCGGCGCGGTGGCGCCCTTTCCGCTCCCGAACGTGGAGCGCGTTCTCGTCGACAGGCAGGTGCTCGTTCACGACCACGTCTGGATCGGGGCCGGATCGGAAAGACACATGGCGCGCGTCGCGCCGGCCGACCTGTTGCGGCTGGCGAAAGCGGAGCCGATGGACGCTGTCGCAGAGGCCACATAACATCTGAGGAGACACATGCGGGAGACCGAGAAGATCTGGATGAACGGCGAGTTCGTCGACTGGGCGGACGCGAAAATCCACGTCGGCGCGCACGGACTGCACTACGGCACGGGAGTGTTCGAGGGGATTCGCTGCTACGAGACCCCGCAGGGCCCGGCGGTCTTCCGGCTCACCGACCACCTGAAGCGCCTCGAGACATCCGCGAGGCTGCTCTACATGGATCTGCCGTACACCGTGGCGGAGCTGCGTGAGAGCTCGCTCGAGCTGATCGGGCGGAACGGCCTGCCCGAGTGCTACTTGCGGCCGATCGCGTTCTACGGCTACGGCGAGCTCGGCGTCCAGACGACGGGAAACCCGGTCGACGTGGTGATCATGAGCTGGCCGTGGGGCACGTACCTCGGGGACGAGGGGATGAAGAACGGGATCCGCTGCAAGATCTCGAGCTGGAAGCGCGTCGGCGCCAATACGATCCCGCACGCTGCGAAGGCGACCGGCATCTACCTGAACTCGATGCTCGCCGTGATGGAGGCGGTGCGGGCCGGCTACGACGAAGCGATTCTGCTCACCGACGACGGGTTCGTGGCGGACGGCTCCGGCGAGAACGTCTTCATCGTCAAGAACAAGACCATCTACACGCCGCCGCTCTCGACGTCGATCCTGCCCGGGATCACTCGCCTCACGGTGATGGAGCTCGCCCGCGACCTTGGCTACACCGTCGAGGAGCAGAACCTGATCCGCACCGACCTCTACCTCGCCGACGAGATGTTCATGGTCGGGACCGCCGCGGAGGTGACGCCGATCCGCTCTGTGGACGACCAGGAGATCGGCCCACCCGGCGAGATCACGCTCCAGATCCAGAAGTCCTATCTCGACATCGTGCGCGGCGGGAGCGACCGCTGGTCGCACTGGCTCGAGTTCGCCTCGATTCCGTCTCGAGAGCCCGCGCAGGCGTGACGGCTTCGCCGTCTCGCCGGAAGTCTCACGACTTCCGGCGAATCTATGAAGCCGGGCACCGCTTCGCGGTGCGCGGCCCAGAAGCCGCTTCTCGCTTCCCTAACCACCCGCCTGCGTGCGGGCGGGCGGAGCCCGCTCCGCGGCAAGAAGGGTGCCGCTGGCCCGGCCGTACCTCGACGAGCGGGAGGAGGAGCTCGTGCTCGAGGTGCTGCGCTCGGGCCGCCTATCGCTGGGGCCGACGATCGAGCGCTTCGAGGAGCAGATCGCCGAGCGGGTCGGCGCCCCGTACGCCGCCGCCGTCTCGAGCGGCACCGCCGGGCTTCACCTCCTCGTTTGCACCTCGGGGATCGGGCCCGGCGACGAGGTGATCACGACGCCGCTGACCTTCGCGGCGACGACGAACTGCTTCCTGTGCGAGGGCGCGACGCCGGTCTACGCCGACGTCGACCCCGCCACCTGGAACCTGGATCCCGCGGCGGTCGAGGCGGCGATCACGGAGCGGACGAAGGCGGTGATCCCCGCCGACATCTTCGGCTATCCCTGCGAGATCGAGCCGTTGATGGACCTGTGCGAACGGCACGGGCTGACGCTGATCGAGGACTCGGCTCAGGCGCTCGGCGCCGAGTACCGCGGCCGGCAGATCGGCTCGCACGGCCCGCCGTGCGTCTTCGGCTTCTACCCGAACAAGCAGATCGCGACCGGCGAGGGCGGCGTCGTCACGACCCACTCGCGCGAGCAGCACGAGGAGATCGTCAGCCTGCGGAACCAGGGCCGCTCGTACTCCGGTACGAGCTGGTTCGACCACGTCCGGCTCGGCTACAACTACCGCTGGACAGACATCCAGGCCGCCGTCGGCATCGGTCAGCTCGAGAAGCTCGACACGCTCCTCGCGCTCCGGGCAGAGGCGGCTGCGCGCTACGACGGGCTGCTCGGCGGGGTTGACGGCGTCGAGCTCGCGCCGCGCGACGACGCCGACCACAAGCGGTCGTGGTTCGTCTACGTCGTCCAACTCGCTGCGGAGCTCGACCGGAGCCGCGTCATGGCGGAGATGCGCGAGCACGGCGTCGACGTCGCGGAGTACATGCCTTGTGTCCACCTGCTCACCTACGTCCGCGAGCGCTTCGACTTCGGCGAGGGGCTCTGTCCGGTCGCCGAGGAGATCGCGAGCCGCACACTGGCGCTGCCGTTCTTCCCGGGCATCGACCCGGAAGACCAGGAGTACGTCGTCGAGACGCTGCGCTCGACTCTCGGCTGAGGTTCGGATTTGGCGCGCGTGATCGAAGACGATCGCGGGGTCCTGGTTCGCGCGATTCCCGCCGGGCTCATCGCGGCGCTGGCCGGCGGGGTTGCCTGGGGGCTGATCGTCAAGTGGTCGGAGTACGAGGTCGGCTTCGTCGCGTGGGGCATCGGCTTTCTCGTCGGACTGGCTGTCGTCACCGCGACGGGTGGCCGGAGGGGGCCCCTGCTCCAGGCGGTGGCGATCGTCTCGTCGCTCATCGGCATCCTCGTCGGCAAGTACCTCTCGTACGCCTTGGTCGTCCAGCAGGTTGCGAACGAGGAGACCGGCGGCGCCGTCAACCTCTCCATCTTCTCCCGAGAGATGTTCGATTTCTTCCGTGAGGATCTGAACAACGTCTTCGGCTGGATCGATCTGCTCTGGGCTGGTTTCGCCGTGTTCACGGCGTGGCGCGCGCTCGCGCCCGAGGAGCCGGAGGTTGCCTCCGAGGCCGAGCCGGAGGCTGGGTCCGGCCAGCCCCGTCCGCCTCCTCCATAATCGGTCCACCATGGCCGACGGCGCGAACCGGATGGTGTTCCTCGGTTTCGGGAAGTACGCCCGGGCCGACAAGATCTACGCGCTCGAGCCGATGACGGGCGACGAGCGCGGCGGTGGACGGCGGACGCGCGTCTGGATCGAGGGGGTGCCCGACCCGATCATCGCGGGCCGCACCGAGCGCACGATCCTCCACGAGATGGGGCAGGAGGCTGCGGCGAACACACAGATCATCGACAACGCCATCGACCTCGCCCGGCGCATCGCCTCGGGCGCCGAGAGCGGCCAGATCAACCTCGCTGACCTCGGGCGTCGGGCACGGCGGCTACTCGAGTCGACTGCCCGGCCCCAGGACGACGACAAACTGTTCTAGGCGCCGATGACGGACATCGGAAGGCCCGAGCCGCCCGAGCGCGGCCTGTTCGCGCGCATCGCCGTCGACATCCGTCCGCTGCGCGAGTCGCGGGACTTCCGGCGGCTCTGGTTCGGCGTCGGGATCTCGGCGATCGGCAGCCAGATCACGACCGTCGCGATCCCGTTCCAGCTCTACGAGGAGACCCGGTCGACGCTCCTCGTCGGGTTGCTCGGGCTGGCGGCGCTCGTTCCGCTCCTCGTCGTCCCCATCTACGGCGGCGCCGTCGCGGACGCGGTCGACCGGCGCCGCCTGCTGCTCTTCTCCGACGTCGCCCAGCTGCTCGTGACGGGCGGGCTGCTCGTCAACGCGCTGCTGCCGAACCCGAGCATCTGGTTCCTGTTCGTCGCGGAGGCACTGGGGACGGCGGCGTACGGCTTCCAGCGGCCGGCCCGGAACGCACTGACGCCGCGCCTCGTGCGGGACGACCAGCTCCTCGCGGCGATCGCAGTCGAGGACGTCGTGTTCACGCTCGCCCGTGTTGCGGGCCCCGTGATGGCCGGCGTCCTGATCGCGGTCGTCGGGCTGGGAGGCGCCTACGCGATCGACATGGTCACCTTCGCGGCATCGCTCGTCGCGATCTGGCTGCTTCCTCCGGCCCCACCGGCGCCGGACGCCGACCGGCCGAGCCTGCAGTCGATCCTCGACGGCTTCCGGTACGTGGGCCGCCGGAAGGTTCTGCTGGGGATCTTCGTCGTCGACACGAACGCCATGATCTTCGGTATGCCGCGCGCGCTTTTCCCGGCCTTCGCCGAGAAGCTCGGTGGCGGAGCGGCGACGCTGGGGCTGCTCTACGCCGCGCCGTTCGCGGGTGCGCTTGTCGCGTCGCTCACCTCGGGATGGATGATGGCCGTGCGACGACAGGGGCTCGGAGTGTGCGTGGCGGCCGCTGCCTGGGGTGGGGCGATCGCGCTCGTCGGCTTCGCCGATGCGCTGTGGTTCGCGCTGGTCTTTCTCGGCATTGCGGGAGCGGCGGACTTCATCAGCGCCGTGCTCCGGTCGAACATCCTCCTGACCGTGACGCCGGACTCGATGCGCGGCCGCCTCTCCGGAATCGAGCTGGCCCAGGTCGCCGGCGCGCCGGAGATCGGCAACGTCGAGGCCGGGATCGTGGCGTCGCTGACGAGCGTCCGCGCCTCGATCGTCTCGGGCGGAATTCTCACCGTGGTCGGCACCGTCGTGGTCGCCCTCGCCATCCCCGCGCTTGTCCGCTACGACGCGCGGCGTCCACAGAACGAATGACCCTGGGCCGCGACTTCTTCGCCCGTTCGGTGCACGAGGTCGCACCCGACCTCGTCGGCGTCACGCTGCTCGTCGACGGCGTCGGTGGGCCGATCGTCGAGGTCGAGGCCTACGACCACGAGGATCCTGCGGCTCACGGCTTCCGCGGGCGGACTGAGCGCAACGCGTCGATGTTCGGCCCGCCCGGGCATGCCTATGTCTACCGCTCGTACGGGATCCACTGGTGCCTGAACTTCGTCTGCTCTTCGACAGGCTCTGCCGAGGCGGCCCTCATCCGCGCCCTCGAGCCCACCCATGGCATCGACGTCATGCGTCAGCGCCGCGGGGTGGAGGACGACCGCCTGCTCTGCGCAGGCCCCGGCCGCCTCTGCCAGGCGCTGGGGATCACACGCGACCACGACGGGCTGCCGCTCGACCGGCCGCCGTTCGAGCTGCGTCCTCGCGCAGCGGCGCCGGAGATCGCGATCGGCCCGCGGATCGGAATCACGAAGGCCGCGGACAAACCGTGGCGCTACGGCGTGGCGGGCTCGCGCTTCCTCAGCCGCGCGCTGAGACCAAGCGAACCCTGAGCCCGGGCGCGGAGGCGACGCGGGTCGGGGTCTGGCGGACGACCGTCCCTCTCATAGGTCCGATCACCGCGGGCTGAAGATCCTTGCGCTCGAGCCGGCGAATCGCCGTCGCCACGGGAAGCCCGACGACGTTGGGGACGACGCCGTACTTCGGCTTCCCCAGCACGAGCATCACGGTGTCGTAGGCCGAAAGCGTGCCGCGCTTCGGAATCTGGCCGAGCACCAGGTCGAGGCGTTGGCCGCGCTTCGCCGGCTTGTAGATCACGTCGTAGCCGAGAGGCTGCAACGCGAGACGCTCTCTCGCGTCGGCGAGCGTCGACCCGATCACCCGCGGCACCTCGACCTCGTTCGGCTTGCACCCGGCTGTCCGCTTCGGGCCCTCACCCTCGAACAGCCAAACGCTCTTTGCCCCTCGGCACAGCTCGTTGTCGCGCATGAGCACGCCGCCGCGGTGGACGACGTTCTGCGGCTGCGAGTAGGGGAGCGTTGGAGAGTCGAAGTGCGCCGGCTCGGCCTTGAGGTGGTCGAGCGCCTCGATCATGAAGCTCCGCCAGATCTCGGCCGGGAAGGTTCCGCCGGCGACGGGCTCACCGTCGTACTCGGTGAGCATCGGCCGGAGCTCGTTCGCGTAGCCCACCCACACGGCGACCGCGAGCTGCGGCGTGTAGCCGACGAACCAGGCGTCGCCGTAGTTCTCGGTCGTCCCGGTCTTGCCGGCCGCTGGGCGGTCCGGGAGCGCCGCCTTGCGGCCGGTTCCGCCGGTGACGACCTTCTGCAGGACCTGGTTCACGAGCTTCGCCTTCTCGGGGTGGAGCACCTGCCTCGGCACGACTCGGTTCGCCTTTGCCCGGTCCCCGCCCTTGCGCACGGACACCACGGCCCGCGGTTGGTTCCCGAAGATCGACCCGTCGACGCGGCGTCCCTCGTTGCCGAAGGTCGCGAAGGCGCGCGCCATCTCGAGTGGGTTGACGGCCTCTGCGCCGAGCCCGATGGCGAAGTAGTCGTTCAGCGCGCTCTTGATGCCGAGCCGGTGCGACATCTGCCTCACCTTCCCGGGGCCGACGAGCGCCGTCAGCTGTGCATAGACCGCATTGTCCGAATGGACCGTCGCCGTCTCGAGATCGATCGGCCCGAGGTACTCGTCCTCGTAGTTGGACACAGACCAGAGCTTGTTGCCCAGCGGGATCGTCGTCGGCTTCGAGATGAAGCTCGTCGGCGTGTTGATCCCCTCCCTGAGCGCAGCGGCCAAGACGAACGGCTT
>CAVRIT010000001.1:37500-2383814 GCA_963721345.1 uncultured Actinomycetes bacterium
AGGTGAAAAGTACCCCTGAAGGGGAGTGAAATAGTACCTGAAACCGTGTGCTTACAAGCGGTCGGAGCAGCTTCGTGCTGTGACGGCGTGCCTTTTGCATAATGAGCCAGCGAGTTACTCGTCGACGGCAAGGTTAAGGAAACGGAGCCGAAGCGAAAGCGAGTCCGAATAGGGCGATTTAGTCGTCGGCGGTAGACCCGAAACTGAGTGATCTACCCATGGGCAGGTTGAAGCGGGGGTAAGACCCCGTGGAGGACCGAACCGACCTGGGTTGAAAACCGGGCGGATGACCTGTGGGTCGGAGTGAAAGGCTAATCAAACTCAGAGATATCTGGTTCTCCCCGAAATATATTTAGGTATAGCGTCGTGCGTTCACTGCCGGCTGTAGAGCACTGTTTGGGCTAGGGGGCCTACCAGCTTACCGAACTCAGGCAAACTCCGAATACCGGCAGTCCAGAGCACGGCAGTCAGAGTGCGGGGGATAAGCTTCGTGCTCAAAAGGGAAACAGCCCAGACCGTCGGCTAAGGTCCCTAATTTCTGGCTAAGTGGGAAACGATGTCTGATTGCTGAGACAACCAGGATGTTGGCTTAGAAGCAGCCACCATTAAAAGAGTGCGTAACAGCTCACTGGTCAAGTGATCGGGCGCGGAAAATGTAACGGGGCTTAAGTCAGAAACCGAAGCCACGGACTTCGAGCTTGCTCGGAGTGGTAGGGGAGCGTTCCCGAGGCAGTGAAGCGGCGGCGTAAGCTTGTCGTGGAGCGTCGGGAAGTGAGAATGCTGGCATGAGTAACGAAAGAGGGGTGAAAAACCCCTCCGCCGAATGCCTAAGGGTTCCTGAGTAAAGCTAATCTGCTCAGGGTTAGTCGGGACCTAAGCCGAGGCCGAAAGGCGTAGGCGATGGACAACAGGTTGATATTCCTGTACCACGTCATCCACCGTTATCACCGATGGGGGGACGAGGTAGGCTAAGGAAACCCGGGCGATGGTCGTCCCGGGGTAACCGCGTAGGGCGGCTGGTAGGTAAATCCGCCAGCCATTAAGCCTGAGACGGGATGCCGAGCTCTGAAAAGAGCGAAGTTCCTGAAGCCATGCCTCCGAGAAAAGCCTCTAGGGAGGTGGAGCGTGCCCGTACCAAAACCGACACAGGTAGGCAGGTAGAGAATACTAAGGCGATCGGAAGAACCCTCGTTAAGGAACTCGGCAAAATGGCCCCGTAACTTCGGGAGAAGGGGCGCCCCGGTAGAGTGAGATCCCTTTACGGGATCGAGCTCGAGGGGGCCGCAGTGAAACGGCCCAAGCGACTGTTTAACAAAAACACAGGTCTCTGCGAAGTCGAAAGACGACGTATAGGGGCTGACGCCTGCCCGGTGCCGGAAGGTCAAGTGGAGAGGTTAGCCTTCGGGCGAAGCTTTGAAACTAAGCCCCGGTAAACGGCGGCGGTAACTATAACCGTCCTAAGGTAGCGAAATTCCTTGTCGGGTAAGTTCCGACCTGCACGAATGGCGTAACGACTTGGGCGCTGTCTCAACGAGGGATCCGGTGAAATTGCAGTCTCGGTGAAGATGCCGAGTACCCGTGGTTGGACGGAAAGACCCCGTGAACCTTTACTACAGCTTGACGTTGGAGTCTGGGATACGTTGTCCAGGATAGGTGGGAGGCTGTGAAGCGGCGACGCCAGTCGTCGTGGAGCCACCCTTGGGATACCACCCTTCGTGTTCTGGGCTTCTAACCCGCTGCCGTGATCCGGGGCGGGAACAGCGTCAGGTGGGTAGTTTGACTGGGGCGGTCGCCTCCTAAAATGTAACGGAGGCGCACAAAGGTTCCCTCAGCACGGTTGGAAATCGTGCGCAGAGTGCAAACGCATAAGGGAGCTTGACTGCGAGACTGACAAGTCGAGCAGGTGCGAAAGCAGGTGTTAGTGATCCGACGGTTGAGAGTGGAATTGCCGTCGCTCAACGGATAAAAGGTACTCCGGGGATAACAGGCTTATACTTCCCAAGAGTCCACATCGACGGAAGTGTTTGGCACCTCGATGTCGGCTCGTCGCATCCTGGGGCCGGAGTAGGTCCCAAGGGTTGGGCTGTTCGCCCATTAAAGCGGTACGCGAGCTGGGTTCAGAACGTCGTGAGACAGTTCGGTCCCTATCCACCATGGGCGTTGGAAGCTTGAGAGGAGTCGTCCCTAGTACGAGAGGACCGGGACGAACAGACCTCTGGTGTATCAGTCGTCGTGCCAACGGCGCCGCTGATTAGCTACGTCTGGACGGGATAACCGCTGAAAGCATCTAAGCGGGAAGCCCACCTCGAGATGAGGCTTCCCATCTCCTTGAGAGAGTAAGGGCCGTGGGAGACCACCACGTTGATAGGCCGACCGTGGAAGCGCAGCAATGCGTGAAGCGGAGCGGTACTAATTGCCCGAGGTCTTGATTTTGAACACGAGTTATTGCCGCTATGGAGTTTTGAAGGTGGGCGCGCGCTATGCCCTCGGATCCTTCACAATTTTCGGCGGTCATAGCGGCGGGGGTACACCTCTTCCCATTCCGAACAGAGAAGTTAAGCCCGCCAGCGCCGATGGTACTCGGAGGGCAACCTCCCGGGAGAGTAGGTCGCCGCCGAATTAGTTCAAAGGGCCCGGATCTCCGGGCCCTTTTCCTGGTCCAAAGCGCGAAGTCGGCGTATCCGTTCCTGTGCCGGCGGGTGGGTCGAGAAGAGGCCGGCGAGACCGTGCTCCTCGAAGGGATTGACGACGTGAAGCGGTCCCGTAGCCGGGTTGCCGGCGAACGACACGAGCTCGCCGGCTTGGTCCAGCCTCGCCAGTGCATCCGCGAGCCCATGCGGGGAGTCGCAGAGGCGGCTGGCTCCAAGGTCCGCCGCGAACTCCCTCTTGGGCGAGAGCAGCCCGTTGACGATGGCGGACGCGATCGGTCCCAGCCCGAAGAGGAGCGCACGCTGGAGCCAGCCCCCGACTCGGCTGAGCTCGAGCAGTGAAGCTGCGACGACTGCTGCGGTGGTTTGAACGAGGACGTCCCGTCTCGCGGCGTGGGCGACCTCGTGAGCCAGGACTCCTTCGAGCTCCGCCGGCGGAAGGGCGGCCAGCAGGCCCGTGCTGACCGCGATCGTCTGTCCACGACCGCCTCGGCCCGCCGAGAGCGCGCGCGGGTACGGATCGCGGATCAGGTAGAGGCGCGGGCGCGGAACGTTCGCACGGGCGGCAAGGCGCTCGACCGTCGTGACGTAGGCCGGAGCTTCGGCCGCTGCCAGTGGCCGAGCCCCTACCAGGCCGAGCACCATCCGGTCGGCGTACGCATAGACCGCGAGGCCGGCGAGCAGCCCACAGAAGACGAAGATCGACAGGAGGCGGTAACCGCCGAGCACCCAGCCGAGCGCGCCGAGCAGCGCGCACGTGCCCAGCAGCAATGCCCAGGCTTTCAGGAGGTTGACCGCGGCGGCCGTGTTCAGCGCTCGTCTTCGCGCTCGTCCTCGGAAAATCCGCGAGGGGGCCAGTCCGGCTCGGGCGCGTCGCACCGGCTGGTGCAGTGCAGCGAAGCGATGTTCTGGAGCGGGATCAGGATGTGGCCGTTCAACTCGATGTGCGGGACCTCGTCAACCGCGCAGTAGGCGGTGAGGACGCCGTCCTGGTAGTCGCCGCCGAAGAGGGCGATCTCGACCTGCTCGCCCTTGTACTTGCTCGTGTAGTCGTCCACCCGGCGCCAGTCTAGTTTCGCGCCTCAGCCGGCCGGCGTGGGCGGCCGAAGCGCCGCTTCGCGGCGTCGTTCCTGGTCGCGGAGGAGGAACTCGTCGAGGTCTTCCGTCCGGCAGAGCTCCGTCAGTCGTCCGTCGTCGACGCAGACTGCCGACAGGGTCGCGTTCGGCTCCACCCGCTGGATGCGCCGGTACGTGTGGATGTCGACCCCGAGGGCTGCTGCATGGACCGCTCGGATCGACCCGCCGTGCGCGACCACGAGCACGCGGCCGCCTTCGTTGGACTTCGCGACACGCTGGATCGCCCGGACGACACGCGCGCCCATCTCCTGATAGGTCTCGCCGTCGTCCCATCCCTCGCCGCCGTTGAGCCACCTCGCGTACCCCTCGGGAAACTCCGCCTCCGCCTTCGCGCGAGTCAATCCGGACCAGGAGCCGACGTCGACCTCGCGGAGGTCGGGCGTCGTCTCGACCGAGAGCCCCTTCGAGGCGGCGACGATCTCAGCCGTCTCTCTCGCACGCTGGAGGTCGCTCGAATAGATCGCCTCGAGCTCGGTGTCCCGCAGGCGCTCGGCGAGGTCCGCAGCCTGCCGGCGGCCCACATCGGTCAGCGGACGATCGGTGAACCCCTGCCACTGCTTCGAGCGGTTCCAGTCGCTCTCACCGTGGCGGGCGAGAAGGATCGTCGAGATCACGCGGATACGCTAACGGCCGTGGACCTGGGCCTCAACGGACGCGTCTGCATCGTCACCGGGTCCACCGGCGGCATCGGGCGGGAGACCGCGCGCCTTCTGGCAGAGGAAGGCGCCCGTGTCGTGGTCGCGGGGCGCGACGCCGAGCGCGTCGAGCAGGTGCGGGCCGAGCTCGGCGCCGAGCTCGGAGTCGGGTGCGATCTCGCCGCGCCCTCGGCGCCCGGCACGCTCGTGGAACGGGCCGCAGAGCTGGGGCCTGTCGAGGTGCTGGTGAACAACGTCGGCGTGGCGTACCAGGCCGGCTTCGAAGAGATCTCGGACGAGCAGTGGGACGAGATGTGGAACCTGAACGTCATGAGCTTCGTGCGCACGATCCGGGCGGTGCTTCCGGGGATGCGCTCTCGGGGCCAAGGTGCCATCGTCAATGTCTCTTCGACGGCAGGGAAGCGTCCGTCCACCTCTATGCCGAACTACTCGGTCACGAAAGCAGCGGTTCTGTCGCTCTCGCGGCTCGTCGCCGATCTCTACGCCGCGGAGGGCATCCGGTGCAATGCAGTCGCTCCAGGGCCGACCGCGACCGAGGCCTGGCTGGGCGAGGCGGGCCTCGCCGACCAGCAGGCTGCGAGGTCGGGGAAAACGCGTGACGAGGTCCTCGAGGCGGTCGGGAAGGGTCGGCCGCTCGGCCGGCTCGCCCAGCCCGAGGAGATTGCCGCGGTCATCGCGTTCCTCTGCTCCGATCGCGCCTCGTACGTGACGGGCGCAGCGTGGAGCGCCGACGGCGGCACGGTCCCGATCATCGTCTGAGCCTGTGGAACGAACGGTTGAGATCCTGTGCATTGCCGTGACGTTCCGGCGCGCAGTTCGCGGGTAGCGTCGGAACGCGCCGTCTGATGCCCCTGGGAGGGTGGGGGTTTGGGATGGGTCCGACCCGCGACCGCGCCCGACCCTTTTGCGCGGGCGCTGCTGGCGGCCGGGGGAGCTACTAGCCTTGGGTCGATGCCCGAGCTTGCCGGCAGGGTCGCTGATTCCTTCGAGCTTCGCGTTCGCGAGCACGAGGAACGCTGGCTTTCGTCGCTCGCCGTCCGCTCGTACGAGACGCGCGGCCGGGCTCATGACGAGCCGTCTTGCCGCCTACGCACGCCCTTCCAGCGGGACCGCGATCGCATCGTCCACTCGAAGGCATTTCGGCGGCTCCGGAACAAGACGCAGGTCTGGATCGACCCCGCGCAAGACCACTTTCGCACGCGCCTCACCCACACCCTCGAGACGACCGGGATCTCGCGCGGCGTCGCGCGCGCCCTCCGGCTCAACGAGGATCTGGTCGAGGCGATCGGGCTCGGACACGATCTCGGCCACACACCGTTCGGCCACACCGGCGAGGACGCGCTGGACGCTCAGCTCCGTGAGGGGTTCGGCCTGGGGTTCCGGCACAACGTGCACTCGTTGCGCGTCGTCGACGTCCTCGAGCGCGACGGGCGCGGACTCAACTTGACGGAGGAGGTGCGGGACGGAATCCTCAACCACACGGGCCCCGCGGAGCCGATCACTCTCGAAGGCAGGATCGTCCGGATCGTCGATCGCGTCGCGTACATCAACCACGACATCGACGACGCGGTCCGCGCGGGTGTATTGACGCCGGCCGAGTTGCCGCAGGAGGAGATCGCGCTGCTAGGCGAGACCGGCGCGCGCAGGATCGACCGGCTCGTCCACGACCTGGTGGAGACCTCTGAGGAGGCGGGGGAGATCAAGCAGAGCGAAGACATCGGCGCTGCGATGCTCGCGCTGCGCGCCTTCATGTTCGAGCGGGTGTACCTCGGGCCCCACACCCGCGAGCAGCACGAGCGCGCTCGAGAGGTGGTCGCCCGGATCTTCGCGCACCTCGTCGCGCTCGGCGATCCGCCGGACCGCGTCGTCGACTACATCGCCGGCATGACGGACCGATTCGCGCTCTCGTACGTCGAGGCGCTCTGATGGCGCGGATCAAGGACGAATCGGTGCGCGCCACCGTGGAGGCCGCAGACATGGTCGAGGTGGTGTCGGGCCGCACACAGCTACGGAAGTCGGGGGCCCGGTACACCGGGCGCTGCCCCTTCCACGACGAGCGCACGCCGAGCTTCTCCGTCAACGCGCAGGACAAGCTCTTTCACTGCTTCGGTTGCGGCAAGGGCGGAGACGTGATCACGTTTGTGCGGGACACCGAGCAACTCGACTTCGCAGAGGCCGTCGAGTGGCTGGCCGAGCGCTTCCGTGTTCCGCTCGAGTACGAGGAAAGCTCGCCCCAGCTCGAGGAGTCGCGGCGCCGGCGCGATCGCCTTTTCAAGCTGCTCGACCAGGCGGTCTCGTTCTATGAGCGGCATCTTTGGGACACAGAAGCCGGCGAGCCGGTCCGGCAGTACCTGGCCGGGCGGGGCCTCGCCGAGGAGACGTGCCGCGAGTTCCGCCTGGGTCTGTCGCCTGGGAACGGGCTCGCCCGCAAGGCGCTCGAGAAGGGCTTCACGCGCGAGGAGCTCCGGCGGGCGGGATTGACGAACGCCCGCGGCAACGACTACTTCCCGCCGAGGCTGATGTTCCCACTCGCCGACGCGCGTGGCCGGGTCGTCGGGTTCCAGGCGCGGAAGCTTCGTGAGGACGATCCGCTTCGCGGCAAGTACGTGAACTCACCGGAGGGGGAGCTCTTCCACAAATCCGCGGTGCTCTACGGCCTCGACCTCGCGCGCACCGAGATCGCGAAACAGGAGCGGGCCGCCGTCGTCGAGGGCAACACCGACGTCATCGCGCTGCGGCAAGCGGGTTTCGAGCCGGTGGTGGCTTCGATGGGGACCGCGCTGACCGAGCAGCAGCTGAAGGAGCTCCGGCGGCTGACCCGTCGCATCTACCTGTGCTTCGACTCCGACGCAGCAGGCGAGGCGGCGACGCTGCGCGGGATGCAACTGGCCGCCGATCGCGGCTTCGACGTGCAGGTCGTCAGGCTCCCGGCAGGCAGCGATCCGGCGGACGAGCCCGACCGTTTCCACGAGCGCCTCGCCGGTGCCGAGAGCTACGTGCTTCATCGCGTCCGGCTCGAGATGGAGCGGGCCGACACGGCGCAGGAGAAGTTCGAGCGTGCACGGGAGACGCTCGATCGCTTCGAGGACTCCCCCGAGCGCCAGGAGGCGTGGCGGTACGCGAACGACCGCCTCGGGATGACCGTGCAGCTCCAGGCGCGCGCCTCCGCCACGAGGCCGGCAGACGCGTCACGTCGCATGCTGGACGCTGCCGCCCGTCTGGAACGAGACGTTCTGGCCGCGTGCTTCGCCTTCCCCGAGCTGCGCGACGCGCTCGAGAAGCTCTCTCCCGACCATTTCGACGACCCACAGCACCGCGAGCTCCGGGAGGTCGTACTTCGCGGCGAGTCGGGCGGGGCGGTCGCCGAGCTCGACGCCGTCGCGGCGGCCGAGGCGATCGACGAGACCACCGCGAAGGAGCTCCTCCTGCGGTTGCGCGAGCGCCATCTGCGCCGCCGCCTTGCGAGCGCCGACCTCGCGGAGACCGCGGAGCTCCAGCGCAAGCTGCTCGAGATCAGGGAGGCGGTCGCCGAGCTCGCCTAGACGGTTGGGTAGCTGAAAAATCCTCCAAAACGGCGTACTTTTCTCCTGGGAGACTTAACGAGAGAGGGGAGACGACGTGAGGATCGCGGCAATCCTGCGCTCAGCGGCGCTTGCGGCTGGGCTCGTTGCCATCTTGGTCGCTTCGGGGCCGGCCGGTGCGAACCACAGCGCGTTCGTGGTGAACGTGACGGCGGACATCGCCGAGTCGGCGGGCTCGACGCTCGGCGACGGAGTCTGCGACGCAGACCTCGTAGCCGAGGGCGAGCAGTGCTCGCTGCGGGCGGCGGTCATGGAAGCGAACTGGCACGACGGCGCGGACACGATCTCCGTTCCGGCGGGGACCTACAGGCTGACGATCTTCGCGTCGGGCGGCGTGGACTCCGGAGAGGAGTCGGGCGATCTCGACATCAGGGACGACGTCACGCTCACAGGGTCGGGCCGCGATGACGTGATCATCGACGGGAATCGCGGCTCCGCGCTTCCCGAAGAACCGGAGGGCGCGCACTACGAGCGAGTGGTCGACGTGCATCACGACGCGACGGTCGTGATCTCCGGTGTGACGATGACGAACGGCCAGTGGCATGGGAACGGCGGTGGCGTGAAGAACCACGGCACGCTCACGATCGCCTCCAGCGACATCCAGGGGAATCTCGCGTGGGGTCAGGGCGGAGGGCTCTACAACCACCGCGGGGATGTAGTCACGCTCAGTGACGTCCTCGTCGACAACAACACCGCGAACAACGGCGGCGGGATCTACAACAACAGCGACGGCCCCGAGGTGGTCGACGAACGCGTTCTCGCGGTCACGACACCCGGCCTGATCGTCGCGAACAGCGAGGTCGTCCGGAACCAAGCCCTGGAGAGCGAGGGCGGTGGCTACGGCGGCGGGATCTTCAACGACGACGAGGCGCTCATCACGAACAGCGTGATCGGCTCCGTCGAGGAGGGGAACTCGGCCGACCGCGACGGCGGCGGCATCTACAACGGCACCGATACGACCTACGACTTCGACCAGGCCGAGCTGGTGCTCAATGGTGGACGGGTCGAGGACAACGAGGCGGACGACTCCGGTGGCGGCATCTATAACGAGGGCGCGATCGTCTCGATTGACGGAACCGATCTCGACCACAATGAGGCCGACACGACCGAAGGCGGCGCGATCTACAACGGCCGGTACTTTGGCGGGGGCATCGAGCGGATCGGTGAGCTCGCGATCACCGGCGGCACGATCGATGAGAACACCTCCGACGACAGCGGCGGGGCCATCTACAACGATGGCATTGCCACCGTGAGCGGCACGACGATGGACAACAACGAGGCAGGCGAGGACGGCGGCGGCGTCTTCAACGACGCCGAGTACGACGCCGCCATCCAGGCCCTGCGCCGCGCGACGTTCACGATGACCTCGGGCGCGATCACGTCCAACCGGGCCGACAACGGGGGCGGTATCTACAGCCAGGGGACGGTCACGCTCACCGGGACGGCGGTCGACCGGAACGACGCCTTCAACGAGGGCGGCGGCATCTACAACGAGGTCTTCAACTACCAGGACGGGGACACTCGCGTCGACGTTCCCGGCGAGCTCACCGTCTCCGGCGGCTCGATCAGCGAGAACGACGCCGGCATCGACACCGGCGGCGGCGTCTACAACGTCGGCCACGCAACGATCACCGGCGCGACGATCGCCGGCAACACGACGTACGGCTCGCGCGGGGGCGGCGGGATCTACAACGGCGGCAACGGGGGGCAGCCGACCGGCTCCGAGCTGACGCTCTCGTCGAGCGTGGTGTCCGGGAACATCTCCTGGACCGGCAACGGCGGCGGCATCTCGAACGCGACGGGCTCGAAGGCGACCGTCACCGACACCCGGATCATCGGCAACTGGGCGCGCGACGACGGCGGCGGCATCCTCAACGGCGGGCTGCTGAACGTCACGCGCAGCGAGATCAGCGGGAACGGCGGAGCACCGCCGCAGCACAGCGCAACGTGGCGCGGCGGCGGGATCGCCAACCGCTTCACGTTCGGGCAGAGCCCGGGCGTGGGCGCGGCGCAGATCGCGCAACTCGATCTGTTGTCGATCGTCCCGACCGCGACGGTCACGAACTCGACGATCAGCGGGAACACCGCGATGACCCGCGGCGCGGGGATCTACAACGACGCGGGCTTCATCATCCACGGCGAGCCGGACGTCCCGTTCATCTCCACGGTGAGCCTCGATCACGTGACGCTCACCGGCAACACGATCGTCGACACGGTCGAGGCGCCGGGCGGCGGGATCTACAACGAACGTGGGATCGTCCTCACCGAGAACGGGTTCGAGCCGGCCGACGGCATCGTCCGGCTGAGGGCGACGATCGTCTCCGCGCACAACACGCCGAACTGCGTCGGCGCCGCGCCGACCACGCAGGGTCTCAACCTCGAGGACGCGAATACTTGTGCGCTCGGGGCCGGCGAGCTGAAGAACACGAACCCGCTGCTCGCAGCGCTCGCCGCGAACGGGGCGTCTACCTGGACGCACGAGCTCCTCGCCGGAAGCCCGGCGATCGATGCGGCAGGGACGGCAGGGTGCCCGGCAACGGATCAGCGCGGCACGACGCGGCCCCAGGGCCCGGCGTGTGACATCGGTGCATACGAGCGGCTGTTCCAGGCGCCTCCGCCGCCGCCTCCGCCGCCGCCGCCTCCGCCTGCGCCACCCGCGCCGCCCCCGGCGCCGCCCGCGGCTCCGCCTCCGCCGCCGCCGGCCACGCCGCGCGCGCCGCAACAGGTTCGTCGCTGCACGGTTCCGAACGTGCGAGGGAAGACGCTGGGAGCCGCGCGGCGCGCGATCGCCAAGGCGGGGTGTCGAGCGGTCGTCATGGGGAGGCGCTACTCGGCGGCCCAGGCTCCGGGTCGCGTCCTCGGCCAGTCGGTGCGCCCAGGTTCGCGCGTCCGGCGAGGAACGGTCGTGCGGCTGCTCTTGAGCCGCGGCGCACAGCCGGTGCGGCCGCCGTTCACGGGCTGAACAGTCAATGCGAGCGGGCGGGGAAGAAACCCGCCCGCTCGCGCGTCTGGGGTCGAATGGTGAGGAGTGAGCACAGCCGGGCCGTCGCTATCATTCGGCCGCCGCGACCGCGTTCCCCGGTAGCTCAATCGGTAGAGCATCCGGCTGTTAACCGGAGGGTTGTTGGTTCGAGTCCAACCCGGGGAGCTCTCCTCAGCCCGAACCTTTTCTTTGTTGAGAAAAGGTCTTTGCTTCTCCCTAAACCTCTGTTAGCCTCAACAAGGCTGATAGGTCTTTCGCGACCAGAAGATGGGCCGGACGGCCTATTGCGAGAGGGGTTTCGGACTGAAACAGTGCGGTTTGGGGACTCGGCCGTGGGGGCCGAGCAGGAGGGGGTAACTCACTGAGCACGCGAATCGCTCAGATTCGACGAGGTTCGTTCGGGCGCCGGCTGCCGCTCGCGGTGGCCGCGCTCTTGGTGGTTCTGCTGACGACCACCTACTTCGCGAGCGCCCACCCGGTCACAGTCGATGGTTCGTCCGTCGACTGGCTCACGGCGCGCGAGCCCTTGTCCATCAACACGGGCCTGGTCGTCGCGCAATGCCGCCGAGGAGGGCGAGTACGTCTTCAAGGACGCTTCGGGAGACGAGCGGACGACGTTCGCGAGCCCGGATCCGAGAGTGGACATCACGTCAGGTCCGCTACACGGGCACGACCACGCACCTGAACGCGCTCGTCAAGGTTCTCGACCTCCCCGTCACGTCCGGCTCCAACACGGTCCAGGTTCAGCTCGCGATCGACACCGACCACGCGGCGCTCTCCGGCGGCTCGACGTTCGTCGGAAGCGACACGGGAGTCGATTCCGCTGCTCGGTGGGAGCGGTTGGTCAAGACGCGGTTCGGCAGCGGTAACAGCTCTCTCGCCGTCTACACGCCCGGCGCAGCAGATCCTGCATTCGCCGGCGTGGCGGACAACGCCGAGGACGGCACGATCGAGCTCTCGCTCCCATGGAGCGCTCTCGGCCTGGCAGGGCCCCCGACCTCACCCCTTCGCTTCACGGTCGCGACCTTCCGCACCTCGGTGGACGACACGCCGCTCGATCTCGGCGCCGTCCTCGACGCCGTCACCGACTACGGCGATCCGGGCACGGCACCGAACACGCTGAGCGAGATCGCGGACGGAGACGTCGACTATTTCGCCGACGTGCACTTCACGACGCTCGGAGAGGTGCGTGCTCCCGTCGTCGTCTACGCGTTCTCGCCGAATCACACGAGTCCCGGGGCCGAGTGGGTCGAGGTCGCGAACCCGACCGCGAACACGCTCAACATCTCGTCCTTCAAGGTCGGCGACGAGACGAGCGCTTCAACCGGCGACGAGGGAATGGCGTCCTTCCCGGTCGGCACGACCTTGCCGCCGGCAACGCGCAAGGTGATCGCCCGAAACGGCGCGGCGTGGCGTGATGCCTACGGCCCAATCGGACCTGATTTCGAGTTCGAGGATTCGTCGACCTCGATCCCGAACATGGACGACTTCACGCTCTGGTCGGGTAACGCGTTCGACCTCGCGGACGGGGGAGACGAGGTCCTCGTCCTCGACGGCTCGAACACCACAGTCGACGTGATCACCTACGGAGCCGGCGGCAGCTACCCCGGAATCACGCCGAAGACCGTGGCGCCAACAGCAGCCCAGGTTCAGCAGCGGATGCCATCGCTTCGCGACACCGACAATACGGAGACCGACTTCAGGCTCTCGACCGACCAGTGCGCCGGGACGAAGTTCTTCGACGGCGGCCCGGGCGGCACGGGTGACCAGTGGGACACCGCCGTCAACTGGAGCGGGAACACGCTGCCGGTCTCGACCGACCACGTCTGCATCCCGAACCTGCCGATCACCGCGATCGTCTTCGACAGCGGAGCGGGGACCGCCAACGTCCAAAGCGTCACGAGCGACGAGGTGTTCACGATCACCGGCGGCCAGCTCAACATGACCAACACGGCCCAGCCGTCCTCGTTCACGACCCTCAACTTCGTGAACGGGACGATCGGCGGCCTTGGCAACGTCACGGTCACCGGCCCGCTCAACTGGACGGACGGCCTCTTCACATCGACGGTCGTCGCGACGAAGACCACCGTCGTGGGCGGATTGACGATGAGCGGCATCGGGACCAAGGTGGTGACGACCCGAACGCTCGAGCTCGCGAGCAACACGACGTGGACGGGTGGCGACCTGCAGCTGAACAACGGCTCCGTCCTGCGGAACCTCGCCGGGCGGACGATGACCGTCGACACCGACGCCGACCTCGACTGGGGGCACAGCGACGCGCCGCGGTTCGTGAACGCAGGATCGTTCGTGAAGGTGAGTGGGGACCTGGGGGTCAACCACACCTACGTCGAGATGCCGGTCGACAACACCGGCTCGGTCGCGGTCGCCGACGGGCTGCTTCGCCTCGACAACTACAACCAGACGAGCAACAGCACCGGCACGTTCCACGCCGCTCCCGACACCGTCCTCGACTTCGCGGGGGCCGCGGGAACCGGGGTGACCAACCTGAACACCGGCTCCGACGTCACCGGTACCGGCACGATCCGATTCATCACCAGCCGAACCAACGTGAACGGGTCGTGGTCCCACACCGGCCAGATCGAGATGCACGGCGGCAGCGCAGTGTTCCAGCAGGCGCCCGCGCCTTCGTCTCTCGGAGTCTTCGGCGGGACGCTCACGATGGCGCCGGCGACGGCGGACCTCACGGTCCCGACGTACACCCAGACGGGCGGAACCCTCAACGGACTCGGCGACCTCACCGTCACCGGCCCGGTGGTCTGGAACGGTGGCTCGCTGGACTCGACGACGATTGCGACCAAGACGAGGTTCGAAGGTGGAACGACGGTCGGAGGGACGGGCACCAAGCAGCTCGAGCGGCGCACGCTCGAGCTCGCGAGCGACACCACGTGGACCGGCTACGACATCCAGCTCAACAACGGCGCGTTCCTGAGGAACTTCGCGGGCAAGACGTTCACGATCGCCACCGACGGCGACCTCGACTGGGGCCACAGCGAGGCTCCGCGGTTCGACAACGACGGCGCGCTGGTGAAGACAGTCGGCGACCACTCCGTGAACCACACGTACATCGAGATGCCGGTCGACAACGAGGGCTCGGTCGCGGTGAACGCCGGCCTGTTGCGGCTCGACAACTACAACCAGGTCTCGAACAGCACGGGCAGCTTCACGACCGCGCCGAACACCTATCTCGACTTCGCCGGGGCCTCCGGCAGCGGGGTGACAAACCTCAACGCCGGTTCGTCGGTGACCGGCCCCGGGATCGTGCGCTTCATCAGCAGCACGACGAACGTGAATGGTTCCTTTACGCCGACCGGCGCGGTCCAGCAACACGGCGGAACGTCGAACATCAACGTGCCGGCGAATCTCCCCGCGGCCGAGCTCTACGGCGGAACGCTCGGTGGCTCGGGGAACCTGACCGTCGCCGACTTCCACTGGCAGGGCGGCACACATCGCGGCGCGTCTGTCGCGACGACGACGACCGTCACCGACTCGTTGCGGCTGGTCGTATCGGGCAAGACCCTGTCGCAGCGGACGTTCAACAACAACGTCCCGGTCGGTAACCCGACCAACTGGACGGGCAGCGATCTCAACCTCGACACGGGCGCGATCTTCAACCACCGCGGCCGGATCAACGTCCTGGCGGATCAGGACATCACGGGCGACTCCGGCACGAGGTTCAACGTCCTCCCGGGGGCGATTTTCGCGAAGACCGGCACGAACGCGACCGCGGAGAACACTTACGTGTCGACTGGGTTCAACAACGACGGCACCGTGCTGGCCACGACCGGCTACCTGCGGCTGCTCCAGGGCGGGAGCCACTCGGGCGCGTTCGACATCGGCGCCGGCGGCATCGTCGGCTTCGAAGGCGGCACCCATACGAGCGGCGGCGCGATCACCGGCGAGGCGGGAATTCCGCCACCGGCCGGGCTGACCGCAACCCCCTCGACGCCGGGCGGCTCGCTTGCCACCGGGACGTATTTCTACAAGGTCATCGCCTGCAACTTCAACGGCTGCACGGTCGGTTCGACCGAGGCCAGTGCCAACGTGACCGGGCCCGCGGGCAAGGTCACGCTGGACTGGGATCCCGTTGCCGGGGCGACGAGCTACTGGGTCTACCGCGGGACGGCTTCGAATGGGCAGAGCGTCTACTACAACGCGGGCACGGCCACGGACTTCGTCGACACCGGGGCTGCTCCGGCCGGAAGTGGTGCGCCGAACACGGCGAACCATGCCGCCGGGCGCGCCTATTTCAGCGGCGCGACGATCACGCTGAACGGCAGCTACGACGTGCCGATCACCTGGCACGGCGGCGGCACGAGCCACCACAACGGGCCGATGAATACCGACCGCCTCGAGCACTTCGGCGGCACCGGGAACTACAACGACCCGATCACCCCGAGCTGGGTCAACCACTCCGGCGGCACGCTCAGCGGCTCGGGGAACATCACCGCCACCGACTACGCCTGGTCGGGCGGCACGACGAGCGCTCCGTCGGTGGCCACGTCGACGACCGTCACCGACTCGCTCCAGATCTTCGGAAGCGGCAGGACTTTGAGCCGACGGACGTTCAACAACAACGTTCCGGTCGCTACGCCGACGAACTGGACCGGCACCGGTGACCTCAACCTCGACACCGGCGCGATCTTCAACAACCGGGGGAGGATCAACGTCACGGCTGACGCCGACCTCACCGGCGACGCCGGGACGATGTTCAGGGTTCACCCGGGCGCGGTCTTTGCGAAGACCGGGACGAACGCGGTCGCCGAGAACACGTACGTCAGTTCGGCGTTCCAGAACGACGGAACGGTCGACGTCCAGACGGGGTATCTGCGGGTGCTGCAGAACGGGAACCACTCCACCGACTTCCACATCGGCACCGGCGGGGTCATCGGGTTCGAGGGTGGCACGCAGACGAGCGGCGGATCGATCACCGGCGACGGCCCACTGCCGACGCCGACCGGTCTCGTGGCGACTCCCGCCGCGACCGGCGGCTCGCTGGCGACGAACACCTACTTCTACAAGGTTGCCGCGCACAACATCAACGGCGCGACGATCGGGTCGGTCGAGGCGAGCGCCGCTGTAACGGGCCCGGCCGGAAGGGTCTCGCTCTCGTGGGATCCGGTTCCCGGCGCGACGAGCTATCGCGTGCATCGCGGAACAGCCTCGGGGGCGCAGAACGTCTTCTACAACACGGGGACGGCTCCGAACTTCGTGGACACCGGCGCGTCGCCGCATGGAAACGGGGCGCCGCAAACGGTCAACAACACGCACGCCCGCGCCTATTTCTCGGGCGCGACGATCACGCTCAACGGCAGCTACGACGTGCCGACGACTTGGGTCGGCGGCGGAACCGTGAGCTTCAACGGCCCGACGGCATTCAACGAGCTCCACCCCTTCGGCGGGACGGCGAACATGAACCGGCCGAACATCGATGTGGCCTATCTGTCGTTCAGCGGCGGCTCGATCGGCGGGACGGGCAAGCTGACCGTTGCCGGACCTCGCGAGTCGCACTGGACGACCGGCACGATGCACGGCTCGGGCACGACGCTCGTCGCCCCCGGGGTGACGCTGAACGCGAGCGGGACGGGCGCGAAGAACTTTCATTCGAGCCGGACCCTTCGCAACGAGGGCACCATCCTCCAGACGGGCACCGGCGACTTCCAGACCGGCGTTTCGGCCGTCTTCGAGAACGTCGGCCTGTTCGACATCCAGACCGACGCCGACTTCAACACCGGCCACGGCGGCACGGCGCAGATCGTCAACACCGGCACCTGGCGCAAGAGCGCCGGCACGGCGACGCCGAGCGACATCAGCGTCCAGTTCGAGAACGACGGCATCGTCCAGGCACAGGCCGGCAACCTGAGGTTCCACAGCGGCGACGGACCCGGCGCAACGGAGGGCTCGTACGAGGTTCCGGCGACGCTGGAGTTCCTCGGCGGGGTCTTCGATTTCGCTGCCGGCTCGGCGATTATGGGTGCAGGCAGCACCGTGTTCAGCGGCGCCCACGCCAACCTCAACGGGATCTACGACATGGGGACGACGTGGATCACGGCCGGGACCGCCGCCTTCGGGACGCCGGTCGCCTCGACGAACGTTCTCAACCAGAGCGGAGGGAATCTGGCCGGCCTGGGCAAGCTCACGCTCGATGGTCCGGCAGCCTCGAGCTGGACGGGCGGAACGATGCACGGGGCGGGCACCACGCTGATCCCGGCGGGCGTGACGCTGAACGCGAGCGGGACGGGCACGAAGAACTTCCACTCGGGTCGGATCCTTCGCAACGAGGGCACGATCCTCCAGACGGGCACCGGCGACTTCCAGACCGGCGTCTCGGCCGTGTTCGAGAACGTGGGGCTGCTCGACATCCAGTCCGACGCCGACTTCACCACCGGGCATGGCGGCACGGCGCAGATCGTCAACACCGGCACCTGGCGCAAGAGCGCCGGCACCGCGACACCGAGCGACATCAGCGTCCAGTTCGAGAACGACGGGGTCGTCCAAGCCCAGGCCGGGATCCTCAAGTTCCACAGCGGCGACGGCCCCGGGACGAGCAGCGGCTCGTACGAGGTGCCGGCGACGCTGGAATTCATCGGCGGGGTCTTCGACCAGACCTTTGCATCATCGATTGCCGGGGCAGGCAACGTCATCTTCAGCGGCGCACACGTCAACCTCAACGGCGCCTACGACATGGCGACGACGTGGATCACGAACGGCACCGCGGCCTTCGAGGCGACGAACTCGCTCACCAACGTGCTGAACATGTCCGGCGGCAACCTGGCCGGTCTCGGCAAGCTGACGCTGGAAGGCCCGGCGGCATCGAGCTGGACGGGCGGCACGATGCATGCGGCGGGCACCACGCTGATCCCGGCCGGCGTGACACTGAACGCGAGCGGGACGGGCTCGAAGAACTTCCACTCGAGCCGGATCCTGCGGAACGAAGGCACGTTCGTCCTGACTGGCACCGGTGACGTCCAGACGGGAGTCAGCGCCGTGCTCGAGAACGTCGGCCTCTTCGACATCCAGGGCGATGCCGACTTCACGCATGCCTTCGGAGGCACGGCCCAGTTCGTGAACAGCGGGACGTTCCGGAAGAGCGCCGGCGCCGCGACATCGGACATCAACACGTTCACGAACACGGCAACCGGGCGGCTCGAAGCTCTCGTCGGAACGATCTACCTCAACAGCATCTTCACCAACTACAACACGGCTACGCGCGTTCTCAGCGGCGGCACGTACTTCGTCCGCTCGACGCTCCGGTTCATCAGCGCGGACATCGTCACGAACAACGCGAAGGTGATCCTGGACACGCCGTCGTCGCTGATCCTCGACCACGTTTCGGGCGACGGGCTCCGAAGCTTCCAGCGCAACGCAGAGGCGGGCGACTTCTCGATCGTCGGCGGCCGCAACCTGTTCACGGCCCCGACTGGATCGCGGGCGCTGGAGAACGACGGGCGCTTCGGCGGAACCGGCACGGTGTTCGCCAACCTCACCAACGACATCGGGACCGTCGTTCCTGGAGCCTCCACCGGAATCCTGACTGTCAACGGCAACTACACGCAGAACGCCGGCGGACACCTGGAGATCGAGGTGGCGAAGGTCAACGGAGCCGTTGCGGGGACCGATTTCGACCGACTCGTCGTCCTCGGCAACGCGACCCTCGCAGGCGTCGTCGACGGAATCGCGCTCGAGACGCTGGCGCCACAGACGAACAATCCAATCGACGTCCTGACCGGTCTTGGCGGCGCCGCGCTTGCGACCCGAACCGGCACGCTGGCGACCGGAGTAACGACGCCGCGGCCGCTGATCCCGAACCTGGTCTTCCAGCCGCGCCACCCGGCCTCGCCGCAGATCGTCCGGCTCTTCATGGTGCCCGAGGCGAGCGTGGCCGACGTGAACGTCACCGTGGGTGACATCACCGCGACGGGCGCCACGATCGACGTGACGCTCTCCGCGCCTTCTGAGGAGACGGTGACGGTCAACTACGCGACCGCCAACGGCGACGCGATCGCGGGTGTCGACTACACGGCGACGAGCGGAACCGCGACCTTCGCACCCGGCGACACGTCTGAGAGCTTCGTCGTGCCGATCCTCCCGGACGGCCTCGACGAAGTCGACGAGACCTTCCTCGTGAACCTCTCCAGCCCGGTGAACGCGGAGCTCGGCGACTCCCAGGCGACGGTGACGATCGTCGACGACGACTTCCCGCCGGCGGCGTCGATCGCGAACGTCTCGGTCAGCGAGGGCGACGCGCCTGGTACGACTCAGGCGAACTTCACCCTCAACCTGAACGGCCCGAGCGCGAAGACGATCGAGGTCACGGCTTCGACCGCAGACGGCACCGCGGGTGCTCCGGCGGATTACGTCGCGAAGTCACAGCAGTTCACCTTCGATCCGGGCCAGACCTCGAAGACCTTCACCGTCGACGTCGTCCGCGAGGACCTGAACGAGTCGGACGAGACGTTCATCGTCGGACTGACGACATCGACGCCCCTCAACGTCACGCTGCCCGCGGTCCCTGCGACCGGGACGATCGTCGACGACGACACGCTGACCTGGCGGATCAACGACGTCACCGTCCAGGAGGGTGGAAGCGCAGTTCTCACCGTGACGCTGAACCGGTTGAGCGACGTCGCGCAGAGCGTCGACTGGGTGACCGGCGCCGCGACGGCAACCGGGAACGAGGACTACACGATCTCCGGAGGCCGGCTCGAGATTCCCGCCGGCGAGCTGACAGGGACGGTCACCGTGCCGACGATTTCCGACTCGCTCGACGAGATCGACGAGACCTTCACGGTCTTCCTCCGGTCGACACCCCCGGGCTTCGAGGGCAACATCATCGACGACACCGGCGTCGTCACCATCGACGACAACGACGGCCCCACGGTGTCCGTCGATTTCGCGCAGCCCGTGCTCGAAGGAAACGTCGGTTCCAAGACCATGAGCTTCCCAGTCTCGTTGACGGCCCCCAGCGCGCAGCCCGTGGTCGTCTCCTACGCGACTGATGCCGGGACGGCAGTGGCACCGGGCGACTATGTCGAGAAGACGGGCTCGATCACCATCCCAGTCGGCGAGACGACTGGGACGATCGACGTAACGATCAACGGCGACCTCGCCGACGAGACCGACGAGACCGTGAACGTGAATCTCACGGGCGCTGTCGACGGGACGGTCGGCCACGGCCTGGGCTTTGGGAGGGGGACCATCGACGACGACGACGGCCCGACGGTGAACGTCGAGGACCTGGTCATCGCCGAGGGCGACACCGGGTCGAGCACGGCCAACGTGAAGGTTCGACTGTCGGCGGCAAGCCCACAGGACGTCTCGGTGGACTACCTCACGGGGGCCGGCGGGACCGCCACGGCGCTCGAGGACTACACGCCCGCCGCGCTGACGCAGATCGTCGTTCCCGCCGGCCAGACGTTCGTGAACGCGCCGGTCTCGATCACCGGCGATCCGGACGACGAGGCCGACGAGACCGTCTTCGTCGACATCGAGAATCCGTTCGACGGCGTGATCGGCGACTCGCGCGGCGTGATCACGATCGACGACGACGACGGCCAGGGCGGCGGCGGTCCGGCGGCGCAGCTCGCGATCGACAACGTGACGCTGGACGAGGGCGACGAGGGCACTCCGGTGGCGACGTTCACCGTGAGCCTGACCGGGAACCGGTCGCTCCCGGTGAGCGTCAACTACGAGACGGTCGATGTCACCGCGGCAAGTAGCGACTACTCGCCGGAGGCCGACACGCTCGTCTTCGGCCTCGCCGATGTCTCCAAGACGATCGACGTCCCGATCTCCCCCGACCGGCTCGACGAGAGTGACGAGACCTTCATCGTCCAGCTCTCCGCGGCAACCGGCGCGTCGCTCGCGGACGCAAACGGCATCGGCACGATCCTCGACGACGACGAGTCCCCGGCCATCGGCAACCAGTTCGATCTCGAGGCGGTCGAGGACGAGGCGCTTGCGATCCAGCTCGGGCCTGCAACCGACGAGGAAGGCGACGCTCTGACGTACCAGCTGGTCGCGTCCCCGGTGCAGGGATCGATCTCCGGGCTGCCCGGGCGGAACGTCCAGTACCAGCCGACCGACGACTTCAACGGCTTCGAATCGTTCACGGTGCGCGCCTTCGACGGCACGAATCACTCGAACGTCGCGACGATCGAGCTCTTCGTCGATCCCCGCAACGACGCGCCGTCTGTCGTGGACGACAGCGCGAGCGTCTCCGAGGACGGCGTACTGGAGCTTCCTGTTCTCACGAACGACTTCGACCTCGATGCGGGCGACAACATCTGGATCGCGTCGGTCTCGGGCCTGAGCACGGGCGCCTCCGCTGAGATCACCAACGAGGACACGGCCATTCGTTACCGGCCGGCCCCGAACTACAGCGGCTTCGATTCCTTCGAGTACACGATCGAGGATCTCGCCGGCGCTACGGCGACCGGGTCAGTCACGGTCTTCGTCTCGCCGGTGAACGACGCCCCGGTAGCGCACGATCAAGTCGCGACGACGCCCGAGGAGGCCGCGAAGGTGATCGGGCTCGGCGCGAGCGACGCGGACACGGCGAACCTCAGCCGCACGATCGTCAGCGGCCCGGCCCATGGATCGCTCGGCACGATCGACGGCACTCAGATCACGTACACGCCGGACACCAACTACACGGGCGTCGACACCTTCCGCTTCAAGGTCGACGACGGCGAGCACGACTCGCCGCCGGCGACCGTGACCATCACGGTCACGCCGGTCAACGACGCACCGGTGGCCCAAAGCATCAGCAGGACACTCGCCGAGGACACGGCCGAGACGATCACGCTGCCGGCGACTGACGTCGACGGTGACGGCCTCGGGTACGACGTGGCGAACGTGACTCACGGAGAGGTCGTCCTGATGGGGAACCGGGCGACGTTCACCCCCGATCCGAACTACTTCGGCAGCGCGTCGTTCACTTTCCGGGCGGATGACGAAGCGGTCTTCTCGAACGAGGCAACTGTCCTGCTGACGATCACGCCGGTCAACGACGCGCCGGTCGCGGCCGACGACGAGCGCACGGTCAGCGAGGACTCGCCGCCCAGCGTCGTCTCCGTGCTCGGGAACGACACCGACGTGGACGACGAGACGTTGACCGTGATCGCCGTCGGTGACGCATCGAACGGAGAGACCGACCTGGCCGGGGGCGTCGTCCGGTACCAGCCGCGTGCGAACTACAACGGCTCGGACTCGTTCAGCTACACCGTCTCCGACGGGAACGGTGGGACTGCGACCGGGCTCGTCGATGTCTTCGTCTCCCGGCTCAACGACGCGCCGGTCGCCGAGGATCAGAGTGTCGCCACCGTGCAGAACCGGCCTGTCACCGTCACGCTTCGCGCGGTCGACATCGACGGCGACGACCTCGACTTCCAGGTTACGAGCCAGCCTGAGAATGGGGAAGTCGGGATCAGCGGAAACCAGGCGACCTACACGCCGAACGGCGGCTTCACCGGGCCGGACAGCTTCGAGTTCGAGGCGTCCGACGGCGCTGACGGCGGGACCGACACGGGCACCGTCGAGATCGACGTCGTGCCGGCCGGCGGAGCGACCACCGCGTCGGTTGCGGACGTCGCGATCTCCGAGGCCGACGACGAGGCGGTGTTCACCCTCGCGCTGTCCGGACCGGCGAACGGCACGCGCGTCCGCGTGCAGACCGACGACGACACCGCGAAGGCCGGCTCGGACTACACGGGCGCGACCGCGACGTACATCTTCTCGGGCGGGGCGACCAGCGAGCAGTTCGCGGTCAAGCTCCGTGAGGACTCGCTCGACGAGGAGGACACCGAGCGCTTCCGCATCAACATCGAGGTCGAGGCGGGCGGCGTCGTGGCGCCGGACGCAGTCGCCTTCGGGACGATCACCGACAACGATCCTTCCCCGAGCCTCTCGATCGGCAACGCGGCGCTCACCGAGGGCAACTCCGGCACGCAGACGGCGCAGCTGACCGTGAGCCTGTCGGCGGTAAGCGGCCGGGCCGTCCAGGTCGACTACGCGACGACCGACGGCACCGCGACGGCGGCCAACGGCGACTACACGCCGACGAGCGGTCGGCTGACCTTCGCTGCGGGCGAGACGACGAAGACGGTTTCCGTGGCCGTGCACGGTGACTCCGCGGTCGAGCTGAACGAGGCGCTGAGCGTCGTGCTCTCGAGTGCGTCGAACGCATCTCTTGGAGCCTCCACGGGCGCGATCGCGATCGCGAACGACGACTCGCTCGTGCCGCTGCCTCCGCCGCCTCCGCCGCCTCCGGTGGTTCCCGCTCCGCCGACGGCCGACCTCGCGATCGCGATGAGCGCGCCGGCGACGAGCGCGGTCGACCAGAACGTCACGTACGCCATCACCGTCCGGAACAATGGGCCGGACGCAGCGACCGGCGTGGTCGTCAGCGACGTGCTGCCGGGCGGCCTCCAGCTCGTCTCGGCGAGCGTCGGCCAGATCGCCTGCGCCTCGGGCGCGGCCGTCACCTGTCCGATCGGCGCCCTCGGCGTCGGCGCCAGCGTTCCGGTGACCATCGTTGCGACGACGACCGAGCCCGGCGTCCACACGAACTCCGCCAGCGTGTCGGGCGCACAGGCCGACCCGGCTGCGGCGAACAACTCGGCGGCCGCGACGACCCGCGTGCCGGTGCCGGTCGTGCGCGAGCCGCAGTCCCGCACCTCGAAGTGCACCCAGGCCGGAACCTCGGGGAACGACGTCCTGCGCGGCACGCCAGGCCGAGACGTGATCTGCGGCTTCGGCGGCGACGACATCCTCGTCGGCTTCGGCGGCGACGATCGGCTGCTCGGCGGGCTCGGCAACGACAAGCTCTACGGCGGGGCCGGCAACGACGCCCTGCGCGGCGGCAACGGCGCCGACCTGCTCCAGGGCGGGAAGGGGAACGACAACCTCGACGGCGGCCGCGGTCGCGACCGGCTCCTCGGAGGCGCGGGCCGCGACCTCCTGAACGGGAGCTACGGCCACGACTCCCTGAACGGCGGCTCGGGCAAGGACAGGGTCCTCGGCGGCCCGGGTAACGACCGGATGCGCCGCGACCGGCAGGATGTCGAGCTCGGCGGACCAGGAGGCGACACATGCGTCGGCACCGGCGCGATCGTCGTCTGCGCGTAGCGGCGGCCGCAGCGGTCGTGCTCGTCGCGGCGTCCGCGGCGGGCGCAGTCCGCACCTCGAACGCGGACGCGCAGGTGCCGTGCGTCCCGATCCAGCGCGTCCTCACGAACGGGGCCGCGACGACCGATGGATCGCTGAGCGTGACCGTCGACGGCGCCGGCGCGTTCAACAACGCGATCTTCAACGCGCCTGGGCCGCTCGGCGCCGCCGGAACGGTGAAGAAGTCGAAGATCTACCTCAACGACTTCGTCAACTGCGTCCCGGTGCAGGTCATCTCCGAGTCGCCGCTCTTGACGCAGTTCACGCTCGGAGCCCTGACCGTCGAGCTGACGCAGACGGTCTCGGCGATCGACCAGCGCACCTCGACGCTGACCCAGCGCTACCGCCTGATGAACGACGGCCAGGATCTCCCGCTGACGGCGGGCCGGCATGTCGACGCCGACCTGAAATTCCTGGACGACAGCCCGGCGGACGGCGTCGACGCCGCTGCGAACGGGTCGACGCTCTCGCAGTTCGACACGGCGGACGCCGCCCCGCGCGAGACACTCGTAGAGATCTCGGGAGCCGCAGGCGGAAACGCCGTCCCCAGCCGTTGGACGATCCAGCCGTACAACTACGAGCCGACGATCGATCCGTCGACCGGCGGCATTCCCGCGGCGCACAACGGCGTGATCGCGCCAGGCCCGGACCCGACGATGAGCCAGCAGTGGCAGACGACGGTTCCGGCCGGCGGCGAGGTCGTCTTCACGACCGTCACGCGCTTCGGCACGCCGCCGACACAGCATCGCCTCGACGTTGCGAAGACCGGCGACGGCACCGTCACGAGCGTTCCGCCCGGCATCTCGTGCGGAACAGCCTGCGCCGCGTCGTTCGACGAAGGAACGCAGGTTGCGCTCGCGGCCGCCCCGGATCCAGGCTGGTCGTTCGCGGGCTGGAGCGGC
Source organism: uncultured Actinomycetes bacterium (assembly GCA_963721345.1). Classification (GTDB taxonomy): domain Bacteria; phylum Actinomycetota; class Thermoleophilia; order Gaiellales; family Gaiellaceae; genus JACDAN01. Next base: position 62,593 of record CAVRIT010000001.1, read on the forward strand.
TCGTGCACCGGAGCGGGCGCCTGCGTCGTCGCCATGAGTGGCGCACGTGGCGTCACGGCGCACTTCAATCCGCCGCCGCCGGTGCCCGCGCAGAGCGTGAACGCCACGCCGGTGGCCGGGAAGGTGTTCGTCCGCGAGCCCGGCACGGATCGCTTCGTCGAGCTCTCCGCGGCAGATCAGCTTCCGCTCGGCACGCAGGTCGACACGACGCAGGGCGCGATCCAGCTCACCGCTGCACGCGTCGGTGGCTTGACCGACACGAGCCAGTTCTACGACGGCCTCTTCACGATCCAGCAGGCAGGCGTGGCCGCGCTGACCGAGCTCCAGCTGAACGGCGGCGACTTCTCGTGCGTGGAGGGCTCGTTCGCCTTGGCGAAGACCAAGAAGCCGGTCCGAAGGCTCTGGGGCAGCGGCAAGGGCAAGTTCCGGACGCGCGGCCGGTACAGCGCGGCGACCGTCCGAGGCACGAAGTGGAAGACCGAGGACCGCTGCGACGGCACGCTGACGGTGGTCGAGGAAGGCGTGGTCAGCGTGCGCGACTTCATCCGTGAGGTCGACGTCACGCTTAGTGCCGGCCAGAGCTACCTCGCGCAGGGCCTCGACCGCAGCGCCTCGCAGGCCGGCTGCACCATCATCGGCTCGCCCGGCAACGACACCCTCCGCGGGACGCGGAAGCGCGACGTCCTCTGCGGCATGGGCGGCGACGACGTCCTCCTCGGCATGGGCGGCAACGACCGGCTGTACGGCGGCGCCGGAAACGACTGGCTCGACGGCGGAGCCGGCAACGACTACCTGAACGGCGGCGGTGGACGCGACCGGCTCGACGGCAATCTCGGGCGCGACTACCTCTGGGGCGGCGACGGTCGCGACCTCCTGATCACGCGGGACAAGGTCCGGGGCAACGACCGCATCCAGGGCGGCAGCGGCCGTGACCTCTGCCGCACGGACGCCATCAGAGTCTGCCCGTAACCCACGCGTAGTCTTCCGGGGTGGGCCAGGAGGAGACCGGTGAGCGCCGGCCGCCGCTGATCGAACGCGTGCGCGCCCGCCAGGAGCGCCACCGCCAGCGCAGCCTCGCCATTCGCGTCCCGTTCGCCCTCGCGGGCACGGTCGTCCTGCTGCTGGGCGTGATCATGCTGTTCACCCCGGGGCCGGGCTGGGCGTTGATCATCTTCGGCTTGGGGCTGCTCGCGCTCGAGTTCACCTGGGCTGAGCGCGCGCTCGAACGGGTGATCAACCAGGTCGAGCGCGCGTCGGACCAGGTGACGAAGGGGAGCCCGGCCCGGCAAGCCGCGCTCATCGTGCTCGGCGTGCTGGTGTTCGCCGGCTCCATCGGCGGTCTTCCTCTTCTGGGACGTCCCGCTGTTCCCGGGATAGCAGCGCCGCTTGGCGGCATGGCTAAGATTCACTCGTGGGCTGGGTCTGGATGGCACTGCTCGCCTGCGCCGTCGCCGTCCTCGTGGCGGCGGAGTGGCCGCGTCTCTCGGAGCGATTCGGCTTCGAAGGCCGGAGGCAGCGCGAGCGCAGTCGGCGCAAGTCCAACCTCCGCGTGCTCCGGCCGGAGGACGACGAGTTCGCCGCCAGCGTCGAGCGAGACCTAGCTCAGCTGCCGACGATCCACGAGCGAGACCGAAATACCTAGCGAACGACGAATGTCGTTGTGAGCGTGCGGGTGTTCGGGAAGATGCGGAGCGCGTTCTCCATGTTCTTCGACTCCTGGTAGTCGGAGACGTGGAGCGTCAGGCGGTGGCGTCCCGGCCGTAGCGAGGCGGTCGCGATTCGCACCCGGCCGTTGCGGAAAGCAGCCTCCTGGAGCTGCCCGCCGTCGAGCCGCATGAAGATCGAGCCGGGGTCGACGCCCGCGCCGCGATCCGTGGCCGAGGCCAGCACCGTGCCGCCACGGCGGACCGAGCGGGTCAGCAGACGGACGCGCGGCGGCGTGCGGTCGTCGATCCAAAAGCGGAAGCGGAACCGGCCGGCGCCCGCGCGGGTCGGGCTGTCGAAGACGACGTGGTAGATGCCCGGAGCCGGTCGCACTATGCCGGCGATCGGCGCCTGGTCGAAGAACGTCGGGAGGTAAGGGTTGGTTCGCAGCGGCAGCGCCGTCGAGCCGGCTTGGCGGTTCTCGTCCTTGCCGTGGACGACGCGGGGCTGGACACGGGTCCGGGAGACGATCGCGACGCCGAAGTTCTCGACGGGCCGCCGGACGCGCACCCGGAACACCTGCTCCGGTCCGGCGAGCGTGCGAGCGACACCCACGGGCGTCGGGTTCTCCGGGTAGCGGTAGGTGGTGACGAGCGCCCGGCGGCCGCGGGTGTTCCCGCGGTAGGCGCCCGTGCGCGCGAGCGTCCGGGCGGGATGCCCCGCGAGCCGCGGCCTGGCGACGCGCAGCCAGAAGGGGATGCGACGCGTGACACCCGGGCGGTTGAGCACGACGAAACCGGTGAGCTCTCCGTCGCCGGCCGAGGCGGCGGCTGCCGCGCTGACGGCCAGCGTTCCGGGAACGGCGACGGCCGGAGCCGCGGTCACCGAGACCCCGTTTCCGCCGGTCTGCCGCTGGATGGCGACAGTCCAGGCACCGACGCCGCCTCCGGCGTCGGTGAGCGCGATCGAGCGCGAGACGCTCGCGCCTGGGCGCAGGTGCTCGAACGACACCGCCGTGGGATCCGCAAAGACCAACGGCTGATCGGCAGCAGCGACGTCGACGAAGCCGGCGCCGCCGCGCGTCGTGGTCGCCTCGCCGCCGCCGTCGAGCGCCGTGCGGGCGGTGAGCGCGAGGGCGGACTTCAGCTGTTTGACCGTCCAGGTCGGATGGCGCTGCTTGAGCAACGCGGCCGCGCCCGAGACATGGGGCGCGGCCATGCTCGTTCCGGACAGGCCTGACCAGGTTCCGTCCTTCGCGGGCACAGACGAGAGGATCTGGACTCCCGGTGCCGAGACCTCGGGCTTGAGCTGGAGGGAGACGGGCGTCGGGCCGGCGGAGGAGAAGTCGGACACCCGTGCGTCGACCGTCGTCGCGCCGACCGTGATCGCAGACGGCGAGGATCCGGGCGACGCGATCGAGCCGCGTCCGAAGTTCCCGAAGTCGTTCCCGGCCGAGATGACCGGGATCACGCCGGCGGCGGCAGCGCCCTCGATGGCTCGCACGACGAGGTCGCGTCCCGGCGAGATCTCCGCCTCGCCGAGTGAGAGGTTGATGACGTTCATGCCGTCGCGGACCGCTGCCTCGATGCCCGCGGCGATCTCAGGCGAGTTGCCGTTGAGGCCGAGCCCGGAGATCGTCGGGACGGTCATCACGCGGTAGTTCCCGATGTACGCGCGCGGCGCGACTCCGGCGAGCGTCACTCGGCCGCCGCCGATCGTTCGCCTGCGTGTTCGGGTTGCCGGCCGCGATGCCCCCGACGTGCGTGCCGTGCGAGGACTCCGTCGGATGGAAGGGCAGCGCGGGGAAGGGGACCTTCGGCGAAGCCGGCGGGAACACACGCGCGACGATCACCTTGGCGGTGGTGTGTGTGGCGACCCCCATCGGGTAGCCAGGCGGCATGGCGTAGCCGGCCGGGCTGAAGAACGGGTGCGTCTGGTCGACGCCGTCGTCGATGATCCCGATCTTCATTCCCTGTCCGCTGGTCGCGAGCCCGGGCCCCCAGACGGCGTTCGCCTTGATCGCCGGGACGCTCCGCTCGAGCGCCGGCGCGAAGCGCACGCTGGGATAGACCTCGCGCACCGCCGCGAGCCGCTCGATCCGGCCGACAGCTCCTTCCGGCACGACGACCGAGAAGCCGTTCAGGACGAGCCGGTAGCGCCAGCGTACGCGGGCGTCGGGAGCGAAGGCGCGGATCTGCCGCTCGACTGCGCGCTGGTCGGCCGCGGCGCGCAGCTCGACGACGACCTGGACGGGCTGTCCGGCCGCCGCAGACCGCGCCGGACCGCGCGCGGCGGCCAGCGCAACGAGCGCCAGCGACAAACAGACCCCGAAGAAAAAGACGCGCCTCAGACAGTCAATGGTACGTCCAGCACGCGCGAAAGTTGGCGAAGGACGCGAGGCTACAATGCGCGTCCGCGCGGATGTGGCGGAATTGGTAGACGCGCACGGTTCAGGTCCGTGTGGGGGCAACCCCGTGGAGGTTCAAGTCCTCTCATCCGCATAAGCGATCCTCGGATTGTCTGCTAGCGAGGCCTTCGCGCCTTCGACGTTTATCGCCTCTTGCGCCGGGTAGGGACCCATGCGTCTGCCAGGACGAACACAAGGGTCTGTCTACCGCTCAAGAGGAGGGAAAGGCAATGCGTAAAGGTTTCATCACGCTCTTCATGGCCATCCTGATGGCCGCCGCGCTGACCGTCGGTCCGGCGGGGGCCGCAAGGCAGAACGGGCTCGTCAACATCAACCTGGAGGACAACGTCGTCCAGGTGCCAGTCTCCGTCGCGGCGAACGTCTGCAACGTCGACGTCGCCGTGCTGGTGAACCTGCTCGCCGATGTCGGCGAGACCGCCTGCACGTCCGAGGCCTTCAGCGGCGCGACCGTCCAGGGTCGCCCGAACGGTGGCCCCGGAACGAGGCAGGACGGCCTCATCAACGTGAACCTCGAGAACAACACGATCCAGATCCCGATCGCCGCCGCCGCGAACATCTGCGACGTTGACGTCGCGGTGCTAGTCGGGGCGATCCTGCAAGACGACGCAACGAGCTGCGACGCGCGCGCGGGCGCCGAAGGCATCGCGTAGCGCAAAAGCTGCGATCGGAACCACCGGGCAGACATCCACACCGGGCGGGGCTCTCCCGCCCGGTGTTACTTATGGGGGGAACCGCTTCACGGGTCGTCTGCCAGGACGAACACCGAGGAGGGGCGCCCCCCTAGAGACGAGTGTCGCAGGCGGTCAGACTTGCGGTTTACTCAAGTGTCCAACGCCGCGAGCACCTGTGCGACGTGCGTGTCTGGCTTGACGCGCCGCATGACCTTCGCGATGCGGCCCTCTTCGTCGATCAGGAAAGTAGAGCGCTCGATGCCCATGTAGGAGCGACCCATGTACTTCCGCTCGCCCCACACGCCGTAGCTCTCCGCCACCTCGTGCTCGGGGTCGGCCAGCAGTGTGAACGGCAGCCCGTGCTTCTGCTTGAACTTGACGTGTGAGCTCTCCTCGTCGGGGCTCACACCGAGGACGACGGCGTCGCGCTGCTCGAACTCGCTGTAATCGTCGCGGATCCCGCACGCCTGGGTGGTGCACCCCGGCGTGTCGTCGCGGGGATAGAAGTAGAGAACGACGGGCTTGCCGCGGAACTGGGAGAGGCGGACGCGGTCGCCCGAGTCGCTCGTGAGCTCGAAGTCCGGCGCCTCCTGGCCCTCGTCGACCATGTGGCGAGCCTATCCTGTCGAGCCTTGCTGAGGGCGCACGAGATCGTGGGTCTGATCGTTCTGGCCGCGGCTGCCGCGGCGACGATCTGGGGTGCCGTCACGTACTTCCGCGGGCGCCGGCCCGGGCGCGTCGGCGGCCACGTCGTGGCTCTGGTCCAGACGCTGCTGGTGGCCCAGGTCGGGCTCGGGCTACTGCTCCTCTCGGACGAGCGGCGCGCCTCGGACGAGCTCCACTACGCATACGGGAGCCTCGCGCTGTTGGCCGTGCTGGCTCCCTGGCTGTACGCGCCTGCCGAGCCGCGGCGCCGGCTCGCATGGTTCACGGGTGCCACGCTCCTGGGAGGGGCTCTGGCGACGAGGGCGTACTTGACGTCGGGATGAGGCGTTTCTGGTCAGACCTGAACCCGACGGTCCGCGGCTTCGCGGTCATCGTCGTGATCGTGATCGCGGTGCTGGTGCTGAACCAGCAGAAGACCGTGGTCTCGCTGCTCCTGATCGCGCGGATCGGGTTCTTCATCGCCATCGCAGTCTTCGTCTATCTGATGTGGCGGGAGCGCCGGATGGAGATCTCGACCTGGCCCAGCCGCGCGCGCCTCGCGTTCTACGGCGGCGCGCTGCTCATCGTCGCGGCGATCGGCACTTTCATCCTCCAGGGCGCATCGGGGCGCAATGCGCTCGCGTTCTTCGCGATCCTCGGGCTGTCGGGCTTCGCGATGTTCCGCGCGTGGCGCGACCAGCACTCCTACGGCTGAGCGACCCCCGCGCGGGACCCGTCCAGCGCGTTGAGCGCTTCGCGGATCTCGCAGTGCCGCCCGACGAAGATCGGCGTGTCGCGCTCGGTGTAGCGGCTCGCCTCGCTCTCGCGCAGCGTGAGCATCAGGTGCATGAAGTCCGCCGGCTCGTCGCACTCGAACGCCGTCATGAACTCCTGGTCGTCGATCCCGAACGAGTAGGTCGTGTGGTTGTGGATCGACTCGAACTCAGCGCCGATTCGAATGTGCTCGTCCATGGCGCGCTGCCGCTTGTCCTGCGGCAGCGCGTACCACGCGCGCACCTTCACGAACGGATAGACGACGAGGTACGGCGACCCCTTCGGGATCACCTTCCGGGGCCGGCGCGCGGCCGTGTACTGCGACGCCTTCGTCGTCGCGAGGTACGAGTACGGCGTCTGGAGGTACGCCGCCAGCGGCGTGCCGTTCAGCTCGGCGCCGAGCTCGCCGAGATCCTCGTAGCGCTCGGTGATCTTCCAGAGGAAGAAGTCCGCGTCCGGCCTGACGCCTCCCGTCGAGTACGCACGGACCGTCGACATCCGGTCGGCCCAGTCGTCGACGACGTCGGCGAACGCCTCCTTGCCGGCGATCCGCTCCTCAACCGGCAGCCGGCGCCACGCTGGATCGACCTTGAAGAACGTGTACGCGACGTACTGACCCGGGTCGGGCACTTCTACTCGCACTCTAGATCGACGAACGTGTCGCGGGTCGTCTTCGGGGTGCGGTCGGCGTAGTACATCCCGGACTGCCAGCCGAGCAGGTCCGGCTCGTCCCAGACGTGGAAGATGTAGATCCCCTCGACCGTTTTCTGGGTGCAGGCGATCTCGACCGCTTGACGGTAGTAGCGCTCCTGCGTCTCCTCGGGCACTGCATCCTTCGCCGCCGGCGAGTCGAAGTTCGTGTACACCGTTCGCTTCGCCGGCGGGATGACCGTCTGCACTCCGAACTCGGTATAGAGGATCGGGATGTCGGAGCCGCGCTGCGCGGTTCCGTCGAACGCCTGCCCGAGCAGGTCGACCAGCTTGCCGTAGTCGGCAAGGGCGATCGTCGTCGTCTTGGGATGAGCGAAATCCGGGGGGACTTCCGAGCGGTGCAGGTACGGGTGGTGCGCGAAAGCGTCCATCACGGGCTTCGTGCGTCCGCTCTCCCGGTAGTAGCGGCCCATGTCGCGGATGAACTGCGTCGGAGAGTGCGTGTGGCGCGGCGCGTCGGGATCGTCACCGCCGCGGGGCGCCAGCGTGCCGCCGACCACCCGGATGTCCTTCGAGACCGCCTTCAGCGCGTCGTAGGTCTCGGCGAGGAGTGCCAGGTAGTCGCGAGCCGCGACGTTCTCGCCGTTCGGCCCGAACTGCGGGAGCCAGAAGCGGTTCAGATTCGGCTCGTTCGCCACGATGAAGGTGCGGAACTCCGGGATCTGGCGCGCGAGCGACGCGGCGTAGGCGGCGAACTCTCCCCGGAGCTTCGCCGTACGCGGCGTCGTCCGGCTCCCGACGTGCTGGACGATCAGCATCGGCCGGACGCCTGCCGCCTCGGCCGCCTCGGCGCCGTTGCGGAGGTCGGTCAGTTCCTGCGGCGCGGGCTCGCGCTGGCCGGGTGCCCAGAACGAGTTGGTGATCACCGCTTCGAACCCGGCGGCGGTGGTCTCTTCCATCTTCGTCCGCGCCGCGTTCGGGTCGGGATCGCGGACGAAGTACTCCCAGGCGCCGATCTCGAGCCGTGGTTCCTCGACCGTGCGCTCCATGGCGAAGAAGACGATTGCCGCCACGCCCGCGGCGGCAACCAGGCCCAAAAACCCCCATTTCCTCAAAGCGGCACGAGGCTACCCTGCTCGCAATGGCCACGTCCCTGGAACCGAAGCTCAAAGCCCTGCCCGCAAAGCCGGGCGTCTATTTGTTCCGGGACGCAGCAGGCCGCCTGCTCTACGTCGGGAAGGCGAAGTCGCTGCGCCCGCGGGTCCGGAGCTACTTCCAGCAGGGCGGCGACACGCGCTCCGGCATCGCCGGGATGATCGGGCGCATCGACGACCTCGAGGTGATCGTCACCGGGCAACGAGGTCGAGGCGCTCCACCTCGAGCAGAACCTCGTCAAGCGCCACCGGCCGCCGTACAACGTCCGGCTGCGGGACGACAAGTCGTTCCCCTACATCGCCGTGACCGTCGAGGACGAGTACCCGAGGGTCATGTTCACCCGCGAGCGGCATCGGCGCGGGGTCGTCTATTTCGGGCCCTATGCGAACGCCAAGAAGGTCCGCGAGACGCTCGACGTCCTCAACCGCGTCTTCCGGTTCCGGCCTTGCGAGGGGCCGAAGCCAGGCCGCCACTCAGGCATCCCGTGCCTCGACTTTCACATCGACCGCTGTTACGCGCCCTGTGTCGACTACATCTCGAAGGACGACTACCGCCAGGTGATCGACGGCGTGGTCGAGTTTCTCTCCGGCGACACGGCGCCGATCATCCGCGAGCTGGAGCGACGCATGCGGGAAGCGGCGACGAACGAGCAGTTCGAGGAGGCCGCCCGATACCGCAATCGCCTCTTCTCGGTGCAGCACCTCGCCGAGCGTCAGGCGGCGGACAAGCGCGCGGTGGGCACGGTCGACGTCGTCGGGATCGCGATCGACGGCGACCGCGCGGCGGTGCAGGTCTTCCCCTTGCGCGACGGGAAGATGGTCGATCGCTACGGCTTCCACCTGGAGAACGTGGATGGGCACGACGTCCCCGCCGTGCTCGAGGCGTTCGCGCTGGAGTACTACGGCTCGGCGCCGAGCGTCCCGCCGCAGATCATCGTCCCGCGTGACGCCGGGGACACCTGGGCTCTCGGCGAGTTCCTGTCGGAGCGGCGCGGATCGCGTGTGGAGGTGCGGTCCGCCGAGCGCGGCGAGAAGCGGCGGCTGGCGGAGCTCGCGGCCCAGAATGCCCAGCTGGCGCTCGAGTCGGACACGGTCAGGGCGGAGTCCTCGCGCCTCCGCCGGATCCAGGCGCTCGAGGAGCTCAGGGAAATCCTGAACCTCGAGAGCCTGCCGCTGCGGATCGAGTGCTTCGACGTCTCGAACATCCAGGACGAGTCGCCGGTCGCCTCGATGGTCGTCTTCCAGGACGGTGTCCCGAAGAAGGCGCACTACCGGAAGTTCGGCATCCGCGGACAGGACGGGCAGGACGACTATGCCGCCCTCGCCGAAGCCGTGTCGCGGCGCTTCGCGCGGCTGGCGAGCGGGACCGGGGAGGAGTACGACGAGGGTTTCGCGTCGGCGCCGAACCTCGTCGTGATCGACGGCGGCAAGGGTCAGCTCTCGGCCGCGATCCAGGCGATGCAGGCATACGACCTGCCACGTGTGGCGGTGATCTCGCTGGCGAAGCGGGTCGAGGAGGTTTTCGTCCCCGATCGGGTCGAGTCGATCCGTCTCGAGCGGCACTCACCCGGTTTGCAACTTCTCCAGCGTGTTCGGGACGAGGCCCATCGCTTCGCGCTCGGCTTCCACCGGCAGCGGCGGGAAGCTCGTGCGAAAGAGTCGATCTTCGACTCACTGCCCGGCGTGGGCCCTGCGCGGCGGCGCGCGCTGATCCGCCACTTCGGGTCGGCCGAACGCTTCCTGGCTGCGAGCGAGGCGGAGCTCGAGGGCGTGCCTGGGATGCCGGCGAAAACGGCCCGCGCCATCTATGCGCAACTCCACAAGGCCGGCCGTGCTTAGGGCGTTGGCCGTCGCGCTGTCGATCGTCGCCCTGGTCAGCTGCGGGGGGAGGACGAGTCGGGCGCGGCGTCCCCCAGGGCGGCATTCGAGCGGTTTACCGCCGGTGTTCTCGCAAACGACCCCGCCGCAAGCGACTTCGTGTCACACGACCTCGACGAAAAGGATCGCGAGAGCTTCGCGAGGGCCGCGCGGACGGACGTCGGACCGCTCCGCCGCGGCTACCGAATCATCTTCGACCGCCGGCTCTCAGACGACGTCGCGGTCGTCGCGGCGCAAGCAGACAGGCATTCAGGTCCCGGAGCCAAGGCGTTCGTGCTCGTACGTGACGGGGACGCCTGGTTCGTGGCGCCCAACTTTGCCCAGCTCGTCTACGGGGAGTCTGCCGTCGGAGGCACCAGCGCCGCGAAGCCGGTCGTGGACTTTCAGGTGCTCACATCGGGCGAGCGTCCACGCGGTCGCCTGTGGCTCGACGACCAAGAGGTCCGTGTCCGCGAAGAGCCGGATCCGACATCCCCCACGTTTCGGGCGGACATCGGACGGCTCGAGAGGCGCCTCTACAGCGTCGTGGCCTTCGCGGAGGTGGGCGATCGCCGCGGTGCGATCGCGTGGACGTTTCACGCGGAGTGAGGCCTACGGAACGAGGAACCGGCCGCTGAAGAGCGGCTGGTCGTGGCGCGGCGACGGGCGTGCCGCCAGCGTGAAGACCGGCACGGCGTACCGGCCCGAGAACGACGTCGACATGTAGTCGCCGAGCATTGCGCCGCCCGCCTGCGCCGGCCAGCTGAGCCGCATCGTCTGGGCGCTCAGCCGCCGAGGTGTGCTCCAGCGGGCGCCGCCGTCTCGGGAGTAGGCGAAGCCGACGTCGAGAGCATCGCCCGGTTTCCAGGTGTAGTACACGAGTGCGAGGCGGCCAGGGCGCACGGGATCCGCCGCAAGCCCGGGGATCACATGGTCGCCGCCCCGCCCGAGCGGAATGCGACGGAGGGGCGTCCACGCGACGCCGTCGGCCGAGCTCGAGAGGACGAGGTCGTCCCGTTCGCAGGCCGCGCCGCAGTCGGGCCAGACGACGTACACGGTTCCGCCGGCGCCGACCTCCGCGCTGGGGAGCGGCGGCGCGCGGAGTCCCGGCGTCGCCTTGAACCTTGTCGCGGCGACGGTCACGGACGCGGAGAACGAGCGACCGCCGTCGGTCGACCGGATCGCCGCCACCCGGTTCTCGTCGTAGTACGGCACGACGAGCGTTCCGTTCGGTTGGACGACCGGCTGTGGCGCCGGCGCCCAGCGGCCGACGATCGAGCTCCGTCCGGCATTGTCCGGCGCGGCGACCTGCGGGCTCCACGTCAGACCTCCGTCACGGGAGGCCTGGAACTCGAGCCGGAGTGTGCGGAAGTCCGAGTAGGTGACGTAGCAGCTGCCGCGGTGGAGGCTGCCCGCGCCGTTGTCGCAGACGATCCACTCCTTGTCGAGGAGGAGGTTGGGGCGCCAGGGCGCTTCGACCGCGGTAACCGGCGCGTCCCAGGTGATGCCGTCGGTCGAGCGGCTGACGACTACCGCGGCCGCGTCGCCGGGGCGGAGCGCGAGCGAGGCGATCAGCCAGACGCCGTGGACGCTGTCGTAGGCGACGACCGGGTCGCTGGCGCGATCCCAAGGGCCGGCCGGGGCCGCGGCTCGCGTCAGCGCGGGGAGGACCCCCGAACGCCAAGTCCTCCCGCCGTCGCGGGACGTCGCCCAGCCGGTGTTCACTGCGCCGCCGTCGCGGAAGCGCCCCACCTGGAATGCCGAGACGATCGTCGAGCCCCAGGCGAGGGAGTCCGGCTCCGCGATCGACGCGTGCTGCGCCGGCGCCGAGTAGCGGTCGCGCGCGATCACGCGTGTGACCGTCTCGCAGCCGAAGAGCCGGTCGACCGCGTCGGCGTTGACGAGGTCGATTCCCGGCCCGCAGCGAACCGTGTCGCGCCCGCCGCCGTCCACCTTGATCTTGTCGTTGCCGCCGCGGGCATCGATCCGGTCGGCCCGCGGCGTGCCGCGGAGGAAGTCCGCGCGCTTCGTGCCCTTGATGGACGCGGCGCCCGCAACACCGCTGGAGAGAAGGAGGGCCGCCGCTACGACCAGGACGAAACGACGGCCCATCACGTCCTTAGACGGCCAGAGGAGCGAGTGGTTGTTGACGCCTGATTAAGGGTGATCAGTCGGACCAGCGCCGTCTGTCGACTCCGGCGCCATGAACGGGTAGCGGTAGTCAGTCGCCGGGACGAACGTCTCCTTGATCGTCCGGGGGCTGACCCAGCGAATCAGGTTCCACATCGAGCCGGCCTTGTCGTTCGTCCCAGAAGCCCTGGCGCCGCCGAACGGCTGCTGACCGACGACGGCGCCCGTCGGCTTGTCGTTCACGTAGAAGTTGCCGGCCGCGTAGCGCAGCTTCTCGTGCGCCTCCTCGATCGCCGCGCGGTCCTCCGAGAACACGGCGCCGGTCAGGCCGTACGGCGCCGTCTCGTCCACGAGCTCGAGGGTCTCACCCCATTTCTTCTCCGGGTAGACGTACGTCGTGACGATCGGGCCGAAGAGCTCCTCCTGCATCAGGCGCGACTGCGGGTCGCTCGTCTCGAGCACCGTCGGCTCGATGAAGTAACCGCGGCTGTCGTCCGTCCCGCCCCCGACGACGACCTCGGCCTTGTTCTTCGCCGCCGACTCGATCGCCTCGCGGTGGCCGGCGAAGGCCTTGGCGTCGATCACCGCGCCCATGTAGTTCGAGAAGTCGGAGACGTCGCCCATGCGGATCGTCCCGACCTCCTTCACGAGGCGCTCGCGCAGCTCGGGCCACATGTTCGACGGCGCATAGACCCGCGACGCGGCCGAGCATTTCTGGCCCTGGTACTCGAACGAGCCGCGCAGGATCGCCGTGGCCACGGCGTCGACGTCCGCCGAGGGGTGCGCGAGGATGAAGTCCTTGCCGCCGGTCTCGCCGACGATCCGCGGGTAGTTGCGGTACTTGGCGATGTTCCCGCCGATCGTGTTCCACATGCCGTGGAACACGGGCGTCGAGCCGGTGAAGTGGACTCCGGCGAGGTGCTCGCTCGCCAGCGCGGCGTCGCCGATCTTCGCTCCCGAGCCGTAGACGAGATTGATCACGCCCGGGGGAAGACCCGCCTCCTCGAAGAGCTTCATCACCCAATGCGCGGAGTACGCGGCGGTCGAGGCCGGCTTCCAGACGACGGTGTTCCCCATCAGCGCCGCCGAGCTCGGGAGGTTGGCGCCGATCGCGGTGAAGTTGAACGGCGTGACGGCGAAGACGAAGCCCTCGAGCGGCCGATACTCCATCCGGTTCCAGACTCCCGGCGACGAGATCGGCTGCTCGGCGTAGATCCGGAGCATGAACTCGACGTTGAACCTGAGGAAGTCGATCGTCTCCGCGGCGGCGTCGATCTCGGCCTGATACGCCGTCTTCGACTGGTTCAGCATCGTCGCGGCGACGAGTGTCGAGCGCCACGGCCCGGACAGGAGCTCGGCGGCGCGGAGGAAGACCGCGGCGCGCTCCTCCCACGGCCAGCGGTGCCAGTCCTCCCACGCCTCGCCGGCCGCCTTGATCGCCTGCTCGACCTGCTCGGGGCCTCCGCTGTGGACTTCGGCGAGGACGCTCGATGTGTTGTGCGGCTCCACCGCCTGGAACGTGTCCCCGGTGCGGACCTCGTCGCCGCCGATCACCGACGGGATGTCGAGCTTGTCGCTGCGCAGCTCCGCGAGGCGGCGCTTGACCGACTCGCGCTCGGGCGAGCCCGGGGCGTAGTCGCGTACAGGCTCGTTCAGCGGCGGCGGCAGGCGGAAGAGGCCGGACTGACTCATCGGCGGGATTGTAGATTCGTCGAGTCTTGTCGCTGTCGGAGGACGTGCGGGCGGAGCTGGCGGGGATCGCGCCGAAGCGCGAGTGCGACCGGCTCGCGGAGCTGTCGGCGCTCTTCCACGCCGCCGGTCGGATCCATCTACGGGGTCGCGGCGAGGTCTCGCTCCACCTGGATCTCCCGAGCTCGGCCGTCGCCCGGCGCGCGTTCAGTCTTCTGCGGGACTTCGGCGTGGCGTGCGAGATCCGCAGCTACCGGCGCCGAGCGTTCGGCGGCGAGACCCGGTACCAGCTCCACGTGTCGGGCGAGGCACGGGCGATGCAGGTGCTCCACGAAGCGGGGGTGGTCAGCGCACGGCTCTCCCCGCTCGAGCGCCCGCCTCGAAGGGTCGTTGCTCGACCCTGTTGCCGCGGCGCCTACCTGCGCGGCGCGCTGCTGGGCGGGGGCAGCGTCTCGCCGGGCCATCTCGAGCTGCGCTGCAGCGGCCGGGCCGGAGCGGAGTTCCTCGCGGAGGTCGCGGCCAGCGAGGGGATCCGCCTCGGTGTTCAAGAGCGCGGGGACCACGCGTCGGCCTACGCGAAGGGCGCCGAGCCGATCGGGGAGCTCCTCGCAGCCGCGGGAGCGCCGGGCGCCGTTCTCACCTTCGCGGAGCGCGCCGTCGTCGGTGCCGCCAAGTCGCGGGCCAACCGGCTCGCGAACGCCGATCACGCGAACCTCGTGCGGACAAGTCGCGCGGCGGGAACGCAGCTGCGGGCGCTCCGACGGCTCCAGCGCCGCGGCGCGCTGGCCCGTCTTCCAGCCGAACTGCAGGAACTTGCAGAACTGCGGCTGGCGCATCCCTCCTTGTCACTTCGGGAGCTCGGATTGAAGTGCCGCCCGCCGGCGACCAAGGCAACGGTTCACCGCCGCCTTCAGAAGCTCATTCGTCTCGCCGATCCCTAGCCGGCATGGCGGGTTCAGCCCGACCGGCCCGCCGCCAAAGGCGGCGGGCCGGAGGGGAAGCTCCGAGGACGACCTCCCCCTCCAGTTGAACCGCGCTCCGGACCTTGGCGCCGAACGGGGTCTGAATTCGACGCCGGACGAGCGCAGACCCGCCGTAGCGTGAGTATGACTGAAAGGTCGCTCTTTGCTCAAACGCCCAGCCCTGAGGGCTAGCGAGTGATGCGGAGCGGTGCCGAGAAGCTCTTCGTGCGCCCCTGGTTCATCGCGGCGCGGAAGGTGACGCGGAAGCTGTAGCGCCCCGGGCGGAAGCGCGTCGAGAAGCGGACGATCCGCGAGCGGTACGCCTTCACGGTCGAGGTCTGCCGTAGAACCCGCTTCTTGCCGCGGTAGAGCGACGCCTCGACCATCGCGTCCTCGTCGGCGTTCGCGACCAGCGCGAGAGTCAGGCGGCGCGCCGGCAGGACGCGATCCCTGGGGAAGTTGACCCGCGCGCCTTCGACCGTCGTGGAGTGGCGCCACGAGCGCATTTCGCCCTGACAGCGCCCGGCGGTCTGCGCGAAGGCGCCCTTGACCGCGTCGAACGAGGGGCGGCGCGTGCCGTCGGCGCGAACGAGGCCCGCCTGCCAGCGGTCGAGGTCTGCCTCGTCCCGCAGCAGGAAGAAGAGGATCGAGCGCACCGAGGCGTCACACGCGAGGTAGCGGATCGCCTCGCCGTAGATCCGGGCCTGCGAGGACTCGTCCGTCGGCCGGATGTTCTCGCGGCCGAGGTAGGCGGCCTCCGAGCCCGGCGCGACTCCGACCTGCCAGCCCAGCTCGTCGAGCCGGAAGGTCATGCCGCCGCGAGCGCGTCCCTCGGCAAAAGTCGGCTGAGCGGTGCCCCGGAAGGCGTCCCAGAACGCTTGCTTGACGCGGCCGAGGTTCGGCACGCCGGCATTCGGCCAGCGGTAGCCCTTCATCAGCGGATCGCGGTCGTGGTCGGGGTACGGGTGATAAGCGAGCTCGTCCATGATCGGCTTGCTCCGGCCGCTCGCCCGGTACGCCTTGCCGAGCCCGTGGATGAAGCGGACGGGCGAGGTCGAGACGTTGTTCGGGGCGTCCGGCTGATCGCCGCCGCGCGGCGAGAGGCCGAGCCCGATCACGCGGATCGAGGGGTCGACCGCCTTGAGCGAGTCATAGGCCGCGGCCATGACCGAGAAGTACACGGCCGGCGAGGCACTGCGGCCCGCCGAGTCGAACTGGGGCTGGTGGAAGCGGGGCTGGTTCGGCTCGTTGCCGACGATGATGTCCTTCACCGTCGGGTAGGTGCGCGCCAGCAGCGCCAGGTAGTCGGCGAACTGTCGCACCGCGCTCGGGTTGTCGGTCAGCGCGCGCGCCTTCGAGGGCGCGACGGAGAAGACGACGTTGACGCCGCGCAGCGTGGCCAGCGGAACGTAGAGATCGAGGGCGGCACGGCTCTGGATCGTGTCCGGCGCGGACGCGTCGAACGGGACGGTCACGCGGTTCTCGCGCATGCCGAGCTCGCCGAGGTTGTCGAAGAACCACGACGAGGTGTCGGCGTGGAAGCCGAGGTCGTCGGCGACGCCGATCTGGAGATCGGCAGAGGCGTTGCCGGCCAGCGCGAGGCTGGCGACGACGGTGCAGGTAAGAGCGCGAGCGAAGGACACGACGACTTGCGTTGTCTCGGGATCGGGCCGATTCCGCTCGATCCCCCTCCCGGGTGAGCCGAAGTAGAGTTCGTGGCCAGCGACCCGGAGGAGGGGGCATGGCGAAGCGCGTGGCGATCAACGGATTCGGACGGATCGGGCGGAACTTCTTTCGCGCCTATCTGAAGCAGGAGCCGGACTTCGAGGTCGTGGCACTGAACGATTTGGCGTCCGACGACGTGCTCGCGCACATGCTCAAGTACGACTCGACGCACGGCGTGCTTCAGGCGGAGATCGGCCACGGCGACGGCGAGCTCATCGTCGACGGCAAGAGCGTCAAGGTGCTCTCGGAGCGCGAGCCCACGGCGCTCCCTTGGAGTGAGCTCGGCGTCGACGTCGTCATCGAGTCGACCGGGCTGTTCACGGCGCGCGACGACGCGGCACAACACCTCGAGGCCGGTGCGAGCAAGGTCGTGATCTCGGCGCCCGCCACCGATCCGGACATCACGGTCGTCCTCGGCGTCAACGACGACAAGTACGACCCCGACCAGCACCACATCATCTCGAACGCGTCCTGCACGACGAACTCCGTCGCGCCGATGGCGAAGATTCTGCTCGAGAAGTTCGGGATCGAGACCGGCTTCATGACCACGATCCACGCGTACACGACCGAGCAGCAGCTGCTCGACCAGATCGCCATGACTCGCAAGGGCAAGCCGGATCTCCGGCGGATGCGTGCGGCGCCGCAGAGCATCATCCCGTCGTCGACCGGCGCGGCGAAGGCGACGTCGCTCGTGATCCCCGAGCTGGAGGGCCGGCTCGACGGGATGGCGATGCGCGTACCGGTCCCCGACGGGAGCGTCACGGATCTCGTGTGCCTGCTGTCCCGCGAGGCCTCCAGGGACGAGGTGAACGACGCGTTCCGCACGGCCGCGGGCGGCGAGCACTGGGACGGGATCGTCCAGTACACCGAGGACGCGATCGTCTCCGCGGACATCGTCGGCAACCCGCACTCGCTGATCGTCGACGGCCTCTCGACGATGGCGAGCGGGCGGATGATCAAGGTGATCGGCTGGTACGACAACGAGTGGGGCTACAGCTGCCGCCTCGTCGACGTCGTCGAGAAGGTTTCGGCCTCCGTCGGCGCCGCGGTTGGCGCGTAGGCGCCCGCGCTCGGTCCGCGACGCCGGCGTCGCGGGGAAGCGCGTGCTCGTCCGGTCGGATCTGAACGTGCCGCTCGACGACGGGCGTGTCGCCGACGACATGCGGATCCGCGCTGCGCTGCCGACGCTCGAGCTCCTGCTTGAGCGCGGGGCGGAGGAGGTCGCAGTGTGCTCGCATCTCGGGCGGCCGAAAGGCTTCGACGCGGCGTTCTCGATGCGGCCGGTGGAGGATCGGCTGCGGGAGCTCGTCTCGGATCCCCGGCTCGTCGTGCTCGAGAACACGCGGTTCGACCCGCGCGAGACGCAGAACGACGCGTCCTACGCGCGAGAGCTGGCCGACGGCCGGGATCTCTTCGTCCAGGACGCGTTCGGCTCGGTTCACCGCGCGCATGCGTCGACGGTCGGTGTGGCGGAGATCCTGCCCGCCCATGCGGGGCTTCTGCTCGAACGGGAGCTCGAGGAGCTCGGCACGCTCCTCGGTGACGTCGAGCGGCCGTTCGTGCTCGTCTCGGGCGGCGCGAAGGTCGACGACAAGCTCGGCGTGCTGCAACATCTCGGTGGAAGGGCGGACGAGGTGCTGATCGGTGGAAAGATGGCGGAGCAGGTGAGGACGGAGAACCCACTGGATTTCGAGGTCGTGCTGCCGCGCGACGTGGTGGCGGCGTCGGCGTTCGAGGCGGACGCCGAAACGCAGGTCGTCCCGTTCGACGAGCTTCCGGAAGGCTGGCTCGGGCTCGACGTCGGTCCCGAGACCCGCGAGGACTTCGGCAGGCGGATTCGCGGCGCGAAGACGGTCTTCTGGAACGGGCCGATGGGCGTCTTCGAGTGGCCGCGCTTCGCGGAAGGAACGAAGGCCGTGGCACAGGCGGTCGCCGAGGTGGACGGCTTCACGGTCGTCGGCGGCGCCGACTCGGTTCGCGCGCTGCGCGAAGTGGGGCTGGACGACCGCGTGTCCTGGGTCTCGACGGGCGGCGGCGCGGCGCTCGAGTTCCTCGAGGGCAAGGAATTGCCCGGCGTCGCGGTGATCCCGGAGGACTAGCGGATGCTCATCGCCGGCAACTGGAAGATGTACAAGACCGCTTCGGAGACGACGGAGTTCTGCGCCGCGCTTCGCGACCGTGAAGGAGAGCTCGAGGGCGTCGACGCGGTTGTCTGCCCGCCCTACACCTCGCTCCACCTGCGGTCAGCGTCCTCGCGGGAACGTCGATCGCGGTGTCGCGCAGAACGTCCATTGGGCGAAGGAGGGCGCGTACACAGGCGAGGTCTCCGCCGCCATGCTGCTCGAGCTCGGCGTGACAGGAGCGATCGTCGCGCACTCCGAGCGCCGGCAGCTGTTCGCCGAGAGCGACGAGACGGCGGCACTGCGCGTCGAAGGCCGCACTCGACGGTGGGCGTCGCGTGATCGCGTGCGTCGGCGAGACGGAAGGAGGAGCGCGAGGCCGGAGAGACGGAGAGCCGTGCTGCGCCGCCAGGTCGAGGCGCTCCGGACGGCGGTCGACGACGACCACCTCGAACGGCTCGCGATCGCCTACGAGCCCGTCTGGGCGATCGGCACCGGGCGGACCGCGACGCCGGATCAGGCCGAGGAAGCGCACGCGCTTGATCAAGAGCCTGATCGAGGTTCCCGTTCTATACGGCGGCTCGGTGAAGCCCGACAACGCGACCGAGCTGCTCTCGCAGGAGAACGTCGACGGCGCGCTCGTCGGCGGCGCTTCGCTCGAGCTGGACTCGTTCGTCGCGATTTGCCGCGCCGGTTCCCCCTAGTCGCGCTCGTGATCCTCGACGGCTGGGGCTGCGCGCCGCCCGGGCCGGGGAATGCCGTCGAGCTCGCGGAGACGCCGGTGTTCGACGGGCTCTGGTCGACCTATCCGCGCACGACGCTCGAGGCGTCCGGTGAGGCGGTCGGGCTCCCGCCGGGCCAGATGGGGAACTCCGAGGTGGGGCATCTGACGATCGGGTCTGGTCGCATCCCGTACCAGGATCTCGTCCGGATCAACCGCGCGATCGAGAGTGGCGAGCTGTACTCGAACGCCGTCCTGCGCGCAGCATTCGAACGGGCGAAGGCGCGCGGTACGAACATGCACCTGCTCGGCCTGGTCTCGTACGGCGGCGTCCACTCGCACCTCGAGCATCTCCGCGCCCTCCTGGAGCTGGCCGAGCGGGAAGGAATGGCTGACCGCAGCTGGATTCACGCCTTCACCGACGGAAGGGACGTTTCGCCCACCTCGGCCGTGTCCGACCTCGCCGAGCTGCCCGCGGAGAAGATCGCGACGATCGTCGGGCGCTACTACGCGATGGATCGCGATCAGCGCTGGGAGCGGACCGAGCGCGCGCTTGCCGCGTTGCTCCTCGGTGACGAAGGCGTCACAGGGACAGTCCCTGTGACCGAAGTGCAACGCAGCTACGACGAAGGCGTGACCGACGAGTTCGTCGAGCCGATCGTGCTCGAGGGGCGGCCGCGCATCGCAAAGGACGACGTCCTGGTTCTCTTCAACTTCCGGCCGGATCGAATGAGGCAGTTGACGCAGAAGCTTCTTGCCTCAGGATTCGATGTAACGACGATGACTGCCTACCGAGACGACTTCGAGGTTCCCGTGGCCTTCCCGGAGCAGGAGCTCACGGGCGTCCTCGCCGAGGTGCTCGCCGAGCACGGCGTTGGCCAGCTTCACGTCGCGGAGACCGAGAAGTACGCGCACGTGACCTACTTCTTCAACGGCGGCCGGGAGGAGGAGTTCCCGGGCGAGACGCGGATCCTCGTCCCGTCGCCGCGCGACGTCCCGAGCTACGACCACAAGCCCGAGATGTCGGCGTCCGAGGTGACCGATCGCTTCGTCGAGGCGATCGAAACCGGCGACTACGGCTTCGCCGTATTGAACTTCGCGAACCCGGACATGGTCGGACACACTGGATCGATTCCGGCGGCCGTCAAGGCCGTCGAGACCGTCGACGCCTGCCTCGGCAGGGTTGTCGCCACGGTGGCGGAACTCGGCGGCGTGGCGCTCGTCACGGCCGACCACGGGAACGCCGAGCATATGCTCGAGCCCGACGGCAGCCCGCACACAGCGCACACGACCAACCCTGTGCCGCTCGTGGCGACCGACACGAGCCTGACGGTCCACGAGGGCGAGTTGTCGGATCTGGCTCCCACAGCGCTCGCGCTCCTCGGACTCCAGCCATCCTTACAAATGACCGGCAAAAACTTGACGATGAGCCCCGGGTAGCGGGGATATACTCGACTTCCCTTGGCGCTCCCCCAGCCCGATCATGGAGTACTGCGAAAGGCCCAGCGGGGCGATGAGCGGGCGTTCAACATCATCGTCCGCACCTACGAAACACCGGTCTTCAACTACGTGCTGCGGCTCGTGGGTGACCGTGCCCTGGCCGAAGACCTGACGCAGGAGATCTTCCTGCGGGTCTACCAGGGGCTGCCGAAGTTCTCGCTGAGATGTCGCTTCACAACCTGGCTCTTCCAGGTGGCCAAGAACCGCGTCCTCGACGAGATGCGTGCGAGCGAGCGCCGGCCGAGATCGGTCGCCACGATCGACGACATCCCGCCGCTCGAGGTGCTCGATGCGCCGGCCGAGCGCGTGGAGGCGATGGATGCCGTCTGGCGGTCTGTCAACGAGCTGAACGTCGAGCTGAAGATGGCGCTGCTCCTGCGTGACGTGGTCGGCCTCTCCTACACGGAGATCGCCGACTCGCTCGAGATCACGCTTGCCACGGTCAAGTGGCGGATCTACAAGGCGCGCGAGGAAGTCCAGCTGGCGCTGGCTCGCGAGGGCATCACGTTCGGGGCGGAACGCCCGCAGGCCGGCACCGCGGTCGACACGTAGCGTCGCTAGCGCCGCGAACGACCACACTGCCCGGCTTGGTCTGCCCGGCTGCGGCTGAATTTCCCATCAACTCTACCGCGCGCTCGCGCAACCACTCGGACAGCAGCCGTGCCGACTCGGCCGGCGTGTCGCCGCGCGGAAGGACGTCGGCCCGCGACGTCGTCTCGACTGCCTTGTCGTCGCCGTGTGGCTCGTCCGGCGGCGGAACCATTCGGGGCGGGGGAATCTGCGGGCAATCGGGGATCTGCGACTCGATCTCGTTCACGAGGCCAGAGAGGTCCTCGAGGTAGATCTCGGGAATGTTCTCGATTGACGTCGTGAGGTCTGCCCGCAGCGCGGCGGCCTCCTTGCGCGCGGCGCACCTCTCGCCGGAGTCGAGCAGCGCGCCGACCTTTGCGCTTCGCGCCGCGAGCGGGTCCGCGACGGACGACGGGATCGTCGGGCCGACGTCGGTCGTGCGCTCGGCCTGTTGCTGCTCGCCGCCGCATGCGGCTAGTGCAACCGCGCTACAGCCCATGAGCAAGGCGCTCCGCCAGCGCATCGGGCAACCCCCTTTCCCGGATCTCCTCTTGGGTTCGACCCACAGGGTAGGGAACGCGGTGGAATCGGGCGCGCTTGGCACGGAGGTCGAGCTCGAGCCAGGCGGCGTCTGGATCCTCGTCGCGAGGCTGCCCGACGGAGCCCGGGTTCAGCAGCCAGCGGCGGCCGTCGAGGTCTAGCTCGGAACCGCGCTCTGCCGTCCCTCCCTCGAGCCGCTCGTCCTCGAGCGAGATCGCCGTCGCGACATGCGTGTGCCCGACGAGGACGAGCGGCGCATGTGTCAGCCGGAACGACTCGAGCGCGACCAGCCCCGTGAGGACGTACTCCCACACCGGATCGCGCGGGCTTCCATGGAAGAGCTGCGTGCCCTCGGTCTCCGCCGCCGGCTCGAGCCCTTCGAGAAAGCGGCGGGACTCCGCCGACAGCTCGTTCGCGGTCCAGCGCGATGCTGCGGCCGCCTCCGGGTTGAACTCGTCGAGCGCAACCTCGGCCGACCCCAGCGCGACGAGGTCGTGGTTCCCGATCAGCGTGAGATCGGCCCGATCGCGGACGAGGTCGCAGCACTCGTTCGGCCGCGGCCCGTAGCCGACGGTGTCCCCCAGGCACCAGATCGCGTCGGGCGGATTGCGGTCGATCTCGGCGAGCACCGCCTCGAGCGCGTAAAGGTTGGCATGGACATCCGAGATGACGGCGACGCGCACGACGAGATTCTGGGGGATCGCGGGGGCAGCGGCCCTGTGGCTGGGCGCCGCCTGGCTGCTGTGGCGCACGACCGTCCCGGAGCTCGAGGCTCCGGAGCTCGACGAGCGGGGGGTGTTCGGCGTCGAGCACGTCGAGCGGAGTGGGCGCTACGAACAGGGGTTGCGCCTCTTCTGGCTCGGCGCGCTGCTCGTGGAGCTCGCCGTGCTCGGCATCGCCGTGTGGCTCGCACCGCGCGCCCGCGTGCGGGGCGTGCTCGGCGGCGTGGCGCTCGGTGCGGCCACGCTGGCCGCCGTCTGGGCCGCGCGGCTCCCGTTCGTCCTCGGCGCCCACTGGTGGAGGCGCCGATACGGCATCTCGAGCGCCGACTACGCGACGATCCTCGTCGACCCGTGGCTCGAGCGGCTCGGGACGCTCGCCGCGGCGTGCGTCGCGATCGCGCTCGTGATGCTGCTGGCGCGGAGGCTCGGCGAGCGCTGGTGGCTCGTCGGCGGCCCCGCGTTCGCCGTGCTTGCCGCGGTGTTCCTGCTCGCGCAGCCGTTCTTGCTCGTCCCGCGGCTCGAGCCGCTCCGCGCCGGGCCGGTCGCCGACGACGTCCAGCAGCTCGCGCGCCGCCAGGGAGTGGGGGAGATCGATGTCGAGGTCCGGGACGCCAGCCGGCGGACGCGGGCGATCAACGCCGAGCTCTACGGCGTCGGGCCGTCGAAGCGGATCATCCTCTGGGACACGGCGCTCGACGGCCGGCTCACGAGGGCCGAGATCCGGGCACTCGTCGCGCACGAGTTCGGCCACGTCGAGGCAAGCCACATCTGGAAGAGCATCGGCTGGGTGGCGCTCCTTGCGATTCCGGGCGCCTACGCAATCGCACGCGTCACTCGAAGGCGCGGCGGGCTCGGGCAGCCTGCGGCGGTGCCGCTCGCGCTGCTCGCCCTCGCGGTGATCCAGCTCGCGCTGCTCCCCGTCGTGAACGCGATCTCACGGCGCTACGAAGCCGAGGCGGACTGGCTCGCGATGCAGGCGACCGGCGAGCCCGACGCCTATGCGCGCTTGACGCGGAAGCTGGCCCAAGCGTCACTCGCCGACCCGACGCCGCCGCCGTGGGCGCGCGTCTTGCTCGAGACCCACCCGAGCCCGCTCGAACGCGATTACGGCTGCTCGCGCGGCGGCGCTTCGGGAAGGTTCTTGATCCCCTCGCGCGTCGTCCACTTCGACCACGAGTCGTTCATCGCGTCGAGGAGCTCCTTCATGAACCGCGAGGAGACGTTCACCCGGCTGACGACGACGCCGGGGATGTCGCCCTCCTCGACCTCGTGGTCGATCCGGGCGAAGGTCAGCGTGAACTCGTAGTCCGAGAAGCTGATGTTGGCGAAGTTCGCGTAGACGCCGGCGAGGTTCTCCGGGTCCAGGTGGATGTTGAGCTGGCGCTCGACTCCGTCGCCGTTCACGTGGCGATACTACCCCTGTGGAGGGCACGTTCAGTGGCCGCCGCGTCCTGGCAACGGTGGTGGCGGTCGCCGCGACTCTCGCGATCGGAACGATCGGCTTCCACGCGCTCCTGGACGAGGGCTGGGTCGACGCCTTCTACCGGGCCGTCGTCACCGTCTCGCTCTTCGGCCTGGACTCCCGGCCCGAAGGCGAGGGCGCTGAGCTCCTCACGCTCTTTCTCGTTGTTGCGGGCGTGGCAATCTTCGCGTACATCGGCGCGCTGATCGTCGAGGCGATCACGCACGGCGTCGTCACCGGCGCCATCATCGAGCGCAGGCGGAGGCGGAAGATCGAGCAGCTACGAGACCACTACATCATCTGCGGCTACGGCCGCGTCGGCCGTGAGACCGGGGACGAGTTCAACGAGGCCGGCGTGCAGTTCGTCGTGCTCGACTTCAACGCCGACGCGCTCGCTGCCGCGCGCGAGCACGACGTGCTCTACGTGGACGGGAACGGCACCGAGGACGAGGATCTGGCGGAAGCCGGGCTCGCACGCGCGAAAGGGCTTGTGGCCTCCTCCGACTCGGATGCCGACAACCTCTACATCACGCTGTCTGCGAGGAACCAGCGCCCCGATCTCTTCATCGTCGCCCGGGCTTCCGATGCCGACGCCGCGAAGAAGCTCCGCCTGGCGGGCGCGGATCGCGTCGTCGAGCCGTACTCGACCGCGGGGAGGGAGATGGCGAAGCTCGTCCTCCAGCCGCAGGTCGCGGCGTTTCTCGACGTCGTCTCCGCTGCAGGTGGGCCGGACCTGCGCTTCGAGGAGATCGTCGTCGAGGCGGCGTCGGGCCGGATCGGGCAGACGATCAAGGGTCTCAAGGTGAGGAGCGAGACCGGCGCGCTGATCATCGCGCTACGTCGCCACGACGGCACGTTCGACACGACGCCGAACCCCGATACCCGGCTCGAGGAAGGCGACGTGATGATCTGCGTGGGCTCGCCGGACGAGCTTGCTCGGCTCGAGGAGCTCTTCGCTCGGAATCAGGCCGTTGCCCGCTAGGGCGCTGCGCCGTCTGGAGGAGGAGCTCGAGCGCCTGGTCGGTGCTCCGGTCACGCTCGAGCGGCCAACGCGGGCAGCGCACGGCGATTACGCGACGAACGTCGCGCTGCGCGCGGCGCCGAAGGACGGACGGCCGCCGCGCGAGGCGGCGGAACGGCGTGCGATCAGGCGGCGGCGCTCCCTCAGGTCGACCGGGCCGAGGTCGCGGGGCCAGGCTTCGTGAACCTGTTCCTCGCGCGCGACTGGTTCGGCGAGGTGCTGGGCGAGTTGCTGGAGGCAGGCACGGACTACGGCGGCGGCTTCGCGGAGAAACGGGAGCGCGTCCAGGTCGAGCTCGTCTCGGCGAACCCCACCGGGCCGCTGACCGTGGGCTCCGCCCGCAACGCGGCCTACGGCGACGCGGTTGCGAGGCTGCTCGGGTTCGCCGGGAACGAGGTCGAGCGTGAGTACTACTTCAACGACGTCGGACGCCAGATCGAGCTCTTCCGGGAATCGGTCGAGGCGCGCCGCCGCGGCGAGGAGCCGCCGGAGGACGGGTACACGGGCGCCTATGTCACCGGGATCGCCGAGGAGCCCGGCGACCCGGTCGAGCGGATGCTGAAGGTGATCGAGGAGGAGCTTGCCGCCTTCCGAGTCCCCGTCGAGTCGTGGGTGCGGGAGCGCGACATCGAGGGCGAGATCCCGGAGGCCGTCGCGAAGCTCGACACCTACGAGGCGGAGGGGACGACCTGGGCGAGGACGAGCGAGCACGGCGACGACAAGGACCGGCCGCTGATTCGCTCGGCGGACGGCAGCTACCTCTACTACGCGGGCGACGTGGCCTACGTCCTGAACAAGTTCGGACGCGGCTTCGACCGTCTGATCTACGTGCTGGGCGCCGACCACCACGGCTACGTGGCTCGGCTCAAGGCCGCCGCGGCGATGCTCGGCCACGACCCCGATCGCCTCGAGGTGCTGATCTACCAGCTCGTCCACATCGTCGAGGGCGGCCGGGCGAAGCAGTCGTCGAAGCGGCGGGGCGACGTCGTCTTCCTTGCCGAGCTGATCGACAAGATCGGGATCGACGCGACTCGCTGGTACCTCGTCTCGCGCGGCCACGACCAGGCGATCGACATCGACGTGGATCTCGCCAAGGAGCGGAGCGAGAAGAACCCTGTCTACTACGTCCAGTACGCGCACGCGCGGATCGCCGGGATCCTGCGGAACGCGGGGGAAGCGGAGGCGTCGCCGGAACCTCCGGAGGAGTTCGCTCCCGAGGAACGTGAGCTCGTGAAGCGGCTCGCCGAGCTTCCAGAGGTGATCCGGGAGGCGACCGAGCGGCGCGCGCCGCACGGGATTCCGACCTACGCGATCCGGGTCGCAGACGACTTCCACCGCTTCTATCACCACCATCGCGTGCTCGAGAGCGACGCGCAGGAGTTCCGCCTCGCGCTGTGCGTCGGGACGAAGGCCGTGCTCGCTCGGTCGCTCGACCTGATCGGGGTCGAAGCGCCCGACCGCATGTAGTGAGGCTTTAGGATGGGCCCATGGCGCAGACCACCGAGAGTGCCGCGCCAGCAGGGAGTCCCTCAAAGGCGCCGGACCGCAACCTCGCACTCGAGCTCGTCCGCGTGACGGAGGCCGCGGCGATGGCCGCGGGCCGCTGGATCGGGCGGGGCGACAAGATCGCCGCCGACCAGGCCGCGGTCGACGCGATGCGGATCATGCTCGACACCGCCGAGATGACCGGGGCGATCGTGATCGGCGAGGGGGAGAAGGACGAGGCTCCCATGCTCTTCAACGGGGAGGAGGTCGGAAGCGGCCACGGGCCCGAGGTCGACGTGGCCGTCGATCCGCTCGAAGGCACGCGGCTGACGGCGCTCGGGATGCCGAACGCGATCACCACGATCGCGCTCGCCGAGCGCGGGACGATGTTCTTCCCGGGCGCGGCGGTCTACATGGACAAGATCTCGTGCGGGCCTGAGTCAGCCGACGCGATCGACATCGAGGCGCCGCCCGCCGAGAACGTCAGGGCCGTCGCGAAGGCCAAGGGGGTCTCACCGAGCGAGGTCTCCGTCGTCGTGCTCGACCGGGATCGGCACGAGAGTCTGATCAAGGAGCTGCGGGAGGTCGGAGCGAAGGTGCTACTGATCACTGACGGCGACGTCGCTCCGGCGATCGCCGCCGCGCAGCCGGGCACTGGCGTCGACCTGCTGATGGGCATCGGCGGCACGCCGGAGGGCGTCCTTTCGGCCGCAGCGCTCAAGTGCGTGGGCGGGGCGATCCAGGGGAAGCTGTGGCCGCGGAACGACGAGGAGCGGCAGAGCCTGATCGACGACGGTTACGACCTCGACCGCGTGCTCACAACCGATGATCTCGTGGGCGCGCGCGACGTCTTCTTCGCAGCGACCGGCGTGACGACCGGCGCGCTTCTGCGCGGCGTCCGCTACACGCGAGAGGGGGCGATCACGGACTCGATCGTGATGCGCTCACGCTCGGGCACGGTGCGGCGGATCGAGGCGCAGCACTCGTTCGAAAAGCTCGAGCAGATCTCGAACCTCGCCCTCCGGTAGTAGGCGGGCGTTGCCATGCGACGTCTGATCGGCTTGATTGCGGGGGCCGCAACACTAGGCGGGTGCGCCTGGACGGACGACGAGCCGACCAGCGCGCGCGACCGCATGATCCGACAGGCAGACGAGGCGTATCAAGCAGCCGTCGATCAAAACGTCGACTTACGCCGGACGCCGTGCATCTACGACGACGGCGGCGACTGGATCGTCGTCGTGGACTACGAGCGTCGCCGGCTGCGTGATGCCGCCAGCGAGTGCCCGACCTTCGAGGCCGGGCTGGCTACTCACGCAGTCATTCTTAACCCCGACGGCGAGGTGGTCACCGCGCGGTGAGCACTATGCCGGGACCTCCTCCTTCTCCCACTCCGGGGCGTAGGAGCCGGTGCGTGCCGCGCCGTTGAACTTCGCGCGCCGGTAGTACGCCTGCTGCGCGGCCTCGGCGTTCGCGGTCTCGCCGCCCCACGCCTTGAGCGCCGGCGCCTGGAGCGCCCGGCCGTAGGAGAACGAGAGCTCCCACGGGTGCGGCCCGCGCTGGTTCATGGCGTTCAGGCGCGCCGTCGCGTCCTCGTCGGACATGCCGCCGGAGAGGAAGACGACGCCGGGCACGGAGCCCGGGCAGGTGTTCTTCAGGCACCTGATCGTGTACTCGGCCACGGTGTCCACGTCCGCCTGGTCGGAGGACTCGTAGCCGGAGACGACCATGTTCGTCTTCAGCAGCGTCCCCTCGCGCTCCACGCGCTGATCGAACAGCTCGGTGAAGAGGGCGCGGAGCGTGCGCTCGCTGACGCGGTAGGACTCTTCGATCGAGTGGCCGCCGTCCATCAACACCTCCGGCTCGACGATCGGGACGAGGCCCGCCTCCTGGCTGAGCGCGGCGTAGCGCGCGAGCGCGTGGGCGTTCGTCCAGATCGCGTACTCGCTGGGCAGCCCCTTGCCGATCGAGATCACCGCGCGCCATTTCGTGAAGCGCGCCCCGAGCTCGTAGTACTCCTCGAGCCGCTCGCGCAGGCCGTCGAGGCCCTCGGTGACCGTCTCGTCGGGCGAGCCGGCCAGCGGCTTCGCGCCCGCGTCGACCTTGATCCCGGGGATGATCCCGCGGCTTTCGAGCAGCTTCGGAAACGGCGTGCCGTCGGCCGAGCTCTGGCGGATCGTCTCGTCGTAGAGGATCACGCCGCTGATGAACTCCTCCGCGCCCTCGGTGGTGAAGAGGAGGTCGCGGTAGGCCCGCCGGTTCTCCTCCGTCGACTCGACGCCGATCGAGTCGAAGCGCTTCTTGATCGTCCCGGAGCTCTCGTCCGCCGCCAGGATCCCCTTCCCGTCGGCGACGAGGGCTGTCGCAATCTCGTGCAGCTCTGCCATGTCAGTCCTCCCTTGAAGTCCGGGAGGGATTATTCCGCAAGGGCTGATGTGAGATTCAGCCGCAGCCGGGGGCGCTCCAGACCAAGCCGGGCAGTGTGGTCGTTCGCGGCGCGTAGCGGAGCTACGTGTCGCGGGCGAACGCGCTGATCCGGCGCCGTGTCTGGGGCGTCATCCGGCCCGGGTGAATCTCACTTCAGGCCTTTAGCTCAGAAGGGGCAGTCGGTGCGCGCAAAGCCGCGCGCTGCCCGGTCGCTCAGCACCCAGCGCCAGCGGTCGCCGACGAGGACGGTGTGATAGTTCGCCGTGTACTCGTCCTCGTCCGTCGTGACGCGCACCCGCACCTGCTTGGCGGGGGTACGAGGCGGGAGCCCGTAGACGTTCAGCGGCCTGTCCTGCACGTCGACGATCAGCACGGACTCGAGGGTGCCTCGGATGTCGATCCCGCGGCGGCATTCGAAGTACTCGTTCTGCGTCACATAGCGCTGGTGCCGCGGATGGAGGTCGTTCCAGGCGCCCTTGTAGTCGCCGATGTACTCGCGCTCGAGCAGCGTTTTCACCGACGCCCCGGCCTGGTGGTCGGCCTCGTTTTCGCTCAGTGCGCAGCCCGCGAAGGTCGCGGCGAGGAGCAGGAGGGCGGCGAGGCGGGCGAGGATCATTCGGCGGCCAGGAGGCTATCCTTACGACCGACGCGGACGTAGCTCAGTTGGTAGAGCGTCGGCTTCCCAAGCCGAAGGTCGCGGGTTCGACCCCCGTCGTCCGCTCTCTCCACCCGCCGCGTCTGAATGCTCGCCGTAGCCCTGCTCGCCGCCGCCGCACTAGTTGTGCCGTCGGCCGCGCCAGCCCCGAACGCGCCGCTCCCGTCCGGCTCTGCAGCGATCGCGAAACGCCTCACCGTGGCGACGAAGTCGCTCCACACGGACGTGGAGGCCTGGCGCGCATCCGGGACCGCGCGGCAGCCGCGGGAGTTACGCCTCTGGGCCCTGCACCAGCAGCGTCTCTATCTCGCCCTCGGCCTCGCGCGCCGGCGGACGGGCGACGACGTCGTCCGGCGGCTTCCGCGCGAGCTGCGCGCCGATGCGCGGGACGTGCTCACTGCGCGCCGGTCACTCGTCCGGCTCACGCCGCCCACTACGCGACCCCTCCGGAGCTTCCGGACAGGCCCAGCGGAGCCCGCTGACCAGCTGCTGCGCTGGTACCGCGAGGCGCAGCGTCGCTTCGGCGTGCCCTGGCAGGTCCTTGCGGCCGTCAACTTCATCGAGACGGCGTTCGGCAAGGTTCGCTCGCCGAGCACGGCCGGCGCGCAGGGGCCGATGCAGTTCCTGCCCGCGACGTGGCGCGCATACGGCCTTGGCGGGAACATCTACGACCCGTACGACTCCATCCTTGGAGCCGCCAACTATCTGCGCGCCTCAGGCGCGTCGCGCAATCTGCGCCGCGCTCTCTACGCGTACAACCACTCGAATCTCTACGTCGACGCCGTCCTCGCCTATGTCCGTGTGATGCGTCGGGACCTGCGTGCGTTCTACGGCTTCCACGCCTGGCAAGTGTTCGTGCGGAGACCCGACGGCTACCGGCGGATCACGAGCCCCTAGCCCGAAGCGGCGCTAGCCCGTGTTGGAGGCGGGCCCGGCGTTCCACCAGGAGCTGTCGCGGCCGCGCAGAGCTTCCTCGCGCTCCTCGACCTCGCGCTCCCGGCGGGTGATCGACTCCATACGCACGCGGAGGTCGGCCTCCGTTGCATCCACTCGCCGCTCCCGCTCGCTCACCCGGCGGTCCTGGGCCAAGAGCCCTTGCTGGCGCGCCTCGAGCTCCTGCTCGCGGCGCCGCAGCTTGTCGTCCTGCTCGCGGAGCTCGCGCTCCCTCGACGACAGCGCCGACTCACGGCGGGTGACGTCGGCTTGCGTGAGTAGACGCCGGTGCTCTGCTTCCTCGAGCCGCCGGATCCGGTCCTGCAGTTCCTGTGCCTGCTCGTGTGACGCGGCAAGCTCGTTCCGAGCCTCGGCCCGGACTTCGCCGAGCGCCGCCTCGGCGCGGTCGAGCTGGCGGATCAAGTGGTCGATGCGCGGCTGGCCGACGATGTCTCCGGCGCCGAGCTCCGCCAGTCGCCGCTCGCGATGCTCGAGCTCCGCCTCCTGAGCGTTTGCCTTCGCAAGGCGCTCGGTGGCATCCGTCTCACGATGCTCGAGCTCCCGCTCGACTGCGTCGAGCTCGGCGCCGCGCTCGTCGAGCATGTCGACGGCGCTGCGCATCACGTGGCGCTCGATGCGACTACCGAGTCGCTGGCGGAAGCTGGTGTCGAGGTCGGACATGCGGCCCTTTGACCATCGGCAGCGCCGCCGCTGCGCTTGACCCCTAGGCGGGCCAGCTCTCGGCGAGCTTTCGTCTCGTCTCGGCGAGATGCTCCGGCATGACCTTGACGTCGGCGAGCACCGGCATGAAGTTCGTGTCGCCGGCCCAGCGCGGGACGACGTGGAGGTGGACGTGGTCGACGACACCCGCGCCCGGCGATCCGCCCGAGGTTCCAGCCGAGGTTGTAGCCCTGCGGCCCGTAGAGCTGGGCGAGCGCGCCCATCCCCTGTCCGGCCAGCCGGTGGATCTCGACGAGCTCCGAGTCGTCCAGCTCGCCGAACTCGCCCAGTGCCGGTAGCGCCGCCACCATCAGGTGGCCCGACGCGTAGGGGAACTTGTTCAGGAGCACGAAGGCCGCCGCGCCGCGGTGGACGACGAGCCCTGACTCGTCGTCGCCCTCCGCGGCGCTGCAGAAGATGCAGCCCTCCTGCTCGTCGGCCGACCCGATGTACTCGAGCCGCCACGGCGCCCACAGCGGCTTCGCCATGGGCGTGAACTTAGTCGGTCATCACGATCGGCCGCGAGCGTGCCGTCAAGCTGACCGGCTCTCCGTTGAGGGTTCCGTGAACCGTGTACTCGAAGACGTGGCTCCCGTTCGCCTCGTCGGCTCCGTGCGCCCACCCGGTGAAGACGACCGACGTGACCTCGCCGGCGATCACCGCGGGGTTCGTGACCTGGTTGCAGGGATCGCCTCCCGGAGGACACGTCACCGTCGACGGCCAGTGGCCCGAGTACGAGCGGAAGAACGCGTTCGGCGGCGGCGTGAAGGTGAACGGGGGCCCAGGCTGCCTCACACCGTCGATGATGGTCGAGAAGTCCACGCTCGTGACGACGAAGGCATTCCGCAATGTCGCACGGGTCCGCGGGCCCGCAGCGATCTCGGTCACGGGGTTGAGGTTCGCGACGTAGACGAAGTGCCAGACCGGGTTGGCCGCCGTGCACGTTCCGTCTGGCGCGCAGGCAGGCAGCGGCGCGGGGCTGTCTGCCCGGACGAAGGCATACAGGCCGGTGCCGAGCCCGCTCGTCCCTGCGGTCGGGACGGCCGCCAGCGCGAGAGCGGCGATGCAGCCCACGATCACGGCGACTCGCGCCGGACGGCGGGCACGACGTGGTGGTGTCTCCATGAGAGACCTCCTTTTTGCCCCCCGCGCGATCAAAGCACGACCGACCCCGTCGTTCAATGACGCGTTCGGACTAGTTAGAAGAAGCGCTTCAGCCGGAAGAACGCGAGCAGGCCGGCGAAGACGCCGACCAGCGACGCGATGATCACCCAGAACGCGACCGCCGTCCCCTCGCCGGGGAACGCGACGTTCATCCCGAAGACGCTCGCGATCAGCGTCAGCGGCAGGAGCAGCACGCTGAAGACGGTCAGCACGCGGAGGACGTCGTTCTGGCGGTGCGCGATCGCCGCTTCGTTCGTCGCCTCGAGCGCCTCGACGACCTCCTTGTAGTTGTCGAGCAGGTCCCAGATCCGCTCCGAGGCGTCCACGAGGTCGTCGAAGTACAGATCGAGCTCCTCGGGCAGGAACCGCTCGACGTGCCGCTCGAGCACGCGCAGCGTCGGCCGCTGCGGCTTGACGATCTTGCGGTAGCTGATGATCTCCTGCTTGACCTTGGAGATGTCCCGGACGATCTCCTCGAAGTCCCCCTCGTCCAGGTCGTCCTCGATGCGGTCGAGCTTGTGGCCGATCTTGTCGAGGATCGGGAAGCAGTAGTCGAAGAGGTCGTCGAGGACGTGGTAGAGCAGATACCCGGAGCCCTTGCCGAAGAGCGTCTCGCGCAGCTCCTCGTCTTCCGAGCAACGCTGGAAGAGCCGTGTTACGGGGAGTAGCTCGACCGTCGGCAGCGTGACGAGGTAGTCGGGCCCGAGGAAGACGTCGAGCTCGCCCGCGTTCAGCCGCTGGACGTTCTTGTCGTAGACCGGGAAGTGGAGGACGACGAAGCGGTAGTCGTCGTACTCGTCGACCTTCGGCCGCTGGCGCTTCGAGAGGACGTCCTCGACGTCCAGCGGGTGCCAGCCGAAGCGCTCCGCGAGCGCGGTCGCCTCCTCGCTCGTGGGCGAGTCGAGGTGGATCCAGCTGAGGCCGTTCGAGCTGAGCTCAGCAGGCGTGCGCGCCGTGGGCGCGACGACCTCGCGCGTGCCGCGCGAGCGAGACCGGATGCGGGGCAGGCTCGGCATAGGTACTGAGCGGGTCGTCCGTCCTCATGGCTTTCGCCATGGTACCCGCCACGCCTCTCCATAATCCGCCCGTGATCGTCGACATGGCCATCTACGACCAGGGCGTCCGGCGCTCGGGCGAGCTTCAGCTCGAAGATGCGTTCGAGGCGAGCCGCAGCGACGGAAGCCTCGCCTGGATTGGGTTGTACAGGCCGACGTCGGAGGAGTTCGACGCGGTTCGGCGCGAGTTCGACCTCCACGAGCTCGCCGTCGAGGATGCGATCAAGGCCCACCAGCGCCCGAAGCTCGAGATGTACGGCGACTCGATCTTCACCGTGCTGAAGACGGTGCATTACGACGAAGCCGAGGAGGCGGTCGAGACCGGCGAGATCCAGCTCTTCCTGGGCGAGCGCTTCGTGATCACCGTCCGCCACGACGAGACCGACCTCCACAGCGTCCGACTGGAGCTCGAGTCGCGGCCGGACTTGCTCCGCTGCGGGCCCGGCGCGGTCCTCCACGCCGTGCTCGACAAGGTCGTCGACGGCTACCTCCCGGTGCTCGACGCCGTTGACCACGACATCCGCGAGGTCGAGGCCGAGGTGTTCTCGGGCTCCAGACGGAATCCGGCGGAGCGCATCTACAAGCTGCTGCGGGAGGTGCTCGAGCTGCACGATGCGATCGCGCCGCTCGGCGATCCGGTGGAGCGCCTCGAGCGGACCGATTCTTCGATCGTCACCGCCGAGCTGCAACCGTACTTCCGGGACGTGAAGGACCACGTGCTGCGCGCGGTGCGCGAGATCCAGGGCTTCCGCGAGCTCCTGACGAGCGTTCTCTCGGCGAACCTGACGCAGATCAGCGTCCAGCAGAACGACGACGTGCGGAAGATCTCGGCCTGGGCCGCGATCATCGCCGTCCCGACGCTCGTCAGCGGCATCTACGGCATGAACTTCGAGCACATGCCGGAGCTGGGCTGGCGCATCGGCTACCCGTTCGCGCTCGCGGTCATGGCCGGGGCGTGCCTGCTGCTCTTCCGCACCTTCAAGCGCGCGGGATGGCTCTAGCCCGACCCGGCTAGAATGGCCTGCAAGCGTCTGTAGCTCAGGGGATAGAGCGCGCGCCTCCGGAGCGCGAGGTCGCAGGTTCGATTCCTGCCAGGCGCATCAAGCGCGGGGAAACCCCTGGTTCCCCCGCTCCGGCGGCGAACCTAGGTGCTGTCCCCTGACGCCGCCAGGCGCATGTCTCGTCTGAAGACGGGGACCGGGACGATCAGGCGGGTGCCTGCGTCCGGCCTGCTGACCTCGAAGAACGCATGCGGCCCCGAACGGCCCGAGACCGTGCCGGTGCGGAGCATCACCTCGTCGCCCGCCTGGCAGACGTGGTGGAGGAGGTCCGCCAGCGCCGAGACCAGATCGTCGGGGTCGGCGTGCACCTCCGGGGTGTCGCCGAGCCGGCAGCTGAAGACGACTCGGTCGGGGATCGCCGGACCGAGCTGCTCCAGCGCCTTGCCGAGGAAGTCGCGCAGGTCGATTCGTTCCATCGCCATCGTTGACAATTGGATCGACCGATTGCCCCTCGAAACACTCCCTCGGATGAGGGGCTACATTCGCGCGATGCAACTGACCGTGCGGATCGAGGCGCTCCCGCTCGCCGAGCCGTTCGTGATCGCGCGCCACACGACCGAGACGGCCGACGTCGCCTGGGTCGAGCTCGAGCACGAAGGCGTGACAGGCTTCGGAGAGGCGGCGCCGATCGAGCGGTACGAGGAATCCGCCGAATCGGCCGCCGCGTACCTCGAGGAAGCCGCCGGCTCCCTCGGCGACGACCCCTTCGCGCTGGAGGAGGTGCTGAGCCGCCTGCCGGAGCGGGAGTACGCGGCCAGGGCCGCGCTCGACGCAGCGCTGCACGATCTCTGCGCGAAGCTCGCCGGGCTGCCTGCGTGGCGCTTCCTGGGGCTTCGCCGCGCGGGGCCCCCGACGTCCTGGACGATCGGGCTCGGCGAGCCGGACGAGATGGCCGCCAAGGCCGCCCGCGCCGGGCGCTTCAAGAGCCTCAAGCTGAAGCTGGGTGGCCGTGACGGGCGGGACGTCGATCGCGTCGCCGCGGTCCGCGAGGCTTGGCGCGGCCCGATCCGCGTCGACGTCAACGAGTACTGGACGATCGACGAAGCGCTCGAGGCGCTCCCCAGGCTCGCCGACCTCGGCGTCGACTACTGCGAGCAGCCGTTGCGCGCCGGCGATCCCGACGGGGCGCGGCTGAAGGACGAGTCGCCGATCCCGATCTTCGTCGACGAGGACTGCCACACGCTGGCCGACGTCGCGGCCTGCGCGGAGCGGGCGCACGGAATCAACATCAAGCTCGCGAAGTCCGGCGGCATCCGCGAGGCGATCCGGATGGTTCACGCCGCGAGGGCGCTCGAACTCCAGGTGATGTTGGGCTGCATGGTCGAGTCCGGGCTCGGCATCGCGGCCGGCGCGTCGATCGCGAGCCTGTGCGATCACGTCGATCTCGACGGCAACATCCTCCTGCGCGAAGACCCGTGGCCGGGCGTCGAGCTCGTCGACGGCGTCCAGCTCCCATCAGAATCACACGGTCTTGGAGTCACCGAAGCGGTACCTGATCCTCGCTGAGGAGAAGTCCGGCGACGCCCACTACGGGAAGACGATGCGCGGCATCGTCCACTACGGGCCGCACCCGGTCGTCGCGATCCTCGACTCGACCAGGGCGGGGGAGAGCTACGCCGAGATCCCGATCGTGGCGACTGTCGGCGAGGCGGTGCAGTTCGAGCCGACGACGGCGGCCGTCGGCGTCGCGACCCAGGGCGGCCGCTTCCCGCCCGCGTGGCGGGAGCTCCTGAAGGACTCGATCCGCGCCGGGCTGGATCTCGAGAGCGGCCTGCACGAGTTCATCAGCGAGGATCCGGAGCTCGTCGCGCTGGCGGCCGAGCACGGCGTCGAGCTGCGCGACCTGCGCAAGCCCCCGGCCGACCTGAGCGTCCCGACCGGCGAGAACCTCCAAGTGGCCGCGACGATCGTGCTTACCGTGGGCTCGGACTGCGCGATCGGCAAGAAGACCGTCGCGGTCGAGCTCGACCGGACTGCGCAGCGGCGCGGGCTCGACTCCGTCTTCGTCCCGACCGGCCAGACGGGTATCTGGATCGCGGGCTGGGGGATTGCGATCGACGCGGTGATCTCGGACTTCCTCGCCGGGGCGGCCGAGCGGGTCGTCGTCGAGGGCGCCTCGCGGGGCGACCTGTTGTGGGTCGAGGGGCAGGGATCGCTGGTGCATCCGGCGTACTCCGGGGTCACGATGGGCCTGATGCACGGTGCGGCGCCGCATGCCTTCGTCCTGGTCCACAAAGCGGGGGCGACACATACCGAGGGGTATCCCGACCATCCGATCCCGTCCCTGCCCGACCTGATCGAGCTGCACGAGCGCGCGTCGCTCCCGCTGAGACCGGCGAAGGTCGTGGCGATCGCGCTCCACACCGGAGAGCTCGACGAGGACGAGGCCCGCGCCGAGATCGGACGAGTTGCCGCCGAGACGGGCTTGCCCGCGGACGATCCGGTCCGCTTCGGAGGCGATACTCTCCTGGACGCAGTACTTGCACGAACCCGGGGTCTCTGATGAAGCTCGCCACCGCACTGGTCGTCCTGCTCTCGGCACTCGCCGTATCGGCTCCTGCCAGCGCGGACCTGGGCGTCGGGGTCGCGGACGACGGCGGACGGCTCGCGGACGACGGCGGCGCCTGGTTCATCCAGCAGATGCGCGAGGCGGGACTCCAGGAGAACCGCATCACGATCCACTGGGATCCCGATCACCCGACGACGATTCCGGACAAGGTGCGCTTCGACCAGTACCTCACGAATGCGGCCAACGCCGGGATCCGCGTGATGCTTCTGATCTCGCCGAACCGTGCGCGCGCGCTGACGACCTCGGCCGACGCGCGAGCGGACTTCGTGCGCTTCACGGCGCACGTCGCGCGGACCTACCCCCACATCAAGGAGCTCGGCGTGGGCAACGAGCCGAACCAGCCGCGCTTCTGGCAGCCGCAGTTCTCGACGACCGGCCGCAGTCTTGCCTGCGGGGCGTACGAGCGGGTGCTCGCCCAGTCGTACGACGCGCTGAAGGCCGTCGACGGCTCGATCACCGTGATCGGCGTCTCGCTCTCGCCGCGCGGCAACGACAACCCGCTGGCGTCGACGAACAGCTCGACCTCGCCGGTCCGCTGCATCCGCGAGCTCGGTGTCGCCTACCGCGCCAGTGGCCGGACAAAACCGATCATGGACGAGCTGGCTTTCCACCCGCACCCGAACTCCTACACGGACGGCTTTCGGGTGGGCTACCGCTGGCCGAACGCGGGCACGTCGAACCTCGGCCGGATCAAGCAGGCGATCTGGGACGCCTTCAACGGCACCGCCCAGCCCACGTTCGCCGAAGCCGGTAAGCCGGTCTTCCGGGCGGCGCTGCCGCCGCTGCGTGTTCGCCTCAACGAGATCGGCTGGCAGGTCAACGTTCCCTCGTCCTCGCTCCATGCGTACTACGGCCGGGAGTCGATCGCGCGGCTGGCCGACGAGCGGTCGCAGGCCGACATCTACGCGTCGCTCGTCCCGTACTTCTCGTGCGACTCCTCGGTCCGCTCGATGCTCTACTACGGCCTCGTCGACGAGCCCGATCTCGACCGATGGCAGGCGGGCTGATCCGGGCGGACGGGTCGCGAAGGCCGTCGTTCACCTCCGTCCGCACGGCGCTCGAGCGCGGCCTCAACCGCTGCACGCGCCGGCCGACGACGTGGCGGCACACGACCAAGGTCGTCGGTGCGACGGCGCGCTTCGGCGAGCGTCGGCGGTCCGGGTCCGACACGGCGTGGGCCTTCGCCGCGGCTTCGGAGGAGGCGAGCAGGTTCCACGCCGCGATGTACCGCCTGAAAGGCACACGCCTTTCGCAGGCTGAGCGGAACAAGCTACGAGCCGCTGTGGGGAGGCGCCGCACGCCGAAGCCGGTCTTCTCGACGCGCGGCCGCGCAAAAGCCCACGGCGGGACGTTCGTGCGCTTCCCACGGCGGCGGCTCGCGCCCGGCCGGTACGTCTTTGCGATCCGCTTCAGCGCCGAGATGAACCAGGCTCGGCAGACGGTCCTGATCTCGAAGCCGTTCGGCGTCGGTATCGCAGGGCGTTAGTGAAAGACGCACGGGCCGAGCGGCTGGCCGAGCTGATCGTCGGCTACTCGCTCGACCTCCGCGAAGGCCAGGTCCTCCGGATCAACGGCGAGCAGCCGGCGCTGCCGCTGGCGCTTGCGATGCATCGAGCGGCGCTGCGTCACGGCGGCCTGCCGTACCTCAACGTCGCGCCCTCCGGCATCAAGGAGATCTTCGTCTTCGAGGCGAGCGACGAGCAGCTGGCGCACATCCGCGAGTCCGAGGTCCAGCAGTCGGACGAGGCGGACGCCTGGGCGACGATCTGGACGTCGGCCAACACCAGGGCGCTCACCCGCGCCGATCCTGGGCGCCGGCGTCTAGAGCAGGCTGCGCACTACCGCCTCGTCAACCGGCGCTGGGCGCGGCTCGGCCGCGGCGAGCTGGCCATCTGCGGGACGATCTTCCCCACACAGGCCCACGCCCAGGACGCCGAGATGTCGCTGGCAGGCTACGAGGACTTCGTCTATCGCGCCTGCCACGTCGACGGCGACCAGGATCCGGTCCAGCACTGGCGAGACGTGTCGCGCTTGCTGACGGCGCGCGCCGACCGGCTCGCGGGAGTGCGCGAGCTTCGAATCGTCGGGCCGCACACCGACCTGCGCGTCGTCGTCGAGGGACGTCGGTGGGTTGCCTCGGACGGGACACGCAACATGCCCGACGGCGAGGTGTTCACGAGCCCGGTCGAGAACGGAACGCAGGGCGACATCTACTTCGCCTTCCCCTCGGTGTTCCAAGGCAACGAGGTCGAGAACGTCCGGCTGCGATTCGAGGCCGGCCGTGTGGTCCGCGCCGAGGCCTCGCGGGGGCAGGACTACCTGCGGGCGCTGATCGCGACCGACGAGGGGTCGGCCGTTCTCGGCGAGGTGGCGTTCGGCCTCAACTACGAGATCGACCGCTTCACACGGGACATCCTCTTCGACGAGAAGATCGGCGGCACCATGCACGTCGCGCTCGGCGGGGGCTTCGACGAGGCCGGCACGGAGAACACGTCCGACCTGCACTGGGATCTGATCTGCGACCTCCGCGAGGAGGGCGAGGTCTACGCCGACGGCGAGCTGGTGTGGCGAGCCGGGCGCTTCCTCGACGAGCCAGAGGTCAACGGTGCCTGACCCCGCGCTGGCGAAGCTCGCCGACGTCCTCGTGCGGTACTCCACCGAGATTCAGGCCGGGGACGACGTGCGAATCGAAGGTCACCCGCCGACGACACCGCTGCTGCGAGAGGTCTATCGCGCAGCGCTTCGCCAAGGCGCCCACCCTGCGGCGTTGCTGATCGTCGACGAGGCGCACGAAGCCTTGCTCGCCTCCGGCACAGACGAGCAGCTCGACTGGGTCTCGCCGCATCAGCGGTGGACGTCCGAGCGGAGCGACGCCTGGATCGTGCTCGACGGGCCCGAGAACGCGAAGAACCTGAGCGACGCCGATCCGGCCAGGCTGGGGCGGACGATCAAGGCACGGGAGCCCTACCAGCGCCGTTTCCTCGAACGCTCGGCCAGGGGTGAGTTTCGCTGGCTGCTGTGCGCATACCCCACGGAAGCGATGTCGCAGGAGGCCGGCATGTCGCTCGAGCAGTTCGAGCAGATCGTTCATCGCGCGGCGTTCCTGGACGAGGACGACCCAGTTGCGGCCTGGATGGCATTCGGCGAGCGACTCGACCGCGTCGGGACCTTCCTGGAGGGCGTCTCC
This sequence comes from uncultured Actinomycetes bacterium, assembly GCA_963721345.1. Lineage (GTDB taxonomy): Bacteria > Actinomycetota > Thermoleophilia > Gaiellales > Gaiellaceae > JACDAN01. The sequence goes on from CAVRIT010000001.1 coordinate 102,832, forward strand.
GAGCTGCGGGTCGTCGCGGAGGACACCGATCTGACGATGGGCGTCGCGGACAGGACGTGGATCCGATCCAACGGGAAGCGGAACTTCCCCGACGGCGAGGTGTTCACCGGCCCGGTCGAAACCAGCGTCGAGGGAACGATCAGGTTCACGTTTCCGGCGATCCTGCGGGGGCGACAGGCCGACGACGTCCGGCTGCGCTTCGAGGGCGGCGAGGTCGTCGAGGCGACGGCACAACGGGGCGAGGACTTCCTGCGGGAGATGATCGGCATGGATGACGGGGGGCGCCGAGCGGGGGAGTTCGCCTTCGGGCTGAACGATGCGGTCACCGAGTACACGGGCCGCGTGCTCCTCGACGAGAAGATCGGCGGGACCGTCCACCTCGCGCTCGGGAACTCGATAGCCGGTACGGGCGGGGTCAACGAGTCCGCCCTTCACTGGGACATGGTCCTGGACCTCCGCTCCGGCAGCGAGGTCTACGCGGACGGGGCACTCGTCTACCGTGACGGCGCGTTCCTCGAGGGCGTGCTGCCGTCGGATTGACGCGCGTCGCGGTCATTTCGGACACACACATGCCGCGGGGGAATCGGCGGCTGCCGTTGGAGTGCCTGCGCCGGCTGGACGAAGCGGAGCTGATCCTCCACGCGGGCGACCTCGTCGCGCTGGCCGTGCTCGAGGAGCTGGCGGAGCTCGCGCCGGTCGAGGCGGTGAGGGGGAACATGGATTTCGTGGACGTGTCGGCCCTGCTGCCCGACCGGCGCACGGTCGAGGTGGCCGGGGCACGGATCGGCATGGTTCATGTGCCCGGGCCGGCGACGGGGCGGGCCGCCCGGCTGGTCGCGGCGTTCCCGGACTGCAATGCGGTCGTCTACGGCCACACGCACTTGCCGGACGTCTCGCGCGAAGGAGACGTCTGGGTGCTGAACCCGGGGAGCCCGACCGAGCGCCGGGGTGCGCCGGTTCACTCGATGCTGACCTTGGAGGTCGAGTCGGGACAGATCCGTCCCGAATTCGTGGCACTTTCCCCTTGACGGACCGAACGCGTGTTCGCTAGCATGGCGAACATATGTTCGTCCGACTCGTCCTCGTCGTGTTTCTCGCCACGGTTCTCGCCTGGAGCGTCCTCGCGCGCGGGTCCGAAGGCGCCGGCACCGGGCAGCCGTATCGCGTGAAGGCGGGAGACACGCTGTGGTCGATCGCGGCGCGCCACTACCGGGGCGACCCGAGGCAGGGCGTGTGGCGCCTGCGGGAGGAGAACGACCTGGCGGGCTCGTCGCTGGCTCCCGGGCAGTTGATCGTGATTCCATGAGGAGGCGCCCAGGTAGCTGAAAACGACAAAACTAGAATCGCCGGGTGGACCTCGATCTCGTCTTCCTCGGCACCTCCGGGTCGATGCCGACCGCACAGCGGGCGCCGACGGCGATCCTCGTGCGGCGCGGAGGCGAACGGCTCCTCTTCGACTGCGCCGAGGGGACGCAGCGCCAGCTGCTCCGGTCGAACGTCGGGCTCGTCGAGCTGCGGGAAGTGTTCCTCACGCACTACCACGCAGATCACTACCTCGGCCTGCCCGGAATGCTGAAGACCTTCGCGTTGCGCGGTCGCGAGGTTCCGATCACGATCTACGGCCCGCCGGGGCTCGTCGACCTGTTCAACGCGCTCAGGCGGATCTTCGGGAAGCTCACGTACCCCTACGAGCTCGTCGAGGTGCGGCCGGGCGAGGTTCACGATCGCGGTGAGTACCGCCTCGCGACGTTTCCGGTGAACCACGGCGTGTCCGCGGTCGGCTACGCGCTGATCGAAGACGATCGGCCGGGGCGATTCGACGTCGCGGGCGCCGACGCGCTCGGCGTGCCGGCAGGGCCGGATCGGGGCGCGCTACAGCGCGGGGAGAGCGTGACCCTGGCCGACGGCCGGGTTGTCGGGCCGGACGCTGTGCTCGGCGAGCCGCGGCCCGGGCGGAAGGTCGTGATCTCCGCCGACACCGCGTACTCGCAGGCGGTGGTCGAGGCTGCCGGCGGCGCGGACGTCCTCGTCCACGAGGCGACGTTCGCCGAGGACGAGCGTGAGCGCGCTCGCGAGACGCTGCACTCGACTGCTGCCGAGGCGGCCGCCGCGGCGCGAGAGGCAGATGTGGGGCTGTTGGCGCTCACCCATCTCTCGAACCGCTACTTCGGCGGCGAGATCGAGCGCGAGGCGCAGGAGGTCTTCCCGAACACGGTCGTGCCGCGTGACCTCGATATCATCGTGGTCCCGTTCCAGGAGCGGGGATCGCCCCAGCTCGTGAAAGGTGGAGCCAGCCAGAAGCACGGCCCGCCGCCGGTCGGCGGCGATGCCGTCGCCGCGACGATCCAGGAGGGGACGCGATGACTCGAATGGTCCAGGTCGCCGTCGCCGGCGACGTCACCGAAGCGGAGGAGCTCGAGACAATCCTGCGGACGGCGGGCATCGATTCGCAGCTCGAGCCGGCCGTCGACCATCATCCGGTCGGGACGGAGGACGCCCCCCAGAAAGTCCTCGTCCCCGAAGAGTCGCTCGACGCGGCAATCGACGCGATCGAGGCGATGAGCGAACCGGACGAACTGGTCTCCGACGCGTAGGCGATAGCAGGGCGCCCCGGGGTCGTCCGACACCTGCGTTAGAGTCCCGCGCGCCCCAAGTCCTTTAACTCCGTCCGGTGAGGCGGGAAAGGAGAGCGGTTGCCGCTGCCTGCGCAAACCAGTCCGAAGGTTCTGCTCGACGAGGCGTCGATCGCGAAGAGCCTGGGCCGGATCGCCCACGAGATCGTGGAGGCGAACCCGGAGCTCGACCAAGTCGCGCTCGCCGGGATCCACACGCGCGGCGTCCCGCTGGCTCACCGCCTGCGCCGGCTGATCCACGAGTTCACCGGCACCGAGATCGACCTCGGCTCGCTCGACATCACCTTCTATCGCGACGACGTCCAGGTCCGCGCCGGCGAGCCGCCGCGCCACCCGCAGCCGCTCGTCCGCGCGACGAAGCTCGATTTCCCGCTCGAGGGGCGAACCGTCGTCCTCGTCGACGACGTGCTCTACACCGGACGCACGATCCGCGCGGCGATCGACGCACTCTTCGACTACGGACGCCCGGCCCGCGTGCAGCTCGCCTGCCTCGCGGATCGCGGGCACCGAGAGCTCCCGATCCGACCCGACTACGTGGGCAAGAACCTGCCGACCTCCCGCAGCGAGCGCATCCAGGTGCAGCTCGTCGAGGTGGACGAGGTCGACCGCGTCTTGCTCGTCTCGACCGCTGAGGAGGAAGCCCATGGCTGACATTCGCGTGATGCGCGACGACCTGCTGCCACCGCCGCCTGCGGAGCGGCGGCACCTGCTGTCGATCGCCGACCTCTCGCGCGCCGACATCGAGCGTCTGCTGGCCACCGCGCGCAGCTTCTCCCGATCGCTCGAGCGCGAGATGAAGAAGCTGCCGACGCTGCGCGGCCGAACGGTCGTCAACGTCTTCTACGAGTCGTCGACACGCACCTCGTCGAGCTTCGAGCTGGCGGCCAAGCGGCTCTCCGCGGACACGATGTCGATCAAGGCGTCGGGCTCCGCCGTCGACAAGGGCGAGTCGCTGAAGGACACCGCGCTCACGCTCGGCGCCTACGACCCCGACGTGATCGTCATCCGCCACCCGCAGATCGGCGCGGCGCAGCTCGTCGCGCGGGTGACGAAAGCGCACGTGGTGAACGCCGGGGACGGGAAGCACCAGCACCCGACCCAGGCGCTCCTCGACCTCTACACCCTGCAGGAGGAGTTCGGCCGCCTCGAGGGCCTGCACGTCGCAATCGTCGGCGACGTGCTGCACTCGCGCGTCGCGCGGTCGCTGATCCAGGCGCTCGCGATGGTCGAGGCCCACGTCACCCTCGTCGCCCCGCCGCCGCTGCTCCCGCGCGGGATCGAGGCGATGGGCTGCGAGACGACCACCGAGATCGATGCGATCGGAGCAGCCGACGTCGTCTACGTCCTCCGGATGCAGCAAGAGCGGATGCAGGAGGGCGCGAACTACGTCCCAAGCCTTCGCGAGTACACGACCCGCTGGGGCGTGACGCCGGATCGTCTCAGGCCGGGGCAGAAGATCATGCACCCGGGCCCGATGAACCGCGGCGTCGAGATCGACCCGCTCGTCGCCGACGCAGCCGATGCGCTGATCGAGACGCAAGTTCGCGCCGGGCTCGTTACCCGGATGGCCGTCCTCTACGACCTGCTCACGACCGGGCCCGTCGGCGTCAAGACCGCCGCGCTCCACGAGGTGGCGTGATGGCGATCCTCCACGTGAAGAGCGCACCCGGCGAGAACCTGATCGTCCGCGGCGCGCGTGTGCTGGATCCCGCCGAGGGCATCGATGCCGTGCTCGACGTTCGCATCGACGACGGGAAGATCGCGGAGCTCGGAGCCCGGCTCGATCCGAACGCCCACCGCGTCGTCGAGGGGGCGGGACTGCTCCTCGCGCCGGCATTCGTCGACCCGCACGTCCACCTGCGAACGCCCGGACGCGAGGACGAGGAGACGATCGCTTCCGGCACCCGCGCAGCGGCGGCCGGCGGCTACTGCGCGATCCTGGCGATGCCCAACACGGACCCGATCGTCGACTCAGCCGCGGTGCTGGGCTCGCTGGTCGACACAGCTGAGGCCGAGGGCGAGATTCCGGTCGGGTTCCTCGCCGCGATCACGAAGGGCCAGCAAGGCTTGGAGCTGACCGAGATGGCGGAGCTCGCGGACGCGGGAGCAGCCGGCTTCACCGACGACGGCAGGCCCGTGGCGGCGCCGGGGCTCATGCGCCGGGCGCTGCAGTACGGGGCCGTCACGCGCCGGCCGCTCGCCGTCCACTGCGAGGAGCCGACGCTCTCGCGCGAGGGCCAGATGCACGAGGGCGCCGTGTCGGCAGAGCTCGGCCTGACGGGCTACCCGTCGGTCGCCGAGAGCCTGATGGTCGAACGCGACCTCGCCCTCGCGGCGTACGAGAATCGCCCCCTGCACGTCCTCCACGTTTCGGCCCGCGAGTCGGTCGGCGCGGTCCGCGCGGCGCAGGAGGCCGGAGTGGGGGCGACCGCCGAGGTCACGCCGCACCACCTCTGTCTCACCGACGAGGCGGTTCGCTCGCTCGACCCGAACCTGAAGATGAATCCCCCGCTTCGCTCGGCGGACGACCGTACGGCACTCGTGGAGGGCCTGCGGGACGGCACGATCCAGGCGATCGCGACCGATCACGCGCCGCACGCGCGTCACGAGAAGGACGTGCCGTTCGAAGCGGCGCCGTTCGGCGTCACGGGGCTCGAGACCGCGTTCGCTGCGCTGTACACGCACCTCGTCGAGCCGGGGCTGATCCCACTCGAGACGCTCCTCGCGCGACTGTCGTCCGGGCCGGCCGGGATCTACGGTCTGACGGCGCCCCGCATCGCGCCGGGCGAGCCGGCCAACGTCGTGCTGCTCGACCTCGCTGCGAGCCGCCGGATCGAGTCGAGCGAGTTCCGCTCGCGTTCGGTCAACTCATGGCTCCTCGGCGAGCGGCTCACCGGCAAGGTGGTCATGACCGTCGCCGCCGGCAGGGTGGTGCACGAGTCATGACGGGCTTCCTGCTCCTCGAGGACGGCACCCTCTTCCGCGGCGAGTCGGTCGGCGCGCCGGGGTTCACCTTTGGCGAGGCCGTCTTCACGACCGCGATGACGGGCTACCAGGAGATCGTCACCGACCCGAGCTTCGCCGAGCAACTGGTGGCGTTCACCGCGCCGATGGTCGGGAACTACGGCGTCGCGCGGGAGCGCGCCGAGTCGGCGCGCCCGCATGCGCGGGGCGTGATCATGCGCGAGGCTCGCGGGCCCGCCTGGACCGACTGGCTCGTCGAGCGCGGCCTCCCGGCGCTGTCAGGGATCGACACCCGCTCGCTCGTGCTGAGGCTCCGCGACGGCGGTGCGATGCGCGCGGCGCTCGTCGCGGGGGACGCCTCGATCGACGAGACGCTCAAGGCGATCCGGGAGCAGCCCTCGATGGCGGGACGGGCGCTCGCGGCGCAGGTCTCGACGCCGGGGCCCTACGTCTACTCGGATCACGGGCGAGCCCGGGTCGCGGTCGTCGACTACGGCTGCAAGCGCTCCATCCTCCGGCGGCTGACGAAGGCCGGGGCTGCGGTGACCGTCTTCCCGCACGACGCCGACCCCGAGGAGCTCGAGCGCTTCGACGGCGTCGTGCTCTCGAACGGCCCTGGCGACCCGGAGCCGCTCGAGGACGAGGCCGCAACGGTCAGCGCCCTGCTCGGGCGCGTCCCGATCCTCGGCATCTGCCTCGGGCACCAGCTGCTCGCGCTTGCCACGGGGCACGAGACCTTCAAGCTGCCGTTCGGCCACCGCGGCGCCAACCATCCGGTGCTCGACCGGACGACCGACCGGGTGCTCGTCACCGCTCAGAATCACGGCTTCGCGGTGAAGCCGAGCGTCGGGCGGGAGGCGACGCACGTTTCCCTTTACGACGGAACCGTCGAAGGGCTCCACTTCACGGGCCTGCGGGCCCGCTCGGTGCAGTTCCACCCCGAGGCCGGGCCCGGGCCGCACGATGCCTGGGATCTGGTCGAGGGCTGGGTCGAGGAGGTGAGCGGCCTTGCCAAGGCGGCCTGACCTCCGCTCGATCTGCCTGATCGGCTCCGGGCCGATCGTGATCGGCCAGGCGTGCGAGTTCGACTACGCGGGCTGCCAGGCGCTGAAGGTGCTCCGCGACGAGGGCTTCCGGACGATCGTCGTCAACTCGAACCCGGCGACGATCATGACCGACCCGGGCTTTGCCGACCGCACGTACGTCGAGCCGCTCGACGCGGAAGGCGTGGCCGAAGTGCTCGCGCGCGAGCGCCCCGACGCGCTGCTCCCGACGCTGGGCGGCCAGACGGCGCTCAACCTCGCCGTCGAGCTGGCCGAGAACGGGTTCCTGGCCGAGCTCGGGATCGAGCTGATCGGGGCCGGAGTGGACGTCATCCGCCGTGCCGAGGATCGCGAGCTCTTCCGGGAGACGGTCCAGCTCGCCGGCTACCGCGTACCGGAGTCGACGGTCGTCGCGAGCTGGGACGACGTGCCCTCCGAGCTCAGCTTCCCGGTGATCCTCCGGCCGGCGTTCACGCTCGGCGGCCACGGGGGCGGAACGGCCCGCACGCCGGAGGAGTTCGAGGTCATGCTCGACCGGGCGCTCGCCGAGAGCCCAGTAGGCCAGGTCCTCGTCGAGGAGTCGCTGATCGGCTGGGACGAGTTCGAGCTCGAGCTGATGCGCGACCGAAACGACAACGTGATCGTCGTCTGCTCGATCGAGAACCTCGACCCGATGGGCGTCCACACCGGGGACTCCGTCACCGTCGCGCCGCAGATGACGCTTCCGGACGAGGCGTATCAGGAGCTGCGCGACGCGGGCGCCGCGGTGATCCGCGAGGTCGGCGTCGAGACGGGCGGCGCGAACATCCAGTTCGCACGGGAGCGCGACACGGGCGAGCTGCGCGTGATCGAGCTGAACCCGAGGGTGTCGCGAAGCTCGGCGCTCGCGTCGAAGGCGACGGGCTACCCGATCGCGAAGGTCGCGGCGAAGCTGGCCGTCGGCTACACGCTGGACGAGATCCCGAACGACCTCACCGGCACCACGCCCGCGAGCTTCGAGCCGACCCTGGACTACGTCGTCGTGAAGTTCCCGCGCTTCGCGTTCGAGAAGTTCCCGGGCGCCGACCGCACGCTCGGGACGCAGATGAAGTCCGTCGGCGAGGCAATGGGGATCGGCCGGACGTTCAGCGAGGCGTTCCTCAAGGCGAAGCGCGCCCGGGAACTCGACGACGCCTGGGAGCCGAGGAACCTGCACCCGTGGTTCGAGGCAGAGCTCGAGCGTGCAAATCGGCTGCTCGCCGATGTCACCGGACTCGACCAGCTTGTTGCCGACGACTGGCTGCGGCTGAAGCGCGCGGGCTGGTCGGACGCGGCCATCGGAGACCAGATCGCCACGAGCGAGGCGGACGTACGCGCACAGCGGCGCTCCTGCGGGATCCGTCCCTCGTATCGCAGAGTCGACTCCTGCGCCGGCGAGGTGGAGGCGGCGTCGACCTACTACTACTCCACCTGGGGAGAGGCGGACGAAGCGCCTCCGACCGGCGACAAGCCGCGCGTCGTCATCCTCGGCTCCGGGCCGAACCGCATCGGCCAGGGGATCGAGTTCGACTACTGCTGCGTCCACGCCGCGCAGAGCTTCCGCCGGCTCGGCTTCGAGACCGTGATGGTCAACTGCAACCCCGAGACCGTCTCGACCGACTACGACACCTCGGACCGCCTCTACTTCGAGCCGCTCGGGCTCGAGGAGGTGCTGGCGATCTGCGAGCGGGAGCAGCCCGCGGGCGTCGTGATCCAGTTCGGCGGCCAGACGCCGCTCAAGCTGGCGCGTGGGCTCGAGGAAGCCGGCTACCGGATCCTCGGCACGCCGTACGACGCGGTCGACCTCGCCGAGGATCGCGAGCGCTTCGCGGCGCTCTGCCGCGAGCTGCGGATCGCGGTGCCGCCCTGGGGGATCGCGAGCTCTCCCGCGGAGGCGATCGACGTCGCGGAGTCGATCGGCTACCCCGTCCTCGTCCGGCCTTCCTACGTCCTCGGGGGGCGGAACATGACGATCTGTTACGACGCGGAGACCGTCGCCGAGAGCGCCCCGCCCGGGGCGAGGATGCTCGTCGACCGGTTCGTCGAGGGAGCGCTCGAGCTCGACGTCGACGCACTGTGCGACGGCGAGGAGACCTGGGTCGCCGCGGTGATGCAGCACGTCGAGGAGGCCGGCGTGCACTCCGGCGACTCCAGCTGTGCCCTGCCGCCGCCGGGCATCGACGAGGAGATCCTCTCCGCAGTCGGGGAGACCGTGGAGCGCCTCGCACCCGCGCTCGGAGTGGTCGGCCTCGTCAACGTCCAGCTAGCGATCCAGGACGACCGCATCTACGTGCTCGAGGCGAATCCGCGCGCCTCGCGCACCGTCCCATTTGCCAGCAAAGCGCTGGGCGTCAACCTCGTGGACGCAGCGTGCCGCCTCGCGGCGGGCGCCCGGGTAGCCGACATCGAGGTGGAGCGCCGGGAGCCCTCGTCCCAGATCAGCGTCAAGGCCGCGGTCTTCCCGTTCCAGCGCTTCCCCGGGTCTGACCCCGTGCTCGGCCCCGAGATGCGCTCGACCGGCGAAGTGATGGCGAGCGCGGCCGACTATCCCACGGCGCTCGCGAAGGCCGAGCGCGCCGCCGGGAGGCCGCTGCCCGTGGGCGGAACGGTGTTCCTGTCGGTGCGCGACTCCGACAAGGACGCGGTGGCCACCGTGGCCGCCGCACTCTCGGAGCTCGGCTTCCGCCTGACGGCGACGAGCGGGACGGCCCGCACGCTCGCCGCCGCCGGGCTGGCGGTCGATCACGTCCGCAAGGTGACCGAGAGCGGGGAGGGGGCGACCGTCGTCGACCTCCTGCGGCGCGGGCGCTGCGACCTCGTGATCAACACGCCGCAGGGCTCCGGCGCCCGAACTGACGGCTACCGGATCCGCGAGGCGGCGCTGACGGCGCGCATTCCGTGCGTCACCACGCTCAGCGGCGCGGCGGCCGCGGTGCTCGCGATCGCCGACGCGCGCGGCGAGGACGTCATCTCACTCCAGGAGCGAATCGATGCTCAACGGCGAACGGCGTAGGGTCGTCGGCTCGGAGCGAGTCGGGCCGTACACGCTGCTGCGCGTGGATCGCGGCTCGCTCGAGCCAGGGATTCCCGGGCAGTTCTTCATGCTCGAGGCGCCGGGGCGTGTCCTGCCGCGGCCGATGAGCCTCTGCATCGCGCCACGGGGCGAGCTCGGCTTCCTGTTCGAGCCGATCGGGCCTGGGACGCGCGCCCTCGCGCAGCTCGGGCACGGCGACGAGCTGCACATCGTCGGCCCGCTCGGCAACGGCTTCCGGCTGGACGTTCCGCGCCCGCTGCTCGTGGGCGGCGGAATCGGCATCGCGCCGTTCCCGTACCTCTCCGAGACGCTCGGGCGGCCGCCGGCCGTCCTCGGCTTCCGCTCGGACCGCCACGCGGGGGCCGCGGAGCTCGTGCCCAATGCGGAGGTCGTTGTCGAGCCGACGCTCGTCACGGAGGGACTTCCACGCGGCTACGACGTCCTCGCCTGTGGCCCCGAGGCGATGCTCGACGCCGTCGGCAACCTCGTCCCGGGGGCCCAGCTCGCCCGCGAGGCGCCGATGGCGTGCGGCTACGGCGCCTGCTACGGATGCGTCGTGGAGATCGACGGACGCTACAAGCGCCTCTGTGTGGAAGGCCCGGTCCTTGCTGCTGCTTAACGCCTCCGGCTGTCTCGACGCGCTCGCCGCGCCGGACGTTGCGCGCTCCCTGGATGCGTTCGTCACGAAGACCGTGACGCCGCTTCCGCGTGAGGGGAACGAGCCGCCCAGGATTGCCGAGACCGACCACGGCATGCTCAACTCGATCGGCCTCCAGAACCCCGGCCGCGATCGCTTCCTCGCCGAGGTCCTGCCCCGGCTGCGAGAGCTGGAGATCCCGCTCTGGGTCTCGGTCGGCGGCTTCTCCGCGCGCGAGTACACGGAGACCTGCGGCGAGTTGGAGGACGTGACGATCGAGCTCAATCTGTCGTGTCCGAACGTGGACGAGGCGCCCGAATCCGCGGCGGAGATCGTCGCAGCCTGCCGCGAAGCGACCCGGCTCCCGCTCTACGCGAAGCTCTCGCCGCACCTTCCCGACATGGCTGCTGTCGCCCGGGCGGTCGAGGCTGCCGGAGCCGACGGACTTTCCCTGGTCAACACGCTCCGTGGGCTCGCGTTCGACGAGCGGACACTCGAGCCCCGCCTCGCGAGGGCGGTCGGAGGCTACTCCGGCCCCGCGCTGAAGCCCGTTGCGCTGGCCGCCGTCTACGCCTGTCGGCGCGCAACGTCGCTGCCGATCGTCGGCATGGGAGGAGTCTGGACCGGTCGTGACGCAGCGGAGTTCGTCGCCGCCGGTGCGGGGGCCGTGGCTCTCGGTACGGTGCTCTTCTCAGACCCGGGTGCAGGAGCCCGAATCAGGCGCGAGCTGGAAGCCTTCGCGCCTACGATTGCGGTGCCAGTCCGGACAACGAAAAAAACCCCTGCATATCAGCTGAATTGAACGACCTGGACAAGCTGTTAGTATCCCGCGCCGTGGCGTCCGTCAAGACTCAGGCCCAGGCGCCGGCCCGGTCTCGTGACCAGCGGATGGAAGCGCTCAAGCGAGCGAACGACATCCGAGTGAAGAGGGCACAGCTCAAGCGAGACCTCAAAGACGGGCAGGCGCACATAGAGGAGATCCTGCGAAAACCGCCGGAGTACGTGGCGACGGCGAAGGTCTTCGACATCCTCATGGCGGTGCCGAAGTTCGGCCGGGTCAAGGCGGGTCGCTTTCTGACGCAGGCCAGGATCAGCCAGTCGAAGACCGTGGGCGGTCTCTCTGATCGCCAGAGGGCCGAGCTCATTGCCCTCTTCCAGCGGTAACAACCGCTCCGGGCCGGTCATCGTCGTCACCGGCACCTCGGGAGCCGGCAAGGGGACGCTCGAGCGCATCCTGCTCGACGCCTTCCCCGAGCTCGAGCTCGCCGTCTCGGCGACGACGCGAGAACGACGTCCCAGCGAGATCGACGGAAAGCACTACTGGTTCCTGACGGAAGAGGAGTTCGACCGCCGGCTGGACGAGAAGGGATTCCTCGAGTACGTGACCTTTCCGTGGGGGCAGCGGTCGGGGACGCTCCTCTCCGAGATCGACCGGATTCGCGACGGGGGCAAGGTGCCGCTGCTCGACCTCGAAACGGACGGCGCCCTCTACGTCCAGAAGAAAGTCCCCGGCGCTCTGACGATCTTCGTCACCGCCCCGACGTTCGAGGAGCTCGAGCGCCGGCTGCGTGCGCGTGCGACCGAGAGTGCGGGTGAGATCGGCGAGCGGCTCGAGCTCGCGCGCGAGCAGCTCGAGCTCGCGGACGAGTTCGACCACCTGATCGTCAACGACGATTTGGACCGCGCCGCGGAGGATGCGAAGGCGATCGTGCGGGACGCGATCAAGTCACAGGTACCATTCCGCCGGTGATTCACCCGAGACTCGACAAACTCCTGGCCAACGTGCCCGACCGCTACGGCCTCGTCATCGTCGCGGCGAAGCGCGCGCGCCAAATCAACAACTACCACCACCAGCTCGGCGAGGGGACCTTCGAGGACTTCCCGCCGCCGCTCGTGGAGTCTCGCTCCAAGAACTACCTCACGATCGCCCTCGAAGAAGTTGCCGAGGGCAAGATCAAGCACGAGTACAAGAGGTAGGGCGCCCCGTTGGCGCGGGTCCTTGTCGGAGTGACCGGCGGGATCGCCGCCTACAAGGCTTGCGAGCTGGTGCGCCGCCTGGTTCGGGCGGGCCATGAAGTGACCCCGCTGGTGACCACCGGCGCGGAGCGGTTCGTGCGCGCCGAGACCTTCCACGCGCTCGCGCGCCGCTCCCCGAGCGCCGATCCGTACCCTCACCTGGAATCGGCCGACCTGCTCGTGGTCGCGCCGCTGACGGCCAGCACCCTCGCCAAGCTCGCGGTGGGCCTCGCCGACAATCTCGTCACCGAGGCGGCGCTCGCGCACGACGGCCCCGTGCTGCTCGCGCCGGCGATGAACACCCGCATGTGGAATCACCCGGCCACGCAGGCGAACGTCGAGGTGCTTCGCAGTCGCGGGGTCGAGCTGATCGGGCCGGACGAGGGCGAGCTGGCGGAGGGCGAGCAGGGAATGGGCCGCATGTCGTCCCCGGAGGCAATCTTCGAGCGCTGCGAGGAGCTCCTGCGGTGAGCGTGCTCGGGGGAAAGACGGTGGTCGTGACGGCCGGCGGGACGCGCGAGCCGATCGATGCCGTGCGCTTCATCGGCAACCGCTCGTCGGGCCGAATGGGCGCCGCCATCGCCGAAGAGGCGAGACGGCGTGGGGCGGACGTGACGCTCGTCGCGGCGAACCTGAGGATCGAGTCTCCATACGGCGTGGAGATCGTCGAAGCGCCGACGGCTGCCGACCTCGCCCGCGAGACACTGTCGCGCGGTGACGCCGACGTGGTCGTGATGGCCGCCGCCGTCGCCGACTACCGGCCGTCCGAGGCGATCGAGTCGAAGCGTCCGAAGGACGCCGAGCCCTGGCGCATCGAGCTCGTGCCGACGGAGGACGTCCTGCGCGCCCTCACCTCGCAGAGCTCGAACGGGCGGGTCGTCGTCGCGTTCGCCGCCGAGACCGGGCCCGACGGGCTGGATCGCGCCCGCGGCAAGCGCGTCGCGAAATCCGCAGATCTGCTGGTCTACAACGACGTGTCGCGGTCGGACGCCGGATTCGACACGCCGGAGAACGAGGTCGTGCTGATCTCGGACGACGGCGAGCGCCGCGTCGAGCTCGCGCCGAAGCGGGTGGTCGCTGCAGAGATCCTGGACGAGGTCGAGCGGCTGCTGGAGAGGAGGCACGGTGGAGCGTCAGACTGAGCCGCGCCCGGTTGCGCCGGACGCATCGGGCGAGACGCTCGACCGCGTCACCCAGAACGTCGCGCGGGTGATCCATGCTCCGGCGGAGACGCTCCGGCTCGGCGTCATCTGCCTGGTCAGCGAGGGCCACCTGATCATCGAGGACTTCCCCGGGGTCGGGAAGACGATGCTGGCGAAGGCGCTCGCCCGGTCGATCGACTGCTCGTTCTCCCGGATCCAGTTCACCCCCGACCTGCTGCCCTCAGACGTGACGGGCGTGAACGTCTTCGACCAGCGCACGAACGAGTTCGAGTTCCGTCCGGGCCCGGTGTTCGCGAACATCCTGCTCGTCGACGAGATCAACCGCGCGTCGCCGAAGACGCAGGCCGCGCTCCTCGAGTGCATGCAGGAGAACCAGGTGACCGTCGACGGCGTGACCTATCCGCTCGGGCGGCCCTTCATGGTGCTTGCGACGCAGAACCCGATCGAGTACGAGGGCACCTACCCGCTGCCGGAGGCGCAGCTCGACCGGTTCACGATGCGGCTCGCGATCGGCTACCCGCCGCTCGCCGACGAGGCGCGGATGCTCAGCGAGCAGACGAGCGAGCCGCCGCTCGAGACGCTCGAGCCGGTCGCCGGCGCCGCGGAGATCACCGCCGTGATCGACGACGCGAAGCGCGTCTACGTCGAGGAGAGCGTGAACCGCTACGTCGTCGCGCTCCTCCGTCACACACGCGCGGACGAACGCCTCTACCTCGGCGCCAGCCCCAGGGCCGGGATCGCACTGCTTCGCGTCGCGAAGGCGCTCGCGCTCGCCGAGGGCCGCGACTACGTCCTGCCGGACGACGTGAAGGCCGTCGCCGCGCCGGTGCTCGCCCACCGCCTGATCCTCGGGCCCGAAGCCCGGGCCGCAGGCGCTTCTGCGGCGGACCTTGTCGCAGAGGCGGTCGAACACACCCCGGTTCCGGTCTAGGGGCACTGCCGATGACGGCTCGTGGCCGCTTGACGCTCGCCTTAGGCGCCGGCACCTACGTCTGCGCCTGGGCGTTCGGCGCGCACTCGCTCTACGCGGCGGCGGTGGGCCTCATCCTCGCTGTCGGCGTCGCGCTCCTCTGGACGCGCGCGTTCGCGCGGCCGTTCCGGCTCCACCGGCGGATCGACCGCGAGAGCCCGGTCGAGGGGGACGACATTGCCATGTCGATCGAGCTGGAGACGGGCGGCGGCCTTCTTCCCGGCAGCGTGCTCCTCTACGACGTCGCCGCGGGCCTCGGCGAGCGCGAGCTGAGAGTCCCGCGCGACGGCGACCGGCTGCGGACCACCTACCGGATCAACGGCGTCCCGAGAGGGCGTTACCGCTTCGAGGGCGCCGAAGTCTCTGTCGAGGACCCGTTCGGGCTCGCCCGGCGCGACAACGTCCTGCCGGACACCGGCACGCTGCTCGTCTACCCGCGCCTGGCCGAAGTTGCGTCGCTCTTCTCCGAGCGGGGCCTCCGGGCCCACGGCGCAGGCCGGATCCTGCTGCGGCGACCGGCGGGCTTCGAGCTCCACAGTGTCCGCGAGTACCACGACGGGGAGTCGCTCCGACGCGTTCACTGGCCGTCGACGGCACGCCGCCAACAGCTGATGGTGAAGGAGCTCGAGGACGCTCCGCGCGACGAGGTCGTCATCGTGGTGGATGCGCAGACGGGCTTCGGCGCCGGGACGCCTCCGGAGTCGAGCTTCGACGCGCAGGTGCGCGCGGCGGGATCGATCCTCTGGACGCACGCGCGGCGCGGGCGCCATGCCCGGCTCCTGGTGACGGACAGCGCGGGCGAGTCGGTCTCGATCCGTTCGTACGAGCGCGACTGGCCGCGCGCGCTGGAGGCGCTCGCTGCGGCGTCGCAGGACGGCAAGCGGCCGCTGGAGGCGTTTCTCGGGGACGAGGCCGGCGGTGTCGCGCGGGCGAGTGACATCGCGGTCGTCACCGCGGCGCTGCGGCCGCCGCTCGTCGACGCGCTGATCGGGCGCGCCGTGAACCGTCAGCGCGTTTCCGTCGTCTACATCGATCTCCCCACCTTTGCGGCGCGGGAACGCGGAACCGTGGGGCTGGACGCCGCGATCCTCAGGCTCGAGGGAGCCGGCATCGCCGTCGCGCGCCTACGGCGTGGCGACGATCTCTCAGGGGTGCTCTCGGCCACGCTGGAAGGTGCGGTTGGCTAGGACCGCCCTCCTTTCGCTGTTGCCCGCGGCCCTCATCGCGACGGGCTGGCGGCAGCTCGAGTGGCCCGCGGAAGGGCGCGCACTCGCGCTGGCCGCGCTCCTGGCGATCGCCGTGGCGCTCGTGCCTCGCCGCCGGTTCCGCCTGCTCGCCGCCGGTGTCGCGCTACTGGCCGTGCTGCACGTGGCGTTCGGCCTCCGGCCGGTCCGCGGCGTGTTCTCGGAGTTCACGAACGGCGTCCTCGACTACTACGACGTGACGGTGCCGTTCGATCCGGGCGACCACCCCAGGATGCACGGCGTCCTGCTCCTCGCAGTGTTCGCCTTCACCCTGGGCGCGGCCTTGGCGATCGCGGCACGGCGGCCGATCCTCGCCGCGGCGTTGACGTTTGCCGGCGCAGCCTGGCCCGTCACGCTCATTCGCGACGCTCCGACGGCAGCCCGAGGAGCGCTCCTCCTCGTCGCTGCGCTGATCCTGCTCGCCGCCCTTCGGCCCGGCTCGCGACATGCCGCGGGCCAGACGGCCGCGGTCGGGGCGGGGGTCGTCCTCGCTGCGCTGATCGCGGTGAGCACGCCGGCCGTCGCAAAGGGCGGCTTCCTCGCCTGGGAGCGGTGGGAGCCGTATACCCGGGCGCAGAAGCCGGTCGGCGTCTCGTACGTGTGGGACTCGAACTACCGGGCGATCAGCTTCCCGAAACGCTCGACGACGGTTCTGACGATCAAGGCGCCGCCCCGAGCGCCCTACTGGCGGGCCACGACGCTCGACGTCTTCGTCGGCGACCACTGGCGCCAGGACGCGCTGAACATCCAACCGGTCGATATCAGCGGCCGCGACGCGCTGCTCGAGGAGCCACTCGTCCCGGCGGGAGCGTGGAACACTCGCAACTGGTTCCACCAAGAAGTGACCGTCAGGGCACTCCGCGACACGCATCTCGTCGGAGCGACGGTCCCGGTCGCCTTCGAGCGCGGGGCGGGCAGCAGCTACTCGCCCGGGGTCGCATACGTCGGCGAGCTCGAGCGCGACCAACGCTACGAGGTCTGGAGCTACGTTCGCCGGCCGACTCCGCGCGACCTGGTCCGTACCGGTGCGGCGTATCCGTCCTCGATCCCGACGGCTACGTGTTCCTCGAGACTCCGTCGGGGTTCGTGCCTGCTTTCGGCGTGCTCCGATCGGGACGCGGCTGATGCGCGAGCTTGTTCGGCGCGTGGCTTCGGCGACCAGCGCTACCGGCGTCTCCACGACGTCGCCCTGCGCGTCACCGGCCGGCCGACGAACCCGTACGCCGCTGTGATCGCCCTGGAGGCGTGGTTCCGGTCGGGCAACTTCGTCTACGACGAGACGCCGCCCGCGTGGGGCGGGCTTCCGCCGCTCGTCGCGTTCGTCGACCGGGACCGCCGCGGCTACTGCCAGCACTTCGCGGGAGCCATGGCGCTCATGCTGCGGTACCTCGGGATTCCCGCACGCGTGGGAGCCGGCTTCACGACCGGGCGCTACAACATCGACCGGCGCGAGTACACGGTCTCCGACACCAACGCCCATACCTGGGTGGAGGTCTGGTTTCCGCGCTACGGCTGGCTGCCGTTCGACCCGACGCCCGGCCGTGGTCGTCTGCTGAGCCCGTACACGTCGTCCTCCGCGCTCTTCGACGCCGGCGCCGCGACGCGTGCGCTGGCCGGGGTCGGAGCCGCGGCGTTGGGGCTGCAGGCGCTGCGCGAGCGGCTGGAGCAAGCCGAGAGCGGGCAAGACGGGAACGCCGGCGACGGCGAGTCGGCCGGCGCCCAGGCCGGGCGTGCGAGCGGCGACTCCGACGGGGGCCCGAACACGGTCGTCCTGATCCTGCTCGTCGCGGCCGTCGCCGTCGCCGGGCTGTGGCTCCTGAAGACGGTCCGACGCCGCGCGCGCTACCTGACGCGCGATCCGCGCCGGCTCGCGGGGGCGCTTCGCCTCGATCTCGTGGACTACCTCGTCGACCAGCGTCTCCCGGTCTCGGCGAGTGCGACGCCGGTCGAGGTGGGGGAGGAGGTCGAGCGCTCGCTCGGGATCGGCGCGTTCCGGTTCGCGGAGGCGCTCGGCGAGGCGCGCTACGGCCGCGGGGAGGACGCGGACGCCGCGGTGACGCGGGCGCGGCGAGAGCTGCGAGGGATCCGTCGAGGCCTCAGGCGGCGCCTCGGGGCGGGGGAACGTCTGCGGGGCCTCCTGTCGCTCCGGTCACTCGGCCTCGGAGCTCGATGACGCTACCGTGAGAACACGACGATGAGCGACACCTACGAGCTCTTTCAGCAGGGACGCGCACACCTCCGGAAGGGGAGGGCGGCGCAGGCAACCGTTGCGCTCGAGAAGGCGAAGCGGCGCGAGCCGGACAAGGCGTCCATCCGCGAGGCGCTCGGCATCGCCTACTTCCGCATCCAGCGCTGGGAGGAGGCCGAGCGCGAGTTCCGCGCGATGCTCGAGCTCTCGCCGACCGACGACTACGCGCACTACGCGCTGGCCCGCTCGCTGGAAAAGCTCGGGCGCGAAGCCGAGGCGAACGGCCACTACAAGCTCGCGAGCTCGCTGAAGCCGGGCACGGACCAGTACGACGAGCGAATCAAGGACCTGAGCTAGCGGGTGCGGGCCGTCGTCCAGCGCGTCGCGTCGGCGCGCGTGCTCGTGGACGGGGAAGTCGTCGGCGAGATCGGGCAAGGACTTTGCGTTCTGCTCGGCGTCGCCCGAGGTGACGGACCCGATCAGGCGGAGCGGCTCGCCGGCCGCGTGGCGCGGCTTCGGATCTTCGAGAACGACGAAGGGCGTTTCGACCGCTCCCTGCTCGACACAGGCGGCGCGGTGCTCGCCGTCAGCCAGTTCACGCTGATCGCCGATACCGCGAAGGGCAACCGCCCGAGCTTCACGGACGCGGCGCCGCCGGAAGAGGCCAAGCCGGTCTACGAGCGCTTCTGCGCGGCACTCGGCGAGCTGGGCATCGAGGTAGCCACGGGCCGCTTCGGCGCTCGAATGGCAGTCGAGCTGGTCAACGACGGCCCAGTCACGATCGTGCTGGACACCAGCTGAGAGACCAGATCGCCGCGAAACGGGCTTGGCCCGTTTCGCCGCCCAGGCCCCTAGAAAAGGAAGCGAGCTCCGGCTCTGGGCCACGCGCCGGCGAAGCCGGTGCCTGGCTTCAACACCATCGCCGAAAGTCGTGAGACTTTCGGCGAAACAGGAGCCGTTGCTATCCTGCAGATCACCACATTTCAGGCTTTTTGAAATGGGCGCGCGGCGCCCATTTTTTGTGAGGAGAACGGTTCTGGCGAACGTCCACGACAAGGAGAAGACGCTGTTCCGGGAGATCGCACCGCAGGTCGAACAGGCGATTCCGAGCGTCGAGGTGCTGGCACTCGAGCTGACCGGGCCCGAGCGCTTCACCGTGTTCATCGACCATCCGCAGGGCGTCGATCACGCGCTCTGCGCACGGGTGACCGACGTGCTGCGGCCCTATCTCCGCCAGTACACCGTGGACGTGTCCTCTCCGGGCCTGGAGCGCCCGCTGCGCACGCCTGCTCACTTCGAGCGGGCGGTCGGCCGGCAGGTCGCGCTCCGGACATCGGAGGACGTCGAGGGACGCAAGCGCTTCAAAGGTGAGCTCGTCGGCACGAGCCCGGGCGGGGTCCGGGTCTCGACCGACGGCGACGAGTACGAGATCCCGTACGACTCGATCGTCCGGGGCAATCTGATCCAAAGAGAGGGTGTGACATGAGCCGCGAAATCGTCGAGGCAGTTCGTGAGCTGGAGCGTGAGAGAAACCTCGAGAACGGCATCCTCGTGGACGCCCTCGGGGATGGCCTCCTGGCCGCCTACAAGAAGACGCCGGGCGCGTACCGGCACGCTGTGGTGGAGATCGACGAGGCCGGAGACTTCCGAGTCTTCGCGATCCACATGCCGGCAGACACCGAGGAGCGTCTCCTGGACGAAGCGCGCGAGCGCACGCTCGACGAGCTCGAGAAGATCGAGGAGGAGACCGGCGAGAAGCAGCACACGCTGGTCACCGACGACGATCTCGAGATCGACTGGTCGCAGGTGCCGCCGGACCAGATGCGGCGTGAGGACGTCACGCCGGAGAACTTCGGCCGCATCGCCGCGCAGACCGCGAAGCAGGTGATTCAGCAGCGGATCCGCGAGGCGGAGCGCCAGATCATGTACGAGGAGTACGTCGACCGAGTCTCCGAGGTCGTGACGGGCATCGTCCAGCAGGCCGGAGACCGGAACAACATCCTGGTCGACCTCGGCAAGGTCGAGGCGTTGCTGCCGCGGTCCGAGCAGGTGGACGGCGAGCGCTACGAGCAGGGCTCGCGGATCAAGGCCGTGATCACGGAGGTGCGCTCGGGGACGAAGGGCCCGCAGGTGATCCTCTCCCGGCGCGACCCCGAGCTGATCAAGACGTTGTTCGAGCTCGAGGTCCCGGAGATCGCAGACGGGCTCGTGGAGATCCGCGGCGTCGCGCGCGAACCGGGCTACCGCTCGAAGATCGCCGTCGTCTCGCATGCCCAGGGCGTCGACCCCGTCGGCGCGTGTGTCGGCCCGCGAGGGTCACGCGTGCGAATGGTCGTCTCGGAGCTCCGCGGCGAGAAGATCGACATCATCCCGTGGAACACGGAGCCGGCGCGCTTCCTCGCGAAAGCGCTGTCTCCGGCCCGGGTTCGCGAGGTCTACATCGATGACGAGACCAAGGAAGCGACGGTCATCGTCCCCGAGGACCAGCTGGCGCTCGCGATCGGCAAGGAGGGCCTGAACGCCAGACTCGCCGCCCGCCTGACCGGGTGGAAGGTGGACATCCAGTCCGAAGCCGAGTTCGCCCAGGCCGAGGCCGAGGCGGCCTTCGCCGGAGGTGAGCAGGGCGAGGACTTCTCCGGCCGCTGCGCAGCCATCCTCTCGAACGGCAAGCGCTGCCCGAACGCCGCGCTGCCGAAGACGCGCTTCTGCGGGATTCCCGCCCATGTCGCGCTGGCGGAACGGGAGGCGCGCGGAGAGATCGTCGGGGAGGCAGTGCCGATTGCCGGATCCGAGCCGGAGGAGCCGGAGGCGGCCGACGAGCTGGAGACGTCCGAGCCGATGGCAGAGGGCGAGGTGGCCGTCGAGACACCACCCGGCCCGGTGCCCAGCGAGATTCCGACGCCCGAGCCTTCGCCGACCCCGGCGCCTGAGCCGAGCCCGGCGCTGCCCGAGCCCGTCCCGGCTGAGATTCCGACCCCGGAGCCTTCCGAGGTTCCCGCGCCGGAGCCCGCCGAGGTGCCCGCGTCGCCCGCAGCGGAGGAACCGAGCCGTTCTGCCTGATCGCACCTGCGTCGGCTGCGGCCGGAAGGCGCCGAAGGACGAGCTGCTGCGGTTCGTCTCGCACGAGGGCGTCCTGGCCGTCGCACCCGGCGACCCGGGCCGGGGCGCGTACACCTGCGCACGGCTCGCGTGCTTCGAGCGTGCGGCGTCGAAGAACGCGTTCAGCAGAGCGCTCAAGCAGACCGTCCGCATCGATCAAACGCGTATCCCGCTCTACACTTGAGGGCTGAACATGGCTGACCAAGGCAAAAAGCGACCGATCAGGCCTCGCCAGGCGCCCTCAGGGCGCCGCAAGCGGCGCGTGGTGATCGACTCGCAGGCGAATCGCCCGCGTCCCGACGCGCGTCAGGCGCGCGAGCGCACGGACACTCGGCCGAAGCAGCCTCGCGAGATCGTCCAGCCGACCGGCCCCGTCAAGGTTCAGTCGGGAGTCACGGTCAAGGAGCTCTCCGCCGCGCTGGGCAAGCCCGTCGCCGAGATCATCAAGATCATGATGGGCCTGGGGGAGATGGTCACCATCACCCAGTCCCTCTCGGACGAGGCCGTGCAGCTGATCGCGACCGAGTTCAAGCGCGAGGTGACGATCAAGCACGCCGCCGAGGAGGACGAGGAGCCCGAGAGCTTCGACGACCCGGAGGAGGCGCTGAAGCCGCGCCCGCCGGTCGTCACGATCATGGGCCACGTCGACCACGGGAAGACGACGCTCCTCGACGCGATCCGTGAGAGCGCGGTCGTCGAGACTGAGGCCGGCGGGATCACCCAGCACATCGGCGCCTATCAGGTCGAGCACAACGGCCGGAAGCTGACCTTCCTGGACACGCCGGGCCACGAGGCGTTCACCGCCATGCGGGCCCGCGGCGCGAAGGTGACGGACATCGCGGTCCTGGTCGTGGCTGCCGACGACGGCGTGATGCCGCAGACGAAGGAGTCGATCTCCCACGCGCGTGCGGCGGAGGTTCCGATCGTGGTGGCCGTGAACAAGATCGACGTCCCCAACGCCGACCCGAACCGGGTGCGCGGCGACCTGGCGGGAGAGGGCCTCCAACCCGAGGACTGGGGCGGCACGACGCAGTTCTCCGAGGTCTCGGCGAAGCAGAAGCAGAACCTCGACGACCTGCTCGAGAAGGTGCTGCTCGTCGCCGACGCCGAGCTCGTGCTGACCTCCAACCCTTCGGCCGAGGCCTCCGGGCCGATCATCGAGTCCCGCCTCGACGTGGGCCGAGGTCCGGTGGCGACGCTGCTAGTCGCGCGCGGCACGCTCAAGGTCGGCGACGCGATCGTCGCCGGCGACGCGTGGGGGAGGGTCCGGGCGCTCTACGACTTCCGCGGCGAGAAGCTGGAGCAGGCCGGCCCGGGAGACCCTGTCGAGATCCTCGGCTTCGACCACCCGCCGCCTGCCGGTGAGCTCGGGCGGGTCGTGGAGAACGAGCGCGCGGCGCGTCAGTTCGCGCAGAGCCGCGGCGAGCGCCTGCGACGCGAGCAGCTGGCGGCGAGTACCGGGATCTCGCTCGAGAAGCTCTTCGCCCAGATGCAGGCTGGCGGCGTACAGGACCTCAACATCGTCCTCAAGGCCGACGTCGACGGCTCCGTCGAGGCCGCCGTCTCGGAACTCCAGAAGATTCAACACCCCGAGGTCGGCGTCCGCGTCATCCACCAGGGGGTAGGCGGCATCACCGAGGGAGACGTCAACCTCGCGGTGGCGTCGAACGCGCTCGTCGTCGGCTTCAACGTACGGCCGAACGCCGAGGCCAAGGCACTGGCCGACCGCGAGGAGGTCCAGATTCGTACCTATCGCGTGATCTACCGGCTGACCGAGGACATCGAGCAGGCGCTCGTCGGGATGCTCAAGCCGATCACGACGGAGGAGACGGTCGGCGAGGCCGAGGTGCGCGCGCTGTTCCGCGTCTCGCGTCTCGGGACGATTGCCGGCTGCCACGTCACGAGCGGCGTCGTCCGGCGAAGCTCCCAGGTTCGGGTCGTCCGCGACGGCACGGTCATCTACGAGACCTCGATCGCCCAGCTCAAGCGGTTCAAGGACGACGTACGAGAGGTCGAGGCGGGCTTCGAGTGCGGCATCCTCCTCCAGGGCTTCAACGACGTGAAGGAGGGCGACGTGCTCGAGATGTTCGAGACACGCCAGGTCGACCGCACCGACCTCAGCTCGCCCGCGCCTGAGCCCGAGCCCGCAGCGACCGCAAGCGAGTAGCGCAATGGGCGCCGGCTGGGTCGGCATCCTCACCGTCGAGCTGCACTTCCCCGAAGCCGGGTCGCTGAAGGGCAAGCGCAAGTTCGTCAAGTCCGCGAAGGCGCAGCTGCAGAACCGCTTCGGCGCCGCCGTGGCGGAGGTCGACCATCACGAGCTCTGGCAGCGGAGCAGTCTTACGGTGGCGTGCGTCGCCCGGGAGCACCGCGAGGCCGAGCAGCTGCTCGATGAGGCGGTTCGGTATCTCAGCGGGCAGGAGTACGAGCTCGTGCGCGCAGAACGCGAGGTCGTGATGCCCGGTGAGTGACCGCATGCGCCGAGTCAACGCCGCCGTCCGCGACGTGCTGGCGGAGGCCGTCGGCGAGTTGAAGGACCCACGGATCGGCTTCGTCACGATCACGAACGTCAAGACCTCGACCGACCTGCGCCATGCCGTTGTCTACGTCAGCGTGTTCGGCTCCGAGAAGAAGCGGGATGCGACGCTCGAGGGGCTCGCGGCGGCGCACGGCGTCCTGCAGGCTCGGATCGCGAAGGAGCTCAGGCTGAAGCGGACCCCGCAGCTGGCATTCGAATACGATGAATCGGTCGAGCGCGGCGTCCGGATGTCACACCTGATCGATGAGCTCGCCCCAGGCCCAGACGACGAATGACCTGGCCGCCGTTGCGGATGCTCTCCGCACGCACGACCGCTTCCTGCTGATCACGCACGAGAATCCCGACGGGGACGCGCTGGGCTCGATCCTCGGCGCGAAGTTCGCGCTCGATGCGCTCGGCAAGGACTCCGTGATGTTTCTCTCGGGCGCCGCGCCCCTGCCGGCGGAGTACACGTTCATGCCACTGGAGGGCCTGCAGCGCCAACTCCCGCCGGATGTCTCCGAGCGGGTCGTCTTCGCGCTCGACTGCGCCAACGAGAGCCGGCTGGGGGAGGGTCAGGCGGCGCTGGAAGCCGCGCCGTTCGTGATCAACGTCGACCACCACCACGACAACTCCCGCTTCGGGTCGGTCAACCTCGTCGTCGCGGATGCCTCGTCGACGGGTGAGATCGTCCGCGACCTGGTTCGGGAGCTCGGAATCGAGTTGACGCCGGAGCTTGCCGAGGCGCTCTACATCGCGCTCGTCACGGACACCGGGCGCTTCCAGTACGCGAACACCACGCCGAAGGCGCTGCGGCTCGCCGCGGAGCTGGTGGAGGCGGGCGCCGACGTCCACCGCGTCTTCCAGAGCGTCTACGAGACCGTGCAGCTGGCGAAGCTGAAGCTCCTCGCCCGGGCGCTCGAGCGGACGCAGGTCTACGAAGGCGGCGGCGTGGTCGTCTCGTACCTGCTCAAGACCGACTTCGCGGAAGTCGGCGCCGCCGAGCCGTACTCCGAGGGGATCATCGACTTCCTGCGGGCCGTCGAGGGCGCCGAGCTCGCGGCGCTGATCCGCGAGCCACCCGCGCCCGGTCGTCCCGCACGGCGGATCAGCCTCCGCTCGAGCTCGGACGAGCTCGACGTCTCGGCGATCGCGCGCGCCTCCGGTGACGGCGGCGGTCACCGGCAAGCTGCGGGCTTCTCGTCTCAGCTGGAGATTTCCGAGATCGTCGAGTTCATCCGGCAGGAGTACGCGAAGGCCCGTGCGGCGCGGGTCGCTTGATCCTTCCGGGCTCGTCCTCGTGGACAAGCCGGCCGGTCCCTCGTCCTTCGCGATCGTCCGCGACCTGCGCCGGCGAACCGGCGCGCGCGCAGGGCACGCCGGGACGCTCGATCCGTTCGCGACGGGTCTCCTCCTGGTGCTGCTGGGCCGGGACACGAAGCTCGCGGAGCGCTTCGTACGGCTCGACAAGCGCTACGTGACCGAGATCGACCTCACGAGCCGGACCAGCACCGGCGACCGGGAGGGGGATTCGATCGACGAGCACGAGCCGCCCTCGCACGAGCAGCTCGAAAAGCTGCTGGCGCGGTTTCGCGGCGAGGTCGAGCTCCGCGTGCCCGCCGCGTCGGCGATCAAGATCGGCGGCGAGCGCGCGTACCGGCTCCACCGCCGCGGCGAGGCGCCCGAGATGCCGATCCGGCGGTCGACCGTGCACTCCCTCGAGCTCGAGGACTACGACGGCAGGGTCGCGACGCTCGACCTGCTCGTCGGGTCGGGCACGTACATCCGCTCGATCGCCGACGAGCTGGGTGGGCATTGCCGCACGCTTCGCCGGACGGAGGTCGGGCCGTTCAGCGTCGAGGACGCGGACCCGACGCGGATCATCCCGGCCGATGAGGCTCTCGCGGCACTGTGACCGGAAAGGCCGTCGCGCTCGGAACGTTCGACGGCGTCCACCGTGGACACCGTCGCGTAATCGAGGCCGCGCAGGCATCCGGGCTGCCGACAACGGTCGTCACCTTCGATCCCCATCCGCGGATCGCGCTCGGCCATCACGTCGAGCTCCTCACGACGCTCGATCGACGGCTGGAGCTGCTCGAGGAAGCGGGCGTCGACCACGTCCACGTGGTGCCGTTCACCCCCGACCTCGCACTGGCCACGCCGGAGGAGTTCGCGGACTCGGTGCTTCGCCCGCTCGGCACAAAGGTGGTCGCCGGGGGCGAGGACCTGCGCTTCGGGCGAGGCCGCAGCGGCGACCTCGACACCCTGGAAGGTCTCGGCTTCGACGTTCGCAGGGTGCCGCTCGTCGACGGCGTGTCATCGAGCCGCGTTCGGCAGCTCCTTCGCGCGGGTGAGATCGAGGGCGCCGCGGGTCTGCTCGGGCGACCGCCGGAGGTCGAGGGCACCGTCGTGGCGGGCGATGCCCGTGGAGGAACGCTGGGCTTTCCGACGGCAAACCTCGCAGTGCCGGGCGGCCTGCTCGTTCCGGCGTTCGGGATCTACGCGGGGGAGGCGAACGGCAACCGCGCGGCGATCTCGATCGGCGTGAACCCGCATTACGGAGGCGTCGAACGCCGCGTGGAGGCGTTCCTGCTCGACTTCGCCGGCGATCTGTACGGGAACCGCCTGGTCCTGCAGCTGTGGCAGCGCCTGCGGGACGAACGGGCCTTTTCCTCCGAGCAGGATCTGATCGACGAGATCGCGAGGGACGTCGCAGCGACCCGCGTAGCCGTGAAGCCCCTGTAAGCGGTCTGTAAGACCTCTAAGGCCGACGCAAGTTTTCGCTATTTGCGGAGTCTTATGTGGGTATGGGAGACGACATCGGTGGGGAGCCGCATCTCATTTCGCGGATTCAACGTGTCCGCTGCCTCGAATGCGGCGTGGTCTACGTGAAGCCGTCCGGCGGGGGCACCGTCTCGGCAAACCCGGGCTGCCCTGAGTGCGGCTACGTCGGGTGGGTGAAGGACGGCGCGCCGGTCAAGCCAGGAGCGTTGCAGCTCCGCTTCGCCGGGGATCCCCGGCGGCGCCGGACCGGCTGATGAGGCTGACGCCTCCGAAGTAGTGGTGACGCGCCGGCCACTCACGGAGCGTGAGGCCCGCGGCCCCGAGCTCTTCGAGCACCTGCTCGGAGAAGCCCGGCTCCAGGTGGACGAGGTCGCCGACCGGGTGGAGGCGGGCGCGGTCCACGGCATCTCCGGCGCTCAAGCCCTCGTCGAGGAGGCCGGCGAGCACCTGGACGAGGGCGCTGCGCAGCCGAGTTCCGCCCGCGGCTCCGATCCCGACCACTAGGCCCTCATCGTCCAGGCCGATGGTCGGCGACATCATGCTCGCCATCCGCTCGCCCGGCGCCAAATCGCCGGCAACGAGGAGGTCGGCTTCGCCGAGCATGCTGTTCAGGTGAAGGTCGAGGCCCGGAACCCAGTCGCCGGAGCCGAGGCCGAGGCTGGTCGTCAGCACGACCGCATTCCCGTCCCGGTCGACGGTGACCAGGTTCGTCGTATCGCCGTTCAGGTCAGGTCCGCGGAGCGCGAGCGCAATCCGAACGGGGTCAGACCCCGTCAACGATTGAAGCGCCGGAAGCGGGCTGTTCAAGGCGGCTCGGCTGTAGAGGGTGACCCCGGCGTACTCGGCCGAAACCGGCTCGTCCCAGTGACTCTTGTAGCTGCGAAGGTCCTCCTCGGTCACGAGCCCGCCGCGCTCGTCGACGAGCCCAAGCAGCGCCTGCTCGAGCGACGGGCTTCGGCCGCCTTCCTCGGCGACGAGCTCGAGAGCGCGCACGAGCCCGGGCTGGTCCAGCCGCTCGCCGTCGGCGAGCAGCCGCCCGCCGGGCGAGTAGACCCGCGCGCCTGCGCCCATCGTCATCACCGGCGCGAGCATCTCGAGGCACGCGGCGTGGGCCGGCGTCATCGCCACGCCGTCCGTCGCGAGTCGGAGAGCAGGCTCCACCAGGCGCGCCCACGGGAGGGAGCCCCGCGCCTCCCACAACTCGCCCAGGCCGCGAACGACACCGGGCACCGCGCAGGAGCCGATTCCGACCGCGTAATGGACGAGCTCGGCGCCGAACGGGACCTGGAGGTGCTCCAGCTCGACCTTGCGCCGCTCGGCGCCGAGCCCAGGCACGGCGCAGAAGAAGTCCAGCATCCGCACCTCGCCGTCCCAGTAGACCGCCGCATGGCCGCCGCCGAGGAGCCCCGTCATGACGGTCTCTGCGACGCATGACGCGAGCGAAGCGGCGATCGCGGCGTCGGCCGCGTTCCCGCCGTCCTCGAGGATCTCGATCCCCGCGGCGAGCGTCGCGGGGTGGCCGGCTGCGACGCCGGGCTTCACGAGACGCGCTGGGACAAGACGCCGAGCGAAAGGAGCCCGTCGCGCGGAAAGCCGAAGATCTCGCCGCGCCACTCGCCGTCCACGACCTCGAACTCGCGTCGCCCGACGGGACGTCCGACCATCGGCGGGAACCTCGTGATCTCGCGTGTGAGCGGGTTGCGCTCGCTGGACGTGAGCCGGAGGTGGCGCCCTGCGGGCTCGACGAGCGTCCGCAGCCCCGGGGCCTCGTAGCGCCCGGCCAACGCCTCCAGCACGTCCGGCTCCAGCGAGACCTCTGGGCGAGGGCTGTACGAGAGCCCGAGCAGGTCCAGGACGTCGCGGATCGCAGTCTTCCCCCGGGCCGAGTTGGTGAGCGCTGCGAACGCAAGCTGCTCCCCAGGAACGAGCATGAGCAGCGACTGGTAGCCCCCGACGGAGCCGGCGTGCTCGACGCAGGGTCGTCCCGCGCGCTCCGTCAGAAACCATCCGAGTCCGTGCCGGACTCCCGGCGGTGCGGAGGCCGGCCGCTGGAGCTCGTCGATCGAGCCGGGCGTCAGCGGCCCGGGGCCGCCGAGGTGATGGGTCGCAAACCGCAACAGGTCGTCCACGGTCGACCAGAGCCCGCCCGACGGCCAACGCGCTTGCGGGTACTCGGGATCCGCGGGGCGATGCTCGGCGCTCCCGGGCGCCGCCTGATAGTGGCCGGGGACGCCGTCAGTCGCCTCGAAGCCAGTCGCCGCGAGCCCCAGCGGATCGAGCACCCGTGACCGCATCGCGTCTTCAAACGTCATGCCTGCGGCATGCGCAATCGCGGCGCCGACCAGCCAGAACCCTGCGTTCGAATAGGAAAAGAGCTCGCCGGGCCGGAGCCCGTCGAGCAACTCCGGCCGCTCGCAGGCAAGCCCGCCTTGGTGGCTGAGCAGTTGCCGGATCGTTGCCTCGGTGCTCGTTGCGGCAGGCGGTTCGTCCAGGTCGAGCAGCTCGTCCTGGGCCAGCGACAGCACGAGCGTCGCCACGAACGGCTTCGTGAGCGAGGCGATGCGGAAGACATCGTCCGGCGAAACCGGAGCATCGCCGCCCACCTCGCCGACACCGGTGGCTGCGGTCACGACCTCGCCGTCCCGCAGCAGCCCGATCGCCATCCCGGGCACGCTCCAGCGCTCGCAAGCCGTGCCGGCCCAAGCCGCCAGCTGTTCGCTCGAAACCGGCTCCATCAGGCGGCTGCTACCCTACCCGCGCCCGTAGACCCGGCTGTGCACGCCGCTTCCGCGTGTGACGGCGGGGACTACGGATTCGTTGTAGATAGGAGGCTCATGACCCTCAGCAAGGAAGCGAAGCAGGAGATCATCGGCCAGCACGGCGCCTCGGGCGCCGACACCGGCTCGGCCAAGGTGCAGATCGCGCTACTCAGTGCGCGCATCAACGAGCTGACCGAGCATTTGCGCACCCACGCGAAGGATCACTACTCGCGCCGGGGGCTGCTGAAGCTCGTCGGCCGCCGTCGCCGGCTGCTGAACTACCTGCAGCGCAAGGATTTGGAGGGCTATCGAGCCCTGATCAAGGAGCTGGGCCTGCGTAGATAACGGGAGGCCCGAAGCAGGGGGGTGGAAGTTTGAGCGAGGGCCTAGAGGAGGCTCTGACTCAAACCTCCACTCTCCACGAAGAAGTGGAGGAACGATGAGCATTGCAGTAGCAGGACCCACCTCGATCTCCGTCGAGATCGGTGGGCAAGAGATCACCTTCGAGAGTGGGAAGCTCGCGAAGCAGGCCGACGGCGCCGTCGTCGTCCGCTCCGGCGAGACGATGGTGCTGGCGACCGCCCAGGGGCGGATGGAGGCGCGCGAGGGCGCGGACTTCTTCCCGCTCACGGTCGACGTCGAGGAGCGCATGTACGCCGCGGGGAAGATCCCCGGCGGCTTCTTCAAGCGTGAGGGCCGGCCGACCGAGCGCGCGATCCTGACCGCGCGGATGATCGACCGCCCGATCCGGCCGCTCTGGCCGAAGGGCTTCAAGAACGAGGTGCAGGTGATCTGCACCGTCCTGTCGGCGGACATGGTCACGCCGCACGACATCCTCTGCATCAACGGCGCCTCGGCGGCGCTGATGATCTCGCCTCTGCCGTTCTTCGGCCCCGTGGGCGCGGTGCGCGTCGGCCGGATCGACGATGAGTTCGTGATCAACCCGACGCTCCAGGCGACCGAGGAGCAGAGCACGCTGGATCTCATCGTCGTCGGCACGAAGGACGGCCTGACGATGGTTGAGGCCGGTGCGGAGGAGATCCCCGAGGAGCTGCTGCTCGAGGCGCTCGAGCAGGCTCACCAGGAGATCATCCGGATCTGCGACGCCCAGCTCGAGCTCCAGGAGCAGGTCGGGAAGGCCAAGTGGCTCGACACGAAGCTGACCGAGGAGCTCCAGGAGCGCTTCGGCGGCCGGATCCGCGAGCGGATCACGGGCGACGGCCTTCGTGAGGCAGCCGCTGTGGTGGAGGAGATCCTCGCCGAGGAGAGCCCGCCGCTCGAGATGACCTCCACGGAGGAGGACATCATCAAGCAGGTTCAGTACAAGGCGAGCCTCGAGATGATCCTCGACCGCGAGCGGATGGCTGCAGCCGAAGAGCCGGTCCGCGAGCAGTTCGAGCCTGCGCTGCGCGAGCTGACCGACGCGGAGCAGGACTCCAAGGAGCTCCGCTCCGCGAAGCGCCAGCTCCTCTTCGACCGGATCATCGAGACGGTCGAGCTGCCCTTCGCGGTCGGCCCCGCGACGGTCGACGGCGATTCGCCGGCGGTCAAGGACAGCCTCACGCGCCAGTACGTCAAGCGGGCCGCCGAGGCCATCTACAAGGCGCTCGTCCGCCACAAGATCGCGGTGGAGAAAGTGCGCCCAGACGGCCGGAGCGCGGAGGAGATCCGCTCGATCTGGTGCGAGGTCGGCGTCGCGCCGCGAACGCACGGCTCGGGGCTCTTCACCCGCGGGCAGACGCAGATCCTGTCCCTGCTCACCCTCGGCACTGCAAAGGAGGGCCAGCGGATCGACGATCTCTCGCTGGAGACCGATCGCCGCTTCATGCACCACTACAACTTCCCGCCGTACTCGGTGGGGGAGACCGGCTTCATGCGCGGCCCCAAGCGTCGCGACATCGGCCACGGTGCGCTCGCTCAGAGGTCGCTCGAGCCGATCATCCCGGCGGCCGAGGACTTTCCCTACACGATCCGGATCGTCTCCGAGACGCTCGAGTCGAACGGCTCGTCGTCCATGGGCTCGGTCTGCGGGTCGACGATGGCCCTGATGGACGCCGGCGTGCCGATCAAGTCACCGGTGGGCGGCATCGCGATGGGTCTCGTCATGGAGGGTGAGGACTACGTGATCCTCACCGACATCCAGGGAGCCGAAGACCACCTCGGCGACATGGACTTCAAAGTCGCCGGCACCCGCGACGGGGTGACTGCGCTCCAGATGGACATCAAGATCACCGGCGTCACGCAGGAGATCATGCGCTCCGCTCTGGAACAGGCGAAGCAGGCGCGCGCGACGATCCTCGACAAGATGCTCGAGGCGATCTCCGAGCCGCGTGGCGAGCTTCGTGGGCACGCTCCGCGGATCTCGACGATCAAGATCAACCCGGAGTTCATCGGGATGGTCATCGGCAAGGGCGGCGAGACGATCCGCTCGCTCGAGGCCGACTACGACGTCCAGATCGACATCGAGGAGGACGGCACGATCCTGATCTACGCCACCGAGGGCGACAAGGCCGAGGCGGCGATGAAGGCGATCAGCGACCTCACGAAGGAGCCCGAGGTCGGCGACGAATACACCGGCAAGGTCGTCAAGACGACCCAGTTCGGCGCGTTCGTCGAGCTCAAGAAGGGAACGGACGGCCTGCTTCACGTCTCGAACGTCGGCCCTGGCCGGGTCGGTCACATCGAGGACGTGATCAACCGCGGGGATGTCCTCGACGTCGTCGTGCAGGAAGTCGACAAGGACCGGGGCCGGATCGGTCTCAAGCTCGTCAACAAGCACGAGAACGGCGGCATGGTCTCGCCCGAGGAGCTGATCGAGCGTGCGAAGGATGCGCCCGAGCGGCCTCGCGAGGAGCGTCCTCCGCGCCGCGACGGCGATCGCGGCCGGGGTGGCAGCCGTGGCGGTCGCGGCGGCCGGTAACTACTCCGCCGGAACCAGGTAGCCCAGCTCCAGGAGCTGCTCGACGAACTCGACGCCGGCCGGGCGAAACCGGTCGGCGTCGACGCCGAGCTCCGCCGCCGCCTCGTCGAGAAGCTCGTCGACCGTTCGGGCCGGATTAAGACGCCTGACGACGGCGCTGGTCGCCTCGTCCAGGCCGGCGCGAAACGGCAGACCGTCGGTCAGGACGAGCTCGGCGCCGACGATGGTCCAGCTCTCACCCTCCGGCTGGAGCGACTGCTCCAGCCGGACGTCGTCGTGGAGACGGAACCGCTGTTCCCCGAGTACTCCAGTCGCGCCGAGGAAGTCCTGAGCCGCGAAGAGGCGCTCCAGATGGGCGCCGGCCCGGTGGATCCCGCTCCGCGGCACGACGCACGCCCGGATCCAGTTCGCGCCCTCACGACGGCGCAAGACGAACGCGCCGTAGCCGACGGCCTGGATTCCGCGGTCGCCGTAGTACGCAAGCCAGCGCTCGATCCGCTCGTCCAGCTCTTCCGGCGGTGAGTCCCGATTCCACGCCTCGGCGGTCGTGAGCGGGTCGTCGACGGACGTGTGCACGATCCAGGCGTCGCAGCCGGTGTCCTCTAGCCAGCGACGAGGACGGTCCGTCGGATCGTCTTCGGGACGGACGACCCAGCTCGCCGTCATCGTCCCGTACGCGCCCTCTTCGAGGACTTCGGGCAGCTTCCCCGCGACGAGCTCGCTGACCTGGTCACCCTCCATGCCCCCGTCGCGGAAGAGGTAGTCCGTATCAGGCGTGATCACATAGGGCGGGTTGCAGACGACCAGCTCGAAGCGCTCGCCCGCCACGGGCTCGAAGAACGACCCTGCGCGAAACTCGATGTTGTCGACCCCGTTCAGCGCGGCGTTGAACGCCGCGAACTCGAGTGCCCGCTCGTTGATGTCCGTGGCGACGACCGCCTCCGAATGCTCGGCGCAGAGGAGCGCCTGGACGCCGTTGCCGGTTCCGACGTCGAGCGCCCGGCGGACGGGCCGACGGATCGTCAGGTGCGCGAGACCGGCCGAGGGGCGGTGCACCCCGGCGACGTGGTCCGCGCCGGTGTCGTCGCGCGCGCGGTCCGACGCGATGAGGAGATGGTCGTGGGGGATGATTCGAACGGCGCCGCGAACCTCGGAGCCCTCCTCGTCTAGCAGGCCGAGCTCGTGGAGGAGGTCGACGTCGCCCAAGCGCCGCTCGACGTCATCCGTGTCGAGCGTGACCGGGAGCACGAAGAGCGCGACAAGCGTCGCAAGGGGCTCGGGTGCTCGCTCGAGCCGCTTGAGGTGAACAGGGACCTCCCGCGGCTTCGCGAGGAGGTCGCCCTCGGTGCCGAGGACGCGCTGGATCGTCGAACCGGTGTAGTCCGCCTCTGCGAGGAGGCGGGATAGGCGACCGACCAGCGCACGGTCGAGGACCGGCGCTGCGCGCCTCACCTGCCTACTGCCAGACCTCGCCCTTGATGCGGTCCCACTTGAAGAAGACCGGTGAATCGAGCGACCCGTCCGGCTTTTGCGGGCTGTAGCTGAAGTCGATCTTCCCGAACCACAGCGTGAACTGGTCGATCGGGACCTGATCGGACGCAGCCACGCCATTCTGAACCGACGAGATCATCACGTCGTAGAACTTGACCTTCAGGTATTCCACCGGATTCGCCCCCGCCTTCCGCACGATCAGCTGGGCGTAGACGTCGCCACTCACAACCTTGTCTCCCTTGGCTGCCTTCTCCATCAGCTTCGGAGTCGCCTTGCTCGTGGGGATGGCGAAATGGAAGTCCTGCATGCTGATCTTCCCGGGACGCTGGCCGGCGTCGTTCACGTCGCCCGCCTGCCCGAAGCTGAACGACTCGATCTCGATCTCGTCCTTGTGCTTCGAGTCCAGGCTCTCGCCCTTGATGTCGCCGAGCTTCAGGAAGATGTCGACTGCCATGCGCTAAGCCTCCAGGTTGTCGAGGTTGAGCCTGAACTCTGCCGTGCCGTCGCGAAGCGAGTGGCGGGCAAGGTAGCTGCCGGTCGCTCCTGCGTAGCCACCGGTGCCCCCGATGACGGCGTAGGTCGCCTGGTCCGCAGTCCCGGCGCCGACGCCGAAGATCTGGCCGTCCGCGAGGTCGAAGGTGTGGAGCTCGAGCGCCGCGGCGAGGCTGGCGGAGCTGAAGGACCCGAGGGGGCGCTCCCGCCGGTCGACGAGCCTGCCCTGCGGCGTCGCCCGATCGCCGGCAGGCGGCAGCTCGCCCGGAACCCGTTTCGGGGAGTGCAGCTTCATGTCGCGGCCGTAGACGACGAGCGTCTTCGCCCCTCGTGGCGCAGCCGAGGCCGCTCCGTCGTCAGTCGCCTCTCGGGCGGCGTAGCCGATCCCAAGCGCGCCCGCTGCGAGGAGCGCCATGCGGCCCAGGGCGCTTCTGCGTGTCGTCGAGTCGCTCACTTGCCGTAGTAGCGGTCAGGGGACTCGCCGACACCGTTCCTCGTCACGAAGACGGTCCCGCCGGGGCCCCGCAGGAAGATTCCGTGCGGCGTCATCTCGATCGTGAACTGCCCGTTGCGGAACGTGCCGTTGAAGACCCCGGGGTCGCCCTTGTCACCCTTCGGTCCTTGCGCGCCGTCCGTTCCGGGGGCGCCGGGCGAGCCGGCATTGCCCTGCGGCCCCGGGACGCCCTGCGCGCCTGCGGGGCCTTGCGGCCCGCGCGGCCCCGCAAATCCCCTCGGACCGCGTGGCCCACGAGGACCGCGAGCGGGCGGTTTCTTCGCCTGCATGCCGACCAGTCGCAGCGACCCGTCGGCCGCATCGCCGGCAGCCTGGCCAAGCGGCGTCGTCCCGAGCAGAGCGACGACCAACGCTGCGCTCGAAAGCGCGATCGGAAGCTTGTTCTTCACCCTCAACCCCTCGATGAAAAGTACCGCGATCGACGGACAAACTCAATAGGTCCCGGCGCCTTGCCACTACGATCAGTCCGTGCAGAAGTACGTCATCTCGGAGCTCGATTCCGGCCAGCGGATGATCACCGAGCGGCTGACGCACGTCCGCTCCGTCGCGCTTGGGTACTGGATCGGCACGGGCTCGCGGGACGAGCGTGAGGAGCGCGCAGGCGTCTCGCATTTCATCGAGCACCTCCTGTTCAAGGGCACGGAGCGCTACAGCGCGCAGGAAATCGCCGAGATCTTCGACGGACTGGGCGGCGAGCTGAACGCTGCGACCTCGCGGGAGCACACCGTCGTCTACGCACGAGTCGCCGACCACCATCTCGAGACGGCGATCGAGGTGATGAGCGACATGGTCTACGCGCCGACCTTGGCCGAGGTCGACTCCGAGCGCGAGGTCGTGCTCGAGGAGATCGCGATGTACGAGGATCAGCCGCAGGAGCTCGTCCACGATCTGATCGCGGAGGCAGTCTTCGGCAACCATCCGCTCGGCCGCCCGGTGATCGGCACCACCGAGGTGATCTCGACGGTCTCCCGTCGGGCGATCGCGGCATACCACCGCTCGATGTACGTGCCGGGGAACGTGGTGGTGGGGGCGGCCGGCAACCTCGATCACAACGAGCTGCAGGCGCTCCTCGAGAAAGCCGAGGCAAAGCTGCAGCAGTCCAACGGACGCGGCAGGCGCGTTCGCTCGCCGCTCGTCAAGTCGCCGCCGCCGGACCTTCGGTTCACCCGGAAGGACACCGAGCAGTACCACGTCTGCGTCGCGGCGCCCGGGATCGCCCGCTCGGACCGGCGCCGGTTCGCCGCGTCGCTGCTCGACGCGGTCCTCGGCGGCTCCGCGTCGTCGCGGCTCTTCCAGGAGATCCGAGAGAAGCGCGGGATGGCGTACGCCGTCTACAGCTTCGCCTCGCAGTACACGGACACCGGCCAGATCGGCTTCTACGTCGGAACGCGCGAGGAGAACCTGGCCGAGTGCCTTGCGATCGCGGCGGAGCAGGTCGCCGACGTTGCCGCCGGAAACCTCAAGCCGGACGAGCTCGAGCGAGCGAAGGAGAACCTCAAGGGGCGGATCCTCCTGTCCATGGAGTCGACCGCGAACCGTATGAGCCGCCTCGGGAAGTCGCTGATCACGGACACCGAGATCCTTTCGCTCGACCGGATCATCGCCGAGATCGACGCCGTCGAGCCCGAGGCGCTGGCGGAGCTGGCCGGACTGCTACTCGCGCCGGAGCGCCTCTCAGCCGCCGGCATCGGGCCTGACGAGGAGCGCTTCGTCGACGCCGTCGAGCGGATCAGCCCGTCGCTCTCCGCGGCCGCGGCGTGAAGGTTGCGCTCTTCGGGCGCGGTGGCAAAGTGGGTTCCGTTCTCGGGCCGGCGCTGGAGGCTGCGGGCCACGAGCTCGTCGACCTCGAGCAGGCCGACGCGATGGTCGACTTCACGACGCCCGTCGCCGTTGTCGAGAACATCAGCCGCGCGCTGGAGGCTGGGGTTCCGTGCCTCGTCGGAACGACGGGCTGGGAGCCGAACGAGGTCGAGCAGCTGGCGGCGGACCGCAAGCTGCCGATCCTCTATGTCCCGAACTTCGCGCTCGGCGCGGTGCTGATGATGCGGTTCGCGGAGCAAGCGGCGCGCTATCTGCCGCGCGCCGAGATCATCGAGCTCCACGCGGAGACGAAGAAGGATGCGCCGTCGGGGACCGCCAAAGCGACCGCCGAGCGACTGGGCGGCGCCGAGATCCATTCCGTGCGCCTGCCGGGCCTCGTCGCGCACCAGATCGTCCTCCTCGGCGGCGACGGGCAGCTCCTGACGATCCGCCACGACGCGTTCTCGCGCGAGGCGTACGTCCCGGGCGTCCTGCTCGCGCTCGAGCGGCTGCGGACGCTCCCGCCTGGCGTGACGGTCGGCCTCGATGCAGTGCTCGACTGAAGGGATCTTGGGGGAGGGCGAGTAAGATCGAAGACGTGCTCGGTGAGGTCCTCACCGCCAGCGTCACGCCGATCGGCGCGGACGGCTCGGTCAACCTGACGAAGTTCCGCGAGCTCGCGGCGTTCCTGGTCGAGAACGGGTCGGACGGACTCGTCGTGACCGGGACAACCGGTGAGGCGCCCACGCTGACCGACGACGAGCGGCTCTCGCTCTACGAGGCCGCCGTCGAGACCGTCGGAGACCGCGCGACGGTCGTCGCCGGCACCGGCACCTACGACACGCGGCACTCCGTCCACCTGACGGAGCAGGCGCACGGGCTCGGCGTCGACGGCTTCCTCATCGTGACGCCGTACTACAACAAGCCGCCGCCGCGCGGGATCGTCGAGCACGTGAAGGCGATCGCGGCGGTCACCGACAAGCCGATCGTCTACTACAACATCCCGGCCCGCGTCGTGAATCTCGTCTCGGTCGAGACGCTGACCGAGTTGGCCGAGATCCCGAACGTCCAAGCCGTCAAGCAGGCCTGGGACGACCTCGACGATGCCCGGCGGATCGTGGAGGAGACGGGGCTCGTGCTCTACGCGGGGGACGACAACCTGCTCCTCTCGTTCCTGGAGCTCGGCGCCGTGGGTGGCATCTGTGTCCATACGCACGTCGTCGGGCCGCAGGTGAAGGAGCAGGTCGAGGCTTTTCGGGCCGGCAACGTCGACCGGGCGCGGGAGATCGAAGAGGAGCTCGAGCCCGCCTACGAGATCCTCAAGGCCGCCGTCAACCCGATCGGGATCAAAGCGGCGCTCAATCTGCTCGGCCACGACGTCGGCGGATCGCGCCTGCCCCTCGTCGAGGCGTCGGACGAAGAACGAGAAACGATTCGCGCCTGCCTCGAGCGCCTCGGCGCGCTCCAGCCCGCAGGCGTCTAGGCGACGCGTTCGACTGCGCGCAGGCGGCCGGCACCTAACAGGTGTGGGCGCTCCACGTATAGGGCCTCTAGCGCCGCGACGACGCGAGGACAGAACTGCGTGCCCGCGTTCAGGTGCAGCTCGCCGAGCGCGTCGATCACGTTCCGCCCGCTGCGATACGGGCGGTCGCTCGTGATCGCGTCGAAGGCGTCGGCGACGAGCACAATCCGTGCCGGGAGCGGAATCCCCTCGCCGGACATCCCGTCCGGATAGCCCTTCCCGTCGATGCGCTCGTGGCTCGAGCGCGCGATCTCGAGCACGATCGGAGACAGGCCGATCCCGGCGAGGATGTGCTCGGAGACGAGCGGGTGCCGGCGCATCACCTGCCACTCCTCGTCGGAGAGGGGGCCGGGCTTGTGCAGGATCGACTCGGGAATCCCGATCTTGCCGATGTCGTGGAGCAGCGCACCGATCTCGATCGCGTCGAGATCCGTTCCGGAGTAGCCCAGCTTCTTCGCGAGCTCGACGGCCAGCTCGGCCACGCGCTCGGTGTGCTCGCCGGTCGACCCGTCCTTCGCCTCGATGCTGCGACACAGCGCGGCGATGGTGGCGAGGTGCTGCTTGCGTACCTCCTCGATCAACTCAGCGCTCTCGAGTGCCGTCGCGAGCTGGGGAAGGATCGCCTCGCGGAGGCGCTCCCACCGTTCCCGGTCTGAGAGCTCACGCTCGTCCAGGACGAGCGTCCCGACGTGCGTTCCTCCAGCGACGAGCGGGAAGCCCTCGATGTGGCCGGCGCCGCGCAAGCGCACCGGGATACCGGTGAGGTTCCCAAGCTGCATCTCGGCGTAGGCGACGAGGGCAGCCCGATCGTGCCCCGACGCGGCGAGACCGCCGGTGAACTCGAACAGCACCTTCAGGTCGCTGTTCGCGAGCTGCAGCTCCTCGTTCGCCTGGCGTACCTCCTCGACGGAATCCCGCGTCCGCGCGATGTACTGGCGGATCGAGAACATCAGCAGCGCTGGCGGGAGACCGAAGGCGAGCATGCCGATCAGGCCGGCTTCCTCGAAGGCGACCGTGGTCGCCAGCGCCAGGGGGCCGGATACGAGGTAGTAGGGCGTGAACCAGCGGAAGCGCTCGCGCCAGACCGCGCGGATCGAAAGGTCTTCCGCGATGCTCATCGCCGCGCTCAGCAGGCCGATGTTCACGGCCATGAAGAGGACGCCTGCGATCGTCGCGGGCACGAGTCGTGCCTGGGTCGTCCACTCGGCGGCTCCGAGGACGTGGTAGCCGCCGACCGCGACCGCCGCGGCCAGCGACAGGTTCGCCGCGTTGAACGCCGCACGATCGAGCCGGCCGCGCTGAACGAACAGGTTGACGATCGCGACAAGCATTGCCGCGATCATCCCCGCGCCTGGGCCGAGAGCGAAGCCCGTCGCGAGAATCCCCATCCCGGAGAAGCTCAGCGCGCCGCGACCGTAGATCTCGACGGCCGCGAGCTGGAGCGCGACCGCCAGGCCGGCGAAGATCAGGAGCTCGCCGGGATGCTCGGAGAACGCGGCCCAGGCGTCGCCTGCCAGGAGCACAAAGACTGCGCTGGCCGCCGAAACGACCAGAGTGATCAGCGCGTTGACGCGGGTGGCATCCATTGCCGGCCGCTCAGTCCCAGACGTCGAACGAGTTCCAGGTTGCAGCCGCGTTCCACGTGGCCGCGGCGTTCCAGGTTGCGGCGGCGTTCCAGGTGGCGGCTGCGTTCCACGTCGCTGCGGCATCCCATGTCGCCGCCGCATCGAGCGCCACGCCGTTCGCGTCGACCAGTCCGTAGATCGAAGGCTTCACGCCGGGGTTGGCCGAACCGGGAGTGCCGGTGTACGCGACGGCCTGCGCCAGATCGAGCCTGCGCATGCTCCCGGAGACCGAGCGTGAGCGCTCGGTGAGGAGCCACTTGACCTGGTTCGGCGTGTATTCGGGGTTCTGCTGGAGCACGATCGCCGCGGCCGCCGCGACCTGCGGCGCTGAGAACGACGTGCCGTTCATCGCGACGTAGCCGGGCTGCGACGACGTTCGTCAGGAAGGCGCCTTGCGCCGCGAGCGTCGTGTTGGCGGGCAGCGGTGCGACGATCTGCCGACCGGGCGCGACGAGCTCCGGCTTGTCGTAGCCGTCGAGCGTCCGTCCGCTGGACGACCAGCTCGGAATGACATCGTCCGACTCGTCCAGGGTGCCCGACACATCGAGCGCGCCGACCGTGATCGCGAAGGGGTCGTTCGCCGGGGCGTGGGAAGCAGAGTCCGGCCCCCGGTTCCCGGAGGACACGACGACGACGATGCCGTTGTGCCAGAGCCGCTCGACGGCCGTGTCGAGCATGTTTGTCAGGTACGAGCTCTCAACTGCCTCGTTCAGCGAGAGGTTGACGACGCGGATGTTGTGCGTTCGTCCGTTCGCGAGCACCCAGTCCAGGGCCGCGATCACGTCGCTCGTGTACACGCCGTCGGAGCGGGAGACGTTGAGCGAGTAGATCGTCGCTCCGGGCGCGATGCCCTTGTAGCGGCCGTCTGCGCTCGATCCGCCGGCGACGGCCGAGACGAACGTGCCGTGTCCGACGGTGTCCGGTGGAGCGGTCGTCTGCGTTCCGAACGGGACTGTGACGAGGCGCGTTCCGAGATCGGCGTGCTGAGTGGCGCCACTGTCGACTACGGCGATGCCGAGGCCTTCGCCGCGCAAGCCGCGCGCCCAGGCCGCGGGCGCGCCGACAACGTTCGGGTAGAGCGTCGCGAGGGCGGAATCGACCGCCGCGGTGCCGGCTGACCCTGAGCCCGAGGCCGTGACCTGCATCGGGGCGTCCGCTGCGACGAATGAGATCTCCTGACTGCGCAGGAGCTTGAGGAGCTCGGCCGCGGTGATCTTGAGGCTGTCGCCCTCGACCACGTCGAGGTCGCGGTACAGCTGGAACGAAGCGGTAGCCCTCGCGCGCTCGGCGTGACCTGCGGCGATCACGCGCATCGGCGTGAAGGGGGTGGCGAGCGGGGAGCTCAGGGCGGTCTGGAGTGACGCGTCGAGCTTGGTGTCGATGAGCACGCTCAGCGGCGCAGTAGTCGCTGCTGTCGCCGGCGCTGCGGTCACCGCAGCCGCTGCAATCACTACGACCACCACTCGACACACCCACCACCGCAGTGGAACTTGCCGCATGCACTCCTTTTGAGGGACTGCACTAAAGGCATAAACCCCCGAAAGGGGGAAACCGCGGTACTGGCTAAGCCGTGACGGCCTTCAACCTCGGCTCGAGCGATGCCTCCGGAGCATCCGCGAGGGCGAGGCCGATGGTGTCCAGGCGAGATCGTGCGGCGGCCAGGACGTGCGACGGGGGCTGGTCGGCTCCGCCGACGACGAGAAAGCCGACGAGCGCGCTGTTCTCCCGCCGCAAGGGCAGCGCCACGGACGCACCGACCCGCCCGAGCTCGCCGCCGTCGTCGACGATCACGTCCTGATCGGACTCGGCGGCACGCAGGAGCCAGCTCGTCAGCTCGGCAACCGGGACGCCGCTCGAGCCGTGCGTCAATTCGATCGTGCCGCTCGTGCCGTCCTCGTGCCAGGCGACGAGCAGCGCGTACTGCTGCGGCCACGCCGTCTCGAACGCCTCTGCGAGGCGGAAGAAGAGCTGCGACCGATCGCGGGGCTCGGCCAGGGCGGAGTCGAGGGAACGACCGAGCCGTGCAGCGCGGCGGCGGCTGAGCCACCAGAGCGCGCTGCCGGCGACCGCGATTGCGAGACCCGCTGCGGTCAGCTCGACGAGGGCGAGCCCGAGTCCGACAAGCGCCACCGCCGCGCCGAGCAGACCGAGCAGCTCGGGGCGACGACGGAGATCGCGGAATGACTGCCGAGGAGCGGCTCCAACGGATGCCGGTTGCAGTGAGGCAAGCTCGTCGGCCGTCAGGACGTCCTCCGGACGCTGTCCGCGACGGACGGCGACAAATGCTTTCGTGATCGCGGGGTGGAACTGCGTGCCCGCGTTCTGCTCGAGCTCGGCGAAGGCCTCCTCGTCTGTCAACCGGCCCCGGAACGGCCGGTCGGAGGTCATGGCGTCGAACGCGTCCGCGACGATCAGGATGTGCGCGGCCAGCGGGACGTCGTCGCCGCGCGCACCGTAGTAGCCCGAGCCGTCGAACCGCTCTCGGTGATACTCGACGGCCTTCGCCTGCTGGGCGGCGAAGCGGAAGCGCTGCAACAGCCGGGCCGATAGCCGCGGCGCCCTTCGCACTGCCTCCCAGTCATTGGTGTTGAGAAGGCCGGTCTTCCGCAGGATGGCGGCGTCGACCGCGACTTTGCCGAGATCGTGGAGGCGACCCGCCCACCAAAGCCTCTGTGCCTCGGTCCGCGGGAGCCCAAGGGCCTCCGCAAGCTCGCGCACATACTCCGCAACGCGGACCGAGTGCCGAAAGGTCGAGGGGTCGCGCTCGTCCACGAGGTTGGCGAAGGTCTCGAGCGCCGAGGCAACCTCGCGCCGAAGCACGATCGTCCGGCTGTAGAGCTGCTCGATCAGGATCAGTCCCGGAACGAGCAGCGCGGCGTTCCAGAGGTTCGCGTCGATCGCCACCGCCGTCGCGGCACCGAGGGCGATTTCCGCGCCGGCGGGAAGCAGGTCCGGGTCGAAAGAGGCCGCGCCGGACGCGAGCTTCGTGAGCAGCGTCTTGACGGCGACGAACGCGATCCCGAGCAGCGCGAGCCCCATGAGGTCGTCGGGGAGCGCAATCGAGCCCGTATTCGAGCCGGCGAGGAGGTACGCGGAGCCGCCGGCGAATGCCGCGCCGCCGAGCGAGCCCGCCCGCACCGCGCTCTCGCGCCAGCCGTCACCCTGGAAGCGGCGCACCGCGCCGACGGAGAGCGCCGCTACGACCAGCGCCTGCCACGGCCCGAGCAGGA
Source organism: uncultured Actinomycetes bacterium (assembly GCA_963721345.1). Taxonomy (GTDB): domain Bacteria; phylum Actinomycetota; class Thermoleophilia; order Gaiellales; family Gaiellaceae; genus JACDAN01. Next base: position 145,496 of record CAVRIT010000001.1, read on the forward strand.
TCGCGGCCGCCACGGCGACCGGAGCCGCCGCCGAGAAGCGGTCATGCTCCTCGTCGGTTCCGAGGTCGCGATCGCGGCGGTGCAGAAGCTCGGCCGCGATCAGGGCAGCAGCGTAGAGCAGCAAGTCCCGCATATCGCACAGAATCGGCCCGAACCGCGCATCCCTTAAACGGGGGAGAGGCGGGGACGCTCCTAGAATGCCCCGGTGAGCGAGACTCTGCGGATCATTCCCCTCGGCGGTGTCGGAGAGGTCGGGAAGAACATGACCGTCTTCGAGCTCGGCGACGACATCGTGGTCGTCGATGCCGGGCTCGCGTTCCCGCGTGACGAGCATCTCGGCGTCGATCTGATTCTCCCGGACGTCGGGTATCTCGCCGAGCGGCGCGATCGCGTCCGGGCCGTGATCCTGACGCACGCGCACGAGGACCACGTCGGCGCACTCCCGTATCTCCTCCGCGAGGTGAAAGTGCCGGAGGTGTGGGGCACCAAGCTGACGCTGGGCCTCGCCCAGTCCCGGCTCGACGAGCACGGGCTGCTGCAGGCGGCGGAGCTGAACGAAGCGAAGCCGGAGGAGGGACCAGTCGAGATCGGGCCGTTCCGCGTCGAGTTCGTGCGCATGGCGCACTCCGTTCCGGACGCCGTCGCCGTCGTGCTCGACAGCGCGGCCGGTCGTGTCGTCGTCACGGGTGACTGGAAGCTCGACCACACGCCCGTCGACGGCCTCCGAACCGACGTCGGCCGGCTGGCGGTGCTCGGCAACGAAGGCGTCGACCTCATGCTCGGCGACTCGACGAATGCCGAGCGCCCGGGCTTCACGGGCTCCGAGCGGCTCGTCGGCGAGGCGTTCGACCAGATCATCCCGCGTCGCCAGGGCCGCGTCCTCGTCGCCTGCTTCGCGTCGAACGTCCATCGGATGCAGCAGGCGATCGACGTCGCCATGCGCGTCGGGCGCAAAGTGAGCGTCGTCGGGCGGTCGATGCGAAAGAACCTGAACATCTCGCGCAGCCTCGGCTACATCCAGGTGCCCGAGGAGGCGCTGATCCGGCCGAACGAGCTGGACAACTACGCCCCGCACGAGGTGCTGATCCTCTGCACGGGCAGCCAGGGAGAGCCGATGTCGGCTCTGACCCGGATCGCGTACAACGACCATCCGGCGGTGAAGGTCGACCGTGGCGACACCGTGATCATCTCGGCCCGCGCCGTCCCCGGAAACGAGCTCCGCGTACACGATTCGATCAACCAGCTCGCGAAGGCCGGCGCCGAGGTGCTCCACCAGGAGATCGCGCCCGTCCACGTCTCCGGCCACGGGCACGCCGAGGAACTGCGAACCATGCTCGGCCTAGTGCGCCCGAAGGCCGTGATGCCGGTGCACGGCGAGTTCCGCATGCTCGCTGCGCATGCGCGCCTGGCGCAGGAGAGCGGCGTGCCGGCGGACTCGATCATCCTCCCCGAGAACGGCTCCGTCATCGAGCTCTCGCGGAGCGGTGCGCGCCTCGTCGACAAGATCGACACGGGCGTCACCTTCGTCGACGGCCTCGGCGTGGGGGACGTGCAGGACGTCGCTTTGCGCGACCGCCGCCACCTCTCCGAGGACGGCGTCCTGATCATCGTCGCGACAGTGGGCGGCTCGAACGGCGTGCCGACCAGCCGGCCGGAGGTGATCGCTCGCGGTCTCAGCGAGCAGGAACCGCTGCTCGACGAGATGCAACAGGAAGCCGACCGAGTCCTGCGCGACCTCGGCGCACAGCGGATCTCCGAGATCAAGCTCATCCAAGAGCACCTTCACGACGCAATCGCGCAGCTGATCTACGACAGAACGGGGAGGCGCCCCATGATCCTCCCCGTCATAGTCGAGGTATGAACACAAGCTGGGCGGAAGCACTGAGGGAGAACGCTGCCGAGGAGGCCACAGCCCGCCGGTTGATCGCGCAGCTCACGGCCTGCGAGGTCGCCGCGCTCTCCTTCTGCCGCCTCTTGGAACGCTGGGCGCGGGGTGAGGCGCAGCCCGCGACACCCGGCAGGCGGCAGGCTGCGCTACGCCGCGCCGCGGACCGAGCGGAGACGGCGCTGACCGGCCTGGAGCGCCCGCTCGGCCGCTACCTGCTGGAGCTCCAGCCCGAGCGCGCCGAGGGTCGCTCCTGGTACGGCGAGCCGGGCGCCGCGGAGCTGATGGAGTGGGCCCCCGTGCTGCATCGAGCCGGTGTCGTCGTCGCCCCACATCGCGTGACGCACGCCTACCTCGAGCTCGCTGTGCTGATCAGGGCGCTCGAGGGGCTCACGTCTTCCGTCCGGCTGGGAACCGCGCCGGACCGGTCGTCGCTCTGGGCGGGGCTGTTCGACCTGCGCGAGAATCTGCTCGACGGCGCTCTGGACGATCTCCGCGCGCTTGCGGCCTAGCCTTTCCGTTGTCGGCTCGGCGAACCTCGATCTGAGCGCCCGCGTCGCGCGATTGCCCAGGCCCGGGGAGACGGTGACGAACGCCACGCTCCTGCGGGCGCCGGGCGGCAAGGGGGCGAACCAGGCAGTCGGCGCGGCTCGGCTCGGCGCAGACGTCAGCTTCTTCGGCGCCGTGGGCGAGGACGAGTTCGCCGAGCCCGCCCTTGCCGGGCTGCGCGAAGCCGGCGTCGAGCTCGAGGTCGACCGGCGCGGCGACACCGGGATCGCCCTGATCCTCGTGGACGAGCAAGGGGAGAACGAGATCGTCGTCGTTCCCGGGGCGAACGCCACGGTGGACGCCGTAGCGAGCGGGAACGTCATCTGCCAGCTGGAGATCCCGCTGGAGACCGTCGAGGCGAACGCGGCTGCGGCGGACTGGTTCTGCCTGAACGCGGCACCCGCCAAGCCCGTGGACGTCCTGCCTGACCTGCTCGTCGTCAACCGGTACGAATACGAGGTGAACTCGCACGGGAAGCTCGTCGCGCTGACCATGGGGGAGGAGGGCGCGATGCTGCTCGAGAACGGCGTCGAGGTCGTACGTGCGAAGCCGCCGAAGGTCAACGCGGTGGACGGCACGGCGGCGGGCGACGCCTTCACCGCCTGCCTCGTCGTCTCTCACCTCGAGGGGCGCGACTGGGAGGAGGCGCTGAAGCGAGCCTGCGCCGCAGGCGCGATCGCCGCATCTCGACCGGGCGCCCAACCCTCGCTCCCGACCTCCGCCGAGGTGGACGAGATCCTTGGCTGAGCGGATCCTGATCGACTGCGATCCCGGGCACGACGACGCGATCGCGATCCTGTTGGCGCTCGGGAGCCCGGAGGTCGAGCTGGTCGGCGTGACGACCGTCGCGGGGAACCAGACGCTCGAGAAGACGACCGCGAACGCGATCCGGGTCCTCGACTTCGCCGGACGGGACGACATCCCGGTCGCCGTCGGCGCGAACCGTCCTCTCCTCCGCGAGCCGTTCGTCGCGGCCTATGTCCACGGAGAGACGGGCCTCGACGGGCCCGACCTGCCGCCGCCGCAGCGCGAGCCGATCGAGCAGCACGCGATCGACTTCCTCGCCGAGCACGCCGACGGAGCGACGCTCGTCCCGATCGGCCCGCTGACGAACATCGCGCTGCTGCTCGCGAAGCATCCCGAGGTGAAGCCGCGCCGCATCGTCCTGATGGGGGGTGCGATCAACCTGGGGAACGTCACGCCGGCCGCGGAGTTCAACATCTGGGCCGACCCGGAGGCCGCGGCGCGAGTCTTCGCCTCCGGCATCGACGTGACGATGATCGGCCTCGACGTCACGCACGCCGCGCTGCTGATGGACGACGACGCCGAGCAGCTGCGCGCCTCCGGCCGCACCGGGCGCATGGTGGCCGAGCTGTACGACTTCTTCCACCGCTTCCACGCCGACACGTACGGCTTCGGCGGCTCGCCGATCCACGACGCGGTCGCTGTCGCCCATCTCTTTCGCCCCGACCTCGTCGAGACCAAGCACTGCCAGGTCGCAATCGAGTGCGACTCCGAGCTCACCCGCGGGAGAACCGTCGTCGACGTCTACAACCGAACCGGGGAGGCGGAGCCGAACGCGCACGTCGGCGTCGGAGTCGACGGACGAGGCTTCATCGAGCTCCTGCTCGAGCGTTTGCCAACCCTCGACTAGAGGGGTCGCCGTCCGGGCGTAGAACGAGACGCCCATGCCGAAGCGCCGCAAGAAGCGCGTCCTCCGACCGCGCACGCCCTCGCGCGTCAAGCGGCGCAAGCGCGCGCCGAAGCAGCGCAGTCATCACCACCCTGAGCTGATCGGCCTCGGCCTGCTCGCGGTCGGCCTCTTCCTCTCGACGCTCGTCTACCTGGGGTGGGAGGGAGGACGTGCTGGCGGCTGGATCGTCGACGGCGTCTGGGCCGTCGTCGGGGACGCCGGCTACCTGCTGCCCGCCGCGCTGACCATCGTGGGCGGGCTGCTGCTCGTCCGCAGCGCCCTTGTCCAGGTTCACCCGTTCCGGTGGGGGAGCGCGTCGCTCGCACTCGGCCTGTTCCTGCTGCTCGCGGACTCCGGCGGCTATGTCGGGACCGTGCTGGACGAGGTGGTCGGCACTCTCGTCGGGCGGATCGGCGCCGTGATCGCCGGCATCGCCTTCTCCCTCGCGGGCGTCCTGTTGCTGTCGGGAGCGTCGGTGGGGGCGCTTGCCCGCCGCTCGGGCCCCGCCGTGAACCGCGCACGCACCGCAGCCCGCCGCACCTTCGACCGGACGCCGCGTACCTCCGACGAGCCGCTGCCGCCGCCGGTCCCGCTGCGGCCGCGCGCGGTCGAGCCGCCCGTCGACGGCGTCTCGGACTTCCCGGACGTCGTGGCTCCCGCCGAGCCGGCGGCGCTCACCGCGATCTATGAGGACGAGCCGACGGAGGAGAGCCAGCAGCAGGCGCTCTTCGAGCCGCCGAGCCCGTCGAAGGTCGACTACGTCCTCCCGGAGGCCTCGGTCCTCCGGCGCACGGCCGCTCGTCCCGCGGGGAACGCCGCGTCGACCAAGCAGACGTCCGAGGCGCTCGTCCGCGCCCTCGCCGACTTCGGTATCGAGGCGCGCCTCGTCGGGGAGGTCACCGGCCCGCGGGTCACCCGCTTCGAGCTCCAGCTCGCCGCCGGCACGAAGATGTCGAAGATCTCCGCGCTTCGTGACGACCTCTCGTACGCGCTCGCGACGACGGAGATCCGGATCCTCGCGCCGATTCCGGGCAAGCAGGCCGTCGGCATCGAGATCCCCAACCTCTCGCCGAACATGGTCACGCTCGGAGACGTCTTCGACCAGCTCCCGTCCAGCGCCAGCCCGCTCGCCGTCTGGCTGGGCAAGGACATCTCCGGCAACGCCGTCTGGACCGACCTGGCGCGGATGCCCCACCTCCTGATCGCCGGCACCACCGGCTCGGGCAAGTCGGGCTGCATCAACACGATCCTGAGCTCGATCCTCCTGCGCGCGACGCCCGACGACGCCCGGCTGATCCTGATCGACCCGAAGCGGATCGAGCTGTCGCTCTACGAGAAGATCCCGCACCTCCTGACGCCCGTGGTCTCCAGCCCGAAGGAGGCGTCGATCGTCCTCACGAACGTGCTGGCGGAGATGGAGCAGCGCTACGAGCGCCTCAGCACGGTGCGCGCGCGCAACATCTCCGAGGCGAACCGCGCCTTCCGGAGCCGCGGCGAGGAGACGCTGCCCTACCTGCTCGTCGTGATCGACGAGCTCGCCGACCTGATGATGATCTCGCCGCAGCAGGTCGAGGACGCCGTCATCCGCCTGGCGCAGAAGTCGCGCGCCGTCGGCATCCACCTCGTCCTCGCGACCCAGCGCCCGTCCGTCGACGTCATCACGGGGATGATCAAGGCGAACGTCCCGTCGCGGATCGCCTTCGCCGTCTCGAGCCAGACCGACTCGCGCGTGATCCTCGACCAGGCCGGGGCGGAGAGCCTCCTCGGCCAGGGCGACATGCTGTTCAAGCCACTCGGCACCTCGCGCCTCCAGCGGCTCCAGGGCGCCTTCGTCACGGAGGAGGAGATCGCGCTGCTCGTCGAGCAGGCCCGCGCACAGCGGGGGCAGGAGCTCGACGAGACGCTCCTCGAGGCACCGGAGCGGGCGCCGGACGAGTCGGGCGACGAGGACGGGGAGTTCGACCCGGACTCCGATCCGCTGCTCGAGAAGGCGATCGACATCGTCGTCCAGACGCAGACCGCCTCCGTGTCACTGCTCCAGCGGCGCCTACGGGTGGGCTATACGCGGGCCGGGCGGCTGATCGACATGCTCGAGCGGCGCGGGATCATCTCGGGCTATGAAGGGTCGAAACCGCGCCGCGTACTGGTTGAAACACGGGAACTAGACCGGATTCCTGGCTAACTTTCACAACCCCTTCACGTCCGACCACGAGGGGGTTAGCATCAACTTTTGCATCCTCCGGTCGTGAGGAAAACTCAATATGGGGAGGAATTCAGTGAAGGTAAGACGAGTCTTGCCGTGGGCGTCGGGGGTGTTCGCCATCATGGCGCTCGCCGTCGCGTTCTCGGCGTCTGCGGGGACGGACGGCGCTCAGGTCAGAGTGGCGATCGTCACCGACATCGGCGGCCTGAACGACAGGGGCTTCAACCAGCTCGCCAACGTCGGGCTCACCCGGGCCAAGAAGCAGCTGGGGGTTGACGGCCGCGCGTACATCACGAACTCGGCGAACGACCGCACCTCGAACCTGCGCACCGCCGCGCAGTCGGGCTACGGCCTCGTGCTGCCGATCGGCGTGCTCTTCGCCTTCGGTCCGATCGACGCCGTCGCGCCGGACTTCCCGAACACGAAGTTCGCCGGCATCGACGTCCTCTGGTCGGATCTCAAGGAGAAGCCGGCGAACGTCCGCGGCGTCCAGTTCCGCGAGCAGGAGGCCGGCTACCTCGTCGGCTACATCGCGGGGCTTCGCGTCAAGAACGAGCCCGGCCGTGACATCATCTCCGCCGTCGGCGCGAACCGCGTCCCGGCGATCGTGCGGTTCATCGCCGGCTACCGCGCCGGCGCCGTCCGCGCGGGTCTGAAGCGCAACAACGTCCTCGTGAACTACGCCAACGACCCGACCTTCGCCGACCAGGCGAAGTGCAAGGAGACGACGCTCGACCAGATCGACCGCGGCTCGCGGGTCGCGTTCATGGTCGCCGGCGGCTGCGGTCTCGGCGGGCATCAGGCCGCGAAAGAGCGGAAGATCTGGAGCATCGGCGTCGACGCCGACCAGTTCTTCCTCGGGCGGCATGTCCTGACGAGCGCCACCAAGCGCGTGGACGTCGCGGTGTTCGACATGATCAAGGCGTACCGGGCGAATCCGTCCGGGTTCCGCGGCGGCTTCAACACGAACTACACCGTCAAGAACAACGGCGTCGGCTACGGCAGGCTCAGCCTGAAGCTGTCGAAGGCGAAGCGCGCCGAGTACACCCGGAAGGCCAACGCGATCCGCAAGCTGATCGCGAGCGGCAAGATCAAGCCTCCGGCGAGCTAGAAACACGAGTCGGTTCCTAGGGGGCGGGTTTTCCCCGCCCCCTAGGATTGCCTCGGCATGGCCGAGCAACAGGCGCCCGTCCTCGAGCTGCGCGGAATCACGAAGCGCTTCCCCGGCGTCCTGGCCAACGACCGCGTCGACTTCGATCTCCACCGCGGCGAGGTCCATGCGCTCCTCGGAGAGAACGGCGCGGGCAAGTCCACGCTGATGAACGTCCTCTACGGGCTCTACAGCCCCGACGAGGGCGAGATCCTGATCAACGGGAAGCCCGCGAACATCGGCTCGCCGCGCGAGGCGATCGACCACGGCATCGGGATGGTGCACCAGCACTTCATGCTCATCCCGGTGATGACGGTCGCCGAGAACGTCGTCCTCGCGGCCGAGCCGCGGAAGGCGGGCGTCTTCCTCGACTACGACCAGGCCGTCCAGAAGGTGCGCGAGCTCGCCGCCAGCTTCAACTTCGCAATCGACCCAGACGCGCGGATCGAGAACATCACCGTCGGGCAGCAGCAGCGCGTCGAGATCCTCAAAGCGCTCTACCGGGGGGCGGACATCCTGATCCTGGACGAGCCGACCGCGGTCCTGACGCCCCAGGAGGCGGACGAGCTGTTCGGGATCCTCCAGACCCTCCAGCGCGAGGGCATGTCGATCATCTTCATCAGCCACAAGCTTCGCGAGGTGCTCGAGATCGCCGACCGCGTCACGGTGCTGCGTCGCGGCAAGAAGATCGAGACCGTTCCGCGGGAGGGCGCGACGCAGGACGGGCTGGCACGCCTGATGGTCGGCCGCGATGTGCTCCTCCGCGTCGACAAGGCGCCGGCAAAGCCGCGATGCACCGCTCCTCCGGGTCGAGGACCTCTCCGTCCTCGACGACCGCGAGCTCGAGGTCGTCCGCGGTGTCTCGTTCGAGGCCCGCTCCGGAGAGATCGTCGGTATCGCGGGGGTCGACGGGAACGGCCAGAGCGAGCTGATCGACGCGCTCACCGGCCTCCGGAAGGTGCACGGCGGCCGCGTGTTCGTCGCCGACAAGGACGTGACGACCGAGAGCGCTCACGACCACTACGACGCCGGTCTCGGCCACATCCCGGAGGATCGTCATCTCCGCGGCCTCGTGCTCGACTTCACGCTCGCCGAGAACCTCGCGCTGCACGACTTCGAGAAAGCAGCCGTTCGCGAAGTTCGGCTGGCTGCGGCCGGGGCGGATGGTCGCGGCCGCGCGCAAGCTCCTGCAGGAGTTCGACGTGCGGGGCGGCGGGCCACGGACCCGCGCGCGCGGCGCTCTCGGGCGGGAACCAGCAGAAGGTCGTCGTCGCTCGCGAGGTCTCGCGCGACCCGCGCGTGCTGATCGCCGCGCAGCCCACCCGCGGCCTCGACGTCGGCGCGATCGAGTTCGTGCACCGCCGGCTCGTGGACGAGCGCGACGAGGGCCGCGCCGTCCTGCTGATCTCGCTCGAGCTCGACGAGATCCTGTCGCTCTCCGACCGGATCCTCGTGATCTACGAAGGACAGATCGTGGCGGAGTACGGGCCCGACGTGACCGAGGCGGAGCTCGGCATCGCGATGACCGGCGGGCGGGTCGGAGAGGCGGCCGCCTCGTGACCGACGCACCGACGCCGCCGCCCCTGTCCGAGACGCCCGACGCGCCGCCGCCCAGCCTCGCGGCTCGCTTCGCGCTCTACCAGCGTGCAGGCGGGATCATCACGCCGATCCTCACCGCGCTCATGGCGTTCTTCGTCGGCGGCCTGGTCGTCCTCGTGACGACCGGCAAGAACCCGCTCAGCACCTACAAGGCGATCTTCGACGGCACCGGGCCTGAACTGGTTCTTCCCCTGGGTGCAGGGCGTCGAGCGAACGCTGGCCGCGGAGGACCTCCAGCAGACGCTGATCGTGACGACGACGCTGATCCTGGTCGGGCTCGCCGTGGCGTTCGCCTTCCGCTGCGGCCTCTTCAACATCGGCGGCCAGGGCCAGTACATCGCCGGGATGATCGCCGCGCGCGTGCGTGGGCATCTACCTGCCCGACGTTCCGCACGTTCCGCACATGATCCTCGCGGCGGCGGGCGGAGCGCTCGCCGGCGCCGCGTGGGGCGGAATCGCCGGGATCCTCAAGGCGACGGTCGGCGTCCACGAGGTGATCTCGACGATCATGCTCAACTGGATCGCGCTGTGGGTCGGCAGCTACCTCGTCGGCTTCGGCGGACCGCTCCAGGACCCTGCGCAGGTCTTCGTGCCGGTGATGGAGGAGATCGACGAGAGCGCAAAGCTGGACGTGTTCTGGGGCCCAGCGGCGCCGCAGGGGCTCCACATCGGCTTCTTCGTCGCGATCGCCGCGCTCGTCGTCTTCTGGCTCGTTCTCAACCGCACGACGCTCGGCTTCCAGGTGCGCGCGGTCGGGTTCAACCCGGAGGCCGCGCGCTACGGCGGCATCGGGGTCGGCCGCAACTTCTTCCTCGCGATGGCGATCTCGGGCGCTTTCGCCGGCCTCGCCGGGAGCATGGACATCCTGGGCTGGCTCTTCCGCGTCGACCTGACGAGCGTCCAGATCTCGTCCCAGATCGCGTTCATGGGCATCGCCGTGGCGCTGCTCGGCCGCAATTCCGCGGTCGGCGTCTTCTTCGGCGCGCTCCTCTTCGGCGCGCTGCTGAACGGCGCGTCGACGCGGAACCTCGATCCGGCCGTCTTCCAGCCCGAGCTCGCCGGCAACCTGACGCTGATCATCCAGGGCCTCGTCGTCCTCTTCGTCGGCGCCGACCTGCTGATCCTCTACCTGTGGCGCGCGCGCCGGAAGCTCCGTCGCCGCGCGCCGGCCCCGGCGGCTCAGTCGTGACGGCGGGCGTCGTCGCGCGCGGGAGAGCGTGGCTCGATCAGGGCAAGGCGCTGGGGATCCTGTCGATCGCGCTCGGCGTGCTGGCCTTCTGGGTCGCGCTGCCCCCGCTCACCGTGCGGTCGCCGTGGGTGCCCATCGCGCTCGGCGCGGGCGGGGTGGTGGCGGGGCTTGCGGCGTGGCGCGTGCGGGACCACGCGCGCCTCGGCTGGACCGGGGTCTGCATCGCGCTGCTCGGCGCCTTCATCGGCGTGCTCGCGACGAGAGCCGAAGTCGGGAACCTCGAGGTCGTGATCACCTGGGGCGCGCTGACGGCAGCGACCCTCCGGTTCGCCACGCCGCTCGTCTTCGCGTCGATCGGCGGTCTCTTCTCCGAGCGCAGCGGCGTCGTGAACATCGGCCTCGAGGGGATGATGCTGATGGGCGCGTTTTTCGGGTTCTACGGGGCCGACGTGACGGACTCGTGGGTGCTCGGGATCCTGATCGGAGCGGGCTCGGGCGCCGCGCTGGCCCTCGTTCACGCGTTCTTCTCGATCCACTTGCGCTCGGATCAGATCGTCAGCGGGACGGCGATCAACTTCCTCGCGCTGGGGCTCACGGGCTACCTCTACATCGACCTCTACGGAACCGAGGGCACCGCGGAGATCCCGGCCGTGCCCGATGTCCACCTGAACTTCCTCGAGAAGATCCCGCCGGATCAGCTCGGGAACTACCTCGACCGCGCGCTCGGCCAGCTCAACCTGCTGACCTGGCTCGCGCTCGCGACGGTCGTGTTTGCGTACATCGTCGTCTTCAAGACGACGCTCGGGCTGCGGATCCGGTCGGTGGGGGAGCACCCACGCGCCGCAGACACCGTCGGGATCTCCGTGTACGGCATCCGCTACGCCGCCGTGATCACGTCCGGCGCGTTCGCCGCGCTCGGCGGCGTCTACCTCTCGATCGGCTTCGTCCACTCCTTCACCGAGAACATGACCGCCGGGCGCGGCTTCATCGCTCTCGCCGCCCTGATCTTCGGCAAGTGGAAGCCGTTCGGAGTCCTCGGCGCGGCGCTCCTGTTCGGGTTCGCGAGCGCCGTCGCCCCGCGCCTCGAGAACGTGGAGAGCTGGGCGACCTACGGCACGCTCTTCCAAACTTTGCCGTACGTACTCACCTTGATCGCCGTCGCCGGCGTCATCGGCCGCTCGATCCCGCCGGCCGCAATTGGACGCCCCTACGAGAAGCAGTAGCTCGGACGCCCCGGAGAGCCTGACCGCACGGCTGGCGCTCTACCAACGGGCCGGCGGCGCGCTGACGCCGGTCGTCACGACGGTTTTCGCGTTCCTCATAGCGGGCCTCGTGGTGCTCGTCGCGACCGGAAGGAACCCGCTGCCCGTCTACCGCGGGATCTTCGACGGCACCGGCCTTCCGTGGCTCGTCCACCGGCTCGTCGACGTGCGTTCGATCGGCGGCACGCACGAGCTCTACCCGAGCGAGGCCGACGCGATCGCGGTGTCGGCGATCAGCCTCCAGCAGACGCTGATCCTGTCCTCGGCGCTCGTCCTGACGGCGCTCGCCGTGGCGTTCGCCTTCCGTGCCGGGCTCTTCAACATCGGCGGACAGGGCCAGTACCTGGTCGGGCTGATCGCCGCGCTCGCCGTCGGCGCGCACCTGACCGGCGTTCCGCGGGGGATCCACGTGCCGCTCGCCCTCCTGTGCGCCGGGCTGGCAGGCGCGATCTGGGCCGGGATCGCCGGGCTCATGCGGGCGACTGTGGGCGCCCACGAGGTGATCACGACGATCATGCTCAACTGGATCGCCTACTGGATCGGGAGCTACCTGTTCTCGATCGGCGGCCCGCTCCAGAGCGAGTCCCAGCAGTCTGTGCCGATCTCGGACGACGTTCGGGCATCGGCGGAGCTGCACGTGCTCTGGGGCGGTGTCCAGGGGCTCCACATCGGCGTCTTCCTTGCCCTCGCCGCCCTGGTCGCCTTCTGGGTGATCATCGAGCGGACGACCCTCGGCTATCGCATCCGCGCCGTCGGGTCGAACCCCGAGGCTGCGCGGTACGGCGGCATCGCCGTCGGGAAGATCTATTTCCTGGCGATGGCCATCTCGGGCGTGTTCGCGGGGCTGGCGGGGGCGATCGACATCCTCGGCTGGCAGCACCGCTACGGCCAGCTGGACATCCAGGCATCCGACATCGGCTTCGTCGGGATCGCCGTGGCGCTGCTCGGCCGGAACACCGCGCTCGGAATCTTTTTCTCGTCGCTGCTGTTCGGCGCGCTCCTCACGGGGACGAGCTCCCGCAACCTGAACCCCGAGATTTTCGACCCGGAGCTCGCCGGCAACCTCACGCTGATCATCCAGGGGCTCGTGGTGCTGTTCGTCGGCGCCGACCTGATCGTCCTCTGGCTCTGGCGCGCTCGGAGGAGGTGGCGACAGTGACCGCACCGCGGGTCGCAGTCGGCGGCGTGGCGGCGGCCGCGATCGGCGTCTGGCTGATGCTGCCGCCCCTCGGCGACGACCTCCGGGCCCAGGCCGGCCCGGTAGAGGTGATCCCGGTCGTGCTGGGCGTGCTCGCCGTCGCGGCGGGAATCTGGACGGTCTCGCGAGGACAGCTGCGGTGGGGGTGGGGGGCGATCGTCGCGGGTCTGCTCGGGATCGTCCTCGGCCTGGCCGCGGCGCAGGGGAGCATGGCCGAGCACGAGGCGGTCTTCGTCTGGTCGAGCCTGATCGCCGCGACCCTGCGCTGGGCGACGCCGCTGATCTTCGCCGCGATCGGCGGGCTCTTCTCGGAGCGCAGCGGGATCGCCAACATCGCGCTCGAGGGGATGATGCTGATGGGCGCCTTCTTCGGCATCTGGGGCGCAGTCGAGTTCGGCCACTGGGCGATGGGCCTGCTGACGGCTGTCCTCGCCGGCGGCGCCCTCGCGTTCCTCCACGCCGTCTTCTCGATCCACCTGCGCGCCGACCAGATCGTCAGCGGCACAGCGATCAACTTCCTCGCGATCGGGCTGACCGGCTTCCTCTACATCAAGATCTACGGCGACGAGGGGACGCCGTCGGAGCTGTCGACGATCCCCGACGTGAACCTCGGCTTCCTCGGCGACGTGTACTTCCTCGGGCCGATCCTCGACGACCTCAACCTGATGGTCTGGCTCGCGTTTGCGACGGTCGTGGCGTGCTGGGTGGTCGTCTACCGCACCCCGGTTGGCCTGCGGCTACGGGCCGCCGGGGAGCACCCGCGCGCGGCGGAGACCGTCGGCGTCTCGGTCTCCCGGATCCGCTATGCGGCGGTGACACTCTCGGGGATGCTGGCGGCGCTCGGCGGCGCGTACCTCTCGATCGGCTTCGTCGGCTCGTTCACCGAGAACATGACCGTGGGGCGCGGGTTCATCGCGCTTGCCGCATTGATCTTCGGAATGTGGAAGCCTTTCGGGGCCATGGGCGCCGCACTCCTCTTCGGGTTCTCCAGCGCGCTCGCCCGCTCGCTGCCGGAGTACGACGAGCAGGCCGCGCTCCTGTTCGAGACGCTGCCCTACGTCCTGACCCTCGTCGCCGTCGGGGGCCTGATCGGCCGCTCGATCGCGCCTGCCGCCATTGGCCGCGCCTACCAGAAGCAGTGAGGAATCGCGCCCCGTGAGCTGGGGCGCGCTCCTCTCCGTGGTTTTCGGGCTGCTTGCGGTCGCCACGCTGCCCGCCGCGATCCTCTATGCCGAGCGCTGGGACAAGATCACCCTGCTGGAGTCGGCGGTCGCGATCGCGCCTGCAGCGTTACTGGGGCTCGCGGCCGTGATCACCGGACGCCGGTCGCGCCGCGGAATCGACCGCACCCTCGGTCGTGCCAGGGGCTACAAGGTCGCCGCGTTCGGCCGGCTGCTGGGCTATCTCGCGCTCTACATGGCGCTCACGGCGTCGATCTCGGTAGCGACGTACTACGTGCTCAGGCAAATCGCGTAGGAATCTTCGGCAGGGCGTCTAGACTGAATCGGCCGCCAGATGTTCGAGATAGGCAACAGTCTCCGTGAGGCGCGCCTGCGTCAGGGTCTCGATTTCCCCGAGATCGAGCAGGCGACCAAGATTCGTCCCAAGTACCTGCGGGCGCTCGAGGACGAGCAGTTCGACATCCTCCCGGGCCAAACGTACGTCAAGGGCTTTCTGCGCTCATACGCGGAGTACCTCGGCCTCGACGGCCAGCTCTACGTCGACGAGTACAACTCTCGCTACATCCATATCGACGAGGAGACACCGCTCCGCGCGCGGAGCACATCGTCGCTGGGACGCGCCGGGCCCAAGTTCGAGTCGAGCGTCGTGCTCGTCGCGCTCGCCGGAATTGCGATCCTGACGCTGCTCGTCTTCGCGGCCTGGCGCTTCGGCAACAACACGCCCGATACCGCCATTCCGGACTTCTCGACCGACCCGCCGGCAGCCCCGCCGGCCAGTCCGCCGCCCGCGGCCAATAACACCGCGCGCAGGGCGCGGATGACGATCACCGGCGCCCTCGGCGACAGCTGGGTCGAGGTGTACGCGAACTCCCCCGCCGGGCGGCCGCTCTACGAGGGCACCGTCCTCGCGGGCCGGAGCGTTCTGTTCGGCAAGGACCGCGTGTACCGCCGCTACTTCGTCCGCGCACGCAGGCCCGGCAACCTTCGTCTGACCGTGAACGGGCGAGCGCGCGAGCTGCCTGCACGCGGCGCGTTCTACGTCACCGCGAGGCGAGTCACGCCTGCAAACGCCGCCTAGTGACCGCCAAAGAGGACATAGCGAGCGTCGCTAGCCAACTGGCCGTCCTCACGAAGACCGTGGAGGGGATGGCGACCGAACTCAAAGAGGTTCGTAAGCGCACCGACATCGACCGAGAACGCTCCGACATCCAGCAAGAGCGCATTGACCTAGCGGCACGGGAACTAATCGATGTCAGCGATCGTCTGCAAGCTGCAGCAAACGCGCTCAGAGAGTCAATCTGATCGCCCCATTAGAAGTAACGGCGGCGTCCGCCAATCGTTTCGCCAAGCCCTCCTAGAGCAGCGGTCCTCGTAACCGGCAGCGAGCTCGTCCGGGGCGGGCGGGTGGACGAGAACGGGCCCTTCCTCGCGCGTGAGCTCTCGTCGCGCGGCATCGAGCCCGAGCGGATCAGCGTGATCGGCGACCGGCCCGAGCAGCTCGAGGCCGCGTTGCGCGAGGTGCTGTCGTACGACCTGGTCGTGACCTCGGGCGGGCTTGGCCCGACCCACGACGACCGGACGATCGAGCTCCTGGCGCGGGCAGCGGGGCGCGAGCTCCGCGTGAATCCGGAGCTGGAGCGCGAGATCGGAGACGTCGTGAGTGGGCTCGCGGAGCGTTTCCGGCGTCCCTACGACGAGCTCGCAGCGGGAGTCCGAAAGCAGGCGACGTTGCCTGAGGGCGGCGTGTCGCTCGGGCTGGCCGGGACAGCGCCCGGCGTGCTGCTCGAAACCGGGGCAACCCTTGTGATCACACTGCCGGGCCCGCCCGGGGAGCTGCAGCGGATCTGGCGGAACGCCCTGGAGCGCCCGGAGCTCCACGCGCTCTTCGCCCGAGCCCGGAATCCATCCCATCGGGTGATGCGGTTCTTCGGGCTGCCGGAGTCGGCGGTGGCGCGTGTCGTCGCCGAGGTCGGGGGAGAGGCAGAGGGCCTCGAGGTCACGATCTGCGCACACGATCTCGAGGTGCAGGTCGACCTCGTGATCCCGCCCGGTAGCGAGGCGCAGGCGGAACGCGTGGCCGAGGCACTGCGTGCCGAGCACCCTCGGGCGCTGTTCGCTGAGGACGGCGAGCCGGTCGAGGCGCTCGTCCTGGACGCTGCTCGGGAGCGCGGATGGTCGATCGCCACCGCGGAGTCGTGCACGGGCGGGCTCGTTTCGGCGCGGCTGACGGGCGTCCCAGGATCGAGCCAGGTCTTTCGAGGCGGAGTCGTGGCCTACGACGACGCGGTCAAGCGCGAAGCTGTTGGGCGTCCCCGCCGAGGTGATCGAGCGCCACGGAGCCGTCTCGCCGCAGACCGCGGAGGCGATGGCAGAGGGCGCACGCGCGACTCTGGCCGCTGACATCGGGGTGTCGGCGACGGGGGTCGCGGGCCCCGGCGGAGGCACTGAGGAGAAGCCCGTGGGGCTCGTCTTCCTGCACGGCATCACGCCCGAGCACTCGCGCGGGATCGAGCTCCGGCTCCCCGGAAACCGCGAGGCGGTGCGACGGCGCGCAGCGGTCTCGGCGCTCCACCTGTTGCGGCGCCTCCTGGCACAGAGTCGGCACGAAGATGCGTGATTTCGCCGGGTAGCGTCGTGGGCGATGAGCGACTTCGCCTCTTCTGCGCCTTGCGAATCCCCGAAGACGTCCTCGCGATCCTCGAGCCCTGGCAGGCCGCCCATCTCCGCGGCGGGCGGGTGGTCCCTGGCGGCCATCTCCACCTCACGCTCGCCTTCCTCGGCAGCCGGCCCGCCGCGGAGCTCCCCGCGATCGCAGAGGCGCTGGCGGTCGCTGCCGGCGCTGCGGACGAGATCGTCCTCACGCCTCGGCGTTACCGCGAGACGCGCAGCGTCGGGATGCTCGTCCTCGACGACGCCACGGGTGAAGCCGGCGGCGTTGCCAACCGTCTGTTCGACCGCCTCGAAGCGCTCGGCGTCTACGAGCGCGAACTTCGTCCCTGGCTTCCGCACGTCACCGTGCTCCGGTTCCGTGAGCGACCCCGGCTCGACCCCCCGCTGCCCGAGCTCCGGCCGTTCAGTCCGTCCGATGCCGCGGTCTACTCTTCAACCTTGCGCCGGACGGGTGCGCAGTACGACGTTCTGGAAAGCGTTTCGCTAGGAGGTTGATGGGATGAGTCGGGAACAGGCACTCGACACTGCTCTGGGACAGATCGAGCGCCAGTTCGGCAAGGGCGCGGTGATGCGGATGAACGACCACGCCCATGTCTC
This sequence comes from uncultured Actinomycetes bacterium, assembly GCA_963721345.1. Lineage (GTDB taxonomy): Bacteria > Actinomycetota > Thermoleophilia > Gaiellales > Gaiellaceae > JACDAN01. Next base: position 162,672 of record CAVRIT010000001.1, read on the forward strand.
GGTCGGCTCGGTGTCCACCGGGTCGCTCGCCCTCGACCTCGCGCTCGGGATCGGCGGGCTGCCGCGCGGCCGGATCGTCGAGATCTTCGGCCCGGAGAGCTCGGGCAAGACGACGCTCGTCTACCACGTGATCGCCGAGGCCCAGCGCCGCGGCGGCATCTGCGCCTTCATCGACGCCGAGCACGCGATGGACCCGCAGTACGCGCGGCGGATCGGCGTCAACATCGACGACCTGCTCGTCTCGCAGCCCGACAACGGCGAGCAGGCGCTCGAGATTGCCGAGCTGCTGATCCGTAGCGGGGCGCTGGCCGTCGTCGCCGTCGACTCCGTCGCCGCGCTGACGCCGCGCGCGGAGATCGAGGGCGAGATGGGCGACAGCCACGTCGGACTCCAAGCCCGCCTGATGAGCCAGGCGCTGCGCAAGCTCGCCGGCACCCTCAACCGCACCGAGACGATCTGCATCTTCACGAACCAGCTCCGCGAGAAGATCGGCGTCATGTTCGGCAATCCGGAGACGACGCCGGGCGGACGCGCGCTCAAGTTCTACTCATCGGTCCGGCTCGACATCCGCCGCATCGAGACCCTCAAGGAGGGCGTCGAGGCGTTCGGGAACCGCGTCCGGGTCAAGGTCGTCAAGAACAAGGTCGCACCGCCCTTCAAGCAGGCGGAGTTCGACATCATCTACGGCTCCGGGATCTCCTGGGAGGGGACGGTCCTCGACGCGGGCCTGGAGCGGAAGGCCGTGCAGAAGTCCGGCTCCTACTTCAGCTTCGACGAGGAGCGGCTCGGCCAAGGGCGTCAGAACGCGACTGCGTTCCTGCGCGAGCACCCCGACGTCACGCAGAAGATCCTCCAGCGGATCCAGACCGAGGTCGGCCCGGATCAGGTCGTCTCGGCGCGGCTGCTGCCCACGGAGGCCGCAAAGGTCGAGGCTCCGGTGGAGGAGCCCGAGGCGGTCGAGGCGGCCGCGAAGTAAGTGACCGACCCGCAGGACGCGACGGAGCTTGCGCTCCGTGCGCTGCGGCACCGCAACCGATCCCGATCCGACCTGCGGCGACGGCTGGACCGCGCGGGGGTCGAGCCCGACGAGCGCGAGGCGGCGCTCGACCGGCTCACCGAGGCGGGGCTGCTCTCCGACGACCGCTTCGCCGAGGACCGGGCAAACGCGCTCGCAGGACGAGGTGCGAGCGACGCACTCATCCGCGCCGACCTACGCCGGCAGGGGGTCGACCACGCTGCGGCTGAGCACGCGATCGGCCGGCTGGAGACCGAGGACGAGCGGGCGGCGAAGGTGTTCGCTCGCCGCGGCGGAGACGCGAAGGCGCTCCGCTATCTCGCCGGCCGCGGCTTCTCGTCCGAGACGCTCGAGCGCCTCGCCGTTGCCGATCGGTTACAATGAGTCCTCTTCATTCACCATTTTGCCTGCATAGAAACGCTTTCTGATACCGACACGAGACCCGATCACTGATGAACAAGACAACCAGCGATGCGGCGGAGGCGGGCCTAGCTAGAGGTCGCTAGCGACCCGTACGGTGCGGCCGTTCGCGGCCGCGAATCAGACGCGCTCTACGTCGGCCCGATGGTGGGTGGCAGTTCGACCCCCAAGGAGCGCGCATGTCCCTGGTCGCCGGAATCACCATCGGAGTCCTCCTCGGGGCAGCGCTGCTCGCGGCGTGGCTCAAGCTCCAGCATCGCTCGGGTCTCGGCGAGGCGGCGCGGCGGCGTGACGAGCTGATCGCCGAAGCCGGCCGCGAGGCGGAGAACCACCGCCGCGAGGCGGAGATCGAGGCGCGTGAGCAGGCGATGCGCTTGCGGGCCGAGACCGAGCAGGCGCTCCAGGAGCGCCGCGGGCAGATGGCAAAGCTCGAGGAACGCGTGATTGCGCGCCAGGACGAGCTCGAGGGGAAGCTCTCGGAGCTCCTCCGCCGGGAGCAGGGGCTCGCCGACCGCGAGATCCACATCAAGGAGCTCCAGCAGCAGCTCAAAGAGGCCAAAGACGGGGAGCTCCAGGAGCTCGAGCGGATCTCGGGACTGACCGTCGGGGAGGCGCGCTCCGAGCTCCTCGACCGATCCGAGCAGCTGATCCGCCACGACCTGGCGCGACGCATCCGGCAGCTCGAGGAGGAGGCTCAGACCGAGGCGAAGCGCCGGGCGCGCAACCTCGTCGCCGACGCACTCCAACGGGTCGCTGCGAGCCATGCTGCCGAGACGACGTCGTCGGTCGTCGAGCTGCCGTCGGACGACATGAAGGGGCGGATCATCGGTCGGGAGGGGCGGAACATCAGGACGATCGAGCACCTCACCGGCGTCGACGTGATCATCGACGACACCCCGCAGGCGGTCGTCCTCTCCTCATTCGACGGCATCCGCCGCGAGATCGCGAAGCTGACCCTGTCGAAGCTGATCGAGGACGGGCGCATCCAGCCTGCGCGCATCGAGGAGATGTACTACCAGTCGAAGGCGGAGATCGAGGATCACATGCAAGCCGCCGGCGAGCAGGCCGTCTTCGAGGCGAACTGCGGCGAGTTCCACTCGGAGCTCGTGAAGGTGCTCGGCCGGCTGCGCTACCGGACGAGCTACGGGCAGAACGTCCTCAAGCACACACTCGAGGTCGTCCACCTCGCCGGGATCATGGCCATGGAGCTCGACGCCGGCGCGCGGACGGCGAAGCGCGCCGCGCTCCTGCACGACCTCGGCAAGGCGCTGACGCACGAGGTGGAGGGCTCGCACGCGCAGATCTCTGCCGACTTCGCGCGCCGCTACGGCGAGACCGAGGCGGTCGTGCACGCGATTGCGGCTCACCACTACGAAGTCCAGCCGCAGACGGTGGAGGCCGTCCTCCTGATCGCAGCCGACGCGATCTCCGGCGCCCGTCCCGGCGCCCGAGGGGACACGCTCGAGAACTACATCAAGCGCCTCGAAGCGCTGGAGGAGATCGCGGCGCGGCACGAGGGCGTCGAGAAGGTCTACGCACTACAAGCAGGTCGTGAGATCCGAGTGATCGTCAAGCCGGGCGAGATCGACGACGACGGCGCCGTACTGCTCTCCTACGAGATCGCCCGGGACATCGAGTCGGAGCTCGAATATCCCGGGCAGATCAAGGTCACCGTGATTCGAGAATCACGCTCGACCGAACTGGCGAAGTAGCGGGCGGGGCGCCGAAGCACCCCGCCCGCCCGCCGCTAGAGCTCGGTCGACAGCTGCTTGAGGATCGCCGCCTGCTGGACGGTCAGACCCTTGCCGGTCTTGGCGTCCACGTTGTTGCGGAACGCGCCCAGCAAGCCCTGGCGGGCATTCTCGTTCGGCGCCGCCGCGGCCTGCTCGAGCTTGTGGCACAGCTGCTCGGCGACGTTCGGGTCAGATGCGTACGACTCGACCAGGTCGCAGAGGCTGGAATTCGTGACGACCACGTCGACGGTTGCGCGGTACTCGGTGACGCCGCCGTCGTCGTCGCGGATCTTGCCGCCGACGCTCCGCGTTCCGACCGTGGACGTCGGGCACGAGGCGCTGGAGGACGAGCCGAAGGCCCCGTAACCGCTGCCGCAGTCGAATGCGTACTGGAATCCGGCCGCGGTGTCGGCGGTAGAGGGATCTGCCGCGTCGTCGAGCGAGAGCGTGAACGGGAAGCCCGCAAACGTCGACGAAGGAGCGGTGAAGCGCGCCGTCGGCGCGACATTCGTTACGGACACTGTCGCGGTGGACACGGTGGACGCCGTTCCGTCGCTCGAGCGGACTGCGACTGTGCGCGTCGCCGGACCGTCGATCGCTGCCGCCGAGAACGTCGCTGTCTGACCAGCCGTCTCGAACGTCCCGTTTCCGTCGAGGTCCCAGCTGTAGGTCAGGGCGTCTCCGTTGGCGTCGTTGCCGGTCGCCGAGACCGCGATGCTCGAGCCCTCTGCCACGGTGTACGGACCGCCGGCGGATACCGTCGGCGCCGAGTTGACGAGGAACCGTGCGACCTGCGGGTCGTGATCGGAGAGCTGATCGAAGAACTCCGCATTCGCGTGCACGGCGTCGTATGCGAAGGGACGCGCGGTCAGGCTGTTGCTGGCGACGATGTGATCCAACGACTGCGAGTTGCCTTCGAACACGTAGCTGTAGCGCTCGTTCTGCGGGAGCGTCTTCATCAGCGCCGTCAAGACACCGCCCTCGACGATGTCCATCGTCCGCGAGAACTCGAAGTCGTTGATATCTCCGAGCACGATGACGTTCGCCTGGGAATCGATCGCGAGGATCGAGTCGACGAACGTGTTGACGAGCTGCGCCTGCTGGTGGCGCTGGACCTCGGTCGTGCGGACCGGCGGCTGGAAGCGGCCGAACAGCGGGTTGTCGCCGCCCTTCGAGTTGAAGTGGTTCGTGATCAGGAAGAACGTCTCGCCGCGGAACGTGAACTCGCCCGCGAGCGGCTTCCGGCTCGCGTTCCACGCCGAGTTCGCCGGTTCGATGCGGCCCGGGCTCCCGGAGAGCTGAGGGGCGCCGTCAGGTCCGGCGACGACCGTCGTCGGAGTCGTGGAGCCACCGCCGGGGCGGTCGACGAAGTCGAGCCCGCGATCGGTCCGGAAGATGAAACCGACACGGATGTTCCCGCCCGGCTCACCGCCGTCCTGATCGTCGACCGGGTCGATCTGTCGGGACTCGTACGTCGGCCCGCCAAGGGCGGAAATCGCGTTGACGAGCTTGGTGAGTGTCTGCGACGCGTCGACGACGGAGTCGTTTGTCGGACCGTTGTTGTCCTGGATCTCCTCGAGCGAGACCACGTCGGGTGAACGCATGTTGTTGACGATCTGGGCCGCGAGGGCATCGAACTTCGATTGCGGCTCGGCGGCATCGAGGTTCTCGACATTGAACGTCGCAACGGACAGTTCCTTCGCCTCGGGAGCAACCGTGCTCTCGCGGGCAAGCCCGTTGTCGACGCGGGAAAGCGCCGTCGTGACCTCGATCTCGAAGTTGCCGAAGTCGTAGTCGAGGACACCGACGACGGCCGCGCTCAGGCCATCACCCACGTGGACATTCGGTGTCGCGACCCCAGCGGCATCGTCGAGCTGGATCCGCTCGGGATTGAAGTCACCTGATGTGTAGTCGAACGGAGAATCGAGATCGCGGATGACGATGCCACCGCGGGCGGTCCGCGCCGCAGCGCCGGCACCGTTGTCGGCAAGCACGAAGATCTCGCCGTTGTTGTTCCGCGGCCCGACGACCACCGGGTTGTTCACCTGGACCCGCATGCCCTCGAGCGTCTCGTAGAAGTCGATGCCGTCCTGCGCGGGGTCGAAGAGGCTAAAGGCGTCGTTGTCGATGATCGACTCCGGTTGTACCCGACCGCCCAGGCCGATCAAGGTCGGCGCCGGCATCGCGTTGCCGCCGGGGGCGGGAGGGAGCACCGTGACGGTCGCCCCCGAGAACTCGGTGGTCGTCAGGTTCGCGCTCGCGCCGCCGCCAGGGCGGAACTCGACGACGGGACCGGAGACGCGAACCAAATCGCCGACGCTCACGGCGGGCGCGGAGCCTGTGAAGACGAGGATGCCGTCGGACGTGTTGGCGTTCGAGTCCGGTGTCGGATCCTGCATGTAGAAGCCGTTCGAGCGACGGGCGGTGACGATGCCAGTGGTCGTCCGTGAGGTGCCCTCGAACGGTGAGACGTGTCCCGCTCCCTGGATCTCGTGGATCTCGACGGTCGGCGGTGGCGGAGCCGCTGTCGTGAAGTTCCATGTCGGGTTGCCTACCACGTGATCCGGCGGGTCGTTCGTGTCCGCGTCCGCCACCTGCGCGCCCATCACCGTGACGTTGCAACTCGCCGACGGCGCGAAGTCCGCGGTGGGGTCGAGCGTGAATGTCGTCGAGTCCCCGGAGACCGTGGCCGGGTGGCTGACCGAGCCGGTGCACGTGATCGCGAACCAATCGCCCGAAACGGTGACCGGCTCGCTGAACGTGATCGTGATGTTGCTGTCGAGGGCGACTCCGCTCGCCCCGATCCCGGGTGAGCGAGACGAGATCGACGGCGCCGCGTCCTCGACGCAGTTGCGCCGCGCGGATGCCTTGTTGCGCGGGTTCGGGGCGCCTGCCGCGAAGTCGCTCGTGTTGTTGTCCGTGTCCACGCAGCCCGCACCGGCGCGCAGCGCCGAGAGCGAGGTCGAGATGGTCGGCGCTGGGCCCGAGCCCTCGAAGTAGTTCGCGCCGCCGTAGCCCACCAGGTCGACGATGCGGTCGCGCTGCGCCTGGTTGCAGCCGGTCGTGGCAGGTGGCGGTGCGCCGTTACAGCCGAGGGGGTCGTCGTCGCTGACGAGCGCGACCTTGCCGGCTCCCGCCGCCATTGCGATCGGCGTCGCGTCGACGATGTCCGTCGCCGGAAGTGCCGCGCCATTCGTTCCTCCCGCCTCGTGCACGAGGAGGTACTGGCCCGGCTCCAGCGTGCCGCTCAACTCGGTGATCATCGTGGAGGTCGCGCCGAAGAGACCTGTCCCCGTCGCGCTTGCGTACTGGAGCGACATCCCATCCAGGGAGACATCCGTGGTTCCGCGGTTCAGAAGCTCGATGTAGTCGTTCTGCAGAACGGCGCCCGAGTTCCCGCCCGCGCCGTAGACCTGGCTGATGACGAGGCTCTGGCCTGCGGCCCCGGCCCCCTGAACCAGGAGCGTAGAGACGACGACGGCGAGCACTGCTCCGTAGAGCACACGTGAACGAGCACGAACGGCGGCAAATAGGCGCATGGACCCTCTCCCCGGAAGGTGGCTTAAAAGGACGCCCCAGAGTAGACGCTTTTCGGCAGAAATCCAAAGCTCTAGGTAGGGCCGCCGATACAGTGTGGCGCCGTGAGGCGCTACCACGTCACGACTTTCGGCTGCCAGATGAACGCCCACGATTCCGAGCGCATCAAGGGGATGCTCGAGGAGATCGGACTCGGGGAGACGCACGTGCAGGAGGACGCTGACGTGCTCGTCTTCAACACCTGCACGATCCGCGAGAAGCCCGACCAACGGTTCGCCGCCCATCTTGCCCAGGCGCGGGCGCTGAAGAAGCGCGATCCGGACAAGGTGATCGCCGTCGGCGGTTGCTACGCCGAGGCGCAGCGCGAGCGCCTGTTCGACCTCTACCCGTTCGTCGACATCGCCTTCGGCCCCGGCTCCATTGCTCACCTCGGCGAGTGGCTGGGCGGCTCGAGCGAGGCGAGAGGGCGGTTCGGCCTCGACCAGCGTGCGTTCGCCGCACAGCTGCCGATGCACCGCGAGCGCCGCTTCCAGGCCTGGGTGCAGGTGTCGATGGGCTGCAACTCCAAGTGCGCGTACTGCATCGTCCCGTCGGTTCGCGGGAGGGAGCAGAGCCGCCGTCCAGGCGATGTGGTCGCCGAGGTCGACGCGGGCTGGCGCGCGAGGGCGTGCGGGAGATCACGCTGCTCGGCCAGAACGTCAACTCGTACGGCCGTGACCTCCTGCCGGACATCCGCACGGACTTCGGCGAGCTGCTGCGAGCCTGCGACGCCGTCGAGGGCATCGACCGGATCCGGTTCACGAGCCCGCACCCCAAGGACTTCCGCGCGCCCGTGATCGAGGCGATGGCGGAATGCGCCTCGGTCTGTGAGCACACGCACCTGCCGCTCCAGTCCGGCTCGACACGGATCCTCAAGGCGATGCGCCGCACGTACAGCCGCGAGCGCTTCGTACGGCTCGCGGGAGAGCTCCGCGCCGCCATCCCCGACCTCGCGCTGACGACCGACCTGATCGTCGGGTTCCCCGGCGAGACGGAGGACGACTTCCGGGAGACGCTTTCGGCCGTCGAGGAGGTCGGCTTCGACGGCGCGTTCACCTTCGTGTTCTCGCCGCGGCGTGGAACCGAGGCGGCGACGATGTCGGACCAGGTCGGCGAGGACGTGAAGCGCGAGCGGATCGAGCGCCTGATCGACGTGGTTCAGCGGGTGGCCCGGCAGCGGAACGCGACGCGAGTCGGCGGGGTGGAGGAGGTGCTCGTCGAGGGGGCGAGCCGCACCGACGACTCGCTCCTGCGGGGACGAACACGCCGCAACACCACCGTGAACTTCGCCGGAACGGCGGCGCCGGGCGAGCTCGCCCAGGTCGCGATCGACGGCGCAACCTCGACGACGCTGCGCGGATCGCAGCTCGCCGCCGTTGCTGCTTGAGGGCGGCATCACTGAACAAGGTACGTCGCGACCTCGCCTGGGACGGCACGCTCAACGTCCGTGATCTGGGCGGGCATCCCACGGAGGACGGCCGACAGACGCAGTACGGCCGGATCATCCGCGCCGACAACGTCCGGCGGCTGAGCGACGCCGGGTGGGAGGCGCTGGCGGACTACGGGGTCCGTACGGTCGTCGACCTCCGCACCGAGGAGGAGCTGGCCGCCGATCCGCCCCGTGAGGTCGCGGTCGACGTCGTCCATACGCCCTTCATGGTCGACTCGCCGGAGGTGTTCGCGGAGGCTGACGCGCGTAGCGCTCGCCACGACGACCTGTCCCTCGCGACGCGCGACGTCTACCTCCTGTTCCTCGAGCGGTTCCACACGCACGCCGCCGCCGTCGTGCAGACCGTGGCCGATGCGCCGGAAGGCGCGGTCGTCGTGCACTGCGCCGGCGGGAAAGACCGCACGGGGCTGACCGTCGCGTTCCTCCTGCGCCTGGCCGGGGTCCCCCACGACGAGATCGACGCCGACTACGCCTTGAGCGAGGAGCGCCTCCGGCCGCGCCACGAGCGCTGGTTTGCGGAGGCCGAGGGCGACGAGGAGCGGCTCGCGAGACTCCGGCGGATGGCCGCGACGCCACGGGGGACGATGCGCGGCGTGCTGGAAGAGCTCGAGGGCCGGTACGGAAGCGTCGAGGAGTACCTCCTTGCGGGCGGCGCGCGGCCCGAGATCGGGGGACAGATCCGGTCGCGGCTCGTCGATCCGTGAGACCCCGCGTGATCGCAGTCTTCGGGCCGACGGCGTCGGGGAAGACCGCCGTCGCCGAGGCGCTGGCCGACCGTCTTCCCGCGAGACTCGTCTCGGCGGACGCGATGCAGGTCTACCGCAGCGTCCCGATCCTGACCAACCAATCCGATCGGCCCGCCGAGCTCGTCGCGATCTGGGAGCTCGACCGGGAGAGCTCGGTCGGTGAGTACGCCCACCTGGCGCATGCCGCGATCGATCGAGCGCTTGCCGAGGAGGTCACGCCGATCGTCGTCGGCGGGACGGGGCTCTACCTGCGCGCGGCCCTCGCGGAGCTCGATCTTCCGCCGGCCCCGCCGCCCGGCGCGCGGGAACGGTGGGAGCGGGAGTACGACGCACTCGGGCCGGCCGTGGCCCACGACCGGCTCAGCGAGCGCGACCCGGAAGCCGCCGCCCGAGTCCACCCGAACGACCGGCGGCGGATCGTCCGCGCGCTCGAGCTCGCGGAGGTGGGAGCGTCGCTCGCCCCTCGCGAGGGACGGCTCTGGTCGGATGAGATGCGTCACCCGACGCTGGTCGTCGGTCTCGATGTGCCCTCGGAGGAGCTCCGGCGCCGCATCGAAGTGCGCACCCGCGCGATGTTCGACCGCGGCGCAGTGGAGGAGGCCACGCGCGCTCTCGCCGGACCGATCTCCGCGACCGCCCGCACGATCCACGGGTTGCACGATCTGGCCGAGCTCCCGCGCGACGAGGCTTTCGACGCGCTGGTGCGGCGCACCGTGCGCTACGCGAGCTACCAGCGCAAGTGGATGCGGCGGATTCCGGGCCTTGTTAGCCTGACCGCCGATCGCCCTCCGGGTGAGGTGGCGGATGCGATTCTCGAAATGGCACGGGCTGGGGAACGACTACCTGCTGGTCCAGCGCGCTGAGCTGGCTACTCCGCTGACCCCCGAGCAGGTTCAGCGGCTGTGCGACTACCACTTCGGCGTCGGCTCGGACGGTGTTCTCGAGGTGACGTCGGCGAACGGCAACCGCGCAGAGGTGATCATCTGGAACCCGGACGGCTCGACGGCCGAACTGTCCGGAAACGGCACGCGCATCGCCGCTCGCTGGCTGGCACGCCGGAGCGGGGAGGACACGGTTCGGATCTCGGTTGGGCCACGCGAGGTCGTCGCTCGAATGCGTGACGGCCTTCAGGTCGAGATGGACATGGGCAAGGTCGAGGTGGGGGAGGCCGAGCTGCTCGACGTCGGCAACGAGCAGATCGAGCTCACGCCCGCTTCGGTCGGGAACCCGCACGCCGTCGTGCGGCGCGACCCTGACCGCGACACCCTCCTTCGGCTCGGCCCGCTGATCGAGAACCACCCACGCTTTCCGGACCGAACGAACGTCCAGCTGGTCCGCGTCGACGGGCCAAACGAGCTGACGGTTGGGGTGTGGGAGCGGGGGGCGGGGGAGACGCTCTCGTCGGGAACGAGCGCCGTCGCCTGCGCCGGTGTCGCGGTTGCCCGTGGCTGGTGCGAGAGCCCCGTGACCGTGAAGCTCGCCGGAGGCGACCTCGTCGTCCAGCTCGACGAAGACCGAAACGCTCGGCTGACCGGGCCGGCGCAGGAGATCTTCACCGGCGAGACCGCGGCGGAGTTCGGATGAGGTTCGCGCAGAGGCTCGACCAGGTTCCGCCGTACCTCTTCGCGGAGCTGGAGCGGAAGATCGAGTCGAAGCGACGCGAGGGCATCGACGTGATCAGCCTCGGCATCGGCGATCCCGACCTGCCGACGCCCGACGCCGTCGTCGAGGCTGCGGCAGCGGCCGTTCGCGACCCGGGCACGCACGGGTATCCGACGAACCACGGCAGCGACGAGCTCCGCGAGGCGGCTTCGTCTTTCTATCGCGACCGCTTCGGCGTCGAGCTCGACCCGGCCTCCGAGGTGATCCCGGTGCTCGGCGGGAAGGAAGCAGTCGGGCACGTCGCCATGGCGTGCCTCGATCCGGGCGACGTCTGCCTCAGCCCCGAGCCCGGCTACCCGCCGTACACGTCGGGCCCGGTCTTCTCCGGCGCCGAGGTCGTCTATCTGCCGCTGACCGAGGAGCTCGACTTCCACCCCGATCTCGACGGCATCTCCGACGACGTGTGGGCCCGCGCGAACCTCCTCTACCTGAACTACCCGAACAATCCGACCGGGGCAGTGGTGCGCGAGGGGTTCTTCGCGCGCGCCGTGGAGCTCGCGCGCGAGCACGGCGTGATCGTCGTGCACGACAATGCCTACTCGGAGATCACCTTCGACGGGTACGTCGCGCCGAGCTTCCTCGAGACGCCCGGCGCGAAGGACGTCGGCGTCGAGATCTTCTCGCCGTCGAAGGGCTGGAACATGACCGGCTGGCGCTGTGGCCTGATCGCGGGGAACGCGGAGGTCGTGGAGCGGTTCCGGCAGCTCAAGTCCAACCTCGACTCCGGGCTCTTCGAGGCGATTCAGCGGGCCCTGACGGTCGCGCTCACCGAGGAACGTGACTTCCCGCGGCAGATGTCGGAGGTATACCGGCGTCGCCGCGACCTGCTCGTCGAGGCGATGCGCGAGATCGGGCTCGACGTCGAACCGCCGAAGGCGACGCCCTATTTCTGGATTCGCGTTCCCGAGGGCCACACGTCCGCGTCGTTCACGGAGCTCGTGCTCGAAGAGGCCAACGTCGTGGTCTCGCCGGGGCCGTCCTACGGACCGAGCGGCGAGGGCTTCGTTCGACTGTCCTTGACCGTTGCCGACGAGCGACTCCAGGAGGCTGTCCGCCGCATCGAAAGCTCGCTGCGTGCGTCCATAATCCAAGCGTGACGAGACAGCCGGACCCCGCACCCGGGGCGCAGCCGGAACGGGGCTTCATCACCGCCGTCCTTCCGCAGGGCGCCGATCCGGACCGAGAGCTCGCCGAGGTCGAAGAGCTGGCGCAAACTGCCGGCGTGACACCGGTCGCTCGTCTCGTCCAGCACCGCCCCCAGCCGGACCGGCGCTCCTATGTCGGCAAGGGGAAGCTGGAGGAGCTGAAGCACGCGTTCAAGGAGTCCGGCGCCGAGTCCATGATCCTCGACGGAGAGCTCACTCCGGCACAACAGCGGACGCTCGAGGACGCCCTCCAGGCGCGAGTCGTCGATCGCACCCAGCTGATCCTCGACATCTTCGCGCAGCACGCCCACAGCGCCGAAGGAAAGCTCCAGGTCGAGCTCGCGCAGCTTCAGTACAACCTGCCGCGGATGCGAGGCATGTGGCAGCACCTCGAGCGGCTCGGCGGCGGTGTGGGGACGAGGGGGCCCGGCGAGTCCCAGCTCGAGACCGACCGCCGGCTCGCGCGACGCCGCGTCACGCTCCTCCAGCGGCGTCTGGAAGGCCTGCGACGCCAGCGTGAGACGCGGCGTCGCGAACGGATGCGGTCGGAAACGCCGACGGTCGCGCTCGCCGGGTACACGAACGTCGGGAAATCGACGCTCTTGAACGCGCTGACCGACGCCGACGTGGCCGTCCACGACCGCCTGTTCGAGACGCTCGATCCGACGACCCGGGCCTTCGAGCACGACGGACGCCGCTACCTCGTCACCGACACGGTCGGATTCATCCGCCGCCTTCCCCACGACCTCGTCGAGGGTTTCGCCGCAACACTCGAGGAGACCTTGGCGGCCGAGCTCGTCCTGCACGTCGTGGACGGATCGGCGCCGGACGACGACCTGGACCGGATGATCGCCGCGGTCGAGGAGGTACTGAGCGAGATCGGCGCGGGAGAGCTGCCGACCGAGCTGGTGTTGAACAAGATCGACGATTTGGACCCCCTCGGCCGCCGGCGTCTCGCGAACCGCTTCCCCGGCGCGCTCCAGGTCTCGGCGCTCACGGGCGAGGGCTTGTCCGAGCTACGGGCGCGTGTCGCGGAGCGCTTCGCCGAGCGGTTCGAGCTCGTCCGCCTGCTCGTCCCGCACGGCCACGGCGCCAAGCTCGCGGAGCTCTACTCGCTCGGCACGCCGATCGACGAGCGCGAGGACACGGAGGAGGGAGTGCTGATCCGGGCGCGCGTCCCCCGGCGTGAGCTTCCGCGCTTCGCGCCGTACCTCATCGCGGACACGGGAGAGAACCGAGCGGCGCGGTGATCGAGCTCCCGGTACGCCGCCTCCGGGACGACGCGATCCTCCCCGCCCAGGCCTACCCGGGCGATGCGGGTCTCGATCTCGCCGCCTGCGAGCGCCACGAGGTGGGGCCGGGGGAGCGTGCCGTGATCCCGACAGGGCTCGCGGTGGAGATCCCCGAGGGATACGGAGGGTTCGTCCTGCCGCGCTCCGGCCTCGCGGCGAACGACGGGATCACGCTGCTGAACGCTCCGGGTCTGATCGACTCGGGCTACCGAGGAGAGGTGCGCGTCGTCTTCCACAACACCGACCTCGAGCGGACGTTCGTCGTCGAGCCTGGGATGCGCATCGCCCAGCTCGTCGTTCTTCCCGTCCCGGGAATCCAGCTCGTCGAACAGGAAGAGCTGGCTCGAAGCGAGCGGGGCGAGCGCGGCTTCGGATCGTCTCGCGTTTGATGGCGACCGAGCCGCGAATACGGGTGTCGGCGATCCTGCGTCGCGAGGACGGGTTGCTGCTGTGCCGGCACGAGAAGGGCGGCAAGGAGTACTGGCTCCTGCCGGGCGGAGGGGTGAACTCCGGCGAAAGCCTCGTCGACGCGCTCCATCGGGAGCTCCTCGAGGAGGTGGGAATCGAGGACGGGCTGCCGGTCGAGGGGCCCGTCGCGATCGTCGACTCGATCGCGCCGGAGCGCAGCTTCGCAGCCAAGCACGTCGTCCACATCATCTTCGCGGGCGACCTCGGCGATCGTTCGCTGGAGCGCGTGAGCTCGCGCGATGCCGCGGTGCGCGGCCACCGCCTCTTCGGCTTCGGCGAGCTCGACGAGGTCGTGTTGCACCCGCCGATCCAGCGGTTCCTCGCGCGCTGGCGGCCCGGCGACCCGGTGGTCTACCTCGGGCCGCTCTGGGTTCCCTAGGCACGGATTCGGCGCACTTCGGTCACTCACGCGCGCGTCGCGCGAACTTATGATCGCCGTGGGGAGGAGGCCGGGTGCGCCTTGGCAGCGCTCACGAGTACTTGCCCCCTCTGGCCCTGGCTTGAGCGGACGAGACGACGTGCGCCTCGCGTTCGAGGTCGTCGCCCAGCGGCTCGAGCTCCGGCGGCTCGGCCGAGCCGGTTCTGTGCGCGAGCGCGGCGGCGAGCAACCAGTCAGCGAGCCACGGATTGCGGGGGAGCAGCGGGCCGTGGAGGTAGGTGCCGATCGCTCGTCCGACCCGGCAGCCCTCGAACCCGCTCTCGCCGTCGTTCCCGAAGCCGGCCACGACTCGGCCGAGCGGCTCGGCGCCGGCGTCGAGGATCGTGCGCCCTGCATGGTTCTCGAAACCAGCCAGGAGCTCGCGGCGCCCGGGCGAGAGCTCGCACTCGAGCAGTACGTCGCCGATCATGCGGCGCTCTCCCGCGACGGTGTGCAGCGGGAAGAGCCCGACACCCGGGAGCTGCTCACCGCTCCGCTCGCGATAGAAGCTCCCAAGGAGCTGGTAGCCGCCGCAGACGGCCAGCAGCGCCGCGCCGCCCTCGACGGCCTCACGTAGACCGTCCTTCGCAGCCAGGTCCGGGGCAACGAGTGCCTGTTCGCGATCCTGCCCACCGCCGACGTAGTACAGGTCGTGCTCCTCGGGGCGAACGGGCTGGCCCATCCCGATCGAGTCGACCACGAGCTCGTGCCCGCGCCATGCCGCGCGCCGCGCAAACACGGCGATGTTGCCGCGATCCGCGTAGATGTTCAGGTAGTCGGGATAGAGATGCGCGACGCGGATCCTCACGCGGCACGCTCCCAGTACGGCTCCGCGAAGCCCCGCTCGGAGACGATTCCCCGGAGCGCGAGCATCGCCGTATACGTAGGGATGACGACGAGCTCCCCACCGGTCGGTGTCAGCTCGAGGCCGGCGTCGAGAGCCCGGGCGAGCTCGGGAATGACCTCGATCGCACGCTCGTCGAAGCCGGCGTACTTGAAGCGCAGCGCCAGCTCAGCCGCGCGCGAGCCGGTGGCCACCACGCGATCGAGGCGTTCCAGCAGGGGCTCGAAGTCGACATCCCAGATCCACGAGACGTCCCGTCCGTCAGCGATCTCGTCGTTCAGAGCGATCACTGCAAGCCGCGGCGCACCGCCGGCGACCAGCGTGCGGACGACCTCGTTCGCTCCCGCCGGGTTTTTGACGAGCAGCAAGAGGACACTCCGGTCGCCCATCGCGAGCCGCTCGAAGCGGCCGAAGGCCGCAGTGAAGCGCTCCAAGCCCTCGGCGATCTCCTCGCGTGACGCCCCGAGGACCCGAGCAAGGCCGGCTGCCGCCAGCGCGTTGTAGACGTTGTAGAGCCCGGGGAGGCTCAGCCGGACCCGCGTCGGTCCCTCCGCGTCCACGAGGTCGAAGGAGACCGCCTCGAGGCCGTCCAGCTCGATCGAGCGCGCGACGAGGTCGAGCTCGGGTCTGGCGTGCCCGCACGCAGGGCAGCGGTATGCGCCGAGGTGTCCCACGTACGCCGCCGCGTAGTCGTAGGGCGTGCCGCAGCGCAGGCACCATTTCGAGTCCGCGGCGTGGGGGAGTGCCGCGGCCGCCCGGCGAGGGTCATCGAGGCCGAAGACGACACTGCCAGGGCGTTCCCGAGCGAGGTCTCCGACCTGCGGATCGTCGCCGTTCGCCACGAGGACCGTCTCGGCGTCGAGGGAGGCGACCGTCCGGCGCCAGCGCTCCGCAACGAGCTCGAGCTCGCCGTACCGGTCCAGCTGGTCGCGGAAGAGGTTTCCGAGACACAGCGCACGTGGGTTGACACGCCGCGCCACCTCGGGCAGTGCCGCCTCGTCCACCTCGAACAGCCCGAGCTCGGCGCGAGCGTCGTTAAGGAGAGTGGACGCGACACCCGAGAGAAGGTTCGCGCCGGCGCTGTTGTACGCGAGCCGAATGCGCCCGCCGAGGATTTCGGCCGCCATCGCCGTGGTCGTCGTCTTGCCGTTTGTGGCAGAAACGAGGGCCGATCCGAGGGGAAGTCGCGCCGAGAGCCGCTCCACGGCGTCGGGCGTCAGGAGTGTCAGGACCTTTCCGGGGACGGTCGTCCCACCGCCGCGCCGAGCGAGCCGCGACAGGCGTCCGGCCGCGCGCGCCGCAAGAATTCCGGCGGAAAGCGGCAGACGCGGTCTCACGCCGTGAGCCTAGTCCGGCATGCCTCGAACGGGCGCGGCGAGCCTTTCTGCCTCGATCACTCGAAAGGGTGAACTTGTCCGGCCCTCACCCCAAAGGGTGATGAGTCAGCCCCTTGCGCGGCCCACACTCCGCCCGTCTACAGGAAACAACGCGTCCGGGAGGCGCGGAGAGGGAGAGGGATGAACGGACACGGCAACAGCAGCACAAAGCGCAAGAGAAGGCTGGGCTCCACGTTGGCCCTGCTCAGCATCACGGCTCTGGCACTGGCGGCCTCGCCGACCGCGCTCGCACACGATCGCGGCGGGCCGGGCGCGCCAAGCGTCCAGCAGCTCTCGAATCCGTTCTCCCTCGGCCTTCGCAAATCGCTCCTGCGGTATGCGTCCTGGTCGGACTGAGCGAGACGGAAATAACTGCGGCCCGCGATACAGCGGAAAAGGGAGAGTCTGAATGATCGGTAAAGGCAAGTCACCCCGAGGCGAGCACCGTTCGAGTGCTCTCTGGGGGACAGGGAACCGGGGCGGAGATTCCCGGTCGAACGCGCTCTGGGGCAAGGGTGGACGCGGCCTCGTCACTGCGCTTCTTGCGGTGCTGGTCGTTGCTGCGCCTCTTGCAGCCGGAGGAAACACCGATCGGCGCCATCACGGGCCGTCGGTCAGGGCGGATCAGTCGAAGCTGCCGCCGACCTACATCGACCCGTTTCTCCTCGAGGTGGCGCGCAACTCGCCGAAGAGCCTCATGAATGTCCTGATCCAGAGCCAGAGCGTGGGCACTGCGCAGAAGGCCTACACCAACGCGTCCAGGCAGGACGGCAGTCTCGGCCGCGAGTCGATCCGCGACAAGTTCGCGTTCGTGGACACGATCGCAGTCTCGCTCGAGGCGTGGAAGATCCCGTACATCGCGGTCTTCAAGCGGGGCCTGACGGTGACGTTCGACGCAAAGGTCAAGCTCAGCGGAACAGTTCACACGTCCAAGCACCTCTGGCCGACGGCGTCCGGCGTCAAGCCGATGTGGGGCAATCGCCCTGGGCTGACGCAGAAGGTGCCGACCATCGCCATCGTCGACTCCGGCATCGACAAGAACCGTGCCGACTTCGACATGGGTGCACGCGTCATCGACGACGTCGTCATCACCAAGCTCCAGCCCAATTCACCGGGCGACGGGCGCGGTCACGGCACGTTCGTCGCGGGGATCGCAGCGGGCAGCGCACCGAACAATGCCGGCGCTGCGCCTCAGGCCAACCTCATCTCGCTCGACGTCATGGACGACAGCGGGATGGCACGGACCAGCGACGTGATCGCGGCTGCCGAGTGGATCTACGAGAACCGCCTCACGAAGAACATCAAGGTGGCGAACTTCTCGCTGCACTCGACGATGCCGAGCAACTTCTACAACGATCCGCTGGACAAGGCGGTCGAGAAGCTCTGGTTCAGCGGCGTCACGGTCGTCGTGGCAGCTGGGAACTACGGCAAGGAGGACGGTCCGAGCGGCGTCCCGTACGCCCCTGGGAACGACCCCTTCGTGATCACGGTCGGCGCGATCGACCTCGAGGGGAGCACGAACGTCAGAAGGCATGACGTCCCCAACTGGTCGGCGTACGGCTACACGAAGGACGGGTTCCGGAAGCCGGAGCTCGCAGCGGCCGGTCGCTACATGATCGGGCCGGTCCCCGCCACCTCGACGCTGCCGAAGCAGAAGCCCGAGAACGTCCTCGGTGGCGGCTACATGCGTCTCTCCGGCACGTCGTTCGCGGCGCCGGTCGTAGCCGGTGCGGCCGCCCAGCTCCTGATCGAGCATCCCACGTGGACGCCCGACCAGATCAAGGGTGCGCTGATGCAGCGGGCACGTTGGGTTCCCGAGGCGCCTCCGGGCTCCGCGGGTGTCGGCGAAATCAACGCTGCCAGGTCGTCGATGCTGACCCGGCCGCTCGACCCGAACGCGTCGCTGAACAAGTTCCTCAAGCAGGATCTGCTTCTCGGCGCCACGCAGTTCGACGGCCTGGCGTGGTACGCGGCGGCGAAGTCGAACGCCTCCTGGGACTCGGCTTCCTGGAGCGACGCCTCGTGGAGCGACGTCTCCTGGACGGACGTGTCCTGGAGCGACGTCTCCTGGAGCGACGTTTCCTGGTCGGACGTCTCCTGGAGCGACGTCCTCGCAGCAGCGGACGTGAGCTGGGAGGACAATGCCGAAGGCGAGGCGGGCTCCCCGGACGGGGACTACATCCTGACCCCGGAGGAGGAGGCCGCAGCAGCGGCCGATCCGGACCTCAACCCGGACGCGGCGGCACCGCCGCCTCCGCCGGCCGAGGCGCCACTTCCGTAGCAACGGCAGAGCCGGGGCGGGCAACCGCCCCGGCTCACCCTTCTGGGTGAAATGCCTGTCCCCCTTTTGGTGATACCTAGAACGGGGGATGTCCCGCCTCCTGGCGAGGCGTACGTTCAGGCCGAGCGGGGGTATGCAGACCCGCGTTTCTTGACGGCGAGAGAGGTCTTGCGGCGAATGAGCAGAGGAAGCATCAGATGACCGCGATCCCCAGCGAAGCGCGCTTGGGGAGCGACTTCCCGGGACGGGACACCCCCCGTGACCGGCTCTCGATTCGCGCCCTCGTCTACCTCGTGGCCGTCGGGGCCATCGCGGCCGCGGTCGCCGCCCCATTCATCCCCAGGCTCGAGCACCAGACGGACGGTTGGATCACGTTCCTGATCCTCGCCGGTGCTGCGGGCGTCGCCCAGCTCTTCCTCGTTCGCACCGGGAAGAACACCTCGTACCACACGACGATCGTCTTCCTGATCCCGGCGGCGCTGCTTCTGCCGCCCGAGCAGGTCGCGCTCGTCCCGATCATCCAGCACCTGCCCGACTGGCTGAAGAACCGAGCAGCCTGGTACATCCAGAGCTTCAACATCTGCAACTACACGATCTCGATCCTCGCGGCCTCGGGCGGGGCGTATCTCGTCATGCACTCGGGGCTGGAGGAGAGCTACCCGCACCTCAGCTTCGCGCTCGCCGGCTTCACGGCGTGCCTGCTGCTCGTCGGGATCAACCACTCGCTGCTCGCGCCGATGCTCGCCCTGGCCAGGGGCCACTCGATCCGCCAGTCGGGGCTCTTCTCGACGCAGAGCCTCTCGACCGACCTCGTTCTCGCGTCGCTCGGCGTCGGCATCGCGACGTTCTGGAACCTCAATCCCTGGCTGGTGCCCTTCGCGATCGCGCCACTCGTCCTGATCCACCGGTCGCTGTCGGTGCCGAAGCTGGAGGCAGAAGCCCGAGTCGACCCGAAGACGGGTCTTTTCAACGCTCGCCACTTCGGCCAAGCGCTGAACGAGGAACTGACGCGCGCGGCGCGCTTCGACCGGCCGCTGTCCCTGATCATGGCCGACCTCGACCTGCTCCGCGAGATCAACAACACCTACGGCCACCTCGCGGGCGACGTCGTCCTGAAGGGGATCGCCGAGGTCTTCCGGGCGATGCTTCGCCACTACGACGTCCCGGCGCGCTTCGGCGGCGAGGAGTTCAGCATCCTGCTGCCCGAGACGAGCGCCGAGGAGGCACTCGAGATCGCGGAGCGGATCCGGCGCGCCATCGCACAGCGGCGCTTCGACGTCGAGACCTCGAGTGAGCCCATCAGCGCCACGGTTTCGATCGGTGTCGCGGCGTTCCCGCGCGACGGAACCGACCCGAACGAGCTGATCCATCAGGCCGACCTCGCCGTCTACCGGGCGAAGCTCCAGGGCCGGAACCGCGTACTCGACGCCGCGAGCTCCGAGCCGCTGGCCGTGCCTCCCGCGCGGCGGGCGCGCCTCGCCGCGGTCACCGAGGACGGCGACCACGTGATTCCGCTGCCGCCGGTCGACGAGATGACGCCGGGCCAGGAGCGGAGGCAGCCGCCGCACCGGCCGCACGCAGTGCAGGGGCCCAGGTTCTTCTCGCTCTCGACCCGTCTGGCGGCCCTCGTCGGGCTCGTCTCGCTGGTCGGCGTCAGCGCCGGCGTCCTGGGTGCGGTCTTCGGCACCGCCGACGACGTCTTCGGCCTCGTCGCACTCGTGATCCTGGTCGGCCTCGGCCAGGCTGTCGCGCTCGAGGTGGACGACGGGTCGATCTCGGTCAGCGCCGTAGGTGCGCTCGCAGGCGCTGCTCTGTTCGGACCACGGGCGGCGCTCGCACTCGCGATCACCACGTGCGTCGTGGACTGGAGCGCGAAGCGCTACCCGCTGCACCAGACGCTGTTCAACATCGGCGCACTGTCACTCGCATCCCTGGCCGCGTCGGCCGCGTTTGCCGCCGGGTTCGAAGGGAGCCTCGGCGAGCTGGTGACGGTCGGAGCGGGCCTTCTCGCCGGCGCTGCGTACTTCGCCGTGAACACCGGCCTGCTCAGCATCGCGCTCGCCATGGAAGGGCATGAGCGCTGGTGGCGGGCGTGGCACGAGCGCTTCCTCTGGCTGTTGCCGCACTGGGTCGTCTACGGCTTCGTCGGCGGCGTGATGGCGATCGCCTACCACGCCGCGGGGCCGTACGCCCTCGCAGTCTTCGCGGTTCCGCTGCTGCTGATGCGCAAGACGCAGGAGGCGTACCTGCGGCACACGCGCAAGAGCGCCCAGAAGCTTCGTCAGGCGGCCGAGACGATCCAGACGCAGAACGTCTCGCTCGAGAAGGCCAACCGGCTGTTGCGCGAGCGCTCGACGGCCGCGATGGAGAGCCTCTCCGCCACGGTGGACGCGCGGGACGCGTACACCGCCGGCCACTCCAGGCGCGTCCAGGAGCTGGCGCTTGCGATCGGACGCGAGCTCGGGCTCTCGAAGGCCGAGCTCGACCTGCTCGGCCACGCGGCACTGTTCCACGACATCGGCAAGCTCGCCATCCCCGACGCGATCCTGCTGAAGCCGGCGACGCTGACCCACGACGAGTGGGACCTGATGCAGCGCCACGCGGAGGAGGGGGCACGCATCATCGACCGCCTCGGGTTCCTGCAGGACGCCGTCCCGGCGATCCGGCACCACCACGAGCGCTTCGACGGGGCGGGCTACCCCGACGGGCTCAAGGGCGAGGACATCCCGCTCGGCGCACGGATCATCCACGTCGCCGACGCTCTCGACTCGATGCTCACCACGCGCATCTATCGGGCGGCCCGGCCGGCCCAGGACGCAATGGTGGAGCTGCAGCGCTCGGCGGGCACCCAGTTCTGCCCCCGGTGCGTCGCAGCCCTCGAGCGGATCCTGCCGCCGGAGCTGCTCGAGGACGAGCAAGCACGCCAGGCGCTGCTCGCCGCGTCTGCCTGAGCGCCGCTAGCCCAAGCTTGCATCTGGGCGAATTCGCTCTATTCTTCTTGCTATGGCGCGAAGACCCGCGCACGAGCTCCTGGCGAGCCTCGACCGCAAGGAGCTGGAGCGCTTCCAGGCGGGAATCCGCAAGCGCTACTCGGACGAGGAGATCGTCCAGCAGCTCCAGGAATGCGCCGAGCGCCTGGGGCGCTCACCGTCCATGCGGGAGTTCTCGTCTGACGCCGAAACGACGGTGCACCCCCAGACGGTGATCGAGCACTTCGGGAGCTGGAACGCAGCCAAGCGGGCGGCGGGACTCGTCCCGCGCCGGTTCGCGACCCGTGAGGAGCTCCTCAGCCTCCTGCGAGAGCTGGGGGAGAGGCTGGGGCGCACGCCGACGTCACGCGACCTCGACGAGCAACGGGGTGCGATGCCGTCCAAGTCGCTCTATTGGCACACATTCGGCTCGCTGACGAATGCGCTCCGCGAGGCCGGTTTCGACGTGCCGGTGGGGGAGGAGCGCCTCGAGCGAGCGGTCGACCAGGGCAGCGAGCTCGCCCTCCAGTTCGGGCACCTGCCGAAGTTCCAGGAATGGGCGGCAGCGCGGAAAGACGATTCGTCGCTGCTGACGGAGTGGCAGGTGTACCGGATGTTCGACGTTCGCCGAGGCGCGTGGTCGACCTTTCAGTACCTGATCCGGGAGCGGCTGCTGGAGGAGGGCTACGCGGTGGGCCGCGACGGGGCCGTCTCAGCCGCCAAGCGACGCAAGCGCGGTTAGCAGCCTGAGGCAGCTCTCCCGCTCGCCGGGAGCCCTGACCGCCGGCAGCGGCGTCTCCTCGAACCCGCGATCGGGCCGGAAGCGCTCGCAGTGGGCCTCGCGTCCATGCTCCAGCCGCAACAGCGTGCCTTCGTCGAGCTCGCGCTTCTGCAGCGGCAGCCGCATGAAGTACTCACAGACCTCGAGCGCGTGCTTGGTCGAGGCGAAGAAGACGCCATGCGGGCTCGTGCCGACCCAGAGCGGGCGACCGACACCGCGGGCGAGGAAGACGATTCCCGGCTCGCGCTCGTGGAACCACGCCGCGGCCATCGAGCCGCGGAGCTCCTCGAGCGTCGCGCCCCGCGAGCCGTGGGCCTCGGCGAGCGCGAAGATCGCCTCGCTGTCGACCGACATCTCAGGCGCGTCACGCTCGAAGCCGTGCATCTCGAAGATCTCCTCGTCGTTGACGATGATCCCGTTGTGGATCCCGGTCACCTCGCCGTGGCGCACGGGGTGATTGTTGGCCTCGATGGTGGGGAGGCCCTTCGTGTAGTCGCGCACGTGGACGAGAACTTCGGACGCCTCCTGCGGTACCGCGAGCTCTCCCAGCAGGGCGCTTGCTCCGGAACGGCGCTTGTCGACGACCACATCGCTGCCGGGCGAGCGGTACGCATAGCCGACGGCGTCGGCGCCTCGCTCGGCGATCCCAGCGAGCAGCGCCTGGGCGGCGAGCGTCCTCGCAATGCCCGCGTGTGGTTCCAAGCTGTATCCGGCTATTCCGCACATAGGTGTTGATCGTAAGAACGGCCTCAGACAGCGCCGTGTAAACCCCCGTTCGTATGACGTCTGCAAGTTCCTTCGGTTAGTGCAGAGGCGGCTGGCGTCCCTCGATCGAGGGAACCCGTCTGGGGAAGGCCGCGCCGATACAGGCCTCGATGGAGCCGCAGCCCCTTCCCGAGCCGGATACCGACGTGGTCGCTTCCGAGCCTCACCTCGAAGTGCTTCCCGGTGCCGGAGGACTTGACACCATCGACGAGGAGGAGAAGGAAGAGGCCGCGCCCGCGAAAACGGCGGACGGCACGCCGCTCCACGACCCGCTGAAGCTCTATGTCCGTGCAATCGGCGACGGCCGGCTGCTGACGGCGGAGGAGGAGCGCGAGCTCGCCCGCCGCAAGGACGCGGGCGACGAGGCCGCCAAGGCCAAGCTGATCGAGTCGAACCTGCGGCTCGTCATGTCGATCACGCGCAACTACACGAAGGCCGGCGTGCCGCTCCTGGACCTGATCCAGGAGGGGAATCTCGGCCTGATCCGCGCCGTCGAGAAGTTCGACTGGAAGCTCGGCTTCAAGCTCTCGACGTACGCGACGTGGTGGATCCGCCAAGCGGTGTCCCGAGCGCTGGCCGACCAGGGCCGGACGATCCGCCTGCCCGTCCACGTCGCCGAGCAGGCGCGGAAGATGCTGCGCTCGCGGCGGCTCCTCACCCAGAAGCTGAACCGCGATCCGACCGTCGAAGAGATCGCCAAGGACAGCGGGCTCACGCCGGAGCGCGTTCGCGAGCTGTTCGAGCTCGTCGAGGATCCCGTCAGCCTCGAGACGCCGGTCGGCGACGGCGAGAGCCTCTACGGCGACCTGATCGAGGACACGCACGAGGACCAGCCCGATGCGGCCACGGCCAAGCAGCTGCGCTCGGTCGAGCTCGCGGAGGCCCTCTACCACCTCAACCCGCGGATGCGCCGGGTGCTGACGATGCGCTTCGGTCTCGAGGGCCAGATCCCCCGGACGCTCGAGGAAGTGGGGGCGGACCTGGGAATCACCCGGGAGCGCGTCCGCCAGCTCGAGTCACGAGCGCTTCGCGAGCTTCGCGCGACCGCGCCAGGGCTGCAGTTTTACCTCGAGGCGTAGCGGCGGCCGCGCTTCGCTGAAAGTCTCCCGACTTTCAGCGAGTCTATGAAGCACGGGCAATCGCTTCGCGATTGCGCGGCCGACCTGCTCTCGCCGCTTCCTTCTCTAGGAGCGCGCGTGGAGGAACGGGCGAAGCCCGTTCCTCGGAGGGGCGTTAGCCGACGGCCTCTATTTCGTGGAGCCGGGACAGACGCTTTAGAGCGTGGCTCTCGATTTGCCTGACGCGCTCCCTAGTCAGATCTAGGCGCCGGCCGATCTCTTCCAGCGTGCGCGGCTCGGCGTTGTCGAGGCCGTAGCGCAGGATCAGCACGTTCCGCTCGCGGTCGCTGAGCGCCGCGAGAGCGCGGGCGAGCGCCTGGCTTCGCAGCAGCACTTCGACTTGTTCGTCGGGCGTGGGACCGTCGCCGGCCACAAAGTCTCCGAAGACCGCGTCCTCCTGCTCGCCGACGGGCTGGTCGAGGCTCGTCGAGGCGTGGGCGGCCGCCTTGACCTCCTTGGCCTGCTCGATCGGGAGGCTGGCCTCCTCGGCGACCTCCTCGAGCGTGGGCTCGCGTCCAAGCTGCGTCCAGAGCATCCGCTCGGCCTTGTTCAGCTTCTGGAGCCGTTCGACGATGTGGACGGGCATCCGGATCGTCCTGGCCTTGTCCGCGAGGGCCCGCGCGACGGCCTGGCGGATCCACCACGTCGCGTAGGTCGAGAACTTGAAGCCTCGGCGCCAGTCGAACTTCTCGACGGCGCGGATCAGGCCCAGCGTGCCTTCCTGGATGAGGTCCAGGAACGGCAGCCCCTGGTTGCGGTAGTTCTTCGCGATCGAAACGACGAGCCGCAGGTTGGACTGGATCATCCGCTGCTTCGCCTGCATGTCGCCGCGCTCGATCCGCTTGGCGAGCTCGACCTCCTGCGCCGCGGTCAGCAACGGGTGGCGGCCGGCCTCGCGCAGGAAGAGCTGCAGCGCGTCGGTCGTGGTCTCCACGAACACAGGCGGCTGGGGCGGCGCCGGCTCGGCCGGGCGCTCCTCGTCGATGACCTCGATCCCGCGCTGCTCGAGCTCCTGGCGGAAGGCCTCGAGCTCCAAGGGCTCGAGCTCCAGCGGCTCGAGCGCCTCCTGCAGCTCCTGCTGGCGCAAGGTGCCGCCCGACTGC
This sequence comes from uncultured Actinomycetes bacterium, assembly GCA_963721345.1. GTDB lineage: Bacteria > Actinomycetota > Thermoleophilia > Gaiellales > Gaiellaceae > JACDAN01. The sequence goes on from CAVRIT010000001.1 coordinate 187,834, forward strand.
TCGGCTGCCTCGAGCAAATGCCGCACGTCCTCGCTACCGAGAACGGTCTCGATCTCAGCCGTCGTCATCCGCTGGTTAGTTAATCCCCACTACTGGCGACGCGAAAACAGAAAAGGCCCTCGTCTCCCGAGGCGGTTGCGAGCATAGCCGACTGACCAAGGCCCTGCCTGAAGGCCGAGTGCACGCTAATCAACGTTATGTCAAGTTGCAGAAACAGGCCAAACCGGCCGATCCTCTCCTCCAGGCCTCCATCCTCCGAGGAACCGGCTCAGCCGGTTCCGACGCAGAGGTATCTGGTGAAGGAAGCTCCCGAGCGCGACTAGGCCGCGCGCCGGCGAAGCCGGCGCCCGTGCTTCATACGGTGGCTCGAAGTCGTGAGACTTCGAGCCAGACCGCGCCGAAGGCGCCAGGGCATAAAAAAAGTTCTGCCACCAGCTGAGCCGAAACTCCTCCGGTGGCAGAACTTTCGCCGAGCCGATCTCGCTTTCGTCCACCGATCTCGTTGACTTTCGCCTTCCGGCTACGGTCCCCGTGATCGACTTCGTCCTACTCGCGTCCCGTACTCGACGCAGGAGGGAGACTAGGGGCGCTCAGGCGAAGATGCAAGAGGTTTGGGGCGGCAAAAACCGTGAAGTTCTCGCTCTTTGCAAACTTTTCTTTTTTCCACATTTCCACAGCTATTCGTGCAGTCTGTGGATAACTGAACCGGTATAGGATCTGCGCCGTGCACCTCCGGATGCCGAGCTTCGACCGCGGCCTCACGTCCTTCTTCTGGGCGCTGGGCTTCGGCCTCTTCCTCTGGCTCGGGATGCTCTCGATCGGCGTCGGCGGTGCGACGGCGTTCATCTTCGGCTTCCTGGCCGCTGGGGCGGTCTTCTTCTACGTCCGCCTCTACGGCGGCGACGAGATCCGCCGACCTTCGGCCTAGTCGGCGTACGACCGGGCCGGAACCCGGTGATCGCCGGCCAGGGCGCCGACCAGCCGCTGCGCGAGCTCCCCACCGACCGCTGCTTCCAGGCGGTCGCGGCCGCGCGGACGGCCCTCGGCCAGGCCCGACAGTCGGGCGCAGTGGTCGAGCAGGCGGCTGACGGCTCTTCCGTCGCTTGGCGGCGCGGTGTTCACGGCTCCCTTGATATCGGCCCCCGGCGGGGCTCCTACGATCCCTGGCGGGAGTGAGCGTTGCGCGCCTCGAAGCCGCCGAAGCGCAACGGAACCTGTCGAAACCTCAGTATCGGATCAGCGAGTGCAGCGGGTACCGCGTAAGCCGATCGCGACCGTTGAGGAACCCGAGCTCGATGATGAAGCACACGCCGACCACTTCCCCGCCGAGCTGCTCGACGAGACCGCCGATCGCCTCGACCGTCCCCCCCGTCGCCAGGACGTCGTCGTGGATCACCACGCGTGCCCCGTCTCCGATCGCGTCGGCGTTCAGCTCGAGTGCGTTCTGGCCGTACTCGAGCGCGTAGGTGGCGCTGACCGTCTCCGGCGGCAGCTTTCCCGGCCGCCTGGCCGGCACGAACCCGCAGGGGACCGCGCTCGCGATCGCGGCGCCCAGGATGAACCCTCGGGCCTCCGCTCCGAGCACGAGATCCGGCCGTCGCTCACGCGTCCAGTCGGCCAGCTCCGAGATCGTCTGCCCCAGCGCCTCGGGGTCGCGCAGCAGCGGGCTCACATCCTTGAATCCGACGCCGGGCTCGGGCCAGTCCGGAACCTCCCGGATCCGGGTGCGCAGGTCGACCGCCATCAGTTCGACGCGACGTTGCGCAGCGAGCGCCAGAAGAGCAGCTGCGAGAGCTCCTGCGCGTACTCGGCGAGCGCCTGGAGATCCTCGACGCCGCTCTCGCGGCGTTCGGGGTTCCGGGAGCGGAGGGCCGGGGCCACGATTGCTGACAGTAACCCGGTCTGACGGTCGGCCGCCGAGCGAAACGTTCGAAGGTGGCGAGCGTCGACGCCGAAGCGCGCCAGCTTGGCGCACACCGCCGCGACGTCGGCGTCCCCTTCGGCATACACCCGCTCGCCGCCGTCCATCCGCGGCTCGATCAACCCGTACTCCTCGAGCTCGCGCGCAAACGACGCAGTGACGCCCGCCCGCTCGCAGAACTCGCCGAGGCCGATCTCGGAGTCCACGCCACGCAACGAGGCCCGCGCGGCCCGGCGCGTCCGCTCCTTCCCTCCCGCCGACGCAAGCTCCTGGCGGATGACCCGCAGTGGGAGAAACTCGTCGCGCTGCAGTCGTAGGATCGTCCGCAGGCGGTCGACCTCGTCGTCGCCGTACAGCCTGTAGCGGCCCGGAGTGCGCCGTGGCGCAAGAAGACCCTGGTCTTCGAGGTAGCGGATCTTCGAGATCGAGATGTCCGGGAACTCCTCCTGCAGCAGCCGGCAGACGGAGCCGATCGTGAGCAGTCCGCTCTCCTGCGGAGTGATCGCGGTGGCGCTCATTTCTCGAGGAACGTCAGTCGGTACTTCCCGATCTGCAGCTCGTCGCCGTCGGCGAGCTCGGTTGTCTCGATGCGCCGCCGGTTGACGAACGTCCCGTTGAGGCTTCCCTGATCCTCGATCACGAAGCCTCCGTTCGAGCGCCGGATGACGGCGTGGTTGCGCGAGACGGTGACGTCGTCGAGGAAGATGTCGCAGTCCGGCGAGCGGCCGATCGTCGTGCTGTCGTCTCCCGGCACGAAGTGCTCTCCGGCGCGCCCTCCGCCGGAACGGACGACGAGCGCCGGCCCCTGCATTCCGAGATCCTCGAGCGGGGATTCCTCTTCCAGCTCCGCCGGATCGAACGCCATCGTCGTGTCTCCCCCACTCGAGTCGCGGACGAGCGCCGCCCCGCACTTCGAGCAGAAGTTCGCAGCCTCAGGGTTCTGGAAGCCGCACTCGGGGCAGTAGACGTGGCTCATGCGGAGCGCCTAGGACGCGTCGGTCGGGGGCGTCGCCTTCCCGGCGAGGATCTCAGTCAACTTGTCGACGTCAACCTCGCTGAGCGGGCTCTCCCCTGCCCCGACTTGCTTCTGGAGACGCGCTACGAGCTCGGCGCGCAGGATGTCGATCTTCCCGTGCAGCAGCCGGCGGCGGTACGAAACCTCCTGCTCCTCGCGCTGGAGCTGGTCGATCAGCTCCTTCAGGTCGGAGTCGGAAAGCGTGGCGAGATCGGGCAATGGTTCCAAGATGAGCCTTTCGTCCGGAGGGGCAGTTAACCAGGCTGACCGCCAAGGGTCAACCTCAACTTGAGGTTTTTGGCCTACGCGGGCACTTCTTCACCGTCGCGGAGCACCGCCTCGACGAGCTCACGCAGCTCCCGTTCGAGGTCGGCGGAGGATGCCTCGTCCGAGCCTTCGGCGTAGACGTGCACCACCGGCTCGTCCGGATCGGGCAGCACTTGCGCCCAGCCGCGCTCGTCGAGCACCTTGATCCCGTCGCTCAAGTCGACGTCGCGGTCCTTCAGCCGTTCGGTCAGGACGCGCATCACGAGCCCCTTCTGGGACCAGGGGCACGGAACGCGCCGGTGGACGACGTGCGACTCGGGGAGGTCGGCGACGAGCTCCGACAGGGGACGACCGATCGGCGCAAGGAGCTCGAGCAGCTTGCACAGGCTCGCCATCGCGTCGTAGGCCGGCAGGAACTCGGGAAAGACGTAGCCGCCCCCGACCGCGCCGGCGAAGATGACGCCGTCTTCCGACGCCGCCTTGGTCAGTGCGGCGAGGGACGCGGGTGTCCGTACCACTTCGAGCGCGCTGTCGGCGACCAGTCGCTCGACCTGGCTCGTGACGGTGACGGGAAACGCGAGCCTGCCCCGCTTCCCGTTGCCGCCGATCAGCCGCAGGTAGAGGAGCAGTGCCTGCTCGACGGGGATCTCGCGCGCCTGATCGTCGATCAGGTAGAGGCGCTCAGCCGCCCGGTCGAAGACGACGCCGAGGTCGGCGCCGATCGCGCTGACGAGCCGCTTCGTCTGGCCGATCAGGCCGGGGAGCGCCGTCGCCTCGGTCGACTGCTCGGGGCTGAACCCGTGTGCCGTGACGGCCTCCACCCCGAGCCGACCGAGCAGCAGTGGCAGGACGAAAGACGCCGCCGAGTAGCCGTAGTCGATCACGATCTTGAAGCGGCGCTCGCGGATCGCGCCGGCGTCGACGCTGGCCAGCAGATCGTCCGCGTACGCCTCACGGGCGCGGGCCGGATAGTGGATGCCGCCGACGTCGTTCGCCGCGACCCGCCGGAACTCGAGCCGGCTGTAGTGCTTCTCGATCTCCTTTTGGAGCACCTCGGTGAGCTCGATCCCAGGCGGCTCGAAGAACTGGACGCGGAGCACTTCGGGGTCGCTCGGGCTGACGCCGACGTGGAAGCCACCGTCATAGCCGTGGCTCTTCAGAAGGTGGCGCGCAACGGGCGCCGGGAGCACGCGGAGGTCGGCGATCTCCACGCCGGTCGACGTGAGGCCGGAGATCATCGCGCGCTTGATCATCCGGCACGCCGCCGGCGCCTCGCGGCTCGCCACGACGCGCGCTCCGCGCGGCATCGCGGTACCGAACGCCCCGGCCAGGCGGACGGCGTTCTCCGGCGTGAGGTCGACGTTCACGAGCCCGGACACGCCGCCCCGGGCGAACAGCCGGGCGGAAGACCGCGACTCGAAGACGAGGTTCTCGAAGACCTGCGACCCGGAGTCCACCTCCTTGAAGGGGTAGATCCGGACGCCCGGCATGACGACCGACTCGGCGCCGATCGTCACCTCGTCCCCGATCGCGACGTCCTCGTGGATGCGGACGTGCGAGCGGATGTCGCAGTTGCGGCCGACGACCGCGTTCTCGATCAGGGTGCTGCGTCCGATATGGGTCGCCGCGTCCACCACCGACGCGACGGTGCGCGCCCGGTCGCGCAGCGTCACGCTCGTGCCGAGGACGGAGTACGGGCCGACCGTCGCGTCGGGGGCGATCCGGGAGTAGTTGCCGACGAACGCGGGCGCCTCGATCCGCTCGTAGTCGTCGATCTCGACGCCCTCCCCCACCCAGACGTTGCCGCGCAGGCGGATACCGGGGATGTTGAGGTCGACGCGCCCGTCCAGAGCGTCGAAGTTCGCCTGCCGGTACTGCGACAGGTTGCCGATGTCCTGCCAGTAGCCCTCCGCGATGAAGCCGTAGAGCGGACGCCCCATCTCCAGCAGCAGTGGAAAGAGCTCCTTGGAGAAGTCGTACGGCCGGTCGGTCGGGACGTGGTTCAGGACCTCCGGCTCGAGGACGTAGACGCCGGTGTTGATCGTGTCCGAGAAGACCTGGCTCCACGACGGCTTCTCCAGGAAGCGCTCCACGCGGCCGTCGTCGTCGGTCACGACGATGCCGAACTCGAGCGGGTTCTCGACGCGCTTGAGCGCCAACGTGACGGCAGCGCCGCGTTGCCGGTGAAACTCGACAAGCTTCGTCAGGTCGAAGTCGCAGAGCGCGTCGCCCGAGATGACGAGGAACGTGTCGTCGAGCAGGCCGCTCGCGAGCCGGACCGAGCCCGCGGTGCCGAGCGGCGACTCCTCGACGGAGTATTCGATGTTGACGCCGAGAGCGCTCCCGTCGCCGAAGTAGCTTCGGATCGCCTGGGGCAGGAAGGCGACGGTGACGATGAAGTCCTCGAAGCCGTGGTCGCGGCCGAGCTCGATGATGTGCTCCGTGCACGGCTTCCCGACGATCGGCACCATCGGTTTCGGCTGGTTCGAGGTCAGCGGGCGCAGCCGCGTCCCTTCGCCGCCGGCCATGACGACCGCCTTCACGCCGTCCTCCTGAGGGCGGAGACGGAGTAGAGCGCCCCTGCGGCCAGAGCCAGTGCGAGCCCGACCCAGAAGAGGACGTACGGCAGATCGGTTCCCGCGCTCGTCACGAGCATCAGCGCGAGCGACGCGTAGAGGATCCAGGTCGCAAGCTTGCCGAGGAAGCTCACCGAAAGCTCGGAACCGCGGGGCATGACGAGCTTATACCCCGCTACGAGCACCACGTCCCGCACGAGAATCAGCACGAGGGCTGGCCATGGAAGGCGGTCGTGGTAGTAGAGGAGCACGACCGCCGCGTCGATCATCAGCCGGTCGGCCAGCGGGTCGGCGACGGTGCCGAAGCGCGACTCCACGTGCCAGCGACGGGCGAGCCACCCATCGAGCTGATCGGTGATCGCAGCAGCCGCGAAGACGATCGCAGCCGCCCAGCTCTTCCCGCCTTCAGCGGTTGCCTCGAGCACGATGAACACCGGAATCGCCGCGAAGCGGGCAAGCGTGAGCGCATTCGGGATCCGCGCCAGCGGAGTGGAAACGACGCGCTCGGCCATGAATCAAGGATAGAGCGTGGCTTTTCGGCTGACTGCCGGCGGCGCCCCTTAGTTCAGGCGCACCCTGCCTCCTCCCCGCTGCAAGCTTATTGGCCTGACGTGAAATTCACCGGCGATGACGCCCCAGACACGGCGCGGATCAGCGCGTTCGCCCGCGACACGTAGCTCCGCTACGCGCCGCGAACGACCACACTGCCCGGCTTGGTCTGGACGCCCGGCGCGGCGCACGCGTCTGTGACGCAGCCGTGCCGAACGTGTGACCATCCCTCCCGTGGCCCACCTGACGCTGCCCGGGTTCGTCAACGCCCACTCGCACGCCTTCCAGCGCGCGCTGCGCGGCCGGCGCACCGGAGGCGACTTCTGGGCCTGGCGCGACGCGATGATCGCCGAGGCCGAGCGTCACACGCCCGAGACCGTGCGGCGCGAGTACACGCGGACCTACGCCGAGATGCGCGAAGCGGGCTACACCGCCGTCGGCGAGTTCCACTACCTCGGCCTCGGCGAGGCTCGGTCCGCGGCCGACGCGGCAGCCGAGGCCGGCATCGAGATCACGCTGCTCCTCACGGCGTATGCGCGAGGCGGCAGCGCGCGCTTCCAACAGGGCTCAGCCGCGGAGTACGTCGAGCAGCTGGAAGAGCTGCGCGGGGACGGCATCCGCGTCGGCTGTGCCCCCCACTCCGTCCGCGCGTGCCCGCGTGATTGGCTCGAGGCAATCGCCGGCCATGCGCGTGACCACCGACTCCCGCTCCATATCCACGCCGACGAGCAGCCGCGCGAGATCGAAGAGTGCCTTGCCGAGCACGGGGTCCGGCCGATCGAGCTGCTCGATCTGACCGGGTGCCTCGGCCCACAGACGACGGTCGTGCACGCGACCCACGCCGACGACCACGAGCTCGACCTCCTGGCGGCGGCAGGCGCGCGCGTCTGCATCTGTCCGACGACCGAAGCGAACCTCGGCGACGGGTTCGCCCCAGTGGAGCGTCTGCGCGAGCGCGGCATCGGAATCTGCATCGGGTCCGACTCCAACGTCCGGATCGACCCGCTCGAGGAGCTTCGGGAGCTGGAGACGACCGCGCGCCGCGCGTCGGGGCGCCGCGAGGTCTGCGACGCCGAGACCCTGCTCTGCTTCGGCGCCGACGAGGGCGCCGCCTCGCTCGGCCTCGACACGTGGCCCGATGTCGAGGTCGACCCGGACCACCGTTCGCTGCGCGGCATCGACCGCGCCGACCTGCTCGACGCGCTGGTCTTCGGCTGCAGCGCCGACGTCTTCGCGGGCGCCTCGAGCTAGCGGGCGCGGACGCGGGCGGTTCCCGCGAGGAAGCCGGTCTTGGAGGCCTGGAAGAACACCACGCCGCGCCCCTTCGGCTTCAGCTTGAAGACCACGCGCCCGGCGCGATTGGTCGAACGCCACTTGGTGACGAGCCCCATGCCGAACGCCCTCACGCGGGCTCCGGCAACGGGCCGCGCGCCGGCCTTCACGGTCACGACGATCTGGCGCAGCCGCTTGGCCTTCAGCCGGCCCTTCATGGTCAAGCGCAGCTTCTGTGTCGTCCGGACCGTCCCTGCACCCTTCTTCAGGCTGAACGAGTGCGGCCGGGTGAAGTCGCCGAGGTTGAGATCCTCGTCCAGCGACGCGACCTTCCACCAGAACGTTCCACCCTGGAGATAGCCCGCATGGGTGAGCTGAGGCGCATAGGTCGTGTTGTCGGTCTTCACGTCCTCGATCACCGTGGAGAAGTCCTCGCGCGGCGAGACGAGGATGCGGTATTGCTTCGTGCCCGGCTTCGGGTCCCAGCCGAAGACCACGCGGTCGTCGGTCGCGTCCGTCCGGGCACCGGTGGGTTCGCCGACAGTGCGCGTGTGGTAGACGGTCGAGGACCAGGGCCCAGGCGTCGTGATCGTCGTCGTCGTTGGGAAGTTCGCGCGGACGCGGATGCCTGTGATGCCCGTGCCCGTCATCTTCACGAACGCTGCGGCGGCCGAACGGAAGTCGTCGTACTCGTAGTGCTCCCCGTCAGGCTCGTCGACGGCAAGGCGGTAGGAGACCGCGCCGGGGACAGGCGCCCAGGAGATGACCGGGAACATGTCGCCCGCAAGCGCATCGAAGAGCGGCGCCGGCGCGGGCAGCCTTCGCTGGAACGAACCGACGGGCGACCATCGGAGACCGACGAGGTTCTCGTCGTTCGCCCGCACCCGCCAGTAGAGCACGGTGTCCGCCGGATAGGACTTGGTGGCGACGTAGGCCGTCGCGGACGTGTTGACGTCGTCGAGCGTTGTCCCGAAACTCGGATCCTGAGAGACCTGGATCGTGTACTGCCGGGCCGCCTCTGCCGGCGACCAGCGGAACACCGGCTGGCCGACGACGTTCTCGCCTGCCGTCGGCGTGGTCAGCGTCGGCGGGATCGACTCCTTGCGGAAGTTCGTGGGCGCGGCGACGAGCGGGTTGCCAGCAGCGCCGCTGCCGTTCAGGGCAGTAGCGGGAAGAACGGCCCAGTAGTAGAGGGTCGTTTCGTCCTGATACGTCCTGATCCAGCTCGGCCCGCGCGGCGCATAGGCGGGCACCTGGGTGAAGGCGTAGTCGACGATGTTGCTGAACGACGCATCCTTGGAGACGAGGACGAAGTAGCTCTGCATGCCGGCGAGCGGCTTCCACGTGAAGAGCGGCATGCGGGTCGTCGTCACACCCATCCCCGGAACGACGTAGTCGTCGGCCCCGAGGTTGCCCGGGGTACACGTCGGCGAGCAGACACCGCCCGCGGGAGGCCCTGACCACTCGAAGGCAGGCGCCGTGCCGTCGTTCATGTATGTGTACTCGCCGTAGACCTCGAGATCGCGTCACGTTCGCGGTCGCTGCGGGCCCGACGCGGACGCAGTAGGACTTGCCGGCGATCGGCGCCAGGTCTCGTGGCCATTGGCTGGCGTCGGCGTACGGCTTGACGTTGTTCCACCCGCTTCCCAGCGGCGTCCACGCCGTCGTGGCCGTGCGCACCGCAGGCCAGTGGTCGGGGTCCTGGATCCGACCAGTTGCAGATACCGGCCTCGAACGGATAGGACGTCGACTTCGTAGCTCGATGCACCCGGAACCGGATCCCATGCGACGACCGGGACATTGGTCTGGTAGCCCGGCCGCGACTCCGTCGACGTCGCTGCCCGGATCGGACAGGTTGTCGCGCATCCGGACGTTCTTCACGCTCGGCGTAGTGACCGGCGGCACCTTGTCGAAGGTCTTCATGAACGACAGGCCGATGTTCCAGGCGCCGGCATTGCCGAACGCGTCGATGCCGCGAACCCGCCAGTAGTAGGTGTTGTCGCGGAGGTTTCGGTCGGGCGCGTGGGAGGGCGCCAGGATCGTGGGCCAGCCCGGCCCGCTACAGCAGACCTTCGAGCCCGGCGAGAAGTCCTCGGCGGGGTTGACCTCGAGCTCGTACTTCGCGGCGCCCGGGACCGGGTCCCACGTGAAGTACGGGTCGTAGACTTCGGCGTCGGAGCGAAGGTCACCGACGGTCGATCGGCGATCGCGGTCGGCCATAGCCACGTGAACGAGCCCGACGACGGACGGCTGGCCGCGATGCCCCTGCGCGTCGAGCGGCGTGACGCCCCAGTAGTAGGTGCCCGGCGGGAGCAGCAGCGCGCGCGGCGCGTACGAGGTCCCGCTGCGTCTCGACGTTCCCCTGACCGAGCACGGCGGAGCCGAGCGCCGGATCGCTCGCGACCGTGACCCAGTACTTCGCCGCGTGCGGCACGGACGACCACTTCAGCACGAGCGGAGTGCTCGGATGAGTCGCCACGGCTCCTGGGTCGGCGAGACAGCGTCGGCGCGATCGCCCAGGACTTGCGCAGCGGCCGGGGCGCCGACCACGGCGAGACGGCGCCCCCCGCCGCGATGGCGCGGACGCGCCACCAATACGTCCCGTTGGCCACGGTTTTCTTGACCGTCGCGCGCGTGTTGCGCGTGAAGAACTGGCCCTCGCCCATGCCGAGCGCCGGCGAGTTGAAGCCCGCGTCGGCTGCGAGGGCGAACTCGTAGCGAGCCGCGCCCGGGACCGCGTTCCACGCGAAGGCGGGGAGTGACTGAACCGACGCGTTCGCCGTCGGTGCGACGAGGGTCGGAACAGCCAAGGTCGCGGCGCCGGCCGGTGCGGCCAGGAGAAGCGCTGCGGTTGCCGCGAGGGCACCTGTGACGACTCGTAGGGCGGCCATGCTGTTGATCGAGCTCAGCGGCCGCAGAGCTGTCCCGGTGCTTCTCTCCTTATCCTCGCTGGCTTACGCGGCCTTGCATCGGGGCGGATCGACCCGACGCCAATCCCTCGGCTGAGGGGATCGAGGTCCCGGTCGAGCGGGTTAGGGGCGAATCGGGAACGTTCCGCTGAGAATCGGGAACGTTCCGCTGAGAGTCGGGGCGCCCGGATTTGAACCGGGGACCTCTAGTCCCCCAGACTAGCGCGCTAACCAGGCTGCGCCACGCCCCGTGGGCGACACCATAGCGGCACCCTTCCAGAGAGGGAAATCGAGCAAAGAGCGCATGAATCGGCACAGGTCCGCGCAAGGCCAGGCCTCGATTCGCGTCTTGCAATTGAGGTCGCTGGATCGCCTCGGGTTGTCCACAAGGCTGTGAATGCGGTGAACGGGACACCGCCAGGGCAGCCACGTTGCCAGCCACGACGATATCCACACCCCTGTGGAAAATTCTGGGAACAGCCGCAAGAAGCAGGAGAAAACGGACAAGTCCGGGCGAAAGCCACCCGGTCAATTCGTGTCCGAAGAGCTCGCGGAGCAGACGGCACGCTTCATCGAGACAGCGAAGACTCTGGCGCAGCGTCGGCGGGAGCGTGACGCAGCCGAGCGCGAGGGCCCTCCCCCGCCCGGGAATCAGGCGCCGAGGCGCCGGTAGAGCCGGTCGATCAGCTCGGGCATCTGCTCGAGCTTCTGTGTGATCACCCGGAGGCGGTACTCCCGGAAGTGCTCCGGCTCGACCTTGAGCGCCTTCGCGAGGCGCCGGACGATGTCGTCCGAAGGTACGGGACGGTTGCCGTGCACGAGGTGGTTCAGGTACCCCGCCGAGAGCTTCGTCTGGTCGGCCAGGGACCGATAGGTCACGCCTGCTTCCTGCATCAGCCGCTCCAAGGTCGGGCCGAAGGGCTCGGTGCTGAAGCGTCGCCGGCGCGCCACTAGCGGACCATACCTGCGATTTCTTCCACGGCAACGCGCCGCTCCTCACCCGTGGCGCGGTCCTGCACGTCGACGGCGCCGTCTTCGAGGGTCTTCTTGCCCACTACCACTCGCACCGGCGCCCCGATCAGGTCGACGTCGGCGAACTTCTCGCCGGCACGCAGGTCACGGTCGTCGAGGAGCACGTCCTGTCCGGTCGCCGACAACGTCTCCGCGGCCCGCGACGCCTCCTCCTCGAGCCCCGGGAGCACGACGACGTGCGTGTCGAACGGTGCGATCGACGTCGGCCAGCGCATCCCCTTCTCCTCGTCGTGCTGCTGCTCGACCGCGGCCGCCAGTACTCGGCCCGGCCCGATCCCGTAGCTGCCGCCGACCAGCGGCTTCTCCTTGCCGTCCTCGTCGAGGAAGGTCGCGCCGAGCGGCGCCGAGTACTTCGTCTCGAACTTGAAGATGTGCCCGATCTCGATTGCCGTCTGAAAGCGGAGGGCGCCTCCGCACTCCGGACACGCGTCGCCCTCGCGTGGCTGGCGCAGATCGTGGAAACGCCCCTCGAAATCCCGGCCATGTTCGACGCCGCGCAGGTGGAACCCCGTGCGGTTCGCGCCCGCGACGAACTGGCCCTCGCGCAGGGCCTCGTCGACGACGACCTCGCCCTGGAAGCCGACAGGGCCGAGCGAACCGGGGTCGGCGCCGAAGGCACCGCGAATCTCTTCCTCTGTGGAGGGCCGGAAGTCCGACGCCAGAGCCGTCGCGAGCTTCGCCTCTTCGAGGCGGTCGTCGCCGCGCACGAGCGCCAGCACGACCGTGCCGTCGGGCTTGGTGACGGGCATCGCCTTGGAGGTCGCAGCCGTGTCGATCCCGAGGAGCTCGGAGAGCGCTTCGATCGTGGTGACGCCCGGCGTCTCCACCTCTTCGGGGGAGTCGAGCCGCTCCGGAAACTCCGGCGCGCGCGGGATGCCCAGTGCGATCTCGAGATCGGCTGCGTAGTCGTTCCGCTCGCACGTCACGAGCACGTTCTCGCCGGAGCCGGAGGGGGCCAGGAAGTCGAGCGACTCGGACCCGCCCATCATCCCCGGCTCGGCCTGGACGGCGTGGTACTCGAGCCCGCAGCGCTCGAAGATTCGGTGGTACGCCTCCTCGTGCTTGCGGTAGGAGACGTCGAGCCCTTCGTCGTCGCGGTCGAACGAATAGGAGTCCTTCATGATGAATTCGCGGACTCGGAGCAGGCCGCCGCGCGGCCTGGGCTCGTCGCGCTCCTTGATCGAGAAGTGGTAGAGGATCTGGGGCAGCTGGCGGTAGCTCTGGATCTCTTTGGCGTGGAACGTGACCGTCTCCTCGTGCGTCAACGGGAGCACGTAGTCGCGGCCGTTGCGGTCCTTCAGGCGGAAGATCTCCTGGATGTAGTCGCGGCCGGACTGCTGCCAGAGCTCGTAGGGAGTCAGGACCGGCATCAGCATCTCCTGGCCGCCGATCGCGTCCATTTCCTCGCGGATGATCTGCACAACCTTCTGGTGCACCCGCCAACCGAGCGGCAGGAACGTCCAGATGCCGGTCGTCACCTGGCGGATGTAGCCGCCGCGGACGAGGAGCTTGTGGGAGACCGCCTCGGCGTCCGCCGGGGCGTCGCGCAACGTCGGCAGGAAAAGCTGAGAGGCGCGGGCGATCAAGAGCTAGTCGAGCGGGACCAGGGACGCTTCGGCCATCGCCAGCGCAGCCGGCTTGGCCATCTTCAGTCGCTTGGGCCGCGGCATGCCCTCGGCGATCCAGAGGTCGATCTCGTGGAAGAGCTCGTCGATCAGGATGTCGGACGAGACCTTCTTCAAGACTCGGCCATGGGCGTAGATGAAGCCGACGTCGCGACCGCCGGCGATCCCGAAGTCCGCGTCACCGGCCTCCCCGGGGCCGTTCACCGCGCAGCCCATGACCGCCACCTCGAACGCCTGCGTATAGCCGCGTAAACGGTCTTCGACTACCTCGGCAAGGCTCTGGACGCCGACGTTGTCGCGCCCGCAGGACGGGCAGGCGATCATCACCGGGCCGCGCTCTCTCAGGCCGAGCGCCTTCAGGATCTCCCAGGCCGTCTCGACCTCCTTCACCGGATCCGCCGTCAGCGAGACGCGGATCGTGTCCCCGATCCCGTCCGCGAGCAGTGAGCCGATCCCGACGGCGCTCTTGACGGAACCGGTGAACGGCGTGCCCGCCTCGGTCACACCGAGATGGAGCGGGTACGGAACCCTCGCCGCAAGCATCCGGTACGCACGGATCATCGTCGGGACGTGCGTCGCCTTGACGGAGATCTTGAAATCGCGGTAGTCGAGGCGCTCGAGCAGCTCGACCTCCTCCATCGCCGCGGCGACGAGGGCCTCTGCCTGGTCGCGCTGCGCCAGCGGAAAGAGGTGCTTCGGCAGCGAGCCCGAGTTCGCGCCGATCCGCATCGGAATCCCGGCGCGCTTCGCGGCCTCGACGACCTGCGCGACTTTGTCCGGCCCGCCGATGTTCCCGGGGTTGATGCGGACGGCGTGCACACCGGCGTCGATCGCGCGCAGCGCGAGGCTCGCGTTGAAGTGGATGTCCGCAATCACCGGGAGTGGCGAGAGACGCACGATCCGCGCAAGCGCGTCCGCGTCCTCGATCTTCGGCACCGCGCAGCGGACCACCTCGCAGCCCGCGGAGGCCAGCGCGGCGATCTGGGCGGTCGTCGCGGGGACGTCTCGCGTGGGCGTCAGCGTCATCGACTGGATGACGACGGGCGCGCCGCCGCCGATCTGGACGTTGCCTACCTTGACGCTACGCTCACTCGGCATTCACGCCGAGTGTAGCCGTCTCTAACCCCCTGCCCGGCCGCCGAGATCGTTGGAGAGGCCGATGAAGAACAGCGTCAAGACGACCGCAATTCCGATCACCGAGACGCGCTCGTAGACCTCGCGACCAACCGAGCGCCCGCGGATCCCCTCGATGATCGAGAAGGCGATGTGCCCGCCGTCGAGCGGGAGGAGCGGAAGCAGGTTCAGGAGGGCCAGCGAGAGGCTGATCAAGCCCAGCACCCAGAAGAACGTCTCGAAGCCGCGATCGAGCGCGCTCGACGACCCGCGGACGATCCCGATCGGGCTCGAGATCTCCTCTCGCCCCGATCCCTGGACGAGGCGCCCGAGCACCGATCCGATCTCCTTCGTGATCACACCGGTGAGCCGCACCGACTCCCACCCCGCAACGTGGATCGGCACCGACTGGAACCTGGGGCGGAACCCGAGCCGGAAGCGCCCGTCGGTGTCCTCGAAGGCCTGAATCGCCGGCAAGGTGATCCGCTCGCCGTCGCGCACGACCGCCACCCGCAGAGGCTCGCCCTCCGAGGTGTTGATCTCCTCGAACATCCCGACGTAGTCCACCGGCTCTCCGTTGATCGCCACGACCCGGTCCCCGGGCCGGAGCCCCATCGCCGCCGCAGGCGTCGGGATCTGCTGGATCTGGCTCGTCACTGGATCGCGCATCGGCCTCGTCTGCTCGATCTCGTCGACGACCGTCGTGCCCCGCCCCGGCCCGAACACGAGCAGGAGCGTGAACATCAGCATCGCGAAGAGGAGGTTCGTCCCCGGCCCGGCGCCGATGACGAGGACCTTCTTCCACGTCCGCTGGCGCCAGTAGGCATCCCGCCCGAGGCCGTCGGCCAACTCCGTCAGGCCTCGATCGGCCGCCTTTCTCGCGGGCGGCGAGAGCTCCTCGTGTTCCACGACGGCCCTGCGGAGCGCCTCGAGCGCTCCAGCTGCGCCCTCGAAGTCCCCCTCCGCCAGCAGATGCTTCAGGCGCTCGGTCGGGCCTCGAAGCTGCGGAGCCTCGTCGACCGCCCTGCTGAAATGCGCGTCCACGTCGGACGGCGCCGGGCGGTGCATCCCCGGGATCTTCACGTAGCCGCCGAGCGGGATCGCGCCGATGCCGTACTCGATCCCCTTGCGGCGGAACTTGGCAAGAGCCGGCGGGAACCCGACGTAGAACTTCCGCGGCGACATGCCGACGAACCGCGCGGTGAAGAAGTGCCCCGCCTCGTGAACCAAGACGAGAAACGCGAGCCCCAGAACGGCGACGAACGTGTTCACGCCTCGCCTCCCCGGCCGGCGGTGTCTCCCGCCGGGCGAAGCCCGGCTCCGACCCCGCCTGACGACGATGGCGGCAGGATGCTGCGCCCACGAGGCTTGTCCGTGCTCGCCTGCACTGTCCTGCGCCCCGTGGGCTTGCCTCCTTTGTCATCGCCGCCCCGGGAAGCCGAGGTACCCAGCGCCATACCCCGCTCGGCGATTCGCCGAGCCTCCGCGTCGGCCTCGACGAGCCCGCCAAGGTCAGTGACCGGCCCTCCGCCGACCTGATCCAGCGTCTCCTCCACGACCTCGGGGATCCCCAGGAACGGCAGGCGGCCGTCGAGGAACGCTGCGACGGCCACCTCGTTCGCCGCGTTGAACGCGCAGGGATAGGTGCCGCCCTGTTCACCGACGCGCCGCGCGAGGCCGAGCATGGGAAAGGCGTCGCCGTCCACGGGCTCGAACTCCAGCTTCAGCCCCGCCGAGAGATCGAGCGGCTCGACGTTGACCGGCGCACGTTGCGGATAGGTCAGCGCATACGAGATCGGCACCCGCATGTCGGGATAGCCGAGGTGTGCGAGCGCAGCGCCGTCGCGGAAGCGCACGAGCGAGTGGACGACAGAGGTCGGCTGGACGACCACCTCGATCCGCTCGTACGGCAGCCCGAAGAGGAAATGCGCCTCGATCACCTCGAGCCCCTTGTTCGCGAGCGTCGCCGAGTCGATCGTGATCTTGGGGCCCATCTGCCAGGTTGGGTGCGCGAGCGCATCGTCGGGAGATACGTCGGCGAGCTCGGACCGGTTGCGCCCCCGAAACGGGCCGCCGGACGCGGTGAGGACGACCGAGTGCACGGTGTCGGCCGCGCGCCCCTCCAGGCACTGGAACACGGCGGAGTGCTCGCTGTCGACGGGCAGGAGCCGCCCGCCGCCGCTCTGGAGCGCACCGAGGGCGAGCTCGCCGGCCGCGACGAGGCTCTCCTTGTTCGCGAGCGCGAGGTCCACGCCGTGCTCGAGCGTCCAGAGTGTGGCCGTCACGCCGGCGAAGCCGACGATTGCGTTGAGCACGACGTCGGGCTGGGCTCGCTCGAGCAGCTCGGTGTGATCGCCCCCGACCTGCGTCAGCGGCGCGAGCCCGTCGATGGCCTGGGAGCCCGACGAGGCCGCGACGAGCTCGAGCCCCGGGTCGCCCTCGATCACTTCCAGCGCCTGGCGTCCGATCGAGCCCGTGGCCCCGAGCACGGCGACGCGCCTCATCGAGGAAAGTGTATGGCGCGACCCTCGTTACAGGGACCCGGTCCCATCACGAAGCCCCAAAAGCGAGCAGACAGTAGTACGCGCCGATGGCCGAGAAGAGGAGCGCGTCGACCCGGTCGAGCATCCCGCCGTGGCCGAGGAGAAGCTTCCCGGTGTCTTTTACGCCGACGTCACGCTTGAGGGCGGACTCGAACAGATCCCCGATCGGGGCGGTGACGGCAATCACACCGCCGAGCGCGAACGACTCTGGAACGGAGAGGAACCCCTCTTTGTAGAAGGCGAAGAACGGCACGAGCAGCGCGGCGATCGTGCCCGCAGCCAGCCCTTCCCACGTCTTCCCCGGCGACATACGAGGCGCGAGCTTGTGCCTGCCGAACAGCCGGCCCGCGACATAGGCGACGGTGTCCGCCGCGAAGACCGCGATGAGCACGGTGAAGGCGGCGAGCGTCCCGTGCTCTGGCAGCTCGCGGATCAGGATCATGTGTGCGATTCCAAGCCCGATCCACGCCGCGCCGAGGACAGTCGCGGCCACCGACACGAGTGTCGGGCTGACACCGGCGAGCCCCTTGAAGGCGAACGCGAACGCGAAGGTGCTGAGAAATCCGCCGAGCGCCCATTCCGGCCCCCACTCCGCACCGACGAGCGCGGCGACGGTGCCGAAATACCCTGCAAGCACGACGGGACGCAGTGCCCGCGTCATCCCGTAGAACTCGTGGAGCGCGAGGAGGGCGGCAACGGCGGCCAGCCCGAAGAACCACCAGCCGCCGCCGTAGACCAGCAGCAGCACGGGCGGCAGCAGCAGCAGAGCGATGACGAGGCGCGAGACGAGCGAGCTCATCGCGCGCCGAACCTCCGCCTACGCCCCGCGTACTCACGAACCGCGGCGCTGAGATCGTCAGCTCCGAAGTCGGGCCAGAGCGTCTCAGTGAACACGAACTCGGAGTACGCCACCTGCCACAGCATGAAGTTCGACACGCGCACCTCGCCTGAGGTGCGGACGACGAGATCGGGCTCCGGGAGCTCGGGCGCGTACAGATGCGCCGCCACGATGCCCTCGTCGATCTCCTCCGCCTCGAGGCCCGACTCGACGATCCGTTTTGCCGCGTCCGCGATCTCTGCCCGGCCGCCGTAGTCGAAGGCGATCCAGAGATCGAGGCGATCGCGGGCCGACGTTTCGTCCTCCAGCTCCTCCATCTGTACGCGCAACGCATCCGAGACGCGGTCTCGGCGTCCGATGAACCGCGTCCGAACCCCCTGCTCGGCGAGGTCGGGAAGCTCGCGTCGGATCGTCTCGCCGAAGATCTCCATCAGAGCGTCGACCTCCGCCGGCGGACGCAGCCAGTTCTCGGTCGAGAACGCATAGACCGCGAGCGAGCGGATGTTGAGGTCGATCGCCGCCTCGACGGTTCGCCGCAGGGCTCGCGTGCCCTCTCGGTGACCCGCCTCGACGGTCAGGCCTTTGCCCGCCGCCCACCGGCCGTTCCCGTCCATGATGATCGCGACCGACCGCGGCCCCTCGCCCAGCTCGAGCGGCGATTCGCGGCGGCCGAAGAAGCGGGCGAGGAGCCCCATCGACGGCCGTTAGACCTCGGTGATCTCGGCTTCTTTGCGCCTGAGGAGGTCGTCGATCCGCTTCACGTGGTCGTCCGTGAGCTTCTGGACGCGCTCCTCCGCGCGCCGCTCGTCGTCCGCGCCGACGCTCTGCTCTTCCTTGAGGTGGTGGATGACGTCGCGGCGGACGTTACGCACGGCGACCCGGCCCTCCTCCGCGATCTGGCGCGCCACCTTGACCAGCTCCCCCCGGCGCTCCTCCGTGAGCTGCGGGATCGGGAGGCGAATGACCTTTCCGTCGTTCGACGGGTTGAGGCCGAGGTCGGACTCCTGGATCGCGCGCTCGATCTCTTTGATCGAGTTCGGATCGAACGGCTGGACTGTGAGCAGCCTCGGCTCCGGGACGTTGAGCGTCGCCAGCTGGTTGAGCGGCGTCTTCTGGCCGTAGTAGTCCACCTGGACGCGATCCAGCAGCGCCGAAGAGGCCCTCCCCGTCCGGATCGAGTTCAGCTCGCCGTGGGTCGCCTCGACCGACTTGTCCATGCGGCGAGTCGCATCCTGGATCAGATCGTCGATCACGCGCTCCCTCCGGGGGTCGAGATGATCGTGCCGACGCGCTCTCCGAGCGCAACCCGCCGGATGTTGCCCTCGGCGAGCGCGAAGACGTAGATCGGGAGCCCATTGTCCATGCACAGCGAGAGCGCCGTCGTGTCCATCACGCGCAGCCCGCGCTCGATCGCCTGGAGATGCGTGAGCTCCGGGACGAGCTCCGCGTCCGGATCCTCGCGCGGGTCGTCGGCGTGGACGCCCTCGACCGCGTGCTTGGCCATCAGGATCGCATCGGCGCCGATCTCCAGTGCGCGCAGCGCGGCGGCCGTGTCGGTGGTGAAGAACGGGTTGCCCGTGCCCGCGGCAAAGATCACGATCCGCTGCTTCTCGAGGTGGCGGATCGCTCGCCGGCGGATGTACGGCTCGGCAACCTCCGAGACCTCGATCGCCGAGAGGACGCGGGTGTGCAGGCCGCGCCGCTCGAGGACGTCCTGCAGCGTCAGGGCGTTCAGGACCGTGGCGAGCATCCCGGCGTAGTCCGCCGTCGCGCGGTCCATGCCCTCGGCCGCCGCGGTCATACCGCGGTAGATGTTTCCGGCACCGACCACGATCGCGATCTCGACACCTCGTCCCTGGAGCTCTGCGATCTCCTCAGCGATCCGCTCGACCTCGTGGAGGTCGACGCCGTACTCCTTCTCCCCCATCAGCGCCTCTCCGGAGAGCTTCAGCAGGACCCGCTTGAACGCGGGCCTGCCGTTCTCGTCAGCCGGCAAGGGCGAAGCGGCGGTAGTCGAGCACCTCGAGCTCGTGCTCGTCGAGCGCCTTGGCGACCGTCTTGCCCGTGTCGTGAATCCACTCCTGGTCGGGCAGGACGGACTGGCCGAAAAAGCGCTTCGCGAGCATTCCCTCGACGATCTTCTCGCGGTGCTCCTCGGGGCGCGACTCCACCTCGGGGAGCTTCGCGAAGATCTCGCGCTCGGTCTGGAGGTCCTCCTCGGGGATCTGGCCGCGGTCGGCATACAGCGGCGCCGCGAAGGCGATGTGCATGGCGAGGAGCCGCGCGATCTCTGCGGGCCCCTTCGCCTTCACCACCACGCCGATCTTGTTCGCCGGGGGATGGACGTAGGCCGCGATCACCTCGTCGTCGCCCCGCTCGAAGCGGACGGCGCCGCGGACGGCGACGTTCTCGCCGAGCTTGCCGACGAGCGCCTGACGCTCTTCCTCGAGCTCCTGCTCCGCGCCCTCGCCGCGCTCCTCGACCGTCTCGAGCACCTTCTCGGCGAACGCGAGGAACTCTTCGTTCTTCGACACGGGCTCGGTCTCGCACCCGATGGCGACCGTCGTGCCGACCCGCTCTCCGACCCGTGCGAGGACGATGCCCTCTGTCGTCTCACGGCCCGCGCGCTTGCCTGCCTCGGCCATCCCGCGCTCACGCAGGAGCTTCTTCGCGGCCTCGAGGTCGGCCTCCGTCTCCTGAAGCGCTCGCTTGGCGTCCATCATCCCCGCGCCGGTCTCGTCGCGGAGCTGTTTGACGAGCGTTGCCGGAATGTCAGCCACTCGCGGGAGCCTCCTCCTGCGCCGGCTGTGACTCGGGCTCCTCGGGCTGCTGGGGCTCCTCGGCCGCCCCCGTCTCGGCTGCGCTCTCGGCCTTGCCCATCTGCTCGTGCTCCACCGGCGTCTCGTCCGGTGCCGGCCCCTCGGCGACGGGCTCCTCCTCGGGAGGCTGGCCGTTCGTCGCAGCAGGCTTCTCGAACTCCTCCGGTCGGATCTGGGCACGGCCGTCCTCGATTCCCTTCGCAATCGCACGGATCACGAGCGAGCACGAGCGGATTGCGTCGTCGTTGCCCGGGATGATGTAGTCCGCGTCGTCCGGGTCGCAGTTCGTGTCGACGAGGCCGATGATCGGAAGCCCGAGCCGCCGCGCTTCACGCACCGCGATCAGCTCTTTGCGGAGGTCGACGACGAACATCGCGTCGGGCTGGCGCTTGAGGTCGCCGACGCCGCCGAGGTTCGCCTCGAGCTTCTCGAGCTCGCTCAGCATGGCGAGCCGCTCCTTCGCGGGCAGCAGGTCGAGCTGGTCCTCGTCCTTCAGCCGCCGGAGCTCGTGCATCCGCTCGATCCGGCTGGACATCGTCCGCCAGTTCGTCAGCAGCCCGCCGAGCCAGCGGTGGTTGACGAACGGCATCCCGACGCGCGTCGCCTCGTCGGCGATCGCGTCCATTGCCTGCTTCTTGGTGCCGACGAACAGAATGGTGCCCCCGCGGCTCGCGAGGTCGCGCGCGAACTCGTACGCCCGGTCGAGCAGCTGAGCCGTCTGGGTGAGGTCGATGATGTAGATGCCGCCGCGCTCCGTGAAGATGAAGCGGCGCATCTTCGGATTCCAACGTCGGGTCTGGTGGCCGAAATGGACGCCGGCCTCCAAGAGGTCTCGCATCGAGACGACTGACACGTGGGTTTCCCCCTTCTCGGTTTGTTTGGGTAGCGCCGGCGGGGCGTCGTGGAACCCGTTCAGGACGGGCACCGCCACTCCGCTTTGTCCGCCGGGTAGACGATGAAGTCGGAGGATGTTAGCTGACCGTGGGGGAACCCCTGGTTCCCCCACGAGCCCCCTCCTTGCGAGCGGGCATCGTCGTTCAGAAGTGGACGGAGCCGGCTACGCCCAGCTCCGTCCACTGTTCTTTGGGTTTGTTTGCCTCCCGCCGGGCAAAGCCCGGCTCCGGCGGACGGTCGTTGTCGTTTTCGAGCGCTTTCTCCGCTAGGGATCTCCGCGTCGGAGAACGGCCAAGTAGCTCGCCAGGTCGTCCGGCAGCGGTGACTGGACCTCCACCTGCTCGCCCGTGAACGGATGGGCGAAAGCGAGGCGCGTCGCGTGGAGGAACTGGCGCCCGAGCTCCGGGTCCGGTGCTCCGTAGACCGGGTCGCCGAGCACCGGCAGGCCGATTGCCGCGAGATGCACGCGGATCTGGTGCGTGCGGCCCGTCTCGAGGCGGACGCGGAGGAGGGCATGCTGGCCGATCAGCTCCTCGACCTCGAAGTGCGTGACTGCGTCACGCGGTCGGTCCGTGTCGAGCGACTGGCGCGTTGGATCGCGGCGATCGCGCCCGATCGGCGCCTCGATCCTCCCGGCCCGGGAGCGCGGGAGCCCGCGGACGACCGCCAGGTACTGCCGCTCGAGTGCGCGTTGCTGTACGAGGCGCTTCAGCCGCTCGTAGGCCTCCTCCGAGCGCGCGACGACGAGCAGGCCCGAGGTGTCCCGGTCGAGCCGGTGGACGATGCCGGGGCGCTCCTCGTCCCCACCCGCAGCCCCGTGCTCGAGGACACCGTGGACGAGCGTCCCCGTCTGGTGGCTCGGCGAAGGATGGACGACGACTCCCGCGGGCTTGTCCACCACGAGGAGGTGCTCGTCCTCGTAGGCGATCCGCAGGCCGACCTCCTCCGGCTCGAGCTCCGGCGGCGCCTCCGGGACCTCGAACTCGACCTCCTCCCCGCCGGCGAGCCGCCGGCTCTTCCCCGCGGGCTCACCGTCGATGCGGACGGCTCCCGACGCCACGAGCCGTTCGGCGGCCGCGCGTGAGGCGATCTCGGGCAGAGCCGCGAGGAAGCGGTCGAGCCGCTGCCCCGCCGCTTCGCTAGGGACGGTTCGTCGTGACGTTGATCGTCCGGGCACGGCGCGGCTCACGGTCGGCGAGGAGCAGCGCGCCGATCAGGACGGCGACCCCCGCGACGATGAACGAGTCGGCGAGGTTGAACGCCGGCCAGTAGCGGAAGTCGAGGAAGTCCGTGACGTGGCCGAGCCGCACGCGGTCGATCAGGTTCGAGAGGCTGCCGCCGAGGAGGAGCCCCAGCGCAACGGGCAGGATCGGGTGCCGGCCGCCCGAGCGTGCGAAGAACACGAGCATCCAGGTGACGGCGAGGCCCGTGAGGACGATCACGCCGGAGGTCGCGGTCGGGAACAGCCCGAAGGCGATGCCCGAGTTCTGGACGTGGTGGATCGACAGCGGCCCGAAGACGTCGACCGACTCGCCCAGCGCGAGCGACGACGAGACGATCTGCTTGGTCACCTGGTCGGCGGCGACCGCCGCCCCAGCCACTGCGCCGAGGCCCAGCCACTGCCGAAACCCGGCCGCGAGCGACCGACCGGCGCCCCACTGGGGCACGACGCCGTTCGTCGCCGATCCGACCCTGATCTCGGATGCGGATCGACGCTCGGGCGCTAGCCGCGTTCTTCTTTCCGTTTGCAATCGATGCACAAGGTCGCCCAGGGCATCGCCTCGAGTCGTTCAGGGGCGATCTGGGCGCCGCAGTTGACGCAGGTGCCGTAGGTGCCGGCCTCGATCCGGGCGAGCGCGTCGTCGATCGCCTGGAGTAGTCGCTCATCGGTCTCTTCGAGCGTGTAGTCGATCTCGCGGTCGACCGTTTCCGTGGCCGTGTCGGCCATGTGCTGGTCGGCGCTGCCCGACACGAGCTCGCCGGTCTCCTCTTTGAGCGAGCCGGGATGCTCCTTGTGGAGGTACTCGAGCGCCTCGACGACGGCCTGCCGCTTCTCGAGCAGCAGCTTGCGGAAGCGCTCGGTATCGACCGTCGCACTCATGACGCGAGATTCTAGATGCGGCTCTAGGCCGCGGCGGACTCGTCGGCGCCGTCGAGCTCGTCGACGGTGGAAAGCGCGGTCCGAAGGAGCTCGCGGAGCCGGCGCGTGTCAGCTGCGAGCCGCTCCCGCTCCGCGGTTGCCGCGAACACGACCCGGCGCGCCTCGTCGTGGGCTTCCGCGACGACCCGCTCGGCCTCGCGCCGCGCGCCCTCGCGCTGCTCCTCGGCGGCGGCCTCGGCGGAGACGAGCGTCTTGCGGAGCAGCGTCTCGAGCTCGATGTGCCGCTGGAGCTCGCCCTCCAGGTGCTCGACCCGGTCGGCGAGGTCGGCGCGTTCGCGCCACACGTCCTCGAAGCTGTCGGCTACCTCGTCGAGCAGGCGCTCGACGGCACCTCGGCGATACCCCCAGAAGCCACGGCCGATGGGCACATGGCGAATCTCGACGGGTGTCATGCCCATGTCACACCTCCCCTCATCAGTGGAAGCGGTCCAGGATGCTGACGATCACCTGGGACGCGATCCAGAGCGTGAAGATCGCGACGATCGGCGACAGGTCGAGCGGCCCGAACGCCGGCAGGACCCGGCGAAAGATCCGCAGGTACGGCTCACAGACGTCGTAGAGGAACCGCTGGATCCGGTTGAGCCAGATCGAGTAAGGCAGGCGGATCCACGACAGCAGGATGTAGGCGAAGAGCAGTAGGAAGTAGACCAAGGTGAAGACCTCCACGAAGTTCTGGACCGAGGTCACCCAGTCGGCAAGCAGAATCGAGGCGATCGACACACCCATGACGGCATTTTCGGGCTTTTTCACGGTTCCCCTGCGGGCATAAACTCGGAAGCCGCCGCCCATGACCCTTGCCGAGCTCGCCCTCACGCTGACCCTGCTCGGAGGCCTCGGTCTGGTGACGAGCAGATTCGGCCTGTCGGCGATCCCCGCCTACCTCCTCGCCGGCCTGCTGCTCGGCCCCAACGAGCCGAAGCAGCTCGCCCTGATCGAACCGTCGGAGGTCACCGCGTTCGTGGCACAGCTCGGCCTCGTCTTCCTGCTCTTCTTCCTCGGCCTCGAGTTCACCCTCGATCGTGTCGTACGGAGCCGCCGGCACGCCGTGCTCGGCGGAGTCATCGACTTCGTCGTCAATGCGGGACTGGGTCTGGCGATCGGAGTCGCCGCCTTCGGCCTGCACTTCGCCGCGCTCATCCTGGCGGCGGCGATCTACGTCTCCTCCAGCGCGATCGCCGTGAAGGGCCTGATCGACTTCAGGCGGCTCGCCGACGACGAGACCGATCTCGTCCTCGCGATCCTCGTCGTCGAGGATCTCGTGCTGGCACTCGTCCTCGGGTTCGCGGGAGGTGGCGGCGGCGAGCTGAACGAGACGCTAGTCGTCCTCGCGAAGGCGCTCGGGTTCATCGTCGCGGGACTTGCCGTCTCGAGGTGGCTCTCCGGTGCGATCGACCGGTTCCTCGGATCGCTCCCACGCGAGTTTTTCCTTCTCGCCGTGGTGGGGTTTGTGGTCGGCATGAGCGCGATCGCGCACGAGCTCGGCCTCTCCGAGGCGATCGGCGCGCTCATGGCAGGGATCGTGCTGTCGGGGACCTCGGTGCGAGAGGAGGTCGAAGAGCGGTTCTTCAGTTTCCGCGACGTCTTCGCCGCACTCTTCTTCTTCGTGTTCGGCTTGTCGATCGACCTCGGCGCCGCCGGCGACGTCGGATGGATCCTCGCCGGCGCGGTGGTGGTGACGCTCGTCGGCAAGATCGGCGGCACATTGCTCGCCGGGCACGCCGGAGAATTCACGCCACGGCAGAGCTTCAACGCCGGCGTCGCGCTGATCGCGCACGGTGAGTTCACCGTCATCCTTGCTCAGCTCGCCAGCGAGAACTCGGCGATCACGGGCGCCCAGCAGGCGCAGCTGATCGCATTCGCTGGGCTTTACGTCCTGATCACCGCAACCATCGGTGTAGTCCTGATGAAGGAGTCCCGCGTAATCGGCCGCAGGCTCTTCCCGGTGCCTAAACTCGCGCAAGCACCGTAGGAGGACACGATGCCGATCGATCTTCGAGAGACACGTTTGCCGGGCATCGGCGTGAAGTACGGCTTCCGCCTCGACTCCGGCGGCCGGATCTCGCTGATCCAGCACAACGACGGGAAGCGCGAGATCTACTGGTTCCGGCGGCGGGACGAGGAGGAGCCGACTGCTGTGATCACGCTCGACGACGACGAGGCGCGCCAGCTCGGCGCCCTCCTGGGCGGCGCGTACGAGCGGCCGAAGATCGTCGAGGACCTCGAAATGGCCCTCGGAGAGCTGCAGATCGAGTGGGTCCACGTGCCGGAAACGAGCCCCTGGATCGGCAAGTCGCTCGCGGAGTGCCGGTTCCGCGCCGAGAACGGCATCACGGTGATCGCGATCCTGCGCGAGCCCGAGCCGGTCACGGGCGCCCAGCCCGACGACGTGATCCAGCAAGGCGACACGCTCGTCACGGTCGGCAAGGCGGGCCAGTACCCGGGGTTCTACCGGCGGCTCGAGGCCGGCGACTCCGTCGATTAGCGCCTACGCCTGGTTGAAGAAGCCGCCGCGCTCGAGGAGCTGTGCGCGCTGCTCGGCGGAGACCTCGACGTTCGCCGGCGTCAGGAGGAAGACCTTGTCCGCGATGCGCTGCATGCCGCCGTCGAGGGCGTAGGTCAGGCCGCTCGCGAAGTCGATCAGCCGCTTCGAGAGCTCCGAGTCCACGCCTTGCAGATTGAGGATCACCGGCGTGTAGTCCTTGAAGCGGTCGGCGATGGTCTGCGCGTCGTTGAAGCTGCGGGGCACGACGAGGTGGACGCGGACCGCGGCGTTCGGCTGAGCCGGCACGGGCGCGAGCTCCGGCCGTCTTTGCCGCAGCGCGGTCGGCTTGCGGGCCGGCTCAGGCTCGGGGTCGGTCCAGTCGTCGAAGTCCTGCTTCGACGACCGGCGCCGGGTCGAGAGACGTCTCACGTTCGGGCGCTCGGCGTAGGTCCGCTCGAGCTCCTCGTTCGTGACGTAGCCGTCCTCGTCCCACTCCTCGTCGTCCTCCTCCGCGATGCCGAAGTAGACGAGAGTTCGGTTCCATACCTCCGAAATGCCCATGAGCAGGGGATATTAGCCGCGCGTCAGCGGCCGTACAGGGTGCTCCCGACCCTGATGAACGTGGCGCCTTCCTCGGCGGCGACGCGGTAGTCCTGGCTCGTTCCCATCGACAGCTCCTTCAGACCGAATCGCTCCGACAACTCGCGCAAGGTTCGGAAGTACCGCCGCGATTCCTCCGGGTCGCTCGCGAACGGCGGCATGGTCGACAGGCCCCGTACCTCGGCGGGACAGTCCGCGAGGAAGCCCTCGAGCTGCTCGGGCGCGATCCCGGACTTCGACTCCTCGCCGGCGAGGTTCACCTGGACGAGCGCCGGAACCTCGAGCCGCTTCGCGGCGGACGCCGAGTCCAGCGAGTGCACGAGCTCGCAGATCTCGTTCACGGTCTTCGCCTTCCGGCTCTGGAGATGGCCGATGAAGTGCCAGCGGAAGGCGTCGCCGTGGAGCGCGTGCTTCGCCTCGAGGTCGTGGGCCCGGTTTTCCCCCACGACGCCGATGCCCGCCTCGGCCAGGCTGCCGAGCTCCTCGGCGGAGACGTACTTCGTCGCCGCGACGATCGTCACGCCCGGCCCGACTTCGGCCTGGATGCGCTCGTAGCGCTCGCGCACCTCGTCAGCCGACAGCAGCGATCACTCCCTGGCGGCCGGTCGTCCCCCGGTCGCGCCGGTGCGAGAAGAAGAGCTCTGGGTGGCAGAAGGTGCAGAGGTCGGTGCGCTCGACCTCGGCGCAGCCGGCCTCCTTCAACGCGATCTCGGTGGCCCGCCACAGGTCGAGCTTCCCGTCCCGGATGACGTCCGTCCCGAAGCGCGCGGTGAACGGCTCGGCGACATCGGACGCAACCTCGTAGCAGCACGGTCCGATTCCTGGACCGATCGCGGCGCGCGCCGAGCCCTCGCCGAGCGCGGCCACGCCGTTCGCGACGATCCCCCCGAGCAGGCCACGCCAGCCCACATGAAGCACGGCGAGCGCCGGCCGGTCGCCGTTTGCCCGCGCGACGGCCACCGGCAAGCAGTCGGCCGTGACGAGCATCATCCCCTGGCCCGGGTCGTCGCTCCACCAGCCGTCGCACGCCTCGTGCTGCGTCCCCGGTGTGAGGATGCCTTCGGGCGAGGCCTTGCGGACCTCCGCCCCGTGCTGCTGCCACGCCATCCTCGCGCGTTCAGGGTCGATACCCGTTCGCTCGGCGAGCAGGCGCCGGTTCTCGACGACCCGGCCGGGATCGTCGCCCGTCAGGACACCGAGGTTCAGCGACTCGTACGCTCCGTCGCTCACCCCGCCGACCCGCGTCGAGAAGACGACCGTGTACGGCCCAGCCCCCTCCCAGCGAATCACTCGGTCCCGATCAGCTCCCGCGCGGCCTCGAGCTCCGACTCGCGCCCGTCGAGCTGACCGTTGAGCTTCCGCCGCCGGAGCTCCGCGAGGATCTCGCCGACCTGCGGCGACTCCTCGAGACCGAGCTTCGCGAGGTCCGCGCCGCTCACCTCCAGCCGAACGTCCCGGAGCCGTTCGAAGTACTCGTCGAGTGCCGGAATGTCGGCCAGCGCGAGCGCGAACAACGGCGCATCGGGCGCGTAAGGCTCGGCGAGTGCAACGATCTCGGCCGCCTCGGGCCGGTCGCCGTCGAGGCGCTCGACCAGCCGTGGACCGACCGTCACCGCCCAGGCGATCCGATCGGCGTCGCGCCGCTGCACCTTCAACCGGCGCAGCCACTCGAAAACCTCGTCCGGCGGCATGCGGCGGGCAAGCGCAGCAAACGCGAGCCGCCACGAGGGGATTCCGGCGCCGTAGCGCTCGTTCAGCTCGCGGAGCCGTTCGAGCAGCCGCACCGCCTCCTCGTCGGCCGCGAGGTGCTGGTGAATCGCCGCGCCCGCGTCCAGCTCGGCGAGGCGGAGGATCGACGCTCCGGCGTCCCCCTCCTCGAGTAGCGCAACGAGCTCGTCCCGGAGCCGTGCCGAGGAAAGATCGCCGACGAGGCCCATCTCGATCGTTCCGCGCGCAAGACGCTGCGTGTGCTCGTCCATCTCGAAGCCGTAGCGGCTCTCGTAGCGGATCGCGCGGAAGATCCTGGTCGGGTCGTCGATGAACGAGAGGTTGTGCAGGACGCGGATCCGGCGCTCCTCGAGGTGGCGACGACCGTCGAAGGGGTCGACGAGGCGGCCGAAGTCGTCGCCCTTCAGCGATACGGCCATCGCGTTGATCGTGAAGTCGCGGCGGAAGAGGTCCTCGCGGATCGTCGCGTGCTCGACGGTGGGCAGCGCTGCCGGCGCGTCGTAGAACTCGGTGCGGGCCGTGACGACGTCGATGCGCTCGTCGTCTCCGTAGAGCACGACCGCCGTCCCGAACTTGGTGTGGGCGCGCACGCGTCCGCCGAGCGCATCCGCGACGGCGCGCGCCAGCTCGATTGCATCGCCTTCCACGGCGATGTCGACGTCGAAGTTCGGCTCGCCGAGCAGGATGTCGCGGACGGTCCCGCCGACGAGATAGACGCCGTCGTGATGCTCGCTCGCGGCGGCGACGGCCTCGAAGGCCGGCGCGAGGTCGGTGAGCTCGCCCAGCTCCTCGGCGAGGCTGGCCACCGGCAGGTCGTCGGCTGCGGGGCGCTCCCCGAGCGCTCGCAGGAGGTCGCTGCGGGTCACGACTCCGACGAGGGTCTCACCGTCCAGGACGGCGACCCGGCCGTCGGCGGATCCGGCCAGCGCATCCTGGACGTCGCCGAGCGGGGCGCCGGCTTCGACCGTCGCGACCCGCGAGCTCATGATCCCCTTGACCGGCGCGTGTGAGAGGCCATGCGCGATGGCCTTGTCGAGGTCCTCCCGCCCGACGGCGCCCGTGATGCGATCGTCCTCGGCGACGAGGATTCCGCTCTGTCCGTAGCGCTGGCACGCGACCATCGCGCTGCTGACCGGCTCGTCCGGTGAGACGAAGCGGGCAGGACGCGACATGATCGCGGCCGCGGTGATCGGCTCACCGGCAGCGTCGAGCGCGTCGCGGAGCGCGCTGCGAGCCTCGTCGAGCGTCCCGCGAAGCATCGCGGACGCCGCCTCACGGTGGCCGCCGCCGCCGAGCCCCCGGGCGATCGCCGCCGCGTCGATCGACGGCGTGCGGCTGCGCGTGACGCAGAAGACGCGGTCGTCCATCTCGACGAGAAGGACGAGCGCCCTGGCATCGGTCAGGTCGACGATCTTGTGCGCCAGGTTCGAGACGCCGTCGACATGGCGAGGCCAGGCGACAGCCGCGACGAGCACTTCCACCCCCGCGACCCGCTCGCTCCGGAGCGACTCCATCAGGGCGGCGAGCAGCTCGCGCTCGTCCTCCGAGAGCGGCAGGTGGAGATAGGTCGCGAGCAGCTCCTGCTTCGCACCGTGGCGCAGGCACCACGCAAGTGCGTCGGCGTCGCGCTGGGTCGCCGTGGGGTATGTCAGCGAGCCGGTGTCCTCGTGGATGCCGAGCGCGAACGCCGTCGCCTCGAGCGGCGTCACCTGGATCTCCCGCTCGGCGAGGACGCCGACGAGGGTCGTCGTCAGCGCGCCGTCCTGCGACGTCACTGCGTTCTCGGGCCTGACCCACTCGGGTAGGTCACCCGCGTGATGGTCGAAGACGACCTTCTCGACCTCGGGATCGAGCGCGACCTCCTCGAGCTCTCCGAGCCGCGACGCGCTGGTCGTCTCGACAACGATCAGCCGCTGGATCCCTGCGGTCTCGAGCCGAGACGCCTCGACGGCCTCCAGCTCGTCCGCGTGCAGGCGGTAGAACTCGCGGACGTTGCGGTTCAGCGCGCCGGGCACGGCGAGGACCGCGTCCGGGTAAAGCCGCCGTGCGGCGAGCATCGACGCGAACGCGTCGAAGTCCGTGTTCGAGTGGGTGGCGATGACCTCCGTCGCCTTCATGCCTCAATTGTGGCGAAGCCGCTGCTCAGGCCAGCGCGATCGCTTCGATCTCGAGCTTCGCCCCGGACGGCAGCTTCGAGACCTCGATCGTGGCTCGGGCGGGAAACGGCTCACCCACACGCCGGGCGTAGACCTCGTTCATCCCCGCGAACTCACCGAGATCCGTCAGGAAGACAGTCGTCTTGACGAGCCGGTCGAGGCCCGAGCCAGCCTCTTCGAGGATCGCCGCCAGGTTGTCGAACACCTTCTCGGCCTGCTGCTCGATCGACTCCCCGGCGATCTCCGTGTGCCCAGGATCGAGCGCCAGCTGACCCGAGACGAAGACGAGCCCGGCGGCCTTGATCGCCTGCGAGTACGGGGCGCCCTGGAACGGCGCCGGAGCGCGCTCGGTGCGGACGACCTCCTTCTCCATCGTCACTCCTTTCCGGGGAGGGCCACGGCCAGCGCTCCGCCAAGTGCCTTGAAGATCGCTTCGAGGACGTTCCTCGCATCCTCGCCGTGGAGCAGCCGGACGTGCAGCGTCAATCCGGCGGCCTCCGCGAGCTCCCGGAGGAACTCGGACACGAGGTCGCGGTCGAGCCCGGCGACATGGGCGTCCGAGAGGTCGACGTTCGTCACCAACAGCGGCCGCTCCGTCGTCTCGATCACGACGTTCGCGAGCGCCTCGTCGGCAGGCGCGATCGAGTAGCCGTACCCCTTGACGCCATCCGCGCGGAGGACGCCGTGCAAGGCGCGGCCGAGCGCGCGGCCGGCGGCGTTCGCTTCCGCATCAGCGCCTCCGGGGGCGACCTCCAGCTGTAGGTCGAACCCGGCGCGGGTGGCCATCAGCTCCAGCAGATGGTCGAGCACGGGCACCCCCGTCGAGACGCGCGACTCCCCGGCCCGGCCGAGTGAGACACGAGCCTCGAGCCCGGTCGCCTGGTTCCCCGCCTGCATCGCTCGAACGAGGGTATCGCAGGCTGCGTGAAGGGCCGAAATCGAGCGTGCGAGCCGCTCCCGGGCTCGCTGCGGCTCGATGCAAACGCGAAGCGGTCACTCGTTGTTGCGCCTTGCTGCGGCCCTGACGCCAGTTCTGGCTGCCGCAGTGCTTGCCGTACCCGCGGCGCTCTCGTCTTCCAACGGCGACACGCGGACGACGACGGTCGTGACCTATCGCTCGGGCGCCGCCCTGCGCGAGGCGCTGCGCCGCTACCCCGCACGGATCGTCAAGCGACTGCCCGACGTGCGTGCCGTCGAGGTGCGTCCCGCCGATCCAGCCCGGTTCGCGGCAGGCGTACCGAGCATCCAGGGGATCATTTCTGTCGACGCACCCGAGCGCCGCTTTATGGCGGCGGATCCGGGACTGACCGCGATGTACTCGGCCGGCGTCCCGTACCAATGGCAGTACACGGCCACGCGTGTCGGCAGCGTTCCGGACACCGTGCTGCGCGCCGCTTCGTCGGTCACCATCGCGGTGATCGACACCGGCGCCGACCTCACCGCGCCCGACATCGGCGCGAAGCAGCCGGCGACCTACAACGTCTTCAACGGCGGAGCGGACGTCCGTGACC
The DNA here is from genome assembly GCA_963721345.1 of uncultured Actinomycetes bacterium. GTDB lineage: Bacteria > Actinomycetota > Thermoleophilia > Gaiellales > Gaiellaceae > JACDAN01. The sequence continues at coordinate 219,845 of CAVRIT010000001.1, forward strand.
TCCACGGCCACGGGACGTTCGTCGCGTCGATCGCCGCCGGTTCCGTGACGAACGGCGAGGGCATCGCGGGCTTCGGCGGTGACGCAAAGCTGCTGGTGCTCCAGACCGGCCGGGCCGACGGATCGTTCACCGACGTGGACGAGGCCGAGGCGATCGTCTACGCCGTCAACCAGGGCGCCAAGGTGATCAACCTCTCGATCGGCGGCACCGAGACTTCGGCGATCGAGCGCCAGGCGCTCCAGTACGCAGCCGATCACGGTGTGCTCGTCGTCGCCGCGGCTGGGAACGAGTACGAGGACGGCAACCCGGTCGAGTACCCGGCCGCGCTGCTCCAGCCCGTCGGCTCCAAGGGGCTCGGCGGCTGGGGGCTCTCGGTCGGCGCGACGACACGCTCGGGAAGCCGCGCCTCCTTCTCGAACACCGGCACCTGGATCTCGCTCGCGGCGCCCGGCGAGAACGTCTTCGGGGCGATCTCGTCGTACACCAAGGCGCGCAGCTGGCCGCGCTATGCGCTGCCGGGCTCGGTGACGGGCCTCTACGGCTACGCGAGCGGCACCTCCTTCTCGGCTCCACAGGTCGCCGGCGCCGCGGCGCTCGTTTGGGCCGCGAACCCGACGCTGACCCGCGACCAGGTCTCCTGGATCCTCAAGCGCACCGCCTCCGGTGACGGACGTTGGACGCGCTCGCTCGGCTACGGCGTGCTCGACGTCGGCCGCGCCGTGGCCACCGCGACGAACGGCGGCAACATCGTCCCGCCGTCGCGCGCCTCGGCCGCCCTGAAGGTGATCGGGCCGCGCCGCCGGGTGGCCAAGCGTGTCCGCCTCCGCATCCAGGGCGTCCTCCGCTCCAAGCTTCCCGCGATCTCGTCCGCCGGCCGCCGCGTCTCGCTCCAGGTGCGTCGCAACGGACGCTGGTACCGGGTCGCCCGGGCCCGGACGAAGGCCAACGGCAGCGTCATGCTGCGGACCCGCCTCCGGGCCGGCCGCTACGTCATGCGGATCAAGTACGCGGGCGCCCCGGAGCTCGAGACCGCAACATCGCGCACCTTCAGGATGAAGGTGCCTCTCCGCAAGCGGCGCTAAGCGTTCTCGACGCGCTCGATGCGGGCGCCCAGAGTGCGGAGACGCTCGTCGATCCGTTCGTAGCCGCGGTCGATCTCGCCCACGTTTCCGATCGTCGAGACGCCCTCGGCGCAGAGGCCGGCGATCAGCATCGCCATGCCCGCGCGGATGTCCGGGCTGGACATGCGCTGGCCGTAGAGCTTCGACGGCCCGGTGACGACGGCGCGGTGCGGGTCGCAGAGGATGATCCGCGCGCCCATCGAGACCAGCTTGTCCACGAAGAACAGGCGGTTCTCGAACATCTTCTCGAAGATCAGCACGGTGCCCTTCGCCTGGGTGGCGACGGCGAGCGCGATCGACGTCAGGTCGGCCGGGAACGCCGGCCAGGGCCCGTCCTCGATCTTCGGGATCTGATCGCCGACGTCGTCCTCGACCTCGAGCGCCTGCCCCGGCGGGATGCGGACGGTCGTCTCTCCGAGCTCCACCTTCACGCCCAGCCGCTCGAACACGCGGAGAATCGGCAGCAGGTCGTCCGGGGCGACGCCGTCCACCGTCACGTCGCCGCCGGTCACCGCGGCGAGACCGATGAAGCTCGCGACCTCGATGTGCTCGGGCGCGATCCGCCATTCACCGCCCCCGAGGCGCTGAACCCCCTCGATGCGGAGCACGTTGGAGCCGATCCCCTCGATCCGCGCCCCGAGCGAGCCGAGGAACCGGCAGAGATCCTGGACGTGTGGCTCACAGGCGGCGTTGCCGATCACCGTCTCGCCCGCCGCGAGCGCCGCGGCCATGATCGCGTTCTCGGTCGCCATCACGCTCGCCTCGTCGAGGAAGATCCGCCGGCCCTGCAACCCAGACGTGCGCATGTCGAAACGGCCGTTGACCTCGATCTCGACTCCGAGCTCGGCGAGCGCGTGGAGGTGCGGATCGAGCCGCCGCCGGCCGATCACGTCGCCGCCGGGCGGCGGGACACTGGCTCGACCCAGACGAGCGAGCAGCGGGCCGGCGAGCAGGAACGACGCGCGAATCCGTGAGCAAAGCTCGTCGTCGAGCTCGACCTTTCGGGCGTTCGACGGATCGATCCGGATCTCGTTCGCTCCGAGCCACTCCGCGTCGGCGCCGATGTCCACCAGCAGCTCGACCATCGTCTCGACGTCGCGGATCCGCGGCACGTTCGAGAGCGTCACGGGCTCTGATGCGAGCAGCGTCGCCGCAAGGATCGGCAGCGCGCCGTTCTTGTTCCCGGTCGTGGAGACGCGGCCGCTGAGAGGGATGCCCCCCTCGATGACAAAGCTCTCCATCAGCGCACCTGAGACGAGAGTGGTCGCCACGAGCGGACTATGGTACTTCCGGCGATGGAAGTCACCCGCGAGAGGGCCTGGGACACGCTCACCCGTTACACGAAGAGCGAGGCGCTCCTGCGCCACGCCCTCGCCGTCGAGGCGGCTGTGCGCGCATATGCGCGGAAAATGGGCGGCGACGAGGAGCTTTGGGGCGCCACCGCGCTCCTGCACGATTTCGACTACGAGATCCACCCCACGCTCGACAAGCATCCGCAGGACGGTGCCCCGATCCTCCGCGAGGAGGGCTACCCCGAGGAGCTGATCGAGTCGGTGCTCTCTCACGCCGAGCACCTTTCGATGCCGCGCGACACCGACCTCAAGAAGGCGCTCTTCGCGTGCGACGAGCTGGCGGGCTTCATCCATGCCTGCGGGCTCGTGCGCCCTGACGGGATCGAGACGCTGGCCCCGAAGTCCGTGAAGAAGAAGCTGAAGCAGCCGTCGTTCGCCGCGGGCGTCCACCGGGACGAGGTCTACGGCGGCGCAGAGCTCCTCGGCGTCGACTTCGACGAGCACATCCAGACCGTCACCGACGCGATGAAGCCGATCGCGGGCGACCTCGGGCTGAGGACCGAGGCGGACGCCGCATGAGCCCCCGCTTCGAGGCTCTCGGCGTGGTGGTCAGCGACCTGCCCCGCTCTGTCGCCTTCTACCGTGAGCTCGGCCTCGACCTGCCAGAGGGCGAGGGCCACATCGAGACGACGCTCGACGGCGGCCTCCGGTTCATGCTCGACAGCGAGGAGGTCGTCCGTTCCTTCGATCCCGAGTGGCAGCCGCCTGACAAGGGCCACAGAATCGCCATCGCGTTCCGCTGCGACTCGCCCGGGGACGTCGACGCGCTCTACGAGAAGCTCCTCGGCCTGGGCGGCTCGGTGCACAAGGCGCCATTCGACGCCTTCTGGGGCCACCGCTACGCGCAGGTGGAGGACCCGGACGGGAACGTCGTCGACCTGTTCGCGGACCTAGAGACCTGAGAGCGCCAGCGACGAGGCGGTCGATGTCCTCGTCGCTCGTCCAGTAGCCACAGGACGCGCGGATGAGTCCCGTCCCGGGCAGGTCGCGCACGACGATGTCCTCGGCGTAGAGCCGCCGCACGGCCTCGGCCGTGTCGCCGTCCCAGCGCCAGGAGACGAGCGTGCCGTGCCCTGGCTCGGTGACGACCTCGAAGCCGGCCTCGAGAAGTCTTGTGCGGCAGCGATCCGTCAGCTCGCGCGCCCGCTCGAAGCGCCATTCCGGAAGCATCGCCAGTGCCGTTTCGAGCCCTGCGAGGAACGCTGCGGGGATCCAGTTCTGCTCGAAGCGAGCTGCGCCCTCCCGCGGCACGAAGGACCCGTCGGGCTCGTAGGACGCCTGCGAGAAGTAGCTTGGACCGCCCACGCGGAGCGACTCCGGGTCGCGCACGTAGAGCGCGCCGGTCGGCGTCGGCCCGCAGAGCCACTTCTGGCCCGACACGGTGTAGTAGTCGTACGGCTCTGCATCGACCGGGATCGCGCCGACCGACTGCGCGCCGTCGACGAGGAGCGGCACATCCAGCGCCGCCTTCAGTTCCGGAAGCGGTACGGCATGTCCCTGGATCCAGAAGACGTGGGACACCGCGACGAGCCTCGTTCGCGGCCCGACCTCGGCGAGGATCGCGTCGAGTGCCTCGGCGGCGGGCCGGTCCCGCACTTTCGCCACCCGAACGTCTGCCCACGACGCATGGAGCGGACCGAGCAGCCCGAAGTGCTCGGCGTCGGTCGTGACGACCTCGTCGTCCGGCCCGAGACCGAGCCCGCCGAGCACGATGCGGCAGCCCTCGGAGGTGGACGTCGTCAGCGCCACACGCTCCGCGTCCACGCCGACCTCGGCCGCGACGACCCCGCGCAGGCGCTTCCGCGCACCCATGATCGCCTCGAAGGCCTCCATTCCGCCGCGGGGCCCGAGCTCCGCCTTCGCGGCTTCGACCATCGAGTCGTAGGTCGCGCGGGCCATCGGCCCGACCGAGCCCGCGTTCAGGTACGCGTAGCGGTCGAGTACGGGAAAGGCGGCGCGCGCTTCCTCGAACGTCATGCGACCCGCGCCTCCACCGGGGCGTGATCCGACAGGACCGCGCCGTCGAGGCGGCGTCGATCGCGCGGCCAGCGCTCGTAATCGCGCACTTCGGCGCCTCGGACGAGCACATGGTCGACGCCCGGCCCCGCGGCCGAGAACCCCGCGAGCCGCCCGAACACCTGCGAACGCGCGGTGTCGGCGTTGAGGTCACCCGCGAGGACGCAGAGATCCTCGCCTGCGAGCCGTCCAGCCCAGTCCGCCGCCCGCTCGATCTCGGCCTCCGTGACGCGGAGGTCGCCCGCGTTCGTCGCGTGAAGGGTCGCAATCAGCGCGCCACCCTGGAGCCGGACGGCGAGTGCCTGCCGGCGCTCCTTCCCCCAGGTGAGCTCGGCCACCGGCGAGAGTCCGAGCCGCCGCGCCGTCCGGAACCGAAACGCGAACGGATTCAGCGTCAGGACGTGCCGCGCGGTGATCGGCCGACGCACGAGGATCGCGTTGGCCTGTCCCTCGAATGCCGAACGAATGAGCCCCGGGTTCAGGTCGGTCAGGCGGCGCCCCAGCTCGGCGGTGATCGGCACTGGTCCGAGCATCGGGCGAGCCGCGACCTGACCGAACACCTGCATCCCGCTCCACTCGCCGATCCGCTCGAGTGCCCACGGCGGGACTTCCTGCAGGCACACCGCATCCGCGCCGTCGGCGACGAGACGCACCATCTCCTCCACGTACCGGGTTCTCCCGGGCGGGAGCGTGTTGCCGTGGAAGATGTTCCAGGTCCGGATCACCACGCGGCTACTGTAAGCGGCGCATGGCCGGGCGCTTCGCGGAGCTGATCGGGCGCCAGCTCGACCTCTTCGAGCAGGAAGACGCCGACTTCCTGGTCCGCGTGGACCAGGCTGAGCGGGACTACGACCGCGCGGACCGCGACGACGCCGAAGAGATCTACGGCCACTTCCAAGAACTCGTGGAGCACGGCACGGAAGCACTTGCGGAGATGCGCGACACGTACGCCGCAACGCTCGACCCCGAGGCAGCCGACGACTACGTCGACGGGTTCAACGCGGCCGTCAAGCGGCGTTTGCCGCGCTTCGGCCTGGAGATCGACGACCTCTAGCTCCCTTAGGAGCTGCCGCCTCCGCCTCCGTCTCCGCCCGACCCGCCGCCGTCTCCGCCGAACCCTCCGCCGCCGCCCGAAGCCGACCCGTCGGGGTCGCCCGCGGAATCTTCGCGAGACGTGGCTGCAACCGAGCCTCCCATGACAGCCGTCTGATCCGCCGCGGACTGCTTGCCGCCGAAGAGGTCCCTGATTCGGTCGATCAGACTCATGGCGAGAGCCTACGTCAGCGGTGCCCGAAGTGGTGCGCCGGCGGGAGCGCCGAGGAGAGCTCCGGCACCTCCGCGACCTGACGGGCGAGCGGGCCGAGAGTCTCCAGCTCCCGGACGAGGACGTTCTGGTTCCGGTCGTGGCGTTCGAAACGCCCGCGCGCGAGGATCAACGGCTCGCCGCGGACGATCGCGCGGTGCCGGTCGTAGACCTGCGGCGGGACGATCAGGTTCATCTGGCCGAACTCGTCCTCCAGCAGCATGAAGACGACCCCCTTCGCGGTGGCAGGACGCTGGCGCGCGACGGCCATTCCGGCCACGGCCACCTCGGCCCGGTCGAGTGTCAGACACAGGTCGTGGCTCGAGAGGACGTGACTCGGGAGATGCGGGCGCAGCAATTTCATCGGGTGGACGCCGACGGTGAGGCTTGTCGTGCGGTAGTCGGTCAGCATCCGCTCCCACTCCGTCGGCTGTGGAAGATCCGGCGTCTCCACTGTCGGATCCAATGGCAGCGCGAGCTGTCTTGCCGAGCCACCTGAGCCTGGCACGGAGGCTGAACGCGGCGCGAGCCCGGCCTCCCAGAGCAGCGGCCGAGGCTCCTCGCCGAACGCGGCGCAGGCTCCGCTGGAGATCAGCGCTTCGAGCCCCTCGCGGCGGAGCGGCGCGCGCTGCGCGAGGTCGCGCGCCGACCGGAACGGCCCGCCGCGCTCCCGCTCCGCCACCAGCGCGGCGGCATCGTCGTCGCCGATCGACGTCACGTACTCGATCCCGATCCGCACCTTTCCGCCCTGCACGGCGCACTTGGCGTCCGAGAGGTTCACGTCGGGCGGCAGTACCTCCACCCCGCGCCGCTGCGCGTCGCGCACCAGCGTCGCCGGCGGATAGAAGCCCATCGGCTGCGCGTTCAGCAGCGCCGCGAGGAACTCGGCCGGGTAGTGGCAGCGCAGCCACTGCGACTGGTAGGCGAGCAGCCCGAACGCCGCCGCATGGGACTTCGGGAAGCCGAAGCCGGAGAAGGCGACGAGCTTGTCGTAGATCGAGTTCGCGAGCTCGTCCCCCACGCCGTTCGCCGCCGCGCCCTCCACGAACCGCTTCCGGTACGCCTCGAGCGCCGCCTCGCTCCGCTTGCGGCTCATCGCGCGCCGCAGCCCCTCCGCCTCCCCCACGCTGAACCCCGCGAGCGCCATCGCCACCTCCAGCACTTGATCCTGGAAGACGACGACGCCGAGCGTCTCGCGCAGCGGCTCGGCGAGCAGCGGATGGTCAACCGGCGGCACGAAGCTCGGGTCCTCGCGCAGCTTCGCGCGGTGCGCGATGTACGGGTGGACGGCCTTCCCCTGGATCGGCCCGGGCCGCACGAGCGCGACCTGCACCATGATGTCCTCGAGTGTTTCGGGTCGGGTGCGGAGGATGCTCTGCATCTGCGCGCGGGACTCGATCTGGAACGTGCCGACCGTGTCCGCCACCTGGATCTGTGCAAAGACCGCAGCGTCGTCGAGCGGGATCCGCGAGAGGTCGATCGTCTCTCCGCGAAGACATGCGATCTGGTCGACGCACTCCTCGACGGCCGAAAGCATCCCGAGCCCGAGGAGGTCGATCTTGAGGAACCCCGCATCGGCACACGAGTCCTTGTCCCACTGGCAGAGCTGCCGACCGGCCATCGCCGCCGGCTGAACCGGGACGAGCTCGACGAGCGGCCGCGACGAGATCACCATCCCGCCGGGGTGCTGGGAGACGTGACGCGGCAGGCCCGCGATCTCGCGCGTCAGCTCGGCGAAGGCGCGCCAGCGCGGTGAGCCGGCCTTCTCGTCCCACCCGGGCAGCAGCGCGAGCTCGTCGCCGACGCGCCGCGCGTTCCAGCCGTCGGAGACGCGCGCCAGCCGCTCGAGCTCGCCGTACGGAAGGCCGAGCGCCTTCCCGACATCCCGGATCGCTCCCCGCGAGCGGTAGGTGGAGAAGCTCGCGACAAGCGCGGCGTGCTCTCGCCCGTAGCGCTCGGTGACCGCGACGATCAGCTTCTCGCGGATGTCCCGCGGGAAGTCGAGGTCGATGTCCGGCACGGCGTCGAGCTCCCGGTTGATGAAGCGGCCGAGCGAGAGCCCTGCCTGGACCGGGTCCACGTGCGAGAGACCGGTCAGGTAGCAGACGATCGAGCCGACCGAGCTACCGCGCCCGCGCCCAGGCGGGAGCGAGTTCCGCGGCGAATCCCGCCCGCGAACCTCGACGGCGACGTCGCGCGCGAGCTCGAGCACCTCGTGGTGGAGCAGGAAGAAGCCCGCGAGCCCGAGGTCGTCGATCAGGCGCAGCTCCTCGTCGAGCCGGGCGCGCGCCTTCCGTTTGTGGCCGTTCGCCCCGCCGTAGCGCTCGTCGAACGCGTGGTTGCAGACCTGTGCGAGCTGCTTGATCGCGGGCTCGGCCCGGTCCGAGAAGTCCGGGTAGCGGTAGCCGAGCTCCTCCGTCAGGTCGAACTCGCAGCGCTCCGCGATCCTCGCCGTGCGCTCCACCGCCTCGCGATCGAGCGGGAAGCGCGCGGGAATCTCACCGGGCGCGCGGAGAATCGCCTCGTGGTTCCCACGGCGCTCGGGCTCGGAGCCTTCGAGCGAGGTGCGGTGGCGGATCGCGACGAGCGCGTCCTGCAGGCGCACCCGGGACGAGTCGTGGGCATGGACGTCCCCGGTGACGACCGTCTCGACGCGCAGCGCCTCGGCGAGGTCGCGAAGCCGCGCGTTCCGCCGGACGTCTCCCCGCTCGAACGGACGCTGGAGCTCGACGAAGAAGCGCTCGTGTCCGAAGGCCTGCGCGAGCCGCGCCGCCGCGTTCGGGTTCTGGACGGCGAGCCCGAGGCGCGAGCACCCGGAGAGGCAGACGAGCCCCTCGTTCACCTCCTCGAGCAGCGCCTGGTCCAGCGCAGGGTCCAGGGGCGAGTCGCCCGCCTTCGGTCGAGTCGCCGCATGCGCCGCGGTCAGCAGCCGGCAGAGGTTCGCGTAGCCGCGCGGGCTCTCGACGAGGAGCGTGACGTGGGAGCCGCCGGCGAGCGTCACCTCCGCCCCGGTGATCGGTCGCACGCCGAACGCTTTCGCGGCATGCGCGAACTCGAGCGAGCCGTAGACCCCGTCGTGGTCGGTGAGCGCGAGCGCCTCGTAGCCGAGCTCTGCCGCCCGCACCGCAAGCTCCTCGGGCAGCGAGGCGCCGTCGAGGAACGAGTAGGCGGAGTGTGCGTGGAGCTCGGTATACGCCATGGAGGGCGAACATATGTTCGCCCTCCATGGTCAGGGTGTCAAACGACTACGGGCGGACCGTTGCGGCGGTCGGGACGTTCAGCGAGGGAAGCCCAACCAGGGTCTCCTCCTCGACGTCGTCCGTCGGGACCGCAAGCGCCGTCGTGTTCAGTGTCGTAGGCGCCGGCGTCCGCTTCTGGACGACGTTGTAGAACGCGTTGTAGCCGATGTAGTTGCCGCCCTCCGAGTCGTGGATGCCCTCGGTGGCCTCGTTGATGACGTTCCAGCTGACGGTGTTCTTCGTGCCGTCGAGCCAGATCGCCGCCTCGTCGCTGTTGTTGATCTTGTTCGCGACGACGCGGTTGTAGTCACCCAAGACATAGACGCCGTCGAAGACCTGCGAGTCGAAGATCGTGTTCTTCTCGACCTTGCTCTTGTCAGCCTCGAGATAGACGTTCACCTGCGAGTTTCCGAGGACGTTCTCGTAGACGCTGACGTCCTTCGCCGGACCGTCGAGCCCGAAGACGAGGACGTTCGTCGACGACGCACCGCACTGGGTCACCGAGACGCACGGTCCATAGATGTGGTTCATGACCGCGTTGTGGTGCACCTTGCCTTTCGCACCCCAACCGATCTGGACGCCGTTTTGCGCGATGATGGGCGAAACGCCGAGCCCGTTGACGGTGTTACCGGAGACGTCGGCGTAGCTCCCGACCTCGTTCACGAGGATTCCGGTCTTCTGGTACTCGTGCAGCGTGTTGTCCTCGATCTCGACGTAGGACGACTTGCCGTTGCCGCTCTGCACGAAGATGCCCTGGCCGCTCTGGCAGCCCTCGAGACCCGGGCCGAGGTTGATGTTGCGCACGGCGTTGTGCTCGATCTCGCCGGAAGTGTTGCGGTAGAAGATCCCGACGAGCTGAGTGGCGCAGGCGCTGGGGACGATGTTCGAGCCGTCGACGGTCAGGCCCTCGATCTCGACGTCCTTCGCGTGGTCGGCGACGATGATCGCCGTGATCGGGTTGCCGGATGCGAGGCTCGTCGAGTTCGGCACGCCGCCGACCGGCTTCACGATCGGCGCGTCCTGGTTCCCGTGATCCTGGCCGATGATCTTCAGCGGCTTCGGGATCTTGACCTGCTCGTTGTAGACGCCCGGGCACACGTAGATGGTCGAGCCAGGCGGCGCCGCGTTCACCGCGGCCTGGATGCTGCTGTACGAAGCGTTCGGGCACTTCGTCGGCGCCGGGTAGTCGTCGTCGACGACCAGCCTGACACCGCTGTCGCCGTCATCACCGTGGGCGAAACTGCCGCCGGCGCCGATCACGAAGAACGCGGCGAGTGCCGCAAGGCCCACCAGGGCCCGATAACTCACACCGTTCATGTTCCCTCCCTCTCTTCGGGCGCCCGGAACCCGTCCGAAGAACCGTGCCCGCCTCATTCCCAATCAGGACGCGTCACAATCCTGATCGGTGAGTGGAATCGTCTTGGGAGCCGGCGACGGCGAGCAACTCGCGCCGCACATCGTCCTCAAGGTCGAGTTGCCGCAGATCTCCGTGAACGAGGTCGCGGTAGGACCGAACTTCGAGGGGGCCGGCCCGCACTTCCACCGCGAGCACGTCGACGTCTTCTACGTGCTCGAGGGCCGGCTCGAGCTGACTGCCGGAACCGAAGAGGTCGTGGCCGGCGCCGGGACGAGCGTTGCGATCCCGCCGGGAATCGTTCACGCGTTTCGCAGCGACGGCGGCGCTCGGTACCTGAACATCCACGCTCCGGACGGCGGATTCATCGACTTCCTGCGCGGTCGGCGGGACGGCCGAGACGTCGAGTGGGACAGCGTCAGCGTCGACGCGCCGTCAGGCGCGAACGAGGCGATCGTCGCGGGGCCGGACGGCGGCGAGCGCCATGTCCGCTCGTCGAGCCAGACGAATACGATCCGGGCCGAGACGACGCAGATCTCCCTTTTCGAGCTGGTGTTCGACGAGGGCTGGGAGGGCGTGGATCAGCACCACCACGACGATCATGTCGACTCGTTCTTCGTGCTCGACGGGGACGTCGACTTCGAGTTCGGCGACGAGCGTGTCTCCGCCGGCGCCGGGACGTTCGTCGCCGCGCCGATCGGTGTGACCCACGGTTTCCGGCCGGTCGGCCCCGCGCGGGTCTTCAATCTCCATGCGCCGGACGCAGGCTTCGCCGGGCGGGTTCGGGGGTAAGGAAGCGACGTGAACGGCCGTGAGCGCTTCGACGAGATCGTGGACGACCTGGCGGCCCGCGATCCCGACGTCCAGGAGAGCCAGATGATGGGCCGGCCGAGCATCAAGGCCGGCGGGAAGCTCATCGCGTGCTGGGAACCGCGCGGCTCGATGGCGTTCAAGCTGCCGGACGACGGCGAGCGAGAGAAGGCGCTTGGGCTCCAGGGCGCGCAGATGTACGACCCGGCCCTCAGCGGCCGGACAATGGGCGGTTGGGTCGAAGTGCCGGTCGCTCAGGAGGCGCGCTGGCCCGAGCTCGCGGAGACGGCGCTCCGTCTACGAAAAGCTCAGTGATCCGCCCACGGCGGTAACTCGAGCCGCGCGGCTGACACCACTACTTGCGGCCGTGGGTGTGCCCGCCGGCGAGGTCCACCGCGATCGCGAAGAGCAGCGTTCCCGCCCACCAGTTCACCGGGTCGAACGTCAGCGGCTCGTTGTCTCCGACGAGGTTCCAGATGAACCAGATGAAGAACCAGAGCAGAGTCATGGGCGAACCCTAAGCCCCACGCTGGGAGAACCACCGGCCGTGCTCGTCGTCGTGGAAGACGACCACGTTCTGGCCGCTCTCCAGCACGACCTCGAAGTACCGCCGGTTGATCGGCCTCTCGGTCCACCAGCGGTCGACGACGCGCCACTCCTCGCGGATCACCTCGACTCCCAGGCGATTGACGAGATGCGGCGCCCCGTCGGCCCGCGGCTCGACTAGGGCGGGACGCGGCTCATTGAGACGCCCTACTCGTCCCGCGGAACGAACAGTGCTCGTGCTTCCGGAATCCGTGACCACGGCGCGACTTCGACCACACTCGCAACGGCTCCCCCGCCGGTGCTCGCCTTTACTTGACGCAGCCCTTCCTTCAGCCTGGCCTGGAGCTCGGCGCCCTCGGTCTTGATGAGCTCGAGCTGTCGCCCGGTGGTCTGCGTCAGCTCCGTCAGCTCGAGCCGGAGCGCCATCACCGGCGCGGGCAGGTCGCTCAGCTTCGGCCCGAGCGCGATCCGGACACGATCCTTGTCGCCGGCCGGATCGCGGAAGGTCAGCGTCCGCCGCCACGACGCTCCACCGACGAGTCGTGCCGAAAGTGCAACTTTTCGGACGAAGCGATCGGCGCGGTCCGGGCGGTTCATCGCCTGTTCGGCCAGCGTCGCGAGCGCGCGGCGCAGCGTCAGCTCGTTCCCGACAGCCTCGGGGAACTGGAGCTCCTCGAAGATCTCCGCAGGCGGGCGCCGGCCGCGAATGCGACCGCGCTTCCCTCCTCTCGCCTGGCCCCAGGCGCTGCGGCCGTCCGGTCCCAGTCGTTCGGCAACGGCAGCACCTGGGAGCCCGGCAAGCTGTCCGACACGTTTCACGCCCAGCGCTTCCAACTCCTCGCGACGGCGCTCGTCTAGCCCGAGCAGGCGGAGTGGAAGCGGGGCGAGAAATTCCTGCGTACGCTCGTCGTCGACCACGAGCAACTGGCCTGGGCGCGCGACGTTGGCAGCGGCGAGGGCGGCGAAGCGGCGGCCGGCCGCCCCAACGCGCGCGTCCCAGTGTGAGCCGACCGCAGCGAGGGCGCGCTTCAGCGCCTGCTCGAGGCCGCCGTAGAGGCGCTCCACCCCGCGCGTGTCGAAATAGGCAGTGCCGAGAGCCGTCGACTCGACGGCGAAACCGTTGTCCTCGAGCCGGCGGACGATCTCCTCCCAGGCTTGCTCGGCTCCAGCCGGATCGGGCTCGACGAGGACGAGCTTCGGGCAGGTCGCAAGCGCCTCCCCCATCCGCATCCCGGGCCGGACGCCAGCGGTGTGCGCCGCAGCGGTGACGGGCCCGATCAGCGGCTCGGCACCCTCGGGAGGCGCGAGCGCAGCGGGGTCGAGCGCGAGGCTAGGCCGCCTGCGAAGCGCGGCGCGGAGCTCGAAACCGGGGATGGCGAGGCAGGCAAGCATGACCGAACACGTGTTCTAGCACGAACGTGTGTTCGGTGTCAAATCGGTCGCGTAGGCTGCGACCATGCTCGAGCGCCTCGCTGTCCGCATCGCCCCTGTCACCAACCGGGCAGCCGAGTACGGGCCCGCCGTCCCTGCCTGCTGCAACGTCTGCCGAACCTGCACGACGACCAACGTGGTCGGCTTGATCCTTGCGGGCGGAGCGGGAGCGGCGTACGCGATCGCCAGGCTCGCCCGGCGACTCGTGCCGCGGTACTCGCCGCGCGATCTTGCGGAATTTCAAACCAGCTCAGCGGCACCGTCGACCATGCGCGAGAAACGTGGGACGGCTTCAAGCAGATTTTCCTGAGCGCAGTACTCGATGTCCTCTTCGAGGCCGGGCGGGCCGTAGGTCCTCGCCAGGAGCGCGGTGTGGGAGTCCGGGAACGAGCCCGCCAGGATCGCTGACGCTTTCGCGGCATCGGTGACCTCGCCGCCGAGCTGATCCACGATCCGGCCCGCGCAGTAGGCGTCGTCCAGCGCGAACCGGCCCTGGAAGCCGGCGCAGACGATCACGCAGTCGTCCTGCACCGCGCCGACCACGGCGGACAGGTTCAGGAGCGAGCCCAGGAACACCTCGCCGCAGGCCGCAGCGGCAGCCAGCACCGCCCGCGTCCCGTTGGTCGTCGAGTAGATGAGCGTCTTCCCCCGCGGCTCGAGCACCTCCCGCGGCGAGGCGCCGATGTCGAACCCCTCGATCTTCACAGCGGTGCGCTCGCCGCCCAGCAGTCCCTCCCCCAGCTTCTCGCGCAGCGCGATCGCGTCCGCGACCTCACGGCAGCAGTAGACCCGCTCGTAGCCTCTCGCAAGCGCCTGCGCGATGGTCGACGTGGCGCGCAGCACGTCGACCACGACGGCGACCGGCGCCTCCAGCACCTCGTCCGGCGTGAAGGCCACGTGCACGCGCATGCCCCAACTACGCTACCGCGAGCCATGGCCGCCGAGGAGACCAGGTACTGCTACCGGCACCCGAATCGCGAGACGCTCGTCTCCTGTTCCGAGTGCGGCCGGCCGATCTGCGAGGACTGCATGACGTTCGCGCCGGTCGGAATCCGCTGTCCCGACCACTCGGGACTGCCGCAGGGGGCGCAGCGCGTGACCCAGGGCGTTCGGCGCGCGAGCTTCGAGGGCAGCGGCGCGATCGTCACCAAGGTCCTGATCGCCGCCAATGTCGGTATCTACCTGCTCGAGCTCGCCATCGGCGGCAACATCAACGGCACGGGCAACCGGATCTACCAGGAAGGCGCCCTCTATGGACCGCTCGTCGCAAACGGAGACTGGTGGCGGCTCTTCACCTCGGCGTTCCTGCACTACGGCCCGATCCACCTCGGGATGAACATGCTCGGGCTCTGGTGGTTCGGATCCGCCATCGAGCAGGTGCTCGGCCGCGGCCGCTACCTCCTCCTCTACGTCGTCTCTGGCCTCGCGGGCTCAGCCGGCGCGCTCCTGTTCACTCCCGAAAGCGTCACGGTCGGCGCCTCAGGAGCGCTTTTCGGGATCCTGGGCGCGGCGCTCGTGCTCGAACGCCAGGGGACTCACGTCTTCGGAGGAGGGGCGCTCGGGATCATCGCGATCAACCTCGTCTTCACCTTCGCGATCCCGGGAATCTCGATCGGCGGCCACCTCGGCGGGCTGATCGGCGGCGCCCTCGCGATGCTGGCGCTGTCACGGTTCGGACGCACCCACGCGGTCTACGGACGTCCTGGCCTGGTCGGAATCGTCGGCGCCGTCGGCGTCGGCCTGATCAGCATCGCGATCGCCTACTGGCGCGTGCAGGAATACGTCATCTAGCGATGGAGATCGGCGTTCGCCTCACCGTCGTCGGTACCCAAGGCGAGGCCGACATCATCTGCTCACTTCTACGGGTTAACGGGATCGAGTGCGGAGAGCGCGCGGCCGATATCTCGTTTGAAGGCGGGGGCTTTGGAGGCTGGCGGGAGATCCTCGTAAGCGAGGGTCAGCTCGAAGCGGCCCGGGAGCTCTTGGCAGCTACTCCGCCCGATGACGGGGTAGCGCCTGAATCGGGCTAGCCGCCGACTGAGACGGCCTCGACGCCGGACTCGGCCAGCGCCGCCTGCGCCGCGGCGAGCCGGGCGAGCGGGACGCGATACGGCGAGCACGACACGTAGTCAAGACCTAGCCGGTGGCAGAACGCCACGGACAGCGGCTCGCCGCCGTGCTCGCCGCAGATTCCGAGCTTGATGTCCGGCTTCGTCGCACGTCCCCGCTCGACCGCGATCGCCATCAGGTCCCCCACTCCGCTCTGGTCGAGCGTCTCGAACGGGTTGCGCTCGAGCACGCCGTCCTGGAGGTAGTGCGTCAGGAACTTCCCCTCGGCGTCGTCGCGGGAGAACCCGAGCGCCGTCTGCGTCAGGTCATTCGTCCCGAAGGAGAAGAAATCGGCCTCCTCGGCGATCTCGTCCGCGCGGATGCAGGCGCGCGGCAGCTCGATCATCGTCCCGCAGAGGTACTCGACGTCGGCCTCCTCCGCGGCGGTGGCAATCGTCAGCTCGCGCAGCCGCCGCAGCTCCTCCTTGAACGCGACGAGCGGATGCATGATCTCGACGAGCGGCGCCTCGCCGGTTCGCGCTTGCACGGCGGCGGCCGCCCGGATGATCGCCCGCACCTGCATCTCGTAGATCTCCGGGAACTGCAGGCCGAGGCGGCAGCCGCGCGTCCCGAGCATCGGGTTCGCCTCCTGCAGCACGCGGATCCGCGATCGCATCTTGTCGTCCGTCGCCTCGTCGAGCGACGGCAGGAACTCGTGGAGCGGCGGGTCGAGCAGCCTGATCGTCACCGGCAGCCCGGCCATCGCCTCGAAGATCCCCTCGAAATCGGACTGCTGGTGCGGCAGGAGCTTGTCGAGCGCGGCGCGGCGCGCGTCCTCGCCGGCGGCCATGATCATCTCGCGGACGATCGGGAGCCGGTCTTCGGCCATGAACATGTGCTCGGTCCGGCAGAGCCCGATCCCTTCCGCGCCGAACTCGCGTGCCTTGACCGCGTCCTCGGGCGTGTCCGCGTTGGCGCGCACCTTCAGCCGGCGGAGGTCGTCCGCCCAGCCGAGCACCGTCTCGAAGTCCTCGTTGATCTCCGGTTCGATGAGCGCCACCTCGCCGATGATCACCTCGCCGGTACCGCCGTCGATCGTGATGACGTCGCCCTCGCCGAGCTTGTGCCCGTTCAGGGACACGATTCCCCGCTTCAGGTCGAGGCTGAGCGCCTCGCAGCCCGCGACGCACGGCTTGCCCATCCCGCGGGCGACCACCGCGGCGTGCGAGGTCATCCCGCCGTGGGCGGTGAGGATCCCCTGCGCCGCGATCATCCCGTGGATGTCGTCCGGGGTCGTCTCCCAGCGGACGAGGATGACGGCGTCGCCGTTCTCGCCACGATCCTGGGCGGTGTCCGCGTCGAACACGATCTCGCCCGACGCGGCGCCGGGCGACGCGTTGAGCCCAGTTGCGACCACGTTGTACTGCGCGTCGGGGTCGATCCTCGGGTGGAGGAGCTGGTCGAGCTGGCCGGGATCGATTCGCGCCACGGCCTCATCTCGCGTGATCAGACCCTCGTCGACCATGTCGACGGCGGCCTTCAGCGCGGCGGCCGCGGTGCGCTTCGCGCCGCGCGTCTGCAGGAGGTAGAGCTTCCCGTCCTCGACGGTGAACTCGATGTCCTGCATCTCCTTGTAGTGCTCCTCGAGCCGGCGCATGGTCGCCACGAGCTCGTCGAACGCCTCGGGCAGCCGGTCGCGCATCACCTCGACGCGCTCGGGGGTGCGCGTGCCCGCGACGACGTCCTCGCCCTGCGCGTCCGCCAGGAACTCGCCGTAGAGGCCGGCCTCGCCGGTGGAGGGGTCGCGGGTGAAGGCGACGCCCGTGCCTGAGCGCTCGCCCTTGTTCCCGAAGACCATTTGGACGACGTTGACCGCGGTCCCGAGGTCGTGCGGGATCTTGTTGTAGCGCCGGTAGTGCTGCGCACGCGGCGTGTTCCAGGACTCGAACACCGCACGGACGGCCCGGCCGAGCTGCTCCTTCGCGTCCTGCGGGAACGGGCGACCGGTCGCGTCCTCGTAGATCTGCTTGAAGCGGACGATCGTCCCCGGGAGGTCGTCATCGTCGAGTGCGTCGTCGAAGCGGTGGGCGTCGATGCCCTCGACGATCTCGCCGTACATCTGGATCAGCCGGCGGTAGGAGTCCTGCACCCACCGCTCGCCCCCCGTCGCGGCGACGTCGTTCAGGCCGACGTTCAGGATCGTGTCCATCATCCCCGGCATCGAGACCGCAGCGCCGGATCTGACCGAGACGAGGAGCGGATCCCGCGGGTCGCCGAAGCGCTTGCCTGCCGTCTCCTCGAGTCGTGTGAGGTGTTCTTCGATCTCCGCGATGAGTCCGTCCGGCAGCGTGTTCCCCGCCTCCATGTACGCGCGGCACGCGTCGGTCGTGATCGTGAAGCCCGCCGGGACCGGGATTCCGAGCTGGGTCATCTCGGCGAGGCCGATCCCCTTGCCGCCGAGGAGCTCACGCCCGCCGTCCGTGGGCTCGTCGAAGTCGTAGACGTATCTCGGCATCGGGCAGCGGATTATTCCTCAGCCGCGATACTCCGCCCCGATGGCGGGGCAGATCGTGGCGATCGGAGGCGGGCGTTTCTGCCCGGAGCTGGGCGAGTACCTGGCGGGGTTGACCGGCCAGGATCGGCCGCGCGTTCTCTACATCGGGACCGCCGGCGCCGAGAGCCCGGCGGATGCTCTGCGGATCTACGACCGACTCGGGGAGAGGGCCGCGATCACGCGGCTCGAGTTCTTTCCCTGGCCGCCGGAGGATCTCCGCGCGACGGTGCTCGAGCAGGATCTGATCTTCGTCGGCGGCGGGAACACCGCGAACATGCTCGCGATCTGGCGCGTCCACGGCGTCGACGAGCTGCTTCGGGAGGCATGGGCTGCCGGCATCGTGCTGTCGGGGTCGAGCGCCGGCGGCATCTGCTGGTTCGAGGCGGGCGTCACCGACTCGTTCGGGCCGCAGCTCGAGGCGATGGACTGCCTCGGCTTCCTGCCCGGAAGCTTCTGCCCGCACTACGACGACGAGGAGCAGCGCCGGCCGCGCTACCACGAGCTCCTCCACGGCGGCTCCCGCGCGGGCCTTGCCGCAGACGCCGGAGTCGGGCTGCGCTTCGTCGACCAGGAGCTGCAGGAGGTCGTCGCCTGCGACGAGGGCTCGCGGGCCTATCGCGTCGAGCTGCGCGACGGCGAGGTCGTCGAGGAGCCGGTCGAGGCTCGGGTGCTCGTGTGATCGAGTTGCGGCCCATGACGACGTCGTTCGTGGCGAACGTGCTCGCCGGTCGGCGAGACGAGGCGTCGGGCGAGCTCGAGGTCGAGCTGCCGGACGGATTTCCGTCCGAGGGCGAGGAGCGCTTCCTCGGGCTGAGGCTCCGGCAGATGCGCGAGGACGAGCGGTTTCGGATCTGGTGCGCACACGTGATCGTCCTCGACGGCCAGATGATCGGACACGCCGGCTACCACGGGCCTCCCGGCGTGAACGCGAACGACGACCCCGAGGCGGTCGAGTTCGGCTACCGCATCTACGAGCCGTACCGCGGTCGCGGCCACGCCACCGAGGCTGCGCGGATGCTGATCGACCTGGCGGAGCGGCGGGCTGGCATCCGGCGTTTCGTCCTCTCGGTTGCGCCCGACAACGAGCCGTCGCTCGCGATCGTCCGCAAGCTCGGCTTCGTCAGGACAGGCGAGCAAATGGACGAAGAAGACGGGCTCGAGCACGTCTTCGAGCTCAGGCGGGACGGCGGCGCCGCGACCTGAACTCGGCGATCCACGCCAGGCCGCGCAGGCCGAGCCAGATCGGGGCCATCAGGAAGTAGAAGAGCAGCCCGGCGACGAGGAGCAGCACCCACCAGAACGCCCAGCGCCACAGCGGAACGGGCTTTGCCCGGGCTGCAGCCGCATCCGGGTTCATTCAGGCAGTGACCGCAGTCTGGCCGCGCTCGACCAGCGCGATGATCCGGGCGGCGGTCTCCTCGATCGAGAGCTCCGAGATCTCGATCACCGGGCAGCCGAGCCGGCGGTGGAGCGCCTCCGCCTCCTCCAGCTCCTCGTAGATCTCGTGCAGATCCTGGTAGCGCTTGTTGTTTCCACCGAGACGCTTCGCGCGGTCGGCGCGGATCTCCGCGAGGCGCTCGGCGTCGATCGTCAGTCCCACGATCTTCGACGAGTCGACGTTCAAGAGGTCCTCGGGCGGGTCGATCCCCTTGACGACCGGCACGTTGGCGGCCTTGTAGCCGAGGTAGCCGAGGTAGATCGACAGCGGCGTCTTCGACGTCCTCGACACGCCGACTAGGACGATGTCCGCGGCGTCGAGCCCGCCGACCATCCCGTCGTCGTACTTCACCGCGAACTCGATCGCCGCGATCCGACGGAAATAGTTCGAGTCGAGCGGCGGACGGGCGCCCGGTGTCATCTTCGCCTGCTGTCCCGACACTTTGACGACCGACTCGATCGGCTGGCGAAGGATGTCGCAGTAGTGGACCTTGGACTTGCGACAGAGGTCGTGCATCGCTTCCCTGAGCTCCGGGTGGACGATCGTGTAGACGATCACCGCAGGCCGGCCCTTGGCGCGCTCGACCGTGAGGCGCAGGTCATCGACGGTCTCCACACGCGGGTGGACGATGTCCTCGAACTCCTGATCCGGGAACTGCGCCTCGAGCGCTTGGACGAGGCGCTTCGCCGTCGCCCCGGTGGCGTCCGAAACCATGTGCAGCTCGACGACGGTCACCGGCCGGAGGGTAGCGCCCTCCGGCCGGACAACCATCTGGAGGGGAGGTTTACTGGGCGGTCGCCGGGCGCTCGCCGAGTGTGACCTCGACGGTGCGCTCGTCTCCGGCGCGCCTGATGGTGAGGGTGATCTTGTCGCCGGGCTTGTGCGCGTCGATCGCCTCGCGCAGCTCGTCGCCCGTCTCGATCGGCTCGCCGTCGACCTCGACTACGACATCGTCGGCCCGCAGGCCGGCGCGGTCGGCCGGGGTACCGTCGACGACCTCGCCGAGCCGCGCGGCGCCGTCGTCAGGGAGGCTGACGCCGAGGTACGCATGCTCGATGCTGCCGTCCTGGATCAGCTCGCGCGCAACTCGCTCGGCGGTGTCGCCGGGGATCGCGTAGCCGATGCCGTCGCTCCCGCCCGACTCGCTGCGGATCTGCGCAGCGACGCCGACGACTCGTCCTCGGGTGTCGAGGACGGGCCCGCCGGAGTTGCCGGAGTTCAGGGCGGCGTCGGTCTGGATCGCGTTCTCGATCGTGAAGCCGTTGGGCGAGGGCATCTCGCGACCGAGCGCGCTGACGATGCCGGAGGTCAGCGTGTTCTCGAGACCGAAGGGGCTGCCGATCGCGATGACCGGCACGCCGACCTTCAGCGAAGACTCCGCGGCGAACCGCAGCGGCGTCAGCTGCGCGGCCGGACGATCGACGTCGAGCACCGCGATGTCGGTCGAAGGATCGGTGCCGACGACGTCGGCGCTCTCCTCCGTGCCGTCCTCGAAGCGCACCGTGACCGACTGCGCCTGGTCGACGACGTGCTGGTTCGTAACGATGTGGCCCTCGCGGTCGATGACGAAGCCGCTGCCCGTCGCACCGCCGGCGCCGGTGGCCGTCGTCACCTCGACGACCGCGTCCTTGGCGCGCTCGTAGACGGCGGAGATCGGCGATGCGGTCTGTCCGCGACCGACTCGGCCGTGGGGGTGGCCGCCTGCGGCTGCGGGTCCTCGTCCAGCTCGAGGGCGACGGCCGCGCCGACCGCACCGCCGATCCCCGCGGCGAGGAGAAGGGACACGAAAACGGTTGTGAACTGCTTGCTCATGGCCTGAATGGTGGAGACAGCGCCTAAGAAGCGCCTGAGAACCGCGTTGGGATTGCGTTAATGCTCGTCAAGCGGACCGTGGGATCTGCGCGAGGTCGCCGAGTGCCCGCAGGGTGTCGCGCACGTCGAGGAGCAAGCGCAGCCGGTTCCGGCGGATTCGCTCGTCGTCGTGCATGACGAGCACGTCCTCGAAGAAGCGGTGGAGCACCGGGCCGAGCTTGGCGCCGGCCTCGACCGCCGCCTCGAAGTCGCCCGTCTCGAGCGCGCTCGTCAGCTCTGGCTCGAGCTCGGCGAGGGCGCCTGCGACGTCGCGCTCCGCCCCCTCCTCCAGGAGCTCGGTGTCGAGCTTCGCGGCGGACTCTTCCTTCTCCCCGAGCCTGGCGGCGCGGATGTACGCGGTGTGGATCGGCTCGAGCCGCTCGTCGGGCAGCGCGGCGAGTGCCTGCGCGAGCCGGGCGACGGATCCGAGGTCTCGCACCTCGGCGGCGCGCGCGGCGCGCACGAATTCCACCGGGACGTCCGGCAGGAGCCCCTCGAAGCGCTCCTCGACGAACTCCCCCACCTCGTCGGCCAGGAGCTCTCGGGGAATGGTCAGCCCTCCCTCGGTCGCGAGCCGGCAGAGCCCGATCGCGGCGCGGCGAAGACCGAACGGATCGCGTGAGCCCGTCGGCTTGTGGCCGAGCGAGAACGAGGTGTTCAGGCTGTCGATCTTGTCCGCCGCGGCCAGCACCCGGCCCGGCTCCGTTGTCGGCAGCGGCCCGCCCGCCGAGTCCGGAAGGTACTGCTCCGCGATCGCGGCGCAGACCGCCTCGGGAAAGCCGGCGAGGCGCGCGTACTCCGCACCGATGTAGCCCTCCAGCTCCGGGAACTCGCGGACGAGCTCCGCGGCCTGGTCCGCCTTCGCGAGGCGCGCCGCTTCGAGCGAGGCCTCGCCGCCGCTCAGGCGGTCGACGAGGGTGCGGAGCCGTTCTGCCTTGTCCGCGAACGAGCCGGCGCCGGCGAAATAGACGATTGAGCCGAGCCGGTTTGCCAGCTCCTCGATGCCGGCCGCAAGGTCGCGCTCCATCGTGAACGACGCGTCGTCGAGCCGTCCCTCGAGCACCGTCTCGTTGCCGGCGCGCACCGTGTCCGCATCCCCCCCGTTCGCGACGAGCGCGAAGCGGTTCCCGCCCAGGGGGAAGTAGCGCTGGTGCGACTGCATCGCGGTCTCGACCACCCGCTCCGGCAAGGAGAGGAAGCGCTCGTCGAACGTGCCCTCGAGCACTGACGGCCATTCGACGAGGTGGACGACCTCCCGG
Organism: uncultured Actinomycetes bacterium; assembly: GCA_963721345.1. Lineage (GTDB taxonomy): Bacteria > Actinomycetota > Thermoleophilia > Gaiellales > Gaiellaceae > JACDAN01. Next base: position 242,168 of record CAVRIT010000001.1, read on the forward strand.
AGCTTGGTGAGCGGGTCGCGCCACTCACCGAGCGCGTCGAGCCCTTCCCGGATTCGCCGCTCGCGCTCGGCGGCGTCCGGCTCGACGTCCGCGGCGCGCAGAGTTTCCACATACCCCTCGGCGTCCGGGAGGGACACTGTGCCGTGAGTGAAACGATGGCCGCGCGTCTCTGTGCCGTGGCCGTCGACGGGCCGATCGTCGAGCCGCGCGCAGGTCCAGCGAATCGGCCGCGGAAATCGCCGTCCGGACTCGTCCCAGCGCATCGTCTTGCCGAACCGCAGGCCGCCGATGAGCTCGTCGAGCCGTCCCGGCAGGACGCTGTCCAGGGACTGTCCCTGGACAATGGCCCCGAGGAAGCCGTCGCGTTCCTCCAGGTCCTCGACGGACACGCCGTGGCGCTTGGCGAACCCGGTCGCCGCCTTCTCACGCAGCGCCACCGGCGGGCCCTTCACCCAACGTTCGCCCGTCTCCTCTTCGAGCCCCGTGACGAGGACGGCGAGGCGCCGTGGCCCCACGAAGACCTGTTCCGGCGCCCGCCCGAGATGGCGCTCGCAGAGGGCGGGCAGCTGCGCCTCCGCCTCGCGGACCGAGGCGGCCGGCAGCTCCTCGCAGCCGATCTCAAGCAGCAGCGTGTGCAATGTGCTCCTCCGCGACCCGCCGCGCCAGGTCCCGCACGCGCCCGATGTACGACGCACGCTCGGTCACGGAAATCGCGCCGCGGGCGTCGAGCAGGTTGAACGCGTGCGAAGCCTTGAGCACCTGGTCGTAGGCCGGGAGCGGCAGCTTTCGCGCGAGCAGGTGCGCGCACTCGGCCTCGTGCTCCTCGAAGCGGCGCATGAGCGTGTCGACCGGCGCCTCCTCGAAGTTGTAGACCGACCACTGCCGCTCGTTTTCGCGGTAGATGTCGCCCCAGGTGAGCCCCGGCGCCCACTCGAGCTCGAGCGCCGAACGCTTCCCCTGGAGGAACATCGCGAGACGCTCCGTCCCGTAAGTGATCTCGCCGGCGACCACGTCGACGTCCATCCCGCCGAGCTGCTGGAAGTACGTGAACTGCGTGACCTCCATGCCGTCGACCCAGACCTCCCAGCCGAGACCCCACGCGCCGAGCGTCGGCCCCTCCCAGTCGTCCTCGACGAGCCGCACGTCGTGGCGCCGCGTGTCGATCCCGAGCGCCTCGAGCGAGCCGAAGTACTGGTCGAGGATGTCCTCCGGCGCCGGCTTGAGGACGACCTGCACCTGGTAGTAGTGCTGGAACCGGTACGGGTTCTCGCCGTAGCGGCCGTCGGACGGGCGGATGCTCGGCTCGACGTAGACCGCCCGCCACGGATCCGGCCCGAGGCAGCGCAGGAACGTCGCCGGGTTGAAGGTGCCCGCACCGACCTCCGTGTGGTACGGCTGCATGACGACGCACCCGCGCTCGGCCCAGTAGGACTGCAGCGCGGCGATCATCTCTTGGAAGTTCAGCGCCACGGGTGCGGGAACTCTAGGCCGATAGCGTCTTCAGGCGGAAGCCGCCGTGGTACTCGTACGACGACGAGATCACGGCGAGCGCCTCCCGCGCGGCCCGCGGGGTGAGCCCCGCTGCGGCGGCGTCGGCGAGCGGGGTCGCCAGGAGCGTCTCGATCCCGCGTAGACCGGCCGGCGACAGCGAGATCGAGTCCGCGCGACAGCCTGCGCACACCGCGCCGCCGGCCCGCGGCGAGTACCCGACGAGACCAGCCTCGGCGCCGCACTCCGCGCAGCTCGTGAGGTGCGGCAGGTAGCCGGAGAGCCAGAGCAGCTTCAGCTGGAAGCTCAGGACGAGCGGATCGGTGCCCGCCCGTTCCCCGGCCCGCGGTTCGGTCTGGTCGAGCAAGTCGAGGAACCGCGTCAGCGCTCCGAAGGCCCGCGCGTTCGCCTCCTGCTCCGGGAAGAGCCGGAGCATCGCCTCGAGCGCGATGAAGCCGACGCCGAGGCGGTACGGATCCTCGCGCGCGGCGCGGTGCGCGCCGAGCAGTTCCACCCCGGTGATCGTCTGCAGCTCGCCGGATCCCTGGTGGAGGAGGAGCTCGACATGGCTCAGCGGCTCGAGCCGGCCGCCGAAGCGCGACGTCGTCTTGCGGATCCCTTTCGCCACGGCTCCGATGCGGCCGCGATCGAGCGTGTAGAGGTGGAGAACGCGGTCGGCCTCCCCGAACCGCATCGATCGCAGGACGACGGCCTCGGTCTTGTAGCTGCGGCGCGCCATGGAACAAGTGTAGAAGCGGCACCTGTCGGGAAAATCAGGCGTGATGGCACGCGTACGGCTCTACACGACGCGCTGGTGCGGCTACTGCGTTCGCGCAAAGGCGCTACTCGAGGAGCGTGGGATTCCCTACGAGGAGATCTCGCTCGACGACGACGCTGCGTTCCGCCAGACGATCTACGACCTCACCGGACGCTGGACGGTGCCGCAGATCTTCGTCGACGACGAGCCGATCGGCGGCTACGTCGAACTCTGGCGGTTAGACCAGGCGGGGCAGTTCGCCGCCTAGCGAACGCTGAGCGGCGTTCCGACGGGCATCAGCTTCGCCAGTCGGAGGATGTGGCCGTTCTTCATCCGGATGCAGCCGTGGGAGACCCGTCCCGGCACCAGGTGTGGCTGGTTCGTTCCGTGGATGCCGATGAAGCCGCCGCCCGGCCAGTCGGTGAGCACCGGTGACCGGGCGCTCGTCCCGAACGCGATCGGGCCGTAGACCGGATTCCCGAACCCGTAGAGCTGGTTGCGGATGAAGAACTGCCCCCGCGGCGTCGGCCAGCGCGAGACGCCGATCCCGACCGGTGCCTGGAAGACGACCTGGCCGCGACGGTAGAGAGTCGCGCGCAGACGACGGCGGTCGACGACGAGGCGGGTCCGCACTTCCTTCCAGTCGCTCAACGCCTTGCGCTGCACCCAGCCAGTCCGGTTCGCGGGAAGGATCGGCAGTCGAACGCGGATCCACACGCCGCGGGTCGTTCGCCGACCGTCCAGCGTGAGGACGAGATTCGTCGTCCCCTCCGGCGTCCAGCGGCCGAGCTTCGCGACCGACGCCGAGGTACGGCGCGGCGCTGCCCGGACGACCGCCGGCCGGATGACGAACGCGAAGCGGAAGATCTCCTTCTTCTCGCTGGAGAGGATGAAGCGCTTGGCCTTCGGCTTGGGTTTCGGCTTCGGTTTCGGCTTTGGCGGCGGCGGCCGTGGGACGACGATCGAGATGTGCCGGTACGCGGGGGCGATTCCGGGGCCGCTCGGCCGCGCCACGAACTGGACCTTCCACGTCGTGCCGGCCTGTCCGCTCGTGGGCGTGAAGGTGACGGTCGCCGTCGCCGGGTTGCCGGTCGTCTGCTGGAAGGCGGCGTTCGCCGGGAGGCCCTGGTGGGTGATCGAGACGTTCACGAGGGGCGCTCCAGGCGAGACCGCGGAGAGGGAGAACGTGAGCTCCTTGCCGGCGCCGACCGTGAAGACGCGGTTCTCAGCCGGAGTCGGCGGCGTCCAGCTGGCTGTCGGCCCTGCGTCTGTGCGCGCGCCGACGGAGGCCGGCACCGCGAGACACAGCAGCGCCGCCCCTGCCAGGATCTTTCCGTGCCGTCCCCCCATGAAGCGCCGCAAGCTTAGCCGACCTTTCAGCGGATCGTGACCGGCGTTCCAACCTGCATCAGCCGGTCGAGGCGGCGGATCGAGGGGTTCGGGAGCCGGACACAACCGTGGGAGACTCGTCCCGGGAGGATCTGCGGCTGGTTCGTCCCGTGGATGCCGATGAAGCCGCCTCCCGGCCAGTCGGTCAGCACGGCCGAGCGTCCGTTCGTGCCGAATGCGATCGCGCCGTAGATCGGGTCGGTGAATCCCGTCAGGCGCTCCCGCACGTAGAACCGGCCGGACGGCGTGGGCCAGTGCGGCTCACCGACGCCGACGATCGAGCGGAAGATCGGCCGCCCGCCCTTGAAGAGCGTGGCCCGGAGGCGCGCGCGATCGATGACGAGGTGAGTGTCGACCTTCCGGAAGTCGGTCAGGGCGTCGCGTGGGATCCAGCCCGCCGAGCCGTTCGGGAGGATCGGGAGCCTCACCTGCAGCCAGTAGCGGCCGTCACCGTCGATCCGTCCGGCGAGGAGGTACACGACGTGGGGCACGTGCTCCGGGGTCACTGACCGCAGTCTCGTGACGATCCGCGATCCCTCGGCTGGGCGCACCAGGGCGTTCACCGAGCGGACGAGCGTTGCGCTGTGCGAGACGCCGTCGGCGTTCGAGACCTTGAACGCGCGAGCCGGCCGACCTCCGACGTGCACGTAGACGAGGAGCGGCGGAGCCGTCGCGCTCCCGGAGACGGCGCGGAAGCGGAGCGACCACTCGCCGCGCTGCGCCCTCGTCGGGCGCCAGCGCAGGACAGCCATCGCGGGTGAGTCCGACGTACGAACCAGCCGAGCGCCAGCCGGAAGGCGCTCGGCGACGATCTGCGTCGACGAGTCGAGCGGACCGGACGCTTCGAGCGGGATGCGCAGCTCGTGGCCCACGCCGGCCGAGACCGCGGTCTTGTGCTCCGGCGTGTTTCCCTGCCAGAGGACGCCGTCGCTGGCCGGCGCTCCACCGGCGGTGCCGAGCGCACAGACGAGGACGGCGGCGGCAAGCGCCACTCGGCGTCCTCTTTGCCCTGCCCGTGCCTGCATCCGTATGACCCCTTGGTTTCTTCTAGCACAAGGAGGGCGACCCTTCCGGGCCGCCCTCCTAGCCGTCTCGCTGGTGCCGTGCTGCTAGCCGGTGAACGGCGGCCGCGTCCGGGCCCTGACCTTGCCCTTCGCGCCCTTGCCCTTCTTGGCCTTCTTGACCTTCTTCTTCTTGACGACCTTCTTCTTCGGGCCGTACTGGTCGATCGCGGCGCTCTTCTTGAGCACCTTCACGACGTCCTTCGGTGTTACGACCCGCTTGACGCTCGCGACTGCGTCGCCGACGTCAGAAGCCGCGTAGCCGACTCCCCCGACCGACGCGACCGAGATGAGCATCACGGCCGTCAGTGCACCGACGAAGGCGACGCGAAGCGAACTGCCGACGCGGGTGCGGCCGCTGTGCCTGACACGTGCCTCGACCCGATGCACGAGCTCAGGCGAAGGCTCGGGCCGGCTTGCCTTCAGCTCAGCCTCGAGATCGAACGGCTCGTGCCGTCTCCGCCAGTAACGCATTTCAGTGAACCCCCTCATTGCTTGCCATTTCGTACCCCCTATTACCGGGATGCGCCGCGTTTCCTTACAGGGGTCTCGGCCTCGTCTTCGACGAAGTTCTCGCGGAGTCGCCCGAGCGCGCGGTGCAGGGCTACCTCAATCGCGTTCGTGCGTGCGCCCTGCAGCTCCGCGATCTGCCGCGCGGTGAGATCCGCGCCGTAGCGGAGCGCGATCAGCTCGCGGTCACGCTCGTCCAGCGTGCTCACGGCTCGCGCGACGGTCAGGCGACGGACGGTGTCCTCCTCGATGTCGTCCAAGCTGCCCTCTTCGAGCGCCTCGGTCGCGTACTCGAGCCGCGGGCCACGCCCGTCGATGCAGCGCTTGGCGATCCCCAGGAGCCAGGCGACCGGTTCGCCCTTCCTCGGGTCGTAGCTCTTGCGGTAGCGCAGAGCGCGCTCGAAGGTCTCGCTGGTCAGATCCTCGGCGTCCGGGCCGTCGCCCACGCGGTAGGCGATGTACGCGTAGACGCGCCGGATCAGCGGCTCGATGTTCGCGAGGGGGTCGCGCCGGAGCACTAGTCGCTCTCCTGCCTGAGCTCCTCGATCTCGGGGCTTCGTGGGTTCAGCCGGGAGGCTGCCGCGATCGCGCGACGCCGCTCGGCGCCGCTGCTCGCCTCCGCGAGGCGGTACCAGAGCTCCCAGTCGGTCGGTTCCTTGGCGATCGCCTTGCGGAAGCTCTGTCGGGCCCCCGCCAGGTCGTCCGCCGCGAGCTGCGCCTCGCCGAGGCGCTGCCACGGCTCGGACGACCAGCGCGCCCAACGTTCCGCCTTCGTCGCTTGCTTTCTGGCCTCGGCGACATCCGGCGGCGATTCGGCCAAAGCGTCCTGGCTCGCCGAGGTGGCGCTGGCGCCGACGAGGCCGCCGAGCGCGATCGCCGCGAGGACGACGGCCGTTGCAACCGCGCCGTAACGAATCGCGGCGCCCGGGACGAATGGAACGACGGTCGTGGGCCGCAGCAGAAGGAGCGCGACCGCGCACCCGAGCGCCGGCAGGGTGAGGCCCGTCATCTCCCAGTCCCAGTCGATTCCGGCGTGTGCGAGGTACGCGACGTAGGCGCCGAACGCGCCCACCGCGAGCGGCTCGCGCCGGGCACCGAACGCAGCGAGCAGAGGCGCCCCGAAGGCGACGAGCAGGAAGGCGAAGCCGACGATCCCGAGCTCGGCCGCCGTCTCCAGGTAGACGTTGTGGGCGTCGGTGACAATGTGCGAGATCGGGCGTTCGCGGTTCCAGTACTGCTCGTACGTCCCCGGCCCGGTGCCCAGGATCGGCGCCTGGCGGAACTGCTCCCACGAGACCTCCCAGAGCTCCGGGCGGTAGCTCCCCGAGAACGAGAAGAGGCGCTGCTCGAGATCCTCCGGCTCCGTGGCGGGGACTCGGAACGCGTCATAGGCCTCTTCGACCATGGCGACGGGGCCGCCGAACTTGACAAGGACGCCGCCGATTGCGCCGAGCGCGAGGACGGCGAGCAGCCCGGCGAAGGCGAGCCGCACGTTGCGGCTTGGTGTCACGCGGCGCTCGGCGAGCACCAGCGCGGCTCCGGCGGCCGCCGCGAGGATCGAGCAGCCGAGGATGATCGCCGCCACGATCTGTCCCTGGTCGATCGCCGCGAAGAGCGGCGCGTCGCGCTCGGTCAGCGCGTCCGAGCTGAGGCCGGCCCAGAGCGCGATCAACGAGGGAATCGCCACGGCGAGGGCAGCGACGACGAGGTGCAGGCGTCGGGGATCCAGCGCGAACGCCGCGAGCAACCCGACGCCGAGCGCGATCCATGCGCCACGGCTGAACGTGAAGAACATCGTGCTGAGCAGGATCGGGAACGAGGCTGCCGCGAGGCAGCGCGCGACGAGGCTGGAGTCGCGTGCGAGGAGGCCGAGCGCGAGTAGGGCGCCCATCGCCGCGAAGATCCCCAGGCCGTTCCAGTAGCCGAGCGGCTCCGAGAGCCGGTACGTCGCGATCGGGTCATAGCTGCCGAGGCGGTCGGGGAAGAAACGGGTCGCGAGACCGTACGCCGAGACGAGCGTGATCGCGGTCAGCACTCCGCGCAGAAGCGCCGGAACGTGCTCGCGCCGGACGACGAACATCAACGCGGCGGCCGCGCCGAGATACGCGATCAGCCGAAACGACTCGAGCGCCGTCTGCGTCGTGTTCTCCGTCCAGAGGAGCGACAGCCACGTCCAGACGGCCAGGCCGGCGAAGCCGCCGAGGAATGCCAGACCGAGGACGCCGCCGCCGAGCTCTGCGCGGCCGAGGAGTAGCCACGCGGCTGCGATCCAGAGTCCGACGAGCGCCGTCCAGCCCCAGGCCGGCGGGAAGTAGCCGCCGTCGGCCGCGGCCAGGGCGCCCATTCCCAGGGCAGCACCGGCGCCGACGGCGAACGCGCCGAGGTCGGGCACGGCGGCGCGCGCGCGCACCGCAGGGGCAGCCGCGTCAGCCATCGACGGTCGGGGACGGGGCTCCGCGCACCTCGCTCAGAGAGTACAACGGCATCCGGCGGGCTCGGCCGGCGCGGGCGCTAGGCGTCGCGCGCCGATGCGTACCAGCGGAAGGTGTCGGCGAGGCCGTCCCCGAGCTCGACCTCGGGGCGCCAGCCGAGCGTCTCGGCGGCGGCCGTCGAGTCGATCGCGCTGCGGTCGAGCTCGCCGGGGCGCAGCGGCTCGAGCTGTGGCTCGACGACCGTTCCGGCCGCACGCTGGAGTGCGGCGAGCACCTCGAGGACATCGACCTCCCTCCCCCACCCGAGGTTGAAGGTGCCGGCTGCATCGTGATCGGCGGCGAGGAGGAAACCGCGCGTGATGTCCGCGACGTGGACGTAGTCGCGCGTGGGCTTTCCATGGCCGTAGACGATCGGCGTCTCTCCGCCGAGCAGCCGCTCGCTGAAGATCGCGACGACGCCGGCTTCGCCGTGCGCGTCCTGCCGCGGGCCGTAGACGTTGCCGAGCCTGAGCACGACATTCGGGACGCCGAGTGATCGAGCCTGGGTCGCGACGAACGCCTCGCCGGCGAGCTTCGACGCGCCGTAGGGCGAGAGCGGCGCGGCGACGAAGGTCTCCGGCGTCGGTACCGGAGCCTGGTTGCCGTAGAGCGCACCACCTGTCGACGCGAAGACGATGCGTGCGCCGAGCTCGGCCGCGACGCGGCAGACGTTGAACGTCCCGCGAACGTTGGACGCGAAGTCCAGCTCCGGATTCGCGACGGAGACGGTGACGCTGGCCTGTGCGGCGAGGTGGCAGACGACGTCGGGCCGGAAGTCGGCGAGCGCGGCGCGGAGACCGTCGAGATCGGCGACGTCCAGTTGGGCGAGCTTCGCGTCGTCCGGAATCTGGTCTCGCTTACCGGCGGAGAGGTCGTCGACGACGAGCACGTCGTCGCCACGGGCGAGGAAAGCGTCGGCGACGTGCGAGCCGATGAACCCGGCGCCACCGGTGACGGCGACTCTCACAGGGACGTCGGGTGACGGCTGGCAGGAGGGGCAGTAGTACGTGCCGCGTCCTGCGACGCGGGTCTTCGCGACCGCCGTGCCGCAGCGTGGACACGGCTCGTTCTCCCGTCCGTAGACGCGCAACTCGTCCTGCATCGTGCCGCGGGCTCCGGTCGGCGTCCTGTAGTCGCGGAGGGTCGTCCCCTGCCGGGCGATGCCGGCACGGAGCGCGTCGCGGATACCGCGCTGGAGCCGGCGAATGTCACTCTCTGGAAAGATCGCCCGCTTGGGTGCGCGGGTTGATGCGCGCGCGCCACAGCGCCTCGTCCGCGTAGATGTTTCCCATCCCCGCGGCGGCTCGCTGGTCGAGAATCGCGGCCTTGACGGGCGTGCGACGGTTCGCGAGCCGGGCCGCGAGGACGTCGGTCGTGAAGCGCTTGCCGAGCGGCTCCTCGCCGAGGCGCTGTGTCAGGTAGGCGGTCTCCTCGCCAGGCTCGAGCAGAAGCCACGTACCGAAGCGCCGCACGTCGCGATACGTGACGTCCGATCCGTCGTCTAGTCTGACAACAGCTCGCCGGTGCGGATCGTCCTCGAGGCCTCCGTTCCGGTGATGGCCAAGCGTCCCCGTCATCCGGAGGTGGATCAGGAGTACACGACCGCTTCGAAACCGAAAAACCAGATACTTGCCGCGTCGCTCCACCGCCTGGACGACCTCCCCGTTCAGCTCTGCGGAGACTTCCTGGGGATCCAGAGGACGCGTCAGCCTCGGATCGGCGATCTCGACCCGCTCGAAGCGCCGCCCGACGAGTACCGGCTCGAGGCTTGCGCGGACCGTCTCGACCTCGGGCAGCTCGGGCACGGCGGAAGCCTAGCCTCGGTCGGCGTCGCTCTAGGCCAGCGTGTCGAGGATGACGCCGCGTGCCGCCGGTGGCTCGTCGGCGAGCTCGTACGCCGCGAGAACCTCCGCCGCCGCGGCATCGGCCGACGCCTCGTCCTGCGCGTGGACCTCGGCGAGGACGTCGTTTGCGACGACGGCGTCACCTCGCTTCCGCACGCACACGACGCCGACGGCGTGGTCGATCTCGTCGGTCTTGGTGACGCGACCCGCGCCCAGGCGCATCGCGGCCACGCCGACGGCGAGAGCCCGGAGCCGGCCGACGTAGCCGTCCCGTTCGGCCGACACCGTTCGAAGGACCGGAGCGGTCGGGAGCGCGTCCTCGGACGGGTCGCCGCCCTGCGCCCGAATCCAGCGCTCGTAGGCGTTGAGTGCATGGCCGTCGCCGAGGGCCGCTTCGACGCGATGGCGCGCGTCGTCGTGGTCGACGCCCTCGCAGAGGACGACGAGGTGCACAGCCGACTCCACAGCGAGCTCCGTGAGATCCGTAGGCCCGTCGCCGCGCAGCGTGGCGACGGCCTCGCGGATCTCGAGCGCATTGCCGACGGCTTGCCCAAGCGGCTGGTCCATGTCGGTCAGCTCGCAGACGACCTTGCGATTGGCGCGGCGGCCGAGCTCCAGCATCGCCTCGGCCAGCGCTCGGGCGTCTTCGAGCGACTTCATGAAGGCGCCGTCGCCGACCTTGACGTCGAGCACGATCGCGTCCGCCCCCGCCGCGATCTTCTTGGACATGATGCTGGCGGCGATCAGCGAGATGTTCTCGACCGTCGCGGTGACGTCACGGAGCGCGTAGAGCTGCTTGTCCGCCGGGACGAGCTCGGCCGTCTGTCCGATGACGGCGAGACCGACGTCGCGAACCTGCTCGACGAACTCGTCGCGCGACAGCTCGACCCGGAAGCCCGGGATCGACTCGAGCTTGTCGAGCGTCCCGCCGGTGTGACCGAGCCCGCGCCCGCTCATCTTCCCGAACGGGATGCCGCAGGCCGCGACCAGCGGGCCGACGACGAGCGACGCTTTGTCCCCGACGCCGCCGGTCGAGTGCTTGTCGGCCACCAGGCGCCCGAGCTCGGCGCGGAGGTCGATGGTCTCGCCGCTTCGCACCATCGCGTCGGTCAGCGCGTAGGTCTCGGCCGCCGACAGCCCCTGGAAGTAGACCGCCATGCAGAACGCGGCCAGTTGGTAGTCCGGGATCTCGCCGCGAGTGAAGCCGAGGACGAGCTCCGAAAGCTCCCCGTCGCTCAACTCCTCGCCGTCGCGCTTGCGCTGGATGAGCTCTGCGGGACGGATCAAGGCTCGACGATCGGGCTGCCCGGCAGCCCACGGCGTGGCGCCTTGCCCCCAAGCCATGCGTTCACCGTCGAGCCCACGTCGGCGAACTCGCCTTCGTGGATCCTCCCGCCCGCGTTGCGCCCCTCCACGTACGTCAGCAGCATCGCGTGTTCACGGGAGTGGTCGGTCGAAGGAGTCGTCGGATCGCAGCCGTGGTCCGAGGTCAGGATCAGCAGGTCCCCGTCGCGCAGCTGGCCAAGGAGGTCAGGCACGCGCCGGTCGAAGTCCTGGAGGCAGCGGTGGAAGTTCACCGGGTCGTTCCGGTGGCCCCAGAGCATGTCCGTCTCGACGAGGTTGACGAAGATCAACCCGTCGTCGAGCTCCCTCAGCAGCTTCTCCGTTTGCGTGATGCCCTCGACGTTCGACCTCGTCGGATGCGATTCGTCGACGTCGACCCCCGCGAAGATGTCGTGGATCTTCCCAACGCCGTGGACCTTGTTCCCGGCCTCGCGCACCAGGCTGAGGTAGTTCGGCTGCTTCGGCTTGAGCGAGAAGTCGTGCCGGTCCGGTGTGCGCAGGTAGTTCCCCGGCTCCCCCTCGAACGGCCGTGCGATCACGCGGCCGACAGCGTGCTTGCCCGTCAGGATCTCCCGCGCGATCTCCGAAGCACGGTACAGCTCGTCGAGCGGAATCGTGTTCACGTGGGCCGCGATCTGGAAGACGGAGTCCGCGGAGGTGTAGACGATCCACTTCCCTGTTTGCTGATGCTCCTCGCCGAGCTCCTCGATGATCTCCGTCCCCGATGCGGCCTTGTTGCCCAGCACCCCCCGGCCCGTGCGGTGCATGAACGGGTCGAGCACCTCGAAGGGGAAGCCGTGCGGGTAGGTCGGAAACGGCTGCGCGGTGACGACCCCCATCAGCTCCCAGTGGCCCGTGGTCGTGTCCTTTCCTTTCGAGCGCTCGAGGAGCCGACCGGCGATCGCGGGTGCCCCGGGCTGTGGCGGGCAGCCCTCGAGCTCCTTGACGTTTCCGAGGCCGAAGGCCTCGAGATTCGGGAGGTCCAGGCCGCCGACAGCCCTGGCCACGTTGCCCAACGTGTCGGAGCCCTCGTCGCCGAACTCGGCGGCGTCGGGTAGCTCGCCCGCTCCCACGGCATCGAGCACGATCACGCAGGCTCGGGGCACGCGGGCCTCCTAGTGACCTTGGTGGATGCCTGGCGTGCGAGCACCAAGCCAGGCTAGGACGCAGGGAGCGCACGGGCTGGAATGCCCGGGCGCGACTGAGGACGACGCGTGGCGCAGCGTGATCGCGCGCCGGGCGCCGCCGAAGGTCGCTGGGAGGCCCGCTATCAACCGGGCTATTCTAGGGTTGCTTTGGAGACCGTCCTGGGACTCATCGGCTTGGTGATCTACATCGTGGCGACGATCGCGCTCGCCGCGGCGATGACGTGGGTCGTGGTCAAGATCACTCCGTCCGGTCCCAGGAAGAAGCCCGAAGCCCCGGCGACCGAGACCTAGCGCAGAGTCACACCGGCGACAGCCGAAGCACCTCGTCGAGCGGCGTGTACTCGAGCCCGTGCGCCTCCGCGACCGCCTCGTAGGTGACCTTTCCCTCGATCACGTTGACGCCACGAGCGAGGGCGCGGTCTCGCGCGATCGCTTCTCGCAACCCGTGCCGCGCGATCTCCTCGACGTACGGGAGCGTCGCGTTCGTCAGCGCCTTCGTCGAGGTGATCGGGACGGCGCCCGGCATGTTCGCGACGCAGTAGTGGATCACTCCGTCGACGACGAACACCGGCTCCGAGTGCGTCGTCGGCCGCGAGGTCTCGACGCAGCCACCCTGATCGATGGCGACGTCGGCGACCACGGAGCCCTCCTTCATGCCCGTGACCATCTCGCGAGTGATCAGCTTCGGCGCGAGCGCCCCTGGGATCAGCACTGCTCCGACGACGACGTCCGCGGTCGAGATCGACTCCTGGATCTGGAGGCTCGAGGACATCAGCAACGTCACGCGCGCGCCGAGCACTTCCTCGAGGTGGCGCATGCGGTCGATCGAGCGCTCGAGGATCGTGACGTTCGCGCCGAGGCCCAGCGCAATCACCGCGGCGTTGTAGCCGACCATCCCGCCGCCGATGACGACGACCTCACCGGGCGCCACGCCCGGAACACCTCCGAGCAGGAGCCCGCGGCCGCCGAGCGGCTTTTCGAGGAACGTCGCGCCGGCCTGCGCCGCGAGCCGGCCGGCGATCTCGCTCATCGGGGCAAGGAGCGGCAGCGCGCGGTCATCCGTCTCGACCGTCTCGTAGGCAACGCAGGCCGCGCCGCTCTCGACGAGGGCTCGGGTGAGCTCATCGCTCGCCGCGAGGTGGAGGTACGTGAAGAGGATCTGGCCTTCGCGGATCCGCCCGTACTCCTCCGGGATCGGCTCCTTGACCTTCAGCACGAGCTCAGAGTCGGCCCAGACCTCGTCCACCGACGCAATCCGGGCGCCGACACGTTCGTATTCCGAATCCGGGAAGGAGCTCCCCTCCCCCGCGCCGGTTTCGACCACGACGGTGTGCCCGTCGCCCACGAGCTCGAGAGCGCCGGCCGGCGTCAGCGCCACCCGATACTCGTCCTGCTTGATCTCCTTGGCGACGCCGACGCGCATGCGTGGCGGATTATTCCGGTTGGTGCCCCGTCCAGTAATGCTGCCTCGCTTCTGGGTCGCGAGCACCAAGCCAGAGGCCGCACTCCGACGAGCCAAGGCTGGACAGCCTTGGTGAGGAGGAGGGTGGGCTCTGGCGCCGCGTGATCGCGGGCCAGAGGCTGGCGTGTATTGCTGGATGGGGCACTAGGCGCCGGCGAGCCGTTCCACGTAGCGCCGCTCCTCCGGTCCGAACCATGGCGGCGAGCCGGCAAGAGCGTTGCTCGCAGCGTGCAGCGGGTTGCGTGTCGCAGGGATCACGACGTCGACGCGTTCGTCCGAGAGCGCCCACTTGAGAAGTGCCTGCGGCCAGGTCTCGACACCGAACTCGTGCAGAGGCTCGATGTCACTCGAACCGGGCGGTCGCTCGAGCAACTCGCCCTCTGCGAAGGGGCGCATGACGATGACGGGCAGCTCGAGCTCGGCCGCGAGCGGGAGAAGGACGCGCTCGGCGGCGCGTTCCAGCGGGTTCAGGGGCAGCTGGACCGTCTCGAACCGGCCGCTGCGCATCGCGACGGCGAGCTCGTCGAATGCGAGCGGGCTGTAGTGGGTCACGCCGATCAGTCCGATGCGCCCGGCGTCGCGCTCGTCCTCCAGCCAGCCCAGATGGTCCTGCCAGGCGACCAGGTTGTGGACCTGCTCCACCTCGACGCGGCCGAACCACTCGAGCTGCCGTTCCAGCTGCTCGCGGCCCTGCTCGACGGTCGGCGCCCAGATCTTCGTCGCGAAGGCCGCGTCTACCCGGCGCTCCCCGAGAGCGGCGGCCAGCGAGCGCTCCGCGTTGCCGTACATCGGCGAGGAGTCGAAAAACCGCGTTTCGGACGCCAGGGCGGTGCTGACGACGTCATGCGCGAGCTCCGCGTCGCTGCCGAACGTGTTCCACGTGCCGAGCCCGACGACCGGCCCGAGCCGCCGCTCTTCCATCAACCCGCCAGGAGCTCCCGGGCGTGTCGCCCAGCGGCATACGCAGCCATGAAGAAGCACGGATCGTCGTCCAGTCCTCGCCCCATGTGCGAGAGCGGCAGCCGCGAACACTCCTCGTGCCAACCCTCGACGTCCACCTCGCTGTGCGGCCGCAGCCACTCGGGCGCCTCGAGGCCCCGCGGCCAGGCGATCTCGACGTCGCCGCAGAGCTGCAGGATCGATCGCGTGTGGTGCGAGACCCCCCGATGGCGCTCCCGCTCGTCGGCCTCGGAATAGCGGACGGCAAGAACAGGGCGGCCGCCGAGCGCCCGAGCGGTGTCCGCGACTTCCACCATTGCAAGGCCGCCGTGCCCGAAGGCGCTTGCCGTCCCGACGATGCCGGGGCCGACGGAGCAGACCGCCGCGCTCGCGCCTTGCTCGCGCGCCCAAGCGAGCGCCGACGCGATCGTCACGGCCTGGGCGTCGCCGTCGAGACACGGCGCGACGGCGACGGTGACCTCGAGCAGGCGCCAGCTCTTCAGCTCGCGAAGGGCGTCCGAGAGGGAGACCGGCAGGGCCCCGCCCGCGACCTGCACGTAGACGACCCGGACGCCGTGGCCACGCAGCCCCGCACAAACCGGGGCGACCTGACTGTGGAGCGAACAGCAGACCACCGGGAGCCCATCGAGCGTCTCCGGCAGCGATGAGCCCTCCTCGACATGCCGCGCCGCATGCTGGAGCGGCGTGTAAGGGAGGTTCATGACGTGTGCATCTGGCCTCGGCTCGCCGTCGAGCCCTTGTGTCAGGTTCAGATAGAGGACGTCGAAGCCCCCCGAGCCCAGCTCGAGCTGGCGCGCCTGGACGTTGACGACGACGTCGTCGCCGACCGCGACTTCGCCGGTCAGCCGCGGGTACGCCAGGCACGGAGCTCCGTCCACTTCGAGGCGGATCAGCTCCTCCCCCTGATCGACGACCCGAGAGACCGTGCCGCGGCGGAGGCTAAGCGCCATCGCGCGCCGCGTCGACGAGCGCCAGCGTGACGTCGACCATCCGCTCGAGGTCTGCGACGGCGATGTGTTCGTCGGGCGTATGGATCGCGGCCATGCCGTTCGCGAGATTGACGCACGGCCGGCCGCGTTCGTTGAAGACGTTCGCGTCCGCGCCTCCGCCGCCCAGCCCGAGACGTGGCTCGAATCCTTCGCGCTGGAGCGCTTCGCAGGCAAGCCGGACGGGAAGGTCGCCGCGGGCAAACCGGTAACCCGTGTAGCTCTCGCCGATGGTCGTCTCGGCCTCGCACTGCTCGAGGGCTGCGGCGAAGGTGATCGTCTCGAGGAGCTCCTTCACGAGCTCCGCGAGCTTTCGCTCGTCGTGGGAGCGCACGTCGATCGAGAACGTGCAGCGCTCAGGGACGATGTTCCGCGCGACGCCGCCCTGAATCAGCCCGACGCTCGCCGTCGTCTCGTCGTCGAGGCGCCCGAGCCGGAGGTCGCCGATCGCGCGCGCCGCCGCGACGATGGCGGAGCGGCCCTCCTCCGGGGCGATCCCGGCGTGCGCCGCGCGGCCCCGCATCGTCACCTCGATCACCCGCGCGTGAGGCGCGCCGAGCATCACGTCGCCGATCGGCGCGGCGTGGTCGAAGACGAAACCGACCTCCGCGGCGAGCCGGCCGACGTCGAATGCCTTCGCGCCCCTCAGCCCGACCTCTTCCTGCGGCGTGAACAGGAGCTCGATACCGGCGTGCGGACGGTTCTCCGACAGGATCAGGCGAACCGCCTCGAGCATCGAGGCGACGGCGGCCTTGTTGTCGGCGCCGAGGATCGTCCCGCCGGCGTTCCGCACGACGCCGTCCTCGACGACGGGCTCGAGCGGCCCCGTCGGCTGGACCGTGTCCAGGTGCGCGCACAGGAAAATCGGCAGGCCACCGTTCGAGCTCGTCGGCTCGAGCCGGCAGAGGAGGTTCCCTGCGTTGCCGTCGACCGCTTCGGCTGCGTCGTCCTCGGTCACCTCGAGCCCGAGCCCCTCGAGGTACGCGCGGACCCGGTCGGCGACCTCCCGCTCGGAGCCCGGCGGACTGGGGATCGCAGCGAGCTCGGTGAAGAGCCCTACGACGTCCGGCGCCCAGTTCGGCATCGCCGAATCGTAGGGGCGGCGCTGCCGTCGCTACGGCGATATCGTCGGCACGGTTCCCGACGGGGATGGCGGCTCGTCATTGCTCGACCAGAGAAGGTAGGTCGCCACCGTCGAGACGAGCATCAGTGCAGCGAAGGCGAGAGCCACTATCGCGACGATCTTGCCGAGACTCATGGGCCCCATCTTGGCCTCCTTCACCCGCCCGAGCAAGATGTCCCAATTGGACGAGTCTTGGCAGCTAGGGCCGCTGCAACTCGACGCCTCTGCCTTGCTCCGGCGGCGCTGAGCCTCCCAGTTGGCCGATCGCGGCGCTCGCAGCTCCCAGCACCCAGATGATCGCCAGCGCGACCGCAACCTTCATCCACAGCGGGAAGCGACTGCCTGTCGCAATCTGATTCACGCTCGGCTCCTAGTCATGTGCGGTCGTTCGGTACCACCCGCTCGGGAAGTAGCGGATCCTCATCATGAGCGTATCGTGATGCTTCGGCCAACTGAACGGGACTGAAGCGCACTCGACCTCCACCCAGGCCTGGATCTCGACATATCGCGCTCCGCGACCGCCGTCGGTCACTTTCGACGCCGGCGTGAGCGTGTTTTGACACCAGTTGCCGTGGGAGGTTCGGACGGAGTGGCTGTAGTTGGTGATGACACCCGTGAGGCTGTTACTGCACCAGACCACGTAGAGGTACAGCCTGCGCGTCCAGAAAGCGGGTCCCTGTGAGCGCAGGAGCTCCTTCCCGAACTTCCACTGGCGTGGACAGGTGGTGGAGTAAAAGCCGCCGCTGCTTCCCGTGCCCTCGGCCGGCGGCAGCACGTTCTCGTCCCAGAACTCCGCCGGCGGAGGCGGTGGTCCGAGGTTGAACCACTGCGGCGAACCGCTCAGCAGCGGGTTGCTCGCCGCGGGGCCGATGTTGATGGCGTAGGCGTAGAGCGTCCGTGCAATCCCGGTCCAAAGGGAAGGCGGAAGCGAGAAGGCGAATCCGTGCGACGCGTGCCCACCGCAGGCGTTCGCGACGCCGGGTTCCCGCGCGACGTTCGCCACAGCAGACCCGACGTAGCTCCCGCCCGCCCCAGAGGGCCCGTCGACGTAGAAGTGGATCTCGAGCGGCACGCTGAAATCGTTCGGATCGCACGCCCACCCGGAGGCGATCCCGTCCGCGGAGACCGTGTCGAACCAACCGTTCGGGAGATACGACGGCACCGGCGGTGGCGGTGGAGGCGCGGGCGGCGGTGGAGGCGGAGGCGGTGGAGGAGGCGGCGGCCCGCAGAGTCCCCGATCGCAGAGATCGGGCCCGCTGGGCGCCGCAGCCGCCGACCCGCCCCCCGCGAGCGCGAGCAGCACGAGCACGTTGAGCATGAGGTGTTTTCTGTTCATGCAACAGAACGTAGAGACGAGTGGCGCACACGTGGGACACGCCTTCGTGCCGAAGTTGTAAGGCCGGCTAGAGGGTCGATGGGAAATTCAGCCGCAGCCGGGGGCGCTCCGGACCAAGCCGGGCAGCGTGGTCGTTCGCGGCGCGTAGCGGAGCTACGTGTCGCGGGCGAACGCGCTGATCCGGCGCCGTGTCTGGGGTGCCACCGGCCCGGGTGAATTTCGCATCGGCCCTCTACTACAAGGCGGGAACGCCGGCGCGCTCGCCGGACCCGGTCCGGGCGCGTGAGCGCTCGACCGCAGCCCCCACGAACTCGCGGAAGAGCGGCGCAGGCCGCGTGGGTCGCGACTTGAACTCCGGGTGGAACTGGCTCGCGACGAACCACGGGTGGTCGGGCAGCTCGATGATCTCGACGAGCCGTCCCTCCTGATACGTCCCTGACACCACCAGGCCGGCCTCTTCGAGGCGCGGGCGGAAGTGGTTGTTCACCTCGTAGCGGTGGCGATGCCGCTCGTTGACGACTGCCTCGTCGTCGTACGTCGCCCTCGTCCGCGTCCCGCCCACGAGCTCGACCGCCTGGGCGCCGAGCCGCATCGTCCCGCCGAGATCCTCGATCCCCTTCTGCTCCGGCAGGAGGTCGATCACCGGATAGGGCGTCTCCGGGTCCATCTCGGTCGAGTTCGCTCCGTCGAGCCCGACCACGTGCCGCGCGAACTCGGAGACCGCGACGTGCATCCCGAGACAGATCCCCAGGTACGGGATCCTCTGCTCGCGCGCGACGCGGCAGGCCATGATCTTGCCCTCCCAGCCTCGCGAGCCGAACCCGCCCGGCACGAGCACGCCGTCGACCTGCGCCAGCTCCGCCTGGAGCTCCTCCAGCGATGCGCCCTCGGCGTCAACCCACCGCACCCGGACGCCGACGCCGTGATGAATCCCCGCGTGCTTCAACGCCTCGTGCACGGACAGGTAGGCGTCGTGGAGCTTGACGTACTTCCCGACGAGCCCGATCTCGACCGGCGGGCCGAGCTGCTTGATCCGGTCGGTGAGGTCGTTCCACTCGCCGAGCTCCGCCTGACCCTCGGGCAGGCTGAGCATCTCGGCAACGAGTGTGTCGAGCCCCTCGGCCTCGAGTGCCTGCGGCACGAGGTAGACGTCCGGCACGTCGCGGTTCACCACCACGGCCCGAGGCTCGATGTCGGCGAACAGCGCGATCTTTTCGCGGAGATCGGCGCTCAGGCCCTCGGTCGAGCGCGCGACGACGATGTCCGGGTGGATACCGATCTTGCGCAGCTCGTTGACCGAATGCTGCGTGGGCTTCGTCTTCAGCTCGCCGGCCGAGTCCACGTACGGGACGTAGGTCACGTGCAGGTAGACGACGTTCCCCGGGCCCGCCTCGCGCCGGAACTGACGGATCGCCTCGAGAAACGGCAGCGACTCGATGTCCCCGACGGTGCCTCCGACCTCGGTGATGATCACGTCGGTGTCGGAGGCCTCCGCGGCGCGCCGGATCCGCTCCTTGATCTCGTTGGTGATGTGCGGGATCACCTGGACGGTGGAGCCCAGGTACTCGCCTTTCCGTTCCTTGCGGAGCACCGAGTACCAGATCGACCCGGACGTGTGGTTCGCATTCCGCGAGAAGTTCTCGTCGATGAACCGCTCGTAGTGGCCGATGTCGAGGTCGGTCTCGGCGCCGTCCTCCGTGACGAACACCTCGCCGTGCTGGAACGGGCTCATCGTCCCCGGGTCGACGTTCAGGTAGGGGTCGAACTTCTGCACCTGCACCTTCAGGCCGCGCGCCTTCAGCAGCCGCCCGAGCGACGCGGCGGTGATCCCTTTGCCGAGCGACGAGACGACGCCGCCCGTGACGAAGACGTACTTGGGCGGGCGCGGCCTCACTCGTGCCGCCCCAAGCGATCGAGCTGCGCGAGGCCCGGCGCCCGCTCGATCAGTTCGCCGAGTGAGCGTCGTTCGCCGAGGAGAGTGAGCCCGGCCAGCGCCCCGATTGCCAGCCAGCGACCCCGATCCGTGAGACGACTCACGGACCTCAACCCTATCAGCGCCCCCAGCGCATTCGATCCGCAGTCGCCCAGCATCGTCCTCTCGCGAAGATCGTAGGGAAGCAGCAGGACGGCGGTCCCGACCGGAGCGTCGACGGCGAGCCCGGCCAGGATGTACGCCTTCAAAGCACGGCCCGGACGAGTGTCGAGCTGGTTGAGGAAGTTCGCCGCGAGGCCGACGAGCAGCCCGCCCGAGAGCTTCCGCGTGGCAAGGAAACCGGCGAGCGGGATCACCGCGAGCTTGAGGACGCCGGTGGTTCGCCCAGCGCTCAAGTGTGCGCGGAAGCCGCGCTCGGGGCCGCTCCAAAGATCGTCGGCCAGGCCCGCGACACCCGCGGCGGCGACGACTGGCCCCTGTCCGACAGCGACCACGGCTCCGACGAGCGGGAGCCGCAGGCCGCGGAAGTTCGTGCCCTGCGGGCCGCAGGCGAGCAGCGCGTCGAGGAGCTGACGCGCGCGGTGCGCGAAGCCCGCAGCGTCCCGGCCCGTCGCCCTGTGGCGGAGCGGCAGCTCGAGCTCGGCGACCCGGAGCTCGGCCCGTGCGGCGTCGACGGTCGCCGCGACCTCGCACCCGAACCCTGCGGCGAGCGGGAAGCAGGCGGCCCGCGCGTCTGCCGAGAACGCACGCTGTCCTGACAGCGGCTCGACGGCGACGAACCCGGACCGGGCGCGAATCAGCACGCGCGCGGCGCGCTTGGCGATGCCGAGGCCACCGCCCTGCCGCTCGGCGAAGACGGCGATCGCGAGATCGGCGTCGGCGTCGGCGAGCGGCGCGAGGTCTCCGTCGAGGTCGGCATCGCAGAGGAGAACCTGCCCAGGCGGCGCCTCGCGCTCGGCAAACGTCAGCGCCTGGCCCTTCCCGCGGCGAGGGAGCCGCAGCACCCGAGCCCCGGCCTCCTCGGCGACCTCGGCCGTGCGATCGCGCGAGCCGTCGTCAGCAACGATCACCTCGGCTGCGGGAAACGCCGCACGCAGCCGTACTACGGTCGTCCCGATCCGCTCCCCCTCATCGCGTGCGGCGATGAGGATCGCGACCGGGCTAGCCACCCGGGAGCGGCGCGAGCGGCAGCGGCTCGATCGGCGGCACAGAGGCCTCGGCGGTGGACTTCAGACCGTACTGTCCCTCGTCGGCGCCGGCGAGCAGCGCGGCGAGCGCGACCCGGCCGAGTTGCGCGTCGACCGAGTCGACACTGGAGAACCCGGCCGTGTCGTAGAGGCCGATCCGCGTAGGTCGCGCGTCGGTGGTCTCGATGCCGACCACGGGGACACCGCTGGCCGCGAGACCCGAGTAGAGCGACGACACGAGGCGGCCGGTCGGCGCGTGATCGAGGCGCGCCGTGTGCGCGACGACGACCCCATCCGCCTCACTCGAGCTGCTGCCTTCGGAATCTTCGACGATCAGCGGCGCGACGGCGTCCCACAGCGGAGTCTCACCGCCGGCGACGAACTCGCGCCCGAGGCCTCGCCCCAGGTCTTCGAGCGTCGTCATGTTCTCCCCGCTGACGGCCTCGAGGACCGCACGCGCATCCACCGGCAGCTCAAGTGCACGCATCCGCACGACCTGCGGCCCGCCCGCGTCGTCGAGCGCGCGTGTGACAGCGCCCTCCAGATCGTCGCTTGTCGGTCCGACGAAGAGCAGCGCGACGCGCACGCCGCGGAGCCGTCCGTTCATGACGGCGGCATACGACTCATCGACGTACTCCGTCCCTGCCTCCTGTTGTTGACGGAGAAGATCGGACTCGGCACGCGCACCCGCGACGTCACCCGAAAGATCGGAGATCCGCTGCTCGAGGACCCGTCGCTCGCTGTCCCCGACGTCGACTCGCGACGCAAGTCCGGCACCCACGAGCACGCCGATGGTGAGCGCGAGAAAGACGGCAGCGAGCGACGCGACGTGATACCGGAAATCGGCCACCTGCTACCCGACGAGGTCACGCAGCTCGAGCGCCAGCAGCTCGAATCCCGATCGGAGCTGGGGGGAAACCGCAACCGCCACGACCAACGCGAACAGCCCGATCACGGGAACGACGAGGAGCGGCCAGATCCCAACCTTGCGGCTGAACAGACGCGAGACGCCCTTTGCGTCGACGAGGATCTCGCCGACCTTGACGCGCGTCAAGAACGTCGAGGACATTCCGGAGCGGTTGCGCTCGAGGAACTCGATCAGGTTGAAGTGCGTCCCGACGGCGACGATCAGCTCCGCGCCCTTCTCGTAGGCGAGGAGCAGCGCGACGTCCTCGCTCGTCGCGGGCGCCGGGACGACGTGGTAGTCGAGCCCCATCGCGCGCAGCCGGTCGCTACCCGGCGCCGCGCCGTTCTCGTAGGCGTGGACGACCAGCTCGGCGCCGCTCTTGAGCGCCTTGTCCGAAACCGAGTCCATGTCGCCGACGATCACGTGCGGCTTGTAGCCGGCTTCGATCAGCGCGTCGGCGCCGCCGTCGACTGCGACGAGCACCGGCCGGAAGTCCCGCACGTAGGGCTTGACGATCCGTAGGTCGCGCTTGTGGCCCGGCCCGCGGACGACGACCAGCGCATGCCGGTCGCGGAAGCGCGTCTCGAACGCCGGGAACCCGATCCCCTCCGAGAGCAGCCGCCCCTCCTCCCGCAGGTAGCGCATCGTGTTCTCGGCGAAGGTCTCGAGCGCCTCGGTCACCCGGCCCCGCTGCTCCCGTAGGGCCTCGGCGAGCTCGTCGGCACGCAACTCCTTGCCGGCGACGATCCTCGTCCCGTTGCGAAAGAGCCCCGAGCCGCGCACCGTGAGCAGCTCGCCGTCGCTGACCTTGTCGAAGAGGTCGGCGCCCGGTGCGTCGATCAGCCGGACGCCGCCGCGGACGAGGAGCAGCGGGCCCGGGTTCGGAAAGCGGCCGGTCTGGGATTCCGAGCAGTTGATCACGACGCGGACGCCCGCCTCGAGCAGCTCCTCGGCCGAAACACGGTCGAGGTCGGCGTGGTCGATGATCGCGATGGCGTCGGGCGAGAGGCGACGGACGAGCTGCTTGGTGCGCCGGTCGAGTCGGGCCGGTCCTGTGTGCTCGACGAAGCTCATCTGACGGTCGAGAGAAACTCTCGGCCGCCGAGCATACGCTCTAGCTCTTCCTTTCGGTCGGTTTCGTCCAGCGCCTCGATTCGGGTGTGCGTGGGGTCGCCTTGCGACCTTCTCCACGCTGAAGTGGCGGTCGGCGACGCTGGCGATCTGCGGGAGGTGCGTGATCGTCACGACCTGAGAGCGTTCTCCCAGGCGGCGGAGCGTCTGGGCGACCGCGTGGGCCGTCTGGCCGCCGATCCCCGCGTCGATCTCGTCGAAGACGAGGGTCATCTTCCCTCCGGCTGCTGCGGCTATCGCCAGGGCGATTCGAGACAGCTCCCCGCCGGACGCAGTTTCCGCGACGGGCGCGAACGGGAGACCGGCGTTCGGGCGAATGAGGAAGGTGGCCGTGTCCGCACCGGCCGGCGACGGGTCGCGCTCGCCGAGCTCGACGTGGAACTCGCCCTCGCCGAGGCCGACCCCCTGGAGCTCGGCGGCGACAGCTTTGGCGAACGGCTTCGCGGCGGCGCGGCGTGCCTTGCGAAGCGCGGCGACGAGCTCGTCGACCGCGGCCTGCGCGGCGCCGAGCTCAGCCTCCACCTCCGCCGCGGGATCGAGGCCCGCCTCGCGCGCGTCGAGCTCGCGGCGCGCCTGCGCGGCGCGCTCCAGCAGCTCGTCGTAGGAGGCGCAGCCGAATCGGCGCTTCGCCGCCGCGATCCGCTCGAGCTCTCCCTCGACGTGTTCCAGCCGCCCCGGCTCGGCCTCGAGCGTCGAGAGGAACGAGCGGAGCTCCGCAGCTGTCTCCCGCAGCCGCACGCCGCTGTCCCGCAGCTCCGTCGCCGCCTGCGCCAGCTCCGGTGCGATCCGCTCGAGCGGCGCGATCGCGCGCTCGGCCTGGGCGGTCAGTCCGGCAGCGCCCTCACCACCGTCGTCGGGCGCGAGGAACTCGACGGCACCCGACGCGCCCTCCGCGAGCTCGGTCAGGTGTCGCAGCCGCTCGCGCTCCGCGAGGAGGCCAGCCTCGGTGGTCACGTCGAGGCCCGAGGTGTCTTCGACGATCGCCTGGAGCTCGCCGAGTCGAGCCTCCGCGGCGGCCGCGTCGCGCGCGACGTCGTCGTAGCGCCGCCGCGCCGCGCCGAGCTCGCGCCACGCCTTGCGGAGCGCTGCGCGACGGCGGAGCTGGTCGTCCCCGGCGAACGAGTCCAGGACGTCCAGCTGGTAGGCCGGGCGCGCCAGGCGCCGCTGCTCGAACTGGCCGGACATTCCGACGAGAAGCTCACCCGCCGCGGCCACGTCCTCGCGCGCCGCGGCTCGTCCCCAGGCGTAGGCCCGCGTCCGCCCGTCGGCGAAGATCCGCCGCGCGAGCACGAGGCCCGGCTCGTCCTCCGGGCGCAGCTCGGCGAGCGCCTCCAGGCCCTCCTCCTCGAGAAACCCGTCGGGGAGCTCGAACTCGGCCTCGACATAGGCCTCCGCCGCGCTCGGCCCGATCGCCTTCCGGTCGCCCTTCGCGCCGAGCAGCAGCCCGACGGCCTGCGCGAGGATCGTCTTGCCGGCCCCCGTCTCGCCGGAGATCGCGTTCAGTCCACCGGAGAGCTCGAGCTCCGCCTCGCGGATGAGGACGAGGTTCTCGATGCGGAGTCTTCTGAGCACGCGGCCGATGCTACGTCCGGGGTCGGCGGGTAGCCAGACGCCTCCAGCGGCGGTGTCCGTCCAGGGCGGGTCGCGAGCGCCGAGCCGACGAGAACGAGCGCCAGACCCACGCCCATTCCGACGGTGAACCGCTCATCGAGGATCAGGACGCCGAGCACGGCGGCGACGGCCGGGTTCACGTAGGTGATCACCGTCGCGCGGACCGGCCCGATCTCGGCGATCAGGGCGAAGAAGACCAGGAACGCGAGCGCGGTGCAGACGACGGCGAGCCCGAGCACCGACCAGACGACCTCGGCCGACGGCAGCTGCTCGGGCAGGCTGAACGCCGCGATCGGCGCGTAGACGACCGCCGTCAGCATCAGCGACGCGGCGATCACACCGAGCGCCGGCAGGTCGGCGAGCCAGCGCTGGAGGATCACGGGGCCGACCGCGTAGCAGACAGCGACGAGGATCACCTCGGCAATCGGGAGGGCGGCTGCGCCCTCCGGGTTCACGCCGACGATTGCTGCGACGCCCGTCATCCCGACCACGAGGCCCAAGAGACCGTGGACGCCGAGCCGGTAGCTGCTACGCGTCGCCAGCGCGATCAGGACGGCAGCCAGCGGCACCGCGGCGAGCAGGAGCGCCGTGAGCGAGCTCGTGATCTCCTGCTCCGCGTCGTTCAGCAAGAGCCAGGGAAAAGCGATCTCGATCGCCGCGAAGGCGAGCAGCGGCCGCCAGCGGCGGAACGCGGGTCGAAGCTCCTCGCGCGCGAGAGCGATCGGAACCAGCAGCAGCGCGGCGATCGCGGTTCGCGCGAGCACGAGGCTCGCCGGGCTGAGCTCCCGGACGGCGACGCGGATCAGGAGGTACGGGATCCCCCAGATGACGCACATCGCGCCGAACAGGACGAGCCCGCGGCGGCTCACTTAGGTGCTAAACGTCTCGCGGTATCGCCGGAAGAACGTTGACTCCGGCAGCGTTGCGAGCAGGCTGCGCGCCTCGGCGAGGCGGATCGTGACGGAGTCCTCCGCGGCCAGCGAACCGATCTCGTGGCCGTCCGCGAGCACGGTCACGGACGCCTTCCGAGAGACGTTCGTGATCACCAGGTCGCGACTGCGAGGGACGACGAGTGGTCGCGCGTGGAGCGAGTGCGGCGCGACGAACGTGATCGCCATCGCGTCGAGCCCCCAGACCAGCACCGGCCCGCCGTTGGAGAGGTTGTACGCGGTCGAACCGGTGGGTGCCGCGCAGATCAACCCGTCGCAGGGGACCGTCCCGAGGTCCTCTCCGGCGATCGTCCAGCGCAGCTCGACCATGCGACCCGTTGCCGCGCTGGCCGCGACAACGTCGTTGATCGCTGCGTGCCGCTCGCCGGCCAGCTCCGCCTCGAGCGTCGGCAGCTCGATCGTTGCGAGATCCCCCTCGAACGCTCGGCGAACGCCCTCCTCGACATCGTCCCGCGGGACGCCTGCGAGGAACCCGACGCGTCCGAAGTTCACGCCGAGCACGGGCACGCCTTTACCGAGGAAGCGCTTGAGCGCGCGAAGCATCGTCCCGTCGCCGCCGAGGACGATCGCCAGGTCGACGTCGTCGCTCTCGACGATCTCGATTCCGGCCTCTCCGGCCAGCCGCTCGACAGCCGTGCGGGCATCGGCGACCTTCTCGGGCCGGCCGTGCACGATGACCGTTGCGCGGCTAATCGACGGCATGCGCGATCCAGTCGTCGAGCTCGGCAGGAAGCTCCGGCGGCTCCTGATGAGCCAGATGGAGGAAGAACTCGCGGTTGCCCTTCGGGCCCGGGAGGCCGGAGTCCGTGATCCCGCGCGTCTCGGCGTCCCACCCGAGCGCTACGTGGACGACATCGCGCAGGACGGCTCGGTGGGTATCCGGCGAGCGGACGACACCGCCCTTGACCTCGGAGCGACCGGCCTCGAACTGCGGCTTGACGAGAACGACCGCCTCCCAGTCGGGCGCAGCCAGCCGTAGGACGGGCGGCAGCACCTGGCGGAGCGAGATGAACGAGACGTCCGTGGTCACGAGCTCAGGCGCGTACGGCAGCTGTGTCAGGTGGCGGGCGTTGACCTCCTCCATCACGGTCACGCGGGGATCCTCTCGCAGGCGCTCGTGGAGCTGCGCGCGTCCGACGTCCAGCGCGATCACGTGCTCGGCGCCGCGCTGGAGCAGGACGTCCGTGAAGCCGCCCGTCGAGGAGCCGACGTCGAGCGCGCGGCGCCCCGTCGGGTCGACGCCGAAGACGTCGAGCGCATGGTCGAGCTTCTCGCCGCCGCGGGAGACGAAGCGCGCCGGGGTCGTGAGCTCGAGGTCGGCTTCCTCGTCGACTTGCTGGCCCGCCTTGTCGTAGCCGGGGACGCGGCCGGCCATCACGAGCGCCTGGGCCTGCGAGCGCGATTCTGCGAGGCCGCGCTCGACGAGGAGCACGTCGAGGCGCTTCTTCATCCTGCATAGGCTATTGACGTGCGTCGCCCGTACGTCCTCGCTCTCGTGGCGGGCGCCACTCTGGCGCTCGCAGGGACCGCGCAGTCGGCCGAGGGGCCGGTCACCCTGCGGATCGTCTTCCCGGAAGGCTTCAGCGTCCGGCAGATGGCCGACCGCGTGTCGGAGGTGCGAAAGATCGCGATCCGCAAGCGCGGCGTCACGCCGAAGCTGACCGGGGTTGCGTACCGTGACGCGGCGGCGGCGAAACTCCCGCCGCGCGCGTTCCGGCCGCACCTTCGGCGCCGCAGCATCGAGGGCTTCCTCTTCCCCGCGCTCTACGAGTTCGACCAGCACACGCCCGCCGACGCATTGATCGCCGACCAGATCGCCGCGTTCGAGGAGCGGTGGCGGACGATCGACCTGAGGCGCGCCCGGGCGCGGCGGCTGAACGCGTACGACGTCCTGATCATCGCCTCGATGATCGAACGAGAGACGGCGGTGGCGGCGGAACGGAAACTCGTTTCCGCGGTGATCTACAACCGGCTGAAGGCGGACATGCCGCTCGGAATCGATGCGACGCTGCGGTACGGGCTCGGGATTCCGGGGACGCGCCCGCTGACGAAGCGCCAGCTCGCGACGCGGACGCCGTACAACACGCGGATCTTCAAGGGGCTGCCGCCGACACCGATCGGGAACCCGGGCGTTCCGTCGATGCGAGCCGCCGCGCGACCGGCGGATCGGAACTACCTGTACTACCTTCGCCGGCCCGGCACCGTCCGCCACTTCTTTACGGCGAGCGAGGCAGAGTTCTGCGCCAAGGCCCGCGAGTGGGGTTACACCGAGACCTGTTAGGTCACGCGGGCGACGACTTCGTCCACGAGCACGTTCAGCACGGACGTCTCCGCTTCGAGCTCCGCCAGTCGCGCGCGCACCGACGACTCGGTTTCCTGCGCGAGGGAGCGAGCGCCTTCCTCGCCGAGCTCGGCGGCGAAGCCATCACCGTCGAGCAGGTCGTCCCCGACCTGGAAGAGGAACCCGAAGTCGGCGCCGAACTCGCGCCAGGGGCCCACGTCGTCTGCAGGTCGCCCCGCCGCGAGCGCCCCGCAGACGACCGACGCTTCGAACAGGCGGCCCGTCTTGAGGCGGTTGAGCTCGGCGCGGTCGACCCGCGCGCCGTTGACGTCGAGGTACTGCCCGCCGATCATCCCCAGCACCCCGGAGGCGATCTCCGTCGTGACCGCTGCCCCGCTCGGCACGGCCAGCCGGAACGCCTCGGCGAGGAGTGCGTCACCCGCGAGGATCGCCGGCGCCTCCCCGAAGCGGATGTGGGCCGTTGGTCGTCCGCGCCGTTCGGCGTCGTCGTCCAGCGCCGGGAGGTCGTCGTGGACGAGCGAAAACGAGTGGACGAGCTCGAGCGCCGCAGCAGCCGGAAGCGCGTCGTCGGCGGCGCCGCCCGCCGCCTCGGCGGAGGCGAGGCACAGGACGGGCCGAATCCGCTTGCCGCCCCCGCCGAGCGCATAGCGAAGCGGCTCTTCGAGGCCACCGAGGTCGGACGAGAACGTCAGCTCGTCGAGGTAGCGCTCGACCTCGGCCCGGAGCTCGTTAGGCCTCAGCATCTGCCTCGCGCTTCGCCTCCGTCAGCGCCCCCTCGACGTCGCGCGCGATCTGGGCGAGCTCCGACAGGACCTCGATCGCCTTGTCGGGGTCGGACGTGGCTTCGAGCTCCGCGCGAGCCTCCTCGAGCCGCTTCAGGAGCTCCTCCGCGCGCTGAAGGGATTCCTCGGAGCTCACGTCGCTGCAGTCTCCCGCGCGATGCGTCCGAGGATGCCGTTCACGAGCTTTCCTGCCTCGTCCGAGGCGTAGCGCTTGGCGAGCCGCACGGCCTCGTCGATCGCGACCTCGCGCGGCACCTCGCCCAGCTCGAGCTCGTGGATCCCGACGCGGAGCACGTTTCGCTCGAGCGCTCCGAGCCGGTCGGCGGGCCATCCCTCGCTCGCCTCGTCGATCCGCCGGTCGAGCTCGGCTGCGCGAGCGGCGACCGCTTCGGCCGTCTCGCGCGCGAACTCGTCGACCTCGCCCTCGTAGGTCGAGCCGAGCGGCTTTCCCGTCACGTCCCACTGGAAGAGCATGAAGACCGCAGCGCGGCGCGCCTCTCGCCGGCTGGTCACAGCTCCGCCTCCGCAAGAGCGGGCAGAGCGGCGGCGACATCCTCGAGATAGCTCGTGGAGTAGTTGCCGCGCGCGAAGCCCTCGCTGCGGATCACCTGGGCGGCGGCGGCGATCGTCGTCGGAACACCGACCACGTCGAACTCGTTCAACGCGCGGACGCACCGCGCGAGCGCGCGCTCGCGATCCGGCGCCCAAGCGACCACCTTCGCGAGCAGCGAGTCGTAGTAGGGCGGGATCACGGCGCCCTCCTCCACGTGGGTGTCGACCCGGACGCCCGGGCCGAGGGGCGGCCGGAAGCGAGTGATCGTGCCGGGCATCGGGAGGAAGTCGCGCGAGGGATCCTCGGCGTTCACGCGCACCTCGATCGCGTGACCGCGCCGTGGAGCCCTGCCGGTCTGGGACAGCGGCTCTCCCGCCGCGACGCGAAGCTGCTCGTGGACGAGGTCGATCCCCGTGACGAGCTCGCTCACCGGGTGCTCCACCTGGAGCCGGGCGTTCAGCTCGATGAAATAGAACGAGCCGTCGGGGCCCAGGAGGAACTCGAACGTGCCGGCGTTCGTGTAGCCGATCGACCGCACAGCGCGCTCCGCGGTTGCCTCCATCTCTTCGCGTCGCTCCGGCGTCAGGGCCGGCGACGGCGACTCCTCGATCAGCTTCTGGTGGCGGCGCTGGATCGAGCACTCGCGCTCGCCGAGCGTGAGGACGCCGCCGTGCGAGTCGCCGACGACCTGGATCTCGACGTGGCGCGCGGGATCGATCGCCTTCTCGAGGTACATGCGCCCGTCGCCGAAGGCGGCCTCCGCCTCGCCGGAGGCCATCGCGAACGACGGCTCGAGCTCGCCTGCCTCGTGGACGAGCCGCATGCCCTTTCCGCCACCGCCGGCCGCCGCCTTCAGCAGGACCGGGAAGCCGAGCTCCGCTGCGGCGTCCGCCAGGTCGCCGGAGTCGAGCGGCGGCGTCCCGGGAACGAGCGGGACGCCTGCGACGCGCATCTCGTCCCGCGCGGAAGCCTTGTCCCCCATGCGCGCCATCACCTCGGGCGACGGGCCGATGAACACGAGGTCGTTGTCGGCGCACGCCTCGGCGAAGGCCGGGTTCTCCGCGAGGAAGCCCCAGCCCGGGTGGACGGCCTGGCAGCCCGTCGTCGTGGCCGCGGCGACGATCGACGGAATGCGCAGATAGCTCTGCGCAGCGGAAGGCGGCCCGATGCAGACCGCGCGGTCGGCGAGCTTGACGTGGAGGGAGTCCGCGTCGGCTGTCGAGTAGACCGCGACCGCCTCGATGTCCAGTTCGTGTAGGGCCCGGATGACGCGGACGGCGACCTCGCCGCGGTTGGCGATGAGGACGCGGTTAAACGGCATCGAGCGGAGCGCCGAGCGCGGGCTCGATCTCGAAGAGCACCTGTCCGAACTCGACCGGGTCTCCGTTCGCGACGTGGATCCGCTTGACGACGCCGTCGAGATCGGACTTGATCTCGTTCATCAGCTTCATCGCCTCGAGGATGCAGAGCGTCTGGCCGCTGGCGACGGGGGCGCCTTCCTCCACGAACGGCGGTGCCCCCGGCGAGGAGGCGCGGTAGAACGTCCCGACCATCGGCGCCTCGACCCTGACGAGCCCGTCGGTCGGGGGCTCGGAGAGAGTGATGGGCGGCTCGACGGACGTGGCGGTCGGCGCGGCGGGTGCGGGCTGGGGCGCCGCGGTGGCATCCGGCTCCTCGCGGCGGCGGACCGACACGCGCATCCCCGCCTCCTCCACGGTGATCTCGGCGACGCCGCTCTCCTGCACCACGCGGACGAGATCGCGGATCCGCTCTGCGCGGGACTGGTCGATGGCTCCGCCCACCAGGCTTTCGTCCCCGCTCGCCCGGCCCCTGACAGCGTGGAGGAGCGCCTCGGCTTCGTCGCCGAAGAGGGCCAAGAGGAGCAGCTCCTCGTCGCTTGCCGCGAGGCCTCGCGCGTCGTCTCTGATCTCGTCGAGGTCGGCGGCCAGGGGCTCCTCGGTCTCGTCGGTCGACAGGAGCTCGACCGCGCGCTGCGCGATCGGGTCGAACTCGGCGGGCGGAGTCCCGAAGTCGCCGCGGAAGAGGGCGCGCAGCTCGTCCACGACGATCTGGTAGCGACTTGCGGAGAGGACGTGGATCAGCGCCTGGCTGCCGAGGATCTGGCCGATCGGCGCAGCCAGCGGCGGCCAGCCGGCCTCCGCGCGGATGCGCTCGAGCTCGGCCAGCACCTCGTCCAGCCGGTCCCCCGCCGACTGGGCACGCAGGTGCGCGTCCAGTGCGGCGACGAGCCCGGCCGGAAGGTTGTGCGCGGCCGCGCGGACGGCGACTCGGGGCGCGAGCGGCGTGACGGGCTCGTCGCCGATGTGCTCGTCGACGATACGCGCGGCGCGCCAGACGGCCGACACGTCGACCTCCGGGTCGAGCCCGAGCCCGGCGAGCGCCTCGGCGAGCCCCTCGCCGGCAACCCGGTGGACGACCAGGGCGACGGGATAGGTCGTGCAGGCGATGCGGTCCGCGCCGGCGCGTGCGGCTTCGAGGACCGAGGCGAGCGCGCTGCCGCCGGAGCCCTGGCAGTAGATCCCGACCGGGAGGCCGCTGACCTCGGCGAGAGCCGAGACGAGCTCGTGGGCGCGGTGCGGCTCCAGCGATCCGGATGGGTCGTGCAGGAGGATCCGTGCGGCGCCGAGCTCGGGGAGCTTCTTCGCCTGCTCGACCAGCGTGTCGGTCTCGCCCGTCGGGCCCGGGCTGTAGATCAGGCCCGCGTCGAACTCGCAGTCGGCGGACGTGATCGCCTCGCCGGCTTCCCGGAGGTTCGAGACGTCGTTCAGTGGATCGTGGAGGCGGAAGACGTCGATGCCGTTCTCGGCCGCCGTCATCACGAAGCGCCGGACGAAGTCGCCCCCGACCGGCCTGGAACCGACGAGGAAGCGACCACGGAGCGCCATGCCGAGCGGGGTCTCGGTGCGGGCGTCGATCGCGCGGATCCGCTCCCAGGGAGACTCGACTCCGCGGCGAACCGCGCTGTCGAACACGCCGCCGCCCGAGACCTCGAGCGCGGCGAAGCCCGCGGTGTCGAGCACTTCGGCGAGCTCGAGGATCGACGCCGTTGGAACGCGTCCCGCGAGGGGTTCCTGGCTCAGCAGGCGAACGGTCGTGTCGACCAGGGCTGGCATCTCGCTCCGAGCCTAACGCGGAGACCGTTCGGTCGCGCCGAGCTGGGCGAACGCGTACAGCGTCAGGTAGCCGGTCCAGAGGAGCGCCGTCAGGGCCAGCGTCATGCCGATCCCTCGCGGGTAGGCGAGCGGGTCGATGATGCGCTCCCAGATGTCGTGGAGGAGCGCCCCCGGGCGGACGAGGAAATCCCAGCTGTTCCAGCGGAGTGAGCGGCCGAGGTAGATCCCGAAGGAGCTCGCGGCGAGGCTGGCGCCGACGAGCGCCCAGCTCCACGCCTGTCCGGCAGCCCGACCGACGACGCTCTGCATGACGAAGATCGACGTGAAGCCGAGCAGCATCCCGGTCCATGCGAACGAGCCGAAGAGGACGATGTCGAACCAGACCGGAGCGTCGTCGCGGGAGCCGAGATGGACGAAGTCCGTGAGGAGGTACGGCGCGTTCGGGAGGAAGAGCAGCCAGACGATGCCGAGCGGGACGAGCTTCAGCAGCCGCGTGCCTCGTCTTGCCGCGTCGTAGACGAGCGTCGCGGCGACGAGCGGGATCCACGCCAGGAAGAGATTCCAGGGGAGGAAGTCGTACGCGCCGCGCTCGCCGTAGGCCCAGCGGGCCAGGAGCGCCGCGATGCAGAGCGCGGACGCCAGGGCCAGCGAGAAGAGCGCGAGCGCGCGGCGGTCGCTCATGGCCGAAAAGCCTAGCCCCCGGTCCGGCGAAGCTGTCCGGCGGGGCGGGGTCCCGGTGCCAGGCACCCAGACGTGGCCTAAGCGGCCAACCTCGTCCCGACGAAGCGTTCGTACTCGACGGCGGCGCGCGCCGGGTCGCGAGCGAACAGAGCCAGGAGCCACGGAGAGTCGAGCCACGGGTTCCGTCGGCGGCCGATGGTCGCCCGAAAGCTGCTCCACCGCCAGTCGCCGGCCGTCGGGCAGAGCCGCGCCCGCACGGGGTTCAGCGGGATGTAGCTCGACAGGCTCAGGAGGTGGGCGTTGCTCTCGATGACCTCGGAGTAGAACCGCTCCTCGAAAAGATGCCCGGAGTAGTTGTGCCTGGCGTTGAACCATCGGGCGTAGACGCCGTTCAGCCAGCACATTCCCTCTGAGATGTCCGCGTCGGGTGTCCGCAGCAGGAGGTGGAAATGGTTCGGCATCTGGCAGTACGCGTACACCGCCCACCCGAGGCGGACCACAACCTTCCCAAGCAGTCGCTCGAACGTCGCGTAGTCGATGACGTCCTCGAAGATCGGCATGCGCCGGACCCCGCGGGCCGTCAAGTGGTAGACGACGTCCTCGCCCTGAACGCGATGAGCTCGTCCCATGCCCCCAAGCTACGCCGTCCGTCGCGGGCACGATCCGATTGACACCGTTCTGTTCCTGCTTCGGCGCCGTTTCGTGACGCGTTCGGGTGCCAGGCACCGGGACGCGGCCGGAAGGGTCAGGCGCGCGAGATGTAGCGGCCTTCGCGAGGATCGACCTTGATCCGGTCGCCCTGGTTCACGAAGAGCGGGACTTGGACGACTGCGCCCGTCTGGAGCTTCGCCGGCTTCGTGACGTTGGAGACCGTGTCGCCGCGGACGCCGGGCTCCGTCTCCGCGACGGTCAGCTCGACCGACGCCGGCATCTGCACGCCGGCCGGACGCCCGTCCACCGTCAGCATCGGCACGCTGCTCGACGGCTCTAGGTAGTCCAGCGCGTCGGCCACGGACTCCCGCGGCAGGCTGATCTGCTCATACGTCTGCTCGTCCATGAACACGACCTCCTCGCCCGCGTCGTACAGGTACTGGACGTTCTTCGTCTCCGTGTGGACGCGCGGCATCTTCTCGCCCGCGCGGAACGTCTTGTCGACCACGGAGCCCGTGTCGATGTTCTTCAGCTTCGTGCGGACGAACGCGCCGCCCTTCCCGGGCTTCACGTGCTGGAACTCGACGATGCGCCAGACCGTGCTGTCGAGCTCGATGTGCATGCCGTTCTTGAACTGCGCGGTGCTGATCGTCTCGGCCACGGCGGGCCAGTTTAGTGAACGACCGTTAGCTCTTTCGGGAACGAGGTCAGCACCTCGCAGCCATCTTCCGTCACGACCACGAGATCCTCGATCCGCACCCCGCCGACGCCGCTGAGATAGATGCCGGGCTCGACCGTCACGACGTTTCCCGGCGACAAGACGTCCTCAGACTCGGGACGCAGAGCCGGCGTCTCGTGCACCAAGAGCCCGAGCCCGTGGCCGAGCCCGTGGCCGAAGTTCTCGCCGTAGCCGGCCTCCGTGATCACAGCGCGCGCCGCAGCGTCGATGTCGCGCCCCGACGCACCGGTCCCGACCGCGTCCAGCCCCGCCTGCTGCGCCTGCCGCACGATCTCGTAGACGTCCTGCAACGACTGCGAGACGTCGCCCACGGCGAATGTCCTCGTGCAGTCCGAGCAGTACCCGCCGACCTTCGCGCCGGCGTCGACGAGCACGAGATCGCCTTCCTGAACGACGCGATCGCCGGGAACCGCGTGAGGACTGGCCGCGGTCGGCCCCGCCGCGATGTCCGTCGCGAACGCGACCTCGTCCGCGCCGTGCTCGTGGAACAGCACCTCCATCCGCCACACGAGCGCCTTCTCCGTGCGTCCCGCGAACTGCTCCCCCGCAAGGCTCTCGTACGTCCGGTTCGTGACCTCAGTCGCCCGACGGATCGCCTCCAACTCCTCGGGCTCCTTCACCGCCCTCAGAGACTCGACGAGCCCGCGGAGCGGCGTGAGCTCGACCCCGCCCTCCTGGAGGAACGTGTAGTTCGCATAGGTCACGGCATCGGCCTCGAACGCGACATGCGAGGGCAGGTGCGACGGCAGGTCGGAGTACAGGTATCGCTTCGTCTCAACGACCTCGACGCCGTCGAGGGCCCGCGCCCTCTCGGCATAGCGGAAGTCCGTGAACAGCACCGCGCGCTCGTCGTCGACGAGCAGCGCGGCGTTCGTGCTCTCGAACCCGGTGAGGTAGAAGACGTTCACCGGCGCGCTGACGAGCAGCGGCTCTTCGAGCCCCTCCCGCAGCCGGTCTATCCGCGGACGAGAAATTCCAGCGCCTCCCGGTACCCGTCAGGACCCTTGCCGATCACGCGATGCGCCGCCAGCTCCTCGAGCACCGAGTGCCGCCGCCACTCCTCGCGCGTGGAGATGTCCGACAGATGCACCTCGACGACCGGCCCGCGCGCCAGCTCGAGCGCGTCGTGGATCGCCCAGCTGTAGTGCGACCACGCCCCGGGATTGACGACGAGCCCGTCCGCCGATTCGCCGAGCTCCTGGCACCAGTCCACGTACTCGCCTTCGCTGTTCGACTGGCGGCAGACCACGTCGCAGCCGAGCTCGCGACCCCACCCCCGAATGCGATCCTCGAGTTCCCCGAGCCCCAGCCCGCCGTAGACCGACGGGTCCCGCCGGTCGAGCAGATTGAGATTCACCCCGTTCAGCACGCCGACGAGCATCAGGCCACGATCAGCCCGTCGAGCGCGGAGCGAGCCTCGGCCGGGTCGACCTCTCGCACCACCGGCTTACCGGGCTCCTCGAGCAGCACGAGGCGGATTTTGCCCTCGCGCATCTTCTTGTCGCGCTGGAGCGCTTCCCAGGCCCGCTCGCGGTCGACCTGGACCGGACGCGCATCGAGCACGTCCGGCTGCTCGACACCTGACAGCCGCAGCGCGGCGGTGAGGCCGAGCGCGACGGCTTCGCCGTGCGAGAGCTCGTAGCCCGATGCGGCTTCCAGCGCGTGCCCGAACGTGTGGCCGAGGTTCAGAATCTCGCGCCGCCCCGTCTGCTCGTACGGGTCAGCGATGCACACACTCGCCTTGAAGGCGGCGCAGGCACGGATCAGCTCCTCCTCCGGAAACTCCCAGAGCGGCCGCCCGGCGAGCAGCCCGGTCTTGATCACCTCGGACATGCCGTTGCGGCGCTCCGCCTCCGGCAGCGTCGACAGCAGCTCGGGGTCGATCACGACCTCCTCCGGATAGTGGAACGCTCCGACGAGGTTCTTCCCTCCGGGGAGATCGACCGCCGTCTTTCCCCCGATCGCCGCGTCGACCTGACCGACGAGCGTCGTCGGTATGGCGGCCCAGCCCACGCCGCGCATGTAGGCCGCCGCGATGAAGCCTGCCGAGGTCGGTCGTCGTGCCCCCGCCCAGCGCGACGATCCGCCCATCGCGGCCGATTCGCAGCTCGCCCCAGATCCGCGCCGCCTCCTCGAGCGTCTTCTCGTGCACCTCGATCACGGTGTCGAGGTCGAAACGCCGCGGCGCCCGTGGATCGGCGACCAGCACGTCGCCGTCCGCCCTGCCCTCACCGAAGCGGATGCCGAGCGCGGCAAGCAGGACACCGTCCGCGTCGTCTGCGACCCCGTCGGCGACCGACCGGTAGTCGCGTCGAGCGAACAGCTCGCGGAAGCCCGTCTCGTCCTGGGCGAGCGGTCGTCCGCTTCCCCGGCTCCGCTCCCAGGCCGTCTCGACGTCGACCTGGAGCCACACCGCCAACGCGCGCTCCGACCGCGCCGATTCGTAGGCGCCGCCGCCGAGTGCGATCACCGAGGGCTCGGCTCGGCCGAGAGCCTCCACGACGATCTCCGCCTCGAGGCGCCGGAACTCTGTCTCCCCCTGGGCAAAGAGCGCCTCGATCGATCCGTGTCGCTCTTCGATGACGGCGTCGGTGTCGACGAATGGCCGTCCGGTCCGGTGCGCGACCTCTTGGCCGATCGTGGTCTTCCCGGCGCCCATGAACCCCACGAGCGCGATGTGACGGTCTAGCGCGGTCGCCACGGGATGCGGTCGAGGTACGCGCGGTGGGCGGCGACGAAGTCGTCGAGCGCGTCGCCGCCGAACTTCTCGCGTGCGGCGCGGGCGAGCTCGAAGGCGACGGCGGCCTCCGCGACCACTGCGAGCGACTCCACCGCAGCGGTGTCGCTCCGCTCGACGAGCGCCTCGCCAGCCTCGCCGCTGGCGAGATCGACGGACCGGAGCGGCCGCATCAGCGTCGGCAGCGGCTTCATCGCCGCACGGACGACGATCTCCTCGCCGTTCGAGACGCCGCCCTCGATCCCGCCCGCCCGATTCGTCTCGCGCTGCAGGCCCGGCAGGATCTCGTCGTGGGCCTGCGAGCCCCGCAGGCCGGCCAGGGCGAACCCCTCGCCGATCTCGACGCCCTTCACGGCCTGGATCCCCATCACCGCCGCCGCGAGCCGTGCGTCGAGCCGCTCCTCCGTCGTCGCGTACGAGCCGAGCCCGGGCGGCACGCCGCGAGCTCGAACCTCGATCACCCCGCCGACGGTGTCGCGCTCGGCCTTGGCGTCGTCGACGTCCCCCATCTCCACGACAGCGCCCTTCACGCCGGCGCCGATCGCCGCGAGCAGCGCTTTCGTCACGGCGCCTGCCGCGACCGTGATTGCCGTCTGCCGCGCACTCGCCCGCTCGAGCGTGTTCCGGACGTCGTCGTGGCCGAACTTCAGCGCGCCCGCCAGGTCGGCGTGGCCGGGACGGGGAAGCGTCACCGGCTTCGTCCCCTTCCCCTCCGGATCCCCCTCGGGCGGCCAGGGGCTCATGCCCCACGCCCAGTTCTTGTGGTCACGGTTCTGGACGACGAGCGCGAGCGGCGTGCCCAGCGTCCGTCCGTGGCGCAGTCCGGCGAGCACCTCCACGCTGTCCTGCTCGATCTTCTGCCGCGGGCTCCGCCCGTAGCCCTCCTGGCGCCGCGCGAGGTCGGCGTCGATCGCCTCGCGGACGAGCTCGAGCCCCGCGGGAAGCCCGGTCAGGATCCCGACGAGCGCGGGCCCGTGCGACTCACCTGCCGTCGTCAGCCGGAGCATCCGCCAAGCCTACGGCGCGCCGCATCACCTCGACCGGCGCGGCCAACCCCGTCCAGAGCTCGAACGACGCCGCGCCCTGCGCGACGAGCACCTCGAGGCCGTTCAGCACGCGCGCCCCGGCTTCCCGAGCCGCCTTCGCCGTCACGGACTCGGGATACGGCAGATCGATCAGCGTCTGGCCCGGCCCAAGCCCAACGAGGACGTCGTCGCGCACCGGGGTCGTGTTGATCACGAGGTCGGCGTCGCCTGCCTCCGGCGGCCAGGAGCTCCGCCGCGAGAACACCGCGGCGTTCGGGATGGCGTGCAAGAAAGCCGCCGCCGCTCCCCCGTCGCCGATGATCGCCGCGCGCTCGAACCCGAGCCCGTCGAGGATCGCGGCGTCGGTCGAGAAGGCCCCGATCCCGCCCTCCCGCACGACGAGCGTGTTCACGGACGGGAGCTCCGAGCCGACGATCCGCGCCACGTCCCGTTTGTACGGCGCCGTCACGTTCGCCCCCGCGTCGAGCCCTCGAACCGTGCCTTCCAACTCCTCTATCGCAACTTCTCGCGCCTCGTAACGCCAGTCGAGCCCGGCCGCCGCGAAGGCGGCGTTCTGCATCCGGGGCGAGAGCGAGTGACCGACCGGCGAGCCGATCAGCAGGACCACCGGCATCTCAATACCCGTGAGCGTTCTTGTAGTTCTCGAACTCCTGCAGGCTGTCGGTGAAGAAGTGGTGCACCTTGTCCGGCTTGCGGACGAAGAAGAGGTAGTTCACGTCCGAGGGATGCGCTGCGGCCTGCATCGACGCGAGGCCGGGGCTCGCGATCGGCGTCGGGGTGAGACCGGGGATCCTCCGCGTGTTGTACGGGTTGTCCGACTCGAGGTGCGATTCCCGCAGCGACTCCGTTGCGGGGACGCCGAGCCCATAGCGCACCGTGGCGTCGATCCCGAGCGACATCCCAGACCGCAGCCGGTTGTAGATCACGGCGGCGACGAGCGGGCGCTCCTCGGGGGCGACGACCTCCTTCTCGATCAGCGACGCGATGATCAGCACGTCGTAGGAGCTCAGGTTCTTCGTCTTCGCGTAGCTCAGGTCCACCTTGGCCCAGTTCTTCTGGAACGCCGCCAGCTGGGAGTTGACGATCTGACGCGTGGTGGTCCGGGCGGTGTACTCGTACGTCGCCGGGAAGAGGAAGCCCTCGAGGTGCGGCGGCCTGCCCTCCGTAAGAAACTCGGGCGGGACCCGCGACGCGCCGTCCGTCAACGCGAGGTAGCGACTTGCCGAAAGCGGCGACCTGAAGCCGCACTCCCTGCGCGCCGCCCGCGCGTTCGTCGTGACCTTTGCGGCCATCTGCTCGCGGGTGAAGCCCTCCGGGAACGCGATGTTGCAGGTCTTCGGCCCGACGACCGGTGCCGGAGGCGGAGCGGCCTTCTCTTCGCTCCCTCCGAGGATCGCCCACGCCGAGCCGCCGAGCAGCGCGACGAGCGCGACGATGAACGCGAGCGCCAGGACGCGCCGCAGGACGATCCGCGAACGCGAGGTCCTTCGGTGGCGGCGCGGCGGCCGGTCCGGGCGGATCACGCGTGTCGGTTCTTCGACCATTCCAGGTAGCTCGTCAGCAGGTGGGCCGCAGCACGGGCGTCATCGTCGCCACCGGGCCCGGCGAGTGTCGTCGTGAAGCGCTCGTCGAACCGCTCGATTGGGACCTCGAGCACCGTCTCGAGCGCCGCCACGAACCGCTCCGTCTCCTGTGCTTGCGCTCCTCGTTCCCCCCGGAGGGTCAGAGGCAAACCCACGATCACGCGCTCCGCCTCCTCGGCTCGGACGAGTGCGGCGAGCTCCTCCAGCCCGCGCTCGCTGCCGGCGTCGCGCACGATCCGCAGCGGGCGGGCAAGGGTACCGGTGGGGTCCGAGACGGCGACGCCCGTCTTCGCCGACCCGTAGTCGAGCGCGAGGACCTTCACCCGAGCGCCGAGGCGATTTCGCCCTTCGCGACCTCGTATGCCTCCGCGAGCCCTTCCGGATTCTTGCCGCCGGCTTCCGCGAGGTCGGGACGCCCCCCTCCGCCGCCGCCGATCTTCTGCGCGGCCTTGCGCGCCACGGCCACGGCGTCGAGACCCTTGTCGACGAGCGCCCGGTCGAGGTTGACCACGAGGTAGGCCCGACCCTCGTCCACGGAGCCCAGGACGACGGCGTCCGCCTGCTTCGTCTGGCGGATCCTGTCGGAGAGGTCTTTGAGCTCCGACCCTTTGAGCGCCTCGACCTCGGCCACGACGATCCCGTTCGACTCTTCCCGGTAGTCGACCTCCGCTGCGGCGGCGTCCGGCTTGCGCGCGCCGCCCTTCTTGAGCTCCCGAATCTGCGAACGGAGCTCCTCGGCCTCCTCCGCGCGGGCACGGAGGAACGCCCATGCCTCGCCCGCTGTGACGGCCTCGATCCGGCGCGCGCCGGAGCCGACGGAGCCCTCCGAGAGGATCACGAACGGCCCGATCTCCGCGGTCGACCGCACGTGCGTGCCGCCGCACAACTCGCGCGAGTAGCCGTCGATCTCGACGACGCGCACCTCGTCGCCGTACTTCTCGCCAAACAGCATCATCGCGCCGAGCTTGCGAGCCTCGTCGATCGGCGTGACGAACGTCCTCACCGGGAGGTTCTGGAAGACCTTCTCGTTGACGAGGCGCTCGACCTCGTCGCGCTCCTCCGGCGCCAACCC
Organism: uncultured Actinomycetes bacterium; assembly: GCA_963721345.1. GTDB lineage: Bacteria > Actinomycetota > Thermoleophilia > Gaiellales > Gaiellaceae > JACDAN01. Next base: position 283,046 of record CAVRIT010000001.1, read on the forward strand.
CTTGTCGTAGGTGAAGTCGAAGCGCAGCTTGTCCGGGCGAACGGCCGAGCCGGCCTGCTTGACGCCTTCGCCGAGCACGTCCCGCAGCGCCTGGTGCAGCAGATGCGTCGCCGTGTGGTTCGCCATGGTGGGGAACCGGACCGACCACGGAACCACCGCGCGAACTCGATCGCCCTCCTCAAAGCCCGCGCCGCGGAAGGTCAGCACCTGGTCGTCACCGACGCGCGTCGCGCGAAGGAGCTCCGCCCGGGCCCCGCTTCCCTCGTGCTCGATCAAGCCGAGGTCGGAGACCTGCCCGCCGCCCTCCGGGTAGAACGGCGAGCGCTCGAGCTTCGCCTGGAACGTCCCGTCCTCGAGCTCCTCGTAGGCCGTGATCGCCGTGAGCGTCTCCGTCGCCTCGTAGCCGACGAACTCCGACGGGCGCGAGCCGTCGAGCGCGATCGCCACCTCGGCGGTCTTCACCTTCGAGCGGGCGCGCTGCTCGGCCATCAGCCGCGTGAATTCCTCCTCGTCGACCGCGAGTCCCCGTTCGTGCGCCAGCTCCCGCGTCAGCTCGAGCGGGAACCCGTAGGTGTCGTGGAGCTTGAACGCGTCCTCGCCGGAGATGCGATCGGTCTGCGCGATCTCCTCGAACAGGCCCATCCCGCGCTCGAGCGTCTGTGAGAACCGCTCCTCCTCGCCGCGCAGCACCTCCTTGACTCGGTCGCGGTTCTCCTCGAGCTCCGGGTACCAGTAGGACATCTGGTCGGCGACGACGTCGGAGATCCGCCAGAGGTCGGTGAGCCCGATCGCGCGCGCTTGCTGCACGGCTCGGCGGATCACGCGGCGCAGCACGTAACCGCGCCCCTCGTTGGACGGCAGGACGCCGTCCGCGACGAGGAAGGTCATGCCGCGCCCGTGGTCGGCCATGATCCGGTGCGCCTTCGTCGCGCGCGCAGAGCTCTGCCAGCCGACGCCGCTCTCGGACTCGATCCAGTCCATGATCGCCTGGTAGCCGTCGGTTTCGTAGACCGAGATCACGCTTTGCTGGATCGCCGCGGTCCGCTCCAGGCCGAGGCCGGTGTCGATCACCGGTTTCGGCAGCGGAGTCAGCGTCCCGTCGGCGCCGAGGTCGAACTCCATGAAGACGAGATTCCAGAACTCGAGGTAGCGCTCGCAGGTGCAGCCGGGCGCGCAGTCGGGCCTGCCGCAGGACAGCTCTTCGCCGCGGTCGTAGTACATCTCGGAGCACGGCCCGCACGGGCCGGTCTCCCCCGCCTGCCAGAAGTTCTCGCTGCGCGGCAGCCCGACGATCCGGTCGCGCGGCTGGCCGACCTTCACCCATGCGTCGACTGCGACGTCGTCCTCGCCGAGCCCGAGCTCCGGGTCGCCGGCGAATACGGTCACCCAGAGGCAGTCGAGATCGATCCTCAGGTGCTCGGTGAGGAACTCCCAGGCGAGCTCGACGGCGCCTTCCTTGAAGTACTCGCCGATCGAGAAGTTGCCCATCATCTCGAAGAACGAGAGGTGGTAGCCGTCGAGGCCGACCTCGTCGATGTCGGTCGTCCGGAAGCACTTCTGGTACGTGGTGAGCAGCGTCGCCGGTGGCGGCTTCTGGCCGAGGAAGTACGGCTTCAACGGCTGCATGCCGGCGCTGATCAGGAGCGTCGAGAGGTCCTCCGGCGGCGGGGTCAGCGGCGCCGAGGGCAGCCGCGTGTGCCCCTTCGGCTCGAAGTAGGTGAGGAAGCCCTCGCGGATCTCGGGCGTCGTGCGCACGCCGACGATTCTAGGTGCGGGTCCCGGCGCCACCGGGTGAAATTCGGCGCACTTTCGGCACAGACACGCGCGCCGAACGGCGATACGATCGCCGCGGGGAGGAGGCAGGGTGCGCCTATGAAGAGGGCGCGGCCGCCGAGCGGCGCCTCCTACGCGACCTCGGACTCCTCCGCGATCTCCTCACGGATCTTCTCCAGCGAGCGGCGGATCAACCTCGAGACGTGCATCTGGGAGATGCCGATCTGCTCGGCGATCTGCGACTGCGTCAGCCCGCTGAAGAAGCGCAGGTGGAGGATCTTCCGCTCGCGCTGGTCGAGCACCTTGAAGCCCGGCGCGAGCACCGCCCGGTCCTCCGAGATCTCATACTCGTGCTCTTCCGTCCCGAGCGACTCGAGCGGGTCGATCTCGCCGTCCTCGTCCGATCCGCCCCCGCTGGACAGCGAAACGGACGTGTACGCGCGGCCGCTCTCGAGCGCCTCGAGCACCTGCTCCGGTTCGACCCCGGCCGCCTTGGCGAGCTCCGGGATCGTCGGCGACCGCCCGAGCTGCACCGTGAGCTGCTCGATCAGCTTCGACACCTTCACGTTCAGCTCCTGGAGCCCGCGTGGCACCCGTACCGACCACCCCTTGTCGCGGAAGTGCCGCTTGATCTCGCCGATGATGTTCGGCGTCGCGTACGTCGTCAGCTCGACGCCGCGCTCGAGGTCGAAGCGGTCGATCGCCTTGATCAACCCGATCGCGCCGATCTGCACGAGGTCGTCCAACTGCTCGCCTCGGTAGGAGTAGCGGCGCGCGAGCGAGCGCACGAGCGACATGTACCGCTCGATCAGCACCTCGCGAGCCTGGAGGTCGCCGTCCTCGTGGTAGCGCCGTAAGAGGAGCTTGTCGTCGGCGGCCATCAGCGCTCCGTCCAGTCATGTCGCGGCATTAGGCGGCTCTTTCGACTCGCTTGCGCAACTCGACCCAGCTGCCGTCGTCGCGCTCGGTGACGCCGTAGCCGTCGACCACCGCGTCGAGCAGCCGTCTCAGCGACAGGTCGTCGCCGGGCGCCCCTTCGAGCTCCGCGCGCAGGTCGCCGCCGCTGAACGGCCCGACCGACGCATGCAGCTCGCTGTCCGCGATGTCGAGCGCCACTGTCATCTCGTCCGCGCCGTCGCGCCGCTCCAGGAGCCCGTCGAGCACGAGCTCGAGCTCATCGAGGTTCTCGACGGTGACGTCGAGGCGCGTCGCGAGGCCCGCGAGGACGAGCCGGGCGACCGCGAAGAACGGCCGCTGGCGCGGCAGGGTGAGAGTGATCTTGTCGGTCATGTGTGCGGCCTTCCTACTCAGAACGGCGCTGAGGGGCCTGGCGGTGCGGGGCCTAGGCCGCGGAGGACGTTACCCGTCCGGCTCCCACGACGGCGTCACCCTCGTACAGGACGGCCGTCTGACCCGTTGCGACGCCGAACGCCGGCTCGTCCAACCTGATCCGGAACCCTCGCGAGCCCGGCTCGACACGGCCGGAAACCGTCGGCGAGCGGTAGCGCAGCTTCACCTCGGCTTGCTCGACCGGCACGTGGAGCCTGCCCTCCGCGCGGATCGTCCGGCGCTCGAGCGATGCCCGCGGACCCACGACGACGCGGTTCTGGGCGGGGATCGTCTTCAGCGCATACAGCGGGGTCCCGGTCGCCACGCCGATTCCCTTCCGCTGGCCGGGCGTGAAGCCCCAGAACCCGCCGTGCACGCCGAGCAGGACGCCCCCCTCGTCGACGATCTCACCCTGCTCCGGCGAGAGACCGCGGCGCCCGAGGAACGCGCGGTAGTCGTCACCGCCGAGAAAGCAGGCCTCCTGGCTCTCGCTCCGCCCTGCTGCAGCAAGCCCGGCTTCGCGCGCCTGGGCCCGCGTCTGGTCCTTGGTCTGATCACCGAGCGGGAACCAAAGCCGCCCGAGGACGCGGGGGTCGAGGCGAGCGAGCATGTAGGACTGATCCTTCGCAGGGTCGGAGCCGCGCGCGAGCAGCCGCCGGCCCCGGTGCTCGACGATCCGGGCGTAGTGGCCCGTGGCGAGCCGCGCCGCTCCGGCGCGCTTCGCGAAGTCGAGTAGCCGGCCGAAGCGGAAGAACCCGTTGCAGCTGATGCACGGGTTCGGCGTCTCGCCCCGCGCGTAGCCGCGCACGAATGGCTCGACGATCGAACGGAGGAACTCCTCACGCGCGTCGAGCGTGACGTGCGGCAGGCCGAGCTCGTGACAGGTTCGCCGCGCCGCAAGGACGGACTCCGGCGAGCAGCACGCCCGCTCGGTGTCCGGCGCCTCCGGATCGAGCCAGAGCCTGAGCGTGACGCCGATCGCGCTCGGTCCTGCCCGCAGCAGCGTGACGGCGCTGTCCACGCCGCCGCTCATCGCGACGGCAACCCGCTCGGGGTCCCGCTCGGCGCGGAAGATCGGCCCGATCGCGTTCGCCAGCGCGTCGACGCTGAGCTCGTCCCCGCCGACCGCCGCGGCCTCCAGCAGCGTCAGCCCCTCGAGCGGCCGGTCGAGTCCCTCCGCGTCTGCGCTGACGATCCGGTCACGGTCAACCGAGACGCGAACGACTCGCCACTCGCGACCGCGCGATGAGTCTCCGACGAGCTCGATCACGAAATCACCGTAGCGGAGCAGAAAAAATGCTCCACCCTGCCGATGTCGCCACGCCTAGCGAACCTGGTTGAACCAGGTGGGTGCCAAGCCGCTCCGGGTTCTGAGGCCCGACGCGGACTCGAGCTCCCTTCGCGCGTGTGTTGGTTCACGTTTTGACGCGACGCCACGCACAGGGTCGAGCAGGCTCATCGTAGTCCCTTTTAAGGCTCGCGGTGCCAGGCTGAAGCCTGGCACCGCCACCTCATTGGGGGCTGGCGAAGCGCCACCGGATCGTCTCGCGGCCGCTGATTCCCAGCTCGCGGGCGAGCGACTCCGTCAGCCCGAACTGCACCGAAGCGTTGCCCGGGCCCCGCGCCACGACCTGCGTGAGAATCTCGGTCCGGCCGTAGCCGACGTAGATCTTGGCGCCGCACACGAGCACGGGGTGCGAGACGCCGAGGGTCGAGCGTTCCAGCACGTGGCCGCACGCCGTCGGCCGGCCGTACGCGCGCGGCGCTTCGAGGCCGGCGAGCGCGCTGTACCAGCCGCCGCCCGGCGCCGGTACCGCCTGCGGAAGATTCCTCGGCGCGCGAGCGTCGCTCATCTGCTCGCCGACGGCGAGAGCGACGACCACGCCGAGCAGCGTGACGGCGGCGAGCAGGAGCGCGCGCTGGGTCGGCGCGGAGCTCATGTGGTCGATGCGGTCTCGCGCGCGAGCAGCGGGCCGAACGACTCGCGGACGAGCGCGTCGAACTCGATCGGCAGGTCGCCGTCGGCATTCGCGAACTCACGGAGATGGATGAGCAGGGCGTTCCGCTCTTCGCGGCGGGCGTCGTTCTCGGGCGCGTCCCGGACGGCCCGTTGGAGCTCCCAGACGTTCCACTCCCTCGCCGGCCCCGACACGGCCGGCGCAGGCTCCGGCTCGGGCGGCGGCGGAGGAGGAGGCGGCGGCGGGGCTGCCTTCGGCGGCGCCGGGCGGCGCATCACGCGCCGCTGCGGCTTGGGCTTCGGCTTCGGCGGTTCGGGCGGAAGCGGCGGCGGGCCGCTCGCCAGGATCGCCCTGGCGCTTCGCTCAGCGACGGCCGGCTCAGGCTCGGGCGTGGGTTCAGCTTCGGGTTCGGGTTCGGCCTCAGAAGCGGGTTCCGGCTCGGAGACTGACTCCGGCTCCGGCGAAGCCTCCTCGGCCCGAGGTGCCGCCCCGACTTCGATGCGTTCCACGTGCGGCGGCGGCATCGGCAGCGGCTCGGCGCCGGCGGCCTCGCGATCCCGGGCTGCCTCCTTTGCGCTTGCTCGTTCGAGCATCGCCACGAGGATCCAGGCGACGAGCATGACGACCCCGATCACAACCGGGTCGAACCGAGCGAGGCCGAGCCCCATCGCGACAAGGACGAGAAAGGCAGCCTCGCCCGCGAAGCGAACGCCGGCGGAGGGCATCAGGCGCCCTCCCCGCCGGCAGCCCGGCGGCGGCGCCAGAACCGCCCGCGCGGCTCCTCCGGCGGGCGGATCGCCGTCACAGCCGCAGGCTCCTCGGTCACCTCGTCGGGCTCTACCGCGACGACGCGGCGGTGCGCTGCGGGAAAGCGCGGCCCCTCGGCCCAAACGGCGAGCTCGAAGAGGCAGATCAGCAGCCAGGCGAGGCCCATCACGCCGACGATCGCCGTCGCGCTCAGCTCCGCGACGCCCACCCCGACCGCGAGCGCGATCAGGAATGCGGCCTCGACCGCGAACCTCGGCCCGAGTCCCTGCACTATGGGGACAGGCTAACTGTCTGGCTGGCTGTTCTTTTCCGGGCCGCTCTCGCCGCTCTCGGCGGGCTCGGGCTCGGGGTCCGGCACTGCCGCGACGGGCTCCGGGCGTGTCGGGAGCTCCTGCGGCCGCGCCGCCAGGACCTCCTGGTTCGCCGCTTCGACGATCGCGTCGGAAACGCCGGAGATCGCGTCGTCACCCAGACCGGCCGCCGACAGCAGCTGCTCGGCGCCCTGCTGTGCGCGGGCCATCATCGCCGTGGCCTGCGCGCGAGCCCACTCGAGCGTCTGCTCGACCTCGGCGCGCGCCGAGTTCGTCAGCTCCGTCGCCTGGTGCCGCGACTGCTCGAGCAGCCGGGCGCCGCGGGCCTCGGCCTCGCGGAGCTCCTGCGTCGCCTGCCGGTTGGTGTCGGCGAGCAGCTGGCGGGCCTCGTTGCGCGCGGCGTTCACGATCTCGGCGCGCTGGCGCTCGCTCTCCTGGCGGAAGGTCTCGATTTCGGCCTCGCGCTTCGCCAGCTCGGACTGCTTGCGCCGAACCTCCTGCTCGGTGCGACCAAGCTGCGCCGCAGAGGCGCGCTGCGCGTCATTCTCGAGCACGTCGGCGAACTCCGCCGCCTCGCGGATCAGGTGGAGGGCGTCCATGCGGACGGCGTGGCCTGTCGGGTCGACGTTCGCCCCTTGGCCGGCAGCCTGGAGCACGCGGAGCTGCGCCTGGAGCTGCACGACGTGGCGGCGGAACGCCTCGAACGCGTCGTTGACACGCTGCTGGTCGTACCCCTCGGGCCCGACCGGGAGGTCTTCGACCCGCGGGAGCGAGGTCATCGCGGGTTGTGCGCGCTCTTCCTGTGCCATGTGTTCCTCTCTCGTTTCGCCGCGGGACGCGAAAACCTGCGTCAAAGTATGCCCACTCAATCGGCGGATCTCGTGTCGGGCCTTAATTGGAGGCCCAATTCGCGGAGTTGCTCGTCCGCAACGTCCGTCGGCGCGCCGGTCATCGGGTCAAGGCCGCCCTGATTCTTCGGGAATGCCACGGTGTCCCTGATCACCGGCTCGTCGAGCAATGCCATCGTCAGTCGGTCGATTCCGGAGGCGATGCCGCCGTGCGGCGGGGCGCCCATCGCAAGCGCGTCGAGCAGGAAGCCGAACTTCGCGCGCTGCTCCTCAGGCGAGATGCCGAGGAAGTCGAACATCCGCGCCTGGAGCGGCGACTCGTGGATCCTGATCGACCCGCCCGCAAGCTCGATGCCGTTCCCCACGAGGTCGTAGGCGACAGCGCTCGCGGCGCCCGGGTCGGTGTCGAGCAGCGGCAGGCTGTCGTCCGTCGGCCTGGTGAACGGGTGGTGCTGCGCGGTCCATCGCTCTTCGTCCTCGTTCCACTCGAGCAGCGGCATCGGCGTGATCCACAGGAACTTCCAGGCCTCGCGGTCGATCAGTCCGAGCTCGCGGCCGAGGTGAAGTCGCAGGAGCCCGAGCACCTTCGCGGCGAGCTTCGGCGTGTCCGCGACGAAGAGCGCGGTCGTGCCGGGCTCCGCGGAATGCTTCGAGCTCATGCTCCGAGAGGAACTTCGCGATCGGCGAGGAGAGCTCGCCGTCCTCGCGGAAGACGATGTAGGCGAGCCCCTTCGCGCCCCAGGGCTTCGCCATGTCCTCGAGCTTCTGCACCTCGGCGCGCGAGAGCTCGCGCGGGACCTGGAGGTAGCGGACGGCCTCCGCGTTCGCGAAGACGCCGAACTCGGAGCCGCGCGTCAGCTCCGTGGCGTCCTGGATCTCGAGGTCGAAGCGCAGGTCGGGCTTGTCGGAGCCGTAGCGGAGCTCGGCCTCCTGCCAGGGCATCCGCTGGAAGGGCGGCTGGAGCTCGACGCCGATGCACTCCCGCCAGATGCGGACGACGATCCGCTCCATCAGGGCGAAGATCTCCTCCGGGTCGGGGAAGGCGGTCTCGACGTCGAGCTGCGTCAGCTCCTGCAGCCGGTCGGCGCGGAGATCCTCGTCCCGGAAGCAGCGGGCGATCTGGTAGTAGCGCTCGAACCCGGAGATCACGAGCAGCTGCTTGTAGATCTGCGGCGACTGCGGCAGCGCGAAGAACTTCCCGGGCTGCAGGCGGGTCGGCACGAGGAAGTCGCGGGCGCCCTCGGGGGTCGGCTTGGCCATGATCGGCGTCTCGATGTCGACGAAGCCTGCGCCCTCCATCTCCTGGCGGATGATCGAGACGAGCTTGGCTCGGATCCGGATGTTGCGCTGCAGGCGGTCCCGGCGCAGGTCGAGCCAGCGGAAGCGGTAGCGGAGCGTCTCGTCGACGTTCTCCTCGTCGAGCTGGAACGGGAGCGGCGTCGAGCGCGAGACGACCACGAGGTCGTCGACCTGCACCTCGACCTCGCCTGTCGGGAGCTTCTGGTTGACGGCCTCCGGTGCACGCGCGGCGACCTCGCCGGTCGCTCGAAGCACGAACTCGTTGCGGACGTCGTGTGCGGTCTTCGCGGCTTCGGGCGCTCGCTCCGGGTTGATCACGAGCTGCGAGACGCCGGTCTGGTCGCGTAGGTCGATGAAAATCAGGCCGCCGTGGTCGCGGCGGCGCGCCACCCACCCGGCGAGCGTGACGGTGCGCCCGACGAGCTCGCTGCGCAGCTCGCCGGCGCCCATGTCGCGCCAGCTCATCGGGCCACCTCTTTCAGGAGACGCTCGACGTCCGGTGCCTGCCCCGGCTCGACGACCTCGACGTGCCGCGCGCCGACGCGTCCCGCCTGCGTCCACTGGCCCTTGACCGAGCGGCCGGCGTAGTCCATGTCGGCGCTGAGCCCGCGGCGGCGAAGCTCGGCGAGGGCGGCCACGATGGTTGTCCGGTCGGCGCCCTCCTCGGCGACGAAGAAGACGTCGATGCCTTCCGGCGGCACCTCGGCGTCCCCGATCGAGAGCAGCAGTCGCTCGATCCCGGCGCCGAAGCCGATTGCGGGCGTCGGCGGCCCGCCGATCGCCTCGATCAGGCCGTCGTAGCGTCCGCCGCCGCAGATCGAGTCCTGCGCCCCGATCGCCTCGTCCTTGAACTCGAAGGTCGTACGCGTGTAGTAGTCGAGCCCGCGGACGAGCGTCGGCCGGAGCTCGTAGCGGACGCCGGCCGCGTCCAGGAATGCCCGCACCTGCTCGAAGTGCTCCCGGCACGCGTCGCAAAGCGAGTCGCCGATCTTCGGCGCCTCGGCGAGGGCCGCCTGGACGCGCTCGCTCTTCACGTCGAAGACGCGGAGCGGGCTCGTCTCGAGCTTTGCCCTGGCTTCCTCGTCGAGGTCGGCCTCATGCTCCTTCAGCCAGGCTTCGAGCCGCTCGACGTAGGCAGGCCGGCAGTTCGCGTCGCCGATCGAGTTCAGCTCGAGGACGTAGTCCGCGACGCCGAGTCGCCTGAGGAGCTCGTCGTACAGCTGGAGGAGCTCGGCGTCTACGGCCGGATCGTCGGAGCCGATCGCCTCGACCGACAGCTGCCAGTGCTCGCGGTAGCGCCCCTTCTGGGGCCGGTCGTAGCGCCACATGGGGCCCACGGTGTAGAGCTTCACCGGCTGCGGGTCGCGGTGCATGCCGTACTCGAGGTAGGCGCGGCAGATCGGCGCCGTCGCCTCCGGGCGCAGGGTCAGCGACCGTCCACCCCGATCCTCGAACGTGTACATCTCCTTCTGCACCACGTCCGAGCCCTGACCCGAGGTGCGGATGAAGAGCTCGGTGTCCTCGAAGCCCGGGGTCACGATCTTCCGATAGTCGAAGAGCGCGCAGAGGCGCTCCGCCTCGCCGGTGACCCGCTGCCAACGCGGCTGGTCGGACGGGAGGATGTCGTGGGTGCCGCGCGGCGCTTCGAACTTCACCTGGCTGCGCGCAGGTCCGCGAGGAAGGGGTTGCCTGCCAGCTCGGCACCGAGAGTCGTCGGCGGGCCGTGTCCTGGGAAGACGATCGTCTCCGGGTCGTAGCGGGTCAGCAGCTGCTGGATCGAGTCGAAGAGCTGCTCCCAATCACCACCCGGGAGATCGACGCGGCCGACCGAGCCGGCGAAGAGCACGTCGCCCGAGAAGAGGTACGGCTCGGCGAAGTACGCGACATGGCCCGGCGAGTGCCCGGGGACGTTCACCGTTTCGAGCGTGAGGCCGGCCAGCTCGAGCTCCTCGCCGCCCGAGACCTCGACAGCCTCGCCGGCCCAGGGCCGGATCTGGACGCCGTAGACGCTGTAGATCTCGTCCGCCTTGGCAAGCACGAATCGCTCGCCGGCAGGGACGTAGACCGGGGCGCTCGTCGACTCCGCGAGCTCGGCGACCGCGCCGATGTGATCGAAGTGGGAGTGCGTGATCAGGATCGCGGTGACGTCGTAGCCGGGCTCGAATCCCTCGTACCCCGGGTCGATTACGACCGCGCTGTCGGCCGCGGCGTCGGAGCGGACGACGTAGCAGTTCGTCTCGGTGGGCCCGAGCGCGTGGGTGTCGACGACCGGCGGCATGGCGGCGAGTCTAACCAGGGGTCGAGCGCGGCTAGGATCGCCCCGTGCAGAGCTGGAACCTGCCCGAGATCGAGATGCCGGGCGGCACGCGGAGCCCGATCGTCCTCCACTCCACCGACGACGCGCGAACCGTGTTGATCGGCCTGGAGCCGGGTCAGGCGCTCGGCGACCACCAGGTGCACGAGAACGCGTACATCGTCGTCGTCGACGGGCGCGTGCGGGTCGAGGCCGGGGACGAGGCGATCGACGCAGGGCCCGGGACGCTCGTACGGTTCGAGGAGCGCGAGCGGCATCGCGTCTCGACCGAGGAGGGCGCCCGCGTGCTGCTGATCCTCGCGCCCTGGCCCGGGGCCGGGCACTACCGCGGCAGCGAGAGCCGCTCGTCGGAGACGGACTCGGCTAGAGGGTTGATGTGAAATTCGGCCGCAGCCGGGGGCGCTCCAGACCAAGCCGGGCAGTGTGGTCGTTCGCGGCGCGTAGCGGAGCTACGTGTCGCGGGCGAACGCGCTGATCCGGCGCCGTGTCTGGGGCGTCATCCGGCCCGGGTGAATTTCGCATCAGGCCTCCTAGGTCTTCCGGCTGACCGCGCCGCCGCTACGGCGGACGAACATGCGGTACATCAGGGAGTCCATGAAGTAGCTGAAGGGCGCGAAGAAGGCGAGCAGGAACAGCGTCTGCACGAACCTCTGCGACAGCGTCAGCTCTGAGCTGACGAAGCTCACCAGCACGAACATCACCGGCGCGAAGATGAGCGCGCGCTTGCCGACGCGCCGCCACGAGGGCGGCTGGACGGTGCGGCCTACGGGCTGGCGACGGGCGGTCGGCGTCGCCGCGCGTCGCTCTGGCTTGGAGCGGTTGTTGTCGTCGTCGGGAGGCTCCTCGATCTCGTTGCCCTCCTCGTCGACCCAGACCTCTTCCCACTCGTGGCGCCGTTCCTTCGCGCGACGCCGGCGCTGCTTTCGGCTGGGCATGGCTTCCAGCCTAACGCTGCCAGGCGGGCTCGCCGCCGCGGATCACTGCGGCGACGACGTCTCCGCCGAGGCGGTATGCGAGGTGACGCCAGTCCGGCGCGTCGAGAAGCACGACGTCGGCGTCATATCCGGGCGCGAGCCGACCTTTGCGGTCGGCGCGCCCGAGCACCGCCGCGGCGTTGACTGTGCAAGCGCTCAGAGCTTCCGACGGAGAGAGTCGAAGCTGCGTGCAGGCCAGCGAACAGACGAGCGGCAAGCTCTCGCAGAAGGCGCTTCCCGGATTGAAGTCCGTCGCGAGGGCGACCGGCGCTCCCGCGTCGACGAGCGCGCGCGCCGGCGGCATCGGGCGGCCGAGGAAGAGCGCGCTCGCCGGGAGCAACACCGCGATGACGTCGCCGGCGCCGAGGGCTCTGACGCCCTCCGGCCCCGTTGCCTCGAGGTGGTCGACCGACGCAGCGCCCAGCTCGAGCGCGAGCTCGACGGCGCCGAGCTCCGTGAACTGGTCGGCGTGCAGCCGGAGTCTCAGACCGGCGTCGCGGCAGTCGACCAGGTAGCGGCGCGCCTGCTCGAGGTCGAACGCTTTCGCCTCGACGAAGATGTCCGCCGCCTCGGCGACCTCCGCGGCAGCCGGGAGGACATCGGCCAGGAGGAAGTCGAGGTAGGCGTCCGCCTCCTCGAACTCCGGGGGGACCGCGTGCGCTCCGAGGAACGTCGGAACGCCGCCGGCCTCTGCGACGGCTTCGAGCGAGGCGAGCTCCGTCTCGCGATCGAGGCCGTACCCGGACTTCCCTTCGAACGTGGTCGTCCCCGCGCGCAGCATCCAATCGCGGTGCCGGCGAACGGCTGCGCGAAGGCCGTCGTCCGCTGCCGCAGCGCGAGTTGCCCCAACCGTGGACAGGATGCCTCCGCCCGCGGCGTGCAGCTCCTCGTACGTGGCCCCGCTCGCCCGCAGGGCGAATTCGCCGACGCGGTCGCCGCCGAACGCCGGGTGCGTGTGGCAGTCGACGAGCCCCGGAATCGCGCACCGACCTTGGCCGTCCAACTCGATCACGTCGCCGTCGAGGGCGGGCAGGTCTCTCATGCGGCCGACGGCCTCGATGGATGCGCCACGGCAGAGCACGTACGCGTCCTCGATCACCTCGACGTCGCCGAGCGCTCCGCCACGGGCGGGCGCCGCACCGCCGGCGCGTGGGGTTGCCAGCTGCGTGAGGTTGCGGATCAGCAGCCGGCTCGAGCCGGTGGTGTCGGTCACTCCCTGCTCGGCCGAGCAGGGAGCTCCAGCCCGTGGGCGTCCGCTGCGTCGATCGCGTCCGAGTACCCGGCGTCCGCATGGCGCAGCACTCCGGTCCCCGGATCGGTCGTCAGCACCCGCTCGAGGCGCTCCGCCGCGTCGACGGTCCCGTCGGCCACCACGACCATGCCGGCGTGGATCGAGTTGCCGATGCCTACGCCGCCGCCGTGGTGGACGCTGACCCACGTCGCGCCTGCCGCTGTGTTCAGCAGGGCGTTGAGGATCGGCCAGTCCGCGATCGCGTCCGATCCGTCCTGCATCGCCTCCGTCTCGCGGTACGGAGACGCCACCGACCCGGAGTCGAGATGGTCGCGGCCGATCACGACCGGCGCGGTCACGTCGCCCGACCGCACGAGGTCGTTCATCGCGAGCCCCGCCTTCGCCCGATCGCCGAGGCCGAGCCAGCAGATCCTCGCGGGCAACCCCTGGAATGCCACCCGCTCGGGCGCCAGCTCCAGCCACCGCTGCAGGAGCGCGTCCTCGGGGAACAGCGTGCGGAGCCTCGCGTCGATCGCCGCGATGTCGTCTGCTTCCCCCGACAACGCCGCCCAGCGGAACGGGCCGATGCCGCGGCAGAAGAGCGGCCTGATGTACTCCGGGACGAAGCCCGGATATGAAAACGCGTCCTCTACGCCACCCTCACGGGCCTCACCTCGCAGGTTGTTGCCATAATCGAAAACGTAGCTGCCGGCTCGGACGAACTCGAGCATCGCGCGCACATGTGTTGCAATGGAGTCACGGGCTCGTGACAGGTACTCCTCGGGATCGCGCTCGCGCAGCTCTGCCGCCGCTGTGACGTCGAGTCCAGACGGGATGTAGCCGTTCAGCGGGTCGTGTGCCGCCGTCTGGTCGGTCACGAGGTCGAACTGCTCGCCTCGCCGAGCAAGCTCCGGGACGAGATCCGCCGCGTTGCCGAGCACCGCGACCGAAAGTGCCCGTCGCTCGCGCGCAGCCTCGCGGACCCGCCCGAGCGCTTCGTCCAGCGACTCGGACGCCTCGTCCAGGTAGCGGGTCTCGAGGCGGCGGCGGATCCGCTCCGGGTCCACCTCGACGCACAGCACGGCCGCGCCGGCCATCGTCCCGGCAAGCGGCTGGGCCCCGCCCATCCCGCCGAGCCCAGCCGTGAGGATCGTGCGACCCGCGAGATTCGTCGACCCGAAGTGCTTTTCGCCGGCCGCGGCAAACGTCTGGTAGGTGCCCTGGAGGATTCCCTGGGTGCCGATGTAGATCCAGCTGCCGGCGGTCATCTGCCCGAACATCGTCAGGCCGAGGGCCTCGAGCCGCCGGAACTCGTCCCAGGTCGCCCACCTCGGAACCAGGAGCGAGTTGGCGATCAGCACGCGAGGCGCCGCCGAGTGTGTCCTGAAGACGCCGACCGGCTTGCCGCTCTGGACGAGCAGCGTCTCGTCGTCCCCCAGTCGCAGCAATGAGCCGACGAGCGCCCGTAGCGCGTCATGGTTGCGGGCCGCCTTCCCCGACCCGCCGTAGACGACGAGCTCCTCGGGCCGCTCCGCTACCTCCGGATCCAGGTTGTTCAGCAGCATGCGCAACGGCGCCTCGGTCGCCCACGACCGCGCGTTCAGCGTCGTCCCGCGAGGCGCCCGGATCCGCCGGAGATCGCCGCAGAGCGACTCGACGGCGCCGGCCACGCTTTCGACCTCCGTCACAGAAGCTCTCCAGCCGCAGCTTCGACCGCATCGCCCAGCGAGCCGTCGCGGATCGCCACGGCGAGCGCCTCGATGTCCGGCGCCAGCGGCCGGTCCTCGGTCACCCGCGCCGAGAGCGATCGAACGAACACCCGCGCCGCTTCGGACCCCCGCCCCGGCTCGAGCGGCGCCAGGTACTCGACCGCCTGCACCGCTGCGAGCAATTCGATGGCGAGCACATGTTCCGCGTTCGACAGCACCTGCCAGGCCTTCAGGCCGGCGGCGTTCCCCATCGAGACGTGATCCTCCTGGCCGGCGCTCGTCGGGATCGAATCCACGCTCGCCGGATGGCTCAGAGCCTTGTTCTCGCTGACGAGCGCCGCTGCCACGTACTGCGGGATCATGAACCCGGAGTTCAGCCCGCCGTCCGGCGCAAGGAACGCGGGGAGCCCCTCGGACAGGCTCGGATTCACGAGCCGCTCCGTCCGGCGCTCGGAGATGCTCGCCAGCTCGGAAACCGCCATCGCCATCGCGTCCAGCGCGAACGCGAGAGGCTGCCCGTGGAAGTTCCCGTTGGAGACGATCTCGCCGGAGTCGACGAGGACGAGCGGATTGTCCGTCGCGGCGTTGAGCTCGACACCGACGGTCTCCGCCACATAGCGGAGGAGATCCCGTGCCGCCCCATGGACCTGCGGCGCGCACCGCAGGGAGTACGCGTCCTGCACCCGGTCGCACCAGCGGTGGGACTCCATCACGGTCGAGCCCTCGAGCAACTGCAGCAGGTTCTCCGCGACTGCGGCCTGGCCGCGCAGGGGTCTCAACGCCTGCACCTCGCTCCGGAACGCCTGCCGCGAGCCCTGGAGGGCCTCGACCGTCATCGCACACGCGATGTCCGCAGCAGCCGCGAGTCGCCGCGCTCGCACGATCCCGAGCGCACCGAACGCAGCCATGAACTGCGTCCCGTTGATGAGCGCGAGCCCTTCCTTCGCACTGAGGACGATCGGCTCCAGGCCGACGCGCCGCAGCGCTTCGTCACCCGGCAGCAGCTCGCCGTCCACCCACGCCTCGCCCTCCCCGATCAACGGGAGCGAGAGATGAGCGAGCGGAGCGAGGTCGCCGCTGGCGCCAACCGATCCGCGGCTGGGGACGCGAGGAAGCGCCCCCCGATTCAGCAACTCGACGAGGAGCTCGGCGAGCTCCACCCGCGTCCCCGAGGCGCCCGTCGCCAGCGCGTTCGCGCGGAGCAGGAGCGCCGCACGAACGACCTCGTCGGGATACGGCTCGCCGACACCGCAGGCGTGGCTCCGGAGGAGCCGAACCTGGAGCTCGTCCGCCAGCTCGCGCGGAATCGTCTGCGTCACCAGCCGCCCGAACCCGGTGTTGACGCCGTAGGTTCTGGCGGGATCCGCCGCGGCGGCCTCGACCACGTCCCGCGCCGCGCGCATTCGCTCCTTCGCCTCGTCGGCCAGAGACGCCTCGGCCCGGTTCACCGCGACGGCCCAGACCTGCTCGACGTCGAGGTCGCGGCCGGTCAGCACGCCCGTCCCGATCACGGCGTGACTCTAGCCCTCCAGCAGACGTGTCTCGATCAGGCGGGACCCGTCGAATCCCTCGATGCGTAGCTGCGCTCCCGCCGCAGCCGCGGCGGCACCCGCCGGCATCAGCCCGACGAGCTCGGAGCCGGCGACCTCCACACCTCGGGCGGCCGCCTCGGCGTCGATGCGCGCGACGATCTCGTGCAGCGCGACCGCCTCCCAGTCCTCGACGTTCATGCTCACCTGCACTCGCCCGGCAGCGGGCAGGTCGAGACCCAGCGCGCGCACCCCCGGAAATCCCCCATCGCGCTCGCGCACCACGGCAGCGATCGCCCGCGCATCCTCCACGCTGGCACCTCGAAGATCGACGTTGAAGGCGATCAGCGGACGCCGCGCCCCGACGATCACGCCACCCGCCGATGGATGCAGCTCGCGCGGCCCGAAATCCGGCGAGAGCTCGGCTGTCGCGATCCGCCGCGACAGCTCCTCCGTCCCCCCGCGCCGGAAGAACGCAGGCCCCCGGCCCGGCGCGAGCTCGCCGTACAGAAACACCGGCAGGTCGAGCTTCTCGCCGATCTGCCGCGCAAGCGTCTCAGCCGCAGCGCGCGCGCGTTCCATGTCCCCGTCGCGCAGCGGCACGACCGGGACGACGTCGGCCGCGCCGATCCGCGGGTGCGCTCCTTCGTGACGCCGAAGGTCGATGCGCTCCCGCGCCACCTCGATCGCCGCGAGCAGCGCGTCCACCAGCCCGGCGTCCTCACCGACGGCCGTGAAGACCGAGCGGTTGTGATCCGCGTCCGAGTGGACGTCCAGCAGCCGGGCGCTCCGCGAGAGCGCACCGCCGATCGCCTGGATCGTTTCGCCGTCCCGCCCCTCCGAGAAGTTCGGCACCGACTCGAGCGGGAGCACGCGCCTACTCTACGGCGACGTGAAGGCGTACTACGAGGCCCGCGCACACGAGTACGACGAGTGGTGGCTCGGCCTCGGCCGCTTCGCCGACCGCGACCGCCCGGAATGGGACGCGTCGCGCGAGGAGCTCATCCGCTGGATCGCCGAGCTCCCACCGGCGCGGACGCTCGACGCCGCGTGCGGAACCGGCTTCCTCACACGGCATCTTCGCGGCGAGATCGTCGGCCTCGACCAGAGCGCGTCGATGCTCGAGGTCGCCCGAAACCAGGTACCTCACGCCACGTTCGTCCAGGGCGACGCACTCGATCTCCCCTTCGAGGACGAATCGTTCGACCGCCTGTTCGCCAGCTACTTCTACTGCCACCTCGAAAAGGGAGATCGCCTCCGCTTCCTCGCAGAAGCCCGCCGCGTGGCTACGGAGCTCGTCGTCGTGGCGAGCGTGGCGACCGAGGAGGAGCCGCACGAGCGCTGGGAGGAACGGCTGCTGAACGACGGGTCGCGCTGGGAGGTTTTCAAGCGGGTGTTCCAGCCCGAGGACATCGCCGCAGAGCTCGGAGGACGGGTGCTCCACACGAACCGGTACTTCGTGATGGTCGCGTCGTGAGGTGACGCGGCGCCGCTCGTCGTACCGCTCGGTCGCGTCCCTCCAGCGCGACAACCGTGTCTGCCGGGTGTGCGCCGAGGAGGGCTACCCGATCGAGTCGCTCCCGGTCGTCCAGCCGTACACCGGTCAGCGCGCCTACGTCCACGGCCAGGCGCCGGGCATCCTCGAAGGCGAGCAGCGCCTGCCGTGGCGCGGCCGGGCGGGGAAGACCCTCCGCCGCTGGCTCGAGCTGGACGAGGACGAGTTCTACGAGACGTTCTACTGCGCGTCCGTCACGCGGTGCTACCCGGGGAGAGCGCTGTCCGGCTCAGGCGACCGCACGCCGACACCGCGGGAACAGGAGCTGTGCTCGCTCTGGCGCGAGTGGGAGCTGCGGCTGATCCGTCCCGAGCTCATCCTCGTCGTCGGCGGCCTGAGCGCGCGGCGCCTGCTCGGCATCTCGAACATGACCGACGCGATCGGCAGGCGCTACGAGCTCGACGGAGCCGTCGCCGTCCCGCTACCGCACCCGAGCGGTACCAGCCGTTGGTTGAACGTCCCGGCCAACCGCGAACGGCTGGCCGGGGCGCTCGAGGTCGTCACTGAGGAGCTGGCGCGCCTTGAACGTCGAACTGCGCTTCCTCGGTCGAGCCCTTGAGGGCGAGGGTCGAGGAGCGCCCGCCGGTGATCAGCTCGGCGACAGCGTCGAAGTAGCCGGCGCCGACCTCGCGCTGGTGCCGCGTGGCCGTGTAACCGTCCTGCTCCATGTCGAACTCGTGCTGCTGGAGCCGCACGTAGGCCGGCATGCCTTCCTCGACGTAGCCACGAGCCAACTCGAACATCGCCGCGTTGAGCGAGTGGAAGCCCGCCAGCGTGATGAACTGGAACTTGTAGCCCAGCTCGCCGAGCTCCTCCTGGAAGCGCGCGATCTGGTCGTCGTCGAGATGCTTGCGCCAGTTGAAGGACGGGGAGCAGTTGTACGCCATCAGCTTCCCGGGGAACTGGTCGTGGATCGCCGCGGCGAACTCCCGCGCCTCGCCCATGTCCGGCGTCGAGGTCTCGAACCAGACGAGGTCTGCGTAGGGCGCGTAGGCGAGAGACCGGGCGATGGACGCCTCGATTCCCGCACGCACCTTGAAGAACCCCTCGGGCGTGCGTTCGCCCGTGAGGAACTCCTGCTCGGCCGGATCGACGTCGCTCGTCAGGAGCGTCGCGGAATCAGCGTCGGTGCGCGCAATCAGCACCGTCGGGACGCCCATCACGTCCGCCGCCAGCCGCGCCGCCTTCAGGGTTCCGACGAACTGCGAGGTCGGGACGAGCACCTTGCCGCCGAGGTGGCCGCACTTCTTCTCCGAGGCGAGCTGGTCCTCGAAGTGGACGCCGGAAGCGCCCGCCTCGATCATCGACTTCATCAGCTCGAACGAGTTGAGGTTGCCGCCGAACCCGGCCTCGGCGTCGGCGACGATCGGCGCAAACCAGTCCCGCGTGGCTTTGCCCTCGGCGTGCTCGATCTGGTCGGCGCGCTGGAGCGCCTTGTTGATCCGCCGCACCATCGAGGGGACGCTGTTCGCGGGGTAGAGGCTCTGGTCGGGGTAGGTCTCGCCCGCGAGATTCCCGTCGCCCGCGACCTGCCAGCCGCTGACGTAGATCCCCTGTGCGCCGGCCTTGACCATCTGCACGGCCTGCGCTCCGGTGATCGCGCCCAGCGTCGGCAGGTACGACTCGCTGTGGAGCAACTCCCAGAGGCGCTCCGAGCCGCGGCGGGCAAGCGTGTACTCGATCTCCACCGAGCCGCGCAGCCGCGCCACGTCTTCGGCCGTCCAGTCTCGCTGGATGCCGTCCCAGCGCGATTTCCCGTTCAGCTTGCTCATGCTCGTCTCCCTTAGTCGATGTGGTCGTAGGCCGGCAGGGTCAGGAACTCCACGAACTCGTCGTCGAGCGCGACCCGCTCGAAGATCTCTCTCGCCTCGGCGAAGCGGCCGCCCTCGAACTGCTCTGCGTCCGCCACTTCGCGTACGCGCTCGGGCGCGACGTGCCCGTGCCGCACCCACTGCCAGATCTGCGAACGCGAGATCTCGGCGGTCGCCGCATCCTCCATCAGGTTGTCGATCGCCGCGGCGCCGACGCCGCGCAGCCACGACTCGAGGTACCGGATCCCGACGCTGACGTTCGTCTGCAGCCCTTCGTCGGTGATCTCGCCGCCCTCGACCTGAAGGTTCAGGAGGTCGGCGGCGCCCACTTCGACGTCGTCGCGCTGCCGGTCGACCTGATTCGGCGCATCGCCCAGGACACCGTCGAAGACCTCCATTGCGACCGCGATGAGGTCGGGATGCGCGACCCACGTGCCGTCGAACCCGTCGCCGGCCTCGCGCACCTTGTCTTCGCGCACCTTGGCGAGCGCCGTCTCGTTCACCTCGGGATCGCGCCGGCTCGGGATGAACGCGGCCATCCCGCCCATCGCGTGAGCCCCGCGACGGTGGCACGTCTTCACGAGGAGCTCCGTGTAGGCGCGCATGAACGGGGTCGCCATGGTCAGCTGCGCGCGGTCGGGGAGCACGAAGTCCTCCCGCGTGCGGAATCGCTTAATCAAGCTGAACAGGTAGTCCCAACGCCCGGCGTTCAGTCCGACGATGTGCTCGCGCAGCTCGTAGAGGATCTCGTCCATCTCGAATGCGGCGAGCACGGTCTCGATCAGGACCGTGGCCTTGATCGTCCCGCGGTCCAGGCCGAGCTCGTCCTCGGCGAAGTCGAAGACGCTGTTCCAGAGCCGCGCCTCGCGGTGGTTCTCGAGCTTCGGGAGGTAGAACCAGGGCCGCTCGCGGTTGTGGAAGAGGTAGAGGCCGAAGTCGAACAGGCTCCCCGAGACCTGCTCCCCGTCGACGAGCACGTGCTTCTCCGGCAGGTGCCAGCCGCGCGGCCTGACGAGCAGCACGGCGGGGTCGTCGCCCAGCTCGTAGCGCTTCCCGTTCTGCTCGAGCTCGATCGTCCCCCGGTTCGCGTCGCGGAGGTTGACCTGGCCGTCGACGTTGTTCTGCCACGTCGGCGAGTTCGCGTCCTCGAAGTCCGCCATGAAGACGCGCGCACCCGAGTTCAGCGCGTTGATCACCATCTTCCGGTCGACCGGGCCGGTGATCTCGACTCGGCGGTCCTGCAGCTCCGGCGGCGCCGGCGCGACGCTCCAGTCGCCCTCGCGGACCTCTCTCGTCTCCGGCAGGAAGTCAGGCAGCGCACCCGCGTCGAGCTCCGCCTGACGCTCGACGCGCGCCTCGAGGAGGCGCGCCCGCTCGGCGCCGAACTCCCGCTGGAGTGACGCGACGAAGGCCAGCGCCTCCGCCGTCAGGATCTCCGCCGCCCGGCCCTCGACCGGACCGCGGAGCTCGACGCCGCTACTCGTTTCCGTGGTCGCGCTCACACTGCTCCGGGCACGTGCAGGGCGCGTGCTCCGAGTTCAGGAACAACTTCGCGCGGGGTGAAGAGCTGGTGGTCTGGGTGGCTCGCTTCCGGCGCAAGGGCTTCAACAGGCTCATCGGGCTCACGGGGCCTCCTTCAGGTCGACACGAGGGTGTTTACCCTAGGGCGGCCGTGATATAACCACCAACAGGGACTTTCGATAGTTCGATAGAGAAGGTCTATATGAGGCTCGAGCAGCTGGAAGCGTTGGTGGAGGTGGCGCGGCGCGGGAGCGTGACGCGGGCAGCCGAGGCGCTCTATGTCACCCAGCCCACTCTGACCGCACGTCTCAAGGGCCTCGAGCAGGAGCTCGACGCCAAGCTCTTCGTCCGCTCGCAGCGCGGCATGCGCCTCTCCGACGCAGGGCGGGCGTTCCTGCCTTTCGCGGAGCGGACGCTCGACACGATCTCGAGCGGCCGGCGGCTGCTCGGCGAGGTCGCGCGCGGCGAGGGCGGCCAGCTCGCGCTCGGCGCCGCACCGGCGGTGAGCACATACGTCCTCCCGCGGATCCTCACGCGCTTCCACCGGACCCATCCGAAGGTGTCACTGGCCGTGCGGACCGGCCACTCGGAGGAGGTGCTGGAGCTCGTGCTCCGCGAGCAGGTGCAGATCGGGCTCGGGCGGTCGCTGCGCCATCCGGACATCGAGGCGATCCCGCTCTACGACGACGAGCTCATCCTCGTGGTCGACCCGAAGCACCCGTTCGCCGGGCAGACCGGGATCGGGCCCGACGACCTGCTCGAAGTGCAGCTGATCCTCTTCGACCGCACGTCGAGCTACCGGCGGCTGACGAGCGAGTTCTTCGAGAGCGTCGGGGCGGTGCCGCGCGGCGTGATGGAGCTGGACAACATCGACGCCGCGAAGAAGATGGTGGAGCAGGGGCTCGGCGTCGCCCTCCTCCCCCACACCGCGGTGACCGCGGAGCTCGAGGCGGGCACGCTCCGACCCGTGACCCTCGCGGAAGCCGCGTCGCCGAAGCAGCGGATCGTCATCTACCGGCGACGCGACGCCGGCCCGCCGTCGACGCCGCTCCAGGCATTTCTCAACTTACTCTCGGACCTGAAGCCGCGGCTCCAGGAGTCGGCCCGGAGCGGGCTGCAGAACTGACTCCGGCGGCTAGATTGGCTCGGTGACGTACCGCCGCATCTTCTGGCGTCTGCTCGGCTTCCTGAAGCCGTACAAGTGGTCGCTCGCCGTGTCGGTGGTGCTGGCGGTCGGGTCTCAGGCGGCGGCCGTCGCCATGGCGTTCCTGACCGGCGCCGGGCTCGAGCATGCGGTGAGCGCCGCGGACCGCGACCGCATCTGGATCTACGCCCTCGCGATCCTCGGCATCGGCCTGATCCGGTCGCTGCTGATGGTCGGGCGGCGGCTGATCTCCGGCCGCCAGGCGCTCGGCGTCGAGTTCGACATGCGCAACGGGATGTACGCGAAGCTCCTGCGGCTCTCGTTCGGCTTCTACGACCGCCACCAGACGGGGCAGCTGATGTCGCGCGCGACGGTCGACCTCCAGGCCGTCCGGTTCTTCCTCGGCTACGGCCTGATCTTCTTCTTCCAGCACGTGCTGACGATCGTCGGCGTCACGGTGGTGATGTTCTGGCTCGAGTGGCGTCTCGCGCTGGCGGCGACGGCGATCACGCCGCTGATCGTCCTCGTGGCCTACCGGTACTCGAGCGTGTCGCACCCGGTGCTCCGCGACGTCCAGCAGAAGATGGCGGACGTCGCGACCGTCGCCGAAGAGAGCATCGTCGGCGTCCATGTCGTGAAGGCGTTCGCGCAGGAGCAGACGGAGACGGAGAAGTTCGCCGCGCGCTCCGACGGGGTTTTCCGGCGCAGCGTGGACGCCAACCGGCAGCGCGCGCTCTACGTGCCGGTGCTGTCCTTCCTGCCGCTTCTCGCACAGGCCGTCGTCCTGCTCGTCGGAGGGCGGATGGTTGCGAACGGGACGCTGGGGCTCGGCGCGTTCATCACCTTCAACGTGCTCGTCGCGATGCTGATCATGCCGCTGCGGATGCTGGGCATGTGGATCGGCCAGGCCCAGCGCGCGACCGCCTCCGGTGAGCGGATCTTCGAGGTGATGGACGAGCCGGAGGACGTCTCGGACGCACCGGGCGCGGTCGAGCTGCCGCAGGGCACGGGGCGGGTCCGGTTCGAGGGCGTGAGCTTCGGCTACGACGAGCGCCGTCCCGTGCTGCAGGACGTCGAGCTCGAGCTCGAGCCGGGGAAGACCGTCGCGCTGATCGGCCACACGGGCTCCGGCAAGACGACGCTCGCTTCGCTCGTCCCGCGGTTCTACGACGTTGCCGCCGGGCGGCTGACGATCGACGGGGTCGACGTGCGGCAGGCGAAGCTGACCTCCCTGCGGCGGGAGATCGGGATCGTCGCGCAGGATCCGTTCCTGTTCTCCGCGAGCGTCCGGGACAACATCGCCTTCGGCCGGCCGGATGCGAGCGACGCGGAGGTCGAGCACGCGGCACGGCTTGCGCAGGCCACGGAGTTCATCGACGAGCTGCCGGAGGGCTACGACACCGTCATCGGCGAGCGCGGGATCACGCTGTCGGGCGGGCAGCGGCAGCGGATCGCGATCGCCCGGGCGCTCATCCTCGACCCGCGGATCCTGATCCTGGACGACGCGACGGCGTCGGTCGATGCGACTACGGAGGCCAAGATCCGGCTCGGCCTCCGGGAGGCGATGCGCGGCCGGACGACGATCATCATCGCGCACCGGCTCTCCACGCTCGCGCTCGCCGACGAGCTGGTCGTCCTCGATCAGGGCCGGATCGCCGCGCTCGGCACGCACGAGGAACTGCTGGAGCGCAGCCCGGTCTATCGCGAGATCTACGAGCACGGGCTCCTCGAGCGCGAGTTCGCGGAGCGCGTGGAGGCTCGGGCCGAGGTGGCGTCGTGAAGGTCTGGCAGCCCGGATCGCACCTCTCGGCCCAGCGCGACGCCAAGGTCGACGACTGGACGTGGCAGCGCACCGCGCGCCGCGTGTCCACCCTCGCGCGGCTGACCGCGCCGTACAAGCTCCGCACCTCGCTTGCCGTGATCTCGCTCCTCGCGGCGACGCTGACTGCGCTCGTCCCGCCCTACCTCGCGAAGCTCGCGCTCGACGACGGCATCCGCAACGGCGACCTCGACGCCCTGACCGTGATCGTGATCCTGTTCGTCCTCGCCGGCGTCGCGAGCCTCGCTACGTCCTCCGCACAGACCTACTTCACCGGCTGGACCGGCGAGCGGATCCTGGCCGACCTCCGGAACAAGCTCTTCCGCCACCTCCAGCGCCTCTCGCTCGGCTACTTCGAGCGGAACCGGGCCGGTGTGATCATCAGCCGGCTGACGAACGACGTCGACGCGCTCGACCAGCTGGTGACGGACGGCGTCACCACGCTCGTCCAGAACTCGCTGTTGCTCGTCGGCTCGGCGATCGTCCTTTTCTGGCTCGACTGGCGCCTCGCGCTGGCGACGCTGGCCGTGATCCCGATCATGGCGATCGCGACCGCGATCTTCCGGATCCGGAGCTCGCGCGCCTACCGCGCGGTCCGCGAGCGGCTCGGCCTCGTCACGGCGACGCTCGCCGAGGACATCGCCGGGCATGCGCGTTGTCCAGTCCTTCACGCGCGAGCCCGCACGCCGCCGCAACTTCGAGGAGGTCACCACGCACTACCGGGAGGCGAACCAGCAGACGGTGATCACGAACGGCCTCTACTTCCCGTTCGTCGACCTGCTCTCGGCCGTCGCGACGGCGGTCGTCCTCGGCTACGGCGGCTACCTGCTCTCCGAGGGCGAGGTCTCGGTCGGGACGCTGTTCGCGTTCATCCTCTACGTCTCCAACTTCTTCGACCCCGTCCAGCAGCTCTCGCAGCTCTACAACACGTTCCTGGCCGCCGTCGCCGCGCTGGACAAGATCATGGACGTGATGGACGAGGAGCCGGAGGTGCAGGACCGCCCCGGCGCACGCGAGCTCCCGCCGATCGAGGGCCACGTCGAGCTGCGCGAGCTGAAGTTCGGCTACGGGGACGGGCCGGAAGTGCTCCACGGCATCGACCTCGACGTCCAGGCAGGGACGACCGTCGCGCTCGTCGGCCACACCGGGGCCGGGAAGTCGACCATCGCCAAGCTCCTCGCGCGCTTCTACGACCCGCGGGAGGGCGCGATCCTCGTCGATGGGATCGACCTGCGAGACGTCACCCAGGAGTCGCTGCGCCGCCAGCTCGGGATCGTCCCGCAGGAGGGGTTCCTGTTCGCGGGCTCCGTCCGCGACAACATCGCGTTCGGCCGCCCCGACGCGACGAGCGACGAGATCCGCGCCGCGGCCACCGCCGTCGGGGCGCACGAGTTCGTCATGCGCCTGGAGGACGGTTACGAGACCGATGTCCAGGAGCGCGGCACGCGCCTCTCGCTCGGGCAGCGCCAGCTGGTGGCCTTCGCCCGCGCGCTCCTCGCCGACCCACGGATCCTCATTCTCGACGAGGCGACGTCCTCGGTCGACATCGGCACCGAGCGGAAGATCGAGACGGCACTCCGAACGCTGCTCGCCGGCCGCACCGCCTTCGTCATCGCCCACCGGCTCTCGACGATCCGCAACGCCGACCTGATCGTCGTGCTCGAGCACGGCAAGATCGTCGAACAGGGAACCCACGCCGAGCTGATGGCGCGCCAGGGGCTCTACACGGCGCTCTACGGCGACTGGGCAGCCGACGTGGCCTAGATCATCCGGCGCGTGATCGGCGAGGTTGTCCGCGAGACGTGGAGGCTGTTCCGCGCACGCTTCGTGCGAACGCTGCTGATCGTCGCGCTCTTGCTTGCGCCCCTCGAGCTCGCGGTGCAGCTGATCGAGCCGAGCCTGGCGGAGGACGACTGGTGGCTGTGGGTCGTGACGACCGCCTGTCTCACGCTGGTCGCCTTTCCATGGGTGGTCGGCGCCGTCGTCCACGACGTCGCGACCGACGATCCGACGCCCGCCCGCGCCTATGCCGAGACCGCCGGGCGGCTCCCCGACCTCGCGATCTCCGCGCTCGTGACGACCGTGGGGATTCTGCTCGGGACGATTGCGCTCGTCGTCCCGGGGCTGCTGCTGATGGCCCGGTGGGCGGTGATCGTCCCGCTGATCGTGCTCGACGGAGCGGCCTGGCGCGAGGCACTCGCACGCTCCAACGAGCTCGTGCGCGGGCGGACGTGGAGCGTCGTCGGCATATTCGCCGTCTTGACGCTCCTGGGCGCCGGGCTCGTCGCCGTTCCGGTTCTCCTGGGATACGTCGCGTTGAAGGGCGTCCTCGGCGCGTGGCTGGCCACGCTGGCGATCGACACCGTGGCAATCGGGTTCTACTCCTATGCGCCGTTCATCCTGTACCGCCGCTTGACGGCCTGACGGCTACAATCCGAGCCCCTTTGCGGGGTCGTCTAATGGTAGGACGCTCGGCTCTGGACCGAGTAGTCTAGGTTCGAATCCTAGCCCCGCAGCCTCACAGAAAGTGCCGCAAAACGCGGCCTTTTTCGCTCTAGGCGCCGGCGCTGAGGACGGCCACGGCGAGCACGCAACAGACGATGAAGCTCGCCGCGACGAACAATCTGGTTGTGATCAGACCCTCGCGTTCCACGGCGAGAAGGGTGACACCCTCCCGGCCGGCGTTCAATAGGCCGTTCGGCCCATTTACCCGAGTTTTCAGGCCTATGCCGTCCGCCGTGCTGTATTAGGCTCCCGCCGTGCTCGCAGACCCCCTCAGGCGTGGCGCCGCCGAGTTCATCGGCACGTTCGCGCTGATCTTCATCGGGGCAGGCGCCGTCATCTCGGCCGGCCCGTCTGGCGACCCCGGTGTCGTCGCCGTCGCACTGGCTCACGGCCTCGTCATCGCCGTAATGGTCTCGGCCGTCGGCCACATCTCCGGCGGCCACTTCAACCCGGCGATCACGCTCGGCTTTCTCGTCACCGGCCGGCTCGCGCCGCTGCTGGCGGGCATCTACTGGGTCGCGCAGTTCGCAGGGGCGATCGCCGCGGCAGGACTCCTGCGGTGGATCTTCGACGACAACACGGAAGGGACGCTCGGCGCGCCGGTGCTCGCTCCGGCGATCCAGCCCGAGGCGGGGCTCCTGATCGAGGCGATTCTCACCTTCTTCCTCGTCTGGGTCGTGTTCGCGACTGCCGCGGATCCGCGCGGCACGTTCAAGTCGATCGCCGGCCTCGCGATCGGGCTCACGATCACGGCCGACATCCTCATGGGCGGCCCGCTGACCGGCGCGGCGATGAACCCGGCCCGCGCGCTGGGCCCAGAGCTGGTCTCGAACAGCTGGGACGACTTCTGGATCTGGTACGTCGGCCCGTTCGCCGGCGCCGTCATCGCGGCGGTGGTCTACGAGCTCCTCTACCTCCGTCCCCCGCGGCCTGCAGTCGTCGGCCCGCCGGAGACGGGCGTCGAAGAACCGCGACCCGGAGACACAGCCCTCTCCTGATCCGCCGCGAAACCGGCTTGGCCGGTTTCGCCGCTTCGGCTCCTCGAGAAGGAAGCCGTGCAGCGCGTCTGGGCCGCGCGGCGCGGAGCGCCGCCCGGCTTCATACGTTCGCTGAAAGTCGAGAGACTTTCAGCGAGGACTCGGCGGCCCGAAGGCCGCCGTCAAGACGGCGACAACGTTCTGCTCCGCACGCGCGACATCCTCTTCGCTGTCCGGTAGCTGGCCGAGCACCCAGCTGCTCAGCACTTCCTCCAGCGCGCCGTAGAAGACGAC
The DNA here is from genome assembly GCA_963721345.1 of uncultured Actinomycetes bacterium. GTDB lineage: Bacteria > Actinomycetota > Thermoleophilia > Gaiellales > Gaiellaceae > JACDAN01. The sequence continues at coordinate 310,715 of CAVRIT010000001.1, forward strand.
TGCGGCGAGCTTCGGGTCGAGCTCCTTCCGGAACTCACCCGACTCCTGCCCCTTGCGGATGATCCCCTCGAGCGTCTCCATCGCCTCGGTGATCTCTTCGATCTCCTGCTGGACATGCTGGTTGCGGGTGACCTCCCGCACGAGCACCCGCACGAGATCGGGGTCGCGCCGCCAAGTCCGGAGCAGCAGCGCCGTCACCTGCCGGACGCACTCGGAAGGCGGGACACCCGCGGCCTCGACCTCCCGGACTCGCGCCAGCATCTCCGTCCAGGTCGTCCGGAAGATCGTCTCCAGCAGGTCTTCCTTCGACTGGAAGTAGTGGTAGACGAGGCCGTAGGCGATTCCGGCCTCCTCGGCGATGTCGCCGACACGCGAAGCGTGGAAGCCCTTCTGGGCGAAGACCTTCACGGCTGCACCGAGAATCTGGCGGCGGCGATCCGCCTGGCGATCCGCACGCACGGCCATCGATAGTGAAGTCTAGATCCTTTGAAAGCGCAAGGCCGGCCGGAGAGCGGTCTCCAGCCGGCCCTGCTTCCGTGTCACCCGCCCGGGGGCACGGAACCTTCGACGTTTCTCGCTAGCGCGCGAACACCCCCACGTCGTCGAAGGTGACCGTCCCCCTGGTCGCAAGGTCCGTCGGCGCGAAGCCGGTCAGGACGACGCGAACCTGCGCCACCAGGGGCGGGATGGTCACGGACTGTTCGAGAGCCCGGAAGCCCTCGGTCTGGAGCGGCGCAGTCAGAACGTTGACCTTGTCGATCACCTGTCCCGCGGCACCGAGGTAGACGAGGCCGACGGCCGGCGCCGACGAAAGCCCGTCGGCCTTGACCGCCGTGGTCACGTCCAGGACCTCACCGGCCTGAACGGCGATCGGCGCGCTCGTCCACGTCGGTGAGCCGTAGGCTGCGGCGTTGCCGCCGTTGCCCTTCATCTGCGCGCCGCCGGAGCCGCCCGAGCCCCCACTCGAGGTGGACGACGCCGTGCCGCCGCCGGTGCTCTGGCCCGACCAACTCTCGGGAGCACCACCGGTCGACTGCTGCTCGAAGTCGCCGTTCGAGACCCGGTTCCCGTGGATCGAGAAGAGCCGGTGCGCGGCGTTGTTGCCCTCGTTCTCCTCCGCGACGGCATTCGGCTTGTCGCCGGTCGCGCGAATCGAGTGCTCGCCCTGCACGCCCTTCGTGTCCCAGTTCACGGTGACCTGGGCCGACTGGCCGACGCCGAGCGCCGGTGTCGCCACGACGCCGAGCACCTTGTAGCCGTCGTAGAGGAACTCCGTCTGCGAGGCCGGCGCGTTCCCCGGCCCGGCATTCAGGATCGTCGCCGTCACCGGAACGGCGCGACCCTCGCGCATCTTGCCGGACGGTGCGGTGATGCTCGTCACCTGCAGGTCCGGGCCGGTCACCGAGACCGGGATCGAGGCCGTCCCGGAGAGGCCTTGGGCGTCCGTCACCGTCAGCGTCGCGGTGTAGGTGCCCTTGGCCGCGTAGGCGTGGGTCGCCTTGGCCCCGGTGGCCGAGGAGCCGTCGCCGAACGACCACTGGTAGGTCAGCTCGTCAGCAGGCTGGAGATCGTCGAACGAGCCGGCCGAGTCGAACGTCGCGGTCTGGCCCGCGCCGGGCGTCTTCGGGTTGACCGACGCGACGGCCATCGGAGCGACGTTCAGCGTGCTCGACCAGTACTCGAACGACCTCGCAGCCCGAGCCGGCGGTGATCGTGGCGTCCGCCGTCAGATCGGACGGGAGCGCCTCGCTGTTGCCGTTGTTTCCGGACATCGAGTTGACGTTCAGCGTCAGGCAGCCGTAGTCGAAGTGCCAGAGGCCGTCCGCGGAGCTGTCGTCGTGGAAGTTGTCGACCCAGCCCTGATCGCGGAACGCGTTGTCGCCCGCGGCTGCCGTGAAGGCCACGTCCTGGCAGCGCCACGGAGGCAGGACGGCGGGCTCGGGCTCGAGCTCGTAGTCGCCGCCGCCGCAGTCGTCGCCGGGCGTCGGCTGCGAGTCGAGGTAGTGCTGGCGCGGCGGCTGGGTCCCGCCGTTGTTGCCGTAGCCGCGAATCTCGTCGGTGTACTCGACGAAGACACCGGCGTCCCAGCCGAGCTCACCGCGATCGGCCTGTCCCCGGCTGGCGAAGTCGAAGCCGGAGCGGTCGCGCAGCTCGAGGTAGTAGCCGTGGTCGAGCTGCGACGGCTCGTCCGACTTGATCGCGCTCCAGCCGTCGGTGCACTTCGAGGCCACCCTGCGGCCCTGGTCGCCGCAGCCGCCCGGGAAGATCCGCAGCTCGTCCTCCTCCGAGAAGTCCGTGCCGTAGATCGAGCTCGTCGCCGGCGCGGACCTCGAGGTCGTCGATGAACCAGCCCGGCCGGTCGAGGCCCGGGTCGGTCGCGTACGAGAACCGCAGCACGACGTTCCGCTGGCCGGCGAACTGCGTCAGGTCGTACTCGTCCTCGATGAACGGCGAGCCGTTGGCGTAGGAGCCCTCGGCCCGGTCGACGGCGACGACAGCGGGGCCACCGTCATACGCGCCGCTCGTGCCCGTGAGGCCGTTGCCGTAGCCGTTCTGACAAGCATTGTTGTTCGGGTTGACTTCTTTCGGCGTCGAGTAGCCGTTCTCCGACGGGATCGACGTGTAGTTCGTCCCGTCGGTCGTGGCCAGCACGAAGCCGTAGTCGAAGTCCCACTCGATGTCCCAGCTCGACTTGAATTTCACCGAGATGGGCGTGCCCTCGGGCACGAACTCGAGCTCTGGCAGGACGATGTCGAGGTTGTGCCCGGCCTTCGGCGAGCAGCCGAAGTCGTTGCCGCGGCCCGACCAGTAGACGTCCGGCGCCGAGGCTCCGGCCTCCACCTTCGCGGGATCGATGACGAGCTTCCGCGGCAGCTTCAGCGAGTACGCCTCGCCGTTGTGGATGTTCTGGTCGCCGTTCGCAGCCGACAGCGTGTACGGCTGCCCACCGGGCGTGCGCCACTGGATCTTGCCGGTGTCGTTCTTGATCTCCTCCCAGTCGGAGACGTTGCGCGTCTCGCCCGGCTGGAGGAAGTTGGGGACGACCCAGCCCAGATCCTGCTTGCCGAAGATCGTCATGTGCTGCGAGTAGTCACTCGCCATCAGGTTCGTGTCGTTGTAGGCGCTGTACGACGAGTAGAAGTCCGGCAGCCCGAGGTGGTGGCCGTACTCGTGCGCGATCACGCTCGCCTTGTCGATCGCGTCCTCGGGGTTGATGTTGTACGGACCGACCCGAACGTAGGTCGGAAGGTCGTCGCGCCCGGCGCCGCCGGCTGACTCACAGTCGGCGAAGTCGGAGTACGTCGCGTCCTTCCAGCACTGCGGCTTGCCCTCGAGGTCGGTCAGCTGGTCGTCGGAGATGTAGCCGGTCAGCTTCGTGACCGGGTCCTCCCAGCTCCCCTCGAGCGACGAGGAGTGCGGCCACGGGTTGTCGTAGACCTCGTTGTCCTCGCAGCTGATGTGGAGCTGCGACGAGCCGTTGCCGCCGCAGCCGGCGAAGACGACCATCGTGAAGTCGACGACGCCGTCCTTGTCCGAGTCGAACTGGTTGTAGTCGATCTCAGGATCTGCGATCTGAACCGCGTCGTAGATCATCTTCGACGTGTCGCCGCACGCGGAATCGATCCCGATCGTCGTCGCGGTGAAGACCGGGAAGTCGCCGCCGTAGTACTCGGTGTCGCCCGGCAGCTGGTACCAGCCGTCGTGGATCCGCTCGGCGTAGGCCGGCGTGCCCCAGACCGGCTGAGCCTGGCCGAGCGTCGCGCCGCGGCACGTGGGCTTCTTGAGGTCCCGCTCGCTGAACTTGAAGCCGGGCTCGTAGTCGAACTTCGCCGAGGCGATCCCCACGGACGGGACCGACCCGAACGGGTGGAGCTGTCCGTAGGACATCTCCTGGTAGAGGTTGTAGGTCGAGCCCGGGTAGTCGGGCGAGTTGACGACCTTCGCGAGCTCGTCGCCGCTGTGGCGCGGCTTGTGCTTCCGGTCGCGGAAGTCCACCGGGATCATCGGGAACGGCTTGTCGCCGTAGCGCGCCGTCTCGAAGCTCCCCGTGGGCGGGATCACCTTCGGGCCGCGGCTCTGTGAGGAGAGCGACGGGCCGCCGGTGTAGGTCATCGTCGCCTTCGACGACAGGTCCTTCCAGACGATCCGCGAGTCCTCGGTCGTCTTCATCGCGCGAGCCTCCACGACGAGGGTTGCCGTCGTGTCGGTCGCGATCGACGCGATGTTCCAGCTAACCGAGGAGGGCGTCAGCGTCACAGCACCAGCGCCCTTGACAGGCGTCGCTGCGGTGAAGACGACGCCGGGCGGCGCCGGGACCGTCACCGCGACGTTGTTCTTCCACTCGGCGGTGAAGTTCTTGACGAGAACCCGGAACGGGTAGGCCTGGCCGGGCTTGACCCAGCCGACCGAGGAGACGAACTTGTTCTCGACGAGCAGCGTCGTCGGCCGGGAGACCAGCTCCGCCGATCCACTGCCCGCGTTGGCCGTCGCCCAGTCGCCCGAGACGAGGTTCTGCTCGGTCGCGTTGACGACGTCGATGCCGACGCTGAGACGGAAGTTGGTCTCCGGCCCCGCCGTCAGGCCCCGAGTCGCAGCTCCGGGGAGCTGCACGCCGGAGAACGTGCCGTCGATCCCGGCGCTGAACGGCCCGTAGGGACCGCGCACCTCACCGGCCGGCGTCCTCGCCTGGAGGAAGAACTGTGCGTTCCGCGCTTCGGACCGCTCGGTCGCGCCGGTGACGTCGCTCAGCTCGCTGATCGTGCCCTGGAGGGTGACGGCCTCGCCGGGCTCGTATTTCTTGCCGTTCGCCTTCGGGGTCACGGAGATGTCCGCGCCGAGGGCGTTCACGAAGAGCGGCGGCGCTGCGCCGGCGTCCTGGCCGTTGGCGTTGACGCGGAAGTTGATCTTCCCTGCCGGCCACCCGGCCGAGCTGATCACGACGCGCCACGCATCGTTGGTAGGTGGCAGGCCGGCGACGGCGGCGGTCGTCGAGCGGCGGACCGCGGCCTTGGTCGCGATCACTGCGCCGTTCGGGCCGATCGCGTCGACGGTGACGCTGTCGGCGCTGCCGTTCGCGGCAGGCGTGTTCGTGACGAAAAAGTCGATGCGGACACACTGTCCGCGAGTCCAGTAGTTCGAGGCGTGGCCGGTAGTGGCCGACTCCTCGCACACTGGGTTGACGGGCTTGATGTTCGCGAAGCCGTTGGCGACGTGCTGCGCAACGGGATCGGCCGGCGCCGTGCCGGCATAGGTGAGCGTCACGACCGCTACTGCGCCAACAGCCAGCAGTTGCGCGAAACGCGAGGTCCTGCGTCGCATCCGTTTACCCCCGGGCTATGAGTTGTTTACGCGTCCTGGCCCCGCGTGCGGAGCCGCGAGCTAGCTAAAGGGGGCTAATACCCGAATGTCAAATCTTTTTAAACGTGAAAAGATTCGGGCAGGTTTCGTCCGCTTTTACGCCCAAAAAACTGCATTGATTGACGAATCAGTCTTGGTTGATTCGTCAATCAGTTTCTCGATCGAGCTCACGACGCTCGTCTGTCGAGAGGTCTTCTTGGGGCGCTCCGCCGGGCCCGCTCATGGCGACTCCGCCCTCCTCGACGACGTCACGAGGGTCGGCGTGGCGGTACTCGTCGCTCTGCGTTCCGCCGCGCGGCTCGTCGTCGCGATCGAGCTCGCTGGGTGCCTTCCGGCCGAGGATGCGATCGAGGAGTCCCACGCAGCCGCCCTACCCGCACGCCGCTACAATCATGCGTCCCGGCGCATTCGTCTAGTGGCCTAGGACGCCGCCCTCTCACGGCGGTAGCACGGGTTCGAATCCCGTATGCGCCTCTCCCACGCCGACCTGAGGCACGCCCTCAGCAGGCGCGCCGGGCGATCTCGACTTCGCGCCCGGTGTCCGGGCGTAGTTGCAGGATCGCCTCGCGCGCAGTCGCGCGGATCGCGGCGACGTTTGCGATGGGCAGGCGATCGATCGCGCGCCGGCGCGCGATGTAGCGGCGGCCGAACGTCACCGTCAGAGTGCGATTAGGATCGAGCCTGCCGACGAGGCGGATGAGGTCGGGAAGCTGTTCGCGCGGGATGTCGGTCCGCACGCTCGATTCCACGATCGTCGCCAAGGTGGGGAAGTTGCGCAACACGCTGACGACGTTCATCTGATTCGCCATGGCAGTCAGGAAGCAGCGCTGGCGGTGCATCCGTCTGTAATCGTCGGAGTCTTTCCGCGACCGCACGTACGCGAGCGCGGTGCGCCCGTCGAAATCGTAGGTCCGGCCCGGGAACACGTTGATGCTTGGCTTTGTCTCGCCCCAAGCTGGTCGGGTCACTTCGTCGGCGATGCGCTCGCGCACCCGGATCTTCACTCCGCCGAGCGCGTCCACGAGGTCGCGGAACCCGTCCAGGTCGACCATGGCGTAGTAGTCCACCCGCAGGCCGAGCAGGAGCGAAGTCGTTTGCTTGAGCGCGGTCGCGCCGGGATCGCTTCCGCCCGGAAACAGGTCGGGACGTTCCTCGTTGGCGAAGCGGTAGAGCCCGTTGAGGAGATCGGGGAAGCGGCGCAGCTCTTCCCCCGCGCGTCCGCTCAGCCGGACGTTGACGAGGTTGCGCGGAATCCCGAACGCGACCGCGCGGCCGGTGTCGCGCTCCAGCGCGGCGAGGATCATCGTGTCGGTGCGGTCGCCGGCTCGGCCTGGCCCCTCGTCGCTTCCGAGCAGCAGGATCGTCACCCACGGCCGCTCGAGCGGCGTGTCCGCCTGGACGAGTACGTCGCGCGTCGCGAACAGCCGCCCGACCGGTGGCGGCGCTGATCGGGGCAGCTCGCCGGGACGGACTCCGGGCGCGCTGCGGTCGCCCCTCTGGAGGAACACGCCGCGTGCCGGCAGGACGTCCGAGGGCTCTTCGTCCGCAAACACGCGGTGCAGCGTGACCTCGCTCCGCACGGTCACATACCCGGCCGCGACGTGCGGTGTCGCGGTCAGCACCACGATCGCACCGGCGGCGGTGAGTGCCGGCGCGCTCTTGACGAGCCGGCCCATGCCCCACGCGTCGAGCGCCGCGAAGAGCCGTAGCCCGAGCAGGAAGACGTTCACCGCAAGGGCTGCTGTGAGCAACCGGCCCTCTACGAGCCAAGCCGCCGCCCGGACCGGAACTACAGCAAGGACGAATACCGGCACCGCGGCGAACACGAAGAGGGCGAACAGGACGAGGCCGCGCCGCCAGGCGCCTGCGAACGCCTGCCCGGCGCCCGGGACGATCATCGAGAGAAGCCCGGCGACGGCTCGCCTGGCAACGGGTGGATCATCGGCACTGACCGGCGGAACGAGTGGCATGCGCGACGCGGGCACCGTAGCCGTCCCGTCGCGCATTCCACGAGACTGCGTGGTGTGAACGTGCGGATCCTCCGCGCGGCGTGCGTCCTACCGAGCGGCTTGTGGACGTCGTACGCCGAGATCGCCGAAGCGACGACAGGCACCCGCCGCGCGGCGCGTGCTGTCGGCCGGGTCGCGGCGCGACATGCCGACTTCCCGAATGCCTGGCGCGTGATTCACGCGGACGGCTCGATCCCGAAGGGTTGGGGCGGCGGCGGCGCGGCCCGGGTGCGTTGTCGCGAGCTGCTCGAGGCCGAGGGTGTGCGGTTCGTTCGCGGTCGCGCCGATCCGGCCCAGAAGCTCCTCGCGGAGGAGATCGAGCTTCTCCTCGCCGGTGAGATGATTATCGACGGCCGCGTCGGTCTGAACTGACATGACGATCTTCTTCGACATCTCGATGTCCCTCGACGGTTTCGTCGCAGGACCGAACATCACCCTCGAGCACCCCCTCGGCGTGGGCGGCGAGCAGCTCCACGAGTGGGCAGTGCCCACCAAGACGTTCCAGGAGCGCCACGGCCGTTCAGGCGGCGAGACCGGGCCCGAGGACGACCTCATCCGCAAGGCTTTCGACCGAACCGGCGCCACGGTCATGGGCCGCCGGATGTTCAGCGGCGGCGAGGGCCGGTGGGAGGACGACCCGAACGCGGACGGCTGGTGGGGTGACGATCCGCCGTTCGGCGTCCCGGTCTTCGTCGTCACCCACCACCCGCGCGAACCGGTGGTCAAACAGGGCGGGACGACCTTCAACTTCGTCACCGACGGGTTCGAGTCGGCCGTTACGCAGGCGCGAGAGGCCGCCGGCGACAAGGACGTCGCGATCGGAGGCGGCGCGAGCGTGATCCAGCAGGCGCTGGCGGCAGGCCTCGTCGAGGAGTTCCAGATCCACGTCGCGCCGGTGCTCCTCGGTGACGGCGTCCGGCTCTTTGCGGACGGCGGCGCCCGGCCGGACGTCGAGCTGACGAGCATGGTCGAGACGCCGCAGGCCGCCCACCTGCGGTACGACGTAAGGCGCTAGCCGAACGTCAACTCTCGCCGCACCGTGCCGGCGCGCTGGTGGCGCGCTTCGACCGTCACCTCCGAGCCGGCCGGCGCCTGCACGACCCACTCCACCTTCGTCCGGTCGCTCGTCGCGTCGTCCGTCGCCCACCAGAGCAGCGAGCGCCGGTTCACCCGCCCCTCCAGCTGCCCCAGCTCGACCTTCCGCTCGCCGCCGATCACCCGCCCGCCTTCCGGCAGCGTGATCTCCGCCTCGAGCGGACGCACCGCCTTCCGCTCGACCGCCTTCTCGCTGACCGCCGTCCCCAGCCACCCGGCGTTCTCGAGGACGAGCCGGATCAGCCAGCGGTCCTCCCCCAGCTGCTCGACGTCCAGCGACCGTATCCGGAGCAGCGGCGAGACCAGCGCCTGCCAGATCGCGAACTCCGTGTGCGGCGCGATCTCCCGCTCGAGGAACTGCGGCGGGATGTTCCCCCAGCAGTACATGAGGTCCCAGCCGCCGAGCTCGACCGGGCCGAGCTGGTCGTGGTCGTACGGGTACCAGTCGACCCAGCCCTTCCCGTCGAGCTCCATGTCGCTCCAGCGGAGCAGCTTGAGGTCGTCCTCGGCCGGGTGATCCCGCAGCCACTCGATGTACTGGTAGTCCTCGATCCCGGCTTCGCGCTGCGGGCTCCAAAACTCCGTCGTCCACGAGAAGAGCCCGAGATGGTCGTAGAGCCAGTCGTTCGCCCCGCCCTTGACCGTTTGCTTCGGGTCGTACTTGAAGTCGTGGAAGATCGAGAGCGCGGGGTAGCCGGTGAGCTCGGTCGCCTTCTCGCCGATCAGCTTGTACGTGCGCAGGTCATTCGTCGGGTAGTGCTCGTCGGGATAGCTGGAGTACGGCCGCAGGTGGACGCCGCTGAACGTGTGGTACGACACGTGTCCGGTGAGGTTCGGCCGCTCGACGATCGCCTGGACGAGCGCCCGGATCTCCGGCTCGGACGTCGGATAGGGCCCAGCCCCGTGCTGCTCCGACTCGACGGTCCATTCCATCGGAAAGTTGCGGTTGAGGTCGAGCCCCTCCAGCGGCGGGGCGACCTTGATCGTGACACCGTCGTAGTTCCGGATCCGCCCTTCCCAGAGCACGCGGTAGAACTCGCCTTCGGCGTCGGCCGGCTCGCGCCGGACGAGCATTCGGGGCTCGTCGGGATGCGGCTTCCAGGAGCCGTTCGGATCCGGGACGCGCATCATCAGGATCCGGCCGTCGCCGTCGAGATCCTCTTCGTACAGGCCGTCGAGCGGCTCGGCGAGGGGCCAGGGCCGCGTGCTCGAGCGGATGAACCGCGGGCGATCGGCCAGCGCCAGCTCCGCGCCGTCGGGGTTGAGCCGGGGGATGACGTACATCGCCCGCGTGTCGAGCAGCCGTGTGACCTGCTCGTCGTCGCCGTAGCCGGACACCAGCCGGTCGATCAGGTGGAGCGCGGCGGTGGCGCCCGTCACCTCGATCGAGTGGATGTTCGCGTCGACGAGGAAGCCCGGCTTGTGGAGATCGGTGCCGGTCGCCGTGTTCGTCAGCGTGCAGAGCCAGATCTCGCGCCCCTCGAAGCTCTTGCCGATCGACTCGACGCGGTAGAGCTCGGGCCGCTCCTCGGCCCACGCGTGAAGGATCTCGGCTAGCTCGTCGTTCCGATAGAACCGGTCGAACGCCGGTCTAGGCACCGGGGACGTCAGGCATTACGCGCCGAGCTCGGTCAGCAGCGGCTTCGTGTCGTGAGGGTCGAAGCCGAGCCGGCCGGCGATCTCCTCGCTCGTCGGCTGAGTCCCCTCCGCGAAGAATGCGCGCAGGTGGTCGCCGGTCTGTCGGCTGCGCCACCAGTCTTCGCCGATCTCGCGGGTCAGCCACTCGCGAAGCTGCGCCGAGCGAATCCACGCCCGCAGGTAATCGGCGGAGTAGAAGCCCGCGTCCATGTCCGCGAGGTACGCGTCGGGGCGATAGGCGATCCCGGTCGCCGAGGTGAGCAGCCGGTGATACTCGTCGGGCCCCGTGGTACTGCCATTCCCGAAGTTGCCCCAGAACTCGAGCTCGAACCTCAGCTTCGCGGTGTAGCGCCTGAACAGGAGCGCCTCGAGGAAGACCGTCGCCTCGGCGTTCTCCTTCGCCTGCTCCGGGCTCAGGTCGAAGTACTCGGCGTGCCACGCCGGCTCGCGCGAGATCGCCTCGAAGATGTACGAGTAGATCTCCGTCAGCGCGTGGTCGCGCGACAGGTTCCGGAAGGTGTACGGAAGGTCGGGGTCGCAGTTGCCGTAGTGCAGTGCGTGGCCCGCCTCGTGGAGGAACGCCTGGTAGTCGTGGAGCCCGCCCTGCGCGCGGGTGATCAGGTGGACGATCTTCGGTGGGTCGGCCGCGATCACGCAGGCCCGCGGCGATTTCTGCGGGCGGTCGTCGAGGTCGAGGCGAATGTTCGGCTCGCGGTCGAGGTCGAAGCCGAGGTGGCGCAGCGTGTCCAGGCACACCTCCGTCGCTCTCTCCTTCGTGTACGTCGCCTCGAGTGGCGAGAGGCGCCGGAGCCAAGCGACGTGGTACGAGAGCGGGACCTCCGGCCGGTCATCGCCGAGCAACTTGTCGAACCACCGCTTCGAGAGTCGGCCGTAAAGCTCGTCCGCGGCTTCGCTCGCCGCGTTCAGAACGCGGGAAAGGTCACGCAGCGAAATGCCCTTCTCCTCCTCGGACCGCACAACCGGGTCGGACTGGCCCGACAGCTCCGCGTCGAGCTCCTCGCGGGCCTGAAGAAGCTCCATCCGGTCGTCGTTGAATCCCGCGGAGGCATCGCCCGAGAGGGCCCCGAGCTCTTCGCGGTCGGCATAAGACGACAGCACTGCGAGCTTCGCCTGGGCCGAGCGGATCGGCATCTCCTCGCCGCGACATGTCACCCGCGCGGCGAGGATTGCGTTCTCGAGGGCATCCTCGCGCTCGCTGAGCTCGATGTCGGCGAGTCCGGACTCGCAGGTCTTCCTCAGGCGATAGACGCGCTCCCGCTCAGCGCCGGAAAGGTCCTGCTCCGCGTCCTTCAGCGCGTCGAGCTGGTCGCGTGTGAAGAGGTCGCGATACCGCGCCACGATCTCGGCACGCTCCGAGACCTCCTTCTCGCCGACGCGCACCGCGCGGCCCTCCTCGGCGCGCTCGAAGAGGTAGCGCTGGAGCTGCGCTTCGTACTCGGCGGGCGTGCGAAGAGCGGTGACGGACACTGGCGGCCGGGAATCTACCGATTCCGCCGGAACTTACGACGCCGCGAGACGGCGCACCGTCTCCGTGAGCTCGTCGATGGCGAAGGGCTTGGGGATCACGATGGCGCCGTCGGGCAAGTCGCGGCTGGGGCTGCCGGTAAGGAGCGCCGTCGCGGACCCCAGGCCGCGCTGCTCGAGCGTCGGAACCAGCGAGACCCCTCGCTCGTTGCCGAGGTGCATGTCGAGCAGGACGACATCGACGCCGCCGTTCTCGAGCGCCGTCTCCGCTTCGTCGATCGATCCCGCCTCGACGACGGCGTAACCCTCAAGCTCGAGGTTGACCCGGCAGAGGAGCCGCAGCGAGGGATCGTCGTCCACGACGAGGACTGTCGTGGTGTCGCCGCCCATCGATCCGAGTGTAGGGCGCGCCCGCCAGAACCGCCAATTTTCCGGCGACTTTGCAACTGGCCGTACCCGATCGGGGCCGGGCGTCGTTTATGTTTTTGAAATGGGAAGTCGGTCGGATCTCAAAAACTCTCCTTCCAAGAGAAGGCGGCTGACGGACCAGCTACCGCAGCCGACTCCGAGCTTTCGGCGCCGCGCCTGGCTCGAGTTCCAGCGCGCGCTCGACCCTCTCGGTCCGCCTAAGCCGCTGCGCCGGCTCCATCCCTGAGTCGCACGAGGGTCCGCTCGCGCCCGAGCAGCTCGATGCTTTCGAAGAGCCCGGGTGAGATCTTCGACCCCGTCACCGCCACGCGCACCGGCTGAAACGCCTCGCGCGGCTTGAGGCCGAGCCGTTCCGCCAGCGCTCGGAGCGCCTCCTCGATCGACGGTGTGTCGAAGCTGTCCAGCCCCTCGATCGTCTCGGCCGCCGCCGTGAGGACGTCCGCGTCGAGCAAAGCCGGATCGGGCGCGACGTCCTCGAAGAGGAAGCGCACGTAGTCGGGAAACTGCGACAGCGTCTCGATCTTCTCCTGCACGAGCGGCGCGGCCTGCCGGACGAGTTGCTCGTCCCAGTCGATGGCGTGCTCGCGCAGGTAGTCGAGCACGCGCGACGCGAATTCCGCAGGCTCGAGCAGCCGCAGATGGACGCCGTTCAGCCACTCGAGCTTCTGGTAGTCGAAGACCGCCGGGCTTGGTGAGACCCGCTCGAGACTGAAGGCGCGAAGCAGCTCGTCACGCGTGAAGACCTCCGTCTTGTCGTCGTACGCCCAGCCGAGGCGTGCCAGGAAGTTCACGAGCGCGTCGGGGATGTAGCCGTCGTCCTTGAAGTCCTCCACCGACTGCGCACCGTGGCGCTTCGAGAGCTTCTTGCCGTCGGTGCCGAGGACGTCCGGGACGTGCGCGTAGACCGGCGGCTCGGCGCCGAGCGTCTCGAGGATCCGGAGCTGCTTCGGCGTGTTGGAGACGTGGTCCTGGCCTCGGATCACGTGGGTGATCTCGTCGAGCATGTCGTCCACCGGGTTCGCGAAGTTGTACGTCGGTCGGCCGTCGGAGCGGACGATCACGAGGTCGTCGAGATGCTCGTTCTCGAACTCGATCCGGCCGCGGACGACGTCGTCCCACGCCGTCGCGCCCTCGTCGGGCATGCGGAACCGGATCGCGCCCTCGTCCTCGTACGCCTTCCCGTCGTCGACGAGCTGCCGTGCGTAGCGCCGTGCCTCGTCCATGCGGTCGAGCTGGAAACGGACGGGCCCGTCCCAGTCGATTCCCAGCCAGGTGAGGGAGCGCTGAATCTGCTCCGCGGCCTCCTCGACCTCGCGGCTCGTGTCGGTGTTCTCGATGCGGAGTAGCACCTCGCCGTTCTGCGCCCGCGCGAAGAGCCAGTTGAAGAGAAACGTGCGGACGCCGCCGATGTGGAGGAACCCAGTCGGGCTCGGCGCCATGCGGACGCGGACGGACGGAGTCACCTCACTATCGTAGGGCCGTGCTTTTCGGCGGCCACGTTGGGGGCGGCGTGAAGGCTGCGCCGGAGCGCGCCGCCGCGATCGGCGCCAACGCACTGCAGCTCTTCGTCCAGAGCCCGCGCGCCTGGCGCTTCCCCGACCACGACCCGGCGGTGCTCGCGAGCTTCCCGCAGCGCGCTCGCGACGGCGGCATCGAGCTCTGGGTCGTGCACGCGATCTATCTCTGCAACCTGGCGAGCCCCGACGACGTGATCTACGAGAAGTCCGTGACGACTCTCGAGAGCACGATGGACTGCGGCCTGCTCGATCGAGGCGTGCGGGGTCGTCTTCCACGTCGGCTCGCATCTCGGGAGCGGCTTCGAGGCGGGGCTCGAGCGGGCGGCGCCCGCGATCGAGCGGGTGCTCGAGCGTTGCTCGGACACGACCTGGCTCCTGATCGAGAACTCCGCCGGAACCGGCGGGACGATGGGTCGCTCGCTCGAGGAGCTCGCAGCGCTGGTCGACCGGCTCGACCGCCACCCGCGGCTCGGGATCTGCCTCGACTCCTGCCACCTCTGGGCGTCCGGCTACGACGTCACCGACCCCGCCGCGCTGGACGCGCTGCTCGACGACTTCGACCGCCTGATCGGGCTCGACCGGCTCCGCGTCCTCCACGTCAACGATTCGCAGACGCCGCTGGGCTCGAACCGCGACCGCCACGCCAACATGCGCGAGGGGCTGATCGGCGAGAAGCTGTCCGTGTTCCTCGGGAACCCGAGGCTGCAGCACCTTGCCGCGATCGTCGAAACGGAGGGCCAGCAAGGCAAGGGCCCCGACGTCGAGGAGATGCAGAGGCTGCGAGAGCTTTGGGCTGCCGGCGCCGGGACTACCCGGGCACCTGCGCGAAGACGCGGAAGCTCGGGCGGCCGACGGGGAGCTCGTGGAACTCAGGGTTCACGCAGCCGAGGTCGTCGCTCCGGTTGACGTATGTGCTGTCGACCTCCGAGCGGCACATCGGCAGCGGGTTCTTCGTGGCCCTGACGGCACCGAAGCCCGGCAAGCGGGCTTCGGCTTCTTCGAGGAGCTCGAGGTCGATCTCCACCCCGAACACCTTCTGCATGCAGCCGACGTACGTCCGTCCAACCTCTTCGAAGGCGTAGAGGAACGGACACGCGCGAGCGACGCAGGCGCCCGGGTAGACGACCTTGTCGCAGTGGACTCCGCAGCGCCTGCACTCCACCTCGTCCTGCGGCCGAAGCGGGAGCTCCGGACGCCGACGGGTGATCTCGCGTGAGGCCATAGGTGGATTTTGGGCCACCCGTTCATGCCTCCGCAAGACTTGACAGGGTGAGGCGAACGCGCTAGCGCCGCGCGTCGCGCCGCTCAGTCTTCGGCGTCGGCCGTCACTCGTCGACCAGGCGGTCGACGACGTTCAAGACGTCCATCTGCGTGAACGCCTGGAAATCCGGCTCGACGCCGTCCGGCCCCTCGTCGGCCCGAAACCAGAGCGCCTGCACCGTCCGCATCCCCACTCGGGACGCGCCGAGCACGTCCGCGTCGATCCGGTCGCCCACGAAGAGCGCGTCGGCCGAGTCGACCTCGAGCTCGCGAATCGCCCGCTCGAAGATCGCGGGGTGCGGCTTGCGCTTGCCGACCTCGGAGGAGAGCACCACCGCGTCGACCCGCTCGACGAGCCCCTGGCGCTCGAGGATGGGCTGCAGCAGCCACTGCGGGCTCGCACTGTTGGAGACGAGCGCGAGCTTGAGCCCGCGCCCCCGCAGCGCCTCGAGCAGGGCGTGCGTGGACGACGCCAGGGCGTAGTACGACGACCAGACCTCCTGCGCGGCCTGGAGGAAGAGACGAACGTCGTCGTCCGTCAGCTCGACGCCGTGCTCGCGGAACGAGCTTGCCATGACCGCCGCGATGTCGATCTCGTCCTCGGACGCCCGCGGGAAGAGCTCGGCCTCGTGCTCCTGGAGGTAGCGAGTGAAGGCAGCGGCGTCCGGAAGGTTGTCCTGCGCCAGCGCCGCGAGGCCGGCCGAATGCCCCTCGAGGGCGATCTCGTCGCTCCACTCATCGTTCATGAGCGTCCCGCCCCAGTCGAAGAGAACAGCCCGCAACACGCTCGATAGGCTAGATCGCGTGGCCAGGAGGATCCTTTGGGGCTGCCTCGCCCTCGCCCCGGTCACGATCTTCGTGCACTACGCGTTCGACGCCGGCGAGGTGACCGAATTCGTGCTCGCGGCGCTCGCGCTCGTCCCGCTGGCCTGGCTGATCGGGGAGGCGACAGAGCACGCTGCGCACCACACCGGGCCCGGGATCGGCGGCTTCCTCAACGCGACTTTCGGCAATGCACCGGAGCTGATCATCGCGCTCCTCGCGGTGAATGCCGCGCAGACCGAGGTCGTCCGAGGCTCGCTGAGCGGAAGCGTCGTCGGGAACCTGCTGCTCGTCCTGGGGTTCTCGCTGCTCTTCGGCGGGCCGCGGGCCGATCGACCGCGAGTCGAGCATCGTGTCACTCGCGCTCGTCGCGCTGGCGGTGCTGCTGTTGCTGATCCCCGCTGTGCCGAGTTGGGAGGGCGACCCCGAGCGCGACCTGATCGTGAACCTGTCGATCCCGGTCTCCGTCGCGCTGCTCCTCGTCTACGTCGGGGCGACCTGGCTCTCACTCCGGCGCCATCACCGGCTGCACGTCTCCGACGAGCCGGCGGAGATGCGGGGGTGGTCGTTCAGGAGGGCGATGCTCGTGCTCGGGATGGCCACGGTGATCACCGCGGTGATCGCCGAGATCCTCGTCGGGTCGCTCGAGGTCTTCGCCGAGAAGGCGCATCTCACGGAGTTCTTCGTCGCGGCCGTGATCGTCGCAATCGTCGGGAACGCGGCCGAGCACGGCGGCGCCGTCGTGGTCGCGGCGCGCGGGCAGATCAAGCTCGCGGCGGAGATCGCTCTGGCCTCGAGTGCGCAGGTCGCGGTCTTTCTGATCCCCGCCGTGACTCTCTTGGCGCTCCTGATCGATCCACTCGCACTGGCCTTCAGGCCGGTCGAGCTCGGCGCCATCGCGTTCGGCACAGTCCTGACGTTCCTGCTGCTCGTGCAGGGCCAGTCGAGCCGTGCGCGCGGCGTCATCCTGATCCTGGCCTACGTGGCCGTCGCAGTCGCGTTCTACCTCGCGGGCGACAGGTAGCGCTAGGCGCGGGTCAGCGCGCCGAGGGCCTGAGGGGCGATTTCGATTGCGCGCTCGATGTCCTCGTCGGTGACGCCGAGGTGCGTAACGGCCCGAAGAATTGTCGGGTGGATCGTGGCCGAGAAGCCGACGCCCGCCTGGTGGAGGCGCTCGAGCGCCTCCGAGTAGGTGAGGCCGAGCGGCGCCACGTCGAGCTGGACGAAGTTCGTCTCGACGTCGTCCGGCTCGACCGGGAGGCCGGCGTCGGCCAGGCCTTGCGCGAGCCGCTTGGCGCGCGCGTGGTCTTCGGCCAGCCGCTCGATGTTGTGTTCGAACGCGTAGACGCCCGCGGCCGCGACGATTCCCGCCTGGCGCATCGCGCCGCCGAACAGGTGCTTGAAGCGTCGCGCGCGGACCATCAGCTCGGAGGATCCGGCCACGAGCGCACCCAGTGGGCAGCCGAGGCCCTTCGAGAGACAGATCGTGACGGTGTCGGCGTGCCGCGCGATCTCGGCCGTGGGGACGTCCAGCGCGACAGCGGCGTTGAACAGCCGCGCGCCGTCGAGGTGGAGCCGTAGCCCGAGGTCGCGGCAGGTCTCGGCGACCGCGGCGACCTCCTCCAGAGGCCACGGGCGTCCGCCGGAGCTGTTGTGCGTGTTCTCGATCGAGACGATCCGCGTCATCGGCGTGTGCCGGTCGTCCCAGAGGCGCGCGGCGGAGCGGATCTGGTCGGGCGTCAGGCGACCACGGTCTCCGGGAAGCGGCCTGGTGAGAAGCCCGTTGAGCGCGGCCGGCCCGCCGAGCTCCGCGATCAGGACGTGCGAGTGCTCTTCCGCAAGAAGCTCGTCGCCGGGCGCGCCGTGCAGGCGCAACGCGATCTCGTTCGCCATCGTCGCCGTCGGGAGATAGACGGCATCTTCCTGCCCCAGCAGCTCGGCGGCCCGCTGTTCGAGCAGGTTGACGGTCGGGTCCTCCCGCTTCTGCTCGTCGCCGACCTCGGCGTTCGCCATCGCCTCCCGCATGCCGGGAGTCGGCTTCGTTTGGGTGTCGGAGCGGAGATCGATCACGTGTCAGATTGTTGCAGCGCCCACCGTCCGGGGGATGCCGGGAATCCGCTTCGCGCCGATCATGTGAACCAATCCAAAGGAGAAGCACACATGAATGAGACCGCGGCTTCTCTGTGGCAACTCGTCCGGGACGACCAGCTCGTCCGCCGGGGCGCATATGTCTGTGTCGGAGTCGTCTGGCTCGCAGCCGCCTGGGCCGACCTCAAGCTGCTGCTGCTGCTCCCGATGATCGCGGCCACGTCTACGTGCTCTACAACCGGCGCCCGGTCGTCGAGGACGACGCCGACCTGCTCTAGTAGCGCCTTTGGGCGCCTCGATCTGTGCTGGGGCGGTCGGCTCCGCGCCAAGGTCGGGGTGCTCCTCGAATCGGTAGCGCACGATCGCCCGCTTCGCGGCCTTGACCTCGTCGAGCCGCTGGACCGGCCGGTTGTGCGGCGCCTGCTTCGAGCAGCTCCGGTTGCTCGGCCGCCTCGCGCGCGATCGCGTTCATGGCGTCGGCGAAGGCGTCGAGCGTCTCCTTCGTCTCGGTCTCGGTCGGCTCGATCATCAGCGCCTCGGGAACGTTCAGCGGGAAGTAGATCGTCGGCGGGTGGAAGCCGTAGTCCATCAGCCGCTTCGCGACGTCGAGCGCGGTGATCCCGTGCTCCTTCTTCATCCGGCGGGCGGAGAGGACGAACTCGTGCATGCAGAGCCGGTCGTACGGCAAGCTCGTACGCGTCCTTCAGGCGTGCGAGGAGGTAGTTCGCGTTCAGCACGGCGTCCTCGGACATCGTCCGCAGCTCGCGGCCCCAGGCGAGCATGAACGCGTAGGAGCGGACGAAGACGCCGAATGGGCCGGTGAACGCGCGGACCTTGCCGATCGACCGCGGACGGTCGTAGTCCAGGCGGTACCGCTTCCCGTCACGGACGATCGCGGGCACCGGGAGGTACGGCTCGAGCTGACGGCGGACTGCGATCGGGCCTCCGCCCGGGCCGCCGCCGCCGTGCGGCTGCGAGAACGTCTTGTGCAGGTTGATGTGGACGATGTCGAAGCCCATGTCGCCCGGCCGGGAGATCCCGCAGACGGCGTTCAGGTTCGCACCGTCGTAGTAGAGGAGGGCACCGGCGTCGTGGAAGATTCGCTGGACCTCCTCGATGTGTTCGTCGAACAGGCCGAGCGTCGACGGGTTCGTGAGCATCAACCCGGCGGTGTCCACGCCGACCTTCTCGCGCAACTCGTCCAGGTCGACGTTGCCGCGCGCGTCGGTGTCGACCTTGACGAGCTCGTA
Source organism: uncultured Actinomycetes bacterium (assembly GCA_963721345.1). Taxonomy (GTDB): domain Bacteria; phylum Actinomycetota; class Thermoleophilia; order Gaiellales; family Gaiellaceae; genus JACDAN01. Next base: position 329,666 of record CAVRIT010000001.1, read on the forward strand.
GCCGGCCATCGTGACGCTCGCCGGATTGGTCCCGTGCGCCGTGTCCGCAACGACGACCTTGCGGCGCCGGTCCCCCTCGCCGCGCTCCGCGAAGTACGCACGCATGAGCATCAGGCCGGTGAGCTCTCCCTGCGAGCCTGCCGCCGGCTGCAACGAGACGGCGTCGAGCCCGGTGATCTCGGCGAGCATCTCCTGCAGCTCGAACATCAGCTCGAGCGCCCCCTGGGCCGCGTCCTCGTCCTGCAGCGGATGGAGATCGCGGAAGCCCGGCAGCCCCGCGACTCGCTCGTTGACCCGCGGGTTGTACTTCATCGTGCAGGAGCCGAGCGGGTAGAAGCCCGTGTCGATCCCGAAGTTGCGGGTCGTCAGCTCGGTGAAGTGGCGGACGAGCTCGTTCTCCGGCAGCTCTGGGAGACGCGGCGGAGTGGAGCGGCGAAGCTCGGCCGGGAGCTCCGGTGTCGGGAGCTCGGTCGGCCGCGGGATTCGTCCGGCGCGCCGGCCTGGACGCGACTTCTCGAACAGGAGCTTCACGCGAGCACCTCGGCGAGCCGGTCGATCTCGTCCAGCGTCCGCCGCTCGGTGACCGCGACGAGAAGCACGTCGTCCATTCCCTCGTAGTCGCGGCCCAGCGGGTAGCCGGGGTGGATCCCTTGCTTCCTCGCGTCGCGGATGACGTCCGCGGCGGGCCGTCCGACGCGGATGGCAAACTCCTTGAATGTTGCCTTGTCGGGAAACACCGCCGGGCGCCCGATGCGCTCCTTCGCCAGCTCGGCGAGGCCCATGCAGGTCTCCCCCAGCTCGCGCAACCCTTCCGGTCCCAACCAACTCAGGGTGATCAGGCCGCCGAGCGCGAGCAGCGTCTGGTTGGTCGTGATGTTCGAGGTCGCCTTCTCCCGGCGGATGTGCTGTTCCCGCGTCTGCAGCGTCAGGACGTAACCGCGCTTCCCGGCGACGTCCGTCGTCTCGCCGACGATCCGCCCGGGCATGCGCCGCGTGAACTCCTCCCGCGCGGCGATGAAACCGAAGTGCGGCCCGCCGAAGGAGAGCGGGTTCCCGGAGCCCTGGCCCTCTCCGATCGCGATCGCACAGCCGTACGCGCCGGGCGCCTCCAGGACGCCGAGCGAGACGGGATCGACGTGGGCGACCGCCAGCGCGCCCGCATCGTTCGCCGCCGCTGCGAGGTCCGGCGCAGGCTCCAGGCAGCCGAAGAAGTTCGGCTGCTGGAAGATCACGCAGGCCGCGTTCTCCGCTGCCGCCCGGAGCTCCTCGGGATCCGTGACCCCGTCTCGGTGCGGGACGTCGACGACCTCCAGGCCGAAGCCGGGCGCGTAGGTCCGGACGACCTGGCGAACCTGCGGACTGAGCGTCTCCGCGAGAACGACCCTGGTCCGACCCGTCGCGTGCTTCGCGATGTAGCAGGCGTCCGCGGCAACCGTGGAGCCGTCGTACCCCGAGGCGTTGGAGACGTCCATGCCGGTGAGCTCGCAGATCGCCGTCTGGTACTCGAAGAGCGCCTGGAGGATCCCCTGGCTCATCTCGGGCTGGTACGGGGTGTAGGCGGTCAAGAACTCGCCGCGCTCGAGGATCGAATCGACGATCGCCGGGACGTAGTGGTCGTACACGCCGGCGCCGAGAAAGGACACCTCCTGGCCCGCGTGCGTGTTGCGCGCCGCCAGCTCCTCGAGCCGCCGGACGATCTCGTGCTCGGTCAGCGGCGCGCCGAGATCGAGGTCGCGCTCCATCCTCACGCCCGGCGGAACGTCGCGGAACAACTCCTCGACGGAGCTGACGCCGATCGTCGCCAGCATCGCCTCGCGATCGGCGTCGGTGAGGCAGACGTAGGTCACCGGTGCACCTTCTGGAGGGGCACTATTCGGCCAGCAGCTCGCGATAGGCGGCGGCGTCGAGGAGGTCGTCGACCTGACCCGGGTCGCTGAGGCGGATCCGGATGAGCCACCCCGTGCCGTAGGGGTCCTCGTTGACCGTCTCAGGGGCCTCGACGACGGCGGGGTTGACCTCGACCACCTCGCCGGAGAGAGGTGCGATCAGCTCGGACACGGCCTTGACGGACTCGACCTCGCCGTAGCTCGAGTCGCGCGTCACCGTCGCGCCCTGCTCGGGCGGCTCGTAGTGGACGAGCTCGCCGAGCGCGTCCTGCGCGTACCACGTCACCCCGAGAACGGCCTCGCCGTCCTCGATCCGCGCCCAGTCGTGCTCGCGGTGGTAGCGCAGTTCCTCCGGGTAGCTCTCCTCCGCCGCCATCAGCCCTCCTGCTTGTAGATGGGTTTCTTCACGACCTCGGCGCGCCGGGGTCGTCCTCGCACGTCGATGGTCAGCTCGGTCCCGGGCTCCGCCTGCTCGGCCGTGACGTAGCCCATCCCGATCCCGCGATCGAGCATCGGCGAGTGCGAACCGGAGGTGACCTCGCCGCCGCCTTCGATCGGCATGCCCTGGCGGGGGATTCCGGACTCGCCCATCACGAACGGGACGAGCCTTCGCGCCTGGCCTTCTGTCTTGATCCGCCGGAGCTCGCCGGCGCCGGTGAACTCCTTGTCGAGTGCGCAGACCCAGCCGAGTCCCGCAGAGATCGCGTCCGTGTCGGGCCCGATGTCGTTCCCGTGCAGCGGGAAGCACGCCTCGAGCCTCAGCGTGTCGCGGGCGCCGAGGCCGCAGGGAACGGCGCCCCGCTCGAGCACGCGGTCCCAGAGCTCCGGCGCGTCGTCGGCGGGAGCCATCAGCTCCACGCCGCGCTCGCCCGTATAGCCCGTCCGGTTGACCATGCACTCGACGCCGTCGATCTCCTCCATCGCGAACGTGAAGGCCGGTGCGTCATCCAGGCCGAGCCGTTCGATCGAGCGGGGTCCCTGCACGGCGAGCAGCGCGTACTCCTCCGAGACGTCGCGAACGTCTGATCCCGGGATCTCTCGCTCCTTGATCCACGCGAAGTCGGGCTCGCGGTTGGACGCGTTGACGATCAGGAGATAGCGGCCCGGCTCGAGCCGGTACGCGATCAGGTCGTCGAGGATCCCGCCGCGCTCGTTCGTGAGCAGGGTGTACTGCGCGCCGCCCGGCTCGACCTTGTCCAGGTCGTTCGAGAGCAGCGATTGGAGCAGCTCGTGCGCCCGCGGCCCCTCCACCTCGAACTCGCCCATGTGCGAGACGTCGAAGACCCCGCAGTCCGCTCGCACCGCGCGGTGCTCGGGGATGACGCCCTCGTACTGCACCGGCATCTCCCAGCCGGCGAACGGGACGAGACGGGCGCCCAGCGCTCGATGGCGCTCGTAGAGCGGCGTTCGCAGGAGCGTCTGCACGACGCCCGGATGCTATGCCCTGGCTGCTGCTAGTCGCGCAGGAACGACGGCACTTCGAGCACGTCCTTCGGCACTTCGAAGGGCTGCTCCTGGCCCTCGGGCCTCGGACTGGTGGTCGACGCTGCCGGCTCCTCGATCGTGGTGCGGCGTCGGCGCCGATGCGCGCCCGGCCCGAACCCCGTCGCGATCACCGTGACGCGAACCTGATCCTTCAGGCCCTCGTCGATCACCGCCCCGAAGATGACGTTCGCGTTCTGGTCGGCCGCGCTGGTCACGACCTCCGCCGCCTCGTTGACCTCGAACAGGCCCATGTCCGCCGGGCCGCTGATGTTGAGCAGGATCCCGGTTGCGCCCTCGATCGAGGACTCGAGCAGCGGCGACGAAACCGCCGTGTGGGCGGCCTCCGCCGCGCGGTTCTCCCCTGAGGCGACGCCGATTCCCATGAGCGCCGATCCGGCCTCGGTCATGATCGCCCGTACATCGGCGAAGTCGAGGTTGACGATGCCCGGGACCGTGATCAGGTCGGTGATCCCCTGGACGCCCTGGCGAAGGATGTCGTCCGCCATCCGGAAGGCGTCGAGGATCGACGTGCGCTTCTCGACCACCTGAAGCAGGCGGTCGTTCTCGATCACGATCAGCGTGTCGACGCGATCGCGCAGTTCCTCGATCCCGAGGTGCGCCTGCTCCGCGCGGCGCCGCCCCTCGAAGCCGAAGGGCCTCGTGACGACGCCGACGGTGAGCGCGCCGAGATCCTCTTTCGCGATCTCGGCCACCACCGGCGCACCGCCCGTCCCCGTGCCCCCGCCCTCGCCGGCCGTGACGAAGACCATGTCCGCGCCCTTGAGGACCTCCTTCAGCTCGTCACGGCTCTCCTGCGCGGCGCCCTTCCCCACCTCGGGGTTGGCGCCTGCGCCGAGGCCGCGAGTAGAGTCGGTGCCGATCTGCACCTTCACGTCGGCGTCGACCGCAAGGAGCGCCTGCGCGTCGGTGTTCGCCGCGACGAACTCGACCCCACTCAGGCCCGCGTCGACCATCCGGCTCACGGCATTCGATCCTCCGCCACCGACGCCGACAACCTTGATCACCGCAAGGTAATTGCTTGTCTGGTCCCGTACGCTCAACGTCCCTCCACCTCAAGCTCGACTGTAGCTCACGCCTTGCGCGGCCACCGTAACGCGCCAAGGGTAGGGCCGGAAACTCCTGATGTCAACGGCAGGTAGTGCCGACGACCCTAAGGTTCGACCTGAGAGTTGAGGGTTGTACCTGAAACGGGACGCTCGGGCACGGCGACGTCGATGTAGGCGACAGCCTCCCCCGCACCACTGATCTCCGCGAGCACTCGGCGAGCCACCTCGAGCTTCAGCGCGAGGTCGACGGAGCTGCCCAGCCGCAGCTCGAGCCGGTCGTCGAGCACGATCGTGAGTCCGTGCTCGGAGGGCGCGACGTACCAGATGCGACGGAAGAATTCGGGTGCCGCAATCCGCATCGCGGCAAGCGCTGCGATCGCCTGGGCCGGCTGATCGACATCGACGAGGGCCCCGATCTCCGGCTCCGCAGCGCGGGGTATCCAGACGACGGGCAGCGGGCGTTGCAGGCGCGTCTCGAGCTTCTTCAGCACACGCCCCTCGACCGAGACGAGCCAGTTCTCGTCGGCGCGTCGGAGGACGGCGACGGGTCGCTCGACGCTGACGTGTACGTGGAGGCCGTTGGGGAACGAGCGGTCATAGCCCAGCAGGTGGACGTGCGGTAGGCCCTCGAGCCGGCGCGCGATCTCGTCGCCTCCGACTTCGAGCAGGCTCGTTCCCGCCATCGGCGCGAGCGCCCGCTCGACAACGGTGTCGTGCCCCGCCGGCTCGGTCCGGACGTCGATCGAGCGAACGGCGAACACGGTGGACTCCCGGGCGCCGAGGTAGAGCGCGAACGCCGCCGTCAGCAATCCGAAGCCGACGGCGAGGGACCGCCCGGACGGCAAGAGGCTCAGCGCCGATAAGCGGGTCGGCGTCCGGGCAGCAGCAAGCTCTCGTGCTCGAGCCACGCCGCTCACTTCGCCGCGGCGAGGGGCGCTCCTACGCGGTCGGCAGCTCCAATGCGCCGACCAACTGAACCTCGTGCTCGAGCGTGACGCCGAACTCCTCGATCGCACGACGCCGAGCCTCGGCCATCAGCGCGATCGCGTCAGCCGAGCGAGCTTCGCCCGCGTTCTCGATGAAGTTTGCGTGTCGCGGCGAGATCTGGGCGCCTCCGATCCGGTGACCGCGCAGGCCGCAGGCCTCGAGCATTCGTCCCGCCGTCAGCTCGTGGTCCGGGTTCTTGAAGACGCTGCCGAACGTGCGCTTGTTCGTGGGCTGGGCGGCCTTCCGCTGGGCCTGCATCTCGGCGACGGTGGCCTTGATCTCCTCCACCGGCCGCGGCGCGAGCCGAAACTCCGCGCCTGCGACAACCTCCCCCGGTCCGAGAGCAGACCGCCGGTACTCGAGGCCGAGCTCCTCGGGTGTCCGCCACCCTGCGCCGTCGGCCGACATCACGAGGGCCCGCTCCAGCACGCTCGCCATGTCGCCGCCGTAGGCTCCGGCGTTCATCTTCACGCCGCCGCCCGCCGTGCCGGGGATCGCGCAGGCGAACTCGATGCCCCCGAGCGACGCCGCCCGCGCACGGTGAAGGCAGACCGCCAGCGGCGCGCCGCCTCCCGCTACGAGGAGATCCCCTTCGACGCCGGCCGCCGCGAGATCGCCCGCGAGCTTGATCACGAGCCCGTCGACCCCGTCGTCGGCGACGAGCAGATTCGAACCGAGCCCGACCACGGAGACGGGGGCTCCGCGCTCAGCCGCCCACCCGAGCGCCTCGCTCAGCTCGTCGAGTGCCGAGGGTCGTGCGAACCACTGCGCGGGGCCGCCGGTGCCCAACGTGGTGAAGCGGGAGAGCGGGACGCCTTCTTCGATCACGCGAGGTGCTCGAGAATCAGGTCACCGGCGCGGTCTACGTCACCTGCGCCGATCGTGAGCACGACGTCACCGCCATGCGCTCGCGCCGCCACAAACCGAGCGCCGTCATCGACAGCGGGGGTCCAGCCGATCGTCATCCCCGGACGGCGGTCGGAGATCGCGTCGACGACGAGCTTGCCGCTGACTCCCTCGACAGGCTCCTCCCTCGCCGCGTAGATCTCGGTCACGGCGACGACGTCGGCCGCGGCGAGCGCCGCCCCGAGCTCACGCGCGAGGTGCCGGGTCCGCGAGTACAGATGCGGCTGGAACAGGACGAGCACCCGGCCCGCGGTCTGCTCGCGGACCGCCGACAGCGTCGCCGCGACCTCGGCCGGATGGTGGGCGTAGTCGTCCACCACACGCACGTCCGACGCGACGCCGCGCTCCTCGAGCCTCCTCCCCGCGCCGCGGAACTCGCGCAGCACCGGCCAGGCCCGGTCGGGCTCGATCCCGGCGAGCTCGAGCGCCGCGAGCGCCGCCGCGGCGTTCTGGCGGTTGTGCTCTCCGGCGAGAGCGAGCTCGCCCGTGTAGGGGGCGAGCCGATCGCCGCGGACGACCTCCGGAACGGCCTCGAGCCAGCGTTCGAACAGCTCCTCGACCTCGGCGTGAGAGCGGAACTCGCTGTGGTGGTCGAGATCCACGTTGGTGATCACGGCGATGCGGGGTCGAAGCCGTTCGATCGTGCGATCCGACTCGTCGCCCTCGACGACGAGCCAGCCCGAGCCGGCGCGCGCGTTACCCCCGAGCTGCGGGATCTCCGCGCCGATCAGGAACGACGGATCCTCGCCCAGGCGGTCGAGGGCGAAGGCGATCATCCCCGCGGTCGTCGTCTTCCCGTGCGCGCCTGCGACCACGATCGCGTTCTGCAGCGAGACGAGCTCCGCGAGGAACTCCGCGCGGCTGCTGCCCTCGACCCGTCCCGCGAAGGCCGTCGACACGACCGTCTCGAACCCGTCCGGTACCGATCGGCTCCTCGCCGATCTCCACCTGGATCCCCGCGTCCCGCACGTGCTCGAGGTAGGGCGTGTCCACGCGGTCCCAGCCGGCCACCTGCGCACCCCAGGCATGAGCTAGCAACGCATAGCCGCTGAGCCCCGCACCGCCGATGCCGACGAAGAAGATCCGCCTACCCGCGAGCGGCTGCAAGCGCGATCAGCTCCTCTGCGATCTCGTCTGCGGCGTCCGGGCGGGCCACACGCTTCATCGCCGCCGCCATCTCGGCCAGGCGCTTGGGATCGCCGAGCAGCGAGCGGACGAGCTCGGGGACGATCCCGAGCTCGGCCTCGGAGACGACGACCGCGCCGCCCGCCTGCTCGAAGAACCGCGCGTTCTTCGTCTGGTGGTCGCCGGTTGCGAACGGGTACGGAACGAGGATCGCCGGGCGACCCGAGGCCGCCACCTCCCACACCGAACCGCCGGCCCGCGCCAGGACGAGGTCTGCCGCGGCGAGCGCCGTGCCGAAGTCTCGGACGAAGGGGAGCAGGCGGTAGTCCGGCCGCGACACGCGGGCTGCGAGCGTCGGGAAGTCCCGCTCGCCGCTCAGGTGGATGACCGGTGGGCCGGCAGGCGCCGAAGCTCTCCACGGTGAGCTCGTTCAGGCTCCGCGCCCCTTGGCTCCCGCCGAACACGAGGAGCACGGGATCGTGGTCGAGGTAGAAGCGGGCGCGTGCGTCTTCCGGCGAGAGCGCCGCGCGGGAGACGCTCGGGATCGGCCTGCCGGTGACGCGGTACTTCGAGCCCTCCCGGCCCCTGATCGGGAAGGACAGGAACACGCGGCGCGCGAACGGCGCGGCCAGCCGGTTCGCCAGCCCGAGGTGCGCGTCGGCCTCCATCAGCGCGGTGGGAATCCGCTGTCCCGCGGCGGCGAGCACCATCGGGCCCGCGACGTAGCCGCCTCCGCCGAGCACGACGTCGGGCGAGCGCCGCTGCAGGATCTTGCGGCACGCGCGGACCGCGCCGGCCGCGCGCATCACGGCGCGGATCTGCGCGATCCCTGGCCGACGCGGCAGCCCCGAGACGTCGAACGCGTCGAACTCGAAGCCCGCCTCGGGGACGAGCTTCGCCTCAAACCGCTCGGGGGACCCGGCGAACGTCACGGCCGCGCCGCGTTCGCGCAGCGCTTCGCCCACGGCCAGCGCCGGAAGTACGTGTCCGGCTGTCCCGCCGGTCGCGATCAGGCACCGCGGCGCGTCTTGTCTGTCGACCATCGTCGCCGGCGATGTTAAGGAGGATCCCCACCGCGGCGAGCCCGACCACGAGGCTCGACCCGCCGTAGGAGACGAAGGGCAGCGTGATCCCGGTCAGGGGAGCCGAGCCCATCACGGCTGCGAGGTTGATCACGGCCTGCCCGCAGACGAGCGTCGTGATCCCCGCCGCGAGCCGCTTGCCGAAGGGATCGCGGCAACCGAGCGCCACCTTGAAGCCGGCGTAGGCGAACGCCGTGTACGCGCCGATCACCGCCGTCGTCCCGACGAGCCCGAGCTCCTCGCCGATGATCGCGAAGATCATGTCCGTGTGCGCCTCCGGGAGGTAGTTCGCCTTGAGGACGCTCTGCCCGAGCCCGACTCCGAACCAGCCGCCCGACCCCATCCCGATCATCGCCTGGATGATCTGGTAGCCGGTGTTCTCGGCGTCCTGCCACGGGTTGAGAAAGCTCAACAGCCGTTCGCGGCGATAGGGCTCGAACCACGCGGCGAGGAAGACGAGTCCGCCGCAGATCCCGGCCGTGGTCGCCAGCAGCCGGGCGGGGACGCCAGAGACGACCAGGACGCCGCCTAGCATGACGACGATCGTGATCGCCGTGCCGAGGTCCGGCTCTGCGAGCAGCAGCCCGCAGACGACGCCCGTGACGAGCCCGAGCGGCTTGATCAGCTCGCCGAGCGTCCGCGGCGCGGGATGCCGGGCGAGGTACGCCGCCGCGAAGACGAGCAGTGCGAGCTTCGCGAGCTCGGACGGCTGGAAGACGGCCGGGCCGAACTGCAGCCAGCGCTTTGCGCCGTTGACGGTCGTCCCGATCATCAACACGGCGAGCAGCAGCCCGATGCTCACCAGGACGAGCATCGGCGCCATCGGGCGGAGCGAGCGGAACCCGTAGCGCCGCGCGAGGAGAAGCAACCCGACCCCGACGAGCGCGTAGAGCCCCTGCTTGCGCAGGTAGTAGGAGGAGTCGCCGTTCGCGATCGCCGCGGACGCCGAGGTTGCGCTGTAGACCATCACCAGACCGAAAGCGACGAGCGCCAGCGTGACGAGCAGGAGGATCTGCTGCTCCATCTGCCCCTTCTTCACGCGAGCTCCCGGACGAGGCGGCGGAACTCGTCGCCGCGCGCCTCGAAGTTCTCGAACTGGTCGTAGCTCGCGCACGCCGGAGAGAGCAGGACGATCTCGCCGGGCCGTGCGGCGGCCGCTGCAGCACGCACCGCGGCAGCCAGGTCTCCGGTCTGCTCGTACGGGCTGTCGAGCGCCGCGGCGAGCTCGTCCGCCGCCGCGCCGATCAGATAGGCCCGCGCGCCATGCTCGCGCAGGTCGGCCGCCAGCTCCCCGTAGTCCTCGTTCTTCCCCAGCCCGCCGAGGATCACGTGCAGCGACTCGTCGTACGACGCGATCGCGCGGCGGGCGGCTGCGGCGTTCGTGGCCTTCGAGTCGTTGACGTAGCGCACGCCGTTCACCTGGCCGACCTCCTCGAGCCGGTGGGGCACGCCGGCGAAGCTCCGCAGCGCCGACGCGATCTGCTCCTCGGAGGCGCCCGCCGCACGCGCTGCGGCAGTCGCAGCGGCGGCGTTCTCGCGGTTGTGCGCACCCGGGATCCGAGGCTCGGCCGGCAGCGGGTCGTCCGCCGCGAACTCGACGCGGCGCCCCGCCCCGGCCGCGGCATCGGCGAATCCCCGCGGCACCACGGCCACGTCCTCCGGGCCCTGGTTCTCGAAGATCCGGAGCTTTGCGTCGCGGTACGCCTCGAAGCTGCCGTGGCGGTCGAGATGGTCGGGCTCGAGGTTCAGGAGGACCGCGATCGCCGGGCGAAAGTCGTGGATGTCCTCGAGCTGGAAGCTGGAGAGCTCGCAGACGATCCACGCGTCCGGCTCGACCTCGCCGTCGAGCTCGGTGAGGGCGCGCCCGACGTTCCCGGCGACCGGCGCTTCCAGCATCTCACCGAGCAGCTCGCTCGTCGTCGTCTTGCCGTTCGTTCCCGTCACGCCCAGGATCGGGTTCGGAAGCAGCCGCGCGCCGAGCTCGACCTCGCTCCACACCGGCACGCCGCGCTCACGCGCAGCGGCGACGAGCGGCGCGTCGGACGGCACGCCCGGGCTCTTGATCAGCACGTCCATTCCCTCCACCAGCGAGGCCTCCTCGGATCCCACGTGGACTTCGACGCCGGCCGCCTCGAGCCTGCCCGTGTCGAGCTCCCCAGACCGATCCACGCCGACCACGCGATCGCCGCGGCGAGCCAGCGCGAGCGCGGCCGCCTGCCCCGAGCGCGCGAGCCCGAGGACGAGCGCGTTCACCCGGTGAAGAGGTCGGGCCGGAAGCCGCGGAGGTACTGGTAGTAGAGCGCGAACGCGCCGCCGCAGAGGATCGCCCCCATGATCCAGAAGCGCACCATGATCTTCGTTTCCGACCACGCCTTCATCTCGAAGTGGTGATGGATCGGCGTCATCAGGAAGATCCGTCGCCCCCAGTACTTGAACGACGCGACCTGCAGGATCACGGACAGGGCCTCGATCACGAAGATCCCGCCGATCAGGATCAGCAGGAGCTCGCTCTGGCCCATGATCGCGAAGCCGCCGAGCGCGCCACCGATCGCCATCGAGCCCGTGTCGCCCATGAACACCTCGGCGGGGAAGGCGTTGTACCAGAGGAATCCGATCGCGCCGCCGATCAGCGAGGCGCCGAGGATCGCCTGATCGAGCGCGGCGAGATCCTGCTCGGCCGCGACCTGGCTCGAGCGGATGTAGGTAAAGACGTTCATCGCCGTGAAGGTCAGGAGCGCGATGATCCCGACGCCGATCGCGAGACCGTCGATGCCGTCCGTGAGGTTCGCGCCGTTCGCAGCGCCGGCGAGGATCAGGAAGAGGAGGACGAAGAACCCGAACGCGAGATCGATGCGCCAGTCGGCGACCGGGACATAGATCGCCGTGTCGAAGTCGAGGTCTTGGAGGACGAGCGCCACGCCCACCGTGATCCCCGCGAGCAGGAGAAGCTTCCAGCGGCCGGAGAGCCCGAGCGAGCGGCGGTGGTGAACCTTGATGTAGTCGTCGGCGAACCCGATCGCGGCGCAGGCCATCGTCACGCCGTAGACCGTCAGGCCCTCGGGGGTCCAGTGGCTGAGGGCCAGGAACGGGATCGTCATCGAGACGACCATCATCAGCCCGCCCGCTGTGGGCGTCCCCTGCTTGACGAAGTGGCCTGCCGGCCCTTCCTCCCGAATCATCTGGCCGAACTCGTTGCGACGCAGGAACTCGATGAACTTCGGGCCGAGGAGGATCGAGATCACCATGGCGGCGAGGCCCGCCGCGAGCACGCGTTCCATTAGGGATGCAGATTCGCCGCGACTCGCTCGAGGCCTACGGCGCGCGATCCTTTGACGAGCACGACGTCTCCCGGCTCGAGCAGCTCGCCGAGCAGCTTTGCCGCCGCCTCGGCGTCGGCGACCCAGTGCGTCGGCCCGTAGTCGCGCGCGAGCTGGCCGACGCCGATCACCGCGTCGAGCTCTCTCGTCAACGCACCGATCTCGCGGTGGTAGCGCGGCGCCTCGGGCCCGAGCTCTGCCATCCCGCCGAGCACGGCGATCCGGCGCCCCCCGTTCCGCCGGGCGAGGTCGGCCAGGGCCGCGGCCATGGAGGTCGGGTTGGCGTTCCAGCAGTCGTTGATCAGCACTCCGCCGCCGGGGAGAGGCAACTCGTCGCCGCGGAGCCTCGACAGCTCGATCTTCGCCGCACCCTCCTGGATCCGGTCGAGCGGCAGGCCGAGCGCTTGGTACGCGGCGACAGCCGTGAGCGTGTTCTCGGCCTGGTGGGGAGCCGTGAACGGCAGGTCGAGCTCGACACGCTCGCCGCCGAGGTCGACGGTGAGCCGGCCGTCTTCGAACGACTCGAGAAGGACGTCAGAGCCGACTCGGACCACGTCGAGGTCTTTGCGCAGGTGCGGCTCGAGCTCGGCGACGCCGTCGGGCACCACGGCCTTCGCGCCACGCGGAAGCGCCTCGAGCAGCTCCGCCTTCGCGCGCGCGACTCCCTCCACGGACTGGACGAACTCGAGGTGCACCGGGCCGATCTTCGTGATCACGCCGAGGGTCGGGCGGGCGATGTCGCAGAGCGCGGCGATCTGCCCGAAGCCGCGCATCGCCAGCTCGGCGATGACGAGCTCCGTGTCGGGCTCGACGCGGCAGAGGGTCAGCGGGACGCCGAGCTCCGCGTTGTAGCTCGCCTCGGCGGCCACGGTCCGCCTGTGTGGCCGGCAGAGCGCGGCGAGGATGTCCTTCGTCGACGTCTTCCCCGTCGAGCCCGTGATGCCGACGATCTGGGCATCGGTGCGCTCACGGACCGCACGGCCGAGCGCCGCCATCGCCGTGAAGTCGTCGTCCGGGACGAGCGTCGCAGCGCCACGGGCCCGCGCTTCCTGGAGGTAGGCGACACCCCCTCGAACCGCGACGAACAGGTCGCCTGGGCCCACGCGGCGCGAGTCGATCGCGACGCCGGTGATCTCGTCGAGGGCCGCCTCGAGGCGGCCGAGCGGCTGCACGACGTCGATCGGGATCGGGATCACGCGGGCGCTCTCATCCGGCGCAGCTCCTCGCGGGCCACCTCGCGGTCGTCGAACGGGATCTTCCGGCCCTCGATCTCCTGGCCCTGCTCGGCGCCCTTGCCCGCGATCACGACGACGTCGCCCTCTCCGGCGTCGCCGAGGGCCCTCGCGATCGCCGCGCGGCGATCAGGCTCGACCTCGGCCGGTCCGATCACGCCGGCCACGATCTCGTCGATGATCGCCTGCGGCTCCTCGGTGCGCGGGTTGTCCGACGTCACGATCGTGAGGTCGGCGAGCTCGGATGAGACGCGGCCCATGATGGGGCGCTTGCCGCGGTCTCGGTCGCCGCCGGCGCCGAAGACGCAGACCAGCCGGCCGGACGTCATCTCCCGCGCAGTGCGCAGCACCGCCTCGAGCGCGCCCGGCTTGTGCGCGTAGTCGACGATCACGGCGAACGGCTGTCCCTCGTCCACCGACTCGAAGCGGCCGGGGACGCCCGGCAGTGCGCGCACACCCTCCACCACGGCGTCGTCGGGGATACCCAGCAGCCGCGCGATCGCGGCCGCCGCGAGGACGTTCTCCACGTTGAAGCTGCCGACGAGACGCGAGTGCTCGAGCGCCGGATGTGAGTGGAGCTCCGCCCCGGGAACGGCCCCGTAGGTCAGCACGGGCGCCCGGTCGAGCTCGCGGAGCTCGTCGGCGAGACGCCGGCCCCACTCGTCCGCGACGTTCACAGCCGCGGCCGCCGCCGGGTCGTGGTCGGTGAAGAGCCGGCGCTTGGCTTCGAAGTAGCTGTCCATCGAGTCGTGGAAGTCGAGGTGGTCCTGCGAGAGGTTGGTGAAGGCGAGCGCCTTGAAGCGGACGCGCTCGAGCCGCCCGAGCTCCGAGCCGTGCGACGTCGCCTCCATGGCGCAGCTCCGGTCTCCGGCGTCGAGCATGGCGCGAAAGGTGCGCTGGAGGTCGATCGCCTCGGGTGTGGTGCGAACGGCGGGCCGAGCTTCCCCGCCGACGCGCGACTCGATCGTCCCCACCAGGCCGGGCCGCATTCCGGCCGCGTCGAAGATCGACCAGAGGAGGAACGTCGTCGTCGTCTTCCCCGCCGTCCCGGTCACGCCGGCGAGCAGCAGCTCCTCCGTGGGGCGCTCGAAGAACTCGTCCGCCGCAACCGGCATCGCGGCCCGCGACGACTCCACGACGAGCTGCGGCACCGCGATGTCCAGCGGCCGCTCGACGACGAGCGCCACCGCGCCGCGCTCGACGGCGTCGTCCGCGAAGTCGTGCCCGTCGGCCCGCTCCCCCGGAACGCAGAAGAAGAGCGCGCCGGCATCCACCTCCCGCGCGTCGTACGCGAGGTCGGTGACGTCTGTGGGAGCACCTCCGCGGACCTCCAGGGGCCCGAGCGCGGTGACCAGCCGCTCGAGATCCATTGGCCCCGGACGTTAGCGAGCGGGAGCGTCCGGGGGGATCTCCAGGTACTGCAAGGCGAAGCGCGCGATCGACTGGAAGGCGGGCGCCGCGACCACACCGCCCCAGATCGCGCCGCTCGGCTCGTCGACGGTCACGAGCACGACGAGCCGCGGATCGCTCGCCGGGACGACCCCCACGAACGACGCCACGTACTTGCTCTTCGAGTAGCCGCCCTGCGGATCGGGCTTCGCCGCCGTCCCGGTCTTGCCGGCCACCTGGTAGCCCTCGACCCCCGCCTCGGCGCCGGTGCCCTCGATCACCACGTCCCGCAACATGGACATCATCTGCTCCGAGACGTGGCGGGACATGACCCGGCGCTGCTTGGCTGGGTGGTCGGCGACGAGCCGCGGCTGGATCCAGACACCGCCGTTGGCAACCGCGGCGTAGGCCGCCGCCATCTGTACCGGCGTGACCGCGATGCCGTGCCCGATCGGGAGCGTGCCGATCGTCGACCCCGACCAGTAGAACGGAAGGATCCCGCGCGTCTCGCCCGGAAAGTCGATGCCGGTCTTCCGGCCGAAGCCGAACCGCTTGATCCAGGCCTCGAGCCGGGTGCGGCCGAGGATCTGCGCCAGCGTGATCGTCCCGACATTGGAGGACTGGGACATGATCTCCGCGACGGTCAGGCGCTCCGTGCTCTTGCGATGCGCCTCGCCGATCACGCGGTCGGCGACACGGATGCTCGCCGGCAGGGTGAACGACGTCGAGGGCGAGACGAGCCCGTCCGAGAGGGCGCCCGCCACGGTGACGACCTTCAGCGTCGACCCCGGCTCGTAGGTGTCGGTCACCGCTCGGTTCCGCTGCGTGTCCTGATCCATCTCGGGGTAGCGATTCGCGTCGAAGCCGGGCTCGGATGCCATCGCCAGCACTTCGCCTGTGCGAGGGTCGAGCACCACGGCGGACGCCGCACGGGCGCCCCACTTGCGAACGGTGCGCAGCAGCACGGACTGCGCGTTCGCCTGGAGGTGGTCGTCGATCGTGAGGCGGACGTTGCTGCCTTCGACCTGGGGCACCGAGGAGAGCACGTCGATCGTCCGGCCGAACGCGTCGCGGACGACGGTCTGCTTCCCGTCGCGGCCGGCGAGTTGCTTGTCGAGGGCGAGCTCGAGGCCCGCGAGACCGTGGTTGTCGACCCCCGCGAAGCCGAGGACGTGAGCCGCCGTCGAGCCGAGCGGGTAGACGCGCCGCTCCTCGGCGTAGAACCCGATCCCGGTCAGGCCGAGCGCCTCGAGCGCCTCTGCGCGCCGAGGATCCGCCTTCCGGGCGAGGTAGACGAAGCCGTGGGAGCGGTCGGCAAGCTTTGTGTAGAGACGGTCAGGATCGATGCGGAGCGCCCGCCCGGCCGCAATCGCAGCCGCGCGCGGGTCGGCCACGTGACGTGGGTTCGCGTAGACGGTGATCGCCTGTCGCCCGATCGCGAGCTCGACGCCGTTCCGGTCGACGATCGAGCCGCGCGCTGCCGGCACGTCGACGGTGACGTCGTGCTGCCCCTTCGCCATCCGGTCGAGCGGCTGGGCCTGAACCGCCTGCAGCCACACGGCCCGGCCGAAGGTTCCGGCAAAGGCGAGAACGAAGACGACGAGCAGCAGGCGGATGCGGCGATTCGGAAGGCGCGCGGTCACCGGTTGCTGAGATCCAGGTAGGTCGTCGTCGAGCTGTCGGCCGGCTCGACCCCGAGCGCGCGCCTCGCGAGGCTGCTCGTCCGCGGGGACGAGACGCGCGTCGCCAGCTTCGTCGAGATCTCGGCGTTCTCGGCCCGCAGCTGCGTCCGCTCCTGTGCAAGCTCCTCGAAGGAGAGGTTGAGGCGCAGCACCGCGACGTTCAGCGCGACGACGCCGGTGAGCATCACGGCCATCAGCACGATCCAGACGGCGCCGCCCGCGACGCGGCGGGTGGACGCTGTCTTCCGCGCCGGGCGGCGGGCGGGAGCCTTGGCGGGCGCCCGGCGGGGCGCTCGTGCGACCGCGACGGCCATCAGGCCTTCAGCGCCGCCCGTAGTCGAGCCGAGCCGGCACGCGGGTTGGCGGCGACCTCGTCCGCGCCGGGCCGCAGCGCCTTCTTCGTCAGCACGCGCAGCGTCGGCTCCTGGCCGCACACGCACACCGGGAAGTCGGGCGGGCAGGTGCACCCCTTCTCCTCCCGCCGGAAGAACCGCTTGACGATCCGGTCCTCGAGCGAGTGGAAGCTGATCACGGCGATACGACCGCCCGGCCGCAACACCTCGAGCGCGGCGGGCAGCGCGGCCTCGAGGCCGCCGAGCTCGTCGTTCACGGCGATCCGAAGCGACTGGAAGACGCGGCGAGCCGGATGCCCCTCGCCGAAGCGCGCGGGCGCCGGGATCGCACTCTTGATCGTCTCGACCAGCTCGCTCGTCCGCTCGAACGGCTGCTCTTTGCGGCGACGGACGATCGCCCGCGCGATCTGCCGCGCGTAGCGCTCCTCTCCGTAACCGCGAAAGATGTCCGTCAGCTCACGCTCGCTCGCTCCGTTGACGAGGTCGCGCGCCGAGTGCTCGGCCGACGGGTCCATCCGCATGTCCAGCGGGGCGTCGGAGGCGTACGAGAACCCGCGCTCGGGGCGGTCGATCTGCATGCTGGAGACGCCGAGGTCGAAGAGGATCGCGTCGGCGCGCAGGTCGTTCTCCGCGAGCCGCTCCAACACTGACGCGAAGTCGCCGCGCAGGAAGCGCGTCGACACGCCCGCGCGACGCTGGAACGACTCGAAGTACGGTCGGACGCTCGGGTCGCGGTCGATCGCGATGTACTTCCCGCCGCCCTGGAGGTCGGCGGCAAGCTGCGCCGCGTGGCCACCCGAGCCAAATGTCGCGTCGATCACGGTCTCGCCCGGCTGCACGTCGAGCAGCCGGCGAACTTCGTCGGCCAGGACCGGTACGTGATCAGTCGCGTTGGGCTGCAAGACGCTCGGCAACATGCTCTGCACTCCCTTCCACCTCGTTGAGCTCCCGCCGCCAGGCTTCGCGATCCCAGATCTCGAGGTGATCGGAAACCCCGGCGACAACGACGTCCCGTGAGAGCCCTGCGTAGCGGAGGAGAGCGGCGGGGATCATGATCCGCCCCTGCTTGTCCAATTCGGCTTCTGCGGCGCCGGAGAAGAAGTGCCGCTGGAGCTTCCGGCCCTCGCGCTGGAGCGGGTCGAGCGCGCTGACACGAGCCTGGAAGAGCTCGCCCCACTCGGCCGCCGGCCAGGCGTAGAGACAGCCGTCCATGCCGCGGGTGACGACCAGGCCCGCCTCGAGCTGCTCCCGGAACTTGGCCGGAAGCGTGAGCCGGTTCTTGTCGTCGATGGTGTGTTCGTATTGTCCGAGAAGCATGATCGGGCCATCACTGGTCTCCCACTTCTCCCCACTTTAGACCACTAGCCCCCACTCTGCAACCCCAGATTGCCGAGCGATCGTCATCTCACATTTCGCGCGGCCACCACGTTGAAGAGGATGATGGAAGCCGTGGCAGTGCCGCCCTTCGAGCGGTTCTACGAGGAGCACCGGAACGCCGTCTTCGGGCACCTCGTCCGCCTGCTCGGGCGACAGCGCGCCGAGGACGCATTCCAGGAGACCTTTCTGCGAGCGCTGCGCGGCTATCCCCAGCTGCGGCACGGCCGGTACCTCAAGGCGTGGGTGTTCACGATCGCCACGAGGGTTGCGGCCGACGAAGGCCGGCGCCGGACACCCGTGCCCGCGATCACGGCGGAGCTCGGCGTCGACGGCGAGCGGCCGGCCTTCGCCCAGCTGGAGCACCTCGCGGACGAGCTCCCGGACAAGGAACGCGCCGCGGTCGTCCTCCGCTACGGCTACGACTTGACCTACGACCAGATCGCCGAAGCGCTCGACTCGAGCGAGGCCGCGGCAAGGCAGGCAGCCTCCTCGGGCGTCCGGCGGTTGCGAAGGAGGCTCGCATGAGCTCAGTCCCGACAGCAGTCGACCGGCGGTTCCGCGAGGCGGCGGCCGACTCGGGCCTGCTCGACGTCCAGTACGCCGTGGCGGAGACACCCGTCGGCCGGCTCTTCCTCGCCGTGACGGACCGCGGCGTGTGCCGGATCTCCTACGACGCGGAGCCCGACCGGCAGACCGAGCTTCTCGCGCGGAACTTCGGTGCCCGCATCCTCCGATCGGAGCGCGCGGTCGACCCGGTGAGGCGCGAGCTCGACGAGTACTTCGAGGGGAAGCGCCGGGACTTCGACCTGCTGGTCGACCTCCGCGTGGCCTCCGACTTCTCGCGAACCGTGCTCGAGCAGCTGGCACGCGTGCCCTACGGCGAGGTCACGACCTACGGCTCGCTCGCCGCGCGCAGCGGGCGTCCGCGGGCGGCGCGCGCCGTCGGGACGATCATGAACCGCAACCCGATCCCGATCGTCCTCCCCTGCCACGCGTCGTCGGCTCGACGGGAAGCCTGGTGGGCTACGGCGGCGGACTCGACCGGAAGCGTCAGTTGCTCGACCTCGAGCACGCGCCGATCTGAGTTCACGGCGAAGGCACCTGCTAGCCTCAACTTGCGGCCCGCAGTCCCCGGACCGCGAAGAGTCCGGCTTCAGCAGAGTAGGTCGGAGCAAGCTGGCCGACGCAAACAGCCTGTCGGCGAGGAAGCTCACCACTGCTGAAAGGATCACATGCAAGGACTCAGACGGATTTTTCTGCTCGCGGGCCTGACCTTCGGGCTCACGGCACTTTGGGCGCCCGTCGCAGGCGCCGACTCGGTCGGCCCGATCACGTTCGAGCCGCCCACCTACACGACCGGCAACATCAACGGCCAGAACGGCTGGATGAAGACCGGGCCCTACGACGTCGAGGTTTCCAGCGTCTCGAGCTTCCCGGCCGCGGCCGGCTACGGCTTCGGCGCTCAGGCGCTTCGCCTCTCCAACGCGGTCACGAGCGGAAGCTTCGGCGACCAGACATTCTCGCCGGGCCTCTCGACCCCGGCCGGTGAGTCGGGCGCGTCCCACTTCGAGGCGTCCCTCCAGGTCGGTACCGCGCTGACCTCGCTTCAGCCGGACCTGCGCATGACGGTGAGCCCCGACGACGGCAACGGGGGCCGCATGAGCTTCCTGCGCTTCGAGGATCAGGCGGACGGCGTGCACGTGATCTTCTTCGACGCCACCAACCCGGGCCCGCACGGCACCGTGTCGAGCTTCAACCCGACCGACGTCGCCACGATCAGCCGCGGGGCCGCTCATTCGATCCGGTTCTCGATGGACTTCCCGGCCGGGCCGGCCAACGACGTCGTCAAGATCTTCGTCGACGGCGCTCTCAAGCACACCGGCACGAGCTGGGAGGACTACTACCGCTACGACCCGGAGCAGGTCGGAAACGGCAACGTCGTCCCGAGCGTCTCCAAGCTGCTCTTCCGGCAGAGCGGCGTCGCGGCGCCGGCCACGCTCGGCAACGGGTACTTGGTCGACAGCGTCGCGCTCGGCTCGGCGACCACGAACTGCCAGTTCAAGTTCAGCGGTACGTATATGGACCTGCAGAACAACTGCACGACGGACGGGACGATCTTCATCCCGAACGGCTTCGAGCTACGCGGTTTCAATCGCACGATCACGGCCATCGACCCGCCCGGCGGCCACTTCGTCGGCGCGGTCGTCCGCAACGCCGGTGCGTCCGCGAGCGTCACGCGCCTCAGGGTGACGACGAGCGGTCTCGACGACGTCTGTGACGCCGGCGATGCCCGCTTGCGCGGCATCATGCTCGACGGCGCTACGGGCCGGATCAGCTTCAACACGGTCACGAACATCAACCAGGGCCAGAGCGGCTGCCAGGAGGGGAACGGCATCGAGGTGCGCAACGCGCCCTTCGACGGCACCCACCCCGGCACGAAGTCGGTCCTCGTCAATGAGAACACGGTCCGCGGCTACCAGAAGACCGGGATCGTCGCGAACGGTGACCTGTCCGTCGACGTCAACCACAACACGGTCGGCGCCTCATTCGTCGACAACGAGCTGATCGCAGCGAACAGTATCCAGCTCGGCTTCGGGGCCACCGGCCTCGTCCGCTACAACGACATCACGGGCAACCAGTACTGCGGTTCTGCAGACGACACGTGGTCGGCCGCGATCCTGCTCTTTGCGCCAGGCGCCGGAGCGACGGTCGCGCACAACACCATCGTCGGAAACTCGGACGTCGGCATCTACACCGACGGTACCGGGGCGTCGATCGACCACAACCGCGTCAACGACGTCGGCGCCGACTGCAACCAGTTCGGCTACGACATCGGCATCTGGAACGACGGCACCGCGAACGACGTGAGCTACAACACGGTTCGCGGCTTCGACGACGCCTTCCGGGGCGAGGTCGGCCGCTTCAACAACCCGCGCAGCTAGCGCGGCGCTTTTCAGCGCACACGGCCGGGGGGCGACCTCCGGCCGTGGCGTGCGCCCTGAGGTCTCCGACTGAGCTTGAACATCGCTCTCCGTAAGCGTATGCTTACGGTAAGTGAATACTTACGAAGAGGCGATGAATGCTCTCGGCGACCCGACGAGGCGCGCGATCTTCGAGCAACTCGCGGAGGGCCCGAAGCCCGTCGGCGAACTGGCGAGCGCGCTCCCCGTCAGCCGGCCGGCGGTCTCGCAGCACCTCCGAGTGCTCAAGGCAGCCGGTCTCGTGACGGAGCGGCCCGATGGCACGCGCCGCGTGTACCGGATCGAGCCTGACGGGATCGTCGCGCTCCGCGCCTACTTCGAAGGATTCTGGGACCGGGCCCTCGCGCAGTTCGGCGCGGAGGCCGAGGCACGAGAGAGGAGTAATCGATGAGCACAACCGAAGCGCTCGCAGCGATCAACAAGACGGTCATGGTTCAGGCATCGGTCGAGAACGCGTTCGAGACCTTCACCCGCGGAATCGGCAGCTGGTGGCCGACCGAGTCGCACCGCCTCTTCGACGAGAGCTCCGTCATCTTCGAGGAGCGGGAAGGCGGGCGCGTGTACGAGCGCTCCGCGGACGGCGAGGAAGGCGACTGGGCCGACGTGATCGCCTGGGAGCCTCCCCGCCACTTCCTGCTCCGCTGGCGAGTCAACCCGAATCGCGGGCCGACCGAGCTCGACGTTCGCTTCACGGCGGAAGGAGACGGGACGCGCATCGACCTCGAGCACCGCGGCTGGGACGACCCAGAGGGTCGCGCGAACTACCAGACCGGCTGGGACCCCGTTTTCGCCGCCTATGCCCACGCGCTCGACAGGACGTGACTTTTGTAGACGATGGGAGTAGCCTCGCCGTGTGACGTGGCTGTGGAACTACTTCGCAGCGCGCTTCCGCGACGTCAGCCGGAGCGAGCGCAACGGCTACGCGGTGTGGACCGTGATGGGCTTGGCCGTCGGCATCCCGGAGATCTGGGCGGCGATCGCCGGCAGCGACTTCTACTGGCCCACGATCTCGACGACCGTCGGCCACCTTCAGTCGAGGTGGCCGGTGGTCGCACTCATTCCCGTGGCGTTGATCGTGATGTCGACCTACACCCTGTACCGGGTCGGCGCGGGCAGCGCAGTCGTCCAGACCGATTTCGAGGCCCTCTCCCGTACTCCCCAGGGGCGGCTCGTCCACGAACAGGTTTCTCCCGCCGACCTGATGACCGGTGCGCCACCGCCCCCGCAGCAGCGGCAGTGGAACGTCATGCCCTACTTCATCGCGGCGACGGTCGCGGTGATCGGCACCGCCGCGCTCGCCAGCAAAAGCGACAACCGGTTCCTCGTCGGCTACGTCCTGTACTCGCTGATCGCAGTCGTCTGGATCATCGTCCCGAACTGCGCCGCCTATCTCTTCAAGCGGGACGTTCCCTACACGACGCTCTTCTTCACGATCCGCTGCCTGAGCCGCCGCCTCCAACTCGTGGCGGCCTTCGTCGCGGCGCTGCTCGTGATCCTGCTGCTGCACCTCGCCTTCTACCCCTGGCCGAGCGTCCGCTAGTCAGTCGGTCAGCGAGTAGCCCACTCCCCACACGTTCCGGACGAAGTTGCCGCCCGCTGCGGCCAGCTTTCGCCGCAGCCGCGATGCGTGCGAGTCGAGGGTGCGGGTCCGGCCAAGCGAGCGGAAGCCC
Organism: uncultured Actinomycetes bacterium; assembly: GCA_963721345.1. Taxonomy (GTDB): domain Bacteria; phylum Actinomycetota; class Thermoleophilia; order Gaiellales; family Gaiellaceae; genus JACDAN01. Next base: position 352,205 of record CAVRIT010000001.1, read on the forward strand.
CAGACCTCGCGCAGCAGCTCCTCCTTCGTGAAGACGCGCGTGGGCTCTCCCGCGAGCTTTACGAGCAGGTCGTACTCCTTCGCCGCGAGTGTCACCGGGACGCCGCTCACCGTCACCCGCCGCGCCGCGCGGTCGATCGCGAGCCCGCCGACGGCGATGTGATCGCAGGTCGGCGGCGAGACGCGGCGGAGCACCGCGCGGATGCGCGCGAGCAGCTCCTCGTAGTGAAACGGCCGCGGGACGTAGTCGTCGCAGCCGCCGTCGAACGCCCGGACCCGGTCGACCGGATCCGAGTCGTGCCCGCCGAGCACGATGATCGGAACGTCCGCCGCCCGACGACAGAGGTCCGCTGCCAGCGAGTCCGAGGCGAGGACGAGGTCAGGCCGCGTCAGCTCGAGGAGCGCAAGCGCGTCCCCGTCGCGTGCCTCGACCACGTCGAACCCGTCCAGACGCAGGTGCCGCTCGAGGAACCCGCGCGTCGCGGCCTCTGGCTCGGCAAGCAGCAGGGCATTCGACATGCCGGCGACGCTACCAATGCGTCCCGCGCGCAACCAGATGTCCTTTCGCGCGAGTTTGCGCCGAACAATCCGCAGGGGACAAGGGCGCTGACGCTAGGCGACGCGCTCGAGCCGCGACACCGCGTACACCTCGGCCAGCGCTTCGATCACCTCGGGGTCGAACTGCGTGCCGGCGTTGCGACGAAGCTCGGACAGCGCTTCGGCGTGCGTCACCGCAGCGCGATACGGACGATCCTCCGTCATCGCGAGGAACGCGTCGCAGGCCGCGACGATCCGCGAGATGCGCGGGATCTCCTCACCGACGAGCCCGTCCGGGTAGCCCTGTCCGTCCAGGCGCTCGTGCGTCGAGCGGACGAGCCGCGAGATGCGTACCAGCGACGGCGCAGACGCAAGGATCCGCTCGCCGACGAGCGTGTGACGGAAGATGAACGGCCATTCGTCCTCGCTGAGCGGGCCGGGCTTGGACAGGATCGAGTCGGGAACGGCGAGCTTCCCAACGTCGTGGAGCTCAGCGGTGAGGTCCAGGTCGTGCAGCTCGTCCTGCCGGAGGTCGAGCCGCTTGCCGACACTTCGTGCGAGCAGCGCGACGCCGGTCAGATGCCCGTGCAGCTCGTCGTCACGCTCGTGGAGGACGGACAGCAGGACGTCCTTGGACTGGCGGACGGCCGAGCGGCGCCGCGAGTCCTTGTTGCCGTACATGCGCGCGTCCGCGAGCCGCAGGGCATCCGAGAGATCGCCCGTCTCCTCCGGCAGCAGCACTGCGCCGTAGGCCGACGTGATGAAGAACCCTTCGCCCTCCTCTCGGAGCGCGCCGGCGGCAACGGCGAGCAGTCGCCGGTGACCGGCGGCGTCAATGTCGGCCAGAAGGCAGAACTCGTCGCCGCCCATCCGATACGCCCGGCCGTTGAGGCCGACTGCCGCTTCGAGGTTTTGCGCAAGCCGGCGCAGCAGCGCGTCGCCCGCGGGGTGTCCGAACGCGTCGTTGTACGACTTGAAGCCGTCGAGGTCGAAGAGCGCCAGGAGCGTGGGCGCCTGCACCGAGAGCCGCTCCTCCAGGTCGGTCAGGAGCTTGCGGCGGTTCGCCAGCCCGGTCAGCGCATCTGTGTCGGCCTCGAAACGGCTTCGCTCGAGCAACTTCGTGTTCTCGCGGAAGGTGATCGCCATGCGCGCGATGACGGCCGTGATCGCCAGCGTCGCGAACCCCAGCGCCGCCTCGTTCAGACGGTGGAAGTGGTCGACGACGAGGAGCGCCAGGCTCGCAAGTCCGAAGGCGACCGCCACGGCGAGCATGCGGAATCCCTCGAGCCGGCGATGGACGACGGCGCGCTTCGGCTGCCACGCGGCAATCGCGAAGAGCGCGAGCCCCGCGACCCAGCCGGCGTCGAGCACCGTTCCCTGGACATAAGTGTCCTGAGCAGTCTGGTACAGGAAGACGGAGTCCGTCACCGCGAAGACGGCGCAGCCCGCGAGCGCACACGCCCAGACCCGGTCGATCTGCCAGCCGGTCAGGCCGAGAGTCGCCAGGACGAGCACGATCAGCCCGAGATCGCCGACCGGATACGAGAGGTTGGTGACGATCGTCCAGAAGTCGCCACCCGTCGTCTCGACGATCTTCGAAAAGACGGTGGCCGCGGCGACGGCCGCCAACGTCAGCCCGGCGATCGCCCCGTCCAGCCAGAAGCTGCGGTGCTCCGCCACCGTGCGGCTGCGGAGCAGCAGCCCGAGACCCAGGTACACACACGGGTAGAGCCCGATGTAGCCGATGTCGGCGACGGACGGCCCGTCGGGGAGTGCGTACGAGAAGTATGTGTCGCCGATTGCGAACGACGCGATGCCGAGGCCGACGGCAATCCACACGCCACGATCTCCGGGGCGAAGGAACGCGCGGGCGAGACAGAAGGTCGCCGCCGCGAACTGGAGCGCCAGGTAGAGCGGAACGTCGATCGCCTGGCCAAGCCCGTGATCGTTCAGACTCAGGCCCACGAGCGCGGTGTAGAACACGACGAGGAGACCCAGCAGGGTCCCGATGCTGCGCGGGTTCACGAATGCCTGGAAGTGCCGCATTGTCTGGCCGTCCGCCGCCGCGACGGACTGCATCCAATATCAGCGGATTTGCGAGTTTTTTGTCTCCCCCGAACGAGGGACGCGCTACAGCCGGCCCGAGCGGATGACGCCCCAGAGGAGCCAGATCCCGAGCAGCCCGGACAGGACGAAGCCGACCACGGACAGGACGTGGAGCCCCAGCATCTCCGGCCCGTCCTCGGCGAAGATCCCGAGCATGCTCGAACCGATCAGGCCAGACGCGACAACCAGTGCGATCACGAGGCGGTTGAAGGCAACGTCCAGCTTGCCCATGAACTCGTCGAGGCCCTTGTGGACGAAGCCGACCTCGATCTGGCCGTCCCTGACCTCCTCGAGGATGTCGTGCACCTGGTACGGCAGGTCGCGCGCGATGCGCGCCAGGTTGATCGACTCGCGGCGCGCACGTGCAGCGACCCGGGCCGGCGTGTAGCGGCCGAGCATCAGGCTGCGGGCGTACGGCTTCGCGACCTCGAAGACGTTGAAGTCGGGCGAGAGCTCGATGCCGACCGAGCCGAGGGTCGCGATCGCCTTGTCGAGCAGGACGAACCGCGTCGGGAGACGCAGGTTCATCCGGTAGATCATCGCGAAGACCTCGCGGATCACCTGCTGCGGGTCGATCTCGGCGAGGCTCGAGCCGTAGTAGCGGTAGAACAACTCGCGCAGCTCGGCGGTGAACTCCTCCTCCCGCTCCTTCGGATAGCGGACTCCCAGCTCCTCGAGTCGCTTCGGCAGCGCCTCGATGTTCTCGTTCGCGACGTCGATGAAGAGGCCCGTGGCCTTGGAGACGTCCTCCTCGGTGAGGCGCCCCGCCTGGCCGAAATCGACCAAGCCGATGCGGTCAGGCTCGAAGACGAGGACGTTCGCCGGGTGCGGGTCGCCGTGGAAGAAGCCGTGGCGGAAGATCATCGTCATCCAGGCCTCGGCGAGGACCTCGGCGAGGCGGTGCCGCTGGTCCGTCGTCCAACCGAGCAGCTCGACGTCGGCGAGCTGCGTCCCGTCGAGGAACTCCAGCGTGAGCACCCGCGGGCGCGTGTAGCTCCAGTACACCTGTGGGATGCGGACGTTCGGATGGCCCGCGAAGTTCTTCCGGAAGGTGTCCGCGTTGCGCGCCTCGAGGCGGTAGTCCAGCTCCTGACGAATCGACCGCGCGAACTCGTCGACGAGGCCCTCCGCGTCGATGAAGTCGAGTGCCCGGACTCGCTCCTTCGCCATCCTCGACGCCTGGTACATGAGGTTCAGGTCGCCCTCGATCTGGCGCTGCGCTCCGGGGCGCTGAACCTTCACCACGACGTCACGGCCGTTCGGCAGTGTCGCCCGGTGGACCTGGCCGATGGACGCCGCCGCAAGGGGGACGGAGTCGAAGTCGCGAAACAGCCGCTCGACCGGCTGCCCCAGCTCGAGGCGGATGACTTCCTCCACTTGCGCGTAGGGGAACGGTGAGACGTCGTCCTGGAGGCCGCGGAGCTCGGCGATGATGTCCGGCGGCAGGATGTCCGGCCGCATCGAGAGCAGCTGGCCGAACTTGACGAACGTCGGGCCGAGCTCGTCCAGCAGCTCGCGGAGGTGACGGCCTCGCTCCGACGGCACCCCGTCGAGCGCCTGCCGGCCGTCCCCCGGCAGGAGGTCGGTCAGGCGGTTCCGGTGGAAGAAGTAGCCGAACCCGTGCCGGACCGCGACTTGTGCGATTTCGGAGATGCGCCCGAGGCTGCGGGGCGGGGCCTGAGCCATGGGTTCAGTGTTGCACGCGGCCCTTTTCGTTCCTGTCGCCGGGGGTCTTAGCTCTCGAGCAGTCGCAGTCGATGTTCCAGCTGCGCGATCCGCAGTTCGAGCTCCTCGAATTCGTCGCGTGTGACGAGGCCGAGCTCCCGGAAGATCGCGTCGGCGGTCGTTCCCGCCCGTTCGCCGAGCCGCATCGCGTCGGCGCGCCACGCGGCGGTGAAGTCCTCGATCAGCGCCCGGGCATCCTCCCGTCGCGCGAGGCCACGATCGGCCAGCTCCTCAGCGAGGGCGTCGGCCCGCTCGGCGGTGAGCGCCACGGCGCCGACTGCGGAGAGGACGATTCGCTCCAGCAGCTCGCGCGGCCCGGAGTCGTTAGCCCGCGCGTCCATGCGGGCGGGCTCGGCGGCGCTGGCGCCGGCGCTCGCGCTTCGAGTCTCCGCTTGCCGCCGGGGCCGGCGCCGGCGCCGGCTCGCCGAAGGACGTTGTCGGAGCAGGTTCGCCCACTTCCCCTCCCCCGTCTTCCATCACCGCGACGGGCGCCTCGGCGCCTGCGGGGGTCGGGCTCGGCTTCGGAGGCCGTCGGCGCGCAGGCTTTCCGCCGTCCGGATCGGGGCCCTCGTCATCCGCGCGCGCACGCGCCGTGCGCGTCTTGTACTCCGGCGCCCGCTCGAGCAGCACGGCCAGGAACGGCGCTGCGATGAAGATCGTCGAGAAGGCGCTGATCGAGATCCCGATCAGGATCGCGAAGGCGAAGTCCTGCAGGACGTCGCCGCCGAAGAGGTACAGCGCGCCGACCGGAAGCAGCGTGATGATCGTCGTCGCGAGCGACCGGCGAACGGTCTCCCAGAGCGACGTGTTGATGATCTCCTTGATCGTCGAGCGCCGCATCAGCGGCAGGTTTTCGCGGACGCGGTCGAAGATGATGATCGTGTCGTAGATCGAGTACCCGATGATCGTCAGGAAGGCGGCGACCGTCGCGGCGCTCACCTCGCGGCCCGAGAACGAGTAGATCCCGAGCGCGATCAGGCCGTCGCTCAGGATCGTGCGGAAGATCGGCACCGCGAAGCGCCACTGGAAGCGCATCGAGATGTAGATCGTGATCAGGAGGAACGAGATCAACATCGCGTAGATCGCGCCGCGGAGAATCTGCTTCGAGAAGCTCGCCGAGACGTTGCGGATTCCGCGGACGTCGCCGGCGACCTCGCTCTCGAGCGATCCGGTCAGCTCGGTCTGCTCGTCGTTCGTCAGCGGCTCGGTCTTGATCTGGAATTCGCTGAAGCCGCCGGCCGACTCCTCCCCGACCCCCTGGACGACGGCGCCGCTCTGGCCGAGCTCCGAGATCTCCCGGCGGATGTCCGCGATCGGCGTGGGCTGCTCGGTCGCGAGCGTCATCTGCGTGCCGCCGCGGAAGTCGATGCCGAGGTTGAGGCCCTTGAAGACGATCGACCCGATCGAGAGCGCGATCAGGATGCCGGCCACCGTGAACCAGATCCGCCGCTTCCCGACCGCGTCGAACATCTGCCAGCGGGCCATCTCCTGGTGGCTCGCGCCCATGAACCGGGGGTTGTCGAACCAGCGGAAGCCGGCGAGCATGCCGAGGAGCGCGCGGGTCGCGAAGACGGCCGTGAAGATCGAGATCACGGTGCCGAGCAGGAGCATGAAGGCGAATCCGCGCACGCCGCCCGTCGCGACCGCGAAGAGGATCAGCGCGGTCAGCGCGGTGACGACGTTCGCGTCGATGATCGTCGCGAAGCCCTTGCGGTAACCCGCCGCAATGGCGGCGCGGACCGACTTTCGGTCGGCCGCCTCCTCTTTGATGCGTTCGAAGATGACGATGTTCGCGTCCGCCGCGATCCCGATGGCTAAGACCATGCCCGCGAAGCCCGGCAGCGTCAGCGTCACGTCGAAGAGCAGGATCACCGCGTAGAGGAACGTCGCGTTCAGCGCGAGACCGACGATCGCAACGAGGCCGAGGAAGCGGTAGATCAGGAGGAGGAAGATCGCGACGACGGCCAGGCCGATCAGCGAGGCGGTGATCGCCTCGCGCAGCGACTCCTTGCCCAGCGTCGCCGACACGCGGGTGAGATCGAGCTGCTCGAACTCGACCGGGAGGGCGCCCGTCTGGAGCACGAGCGCGAGATCCTGGGCCTCGCTCATGTCCCCGATGCCGGTGATCTCGGCGGCGCCGCCCGCGATCCCGTCGGGGTTCTGGTCCCAGTCGATCGTCGGCGCCGACTTGATCTCGCGGTCGAGGACGATCGCGAAGCTCTGCAGCGCGGCGTCGCGGTTCTGCACCGACTGCGCGGCGATCCGGCCGCGCTGAGCGAGCTCGCGCGTGATGTCGTGGAACTTGTCGCCGCCGGCGTCCGTGAACTCCATCAGGACGATCGGGCCCTCGCCGCTTCGGATGTCGGAGCGCGTCCCGTCGAGCTTCAGGTCGGCGCCCGTCATCTCGGGGACGGGGTTGTCCTTGTTCTCGGGATCGAACTTGAAGAGGTAGTGGTAGTTCCGGCTCGGAACCGCCTCGTTCACGCCTGGGCAGTAGCGCTCGCCGATGCCGCAGACGAGGACGATCCGCTTGTCCGGCACGCCGAAGTAGCCGAAGCGCTTGGGGAACTGCTTCCCTTCGTTGCCCTCGAGGCCGAGCCAGCGCTGCTTGAGCCGCTCCTTCGTGTCCTCGGGCGTCGAGAAGACCATCTTCTTCGCCTTCGGATCGACGAGGTACCACTCCTCCGCGGTGTCCTCCTTGACCCTCGGCTGGATCTGCTTCAGGAGCTGGAAGAGGTTGTCCGACGGAGCCGGGTACGCCAGGAATCCGTCTTGCTGCCTCGTCGGGTCGACGAGGTTCTCCTGGAGGTCGAAGAGCCAGAGCTGCGCCGTCTTGCCGATCAGCGCGGCGGCCTCGTCGGCGTTCGTGATGCCCGGCAGCTGGATGGAGATCTGATCCTCCCCCTGCTGGCGGATCTCGGGCTCGCTGACGCCGAGCTTGTCGACGCGGGACCGCATGATCTCGACCGAGCGGTCCATGTCCTCCTCGGACAGCTCGTGATCCTTCGGCGGGACCGCGCGGAGCACGATTTCCAGGCCGCCCTGAAGGTCGAGGCCGAGCTTGGGCGCCTGGTGGATCGGCGAACCCGGGATGGCGATCACGAGCACCGCGAGCAGCGCGAAGAGCGTCATCCCGAGCAGCAGGAGGTTCGAGCGGCGAGTCGACATCCGTGGCCGCCTAGGTTAGCCGGGCACCTCGGTTACCCGGCCGAATCCTGATCTTTTGCCAACACTCCGCTGACCGCCTGTTTCGCGACCCGAACCTCGGTGTCCGGCGCGATCTCGAGCACGATGTGGTCGTCCGCGATCGAGCTCACCCGGCCGATCAAGCCGCCGAGGGTGACGACCTCCTGCCCCGGCTGGATCTCTTGGAGCAACTGGCGGTGCGCGGCCTGCCGCTGACGCTGCGGGCGGATCAACAGGAACCACAGAACGGCCGCCATCAGGACCAGGAAGATGAGAGGGCTGGCATTCATGCGTCGGGGGCGAGGCGCTCGAGCGCCCGGCGCTTGAAGGATGCCAGGTCGCCGGCCTCGATCGCAGCTCGGGCGCCGGTGGCGACGTCCAGGACGAAGCGCAGGTTGTGGAGCGTGAGCAGCCGGATGCCGAGCACCTCCTGCTGGTTCACGAGGTGGCGGATGTAGGCGCGCGAGAAGCGGGCGCACGCCGGGCAGGAGCACTCGGGGTCGAGCGGCCCCGGATCGCGCGCGAAGCGGGCGTTGCGGAGGTTGAGGCGCCCCTCCCAGGTCAGCGCGGACCCGGTGCGGGCCGTCCGCGTCGGGAGCACGCAGTCGAACATGTCGATCCCGCGCTCGACCACCTCGAGGATGCCCTCGGCGTCCCCGATCCCCATGAAGTAGCGGGGCCTCGCCTCAGGGAGGAGCGGCGCGGCCCACGCCGTCGCCTCGAGGGTCAGCGGTCTCGGCTCGCCGACGGACAGGCCGCCCAGCGCGTAACCGTCGAAGTCGAGCGCTGTGATCTCCTCGATCGAGCGTCGTCTGAGCTCGGGGTCGGAGGCGCCCTGGGCGATCCCGAAGACGAGCTGGCCCGGCGCACGCGGAGCGGCGCGCTGGCGCGTGGCCCAGTGAGTCGTTCGGCGAACCGCTTCCTCGAGCTCCTCCCGCGGCACGCCGGCCGGCGGGCAGACGTCGAGGCACATCGCGACGTCGGAACCGAGGTTCGCCTGGATCGCCGCGACCGACTCCGGCGTGAAGCGCGCCTCGGCGCCGTCGTACACCGAGCGGAACACGACGCCGTCGTCGTCGACCGCGGCGATCGTGTCGAGCAGCGAGAAGACCTGGAAGCCGCCCGAGTCCGTGAGGATCGGCCCGTCCCACCCCATGAACGCGTGGAGCCCACCGAGCTCGGCGATGAGCTCGTCCCCCGGCCGGAAGTGCAGGTGGTACGTGTTCCCCAGAAGGATCTCCGCGCCGAGCCCGCGCACCTCGTCCGGATGGAGCGTCTTCACCGAGGCCTTCGTCCCCACGGGCATGAACGCCGGCGTCTGCACGTCTCCGTGCGCCGTCGTCAGGATGCCGGCGCGCGCCGCGCCGTCGGTCGCCGTGACCCGAAACGTCATGTCCTCGTGCCTGGCACCCGGGCCCGGCCCGGCGGGGCGGTCCAGGCTCGACATCCCCAGGCCGTTTGGCCATGCCCGTCGGGGACGGCGTGCGCTTTCTCAAAGAGCTGCGCGTATCCCGCCCCGTCTTGCCGGGGCGTGTCCGCGTGCCTGGCACCAGGGCGCGGCCTCACAGGATCAGCATCGCATCGCCGAAGGAGTAGAAGCGGTACCTGTCCGCGATAGCCAGCTCGTACAGCCGTCGCGTCTCCTCCTCGCCGACGAACGCCATCACGAGGGCGAGCAGCGTCGAGCGCGGCAGGTGGAAGTTCGTGAGCAGCGCGTCGGTGCGCTCGAACTCGTAGCCGGGCGTGATGAACAGATCCGTGCGGCCGGCGAGCGGGCCGCCGCGCGCCAGGGTCTCGAGCACGCGAACCGTCGTCGTTCCAACGGCGAGGACGCGCTCCGCCGACCGGATACGTCCCCACTCGTCGGGCGCGACCTCGTAGCGCTCGCTGTGGATCGGGTGCTCGTCGAGCGACGCGGACTCGACCGGGCGAAAGGTGTCCAGGCCGACGTGGAGCGTGACGCGCGCCACGTCCAGCCGCTCCAGGAGCTCCGGCGTGAAGTGGAGCCCCGCCGTCGGAGCCGCCGCCGACCCCTCCTCCCGGGCGTAGACCGTCTGGTAGCGCTCGGGATCCGCGAGGGGCTCGGTGATGTAGGGCGGGAGGGGCGCCTCACCCTGTGTCTCCCCGTGCAGCCGGAGTCGCCAGCGCCCGCCGCCGAGCGGCTCGAGCAGCTCGACTGGGCCGAGCCGCTGGCCCGCGAAGAGCCGGCGCGAAGGGCGGGCCAGCCCCTCCCACTCTCCGTCCCCCTCGCCGCGCTCGAGGAGGAGCACCTCCGCGTCTCCCCCACCCGGTCGCTGCAGCCGGAGCCGGGCGGGAATCACGCGCGTGTCGTTCACGACGACGAGCTCTCCGCCGAGCTCCTCCGGCAGCTCCGCGAACCGCCTGTGGCGGGTGTCGCCGGTCGCCCGGTCGTAGACGAGGAGCCTCGATTCGTCGCGCCGCTCCGTCGGGCTTTGGGCGATCAGCTCGGGCGGCAGCTCGTACTCGAGCCGAGCGGTGTCCATCCGGGGGCCACGGTACCCTTCTGCCGTGGATTACAGCGCCGTCGAGCGGGCGAGAGAGCGGCTGGAGGCAGCCGCCCAGAACAAGACCGAGCCCGGCGACATCCAGGCGGCGCTGGACCGGGCGAGGATCCAGATCGAGGAGCTCGCGGGGCTTGCGGCGCAGCTCGAATCGTCCCTGCCCGGCGAAGGTCGGCGAGGCGGTCCAGGAGGGCATCCGCGCCGAGGCGCTGCCGGTCGCTCGCCAGCTCGCGGAGGTCCGCGGCCTGGCGAACCAGACGATCAGGCGCCTGGAGCGGATCGAAGGCGACAACCTCGCCGAGCGCCACTCGCGCGTCGACGATCTTGCGCTGCTCGTCGAGCTCATCACCTCCGGCTGGCAGGGCGTCGACGACCGGCTCGCCCGCATCGAGCGTGGCCTCACCGAAAGCGGCGGCGCGATCGTCTACCGCATCGAAGACGCGCAGGACCGCCGCACCTCGACCGGCTAGAAACTTCGCCCGCAGCGCGCGACAATCGGAGCATGCGTCTGCTGACTCTCGTCGTCGCCGCGAGCACCACGCTGACTCTCGCCCCGTTTGCAGCGTCAGGAGCGGATCGAAGCGCTACGGAGCCACAGGGGCGGATCGCCTACTCCGCGAGGTTCTGGCCGAAGGACTGGCGGATCGTCGACAACTGGGAGGTCTTCTTACTGCAGGTCGGCGACTCGAAATCCGTTCGTCTGACCCGCAATCCGCGCTGCGACGAGGTTTCCCCGGCGTGGTCCGGTGACGGCCGGTGGATCGCGTTCGCGTGCGGCTGGGGGCCCTCCGCCGGAATCTCAGTCATCCGCAGCGACGGAAGCCGGCGTCGCAGCGTGGTCCGGCTGCCGAACCGACGACCCGAGGGCGTTGCCTGGAGCGCGGACGACCGCAAGCTCGCGTTCGCTCTCGGCAGCGGGATCTGGACCGTGAACGTGGACGGCACAAGCCTCCGCCGCGTCAGCAGAGGAAAGGACGGCTCCCCGACCTGGTCGGGCGACAGCCAGACGATCGTGTTCGAACGCGAAGCACGCGGCGTCTATCAGATGAAGGCGAACGGCTCGGACCAGCGCCGGATCGCGGCAGGCGCCTCGAGCCCCACGTGGTCACCCGACGGCAGGACGATCGCGTTTCTCAGGAGCGGTTCCATCTGGCTCATGGACGCCGGCGGCACCCACAAGCGTCGGCCGCTCGGTCTTCCCCGGTCCGGTATCTCCAGCGTTGTCTGGTCACCCGATGGTCGCTACCTCGCGTACGAGCGCTATGAACGCCCCGCGACCCGTGGCGTTCACGTGATCGCGCTCGACGGCACGCAGAGGCGACACGTCCTGTGGGCCGCAGATCCCCCATTGGGCTACGCCTGGGGGCCGAGCTAGTGCGGCGCCTGACGCTCAGCATCCTGATCGCAGCCCTGGGTCTCGCGCCGTCCGCAGCGTCGGCGCCGAGCCGCGCGCTCGCCCCGCCGGAGGGGCGGGTCGCCTACGCGCCCAGGGTCTTCCCGAAGGACCAGCGGATTGTCGACAACTGGGAGATCTACACCGTGAGCGCCGAGGGAGGAAGAAGCCTCAACCTCACGCGAAGTGGAGACTGCCACGAAGGCGACCCCGCATGGTCGCACGACGGTCGATGGATCGCTTTCGCGTGCCTCAGTGGGCGACGCACGGGCGTTGTCGTCATGAGCCGCGACCGACGCTCTATCCACACGATTCTCGAGCTCCGAAGGGGAATGGCCCGCGACCTCGCATGGTCGCCGGACGACCGTCAACTGGCCTTCGCCGGAGGTGGGATAAAGGTCATCAACGCGGACGGAAGCGGTCTGCGCCGCCTGACTCGCGGCCCCGACGCCTCACCGAGCTGGTCCCCGGACGGCCGGACGATCGTGTTCGGCCGACGGGGGCACGTCTTCCGGATGCGAGCGGACGGAACGGCGCTCCGTCGCGTCGGACGCGGCGGGAATCCGGCGCTCTCGCCCGACGGCCGCACGATCGCCTTCCTGGGGGACGGCGGCGCCGTGTGGCTGATGGACGCCGACGGCGACCGGCGGCGGCGGTTGCGGGGTTCCGGCGATGGCAACTTCGATCTGGCGTGGTCTCCCGACGGCCGCCACCTGGCCTACCAGTATCAGGCCCGCGAGCTTTACGTCATCCGGCGTGACGGCACCGCCCGGCGCCATCTGCCCACGTACAGCGCGGACTTCACCGGGCTGGATTGGGGACCCGACCTGCCTAGCTCAGCCCGAGGATGAGCGCCGACGTCGCGGCCCACGCGGCGACTGTCGCGAGGATCGGGACGTCGGTGAGCAGGACGCGCTCCGGCTCCTCGCCGAGGTCTTCCCGGTGCATCAGCAGCAGGTAGCGGAAGAGCCCGAAGACGACGAACGGGATCGTCGCCATCATCGCCGAGCCCTCGCGCGCCTCGAACGTGTAGAGCGAGTACGCCACGATCGTGCAGGCGGCCACCACCGACACGAGCTGGTCGACGAGCGGCAGCGAGTAGCCGTCGAGCACCGGCCGGCCCAGGCCCGCCGACACGAGCTCGCCGCGGCGCTTCGCCAGCGCGAGGAAGAGTGCGAGTAGCGCCGTGCAGACGATCAGCCAGGGCGAGATCCGCACGTCGACGGCCTCCGCCCCGGCCGCTGCCCGGATCACGAACAGCCCTGCGATCGCAATCACGTCCACCAGCACGAGATGCTTCAGCCGCAGGCTGTAAGCCGCCTGCAACGCCAGGAACCCGGCCATGTACGTCAGCGACGCCCAGCCGAGCACTGCGGTGATCCCGAGGGCGACGACGGCCAGCAATGCCGCAGCGCCGAGCGCGAGCCGCGTCGCGAGCGCTCCGCTCGCCACGGGCCTCGAGCGCTTCTGCGCGTGGCCGCGATCCTGCTCCGCGTCGAGGACGTCGTTGAAGAGGTACGCAGCGCTCGAGCCCGCGCAGTACGCGACGAAGACGGCAACCGCTGCAGCCCACTTGCGCGGCTCGTCGAACTCCGCCGCGAAGAGGATCCCCGCAAAGACCAGCAGGTTCTTCGACCACTGCTGCGGCCGCAGCGCGGCCGCCAGGGCCGTCAACGGGCGGGCGCCGCCGGGAGCACGAGCTTGAAGCACGTCCCGCGACCAGGCTCCGAGTCCAGGACGATGTGACCGCCGTGCGCGCCCGCGAGCTCCCGTGCGATCGCGAGCCCGAGCCCGGTTCCACCGCCGTCGCGCGACCAGAACGGCCGGAAGATCCGCTCCTGCTCGTCCTCCGGGATCCCTGGCCCCGTGTCCTGCACCGCGACCGAGACGTTGCCGTTCTCCTGGTCGAGCGCAAGCTCGACCCGGCCGCCGTCAGGTGTCCAGCGAAACGCGTTCGCCAGCAGGTTGGAGATGATCTGGAGCACGCGGTCACCGTCGGCGATGATCACGGGCCGCGCGGCGATCTCCTGCTGGTAGTCGATGTCGCGACGTCGGGCCTCCTCGGCGAAGGCCTTGTACGCGCGCTCCAGCAGCCGCTCCATGTCGACCTCTTCCCGGCGCAGGGTGAAACGACGCGTGTCGAGCTTCGCGAGGTCGAGCACGTCGCCGACGAGGCGCTCGAGCCTCGCCGCCTCGTTCGCGATCACACCCAGCGACTCGGCGCGCGACGCCTCGTCGTCCGCGACCCCCTCGCGCAGCGCCTCGACATGGCCGCGAATCGCGGTGAGCGGCGTTCGGAGCTCGTGCGAGACGGTCATGAGGAAGTTGCGCTCGAGCTCCTCCGCCTCCTGAAGCCGGTGCGCCATCTGGCCGAACCGGGCCGAGAGGTGCCCGATCTCGTCGCGGCTCGTCACCTCCGGCACCTCCACGTCGTAGTGCCCCTCCGCGATCTCGTCGGCCGCGGCGGCCAGCGCCTCGACCGGCTTCGTGATCCGCCGGCTGAGATACCAGGACAGTGCGCCGGCGACGAGGATCCCGCCGATGCCCGCGATCGCGAGCCGCTCGATCAGCGTCTGCCAGCGCTCTCGGAGCTCGGCTTTCGGCTTCGCCACGACCAGCGCCCCGAAGTACGGCTGTCGAGGGCCGAGTCTCAGCGGCGAGGAGACGGCGAGGTACTCGCGTGTCGGCGCCCGGAGGCGTGAATTCGAACGTGCGGACGGTCCCGTCGCTTGGGCCGTTCCAGGGAACTCCGTCTCGTTCCAGCGTCCCGAGCCCCGACCGATCGAAGTAGAAGACCCGCTCGCCCGCGTAGTAGAGCTGGCTGCCGCTTGCCTGCTCGAGCCGTCGCGTGGCGCGCTCGAGCCGCCTGAGGTTCTGCTCGGGCTCGTCGACCGCCTGCCTCGCCTGCTCGGCGTACAGCGCAGTCAGGCCGCGAGCCTCGCGGCGAAGCTCCGCGACGAGACGGTCCTCGGTGTAGTCCTGGAAGAGACCGATCGAGAAGATCGTCGAGATGAGGCTGGCCAGGGCCGCGCCCGCCAGGAACAGGGCCGGCAGCCTGAAGCGCAGCGACCTGAACATGAGGGGTTAGGCGCTGACCGTGTCTTTCGAGGCGTCCTTCGCCGGCGACGCCTTGTAGCCGACGCCCCAGACGGTGACGATCGGCGAGGCATCCTCGAGCTTGCGCCTGAGCTGCCGGACGTGGACGTCGACGGTACGGGTGTCGCCCGCGAAGGTGTAGCCCCAGACCCGTTCGAGCAGCTGGTCCCGGGTAAGGACAAGTCCGTTGTGGTCGAGGAGCTCCCAGAGGAGATCGAACTCCTTCGGCGCGAGCTGGACGTCCTCGCCGTTGACCTTCACCTCGCGGCGTCCCGCATCGACCAGTAGGTCGCCGTGCCGGATCTGGGTCGTCATCGCCTCGCGGCGTTCCGGCGTCGAGCGCCGGAGGATCGACTTCACGCGTGCGACGAGCTCGCGCGGGTTGAACGGCTTGGTCAGGTAGTCGTCGGCGCCGACCTCCAGCCCGACGATCTTGTCGACGTCTTCGTCCCGCGCCGTCAGCATCAGGATCGGGACGTCAGACTTCTGCCGCACTCGGCGACAGACTTCGATGCCGTCCATGTCGGGCAGCATCAGGTCGAGCACGATCAGGGACGGCGACGCGGCCTCCGCTTTCGCGAGCGCGTCGCGGCCGTTCGGCGCGACCTGCACCTCGTACCCGGCGTTCCGGAGGTACATCGCGACGAACGAGGCGATCGACGCCTCGTCCTCCACGACCAGGACCGTTTGCGCGTCGGCTGAAGCCATCGCGCTCACCAGGATGCCAGAACGCCTATTCGGCAGGCGGCGCGGCCAGCTCGAACCGCGTCCGCGCGTTGGGCAGCGTCGGATGGTCGACGCCGTTCAGGGAGTACGTCCCGTCGTAGAAAATGCCGCCGTCGGGATCGCCGAAGCCGTCCATCCAGCCCTCGCCGATGCCAACCGCCGAGAAGTTGATGCCCTTGCCGGAGATCCTGACGGTGAAGCGGCGGTCGTCGGCGATCCGGATCCGGATCCCGCGGCCCGTGTAAATCGTCGTCCGCCCGTTGACTGCGCGCGAGTCCCAGCCGCGCACCACCACCATCGTCGTCCCCGCGAGCGAATCGGTGACGGTGACCGACCCTTTCGCCAGCCGCCCGATGACGCTGCCCTTCATGCGAAGCTGAATCATCGCCCGCCCGTCGCGCACCGACAGCGTTCCCTCCTCGACCGGTGGGTGAGGACGGCCGTCGGCAGCCGTCGCCGCGCCGACGACGATCGTCGCAGCGAGGACGGAAAGCAGCAGGAGTTTTGCGAGCCGCACGAATTGAGTATCGCCTCTCGCGGTATAGCTTCGTTGAGGTATTTGTAAGTAAAGGGTTTAGGACGGCGTGGACGAGCTGACGACATTCGGGACGATCGTCCTCGTCGTTTCCGGCGGGTTGCTTCTCGCACTCGTCGCAACGAAGCTGAACGAGCGCTTCCCGGTGCCGGAGCCGGCGGTGTTCCTGCTGCTCGCGGCAGCCGCCTCCGACCTCTTCCCCGAGCTCGGCGAGCGCCTCTCGATCAGGGAGGTGGAGCGCATCGGCGTCGTCGCGCTGATCGTGATCCTCTTCAACGGCGGGACGCTGGTCGGCCTGCGGCGATTCCGGGTCGCCGCGGTCCCGATCGCGACGCTCGGCGTGCTCGGGACCTTCGGGACGGCCGCCGTCATCGCGGTCGCCGCGCACTACGTGTTCGACTTCTCGTGGACCGTGGCCGGGATCCTCGGCGCGGCGCTCGCTCCCACCGATCCGGCGGTGATGTTCTCCGTGCTCGGGGACAAGGAGATCCGCGGGCGGGCGGGGACGATCCTCGAGGGCGAGTCCGGGGTGAACGACCCGGTGGGCATCGCGCTGATGATCGGGATGATCGAGCTCGCCCAGGACGCCGACGCGTCGTTCTGGATCGTCGTCGAGGAGTTCACGCTCGAGATGAGCATCGGCCTCGCCGTCGGGATCATCGGCGCGATCGGGGTGCGCCGCCTGCTGCAGTTCCCGCTCCCGAGTCCGAGCCTCTACCCGCTCAGGACGCTCGCCGCGGCAGGGGTCATCTACGGAATCGCGTCGACGCTGCACGGGTCGGGCTTCCTCGCGGTCTTCGTCGCCGGCGTCGCGCTGGGAGACGAACGGGTGCCGTTCCGCGACGAGATCGAGCGCTTCCACACCTCGCTGGCGAGCCTCGCCGAGGTCGTCGTCTTCGCCGCGCTGGGATTGACGATCGACCTCACCGAGCTCCTGACGAGCTCGCGGCTGCTCGAGGGTCTCGTGATCGCTGCGATCCTCGTCTTCGTCGCGCGGCCGCTGGCCGTCGGGCCGCTGCTGCTTCCGGTGCGCATGCGCCGAAACGAGCGGCTCTTCGTGATCTGGGCGGGGTTACGCGGCGCTGTGCCGATCCTGCTGGCCGCCTTCGCGCTGCTCGCGGGAGTGACCGATGCCGACCGGATCTACGAGATCGTCTTCGTCGTCGTGGCGGTCTCGGTGATCGTCCAGGGCTCGAGCATCCCGTTCGTCGCCAGGCGACTCGGGATCCGCATGCATCAGGTGTAGGTGAAGAAGCCCTCGCCGGTCTTCCGGCCGAGCTTGCCCTCACGCTGCAGCTCGACGAGCCGCTCGGGCGCCGCCATCCGCTCCTCACCGAGCGCTTCGTGGAGCGCCTCCGACGCGTGGACGTGGATGTCGATACCGACGAGGTCGAGCAGGGCGCACGGCCCCATCGGCCACCCCGCGCCGTTCGTCATGGCCTTGTCGAGATCCTCGGGCGAGACGCCCGCCTCGTCGAGCACGCGCACGCAGTCGTTGAGCAGCGGGATCAACACGCGGTTGACGATGAAGCCGGGCGTGTCGTTGCAGCGGACCGGCTGCTTGCCGGCTCGCTCCGCCCAGTCGTAGGCCGCGTCGACGGCCTCGTCCGAGCTCTGCTCCGTCCGAACGATCTCGACGAGCGGCAGCACCGGCGCGGGGTTGAAGAAGTGCATCCCGATGACGCGCTCCGGCCGCTCCGTCGCCTCCGCGATCTTCGTCACCGACAGGGCCGACGTGTTCGTCGCGAGGATCGCGTCGGGCCGGCAGATCCGCTCGAGCTCCCGGAACAGCTCCCGCTTGGGCTCCAGCTCCTCGACGATCGCCTCGATCACGAGGTCGCAGTCGGCGAAGTCGTCAAGGCTGGTGCTCAGCGTGAGCCGGCCGAGCGCCGCGTCCTTGTCGGCCGCGGACATGCGCTCCTTCTCGACCGCCCGCGTCAGGTAGCGGTCGATCGTCGCGCGCGCTCGATCGTTGAGCTCGTCGGACACTTCGCGCCCCACTGTGTCGTGGCCGGACTGGACGCTGACCTGCGCGATTCCCGCGCCCATCGTCCCCAAGCCCACGACGCCGACCTTGCGAATCTCCACGGCGCCGGATCCTATGGAAGAAAGAGTGGCGCTCGCCCGTCTTGAGTCGATGAGGAGCAGAACCGTCCTCCTGGCACTGGTCTTTGCGGCGCTCGTCGCGGTAGCGGTTGTGGGTGCGGCCCTTCAACTTTCCCGCGGCGAGCGACCGGTGCTCTTCGTGAACTAGAGGCGCTCGACGACGCCGGCGATCGCCTGACCGAAGCCGATGCACATGCACGCGATCCCGTAGCGCTCGTTCCGGCGCTCCAGCTCGCCGAGCAGCGTCGCCGTCACGCGCGCGCCGGTCGCGCCAAGTGGATGCCCGAGCGAGATGCCGCCGCCGTTCGGGTTCACGTCCTCGCGGCGATCGCCCAGGCCGGTGTCCTGCAGAAACTGGAGGACGACCGAGGCGAACGCCTCGTTGACCTCGATCACGGCGATGTCGTCCCACGTGAGACCGGCGCGGGTCAGGGCGCTCGCGCAGGCCTGCGGGTTGCCGTGCAGCATCCGGTACGGGTCGACGCCCGACAGCCCGAACGCGACGAAGCGCGCCCGCGGCTCGAGGTCGAGGCGCAAAGCCGCCGCCTCTGAGGTGATCAGCACCGCCGCCGCCCCGTCGCAGATCTGGCTCGAGTTGCCGGCGGTCACCTTCCCGTCGGGCGCGAACGCCGGAGGCAGCGACGCCAGCTTCTCCGCGGAAGTGTCCCGACGCGGTGTCTCGTCGATGCCGACGAGCGCCCCGACGTGCGGGTTCGTCACCTCGACGGGAACGATTTCCCGCTCGAACTTGCCCGCGTCGATCGCGGCGATCGCGCGACGGTGCGACTCGAGGGAGAACGCGTCGAGCTCCTCGCGCGAGATCTCCCACTCCTCGGCGAGCACCTCGGCCGAGATCCCCTGCGGGACGATCTGCCAGCGCTCGGTCAGCTGCTCGGAGAGGTCGCCGCCGTTCGACCCCATCGGGACGCGCGACATCATCTCCACGCCCGCCGAGACGACGACGTCGAGCTGGCCGGACCAGATCGCCGCCGCCGCGTTGAAGTTTGTTTGCATCGACGAACCGCACTGTCGGTCGACGGTCGTCCCGCACACCGTCTCCGGCCATCCCGCGACGAGCGGCGCCATCCGGCCGATGTTCCAGCCCTGCTCGCCGATCTGGGTGACGCAGCCCATCTGGACGTCCTCGACCTCGGCGGGATCGAGGTCGTTTCGCTCGACGAGACCGTTCAGCACCTGGGCGGCGAGCTCGTCGCCACGGATCTTCGAGAGTGCACCGTCGCGCCTGCCGATGGGGCTGCGAACCGCGTCGACGATCAGCGCGTCAGGCATCGACTACAGAGTAGAGCCGCCACTCCCCCACGCCCTTGAGCTCGTGCTCGCCGCGGTCCTCGAATGTCGAGCCCCGAGCCGGCGACGAGATCCTTCACGGTGCTCGAGACGAGTACCTCGCCCGGCGCGGCCAGCCCGCGACGCGCGCTCCGGTGTGGACGGCGATGCCGCCGACCTTGCTCGGCGATCAGCTCGCACTCGCCGGTGTGCAGGCCCGCGCGGATCTCGAGCTGGAGCGGGCGCAGCACGGCCTGCGGATCGCGTCAGGCGCACCGGACGCCGCGCGCCGGGCCGTCGAACGTCGCAAGGAAGCCGTCGCCGGCCGTGTCGATCTCGCGGCCCCGAAAGCGCTCGAGCTGGCGCCGCACGGCGAGTGGTGCTGGTCCAGCAGCTCGCGCCACGCGCGGTCGCCGAGCTCGGCGGCGCGCTCCGTCGAGCCGACGATGTCGGTGAAGAGCACGGTCGCGAGCACGCGGTGCGACTCAGGCGCGGGGCGGCTGCCCGGTGAGGAAGTCCTCGACCTCGTCCGCGAGCCCGTCGACGTCGCCGGACCAGATCAGGTGGTCGTCGCCCGGGAGCTCGACGAGCTTCGCGCCCGGGATCTCGCTCGCGATCCAGCGCGCCTCCTCGACGTTGACGTCGATGTCGCCGACCCGGTGCAGCACCAGCGTCGGGACGCTGATCGTCGGCAGCGCCGCACGGACGTCTATCTGGCTGTTCATGCGCAGGAGCGCGCACGGCTGCACCGGGGCTGGCGCTCCGTCGGAGATAGCGCGACCGCCCGGCGCTTGAACGCCTCGTCGGCGCTCGGCGCCAGCATCGAGATGTCCATCTCGCCGCCCCACGATCGCTCCGTCTGCTCGATCTCGGCCGAGCGTGCTTCCGGCGTCGGCGCCCACGGAGTAGTCCGCGCTCCACAAGCGCTTCGCGTAGATCGCGTGGGTGACGAGCGCGCGCGTCCGGTCGGGATAGGTCGCGGCGAAGAGCATGCTCATCAGCCCGCCCTCGGACGAGCCGAAGAGCGCTGCCCGCTCCGACTCCGCGGCGTCCATGACCGCACGAACATCGTCCATCCGCTGCTCGAGCGTCGGCAGCGCTGTCGACTGGCACGGGATCGGACATCCCAGTCCCGCGCTTGTCGAACAGGACGAGGCGCGCAGAAGGAAGCCAGCCGGCGCAGGAGCCGTGCGTGGTTCGGCTCCTCCCACATCAGCTCGATGTTCGAGATCCAGCCCGGGCACGTAGACGAGGTCGAATGGCCCTTCGCCGACGACCTGGTACGCGATGTTGACGTCGCCGCTCTTGGCGTAGCGGGTCTCAGGCGCGCTGACGACATAGAGCCTCCACTCGCCCAGGTACGCCCTTGAGCTCGTGCGCGCCGCGATCCTCGAACTCGAGCCCGGAGCCGGCGACCAGGTCCCTGACGGTACTGGAGACGAGCACCTCGCCGGGCCCGCAAGGCTCATGATCCGCGCGCCGATCGGCACCGCGATCCCTCCGAGCTTCTCCGTCGATCCGCTCGCACTCACCGGTGTGGATCCCGATCCGGATCTGCAGGCCGAGAGCTCGGAGCTCTTCGGCAGATGGCTCGTGCGCACTCGATCGCACGGCCTGGGCCCCCGAACGAGGCGAAGAAGCCGT
This sequence comes from uncultured Actinomycetes bacterium, assembly GCA_963721345.1. Taxonomy (GTDB): domain Bacteria; phylum Actinomycetota; class Thermoleophilia; order Gaiellales; family Gaiellaceae; genus JACDAN01. The sequence continues at coordinate 373,067 of CAVRIT010000001.1, forward strand.
CGCCGCTCGAGTCGACCTCCGCCCCGTCGTAACGTGCCAGAGCCCCTCGCACGACCGAGTGATGCCTCTGGAGCAACTCGCGCCACCCGGAATCCCCAAGCGAAGCAGCCTGCGGCGTCGAATCGACGATGTCGGAGAACAGCAGCGTCGCGAGCACGCGGTCCGGCGCCCGGACCGGTGAGAGACCGGAGACGAACTGCTTCGTCTCGCGCAGCATGATCTCGTTGAGCTTTGGATCGGTCCAGCTGAAGCCGTCGATCAGCCCGGGGATCTCGATCATCCGTGCGTCGGGGATGCGGTCTGCCACGTACGTGGCTTCCTCGCGAGACTGAGGCCTGTTGAGGATGAGCGTCGGCGCTCGGACCGTCGGCAGGACGTCGCGCACGTCGCCCTCCATCATCATCTCGGTAGTACGAGACAGCCGCGCTCGGACTCGCGCTCCGCCTCAGGTACCGGATGTACCAGTCGACAAACCTTTCGTCCTGCGCCGCGACCGGGCAGTGTTCGTGCGCGCGCTCTGCCAGGTAGTCGCGGTCGCCCCACTGCGCACGCACCTCGGCGAGCTCGTCGAGCCAGTCGTCCTCTGCGGGCGCCCAGGGATAGTCCGGCGCCCTCAGCCCACGCGCCGTCGGGTCGTAGAGCACGAGCGCGCGCGTCCGTTCGGGGTAGGTGGCCGCGAAGAGGATCGCGAGCCTCGTGCCCTCGTGGCGCCGACCAGAGGACCGCCGGTCCGACGCCGACTGCGTCGAGGACCGCACGGATGTCGTCCATGCGCGCCTCCAGCGTCGGCACTTGGCGAACCGCGTCGGAGAGACCGCTGCCTCGCTTGTCGAACATCAGCACCCGCGCGAACGACGCGAGGCCCTCGACATGCTGAACGAATCGCGGCTCCTCCCACGCCGCCAGCAGGTCGGCGACCGATCCACGGACGAAGACGAGGTCGATCGGACCCGTCGCCGACCACCTGATAGGCGATCGCGACGTCGCCGCTTCTTGCGTAGTGGACGTCCGGAATCTGCACCAACACCAGTTTCCTAGACTCTCCCCATGGCGACAACGGCCACCGAGCGGAGACTTCTGATCGGAGGCGAGTGGGTCGAGACCGGCGAGTGGATAGACGTCCGGTCGCCGTACGACGGAGATGTCGTCGGCCGGGTGCCGAAAGCGGGCGCCCAGGAGACGCGACGCGCGATTGACGCGGCCGAGGCGGCCATGCGCGACCCGCTGCCGGCGCACAAGCGCGCCGAGATCCTCGTCCGGGTCGCGGGAGCGCTGGGGCGCCGCCACGAGGAAGTCGCCCGAGTCATCTCCGACGAGGCCGGCAAGCCGCTGAAGGCGGCGAAGATCGAAGCATCGCGCGCGATGTCCACCTACACCTTCTCCGCCGTCGAGGCGCGGAAGCTCGCGGGCGAGATGTTGCCGATGGACGCCGCGCAAGCCGGCGAGGGCAAGCTCGGGTTCACCCTGCGGACGCCGATCGGGGTGGTCGGCGCGATCAGCCCGTTCAACTTCCCGCTCAACCTCGTCGCGCACAAGATCGCACCGGCGCTGGCCGCGGGCTGCGCCGTCGTCCTCAAGCCCGCCACCCAGACGCCGCTCTCCGCGCTCCTCCTGGCCGAGCTCGAGCACGAGGCCGGCCTGCCGCCGGGCTGGTTGAACGTCGTCGTCGGCCCCGCCTCGGAGATCGGCGACGTCCTCGTCGAGGACGAGCGCGTGAAGGCGATCACGTTCACGGGCTCGGGAGAGGTGGGCTGGAAGCTGCGCGAGCGGGCGCCGCGAAAGCGCGTCAGCCTCGAGCTCGGCAACGCCACGCCGTTGATCGTCGAGGCCGATGCCGACCTCGGGGCAGCGGTCAGCGCGACCGCGCAGCACGGCTTCGCCTTCGCCGGCCAGAGCTGCATCTCGATCCAGCGCGTGTACGTGGCGCGCGAGCGGTTCGACGATTTCGTTCGTCAGCTCGTCCCGAAGGTCGAAGCCCTCGTCGTCGGCGACCCGTCCGAAGAGGAGACGGACGTCGGCCCGGTGATCGACGACGAGGCGCGCGACCGGATCCTCGACTGGATCGACGAGGCGCGGCGCGCCGGCGCGGAGATCCTCACCGGAGGCGAGCTCGAGGGCGACCTGATCCGTCCGACCCTGATCGCCAATACCCCGAGCAACGTCAAGGTGTCCTGCGAGGAGGTGTTCGGCCCGGTCGTGGTCGTCAATCCGTACGACACGCTCGACGAGGCGCTCGAGCTCGCGAACGGGACGAAGTACGGGCTGCAGGCGGGAATCTTCACGGAGAACGTTCGCACGGCGCTGCGGGCCGCGCACGAGCTCGAGTTCGGCGGCGTCACCGTCAACGAGGCGCCGACCTTCCGCGCCGACCAGATGCCCTACGGCGGCGTCAAGGAGTCGGGGAACACGCGCGAAGGTCCGTCGTACGCGGTCCGGGAGCTGACGGAGGAGCGCGTTGTCGTCCTCCAGCTCTAGTTTCGGCTCGCGCGAGGAGGGAAAACACGGCTCGTGCTTGCTGCCGCCTTCGCACTGATCATCGCCGGGGCCGTGCTGTCGCTCTTCCTCGGCTACTTCGGGTTCATCGTCTCGGGCGTCGGCCTCTTCCTGCTCGTTCTGGCGGTCATCGGCCTGGTGGGCCGCCGCTCCGCCGGCGCCGGCGCCGAGGGTCCGCCGTAAGGCCCGTCAGCTAGATTCGGTCGCTGATGGCAGGCCTGGGGCCTTTCGGCCGGCACCGCCGTGGACGCACCGCCGAGGGTGAGGCGCCTCGGCGAGCCTCACACCCCGCGGCGCTGAAGCGCGAGCGGCGTGCGCTGCTTCGCGAGCGCGAGGACCGGATCCGCGACCTCGGCGGCATCGTCTTCGAGATGTTCCGGCGCGACAGGTTTCGCGTCGAGCTCGTGACCGAGCACTGCGCAGACCTCGTCGCGCTCGAGACGCGCCTGAACGAGATCGACTCGTTGATCGCGACCTCGAGCCGGCGCGGAGGCCTGCGGTGCGAGTGCGGCGCCCCGCTCGCGTGGGGCGCGCACTTCTGTGCGAACTGCGGCCGTCCCGCTGGGCCGCGGCCGGTCGTCGCGTGTGCGCGCTGTGGTTCGCCGCTTCCGGCCGAGGCGAAGTTCTGCGGCAGTTGCGGCAGCGCCGTCGAGCTTCCCGCACAACCGTCCGAAGACACCCAGGCGGATCCCGCGCCGAGAGAGCCGGCCGAGGTCTAGATGGCGAATCAGCAGACCCCCTGCCCCCGCTGCGGGACGGCCGTCGAGCCGCTGCAGGAGTACTGCCTGGAGTGCGGTCTGCGACTGCAGACTCCGGGCCTGGTTCCGGCGCTCGCGACGGGCTGGCGGCGGCGCCTGAACTGGTATCCGGGCGACTGGATCTGGCCTTCGTTGCTCGCGCTGGTGGTCGCGATCGTCGCCGGCGGGGCGGCGATCCTCTGGACGCGCGACGCCGAGAGCGCGGCGAGCGAGACTCTGGTCGGCGACACGACGCAGCTCCCCACGACCGTCGCCACAGTCACGCCGACGACCGCGCCCCCCGCGCCAACCGTGCCGACGACGACCGCGCGGACGACCACGACGCGGCGGCCGACCGCGCGCAGAACGCTGATCGAGTGGCCCCGCCGCCGAGCGGGCTGGACGCTCGTCCTCGCCTCGCTACCCACATCAGCGGGCCGGCCGGCCGCCCAGGCGAAGGCGCGCCAGGCCATGTCCTCAGGGCTACGTCAGGTCGGCGTGCTGGACAGCTCGCGCTACTCGAGCCTGCACCCCGGCTACTACGTCGTCTTCAGCGGCATTTACGCCTCGCTGAGCGACGCACAAGCCGCCGCGTCACGCGCGGCCAGCGCCGGTACGGCAACGCGTATGCCCGCCGCGTGACGAGCTAGGCGGCCGCGGCCGCCTCAGACGTCTCGAGATGCTGGTGGGACGGGCAGTAGTCCCGTTCCGGCAGCGGGGTTCTCTGGCAGGGCTTGCCCTTGCGCGTCGTCGCGCGACATCTCGGCGCGCCGCCGTCGAAGGCGCCGGCCTCGATCTGCTCCGAGATGAAGGTCACCGCCGCGCCGACACCCTCTTCGACCACCCACGCCACCTGGGCCTGGGCCCGGATCGGGAAGTATCGGCGGATGTCCTGGAAGAGCGCCCGGTCCGGCTTCGGGAAGTAGAGCGGATCCTTCGCCAGCCGTTCCATCGTCTCCTCGCAGGCGGCAAGGACGTCCTTTCGGTACTCCGCCTGGGTCTCGGCGGGGACGTAGGGATCGACCAGATCCTTGATCGAGCGGTAAATCGCCCGTGAGTACTGATACATACGAGTCTGAATCGCGAGCTTCTGAGCGTCCATGTTGAGTAGCGGCTCCTCGATTAAGCGGCGGCAAATGTCTGTTACGCGGGCATTAACCACCCGCTCACCTGGTCGCCCGGAGAGCATAACCGTTCCCAGGTGGTGTCACAAAGTCGCCAGGGGGATTGTCACGAGCGGCAACGGACGCCGATCGGCCACAATGCGCCGCAGTGTCCCACGACACCGACAAGCTCATCCGGCAGCTCTCGCTCGTCGCGTTTCTGATGGCAGAGCGCCGGCCGCTGACGGCCCGCGACGTGAAGGGAAACGTCGAGGGCTACTCGGAGATGTCGGACGAGGCATTCGCCCGGCGGTTCTATTCGGACCGCGCTGAGCTCCTCGCGCTCGGCGTGCCGCTCGACTCCCAGCGCGACGAGTTCACGGGCGAGGAGCTGTACAACCTGCGCTCCGAGCGGTACTTCCTGGGCGAGCTCAGCCTGGAGGACGAGGAGCTCGCGGCGCTGCAGACCAGCCTCTTCCTGCTCGAAGGCAACTTCGCCTACGCCGAGCCGCTGCGGCTCGCGCTGCAGAACCTCGCGCTCGGGAGACCTGGGTTCGAGCAGCCGCCGAGCGAGACCGCGAACCGCGTGGAGATCCGCGACGTGGACTACTCGCCCGAGACGCCCGGCCGCCTGGCCAAGATCGAGGGCGCGATCTCGAAGCAGCGCACGGTGAAGTTCGGCTACCGCGCGATGACTCGAGACGAGGAGCGGGAGCGCACGCTCGACCCGTACGCGCTGCTCCTGGACGCCGGACGCTGGTACGTGATCGGCCACGACCACGACCGCGACGCGATCCGGACGTTCCGCATCTCGCGGATCCGCGGCGACATCAAGCTCGCCACGCGCCGAGAGCGCGATTTCCGGTTGCCGGAAGACTTCGACGTCGAGGCGCACCGTGGCCGTGCGAACTGGCAGGTAGGCGACATCGTCGGTGAAGCTCGAGTCGAGGTGGCGGGCGACACGGCATGGTGGGTCGAGCGCGTGTTCGGCAAGGCCGGCAAGGTCGAGGACGGCGTCTTCGTCACGCCCTACGCCAGCCTCGAAGCGGTAGCCCGCTGGATCCTCCGGCAGGACGGCCGTGCCGTCCCGCAGTCTCCGCCGGCCCTGCGGCGAACGGTCAAGGCGGCGCTGCAGGCCGTCCAGGAGCGTCACCGCGGCGAGCCGCCGAAGCTCGCGCGCGAGGCGCCACGCGAGGAGGTCGAGCTCCCGGAACGGCCGGGATCCCCGGTCGCGCCCGAGCGCTTCGGCCTGCTCCAGGCGTTGCTCGCCTACCTCCTCGACGCGTGCGGCGAGGGAAATGAGGCCGAGATCCCCGCGAAGGAGCTCGCGGAGCGCTTCCGCATCCCGGAGGAGTCGCTCGAGGAACACCTGTCACTGCTCAATCTCGTGAACTTCGGCGGCGGTTGCTACGCCGTCTACACCGAGCTCCGCGGCGACCACGTCCACGTCGACAAGGAGCTCTTCGGCGACACCTTCCGGGCGCCGCCTCGGCTCACCCCGCTCGAGGCCCGCGCGATCCGGCTGGCGCTCGAGTTCGTGGGCCCGATGATCGCGGCCGACGCGCATACGCCGCTCGAGCGCGTGCGCCGCAAGCTCGAGGAGACTTTCGGTGCGTTCGAGCTCGCGCAGACACCGCAGCCGGACGTCCCGCGCGCCGAGGAGGACCTCGTCTCGACCTTCAGCGACGCGATCCGCGACGGGCGGCTCGTCGAGATCGAGTACCAGAAGGAAGGCGAGAAGCAGCCCGCCGCGCGGACCGTCGAGCCCTACCAGCTGGAGCGTGAGCTTCCCTACTGGTACCTCCACGGCTACGACCGCACCCACGAGGGGTCGCGGAGCTTCCGCCTCGACCGAATTCGCAGCGCGAAGAAGCTGCGCGAGCGGTTCGAGCGCCGGCCCGAGTTCGACCCTCAGCGCTTCGCGGGCACTCAGACAGTGCGCATCTGGTATTCGCCGGACGTCGCGCGCTGGGAGGTCGAGCGCGGCGCGACGCCGCTCGCCGACGGCTCGGCGGTGAAAGACGTGCAGGCAGGAGAGGACTGGCTGATCGCCGAGATCCTTTCCTTCCGCGGCGAGGCAGCCGTGATCGTGCCGGATGACCTCCGGAAAAAGGTCGCGGCGAGAGCGAAAGAGCTCTCGAGCGAGCTGAACGTCTCCCGCGTCACCGCGGCGACGGGCTGACTACGGCGAGACGGGCGGCGGGCCGAGGCTGTCGCCGGGCGCGGTCACGACGGACATCGCTTCGCGCTTCGGCAATTCCTCGCCGTTCTGCTCTTCCAGCTCGGTCTCGTCGACCGGCTGGGTCTCATCGCGATCCTGTGGTTGGTCGGTCATGGTGCGGCCATTCCCACGACCCATGCAACTCAAACGGCGAATCCCTTCCGCCACCGCCTGACGATCCGCCACTGCAGCCAGACAATCGCCGCGGTCAGCACGAGCATCGTCAGCGTGGCAGCAGCCGCGTAGCCGTAACGGAGGTACTCGAAGCCGTTCTGGTAGACGAAGAGCGGCACGTAGGTGGTCGCGTACGGCGGTGGGCCTCCCTGCGTGACGATCAGCGCCGGCACGAACGTCCACTGGAGGCTGAAGATCGTGTCGCGCGCGAGCAGCAGCAGGAGGATCGGCGCCATCAGCGGGAGCGTCACCCGGCGGAAGAGACCCCACGCGGTCGCGTCCTCGAGCGCTGCGAGGTCGTACAGCTCGCCGGGTAAGCCCTGACGCGTCACCAGCAGGATGACGAAGCCCTCGCCGATCGTGAACAGGCTCATGATCACGATCGCGGCCCGCGCGTCGTTCGGGTGCGTCAGCCACTGCGGCGGCTGCACCCCCCAAGCCGTCGTCGTCGGCGAGTCGCCGTAGGACAGGAGAAGCGTGTTGATCGGGCCGTGGAGAGGATTGAAGAGCCACAGCCAGAGGAGCCCGTACGCGATGTCCGGGATGATCGTCGGGAGCACGGCGGCCGACCGGTAGGCCCCGACGCCCGTGAACCGCGGGTGGAGCAGCAGCGCGAGCCCGAGCGCAGCCGCCAGCCGGAGCGGCACCGCGATCGCGGCGAAGACGAGCGAGTTCATGACTGCGGTGCGGAAGATGTCGTCGCCGGCGAGCTCGCGGAAATTTGCGAGACCCACGAACTCGGGCGGACGAAGAAGGTCGTACTCGGTGAATGCGAGCGCGAACGTGACGAGCGCCGGGACCGCCACGAGCACGGCGAGCCCGAACGTGTACGGCGCGAGGAGCAAGGCGAGTTGCCGGCGCTCGTTCACCAGTCCATCCGCTCGCCAGACTTCTCGTCGAACAGGTGGGCGTCGTCACGCCGGAACACCACGAACACCTCCGCACCCTCGGCCGGCCGGCCCTCCGCGGGGACCCGAGCTAGCAGGCCGCGATCCAGATGGAGGTACGCGTCGCTCCCCGTGACCTCGACGAGCTCGACCGTCGCGGGGACGCCGTTCGCGTCGAGCGCGACCGCCTCGGGGCGGATCCCGAGCACGCTGCCTTCGGGGATCGCGAAAAACGCCTTTGCCGACCCGCGATTCAGGAAGCTCATCGCCGGAGAGCCGAGAAACGCGGCCACGAAGCGGTCCCGCGGCCTGCGGTAGAGCTCGTCGGGCGTCCCGACCTGGCGCACGCGTCCGGCGTCGAGGACGGCAATCCGGTCGCCGAGGATCTGCGCCTCGACCTGGTCGTGGGTGACGTGGACCATGGTTGCGCCGACCTCGCGGTGGAGCCTGCGAAGCTCCGTTCGCATCTCCACGCGGGTTCCGGCGTCGAGGTTCGACAGCGGCTCGTCCAGCAGATACGCGTCCGGCTGCCGGACGAGCGCCCTGGCGAGCGCGACGCGCTGTCGTTCTCCTCCGGACAGCTCGTACGGCCGCCGGTCGAGGAGCGCCTGGATCCCGACGAGCTCGGCGGCAGTCGCAACCTTCGTGGCAACCTCGCGTTTCGGCTCCTCCCGGACGACGAGGCCGAAGGCGACGTTCTCGCGCACCGTCAGGTGCGGGAAGAGCGCGTAGCTCTGGAAGACCATCGAGACGTTCCGGCCCGCGGGCCGCACGTCGGTGACGTCCCGCTCGCCGATCCAGACCCGCCCTTCGTCGACGGCCTCGAGCCCGGCGATGCAGCGGAGCAGGGTGCTCTTGCCGCAGCCGGACGGGCCGACGACGACCAGCAGCTCCCCGCGCCCGACCTCGAGATCGACCCCGTCGAGGGCGGCCGTTCCGCCGAACTGCTTGCGGATCCCTTCGAGCGCGATCCTCATCGGCCGAGCCACCCTGCTCCGCGGTCCTCATGGAGGAAGTAGCGCTGCGCGATCGCGAACGCGAGGACGACCGGGGCCGTCGCCACCACCGCGCCGGCAAGCAGGATCGCGTGGTTCGTCCGGTCGAGCACCGCGAGGGAGCGAAGCCCCAGCGGCAGCGTGTAGAGATCGGAGTCGAAGAGGTAGATCAGCGGGTCGAGGAAGTTCCCCCAGCAGGCGATGAAGGTGAGCATCCCGACGGCGACCGTCACCGGCCTGACGAGCGGCATCGCGAGCCACCGCCACATCGCGAACGGGCGCATGCCCTCGAGCGAGGCGGCGTCGAACAACTCGCGCGGCAGTCGCCGGAAGCTCCAGTAGAACAGGAGGACGTAGAACGGCGAGAAGCCGATCAGCGCCGGGGCCACGAGCGGCGCCCACGAGTCCGTCAGCCCGAGCCAGCGGAAGAGCGTGAACCGCGGGACGAGTAGCGCCGTCACCGGGACCATCAGCGCAACGAACGAAAGACCGATCAGCAGCGCCCGCGCTCGGCCGGCGAGCAACAGCAGGCCGAAACCCGCCCACGACGCGATCAGCACAGCAGCCGGGACGGTGATCAGCGCCACGACGAGCGAATTGACGGTGTGGCGCCCTAGGTCGACGAGGTCGAAGGCTCGGTCGTAGCTCTCGGTCGACGGCTGGTCGGGAAGCAGCTCCGCCGACCGTGGAGGCGGAGTCCCGGGCTCGCGCAGCGAGCCGCTGACCATGAACCAGAGCGGCAGCAGGAAGAGCACGGCGACCGCGAGCGCCACCGGCTGCCTCCAGCCACCGAAGCGCGGCTCCCCCGCCCTCACAGCGAAAAACCCTCGGTCCTAGCGCTCCGCCCGGGCGAAGAGCGGTCGAGTCTTCTCGTCGAGCTCCGCGACGACCTTGTCGACGGGTTGCCCCAGGTACATGCCGTTCTCGAGGATCCCTTCGCTGACGTCCTCGATCTCGGGCCAGGTCGAGACCGTCGGAACCCGGCGGATCTCCTCGATACCGTCGAGGAAGACCCGCGAGTTGGCCGGCTTCGCAGTCGGGTCGAGGAAGGCGGCGGACTCCGCGACGGAGCGAAGCGACGGGACGGTCCGTCCGGTGCGCGCCACGACCGGCGCTCCTTTCGGGCCTAGCGCGAACTCGACGAATCGCCAGGCCGCGTCCTTCTCGTCCGACGCCTTCGTCATGCAGTAGGCGTCCGAGTGGAGGATCCCCGCAGGCTGCTTGAACACGGGCAGCGAAACGATGTCCCAGTCGAACTTCGCCGCCTCGCGGAAGGTCGGCGTCGACCGGCGGGAGCTCAGCAGCATCGCCAGGCGCCCGTTCGTGAAGCGGCTCTCGTCGTCCTCCGCCTCGACTTCCTGATCCGAGGGCACGACTCCGATCTGGGTCCGCAGGCCGAAGACGGCGGCGACTGCCTCCATCGCCTCGGGCGTGTCGAGCGTGAATCGGGTCGGCGCCTCCTCGTCGTCGACCAGGTCGCCCCCGTTCGACCACACGAACGGCGCGATCCGGATGATCGTGGCCTCGATGCCGAGACCGTAGACAGCGGCCGGCGCGGTGTTCGGCATGGGCAGGTCCGGATCGGCTCCGCGAACCGGAGCCCCTCGCTCGTCCCGTGTCATCTGCTGGGCCAGCGAGAGGAACTGCTCCCATGGCATCGCGTTCCGGGGCGGCGGAACGCCGTAGCGCTCGAAGAGGTCGCGGTTGTAGTAGACGACGAGGCTGGAGATGTTCTGTGGCAGGCAGGTGACTTCGCCGTCCCAGCGGAACGCGTCAACCGCCTGCGGGTAGAAGTCGCCGACCTCGAACTCCTCCGACTCCTCCGCGTACGGCTCCAGCGGCTCGAGCACGCCGCGGGCGGCGAACTGTCCGTAGAAGCGGTAGTTCATCAGGAAGAGGTCGGGCGGGGAGCCGCCCGCGAGGGACGTCGCGAGCTTGGCGAGGAGGTCGTCCCGGTCGCTCGCCTCGACGAGCTCGACGTCGATGTCGGGCTCCTCCTTCTCGAACGCGGTGACGAGCGTGCGGTATGCCTTGATCTCGGGAGGGTCGCCGAAGACGAGGAAACGAATGTTGCCCGAGGCGCTCCCCGAATCGCCGCCGCACGCGCTCAGCATGGGGAGAGCTAAGAGAGCGACGGCGACTCGGAGCGCGTTCATGGCGCAGAGTGATACGGCATCCCCCACCCACCCGTCAAGAGCCGATTTTCCGCTTGTTCAAGCGGTTTTTTCAGCTTCCGGCGTGATATCACGCCGGAGTCCCGGCGCTATCGGCAGCCGTGCAGCGCCGCGAGGCGCTCGACGGGGGTGACGGCGGCCCCGGGCGCCGCGCAGGATGCGGCCGAGCTCGAGAGGCGTGGGTACGCCTCGTAGCCGACGGCGAAGAGGCCGCCGAGCCAGAGCGCAGCGGCTGCGGCGACCGCAGGGAGCCTCAGTCCGGCCGGCACCGCGTGCCGGCGGCGGAACGCACCCCACGGGTCGAGGCTCCGGTCGAGCCGGTGGACGATCTCGGAGTTCAGGCTGCGGCCCGAGCGGTCGGCCGCCGTGACGAGGCGCGACCTCAGCTCCGGCGGGAGTCTGAGCAGGAACCTGTATGTCTCTTTCGCCATCGACCTTCCCCGAGGATGAGGGAGGCCGCCTCCCAGCGGCCTCCCTCGCTTCTCTGCTTCAGCGGCGACTAGTCGTCGTCGCCGCCGCCGTCGTCGTCCAGGTGGTGGGTGTCGAGCTCCCAGACACCCTGGCCGTGTGTCGCGGCGTACAGCTTGCCCTTGCCGCGATACGGAGGCCGCTTCTGATCACGGACGTAGATCAGGTCGGCCACGAGCATCCGTGGGAGACCCTTGCCGCACTGACGCCAACGGCCGTCGCCCTTGCTGGCGACGCAGCCGTAGTCAGTGCCGGCGTAGATCGTCCCACTGTCGCTCACGGCGATCGACGTCGCCGGGATGTCGCCCATCCGGTCACGCGGCTCGTTGCCGTCGAGCATCCGGAAGGTCGACGCGTTCGGCACGTAACGGACTTCGAACACGTGGCCCGGAGTGGCCGGCGTCTTCGCGTTGAAGCCGCTGAACGTGATCCAGGCGTGGTTCGGGTCCTTCGGGTCGACATAGATCGCCGACGGGAAGCGCGGCGGTGAGTTCGCCGCCGTCGGGTCGTTGTCGATCCGGTCGAAGACGACCGCTGCCTCAGGGCCACCCGCGTTCTTCGAAACGAACACGCGGCCGCCCGACGCCGCGGCCCAGAGCGTCTGGCCGTCCCACGCCGGCTCGACCACGGAGACGTAGTTGTTCGACGCGACCGGCTGGAGCTTGTCGGCGCCGTACGCCGGCCCCGTCAGGCGTCCGTTCGGACCGGGATCGCCGAGCGGCGTCCAGTCGTCGCAGAGGTCCTTCGCGGGCTCGTACACGCCGTTGTCGTCCACGTCCGCGTCCCCGTACCAGACGTTGCAGTGCTCACGGTGCGTCTGCTTCGTCAGGATCGGGTTGCGGCCCTGGTTGTCCGAGCGGAACACGTGCTCCCGCGCAGACCAGAGCCGGTGGGGAACGGTGTGATCGTCGTTCGCCAGCCCGATGAACGCGTTGAACTCGCCGCCGTACAGCACAAAGTGCGTGTCCGACGTCCAGTTCTGGTCCATCTGGTTCTTCGGGTCGTACTGCACCATCGTCTGACCGACCTGCCAGCCGCTCAGGCGGAAGCACGGATCGCCGACGTCGAAGCCCTGGTGGCCGCCGTCGGCGATGTTGGTGTTCACCCAGACCTTTTCGCCGCCGCTGCCGCCACCACCATCGTCGTCGTCGTCGTCGTCACCGTGTCCGCCCCCGACACACTCGCGTGCGCTCGGGAACTCGTCTGTGTCGATGCCGACGCCGAAATCGGGCAGGGCCGGGGAGTCGTAGCGGTTGGTGCCCGATCCGGGGCCGTCACCGCGTTCCCACGAGCCGTTGTCCTGCGTCCCGCCGACGATGGTCTCGTGGTCGAACGGGCTGTAGTCGATCTGGTAGAAGTGGATGGTGTTGAGGCCCTTGTTGAGCGACTGCAGCCGCTCGGGGATCCTCGACAGCATCATCTGACAGAAGGTCAGCGCCGAGCCGGTGTAGCCCTTCGGCTGGACGCAGTCCCCCGAGTCGTCGATGAAGCGACCGTTCGACCGAACGACGCCGCCGTCACCCGCGTCGAAGAACTGTTTCCAGTTCCGCGGGTTGATCGTCAGCGCGTGGTGATCGGGATGGAGCTCGAACGGGTAGACGTCGTGCGAGTCGTCGTCGGTCATATCCGTGAAGGACACGCCGGCATTGATCGACAGCGCGACGCCGCGGGCGTTGTCACGACCGAGCGCCGGGTTGCCCTGGTTCGCACGCGCGCTCGCCGGGCCCCAGTTGTTCTCGTTGTACGCGTTGTCTCCGGACAGGTAGACGATGTCCGGATTCGCACCCGAATGCGGGAAGTGCGCCGCAGGCACGAACACGTAGTTGTCGTACCAGCACTGGCCGTGGCAGTAGGCCGAGCTGGAGTAGCCGGGCGTGTCGACGACCGTGCTCGAGAGGTCGATCCACGTCGCCGCGATCCCCGCAGCCGGAGTGTTCCGGACGGCGTCGTGGCGGCGGAAGCGCGCAGGCGGAGTGCCTGCCGCCCCGACTCCGACGTACATGCGCGTCTCGCCGCTGGGCAGCTTGACGACGTCGAACTCGGCCCGCTCGTTGTTCACGGTCGGTGCGGCCAGCGGGGCCATGATCTGCTCCCACGTGCCCGGCTCGCCGTTCGCTTTCGAACGCCAGATGCCACGCGCGTAGAACGACGCGTAGATCGTGTTCGGATCGACCGGATCGATCTTCACGCGCCGCGCCCCACGGGGCGAGCACACGGTCGTGTTGCCCGACACGATGTCGGGATGCGTCCCGGTGCACAAGACCTCGGCGCCCTGGTGGACGAGCTGCCAGTTACGGCCGCCGTCCAGTGAGCGGAAGAGGCCGAAGTGCGGAGCCCCGGGAACGAGTGCGTCGACACCGGCGCAGCAGACGTTCGAGAGGCCACGCACAGCCCGTACCGAGGCCGCGAACATCACGTTCGAGTTCCCCGGACGGACTTCGATCGAGCCGACGGAGCGGTTGTAGAAGCTCTCGACACCCAAGGGGCCGCTCCAGCTTTCGCCGCCGTTCTTCGACTTGTAGATGCCGACTCCGGCCTCGCACCCCGACGAGCACGCATTCGCCTCGCCTGTTCCCACCCACAACGTGTTGCTGCGGCGGTCGTTCGGGTCGAGCTCCAGCGAAGAGGTGCTGTTGTGCTCGAATCCCTTCGAGACGTACTTCCACTCGGGGCGGTTGCCAAGTGCGTTGTTCGTCCGCCAGACGCCGCCGCCGCCGCCAACGGCGATCCAGAGACGGCAGGAGCCGCCGCCGTTGTCGTCGTCGTCGTCGTCGCCGCCGTGCCCGCTACCGCAGTTCGGGTCGATCACGGTATGCGCGACGCGACCGGCGAAGTCGGGCGTGCCGGCGTTGTACACCGCGCGATCACGATAGGGGTTCGGCAGCGACTTGGCCCACGTCGGGCCGAGCGGCTTCCAAGCTGCCGCGCCGCCTCCCCACTCGTCTCGCCCATCCATCTCGTCCCAGTCGTTCCCCGACCGTTCGATCACGGCGGCGGGGATCGAGTCTCCCGGGGTCACGTGCTTGGTCCACTCGTCGTCGTCAGCGGAGCGCTCGCCCTCCTTGAAGCCGGACGTGCCTCCGGCGGGGGCGAACTTCGCCGCCTGCGCGAGCTTGGCTGCCATCGCCGGGGCCAGCTCGCCCTCCACGACCGGCGCAGCGCTCGAGCCGGTTGATCTCGTGAGCAACGCCCCGAACACAGCTCCGAGGATGAGTGCCAACGCGCTGAGGACGATCCCCAGGCGCCGTAGCCTCCTCCTGCTCAATTGTTCCCCCTCTCTCTCCCCTTTGAGCCCGCATGGGGAACGCGGGCGCCCTAGCCACTCCGAGATCTAGGGCGCGCTATCCTCCCCCCGACCCATGGCTTTTGTCAAGCGGAAGGTGATATCAGCCCTAACTGCAACCCTGGTTGTCGGCGCGGCAACAGCGTCCGTCGCGGCCGGATCCGAGGGCGCCGCCAGGCCCTCTCTCAGGGTTGCTTCCGAAGCACCGGTTGTCCTTTCGGGGCGTGGCTTTCGGGGCGGTGAGCGCGTCACGGTCACGGTCATGGTTCGCGGACGATTCCGGAAGAGCGTGAGCGCCGGCGACAATGGGCGCTTCAAGATCCGCTTCGCGGGGACAGATGCCGGCTGCGGTCCGCTCTACGCGGTCGCCACGGGGAGCGAGGGCTCCCGCGCAGCACTGCGCCGGCGTGGGATTCCGGCGCCCTGCGGGACCAAGATCTCGCCACCGCCGACCGGCTAGGCCGGCAGCGAGAGCCGGAACGTCGCCCCACAGTCCGGGGCAGACCGAACCTCGAGAGACCCTCCGTGCGCCTCGGCGATCGAGCGCGCGATGAAGAGGCCGAGCCCGGTGCCCGGCTTCGCGCGGTCGCCGACGTTGACACGGCCGAACTTCTCGAAGATCGCCCCGTGGTGCTCGGCCGAGATCCCGGGCCCACTGTCGCTCACTTCGATCACGACGCGACCGTTCACGTTCTCCGCAGCCACTCGGACCTCGTCCCCGGGCGGTGAGTACTTCACGGCGTTGTCGAGCAGGTTGACGAGGATCTGGCGGAGGCGGTCCCGGTCACCGCGCACGCGCGGGAGCGGGTCGTGCACGACGGCCCGCACCGCCACCTCGTCCTGAATCTGCTCGGCTGCGGCCGTCGTATCGCGGACAAGCTCGGCAAGGTCGACGTCGTCGAACGTGTAGCTGAAGGTGCCGGCTTCGATTCGCGACGTGTCGAGCACGTCGCCGATCAACTCGGCGAGCCGCGAGGTCTCGTGCGCGATCAGCGCCAGGAACGACTCCCGCTGTTCGGGCGAGAGCTCGCGCCAGCGCATCTGCAGCGTCCTGGCCGAGCCGATCACCGAGGCCATCGGGCTCCGCAGCTCGTGGGAGACGAGCGAGACGAAGTCCGCACGCAGCGCCGAGAGCCGCCGCAGCTCCTCGGCGGTCGTCCTCTCCGCCTCGTAGGCGCGGATGTTCTGCACTGCGCTCCCTGCGAGCCGGCCGAGCACGCTGAGGAGCTCGATCTCGTCCGGGGAGAACGCCGAGCGCTCGCGGCGCACGACCGAGAGCGCCCCGATCGTCTCGGGCCCCGCGAGCAGCGGAACGAGCACTCGTGAGCGCAGCCCGAGCGCAGCGAACTCCTCCTCCTCGTCGAAGTGACGCTCCGACATGTCCTCGCGGTACAGGACTCGACCACCGGCCACTTCGGTCATCGCCGAGCCTGCGATCGGAATCACGGATCCGGGAGGGAACACCGTCTCCGCCGCCTCCCCTACGGTCGCGAACACTCGGAGCATTCCGTCTTCCATGAGCAAGATCGCCGTCCTGTCGAAGCTCACCAGCCCGCGAAGCTCGCGGATGAACGCGGCGAAGGCGTGCTGAATCTCGAGCGACGAGGACAGCGCTCGCGCGCAGCGGTTCGTCGCGTCGAGCAGGTCGGCGCGACGCCCGAGCTCGTCGCGGAGCGTCTCGGCCTCCGCGGCGCGCGTGGCTGCGCCGCGGCGCTCGCGGCGAAGGGTGTCGACGAGCGAGCCGACGACCGCACCGAGGATCAGCTGGACACCGACCGGGAAGGTGATGTTGTCCAGGTCGTAGTCGACGTCGGCGAAGCGCTCCACCCGCCACCACTCGTAGAGGGACAGCACGACGGCGGAGAGGACGGGAAACGCTAGTCCTCCGCGAAGGCCGTAACGCATCGCCGCCTCGACCAGCGGGATGAAGGCGAGCTGGCGAACCGTGCCCGGGTCGAACGCGAAGACTGCGATGAATCCGTAGGTGACCGCCGAGTCGAAGAGCAGCGCGAGGAAGCCGATCCTCTTCCAGGCCGCGCGCGGAGCCCGGTATGCCAGTACGAGCAAGATCGCGGCCCCGACAGCGAGGACGGCGGTGAGCGCCAGGGCCCAGGCTTGGTGATCCGGCGGGTAGCGGTCCTTGATGACCAGGACCTCGAGCAGCGCGAACGGGACGGCGAAAACCCGCACCCATGCCATCCACACCTCGGCCTTCGAAGGCGCCTGCATCCCTCTAAGTGTGACCGTGGCCCAGGCGGTTCAAGGCCCACGCCGCGTGATCGCGGAGCATCGGATCGACGGAGCCCGCGTAGCGCTCGGCGAGCGCGCGGTGCTCCTCCGTCCCGTTGTTGCCGAGGGCGACGAGTGCGTTCCTGCGGAGGAATCGAGCGTCGTTCCTGGGGACGAAGAGCCGCTCGTAGCGGACGCGCAGGTCCGCGTCCTCGGCCTCGAGCCAGTCGACGAGCGACACGACCGGTTCCGCGTTCTCCGGTGCGAGATCGGCACCGTGGCGCTTCTCGATTCCACGGTTCCACGGACAGACGTCCTGGCAGATGTCGCAGCCGTAGACGCGGTCGCCCAGAGCTTCGCGGTACGGCTCGGGGATCGAGTGCTTCGACTGCGTCCAGTAGGAGAGGCAGCGGTTCGCGTCGACCGTCCCCGGCTCGTCGAGCGCACCTGTCGGGCACGCGTCGACGCAGATCCGGCACGTGCCGCAGTCGAGCTGGAGCGGCGGCGTCGCCTCGAGCTCGGCCGTCGTGACGAGCGTTCCGAGGACGACCCACGAACCGTGACGCCGGGTGATCAGCAGCGTGTTCTTCCCGTAGAAGCCCACTCCTGAGCGAGCGGCGGCCTCCCGGTCGACGTGTTGGTTCGCGTCGACGAGGACGCGGTACTCGGCGCCGAGGCGACGGCCGAGCGCGTCGAGCTTGTCGCGGAGCTCGGCGTAGGCGTCCCACCAGGTGTAGCGAGGCATGCGACCCTCACCTCGGGCCGGCTCCGGACCCGGCGCGTAGTAGCACAGCGCCGCGGAGACGACGGTGCGGGCGCCGGGCAGCAGTTTCTCCGGATGACACGACACCTCGGGCTGGGCCATCGTGAAGCGAAGGTCGGCGAACAGTCCGCGCGCGCTGCGGTCGGCGATGTCTGCCTCGGTGCGCTCGTAGGGCTCGGCGGGCGTCGCGCCGACGACGTCGATGCCGAGCTCCTCGGCCAGCAGCTCCAGCTCCCGGGCGGTCATGCGGCCCAGTCTGCCTACGATCCGGCCTTGTGAAGGCTGTTCGGATTCACGAGGACGGCGGGCCCGAGGTGCTCCGCTACGAGGATGCGCCCGATCCCGAGCCCGGTCCGGGCGAGGTTCTCGTCCAGCTCCGCGCCGCGTCGCTCAACCGGCTCGATCTCTGGGTCCGGCGCGGGCTCCCCTCGGTGCCCAAGCCGCGCATCCTCGGCGCCGACGGGGCCGGGCTCGACGCCTCGGGCCGCCGCGTCGTGATCAACCCGGGGATCGAGCACGGCGACCGGATCACGGTCATCGGCGAGCACACCGACGGCACCTACGCCGAGCAGATCGCCGTTCCCGCCGAGCAGGTCTACGAGCTTCCGGACGAGATCGCGTTCGAGGAGGCGGCGGCGTTCCCGCTCGTCTTCGAGACCGTCTACCGGATGCTCGTCACCCGGGCCCGCCTCGAGCAGGGCGAGTGGGTGCTCGCCTGGGGCGTCGGGAGCGGCATCGGGTCGACAACGCTCGTGCTCGGGAAAGCGCTCGGCGCACGCGTGATCGCGACGTCTTCGAGCGACGACAAGCTCCAGCGAGCCCAGGAGCTCGGCGCGGACGTCGTCGTCAACCACGAGACGGGCGACGTGGTCGAAGCGGTCAAGCAGGCGACCGACGGACGCGGCGTCGACGTCGTCGTGGAGCACGTCGGCGAGGCGACCTGGGCGCAGTCGCTCCAGGCCGTCCGGGCGCACGGGCGAATCGCGGTCTGCGGCGCGACCAGCGGCCCGAACCCCAAAGCGGCGCTCCACCGCGTCTGGTGGAAGCAGCTGACGATCCTCGGATCGACGATGGGCACGAAAGAGGATTTCGAAGGCGCCTTCGCGCTCGTGAAGAGCGGCCGAGCGAAGCCGCTCGTGGACTCTGTCTACCCGCTGTCCGAAGCCGCCGCCGCGCACGAGCGGATGGAGTCGGGCGAGCAGTTCGGCAAGATCGTGCTGTCTATTCCGGAGTGACGTAGGCGGCGGTGAGGCCGCCGTCGACGAGAAACGTCGAGCCGTTCACGTACGACGACTCGTCGCTCGCCAGGAAGAGAGCGGCGTTCACGATCTCCCGGGGCTTCGCGAGCCTGCCCATCGGTAAGTGCGTGCGCCGTCGCTCGTACGCGGCGGGGTCGTCGCCGAAGATCCTGAGGAGGAGTGGCGTCTCGACCGGGCCCGGACAGAGGGCATTGACGCGGATCCCCTGCCGGGCGAACTGCACCGCGAGCTCGCGCGAGAGCGACAGCACCGCGCCCTTCGACGCCGTGTAGGAGATCTGCGAAGTTGCCGCGCCGAGCAGCGCGACGAACGACGCCACGTTGATCACCGAGCCGCCACCCCGTTCTAGCAAGTGCGGGATGCCGTACTTGCAGCACAGGTAGACGCCCTTCGTGTTCACGTCCTGGACCCGCTGCCACGCCTCGGGCTCGGTCTCGAGGATCGACGCGTCGTCAGCCGGCGAGATGCCCGCGTTGTTGTAGAGGACGTCGATACCGCCGTAGCGCTCCGCCGTCGCGGCGTACATCGCCTCGACGCTCGACGGGTCGGCGACGTCTACCGTTGTGGCGAAGGCTTCCCGCGCCTCCGACGCCGTCTGCTCGGCGGCCGCACCGTCGACATCGGCGACGCAGACGGACGCGCCCTCCTCCGAGAACAGCAGCGCTGCCTCCCGGCCCATGCCGCCGCCGGCGCCCGTGATCACGACGACCTTGCCGTCGAGACGTCCGGCCACTAGTGCTCCTTCCGGTGGTGCCGCACCTAGTCCTCCGTGGCGACGTACACGTTCTTCACCTCGGAGTAGCCCTCGAGCGCATGCATCCCGAGCTCCCGCCCGAACCCGGACTGCTTGAACCCGCCGAACGGCGTCGAGACCCGCACGGACGTATTCGAGTTGACGGAGAGGACGCCCGCCTCCACCCCTCGGGCGACCCGCATCGCCCGACCGATGTCGCGGGTCCAGATCGACCCCGACAGCCCGTAGGGCGTGTCGTTGGCGATCCGGACGGCCTCGGCCTCGTCCTCGAAGGGGATCACGGCGGCGACCGGGCCGAACACCTCCTCACGGGCGACGCGATCGTCGTTCGACGCCTCCACGAGCGTGCAGGGGAACCAGAAGCCGCGATCACCGGGTGTGTTTCCACGAAAGGCAACGTTACCGTTCGCGTAGGACGACACCTTCTCCCGGTGCTCTGCGGAGATCAGCGGCCCCATTTCCGTCGCCTCGTCCTCGGGATCGCCGAGCCGGATCGCGCCTGTGCGCTCCACGAGCAGCTCGAGGAACCGGTCGTACGCCGAGCTCTGGACGAGGATCCGCGAGCGCGCGCAGCAGTCCTGGCCCGCGTTGCCGAAGACGGCGTATGGAGCGGCCGCCGCCGCAGCCTCGAGGTCGGCGTCGTCGAAGACCACGTTCGCCGACTTGCCGCCCAGCTCGAGCGTCACACGCTTGATCGTCGCCGCGGCGCCTTCCATCACGCCGCGGCCGACCTCGGTGGATCCGGTGAATCCGATCTTTGCGACATCCGGATGCTCCACGAGGCGCTGCCCGACGACCGAGCCCGACCCGGTCACCACGTTGACGACCCCTTCCGGAATACCGGCCTCGAGGGCGAGCTCCGCAAGGCGCAACGCTGTCAGCGGCGTGACCTCCGCCGGCTTCAGCACGACCGTGTTGCCGCACGCGAGCGCCGGCCCGAGCTTCCAGCTCGCGATCGCGATCGGGAAGTTCCACGGGACGATCAGTCCGACGACGCCGAGCGGCTCGCGAAACGTCAGGTCGACGCCGCCTGCGACCGGGATCGTCTCGCCGTGGTGCTTGTCGACTGCACCCGCGTAGAAGTAGAAGACCTCCGCGACCATCTCGACCTCGCCTCGCGAGTCGCTGATCGGCTTGCCGACGTTCCGCGTCTCAAGCATCGCGAGCTCCTCGCCGTGCTCCTCGACGAGCGCACCCAGTCGCCGCAACAGCCTCGCGCGCGACTGCGGCGGAACCGCTCGCCAGGCCGGGAAGGCGGCTTTCGCGGCGGCGACCGCGCGATCGGCGTCGTCGGCGCCCGCCCCGGCGACTTCGGCGATCGTCTCCTCGGTCGCCGGGTTGACGATCGCCGTCACGATCGCTCCTCCCGGTACCGGCGAGCCTCGTCCACGAGCGCCTTGAAGAGCTCGAAGTCCTCGCCCTCCTCCGGGTGCCAGAGGACACCGAGCGCGAACCGCTTCTCCGGATCCTCGAGACCCTCGACCACGCCGTCCTCGGCCCATGCGACCTCGCGCAGGCCCAAGCCGATCCGCCCGTAGGCCTGGTGATGGTGCGACTTCACCGGCGCATGCTCCCCGAGCAGCGCTCCGAGCCGGCTGTCCGGCGCAAGCCGCACCTGGTGGTCGGAGAACGAGCCGGGATCGTGCCTGTGCCGGTCGTGGCCCACTTCTTCGGGCAGGTGCTGGACGAGGTCGCCGCCACGCGCCACGTTCAGCACTTGAGACCCGCGACAGATCGCCAGCACCGGCATGTCGCGCTCGAGCGCGGCCTCGAGCAGTCGCAGCTCGGCGGCGTCGCGAGCCGCCCGCGGCTCGTCGGTCTCCGGGTGAGGCTCGGCGTCGTAGAGCGAGGGATCGAGATCGCTCCCGCCGGAGAAGATGATGCCGTGGAGCGCGTCGAGCGTCTCTTCGACACCCTCCTCGGCGGGAGGCACCACGAGCGACCGGCCACCCGCGTGCTCCACCGCCCGCACGTAGACGAGCGGCACCAGCGCCGCGCGCTCGTTCCAGACGCCCCACTGGACGTCCTCGGCGTACGAGGTGATTCCGATCAAGGGTCTAGCCACGTTCGAACAGGCGCTCGCGCTCGTAGCAGGTGACGACCTCGTCGAAGAGCCGCTGCTCCGTGCGGGCGTAGTTGAGGTAGTGGTCGACGACCTCGTCGCCGAGCGCGGTCCGCGCGATGCCTCCCTCTTCGAGCGCAGCGATCGCTTCGCGCAGAGAGTGCGGGAAGCGCTCCGCGTCGGACTCGTACGCGTTCCCCTCGAGCGGAGGCGGCAGCTCGAGCTCGTTCTCGATGCCGTGGAGGCCGGCGGCGAGCAGCGCCGCGAAGGCGAGGTACGGGTTGACGTCGCCGCCCGGAATCCGCGTCTCCGTCCGCAGCGCGCCACCGTGCCCGACGATCCGGAAGCCGCAGGTCCGGTTGTCGTGCCCCCAGGCCAGCGTCGTCGGCGCCCAGCTCCCCGCCGCGAAGCGCTTGTACGAGTTGATCGTCGGCGCAAGGAAGATCGCCAGCTCCTTCAGCGCCGCGATCTGGCCCGCGAGGTACTGCCGGAAGACGTCGGACTCGCCGGCGAACGCGTTCTCGTCGTCGCGCCAGAGGCTCGAGTGGATGTGGCACGAGTTGCCGATCCAGGTGTGGTCCGGCTTCGCCATGAAGGTGATCGAGCAGCCGTTCAGGTGCGCGATCTCCTTGGCCCCGTTCTTGTAGACGACGTGGTTGTCGGCCATCGTCACGGCGTCCGCGTAGCGGAAGTTGATCTCCTGCTGGCCGGGCCAGGCCTCGCCCTTGGACGTCTCGACGCGAATGCCCGCGCCCTGCATCCCGTTCCGGATCTGCCGGATCAGCGGCTCGTCGTAGGTCGTGGCGAGGATGTGGTAGTCGAGGATGTACGGCACCGAGGGCGTCAGGTCGCGGTAGTGCTTCGCGTGCGCCTCCTCGTAGCTCTCCTTGAGCAGGAAGAACTCGAGCTCGGAGCCGAACATCGGCGTGTAGCCGAGGGCGGTCGCCCGCTCGACCTGCGCCTTCAGGACCTGGCGCGGCGACGGCTTCACGTCCGAGCCGTCGTGTGAGAGGACATCGCACAGCACCAGCGCCGTCCCCTCGAGCCAGGGGATGCGCCGCAGGGTTGCGAAGTCGGGCTGGAGCCGGAAGTCGCCGTACCCCTGGTCCCAGCTCGCCAGCGCGTAGCCGGGGACCGGATCCATCTCCATCTCGAGCGCGAGCAGGTAGTTGCAGCCCTCGATCCCGTGCTCGACGCTGTCCTCGAGGAAGAACTCCGCGTGGAGGCGCTTGCCCATCAGGCGTCCCTGCATGTCGGTGAACGCCACGACGACGGTGTCGATCGCGCCGCTCTCGACGTCGGCCCGAAGTTCGTCCAGAGAGATCACGAGCGCGAGAGTAGTCCGGCGATCAGGTCTCGATCAAACCGCTTCGTGACGAGGTCGGCCTCCGCGAGGCGAGCCGGGCATCGAAGCTCGTGGTCACCGCGACGCAGTAGAGACCGGCGGCTTTGGCGGCCGCGACGCCCGCCGCAGAGTCCTCGACCGCCGCGGCGTCGTGCCGGACTCCACGCCGAGGAGCTCGAGTCGCGCGTAGGTAGCCCTCAGGGTCCGGCTTTCCGCGGCGGACGTCCTCGACCGAGACGATGGCTTCGAAGCATTCGCGGATGCCCGCGGCCTCCAGGACGGGCTCGATCTCCTCCCGCGACGAGCCGGAGACGACCGCGAGCCGAACTCGCTCCGCCCCGTCACGCACCGCCGCGCGAGCCTCCTCGCTGATCGCTCGAGCCGTCGCCGCAGCTCGCGATACCGCGCGGTCTTCCGCTCGAGCAGCTCCGGGTCGTCCCGCCCGAGCCACATCTCGGATGATCTCGGCGTCCGAGAGCCCAGCGAGCTGCTCGAAGTACTCCTCCTCCGACAGAGGCTTTCCCGCCTCGGCGAAGAGCTCCTGGAAGATCCGGCAGAGGATCGGCTCGTCATCGGAGATCGTCCCGTTGAAGTCGAGCAGAAGCGCGCGCACTACAGTCAGCTTAGGATCGCGCGGGTGGACGCCGAGTCGATTGCCGCGCGTGTCTGGCCGGCCCGAGCCGTCAAGATCGAGCCGCTCGGCGGCGGGATCACGAACCACAACTTCCGGATCGACTGCGACGGCGAGTCCTACGTCCTGCGGATCGGCGGTCAGGACACCGAGCTGCTCGGGATCGACCGGCACGCGGAGCACGCCGCAGCCCGTCTGGCGGCATCACTCGGAATCGGGCCCGAGGTTATCGCCTTCATCGAGCCCGAGGGCTACCTCGTCACCCGGTTCGTCGAGGGCAAGCCGGCGCCGCCGGAGGAGCTCCGCCGGCCCGGCGCCCTGCGAGAGACCGCCGGCCTCCTCCAGCGAGTCCACGGGGGGTCGCCGCTCCCCACCCGCTTCGACTCTTTCCGCGTCGTGGAGGCGTACAGGGCGACGGCAGTAGCCCATGGAGTGTCCGTGCCGGCGGCGTACGACGCCGCGAAAGCCCGCGCCGACCAGATCGAGCGCGAGCTCGGCCCGCGCCCCGAGCACCCCTGCCACAACGATCTCCTGAACGCGAACTTCATCCGCAGCCCGGACGGCATCCGCATCGTCGACTGGGAGTACGCGGGAATGGGTGACCGCTTCTTCGACCTGGCGAACTTCTCCGTCAACCATGAGCTGTCCCCGCAGGAGACCGACCTGCTGCTCGAGGCGTACTTCGGCGAGCTGCGCGACGCCGACCGCGAGCACCTCCGGCTGATGCGCTTCATGTCGGACTTCCGCGAGGCGATGTGGGGCGTCGTCCAGCAGGGAATCTCGAACCTCGACTTCGACTTCGCGGACTACGCGCACAAGCACTTCGCCCGGCTCGAGCTCGCGTGAGGGAACGCGCCCAGGTCGTCGTGATCGGCGGCGGGGTCGGCGGCTGCGCCGTCGCGTACTGGCTGACGAAGCTCGGCTGGAGCGACGTCGTCGTCCTCGAGCGCGCCGACCTGACGAGCGGCTCGACCTTCCACTCCGCGGGCCTCGTCGGCCAGCTCCGCGGGTCGCTCAGCCTGACGAAGATGATGATGAGCTCCGTCGAGCTGTACCGAACGCTCGGCGACGAGGTCGGCCTCGAGACCGGCTGGCACGAGGTCGGGTCGCTGCGACTCGCCTCGTCGGAGGAGCGCATGGAGGAGCTCGCGCGCCAGGCGGGCTGGGCGAAGACGTTCGGCCTGCCACTCGAGCTGATCTCGGCCGAGGAGGCGCAGCGGCTCTTCCCGCCGATGTCGACCGACGGCGTGCTCGGCGCAGCCCACCTTCCGACCGACGGCTACATCGACCCGAGCCAGCTCACGTTCGCGCTCGCCGAAGGTGCGCGACGCGGCGGCGCAGAGATCAACACGCACACGCGCGTCACGGGAATCGAGGTCGAGCGCGGCCGGGTCACGGGCGTCGAGACCGACAAAGGACGGATCGAGACGGAGACCGTCGTGAACGCAGGCGGGATGTTCGCGGCCGAGCTCGGCGCGCTCGCCGGTGTGACCGTCCCGATCGTCCCCTTCGCCCACGAGTACCTCGTCACGCGGCCTGCAGGGCTGCCGCTCGACCTGCCGACGATGCGAGACCCGTCACTGCTCGTCTACTTCCGCGGCGAGTCCGGCGGTCTGATCATGGGCGGCTACGAGCGACACTCCGGCGCCGTGGGGCCTCGACGGCATCCCGGCCGACTTCAACGGCCGCTTGCTCGAGGAGGACTGGGATCGCTTCCAGGAGCTGATGGAGAACGCGATCGTGCGCGTGCCGATGCTCGAGGACGCCGAGGTCGTGCGGCTCGTGAACGGGCCCGAGGCGTTCACGCCCGACGGCGAGTTCATCCTCGGCCCGACCGACGTCCGCGGCTTCTGGGTCGCAGCCGGCTTCTGCGCGCACGGCCTGGCCGGGAGCCGGCGGGATGGGGAAGCTCGTCGCCGAGTGGATCGTCGAGGGCGTCCCGAGCCTCGACGTCTGGGAGATGGACTCGCGCCGCTTCGGTCCCCACTATCGGAGTCGCGACTACACGCTCGCCCGCTCGTACGAGGTCTACGCCACCTACTACGACGTCAAGTACCCCGGGCACGAGCGTGAGGCCGGACGCCCGCTCCGCCTCTCCCCCGCCTACCCGCGACTGGCAGAAGCTCGGCGCGGCGTTCGGCGAGAAGTCCGGCTGGGAGCGCGCGAACTGGTTCGAGCCGAACGCGGCGGCGGGGGACGAATCTCTGCGGCCGCGCGGCTGGGCCGGCCGGCTGTGGTCGCCGGCGATCGGCGCAGAGCATCGCGCGACCCGCGAGGCGGCCGCGCTCTTCGACGAGACGTCGTTCGCGAAGATCGAGGTGAGCGGCGACGGCGCCGCCGACTTCCTTGAGCGCCTCTGCGCAAACAAGGTCGCCCGCGACGTCGGGGCGATCACCTACACGTCGATGCTGAACCAGCGCGGCGGGATCGAGTGCGACTTCACCGTCACGCGGCTCGCGGAGGACCGCTTTCGGATCGTGACGGGGACCGCCTTCGGCCGGCACGATCTTGCCTGGATCCGCTCCCATGCGCCGGACGACGGCTCGGTGCAGGTCGAGGACGTCACGTCGCGTTTCGCGTGCCTGGGGATCTGGGGGCCGCGCTCGCGCGACATCCTCGAGCCGCTCGCCGGCCCGCTGGACTTCCCGTACATGCGGGCGCAGGAGATCGCGGTCGGGCCGGTCCCCTGCCTGGCGCTGCGCGTCACCTACGTCGGCGAGCTCGGGTGGGAGCTCTACTGCCCGACCGAGTTCGGCCTTCGTCTCTGGGACGAGGTCTGGGCGGCCGGCCGAGACCACGGCCTCGTCGCCGGCGGCTATCGCGCGATCGACTCGTGCCGGCTCGAGAAGGGCTACCGCGTCTGGGGCGCGGACATCACGCCGGACGACACGCCCTGGGAGGCCGGGCTCGGCTTCGCGGTCAAGCTCGACAAGGGCGACTTCATCGGCCGGGAGGCGCTGATCGCCAAGCAGGATCCCGAGCGGAAGCTCGCGTGCATCGTCCTGGAAGACCCGCGGTCGGTCGCGCTCGGCTCGGAGCCGGTCCGGATCGAGGGCGACGTCGTCGGTCGCGTGACGAGCGGCGGGTACGGCTACACGGTCGAGCGCTCGATCGCCTACGCCTATGTCCCAGCAGTCCGCGCAGAGGTCGGCCGGCCCGTCGAGATCGAGATCTTCGGCGCGTGGGTCGGGGGCGAGGTCGCGGCGGAGCCGCTCTACGACCCGAAATCCGTGAACGTTCGTGCCTAGCAACGTAGGCCGATTGACACGGACCCCGAAAAGGTGGGTCAATTGCGCGATCAGGTCATCGACGATCGGAGGCTGCGTTGAGCACCGACCCTGCGGCGGCTGACACAAGAGGACGGCCCCAAGACGACGAAAGCCTGCTCCACCGTCTGGGCTACGCGCAGGTGCTGTTCCGGGGGATGGGCGGATTCGAGAACTTCGCCATCTCCTTCACGATCATCTCGATCCTCGCCGGCTGCCTGACCTCGTACTACATCGCGTTCGGACAGGGAGGGCCCGTCGCTGTCACCTGGGGCTGGCTGCTCGTCGGCGCGATGAGCACGATCGTCGCGCTCGCGATGGCCGAGATCGCATCCGCGTACCCGACCGCAGGTGGCCTCTACTACTGGGCCTCGAAGCTCGGAAGCCCGGGCTGGGGCTGGTTCACGGGCTGGTTCAACCTGATCGGCCAGATCGCCGTGACGGCTGCGATCGGCTACGGGCTCGCCACCTTCGGGACCGCCCTCCTGAACTTCTGGTTCGACTACCCGAACCGGAAGGAGTACATCTACCTCCTCTACCTCATCTTTCTCGCGGCCGCGGCGGTCATCAATCTGATGAACGTCCAGGTGACGGCCATGCTGAACAGGATCTCGGCGTGGTGGCACATGGCCGGCGTGGCGGTGATCGTGGCGATCCTGCTGCTCGTTCCCGACCGGCATCAGTCACTGGGCTACGCGTTCGGCGAGACGGTGAACGCGACGGGGTTTGGAACGGGCAGCGAGAACTTCGGCAGCGCCCTCTTCATCTACGTGTTCCTGACGGGACTCCTCATGGCCCAGTACACGATCACGGGGTTCGACGCGTCTGCCCACCTCGCGGAGGAGA
Organism: uncultured Actinomycetes bacterium; assembly: GCA_963721345.1. Lineage (GTDB taxonomy): Bacteria > Actinomycetota > Thermoleophilia > Gaiellales > Gaiellaceae > JACDAN01. The sequence goes on from CAVRIT010000001.1 coordinate 400,757, forward strand.
CGCGGAATGCCTCGCGGGCTGCTGCAGTCGGCATGTACATGTCCGTCGTCGTCTCGGTGATCTTCGGGTTCATCCTGTTGCTCGCCGTCACGCTGGCGATCCCGAGCACCGCAGGAGCGATCGAGAACATCGCCTTCATCGTTCCGTGGAGCTGGGCGGAGTCGATGGGTCAAGGCTGGGCGGAGTTTCTGCTCTTCATCTGTGTGGTCGCGCAGTTCTTCTGCGTGACCGCATCGATCACGTCCGCGTCGAGGATGCTGTTCGCCTTCTCCCGCGACGGAGCTGTACCCGGCCACCGGCGCTGGCGCCAGGTCGGCAAGAACCGCGTGCCGCAGACGGCGGTGCTCGCGATCGTCGTCCTCTCCGCGCTGGTCATGGTTCCGGCGTACTGGAACTATCTCGTCGGTTACCTCGTCGGCACGGGGATCGCGGTGATCGGCCTCTACATCGCGTTCATCCTCCCGGTGATCCTTCGCTTCAGGATCGGTGACCGCTTCGAGCCCGGAGCGTGGAGCCTCGGGCAAGCACTACAAGTGGATCGACCTGGTCGCGATCCTGTGGGTCGCGTTCATCACGCTGATCTTCCTGCTGCCGCCGTACAAGTCGAGCGTGCCGTGGGCGGACGAGTTCACGTGGGAGGCGCTGAACTACGCGCCGCTGCTCGTCGGCGGCGCGCTGCTGCTCTTCGGCGGCTGGTACGTGCTCTCGGCGAACAAGTGGTTCAAGGGGCCCGTGCGTCAGGGCACCGAGGAAGAGCTCGAGCGCATCGAGCGCGAGTACGAGCAGGGACAGGCGGCAACGACTTCACCCGCTCGGTAGGGCTCAGAAGGGGCGGGGCTTCGGCCCCGCCCTTCCACACTCGCCTTAGCCGAAGCCGAGGATGAACTTGGCGTCGTCGGACATCTTCTCCGGCGACCAGGGCGGGTCCCACGTCAGCTCGGTCTCGACATCCTCGACGCCGGGGAGCGCCTGCGTGACCTCGGCGATCTGCTGCTCGATCATCGGGCCGACGGGACAGCCCATCGACGTCAGCGTGAAGAGCACGTGGACCTTCGGCCCCGTCGACCTTCACGTCGTACATCAGGCCGAGGTCGACGATGTCCATCCCGAGCTCGGGATCCTCGACCTGACGGAGTGCCTCGACGACGTCGTCGCGTGTGACGGTCGCGCTCATGGCCGGAGCGTACCGGAGTCGAGCGGCGTCACTTCGAGCCGCAGGACGTCCGGCCGGTGGTAGTGGCCGGCGGGGTCGAAGCGCTGCCGCTCCTGCCGGAGTCGGCCGGGATCGAGCTCGGCGTAGAGGATCGCTTCCTCGTCGTAGACCGGGCCGGCGAGGTACGTCCCGTCCGGGGCCAGGATCGCGCTTCCTCCGCGTCCGATGACGTCGAGCTCGGCGATCAGGTCGCGGAGCGGAAAGTCGTCCGGGTACGCCGAAGCCCGCTGGAAATGGCTCGGAGCGACGACGAAGGCGCGCGATTCGCGAGCGATGTGCACGAGCGTGGCCTGCCAGGCATCCCCGTCGTCCGCTGTCGACGCGAGGTAGATCTCGATCCCCGACTCGTACAACGCGAAGCGCGCGAGCGGCATGTAGTTCTCCCAGCAGATCAGGCCGCCGATCCGACCCAGCGGCGTCTCGATCGCGCGAAGTCCCTCCCCGTCACCCTGCCCCCAGATCAGCCGCTCGTGATTCGTGGGGACGAGCTTCCGGTGCTTGAGCGCCAGCGAGCCGTCAGGGGCGTGGTACAGGAGCGCGTTGTAGACGGTGCCGTTGCGCCCTGGGTCGACCTCGTTCACGCCGGTCACGAGCCAGACGCCGTGCTCTTTGGCGATCGAGCCGAGCTGCTGCTCTGCCGGGCCGGGAACCTCGACCGCCTCGCGCGCCAGTAGGGCGAAGGCGGCCGTCGCTCGCGGATCGCCCCAGCCGGCCAGCGCCTTGGCCCAGGCGGATGACGGGTAGACGGAGACGAACGTCTCGGGGAAGACCACGAGCTCCGCGCCCTCGCCCGCCGCCTCCGCCGTCAGGGCGGCCAGCTTCTCGAGAGTCGCGGCGCGGTCGAGCACGACCGGCTCGGCCTGGACGCACGCGACCTTTACCGACGCTTGCATACCTAGAAGCCCGGTAGCCGGACCTCTTCGCGGCGTTCGCGCTGGAAGAAGTGGATGCCCTCCACGAACCGCACCCAGTTGCAGCGCATGCACATCACGAGTGTGTGCGTCCAGGCGCTGTCGGCGCGAAAGCGGACTCCTCGGAGCAGGTCGCTGTTCGAAACACCCGTCGCCGCGACGATCGCCTCCTTCGGTGCGAGGTCGTCCGTCGAGAAGACCCGCTCGACGTCTCCGATCCCGCGCTCCCGAGCATCCTCGATCTCTCGGCGCGTCACGGGCCACAGCTGCGCCTGGAGGTCGCCGCCGAGGCAGCGGAGTGCGGCTGCGGCGAGCACGGCCTGGCGCGTCCCGCCGATCCCGATCGCAAGGTGGTCGTTCGTCCCGCGGATCGCCGCCGACACCGAGGCGGTGACGTCACCGTCCTGGATCAGCTTGATTCGAGCCCCGGCGGCCCTGATCTCCTCGATCAGGTCGTGGTGGCGCGGCCGGTCGAGGACGATCGTCGTGATGTCGCCGACCCGTCGCCCGAACGCCTCTGCGATCGCCTGGATGTTCTCGGCGACCGGGCGCAGAAGATCGATCTTCCCGCGTGCCACAGGGCCGACGGCCATCTTCCGCATGTACATGTCCGGCAGCGTCTGCAGCGAGCCGGGCTCGCCGACGGCGATCATCGACATCGCGCCGCTGCCGCCCCGGGCCACGATTCCGCTTCCCTCGAGCGGGTCGACGGCGAGGTCGACCGTCTCGCCGCCGCTGCCGATCTTCTCGCCTGCTTCGAGGACGACCACTTCGCCCGGGCCGCCCACGACGATCCGGCCGTCGATCGGGAGCAGTTCGAGCTCCTGGCGCATGCCGTTCGCCGCGGCCTCCTGCGCCGCTCCCTCGTCGGCCCTGCCGAGCCAGCGGGCGCCGGCAAGCGCCGCACGCTCTGTCGTCCGCGCATAGGCCTCGCAGAGGCAACGGTGCTTCGCCTCGCTCGGCGTGTCTGCCACGTCGGTCTTGGCCGCGACGTCGGTCACGCCGGCACCCTCGCGTTGTCGGCCGCGGCCAGCACGAGCTCCATCACCGCGGCGATGGCCTTTTCGCGGTCGCTGTTCTCGACCACCGGGACTCCCTCCACCTGAGCCCGCTCGACGATGAAGTCCTGGAGGTAGCGGATGTCGCCGATCCGGTCGAGGTACTTGTCGAGCGGCCGCATCCCGTCCGAGGACATGTCCCGGATCCAGAAGTGGCCCGCGTGCGTCTCCTCGTTATCGATTGCGATCACGCACTCGACCGTCAGTGCGCCCTCGATCTCGCGCGGGAGCATCCCGGGGACGATGTGGACGCCTTCGAGCACCATCGACCAGCCCTCCTGGAGCGACCGGTCGATCGCCGCCTGGACGCCGACGAGCACGTGGCGCGTCTGCTCGAGGAACCCATGGAGGAGCGGGTCGACCTCCTCCTCCTGCGCCGTCGGGAGCGCCTTGCCCGCATCGAAGCTGGACATGTGGATGGCCGGCAGGAACTCCGGCGTGAAGAGCGCCCGCATCGTCTGCCGCACGAAGTCGGTCGACGTCACACGGGTGATCCCGAGGCGGTAGGCAACCTCCGTGGCGACGGTGGACTTGCCCGTGCCGGTGGCCCCTCCGATCAGGACGATCAAGGGCATGTCCAGCTCGGTCAGATCGTGGTAGCGGCGCAGGTGCTCGATCGCCCGGTCGCCCTCGGCCTCGCCGAGCACCTCGATCGCGAGCTCCTTGAGCTGCGCGAGGTCGACGATGTGCTTCCCGCGCTGCGACAGGTCGCGCTCGACGGTCCGCGCCAGCTCGACGGCCCGCTCGGCGTTCACGCCGGCACGGATCAGCGCCCGCGCCATCAGCCCTTTCGAGTACGGCTGCTCGTCGCTCCCGAGCGGGAGCGGATCGGTGTAGCGGCGCTCGGGCATCAGGCGACCGCCCCGGCGCGCTTCCCCGCCGCCTCGGCGAGCTCCTGCAGCGCCTCGTCCAGATCGGGCTGGTCCGGGAGAGCGATCACCTCGTTGTCGGCGAACACGACCTCGATGTCGTTCTCCCCTGCTGCCTCGCAGACCACGTCGATCGCCGCGGCCTTGATCTCGACGAGGTAGGTCTCCGCGTCGACCTTCTCGAGGTCGCGCCGAAGCTTCTCGCGATCGGAAAGGTTCGTCGAGACCGTGACGTCGGATGCGCCGTGCTCCTCGACGAGATGCCGCTCGAGCAGCTCGGCGGCCGACGGCGAGGCGGTCGTGAAGAACGCCACACGCTTGCCCTCGACCGCCGAAACCGGACGCGGACGAAGCACCGTCGCGACGACGGGGATCTCCTTTACCTCTCGCATGGCGCGGGTCACCTCGGCGTAATCGGTGCCCTCCTCGGCCATGGTCAGCACGACGAGGTCGGAGATGTGGATCCGGTAGGCGTTCAGATAGCCGGTGACGAGCCCGGGATCCTGGTGCGCGCCGGCGACGAGGACGCGGCGGTCCGCCTCGACCGGAGGGATCGCAGCTCCGCTCCCATCGAAGAGCACGAGGTCCGGGCCTCGCTCCGCCGCCATCCGCATCCCGGCGGAGACGTTGGTCGTCCAGGGTGCGCCCGCCAGCCCGCCTCCAGCCCTGCGGCAGCCGATCGTCGGCACTCCGGCCAGGGCCGCCGTCTCGAGGTAGTCCGACGCGGCGTGCGAGCCCGCCCGCGACAGCTCCAGCAGGTCGTCGACCGTCGGACTGACCTCCGCCAGCTGCGGCTCGGCGGGCCCTCCACGGCCCATAGAGACGACGACGAGGTCGCGATCCTCCGCCAGCAGCCGTGCGGCGTAGCCCGTCACGGCCGTCTTCCCCATGCGCTTGCCGGTCCCGATCACCGCGATCGACGGCAGCTCGAACGGCTCGAACTCGGGCGGACGGAGCGAGAAGTCGGCGCCTTCGTACGCGATTCCGCGAGCGAGCAGCCGGCTGGCCAGGCGAAACCGCTCTCGCGGCCCGAGTACGGGCTCGTCGGAGATGTCCAATGCCACCTCCGGATCGAACCGATCGAGGGCCTCCTCGAAGTCGTCCACGACCGGCACGCCGTAGTCGTCGTCGCCTTTGAGCTTCTCGGTGCCGCCCACGATCAGCGCGCCGACGACCTCGTGCGGGATCTCTTGCAGCGCGTCGCGCACGACCGGCGCGTAGTGCTCCCCGTCGATGAGAGCCAAGGCCCTCACCGGAGCGTGACCTCGTTCTCGATCCGCGCCGTGTACTTCTCGAAGGCCCTCGTCTCGAGCGAGAACTGGATGATCTTCTCCTGGCCGTGGAACGGGTACTTGCGCCAGATGTCCACGTGCGAGCCCTCGACCTCGATCACGTTGTAACAGGGGCGTGTGTTCCCGCGAAGGCGCATCGAGGAGACGGTCCCGGTGTTCACGACGAACATCTCCTCGAGCTTCCACGCATAGGGAACGTGCTTGTGTCCGGAAAGGACGAGATCGACACCCGAGCGCTGAAGACACTCGATCACGTCCCCGGCGTCGTAGACGACGTTCCGTTCCCGGCCCGTCCCGGGCACCGGCAGCAGATGGTGGTGCATGACGAAGATCCGCAGGTCAGCGGGCGGCCTGAACTGCTCCTCGATCCACGCGTAGCGTCCACGGCCGATCTGCCCGTGGTCGAGATCCGGTTCGCTGGAATCCACCGCCACGACCGAGATGCCTTCGCGGTGGACGGCGCTGTGACGCTCGCCGAAGAGCTCCTCGAAGTGCAGGTAGCCGACGTTTCGCGAGTCGTGGTTCCCCGGGATCACGACGAGGCAGTCGGAGCTCAGCTTGTTCAGGTACTCCCGCGCCTGGAGGTACTCGGCCTTGAAGCCGAACGTCGTCAGGTCGCCCGAGCAGACCACGATGTGCGGGGTCAGCTCGTTGATCTCGGCGATCGCGCGGTCCAGCAGGCTCGGCACGAAGTTCGGGTCGCCGCAGTGGATGTCCGAGAGATGCGCGATCGTGAACCTGCGCCTGTTGCCGTCGCGGCTCGCCATCTGTCCTAGTCTAGGTCGTCCGAGCTCCCAGCTACCCTCTTGCTGGGTGGCGGAAAAAGTCCCGGATTTCCAGGCATATCGGGGAGAGGGTGAGCCGCGCTTCGCGAACGACGTGGAGCTCGAGTGCGCCAAGCTTCTCGACTACTACGGCATCCCCTGGGCCTACGAGCCACACACCTTCGTGCTCGAGGAGGACGAGGACGGACGCGTCATCGAAGCGTTCAAGCCTGATTTCTTCCTACCCGAGCAGAACCTCTACCTCGAGTTGACGGTGATGAAGCAGTCCCTCGTGACGCGCAAGAACCGGAAGCTCCGCAAGCTCCGGGAGCGGTACCCGGAGGTCAACGCCAAGCTCTTCTACCGGCGCGACATCGAGCGCCTGGCCCAGCGATTCAGACTCGACCTCGCCTCCTAGTCGACCACGCTGAGCGCGTCGGCGACGTCTACCTCTCGCAGGAGGAGATCGAGGCGCGGGTCGCGGAGCTCGGCGAGGAGATCGCAGCCGACTACGAGGGCCTCGAGCCGGTGCTCGTCGCGTCGCTGAAGACGGCGGTCGTGTTCGTCGCCGACCTCTCGCGCGCCCTTCCGATCCTCCACAACCTCGATTTCATCGCCCTCGCCGGCTACAACGGCAACGGGGGCGGCGGAGGTCAGGTCCGGCTCCTGAAGGACCTCGACACGAGCATCAACGGCCGCCACGTCCTGCTCGTGGAGGACGTCGTCGACACCGGCCTGACGCTCAACTACCTCGCGAAGACGCTGCAGCTCCGAGAGCCTGCGTCACTGGCTGCAGTGACCCTCCTCGATCGTCCCTACCGCCGCCTGGTCGAGGATCTTCCGGTGCGCTACGTGGGCTTCACGGTTCCGGACGAGTTCTTCGTGGGCTACGGCTTCGACTTGGACGAGCGGTACCGCAACTTGCCGGATCTCCGGCTGCTGAACCCCAGGTAGCGCCCGCGTAGAGTCACGGCATCTCCCGCAGCGAGAATCAGCTCGAGGGACTCGAGCCCGCGCTCTCCGAACGCGTCGTCACGCGGCTCCTGGCTCTGGAGCCGGAGACGACGGCCGTGCTCGTCATCGGGAGCTACGCCAAGGGTACGGCGACTGAAGCGAGCGACCTCGACCTCGTCGCGATCACATCGGCGCCCCGTAAGGCCTATCGCATGTGGTTCGAGGACCGACCCCCTGACGCACCGCTGCATGTATCCGCCGGATCGAAGACCGCGGACGCCTGGCGGGCGAGCGCCACGTCACCGGCACGTTGGTCGTTCGGTTTCCCGGCGATCCTCACAGCGTCGTACGTCTGGACGCTCGACAGCACGCCGACGGTCTCGGCGACGATCCGTCACTGCACCATCCCGCAGCCGAGCCCGAGCTCGAGGACTTCGTCGAGTTCGTGCTGAAGGCGAAGCGCTGCGCGCAGAGCGCCGACGAGATCGGACTGCGCTGGTTCGCGCAGAGCGCAGGGGCGCTGGCGCCGACAGTGCTGATCCCGCTGAACGACGAGCGGATCGTCTACGACCGACGCGACGCGCTCGACGCGGCCCTGAGCCTCGACGCCGCACCCGATCACTACGGGTCGGATCTCGCCGTCTGCCTCGGACTCACCCGCGCAACCGCTCTCGAGGTGAACGCGGCGGTCGCTCGCCTCGGGAGCGAGATCCTCAGCTTCGTCCGCGAGCAGGCGCCCGGCGACGACGTGCCCGCCTACCTCGCAGACGGCACGCTCGAACGGCATCTGGGCCTGATCGAGTAGAGGTCATGTCCATTCATACGTCCGGCCGCCCTGTGGGCGGCCGGGCGCCGTCGGGAGACGACATGTCGCAAGCAAGAAGCGCGCGAAGCTTGCGACGCGGAAACTATAAAGGCAGTCGTTGCAAAGAGGGGCACTTCTTCTACACCGCAGCGCTCTTCGCTTGGGGTCAGGTCTTGCACTGCCACACACTCCGATCACCGAGCAGCTGCTGCTGCAATGCAAGACCTGACCCCGGTTCGTGCGGCGGCCGGGCCCTGGCAGTTACAGATAGCCGAGCGGATCGACGGCCGAGCCGTTCACGCGCACCTCGAAGTGGAGGTGCGGGCCGTAGCAATGCCCCGTACAGCCCACGTAGCCGAGCAGCTGCCCCTGTGAGACCGCCCCGCCGCCGACGACGAAGCTCGACTGGTGGGCGTAGGCGGTCGCCAGGCCCCCGCCGTGGTCGACAATGATCAGGTTCCCGTAGCCGCCCATCCAGCCGGCGTAGATCACATTCCCCGCCGCGGCTGCGACGATGGGCGCGCCGTAGCCGGCGCCGATGTCGATCCCTTCGTGCATCCGGCCCCAACGCCACCCGAAGCCGCTGACGACCGGCCCGCCGACGGGCCAGACGAAGCCCGCTGCCGACGGCGTCGAGTCGCCCGACGAGTAGGTGACGGTCGACTGCGAGGTGCGGATCTGCGCAGCCAGCGAGGCGCTTTCCGCCTGGAGCGCCGCGGCGTGAGAAGCGTGCTCCTTCGCGTCCTCGCTGGCGTCAGCGAGCGCGACCCGCTTCTGGCCGCGCGCCGACGAGAGCCCCTGCTGTTGCGAGACGAGCTGGTTCTTGAGCGACCGCTGCTGCTCGGTTCGGATCCGGACGACCCGTGTGATCGCCGCCACTCTCGTCTTGGTCTTCCCCGTCCGCGCCCGCAGATCGCGCATGTGGTTGCGCGCGCCGGTGACGTCCTTCACGACAAGGCGGTCCTGCGCTGCGATCGAGCTCAAGTAGTCCAGCTGCTCGAGCACGTCGCTGAAGCTGTCGGCGTCGAGGAGGACGTCGAGCGTCGTCGGCTCGCCGCTTTCGTAGATCGCCACCAGCCGCGCACTCAGCCGCTCGACCGAAAGGTCGTACTGCTTTCGCAGGAACGCCAGCCGCTCCGACTGGATCCGGTAGAGCTCGGCGAGGTGGTCGAGCTTGCGCTGGTGGAGCGCGAGGTCCTCCTCCAGCGCCACCAGCCGGGTCGAGACGTCTCCGACCTCCGACTCGAGGGTGCGGATCCGCTGGGAGACCGACGCGATCTCGGCCGTCAGCTCACGTTCGCGCGCCTGAGCTTCCGCGAGGTTCGACTGCGCCTGCTCGATCCGCTCCTGGAGCGACTGTTGGCGTTCGTACAGCTGGCCCGAGGCCGGCGCGGCCAAGAGCAGAACGAGAATGAGGCTGCAGACGAGTCGTCGAGCCATAAGAAGCGTGTTCGCGAGCTGCGGAGGCCTCCCTCCCAGCCTTGCCGCGAGATGCTAGCGATCCGGTCGGCCGGACGGAAGTTTTGGCGCGGAAAAGCGCTGCTCGCCACCGTTTTCCGGCGTCTGCGCAGACAACGATGCGCCATCCGCGAGGAGGCTCACAGCCTGCTGTCTAAGGGGCTGAACCAGGGCGCGGTAGTCCTCGTCGCTGATCTTTCCCGTTCGGTGGTCGAACTCGAGGTCCTTCAGCTCCGCGAGGACGCGATCGCGTTCCTCGGCGGCGGCTAGCGCCTCTTCCGGCACCTCGGGCTCGGCCGGCGGATCCGACTCCCGCAGGAACGGCAGCGCCACGAACACCACCACGGCAGCGGCGAGCGCGCCTGCGACGAGCAGCTCGATCATGCCCGGGCGAGCGCGTCGCTTCGGCCGTAGCGCACCGCGAGCCGCCGCTGTTCCCGGGCATCCGGCCACATGGCGATCAGTGCGCCGCCGAGGAAGACGAAGCCTGCGATCCAGATCAGGTTCACGAGCGGCTTGACGAGCACCTTGAGGAACACGCCGTCAGCGCGAATCTGCTCGGCGATCAGGAACAGGTCCTCGCCGGTTAGGCGGTCGGATCGGATCGCCGCCTCGTTCGATACCTGCTGCTCGGCGAAATACCGGTTCTTGCCGGGACGCAGCGTCCCGAGCCGCTCTCCGTCGCGCCGGACGTCGACCAGCGCGCGCACCTCGATCGCGTTCGGCCCACGCTCGCTCGTCGCGCCGCGGTAGGTCAGCAGGTAATCCCCAGCCCTCATCGACTGGCCGACCGCGAGCCGCTGTTCCCGCGTGGTGTCGTACGCGCTCGAGCCCACGACGCCGATCGCAAGCAGCACGATCGACGCGTGGACGACGTAGCCGCCGTAGCGCCGACGGTTTCTCCCGACAAGCTCTGCGAACGCAGCGAGCCACGAGCCCCCGGCGAGAGCGCGCCGTGCGCGTGTTCCGCGGGCGAACTCGAGCCCGATCGAGGCGAGCACGAACGCGCAGAACGTGTACCCGACGAGCCCGGCGACCGACGACCCGGCGCCGAACGCGAGAAGCACGACCCCGGTGGCCAGCGCCACGCCCGTCGGCCATGCGAAGGTCCGCCCCAGCCCGCGCAGCGACGCGCGGCGCCAGGCGATCAGCGGCCCGATCCCCATCAGCAGGAGCAGCGGCAGCCCGAACGCCTTGAGGAAGAAGTTGTAGTACGGCGGGCCCACCGTCACCGGCTCGCCGCGCAGCGCCTCGGTCAGGATCGGGTAGGCGACGCCCCAGAGGATCGTCAGGCAGAAGGCGACCAGCAGCAGGTTGTTGTAGAGGAAGGTCGCCTCCCGGGAGATCGGCGACTCGAGCCGCGTCTTCGACCGCAGCAGCGGCAGGCGGGTCGCGATCACCAGCCCCGAGAAGACGATCACGAGACCGATGAAGCCGAGGAACCACGGCCCGATCGAGCTCTCCGTGAACGAGTGGATCGAGCTGAGGATGCCGGAGCGCGTGAGGAACGTCCCGAAGAGCGCCAGTGCGAAGGCGCCGACGACGAGCAGGACGTTCCAGATCTTCAGCATTCCGCGCTTCTCCTGGATCATCACCGAGTGCAGGAAGGCGGTCGCCGCCAGCCACGGCATCAGCGCCGCGTTCTCCACGGGATCCCAGGCGAAGTACCCGCCCCAGCCGACCTCGACGTAGGCCCAGTGCGCGCCGAGCAGCTGGCCGAAGCCGAGGAACATCCAGGCGACGAGCGTCCAGCGGCGCGTGACGACGACCCAGAGCTCGTCGGAGCGACGGGCGAGCAGCGCGCCCATCGCGAAGGCGAACGGAATCGTCAGCCCGACGAACCCGAGGTAGAGAAACGGCGGGTGGGCCAGCATGTACGGGTTCTGGAGGCTCGGGTTCAGTCCCAGGCCGTCGGCCCGAGCGGCCTGCGTCGCGAACGGGCTCGCGATCACGACGAGCAGGAACGAGAAGAAGAGGATCACGCCGCCGAGCACGGGTACGGTCCAGGCGAGCAGGCTCCGGGCAGCCGAGCGGCGGGCCAGGAGGACGGCGATGGCGGAGAACCCCGTCAGGATCAGCAGCCAGAGCAGGAGCGAGCCCTCCTGGCCGCCCCAGAACGCCGAGATCGTGTACGGCCGAGGCAGCTCGAGGCTCGTGTGCCGCCAGACGTAGACGAGCCCGAAGTCGTGGCGCAGCATCGCGGTCAGCAGGACTACGGAAGCCACCAGGGCCGCGAGGAACGAGGCGAGGATCGCGTTCTCCGCCGATTCGGCCAGGCGCGCGCGGCGGGTGCGCGCCGCGTAGACGCCCGCGATCAGCGCATAGACGGCCAGCCCGAGGCAGACGATGAGCGCGGCGCGCCCCAGATCGGGCACTTAGCGCTCTTTCTTCTCAGCCGTGTACTTCGAGGGGCACTTCGTGACGAGGGTGCCCGGCGCTCCCACGAACGTCCCGTTGCGCAGGCGGCCCTTCAGCGAGATGTCACGCCCCGTGCGGAACATCTCGGGCACGGAGCCGCGATAGACGACCGGAACGGTCGCCGTCCCGTTGACGTCCCTCAGCCGGAAGCGGAGCCCGTTCCCGCGTGCGTCGCCCGTCACCCGGCCGACGACCTTCCCGACGAGCGAGACCTGGCCGGTGCGTCCTTGCAGCTCGCTCGGTCGGAGCTGCGGCGTGCCGCCGGCTACGGAGGTGTAGACGAGGAACACCGCGAGCATCGCGGCGATCCCGAGCGCGATCACTAGGCGTGCTGGAGAGGCGCGTCGCGCCATGCCCAGAGTCTAGCCCTGGCGCTCTAGGAAGCTTCGCGAGAGGGCGCTGGGCGCCGCCCCGGGATCCGGTAGCCGTGGTCTTCGCAGAGCGACCCCGGCTGGTCCTCGGTCAACGCGTCGCAGTAGCCCTTGCCGTACGCGGCGCGCATGAACGCCGCGACGATCTCGAGATTCCACTCGGAGACGTCACCGGCCTCGCGCCACAGATCCATCAGGCGCATGTCGATGTCGAGCTCGAGCAGATCGATTCGGGATGGGCGCTTGGCCATGAAAAAAGCGTAGGCAGGGCATCGGACGGCTACGGTCCACGGTGTGGGAGAACTGCGATTCGGCCCGGCGCGTGTGCCCTCCCGCGAGTCGCCGGAGGAGGCCGTGCGATTGCTCCTCGAGCGCGGTTACAGCGCCTGCGAGATCGACTTCGAGGGCAAGTTCTGGATGGACTATCCGTGGGCGGAGCGCTTCGGCGAGCTGGCCCGCGAGAACTCGATCGTGCTGTCCGTCCACGCCCCGATCGCCGGCTTCGTCGGCCATGCCGAGCGCGGCAAGAAGCTGAACATGGCGGTCGGCATGCTCGATCACTCGGCCGGGATCGCCGTCGCCGCGGGCGCCGAGCTCGTCGTCTTCCACCCCGGCTTCCTGCTCGGCCGTGACCGGGAGAAGGCGCTCGACGACGTCGTCGACCAAGCGGGCGAGCTGCGCGAACGACTCGAGAAGAAAGGACGCGGTGTTCCGTTCGGCGTCGAGGTCATGGGGCGTGTCCGCGAGCTGGGCTCGATCGACGACGTGCTCGAGCTCGCGTCACGCGTGTCGTGGATCCGGCCGGTGATCGACTTCGCGCACATGCACGCGACCTCGGACGGTGCGTTCACCGACGTCGAGGCGTTCGCGTCGGTGCTCGAGCGTGCGGATGCGGCGATCGAGCCGGGCGCGCCGTTCCACATCCACTTCTCGGACATCGCCTACGCCAACCGCAACGAGACGAAGCACCTTCCGTACGGCGAGGGCACGCTACGCGCGGAGCCTCTGGGCCAGGCGCTGGCGCGCTTCGATCGCCCGGCGACGGTGATCTCGGAATCGCCGGGCGACGAGAGCCACCAGGCGATCCGTGCGGTGCTCCTCCAAACAGCGATCCCGTAGAAAGGAGCTCGAATGGTGCAAGAAGCACGTCTCGAATCCGTTGCGTCCGGCCTCGCGCCCGTCAGTCCCGGCTGGTTCGTCGTCAACGCCCGCGACGCCGCGTGGGTGAATAACGAGCGACACGGCGGCGTCTGCATCTTCGAGTCCGACGAGTTCGTCCTCCGTGGTCGTCCTGATCTCGAGGAGTACGTCAAGCCCGGCGCGGGCTTCGTAATCCGCGTGGTTTCGCCGGGGCAACCGACCGGCGGGTTCCACGCCGAATCGGTAGAGGAGGACTTCCTCGTCGTTGCGGGCGAGTGCATCCTGATCGTCGAGGACGAGGAGCGGCACCTCAAGACCTGGGACTTCGTGCACTGTCCTCCCGGCACGGCTCACGCGTTCGTGGGAGCCGGCGACGGCCCCTGCGTCATCGTCTGCGCCGGGAATCGCGACTTCGACGAGGAGACGTTCTGGCGCGAAGACCGGACGTCGGAGATCGCAAGGCGCTACGGCGCAAGCCGCGAAAGCAAGCGGCAACCGCCTGAGGCCTGGCGAGTCGAGCGTCCGCCGCAATGGCCGGAGCTTCCGTGGAGCTAGAGACGCCTTAGCGCTCGCGCCAGAACACGCGCTCGAACGGCCAGTCCCGCTCGACCCATTCGCGCACTGCCCCCTCAAGCTCGGCGTCGAGGCCTTGCTCCCACGCCTTGCCGGTGACCCAGAGCTTCACCTCGACGTCGTGCTCGGTGTCCGGCGGCGGATAGAAGTAGACGCAGCCGATCACCTCTGACTCATCGGGCCGAACGACGGTGTACGCGAAGGACCGTCGATTTTTGAACTCGACCTCGTGCCAGCCGAGGTCGGCGAGGTTCTCGAGGAAGGTCGTCTCGCTCCAGGGGTCCGGCGTCCCGTCCGCAAGTACGCGCTGATTGATCGCGGCGAAGTCCTTGGCGACGTCCGTGATGGCAAGCATCCGGAGCGTGAACCGATCGTGCTCGAGCCCCTTCGGCACGTTGAAGTCGTCCGCCACGAGCCGACGTGGGATCAACTCGGTCACGAGGAGATGATCGCGGACCTCCGACTGTCCTGAACGCGTACTAGATGTGTGTTCGTCCGTCTCGCCATGGTGATGGTCCTCGTCGTCCTCGTCGGGGCCCCGAGCGGAGGCGCAACGCCGAAGACGGACAGCAAGACGAAGACGAGCCGGTGGTTCTGGACCGAGGCAGGGCCGGCGCGCCGGGTCTTCACGATGCCCCAGCCGGCCGGTGTGGTGCTCCTGGCGCGGCTGACGACCACGCACGGAATCCGGGCATCCGTTGCGGCGACCGCCGTCCCAAGCCTGGCCGGTGTCCGTGTCATGAGCCACGGAAATCTCGGCGAACCATCTCCGTGCCGCCGGCGAGGCTCACTGATGGTCTGCACGCAGAGCGTGGAGCAGTGCCCGATGCCGAAGTCGGCCTGGCGCGTGCACCTCGTGAAAGCCGGCGGGCCGGCGGGCCTCGTGCGCTTCGACTTCGTCGTCGGGAAACCGCGGTAGGTCGCGCTAAGCGATCCGCGCGGTCGTCTCTTCGGGCACCGCGCCCGCGCGTAGCTCGCCCAGCCGCTCTTCGAACGCCACGACGTCGTCGACGCGGCCCCGCTCCTCGAGGAACTGGATCATCGCCTTCAGCGGCTCCGACAGGAACCGCGTGTATTCACTGCGCTCGAGGATCTCGAGCGACTCCCGTAGGAGCGCCTCGGCCTCGTCGTCGCGGCCCTGTGCGGCCCGCACGAGCGCGAGCGACTTGCGGGTCGAGGCCAGCGAGCTGACGTCCTGCGGCCCGACCGTCTCGACTGCTCTGATCGCATAGACCTCGGCCTCCTCGGTCTTGCCCTGCAGGAGCAGAGCCTCAGCGAGGCTGCGCTGCACCTCGCAGAGCGTCCCTCGGTCCTCGAGCGGCTTGAGGATGCGGATCCCCTCGCGGAAGAGCTTCTCCGCTTCCTCCGCGTCGCCCCGTCTCGCCACGAGCCGGCCGATTCGCATCACCGTGCGGGCGATGTCGGTCGCCGCGCCGACCTCGGCGAACAGGTCCCGCGCCCGGCCGAACTCCGCGATCGCCTCCTCGTGACGGCCCCGGAATGCATCGAGCTCGCCGGCGTGCATGAACGCCTTGGCTCTCGCCGTGAGCGAGCCGCTCTCCTCCGCCAGCTCTTGCGCCCGCGCGATGATCGGCTCTGCCCGGTCACTGTCTCGCCTGGCCGTGTAGATGCCAGCAAGCGACAGCAGCGCCTCGCTCTCGAGATCCTGCCGGCCCAGCCGCCGCGCGATCTCGAGCTGCTCCTCGGCGTACTCCTCCGACTCGGTGAGCCGGCCACGCCACCAGGCGATCGTTTCCAGAACGCCCAGCGCATCGACCCGGCTCTCGTCTCCGTCGGCAACCTCGAGCGCCTTGCTCGCGAGCTCCTCCGCGCGACCGACGTCGGCGTCCCGCCGGAGTCTGACCTCGGCGAGCGCGGTGAGCGCGCGAGACTCGAGATCGCCGTTCCCCGCGGCGCGAGCGTCGACGAGCACCTCCTCCATCTCGGCGGAGACAATTGGGTAGTCGCTCATCCGCCACGCGGCGCGCGCAGCCTTGAAGCGCCGGTCGAGTGTCGGGTCAAGCTCCACCGACCGCTTGAGCAGCCGGCGGGCCGTCGCGTTCGCCTCGCGGGCCAGTGCGCGCCGGCCGGCCTTCTCCAGCGCTTCGGCAGCCTCCTCCGCAAGCTCTTGGGGCGGCGCCCCGTCGAGCTCCGCATGCAGCGCAGCAGCCTGGTCGAGGTGGTACGCCCGGACCTCCAGGAGCTCGTCGCCTGCCCGCTCCCCGAGCCACTCCGCGAAGCGGCGGTGATAGGAGGCGCGCGACGTCTTCGACAGCCCGCCGTAGGCGACCTCGCGGATCAGCACGTGCTTGAAGCGGTACGAGTCCTCGCCGCTGATCGTCGAGCGGGGCTCGTTGAGGATGAACTCACGCAGGAGCAGATCGTCGATCAGCGGCTCGAACTCTCCGTCGCCGGGCGCGCCGAGGTGCTCGACGGCGCCGGACCAGAACGTCCGGCCGACGACGGCGGCGCGCTGCAAGACGGACTTCTCGCCCTGTGGTAGATGGTCGATCCGCGCCGCGATCAGCGCCTGCAGCGTGTCCGGGATCCGCTCGACGGCCGCGCCGTTCGCCTCCGACAGCATCCGGATCGTCTCCTCGACGAACAGCGGGTTGCCCTCGGTCTTCTCGAGCAGCGCGCTTCTCGTGCCCGGCGGCAGGTCTCCGTCGTCGAGCAGCGCCTCGATCAGCGCCTCACTGTCGGCGTCGCTGAGCGGCTCGAGCTCGATCGCCGTCGCACGGACGCGCCCTCCGCCCCAGCCGGGCCTGATGTCGAGCAGCTCCGGCCGAGCAAGGCACAGGAGGAGCACCGGAACATTCCGCACCCATGTTCCGATGTGCTCGATCAGCTCGAGCAGCGGCTCCTCGGCCCAGTGGATGTCCTCGAAGACGAGCACGAGCGGCTGTGGTTGTGCGAGCTCCTCGGCCCAGGCGCGCGCGGCCCACGCAATCTCCTGTTGGTTCCGCTCGTCCTGAACCGCTTCGAGGACGCCGGACGCGAGGCCGAGCAGATCGGCGACGGCCTCGTCGGGGCAGCAGTCGCGCAGCTTCTCGATGGCGTCGTCCAGGGGATCGTCGTCCGAGATGCCGGCGGCGACCTTGACCATGTCGGCGAGCGCCGAGTACGTCACGCCCTCGCCGTAGGGCAACGCCCGCCCGAAGAGGATCGTGGCCGAGTCGAGCGAGTCGATGAACTCGCGGGTGAGGCGGCTCTTGCCGACACCCGGATCGCCGTACATCGTGAACAGGTGCGCGCGCCGATCGCGGACCGCACGGGCGTAGGTGTTCTGCAGCAGCTCGAGCTCGGCCTCGCGGCCGACGAGCGGCGCGCGGAACTGCCGCGTGGCTTCCGTGCGCACCGCCGCAATCACGCGGTAGGCCCAGACAGGCGCGGTCAGTCCTTTGCCCTCGACCGGCCCCTCGTCGTCCACCTCGAAGCAACCAAGGGTGAGTCGATGCGCCGAAGGGCCCATCAGGATCGCGCCCGGTTCCGCCGCCTGCTGCAGCCGCGCCGCAACGTTGACGGCCTCTCCCGTGGCGAAGGTGGACTCCACGGCGTCGACGACCACCTCGCCCGACTCGATGCCGATCCGCGCCTCGAGCCCGAGCTCGGCGACGGATTCCAGGATCGAGAGCGCGGCCCGAGTTGCGCGCTCGGCGTCGTCCTCGTGCGCCTGCGGCACGCCGAACGCCGCCATCACGGCGTCGCCGGCGAACTTCTCCACGATGCCGCCGTGCGTGACGACGCAGTGCTGCACGCGGTCGAAGTACTGCTGCACGCGCCGCCGCGCGACCTCTGGATCGGTGCCCGAAACGAGCGCCGTCGATCCGACGAGGTCCACGAAGAGGACCGTCGCAAGTTTGCGTTCCACGCCCACAAGTGTAGAAACGACCGGAGACGCCCAAAACGTCCCGAAATCGGCCGGTTAGAGTCCTGCCGTGATCGACCAGAAGGTCTTCAAGGCGTACGACGTCCGTGGGCTCTACCCCAGCGAGCTGGACGACGAGGGCGCCTACGCGATCGGCCGGGCATACGTCGAGGAGTTCGGCGCCCGGAGGATCGCCGTCGGACGCGACATGCGCCTCTCCTCCCCCACGATGGCTACCGCGACGATCCGGGGCGCAGTGGACGCCGGCGCCGAGGTTCTCGACCTCGGGCTCGTCGGCACCGAGATGCTCTATTTCGCCGTCGGACACCTGGAGCTCGACGGGGGCATCGAGGTCACCGCCTCGCACAACCCCAAGGAGTACACCGGGATGAAGATCGTGCGGCGCGGCGCACTGCCCGTCGGCGGCGAGTCGGGGTTGATGGAGATCCGCGACCGCGCGCTCAAAGGCTTCGGCGACCCGAGCGGCGCCGGTCGCGTCGAGGAAGTCGACATCTGGCCGGCCTATGTCGACCGTGTTCTCTCCTTCGTCGATCCCGCCGCGATCCGGTCGCTGAAAGTCGTGATCGACGCCGCAAACGGGATGGGAGGCGTGATGCTCCCTCCGGTAGTCGAGCGCCTCCCGCAGGTCGAGACCGTCCGGTGCTTCTTCGAGCCCGACGGGAGCTTCCCGAACCACGAGCCGAACCCCCTCCTCCCGGAGAACCGCGAGTTCATCGTCGAGCGGACGACGACCGAAGGCGCCGACTTCGGCGTCGCATTCGACGGGGACGCCGACCGCTGCTTCTTCGTCGACGACAGCGGCGAGTTCGTGCCCGGCGACTTCGTGACGGCGCTCCTCGCCGAGGCGATCCTCGAGAAGGAGGCCGGCGGCAAGGTGATCTACGACGTGCGGGCGAGCTGGGCCGTTCCGGACACGATCGAACGAGCCGGTGGAGTGCCGCTGGTGAACCGCGTGGGCCATGCGTACATCAAGCACCGCATGCGCGAGGAGGACGCCGTCTTCGGCGGCGAGGTCTCGGGCCACTACTACTTTCGCGACTTCTACCAGGCCGATTCCGGCGTGGTCCCGTTCCTGCTGCTGCTCGAGCTCGCCTCGAAGAGGGGCCAGAAGCTCTCGGAGATCCTGAAGCCGTTCCGCGAGCGCTACTTCATCACCGGCGAGCTGAACACACCCGTGCCCGACGTGGACACGAAGCTCCGGGAGCTCCAGGAGCGTTTCGGCGACGAGGGACAGGTCTCGCACCTGGACGGCGTCTCGGTCGAAGCCGAGGACTGGCATTTCAACGTGCGGCCGTCCAACACAGAGCCGCTGTTGCGGCTCAACCTCGAAGCGCGCTCGGAGGAGCTGATGGAGCGCAAGCGCGACGAGGTGCTCGACGTCATCCGTGCTTGAGCCTGGGCGAGTCACAAACGAGAGGCCGCCGTTCAAGTTCTCGGCGCTGACACGCGTCGGGTTTTCGGACACCGACGCCCAGGGCATCGTCTACTACGGCCGGTACCTGCCCTACTTCGACTTGGCGCGGGTCGCGTACCACCGCCATCTGGACCTGCTCCGGACCAATCCGGACGAAGAGCGTCAGTTCGTGATGCGCGCGACGTCGGTCGAGTACCTGGCGCCGGCGAGGTTCGACGACCCGATCGAGGTCTTCATCCGCATCCCGAGGATCGGCCGGACAAGCGTCACCTACGAGTTCGCCGCCTATCGCGCCGAGACCGAGCTCCTGATGGTGACCGCGCGGCAGACGCTTGTTCTCGTCGACCTCGACGAGCGAAAGGCGTGCGAGATCCCGGACTGGTATCGCGAGCGGATCAAGGGCTTCGAAGGCGACGACCTAGATTCCTGATCCGCCGACGCGCGGGCTTGGCCCGCTCGTCCAGCGCGGAAGCTAGAGAAGGGAGCGCCGGCGAGGTACTGGGCCGCGCGCCGGCAAAGCCGGCGCCCGTGCTTCATACATTCGCCGAAAGTCGAGAGACTTTCGGCGAGGAGTAGCGGCGCAGCCGCTACTCCACTAGGGCGATGTCGTCGTCCGACGAAGGCCCGGTGCCGTTCATGCTGAAGCCGTAGCCGTTGACCTCGACGTGAAGGCCCTCGATCAGGCCGTTCAGGATCGAGTACTGGTCGCCGTTGATCTTCACTCGCCCACGCGGGTGGAAGATCGTCCCCGTCCAGTTGAAGTTGTTGCCGTCGAGGATCAGCTCCTTCGTGCCGGTGGCGTAGAAGAGGAGGCCGTCCATGTACGGGGTAAAGCGCTGGTTGTCACCATTGACGATGATCTCCGGCGCGAGGACCGTGATGTTCCCGGTCTGGTTGTTTCCGTTCGCGATGAACGATTCGGTCGCGCAGTAGACACCTGACGGGATCGTCTGCGGCGTCCGGTTGAACTCGAACTTCCTCGCCCGGAACGTGCAGGGGAACTCCGACTCGTAGTAGTAACGGGGCCACTCTTGGAGCTCGGGCTCGTGGATCGGCTCGTCGTCCCCGCCGAAGTCGACGCCCTCGCCGTTGACGTACGGCTCGCAGTCGTTCGGGCCACCTGCTCTCGCCCCGCCCGCGGTGAAGTTTTTGCCGTTCACCTTGAAGCTACCGTTGGAATGGATCCCGCCGTTGATGTTCATCTCGTCGCCGTTCGCGCCGAACCCGAATTCACTGCAGCGGCTGTCATAGGCGAAGATCGCGAGCGGCGCCGACGACGCCAGCTTCTGCGCGACGGCTCGCGCGGTTACGTCAACGGTCGTGATGCCGAACAGGCGGAGGAAGAAGGTGTCCGCCTTGGTCTTGGCCTTCACCTCGAGCTTCCGGGGATTGCTGTCGTAGGGATTCGTGACCTCGGCCGTTGCTCCCGGAACGTTCTCGTCCACGTAGTCGGCGGCGACCGACCGAGCGGTGGCCGGCTTGCTCGGCAGCTCGGCGACTCCGGCGAGGGCGCCGAAGTCTGCGGCCGCCTGCACCTTGCGATCCTGGACGTACCAGGCCCCGACATCGACGACCATGCCGGCCATCCCGACGAGGACGGCCAGGAAGAGAATCGAGACGACGAGGGCCTGGCCGCGCTCGGCTGCGAACCGGCGCTTCATTGGACCCTCGCGGTCGCCTCGAAGCTCAAGTTCCCTGACTTGAGGACGAGGCCGAAGACGTTGATCGTGTACGGGTAGTCGACGCGAACCTTCACGGGATCTCCCTTCCGCCAGGCGCCGCCGGGACTCACCTGGACGTCGACGTCGTCGGGGTCGAGCTGGGCGGTGCTGTCACGCGCGGCCTGTTCTGCCGCGGCGACAGGCGCCGGATCCTTGCGTGAGACGCTCGCTTTGCGCGCACCCGCGCGGGCGGCGTCGCTGACCTCGACGTAGTCGTTCATGACCATGCCGAACTGGAGGATCGCGAGCAGCACGAGCAGGAGCGGAGGCAGCGCAAGCACGAACTCCACGAGGGCCTGTCCGGCCTCGGCAGGGTTCGGTACGCGGCGGGTTCTCGGGCTTGGGGTCAAGATGCGGCTCGCAGAGGCGCCGCCGCAGCGCCCGAAGTTCAGCTACTAGGACACGTTGTCGCCGTCCCGAGACTCGCGCGCATCCCCTGAACGGGGATCTGCCCTCCTGTCAGCCGCGCGCCCACTCTTTCGAGTGGGCGCCGCAGCTTGCCCTCTCCCCCGACCACGTTGTAGTTAGGCGGCGGCGGGCGTCTATCCCTCGTTCGAGGTAGCTCTCTCGTTCGAGGGATGATCCCCCAAAAGGGTGATTTCCCTCATTTGCAGGCCTTTTCCAGACCGCTCGAACCCCCGATTCCCTCGAACGAGGGACAGTCGCCGCGGAATGGGCTTTGCCCGTTCCGCCCACAGCGGCCCCTTGAGAAGGAAGTCACGCCCAGATCCTGGGCCGCGCGATCGCGAAGCGATCGCGCGTGCTTCAAACACTCGGCGAAAGTCGTGAGACTTTCGCCGAAGCGAGACGACGAGCGCTAGCTCGGAGTAACGCGGTACGCATCGAACACCGCGTCGACGTTGCGGAGCGAGTGGAGCAGCGCCCGCAACGACTTCACGTCGCCGATCTCGGCGGTGTACCAGTTCTTCGCGAGTTGATCCTCGACGGTCCCGCCGTAGGACACGATGTTCGCCCCGTGTTCGGCGAAGGTCCGGGCCACGTCCTCGAGCAGGCGCGGCCGGTCCCAGGCGTCGACGGCGATCTGGACGCGGAAGCTCTGCGTCATCCCTCCGTCCCAGTTCACCGGCGTGAAGCGCTCCGGGTTCCGCCTGAGCGTCTTGACGTTGGGACAGTCCCCGCGGTGGATCGTGATCCCCTTGCCGAGCGAGATGTACCCGACGATCTCGTCACTCGGGACCGGCGTACAGCACTTCGCGAGCCTGATCAGGACGTCCTCGACGCCCTCGACCGTGATCCCGACGGCCGCGTTCGGAGCCGTCGTCTTCGTCGGCTTGAGTGGGAGGACGGCCTCATCGGCGACCTCCGTCGTCTTCAAGCGCTGGAGGACCTTGTCGACGATCTGTGCCGTCTGCAGCTTCCCCGAGCCGAGCGCGAGGTAGAAGTCCTCGGCCTTCTTGAACCCGGCCTCGCGGATCACTTGCGCCAGCACCGCCGAGCCGGCGATCTTCCGGTACGGGAGCTTCTGCGCCTTCAGCGCCTGTTCGAGCGACTCGCGACCCTTCTGCTCGGTGTCCTCGCGCGTCTCGCGTGAGAACCACTGGCGAATCTTGTTCCGCGCACGGGAAGACTTCGCGAGGGCGAGCCAGTCGCGCGAGGGCCCTCGGCCGCCGGTCTTCGAAGTCTGGATCTCGACGAAGTCGCCGCTCTGCAGCTGGTAGTGGAGCGGAACGATCCGTCCGTTGACGCGGGAGCCGACCGTCCGGTGGCCCACGTCGGTGTGGACGGCGTACGCGAAGTCGATCGGCGTCGAGCCGGCCGGCAGCGTCTTGACCTCGCCCTTCGGCGTGAAGACGTAGACCTCGTCGGTGAACAGGTCGCCGAGCATCTGGCGCTTGTACTCGCCTGGGTCGGCCTCGTCCTGCCACTCCATCAGCTGGCGGACGCGGGCCACCCACTGCTCGTCGTTCTTCTTCCCCTTGCGCCCACGCTTGTACAGCCAGTGCGCGGCGACACCTAGTTCGGCCATCTCGTGCATGTCCGCCGTGCGGACCTGGATCTCGAGCGGCCTACCCTGAGGACCGATCACAGTCGTGTGCAGCGCGCGGTAGCCGTTCAGCTTCGGCATCGCGATGTAGTCCTTGAAGCGGCCGGGCATCGGCTTCCACAGCGAGTGGATCAAGCCGAGCGCGCCGTAGCAGTCGCGCGTCCCCTCCTCCGCCGACCGTTTGACGATCACGCGCATCGCGGTGAGGTCGTAGATCTCGTTGAACTCCTTGCCCCTCTTGGCCATCTTGTCGTAGATGGAGAAGAAGTGCTTCGCGCGGCCCGAGATGTCGGCCGGGATGTCGACCTTGTCGAGCTCGCGCTGGAGGACGTAGGACGCCTCGCTGACGTGCTCGTCGCGGTCCGTTCGGCGCTCGTTGACCATCGCCTTGATCTCCGTGTACTTGCGAGGGTGCAATACCTCGAAGGCGAGGTCCTCGAGCTGCCACTTCATCGTGTGGACGCCCAGGCGGTGCGCGAGCGGCGCATACACCTCGAGCGCCTCGCGGGCCTTCTGGACCTGCTTCTGTTTCCCGAGGTATTCGATCGTCCGCAGGTTGTGGAGCCGGTCGGCGAGCTTGATCAGGATGACGCCCGGGTCCTGCGCCATCGCGAGGATCATCTTCCGGTAGTTCTCGGCCTCTGCCTGCTCGCGGCTCTGGAACTGGACGCGGGTCAGCTTCGTGACGCCGTCGACGAGCTGCGCGACCTCCTCGCCGAACTCGCCCTGGACGTCGTCAAGGCTGACGTCGGTGTCCTCGACCACGTCGTGGAGGAGAGCCGCAGCGATCGTCTCGTCCGGCTGGCGCAGCTCGGCGCAGATCCGCGCGACCGCGTACGGATGATGGATGAACTCCTCGCCCGAGCGCCGCTGCTGCCCTTCGTGCGCGCTCTCGGCGAAGCGGAACGCGCGGGTGAGCATGTCGCGGTCGACGTCCGGGTTGTACTCGGCGACCTCGGCGAGCAGCTCCGCGATCAGGTCTTGATGACGTCCTGGAGCTTCGAGAATGGCCATATGACTCAGTGTACTTCGCAAGCAGGAAGTGACCTTCCCGGCCCGAAAACGCCCGTTCCATGCGTTTTCGGCGCCGTCAGAGACGAAAGACGCTCGCGCTTGCCCGCCTGCTGCTCGGGCTCGATTCGCTAGGCCGCCTTCGGGAGCGGCACATCCTCCAGTAGCTCCCGGAAGGTCGCCGACTCGAGCAGCTCCCGCGGGGCCGCGCCCGCCTCCACGCCCAGCTCGGCGAAGATCTCGCCGGCTGCCGCGTCGCGGGCCGACTCGTCCTTGCGGAACTCCGCTTTGAGCCACTCGCGCAGCGTCTCGTAGCGCTCCGGCGTCTCGACGAGCTCGCGGACGACAAGCTGTGGCGCAACGGTCCCGTTCCAGCGGTTCTCCTCGAGCCGGAAGACGACGTCGTGGCGCACTTCGCGCCGAGCGCGGTCGAGCTGCCGGCCGAGACCGAACGCGATGGCACTGCCGGCCGGGCGTTGGCGATGGCGTACTCGGAAGCGCAGATGCTTCCCGTCGGCGGTGGTCGCGACGTCGGCGAGCTCGCTCGAAGGGAGCAGCAGCGTCACCCCGGGATTGCCGAGGCCGAAGGGTGCGAGACGTCCGAGCTCCTCGCAGAGCGGAAGCGTCAGCTCCTCCCCCACGACTGCCGCATCGACCGTCAGCGGCGGACTGAGGTCGGTTTCGCTCAGGGCGCCATCGGCGTGGGCGCCGAACTCCTCCGCGAAAGCGTCGATCTGCGCCGGGTCGATCGATAGACCGGCGGCCGCCCGGTGTCCTCCGAACCGGGCGAGGCGATGGGAGCACGCGGCGAGCGCGCCGTGGAGGTCGAACGCCGGCAGCGAGCGGCCCGACCCCTTCCACTCTCGATCAGTGCCGGCGATGAGCACCACGGGCCGGTGGAAGCGCTCGACGAGGCGCGACGCGACGATCCCGATCACCCCTTCGTGCCAGGACTCGTCGGCGATGACATAGCCCCGGCGAGCCCGCTTTGCTTCGGGCCATTCCTCGACCTTGGCGACCGCGGCGCGCAGGATCCGATCCTCGACCGCCTGGCGCTCCCGGTTCAACTCCTCGAGCCGTCCGGCGAGCTCGGCGACTCGACTCTCGTCCTCGGTGAGAAGCAGCTCGAGCGCAGCCTCGGGATGCGACAGGCGACCCGCGGCGTTGATCCGGGGGGCGAGGCGGAAGCCGACCGATCCGGCGTCCACCGCTGCCGGATCCACTCCTGCGGTTCGCATCAGCGCGCGCAGGCCAGGCTTCTGCGTCCGCGCGAGCGCCTTCAGTCCCTCGCGGGCGAGGAAGCGGTTCTCGTCGACGAGCGGGACGACGTCGGAGATCGTCGCGACGGCAACGAGGTCCAGGTGGCGGCGAAAGGTGTCGGAATCTCCCACGAGCGCCTGCGCGAGCTTCCAGACGACCCCGGTGCCGCACAGCTCCGGGAACGGATAGTCCGACGGCCGCGTGGCGACGATGGGGCAGTCCGGAACGGTGTCGCCGGGACGATGGTGGTCGGTGACGATGACGTCCAGCCCCCGCGCCTTTGCGTCGGCGATCTCCTGAACGGCCGTGATCCCGCAGTCGACGGTGAGGACGAGACCGCAGCCCTCGTCGGCCAGACGCGAGAGCGTCTCGCCTGCAAGCCCGTAGCCCTCCTCGAAACGGCTCGGCAGGTGCCACTCCACCTCGGCGCCGAGCTCCCGCAGGACGAGGACGGCCAGCGCCGTGGCGCAGATACCGTCCGCGTCGTAGTCCCCGTGGACGCAAATTCGCTCTTTCTTCGCGATTGCGTCACGGATTCGCGAACACGCGGCGGCCATGTCGCCGAGCGCGAACGGATCGTGCGCCGGATCGGCGGCCTCCAGGAAGCGAAGCGCCGATGCGGGCTCGACGTAACCGCGGCGCACGAGCACGCGTGCGGTCGTCTCGCTGAGGCCGAGAGCCTCGGCGAGGGCGAGCGCGTCCTCCCTCCCGCACGGACGGATGTTCCAGGTACCGATCATCGGACAGATGACGGTACGGAGGGGCGCGGACGGCAGACCTCGCGCGTATCCTCAGAGGACGTGACGAGCGAGGTCAACTACGAGTCCGGAGAGGACTACGTCGTCGAGTTCCTCGGGTACCGCTTCGCGTTCAACGCCGAGGACTTCGAGGAACGGGTGATCGCTGCGGCCGTGAAGCTCCGGCTCGTCGAGGACAACGACCTCGACGAGGACGAGGCCGCCGACCTCGTCGAGCTCACTTCGGAGCAACGAATCGAAGAGGCGCGGAGCAGCCTCGGCCGGTACCTCGTCCGTCACTGGGAGGCGCTCGCCGCGGTCGACGGCGAGTCGCTCGTCTACTGGCTGCGGAAGCTCGTCTTCCGCGGAGCGTGGCTCGACCAGCGCGTGAAGCTCGGCCTGCTCGACGTCGACTGGGACGAGACGACGGGCGAGTTCGGCTACCGCGACCCGCGCGGCGACCGCGCCTTACTGGAGCTAGCCCCGGTTCCGAGCTGGCACGAGCTTCAGTTTCGGCGCTAGCGCGCCTAATCGCGGAAAGTCTCACGACTTTCCGCGAACGTGTGAAGCACGGGCATCGGCTTCGCCGATGCGCGGCCTAGTTGCTCACCGTCCTTCCTTCTCAAGCTGCCGTAGGAGCGAAACGGGCAAAGCCCGTTCCGCGGCGGCGGCCCGCGAAGGCGACTCTTCGGTCAGAAGAGCGCGGCGTTCGCGGGCTCGGCGGCCGAGCCGATGTGGGTTCGGCCTCGCTTCGTGACGATCCGCCCCCGCGGCGTGCGCTGGATGAAGCCCAGCTGTAGTAGGTACGGCTCGTAGACGTCCTCCACGGTGTCCGGCGCCTCGCCGAGGGCGACGGCCAGCGTGGAGAGTCCCACGGGGCCGCCGTCGAAGCGCTCGACGATCGCGCGGAGCAACTCGCGGTCGGTCCGCTCCAGCCCACAGCCGTCGACCTCGAGGAGCGCCAGCGCCTCCGCCGCGACCCCGGTGGTCACGACACCCTCGTGACGCACCTCCGCGACGTCCCGCACCCGCCGCAGGATCCGGTTGGCGACGCGCGGCGTTCCGCGCGATCGGCGCGCGATCTCCTCGGAGGCCTCGTCCTCGATCTCCACGCCGAGGATCCCGGCCGACCGGCGCACGATCGCGGTCAGCTCACCGGGCTCGTAGTAGTCGAGCCGGAAGGTCATGCCGAAGCGGTCGCGCAGCGGGGTCGTCAGCAGCCCCGTGCGCGTCGTCGCGCCGACGAGCGTGAAGGGCGGTACGTCGAGCGTCAGCGTTCGCGCCGCGACTCCCTGGCCGACGATGATGTCGAGCCGGAAGTCCTCCAGCGCCGGGTACAGCACCTCCTCCACAGCTGCGTTCAGCCGGTGGATCTCGTCCACGAACAGGAGGTCGCGCTCTTCCAGCGCGGTCAGGATTGCCGCGAGATCTCCCTTTCGCTCGAGCGCGGGTCCCGCAACCGTCCGGATTCCCACGCCGAGCTCCTCGCGAAGGATGTATGCGAGGCTCGTCTTCCCGAGCCCCGGCGGGCCGACGAGCAGCACGTGGTCGAGCGCCTCGCCGCGGCTGCGAGCCGCCTCGAGCGCGATCGTGAGCTGCTCCTTGACCCGTGTCTGGCCGACGAACTCGTCGAAACGGCGCGGCCGAAGGGAGCGCTCGACCTCGTCGTCCTGCGGCTGGAGCACCGGCGCCAAGAACTGCTCCTCCATCACGCGGCCCTGAGAGCCTGCCGCACACGCTCCTCGGGAGGCAGCTCGGGATCGGTTCCGGCGAGGGCGCGCTCGGCCTCCGGCACGGAGTACCCGAGCTCGACCAGCGCATCCCGCGCGACGAGCTCCTGGGCGGGCGCCTCGCTGCCGATGATCGACCGGCCCGAGCTTCTCCTTCAGCTCGAGAACGATCCGCTGCGCGGTCTTCTTGCCGATCCCCGGGATCGCCACGAACCGCGTCTCGTCGTCGAGCGCGATCGCGCGGCGCAGGTCGCCGGGCGTCGAGTTGGAGAGGATCCCGATCGCCACCTTCGGGCCAACGCCGGAGACGGACAGCAGCAGCTCGAACAGCTCGCGCTCCGCCGGCTCGGCGAAGCCGTAGAGCTGCAGCGCGTCCTCGCGAACATGGAGGTAGGTGTCGAGCGCGACCTCCTTCCCGGTTCCGGCCTTGGCGAGCGCCCGCTGTGTCGACTGGACGAGGTAGCCGACGCCGCCGACATCGAGCACGACAGCGTCCAGCCGCCGCGCGACCACCGTCCCGCGGAGGCTTGCGATCACCCCGCCGCCTGGAGCAGCGGCGGCGCCATCGCGTGGCAGATCGCCACCGCAAGAGCGTCGGCCTCGTGGGACGACGCGGGCGGCACCTCGAGCCGGAGGATCGCCTGCACCATCCGCTGCACCTGCGCCTTCTCGGCCCGCCCGTAGCCGCAGACAGTCAACTTCACGTGTGCCGGCGCGTATTCAACGCACCCGATTCCGGCGCGAGCGGCCGCGACGAGCACGGCGCCGCGCGCCTGTCCGACCGAGAGTGCGGTGCGGGCGTCGGCGCCGACAAACGATTCCTCGATGGCGACGGCGTCCGGCTCGAACTGTCGGATGAGGTCGTAGACCCCGTCGTGGATCGCCTTCAGCCGCAGCTCCGGGCGCATGGACGCGCGGGTGTGCCACGAGCCGAGCTCGACCGCCTTGAGGCGGCCTCCGGTTTGCAAGACGACGCCGTATCCGCATGCAGCCGTGCCTGGGTCGATGCCGAGGACCGTCACGTCCCGAGGTTAGGCACCACGTCGGACGTTCCTCCTCGCCCTCTGATGGGAAGGCACCGGATGTGACGAACGCATCGGCGGAGAGCGGGAGCCTGACGCTTCCGAACGGCCACGAGGAGCCTTTGCGCGCAGATCTTTCGATCGGGCGCGGCGCGGACAACAAGATCCGGCTCCGCTCGAAGACTGTGAGCCGGCGGCACGCCGTGCTCAGGTTCGAGGAGGGGCGTTGGACCCTTGAAGACCGGGGTAGCGCAAACGGAACATTCGTGAACGAGACGCGGTTGCCGTTCGGCGCCTCCCACCCGCTTCGCCACGGTGACCGGATCACGGTCGGCTCCGAGACGCTCGTCTTCTCCTGGCCGGCGGAGGCGGACGACCCGGAGAAAACCGATCGCCTCGACAATCCCGTGACGGAGGCCGACGCGAGGCTCTCACCCTTCCAGCTGCAGGTCGTCCGCGCACTCTGCGGCGCATGGCTCGGCGGCGCGGAGCTCGACAGGCTCCCATCGAACGAACAGATCGCCGCGCAGCTCGGAACGCCTGACGCCGCCGGAGCCGTCAAGGCGTCACTCCGCCGGATCTACGCCAAGGCCGGCCTTTCCGACGTGCCAGCGCACGCAAAGCGGCGCCTGCTCTGTCGCCTCGCGCGCCAGCGCGGATGGCTCTGAGCCGCGGTAGCGCTCAGCGCCACCTGGGTGACTTCTTCGATGCGCGCGTTTCGAGCGCGAGAGCAGCGGAAATCACGCTTCCGATGAACATCCGCCGGATAGTCAACAAGCACCTTCGCCACGAGCAAGACGGGGTGAAGGTCGCCGCGGACGTCAACGCGGTCGTCTCGGCGAACGTCGGCGAGCAGAACTCGGTGTCGCACACGTCACGGCGGCAGCGAACCCGCGTTGTCCAGCGCTCGGGGAAGACAGTCGTCTCCGAGACGCGCGAGTCCCAGGAGCAGAAGGAGGGGACCGAATGACCGAGGAGGATCGCACCCTCGAGCAAGACGATCTCGACGCGCAGAACGGACAGCCGCTTCCGGACCGGGAAGTGATGTCGACCATCACGCCGGACCCGACGCCGTTTCCGGGCGAGTTCGAGACGGAACCCGAGTCCGGGAAGCCGGACAACGTGAGAGAGCCGCTGAAGGGCGGCGAACAGCGGATGACCAACGAAGGAGGGAACGTGTCGGACGAGACACAGGACCAGCAGTCGCAGAGCCCGCAGGAGTGGCGGACGCTCTCGAAGGAGGAGCTCGACGAGCTCGCCGGCGAGGAGCTGCCGGAGCGGGCCGCGATGTCGCTCATCGACGCGAACATCGCTGCGCCGATCAACGCGGCGGTCGCTCTGAACGTCGCGAGCGACAACTCGGTGGCGTACGCCAACGCCGAGCAGGACGTCGACATCACCCAGCACAACTAAGGGAGGAACGTTGAGCGATTACCGATCGATCACGAAAGAAGAGCTCGACGAGCTCGCCGGCGAGGAGCTGCCGGAGCGGGCCGCGATGTCGCTGATCAACGCGAACATCGCCATCCCGGTCAACGCCGCCGTCGCGGCGAACGTGCTCTCGGATCACTCGGCGGCGATCGCCGACGCACAGCAGAGCGCCGACATCGGCCAGGGCAACTAACCCGACTCGAGACGAAGGAGCAGAACATGTCTGAGAACACACCTCAGGAGTACAAGACGCTGTCCCGCGAGGAGCTCGAGGAGCTCGCCGGCGAGGAGCTGCCGGAGCGGGCCGCGATGTCGCTGATCAACGCGAACCTCGCAGCGCCGGTGAACGCCGCGGTCGCAGCGAACGTGCTGTCTGACAACTCGATCGCCTACGCGAACGCCGAGCAGACGGTCGACATCGACCAGCACAACTAAGACGTAGCAGCGCTCGAGTTCGGTTCGGGGCGGCCACCGGTCGCCCCGAACCGCCTCTGGCGCCATAGGGGGAGACGACATCACCACCGAAGCGGAACACGACCAGCGGGAGCAAGCGCAGCAGCAGGACGCGCAGCAGGAGGCCGCGCAGCAGCCGGCGCCCAACGGCCGGCCGCCGCAGCTCGCAGAAGGCATCGAGCTGGTCGGCCGCTACGAAGATTCGGGCTTCAAGGAGGCCCCGTTCGTCATCCGCCGCAGCGACGGGCAGATGATCCAGGTCCCGGAGCTCCTCTACATCCTCGCGGAGGAGACCGACGGCAAGCGCAGCTACGACGAGATTGCCGACCGGGTCGGCGAGCGCGTCAGCAAGAACCTGAGCGGCGAGAACGTCCAGTACCTGGCCGAGGAGAAGCTCCAGTCGCTCGGCGTGATGGCGCAGGCGGACGGCTCGAGCCCGCAGCTCCAGAAGATCGATCCGCTCCTGGCCCTCAAGTTCCGCGTCTCAGTCGTGCCGGAGTGGCTCGTCAACGCCATCACGACGATTTTCCGTCCGCTCTTCTTCCCGCCTGTCGTTCTCGTGGTGGTCGGCGCACTGATCGCCCTCGACGTCTGGCTCTTCGGGATCCACGGCGTGGGGCAGAGCGCACGCGAGCTGATCTACCAGCCGGCCTACATGCTCCTCGTGCTCGGGCTCGTGATTGCCTCAGCGGCGTTCCACGAGTGCGGTCACGCAACGGCCTGCCGCTACGGCGGCGCGAAACCGGGAGTGATGGGAGCCGGGCTCTACCTCGTCTGGCCGGCGTTCTACACGGACGTCACCGATGCGTACCGCCTCGGCAAGGGCGGACGACTCCGCACCGACCTCGGGGGCATCTACTTCAACGCGATCTTTTGCCTGGCGACGGTCGCCGTCTACTTCGCGACGGGCTTCGAGGTGCTGCTCGTCCTCATCCTGATCCAGCACCTCGAGATGCTCCACCAGCTGCTGCCGTTCCTGAGGATGGACGGCTACTACATCATCAGCGACCTGACGGGTGTGCCGGACATGTTCCAGCGCATCCGCCCCACGCTCGCCAGCCTGCTGCCATGGCGCAAGGCCGACGAGCGAGTCACGGAGCTCAAGCCCTGGGTGCGCGTCGCCACATCGGCATACGTACTGGCACTCGTTCCCATCCTGCTTCTCGTCTTCGGCTTCATGCTCATCAGCGTTCCGCGAATCGTCGCGACGACCTGGGATTCGCTCTTCGTCCAGTTGGACAAGATCGGGGACTCCATCAGCGCCGGCGACGTCGTAGGCGGTGTGGCCGGCAGCATCCAGGCTGTCTTTCTCGTCTTGCCCATGGCAGGACTGGCGCTGTCGTTCACGCAGCTCGGCAAGCGCATCGTCTCCGGCGCCTGGGGCTGGTCCGAGGGCTCTGCCTCCCGTCGGGGCATCGTCGTTGTCACGACTGCCACGGCCGCCGCCGCGATGGCGTTCATCTGGTTCCCGAACGGCGAGTACAAGCCGATCCAGCCTGGTGAGCGCGGCACGGTGAGCGGCGGCGTCAGCGCGCTCGCGCCGGAGAATGTCAAGACCGGTAGGCCGTCGCTGACCGAGGAGCGGGAGGAGGAGCTCGGCGGAGCGCCGACCCAGCGGTCGCAGAACGACGAGGTCGACCGCTCCCGCAGTGGCGAAGCGCCGCCGACCGGAACGACGCCCGGCACGACCGGCGAGCAGACCTCCACCACGCCGACGACGACCGAGCCGACCCCGACCACGCAGACCGCGACCACGCCGACGACCACCACGGAGACGGCCACGACGCCGACGACGACCACGTCGACCGAGACCACTGAGACGACGACGACGACGACCACGCCCACGACGACCACGGAGTCGCCATGAGACGCTTGCTGTTCCTCCTGAGCCTGCTCTTCGCGCTGGCGATGGCCGGGGTCTCCCCCGCTGCCGCCTGGGCCGAGGACGACGATGACGACAACGGCGCGAAGGACAACGCGGCCGTCGCGATCAACACGGAAGACGGCGCATCCATCTTCGAGTTCGCCTTCTCGATCCGCCGCGTCGCCGGCGAGGTCGTCGACGAGACCAATACCGCTGTCGCGTACAACGAGTGCGAGCAGTGCCGCGCTGTCGCGGTCGCGATCCAGATCGTGCTCGTCGTCGGCCACCCGAGCGTGGTGACGCCCGGGAACGTCGCCGTCTCGCTGAACTACCAGTGCACGCTCTGCGAGTCGCTGGCGATGGCGTACCAGTTCGTGATCGGAGTTCCGGCGGACTTCCACTTCAGCGGCTCGGCTCGCAGGGAGATGGTCCACATCCGCAACGAGATCCGGCGACTCCGCAAGGAGGATCTCCCGCTCGACGAGCTTCGCCGACGGATAGACGCGCTCGCCGACAGGCTGAGACAAGTAGTCCGAGCGGACATCCAGCGGCACGAGGAACGAAAGCGCCGCAGGGGCGACGACGACGATGACGATGACGGCGGCGAGAGCCGTCCGGCGCCGCCGCCGCCGACGACGACGGAGACGACTCCCACGGAGACCGGCGAGCAACCGGAGCCGCCGCCAACCACCACCGAGGAGACGACGACGGAGACCGGCACGACGACGGAAACCGTGCCGACGACGACCGGGACGACGACCACGCCGTGAGGCGGCTGGCAGCCGCCGCCCTTGCCCTTGTCACCGTCGCCGGCTGCGGCGGCGGCGAGGCCGGCACCTCCGATCCCGGCCAGGCCCTGTCCCAGACGGCAGCGAAGCTCGGCGAGATCCGCAGCGGCACGCTTCGCTTCAAGCTCGCGGTCGAGCCCCGCGAGGAGGGCGGCGATTTCGGATTCGAGCTCTCGGGCCCGTTTCAGCTCGGCGAGCCCGGCGAGCTCCCCATCGCGAACGTCGATTACACGCAGACCGCGGGTGACGAGCGCGAGACAGTGACCCTCACCTCGACCGGCGAGCGCGCGTTCATCACGGTCGACGGGACGGCCTACGAGCTGCCCGCCGAGCAGTCGGACGAGCTGCGCGCTGCCGGCGAGGCGCTCGGCGGTGACGGCGAGGGCTCCAGCGGGCTCGAGGAGCTCCAGATCGACGATTGGATCGTCGACGCCGAGAGCTCAGACGGCGGCGATGTCGGCGGCGCCGACACGGACAAGATCGAGGCCGAGCTCGACGTCGTCGCGGCGGTGAACGACCTGATCGAGCTCTCCGGGGGGATCGGCGGGCCTGACCTCGACCGCGTCGAGGGCGCCGAGGCGGAGCAGCTCCGCGACGCCGTGAAGGACGCGAAGCTCGAGGTCTGGACGGGCGACGACGACAGGCTGCTGCGTCGGTTGCGGGTTGAGGCCGACTTCGATCCCTCGCTGCCCGAGGGCCTGGAGGAGCTGGCGCGGGCCGCGGGCTCGAAGGTCGTCTTCGAGCTGGAGATCGACGGGCCGAACGAGCCCGTCGAGGTCGAGGCGCCGGACGACGCACGACCGCCTTCCGAGTACCCCGGCGGCTGAAACCATCCGCGAGGGCTACTCGTATGCCTTTGCGTGAGGGTCGTCGTGCTGTGCCTGTCGGCCGCCGTCGTGCTGGCTGTGCCAAGCGCGGTGCGGGCGGTTGGCGAGCCTCTGCTGATCGGAACCATCACGGCAGGCGGCCAGATCAAGCTCGAGGAGCCCGACGGCGATGCGGTCACCACCGTCGCTCCGGGCACGTACGACTTCGAGGTCCGCGATCAAGCCTCGATTCACAATTTCCACCTCACAGGCTCTGCGGTGAACCAGACCACGGGCGCCGGTCAGTTTCGTCGGAACGGTCACTGGGAGGACGTGGTGCTGGCGGCAGACGAGACCTACACGTACGTCTGTGATCCGCACGCCGACTTCATCAACGGATCGTTCACGACAGGCGGCGCGTCGCCGCCGCCACCTCCCCCACCACCACCGCCACCTCCGCCGCCTCTCCCTCCCCCGCCACCACCGGGGCCGCCGCCCCCAGGTCCACCTCCCCCGGGACCGCCTCCGCCGAGCCCGCCGCCTCGGCGCCTCCTCCTCCCCCTGCACACCACCACCACCCGCTCGCGATCGCCGCCGTTCGTATCTCGGTGGAGCGACGCGGTGCTCAGCGGCTGCTCGTCGCCCGCGCCCGGGTCAACCAGCCGACGATCGCCCGCCTCATGCTCGTCCGCGGCAAGCGCTCGCCCGGTCTCCGCACGGAAGCGGTGGACGTCTGGGATGAACATCATCCGAACCGCCGTCCCGCCGGGCTACGCGGACGCTGGACCGCTGAGCTCCGGGTCGGCACGCAGCGCTTCAGGCGCCTCATCCGCTTCGGCTAGCGTGTAGCGCGTGCGGTGGGCCGCGCTCGTCAGCCTCGCGGCCGGGGTCGTCATAGCGCTCTCGGTTGCGCAGTTCGCCCCTGGACAGGCGATCGAACGTGTGCGCGTCGAGCGCCCCTCGGCGGCCCTGCCCAGCAACCTGTTCCTCGTCGTCCGCTCCCCCGACGAGTACTCGCGCACCGCGCTCCGCCCGACCGCCGGGAACTGGGTCGGTCCCGCGTACTGGCGGCCGGAGGAGCCGGGTGCACGCAACGGATCGACGATCGACTGGGAAGTCGGCTACGACGAGCGCGAGCTGGCGACGGAGCGGATCGCGCTGGCGAACCTGACGCGCGACTGGGTGGAAGACCAGCGGGCACAGGTCTCCGTCGACCATGTCGTCGGCGGGCCGCGTCGTCGGCACGCTGCCCGGTTGGTTCGTGCTCCAGGTCGAACGGCGCTCCGCCCCGAGTGAGCTCGTGATGGCGTTTCCCGTCGCGCCCAAGCTCCACATGTTCGTCCGCTTCCTTCTCCTCCGGCCCGAGTCGGACGCCTACTACGTGAAGGGCTCGATCCTCGCCTCGTCATGGAACCGCGGCCAGGCGCTCCTCGCGATGTCGCGCGTGCGACTCGAGGGAAACCTCGCGCCTTCGCGGGTGACGATCAGGGCGCGCGGCAAGCGGCGGATCGCCGGCTTCGTCGTCGACTTCTACCGGCACGCGGTGGTGTCCGTCCCGGTGGTGCTGGAGCGCAGGTCGGGCAGCAGGTGGCGCCGGATCGCGTCGGGCAGGACGAGCAGGTTCGGCGGTTACGCCTTCAAGGTCGCACCGGGGAGCTACCGGGTGCGCGCGACGCTCGACGGCAGATTCGGCGCGGTCAGCCGCGCGATGCGCGTCCGCCGCTAGTCGGCGACCGTTTCGAGGACGCGCTCCGGAATGTCGAAGTTCGCGTAGACGTCTTGGACGTCGTCGTTGTCTTCGAGCGCGTCCATCAGCCGGAGAACCTTCTTCGCAGCGTTTTCGTCCTCGAGCTCGATCGTGGTCTTGGGGACCATCGTGAGGTCGGCGGACTCGACTGTGATCCCCGCCGCCGCGATCGCCTCGCGTACGCCGGAAAGGCTCTCCGGCGTCAGATGTCACGCGCCAGCTGTCGCCTTCGCGCTCGACGTCGTCCGCCCCGCCCTCGGCCGCGGCCAGCGTCAGCTCGTCTTCGTCCGTGTCACCGGGCACGAGGACGACGCCGCGCCGCTCGAAGAGCCACGCGACGGAACCAGACTCCCCGAGGCTCCCGTCGCTTTTCGTGAAGATGCCTCGTACGTCGGCCGCCGTGCGATTCCGGTTGTCCGTCACCGCCTCGACGAAGACGGCCACGCCGCCAGGGCCGTAACCCTCGTAGGTCACGGTTTCGTAAGCAGCGCCGTCGCCTGCTGCTCCGGCGCCACGCGCGATGGCGCGCTCGATGTTGTCCTTCGGCATCGAAGCTTCCTTCGCCTTCTCGATCGCGTTCTGCAGGGAGAGGTTCCCGGCGGGGTCGGGCCCGCCCTCACGCGAGGCGACGATGATCGCGCGCGCCAGCTTCGAGAAGAGCTGCCCGCGCTTGGCGTCGGTCGCGCCCTTCTTCCGCTTGATCTGCGCCCACTTACTGTGACCCGCCAACCAGGGCCTCCTCTCGAACCAGTTCCAAGAATCGCTCGTGCACGCGCGTGTCGTCGGTCAGTTCCGGATGGAACGACGCGACAAGGTAACGACCGTCGCGCAGGAGCACCGGCTCGCCGTCGTGCTCCGCGAGCACCTCGACCGCCGGGCCGGTCTCCGCCACCCGCGGCGCGCGGATGAACACGCCGCGCAGCGGCTCGTCCTCGCCGGCCAGCGACAGGTCGGCCTCGAAGCTCGCAACCTGACGTCCGTACGCGTTCCGCCGCACAGAGACGTCGACGAGCCCGAGGTGGTCGCGCCCGAGGACGATCATCCCGGCGCAGGTCCCGAAGACGGGACGATCGAACCGTCGTAGCGCTTCCTCGAGCCCGAAAATCCGGACAAGACGCATGATCGCGGTGGACTCGCCGCCAGGGATCACCAAACCGTCGAGGTCCTCCAGCTGCTCGGGCTTCCGCACTTCGACCGCCTCCGCTCCGAGCCGCCGCAGCATCGCCGCGTGCTCGCGGAAGTCGCCCTGGACGGCGAGGATCCCGATTCTCATCGGCGGTGCCCCGTCCGGTGATGCCGCCGAGGCTCTGGGTCGCGAGCACCAAGCCAGAGGTCGCACTCCGACGAGCCAAGGCTGATCAGCCTTGGTGAGGAGGAGGGTGAGTTCTGGCGCCGCGTGATCGCGGGCCAGGGCCCGGCTTGCATCGCTGGACGGGGCACTTACCAGCCGCGGGTCTCGAGCAGCTCTTCCGGCGCGAGGGACGCCGTCGAGAGGCCCGACATCGCGTCGCCCAGGCCGCGCGAGACCTGCGCGAGGACCTTCGCGTCGTTGTAGTGCGTCGTCGCCTCGACGATCGCCTTCGCGACTGCGGGCGGATCGGCGGACTTGAAGATCCCCGAGCCGACGAAGACCCCGTCGGCGCCTAGTTGCATGCAGAGCGCGGCGTCGGCCGGAGTTGCGATGCCGCCGGCCGTGAAGGTCACCACCGGAAGACGGCCGTGCTCCGCTACCCACTTCACGAGCTCCACCGGCGCCTGCAGCTCCTTCGCCTCGGCGAAGAGCTCGTCCGGGTCGGCCGACTGGAGCCGCCGGATCGTGCCGAACACGCTACGCATGTGCCGGACGGCGTTGACGATGTCGCCCGTGCCCGCCTCGCCTTTCGTCCGGATCATCGCGGCGCCTTCGCCGATCCGGCGCAGCGCCTCGCCGAGATTGCGGCAGCCGCAGACGAACGGGACGGTGAAGCTCCACTTGTCGATGTGGTGCGTCTCGTCGGCCGGCGTCAGGACCTCGCTCTCGTCGATGTAGTCGACCTCGAGCGCCTCGAGGATCTGCGCCTCGACGAAGTGGCCGATGCGCGCCTTGGCCATGACCGGAATCGTCACGGTCTCCTGGATCTCGGCGATCTTGTCGGGATCGGCCATGCGCGCCACGCCGCCCTGGGCGCGAATGTCGGCCGGGACCCGCTCGAGCGCCATCACCGCGACGGCCCCCGCCTCCTCGGCGATGCGTGCCTGCTCGGCGGTCGTGACATCCATGATCACGCCGCCCTTGAGCATCTCGGCGAGCCCGCTCTTTACGCGCATCGTTCCGAGGTCGGCCATGGCCTTCATCCTAGCCTTGGAGCACGAAGTGATCGGTGCGACGGCCCGCAGGCGTCACCGCGTAGCCGTCCAGCCGGTTGCCGCGGATCACGAAGTAGAGAAAGCCGTGCTCGACCCTCCCCCGCAACCGGCGCGGGTAGCCGGCGGGACACCTGGCGAGCGGATAGAGCTTCGTCGGGCTGCCCCCGCCGTGCACGACGTAGCGCACGCCGCGACGCGGCGCGAAGCGCTGGTAGTTGTGGTCATGGCCGGAGAGCGAGAGCCGCACGCGATAGCGCTCGAACAGTGGAGCCCACTGGGCGACGACCTGGGGATGCGACACATACTTTCCGCAGGTGAACGCCGGGTGGTGGTGAACGGCGATTCGCCACTTCGCACGCGACCTCGCGAGGCTGCGCCGCAGCCAGGCGGTCTGCCGCGCGTCGACGTTGGTGGAGTCGAGGAAGTACAGCTCGACTGGCCCGAGCGCCCGTCGGTAGTAGCGGCCGGGCATGCCGAGCTCGTCGAACTCGTAGCGGCCGCCGTCGACGACGGCGTCATGGTTGCCGATCACGCCTGCGACGCGAACACCCGCCTGCGCCGTCCAG
This sequence comes from uncultured Actinomycetes bacterium, assembly GCA_963721345.1. Taxonomy (GTDB): domain Bacteria; phylum Actinomycetota; class Thermoleophilia; order Gaiellales; family Gaiellaceae; genus JACDAN01. The sequence goes on from CAVRIT010000001.1 coordinate 439,373, forward strand.
CCGAAGCTCTCGACCCAGTTCGCATGGAACGCGTCAGGGCTCTCGGTGTAGTCGTTGTCGCCGAGCGTGACGAGGAAGTCGGCGGGGTTCCGCGCCTCGAAGCGCTGGACCGCGGCGCCGATCAGCCGCTGCGGCTCGCCGCCGACGCCGAAGTCACCGATGGCGAGGATGCGGACGGGCCGCGGCTGCGCCGCGTCGACCGCACTGGGCAGGAGCAATGCCAGCCCGAGGAAGAGCACGGCGCGGCGCACCTGGATGGTGTACCACGCCGTTACCTCCCCCGACCGGTGCGACGGCGCCGAGCTAGCGCGCCGTTGCGATCCGCTGGAGCAGGCTCGACTCGAACGAGTTACGGAGCCTGCGCCGGAGATCTTCCGCAGACATCAGTGCCGCCTTTCGTTGTTTCCGCAGGAGTTACGCACTCACTGTGAGCGCAGAAGCAGGTGAGTGCCATCCCTCAAAAGGAGTTACTGGGTACGAAGACCGTATGAGCGGGCCGCGTGGCGCCGCCGGGCGAGGTGCCCGGCGGCTCCACGCGGAACCGTGCGGTCAGGCCTCGCAGGCGGCGGTCGTGTCGCCGCCGGCGCAGGTGTCGGTACCCGAGCCGCCGTTCATGCTGGTCGTGCTCGTCGCGTCGACCGACGACAGGTTGTCGTCGCCGATGCCGCCGAGCATCGTGATGGTCTCGTTGGCGAAGCCGCCGTCGTCGGCGTCGACGAGCCGGTCGTGGCCGTTGCCGCCGTCGAGCAGTGCGTCGCGGGAGTACTGGAAGACGAAGTCGTCGCCGTTTCCGGCTCGGCCCTCGCCACCGGACCACAGGAAGAGCTGGTCGTTTCCGGGCCCGCCTTCGAGCTTGTTGCCAAGCGTGGGGAAGTCCGACGTGTGGAGGATGTCGGCGCCCACACCTCCTTCGAGGACGTCGTCGCCCGTGTTCGTCGGGACGAAGCAGCAGCCGCCCTCGCCGCCGTCCATGACGTCGTCACCGGGATCGCCGAACAGGCGGTCGTCGTCTCCCTGGCCCTGGAGCACGTCGTTGCCGACGCCGCCGCAGATCACGTCGTCGCCGGCTCCGCCGTTGACGCGGTCGTCGCCGGTCATCGCGTGAATCACGTCGGGACCGGGAGTGCCGACGATGACGTCCGGCCCGGTGGTGCCGACGATCGTGGCGGGGAGCCCGTCACAGTTCGGCACCTCGTGAGCCGTCGACACCGAAGCCGTCGCGAGCAACCAAACGCCCAGGAACACCATCGCGAGGCCGATCGAACCCTTGTGCCGCATTCCGTGCCTCCTTTTGCGGGGGGATGCGGCCAGCCTATGACGGCAAGCACCGCCCGGTCAATGGCGGGGTTGGGACGAAGACGGACCTAACCGGACAGCCTTTTCACCGGCTGATTGCCGTGGAAAAGCGACCGCGGTTGGAATCTGCTCGAACCGAGGCGTACTCTCAGTCATATGAGCCAGCCCAGTGACAGGAACAGGCTGCCGGATCGAAGCGAGTTCCTCGCCGCCATCTGGGCGATCGACGAGAGTGGTGGGCTCCTCCGAGCCTGTGCCTGGTGCGGCCGTGTGAACCTCGGCGGTGCATGGGTCACTCCCCCGCCCGGCGCGCTCTCGACCATAGACGCGCCGATGACGCTGTCGCACTCGATCTGCCCGAGGTGTGCTCGAGCCGACCGAGCGACCCAAGGCGACGTAAAGCCCACGCGGCGTACCCAACCGCCGGCGCACTGACGCGCTCCGGTCGAGAGGGCGCGGCGACGTGAGTTTTTCACCTCGACGCGGTATCCTTGCCTGGGCCGAAACGCGAAGAGCGGCTAAGCGTTGGTTGAGGAAAAGATTCAGCATCTGCGTGTCCTGATCGCGAACGAGCGGCGCGATCGGCTCGAGTTGCTCGCCGACGTCGTCGCGGGGCTCGGGCACGAGGTGATCGCCCGCGAGATCGACGTCAGTGAAGTCGGCGCGGTGACAGCACGAGAACACCCTGACGTCGCCCTGGTCGGGCTCGGTGTTTCGTCGCAGCACGCGCTCGAACTGATCGAGCAGATCGTCCACGAGTCCAGCTGCCCCGTGATCGCGCTCCTCGCCGCCGAGGATCCCGCGTACGTCCGCGAAGCGGCCAAACGCGGCGTCTTCGCCTACATCGTCGACACCACGCCCGAGGAGCTCCAGAGTGCGATCGACGTCACTTTGCAGCGCTTCACGGAGTACCACAACTTGCAGGGAGCGTTCGGGCGCCGGGCGGTGATCGAGCAGGCGAAAGGGATCTTGATGGCCCGCCACGCGATCGACGCCGAGAAGGCGTTCGGCATGCTGCGCGACCACTCACAGCACAACGGGCACAAGGTCTCCGACGTGGCTGAGGCGATCGTCGACAGCCACCTTTTGCTGGTGCCGGCGATAACGCAGCCGCCGGCGGACGGAGCGCCGACCAGCGCCACCGCTCCTAAAACCGACGCTCGGCTCAGCAGCCTATCGGAGCCGATCCGGTATGATTCGGTGGGCCAGAAGTCACCGGCACCGCGAACAGTCCCGCCCTCAGCAGAGTAGGTCGGAGCAGGCCAGCCGACGTAACGCCCTGTCGGCATGAAGCTCATGCTGAGGAGGACCGAAGATGAACTTCTCCAAGTACCGTCCGCGAGCGACAGGCTCGCGCTGCTCGCCGGCGATCCTGCCGCTCTTGCTCGCGCTGCTCGCGGCGTTGACGCTCTCGTTTGCAGGCAGCGCTCTGTCTGCGCAGGCGAAGGTCGACCTCGGAGCCGCCGAGTCCTTCGGCGCCTTGTCTTTTGCGGCCATGACCAATGCAGGCCAAGACACCGTGGTCAACGGCAACATCGGCTCGTCGACCTCGATCGGCGCAGGCGTGACCCATCCCGGCTTCGCCGCCTACGGCCCTGGCGACATTGAACTGGCGAATGCCCAAGCCAGTCTCCTAACCGCCTACAACTTCGCCGAGGCGCAGGCACCGACCGGAGACATCACCGACGTCAACCTCGCCGGCAAGACACTCATTCCGGGCGTCTACAACTCCAGCTCGGCCATCCTGATCAGTGGCCCGATCGCGCTCACGCTCGACGGGCAAGGCGACCCGAACTCGGTCTTCATCTTCCAGGCCGCGAGCAACGGAGACCTGACTGTCGACCCGACGTCGTCCGTGGCCTACACCAATGGTGCCCAGCCGTGCAATGTCTGGTGGAAGGTCAACTCGGCCTTCCTCAAGAACACGGGCAGCACCTTCATCGGGACGATCCTCGCTCTGACCCAGATCACGCTGACCGAGAACATCACCGTCGAGGGCAGGGTCTTGGCTCGAAACGCCGACGTGACCTTCATTCACGACGTCGTCAACAAGCCGACCTGTGCGACGACACAGCCTCCTCCTCCTCCTCCTCCTCCTCCTCCTCCGCCGCCGCCTCCCGGCCCGCCGCCCCCGGCGGCGCCGCCTCCTCCGGGCCCGCCACCGCCGGCCAGGCCTAAGCAAACGCCCAAACCGGCGAAGAAGGCCGCGGCGGCCAAGAAGACCGTCGTCCAGGCCGTTCCGCAGCCGAGACCGGCCCGTAACCGCTTCGGCGTCACCGGTTGAACACGGACGCAGGCACCACGAGCGGGCGCCGGCGGCGCCCGCTCGTCCTGCTCCTCGTGTACCTCGCGCTCGTCGCGCTGACCTCGACGGGCGCGGCGTGGGCGAGAGGTGGGGCCGCCGCCGTAAGGCCGACCCAGGAGCTCGTCACGCTGCTGCGCCCGCACCAGGCTCGCTCGCAGCCCGCCGGTTGGTCGGCACGACTCGGCCTGGTGCCTGCGACGACACCGATTACGGAAGGACCGACCGTGCTTCCTGTCCTCGCGCGACGCGGACGATGGCTGAAGGTGAGGCTCCCTGGGCGCCCAAACGGACATACGGGCTGGATCAGCCGGACGGCGACAGCCCGCTCGGTCACCCCCTGGCACCTCGTCGTCGACCTCTCCCGTCGACACGTGACCGTTTACCGGGCCGGTCGCCGCATGGGGGTCTTCAGGGCCATCGTCGGTAAGCGCTCGACCCCGACACCGCTCGGCGAGTTCTTCGTCGAGGAGTCGATCGCGTTGCGGCCCTCCGATGTCGGCGCGCCGTATGCGCTCGCATTGAGCGCCCGCTCCACGGTGCTGCAGGAGTTCAACGGCGGTCCGGGCCAGATCGCCATGCACGGGCTGACGAATGTCGGCGGCGTCCTCGGCAGCGCCGTCTCTCACGGCTGCGTGCGCCTGGGCAACGACATGATGCGCTGGCTGGTTGCCCGCATCGGCCCTGGCGCGCCGGTCACCATCACAAACTGAGCTCTGGGAGCGGTCACCGGAGCAGAGAGCAAACTGTTAGGGTTGTGGATGGCGGTTTCTCATTGACCGGAACCGCAAAGAGTCCGCCCTCAGCAGCGTAGGTCGGGAGATCGTTGACCGCTAGGTGTGGTCGGCGATGACCGCAGGCTGACGGGAGGATGACATGAAGCCTTTCAGGTACGACACGCGGGCAACACGCGCGCGCTCCGCTGCGACTTCGGCGATCGGGCTGCTCATGCTCTCGTCACTCGTGGCGTTGGCGCTCGCGAGCAGCGCCGGGGCGGTGGCGACAGCCGTTCCGCTTGGAACCGCCGACAGCTTTGCAGTTCTGGGTGGCAGCACGGTCACCAACACCGGTCCTTCGGTAATCAATGGTGACCTTGGCGTGAGTCCAGGTAGTGCGGTGACGGGATTTCCGCCCGGACTGGTAAACGGGACGATCCACGCAGCGGACGCTGTCGCACTCCAGGCCCAGACCGACACGACCACTGCCTACAACAACGCCGCCGGTCAGGGGCCAGCCTCCCCGATCACCGCCGACCTCGGCGGCCAGACGCTGGTGGCGGGCGTCTACAACTCCGCCTCTTCGATGGGACTCACGGGACAGCTCACGCTCGACGGACAAGGCGACCCGAGCTCCGTCTGGGTCTTCCAAGCCGGCTCCACCCTCACCACGGCATCGAGCAGCTTGGTCAGCCTGATCAACGGCGCCCAGTCCTGCAACGTGTTCTGGCAGGTCGGCAGCTCAGCGACGCTCGGGACCGGCTCCACCTTCGTGGGAACCATCCTCGCGTTGACCAGCATCACCGTCACCACCGGCGTGACGATCGACGGGCGAGTGTTGGCCCGAAACGGCGCAGTCACACTCGACACCGACACGATCACAAAGTCGACCTGCGGCACTACGCAACCGCCGCCGCCGCCGCCGCCCGCCACCGCCGCCACCGCCGCCACCGCCACCGCCGCCACCACCGCCACCGCCACCGCCACCGCCGCCGCCACCGCCGTCGCCGTGCGATCACGGGACGGGGCCGCTCGATGCAAACGCAGCGACCCACGTCGGGCCGGGCACCGACTTCCACGCGATGCTGCAGGCGATCTACGACGACCTTGCGGCCCGGTCGTATACCGGCACGACGGCCAGCCGGCAGGCCTCGGCGCTCAACTTCCTCGAAAATGCGCTCGTCGACTCGCGTTGGAGCTCCCGCGGGAGCCCCGACACGAGCGATGCGGGCAAGTACGTCTTGAACCAGATGCTGATGGGGTTCAAGTACCTGACGACACCGGACAAGGCGCTCTGCGAGTCGGCAGCCGACGTGCGGGTGGATCTGATCGTCCTCGCCGGCCGGATCGCTGAGCAGCGCTTCGGAGAGGTAGTCGCCGCGCCGGGTGGTTCGGCGTCACTCGAGAACCAAGCGGGCGATTCGATGGACAGAGCTGCCGGCAACCCACGGACGCAGCAGGCGCTCGAGCAGTACTTGAAGGTGATCTCGCTGCTGAAGAACGAGCAGCCCAACTTCACGTAGCCCAGCCGCTTCTGAGCGCATCAAGGACAGAGGAAGCCCCCGCGGGCTTCCTCTGTCCTCCGTACGGACGATCTCCGAAGACCGCGAGCAATGGGCCCGCCTGGACTCGAACCAGGGACCAACCGATTATGAGTCGGCTGCTCTAACCAACTGAGCTACGGGCCCGCTTGTGACCAGCGTATCGCTCTCCTCGGAACGTCGACACAACCCACACTGGGCGTTCATCGGGCGAGGATAGGATGGCCGCCGTGAAGGTCTTCCAGGGGGAAAAGAGCCTGCGGACCGAGGGCGGGCTCTCCGTACGGGACATCACGGACGAGGTGGCCGCGGCCGTGCAGGAGAGTGGCGTCCGCGACGGGATCGTCTGCGTGTACTCGCCCCACACGACCTGCTCCGTGCGCGTCAACGAGTTCGAGAACGGCTTCCTCGAGGACTTCGCCACGCTCGTCCGCCGGCTCGTCCCGGTCGAGACCTACTACGCCCACGACGACTGGGAAAAGCGGACCGAGAACATCTGCGAAGAGGACATGGAGACGGGCAACGGGCATGCCCACTGCATGTCGATGCTGCTGGGCGGAGCCGGCGAGTCCATCCCGGTCCGCAACGGCGAGCTCGCGCTGGGCACGTGGCAGCGAGTCCTCTTCGTTGAGCTCGACCGCCAGCGCGACAGACGCTGGTTGGTTCAGGTCGTCGGGACCTAGGCGACAGCCTCCGCGGGTCGGCCGACAAGGCCGTCCCCAGCCTCGAACTCGAAGAGCCAGAAGTCCTTCACCGGCACTGCAGCGCCCACGTTGAAGACTGGGATCTCCCCGATCGCGCCGGCGAACGTCCCTGCATGGCCATGGCCGTGGAAGACCGCGTGCGGCCGGTGGGACTCGATCGGGCCGGCGAAGCGCTCGCTGCCGAGGAACGCCCAGATCGTCTCCGGCTCGCCCTCGATCGTCGCCGTCGTCGGCGCGTAGTGGAGGAGGACGATGCGGACGTCGGCGTCCTGGATCGCCTTCAGCCCGCGGTCGAGCGCGGCGACCTCGGCGCTCGTCTCCGCGTAGACGCGACGGAGCAAGGGCTCGCCGAAGTCGGGCAGCAGCGAGTCCGAGAATCCGCCGACGAATCCCTTCGTGCCCGCGATTCCGATCTCGACGCCGTTCACGGTGCAGGTCTCGGCAGCGCGCTCGAGCAGCCGGATGCCGCCCTCGCGCAGCGACGCGACGAGCTCCTCGTGCCGGTCCGCGTGCCAGTCGTGGTTCCCGAGCACCGCGAAGATCGGCGTCTCGATCTCACGCGTCACCTCGGCCAGGACCGCGCCCTGCTCGGGCTCGCCGTAGGTGGTCAGATCGCCAGCGAGCAGGATCACGTCCGCCGCACGGTCGGCCTCGGCGAAGGCAGCCTGGAGACGCGTGCGCTCCTCCTCGGCGCAGTGGATGTCACCCGCGGCGGCGATCCGGATCCGCATGTTCTCCTGATTGCCCACGGGGCGGGAAGGGTATTCCGCACGCATGCCGCACGAGGTGTCGTTCGATCAGATCAAGGAAACGCTCAAGATCGCTGCCGGAGCGCTGCGGGAAGCCGACGTCCCCTTCGTGCTGGGCGGCGGTCTCGCCGTCTGGGTGCGGGGCGGCCCACCGACGGGCCACGACCTCGACTTCATGGTCAGGGAGGAGGACGCCGAGCGCGCCCTCGAGACGCTCGAGGCGGCGGGCATGCGGCCCGAGAAGCCGCCGGAGGGCTGGCTCTACAAGGCGTGGGACGGCGAAGTGCTCGTCGACCTGATCTTCCGTCCGGTCGGCGAGCCCGTCGACGACACGCTCTTCGAGCGCGCCGAGGAGCTCGAGGTGAACGCCGTCCAGATGCTCGTCATGAGCCCGGAGGACGTGTTCGTGACGAAGCTCAAGGCGCTCGGCGAGCACGAGCTCGACTACGAGCGCCTGCTCGAGTTCGCCCGGTCGCTCCGCGAAAGGATCGACTGGGACGACGTGCGGAGCCGCACGGAAGACTCACCCTACGCCAAGGCCTTCTTCACGATGGTCGAGGAGCTAGACGTCGTCGAACCCGAACCGGCCTGACGCGGGGCGAGCAGAGCCCGCCCCGCGCTCGGCAAGTCCCTAGCGGAAGATGTTCAGCATCGCGGCGAACACGTCCGTCGTCGGTGTCGCCTGCGGGTTCGCCTGCCGCTGCACCTCGAGCCTCTGGCACGAGTTCAGCGGGTCGGCGATCGGTGTCTGCGGCGCGAAGAACTCGGGCTGCCCGGTGCGGACCGCGTCCTTGTCGATCGTCTCCCAGGTGGCCTGGAAGGCGTCGGCCGTCGCGGCGCTGACGCAGGCTCCGTAGACGATCGCGCTGCTGGCGACCGAGAGGAGCGCGGAGTTGCGCCGAGTCGCGAGCTGCGCCTTCATCACGGTGACGTCGCGCTGAAGCTTCTTCACCTGCTTCGACAGCGCGCTGACCTGGCGGGCCAGGCGTCGTTCGCTGGGCGTTGCCGCGGAAACGGGCGTCGCCAGCGCCGTCGCGGCCAGAAGCGCCGCGAGGGCGGTCAGAACTGCGGCTTTCACGGAAACCTCCAGATTCGAGAGAGCAGAGACCCCAACAATCGAAGTCTACGGACGAGCGCGGAAACTAGATGACCGGGAAGACCTGGATCTCGCGCCACGCGGGCCACGACGGGCCCCAGAGGGTCTCGATCTTGAGGTAACGGACGCTCGCCCAAGCCGTCGGCGGTGCGATCTCCAGAAGCTGCCCGTCTGTCGTGCTCGTGTCGATCTCGTGGAGCTCCAGATAGAGCGCGCCGCTCGTCGCCTTGCCGTAGATCTTGTGCACGGCGCGGCCCGACGGCGTCTGCGCGACGACGAGCCGGAGGAGCGCGACGTCGTAGACGGCTCCCAGGTCGACCTCGATCCAGCCGGACGGTGCGATGCCGGCGTTCCAGAGGGTCTCGACGATCCCGTCGACGGCGTCGCCCGTCGGCCCCCAGACGGCGGCCGACGACGCGGAGGTCGGCTTGCCGAGCGCGATGTTTGGCGACGCGCATGGATCCGTCCGTAGCGTCGGGGCCAGCGCGCGCTCGAGGAGGCCGCCGCCCGCCTGCGCGTTCCACATCGCGGGCTCGCCGGGGAGCTCGCCCGCCGTATCCCAGGTCCACCCCAGCCAGCCGTCGAAGCCGAGCGGACAGGACTTCGCCTGCCAGGTCTGCAGCGCCTCGGCGGCGGCATACGACATCGCGTATGACGCGGTGGGCGCACCGAACTCCGCGAGTAGGACGGGCTTCGGGGTAGTCGCCGGAAGCTCGTATGCGGTCGCGTATTGCAAGAGCGTCGAGCCCAGGCCCGGGCTTGCCTGAAGGCTGACGAAGTCGACCGTCGAGTGGTCGAGGGCGTATCGCAGCCGCGAGACCCGGGGCGCCGACGGAAGGTCGAAGCCGAGCGAGACGAGCGCCGTGGGATCGGCAGAGCGAATCGCCGTACGCACAGCGTCGGCCCAGTAGGCGAGGCTCTCGTCCATCAGCGCCTGGCGCTCCGCCGTGACGGCGAGGTCGTACGTCTGGCCGTTGGGCCCAATCACCGTCCCCGAGGCCGAGGACAGAGGCGCCTCGTCGGAGCGGAAGTACGCCTGCCGCCGGAGCTCGTAGCTCAGGATCGTCTCCCTGAGCTGCTGCTGTGCCGTCAAGCGTCCCGCCAGAGCGCTCCAGAAAGCGCCGTTGCCGGCAACCCCACCTGTCGTCAGGTAGTTGACGTTCACGCCCGGCCCGACCTGGGTCGCGTAGGACGTCCCCGCGGGAACGGCATCGGAGACCAGGACGACCTGAATCCCGCGAGCCCGCGCCTTCGTCAGGAAGTCGACGACGTTCGCGACGTAGGCGTTCGACAGGTCATCCGCGGTGGACGGGTCGCCAAGACATTCGGTCGCGCAGGCGCCGCTCAGGAAGACGCGCACGGTGTTGTAGCCCAGCGCGGCGAGCTCCTGGAGCGCCTGGTCCGCAGCCGACGCGTTATAGGTCCCGACGTTGAAGGTGACGTCCTGCGTCGTGGACTCGCCCGACGGCACCCCGAGGCGCGAGTAGTTCGCGCCGCGCGAGACGAACGTCGTGCCTTCGTGCGTCCGGTACAGCTCACCCGAGCCGCCCGGTGCGCGGACACCGATCCGGTGGACGTTCGGCGGCGGCGGCGGCGGAGCGGGCGGTGGGGGCGGCGGTGGGGGCGCCGGTGGTGGAGACGGCGGAGGCGGTGGGGGCGGGGGCGGCGCCGGGGGAGGCGGCGGAGGCGGCGGCTGGGGTCGCCGCGGGGGGCCCGAAGGACGGGCCGGGCCCGCGACGCGGACCGAGCCGCGCCGAATGCTCTTCGGGCGGCCGCGCGCCGTGCAGGTGAATTTGTAGGTGCGGCCCTTGACGAGCTTCGCCCGCAGCTTCGCGGTCTTCCGTGGCTTCACGAATGGGCTCTTGCGGCGGGCGATCGCGAACGAGCGCGCTCGCTTGCCGCGATTGCGGATCACGAAGACGGCGGCGCCCGCGCGAGGCCGCTTGGGCAGCGCGACGCAGCTCCGCTCGGTCATCGTCACCCGGACGGAGACAGGCTTCGCCGACCCTTCCGCAAGGGCGTTCGAGGGCAGCACGATGGCGCACACTGCGCCGGCCGCTGCCAGGGCGGTCGAAAGCCGCAGCTTCACATTCCTCCTAATCGGAACGATGAGTCCGGATCACGCTTCGGGTCCCCCTCGGATGGGGGATCTGATCTGCGCTCCGTGAGGAACCGCGTCGGTTAGCGTCTCGGCGGAGGAGCCCGTGGAAGCCGCCGCACCGTCGATTGTCCCCGACCCCCGCCGCTGGCACGCGCTCGCGCTCGTCTGCGTCGCGTTCTTCATGGTCGTCCTCGACGTCGCGATCGTGAACGTCGCGCTGCCGTCGATCCAGACGGACCTCGAGATCTCGGACGACACGCTCCAGTGGATCGTCACCGCCTACTCGCTCGCGTTCGGCGGCTTTCTCCTGCTCGGAGGACGAGCGGCGGACGTGCTTGGCCGACGTCGCGTGTTCATGGTCGGCATGGCGATCTTCACGCTCGGGTCGCTGGCGTGCGCGCTCGCCCCGAACGGGACGATGCTGATCGTCTTCCGAGCGCTCCAGGGCTTCGGCGGCGCGATCGTCTCCCCCGCCACGCTCGCGATCATCAGCGCCTCGTTCCGGCATGGCGGCGCCGAGCGGAACAAGGCGTTCGGGATCTGGGGCGCTGTCGCGGGGAGCGGCGCCGCGGCGGGCGTCCTCCTGGGCGGCGTGCTCGTCGAGTACCTGAGCTGGGAGTGGATCTTCCTCGTCAACGTCCCGGTCGGTGTCGCGATCATCGCGCTCGCGCCATGGCTGATCTCGGAGGGGCGCGTGGAAGGCGCCGATCGAAGGGTCGATCCGCTGGCGGCCATCCTCGTGACGGCCGGTCTCGTCTCGTTCGTCTACGCGATGTCCGAGGCGCCGGACGCCGGCTGGCTCTCCGCGCAGACGATCCTCCTCACCCTCGCGGCGATCGTCCTCGTGGCCGCGTTCTTCCTGCTCGAGCGCCGGCACGAGTCCCCGCTCGTCCCGTTCTGGATCTTCCGCCTGCGCCCGGTGACCGTCGCGAACGCCGTCGGCGCGCTGATGGGCGGCGCGCTGTTCGGCGGCTTCTTCCTGCTCACGCTGTACCTGCAGAAGGTGCTCGGCTACTCGGCTCTGGAGGCAGGAGTCGCCTTCCTGGCGACTGCCGGAACGACGATTCCGGCCGCTGCGGTCTCGCAGGCGCTCATCACGCGGATCGGCGTCAAGCCCGTGCTGATCACGGGCCTCTCGCTGCTGACGTTCTCCTACGCCTGGTACACGCAGCTGCCGCCGGACGGGACGTTCTGGACGAACCTCTTCATCCCGTTCCTCGCCAGCGGCTTCGGCATCGCGTTCGTCTTCATCCCGCTGTCGCTCTCCGCGCTGACGGTCGTGGAAGACCGAATCTCGGGAATCTCGTCAGGGCTGCTGAACACGTCGCAGCAGATCGGCGGTGCGCTCGGCGTCGCGATCATGGCGACGATCTTCACCGAGCACGCAGAGACGCTCTTGCAGCAGGGACGTCCGGAGGCCGAAGCGCTGACGGCCGGCTTCAACTGGGCTTTCTGGGTGCCGGCGGGCTTCATGTTCGCCGGCGCGATCATCACGCTCGTCGTCCTGCGCAACCGCGACGTGCCGACCCAGGCGCACGACGTGGGGCCGGTGACCTAGACCAGCCGGCGCTCGAGGATCGCCGCCAGCCGCGTCAGCGGGAACGAGATGACGAAGAAGATCACCATCACGAAGCCGAAGATGGCGATCGGGTGCCCGTCTCCGGCGAGCGTCAGGTTCTCGAACTGCCGGTTCGCGGTCTCGAGCACCTCGGAGACGCCGATGACGGACGCGATCGTCGTGTTCTGGATGACGTTCACGAGCAGCCCGACCATCGGCGGGAGCAGCCGCCTGAGCGCCTGCGGAACGATCACGAACACGTGCCGCCCGACCCAGCCGAAACCGAGGGCCGATGCCGCCTCGTGCTGCTCGCGCGGGATCGACTGGACGGCGCCGCGCGTCGCTTCCGCCACCTGGGCGCTGCCCCAGAGCGAAAGCCCGACCGCCGCCGAAGTGAACGCGCTGAGCTCGAAGCGGAAGCCGCCCACCTGCGCGGCCGCCATCCAGTAGATGAAGAGAACCGTCACGAGGATCGGCAGCCCCCGCCAAACCTCGATATAGAGCCGAAGGACGGCCTGCAGCGGCCGGAAGCGGATCGTGATCAGCGTCCCGAGCACGATCCCCAGGACGAGGCTCACGCTGACCGCGATTGCCGCGAGCTTCAACGTGTTCGGCAGCCCTTCGCGGAGGATGTACTCCGCCGTGTCGTGGAACCACTGAGGGAGCTCGGGCACTAGAGCGGCTCCGGCAAAGCCAGCCGCGACTCAGCCAGCCGGATCAGCGCCGAGAGCGTCCAGACGATGGCGAGGTAGACGACGGCGAGCACGGCGAACATCTCGAACGTCTTGAAGCTGAGCGCCTGGATGTTGTACGCCGTGGTCGTGAGTTCCGGGTAGCCGATGACGAGCAACAGCGACGTGTTCTTCAGGACCGAGATGTACGTGTTGATCGAGGAGGGAAGGGCGATACGCCCGCCGATCGGGAGGGTGACGTTGAAGAACGTCTGGAGGCGAGTGAACCCGAGCGCGTAGCCCGCCTCGCGAAGCCGGGTGGGCACAGCCTCGAACCCAGCTCGGAAGTTTTCGGTGTTGAACGCGCCGCCCCAGATCGTGATCGCGAGACACGCGGTGAGGAAGAGGTCACCGCGGTACCCGAGCGTCGGCATGAGCCCGTAGTGGAGCAGGAAGATCTGCACGAGGATCGGCGTGTTGCGGATCACCTCGACGTAGGCCCATCCGATCTGCGTGAAGACCGGGATCCGATGGGCGCGCAGGGCGCCGAGGGTCAAGCCGATCAGAGACGATGCGGCGATTCCGACCAGGGCCACCTTGATCGTTTCCTTGAAGCCGTTCCAGAGATCGAAGCGGTACTCCCAGATGAAAGACCAGTCGATGGCTGCGACGACGTCCATCAGCGGCAATCAAACACGAGCGGCCGCCGCGGAGGGCGGCCGCTCGTGTCGCCTGTCTAGCTCGGGCAGTTGGTCTCCGGCGTCGTTCCGCGCGGGAAGCGCAGCTTCGTCGTCGGGCTCGGCACGTTCTTCCGGAACATCTGATGGAAGCGGCGCGGAACCGTGCGTCGCATGATCGGCCAGAACATGTCGCGGGCGGACATGCCGCGGACCGCCGTGTCGACCCACCGCTTCAGTTGCGACTCACCCTTCCGGATCCCGATGCCCCACGGGACGTCGAGGAACCGGTGGCCGCTCATCTTCAGCTGCGAGTCGTTCGCGGCGACGCCGACGAGAAACGCGTCGTCGTACATGAACGCGTCGGCTTGGCCGTTCTTGACGGCAAGCACGCCCGCGCTCGGGCTCGGTATGACCTGGAACGTCGAGTCCTTGAAGCAGTTCCTCGTCCAGCGGTCGTAGATCGACCCCGAGGTGGACACGATTCGTTTCCCGCGCATCCAGCTGCTGAGCCGGCCGACCGTGACCGAGTTCGGGACGAGCAGCCGCCCGATTGCGCCGTAGTAGGGCAGCGAGAAGTCGATCTCTTGCTCGCGTGCAGCCGTCCAGGTGATCGTCGCGATGATCATGTCGACCCGCTTCGACACCAGCGTCGGGATGCGGCTCGCGGTCGTGACGCAGGTGTAGTCGACGCGGCTGGCGTTGCCGAACGCCCACCGCGCGAACTGCTTCGCGACCTCGACGTCGTAGCCCTTGTGGTCGCCGCTCGTGTTCTGATAGCCGAACGGCGGGGTGTCGCACTTGACGCCGATCTGGAAGCGGCCGCGGCTTCTGACCTCCGACGGCAGCGCCGGCAGTTTCGGCTTCGCGGGCAGCTTCGGCTTCGCGGCCGGCGCCGCCTGGTGCGCGGTCGCCGCCGTCCCGAGCGCCGCCGCCATCGCGACGATTGCCGCGATCAGGACGGTTACCAACCCAAGTCGTCTCATTTCACATCTCCTTCTTCGGTAATGGTCAACTCCTCCAGTGAATCCGCGAGCTGGAGCGTACGGCGCAGGAACCGCTTCGTTCGCTCCTCCCGTGGGTTGTCGAGCACCTCTAGAGGCTTCCCCTCCTCGACGATCCGCCCTTCGTCCATGAAGATCAGGCGGTCGCCGACTTCACGCGCGAACTGCATCTCGTGCGTGACGACGAGCATCGTCATCCCCGACTTCGCCAGGTCGCGCATCACGACGAGCACCTCGCCGACCAGCTCGGGGTCGAGCGCCGACGTGACCTCGTCGAAGAGCATCACGTGCGGATCCATCATCAGTGCCCGCGCGATCGCGACACGCTGCTGCTGACCGCCGGACAGCTGGTGCGGGTACTGCCGCGCCTTCTCGTCCAGGCCGACGCGCGAGAGCAGCTCGTGGGCACGCTGCTCGGCCTCTGGCCGGCGGACGTGCTTCACGCGCCGTGCCGCCAGGGTCACGTTGTCGATCGCCTTCAGGTGCGGGAACAGGTTGAACTGCTGGAAGACGATCCCGATGCGCTGGCGGACGCCGGAGACATCGGCCTTTTTCGCCGTGATCTCCTGCCCCTCGAGGAAGATCCGCCCGGAGTCGATCGGCTCGAGCAGGTTGACGCAGCGAAGCAGCGTGCTCTTCCCGCTCCCGCTCGCCCCGATCACGACCAGCACCTCTCCCTGCGCGACGGTGAGGTCGATTCCGTTCAGAACAACGTTGTCGCCGAAGCTCTTGACGACGTTTTCGAGCCGCACCATCGGAGTCCCGGCGGGTGCCCGGGATGCGTCCACTTTCGGTTGCGGCTGAACCAAGACCGACCCCTCCTCCGTCGAGCTTCCTCCAGAGAGGTTAAAGGGCCGGGCGTATCGGGTTCAAGGGGCGGCTAAGCCGCGGCGTGACGTTGCCGCTCCGCGTAGTACACCGCGAAACGCCCTGCGGGCGAGGCGAACCACCGCGAGAGCTCGAGATCGAAGCGATCGGTCTCGAGCTGAACCTGAAGCCGCTCGTAGGACATGCGCTGCGATTCCTCGCACTCGTGCCCGTCCTGCATCCCTCGCGCCACGGACGCCCCGCAGATGGGACACGGGAGGAACGCGGGCTGTGGGAGCGAGCCGAACATGAACCGGAAATGTTCCTCCGGTGTCGGCGGATACGGCTTCGCTCTTGAGCCGGGAACTGCGAGGAGGCCGCTTGGGCAGCGGCCCCCTCGGCCGCTCTATGCGCGGGCGGGCTCGGGAATCGCGCCCAGCTGCTGGAGCAGCCCGAACGTGTCCCAGTTCGTACGCGCCTCGACGATCTTGCCGCCGACGATCCGGTTGATCGTGATTCCCGTCACCGTCGACTGCCTTCCGGTCGCTGGGATCCCGAAGAGCTCGCCCTCGTGCGTCCCGCGCGCGGTCCAGCGCACGACCACGGTGTCGCCCTCGGCGATCTCCTCCTCGATCGTCATCGTCATGTCCGGGAAAGCCGCCTTGTACGCCGAGGCGGATCGCTTGAACGCCTCGGGTCCCACCATCGGCTCCGGCATGGCGACGTCGTGGCCGACGTAGTCCGGGGAGACGAGCTCGTCGATCACGTCGAGCCGCCCCTCGTTGAACACCTCCGTGAGCACGCGCCGTGCGAGGTCCTTGTTCGCTTGCATGTCGCCTCTCCTCTCAGCTCCACTCGCTCTCAGCCGCCCGATCGCGATCCCGATGCCCGTCGCAAGGGCGAGGACCGCGACGACGGGTCGCGCATTCAGCCTTCTCTTCCGAGCCATCGCACCTCCTTCCAGGCACAGACGCCTGACGGGCGGCGGAGGCGGCGCTGGGCGAGCGGCGAAGAGCCCGCCGTCTCGCTCACCCTGAGACGAGCTTACTCCCACCACGCCCGCTTTCGGAAAACTCCGGGGAACACGGAACGGTTTTCCGATCGAGGAGGCTCGAATGTCCACGACCGAAGCACCTACAGGAACGCTCGACGAGCGGCTGTTCGAGGCGACGATCGGCGCGCTCGAACTGTTCGGCGTGTACCTCGGCGTACGGCTCGGGCTCTACGGGGCGCTGCGTGATTCGGGCCGAACCGCCGCGGAGCTCGCCGACGCCGCCAGCATCCACCCACGGTACGCGCGCGAGTGGTTGGAGCAGCAGGCGGTGGCCGGCGTCCTGGCCGTCGACGATCCGGCGAAGGACGCGGAGGAGCGGCGCTTCTCACTCCCGGCCGAGCACGCCGGCATCCTGACCGACCCCGACCACGAGCTCCATCTCGCGCCCTTCTCGCAGCTCGTCGTCGGCATCGCGAAGACGCTGGACGAGGTCGTGGAGGCATATCGGGACGGAACGGGCGTCCCCTTCTCGAGCTACGGCGAGGACATGCGCGCCGGGCAGGGCGGGATCAATCGCCCCGCGTTTTCGACGGCGCTCGTGCGGGACTGGCTGCCGGCGATGTCCAAGGAGCTCCGCGACGGAAGCCGCGCCGCCGACCTCGGCTGCGGCCAGGGCTTCGCCGCGATCGCTGTCGCCAAGGCGTTTCCCGGAGTCGAGGTGGTCGGCATCGACAGCGATTCCGCATCGGTCGACGACGCCCGCGAGCTAGCGCGACAGGCCGGGGCCGGCGCCCGTTTCGAGAACGTCGACGCCTCCGCGCTGAGCGAGCTCGGCCCGTTCGACGTCGTGATGATCCTCGAGGTGCTCCACGATCTCTCGCGGCCGGTCGAGGTGCTGGCCGCGGCTCGAGACGCGCTGGCCGATGACGGATCGATCCTCGTGGCGGACGAGGCCGTCGCGGCGACGTTCACGGCGCCCGGTGACGAGCTCGAGCGGATGATGTACGGCTGGAGCATCACCCACTGCCTCCCGTCGTCGATGGCGGAGCAGCCGTCGGCGGCGATCGGCACGGTGATCCGCGAGGACACGGTCCGTGCCCTCGGCGAAGAGGCCGGCCTGACCGTCAACGTGCTCGACGTGGATGGAGGCTTCTTCCGGCTCTACGAGCTCAGGCCCTGAGCCCTGGCGGCTTCGACGAGCTTCGGCGGCGCCACCTCGGCGTACGCGTCCTCGACGATCCCCGCGAGCTCGTCCCAGTGGAGCTTTCCGTCGAGCCTGACGCCGAGCCAGCCGCGATGGCCGACGTACGGCGGCCGGAAGAAGCGCTCGGGGTCAGCCTCCACGAGCATCTCCTGAAGACCGTCCTCGGCGGCGCACCACATCGCGAAGCGCCCGTCGTCGTGGTGGTTGCGCAGCACCATGGCGAACGACCGCTTGTCGCGCACGAAGAACGTCGGATGCCCGTGGCTGAGCCGCTCGCTCGTCTCGGGCAGGGCCAGGCAGAGCTCGCGAATCCGCTGGAGCACCGCCTCGTGGTCCATCCGATCGCCAGACTACGCCCGTGAAGCTCGCCGTGATCGCGTTCGTCGTGCTGCTCGCCGGCGCGCCGCCGGCCACCGGCTTCTCGGGCCGCATCTCGAAGGTCACGCGCGACGAGCTGCGGCTACTCGTATCGCCCGGGCTGTCCGGTCGGCCCGTCCGAGTTGCGGCGGCTGGACGTGGCGTACTGGGGCTTCGACGGCAAGCGGCGGATGGGGTCGATCGTCGTGCGCGACTCGGCGGCGCGCGGCGTCCTCTCGGTCTTCCGGCGCATCTACGCGGCCAAGTTTCCGATTCGGCGCCTGCGCACCGTCGAGGCCTACAAGGGAAGCGACGACGCGTCGATGGCGGCCGACAACACGTCGGGCTTCAACTGCCGGCTCGTCGAGGGCACGAGGAGCTGGTCGCAGCACGCGTACGGGCTCGCGATCGACCTGAACCCCGTCGAGAATCCGTTCGTCCGCGGGAGCCACGTCTCGCCGCCGGCCGGCCGGCGCTTCCTCGATCGCTCGAAGCGGCGGCGCGGGATGGTCGTCGACGGGGACGTCGTGGTGCGAGCCTTCGCGTCGATCGGCTGGCGCTGGGGCGGCCGCTGGTCGACGCCCGACTACCAGCACTTCTCCGCAACAGGCACGTGAGGTCGACGACCGCGCCGCTGCGCCGCGCGCTCCTCTCCGAGCCCGCGGGAGGCGACTTCGCGTCGGCGGGCTGGCTGTCCACGCCGGATCTCGAGCGGCTCCGCGCGCAGCACACGGCCTTCGCGGAGCTCCTGTCCGGGCTCGGCGTCGAGGTGACCGTGTTGCCGGCCGCCGACGGGCTCGTGGACGGCTGCTACGCCTACGACCCGGTGCTGGTGACCGAGCGCGGCTCGGTCGAGCTGCAGATGGCGAAATCCGCCCGTGTCCCGGAGCCGCCTCGACTCGTCGCGGCGCTCGCCGAGCTGGGAGTTCCACCGGCGGGCCGGCTCGAGGACGGCGCCGTCGCCGATGCCGGGGACATGTTCTGGCTGGACGAGCGAACGCTGGCCGTCGCCCGCGGCTACCGGACGAACGCTGCGGCCCACGAGCAGCTCGCGGCGATCCTGGCGGAGGAAGGCGCTTTGGTCGAACGGTTCGACCTGCCGCACCACCGCGGGCCGGAGAAACTGCTGCACCTCCTGAGCGTCGTCTCTCCGGTCGCCGAGGACCTGGCCCTCGTCCACGAGCCGCTCTGCCCCGTGCCGCTGATCGAGGCGCTCGACGAGCGGGGGATCCGGCGTCTCCACGTCGATCCCGACGAGTTGGAGCTCCAGGGCTGCAACGTGCTCGCGGTGCGGCCCGGCGTCGTCGTGATGGCCGACACGGCCCCGAAGACCCGCGGGATCCTCGAGCGCGCCGGCTGCGAGGTGCACGTCTACGAGGCGAGCGAGCTGAACCTCGGCGAGGGCGGGCCGACCTGCCTGACGCAGCCCGTCAGCCGCGCCGCCTGAAGCGGTCGTACGCGGCGCGGGCGACCCGCGCGATGAAGAGCTCGTAGGACGAATTGACGCCCCGCGCGTTCCAGGTCAGGACCACGATTTGCAGGGCGCCCTCCCGGTAGTACGCGAGTCCGGCGTCGTGCCGCACCTTCGTGATCCAGCCGGGCTTGTGCACGAACGGCACGCCCGGCAGGAAGCGGCCCAGCCAGTTCGGCCGCGCCTGGGCGATGAGGTAGAGCAGGAACCGCGCGTCGCCCGGCACGAAGCTCCCGCGGTAGCGCGTCGCGAGCCGTCCGCGCCCGCCCGCTGCGAGATGAACCTCCCGGAGAAGGGTCGCGAGATCCGCGGCCGTGGTCCGCTTGCCCACGAAGCTCGGCCGAGCCGACTGGACGATGTAACCGCCGTACATGTCGGTGTTGTTCATGCCGAGCGACCGGAAGATCGCGTTCACGCGCGCCGCGCCGCCGCTCGTCGACCCGCCGAGCCAGGTCAGCAGCTCGTTCGCCGGCTTGTCCTCCGAGGGGATCAGCATCGAGCGCATCAGCGCGTCGAGGCGGCTCCCGCGTCGCGGCTGTCCGCGCAGGACGCGCAGCACCTCGATGGCGATGCCCACTTTCACCGTCGACGCCGCGGGAAACGGCGTGTGGGCGTTCCAGCTCGCGCCTTGGCCGGTGCGCAGGTCGCGCACGTAGATCCCGCAGGCGCCGGAGAAGGAGCCGGCAAGCCGCCGGATCGTCCGGCCGAGGGCGGCATCGCTACGGAATCGCGCAGGCGGCCCGCGGGGCTCCGCAGCGCGCGGCAGTCCGAACACCGGCTCGACACTCGTCGAGGAGCGCCGGCCGTCCTCGTCGATCGCCGTCACCGTCAATCGCACGTCCTGCGAGGGCAGGTCGACACGGATGTCGAACCGAGCCCTCCCCAGCTCCTTGTCCGCAACGACGCGACGGCCGATGCCGATGACGATCCGGGTCGTCCCGGCAGGCACGCGCCCGGCAATCCGCCCGAACGAGATTTCGTGAGCCGCAGGCGTGAGGAGCTGCGGTGGGGGGAGCTCGGCGGCCAGCGACTTAGCTGGACAGCGGCGTGATGAAGCGGCGGTAGGCGGCGCGGGCCCGAGGCTTCCTGCCGATGTCGTACGCGCCTCCCGACGGCCCGTTGTAGAAGCTTGCGAACCGCACGCGCTTGTGGCGGCGCAGGAAGTTGCCGAACTCCCGGATGTAGACCGGGTCGTCCACGCTCAGCCCCCACTCCGGGAACATGTACGGCTTCGTGGGGAACGCCTTGTAGAGCTCCTCGGTGCGGTGAAACGCGTACCCGCCGCCGGTTTGGTAGTAGTTGTTGCCGTAGGCGTCCATGTACCGGAGTCCCGGGAAGTAGTCGCGATAGTGGTTCCCCGAGACGTTCGGGACGCCGACCGCGAGCGGGTTCCAGACCACCGTCATGTTCGGGTAGCGGTTCACTGGAAGATCGGTCCGCACGCCGGGCATCCCCAGCGCCCGCAGGCGCGCGGTCATCGCCCGCGCGGTTCCGCCGTGCATCAGGACGTAGATGCGCTGGAACGCCTTGCGGTACCACCTGGTCGAATAGGCGCCGCCGCGCCTCGAGCCGCCGGGCGTGAAAGCGCAGTACGGGTTCTTGGAGTTGTTCATCTCCGCGAGGGGCCGGATGATCACGGGCTTCCCGGCCTCGGCGATCGCGTTCGCGAGGCCGATCAGATGAGCGTCTCCCTTTCCGAGGGCGATCGCGCTCGGCGTGATGTTCCGGCCGCGGCCCTCCGTGTGGAGCGCGATGTGCGGCCGCTCGCGAAGCGCGCCGAGGAAGAAGCTGTACGGCGAGCCCCAGCTTCCTCCCTGATCCCACCCGAGAAACACGAGCCCGGACCGTGTCTGCTGCCCGGTCAGTTGATCGAAGCGCGCCGTGTTCCCATAGGAGCCCATGGGGATCGCCTGCGCCACGGCGGCGAACAGGAGACCCGCGGCGGCGATCGCCAGGAACGCGGCACGACCCCTCATGCCGCCACCATATCGCGGTGGACCGAGAGCAACCAAAGGCCGTCGTGCTCGTCGAGGGCCTCAGCGACCAGGCGGCCGTCGAGGCGCTCGCCGAGCAGCGAGGGATCGATCTTGCCGCGGAGCGGATCTCGGTCGTGCCGATCGGCGGCGCGCAGGCAATCGGCCGCTATCTGGACCGCTTTCGGAACGTGAAGCTCGCCGGACTCTGCGACGAAGCCGAAGCGCCGGACTTCGGCCGGGGGCTCGAACGAGCCGGGCTCGGGTCGAACCTCACACGGGCCGACATGGAGCGCCTCGGCTTCTACGTCTGCGAAGCCGACCTCGAGGAGGAGCTGATTCGAGCCGTCGGCCCAAAGAGGGTGCTGCGCGTCGCCGAGGAGCAGGGCGACCTGTCCCGGTTCCGCACGCTTCAGAAGCAGCCGTCGTGGCGAGGCCGTCCGATCGAGGAGCAGCTCCACCGCTTCATGGGCAGCGGCGGCAGGAGGAAGATCCGTTACGCGCGCCTGCTCGTGGAGGCGCTCGAGCCCGCGGCGATCCCGCGACCCCTCGACGGCGTCCTGACGCACGCCGCCGGCTGAGCTACGGGACGTTGACGACGGTCTCGCCGTTCGCGGCGGTGTCGAGCCCGGGCCCGCCGTCGATGTAGTCCGTGTCCGCGCCGCCGTCGAGCGTGTCGTTGCCGTTGCCGCCACGAATGATGTCGTTGCCCGCCTCGCCGTTGACGACGTCATTTCCCTGGCTGCCGTCGAGGACGTCGTCTCCGGAGCCGCCGTTCACGGTCAGTAGGACACTCGTCGCCGCCAGCCCGGAGGCGCCGACGAGGTCCGCGCCGGCCGACGTGTTGACGGTCAACGTGTCGTTGGCCGGTTCCGCCCGGGTGATCGAGAGCGTGGTGGACGTGTTCTCGAGCGTGACCGACCCCGCTCCTCCGGTCAACGAAAAGGCGTCCGCCGTCGTCCTGCCGTTGATGGTGACGGCATCGGCGGCCGCGTCGCCGACTCCGCTGACGCCGAGGTCGACCGTGACGCTCTGCACATCGGTCGCCGTCAGATCGTTCTGCGTGACGGAATCCGAGCCGCCAAGCGCGTTGACGGTCAAGATCTCCACGTCGTCGGCGTCCATGACGATGTTGCCGACGTTTCGCGTGAAGAGGAGCCGCCCTCCGTTTGCCGACGCGGTGAAGATCTCGGCGCCGGCGGAGCCGTTGAAGCGCAGCGTGTCCGTCCCGTCCTGACCCTCGATCACGTCGCTGCCGTCGCCGGGATCCCAGACGAAGACGTCGTTCCCGGTTCCCTGAAAGGCGGTGTCGCTGCCGGCGTTGGGGTCGGTCGTGTCGTCGCCGGCCCCGCCGATCACCACGTCGGCGCCGTTCCCGCCGTTGAGCGCATCGTTTCCGTCGCCGCCTTCCAGGGTGAGGCGCATCAACGACGCGAGAGACCCACCCGACAGGGTGTCGTCGCCGCCGAGGCCGTTCAGCACCAGATAGTCGTTCGCCGCTTCCGGTGCGGTGATGTCGACCTGCGCGGCTGAGCCGGTGACCTGGACGGTGCCGCTGACCGCCGCCGCCTGGATGACGTTTGCGGACGCGCTCCCGCTCACGGTCACCACATCGGCGGCGGCGTCGCCCGCGCCCGAAACGCCAAGGTCGATGTTCACTGCCGTGACGTCAGCTCCGGCCAGGTCGCCGACGGCGATCGTGTCCGTCCCGCCGAGGGCGGCCACGATCAGCGACTCGAGGTCGTTCGCGTCGATGGCAATGTTCCCGAGGTTGCGAGTGAAGAGCAGCCGGCCGCCGTTGGCCGAGGCGTTCATGATCTCAGCACCTGCGGAACCGTTGAAACGCAGCGTGTCGATGTCTGCGCCTCCCTCGACCACGTCGCTGCCGTCACCCGGATCCCAGACGAACAGATCCGCGCCCGCGCCGAGTTGGGCCGTGTCCGCGCCGGCATTGCCGTCTGCCGTGTCGTTCTCCGTTCCGCCGTTGAGGACGTCGTTGCCGTTGCCGCCGTTCAGCGTGTCGGCGCCCGCCCCGCCGTCGAGTGTCAGCTGGACCAGACCGGCGAGCGCACCACCGGAGAGGACGTCGTCGCCGGCAAGGCCGTTCAGGACCAGGCTCTCGGCCCCGCCGATCTCGAAGCCGCCCGTAACCCCGACACGGCCGGAAGTCGCCGAGGGCGTTCCGGTGATCGTGTCCGGCCCGCTCGTCCCGTTGACGACGACGACGTCCGAACCCTCGTTTCCTTCGATGGAGTCGGCGCCGTCGCCCGTGTTCCACGTAATCGTGTCGTCGCCGCTACCGCCGACCAGTGAGTCGTTGCCGTTGCCACCGCTCACGGCGTCGTTCCCGGCACCTCCGTCTATGGCGAGCGCCAGGCGGCCGGCGATCGCGCCGGCGGAGAGCGTGTCGTCCCCGCCGTGGCCCTGAACCAGGAGGCCCTCGATTCCCGCCAGGTCGGGCCCGCCGCCGATGCCGACATGTCCGGCGGCGGCAGGCGTGGCTGTGATCGCGTCCGGCCCGTTGGTTCCGTTCACGGTCACCGCGTCAGCTCCCGCGTCGCCCTCGATCTGATCGGCGCCGTCACCGACGTCCCAGATCGCCAAGTCGTTGTCCGCGCCGAGGAGCACAGCGTCGGCGCCCTGGTTCCCGTCGATGGTGTCGTTCTCACCGCCGCCGTTCAGCGTGTCGTTGCCGTTCCCGCCGGTCAGGGTGTCGCTGCCGGCGCCTCCATCGAGCGTCAAACGCGTCAACCCTGCGATGGCGCCACCCGAGAGGAGGTCGTCTCCCTCCAAGCCGTAGACGGAGAGATTCTCGACGCCGGCGACGCTCGGGCCGCGGGTGACGACGACCCGCGTTCCGGCTCCCGCCGAGACGTCGATGACGTCGGAGCCGCTGCCACCGTTGACGGTGACGGTGTCTTCCCCGGTGTCGCCCTGGACCGTGTCAGCACCTTCCGCCGCATTCCAGCTCAGCCTGTCGTTCCCGGCCCCCAAGAAGACGCGATCGTTCCCCCGGTTGCCGTCGACCGTGTCGTTCCCGGCGCCACCGTAGAGGAGCTCCACGAACGACCCGCCGAGCAGCGTGTCCGCGCCGGCGCCCCCGTTGAACGTGGTCCGCTCCGTGTTCGTGAATCGGCCGCGACGCTCGTCGATGCGGAGGCGGTCATTGCCACCGCCGGAAATGACGACGATCCGGGCGAACCTGCCGCGGGCGAACGCAAAGTCCGCCGAGCCGTCCTCCTTCACATCGATCGCCAGCCGGCCGCGCGCGGCTAGGCGCAGCACGATCCTGTCCGCCGCGTTGGTTCCGGTAACCGTCAGGACGCCGCGTTTGACGGATGCCTTGACCGCCGCCTGAGCGTCGGCGCCCAGGCCGAGTGCCGCGCTTAGGACCGTCGCGAATAGGAAAAGGCGGACCCCCATCTTCTCGACGGATGATTGTCGTTCCGGCACCGGATGTCCACCGCCGCCGCCACTACGCTGCGGCCGTGGAGAACCTCGCCACGATGAAGTGCGAGGCGTGCCGGCGCGGCGCGCCGACGGTGACCGACGAGGAGATCGCGGAGCTCTATCCGCAGGTGCCGGAATGGAAGCTCGTGGAAATCGACGGCATCAAGCGGCTGCGTCGCGAGTTCGAGTTCGACGACTTCGCGCAGGCCCTGGCCTTCACAAACCGAGTCGGCGAGGCGGCAGAGTCAGAGGGCCATCACCCGGCGATCGTCACCGAGTGGGCCCGGGTGACGGTCAGCTGGTGGACGCACAAGATCCGGGGCCTCCACCGCAACGACTTCATCATGGCCGCGAAGACCGACCGGCTCCTTAAGCCTTCATAGTTCGAAGGTAGCCTCGCGAGATGCGACTGACCCGCGAAGCCCGGGCGCTACCTCCGCGTCGAACCCTGACCGTGGCCGTTTGCGCACTGCTGGCGGGAATCCTGCTGGCTCCGCCACTCACGAGCGCCGCCAGCTCCCCGTACGGTCACCTCCAGATCACGTATCGGAACAAGTCGACGTACGTCTGGCAGGTCAACGAGGCATTCGCAATCTGGAACCGCGCAGGAACCCCGTTCCGCTTCGCGCCGGCGCGGCCCGGCAGGCGAGCAGACATCACCATCACCCAGAAGCCGTACATCGGCTCGCCGAAGAGCGCGGTCGCCGGGTTCGGCGGTATCGGCTTCGTGCTGCTGAGCAAGGCGCGCCTGAAGTCGCCGAAGGGGTTCCACAACGGACAGGTGAAGATCGTCGCGCACGAGATCGGCCACGCGATGGGACTCGGGCATCTACCGAACCGTTGCGGGCTCATGTGGTCGTACCTCGACTATCCCAAGAGCCGTCCTTGCAGCATCGTCGAGAAGCAGTGGGACGGTCAGCAGCACTGTGGTCCGCGCGCGCCTGACATCCAGGCCCTGGCCCGTATGTGGCGCTTCAAGCCCCGCGCAGTCGCATGGCAGGGCTACTGCACGACGCCCACGACCAAGGCTGCGAAGGGCCCGCACGTCGCGGGCACGCTCACCGCGGAGCCGCTGCAGTACCTCGATGAGGGCCCGGGCGTGCAGCTCACGCTGACCAACAACGGCAACACCCTCCACGAGATCGGCTCATACGGAATCGTCGTGGTCGACAGGGCCGGCCGGGTGCTGTCAAAACCGTGGAGCTTCTTCCCGGACTGGTATTACGCGATCGGCTCTCCGCCCCGCACCGGGACGATCTGTAGGCGTCGTGCTGCCGCCGTGTAACGGAGAGCCGCCGCTCACCATGCGCGTACGACTTGCGTCGCAGCACCACGACTCATTCCTCGGCCCGGTGTTGCAGATCCGCCTGGATACGTCCGACGGCGATCCTCAGGCTCCCGCAAACGAATGCAGCAGCTCGTAGCCGAGAGAGCTCGCGGCTAAGGCCGATGGCCAAGCGCGCAGCCCAGATATCCGGAGGGGCGAACCCGGTCGAAGGGCCTTCCTACAAGACCCGCCCGCTCGACGCGTCCACGTGGGGCGCCTTTGCTGAGCTGGTCGAGCGCAACAACGGGGTCTACGGAGGGTGCTGGTGCATCGCCCATCACTCCGAGTACCAACGCGGCGTCAGCGATCCCCGCACTCTGAAGGAGGAGCTGGTCAGCGCGGGCCACGCGCATGCCGCGCTGGTCTTCGACGAGGACGGCCTCGCGCAGGGCTGGTGCCAGTACGGCAGTCCAGAGGAACTCGGGCTCAAGCATCACCGTGAGTACGCAAAGAACCCGCCGCCTCGTGCGCGCTGGCGGATCACCTGCATCTTCGTCGACAAGGGCCATCGCGGTCGCGGAGTCGCGCGGGCCGGGCTGGAGGGCGCGCTCGCCCAGATCGCCGCCGGCGGCGGGGGACTCGTCGAGGCGATCTCCGAGGTAACCGCCGGACGGGAGGCTCAAAGCCGGTTCCTGTTCAGCGCGACCGCCGAGCTGTTCGAGCAGTACGGGTTCACGAGGGTAAGGCAGGTCGGCAAGCACGCGTGGATCGTGAGCCGCGACGTCGACCCCGCGTAGCGGAGCCGGAATTCGAGGGGGAATGGAGGCGGCGGGAATCGAACCCGCGTCCGCGGACGCACCGGTCAGAGCGTCTACAAGCTTAGGCTGCCATTGAGTTTCGCCCGCCGGCCGGTAGGCAGCCGACCAACCGCCGGGCTAGTCATCCTTTGGCGTCGCGCTTCGGGCGATGACATTCCCTAGGCGCCGAGCCCGTTAGTTGACGCCGCTTGACCGAGCCACGGGCCGAGCTCGGAGCGACGCGCTTCGCTACGGGTTAGGCAGCGAGAGCGAGTGCGCGATTGTTATCCGCACTTGCTGTTGTTCCCGGTTGTTTTACGAGGCCGACCGGGGACCTCGGCTTGCAGCTCTGCCGGAGAACCGACCACGTCGAAACCTGATCGCCCCCGTATGTGTGGACAAATTGTAGCCCGACCTATCGCGAACGGCTCTTCATCGCCCGTTCGATCTGCCGGTCCGAGTCGCGCTTGGAGATCTCCCGCCGGCGGTCCCGGACATCCTTGCCCTTGGCCAGCGCGAGCTCGACCTTCGCCCGGCCGCCCTTGAAATAGAGCTTCGTCGGGACGAGCGTGAAGCCGCGCTCCAGCACCTTGCCCTTCAGACTGTCGATCTCACGGCGATGCAGGAGGAGCTTCCGGTCGCGGTCCGGATCGTGGTTCTCGATCCCGGCCTGGTCGTAAGGCGCGATATGCGCGCCGACGAGCCACAGCTCCCCGTCGCGGATGTCCGCGAAGGCGCGCTGGAGCTGCGCCTGCCCCGCGCGCAGCGACTTCACCTCGGAACCGGAGAGGACGAGGCCCGCCTCCACCCGCTCGAGCAGGTGGTACTCGTGCCTCGCCCTCCGGTTTTCTACGACGAGTCGGTCGGCTACCGGGCTCGTCTGTCTTCCTGGTCGTCGAGGCGCTTCTTCCCGCCGACGACGTCGTCCGTGCTCTCCTGGGAGACGTCCAAATCCTGGATGTCGTCCTGGGTCTGCGGCTGGTCGTCGCGCTGCGGTTCCTGCTCAGACACGTGCGCTCCTTTTCGAGTGACAGGGATCGCGGATTGTACGTTCGCCGGATGGATCTGCTGATGCCGGCGGAATGGGAGCTGCACGAGCGCTGCTTCATGGGCTGGCCGGGCCGCGACCAGGTGCCGGTGCGACTGATCGCCGAGGCACGGGTCGCGCACGCCGAGCTCGCGCGGACGATCAGCCGCTACGAGCCCGTGCTCATGCTCGCGCACCCCGGGTACGGCCGGCAGGCTGCGGCGGCCTGCGGGCCGGAGGTCGAGGTGCTCGAAGTTCCGCTCGGCACTGCCTGGGTGCGTGACGCGAACCCGATCTTCGCCGTCCGAGACGAGAAGGAGCTCGTGGCCGTCGACTTCCAGTTCAACTCGTGGGGCCGCTCGCTTCCTCCCTACCGCGGTTCGATCGGCGAGCGCGTCTGCCGCCGGCTCGGAATCGAGCGGCAGCCGGTCCCGCTCGTCCTCGAAGGCGGCTCGATCACGGTCGACGGCGCCGGGACGCTCGTAGCGGTCGAGTCGTCGATCCTCACCGGGAACCGGAACCCCGGCCGCACGCGTGAGGATTTCGAGCGAGCGTTCCGCAGCTATCTCGGCGTGGAGCGCGTCATCTGGCTCCTGGCCGGCCTACCCGACGATGAAACCGGAGGCCACGCCGACAACATCGTGGCGTTTGTCGCGCCGGGCCGGGTTCTCTGCCAGACGACCCCTACCGAGAGCCGACGAGTGCTCGAGCAGGCTGGTCTCGAGGTGATCGCCTTCGACCTGCCTACGACGCCTGTCCGCTACCTCAACTTCTACGTCGGAAACGGCTGCGTCGTCGTACCGGTCGCCGGAACGCGCACCGACCGCGAGGCGCTCGCTCGAATCGCCGAGGCGTTCCCCGGCCGCGAAGTTGTCGGGGTCGACGCCCTGCCGCTCGCCGAGGGCGGCGGCGGAATCCACTGCGTCACGCAGCAGCAGCCACGCGTTCCAGCCACGCCCTGATCTCGAGGAGGTACCCAGGGTCGATCGCATGCGGCAGCGGGTACTCGCGATAGAGCACCGACGCGCCGGCCTCCTCCAGCGTTTTCCGGGCCGTCCGTCCAAACTCCACCGAAATGATCGGGTCGAACGTCCCGTGGCCGATCGCGACGGGCGGGATCTCGCCGAGGTCGAGATCGAAGCCGTCCACCGTAGGGATGAAGCTGTTGAGCGCGACGAGCGCCGCCGGGCGGGGCCTTCCCTGCCCGAGGCCGAACGAGTACGCCATCACGCCCCCTTGCGAGAACCCACCGAGGATGGCCCGCTCATAGCCGATCCCGTGCTCCTCGAGGAAGCCGTCGAGCCAGTCGCCGACCGCGCGGTACGTCTCGAGAAAGGTCTCGCGGTCCGGGAAGCCGACTTGCTGGAGCTTGTACCAGTGCGCCCCGCCGGGCGGGAACGAAAACGGGCCGCGCGGCGTCACGCCGACCAGCCGCCGCTCCGGGTCGAGGAAATCGAGCAACGCGAAGAGGTCGTGCTCGTCCGCTCCGCGGCCGTGGAAGAGGACGAGCGCGCCGGCGGGATCGCCCGCCGCCGGCCTTACTTGGTACTCCACGCCGCCCGTGGGTTCGGCAACGGCGTGAGGACCTCCTCGAGACGATCGCGCAGCGGCTCGTAGTTCGGGGGTAGCGCGAGACGCTCGCCGAGCGTCTCCAGCGGCTCGTCGGCCGTGAACCCCGGACCGAGGGTCGCGATCTCGAACAGCACGCCGCCCGGCTCGCGGAAGTAGATCGACTTGAAGTAGTAGCGGTCGATCACCGGCGTCGGTCTGGCGCCTGCCTGCGCGACGCGATCCCGCCAAGCCTCGTGCTCCTCCATGGTGCTCGCCCACGCCACGTGGTGGACCGTTCCGGCGCCGCCGGAGCCGGGCGCATCGGGCGGCTCGTCGTACGCATAGATCCCGCCGCGCTGCTCGCCGCGCGCCTCCCACTCGCTTTCCCCCTTGGGCTCGAAGGCGAGCGTTTCTTCGAGCAGCTGCCGACTCGCCTCCGGGTCGGCGGCGTAGGCCCGAACGCTCTCGAAGCCCTGGAGCGCGAGCTCGGCCGGGATCTCCGGGTGCCCGGCGGTCAGCGGCTCGTCGCCGGTCTCGACGACTGCGAGCTCGAGCCCCAGGCCCTCTGGATCCTCGAAGCGGAGTCGCCCGTCCTCGCGCGTCGTCGCGAGGCTCTTCTCTCCAAGCCGCTGCTCCCAGAAGTCCAGTGCCTCGGGCGAGGCGACGCGCCAGGTGATCCGGTGGATCATCCCGGCGCCGGCGCGCCCCTTCCGCGCTCCGGGGTACTCGAAGAACGTGATGTCGGAGCCGGCGCTGCCCTTCTCGTCCGCGTAGAACAGGTGGTAGACGGTCGGGTCGTCCTGGTTGACCGACCTCTTGACGAGGCGCAGTCCCAGGACGCCGACGTAGAACTCGACGTTGCCCGGCGCGTCGGCCGTGATGCAGGTGATGTGGTGGATTCCTTCGAGCTTCACGGGAGATCGAGCTCAATCTTGCCTGCCGGCCGGTCGATCGTGGCGACCCGCACCTCGATCGGGTCACCGAGCCCGAACCGGCGGCCTCCGCGGCGCGCGACGAGTGCGGTCCCCAGCTCGCTGATCTCGAAGTAGCCGGGCAGCTTGCGCACGGGCAGATAGCCCTCGAAGACGTCTCCGAAGCGGACGAACAGACCCGAGGCGATCAGGCCCGTGATCTCGCCGTCGAACGGCGCCTCCCAGCCCCGGTCGTAGAGCACGGCCTCGAGGAGCCAGGCGAGGCAGATGTCGTCGGCCTGGTACTCGACCCCGGCGATCGCGCGCTCCCGGGTCGACGCGTGCTCGGCCAGTGCGCCCAGATCCTCGGGCGGCGGGTCGTCGCCGGCGCCGAGCTCCCGGAGCAGCGTGCGGTGGCAGACGAGATCCGGATAGCGACGGATCGGCGAGGTGAAGTGGCAGTACGCCGGACTAGCGAGGCCGGAATGGCCGAGGTTCTTCGGGTCGTAGCGCGCCTGCTTCAGCGCGCGGAGCACGAGTGCGGGGTATGCCTCGACCCCGCGGCCTGAGCTCTCGACGTAGCGGCTGACGCGCTCGCTGATCTCCCCAGCGAGCATGGCCGCTGCGGTTGGGGTCAGACCCTTAACATCCGGCGCCGGCGGGGTCGGCACCTCGAGTTCCGCGAGCTTCGCCAGGAGGTGCGTGATCGCCGTCGGCTCCGGCCGCTCGTGGATGCGGTAGAGCGTCTCGCGTCGCCGCTCGCCGAGCAGCCCGGCGACTGCCTCGTTCGCCAGGATCATCAGCTCCTCGATCAGGAGATGGGCGTGCGGCTCCGACTCGAACCACGCGCGCTCGACTCCGCCGCGGCCGTCGAACTCGAACGAGATCTCGCGCGTGGTGATTCGCAGCGCTCCGCGCGCGAAGCGGCGTCGGCGCAGCTCGACCGCGAGGCGCTCGGCCAGCCGGAGGCCCTCGGCAATCTCGTCCGAGGCGCGTTCCTTGCCCGCGAGAATCCGTTCCGCTTGGCCGTAGGTGAGGCGCTCGCGGCTTCGGATCACCGAGCGATAGAACGAGGGCTCCCCCGCCTCCAGCGCGGCGTCGAACGGCACTTCGACGGTGACGACGAGCCGATCCTGGTGAGGGCGGAGGCTGCAGAGGTCGTCCGCGAGCTCCGGCGGAAGCATCGGAGCAACGCGGCCCGGGACGTACGCGGAGAACGAGCGGCGAGCCGCGCCGCGGTCGAGCGGCGTCCCGGCCGGGACGAAGTGTGCGACGTCGGCGATGTGGATCCACGCGCGCAAGCCGTCCCCGTCCTGCTGGACGGAGATCGCGTCGTCGAAGTCCTTCGCGGTCTCGGGATCGATCGTGAAGGCGGGTTGGTCGCGGAGGTCGACCCGCCCCTCCAGCGACGGCGGGGGCGGGTCGTGGGGCTCGTGCTGCTCGACGAGGCCCTCCTGCTCGAGCAGCGCGTCGAGGACGCTGTCGATCGAGTCGGCGGGACCGAGCTTCTTCTCCAGCCGCGCGCGCCCGCGCTGCGGCGCGACGACGACGGCCAGGTCTCCCGGACGAAGCTCGGAGATCCCGCGCTTGTCGAGGACGAGCGGGACCCCGGGCGTGAAGTACGGCTCGCCGACGACGAGGCGGCCCCGCCGGCCGACCTCGACGACGATCCGCTCTAGACCCTGAGGAATCGCCGCAGCGTCAGGCCGGAACCAGCTGCGCCGAGGAGCAGCCCGAGACCGAGGAGGATGAGGGCGTTCGCCCAGAACGCGATCGCCTCGACGCCGGGGCCTTCGCTCAAGCTCGGGATGATCGCCGGCAGCGCGATCTCCTTGCTCAGGAAGAGCAGGATCACCGCGAGCACAGAGCCGACCAGCCCGCACAGCAGGCCCTCGAGCATGAACGGCCCGCGGACGAACCAGTTCGTCGCGCCCACGAGCTTCATCACCTCGATCTCGCGTCGGCGCGAGAAGATCGAGAGGCGGATCGTGTTCGCGATCAGGATCGTCGACGCGATGAGCAGGATCAGCCCCGCGAGCAGGAAGATCGAATTGATCACGTTCGCGACCTTGAGGATCCGCTTCGCCTTCTCCTCTCCGTAGGTCACGTTGTGGACGCCCGGCGGGAGCGGCTCGAGCGAGTTGGCGATCGCCTCGGTGTCCTCCGCCCGCTTCGGGGTCACGGTGTAGGCATGCCCGAGCGGGTTGTACGGGAGTTGGGCGTTGAAGAGATCAGGCCGGTCGCGCCGCATCTTGGCCAGAGCCTCCTCCGCCGAGACGAAACCGACCTTCTGAACGCGCGGGTCGGACTCGAGCTTGACGCGCATTGCCTCGACGCTGCTCGCCGGGGCGTCGCGGTCGAAGAACACCTTGACGACGAGTCCGCCCTTCACGTGGTCGCTCCACGAGTGCGCGTAGGTGGCGAACGCGATGAAGAGGCCGAGCAGGAACATGCCGATCAGCACGGTCATCGTCGCGGCGACGGTGGTCGAGACGTTCGCCCCGATCGAGCGCACCGCCTCGCCGAGCATCATCTTCAGCCTCATTCGGAGGTGTACCCCCCGCGCCGCTCGTCGCGTGCGATCCGGCCGTCCTCGAGCGCGATCACCCGGCGGCGCATCTTGTCGACCATCTCGCGGTCGTGTGTCGCCATCACGACGGTCGTCCCCGAGCGGTTGATCCGGTAGAGGAGCTGCATGATCCCGACCGACGTGTCGGGGTCGAGGTTCCCCGTCGGCTCGTCGCAGACCAGGAGCGGCGGATGGTTGACGAAGGCGCGCGCGATCGAGACGCGCTGCTGCTCACCACCCGACAGCTCGTCGGGGAACGAGTTGGCCTTGTGCGATAGCCCGACCATGTTCAGCACCTCGGGCACCTTGCGGCGGATGGAATTCCGCCCCTCGCCCTGCACCTTGAGCGCGTAGGCGACGTTCTCCGCGGTCGAGCGGCCCGGCAGAAGCTTGAAGTCCTGGAAGACGCAGCCGATGTTCCGGCGGAGCATCGGCACCTTCCCTCGCCGGAGACGGCCCAGGTCACGCCCGCCGACGATGATCGTGCCGGAGGTCGGCTCGAGCTCCTTCAGGAGAAGCCGGATCATCGTCGACTTCCCGGAGCCGGACGCGCCGACGAGAAAGACGAACTCGCCCTTCTCGATCACGAATGACGCGCCCTCGAGTGCGACCACGCTCGGCTCGTAGACCTTGTGGACGTTCTCGAAGACGATCATCGCGCGCGCCGCGGCAGCGGCCGCATCGCCTTGCGGGCGCTCGGCCTCGATGCTCTGATCGGGCGGGTCGGTGACGAGTGTGGGCTCTTGCACGGCGGTCATCGCATGCGCGCGCTAGCGGCGGCCGTTCTTCTCCTGGGACGATCGCCGAGTGTAGCGAAAGGCCCTGCTAGAGCACACTTCCCGCCGCTTTGGCCAGCAGGTACGACTGGATGAAGCCGTCCAAGTCGCCGTCGAGCACGCCGTCAATGTTTCCTACCTCGTGGTCGGTGCGGTGGTCCTTGACCATCTGGTACGGGTGGAGCACGTAGCTGCGGATCTGGCTGCCGAAGCCCGTGTTCTGCGCCTCGCCGCGCTCCTGCGCCATCTGCTCCTCCCGCTCCTCCTCGGCGAGCTCGGCGAGCCTCGAGCGCAGCATCCTCAGGGCGGTCTGCTTGTTGGACGACTGCGAGCGCTCGTTCTGGCACTGCACGACGATGCCGGTGGGAAGGTGCGTGATCCGGACGGCCGAGTCGGTCTTGTTCACGTGCTGCCCGCCGGCGCCGCTCGCCCGGTAGGTGTCGATCCGGAGGTCCTCGTCGGAAACCTCGATCTCCGCTCCCTCGCCGACGAGCGGCGCGACGATCACCTGGGCGAACGACGTCTGGCGTCGATGAGCGGAGTCGAACGGCGAGAGCCGCACGAGCCGGTGGACGCCGCGCTCCGCCTTCAGCGTCCCGTAGGCGTTCTCGCCGGAAACCGTGATCGCGGCGGACTTGAGGCCTGCCTCTTCCCCAGGGCTTGCCTCGACGAGCTCGCCCTTGAAGCCGCGACGCTCGGCCCAGCGCAGGTACATCCGGACGAGCATCTCGGCCCAGTCCTGCGCGTCGGTCCCGCCCTCGCCTGCATGGATCGTGACCAGCGCGTCACCGGCGTCGTACTCGCCGGAGAAGAGCGCGTCCTCGCGGAGCCGGTCGAGCTCCTGCTCCAGCGGCCGGAGGTGGGCGTCGAGCTCCTCGGCGAGGTCACCGTCGAGCTGGAGGAGCTCGCGCGCCTCCTCGTAGTCGTGCGTGAGCGACTGGTAGCGCTCGAGCCTTCTGGTCAGCCGCGCATGGTCGGAGGAAATCTCGGCGGCGCTCCGCTGGTCGTCCCAGAATCCCGGCTCGCCCATCGCCGCCTCGAGCTCGGCCGCACGGGTCTTCAGCGCATCCGGGTCAAAGGTAATCACGGACCCAGGCAAGCTGGGTCCCGATCCCCTCCAGGCGCTCCTCGACGGTCTGAGTCGGCTCGGCCACGCGTTCATGGTAGTCCCACCCCGCCCGTTGCTCCGCGTTCGAAGCTGTGTTATCCAGCAAGCGAGGATGCAAGACGGGTGGGAGAAGCCTCGGCAAATCGTCGGACGCGAAGAAGAGCTGGCGGCCCTCGGCGAGTTCCTCGACTCGAGCGGCCGCTCGGCGACGCTCGTGCTCACGGGCGAGCCTGGGATCGGCAAGACCACGCTCTGGGAGGCCGGAGTCGAGCTGGCCGGCCGGAGCGGGCTCCGGGTGCTCTCGGCACGCGGGAGCGGCGCAGAGACGCGGCTGTCCTCGGCTGCGCTGATCGACCTGCTCGACAGCGTCGGGCGCGAGGAGCTCACGGCCCTCGCGCCGCCGCAGCTTCATGCCCTCGAGGTCGTCCTCTTGCGGGCGGAGCCCTCTGGAGATCCTCCCGAGGCCCATGTGATCGCGGTCGCCCTTGTCAACGCGCTTCGTGCGCTCGCCGCGGACACGCCGCTACTCGTCGCCATCGACGACCTGCAGTGGCTCGAGCGGGCCTCCGACGACGCGCTGGCGTTCGCCGCCCGTCGTCTCGACTCGGAAGGAGTTGCGTTCTTACTGGCCCGCCGTCCGGGTCCGCGGTCAGCCCTCGAGCGTGCGCTCGAACGTGGGCCGTTGCGACGCCTCGACCTCGGCAACCTGAGCCTCGGCGCAACGCGGCGGGTCCTCTCGGAGCGGCTGGGCCTGAACTTGTCGCGCCCGGTGCTGCGTCGCGTGTTCGAAACGACTCTGGGAAACCCGCTCTTCACGCTGGAGGTCGGACGCACGCTGGTCGCACACGGGCCGCCGGCGAGCGGCGGCGACCTACCGGTTCCAGACGAGGTCGAGGATCTCCTCGGACTGCGCGTGGCGCAGCTCAGCGAGGGCGTGCGCCGCGTGTTGGTCGCTCTCGCTCTGCAGGCAGACCTGCGCGCACCCCAGCTGACGGCCCTGGCGGGGGAAGCGACGCTCGACGACGCGGTCCAGGCCGGCCTGATCACTCTCGACGGCGACCGCGCGCACCCGTCGCATCCGCTCCTCGCCGCCGCAGCGAACAGCCGAACGCCGCCTGGCGAGCGTCGCCGACTACACCTCGAGCTCGCGGCCGTCGCCGACGACGAGGAGCTGCGTGCATTTCACCTCGCGCTCGCCGCGACATCGCCCGACGACAGCTTGGCCGCTGCGGTCGCGGGCGCCGCCGCCCGCGCATCCGCACGCGGCGCCGCGCAGCAGGCCGTTGCGCTGGCCGAGCACGCGCTTCGCCTGACGCCCTCGTCGTCGGCGGACCGCAGCAGCCGGTTGCTCACACTTGCCGGCTACCTCGAGGTTGCGGGCGAGCGGCAACGGGTGACCGACCTGCTCACACCCGAGGTCGAGGCACTTCCTCCCGCGGACCGCGTTCGCGCCTGGCTGCGACTCGCGGAAGGCGGCTCGATCAGGAGCATCTACGACACGGAGGACTACCTCGACCGCGCCCTCGAAACCAGTCGGGACGACCCGGTCCTGCACGCCTACGTACTGTCCAAGAAGGCGATTCACGCGACTCCGGCCTGCGTCTGGCGGATCCGAGAGGCGGAGGAGTGGGCGCTCGAGGCGCTTCCGGTCCTGCGCCGCGCCGGACCGGAACTGGAGCGCCTCGCGCTGCACGGGCTGGGCTGGGCGCGAGCACTCCGTGGTCGACCGATCGACGAGGTCTGCGAGCAGTTCCGTGCGGCGTCGCCCACGGCCTCGCACATCACCGACTCGCCGGAGCCCGTCGAAGGGCTCCGTCACCTCTGGCGCGGCCAGGTCGAACGCGCACGGACGATCCTGACGCGGTTCCTGGCGTTGGCGGACGCGCGGGCGGAGGAAGTGTCGTACGCGCTCCAGCGGTTGAACGTCTGCGACCTGGAGCTACGCGCGGGCGAGTGGGATGCGGCCTCGCGGCTGCTCGACGAGTGGGAGTCGGCGGACCGACAACTCCTCATCAGGGCGACGTACGAGCGTTCCCGCGCGCTGCTCGCCGTCGGCCGGGGTCAAGCCGCCGAGGCAGAGCGGTGGGCGGCGTCAGCCTTGGCGCAAGCGGAGCCGGGGGGCTACCGCTGGCAGGTGCTCGAGGCGCTCCGCGCGCGGGGAATCGCGGCCCTGCTCGCTGGAGAACCCGAGCGCGCGGCCGAAAGCCTGGGCGCCGTCTGGGAGCACATGGAGCGCGAGGGCGTGGACGAGCCGGGAGCGTTTCCCGTCGGGCCCGATCTCGTCGAGGCGCTCGTCGAGCTCGATCACCTCGACGAGGCGCGGCGTGTGTGCGATCGCCTGCGGAAGCTGTCGGAAGAGCAGGACCATCCTTGGGGCCTTGCCGGCACGAGGCGCTCGGCTGCGCTGATTGCGTTCGCCGCCGACCCTCATGACGAAGAGGCGGCGGCGCAGCTTGCCTCCGTGCCGGACGCATACGGCGCGCTCGGCCTGCGCTTCGATCGCGCTCGCTCGCTGCTGACGCTGGGACGCGCGCAGCGGCGGCTGAGGAAGTGGGGTACTGCGCGCGCCTCGCTCGAGCAAGCCGCCGCCGAGTTCGACGAGTTGGGCTCGCCGGGCTGGGCCGAAGATGCGCGCTCGGAGCTTGCCCGGGTCGGAGGGCGACGTCCGGCCGCTGCGGGCGAGCTGACTCCCACTGAGCGGCGCGTGGCCGAGCTTGCCGCCGACGGGCTCGCAAACAAGGAGATCGCGCAGACGCTGCATGTCAGCGTGCACACGGTCGAAGTGCATCTGTCGAACGTCTACGCGAAGCTCGGCGTGCGGTCGCGCACTCAGCTGGCTGGCGCGCTCGCGCGAACCTAGCGCCCGCGAAAAGTTTGAAGGTTTCCGCTATTTCGCCGCAGGGCGGTCGGCCGTACCGTCGACGGCATGGCCGAGTTCCTCGTCGAGTCGTACGTCACCCAAAGGGATAGCGCCACGTTCGACCGCGAGGCCGAGCGCTGCCGCGTCGCTGCCGAGGAGATGACGCGCGAGGGAACGCCGGTCCGCTTCCTGCGCTCGATCTTCATCCCTGAGGACGAGACCTGCTTCTACCTGTACGAAGCCGCCTCGGCCGAGCTCGTCCGCGAGCTCGCCCGTCGCGCGCAGCTGCCCTTCGACCGCGTGGCAGAGGCACTCGCCGACGCGCACGGAGAGGCGAGGTGAGAAGCATCCGCTACCTGCGCAGCAACGCGATCGCGTTGAGCTGCAAGGACTTCGATTTCGACGACAAGCGGATCGACGGCCAGTTCATCTTCGCTTCCGGGAGCCAGGTCGTGACCGTCAGCCTCCATGCGTCTGACGCGGACGCTGCGGGTTGCGACGTGCGCGCGACGACAAAGCAGGCCTGGAGCGCATGAAGGCCACGATCACCGGAGCGATGGTCGCGATGCTGGCGACTGTCTCGCTCGTCGCTCTCACCGGCGCAGGGGCTGCGACGGGTCCGCTGGGTGCGAACTTCCGGGTCTCGTTCATGGGCCCCGACGGCAACCCGGACTACCACGCCGGGACGGCGAGCGTCGCCTACAACCCAACCGCGGGCGAGTATCTCGTCGTCTGGGACGGCGACGACAACACCGCGCCGCTCGTCGACAACGAGCGGGAGATCTTCGCCCAGCGGCTCTCGGCGAGCGGAGCGCCGCTCGGCGAGCGCATGCGCGTCTCCGAGCAGGGGACGGACGGCGACCCAGAATCCGAGGTCGCGAGCCCGAGCGTCGCCTACAACCCGTCCACCAACCAGTACCTCGTGGTGTGGTCGGGCGAGATAGCCACGAGCGAGGACTTCGAGATCTGGGCCCAACGACTGTCTTCGACGGGCCAGGAGGTCGGCGGCAGCGACTTCCAGATCTCCAACATGGGCCCCGGTGGGGGCGCGAACTACAGCGCCTTCGGTCCGAGCGTAGCTGCCAACCCGACTACGGGCGAGTACCTCGTTGTCTGGTCCGGCGACCACAACGTTATGCCGCTCGTCGACGGCGAATTTGAGATCTTCGGCCAGCGGCTGTCGGCCGAAGGGGTCCAGGTGGATCCAAACGACTTCCGTATCTCCGACATTGGCCCCAACGGCAACGCGAACCACGACGCCAACAACCCAAACGTCGCCTACAACGCAACCGGGAACGGGTACCTCGTCGCCTGGGAGAGTGACGACCTCGTGGACGGCGAGACGGAGATCTTCGCCCAGCGGCTGAGCGCCGAGGCCGCGGGCGTCGGCGTCAACTTCCCGATCTCCGACATGGGCCCGGACGGCAACGCAGCCCACGATGCCGAGGACCCCGTCATCGCTGTCAACCCGGCGGCAGGCGAGTACCTCGTCGTCTGGGAAGGCGACGACCTCGCTGACCAAGAGTTCTCGATCTTCGGCCAGCGGCTGAGCGCGGACGGTGCCCCGCAAGGCGCCAACGACTTTCGCGTCTCCGAGCAGGGCGCCGACGGCGACCCCGCCTCCGACGCCGAGAACCCGAGCGTCGTTTCCGGCGCGATCGCGGGCGAGTACCTCGTCGCCTGGGCAGGCGACACCACTGGAGCGCTTGTCGACAGCGAGTTCGAGATCTGGGCCCAACTGCTCTCTTCGACAGGCGCGGAGGTTGGCAGCGACCTCCGGATCTCCCAGATGGGCCCCGATGGTGACGCGACCTATACCGCCCAGTTCCCGCGCATCGCGGCGAACCCAGCTGCGAGCGAGTATCTCGTGGTCTGGGTGGGCGACGACGACACGCCGCCGCTCGTCGACAACGAGAGCGAGATCTTCGGACAGCGGCTCGGCGAGCCGCCGCCATCGCCCGCTCCGCCTCCGCCCCCGCCGGCGCCTCCGCCCGCGCCCTCGACGGACAGACTTGCCCCGGTCGTCTCGGGCTTTGCTGTCTCGCCCGCTCGCTTTCGTCGGACGCGGGGCGCATGGTTCCGTTTCCGGCTCTCCGAGCGCTCGACGGCGCGGATCCTGCTCGAGCGCGCGCTACCCGGCCGACGGGTTGGCAGGCGCTGCGTGCGGCCGGCGGCGACGCTACGCAGGAACCGACGCTGCACCCGCTTCCGGCGAGCAGGGACGCTCACCTTCCGCAACCGCCCCGCCGGCGCGAACCGGATCGCCTTCCACGGCCGCATCGGCAGGCGGGCGCTCGCGGTCGGAAGCTACCGCGCGACGATCACGGCCACCGACGCCGCCGGGAACCGCTCGCGACCGCGGCGCGCGAGCTTCCGAGTCGCTGCCGGGCAGCCTGTGAGGCTGGGTCGCGGATGAGAAGGCTCGTCCTCGTGCTGCTCGCGGTCACCTCCGTGCTTCTTCTTGGTACCGCGCGGGGTGCGGTCGTCCCGCTCGACCAGGACTTCCGGATCTCGTCCATGGGCCCCGACGGCAGCCCGAACTACGACGCCTTCAACCCGAGCATCGCCTACAACCCGACCGCGAACGAGTACCTGGTCGTGTGGTCCGGCGACGACAACACGGGATCGCTCGCCGACGAGGAGGCAGAGATCTACGCCCAGCGCGTCTCGGCGAGTGGAGCGTTGCTCGGCGGGAGGATTCGGGTGTCCGACATGGGCCCGGACGGCAACACGATCTACGCCGCGAACAGCCCGAGCGTCGCCTACAACCCGGCGTACGACCAATACCTCGTCGTTTGGTCCGGCGACGACACCGCCGGGACGCTCGTGAACGACGAGAACGAGATCTTCGGCCAGCTGCTCGGCGCGACGGGTGAGCCGGTCGGAGCGAACGACTTCCGCATC
Source organism: uncultured Actinomycetes bacterium (assembly GCA_963721345.1). GTDB lineage: Bacteria > Actinomycetota > Thermoleophilia > Gaiellales > Gaiellaceae > JACDAN01. Next base: position 479,814 of record CAVRIT010000001.1, read on the forward strand.
TCCGAGATGGGGCCCGACGGCGACACGGCGTACGACGCTTTCCAGCCGACTGTCGCCCACAACTCGGTCAACAACCTCTGGCTCGTGTCCTGGCGCAGTGACGACAACACCGGGGCGCTCGTGAACGAGGAGTTCGAGGTCTACGGCCAGGTGCTGACCGCGGTCGGCGGCGAGGGCTTCCCTTTCGCAAACGACTTCCGCATCTCGGACATGGGCCCGGACGGCGATCCGGACTCCGACGCGTACACCCCGAGCATCGCCTACAGCTCCGTGGACAACCAATTCCTCGTCACCTGGGAGGGCCAAGACAATACGGCGCCACTCGTGAAGGGCGAGTCGGAGATTTTCGGCCAGCGGCTGAACAGCCTCGGCGTCGAAGGCGGTGCGAACGATTTCCGCATCTCCGACAGCGGGCCGGATGGGAGCACGCTGTACGGCGCCTACGACCCGGCAGTCGCGTACAGCTCGACGGACAACCGATTCCTCGTCACGTGGTCGGCCGAGGACGACACGGCTCCGCTCGTCAACGACGAGTACGAGGTCTTCGGCCAGTTCGTGGATCGCACCGGCGTGGAGGTGGGTGCCAACGACTTCCGCATCTCCGACATGGGCCCGAACGGGGCCACGGAATACACCGTGTTCAGCTCGAGCGTTGCCCACAACGCGAGCGAGAACCAGTACCTCGTCGTCTGGTGGGGCGACGACAACACTGGGCCGCTCGTGGACAACGAGTACGAGGTCTTCGGCCAGCTGTTGGACGGTGCCGGCGCGCAGGTGGGCGACAACGACTTCCGCGTCTCCGACATGGGGCCTGACGGGAGCTCGGCGTACGGCGCCTCCGAGCCGGCGGTCGCGTACAGCACCACCGGTAAGCAGTACCTCGCCGTCTGGTCGGGCGACGACAACACGGCCCCGCTCGTCGACCAGGAGAACGAGATCTTCGGCCAACGGGTGGGCGAGCTCCCCGTGACGCCGCCGCCCCCGCCACCTCCTCCACCCACACCGCCCGCGACGGACAGGACCGCTCCGGTCGTCTCGGCCTTCGCCGTCTCCCCGAAGCGCGTGCGGCGCGGGCGTCTTGCGAGCTTCCGCTTCCGGCTCTCCGAGCGGGCGGCTGCGCGCATCCTCCTCGAGCGGACGCTACCGGGGCGCAGGGTCGGCAGGCGCTGCGCGCGGCCGACGGCGAGGCTGCGAAGGAACCGCCGCTGCACCCGCATTGTCCGGGCGGGGACGCTCATCTTCAGCAACCGCCCCGCGGGCGCGAACCGGATCGCCTTCCGCGGTCGGATCGGCCGCCGCAAGCTCGCGATCGGCACGTTCCGCGCGACGATCACGGCCACGGACGCCGCCGGCAACCGCGCCCGTGCGCGGCGGGCGAACTTCAGGATCGTTCGGCCCTAGCGCGTTCGCCGCGTGCGCGCTAGGCGCCGTGGCACTTCTTGAACTTCTTGCCGCTCCCGCAAGGGCAGGGGTCGTTGCGGCCGACCTTGTCGAACTCCGATGCGACTCGCTGCGTCGTGGCGACCGCGGTCGCCCCGCCGCCCAGCGCGCCTGCGGTGACTGCGCCCGCTGCGGCGCCCATCGGGGCTGCCGCGCCACCTGCGGCGGCGATCGCGTCGGCGCCCGCAAGCGACTCGTGCTGGTAGTCGAAGTCGCCGTTGTCCGACCAATCGTCCTGCTGTAACGCGTCGACGTCCGCCGGCGTCACCTCGGCGTGGAAGAGCAGCGAGACGACCTCCTCGCGGATCTCGCCGCTCAGCTGCTCGAACATGATGTGGCCCTCGTGGCGGTACTCCACGAGCGGGTCCTTCTGCGCCATCGCGCGGAGATGGACGCCCTCGCGCAAGTAGTCCATCGATTCGAGGTGCTCGCGCCAGCGCGCGTCGACGACCTGGAGTACCACGTAGCGCTCGACCTGGCGCGCGACCTCCTCGCCCCAGTTCGCTTCGCGATCCTTGTACTCGTCGAGCGCGTCGTCGACGAACTCTTCGACGATCGCCTCACGGTCGAGGCCCTGGATCTCTTCGAGCGCGACACCTGTCCCGTAGAGCGCGTCCATCGCCGTGATCAGCTCCGGGAGGTCCCAGTCCTCGGCGAACTCCGCCATCGTGTGCTCGGTGACCAAACGCTCGATCACGTCGCGGATCCAGGCGAGCACGTCCTCGTTCAGGTCGTCACCCTCGAGCACTCGGCGGCGCTGCTCGTAGATCACTGCACGCTGGGTGTTCATCACGTCGTCGTACTTGAGGACGTTCTTGCGCATGACGAAGTTCTGCTCCTCGACCTTCTTCTGCGCGCTCTCGATCTGCTTCGAGAGGATCGACGCCTCCATGGGCTGGTCGTCCGGGAGCTTGAAGCGCTCCATGATGTTGTAGATCCGATCGCCGGCGAAGAGCCGCACGACCTGGTCCTGGCCGGACAGGTAGTAACGCGACTCGCCGGGGTCTCCCTGGCGGCCTGAGCGGCCGCGAAGCTGGTTGTCGATCCGCCGCGCCTCGTGGCGCTCGGTGCCGAGCACGTAGAGGCCTCCCACCTCGCGGACGCCCTCGCCGAGCTTGATGTCGACGCCTCGCCCGGCCATGTTGGTCGCGATCGTCACGGCGCCCGGGAGGCCGGCGTCCTTGATGATCTCGGCCTCGCGCTCGTGTTGCTTCGCGTTCAGGACGTTGTGCGGGATGCCACGGCGCTCGAGCACCTGTGAGAGGTACTCCGAGGTCTCGACGTCGATCGTTCCGACGAGGACGGGCTGGCCCGCCTCGTGGCGCTCCGCGATGTCCTCGACGACGGCGTCGAACTTCGCCTCCTTCGTCTTGAAGATGAGGTCGTTGTTGTCGGCACGCGCGACCGCGACGTTCGTCGGGATCTCGACGACGTTCAGGCCGTAGATCTCGACGAACTCCTTCTCCTCCGTCTTCGCCGTGCCGGTCATCCCGGCGAGCTTCTCGTAGAGGCGGAAGTAGTTCTGGAGCGTGATCGTCGCGAGGGTGACGTTCTCCTCCTGGATCCGCACGCCCTCCTTGGCCTCGATCGCCTGGTGCAGGCCCTCCGACCAGCGGCGGCCTTCCATGATCCGGCCGGTGAACTCGTCGACGATCTTCACCTCGCCGTCCTCGATCACGTAGTCGATGTCCCGCTTGTAGAGCGCCTGTGCCTTCAGCGCCTGGTTCAGGTGGTTGACAAGCTGGACGTTGCGCGGGTCATAGAGGTTGTCGATCCCGATCGCGCGCTCGATCTTGTCGATCGCGGTCTGGCTCGGGGAGACGGTCTTGTGCTTCTCGTCGTAGGTGTAGTCGAGCCCGGACTGCTCGGTCTCGTCGATGCCTTTCGGCGTGACGCCCTCGCTCTGCTTGCCCTCGAGCGTCTTCACGACACGCGCGAAGTCGTAGTAGGTCTGCGCGGCGACCTCGGGCTCGCCGGAGATGATCAGCGGCGTCCGCGCCTCGTCGATCAGGATCGAGTCGACCTCGTCCACGATGGCGAACGTGTGGCTGCGCTGGACGACGCCTTCGAGCGAGACGGCCATGTTGTCACGCAGGTAGTCGAAGCCGAACTCGGAGTTCGTCCCGTACGTGACGTCTGCGGCGTATGCCTCGCGCCGCTGGGCGAACGGCATCATGTTCTGGATGGAGCCGACGCGCATACCGAGCGCGTCCCAGGCCGGCTTCGTCCACTCGGAGTCGCGCTTCGCGAGGTAGTCGTTGACCGTCACGAGATGGACGTTGTTGCCCGTGAGCGCATTGAGGTAGAGCGGCTGCACGGCGACGAACGTCTTTCCCTCACCGGTCTTCATTTCGGCGATGTCGCCCTCGTGGAGGACGATCCCGCCCATCACCTGGACGTCGAACAGACGGACGCCCATCGACCGCTTGAACGCCTCGCGGACCGCGGCATACGCCTCGAAGAGCAGCTGCTCCGGCGTCTCCCCGTTCTCGATCCGCTGCCGAAACTCGGGTGTCTTGGCGGCAAGCTCTTCGTCGGAGAGCTGCTCGAACTCGGGCTCGAGCGACGCGACGTAGTCCGCCTGGTTCTTCAGGCGCTTGACCCGCCGACCCTCGCCGACACGCAGGAATTTCTCGAAGTTGCCTAGCTGCTGTGACACGCGCCTAGGGTATCGGAGCTTTCTCCCGCCGCCGTGAGCGCGACGGGACGGTCACAGCGGGTTGACCCAGACCGCCCAGAGGTCGCCGTCCAGCCGCTCGGCTTGGAGCACGTAGTCGTCCTGGCGCTCTGCTGCGAAGGCCTCGAGCGTCCTCACGTCCGTCCACGCCGGGCGCTCGTCGACGAGCAGCGTGCGCTCCTCGCCCTGCACGGCGAGGCTGACCGTGTCTCCGCCGATCTTCTCCGGAACCTCGATGACGTCGATCCGGTTGGCCGCCACGCTCCAGAGCTCGCCGTCGGTGCGCACGGCACGAGCTCGGTAGGGCGGGCCGAGCGACTGTTCGACCGCCTCCGCGAGCGGCGCGAGCACGCCCTCCGGAAGCTCGTCGTCGACCATCAGCGTGCCGTCCGGGAGCGCCGTGAACTCGAGCTCGTCGCTCTCGAGGCCGGCCACCTTCGCACTCGCCACCGCATCCCACTCCCGCGGCCTGCCGCCGTGGAGGACGTCGAGCGTTCCCTTGAACAGCCCGCCGGCCTCGTGCGTTGATCGCCAGTCGAGCAGGCCGGTCCCCTCGGCGAGCTCCTGGTGCACGGCGCGCCTCCGACGCCAGAACGGCACCTTTACAGCTGCGGCTCGATCAGCCCGTACGAGCCGTCGCGGCGCCGGTAGACGACGTTCACGTCCATCGTCTCGGCGTTCTGGAACACGAAGAAGTCGTGCCCGACGAGCTCGAGCTGGAGGACCGCCTCCTCCGGGTTCATCGGCTTCACCGGGAAGCGTTTGCTCTTGACGATGTCCGGCTCTCCGTCCACGGGCACGGCGTCGTCAGGCACGGCCGAGGCGCCTGGCCCGGCGCGGTCGTAGCGCCGCCGTTTCTCGCGATACCGCTTGACCTGCCGCTCGAGCTTCTCGACCAGCTGGTCGATCGACGCCTTGTGGTCGGCGGATGCCTCCCGGGCCCGCAGCACCGGTCCCTTCGTCCAGATGGTCGCCTCGGCGACGTGGTTCGCCGCGATCGACGGGTTGCGCTCGACGGCCAGCTCGAGCTCGACGCGCGTCGGGTCCGCGAGTTGGCGCTCGAGCTTGCCGAGCTTCTCCTGCGCGTACTCTCGGATCGCGTCGGTGACCTCGACGTTCTTGCCCTTTACCTGGAGTCGCACAGGACCTCCCCGGGATCGACGGCGCTCAGCTTCGGTGGTTCGAGTCTAGTTGGCGCACGGCCCGGGCGAACGTCACCACCTCGACACGTTGGGCGCCCGCCTTTCGCAAGGCCGTCGCAGCCGCCGAGACGGTGGAGCCGGTCGTGTAGACGTCGTCGACGAGCGCCACGCGAGAGGGCACGCTGCAGGTGGCCGCGAACGCGCCCGCAGACGTTGCGACGGCGGGCTGCCAGGCTCAGACCCCGCTGGGCCCGCGGCGTGCGCGCCCGGCCGAGTGCGGCGATGACCGGCGACGTCCCAGCGACTGCCGAGCTCACGGGCCAGGCGCTCCGCGGGATGGTGGCCGCGCTTGACACTGCGGTCGCCGTCGGGCGGCACGAACGCCAGAGCCGAAACGGCCGGAACCTAGACGATATTCGCGATGACGTCTGCCGCCTCGTCTGCCAACCGACGCAGCCCACGCTCCTTCCAGGCGGAGACGAAGGCCGGCACCGGACCGTCGTAGGCGACCGCGGCCCGTGGCGGAGGCGAACGCGAGCCGCCGGCCCGCGCATTCGAGGCAGCGCTCGACGGGCCAGGCGGTGGGCGCGCCGCACCGGGCACAGCACGGGTCGCCGAGGAGCAGAAGCGTGCCGCGGCACGGCCCGCACAACGACTCGCCGAGACGGCCGCAGGCGGCGCAGCGCCGCGGGAGGAGGAGGTCGAGCAGCACATCGATTCGACCGTACGCCCAGTCGACGCACCTGTCTGTGCCGAAAGTGCGCCGAGAAGTGTGCGGGCCTTCGCTAGCTCGACGCCTGCAGCCGCGGGCCGACTAGTAGGCCCGAAATCCAATCAGGCGGGACGACGAGGAGAGGCGCTACGAGTCGAGCGCGTATTCGTTGCGCACCGGGAGGCCGAGACGTGTCCGCATTCGGTTGTCCGCGTCGAGGAGCTGATGCGGGTCCCCGATGTCGAGCCACTCACCGTCGAAGCGGTAGCCGTAGACGGGCAGCCGCCGGTAGAGCCAGACGACGAACCTCCCAGGCTGGTCGGGTGAGTTGCCTTCCGCGAGATACTCGTCCACCAGCGCGATGTCCTCGGCGCGGTAGGCGTAGACGGCGGTCGCGGCGAGCGTCGTCGGTGGCTCGGCCGGCTTCTCCTCGAAGTACGTCACGCGCTCGTCGGCATCGAGCTCGACGATCCCGTACTGCTTCGCGAGCTCGCGGTCGCCGATGTCGTGGACACAGAGCGCGCTGCCGTCACCCTTGGAGCGCCAGAACGAGATGAAGTCGCCGAGGTCGAACTCGAACAGGTTGTCGGCGGCCAGGACGACCACGTCCTCGCCGCGAATGTCCGCCTCGTCGAGAACGAAGCGGACGTCGCCGATCGCCCCGAGCCGATCCTCGTTGCTCGACGTGCCGTCGTTCCAGACCCCGACGGCGCGTCTGCCCGAGCGCTGGACCGCCCAGCCGCCCAGGTCACGGGCGAAGCGCGCGTTCGTGACCAGGTGAATCTCGTCGATCTCGTCGACCGCCTCGATGCGGTCGATGAGGTAGTCGAGCATCGGCCGCCCCGCGAGCGGCAGGAGCATCTTCGGTGTCGTGTCGGTCAGCGGGCGCAGCCGGGTGGCGTAGCCCGCCGCCAACACAATCGCCTTCAGGGGGCTATGTCCCTTCCGACCAGGAGGCCAGGTACTTCGCCTGCTCCTCCGTGAGCTGGTCGATCGAGATGCCCATCGTCTCGAGCTTGAGCCGTGCGATCTCCCGGTCGATCTCGTCCGGCACCGGATAGACCCGCCGCTCGAGCTCTGCGGCGTTCTCGACCGCGTACTCGGCCGAAAGGGCCTGGTTCGCGAACGACATGTCCATGACGAGCGCTGGATGCCCCTCCGCCGCGGCGAGGTTGATCAGCCGCCCGTCGCCGAGCAGGAAGACCCGCTTGCCATCCTCGAGCACGAACTCCTCGACGTACTCGCGGGACTCGCGCACCTCGGTCGCCAGCTGCCTGAGCGCCGGGATCTCGATCTCGACGTTGAAGTGGCCGGTGTTCGCCAGGATCGCCCCGTCTTTCATCTGGGTCATGTGCTCGCGAGTGATCACCGACTTGTCGCCGGTCGCCGTGCAGAAGACATCGCCGACCCGCGAAGCCTCGCCCATCGCCATGACTTCGAAACCGTCCATCGCGGCCTCGAGCGCCCGGATCGGATCGACCTCCGTGACGATGACGTGAGCGCCCATCCCCTTTGCCCGCATCGCAACGCCCTTGCCGACCCAGCCGTAGCCGGCGACGACGAAGCGCTTGCCCGCGAGCAGGATGTTCGTCGCGCGGATGATCCCGTCGATCGTCGACTGACCCGTCCCGTAGCGGTTGTCGAAGAGGTGCTTGGTCTTCGCCTCGTTCACCGCGATGATCGGGAAGCCGAGCGCCCCGTCTGCCTCGAGTGCCTTCAGGCGGATGACGCCGGTCGTGGTCTCCTCGGTGCCGGCGATGATGTCGCCGAGCTGCTCTCGCCGATGCGAATGGAGGACGCCGATCACGTCGGCGCCGTCGTCCATCGTCAGGTGCGGCTTGTGGTCGACCGCCGCCTCGATGTGCTGGTAGTAGGTGTCGTTGTCCTCGCCCTTGATCGCGAAGACCGAGACGTCGAACTCGTCGACGAGCGCCGCAGCGACGTCGTCCTGGGTCGAGAGCGGATTCGAGGCGCACAGCACGACGTCGGCGCCCCCCGCCTTCAAGGTGCGCGCCAGGTTCGCGGTCTCGGTGGTGACGTGGAGGCACGCCGCGACCCGGTAGCCGGACAGCGGCTGCTCGGACTCGAAGCGCTCGCGGATCGCGGCCAGCACCGGCATCTGCCGGTCGGCCCAGGCAATGCGGCGAACGCCCTCCGGGGCGAGGCCGAGGTCTTTGACGTCGTAGCGCTTCGTTGTGGCCATGACTCTCTTCCTGTCGAGGATCGCGGGAGTGTAGTGGGGGTGTTCAGGCCGCCAGGAGCCGCTCGTGCTTGCGCTGCTCCCAGTCGACCCAGTCGGTGGTGGATGGCATGTCCGCGCCAGCGAGCCAGGTCTCGACCGCGTCGCGAAGCGACCGCTCGCGGCGAAGACGCGACGCGAACGCGACGTCCGTGAGCTCCACGCCGAACTTGCGCCGCAGCGCGCGCAGCGAGCGGAGGCGGTTCAGCTCGCGCAGGCCGTAGAGCCGGTAGCCGGACGGGGATCGTGCAGGGAGGACGAGGCCTGCTCGTTCGAGATAGCGCAGCATCCGCGGCGACCAGCCGGTCGCTGCCGCCGCGCGGCTGACGGTCAGGCTCTCCACGCGGCGAACCCTAACACAAACGTGTCAAGGTTCGCTCGTGCCCTCTCGCCCATAGGCGTCCTCGAGCCGGACGACGTCGTCGAGCTGGGGCGTCGAGACCTCGAGGATCAACGTGTCCTCGAGTGCCCGCAGCCTGTGGACGGTCCCGGGTCGGAAGCGAAACGCCGCACCTGCGGTGATGACCTCGACCGACGTGGCCTTCTCCCCCGCCGCTGCGAGCTCGAGCTCGGCCCTGCCCTCCAGGACGTACCACGACTCGTCCTTCTCTCGGTGGAACTGCAGGGACAGCGACTCGCCCGCCTTCACGGTCAGGACCTTTCCGGCGTAGTCCTCGGACAGCGCCCAGATCAGTTCGGAGCCCCACGGCTTGTCCACGCGCTCGGGCCGGAACGAGAAGCGCTCGATGCCGGTCAAGTTCGGCGAGGAGGCGCGGTCCGACACTGCGCGATCATCCCACTACGCCCGGGCCAACACGCCGGGGTTCGTCTCGACGTACTCCTGCGCGCGCCGGAGGTCTTTCGGGGTGTTGACGGTCAGCCACAAGCCCTCGTGGCGGAACGCGCGGAGGCGAGCCTCGGCGGCGAGCTCGGGGAACGTCGTCGTCTCGTGGTCGCCGCGCTCGGGGAGCCGCTTGATCGCTTCCTGCTCCAGCACGTAGAGGCCGGTGTTGATCCAGAACGGCAGGCGCGGCGCCTCGCGGAAGCCCCTGACAACGTCGTCGTCGTCGAGGTCGACGACGCCGAGGTGGCTCTGGAGCGGCGCGACGGTGATCGTCGCGGCGCCGCCGCGCGCACGGTGGGCCTCGTCGAGGTCTCGAAGGTCGAGGTCGAACAGCTCGTCGCCGTTCATCGCGTAGATCGCCCCCGTTCCGGCGAGTGCCTCAGCCGCCAGGCGCAGCCCTCCGCCTCGCCCGAGCGGCTCCGGCTCGCCGACCGGCACGATCTCGACGCCGGCCCCGGCGAGCTCCTGTTCGAAGAGCCCCTCGTTTCCTGCCGCGCAGCTCACGATCACGCGGCCGACGCCGGCGGTTGCCAGGAGCGCAACCTGGTACGCCGCGAGCGGCCGTCCCGCAATCGGGACGAGGGCCTTCGGCTTCCCATCGGCCGCGTCGCCGAGGCGCTCGGCCCTCCCGCCGGCGAGGATGATCGCCTCGGTCGGCACTCAGGCGGGCTCGCGCTCGACCGTCTCCGGCAGCCCGGCGAACTGCGAGGTCGCTCGACCGATGCCTTCGTAGGCGAACCCGAGCTCGGCCATCGCAGCCGGATCGAGCAGGTTGCGGCCGTCGACGATCAGCGGGTTCCGCATCGCATCGCGCAGCTCGGCACTCGCGAGCCCGCGCAGCTCGGGCCACTCGGTGACCACGACCGCGGCGTCCGCCTCCTGCACGGCTTCGAGCACGGTGTCCTTGATCGCCACACCCTTGAGCAGCTCACCGGGCCGCGCGACCGGATCCCAGCCGCGCACCTCCGCGCCCTCCGCCAGCAGCCGGGAGGCGAGAACGATGCTCGGCGCCTCGCGCATGTCGTCTGTGTTCGGCTTGAAGGAGAGGCCGAGGAGCGCCACCCGCTTGCCGCGCAGCCGGCCGAGGTGCTTCTGGAGCTTCGAGATCACGCGCCGCTTCTGCAGCTCGTTGACCTCGATCACCGCAGACAACAACTGGAAGTGGTAGCCGGAGTTCGACGCGAGCTGCTTCAACGCAGAGGCGTCTTTCGGGAAGCACGAACCCGCCATAGCCGATCCCGGCGCGGAGGAAGTGCGGGCCGAGGCGATGGTCAAGGCCGATGCCGTGCGCGACCTGCTCGACGTCGGCGCCCACCAGCTCGCAGACGTTCGCGATCTCGTTGATGAAGCTGATGCGCGTCATCAGGAACGCGTTGGCCGCGAGCTTGATCATCTCCGCCGAAGGCACGTCGGAGCGCACGACGGGCGCGTCGAGCTGCTCGTGCAGCGCCGCGACCCGGTCGCCGTCCTCGGGGTCGAACGCCCCGATCACGATCCGGTCGGCGTTCGTGAAGTCGCGAACAGCCGTCCCCTCGGAGAGGAACTCGGGGTTCGACGCGTAGCCGACGTGCTCCAGTCCCCGGGCGTCGAGCGCCGCGCGCACCTTCTCGCCGGTCCCGACCGGCACGGTGCTCTTCATCACGACGACCGGCCGTCCCTCGAGCTCCGGAAGGTCGTCGAGGACGGTCCAGACCGCAGAGAGGTCGGCGTCGCCGGCGTAGGTCGACGGCGTCCCCACGCAGATGTAGAGGAACTCGGCATCGCGGGCCGCCTCGTCCGGATCGACCGTGAACGAGAGTCGCTCCCGGTTCCGCTCGACCAGCTCGGGCAGGCCCGGCTCGTGGAACGGGATCCGGCCGGAGCTCAGCGCGTCGATCTTCTCCGCGGCGACGTCGCGGACCACGATCGTGTGCCCGAGCTCGGCGAAGCAGGCGCCGGTGACGAGTCCGACCCAGCCGGCCCCGAAGATCCCGACCTTGCTCATCGCCGTGTCTTCTTCGGCTTCTTGTCGCCCGCGAGCGGGCGAAGGCCGCGCGCGATCGAGAGCATCGTCTCGTTGGAGAGCGTGTCGCGGAGCGTGTTCACGACCCAGTAGCTTGCCTGGTCGGTCTTCAGGACGACCATGTGGAGCCGCGCCCCGTCGTAGTAGAGGTCGTAGTCGCGACCGCCGATCCGCCGGCTGACGTTCTTCGCCTCGAGCACCGGGGCGTCGTTCCAGGTCGTCTGCTGGATCCCCCAGTACTCCTGCGCGCCGTTCCGGAAGGTCTGGCGCAGCGCCTTGTGCTCTCCGTTGACCCAGTAGAGCCGGGTTCCGTTCTCCCAGTGGATCGTCGAGGTGCGCTCGACGAGGCTCGGGACCATCAGCGGGAACCCAGCCTTCCGCGCCCTCGCCCGCAGGGCGCCGAGGGTGAGGCTCGGGTTCCGGATCGTGCTCGGCGGCTGGCGCTCGGGCGTGCGATCGACCGGAGCCGGCGCAAGGTTCCCCCTGAACGACTGACCGGCCACGACGATCACCATCGCGGTGTTGGCAAAGGGCGCGATCGCCGGCGTGAACGGCCCCGCCGCGTCGGCCGAGCCGAAGAGGTTCGCCACCGCCCGGGCCGCCGCCGCCGCGCCGCGCTGATTCGGGTCGTGGAAGACCTGCGTCCGGACCTTCCACGGTTTGGGCGCGTTGGCGAGAACGCCCTCCGGCGGCTGCAGCATCCGGTAGCCGCGCCGGTCGAGCAGGAAGCTCCCGTTCGCGGCGGAGCCGGTGACACCGTTCCCGTTGAGCACGACGATCGACGTCCTGCCCGGCGCGGGCGCCTTTCCACCCGGCAGCCTCGGCCGCTGGCCGAGCGCCGCCGCGGTCGCCTTCTCGCCGGCGTTGACATCCGGCGTCTCGAACTCGTCGACCGCAGAGCTGATGTTGGACGGGTCGGTCGTCAGCTGGTTGTACCCGGTGAGCCCGCCGATCTTCGACTGGTAGATCCGCCCCGGCGGCAGCTGGAGCGCGAAGAGCGCCCAGCCCCGAATCTCGCCGGGATCGAGCGCCTTGCCGCCGCCCCGCCCGATCTTCACGTTCTTCCGGATCACGCCCGTCACCTTCGGAATCGCCGAGAGCTTGAACGAGTGCGAGAGACGCTCCTTGAGTGCCCGCATGAACAGCCGCTGGCGCTCGAGGCGATAAAGGTCCGAGTCGGTGTGCCGGTAGCGCACGAACGACAGCGCCTGACGGCCCGTCAGCTTCTGGTACCCCGGCTGAAGGTCGATCGGCGGGAACGTCGGACCGCCGCCCGAGTTGTCGTTGAAGTACCGGCGGTCGATGTCCAGCCAGACGCCGCCGAGCTTGTCGACGGTCTGGATGAAGCCCCGGTAGTCGATCGTCACGAGGTAGTGAATCGGGACGCCGGTCAGCCGCCGGACCGTCTCCACCGTCCCGGGCAGCCCGCACTGCGCGTACGCCGCGTTGATCGGCCCCGTGAACGGAAGGCGGCCCGGGCAGTGGATGTCGACGAGGAGGTCGCGCGGGAAGGAGAGCATCGAAAGCGTCGCGAGGTTCGGGTCGGCGCGCATGAGGATCACGGTGTCGGCGCGGCCGCCGCGCTCCTCCTCGGACGCCCAGCGCCGGGTGTCCTGCCCGACGACGATCGCGATCGCGGGGCGGTCCGGCAGCGGGATCTCGAGTTGGTTCGCGACCTTGCGGATGTTCGGGTCGCTCCGTGACAGGCGATCGATGTCGACGATCGTCTGCTCGCCCTCCAGCCAGTAGCCGCCCGCCACGCCGACGAGCAGCGAGATCGAGCCGAGGACGAGCACCATGAGGATCCGGACCAGGACGCCGATGAAGCCGCGCCGCCTGCCTGGTTGCTCGTAGCGCGTGATCGGCGTCAGCCCGGCGGGAGGGAGCACCGCGCGCCCGTTTCCGTTCGCTCCGGCGGTGCGCCCGACTCCTCGCTTCAGCGTCGTCTTCATAAAAGATGTGCGAAGCGCCCTTCCGGGCGCCGAGGGCCAGGATAGCTCAGGCGACGGCCGGAGCTGGCTCGGCCTCGGGGTCGTACGCGAGGTTCGGTCGCAACCAGCGTTCTGCCTCCGAGAGGCTGATTCCCTTCCGCGCCGCGTAGTCCTCGACCTGGTCGCGTCCGATGCGGCCCACGGAGAAGTACCGGGACTTCGGGTGCGCGAGGTAGATGCCGCTGACGCTGGCCGCGGGCATCGTCGCGAAGCTCTCCGTCAGCTCGATCCCGAGGTCGTCCGCCGAGAGCAGCCGGAAGAGCGTCTGCTTCTCGCTGTGGTCCGGGCAGGCCGGGTAGCCATAGGCCGGCCGGATGCCGCGGAAGCGCTCGGCGATCAGCTCGTCACTCGGCTGCTTGGGCCCCGCCTCGTACCACTGGCGCCGCGCGGTCTCGTGCAGGTACTCCGCAAACGCCTCCGCGAGCCGGTCGGCGATCGCCTTGACCATGATCGCGCTGTAGTCGTCGTGCTCGGCCTCGTAGGTCCCGGCGAGCTCGTCGGCGCCGTGGATCGAGACCGCGAAGCCGCCGAGATGGTCTCCGCCGGGCGCGACGTAGTCGGCCAGCGAACGGTTGGGCCGGGAGTCGCCGTAGTCCGACTGCTGCCGCAGCATCGGCAGCCGCGTCCCGTCCTCGAGAACGATGTCGTCGCCGTCCGACGACGCGGGCCAGAAGCCGTACACGCCGCGGGCCTGGAGCGACTTGCTCTTCGTGATCTCGCTGAGGAGCCGCTGCGCGTCGTCGTAGAGCTCTCGCGCTGCGGGCTCCTCGAGGATCGCGGGGAAGCGGCCCTTCAGCTCCCACGCGTGGAAGAGGAACTGCCAGTCGATGTACGGGACGATCTCCTCGAGCGGCGGCTCGACGGTTCGCGTGCCCGTGAACTCCGGGGTCTGGAGCTCGTCGAAGTCCACCTGCTCGCGGTTCGCGCGCGCCTCGTCCAGCGCGAGCAGCGGTTTGCGGTCGCGCTCCGAGTGCTGGTCGCGAAGACGCTCCTGCAGCTCAGCGTTCTCGTGCTCGAGCGTCACGCGACGGCCCGGGTCGAGGAGGTCCGAGACGACCCCGACCACGCGCGAGGCGTCGAGCACGTGGACCGTCGGCGACGTGTACGCGGGTGCGATCCGGACCGCGGTGTGCTGCTTCGACGTGGTGGCGCCGCCGATCAGCAGCGGCAGCTCGAGGCCGCGCCGCTCCATCTCGCGGGCGACGTTGACCATCTCGTCGAGCGACGGCGTGATCAGTCCCGAGAGGCCGACGACGTTGCAGCCCCGCTCGAGGGCGGTATCGAGGATCTTGTCGGCAGGGACCATCACGCCGAGGTCGATCACCTCGTAGTTGTTGCACCCGAGCACGACCCCGACGATGTTCTTGCCGATGTCGTGGACGTCGCCCTTGACCGTGGCGAGCACGACCTTGCCCTGCGTCCGGCCGCCGGCCTTCTCGTCCTCCATGTACGGCTCGAGGTACGCGACGGCGCGCTTCATCGCCCGGGCGCTCTTGACGACCTGCGGCAGGAACATCTTCCCGGCGCCGAAGAGGTCGCCGACGACCTGCATCCCGCTCATCAGCGGGCCCTCGATCACGTCGAGCGGGCGGTCGTGCTTCTGGCGCGCCTCCTCTGTGTCCTCCTCGATGTAGTCGACGACCCCGTGCACGAGCGCGTGCTCGATGCGCTTCTCCACCGGAGCCTCGCGCCACGCCACGTCGAGCTCGCGGCGCGTCCCTTCGCCTCTGTACTTGTCCGCGAGCGCCACGAGCCGCTCGGTGGCGTCGGGACGCCGGTTGAAGATCACGTCCTCCACGTGCTCGAGCAGGTCCGGTGGGATGTCCTGATAGACCGCCAGCTGTCCGGCGTTGACGATGCCCATGTCGAGCCCGGCCTGGATCGCGTGGTAGAGGAACGCGGCGTGCATCGCTTCTCGAACGACGTCGTTCCCGCGGAAGGAGAAGGAGAGGTTCGAGATCCCGCCGCTCGTCAGAACGCCCGGGCAGCGCTCCTTGATCAGCGGCAGCGCGTCGATGAAGTTCTTCGCGTACTCGTCGTGCTCCTCGATCCCGGTCGCGATCGCCAGCACGTTCGGGTCGAAGATGATGTCCTCCGGCGGGAAGCCGGCCTGTTCGATCAGCAGGCGGTACGCGCGCTCGCAGATCGACACCTTGCGCTCCACCGTGTCCGCCTGCCCCTGCTCGTCGAAGGCCATGACGACGACGCCGGCGCCGTGGCGGCGGACCGTTCGCGCTTGCTCCAGGAAGGCCTCTTCGCCCTCCTTGAGGCTGATCGAGTTGACGACCCCCTTGCCCTGGATGCACTTGAGACCCGCCTCCAGCGCGGACCAGCGCGAGCTGTCGACCATGATCGGGATCCGCGCGACCTCGGGCTCGGTCGCGATCACGTTCAGGAAGGTCGTCATCGCCCACTCGGCGTCGAGCAGGTCGGCGTCCATGTTCACGTCGAGGAGGTTCGCGCCGCCCCGCACCTGCTCCAGCGCGACGTCGACCGCTCCCTGGAAGTCGTCGGCCTCGATCATGCTGCGGAACCGCGCCGAGCCCGTCACGTTCGTGCGCTCGCCGATCATCACGAAGCCGGTGTCCGGGCCGATCTCGAACGGCTCGAGGCCGCTGAAGCGCGGCCGGCCGCGTCCTTCGGGGACGCGTCTAGGGGTCAGACCCCTGGTCACGTCCGAAATGGCCCGAACGTGGTCGGGCGTCGTGCCGCAGCAGCCGCCGACGACGTTCACCAGCCCGTCCCGGGCGAACTCGCCGAGGATGCGGCTCGTGTCCGCCGGCTGCTCGTCGTGCTCGCCGAACTGGTTCGGCAGACCGGCGTTCGGATAGCAGCCGGCGTAAGTCGTCGCGATCCGGGCGAGATCCTCGACGAACGGCCGCATCTCGGTCGCGCCGAGCGAGCAGTTGACGCCCACGATCAATGGCTCCGCGTGCTCGACCGACGCCCAGAAGGCCTCCACCGTCTGCCCGGAGAGGTTCCGGCCGCTGCGGTCGACGGCGGTGAACGAGATCCAGAGCGGAACCTCGGGGGAGACGTCCTGCGCCGCGACGAGCGCCGCCTTCGCGTTCAGCGTGTCGAAGATCGTCTCGACGAGGAGCATGTCGACGCCGCCCTCGACGAGCGCCCGGATCTGCTCGGCGTAGGCCTCGCGCACCTGGTCGAAGGTGGCGCTCCGGTAGGTCGGGTCGTCCACCTTCGGTGAGAGCGACAGCGAGACGTTCAGGGGGCCGATCGAGCCGGCCACCCACGCCGGCCGCTCGTGCGCGTCAGCCGCCTCCCGCGCGAGCCGCGCGCCTTCCACGCTCATCTCGTAGGCGTGCCCCTCGAGCCCGTAGTCGGTTTGCCCGATCGTCGTCGCCGTGAAGGTGTTCGTCGTGACCACGTCGGCGCCCGCGTCCAGGTAGGAGCGGTGGATGTCTCGCACCACGTCGGGTCGCGTGAGATTCAGGAGATCCGGGTCGCCGGCGACGTCTTTCGGATGGCCGGCAAACCGCTCGCCGCGGTAGGCGTCCTCGCCGCGAACGGTCTTCTGGATCAGCACGCCGTAGGAGCCGTCGAGCACGGCAATCCGCTCGTCCAGGAGATCTCTGAGTTGTTCGATCGTCGCCTTCACGGAGAACGCTCCTGCCCAAAGAGGTCAGGAGCGGAGGCTCACTGGCTCTTTAGGCGTTTTTTAGGCTGGTCGCCAAGCTGCCTTCAAAGCTCTCCAGCTGGATCCCAGGGTACCAGCGGCGCCTATCGCCAGACGTGGCAGACGATCGGCGTGACACCGGGGCCGATGGCGCAGACCCGGTACCTCTCAGCCTTCCCGCTCTTCAGGTGGTGCCGGAACCGCCCGTCGCTCATCTGGGCGAGGAACGAGTTCTCGCGGCGCCACCCGGCGCCGAGGGCCGAGTTGTAGAGGTCGAGGTACACGTTCCGGCCGTACCCGTCGAGTGGCACGCCCCAGGACGTCGAGCGAAACCCGTGCACCGCGCGGCCGCGGAAGGTGTACCGGCCGACGACGTACTCCCCGATCGTCCGCACGCCTTTGAACTGCGCGACGCTCGTGAAGTGCGACGGCCAGAGCTCGATCGGCGCGGACGCCCCGCCGCTGTTCGCCTTCAGCCGCTCGAACCGCTGCAGCGTCCACCAGCTCCCGTCGTAGCCGGTGCACGCCGCCACCACGTACGGCAGCTCCGGACCGGTGTACCGCCCACACGAGCCGCCGCCGCGCATGCTCTGGCCCGAGTAGTCCTTGCGGAACTTCACCTGGGGGCGATCGGGCTTGCGGTCCCCGTTCCTGTCGACCGGGTGGAGCGCGTCGATCGCGCCCCAGAGGCTGACCCGCCCGGTCCCCACGCCGCCGCGCCAGGTGATGTCGGCCTGCCCGCCCGAGATTCGGAGCGTCTCGGACCGCGTGTTGCGATCGAGGATCCTCGACGAGGACCCGGCCGCAGCGGAGAACGGCGCCAGACCGAGGGCCAAGGCGAACATCCCGATGACGATGCGGCTCTTCAGGTGTCAGCCCGCGGGTGGCGCTACGGGCCGGACACGGCCGCTGCCCCCGCCTCCCGAGTAGACGTCGAGCTGGTTCTGCGCGTGGGCGATCCGCTGCTCCACCTGCCAGCGATCCGCGTCGGACTCCCCGCGCTCGATGCGCTCGAGCTCGGCCTGGGCCTCCTCGAGCTGCTGCTGCGCACGCTGCGGATCGATCTCCTGAGCGTCGACCGCGTCGTCGACCAGCGCCAACGCCCGGTCCTGTTCGACCTTGAAGAAGCCGGGCCCCGTGGCGAACTCCCGGATCTCCTCCTGCTCGCGCCGGATGTAGATCCGCGTCCCCCCCGCCTTCAGCGTCGCGACGAGCGGCGCGTGACGCGCGAGGATGCCGATCTCTCCGGCCGCGCCGGGCACGACCAGCATCTCGACCTCTCCTTCGAACGCCGCCCCCTCGGGTGTGACCAGCGAGAGGTCGAAGGTGCGCCGATCCTCCACCACAAGCGCCTAGGCCGGGACGGGCTCTTCTTCGCGTGCCGGCTCGGAGTCCTCTGCCGGCGCCTCCGCCGCGGGCTCCGGCTCGGACTCGCCTGCGAGCTCGCGGCCCTTCGCGACGGCCTGCTCGATCGTGCCGACCATGTAGAACGCCTGCTCGGGCAAATCGTCGTGCTTGCCTTCGAGGATCTCCTGGAAGCCCTTGATCGTGTCCTCGAGCTTCACGTACTCGCCGGGGGTCCCCGTGAACTGCTCCGCCACGAAGTTCGGCTGCGAGAGGAACCGCTGGATCTTGCGGGCGCGCTGGACGACCAGCTTGTCCTCGTCAGAGAGCTCGTCCATGCCGAGGATGGCGATGATGTCCTGGAGGTCGCGGTAGCGCTGGAGGACCTCCTGCACGCGCGTCGCCGTCGTGTAGTGCTCGTCGGAGACGATCCCGGGCTGGAGCGCGCGCGAGAAAGAGTCGAGCGGGTCGACGGCCGGGTAGATCCCCTGCTCGACGATCGCGCGCGAGAGCACCGTCGTCGCGTCCAGGTGGGCGAAGGTGTTCGCCGGCGCCGGGTCGGTCAGGTCGTCGGCCGGCACGTAGATCGCCTGGACCGAGGTGACCGAGCCCGTCCGTGTCGAGGTGATCCGCTCCTGGAGCTGGCCCATCTCGGTGGCGAGGGTCGGCTGGTAGCCCACTGCGCTCGGCATCCGGCCGAGCAGCGCGGAGACCTCGGACCCTGCCTGGACGAACCGGAAGATGTTGTCGATAAAGAGCAGCGTGTCCTGACCCTGGTCGCGGAAGTACTCCGCCATGGTCAGCCCCGAGAGGCCGACGCGGAGCCGCGCCCCGGGCGGCTCGTTCATCTGCCCGTAGACGAGCGCGACCTTGTCGATCACGCCGGACTCCTGCATCTCGAGCCAGAGGTCGTTGCCCTCGCGCGTGCGCTCTCCCACGCCGGCGAAGACGGAGACGCCGCCGTGCTCCTGCGCGACGTTGTGGATCAGCTCCTGGATCAGGACCGTCTTGCCGACACCGGCGCCGCCGAAGAGGCCGACCTTGCCACCCTTCACGTACGGGGCGATCAGGTCGATCACCTTGATCCCCGTCTCGAAGATCTCGACGGTCGGCGAGAGGTCCCGGAAGCTCGGCGGATCGCGGTGGATCGGCCAGCGCTCGGCGTCGTCGGCAAGCTCCTCGCCCTTGTCGATCGGTTCGCCGATCACGTTCCAGAGGCGGCCGAGCGTGGGCTGCCCGACGGGCACGGTGATGGGCTGGCCGGTGTCGACGACCTCCAATCCGCGTGCCAGGCCGTCGGTCGAGTCCATGGCGACGGCGCGCACCCGGTCGTCGCCGAGATGCTGCTGGACCTCGGCGATCAGCTCGCGGCCGTCGACCGAGATGCGCAGCGCGCTATAGATAGCCGGGAGGCCCTCCGGAAAGACCGCATCGAGGACAACTCCCTTGATCTCGACGATCTTCCCGCGGTTGCCGTTTGCCTGGGCGCTGGACACCGCGCCCGATACTAACCACCGGCGCACTCGCGACGTCTAAGGGTTGGATGCGAATGCGTTCGATCTTGCCCGCCGACTGTGCGCGGGCCCGTCAGCAGCTCTCGCTGCATCTGGATTCCGAGCTCTCGGAGTTCGAACTCGTGCTGCTCGATGCGCATCTCGGCCGCTGTGAAGACTGCCGGGCGTTCGAGCACGGACTCACGGGATTGACCGCGGTTTTGCGGACGGTCCCCGTGGAAGAGCCGTCGATCTCGTTCCTGCCTCCGCGCCGTCGCGCGCGGCGGGACGCGGTCCTCGCGGCCTCTCTGCGGGCCGGCTCCGCGGCCGCTGCGATCGCCGTGGTCGCCATCAGCGGCCTCATCGCCCTCAACGGATCGCCCAGCGGCGTCGCCGCGGTCGATATCGAGCGGGCGCGGTCGGTGCTGAGCCTGCACGAGCGACAGCTCCAGCAGATGGAGACCTCGGGCCAGTCGCAGAGGACGCAAGTCCCGCGCGGGTTGGCAGCGGCTGAGCGAGCGCTCGGCATCTCCGGACAGGTTTCGGCAACCGTCAGGGAAGGAGGTAGGGCAGCAGCGAGCACACGCCGGTGAGCGCTTGCCTAGGGCCTCCAAGGGCCCTGCGACAGACGCAAAGCCGACATCGGCTACCATCCAGCCCCCCTCTCAGCCCGAGGTCTCAGCCTCGAAAGCTTTTGTTGGGGGAAAACGAAAACCGCATTACAAGGAGGGAAACACAAGGATGCTGAAACGCGTTATTTGGGCCGGGCTGGCCAGCCTCATTGCCATCAGCGTCGTGGGCACGTCCGCCGCGACCACGGGCAAGAGCGACGCCAGCAAGGCCAAGGGAGTCCTCCGGGTTGCGATTGGCGCAGAGCCGCCGTCGCTCGATCCGGGACTCGCCACCGACACGACGTCGGCGGACATCATCTTGAACCTCATGGACCCGCTGATCAAGCTCGGGCCGTCTCCTGGTCTCAAGGCACTGCCTGGGGCCGCTTCGAGCTGGAAGGTCAGCGGCAAGACCGTGACGGTCAATCTCCGCAAGAACGTCAAGTGGTCGAACGGCCAGGCTACGACGGCCGGCGACTACGTTTGGTCTTGGCTCCGCACGATCTCGCCTGAGCTGGGCGCGGACTACGCGTACCAGTTCTTCGGGATCGCAGGCGCCGAGGCGTACAACGGTTGTAAGTCGAGCTGCAGCGACGAGCGGGCAAAGGTGGGCATCAAGGCGGTTGGTCGTTGGACCCTCCGCATCACGCTGACCGCGCCGCAGCCGTGGTTCGTGCAGCAGATGTCGCACACCTCGTTCGTCCCCGTGCACAAGGCAACTGTGCAGCGGCACGGGAAGAACTGGACGGAGCCGGGCAACATCGTCACCAACGGCCCGTTCAAGCTCTCTGCCTGGCGGCACGACGCGTCGGTCACGCTCGTGAAGAACACGAAGTGGCGCAACGCGAAGTCCGTCAAGCTGTCGAGGATCGAAATGCCGATCATCGTCGACGGCGCAACCGCGACGAACGCGTTCAGCGCGGGTAACGTCGACATCTCGACGACGGGCATTCCGCCCGCCGACATCCCGAAGTGGAAGAAGACCAAGTTCTTCAAGGTCTGGACCGCGATCGGGACGTACTACTACGGCGTCAACGTGAAGAACATCTCCGACGTGAACCAGCGTCGCGCGATGGCTCAGGCGATGGACCGCTACCAGATCACCCGGTACATCACGCAGTCGGGCCAGGTCCCGTCGCGTGGCTTCACGCCGCGGTCGATCTCGGGCGGACCGACGATCCTGAAGAACGCAACGCTGCCCGCCAAGGCCAACAAGGCCAAGGCGCGCGAGTTCATGAACAAGGCCCGGAACCCGAAGCGGGCAGTCAAGCTGTACATGAACAACTCTCCGGGTCACGTCAAGATCGGCACCGCGGTTCAGGCAATGTGGAAGGAGCTCGGCCTCGACGTCACGCTTCGCGTGATGGAGTGGGCGCAGTACCTGCAGTTCCTCGGCCCGCCGCCGAACAGCGACGTGGACGTCTACCGGTTGGGTTGGATCTACGACTATCCGGACGCTCACAACGGCTTCGTGCTGTGGCTGAGCGAATCCGGGAACAACAACACCAACTGGAAGAGCGCGAAGTACGACGGTCTGCTGAAGAAGGCGGAGCGGACGCAGAACACCGCGAAGCGCACCGCGATCTACCAGCAGATGGAGAACATGCTGACTGGTCCGCAGGGCCAGCTTCCGATCATCCCCATCTACTGGTACACCTTCTCGGCTCTGGTCAAGAACAACGTCAAGGGCTTCATCATTCAGCCCACGCACCAGACCGACTACACCAAGGTGACTGTCAGCTAGGACCAGTGACACAAGGGCAGGGCGCTTCGGCGCCCTGCCCTTTATTGTTCGCCCAGGCAACTTCGCCCGAAGGACTTTTGAGCCACTAGATGCTGAAGTTCATCATCAGAAGGGTCATCTGGACGATCCCAGTGCTGCTCGTGGTGATCCTGATGACGTTCATGATGATGAAGGCGATCAAGGGCAACCCGTTCCAGAAGACCGAACGCCCGGTTCCCGAGTCGACTCAGAGGAACCTCGAGCGGATCTTCCACCTCGACCAGCCGTGGTACATCCAGTACGTGTACTACGTGCGGGACATCGCCACGTTCAACCTCGGGCCGTCGCTGCAGCAGCGCAACCGCGACGTGAACGACATCGTCAGGGAGCACTTCCCGGTGTCGCTCAAGCTCGGCGCGATGGCGATGCTCTTCGCGGCGCTCTTCGGCATCCCACTCGGGATCATCGCGGCGCTCCGGCAGAACACCTGGGTCGACTACACCGCGATGGCGATCGTCAACGCCGGCTACGCCCTGCCCAACTTCCTGATCGCAACCCTGCTCATCTACTTCTTCGCGGTGAAATGGCGAGAACACACGCCCTTCCCCACGAACGGCTGGGAAGGGTGGGAATCATGGGTGCTGCCCGTGATCGCGCTCGGCCACGCGCCGATGACGGTCCTCGCGCGGATCGTGCGCGGCTCGATGCTCGAGACGCTGCAGCAGGACTACATCCGCACCGCGAAAGCGAAGGGCCTGCGTTGGCGCCGCGTGGTCGGACTCCATGTCCTCCGGAACTCGCTGATCCCGGCGGTCACCGCCGCCGGCCCGCTCCTCGGCTACCTGATCGCGGGCTCCTTCATCGTCGAGACGATCTTCGGGATCCCCGGGATCGGCCGCTACTACATCATCGCGGTGTCGTCGCGTGACTATTCGGTCGTGATGGGTATTACAGTCCTGCTGTCCGGAATCATCATCCTGGCTAATCTCGTCGTCGACATCCTCTACGGGTTCCTCGATCCGCGGACAAGGGACGTGCGCACCTAGTGATCACCGAGCGCCGAGACGACTTCGAAGCCACTCTCGCCCGCTCCGCCGAAGGCCGCGGACAGGAGGCAGGCGCTGCGATCCAGCGCGCGTCGCTCCTGCGCGACGCCTTCTATCGCTTCATCCGCAACCGCGCCGCAGTCGCCGCGTCGTTCGGGTTCCTGATCATGTGCCTGTTTGTGCTGATCGTCCCGTTTGTGAGCGATCAGGACCCGTACGCGATCGACTTCTCGAAGCAGTTCGCGCCGTTCAGCCTGGAGCATCCCTTCGGCACCGACGAGTTCGGGCGCGACCTCTTTGTCCGCACGGCGCTCGGCGGCCGTGTTTCGATCGGGATCGGCTTCGCCGCGACCTTCGCGATCATGGGCGTCGGCATCCTCTACGGCGCGACCTCGGGGTTCGTCGGCGGCCGCACCGACAACGCGATGATGCGCTTCCTCGACGCGCTCTACGGCCTGCCCTACCTGCCGTTTGCGATCCTCACGCTGGCGATCTTCGGACGGGTCAACTTCTGGACGATGGTCGTCGCGCTGACCGTCGCCTCCTGGTTCACGACAGCACGGGTGATGCGGGGGCAGATCATCTCGCTGAAGGAGAACGACTACGTCCGGGCCGCCAATGCGCTCGGTGCGCGCTGGCATCGCGTGCTCTTTCGGCACCTCTTGCCGAACACGCTCGGCGTGATCGTGATCTTCGTCTTCCTCGAGCTGCCGGGCGTCGTCTTGGGCGAGGCGTTCCTCTCTTTCATCGGCCTGGGGATCGACCCGCCGGATGCGTCCTGGGGCTCGCTCGCCCAGGACGGCTACACCTACTACCAGGCCGAGCCGCACATGATCGTGATCCCGAGCGTGATGATCGGCTGGCTGATCATCAGCGCGTTCTTCATCGCCGACGGACTGCGCGACGCGCTCGATCCCCGAACCCGACAGACTTTCTAGACCGGCCATGTCCCTCCTCGAGGTTCGCGACCTCCACACGTACTTCAAGACGCGCGCGGGTGAGGTGCGCGCCGTCGACGGCATCTCGTTCGACGTCGAGGTCGGCGAGATGCTCGGGATCGTCGGCGAGTCCGGCTGCGGGAAGTCCGTCACGGTGCTCTCGATCATGGGGCTCGTTCAGCCCCCCGGCCGTGTGGTCAAGGGTTCTGCAATGTTCAAGGGCCGCGACCTGACGCAGCTCTCGAACAAGGAGCTCGAGGATGTCCGGGGCCGCGAGATCGGGATGATCTTCCAGGACCCGATGACCTCCCTGAACCCGACCCTGACGATCGGGACGCAGATCACCGAGGTGCTCCAGCGACACATGGGGATGAACAAGAAGGAGGCGCGCACCCGCGCCGCCGAACTGCTCGACGAGGTCCACATCCCGAACGCCGCGCAGCGCCTAGACGACTATCCGCACCGCTACTCGGGCGGCATGCGCCAGCGCGTGATGATCGCAATCGCGATCGCCTGCAACCCGATGCTCCTGATCGCCGACGAGCCGACGACCGCGCTCGACGTGACGGTGCAGGCAGGCGTGCTCGACCTGTTCCACGAGCTCCGCGAGACCAAAGAAATGGGCGTGATCATCATCACGCACGACATGGGCGTGGTCGCGGAGACAGCCAAGAACATCATGGTCATGTACGCCGGCCAGATCGTCGAGCAGGCCACGGCGCTCGACCTCTTCGACAACCCGGAGCACCCGTACACGGAGGCGCTGTTGGCAGCCCTGCCGCAGCTGGAAGGCGAGGGCATCCGCGAGGGGCGGCTCCTGTCGATTCCCGGTAGGCCGCCCGACCTGATCGCACCGCCGCCCGGCTGCCGCTTCGCGCCGCGCTGCGTGCATGCGGGCCACGACGACTGCGCCACGAACCTACCCGAGCTACGCGAGATCAGGCCGGGCCACTGGGTGCGCTCCCGCCACCCCGCCTCTGAGCGGGCGGGCGAGCCCGTGGGGGCCCGATGAGCGAGCAGCGCACGGACGGCGCCGCGCCGGTGGCGAGCGAGAACGGCGCGCTCCTGACGGTCAGGGGCCTGAAGAAGTGGTTCCCGGTCAAGCGGGGCATCCTCATCGACCGGACCGTCGACCACGTCAAGGCCGTCGACGACGTCTCGTTCGAGGTGCACCCCGGAGAGACGGTCGGGCTCGTCGGTGAGTCCGGGTCCGGCAAGAGCACGACCGGCTACTGCGTCCTGCAGCTGCTCAAGCCCACCGACGGCTCGGTGAAGTTCGAGGGCAAGGAGCTGACGACGATGAGCAAGAGCGACCTGCGCGGGATCCGGCGTGAGATGCAGATCGTCTTCCAGGATCCCTACGCCTCGCTGAACCCGCGGATGACGGTCGGCGACATCGTCGCGGAGCCGCTGGTCGTCCACAGCATCGGCAATCGGAAATCTCGGCGGCGAAGCGCCGAGCAGCTGCTCGAGGTCGTCGGCTTCAATCCCGACTTCATCAACCGCTACCCGCACGAGTTCTCGGGCGGGCAGCGACAGCGCATCGGCATCGCACGTGCACTCGCACTCAACCCCCGGCTGATCATCTGCGACGAGCCCGTCTCGGCGCTCGACGTCTCGATCCAGGCGCAGATCCTCAACCTGCTCAAGGATCTCCAAAGGGAGTTCGGTCTCGCATACCTCTTCATTGCCCACGACCTCGCGGTCGTCCGGACGATGGCCGATCGGATCGCGGTGATGAACCGCGGCAAGATCGTGGAGTACGGCCCTGCCGAAGAGGTGTACGTGAACCCGAAGGATCCGTACTCGCAGGCGCTGCTCGCGGCCGTTCCCGTCCCCGACCCGCGCAGGATGCGCGAGCGCCGGGCGGAGCGACGCAAGCACAAGGATGTCCTCGCAGAGCCCGTCTGACCGCCTCCGCCGACAGGTAGTCACCATCGCGGCCGCTGTGCTGGCCGTCGCTGCGGGCGGCTGCGGCGGGGGCGGCTCCGGCGGGGGCATCGCGATCGGCGAGTGGGAGCCGGCGGCGCAGCTCACGCACAGACGGAGCTATCCGGCATCGGTCGAGCTGGGCGGCAAGATCTATGTGGCCGCGGGGATGGTCGGGGAGACCGGCAAGCCGCTCGACTTCCTCGAGCGCTTCGACCCGGAGACCGGCGAATGGACCGACCTCGCCCCTCTTCCCGTGTCGTTCAGCGCGGGTGCGGGCACGGTGCTCGACGGGCGCTTCTGGGTGATCGGCGGGAACAACTCGAAGGAGGTCGACGGGCGACAGGTCTTCTCCTACGACCTCGCGGCCGATCGATGGCGCCCGGAGACCCGCCTTCCCGCGACGCGGATGAACCTCGCCGCGGTCACCTTCGGCGGGAAGATCTACGCGATCGGCGGGCTCGACCCCTTCCACCCCACGAAGACGGTCTTCGTCTACGACCCGGCGACCCGGCGCTGGTCGAAAGGGACGCAGCTGCCGGTCGCCCTCCACGCGCACTCGGCGTCGGTCTACCGCGGAGAGATCTGGGTCTTCGGCGGCCGTGACCGCACGGTGGAGCGCCAGCGTGGCGTGTGGATCTACAACGTCGAGCGCGGCGAGTGGCGCAGAGGGCCGGCACTGCCGGAGGCGATGGACACGCTCTCGACGGCGGTGAACGGCGACCGCATCGACGCGATGGTCGACGACTACTACTTCGTCTTCGACGGGGAGAAGTGGATCGAGGGCCCGACCCTGGACGTCCCGCGCCACGCCCTCGCGGCGTACACCATCGACGACACGCTGTACGCAGTAGGCGGTTGTCTCCATCCGCAGTTGCGGGACTCGACCGTCGTCGAGAAGATCGAAGCGCGCACCTAGCGTCACCTCCGACCCTCGGCCAGCCTCGAGGGGGTCTGACCCCTTGCGGGCGCTCGGGTTTTGTGACGGAAGCGGCAACGCGCCGCTCTGCTGGCCGCACGCGCGAAGACGCCGCCCGGCTTCAAGGGGACAGCTCGCTGAAAGTCGGGTGAGACTTTGCGACGCGAGTGAGTCGCCGCGCCGCTAGGCCGTCAAGCGCGTCAGCACCGGCCACGACTTCCAGGATCTCCTGGGTGATCTCGGCCTGGCGGGCTCGGTTCATGCGGAGCGTGAGGGTCTCGATGAGCTCCGCGGCATTCTTGGACGCATTGCGCATCGCCGTCATCCGTGCGCCTTGCTCGGATGCAGCCGACTCGAGCAACGCCCGGAAGAGCTCGGTCTCCACGTAGACCGGTAGCAGGCGCTCGAGGATCTCTTCCGGTTCGGGCTCGTAGATGAAGTCGCCGACGAGGGCCGGCGGCGCGTCGTCCTCCGCTTCGAGGACGCTCTCGGGGATCGGCAGGATCTCCTGCTCGACGACCCGCTGGACGAGCGGCGACTCGAAGTGGTTGTAGACGACGATGACGCTGTCGACCTCTTCGTTCGCGTAGAGCTCCGTGATCGTGTGCGCGATCGCCTGGGCGTCGGCGTACGCCGGGCGGTCGCTGAAGCCGATCCAGGCCTGGTCGACGTCGTAGCGCCGGAAGCGAAGCGTGGACGAGCCCTTCCTGCCCGAGACGAGCCAGCGCACCTGCACTCCGTCGGCCCGCAGCCTGCGCTCGACGGCGAAGACGTGCCGGAGGATCTGGGCGTTGAACGCTCCGGCGAGGCCGCGATCGCCTGTGAGCGCGAGGACTGCCGCAGTCTTGATCTCGCGGCGCTCCAGCAGCGGCAGCCCACGCATCGACGTGCTCGCGCGGGCCGTTCCGACCATCAACTCCATCATCCGGTCGGCATACGGGCGCATCGCCTCGATCCGGGCCTGCGCCCGCCGGAGGCGCGCGCCCGCGACGAGCTCCATGGCCTTGGTGATCTTGCGCGTGTTCCGAACCGACCGGATCCGGCGCTTGATGTCTTGGACGGCCTCCACCGGACTACGTCGCGGATTCCTCTTGCACGCCGAAGGACTGCTTGAACTTCTCGACTTCGGCCTTCAGGCGGTTCTCGACCGCCTCCTGCAGATCTCCGGTCTCCCGGATCTCCTTGAAGATCGCACCTTCGGTGCGCAGGTACTCCCGGAGCTCGTCCTGGAACCGCGGCACCTGGTCTGCCGCGATTTCGTCGAGGTGGCCGTTGACGCCGACCCAGATCGCGACGACTTGCTCTTCCATCGGCCACGGCTGGTACTGCGGCTGGTTGAGCGTCGCGACCATGCGCTGGCCGCGGGCGAGCGTCCGCTGCGTCGCAGGATCGAGCTCCGAGCCGAACTGCGCGAACGCCTCGAGCTCGCGGTACTGCGACAGCTCGAGCCGCAGGCGGCCTGCGACCTTCTTCATCGCCTTCGTCTGGGCGCTTGCGCCGACGCGCGAGACCGAGATGCCGACGTTCACGGCGGGCCGTACGCCGGAGAAGAACAGATCCGACTCGAGGAAGATCTGGCCGTCCGTGATCGAGATCACGTTCGTCGGGATGTAGGCCGAGACGTCTCCTGCCTGGGTCTCGATCACCGGCAGCGCGGTGAGCGAGCCGCCGCCGAGCTCGTCGGAGAGCTTGCAAGCACGCTCGAGCAGGCGGGAGTGGAGGTAGAAGACGTCGCCGGGGAACGCCTCGCGGCCCGGTGGACGCCGCAGCAGGAGCGAGAGCTGCCGGTACGCATCCGCATGCTTCGAGAGGTCGTCGTACATGCAGAGCGCATGACCGCCGTTGAACATGATGTGCTCGCCCATCGCGGCGCCGGCGAACGGCGCCATCCACTTGATCGGTGCCGCCTCGTGGGCCGCGGCGCTGACGATGATCGTGTAGTCCATCGCTCCGGCGTCGCGCAGCCGCTCGTACACCTGGGCGACGGTGGAGGCCTTCTGCCCGATCGCGACGTAGATGCAGATCACGCCCGTGTCGCGCTGGTTCAGGATCGTGTCGATCAGGATCGCGGTCTTGCCGGTGGAGCGGTCGCCGATGATCAGCTCGCGCTGGCCGCGACCCACGTTCGTCATCGAGTCGATCGCCTTGATGCCGGTCATCAACGGCTCCTTCACCGGCTGGCGGTCGACGACGCCGGGCGCCTTGAACTCGAGCGGGCGCTCGTCGCTCGACTCGATCGGGGGCCCGCCGTCGAGCGGGTTGCCGAGGGGGTCGACGATGCGGCCGACGAGCGCGTCGCCGACCGGGATGCTGGCGACCCGGCCCGTCCGCTTGACGGGTTGGCCCTCCTTGATCAGCTGCCACTCTCCGAGCAGCGCAGCGCCGACGTTGTCCTCCTCGAGGTTGAAGGCGATCCCGGTCACGCCGTGCTCGAGCTCGAGCATCTCCGTGGCCACGGCGTTCTCGAGCCCGTGGATGCGGGCGATCCCGTCGCCGACCTGGAGCACCGACCCGACCTCCGCGAGATCGGTCTCGACGTCGTACTGCTCGATCCGCTCCTTGAGGATCGACGTGATCTCTTCCGGACGTAGCTTCACCTGACTCCCTTCAGTTCGCGTCTCAAGCCTTCCAGCCGGCCGCGCACGCTCGCGTCGGCGCGGTGTGAGCCGGCGCGCAGCACGAAGCCGCCGATCAAATCTGCGTCGACCTGCCGGGAGGCGCGGAGCCGGCGGCCGGAGACCTGCTCGATCTGTTCGAGCACCTTCTGCGCCTCGGCGTCGGAGAGCTCTACGGCCGTCGTGAGCTCGACGTCGAGGACTCCCTCCTCGGCGGCCACGAGCGCCTCGAACTCCGCGAGGATCTCGTTCAGCTCGGCGGCGCGGCCCTTTTCGGCCACCAGGAGAAGGAAGTTCCGTACGAGCTCGTCAGCGCCCTCGAGGATGCTCCTCAGCGCGCCGATCTTGTCCGACGAGTCGATCTGCGGGTTGAGCAGCAGCTCGCGCAGCGCAGGCACCTGCTCGACGGCTTCGACGAACGAGCGAAGCTCGTCGCGCGCGGTCTCGAGGCGGCCCTTTTCCTTCGCCGCCTCGAAGAGCGCGTTCGCGTAGGTCTTGTGGGCAACGGCCATTAGTTGCGGCGGGCGTCCCCTTCGAGGACTGAGAAGTCGAGCTCGGAGACGGCGTCCTCGATCAGCCGGCGGTGATCGTCGTCGGTCAGCACCTTGCCGGTGACCTTGCCGGTCGCCACGAGCGCGAGCTCGGCGACCTCCGCACGGATCAGCTCGAGCGCGCGGCGAGTCTCCGCCTCGATCTGCTTCTGCGTCTCCTCGATGCGCCGCTGGCGATCGGCCTCGAGCTCGTCGCGCAGCCGGTCCCGCTGTGCGTCGGCGACCCGGCGTGCCTCCGCGAGGATCTGCTCGGCGTCACCGCGGGCCTGCTGCATCATCGAGCGATGCTCCTCGAGCAGGCTTCGCGCCTCGGCGCGAGCATTGTCCGCTTCCTCGATCGCCTGCCGGATCCGCTCACGGCGCGCGTCGATCGCGTCCTGCACCGGCCCGAAGATGTAGCGCTTCAGGACGAAGAACGCGATCCCGAAGCAAAGCAGCGTCCAGATCATGAGGCCGGGCGTGACCTCGATCAGCGGGTTGGCGGCGATCGGGCCCATGCTCAGACGAGGACGAAGGCGAGCAGCCCGCCGATCAGGCCGTAGAACACGACGGCCTCGGTGAGCGCGAAGCCCAGCCACTGGATGCCTGTGAGCTCGCCGCGCAGCTCGGGCTGGCGGGCGACGGCCTGGATCATCGAGCCGAAGATGTTCCCGATCCCGATGCCGGCGCCGAGCGAGCCGAGGCCGATACCGAGCGCAAGGGCGATCGCCTTGCCGGCGTCGACCCCGTCCGTGGCGGCCGCGAGCAACATTGCAGCGACGTTCATTTGACTCCTCCTTAGTGCTCCGGCTCGATCGCCGAGCCGATGTAGATGGCGGACAGTGCGGCGAAGATGTACGCCTGGATCGAGACGACGATCAGCACCTCGAACAGGTAGAAGGCCGTCGCGGCGGGCACGACAAGCGGAGCGAGGATCACCGTCTCGAGAACGAACATCAGGCCGATGAAGGTGAGGATCAGCATGTGGCCGGCGAGCATGTTCGCGTAGAGCCGGACAGAGAGCGACACGAGCCGCATGAACTGCCCCAGGAACTCGAGGGGGATGATCAGCGGGTACATCGCCTTCGGCACGTCCGGGATCCAGCTCTTGAAATACCCCACGAACCCGTTCGCGCGGACCCCTTCGACATGCGTGAAGACGAACGTCATCAGCGCCAGGGTGAGCGTCACGGACAGCGTCGAGGTGGCTGCGTAGATGCCCAGCGTCGGCAGCTGGACGCCGAAGAGCTCGAAGGTCTCGTCGGACAGCGGGAGCGGGATGAACCCGATCATGTTCACGACCCAGATGAAGAGGGCGAGGGAGGCGACGTAGGGGAACCAGCGCCCGATCGCCTTGGTCGGGAGCCCCTGCTCGGCGATCTGCGTCTGCGCGATCTCGTAGATCCACTCGCCGACGGTCTGACGCCGGTCCGGGTCGGTCTTCAGCTTCCACCGCATCAGGAACCAGCCCAGCAGGATCGTCAGAACCGTCGAGAGGATCAGGTAGGCGACCGCCTTGTTGATCGAGAGGTCGAGTGGGCCGATGTGGATCGGGACCCACTCGTGGAGCAGCCACTCGTGAGAGGGGTCGAACTTCTCCTCCTCCCCGGTCTCGGCGGTCGAAGCGAGTGCGACTGAGGGGAGCGCGAGCCAGAGCGCCGTGACCAGGGTGACGAGGCGCGTCATCGGGGCGCCGGGCTTCCGAAGTAGCTCAGGAGCGAGAGTCCGAGCTCAAGGCTGTAGGCGAGGGCGTAGAGCAGGCCTGCGGACACGCCGACGGCAGGGTCGTCGGCCGCGACGGCGATCACGACGACCATCACGGCTACCGGCCTGAACATCATCCCGACTCCCCTCACTCCCGAGGCGGCGAGGTTATCGGCGCCGAGGCTCAGGCGTGAGAGCAACAGCCCGAGAGCCTGCGCCGCCAGCCAGAGGATCGCCGCGAGCGCCCAACCTCTGAGGGGCCAGCCGGCGATTGCGAAGACCGGGAGCGCGAGCGCGATGAGCGCAGCCGCGGCGACGATCGGAACGACGCGGCCCGGCACCGGGCGAGGCGTGGCCCAGACGTCTCTCACGAGAAGACTCCGCGGTAGCGCCGGTAGACGGCGAAGATCCCCGCCGGGATGCCAAGGATGGCTCCGACGAGCGCGCCGATCGTCCACGACCCCGCCGCCCAGCCGACGATCGCTCCGATTCCGATGCTGCCGGCGGTCGTCCCGAGGAGCACCGCACCCGCTCCCGCGGGGTGAAGCGTCTGGCGAGGACCGGGCTCCATCTTCGGGGCGAGCATACCAAAGCTTGTAACACCGAAAACCCGCATGGTTTGGCGGAAAGTGGCGAACCTTGTAGCTTCCCCTAGCGCAGTCGAGGTCGCGCCCTTAGTCGACTTCCTGGGAACGCTAGAGCCGCGGCACGACCACTCGACCCTGCTTGCCGAAGCTCTCATCGAGGCGCCCATCGCCGAGGAGCCGGAAAAGAGAGGTGTCGCGCCCGTTCAAGGACACGCTCAGCACGATCCTCCCGCTCGGGTCGAGCGCCACAGACGACAGCCAGTCGCGGTCGTCGCCGAAGCTCCGACCGAGATCGAGCTCCACGAGACCGTGGCGCCCGAACGATGGATCGATCTTCCCCGCCGGCGTGAACCTGGCGGCGAAGAGCTTCAGCCGGCGTTGTCGCTCGAGAACGCCGGCGACGAGTGGCTTACCGTCCGGTTGGAGTGCGAAGTCGTAGACGGCCCAGTAGCGCGCGTCACGCGGGCTCGGGTCGACAGAGCCCCTGAAGCCGAAGGTTCGATCGGGCTTGCCGTCGCGGGCCCGGTGCCGAAACAGTACGTGGACGATCTTTCCGGATTCGTCGCCTCGCAAGAACCTGGCGAAGCCGTAGATGCCTCGGCGCTGATCGACCGCCAGGTCCCAGGCCGAGTACATCGTGTAGTCGGCCCTCCGCGGGATGCCCGGGACCAGGCCTCCAAAACCAGGCACGAGCTTCCCGGCTCGTCCAACTCGCACGAGCCGAACGCCTCCTTCATAGGGGTCCCGCTCCTCGAGGACAAGAGCTCCACCGCCCGGCGCAGGGGCCTGAGCGAGGGCGCCGATGTGTGATGCATCGTCAGGATTGACCGCCACGCCGTCACCGTCGTACGACTCGTCGAAGGAGCCATCAGCATCGAAGCGTGCAACCACGCTCGACTGTTTCGGCCCGCCGTCGCCTCCGGGGAGAAGCCCGGGCCACTCGCTGAACGAGCCGGTGAATTCCAGTCGCTCCTGCTCGTCGTAGGCCGCGCGCGACAGATCGTCCGCGCAACCCTCGATCTGGCTTTGAGGGATGGAGGTCTCACCAGTGATCCGCCCCGATTCGTCCAAACGCGCCACGAGGAACTCGCTCGCGTTCCCTTCCTCCTTGCACCATGCATCGCGCTCGCCCTTCCTTCCGATCCCGACGAGCTCGATCCTGCCGCTCGAGGGGACGAAGACATGGTGCGTTTCCAGCGTTCGTGCTCCGTCGGCGGCAGGCTCCTCTCCGCCGCAACTCGCGCCGAGGAGCACCGCGGCAACGGCCGCTGCTAGGCGGTGCGCCGCTCGGCTTCGCGGCGGGCCTGCTCTTCGCGACGCCGGATCCGCGGGTTCGCGAGCTTGACGATCTCGAGCAGGTAGGCGATGTAGACCGACGCGGCGAGCGCCGCGACGCCGATCGTTCCCGCGACGAGGGCGTTCGAGAGATCCCAGTCGCCCCGCGGTCTCGGCGGCAGGAACCTCGTCGCCAGCGCCGCCCCGGCCAAGAGTGCGCACCACAGGTACATGTATGCCACCGCGCGGCGTTGGGAGAACCCGATGTTGACGAACCGATGGTGGAGGTGGGTCCGATCGGCTTCGTAGAGAGGCTGCCCGTACTTCATCCGCTTCGCCACCACGAACGACGTGTCGATGATCGGGATCGCGAGCACGATCAGCGGGAGTACGAGCGTCGCCAACGCCGCAGTCTTGACGAGACCCTCGACGGCCAGCGTCGCGAGCAGGAAGCCGAGCAGTAGTGCCCCGGAGTCGCCCATGAAGATCCGAGCCGGGTAGAAGTTGTGGTGGAGGAACCCGAAGCAGGCCCCCGCGACGATCGCCGCCAGCAGAGCGGCGTCTGGAGCGCCGAGCGAAAGCCCGATCACGGCGAACGTGGAGCCGGCGATCGCGCAGATCCCCGCGGCGAGGCCGTCCATCCCGTCGAGGAAGTTGACCATGTTCATGATCGCGACGATCCAGACCAGGGTCGCGGGGCCTGCGAACCAGTCCGGAAGCTCCTGACTGCCGAAGCCCGGGAACGTGAACCGGTCGACGTTGACGCCGAAGCCGATCGCGACAGCCCCGGCGGCGAGCTGCCCGCCGAGCTTCCCCCACCAGGGAAGGCCGCGGAAGTCGTCGATCGCGCCCACCGTCGTCGCGACGGCTGCGCCGAGCAGGATCCCGCGGTAGGGCCCGTCCAGCGGCAGGAAGGCAAGGGCGGGGACGAAGATCCCGAGCAGCAGCGCGATCCCGCCGAGCCGCGGCACTGGCCGCACGTGGATCCGCCGCGTCTCCCCCGGCTCGTCGACGACGCCGAGGATCCGGGCGAACCGCCCCACGCCGGGAGTGAGCAGCAGGACGACCACCAGCGCGAGGAGGAAGCCCCAGACGACTTCCAGGTTGTCCCGTAGCGTGTCGATCACTTCGTGCCGTACAGCCGGTCGCCGGCGTCGCCGAGCCCCGGCACGATGAAGCCGCGCTCGTTCAGGCCGCGGTCGATCGCGGCGGTGACGATCCTGACCTCCGGATGCTCCGCGTGGACCCGGGCGATCCCTTCGGGCGCCGAGACGAGGCAGACGAGCGTGACGGAGCGCGCACCCGCGTCCTTTACCTTGCCGATGGCCGCGACGCTCGAGTTTCCGGTGGCGAGCATCGGGTCGAGGATGATCGCGTCACGGTCGCCGAGATCGGTCGGCAGCTTGACGTAGTACTCCACGGGCTCGAGCGTCTCCTCGTCGCGGTACAGGCCGATGAACCCGACACGGGCTCCCGAGACCAGGGCGAGCACGCCGTCGAGCATCCCCATCCCGGCGCGGAGCACCGGGCAGACGGCGACCTTCTTCCCGGAGATCCGCTGCACGACGGTCCTCTCCAGCGGTGTCTCGATCTCGACGTCCTCGGTCGGGAAGTCCTTCGTCGCCTCGTAGGTGAGGAGCAGCGTGACCTCGTTCGCGATCTTGCGGAAGTGGACGGTGGGCGTGTCCTTCTCCCGAAGGTAGGACAGCTTGTGCTGGACCAGCGGGTGCGTGACCTCGATTACCTGGCCGGTCGCCACCGCCGTGCTCACGCCACGTAAGTCGTGTAGCCGCGGAAACCCGGGTAGAGCGGCCGTTTGTCGCAGAGCGCCGTGGCGCGCGCCGCGAGCCCGGGCAGGTCGGCTGCGCCGGCGAGGGCTCCGACGATGATCTCCCCCACCTCGCGGAAGTCGTCCTGGTCGAAGCCGCGCATCGTCGCGGCAGGTGTCCCGATGCGAACGCCGGACGCCACCGTCGGCGGCTGCTCGTCGAAGGGGACGGTGTTCCGGTTCACCGTCAGCTTCACCTCCGCGAGGCGCTCCTCGGCGTCCTTGCCCGTCCAGTCCGTTCCTCGCAGATCGAGCTGGAGCAGATGAGTGTCGGTCCCGCCGGTGAGAACGTCGACCCCGCCGTCCATGACGGTCTGCGCGAGCACGTCGGCGTTCGCCCGCACCTGCTGCTGGTAGTCGCGGAACGCCTCCGTCCCGGCGATTCGGAAGCACGTGGCCTTCGCGGCGATCGTGTGCTCGAGCGGCCCGCCCTGCATCCCGGGGAAGACGGCGCGGTCGACAGCCTGCGCGTGCTCCTCGCGGCACAGGATGAAGCCGGCGCGTGGGCCGGCCAGCGTCTTGTGCGTCGTCGAGGTGACGAAGTCGCAGTGCGGCACGGGGCTCGGGTGGAGCCCGGCGGCGACGAGCCCGGCGAAGTGCGCCATGTCGCAGAGCAGCAGCGCGCCCACTTCGTCCGCGATCTCCCGGAACCGGTCCGCTTCGACGGTGCGGGGATAGGCCGAGCCGCCGCAGACGATCAGCTTCGGGCGGTGCTCCTTGGCGAGCCTGAGGACGTCGTCGTAGTCCACCAGGTTCGTCTCGCGGCTGACGCCGTAGTGGACGATCGTGTAGAGCCGGCCCGAGAAGTTGACCTTGAGCCCGTGCGTCAGGTGTCCGCCGTGCGAGAGCTCGAGCGAGAGGATCGTGTCGCCCGGCTGGAGCGCCGCCATGTAGACGGCCATGTTCGTCTGGGCGCCCGCGTGGGGCTGCACGTTCGCGTGCTCGGCCCCGAAGAGCTCCTTCGCGCGGTCGATCGCGGTCTGCTCGATCTCGTCGACGACCTCGCAGCCCCCGTAGTAGCGCTTCCCGGGATAGCCCTCGGCGTACTTGTTCGTCGGCGTCGACCCCACCGCCTCGAACACGCTCGGCCAGGTGAAGTTCTCCGACGCGATCAGTTCGATCTGTCCGCGCTGCCGCTCGAGCTCGTGTCCGAGCAGCTCGGCGATCTCCGGATCGATCTCCGCGAGGCCCGCGGTGCGGAGCTGCTGGAGCGTCTCCTGCGCAACCGCCATCGGCGTGCATGGTATCCGCCGCCCCGGCTCCGGCCCGAGTTTCTTGCGTCTCCGCAAGCAGTCGCATCCAAGCGCGCTAGCGCTCGAGCTCGGCGACGCGGCGCAGCGCTTCGCCGGCCGGAACGGCGCCCTCGCGGAGCACGCGCGGCTCGGCGCCCGTGAGATCGATCACCGTCGAAGGGGTGCCCGGCAGCCGACCGACGTCGAGCACCGCCCCGCAGCCCGCGAGGATTCCCTCCGGCACCTCGTCCAGCGTGCGCGGATCGGGTTCACCGGGAAGGTTCGCGCTGGTCGCCGCGACGGCGCCGACGCGACGCAGCACTGCTGCAGCCTCCTCCGGGAGGTCGGGTAGGCGCACGCCGATCGTCTCCGTGCCGCCGGTCAGCCAGGGCAGCCGGCGCGCCGGATTGGGAAGCACGAGCGTGAAGGGTCCCCGGAGAAACCGGCGTCCCTCGAGCTCCGGCACGACGGCGACCACGGCGTCGGCGTCCGCCGCCACGAGCGCCGTCGGCTGCGCCGTTCCACGGCCCTTGAGGCGGTAGAGGCGCGTCACCGCTCCCTCCTGGGTCGCGTCCGCGCAGAGGCCGTACACCGTGTCGGTCGGCAGGATCACCGGCTCGCCGCGCTCGATCGCAGCGGCGACCTCGTCGGTCACGGGATCCGGCCGTCGACGACCCGCTCGCGCCCCGCGAGATCACGCGTGGCGGTCACTCCCTCGTAGCCCTGCGCGCGCAGCTCATCCTCGACCGCGGGCGCCTGCCCGTCGGCGACCTCCAGGACGAGCGACCCGCCGGGACGGAGGACCTCGCGCGCCGCGGCGGCGATCTCCGTATGTCGCCCGACTCCCACGAGCGCCTCGCGCGGCTCCTGTCGCACCTCCGGCTCGAGGCCGCCGAGCTCCCCCGGCAGGACGTACGGCGGGTTGGACGCCACCAGGTCGAACGGGCCCTCGGCACCCGCAAGCAGGTCGCCGTGCCGCAGCTCAACGCGCCCGTCGAGACCGAGCCGGAGCTTGTTCTCGCCGGCGAGCTCCAGTGCCTCCGCCGACGAATCCGTCGCGAGCACCAGGGCGTCCGGCCGCTCGTCTGCGATCGCGAACGCGATCGCCCCGGAACCGACGCCGATGTCGAGCACCCGCGGCTGCTCCACTCCCTCGAGCAGCTCGAGACAGCGCTCGACGAGAATCTCCGTCTCCGGCCGCGGGATCAGCGCCCGCGGGTCGACGGCGAGCGTCAACCGCCGAAAGCCCCACTCACCGAGCACGTAGGCGAGCGGCTCGCGCCCGCGCCGTCGCTCTGCGAGGGACCGGAGACGCGCGAGCTCTTCATCCGACAGCGCTCGCTCGTGCGCGTAGAGGCTCGTCCTCGTCCCGCCCGCCACGTGCGCGACGAGCCATTCGGCGTCGACACGCGGCGACGGACAGCCGGCCTGCTCCAGCTCGGCCGCGATCTGATCCACCGCGTCGCGTGTCGTCACACGGCGGCGGCTTCGAGCGCGAGGCGGCGCTCCTCGGCCGACAGCGCCTCGGTGAGCTCTCCCAACTCGCCGTCGAGCACAGCGTCGAGGCGGTGGAGGGTCACCTTCACGCGGTGATCGGTGACACGGTTCTCCGGGAAGTTGTACGTGCGGATCTTCTCGGCGCGCTCGCCCGAGCCGATCTGCGAGCGCCGCGCGCTCTCCTGCTCGGCCTGCTGCTTCGCCCGCTCGAGCTCGTAGAGCCTGGCACGCAGGACGCGGAGCGCCTTGGCGCGGTTCTGGAGCTGAGACTTCTCGTCCTGCATCGAGACGACGAGGCCCGTCGGGAGATGCGTGATGCGCACGGCCGAGTCGGTGGTGTTGACGCTCTGCCCGCCGGGGCCGGTCGAGCGGTAGACGTCGACCTTCAGCTCGTTCGCGTCGATCTCGACTTCGACTTCCTCCGCCTCGGGCATCACCGCGACGGTCGACGTGGACGTGTGGATCCGCCCCTGGGACTCGGTCGCCGGCACGCGTTGCACGCGGTGCGTCCCTCCCTCCCACTTGAACACGGAGTACGCGCCGTCGCCCTTCACGGCGAAGACGACCTCCTTGTAGCCGCCGCTCTCGCTCGGGCTCGCCGAGAGCTGCTCCGTGGAGAAGCCGCGACGCTCCGCGTACCGGGTGAGCATCCGTAGCACGTCGCCCGCCCAGAGCGCCGCCTCGTCGCCGCCGACGCCCTGGCGCACCTCGACGAGGACGTCCTTGCGGTCAGCCGGGTCCGCCTCGACGAGCGCGA
This sequence comes from uncultured Actinomycetes bacterium, assembly GCA_963721345.1. Classification (GTDB taxonomy): domain Bacteria; phylum Actinomycetota; class Thermoleophilia; order Gaiellales; family Gaiellaceae; genus JACDAN01. The sequence continues at coordinate 518,523 of CAVRIT010000001.1, forward strand.
GCTTCAGCTCCTCCTCGAGCCGCGCGATCTCGGCGGGATCCGGGGCCAGGTCGGCAAGCTCGGGGTCGTCGCGGACCGCTTCGAGATCTCGTTGAGCGTCGCGCCACTGCTGCGCGAGGCGGTAGGGCCCCTCCAGCTCCTTCAGCCGCCGTCCAGCGTCCGCAGCCTGCCTGTGGTCGTTGTAGACGGCAGGGTCGGACATGCGCTCCTGCGCCTCCGTATAGGAGCGCTCGACCTCCTCGACCAGCCGTTCCATGCCCGCCATACCGGGATCAAGGTTAACCCCGATCCCCCGGCACTCCCTGCTGCGGAAAGGGCGCGGAACGGGCTTAGCCCGTTCCGTCCACTACGGCTCAAGGTCAAGGAAGAGTCGAGCGATTCCTGGGCCACGCGGCGGCGAAGCCGCCGCCTGGCTTCATACACTCGCTGAAAGTCGGGAGACTTTCAGCGAAACGGCCTAGGCCATGACCTCGACCTTGCGCTCCTCGGGATCGAGGCGGCCTTCGTGCTGGAGGACGTCCTTCAGCGCGCTGATTGAGACCTCGAGCTGGTCGAGCGTCGGCTCGCGGGTGGTCAGCCGCTGCAGCCAGAGGCCCGGCGCGAGCAGCGTCATCAGGATCCGGTTGCCCGTGTGCTTGCCGGCGAAGCGGATCAGCTCGTAGGCGATCCCCGCGATGATCGGCAGGAGCAGGATGCGGCTGAGGATCAGCCAGTACCACTCGGGCCGTCCGAAGAACGCGAAGACGAAGATCGCGATCACCATCACCCAGAGCAGGAACGCCGTGCCGCAGCGCGGGTGGATCAGGCTGTAGCGCTGAACCCTCTCCGGGATGAGCTCGTCGCCCGCCTCGTAGGCGTTGATCGCTTTGTGCTCGGCCGCGTGGTACTGGAAGACGCGCCTCAGGTCGGGCAGAAAGGAGATCACGACCAGGTACGCGATGAAGAGCGTCACCCGGATCAGCCCCTCCACCACGACGAAGGCGCCTGTCGTCTCGATCGGCAGCCAGCTCGTGAGGAGCGCAGGTGTGACCTTGAAGAGCAGGAGTGCGAACCCGATCGCGATCGCGAAGGCGAAGATCAGCGCGCCGCGCCCGATCTCCGTCGAGACCTCCTCGTCGTCGCCCTCCTCCTGCGCGGCGTAGTTGGCCGAGATCGCGAGGGCGCGGAAACCGATCGCCAGCGACTCGCCCAGCGCGATGATCCCGCGGATCACCGGCAGCCGGAAGAAGCTGTGCCGCACCATCACCGACCGAATCTCGTGGTCGACCTGCGCGATCTCCCCGTCGGGCTTTCGGACAGCGAGCGACCAGTGCGACGGGCCGCGCATCATCACGCCCTCGAGGACGGCCTGGCCGCCTATCGGCGCAGACATGTGTTAGCCCTTGCGGGCGCCGCCGGCACGCTCGAGCCGCCGCTGGAAGCGCTCGACGCGACCACCCGTGTCGACCAGCTTCTGCTTGCCCGTGTAGAACGGATGGCAGTTCGAGCAGATCTCGACGTGCAGCTCGGCCTTCGTCGAGCGGGTCTCGAACTCGTTGCCGCACGAACAGCGAACGGTCGCGGTCATGTACTCGGGATGGATGTCGGGCTTCACGGTCGGGCCAGGATAGCAGCAGCGGTCTCGGCCGAAACGTTGCCTCCGGAGACGACGGCCACCACGCTTTCGCCGCCTTCCAGCGGCACTTTTCCGGCGCGCAGAGCCGCAACGGCGGCCGCTCCCGCGGGCTCGCAGGCCAGCTTGGCGCGCTGGTAGAGGAACCGCATCGCGTCCTCGATCTCCTCCTCCTCGACAAGCACGAGCTCCAGCCCACGCGCCGTCGCGATCCGGATCGGCAACTCACCCGCGAAGGGAGCGTTCAGCCCGTCGGCGATCGAGGCCGGCTTGACCGGCGTGGGCTCCCCCGAAGCGACTCCGGTCGTAAGCGCCGTGGACGAGTCCGGCTCGACTCCCACGATTCGGACGTAGGGAAGGGCCGTCGCGATCCCGGCGATCAGCCCGCCTCCGCCAACGGGCACGACAACGACGTCCACGCCCGGGACGTCTTCCGCGATCTCGAGACCGAGCGTCCCGTGCCCCGCCACGACGAAGGGATCGTCCCACGGGTTGACGACCACCCGGCCGGTTTCCGCGGCGAGTTGCTCGAGCCGGTCGATCACGGATTCGGGCCCGGGCGCCTCGAGGTCGATCTTGGCGCCATAACCCCGCGTCGCGGCGATCTTCGCGGAGCTGGCCGAAGACCACATCACGAGGAGCGCGTCGATTCCCTCTTGCCGGGCGCAGTACGCGACGGCCTGCGCGTGGTTCCCGGCCGACGCCGCGATCACGCCCCGGGCCCGTTCGTCCTCCGTCAGCGAACGCAACTTGTTCAGCACGCCGCGCGGCTTGAACGAGCCCGTGCGCTGAAAGAGCTCTGCCTTCAGGAAGATTCCGGGCCCTCCGAGCGTCCTGGAGGTGAAGACAGGCGTCCGGTGCAAGTCGCCGGCGATCCGTTCCCGGGCCGCGGCGACCTCATCGGGATCTAGAACTCGATCGGACATGGTGCGACCATGGTGACTGGAGAAGGGATGAAGGCAAAGGCATGAAGCGCTGGGGTGCTGGGATCGCCGTCGTCGCGCTCCTGATTGCGTCCGGCGTGGTCGTCTGGACCCAATCCAGCGGCGAGCGCTCCCCGCTCGGTGCCCTGCAGACGTCGTCGGGGGAGCCGGTCACGATCCAGATGGACCAGGGTGTCCCCCGCTTCGTGAAGGGGTCGATCCCCGTCCCCGGCGAGACGCCGACCGAGCGCTCCTATGAGTACCTCGAGCGCAACAGCGAGCTGTACGCGCTCGAGGCGCCACGGAAGGAGCTCGAGGTCGCAGACGTCGAAACGAGCCCCGGCGTCGCCCATGTCCGGCTCCAGCAGAAAGAGGGCGAGGTCCCCGTCTACGGCGGCGAGCTCGTCGTGCACGTGGAGGGCGCCGATGTCGTCTCGACGTCCGGTACGTACCTCGCAGATGTCCCACCGCTCGAGCCCAAGGTCGAAGCCGAGTCGGCGCTCGAGGCCGCGATGAAGGAGGCGGGAGTGGAGAAGGCCGGCGGCGCGAAGCCCGAGCTGACCTACTTCGACGCCGACCTCGCGATGACGCCCGCAGAGCGCAAGGAAGCCGACCTCGACGAGTCGACTCACCTGGCGTGGCTCGTGGACCTGACCGGGATCGGAGCTGACCGCGGGCTCGTGGCCCGCCGCGCGTTCGTCGATGCACAGACCGGAGAGGTCCTCTGGGCGTACGACCTGATCCAGACGCACGTGCCGCAGAAGAACATCTGGATCCGTACGTCCAACAGCGGCGGCCCAGGCTGGTTCTGCTCGGTTCCCGGAGCGACGGACTGGTTCAACTCGACCGGGGTCTGGCCTGGCGCGAGCCCGGATGCGGAAGGCACGGCCGCATTCACCTTCATCAACCAGATCTACGACTACTTCTACAACACGTTCCATCGCCACTCGTTCGACGGCGCCGACAGGCAGATGCCGCTCAACCTCGACTTCGTCGACGTCTCGCCGCTCGACAAGGACAACGCCGCGTGGATCCCGACGTGCAACCACTGGGTCTTCAACGACAACATGGTCACGCTCGACATCACGGCCCACGAGTTCACGCACGGAGTGATCGACTACGCCGTGCCGGGCGGCCTCCAGTACTCCTTCCAGTCGGGCGCGCTCAACGAGAGCTACGCGGACGTGTTCGCGGCGCTGATCGACTCGGCGAACTGGACGATCGGCGAGCGGCCTGGCTCCACGCCCTTCCGCGACCTCAGCGACCCGCTAGCGCGCCGGCACCCGGACACGATGCCGGTCCGGATGTTCCAGGCGAGCTTCGACAACGGCGGCGTCCACATCAACAGCGGCATTCCCAACAAGGCTGCGTTCCTCCTGATGCAGGGCGGCCCTCACAACGACCGCCTCGTGACCGCGATCGGGCGACCGAAGGTGGCCCAGCTCTACTACGAGGTGCTCGACAACTGGCTCTGGAAGACCTCGAACTTCAGCGACTTCCGCAACGCGATGGTGGGGGCCTCGAGCGTTTGGGCCACCCTCGGCAGGCACGGCTTCACGAACGCGGACGCATGCCGCGTCCTGAACGCCTTCGCAGCGGTGGCCATCGCGACCGGCGATGCGGACTGCGACGGGGCCATGGACGGCAGCGATCCCGACGGCGACAACGACGGCATCGCCGACGGGTCCGACAACTGTCCGTTCTTCTCCGGTTCCGGCACGGACACCGACGCGGACGGCGCCGGGAACAACTGCGACTCGGATGACGACGGGGACGCCGTGCGCGACCGCGCTGACAACTGCGCGTTGGTCGCGAACGCGCCGAAGGCCCCCGCGACGAGCCAGGAGGACAAGGACAACGACGGCCTCGGCGACGTCTGCGACCCGACTCCGAACGGCGATTTCGACAAGGACGGAGACGACGACCTCGCCGACAACTGCGACCGAATCTTCAATCCAGACCAGAGCAACGTCGACGGAGACCAGTGGGGCGACGCCTGCGATGCCGACGACGACGGCGACGGCGACTTGGACCCGAACGACAACTGCCCCAAGAAGGCGAACGCCGACCAGCTGGACACCGACAAGGACGGCGTCGGCGACGCCTGCGACTCGACGCCCAAGGGTCCGGACCTCGACAACGACGGCGATCCAGACACGACCGACCCCGACGACGACGGCGACTCGATCGACGACGGGAAGGACAACTGCCCGCGCGTCAAGAACGCCAGCCAGATCGACACGGACTCCGACGGCGCCGGCCAGGCGTGCGATCCCGACGAGGCGCTCACGCCGCAGCGCCCGCTAAACGAGGTCATCGACCAGCGCGCCAAGCACTTCGAGCGCTTCCAGATCATGGTGTTCCCGTGCCTCGAGCGCTGTGAGCCCGGCGTTCCGGTCGAGATCAGGCTCGAGAGCGACATCTCGCTCGTCACCCGGCTTCTGGACGAGTCAGGGAAGGTGATCGCGGAGGGCTCGAACAAGGAGCCCTTGGTGTTCGAGCCCAAGGAGGGTCTGGAGTACGAGCTCGAGATCCTGCCGCGCGACCTCTCGCTCTCGCGTGATCAGCCACTCGGGCTCGAACTGATTCCGAAGCCTTAAGTCAGCTTGTACTCGGGCCCGGAACCGCCCTCGGGAGGGGTCAGCCGGCCGCCCTTGGCGGTGATCGCGCCGCACTGGACGCAGTTGGACGCCGTCACCTCGACGCCGCCGTCCTTGGCCTCGTAGACCTGCGCGGGGCACATCCGCTCCCACATCAGCGCGACCTCCTCGGGGACGTCGATCCGCACGCGGATGTGATTCGGCGCGTCGTCGCGCGTCTTGTTCCCCGACAGGTAGACGGACGAGAGCTTGTCGAAGACGAGCTTGCCGTCCGGCGCGGGGTACCGCTTGGCGCGATCGGTGCGGATCAGCTCGTGGGAGGCGTCCGGCTCCGTCCGGAGATCGCGCGGAGGAAGCTTGCCGAAGCTCATGGTCGCCGCGCCGGCCACGGCGCCGCCGAAGAGCATCCCGTGGCCGAAGGCCGGCCGCATGTTCCGGACGCGCTCCAGGTCCTTCCAGACGTACGTCTCGCGCAGCGACTCGTCGTACGAGGCGAGCGCGCCGGGAGTCCACGGTGTGCGGCCCGGCTGGAGCGACTCGAACGCCGTCTCGGCCGCAAGCCGGCCCGACTCGATGGCGTAGTGGATTCCCTTCAGCGCCGGGACGTTCACGAGCCCGACGCCGTCGCCGGCGAGCAGCAGCCCCGGAGCGTGGAACCGCCGTGGGAAGGCGAGCGACCCGCCTTCCGGAATCGTCTTCGCGCCCCAGCCGATCCGCTCGCCGCCCTCGAGGATGCCACGGACGAGCTTGTGCGTCTTGAGCTCCTGCAGAGCGTCGTGGACGGACAGCTCGGCGTCCCGGTAGTCGAGCCCGATGACCAGTCCGACGGTGACCATGTCCTCGCCCATCGGGTAGATGAACGAGCCGCCGAACTCCCGGTACTTCCGCCCGCCTCGGAGCGGCCAGCCCATCGTGTGGATCACCCGGTCGAGCGGCTTCGCGACCTTCCAGACCTCCTTCACGCCGAGCGCCCAGACCTGCGGGTTGTCGCCGCGCAGGCCGAACTGGTCGAGCGCGATCCCGGTGAGGTGGCCCTGAGTCCCCTCGGCGAGCACGGTGACCTTCGCCGTCACGTCCGCGCCGGGCTCGAAGTTCGGCAGCGGTTCGCCGTCCTTGCCGCGGCCCTTGTCGCCGGTGCGCACGCCGACCGTTCGGGCACCCGTGACGAGGAGCTGCTCGGCCGCCGTCTCGGGCAGGATCATCGCGCCGCCGGCCTCGGCCTGCTCGCCGAGCCAGCGCGACAGCTCCGACAGCGACGCCACGAAGTTCCCGTCGTTTTTCATCGTCGGCGGCGTCGGGATCCGCAACGCCGAGCGCGAGGTGAGGAAGTAGACGCTCTCGTGGTCGACACGGCCGTAGCTGGGGATTTCGTCGATGTCGACGTCCCGGCCGCGGAACAGCCGCCGTAGCCCGCGTGGGTTCACGACGGCACCCGAGACGAGGTGCGCGCCGACTCCCTTGCCCTTCTCCATCACGGCGACCGGCACCTCGCCGAGCCGCTCGGCGGTCTCCGGGTGCTCCTCGAGGAGCTGCCCGAGCCGGATCGCGCAGGCCAGGCCGGCCGGCCCGGCGCCGACGATCAGGACGCCGACGTCGATCCGCTCGTCCGGCGAGTCGCTCGGAGCCGTGACGAACTCACGCGGGTCGAACGGCGGCGGGAGGTCGGCGGGACGCGTCACTTACGGGCGCGGACGAGCTCCGTCAGCTTCGGCACGACCTCGTGCAGGTCCCCGACCACGCCGAAGTCGGCGAACTCGAAGATCGGGGCGTTCGGATCCTTGTTGATCGCGACGACCGTTCCGGAGCCCTGCATCCCGACCTTGTGCTGGATCGCGCCCGAGATCCCGCAGGCCACGTAGAGCTTCGGCGCCACGGTCTTGCCGGTCTGTCCGACCTGCGTTGCGTAGGGATACCAGCCCGCGTCCACCACGGCACGCGTCGCCGCCACGGCGCCGCCGAGCGCTTGGGCGAGCTCCTCGACGAGCTTGAAGTTGTCCGGGGAGCCCAAGCCGCGGCCTCCCGCGACGATCACGTCCGCCTCCTCGATCGACGGGCCCTCGCTCTCCGCGTGCGCCTGCTCGATCATCGTCGCTTGAAGCGAGAAGTCCTCGAACTCGACGTCGAACTGCTCCACCTGCGCTTCTCCGCCGGATTCCTTCGGCTCGAAGGTGCCGGCGCGGATCAGTGCGAGCCGCGGCTCGGAGCTCCAGCCGACGTCGACATAGACGGAGTCGCCGAGCGCCGGCCGCTTGCCGATCAGGTTGCCGTTCTCCGACACGACGTCGGTGAGATCCCAGTTGAGCCCGGCGCCGAGCCTCGCCGCGAGGCCGGAGGCAACGTCTGCCGACAGCACCGACGCGGCGAAGAGCACCGTGTCGATCCCCTGGTCCTGCACGACCTTCGCGAGCGCGTCGACGCGGGGCTGCGGCAGCGGCTGCTCGAGCTCCGGCTTGTCGGCGACGAAGACCTTGGACGCGCCGTAGGCCCCGGCCTGCGGGGCGAGGTCGGTCACGCCGGAGCCGAGCACGACGCCGACGGCGTCCCCGAGCTCGGCCGCCTTCGACAGGACGCCGAGCGACGGCTTCAGGAGCTCGCCCTCGTGGTGCTCGAGGAAGACGGCCGTGCTCACGCCACCGGCCTCCTTCGGCTCCCGCCCGGCAGAGCCGGGCTCCGCCGAAGGCTGACGCCGCTGACGGCACGGTGCCTTCCGGGCCCGTGCTGGATAGCACTGTGCCCTACGGCCCCGCACCGCCAGGCGCCCCGGTGACGTGAGCAAGCGCATCTAGATCAGCTTCTTCTCCGTCAGGAACTCGACGATCTTCTCCGCACCGCTCCCGTCGTCCTCGATCTTCACCGTGTCGCCGCGGGGCGGCGGGTCGTTCAGGCCCTCGACGGTGGTCTTCGAGCCCGCCTCGCCGGCGGCGCCCGGGTCGACGCCGAGGTCGGAGAGAGAAACGGTGCGCTGCGGCTTCGAGCGCGCGCCCATGATCCCCTTCAGCGACGGGTAGCGGGGCTCGTTGATCGCGTCGGAGACGGCGATCACGGCCGGCAGCGGCGCCTCGATCGTGTCGTAGCCGAACTCGGTCTGCCGCTTGCCGCGAATCTTGTCGCCCTCGACCGTGAGCTCGGCGATCTGAGAGACCACGGGCCGGCGGAGGCGGTCGGCGACCGCGGCCCACAGAACGGCGCCGTCCGAGTCGCCGGACTGCTGCCCGAAGATGACGAGATCGGCCTGCTCGGCCTCGAGCGCGGCGGCGAGCACCGTGGTCGTGGCCACGAGATCCGAGCCGGCGGCAGCGTCGTCCGTGACGATCACCGCGCTGTCGGCGCCCATCGCGAGCGCCTTCCGGACCGAGTCCTGTGCGCTCGGCGGTCCCATGGTGAGGATCACGACCTCGCCTCCCTGGGCCTCCTTGACCTTCAGCGCCTCCTCGACCGCATTCGTGTCGAACGGGTTGATCGCGCCCTCGCCGGATCGGACGAGACGCTTGGTCTCCGGGTCGATCCGGGCGTGGGTCGTGTCCTCGGGAACGTGCTTGACGCAGACGGCGATCTTCACGAGCGGGACTCTAATCGGGCGAGGGCGGGGCTAAGGCCGAGAGGGGTTCTCGCCGAAAGGCGTGCTAGGGTCTCGCCCTTCGAGCGCGAACCGGAGCGCTAGGCCCAGTTATGAGACGCCACCGGACGACAGCCCGAGGGATTCTTCTCGTTGCCATGCTCGGCCTGACGGCCGGACCCGCGGCGGCTGGTTGGGACCCCGGACATCCCCCCAAGCGCCAGAAGCCGGCGAAGTCCGAGCGCGCGCAGCTCGGCGCGCGGATCATCTTCCCCGTCCTCGGTCGCTCCCAGTACACGAACAGCTACGGGGACGCGCGCAGCCAGGGCAGCCACCAGGGGATCGACATCATGGCGCCGCGCAAGGCGCTCGCGCTGGCCGCGGAGGCCGGGCGCGTGAAGTACCACATCGGGTCGTCGCGAGCCGGCTGCATGCTCTACCTCCACGGCGACAGCGGCACGACCTACCTCTACATCCACCTGAACAACGACCTCGGCATGACGAACGACAACCGCGGTCGCTGCGTCGCGGGCACCGCGTTCGCGCCGGGCCTGCGGAACGGCGCGAAGGTCGTCGCCGGTGAGCCGATCGGGTTCGTCGGAGATTCCGGCGACGCCGACGGAATCGCGCCGCACCTCCACTTCGAGATCCATCCGAACGACGGGGCGTCGACGAATCCGTTCAAGAGCCTCAACCGGGCGTGGCGGCTGCTGTTTGCGGCGCCGCGAAAGGGCGAGACGTCGCTCTGGCTCAAGGGCAGCGTCCTGGAGCAGCAGACCGAGGCGTTCAAGGTTCAGGTCAACAGCCTGGGAGTCCGGTCCACGGGTCTCAAGGTGAACGGGATCAGCCGTCCGGTCTCGCTCGCCGTATCGCCGCTGACCGTGATCGAGACCGCAGTCGGCAAGCTCGCCGGCGACAAGCGCGCGACGATCTGGACGGAGATCGCGCCGGTGACGCTCGACGCGCAGCTCGGCAAGCCCGGCGCGTTGACGGCCGAGCGCGTTCTGCTTTCGCGCTAGTAGAGGCCTGATGTGAAATTCCGCCGGGCTGAATTCCCCATCAACCCTCTAGCGGCCGGTGAACTTCGGCTCGCGCTTCTCGGCGAAGGCCGTGAGGCCCTCCTTCGCGTCCTCTGACGAGAAGAGCTCGCCGAAGCGATCCGCCTCGCGCGTGAGGTTCTCCGCGTGGTCGCCCGCGAGCGCGCGGTTGATCGCCTGCTTCGCGGCGTCGAGGGCGAGGGGGCTTTTCGCGGCGAGCTGAATCGCGGTCTCCATCACCCGCGGCAGAAGCTCGCCCGGCTCCGTCACCGCGTTGACCAGGCCGCGTTCGAGCGCCTCCTCGGCCCCGACGGTCCGCCCGGTGAGGATCAGCTCCTTGGCGAAGCCGAGCGTCGTGGCGCGCGCGAGCCGCTGCGTCCCGCCCCAGCCGGGGATGATCCCGAGGTTGATCTCGGGCTGCCCGAGCTTCGCGTTCGACGAGGCGTAGCGGAGGTCACAGGCGAGCGCCAGCTCGCAACCCCCGCCCAGCGCGAATCCGTTGATGGCAGCGATCGTGGGCTTCGTCATCGTCTCGAGCAGGTTCGCGGCGTCGTGACCGAGCTCGCCCCAGGCCTTCGCCCCCTCCGCGTCCAGCCCGCTCATGTACTTGATGTCGGCGCCGGCGATGAACGCTTTCTGGCCCGCGCCGGTGAGGACGAGCGCGCGCGCCTCGACGTCCTGCGCCAGCTCTTCGAGCTTGTCGCGCAGCGAGGACAGCGTCTCGAGATCGAGCGCGTTGAGCGCGTCCTGCCGGTCGACGGTGACGACCGCGACCGGGCCCTCCTTCCGGACCTCGATCAGCTGACCGGGACCTTCTCGCGCAGGAACTCGACGATCTCGCCCATCGGGGCTCCCGGCGTGAAGACCTCGGCGACACCCTGTCGCTTCAGCTCCTCCGAGTCCTCGCGCGGGATCGTGCCGCCGACCACGACGACCACGTCCTCAGCGCCGTTCTCCTTCAGCCCTTCGAGGATCTTCGGGACGAGGGTCATGTGGGCGCCGGAGAGGATCGAGATGCCGACGGCGTCCGCGTCCTCCTGGATGGCGGTCTCGACGATCTGCTCCGGGGTCTGGTGGAGCCCGGTGTAGATCACCTCCATGCCGGCGTCGCGCAGGGCGCGGGCGATGATCTTCGCGCCGCGGTCGTGTCCGTCCAGACCGGGCTTCGCGATCACCACACGGATCTTTCCCGCCACGGCGCGGAGTATAGGAACGCAAGCATCGGGAAGATTTCCTGCGCCGGGCGCGTCCCGGTATAGGCGAGACTATGGAGATGAAGCTGAGGGTTGTCGGGTGCTCGCCCGCGTGGCCGAATCCCGGCGGCGCCCAGTCGGGCTACCTCGTCGAGTCGGGCGGCCAGCGTGTGTTGCTGGACTGCGGGGCGGGCGTGCTGGCGAAGCTCCGCGAGCACGAGGACTGGCCGCGCGTCGACGCGATCTGCCTGACGCACTTCCACCTCGACCACTGGGGCGACGTCGTGCCGTGGGTGTGGGCCGCGTCGTTCGGGCCGGCGAGTGAGCTTCCGGCGCCCGAGCTGTGGGTACCGCCCAGCGGCCGGACGACGTTGCGGGAGATCGGCCAGCGCCTCGGCTTTCCGGACATGTTCGAAAACGCATTCAGCGTGTCGGAGTACGGGGAAGGCCGCGAGTTCGAAGCGGCGGGGATGACGATCACCGCCCGGCGAGTCCTCCACTACGAGTTGCTGGCGTTCGGCTTCCGCGTCTCCTGCAACGGGAAGACGCTGGCGTACTCCGGCGACTCGGGACCGAGCGACCAACTCGCCGAGCTCGCGCGCGACGCCGACCTCTTCCTCTGCGAGGCGACGTTGCTCGAGCCGAACCCGGAGGGCGGGACGCGCGGCCATCTGGCGGCGAACGAGGCGAAAGCAGCGGCTGACGAAGCGGGTGCGAAGCGGCTCCTGCTCACCCACCGCCCGAAGGAGCGCCCGCTCGAACCGGAATTCGAGCAGGTCCACGACGGCTTCGAGACCGAGGTCTAACCCTCGACCTCCCTCAAGGGGGTCAGACCCACTTGAGGCTACTTGAGGGTTCTGAGTCCCTCTAGAAGACGGGCGTCTCGCGCCAGACGCCCCACTCCTCGCGGAGCGCGTCGCACATCTCGCCCATCGTGACCGACGCCTTCGCGCAGTCGATGATCAGCGGCATCAGGTTCGCCTCACCACGAGCGCCCTCTTGGAGCCGCGCCAGCGTCGCCGCCGCAACGGCCTGATCGCGCCGATCTCGGAAGGCGCGCACCCGCTCGATCTGTTCCCCCTCGAGCGCCGGGTCGACGCGGAGGATCTCCAACTCGCTGTCGTCCGCCTGCTGGTAGCGGTTCACGCCGACGATGATCCGCTGCTTCTGCTCGAGCTCCGACTGGTAGCGGAAGGAGGCGTCGGCGATCTCCTGCTGGAAGAAGTTCTCCTTGATCGCCGGAACCACTCCGCCGAGCGCGCGGATCCGGTCGAAGTACTCGTACGCGCCGGCCTCCAACCGATTCGTCAGATCCTCGACGAAGTACGACCCGCCGAGCGGATCGATCGTGTCCACGACACCCGTCTCGTGCGCGATCACCTGCTGTGTGCGCAGCGCCAGCCGCACCGCGTTCTCCGTCGGCAGCGCCAGCGCCTCGTCGAACGAGTTCGTGTGGAGCGACTGCGTGCCGCCCAGCACCGCCGACAACGCCTCGAGCGCGGTCCGGACGATGTTCACCTCGGGCTGCTGCGCGGTCAGCGAGACGCCGGCGGTCTGCGAGTGGAAGCGCATCAGCCAGGACCGCGGGTTCTTCGCGCCGTAGCGCTCGCGCAGCTCGCGCGCCCAGATCCGGCGCGCCGCACGGTACTTCGCGATCTCCTCGAAGAAGTCGATGTGGGCGTTGAAGAAGAACGAGAGCCGCGGGGCGAAGTCGTCCACGTCCAACCCGCGCTCCATGCCCGCCTCCACGTAGGTGAAGCCGTTCATCAGCGTGAAAGCGAGCTCCTGAACGGCGTTCGAGCCGGCCTCGCGGATGTGGTAGCCGGAGATCGAGATCGGATGCCACTTCGGCATCTCCTCGGTGCAGAACTCGACCATGTCCGTCACGAGCCGCATGGACGGCTCGGGCGGATAGATCCACTCCTTCTGCGCGATGTACTCCTTGAGGATGTCCGTCTGGATCGTCCCGCGGAGCTCGGAGCGCGGCACGCCCTGGTTCTCCGCCACGCAGACGTAGAAGGCGAGCGCGATCGGCGCCGTGCAGTTGATCGTCATCGACGTCGAGACCTCGCCGAGCGGGATCCCCGAGAACAGCGTCTCCACGTCTTCGAGCGAGTCGATCGCAACCCCCTCGCGCCCCACTTCGCCGAGCGACCGCGGGTGGTCGGAGTCGTAACCCATCAGCGACGGCATGTCGAAGGCGGTCGACAGCCCCGTCTGGCCGTGCTCGAGGAGGTAGCGGAAGCGCTCGTTCGTCTCCGCCGCCGTCCCGAAGCCGGCGAACTGGCGCATCGTCCAGAGCTTGCCGCGGTACATCGAGGGATAGACGCCGCGCGTGAACGGATACACGCCCGGGTAGCCGAGATCCTGCTCGTCGTCGACCTGGACCGACTCCGCCGTGTAGAGCGGGTCGACCTCGAGACCGGAGATCGTGGAGTGCAGCTCTCCCTCGCGCTCGGGAGCGGCCTCGTACAGCGCCCGGCGCCACTCGGCGAGCCCGCTGAGGCCCGCGCGGTCCTCGGTCGTGGCCATCGGGCGAATTGTAAGGACGACTCAGGTTTCCGGGATCAATCCCCGATAAGAGGGATGAACCGATGCTCTCGCTCACCGTACTGACCAGTGCGCGCACGTCCCTCGCTGCGGCAAAGCCGCCGCGCCTCGCGCTGCGCTTCGCCGTCTACACCGGCCTCGCTCTCGTCGTCGTCGGGTTCGGCATGCTGTGGATCCTCGAGCGGGACGTCGAGACGCGCGCCGAGCAACGCGCGGTCACCCAGACGCAGCAGATCGCGGAGGCGACGCTTCGCAGGCATCTGGTCAGGGCCGACTTCGACCGTGCCGCGACGGGCCCGCGCCGCCGTCACCTCGACCGCGTCTTCAAGCAGGTCGCGGTGGGCGGCTTCGTCCGCGCGACCCTCTTCAACCGCCAGGGCAAGGTCACGTACTCGACCGATCCGACGCTGATCGGGACGACGAGGTTGTTCGGCCAGCTCCAGACGGCGCTGGCCGGAAGCCCGTCCCGCTCCGAGGACTTCGTCGGGGAGATGAAGGTCCTCAGAACCTTCGCCCCGGTCCGGCTCGTGCCCGGGGGCCACCCGATCGGCGCGCTGAGCCTGGCGCAGGACTACCGCGCGATCGACGTCCAGATCCACGAGGCGTTCCGCCACACCGCGGCGATCCTGTTCGTCGCGCTGCTCGCGCTGTGGGGCCTGCTGATCCCGATCCTGCGGCGGACGACCGCACAGCTCAGCGAACGCAACCGCCAGCTCTTCTCGCAGGCAACGGAGCTCGAGCAAGCGCTGCAGGAACGGCGTCGCGCGGAGGAGACGGTGCTCCAGCTTGCGGCGATCGTCGAGTCGTCCGGCGACGCGATCGCAGGCACCACGACCGGCGGTGAGATCCTCAGCTGGAACGCAGGCGCCGAGCGACTGTTCGGATACACCGCGGAAGAGATGATCGGACAGCAGGCGGCCAAGCTCGTCCCGGAGAGCCGGATGCACGAGCTCGCCGCGGTCGCCCGCCGCGTCAACGCGGGTAACGGTGTCGAGGAGCATCTGACACGCGGCCGCCGAAAGGACGGCACGGAGGTCGACGTCTCGCTCACCGTCTCACCCATCTTCGACGCCGTCCACCGCGTCACCGGCACGGCCGTGATCGCGCGCGACATCACGCAGTCACGCCGGCAGCAGGCACAACTCCAGGCGCTCCTCGCCAAGGAGCGGGTGGCCCGCGCCGACGCCGAGTCGGCGCAGCTGGCGCTCGCGGAGCAGAACGAGCAGCTGCGCGAGCTCGACCGGCTCAAGGACGAGTTCATCTCGCTCGTGTCCCACGAGCTCCGGACGCCGCTGACGTCGATCCGCGGCTACCTCGAGCTCCTCCTGGACGGCGGCGCCGGAGACCTCACCGACGACCAGAGCCGCTTTCTCGCCGTCGTCGACCGCAACTCGAAGCGCCTCATGCACCTCGTCGGCGACCTGCTGTTCCTCGCTCAGGTGGAGGCCGGCAAGCTCGCGCTGGAGCTCGACGAGGTCGCGCTCGACGACGTCGTGGCCGAGGCCGTCGAGGCTGCCAAGCCGTTCGCCGACGAGAAAGGCATCGACCTCGAGGTGACTGTTGAGCCGGTTCCTGCGATGGTCGGTGACCGGAGCCGCCTCGCCCAGGTCCTCGACAACCTCGTCTCCAACGCACTCAAGTTCTCACCCGACGGCGGCACGGTCGAGGTCTGCGTCTCGTACTCGGACGGAAACGCCGTGCTCGAGGTGCGGGACAACGGCATCGGGATCTCGGCCGAGGAGCAGGCGCAGCTGTTCGACCGCTTCTTCCGCAGCGCAGAGGCGACCGAGCGCGCGATCCCGGGAACCGGACTCGGCCTCACGATCGTGAAGGCGATCGTCGAACGCCACGAGGGCTCGATCGAGGTTCAGAGCGAAGAGGGCAAGGGGACGACGATGCGAGTGCTCCTGCCCGTGAATGCCGCCGCTGATCTCGAGGAGGTGGCCGCGTGAGCGTCAGGCCCGTGGTGCTGGTCGCCGACGACGACCGCGACATCCTCGAGCTCGTCGCCTTGACGCTCGAGCGCGACGGCTACGAGGTGGCGACGGCGCACAACGGCGAGGAAGCGCTGCGCATCGCGTCGGAGCGAACGCTCCACCTGGCGATCCTCGACCTGATGATGCCCGGCATCGACGGGTACGAGGTGACCCGCAGGCTGCGGGAGGCCGTCCGCACCGATCGGCTTCCGATCCTGATCCTCTCGGCGTTCGCGGACGACCGGCAGGCAGCGCTCGCGCTCGCCGTCGGCGCCGACTCGTACATGAGGAAGCCGTTCAGCCCGCGCGAGCTACTCTCGCGGGCCGGCGCGATGATCCTCGAGCGGCGCCCGCGAAATCGCGCCGCAGCCCAGGCCTAACGCGGGCAGCCTGGCGCGTTTACGCGCCGGGACAACCGGAAACAACTCTTGACAACAACTGTTGTCGGGAGAAGGAGACCGGGCATGAAAGCGAGCATCACGGCGGCACTTGCCACTCTGTCCGTGCTTGCGGCGTTCATGGGCGCCGAAGGCGCCAGAGCAGGCGGTTCAGGCGGCACGCCGGAAGAAGGGGAAAGCGTCGTCGCGCCCCTGACCGGCGAAGTACTGATCACATCGAGCGCGGGTGACCCCGGCACGTCGACCGCGTCGGGCACCTGCAACCCGCTGGGGACCTCGACGTTCACGTTCGAGGTGACCGGTGTGGCGATCGGCCCGTATCCCGGCACGTTCGTCGAGCGCGGCACCTTCACGCTCGGCCCCGCCGGGTTCCCACTGCAGTCGTTCGACGCGACGTTCACGATCACTTCGCCTGCCGGCTTGGTTACGGGGGCGAAGACGCTCGAGGGCGTCGTCCCGACCCATTCCGGGGCGTGCGGATCGGCCGTGTTCCTCGGGACGGAACCGGAGGCGTTCCACTTCCAGGTTCCGGTTCGCTACACGGCGCAGATCGCGACGCCAAGCGGCACCGGGACCGACAGCGGTGCGAGCTTCGTGACCTACAGCGAGACGCAGCTCCGCGGGCCGGCCGTCGACGGGAACGGCTTCGCGTTCGACGAGAGCTTCGAGTCGACGGGCCTCGTCGTCGTCGACGACGACGACGACGAAGAAGAAGAAGAAGAAGAAGAAGAAGACGAGGACGACGACTAGCGCGGCGTCCGATACGAGTAGCCGAAGCCGCGCCGCGTCTCGATGGGCGCGGCTTCGGGCTCGTCCGGGCAGATCTTCTTCCGGAGGTAACCCACGTAGAGCTTGACCTGGTCGCGGGAGGCGTGGCCGTCTCCCCAAACGAGCTCGAGCAGCTGCTCGTGCGTCAGCACCTGGTTCGGGTGACGGACGAACTCGCTGAGCAGACGGAACTCCAGCGGCGTGAGCTCGACAGGCGCTCCGCGAGCGATCACCTCGCGGCGAGCGAAGTCGATCTTCAGGAACGCGTCGGAGTAGACCTCGTCGTGTGCGGTCCGCGACCCTGCACGCCGAAGCAGCGCCTCGACACGCGCCACGAGCTCCTGCCGGCCGAACGGCTTCGTGACGTAGTCGTCCGCCCCGGCTCGAAGGCCCCGCGTCTTCTCGATCTCGGAGGCCTTCGCCGTGAGCATGACCACGGGGACGTCGCTGAGCTCGCGGATGCGCTCCAGGGTCTTCCAGCCGTCCAGCCCGGGCATCGAGACGTCCAGGACGACGAGATCGGGGCGCTCGTCGAAAAAGACGCGCAGAGCCTCGTTCCCGTCGTTCGCTTCGAGGACGTCGAAGTTCCGCCGCGTAAGCAATTCGCGTACGAGGCCGCGGATGTCCGCGTCGTCGTCCACGACCAGGATCCGCCGTTCGGCCATCGCTCCGTAACCCTAAAGGGGGAGCCAGACCCCTTCTAAAGGGTGATCTTTCGGGCACTCAGGCCGTTTTCATACGAACCTCATCCAGCTTCCTCCCTCCCGCCCGCGAAACCGTGACTACTCCGCCCATGCGGCGGCGGAGAAAGACAACGCCATGCCATTGATGACAGGAACACTTCAACGGATTCTCCTCGCCGGCGGCGGTGGCCTAGCGGCGGCCACCGCCGCCACCACTCTCGTCGTGGTCACAGGGCCGAACGGCGAAGCGCAGCGGAGCGCATCGTCTTCGAACACAGGGCTTTCCGAGGTCGTGCTCGGCCCCGACAGCGGGCGGGCGCAGACCATCAAGACGAATTCGCAGAAACCGAAGCGTGGCGACGACAGCTCGGCCGGGTCGGGCAACCGCAGCGGCGCGGTTGTCCGCCCGGCAGCGAGCACGCCGGTCGTGATCACGACTTCTTCCTCTGACCTCGATGTGGCTGGCAACCAAGGCACGGCCGGACCTCCAGGAGTAGCCGGCCCCGAAGGACCTGCCGGGGCGGCGGGGACGGAGGGCCCCGCGGGACAGCCTGGCGCGGATGGATCGGCGGGTGCCGGCGGCTCGCAAGGTGCTCCTGGCGCAGCTGGGCCTGACGGAGTCCAGGGCGCCCCGGGCGCACCGGGCCCGATCGGTGCTCAGGGACCGCCCGGCGGCCCGACCGGCGCTACCGGCGCGCAGGGCGCACAGGGGCCGCAAGGCGCACAGGGCCCGCAGGGCACCACCGGAGCTCAGGGCGCAATTGGTCCGCAGGGCGCGACCGGCGCCACGGGCGCTCAGGGCCCAGCAGGGCCTCAGGGCCCGGTCGGCGCTACCGGGTCAACCGGCGCCGCAGGCGCGAACGGACAAGATGGTCAGGACGGCGCGCAGGGCGCGACCGGAGCCACGGGCGCCGCGGGCGCTCAGGGCCCCGCAGGGACTCAGGGCCCGGTCGGCGCGACTGGCGCAACGGGCGCCGCAGGCGCGAACGGACAAGATGGTCAGGACGGCGCCCAGGGCGCAACGGGCGCTACCGGCGCCCAGGGAATTCAGGGCCTCGCCGGCCCGCAGGGGCCTGTCGGCGCCACCGGCTCGACGGGCGCTGCTGGGGCCGACGGCCAGGACGGACAGGACGGCGCACAGGGCGCGACCGGCGCTACCGGCGCGCAGGGAATTCAGGGCCCCGCCGGCCCGCAGGGGCCTGTCGGCGCCACGGGTGCAACCGGCGCAACGGGCGCTGCTGGGGCCGACGGCCAGGACGGACAGGACGGCGCACAGGGCGCGACCGGCGCTACCGGCGCGCAGGGAATTCAGGGCCCGGCCGGCCCGCAGGGGCCTGTCGGCGCCACGGGTGCAACCGGCGCAACGGGCGCTGCTGGGGCCGACGGCCAGGACGGCGCACAAGGTGCGACCGGCGCTACCGGCGCGCAGGGAATTCAGGGCCCGGCCGGCCCGCAGGGTCCGATCGGCGCCACGGGTGCAACCGGCGCAACCGGCGCGACCGGCGCCGAGGGTCCGGCGGGCGCCCAGGGAGCTACGGGTGCTGCCGGCGCGAACGGCGCTGACGGTGCCAATGGCGTCGACGGCGCGACGGGTGCAACGGGTGCGGCCGGCGCGAACGGCTCGAACGGCGCCGACGGACAGGACGGTCAGGATGGTGCTCAGGGCCCGGCCGGTCCCGCAGGTCCAGCCGGTCCGGCTGGTCCGGCTGGTGCTACGGGCGCGAACGGCGCTGTCGGCGCAACCGGCCCGCAGGGACCCATCGGGCCCACCGGTCCCGCAGGCCCCGGACCGACGACGATCCGTAAGACTTCGGCCAACGACACGACGACTTCGACGACCCTCCAAAACACCACCGGCCTGGGCTTCGCACTGGCGGCCTCGACGAGCTACACCTTCGACTACTACATCCTCTATCAGTCAGCTGCGGCAGCAACGGGAATCGCTCTCGCGGTCAACGGTCCCGCTGCGACCGTCATCAGCTACACGGTCAGCATCCCGTACGCGACAGCAGACGCGAACACCTCCATGTTCTTCGGCTGGGGAACGGCGCTCGACGATGCGGTCCTCGCCACCAGTGCCCCGGTCCTCAACACCACGTACGTCGCCCGGATCTCCGGCGTGATCCGCACCAGCGCCGCCGGAACGCTCCTGCCCAGGTTCCGCTCCGAGACCGGCGGCACCACGGTTCGCGTGATGGCGGAGTCGTGGGGCGAGCTCCACACTCCGTAGTCGCGGATCCCTCAAGTCAGGGAGGCGACCCGCCGATGATCGAACAGAGGATGCGACCCCGTAACGCGGAAACCCCGTCAGCGATGACCCGGACCACGTCGATCACGATCCCGTCGCTCCGGGCCCAGCACGTGAGGCTCGGCGCGCTCGTGGTGCTGGGGCTCGCCACGTTTTTGATCGGCTGGCTGATCCTTGGCGGCGACGGTGGCTCGACCAAGGCGAACGGCGCGTCCGCTCGCTCCGAGTCCGAGCTGCGCGACTTCGCTGCATCGTCTTCCCATCCCGTCTACTGGGCGGGCCCGCGCAACGGCCAGACCTACGAGCTGACGCGGACGAGCGACGGACGGGTGTTCGTCCGCTACCTCCCGGAGGGCGTCAAGGCAGGCGATCCTCGCCCCGAGTTCCTCACCGTCGGCACCTATCCGCGGGCACGCGCGTACGCGGAGCTCCGGCGCGCGGCCAAGGCCCCGGGCGCGACCTCCCGCCAGATCTCCCAGGGTGGGATCGCCGTACTGAGCAAGGGCAGCTCCAGCGTGTACTTCGGCTATCCCGACGCGGCGTATCAGGTCGAGGTCTACGCCCCGGGCCCGGACGCGGCGCGAAAGCTCGTGCTCGGCGGCCAGGTCGTCCCGATCCGCTGACCTAACGAAAAGGGGGACGGCCGCCCCGTGACACTTCTCGTCTGCTGGATCGTCTTCCCCGCCTTGCTGGGGCTTCTCAGCCTGGGCTGCGGACTGCTCGTCCAGCGCGCGGCACGCGTCCGCCTGCCGGCTGAGCTCCTACTCCCCGTTGGGTTCGCCGCGATCGTCTGCGTGACGCTCTTCGCGACGATGACTCCGCGGACGGCGTGGCTCGCGCTGCCCGTAGTCCTCGCCCTCTCGGTGGTCGGCCTTGCGGCTTCGCTTCCGCCGTGTATGCACCGCTTTGATCCGTGGGCCGCGGCCGCAGGCTTCGCGGTGTTCGCGGTCTTCGCCGCTCCTGTCGTCCTGTCCGGGGACGCCACCTTCGCAGGCTACGTCAAGCTCGACGATACGGCGACGTTCCTCGCCCTCGCCGACCACGCGCTCGAGCACGGCCGGAGCCTCGACGGACTGGCGCCGTCCTCGTACGAGGCGACCCTCGCGTTCAACCTGCCCTTCTACCCTCTCGGCTCGCTGCTGCCGCTCGGGATCGGCGCGACGATCGCCGGCCAGGACAGCGCCTGGGTCTTCCAGCCCTACCTCGCCTTCCTCGCGGCGCTTCTGGGCCTGTCGCTCTACCGGCTCGCAGGGCTGCTGGCCCTCGCGCGGCCGGCGCGTGCCCTCGCGGCCTTCCTCGGCGCCCAGGCTGCGCTGCTCTACGGCTACTCGCTGTGGGGTGGGATCAAGGAGGTCGCGGCGGCCGCGCTCATAGCCCTCGCCGCGGCCTTGACGAGCGATGCCTTCAGGAGGCGCCGCCCACTTCTTTCGCTGCTTCCTCTCGGCGTAGCCGCAGCTGCGCTCGTCGGCGTGCTGAGCATCGGCGCAGTGGTCTGGCTCGTGCCAATCGCCGCCGCCGTCGCGTGGTCCGTCCTCCGGCAGCGCTCCGGGCTCAGTCCGCTGGCGATCGTCGGCGGCGGGCTCGCGTTGCTCATCCCCTCGCTCGGCGTCGCGAACCTGATGTTCGGGCAGGGCGTGCTCGGCTCGATTCGCGACGGCGCCGAGCTCGGCAACCTCGCTTCGGCGCTCAGCCCACTCCAGCTGCTCGGCATCTGGCCCGCGGGGGACTTCCGTTTTCGCCCTGAGCGGATGGATGTCACGTACGTCCTGCTCGCGGTCGTCGCGCTCGCCGCCGTCGGAGGCCTCGTCGTCGCCCTATCGCGCCGCGCCTGGGAGCTCCCCCTGTACCTCGCCTCCGTGCTCGGCGCGGCGGTCGCGTACGGCGTGCTGACTTCCCCGTGGATCGAGGCAAAAGCGTTCGCGATCGCAGCGCCCGCTGTCGTCTTCGCCGCTGTGATCGGCGCGCTGACGCTCTTCGGCGCCCGACGCATCGAAGGTGGGGTCGCGCTCGGAGTGATCGTCCTGGGGGTCGCCTGGTCAAACGCCCTTGCCTTCGGCGACGTGACGCTCGCACCTCGCGCTCAGCTCGCTGAGCTCGAGGAGATCGGCAAGCAGTTCGACGGACAAGGCCCGGCGCTCATGACGGAGTACCAGCCCTACGGCGTGCGCCATTTCCTGCGTGGGCTCGAACCCGAGGGCGCCTCGGAGCTGCGGAGACGCGCTGTCCCCCTGCGCAACCGGTCGATGCTGACGAAGGGGGGCTACGCCGACATCGGCGAATTCGAGCCCAACGCGCTGCTTGCCTATCGGACACTTGTCCTCCGCCGCAGCCCCGTCGGGACCCGTCCCCCGATGATTTTCACGCGAGTCTGGCAGCGGCGTTTCTACGAGGTCTGGCAGCGGACTGAAGCGCTGCCCGTCGCGGCAGCGAGCCCGCGGCGCTGCGTCCACCCTCTGGCGTTCAACGGCTCGACTGTGTCGGTCCCTTCCTCCGGGGAGTACGAGATCTGGCTCGGCGGATCCGTTCGGGGCGAGTTGACGGTCCTGGTCGACGGGATGGCCGTCTCCTCGGTCCGGCACCAGCTGAACAACGCCGGCCAGTTCACCTCGCTCGGGCGCGTCGCATTCTCTGCCGGCCCGCACACCCTCGAGGTTCGCCACACGCTGTCCCGTCTACGGCCCGGCGAAGGCGGCGAGGGATGGACGAACGGGCCGCTGATGGTGACAGCGGCCGACCGCTGCGGCTAGCCGAACAAGACCTCGGCGAGGAACGCGCACGCGATCACGAGCAGCGCGACGCCGATCACACGACGAAGGGTCTCCTCGGCGAGCCTCCCGGTCAGCCGTGCGCCGAGCCACCCGCCCGGTAGCGCGCCCGCGACGCCAACCGCGAGGAGATCCCACTCGACGTTCCCGAGAAACGCATGGGTTGCGAACGCGACGAGCCCGAGCGCAAAGCCGATCACGAGGTTCGTCCCGACCGCGCGGTGCGCCGTCAGACCGACGCCGCGCAGGAGGGCCGGCATCCGAAGCGTTCCCAGGATGACGCCTACCGCCCCCCCGAGCACGCCGATCCCGAAGCCGAACAACACGGCTGGTCCGAGCTTCGGCTCGGTCGCCTCCCGCCCGCGAATCGGCCGGAAGAGCAGGTCGAGCCCGTTCCACGCAAGGATGGCCGCGATCGCAGCAAGCAGCAGACGAGTGGGCAGTTCATCTGTGAGCAGCGCCCCGAGAACCGCGCCGGCGATCGAGGGCGGCGTCATCCACGCGACTACGCGCCCGTCGACTCGACCTTCACGGGTGTGGCGATAGCCGCCGGAGGCCGCCGACGCCGCGCTGAGCTAACGCGAGCTGCCAGGCTTCCAGAGGACTTCGGTGCCCGGGTTCGCGGCACGGGCGAGGATGAAGAGCAGGTCGGAGAGTCGGTTGAGGTAGACGGCGACGAGCGGGTTCAACTCCACCCGGCCCGCCGCGTCGAGGACGTCCCGCTCGGCGCGCCGGCAGACGGCCCGCGCGACGTGCAGGCGCGCCGCCCCGTCGCTCCCGCCCGGCAGGACGAAACTCTTGAGCTCGGGCAGATCTGCGTTGAACCGGTCGCAGTTGGCCTCGAGCGCATCGATCTGGCCCTGCGAGACGCGCAGCCGGTCCTCAATCCCGAACGGAACGCTGATGTCGGCGCCGACGTCGAAGAGCTCGTTCTGGACGCGGTCGAGCACGTCCCGCATCTCGGCCGGGAGCTCGGCCGCCAGCGCCAGGCCGATCAGCGAATTCAGCTCGTCGACCGTGCCGAACGCCGCGATTCGACAATCGAGCTTCGGCACGCGGCTCCCGTCGCCGAGACTCGTCTCGCCGCGATCGCCGCCGCGCGTGTAGATCCGCGTCAGTCGCACCGGTTCATCGCTCTTGCGAGCCATGCGGCCAAGCTTAAGTAGGGCGGCAGCCGGGCGAACGGATACCATGGTTGCCGTTTGGCAACATCTGGTCAACGTACCGTTCTCGTCGCGGAGGACGACGACGGCATTCGCGCGCTGCTCGCCGCCATCTTGACCGACGCCGGCTATCGCGTGCTGGAGGCGGCGGACGGTGTCCGCACGGTCCGTCTGGTTGCGGAGGAGGATGTCGACGCGGTGCTCCTCGACGTGCGCCTCGGCGCCGACGACGGGATCTCCCTCGCTCACCAGCTTCGGCTCGACTGGCCGGGGCTCCGCGTCGCGCTGGTCAGCGGGGATAGCTCGACGGCAGAGGCGAGACGCAACGGCGTGACCGACTTCCTCGCCAAACCGTTCGCGCCCGGCGATGTGGTCGCTGCGGTCGAGCGTCTTCTGGGTTAGCCCGCCGCGAGCTCGCGCTGCTTCAGCCCGAGGATGGAGCGCGCGATCACGAGACGCTGGATCTCGCTCGTGCCCTCGTAGATCTCGGTGATCTTCGCGTCGCGGTAGTAGCGCTCGACCGGGAACTCCTTCGTGTAGCCGTAGCCGCCGAGGATCTGGATCGCCTCGGCTGTCTGGCGGCGGGCCATCTCCGACGCGAAGAGCTTCGCCTTGGCGCCCTCCTCGGTGTGCGGGCGGCCCTCTTGCTTCAGCCAGGCGGCCCGGTAGACGAGCAGCCGGGCGGCGTCGATCTCGGTGGCCATGTCGGCCAGCTTCCACTGGATCGCCTGGAAGTCGGCGATCCGCTTCCCGAACTGGCGCCGCTCGAGCGCATACTCGCGCGCGACGTCGTAGGCCGCCTGCGCGATGCCGAGCGCCTGCGCCGCGATCCCGATCCGGCCGCCGTCGAGCGTGGCCATCGCCACGCTGAAGCCCTTGCCCTCCTCGTGCAGCAGCCGGTCGCGCCCCGCCTCGACGCCGTCGAGGACGAGGTCGACGGTGGACGACGAGTTCAGCCCGAGCTTCTCCTCCTCGCGCGTCACCTGCACCGACCCGCCGTCGAGGATGAAGGCGGAGACACCTTTCGCGCCCGGCGTGTCGGGATCGGTGCGCGCGAAGAGGAGCACGGTGCCCCCGAAGCCGCCGTTCGTGATCCACTGCTTCGAGCCCGAGATCCGCCAGCCGTCCCCGTCCGGTTTCGCGGCGGTACGGAGCGATCCGGCGTCGGATCCCGCCTCGGGCTCGGTAAGCGCGAACGCACCGACCTGTTCGCCGCGCGCGAGCGGCGGGACGAACCGCGAGCGCTGCTCGTCGCTGCCGAAGGTGAGGATCGGGAGCGTCACGGCGCTCGTGTGCACCGCGACGGTCACCCCCACTCCGGCGTCAGCGCGGGAGAGCTCCTCGAGGACGAGGATGTACGACAGGAAGTCCGCGCCGGCGCCGCCGTACTCCTCCGGGATGCAGACGCCCATGAAACCTACCTCGGCGAGCTTGCCGATCAGCTCGCGCGGGAAGCCATGCGCACGATCCCAGTCGGAGGCGTGCGGCTCGATCTCGGCCTGGCCGAACTCGCGCGCGAGAGACTGGATCTCCCGCTGGTCGCCTGTCAGCTCGAAGTCCACTACGAGTAACTGTAGAAGCCCTCGCCCGACTTCCGGCCGAGGCGCCCCGCCGCCACGTGCTCGCGTAGGAGCGGGCAGGGCGCGTAGCGCTCGTCCTCGAAGCCGCGCTCCAGCACCTCCATGATCGCGACGCAGGTGTCCAGGCCGATCAGGTCCGCGAGCGCCAGCGGCCCCATCGGATGTGCGAAGCCGAGCTTGGCGATGGTGTCGATCGCCTCGGGCTCGGCAACGCCTTCGTGCAACGCCCAGACCGCCTCGTTGATGAAGGGCATCAGGATTCGGTTCGAGACGAACCCGGGAGAGTCGTTCGCGAGGGCGGGCACCTTGCCGAGCTCCTCGGCGAACGCAATCACCGCCTCGACGGTCTCGTCCGACGTATCCCGGCCCCGCACCACCTCCACGAGCTTCAGCACCGGGACGGGGTTGAAGAAGTGCATGCCGATCACCCGGTCGGGCCGCACGGTGTCCGCTGCGAGCGAGGTGATCGGGATGGACGAGGTGTTCGAGGCGAGGACGGCGTCCGGCGGCAGGATCTCGTCGGCGCGGAAGAAGAGCTTCTCCTTCACGGTCTGATCCTCGACGACGGCTTCGATCATGAGATCCGCGGCGACCAGTTCGTCGGCAGGCGCGATCCGCGAGAGGACGTCGTCCGGATCGGGCCCTCCCTTCTCCGCGAGCTTCGTCGCGCTCTTGCGGATCGTCTCGAGCGCCTTGTCGACTGCCCCGGGCGCCGCGTCGTGCAGCGACACGCGGCAGCCCGCCGCCGCAGCGACCTGCGCGATGCCGCCGCCCATCTGACCGGCGCCGACGACGAGGACGTGCTCGAACCTCACGGCCGTGGAGGCTAACGTCACGGCTGATGACGGACCTCTGGTTCGACGTCTCCGGCGACGGCGCGTCCGTGGTGCTCCTCCATCACGGCGTCGTCGACTCACGGATCTGGGATCCGGTCGTGCCCCTGCTCGCAGAGCGTCACCGAGTCGTCCGCTACGACCAGCGCGGCTTCGGCCGGTCGCCGCTTCCGGACGGGCCGTACTCGGGCGTCGCGGATCTCCTCGCGGTGTTGGACGCAGCCGACCTCGAGCGCGCGGCGCTCGTCGGCTGCTCGCTCGGCGGCGCCGTCGCGCTCACCGCGGCGATCGAGGCTCCGGAGCGCGTGTCGTCGCTCGTCCTCGTCGGAGCGCCGCTTCCCGGAACGCCCCTCGGAGCCCAGTGGACGGCGGAGCAGGTCGCGCGGTGGGAGGCGGCCGACGAGGCCGGCGACTACCCGGCGATGGGCGCGCTCGACCTGGAGATGTGGGCGCCGATGGGCGCCGACGAAGAGCTACGGGCGATGTTTGCCGAGAACGCCGAGGGCTCGAACCTGGAGCACGACACGACGGACGAGCCTGCTGTTGGGCGGCTCGACCGCATCACCGCCCCGACCCTCGTCGTGGTCGGCGCCCGAGACGTTCCGTCGATCAACGCCACCGGCGAGCGGTTGGCGCGTGAGATTCCGGGTGCGCGTCACGCCGTAATCGACGAGGCCGACCACATGGTTCCCTGGCGGGCGCCGGATGAGCTGGCTGAGCTCGTGCTCGCTCACTTGGACGACTCGTCGTCGTAGCGGTAGGGATCGATACCGACGGGAATTCCCCGTGCGCCGATCGGGATGAGCAAGACGGCGGCCACGGCGAGCACGAGCACGGTCAGGCTGCTCATCGAGCCACGCTTCTTCGGCCGCGATTGCCGGCCTCCCTCGTCCGGGACCCGGCACTCCTGGAACATCTGCTGGGCGATCCCTGCCGGCGGGTCTTCGCAGCGGTAGGCGATCGCCGGGGCTGGTGCGCCGAGCGAGAGCAGCAGCGTCGCAAGGCATGCGGCGGCGCCGACTCTCGCCATTCGACTCCCCCGTCCTGCCCCCCGGCGCGGCCGTCCGCGCTGGGGTATCCACCTCATCTCATCTCCTCAGACGGCATTTTGCGCCGTCCGGTTTGCCTTCCGGCGAAAGATCACCCTTCCGGGTGACAGGGCTTAACGGGAACTACACCTCGAGCAGGAGCGCGTCGCCCTGGCCGCCGCCGGAGCAGATCGCAGCCAGCCCGAGCCCGCCGCCGTTGCGCTTGAGCTCGTAGATCATCGTCCCGAGGATCCGCGCGCCCGAGGCGCCGATCGGGTGCCCGAGCGCCACCGCGCCGCCGTTCACGTTCACCTTCTCCGGGTCTGCGCCGAGCATCTCCGTCGAGTTGAGGACGACCGAGGAGAACGCCTCGTTCAGCTCGACCCGCTCCACGTCGTCGATCTTCTTGCCTGCCTTCTCGAGCGCGATCTGGCCGGACTTCGCCGGCGTCCGCGCGAGGTAGGCGAAGTCGTCCGCGACGTAGCCCTGCGAGACGATCGTCGCGAGCGGCTCCAGTCCGCGCTTCCGCGCGAACTCCTCACTCGTGACGACGAGCGCCCCGGCGCCGTCGTTCACGCCGGGCGCGTTCCCCGCGGTCGTCGTTCCTTCGGGATCGAAGACCGGCTTCAACGCGGCGAGCTTCTCGATCGACGTGTCGCGCCGCGGCCCTTCATCGGTGTCGAAGTCGCCGACCGGGGCGATCTCCTCCTTGAAGCGTCCCTCGTCGATCGCGTCGACCGCGCGCTGATGGGAGCGAAGCGCCCACTCGTCCTGTGCCTCCCGGGAGATCCCGAGCTCACGCGAGACAAACGACGCCTGCTCGACCATGTGGCGCTTGTCGAAGGTCGAGGTGAGGCCGTCGTGCGTCATCAGGTCGATCAGCGTCCCGTCGCCGAGCCGGTAGCCGAAGCGCGCCTTCTTGAGGATGTACGGCGCGTTCGACATCGACTCCATCCCGCCGGCGACGATCACGTCGTGGTCGCCGGCACGGATCATCGTGTCGGCGATCTGGACGGCGCGGATCGACGACGCGCAGACCTTGTTGATCGTGTCCGCGGGAACCTCGATCGGGAGCCCCGCGCCGATCGACGCCTGTCGCGCCGGGGCCTGGCCGGCGCCGCCCTGGAGCACCTGACCCATGATCACGTACTCGACCTCGTCGTTCTCGAGCCCCACGCGGTCGAGCGCGTTGCGGATCACGAGCGACCCGAGCTCGGTCGCCTCGTAGCCGGCGAGCCCGCCCCCGAGCCTCCCGAAGGGCGTCCGAACAGCGCTGACGATGACGGATCGACTCACGAGTTCAGCGTAACAATGCGGCGTTGCCTGCCAGGACGTTCGCCCGGTACGTCAGCGCGCTCGGCGTGGAGCTCGTCGCCGGCCTCGCGATCCTCACCGCCAGCGCGTGGATCTTCGGGGCGCTCGCCGAGGACGTCGTCGAGGGCGACACGCGAGTGGACACACGGGTGGCGAACTGGCTGCACGACCGCGCCACGCCGGCGCTGACCGAGCTCTTCGAAGCCGTCACGTTCCTCGGCAACGTCCCGGTGCTCTTCACCGTCGCCGGGATCGCGGCGCTGGTGCTCTGGCGAATGGGTGAGCGCATCGAGCTCCAGCTCCTGCTGCTCGCCGTGATCGGCGCCGAGATCCTGACCGTGGGGCTCAAGCTCGGCTTCCGGCGCGAACGGCCCTTCTTCTCCGACCCGCTCGCCACCGAGAGCACGTATTCGTTCCCCAGCGGCCACTCGTCGGTGTCCCTGGCCGTCTACGGGACGCTCGGCTTCATCGCCGCGCGCCACCTCCCAAACGTCGCGACCCGGCTTGCCGTGCTGGCCGCCGCCGCCGTGCTCGTGCTCCTGATCGGCTTCAGCCGCCTCTACCTCGGAGTCCATTTCCTCACCGACGTCGTCGCCGGCTTCAGCCTCGGGCTCGCCTGGGTGACCCTCTGCGTGCTGCTCCTCCACCTTCGCGTCCGGCTGCGAAGGCGTCAGACCTCCCGGTAACGCGCCTCCGCGAAGCAGTAGATCGCGTACGCGATCAGTCCGGAGGCGACGAGGCCGAGCAGCGTGTCGCCGTAGTCGCGCTGGAGGATCTGCGCCAGCGCTCCGTCGAGGCCGACCGCCTCCTTCGGGTCGTACTGCCAGGCGGCGCGCACGAGAAAGAACCCGATCAGGCCGAACACGAGCCCTCGGGCGAGGTGTCCGACGACGCCCAGAAACGTGAACACCTTCTCCTCGACCTCGCTCATCTTCCGCGTCTTCAGGTTCTTGCGGAAGCTCCGGGTCACGGCCCGCCAGACGTTGAAGATGCCGGCGCCGAGGATCCCGAGCCCGACGCCCGCGACGATCAGCCGTCCGCCGGGCAGCTCGAGCACCCAGGCCGTCGCGCGGTCCTCCTCGCGGGAACCGCCGCTCTCGTTGGCGCCGTACAGCGCCGCAACCGCGATCCAGAGCAGACCGAGGTACCACGCGGCGCGGGCGAAGTAGCCGGCGCGCTTGTACCACGGCTCCTTCTTCCCTCCCTCCAGCGGGCGACCCAGGACTCCCTCCGCGAAGCGCCACGCGGCGTAGCCCCCGAGACCCACGGCGAGAGCGATAATCAGGAGCTTCCCGAGCCAATGATCAGCCACCGTCGAGAGCGCCCCACCCCGGTCGCGGAGACGCTCGCCGCCGCCGACGGCGACGTGCGCCGCGATCAGGCCGACGAACAGGTACAGCGCGCCCTTCGAGACGAGACCCCAGCGCGCCGCGCCGCGCCCCCACGGGCTGCGCGCGAGGTTCTTCGCCTGCTGTTTCGCTTCTCCCACGGGCGGCGACAATACGGGAGATGACCAACGACCAGATCAACGCGCTGATCGAGGCCGGCGAGCACGAGGGGTGCGTCGACCTCTCGGAGCTCGCCCGGGTGACCGAGGCAGCCGAGCTCGACGACGACGAGCTCGAGCGCCTGCACGAGGAGCTGAAGTCACGAGGGATCGACGTCACAGACGACTGCGGCCGAAGCGACGCGCCCGAGACGACCTACGTCAACGGCAACCTCGCCGAGTCCACCACCGACGCCCTCCAGCTCTTCCTCAACGAGATGGGCAGATACAAGCTGCTCACCGCCGAGGAAGAGGTCGAGCTCGCGAAGCGGATCGAGCGAGGCGACAAGGAGGCGAAGGACCTGATGATCAACTCGAACCTCCGCCTCGTCGTCTCGATCGCGAAGCGCTACCAGGGTCACGGCCTCTCGCTGCTGGACCTGATCCAGGAGGGAATCATCGGGCTGATCCGCGCCGTCGAGAAGTTCGACTGGCGCAAGGGGTTCAAGTTCTCCACCTACGCGACGTGGTGGATTCGCCAGGCCGTGCAGCGAGGCGTCGCGAACAAGGCGCGCGACATCCGGATCCCGGTGCACATCGTCGAACGCGAGCGCAAGATCGCGCGCGCCGAGCGCGAGCTCACGGCGAAGCTCGGCCGGGATCCCGACGAAGAGGAGGTCGCGAAGGCCGCCAAGCTGACGCTGAAGAAGCTCCGAGAGGTGCGCCAGGCAGCGCGGGCGGTGACGAGCCTCGACAAGCCGGTGGGCAGCGAGGGAAATACGTCCTTCGGCGAGCTCGTCGCCGGTACCGACCCGAGCCCGGAAGAGGAGCTGCACGTCAGCCTCGAGGAGGACGTGCTCCGGCGCGCGGTCGCTTCGCTGCCGGACCGGGAACAGGAGATCGTCAAGCTCCGGTACGGCCTGAACGGCGACAGCGACCCGAAGTCGCTCGAGGAGATCGGCCGGCAGCTCGGGCTGACGCGGGAGCGCGTCCGGCAGCTCGAGGCGCTGGCGCTCAAACGGCTCGCAGTGAGTCGCGAGATCGAAGCCCTACGAGCCGCATAGTTTTCGTCGACGCGGAGAACGTCAGGCGGTCGGTCTGGCCGAACATCCCGCGCGACGAGCTCGAGCGGCTGGTTGCCGACTGGGCCGAGCGCGAGGGCGTCGTCGCAGAGGTCGTGTGGGAGGGCAAGGAGACGGCAGATGACCGGATCGCGCGTGAGTCCGCCGAGCTCGAGGAGCCTTACTGGCTTGTCACGTCGGACCGCGGTCTGCGCGAACGGGCCGGCGGCCGTGCCGAGCGGCTGATCGGCGGAGGCTCGTTCGCCCGCGCGCTAACGCATCCGGGCGGCGATTGACCGTGCGACCGCGGCACGGCCGGCGATCGGCCGCGTGTCGGTGAAGTACAGGCCGACGATCGAGCGGCCCCGCTGAAAGCCGACCACGTCCATGTACACGCGCGTACCGCCGGTCGACATGACGACGCGGAACTCGATCGCGCGCTCGCCGACCTTCGGCCGGCCGGTCATCCGTGCCGAGACCACCTTCACGCCCTGACGGCGAAGCTCGGTCGCGGTGCAACCGAGCAGCCGGGGTTGGGAGCCTTTCCGGAAATCTCCGATTGCGTCCGCGCGGCTCTCGAACACCTCAACGAGGGACTCGACCCCCGCGATGTCCTGCGCGAACTTCGACTGAGCCCGACCGGTGATCGTGTACGCGGAGAAGTCGAGGTCCGCACCCGGGCAGGCAGGGAGCCGCTCCGGGACGGCCGTGGCGCGCGCTCGCACCCAGCCGCGGGCCAGGTCAGAACTGCGGAGCGCGATCCGCTTGGCGAGAGCCATGTCGGCGGGCCGAAGGCGCTTCTGCTCGAGCCTCGGCGGCCCCCCGGACGCAACGGCAGCGGCGACGAGCCCACAGGCGAGCAGCGCGGCGAGGGCGGCGAGGCGTCGCACGGTTCAACCGTCGTCTCGTGGCCGAACGTGCGGCATCGCCCGAAAGAGTGTTTCCAACCGCGTACCGCTTAACGGTTACTCGCCCGAGTCGCTGTCGCCGTCCTCTTCGACGTCACCCTCCACGACGACGACCGTGAACGACTCGTCCAAGCGGACGTCGACCTGTGAGCCGTCGGCCTTCGTGACCTCGACCTCGTAGGTCGCGCCGTCCTCGGTGTCGTGCTCGGTCTCCGTGACGCGGCCGCCGCCCGCGGCCTTCAGCGCCACCGCTGATGCCCGCTGAAGCGCCGCCCCCGTCAACGGCGCGCCGTCGTCGCTGTCGGTTGCGTTCGCAATCGCCGCACCGCCGAGCACCAGCCCGATCAGAACCACCGCACTTGCCAGAACCACTGTTGTTCGTCTGCGCATGTCACTCCTTTCACCGTTCTGCTCAGAGGCTATGCGCGGGGAATGAGACGACGATGAGTCCCGTTTACAGTCCACGGAGATGAGGATTGCCGTGATCGGACGCGGGAACGTCGGCGGTGGCCTGGCCGACCGCTGGGAGCGTGCGGGCCACGAGGTCACGCGGATCGGCAAGGACGGGGGCGACGTGTCCGACGCGGACGCCGTGGTGGTCGCGGTGCCGGGCGCGGCGGTCGCCGACGCGCTGGCGAGCGTGGAGGGGCTCGACGGGAAGACGGTCGTGGACGCGACGAACCTGGTCGGGACGCAGCCGCCGGACGGCTTCGCCTCCAACGCGGAGTTCGTGAAGTCCCAGACGAACGGACCGACGGCGAAGAGCTTCAACATCAACTTCGCAGCGATCTACGACCAGCTCGATCAGGCCGCGACGAGGCCAAGCAACATCTGGTCGGGCGACGAGGAGGCCCGTGAGGTCGTCGAGCAGCTGACCCGCGACGCCGGTTTCGAGCCGGTCTACGCCGGGGGCCTCGAGAACGCGGGCGCGCAGGAGTCCGCCGTGGGCCTCGTCTTCGCGATCAGCCAGAACGAGGGGCGGTTCTTCTACCGAATCGCTCCGCCCGAGCGCTTCTGAGAAGCAAGAGGCCCCGTTTCCGGGGCCTCTCGAGCTGAATCGCTATGCGGTCGCTCAGGTCGCGCGCGCCTGTGCCACCTGGAGGACGACTACGCGTCCCAGCAGGGACTCGCTGTCGAGCGTGTCCGGATCGGACACGGCCCGCTCGCCCTTGACCTGGAACGTGTAGGTCCCCGGGTGTGCGGCGGCGGCCCCGAGGTCGACGAGGAGGCTCGCCGTTCCTGCGCCGGAGCTCGACTCGGTCGTCTTGCCGAGCACCTGGCCCGTTCCGTCGATCACCGTCACCGTCCAGATCATCGCGTTGGAGCCCACAACCGCAAGTGACGGGTGCGAGAGCGTGACCTTCAGGTGCGTGATCTTCGACGTCACCTCAGCGGTGAACGTCCTCGAGTCCGAGCCCGCCACGGCAACGCGCGGCGCGTCCCACATCCAGAAGTCGGAGCGGGTGACCCGGAACGGCGTCGAGCCGAGCACACGCTGGTCGGCGGCGTTCTGCGCCTGGGTGATCCGCTTCGACGCACCGGAGCCGCGGACGAGATCGGCCGCTGCCGTCAGATCGACGTGTCCGTAGCCGACCTGCCAGAAGCCCAGTTCCGCGCCGGCGGCGTCAGTCACCGGCTTCGCGGTGGCCTGGAGGGCGTTTCGCACCTGCGTCGTCGTCAGCGACGGGTTGGCCTGCAGCAGCACTGCCGCCGCGCCGGCGGCGTGCGGCGAGGCCATGCTCGTGCCTGACGCCGTGGCGTTCCCGTAGTTCGGGGGAGGACACGGCCCGATGACGACCGGCGATCCCGCCGTGTCGCACGTGGACGAGATGGCGACGCCCGGCGTCGTGATGTCCGGGTGGTAGATCCCAGGCCGGTCGCCCGTGAAGACCGTGTGGCCGCCCGCGCCGATCGTCGACGGCAGGGAGTTGTCGTACTTGAGCCCGTTCGAGGAGAAGTCCCCGCGGACGTGATTGACGTTCTCGGCCGCGACGGAGGTCACCCACGGCGCTTCCGAGAACGGGTTCAGCGACATCTCCGCGTTCGTGCGGCCGCTGTTGCCGGCCGCGAAGAAGACGTTCACGCCGAGGTCGGCGACGGCCTTCGTCGCGACGTTCACCGGCGCGCGGGCGTCGAACTGCTGGAACGAGTTGCCCCACGAGTTGTTGATCACCTTCACGCCCCACAGCATCGGCTGGTCGAGCAGGTGGTCGTACGCCGTGACGACCGCGGTCGTGAAGAGGATCTCGCCGATCGAGTAGCAGACGAGGTTCGCGTCGGGTGCAACGCCGATGTGCTCGGGCGCGGTGTGGCCGTCGGCCGCGATGATCCCCGCGACGTGCGTGCCGTGACCTGAGCCGAGGTCGGTGTTCTGGTACGGGCCGACCTCGACCGGGACGACGATCGTGTTGCTCGAGTCCGGCGGGACGTTGACGTACTCCGGGCTGTAGAGCTTCACGTTGTGGGTCACGTGGTCGGCGAGGTCCGGATGGCTCGCGTCGCAGCCGGAGTCGATCACCGCGACGGTGGTGCCCTTGCCCGTCAAGCCCTGGGCGCGCGTGCCTGCGGCGCCCATCGCGTCGGCCGAGCTCTGGTCGAAGAGCTCGATCTTCTCGTCGGGGTAGACGTCGTTGGCAGCCCCGCCCTGCACTGCCGCCTCCATCGACCCGACCGTCCCACGGACGAGCGCGAGCGGCAGGTGCTTCATCGGCTGCACGGACAGTCCGTGGGCTTTCAGCGCCGCGACGTCCAGCGCCGTGGGCGCCGCGTCCAGCGTCGCCACGCCGCGCGTGACGGCGAGTGGCGAGTACGCAGCGTTCAGGCGGTCGAGCCCGACCGTGGGCTCGCCTGCGGGAAGGCTTCCGAGGGCAGCCGCGCTCGGGACGAGCGCTGCGAGCACGGCCGTTGAGACGAGCAGCATCCGCAACTTCATGTTGGGTCCTCCAGAGGTGGGAAACGCGTCCGACTAGGTCAATTACCGGCGAAAACGCGTCCCAAACCCGATTGACGGATCAGTCGGGTTTGCGCGCCTTGACGATCGCGCCGTGCATCCCGTCGGCGACGTCATGGGTGAACTCGACGGAGATCCCGCCGAACCCGGCCGCCTCGAGCCCCTCGACGTACTCGCGCTTCGACAGCGCCCCGGCGACACAGCCGACATAGCTGCCGCGCTCGGCCCGCTCCCTGGGCGTCAGTCGATCCTCCGCGACGACGTCGCTGACACCTACCCGGCCGCCCGGCTTGAGCACGCGGGCCATCTCGGTCAGCACGGCCGCCTTGTCGATCGAGAGGTTGATCACGCAGTTCGAGATCACGACGTCGACCGACTCCGCCGGCAGCGGGATCTCCTCGATCACGCCTTTCAGGAAGTGGACGTTCGCCACGCCGGCCTCCTCGGCGTTCTTCCGGCCCAACGCCAGCATCTCGTCCGTCATGTCGAGGCCGTACGCGATCCCGGTCGGGCCGACACGCCTGGCGGAGAGGATCACGTCGATCCCACCGCCAGAGCCGAGGTCGAGCACGGTTTCCCCCTCGTGGAGATCCGCGACTGCCGTCGGGTTCCCGCAGCCGAGCGAGGCCAGCGCAGCAGCATCAGGCAGCTCTGCTCGCTGGTCGATCGAGTACAGACGCTCGCCGAATGCAGCGTCCTCCCCGTCGCAGCTGACGTTGCCGCAGCAGCCGCCGCTCTCCGTGCAGCCACAGCCGCCCGTTTCTGCGGCGAGGGCGGCCAGGGCATAGCGCTCGCGGACCTGCTCGCGGAGATCGGTCGTGCTCATGCGGCAACAGCCTCCTTCGAGAGAGAGAAGTAGGCCCACTTCCCGCGCTGCTCCCGCTCGAGCAGCCCCGCGTCGGTGAGCTTCTTCAGGTGATGACTGACAGTCGCCTGGCTCAGGCCGAGCGCCGGGATGAACTCACAGGCGCACACCGGTCCGTCCGCCGCGTCGAGCAGGCGGACGATCTTCACCCGGGCCGGGTCGCCCAGCGCGCGGAACAGGTTCGCCGTGCCCTCCGCGTCGAGCGGCCGGCAGCAGGCGATTAGGTCGAGCGGCTTCATATCGATACTTATCGTAATGATGTTGATCGATATGTCAAGATCCGGCCGTGCCGAGCGAAGTGATGCAGGCGCTGTACGAGGGGCGGGCCGCCGATGCCCTGGTCGCGGCGAGCTCGCGCGGCGACCTCGACGTCTTCGAGACTGCCGCGCTCGGGATGGTGCCTCGGTTGCGCACGCTGCTCGACGAGGACGCGTCGGTCGTGAACGCCTGGTCGGCGGACGGATTCACACCGCTCCACTTCGCGGCATTCTTCGGACATCCCGAGGCCGCGAAGCTCCTCGTCGAGCGCGGCGCCGACCTCGACGCCCGTTCGACGAACCGCGACTTCGCCCTCGACGCCGCGCCGCTGCACAGCGCGGCGGCGGCGGGCCAGCTCGAGGTGTGCCGGGTGTTGCTGGACGCAGGCGCCGACGTGAACGCGGTCCAGCACGGCGGCTACACGGCGCTGCTCGACGCAGCGGCGAACAAGAACGGCGAGCTGATGGAGCTCCTGCTCGAGCGAGGCGCCGATCACAGCGCGCGCCTCGACGACGGCCGCGGCGCGGACGAGTTGATCCGCGCGGACTGAGCCGCCAGCGGGACGTCTTCCGCACCTGGCATCCAGTAGCCGATCGCAGCCGTCCCAGCGCCGAGGAGCTGTCGCCGCACCGCATCCTGCCGCGCGAGCAGTTCGTCGTTGACGCCCAGTAGCTCGTCGCGCGGGCGGATCCAGCGATGCGTGTACGCATAGAAGAGCGCCTTACGGGTGCGGTCGCTCAAGTTGTCGCCGCGGGCGTGCCAAAGGCGCCGGTCGAAGAGGACGGCAGTCCCGGCGCGAACCAGCAGCGGCTCGGCGCCGGGCGGGCGATCCGATCCGTTCACGGGGCGCTCGAGGCGGTCGCGCGTGTGGCTTCCCGGGATCAGCCACATCGCGCCCTGGTCCGCGTGCTCGACGTCGGTCAGGAAGTACGCGACCTTCAGTGAGAGCCGGGGGCGCGACGCGCCGAGGTCGACGTTCTGGCACCCGCCGTCCTGGTGCCACCGCCAGGCGGGTGCGGGAGCTCGCGCGAGCGGCGGATGGACGTCGAGGTGGCAGTGGTAGAGGAAGACGTTCGGGCCGAGGGCGTCACACACGAGCGACAGCGCGGCGGGATGGTCGACGAGCTCGACGAACGCGTCGTCGAGGCCGACGAAGCCGAGCAGGTGGAGCATTGAGCCGTTCCCCCGCTCGTGCCAGATCCGGTCGACTGCGCCCGTCAGGCGCGCGACGCGCTCGGGGTCGAGCGCGCCCTCGAGGAGCACGAAGCCGTCGGAGTCGAGCTTCCGTAGCGAGGCCACGGAAGACCTACGCGCGGGCGGCTCCGCGGGGTCCGGTCGAGGCTAGGCGGCTATCGCTGGCCGCTGCTCGAACTGCGGAACTGGAGCTCGAAGCTCTCCATGTCGGTAAGAGGCTCGCCGTCCTCGTCCTCGTCCTTCTCTTCCTTGCGCTTCTGCCGCGCCGAGAGCACGGCCAGGGTGGCCATGAGCCCGATGAACGGGAGAACCAGCCACCACACGCCGGCCTCGTACGACCACCAGGTGAGCAGCGCGGCGATTCCGAACATCACGGCGCCGGCGATGCCCGCCAGCGCCCAGATGGCTGCCCAGATCACCATCGCCTCTTGAGACGCTACCTGCCCGGGATACTGGCACGAGATGCCCGAGACTCCCTACTTCCGTCACCCGACCGACTTCTCGACACCGGTCCGCTACGCGCATGGCCCTGACTCCGCTCGTCAGTCCGACGTTCCGCAAGGGACGATCGTGCAGGAGACGTGGGTGGAGAGCCGCGTCTTCACCGGCACCAGCCGCCGCTACTGGACGTACGTCCCGGCGCAGTACACGGGATCGGAGCCGGCGTCGCTCATGGTTTTCCAGGACGGCCACTTCTACGTCGATCTCGACGGCGAGATGCGCGTGCCGATCGTGTTCGACAACCTGATCCACCGGGGCGAGCTGCCGGTGACGATCGGCGTCTTCGTCGATCCCGGCGAGCCCGGGAACCGAAATGTCGAGTACGACGCGCTCACCGACGACTACGCCACGTTTCTGCTGTCGGAGATCCTCCCGAACGTCCAAGACCGCTACCGCCTCACCGACGACCCCGACCACTGGGCGATCGCCGGTGGGAGTAGCGGCGGGAGCTGCGCGTTCACAGCCGCCTGGATGCGGCCGGATCGCTTCCGCCGGGTCCTGAGCTTTCTCGGGAGCTTTGCGCAGCTCCGAGGCGGCAACCGCTATCCCGAGCTGATCCGGGAGACGCCGCGGAAACCGCTGCGGGTCTTCCTCCAGGCGGCAACGCGCGATCTCGGCTGGGATGCCGCCGAGCTGAACTGGTTCAGCGCCAACCTGCAAGTCGCCGCCGCCCTCGCGGAGCGCGGCTATGACCTTCGATTCGTCCTCGGAGACGGCGGCCATGACATGAACCACGGCGGTGCGATCCTGCCCGACGCGCTCCGCTGGCTCTGGCGCTGATCTCCGCCTCAGTCGTCCCAGCGGACCACGATTTGGCCACTCAGGCCGTGTAGCGGAAGGGATTCCGCCTGCTCCTCGACGGCTTGGCGTTCGGCGGTAGAGAGCCGTCGCCACGTCTGGATCGCGACTGCTGTGCTCGCTCGCCGCCAGATCCCGACGACTTCGCCTCCGACCAGCACCGCGCCGGGCCAGACACGCGAGGTCCACAGCTCACGACGTCGGCTTTCGTCGGGGACCAGAAGCTCGCGATCGACCCCGTGGAGCAGGAAGAATGCGTCGCCGCTCGGGAGAAGCCGGGCGGGCGCTGCGGGAGAAGCGGCGGCCCTGAAGCTCGGCTCGTCGCCGGTCAGGATCGACTGGTCGCCGATCGGCGTTCGCACCGCCGTGACCTCACCGGCGAGCGCTTCGAACGCCGCGCGGCCCTCAGCAGAACCGATCCCTGCCCACTTGGCGAACGCCTCGGGCGTCGTCGGCCCGAAGACGTGGAGGTACCTGCGCGCGAGCTCCAGTCGAGCCTCATGCGGATCGATCTCGGGCCGCGGCACGGTCCAGATCACGGGCAGCCTCGCGCCCTCCCATCGCATCAAGACGGTGCCTGTCGGCGCGGCATACCGCAGCGCATTGGGATTCACGCCCAGCCCTCGCCCGGCCTCGTCGTACCTCATCCGTCGGCCATCGAGGAACGCGTGCAGGCGAGCGGCGATGTCCTCGGCGCGACGCCGGCCCTTCGCGTCGGCTGGCAGCCGACCGAGCGTGAAGACTGCTCGATCCCGCGCGGCAACGACGTACGCGTTGAACCGCGGCCCCCAGAGCTGGACGAGCGACGAATCCTCCCAGGTCGACGGTTCGGTCCCCGCGACGCGGGCGTGGATCGAGAGAACTGCGGCGCGCGGCATGCTGTCCTGCAGGCCGGCCCAGGCCACGCGCTCGAGCGAGGCACTTCCCGGCGGCAGCCGCTCGTCGAGCGCTCCCGCCCTGCGTCGCTGCGCCAGTATCTGCACCCGTGATAGGTCGAGCCGAGGCGTCGTCACGTGTCCTAGTTTCGCCCGGCGAGAGACGCCGCGACTTCTGAATCCAAAAGCCCCGCAAATCGGTCGGGACTCCTTTCTCTCCTTTCAGGTCCAAGAACGAAGCGGTGTTCCGGGCAGTCAACCGCGAGATCGAGCACGCCGAGGAAAAGGCAGGCAGCGGAACCGACCAGCTCATCGAAGTTCTCTGCGAGTGCGGCCGGTGAAACGACGGAGGGCCCGGCAAGCCGGGCCCTCCGTCGAATGCGGTTGCGGTCGAGCTACGCGACCGGGACCCGGTCGCTGTGAGCGACGATCCGGCCGCTCGTGATCTTGGGCTCGTTGGGGATCAGCGTGTCGAGCTTCTCGTCGCGGATCCACGTGGCGACGACGTTCGTCGACTCCTTGCCCTGCTCAGGCGTCTCGAAGAG
Organism: uncultured Actinomycetes bacterium; assembly: GCA_963721345.1. Lineage (GTDB taxonomy): Bacteria > Actinomycetota > Thermoleophilia > Gaiellales > Gaiellaceae > JACDAN01. Next base: position 558,191 of record CAVRIT010000001.1, read on the forward strand.
ACCGAGCGAGCTGAAGACGCCGTTGCCGGCCTCGATCAGGTAGTAGCCCTCGAACCCGGACAGCTTCTCCAGCTTCGGGATGAGGGTCTCGTTGACCTTGGCGGTCAGCTCGGCCGTGCGACTCTGATCCACACCGTCGTAGCGGCGAATGATCGCATGCATGTGATGCTCCTTCTTCTCCGTTCAGGCAGAAAACCCGATTGAGCTCCCTGATGCGCTCAGGCCTGATGTGACAACTCGAAGAGGAAGTCGAGAGCCTCTGCGGCTTTAGTGCCAGGACGAACGCGCTCGGTTTGAGTGTAGCCGCAATCCTGTTTTGTCAAACCTCTAGGCGAAAGGGCGCCGAAGCGAATCTACGTCGAGCAGATCCGGAGAACCTGAAAGGCCCCGTCTCCGGGGCCTTTCCAGTAGCGGGGGCAGGATTTGAACCTGCGACCTCCGGGTTATGAGCCCGGCGAGCTACCTGACTGCTCCACCCCGCGGCGTGACGGGATTGTAGCGCGGCTACGAATCAGCTGCCACGAGCCCGACGGGGCAGCTGACGCCCGTTCCGCCGAGTCCGCAGTAGCCGTTCGGGTTCTTCGCGAGGTACTGCTGGTGGTAGTCCTCGGCGTAGTAGAACGGCCCCGCCTGCGCGATCTCCGTGGTGATCTCGCCGTAGCCCGCGGCGCTCAGCTCACCCTGGAACATCTCGCGTGAACGCTCTGCCGCGGCGCGCTGCGCCTCGTCCTCCCAGTAGATCGTCGAGCGGTACTGGGTTCCGGCGTCGTTCCCCTGGCGCATGCCCTGGGTCGGATCGTGGTTCTCCCAGAAGAGGCGGAGCATCTCCTCGTAGCTCGTCTTCGTCGGGTCGAACACGGCGAGGACGACCTCTGCGTGGCCGGTCCGGCCGCTGCACGTCTCCTCGTAGGTCGGGTTCGGCGTGTAGCCGCCCGCGTAGCCGACGGCCGTCGTGTAGATGCCCGGCGCCTGCCAGAAGACACGCTCCGCGCCCCAGAAGCAGCCCATCCCGAAGACGGCGCGTTCCAGGCCGTCGGGGAATGGCGGGGCGATCGGCGTCCCGAGGACGTAGTGGCGCTCGGAAGCCGGCATCGCCTCCTCCCGGCCCGCCAGCGCGTCGCGCGGCTCCACCATCTCGGTCTTGTCACGGAACAGGAACATGCCTCTAGGGTACCGGCCTCACGTTCCGTGCCAGCCGGTCTTGGAGAACCCTTGCCGCGACTCCAGCGGTCAACGCGCCGGTGAGCAAAAGCACCACGGTCAGCATCACGAAAACACCGAGCCCCTCCACTCCGGCAAGCTCAGCGAAGATCATTCCGAGCGGCAACGGAATCAGCAAAAGCCACCACCGCCCGATCGCATACCCGACCACAGCGGCGACGCAGCAGGCCACGAGACTGTAGGGCTCCCATGCATCGGTTGCGGCCGCTCCAACAGCAAGGCCGTAAGTGACAGCGGCGGCGGCGAGGATCGGCCTGGCCGAACCCAGTTGCTGGCGTCGACGGGATGCCGAGCGGGCCACGAACGTCGCCACCACACCTGAAAGGACAAGGGCAGCGCTCGCAGCTAGGCCCGCGTAGATCCCCCATCTAGGGTCCGTGTACGTGTAGTCGGAAGGAGCTCGAAGCTCGTCGACAATGCGCAGAAGCGCGGCGAGCGCCGCCGCCGATGCGAAAGCGCAGGCGACCACTCCTAGGTGGTCTTCGCCCCGACGGTCCAGCCAGGCTGCCGCTCCTAATCCACTCAGGACGGCTAGGAGGCCTACCGCGGTGAGCGAGAGCGCTCCGTAGAGCTCCCAGCCGTTCAGCTCGAGGGCGGGGCCGTCGCCGGCCCGGAGGAACCTCTCACGCGGTGTCCCCAGATCCTCGTGACTGAACCACGGCGCGAACATGGACGCGAACAGCGTGAGCGCTGTCACCGCGAGGCCCGCCGCAGCCGCCCGAACCATGTGGCTAGCGTAGTCGACCGACAGATGCGCGTCGCCGCCATCGACCAGGGGACGAACACGACGAGCGCTGCTCGTGGCGGACGTCGAGGACGGCGAGCTCGAGGAGGTCTCGAAGCGCACCGCCGTCACCCGGCTCGGCGAGGGCGTCGACGCCCGCCGCCGCCTCCTGCCCTTGCCGATCACGCGCGTCCGCAACGTCCTCACGGACTACCGCCGCGAAGCGGAACGGCTCGGCGCGGAGCGCGTGCTGCTCGTCGCCACGAGCGCCGTGCGCGACGCCGAGAACGGCGAGGCGTTCCTCGGGGAGATCGAGTGGAGCTACGGGTTTGTCACGCGCCTCCTGTCCGGCGCCGAGGAGGCCGAGCTGACGTTTCGCGGCGCGGCCGACGGGCGCGTCGGCGCGACGCTCGTCGTCGACCCCGGCGGCGGCTCGACCGAGTTCGTGGTCGGCGAGGCCGGAGAGATCAGCTCACGGGCGAGCGTCGACATCGGCTCGGTGAGACTGACCGAGCGCTTCGGCGAGGACGTCGTGGCGATTGGGGCGCACGTCCGGTCCGTCCTCCCTCCGCCGCCCGACGTGGACGGGACGATCGGCGTCGCCGGAACGATCACGACGCTCGCCGCGCTCGACATGGGCCTCGAGGAGCCGGAGGGCTTCGGCACCCACGGTCACCGGCTCACCCTCGACGCGGTGCGCGCCCAGCGGGCGCGACTCGCGTCGCTCTCACTCGAAGAACGACGGAGCCTTCCCGGCCTGCACCCCGAGCGTGCGCCGGTGATCGTGGCCGGAGCGGTCCTCGTCGAGCAGCTGCTCGACTCCTACGGACTCGAGGCGCTCGAGGTCAGTGAGCGGGACATCCTCCACGGCGCGGCGCACGAAGCGGCGGCGCTGGCCGCGCCTGTCGAGGGCGCCGCGCCGCCGGGCGCGTACACCTGCTGCTAGGGAAGCGAGGGAATCTCGGGCAGCGTGGGGAGATCCGGGACACCGGGCACTTCCGGCAGCGGCGGTAGCTCGGGCACGGCGGGGAGCGGCGGAGCCGGCGGGAGCGCCGGCGGCGTCGGGAGCTCGACGCGCGGCAGCGGTGCGAGCGGCTGGGGCACCTCTGGCGCGGCCGGGATCTGGGGAGCCTGGACCGGCGCAGTCGTCGGCGCTGAAGCAGGCGGAACAGCCGGCGCAGCCTGATCCATGGACGGCACGGCGGGCGACGCCGCCACCGGAGGCTTCGCCTTCCGGCTCGGCGCCGCCGCTGCTGGTGCGTCCGCGCGACGTGCGATCGGGCGACGCGCTGAAGCTCGTTCGGGAAGATCGACGCTCGCAACGACGGGCTTCGTCCGGGCGGGCGCGACCGCGGGCCGCTCGACCGAGGAATGCCCGTTGACGCACGCCGATTGTCGGCGCTCGGCCGGCCCCGTCGCCGACGGCCACCGTGCCGACCGTCGCGACCGCGGCGATCCCAACTGCGACCTTGACCGCGGCGCTGCCGCCGAAGAGGGCCTTGAGCGCGCCGACCAGCGAGGCGAGGTCGAACGCGTGCCGGCGCATCCCTCTGTCCTCGCCGAGCTCACGCGCGAGGCCGCGCCGCGCGCGGAAGAGCAGCGCCTCGACGGCAGGCCGGCTGACGCCGAGCTCGCGAGCGATCTCTGCGTAGGGCCGTCCCTGCCACTCGCGGAGCAGGAGCGCGCGCCGCTGGGTCTCGGGCAAGCGCGCAAGCGCCTGTTGGACGCCGACGAGCCGCCCGTCCCCGCCCTCGGGCGCCTGTGCGAGCTCGGCCAGCGATTGCGGGTCCTGCGTGACCTCGCGCAGCCGTCGCCGCGAACCGGCGCGATGGCGCGTCTTGCACTCGTTCTTCGCGATCGTCAGCAGCCACGCCTGCTCGAACTGCGGCACGACGCCGCGCCGCATCGCGCGAAGGGCCTGGAAGAACGTCGTCTGCGCCGCGTCCTCGGCGTCCTCGCGCGTGCCGAGCGTGCGGAGGCAGTACCGGAAGACGAGATCGGAGTGCCGCTCGTAGAGCTGCGCTTCTCCGGGTGGTGGTTTCTGCTGCGACGCTTCCCACTGCGCTCCCTGGCAGAGCGTCGTACATGCCGCGAGAAAGTGGGCTCCCCCGTTCGAGGGATTCTCGAAAACCCGGGCGCAAGAATCTGCCGGAACCGGCGTCTTTCTCACCAACAGCCGCCCACCGCAGAGAGAAAGGAACCGCTGTGTCCTCCACCCGCCCTCCGCGCAATCCCCCTCATCGACGACGACGCCAGCTTCCGGGAGCTCCTCGCACTGCTGCTCTGCGCCGACCTGAGCGCGGAGATCGTCGAGCGCGCCGCCGAGGCCGGGGCGGCCTCCTACCTCTGCAAGGACCGCGCCGTCACGGAGCTGGCCGGCGAGATCGAGCGGCTGATCGAGGAACGGCGCGCTCCACGCCGCTCGCCGCTACGCCTCTTCTTCGAGCGGCGGCTCGTCCTCGGCTAGCCGGCGCTGGAGGACGATCCGCGAGAGCACGCCGACGAGCCGGCCGTCCTCGATCACCGGGACGCGCTCGGCGTCGCGCTCCTCCATGAAGCGAAAGGCCTCGTCGGCCGGGGACGACGCCTCCACCGTGTAGTGCGGCGGCTCGGCGATCTCGCCGAGCATCGTCTTCGACGGATCGCGGCCCGCTGCGACCACCTCGCGCACGAGCGTCTTCCGCGTGACGACACCCACCAGCCGGTGGTCGTCGCAGACGAACACGGCGCGAACGCCGGGGTCGGCGAGCAGCTCGCCGGCCTGCCTGCGCGCTCGAGTCGGCGCCCAGCGAGGGCGGCTCGACGACCATCGCCTCGCGAACGAGCGTCACGGGTAGATCCCGCGGGCCGTCAGTGCGCCCGCCACCTCGCGGATCGCCGCGACCAGCGCTGCGCGGCGCGGAGTGAGGTCGAGCTGTTCGCTGAGGAGCCAGACCCGGTCGAACGCGTCTCCGAGCTTCTCGGCGAGCTTCTGGCGGGTCTCGTCGCGCGTCCAGAAGAGCCGGCCGAGGTCCTGCACCCACTCGAAGTACGACACGGTCACGCCGCCGGCGTTCGTGAGGATGTCGGGCAGGACGTGGATCCCGCGCTCGGCGAGGATGGCGTCCGCCTCGATCGACGTCGGCCCGTTCGCTCCCTCCGCGATCATCTTCGCCTCGATCCGCGGTGCGTTCTCGCCGGAGATCTGATCCTCGAGCGCCGCGAGGACGAGGATGTCGCAGGGCAGCTCGAGCAGCTCGGAGTTCGTCACGTGGTCTCCCTCGGGATAGTCCTCGAGCGAGCCGCTCCGCGTGATCCACGCGGCGACGTCGCCAAGGTCGAGGCCGCGGTCGTTGACGATCCCCCCCGAGATGTCCGAGACGGCCGTGACCAGCGCGCCACGGGTGTGGAGCTCGGTGGCGGCGACGGCGCCGACGTTTCCGAAGCCCTGCACGACGCAGCGCTTGCCCGCGAGCTGCCAGCCGAAGCGCTCACAGGCGCGCTCGATCACCATCACGACCCCTGCTCCGGTGGCCTCGCGGCGGAAGGCGGAGCCGCCGATCGCGATCGGCTTTCCGGTCACGATCTCCGGGACGGCGTGGCCGATCTGCATCGAGTACGTGTCCATGATCCAGGCCATCGTCTGCTCGTTCGTCGCCATGTCCGGTGCGGGGATGTCCTCCTCGGGCCCGATCACGGGCAGCAGCTCGATGGTGAGCCGGCGCGTCAGGCGCTGGAGCTCGTCCTGCGACATGCCGCGCGGATCGCAGCGCACACCGCCCTTTGCGCCGCCGTAGGGCAGCTTCAGCAGCGCGCACTTCCACGTCATCCACATCGCGAGCGCCGCGCACTCGCCGAGGTCGACGTGGAGGTCGTAGCGGAGCCCGCCCTTCGTCGGCCCGAGGACGGTCGAGTGCTGGACGCGGTAGCCGGGATAGATCGCGAAGCTGCCGTCGTCGTGGCGGACCGGGACGCCGACGATCGTCGAGCGCTCGGGATACCGCAGGCGCTCCGAGACGAAATCCGCCACATCGGCGTGGTCGAGCGCCTGCTCGAACTGGCCGAGCGCCATGCGATAGAGGGGCGTGACCCACTCGAGCGCAGGCTGCTCGACCGACGTCTCGTCGAGCTTGGCCACGGCGAGAGTCTAGGCGCGCCGCACGAGCAGGGTCAGGTCCGGCCCGAGCGCCTCGACGACGATCCGGTCGCCCGGATCCGCGCCCTCCTCGCAGCGCGCGCCCCAGAGCTCGCCCTCGACCCGAACCTGCCCGAGGGGGCGGCAGGCGACGACGACCGTCCCAGTCGATCCAGGCAGCGTCTCGACGCCGATCGCCGCGCGGCGCCGCTTCGAGTACCAGACGAAGAAGCTGACTTCGGCGATCTCCCAGACCGCGGCGACGATGACCACGATCACCCCCCAAGGCATCGGGAGCCAGAAGATCGCGGCTAGGAGAGCGAGGATGAGAAGCATGCCGGGGGCGGGAGTCGAACCCGCACGCCCCCAAAGGGGACACCTGATTTTAAGTCAGGCGCGTATGACCAGTTTCGCCACCCCGGCTCGACGAACGATAGTCCGTCTGTCAGCCGCTTCCCGGCTGCAGGTCGCCGATCTCGAACTGCTCGGGGCCCTTCCCGCGGAAGGTGTCGATGAACTCCTCCGCCGCGTCCGGGTCGAAGCGCGGGCAGCGCGCGATGTGCGTCCAGGCGACGAGGGCGACGTCGTCGCCGAGCCGCGGGTGCTGGGCGACGATCAGGCCGTTCGGATCCTCGTCGTAGACCTCGTTGATCTGCTCGATCGTGGACTCGGGCACCCCTGGCCCGAACCAGATGATCACGGCGCCGTGCTCGAGGTTGTGCACGGCGTTGAGCTCCGGGACCACGTCTCCGTACGTCCCGAAGATCAACGTCTCCGGGTGATGGGGCCCACTGGTGCGCGGCGTGGAGTTCGGCTTGTAGTCCGCCGGGAGCTCGGCGACGTGCGAGCGGCTCTGCTCCTTCGGGTTCTCGTAGGTGCAGCCGGCTTCGCGCAGCGTCGCCACGACGCCGTCGTTCTCTGCGCCGCTGTCGCCCGAGAGCAGGAAGAAGCCGGCGATCGCGGCAGCGAGCAGAAGCGTGGCGCCGATCACGACGAGGATGATCGTCCGGTTGCGCTTCGGGTCCCGCTGGGGCGTCCGGACCTTCGGCGCCTGAACGGGCCGCTTCGGAGGCTGTGGAGTTTGCGACTTTCCCGGCAAGGCGACGGGCATGGTAGCTAGCGAGGCCCGCGCCGATGCCCCATACTCGCGGAGCCGCACACCAATCCAAGGAGGCAACAATGGGCTTTCTCGACAAGCTGCTCGGGCGTGGGAAGCAAGCTGCCGGCGACGTGACCGGTGACCCGGAGATGCGCCGAGAGGGCGCCCACCAGGAGGCGCAAGGCGCGGCCGAGTCGCGAGCCGACCAGGCCGAGGACATGGCGCAGGATGCGCGCAACGAGGCCGCCGAGCACCGCGCCGAGCGCGACATGTAGTTCGCGGCACCGGGGCGGCAGCGCGTCTGTCGCCCCGGGTGCCGTCCGACCCCCTCTCTACTGTCTGCAGGTCCTATGGGAACTGCACTGCTGACCCTTGGTTTGGCCGTCGCGGTCGCGATCGCGGGGACCGTCGTCGTGCGCACGATCCGTGAGCTGCTCGACTCCCGCCTGGGCTCGGTCGAGGAGCGGCTCGAGCATCGGACGGCCGAGGTCGACCGCCGCTTGGAAGCGATGACGGCGACGATGGACCGGCGGCTCGAAACAGCCACGAAGACGTCGAGCGCGATCCACCAACAGCTCGGCCAGCTCGGCCAGGCGAACGCCGAGATCCTGGCGCGAGCCAACGACCTGAAGAAGCTCGAGCAGGCGCTCCGGCCGCCGAAGGCACGCGGGGGGTTCGGCGAGCTCTTGCTCGGCAATCTGCTTCGGGACCGCCTTCCGCAGGACTCCTACCAGCTCCAGTACGGCTTCAAGACCGGCGAGCGGGTCGACGCTGTGGTCAAGGTCGAGCGGCTCGTCCCGATCGACGCCAAGTTCCCGCTCGACAACTTCGAGCGCCTCGCCGACGCGGAGACCGACGACGAGCGGCTGCTGCACGAGAAGGCGTTCTCGCGCGACCTCAAGATCCACGTCGACTCGATCGCCTCGAAGTACATCCGGCCCGACGAGGGCACCTACGACTTCGCGCTGATGTACCTCCCTTCGGAAGGCGTCTACTACGAGCTCGTCTGCGGCAAGACCGGCGCCCTGCTCCAGTACGCCCACGAGAAGCGCGTCTTCCCGGTCTCGCCGACCACCTTCACCTCACAGCTCCAGGTGATCGCCCTCGGGCTGAAGGGGATGCAGATCGAGCAGCGGGCCCACGAGGTCATGGCGTACGTGGCTCAGCTGCAGGGCGACTTCGACCGGTTCAGCGACGACTTCCAGGTGGTCGGCAAGCACATCGGCAATGCGCAGTCGAAGTTCGCGGAGGCCGAGAAGCGCCTCGACCGCTTCGACGCGAAGCTCGAGCGTGCCGTCGAGACCGAGCAGATCGACGCGCCGGTCGCGCAAGAGCTTCCGCGCGCTCTCGACGCGGCCTAGCTGTCCATAGAATCGGCGGCATGGCCGCCTCTGATGCGTTTGGAGCCCGTTCGACGCTGGGCGTCGGAGGCACCAGCTACGAGATCTTCCGGCTTGCGCCGCTCCAGGAGCGCTACGACATCGAGCGGCTGCCGTACACGCTGAAGATCCTGCTCGAGAACGTCCTGCGCACCTCGACGCCCGAGCACGTGGAGGCCGTGGCCCAATGGGTCGCAAAGGACGATCCCACGCGCGAGATCGCGTTCGCGCCGGCCCGCGTCATCCACCAGGATTTCACCGGCGTCCCGGCGATCGTCGACCTCGCCGCGATGCGCCACGCGATGCACGATCTCGGCGGCGACGCCGCGAAGACGAACCCTCAGCTTCCGGCCGAGCTCGTGATCGACCACTCCGTCCAGGTCGACGCGTTCGCCAACCGGATGGCGATCAACGTCAACATCGACCGCGAGTACGAGCGGAACGGCGAGCGCTACGCGTTCCTCCGCTGGGGCCAGCAGGCGTTCGACGACCTGAAGGTCGTCCCGCCCGGGACGGGGATCGTCCACCAGGTCAACCTCGAATACCTCGGGCGGGTCGTCGAGGCGCGGAACGGCCAGGCGTTTCCCGACACGCTGCTCGGGACGGACTCCCACACGACGATGATCAACGGGCTGGGCGTCCTCGGCTGGGGCGTCGGCGGGATCGAGGCCGAGGCGGCGATGCTCGGTGAGTCCGTCTCGATGCTCGTCCCACAGGTCGTCGGCTTCCGGCTCACCGGCGCGCTGCGCGAGGGCGCGACGGCGACCGACCTCGTCCTGACGGTGACGCAGATCCTCCGCCAGACCGGCGTGGTCGGGAAGTTCGTCGAGTACTTCGGACAGGGAATCTCGAACCTGCCGCTCGCCGACCGCGCGACGATCGGGAACATGTCGCCGGAGTACGGCGCGACCTGCGGCTTCTTCCCGGTCGACCAGATCACGCTCGACTACCTGCGGCTGACCGGACGGCCGGAGGAGCGCATCGCCTTGGTCGAGGCGTATTGCAAGGAAAACCTGCTCTGGCACGACCCGGAGCACGAGCCGACGTACACCGAGGTGGTCGAGCTCGACCTCGGCGAGGTCGAGCCGAGCCTTGCCGGGCCGCGGCGACCGCAGGACCGGGTTCCGCTGACCGACGCGAAGAACTCGTTCCTTGCGGCACTGGAGAGCTTCGGCGTCGAGTACCGCGACCCGATCGACGAGCAGATCGCCGAGACCTTTCCGGCCAGCGACCCGACTGCAGAGCAGCACCCGCTGCACGACGGTGTCACCGAGCGGGCCGAGCCGGTGGCGGAAATCCCGACGACGGTGGTCGCCGAGCGTGCCGAGCCCGTCCCGGTAGAACTGGACGGCGAGCGGTTCGAGCTCGAGCACGGCGCGGTCGTGATCGCGGCGATCACGAGCTGCACGAACACGTCGAACCCGAGCGTGATGATCGCCGCGGGCCTGGTGGCGAAGAAGGCGGTCGAGCGCGGACTGGTGCGGCAGCCGTGGGTCAAGTCGAGCCTGGCGCCCGGGTCGAAGGTCGTCACGGAGTACTACGAGCGCTCGGGGCTGACGCCCTACCTCGAGAAGCTGGGCTTCCACACGGTCGGTTACGGCTGCACGACCTGCATCGGGAACTCCGGGCCCCTGCCCGAGCCGATCTCGGAGGCGGTCGCCAAGGGCGACCTCGTGGTCTGCTCCGTCCTCTCCGGCAACCGGAACTTCGAGGCGCGAATCCACCCCGAGGTGAAGGCGAACTACCTCGCCTCCCCCCCGCTCGTGGTCGCGTACTCGCTGGCCGGCCGCATGGACCTCGATTTGACGAAGGAGCCGATCGGCCAGGGCTCGGACGGCGAGGACGTGTTCCTCTCGGATCTCTGGCCGTCCGCCGACGAGGTTGCCCAGACCATCGCCTCATCCGTCGACGGTGAGATGTTCCGGCGCACCTACGCCGACGTCTTCACCGGCGACGAGCGCTGGAGCGCACTGGAGATTCCCGCCGGCGACCTCTACGACTGGCGGGATGATTCGACGTACGTCCGCAGGCCGCCGTACTTCGACGGGATGTCGCCCGAGCCGGGTACCGTGGAGGACATCCGCGGCGCGCGTTGCCTGGTGCGGGTCGGCGACTCGGTCACGACCGACCACATCTCGCCGGCCGGCGCGATCAAGTTGGACAGCCCCGCGGGCAAGTACCTGATCGAGCACGGCGTCGAACGCAAGGACTTCAACTCGTACGGCTCGCGGCGCGGCAATCACGAGGTGATGGTGCGGGGGACGTTCGCCAACGTGCGTCTGAAGAACCTCCTCGTCCCGGGCAGCGAGGGGACGTGGACGGTCCATGTCCCGAGCGGCGAGGAGATGACGATCTTCGACGCTTCGGTGCGATACCAGGACGAGGGCACGCCGCTGATCGTCATCGCGGGCAAGGAGTACGGCTCAGGGTCGTCGCGCGACTGGGCGGCGAAGGGCCCGAAGCTGTTGGGCGTCCGCGCGGTGATCGCCGAGAGCTACGAGCGGATCCACCGCTCGAACCTGCTGATGATGGGCATCCTGCCGCTCCAGTTCACGGACGGCGAGAACCCGGAGACGCTCGGCCTGACCGGGCGGGAAGAGTTCTCCGTCGAAGGCGTCGAGAACGGCGAGGCGCGAGAGGTGACGGTGCGCGCCGGCGACAAGGAGTTCCGCGCCCGTCTACGGCTCGACACACCGCGCGAGCGCGAGTACGTCCGCCACGGCGGGATCCTCCCGTACGTTCTCCGGCGGCTCATCCGCACCTGACCCTGCGAGCCGGCTCGGGCGGCCATCGGCGCGGCCGGATCGGACAGGGGACATCCGGCGCCGCTGGCCATTCTCCGGCGAGACCAACGTCCCTGCTGGACCGGTCCGTGTGCCTGGCACCAGGGAGCGGCTCGAAGGGCGAGGAGCCCGCCTCGGGCGGGGGGCGTTACGGGCCACGTCGCAAGAGGTCGGGGAGATCGCGCATGTCGTCGAAGACGACATGCGCGTCACGGAGGCGCTCCGCCGGGACCAGGCCGCCGGCGTATGCGTAGGCGGCCATGGCCGCGGCCTTCGCCGCGGCCACTCCGAACGGGCTGTCCTCGACGACCACGCACGAACTCGGCTCCACGCCCATCTGCTCGGCCGCATGGAGGAAGAGGTCGGGCGCCGGCTTTCCGCGGGCGACCTCCGTCGCGCTGAAGATCCGTCCCTCGAAGCGCTCGTAGAGGCCGGTCGCGCCGAGCGTCCGCCGCATCTTCTCGTGCGTGCCGCTCGAGGCCACGCAGGTCGCGACAGAAATCCGGTCGAGAGCCTCGACGACTCCGTCGACCGGCTCGAGGTCGGCCTGAACCTCGAGATAGCGCTCGTCGAGTCGGGCCTCCCAGTCCGGCGGGAGATCCGGCAGGCGCTCCGTGATCACGCCGCGCATGTACTCGTCCGTGCGCCCGAGGAAGAGCTCGGCGACCTCCGCCGCGCTCAGCGGCCAGCCGTGCTCCGTCAGAAACGCCGACTCCGCCTCCACGGTGAGACGCTCCGTGTCCACCAGGACGCCGTCGCAGTCGAAGATGACCAGGTCGAAGCGGTTCAGAAGCGCAGGAGCGCGCCGATCCCGCCGACGGGATCCAGGTCGCGGCGGTGCCGAAGTGCGAGCACCTGGCCACCGTGGGAGAGCACCTGGTGGACGGCGAGGTCGAGACCCTCCGCCCGCTCCTCCATCTCGGTTCCGTCGAGCGGACAACGGCCGCCCCTCAGGCTCACCCGGCCGCATTCCGGACAGACGTGCGCTGCCTGCTCGGCGCCCTCCTGGAAGAGCAGGCAGTCGACCCTCGCGTCCGACGCCGACTCGAGCGTCTCCTCCCAACCGGACGCCGCGCGGCCGTTGCGGCCGGCCTCCTCCTTCCAGCGCTCGACGGCGCCGGCCTCCTGCTGCTCGCGCCACGACTCGATCAGCGGCAGCGCAACCTCGAGGTGCTCGCTCGGCGTGGCGTGCGCCTCGGCCGTCGTCCAGCCGATCACGGCGCCGCGCCCCTCGGCCGCCAAGGCGTCGGCGAAGTCGCTCTTCAGGTCGTCGGGGCAGATCACGACGACCCGCGGGTACTGGAGCCGGCGTAGCTGGCTTTCGAGCTCGTCCGCCACGGTCCGGAAGTGGTCCTTGGCGAGCTCGTCGACGTGCCTCTGCATGCGCGCCTGCGACCGGCCGCCCTGGTCGTGGCGGCGCGGCTGCTCCTCGAAGAGGTCGGCGACCTCGTCGAGCCGTCCGGCGCGAAGCCGGTACAGCCGCCCCTGCTCGCGGCTGACCACGGCCACGACCGCCCCGTCGCCGCGTCCCACGAGCGGGACGAGCGGCGCGAGGTACAGCTCCTGGCGGACCTTGATCTCGTCCGGGACGCTCTCGCTCAAGGGCACCGTCTGCCAGAGGTTGTCGAGCCCCGCGCAGAAGACGGCGTAGCCGCGCGTTCCGTCGCGCTCGAACTCCTCGGTGAAGAACTCGCGGATCCGCTCGAAGTCGGCTTTCAGCCCGAGCCGTTGGTCATGCGTCTGCTTCGTGTCGTCGGTCCGCTTCTCGCCCTCGTCGAGGAGCGAGTGGATCCGCGTCTGGGCGTCGTTCGGTGTCGGCGACACGCTCGGATCGAGGTTGACGAACATGCTGATCGCGCACCCCTTCTGGGCACGGAAACCGGCGAGCTGCCGGAGCGCCTCCCACGTCACACTGGTGGCCACGGACGGCGATTCTATGTCCGATGAAGATCTACACGGTCGGCCACGGAACCCGCCCCGTCGAAGACCTCGTCGCCATGCTCCGCACGGCCGGCGTCGAGACGCTCGTCGACGTGCGGCGGTACCCCGGTTCGCGGCGCAATCCTCAGTTCAACCGCGGGGCGCTCGAGGAGACGCTCGCCGCCGCCGGCATCCGCTACCGCCACGCCGAGGCGCTTGGCGGCAGGCTCAGCGGCGAGCCTGGCGAGGAGCGATTCGCGTGCATTCGCACCGCAGCGTTCCGCAGCTACGCGGCCCGGATGGGCGCGGCGGAATGGCAGGCGTCCCTGGCCGAGGCACTCGCCGAGCCGACGCCCTGCTTGATGTGCGCAGAAACCGCCTGGACCCGCTGTCATCGCCAGCTGATCGCCAGCCTGCTCGTCGCCCGCGGCCACGAGGTACTGCATCTGCTGCCCGACGACGTCGAGCCCCATCGCTTGCCCCGCGAGGCGGAGGCGCGCGACGGCCTCCTCTACCTCTGCGGCGAGCTCGTCGCCTAGCCGGAGACGCGCGTGAAGGTGAGCCTCCAGCGGACGCGCTCCGTGACCAGTCCCTCGAGATCACCCTCGAGCGTCGTGACCTGCTCGGTGTCTCCGATGAGGAAGAAGCTCCGGATGTCCTTGCCGAAAACGTCTGCCGGATCGAGCGGGGCCGTCGCCAGCGGGAGGTCCGTCCTGATGCTCCGAATGTCGTCGGGCTCGTTCGTGCAGGCTGCTGGGAAGCTCTGCGCGGCTCCGCGCAGAGAGCCAAGCTGAGCGACTCCTCGGCGGGGATTGCGGACGGAGCTCGATCCGTTCGCGAAGCCGCGACGCGTGGTCGCGCAGCGGACGGCGCGCGTTCCCGGCTCGCACGGCGAGTCTCCCCCGCCGGTCGTCGTCGTGCCGGAGCGCAGTACCGAGCCGCCGAGCGAGCTCAGCACACCTGCGAAGCGGACTTTCCCGCCCGACGCCGCGATTGCTCTGATGCGCGCCGCCCGCTTCGTCTTGAGCGTTGCCTGCCAGCGTCCGACGCCGCGCGTGGTCCGAGTGCAGTCCCCGTCCTCGACGGTCCGCGTGTACGTCCACTGCTTCGTCAGCGTGGCCGTCAACGTCGCAGTGAAGACCGCCTGCTTCGGCTTCGCGGCATACGCCGTTCCGCCAGCAAGCACTAGCAGACACCCGATGAGTGCCATGGACCCCAGCCGCAGCATTCGCTGCATTGTTACCGCATCCAGAGGCGCTTGGGGAAGTTTCGCTTCGTCCGCTTCGTTCAATACTGTTGACGAGCCCTTACGGGCTCGAACTCTCTGGAGAAGACATGAGCGAGAACGGGAACCGGAACGTGCGCGAGCTGATCATCATCGGCGGGGGGCCGGCCGGATACACGGCCGCGCTGTACGCCGCGCGCGCGAACCTCGAGCCGCTCGTCATCGAGGGCTTCCAGTGGGGCGGCCAGCTCATGATCACGAGCGACGTCGAGAACTACCCCGGCTATCCCGACGGCGTCTTGGGGCCCGAGATGATGAAGGACTTCCGTCGCCAGGCCGGGCGCTTCGGCGCGGAGTTCATCTCCGACGACGTGACCCGGGTCGACTTCTCCGAGCGCCCGTTTCGGGTCTCTGTCGGCGACGACGAGTACCGCGCCGAGGCCGTCATCGTGGCCACCGGGGCGAACGCGCGGCAGCTCGGGATCGAGTCCGAGCGCAAGCTCCAGGGCCGCGGCGTGTCGTACTGCGCGGTCTGCGACGCAGCGTTCTTCCGAGAGAAGGAGATCGTGGTCGTCGGCGGCGGCGACTCGGCGATGGAGGAGGCGACGTTCCTGACGAAGTTCGCCGACAAGGTGACGGTCGTCCACCGGCGCGACGAGTTCCGCGCCTCCCCGATCATGTACGACCGCGCGCGCGCCAACGAGAAGATCGAGTGGATCACGAACGCCTTGGTCGAGGAGGTGCTCGGCGATGTCGGCGTCACCGGCGTGCGCCTGCGCGACGTCAACACCGACGAGACCACGGAACTGCCGGCCGACGGCTTGTTCGTCGCAATCGGTCACGACCCGAACACACAGCTCTTCCTGGAGCAGCTCGAGACCGACGAGCAGGGCTACCTGCTGACCGGCGACGGTACGGCGACGAACGTGGAAGGCGTCTTCGCGGCCGGAGACGTCGTCGACCACACCTACCGCCAGGCGATCACCGCGGCAGGCATGGGCACCATGGCGGCGCTCGACGCGGAGCGCTGGCTGGCGGCGCGCGAAGGCCACCCCCACACGGCGCTGGCCGCGCCGCGCGATCCCGCCCCGGCCTAGACCCGGCTACTCGGGCACAGGTCGTTCAGGACGCAGCGCTCGCACTGCGGCGCCCGCGCGAGACAGACGCGGCGGCCGTGCCAGATCAGCAGGTGCGGGAAGACTCCCCAGTGCTCGCGCGGCACGAGCTTCTGCAGGTCGCGCTCGATCTTCACCGGGTCCTCCTCGCGCGTCAGGCCGAGACGCTGCGAGAGGCGCCGCACGTGCGTGTCGACGACGACCCCCTGCGGCTCGCCCAGCTCCGCAGCAACGACGTTTGCGGTCTTGCGCGCCACACCGGGGAGTCGGATCAGCTCCTCCAGCCGGCGCGGCACCTCGCCGTCGAACTCCGCGAGCAACATCGCCATCGTTCCGCGAATCGCCTTCGCCTTCTGTCGGAAGAAGCCCGTCGCATAGATGTCTCGCTCGAGCTCCTCGACCGGCACGGCGAGGTAATCCTCGGGCGTCCGATACTTGACGAACAACGACTCAGTGACGCGATTGACGTTGACGTCGGTCGTCTGGGCGGAGAGCATCACGGAGACGAGGAGCTCGAGCGGGTTGCGAAACGTCAGGGCGATCGCGGCATCCGCGTGCTCCTGCAGAAGCCGCTCGACGATCGGGACGATCCGCGCGCGCTTCGGCCCGACGCGGCGGCGCGCCTCGTGGACGTAGCTCCGCGCCACTAGGCGGAGGCTAATGCCGGCGCGGCGGCAGCAGGCCGCGGCAGCCTGGGCCCAGCGCAGACGACGTCGAGCGCCGGGCAATCCGGACAGGCGTACTCGCTCGGCGTCGGGACGAACTCGCCAACCCTGATCCGCTCGATCGCGGCCGAGAGCTCCGCCTCCAGCGCGGGAAGCTCGTCGCGCCGATAGCTCGTCGAGACCACGGCGTCCGGCCGCTCGAGGAAGTGGTAGACGACTTCGACCTGCTCCGCGCCCGCGCGGAAGCACGCCAGCGCGTAGACGAGCCGCTGGAGCCGATACTCGTGCTCGACGATGTCTTCGGGCGACGACTCCTCCAGCGTGTTCGTCTTGTAGTCGAGGACGAGGGCGCGCGGCCCGTCCAGATGGAGGACGTCCAAGCGGCCACGGAGCAGCACGCCCTCGTGCTGGAAGGCGAACGGCCGCTCGACGAGCGTCCCGGGAAGCGCCGCGATCCGACGTCCCAGCTCGGACTCGCAGTAGACGGACACGAAGCCCGCGATGCGCTCCAGCTCCTCGTCGGTGACCTGCGGATACCACGCGCGGACCTGCTCGAGGTCCGGCGGCTCCGGCTTCGTCAGATCGACCTGCTCGAGCAGGCGGTGGACGGCGTCTCCGACCTCCGTCGCCGCAAGCCCGTCGACGACCTCATCGCCCGTGCCGCGCCGGACGGGTCTCATCCCGACCACCCGCTGCGCGTAGTAGCGGTACGAGCAACGCTCGAACTCGGACAGGGCCGTGAAGGAGAGCGAACGGAGTGTGTACAGCGGCGGCGCCGGCAGCTCGGCGAGCTCCGGCAGTCTGGGCGCCGGAGGCGGCAGCGTGCCGCCACCGTTCGACGCGAAGAGCTCCAGCTGCCCCGGCTCGGCCGCCTCCGAGGCGGGAACCACTGCCTCCCCATCGCCGGTGAATCGGTCGACGCGGATCAGGATCCGCGCGTCCCCGCGCTGGAGCTCCACCGGATCCGACCCGGCGGCAGCCACTTCCTCTTCGGCTTCCAGCCGCCCCAGCACCCAGCCGAGCGGCGTCGACGCGTCGGCGGTGCTCTCGGGATTCACCGCGCCGGACACGATCAGGCGGTCGATCGCGCGGGTCATCGCGACGTAGTAGAGGCGCAGCCGCTCCGCGCGATCCTCCGCCTCCCGAGCCTCGCGCACCTCGTCGTAGCCGAACGCACCGCGTCGCTCGCTCGTGATCGGGTCGACGACCCGGAAACCGAAACGCCCGTCCGACAGGGCGAGCAGCTCGTCCGGCGCGGGCGCCGGCCGGTCCCGGCCGGCGTCGGCCACGACGACGACCTTGAACTCGAGCCCCTTCGCCGCGTGGATCGTCAGCAGCCGGACAGCGTCTGCCCCCTCCTCCTCCGCGACGGCCTCGAGCTGCTTTGCACCGACGGCTTCCTGGTCGCGCATGAAGCGCAGGAAGCCCTCGATGTCCCGGCCGCGCAGCTCCTCGTAGGCGCGGGACAGCCGCGCCAGCTTCCGCATGTTCGCGTAGCGCCGCCGCCCGTCCCACTGCGCGAGCACCGCGAGGTCGTAGTCGTGCTCGACGACGATCTGCTCGCAGAGCCGCTCGAGCGAAAGACGGGGCGACGACTCCGCCAGGCGCGCGTAGCGCTGCTTGAACGCGAGGAGCAGACGCTCATCGCGCTCGGCGAGGCCGTCCGGCAACGAGCGCTCGAGGCCCGTGTAGATCGGCCGACGCCCAGCCGCGCGGCGGAGCAGAAACAGCGCGTCGTTCGAGACGCCCACGAACGGGGACGCCAGCACGGTGACGAGCGCCCGGTCGTCGTAGCGATTCTGGAGCAGCTGCAGGTAGGCGAGCACGTCGACGACCTGCTGCTGGCCGAAGTAGCCGCGCCCGGTGGCGCGGTAGGTCGGGATCCCCTGCCGTCGGAGCTCCTGCTCGTACGACTCCGCGTCGGTTCCGGCGGCGAACAGGACGACGATCTCGCCCGCCGTCGCGGCGCCGCTCGAGATCAGCTCGCGGACGCGACGCGCGATGTGGCGCGCCTCGCCGCGGCGCCAGTGCGTCCCGGTCTCCGCGTAGCTGGACTTGTCCGTGACGAGCAGCTCGACCGGCTGGCCGAAGACGGGGTCGGGGAACTCGCCGGAGGCGGTCAGCGGCTGGAAGTCGTCACCGAAGTCACCGCGGAAGAGCTCGTTGACCGCCGCGAGGACCTCGGGGCGTGACCGGTAGTTCCTCGAGAGGACGAGCCCGCCGCCCTCGGCGTCGCGTCGCTCGCGGAAAACCTGGACGTCCGCGTGCCGGAACCCGTAGATCGACTGGAACTCGTCACCGACGAAAAAGATGTCCCGCTCCCCGGGCGCGTCGGCCAGGAGGTCGACGAGGTCGCACTGCAGGCGATTCGTGTCCTGGAACTCGTCGACCATGATCGCGCGGAACCGCAGCGCCTCCTTGTCGCGGATCTCCTGGTGGTCGCGGAGCAGGTTGCGCGCAACGAGCTGCAGATCCTCGAAGTCCAGGGCCGACTCCCGGCGCTTCGCCGCGGCGTAGGACTCGGCGAACGCGTTCAACAGCTCCTGGACGAGGTCGCGGTCACGCGTGGCGAGCTCGTCCAGCGCGGCTTGCTGCGCGGCGACTCGCGCCTCCTCGTAGCTCGCCGCGCGCTCGCCGCTCGCGCGGTGCGCCTTGAGGTCGAGCAGGTCGTCCGGCCTCAACTCGCCCGTGGTCGCGTCGAGCAGCGCCGCGGCGCTCGCGCGCTGGAGGTCGGTCGCCGAGACATCGTCGGCGAGGCAGCGCGCCGCGGTCCGCAGCTCCTCCAGCCGCTCGGGGAGTGCCGGCCGGTCGCCGAGCTCGAGGACGAGCTCGCGGCCCGCCGACCGCAGCGTCTCGTAGATGCCGGTGATCATCCGCCGCAGGCCGCGCGCGCCGTAGGTCGTCAGCAGCTGGACACGTTCGGGATGGCTTTCAGCGCAAAAGCCGGAGAGCGCCTCGTCGAACGCCTCGCCTGAGAGCACGGCAGCCTGCGACTCGTCGAGCTCGCGGAACCGCGGATCGAGCCCCGCCTCGAAGGGATACGTCTTCAGCAGCCGGTTGCAGAATCCATGGATCGTCGAGATCCAGGCGCCGTCGAGCGCACGGGCCAGGTCGTCCCGCCCCCGGCGCCGCAGCTCTGCCCGGATCCGTGCGCGCAGCTCGCCGGCTGCGCGCTTCGTGTACGTGATGACGAGGATCGAGTCGACGTCGACGCCGTCGTCGCACACCGCGCGGACGAACCGCTCGACGAGCACGGCCGTCTTCCCGGTCCCCGCCCCTGCCGAGACGAACACGCGGCCCCGGGCCTCGATCGCAGCGACCTGCTCTGGGTTCGGTTCCCAACTCATGCCCTGTCCACCCGGCACATCGGCCACAGGTCGCACCACGCGGGGCATTCGCCGCCTTTCGGGTTGTGGCGGACGTCGCCGACGCGGATCGAACCGGCCAGCTCCCGCGCGGTTGTTCGCGCCGATTCCACCTGCGACCAGAACGCCTCCTCGTCGAGGTAGTCGTTGCGCGAGTAGCCGGCGAGGACGTCCTCTTTCGCGTCGGCCCGGAGGAGCCCGCGAGGCCGCCGGCCGCCGGACAGCGGCCGGTAGAGGCCGCCGAGCGGCTCGATGCCGACGAGGTCGCGCAGCACGAGCATGTACAGCGGGATCTGGAGCCGCAGCTCCTTCTCCATGTCGCGCGCCGAGGGCGCGTGCTTGCCCGCCTTGTAGTCCTGGACGATGCCGCGCGCGCTCAGCGGCTCCACGTCGATGCGGTCGATCTTTCCCGAGAGCACGATGCCGTCGCCAAGATCGAGGCCGCGCTGGAGCTCCGGCGCTGAGCGCTCCATTCCGAACGAGACCTCGAACTGGCGCGGCTCGAGCGGGTGGTCGGCCGCAGCCTCTTCTCGGACGAGACGCTCGAGGTCGCGGGCCAGCGTCAGCTCCAGCTCCTGCCGCTGCAGGTCGGTCATCTCCAGCCGGATGCCGGCGAGCGCCTGCGTGAGGCACTCCCGCATGAACCGCACCGCGTCTTCGACCTGCGCGAGCTGGATGCGGTCGTTCCCCAGCACCTTCGGAAAGCCGGTGAAGAACTTGAAGAGCGCGCTGTGGGCCACGGAACCGCGGAGCCTCGGGTCGACCTCCGGATCGATCGTCTTCGGGTCGATCATCCGGTCGAAGAACCACGCCGAGGAGCAGTCGGCGAACCGCTCGAGCTCCGTCACATTGAACACCGAGCGGGCTCCGAGCTCGGCGAGCACCCGCGGGTGCGTCAGGCGGGTCGGGCGGCGGAGCGCGGCCAGCGCGCGGTCGAGGCGCCGTTCCCAGCCGTTGGCCCGGGCGAGGGCATCCGCCTCCTCGCGGTGCTGGTCCTCCGCGGACAGGAGCGCGAGCGAACGCAGCCGTTCGCGCTCGGTCGGCGCCGACTCGAGCCGCCACGTGAGGGAGGAAAGGGGTCGGCGCGTCGTCCACCGCGCGACATCGTCGGCGGCGAAGACCGCCGCGACCTCCTCCCAGAACGGGCTCGCCTCGCGCGGGCTGCCCTCGTCGGACGCCGCCTCGCGCACGAGGTAGAGGCGCTCCGTCGGCCGCGTGCACGCGGTGTAGAACAGGTAGCGGTCCCGCGTGACGGCGTCGGCGCGGCGCAGGCGCGGACCGAGTCGGCGCCGCTCGTCGTCGTCGAGGAACGGTGTCGCGTGCGAGCGGCGCGGCAGGCTTCCCTCCTCGAGACCGAGGACGAAGACATGCTGGAAGCGCCGTGTCCGGGCCCGCAGCAGGTCGAGTACCGGGATACGGCCGGCGTCGGTCGGGCCGGGCTGCCGGACCGTCGCGCGCTCCAGCGCGGCGATCAGGTCCTCGCGGGAGACGGGCTCGGCCATCCGCCCCACGCCTCGAGCTCGGCGAGAACCCGGCGGCAGCTCTCGTACGCGCGCAGGTCGTCGCGGGAGTGCTCGTCGGCCGGCGGCTGCTCGAGCCCGTAGGCCGCACGCAGCATCCCCGTCGCGAGCTCGTGCACCGCCTCGATCGGCGACTCCGCGGCGCGAACCGCATCGAGCGCCGGAAGCCGCGCTTCGCGCAGCGCCTCGAGCTCCTCCTCGACGCGGTTCGGTGCCGAGATCGCGCGCCCGCGAAGCCGGCCCTCCACGAAGTCCACGCTGCTGCGCTTGAGGCCGGAGTACGGCGAGCGCAGGTAGCGAAAGAGCTCGCCGCGATCGGTCCCCGTCCACGCGAAGCGGAGCAGGGAGAGCAGCGCGTGGCCCAGGCTCGTCTGCGGGAAGCGCACCGGCGCGTCAGCCGCGTACGGGATGCCCAGCGTCGCGAACGCGGTGTCGATCGGGCCCCGCCAGCGCTCCAGCGAGGGGACGACGACGCCGATCTGCTCAGGCGGCGCTCCGTCGCGAAGGAGCGCCAGGATCTCCTCACCGACGAGCTCGAGCGTCCCGCGCGAACCGGCGCCCTCGAAGAAGCGGATCGCGCCGTCGAGCTGCGGCGCCTTCTCGCCGGCCCCTCCGAACAGCGCTCGCTCGAGGTGTGCGAGCGCGGGGTGCGCGACGTCGGCATAGCGCGGCGCAAGCTCTTCGATTCCGGGCCCCGCGAGCCGCTGGAGCTCGCTGGAGGTCTCGGCGAGCCACTCGAACGCCGCTCGCCCAGGCTCGTACGGCAGCGAGACGGTGACTTCCGTGCGGCCGGCGAGCGTCTCCAGCAGCGACCACTCGGCGGCGGTCAGGTCCTCGAACCCGTACGCGAAAACCGGACGGCCGTCCCACGAGTCGAGCTCCGCGGACAAACGTTCCGCCGCCGCCGCGCGAAGGAGCTGCTTGTCCCAGAGGCCGAGCCGCTCGAGCTCGCCGAGATACGACGAGTAGAGGGGGGCAAGCGGCCCCTCGAGCAGGTCGGGCGCCGCGAGCCCTGCCTCGACCTCGGCGATCGCCTCGCGCAGCGCGTCGGCGAAGCCCGCCGAGCGGGCGGACTCGCCGAGGCCGTTGAGCGGCGTCCTCGCGACGGCGGAACGCAGGACGAAGGTCTGCTGCGTCTCGCTGGCCACGGGTCGCCGGGCCGAATGGCCGTCGGCGATGTGCTCGAAGAGGTCCGGGAACGTCGAGATCGAGCCGCCCAGCAGCGCCGGGCTGCGGGTCAAGAGCTCGCGCTCGGCCCAATCGACGTCCGGCCGGTTCGGCACGATGAGGACGGGATCGCGCTCCAGTTCGGCGAGGTACCGCTCGAGCAGTCGCTCGACCTTGCCCGCATTCGCGGGGCCGACGAGGAGCGTCAGGGCCATCGGCCTATCGTAGACCTGCCTTCTGACGGCTCCTCGCCGCCGTTTTCCGCTCTTTCCGCTAGTTACTTATGCGGCGGCCGTGGCGCTCTTCGGGCGCCGGCCTCTGCGGGCGGTTGCGCGGCCCGGCGTCTGTCCGGCGCAGTCGTCGCAGAGATCCGCCTGCTTGGCGCCCCGGCGGGCGTCCGTAAAGGTCAAGCGCATCGTCGCGCCCTTTCCTTCGCCGACTTCCTTGCCACAGTTGTCGCAAACGAGAACAGTCTTACGAGCCAAGTAAAGCCCTCCTATTTCGAGTGGATTGCGTCGATCGTAATGAAATACGCCGGGGAATTCTATGCAGCAGCGCGCGACCGTCGAATCCGCCAGGACCGCAAGAGCGACATCAGCGCGCGTTCCTCGGGCTCGAGGTCGACATTTCGCGCCCGCACGACGCGTAAATGGCGGGGACGGAAGTCGTCGATCGTTCGCCCGTCGAAATATTGATCGATAACCGCGGGGCTGACGTAGGAGGATCGCGCAACGGCCGGCGTGTTTCCAAGGCGCTCGCCGACGGCGCGCATGACCGCCGCGACATGTCGCTTCGCCTCGGTCTCCGTTTCGGCAATGTCGCGCTCAGCCAGCCGCACGGCCGCAGTCAGGGTGCCGCCCCAGGTTCGGAAATCCTTCGCCGTGAACTCATCACCCATGTGCTCGCGGATGTACTGGTTCAGGCGGGCAGCCGTGAGGTTGAACGTGTCGTCGCCGTTGCGGTACCGGAAGAGGCGCGTTCCGCCCTCGAGCTTCAGGAGCGCGCGAGTTGCGGCGGCGAGGTCGTCGTCGACGAGCGCCGTGCGAACCCACAGGCGATGCTTCCCGCGGTACTTGAAGCCGACGCGGCTGCCTCGAACGCTGACGTGACTCTTTCGGAGCGTCGTGATCCCGAACGTCCTGTGGTTCTTGGCGTAGCGGTCGGAACCGACACGGAACCAACCGAGGTCGATCAGCCTGACGGCGAGGGCGCAGGCCCAGTCGCAGGAGAACTCCTCGCCGTCGAGGTGCTCGGAGAGGACGGCACGAAGATCCGGCAGGCGGTCGCCGAACCGGACGAGCTTGTCGTACTTGGCCTGCTCCTGCCGGGCGCGGAAATCCGGGTGGTAGAGGTACTGCCTGCGCCCGGCTGCGTCTACGCCGGTCGCCTGGAGCTTCGCGCCCGGCCGCGGCGAGATCCAGACGTCCTTCCAGGCCGGCGGAATCGCGAGCGACTCGATCCGCTCGACACGCTGCGGGTCGGTGATGCGCTTCCCGCGCGCATCCTCGTAGCGAAAGGGCCGCCGTGACCCCACGCGTCTCCAGCCCCCTGTCCTCGCCATCGCCCACCTTGTCTCTCCACCGCAGGGTCCTTTCAATCCATCCCTAGAATCGCGCGGATGGACATCGACACGATCGTGGTGCTCGAGGGGGACGAGACGGGCCAGGAGCTCCTCGAGGAGGCGCTTCGTGTGCTCTCCCCGGACGTGATCGGCTTCGAGGTGAAGCTCCCCCGGTTCGACCTCTCGCTCGAGTCGCGGCGCGCGACGGAGAACGCGATCGTGCACGAGGCCGCCTCTGCGATCCGCTCCCACGGGCTCGGGCTCAAGGCGGCGACGATCACCCCGGAGAAGAGCGGCGACGTCGGCTCGCCCAACCGGATCATCCGCGAGGAGATCGGCGGCAAGGTGATCGTCCGGACCGGCCGGCGGATTCCGGGAGTCGTTCCGCTCGGCGGCGTCCACGCGCCGATCTCGGTGGTCCGGATGGCGGTCGGCGACGCCTACGGGGCGAAGGAGTGGCGGGAGGGCGAAGGCGAGAACGAGGTCGCCTACCGAACCGAGCGGATCGAGCGGACGATCTGCCGCGCGGTGTCCGAGTTCTCGTTCCGGCTCGCCGAGCGCACGCACGCGAAGGTTTTCGGCGGTCCGAAGTACACGGTGAGCCCGGTCTACGAGGGAATGCTCAAGGAGGAGATGGATGCGGCCGCCGCGCGGCACCCGGACGTTGCCTACGACCCTCAGCTGATCGACGCGACCTTTGCGTATCTCGTCACGTCGAGCGGCGCGCCACTCGTCATCCCAGCATTGAACCGGGACGGCGACGTGCTCTCCGACCTCGTCCTGCCGCTCTTCGGGTCGATCGCCGGCGCGGAGTCGCTGCTCGTCGCGTTCGACGACGACTACGTCCCCGACGCCGTCATGGCCGAGGCGGCGCACGGCACGGCCCCGGCGCTCCAGGGGAAGAACGTCGCGAACCCGATGGCGATGATCCTGGCGGCGGCTTCTCTCCTCGGCTACGGCGGCGAGCAGGCGCAGCAGGCCGGGCGGGCAATCCGCGAGGCGTGCCTGGAGGCCGTCGCCGACGGGATGCGAACGGCCGATCTCGGGGGGCACAACGGGACCGACGAGTTCACAGACGAGGTCATCCGCCGCGCGAAACAGAAGCTCGAGGTCTGGGCCGCCCTCTAGGGCGACGGCCAGGGCTGAAGCTACGCCGAGAGGCGCTCGTCCGGCAGGAGCCGGTCGAGCTCGCCGGCCGTCCACGCGCTGAGGAACGCCCGCACGACGCCCGGGTCGAACTGCGTTCCGGCGCCGCGCTCCAGCTCGGCGAGGGCCGAGCTGACCGGCAGCGCACGCCGGTAGGGCCGCATCGAGATCATCGCGTCGAACGCGTCGACGACGGCGACGATCCGCGCGCCGAGCGGAATCTGCTCGCGCGAGCGGCCCGTCGGATAGCCGTGACCGTCCCAGCGCTCGTGGTGGAAGAGGACGTAGGGCAGCGCCGGGCGGAGGTTCTCGAAGCCCCGGATGAGCCTCGCGCCCGCCTGGGGATGGCGCTTCACCTCACCGAACTCCCGCTCGTCGAGCGGGCCGGGCTTCCGGAGGACGGCGTCGTCGAGGTTCAGCTTCCCGACGTCGTGCAGCAAGGCGCCTAGCCGGAGCGCGCCGAGGCGCGAGGTCTTCCAGCCCAGGCGGCGTGCGACGACCTGCGCGAGCATGCTGACCCGCTCCGAGTGTCCGCGCGTGTAGGGATCGCGCGCCTCGATCGCCTGCGAGAGTGCGGTCAGGACCACGAGGGTCGAGTTCGCACCGCCGCCGGGTGTTCCTCTTTAGAGTTGCGCCGGCGTGAGAGTCGGTGTTCCCAGGGAATCGCTGCCCGGCGAGCGCCGCGTCGCGCTCGTCCCCGACGTCGTACAGCGACTCGCCGGTTCGGGCTTCAGCGTGGTGGTCGAGGCGGGTGCCGGAACGGAGTCCGGCTTCTCGGACGAGGCCTACCGTGAGGCAGGCGCCGAGATCGGCGACCCCTGGAGCGCGGAGGCCGTCGTCAAGGTTCGCAAGCCGACCGACGGCGAGAAGGAGCGGCTGCGCGAGGGCCAGGTTCTGATCGCGTTCCTGGAGCCGTTGACCGACCCGCAGGGAGTCGAGCGTCTGGGCCGCGCAGGTGTGATCGGGTTCGCCCTCGAGTCGGTCCCCCGGATCACGCGCGCGCAGCCGATGGACGCGCTGTCGTCGCAGGCGACGGTCGCGGGCTACAAGTCGGTGCTGGTCGCAGCCGAGCGCCTGCCGCGGTTCTTCCCGATGCTCATGACCGCGGCGGGCACCGTCCCGCCCGCGAAAGTGCTCGTTCTCGGCGCCGGCGTCGCGGGCCTCCAGGCGATCGCGACGGCGCGCCGCCTCGGCGCCGTCGTCTCCGGCTTCGACGTGCGACCGGCGGTGCGCGAGCAGGTGGAGAGCCTCGGCGCGTCGTTCCTCGACCTCGGCGTCGTCGGCGAGGAGACCGAGGGCGGCTACGCGCGCGAGCTCACGCCCGAAGAGCAGCAGCGCCAGCAGGAGGAGCTCGAGCGGCGCATTCCGGAGTTCGACGTCGTGATTACGACGGCGCTCGTCCCGGGCCGGCCCGCGCCGAAGCTGATTCCCGCGTCCGCGGTGTCGGCGATGCGCGACGGCTCGGTGATCGTCGACCTCGCCGCGGAGGCGGGCGGCAATGCGGAGCCCACCGTGCCGGGCGAGGAGTCGGTGCACGACGGCGTGACGGTCGTCGGGCTCACCAACCTCGCGAGCACCCTGCCGCTGCACGCGAGCCAGCTGTACGCGCGAAACGTTCAGGCGCTCCTCACGCATCTCGCGCCCGAGGGTCAGCTCGAGCTGGACTGGGACGACGAGATCACCTCCGGGGCATGCGTCACGCGTCAGGCGGTGCCGGCGTGAACATCCAGCTCGTCCTCGAGCTGACGATCTTCGCGCTCGCCGTGTTCCTCGGATTCGAGCTGATCTCGAAGGTCCCGACGATGCTGCACACGCCGCTCATGTCCGGGACGAACGCGATCCACGGGATCGTCCTGATCGGCGCAATGCTGATCGTCGGCACCGCGGATTCCACGCTCGAGAAGGTGCTCGGCTTCGTCGCCGTCATCTTTGGGACGATCAACATCGTCGGCGGTTTTCTCGTCACCGACCGGATGCTCGAGATGTTCAAGCAGCGGGCTCCCGCGGACGACGAGGCTCGGCGTGAGTAGGACCTGGATCGACTTCGCCTACCTCGTCGCGGCGATCTGCCTGGTCGTCGGGATCAAGCGGCTGTCGCACCCGCGCACGGCGCGCTCCGGGAACTGGATCGCGGCGGTGGGGATGGGGATCGCCGTCGGCTTCACGTTCCTGGTCGAGGAGATCGACAGCTACGGGCTGATGCTCGCCGGAATCGCGGTCGGCTCGGTTGTCGGCGTGGCCACGGCGCGCATGGTGCGGATGACCGCGATCCCGCAGATGGTCGCGCTCTTCAACGGCGTCGGCGGCGGGGCGGCGGCGCTGATCGCGGCGGCGGAGTTCCACGAGCTGGCGCCGCTTGACGGCCGGCTCGAGACGGAGAACCTCGTCGGGATCCTCTTTTCGGCGCTCGTCGGCTCGGTCAGCTTCTGGGGGAGCCTCGTCGCGTTCGGGAAGCTTCAGGACCTGCTGCCGGGCCGGCCGATCGTCTTCCCGGCGCAGAACGCGATCAACGCGCTGCTCGGAACGGCGCTGGTGGCGCTGATCGTCCTGACGGCGACGACCGAGAACGGCATCTGGCTCGTGCTGCTCCTCGTCGGCGCGCTCGTCCTCGGCGTGATGTTCGTCCTGCCGATCGGCGGCGCGGACATGCCCGTCGTGATCTCCCTGCTGAACGCGTTCACCGGTCTCGCCGCGGCTTCCACGGGCTTCGTGCTCGACAACACGGCGCTGATCATCGGCGGCACGCTCGTCGGCGCCTCCGGAACGCTCCTCACGCTCAAGATGGGGCAGGCGATGGGACGGCCGCTGCGCCAGACGCTCTTCGGGGCGTTCGGGGCGGCGCCCTCGGGCGCGGCGGCGGTCGCGGCGCCGCAGGGCGACGGCAGCGTGCGGACGGCGACACCCGACGACATCGCGTACATGCTCGCGTTTGCTCGTCGGGTTGTCTTCGTTCCCGGGTATGGGTTGGCGGTTGCGCAAGCCCAGCACGACGTCCGGAACCTCGGCGAGCTGCTCGAGCAGAAAGGCGTCGACGTCCGCTATGCGATCCATCCGGTCGCCGGGCGGATGCCGGGGCACATGAACGTGCTCCTCGCCGAGGCGAACGTGCCGTATGACGAGCTGTTCGAGATGGACGAGATCAACCCGGAGTTCCCGCAAACCGACGTGGTCGTCGTCGTCGGCGCGAACGACGTCGTCAATCCGGCCGCACGGAACGAGCCCGGAAATCCGATCTACGGCATGCCCATCCTCGACGTCGACAAGGCGCGGAACGTCGTCGTGATCAAGCGCAGCCTCTCGCCGGGCTTCGCGGGCGTCGACAATCCGCTGTTCTACGACCCGAAGACCGTGATGCTCTTCGACGACGCGAAGGCCGCGCTCGAGAAGCTCGTCGGGTCGGTCAAGACCGTTTGAGCAGGATCCCCGTGTTCTCGGCGGCCGACGTGGAGGCCGCGGTCTCGCCCGAGCGCGCCGTGGAGGTCGTGCGGGATGCGTTCGTCGCCTACGCGCTCGGGGAGTGGTCGATGCCGTCGAAGGTCTACGTGCCGGCGTATCCGGCCGGAGACTTCCGCGCCATGCCGGCCCTGGGCGGCGGCTACGCGCTGCTGAAGTGGGTGACGTCGTTTCCCGGGAACCCGGCGGTTGGGCTTCCGACCGTCTCCGGCGTCGTGCTTCTCTCGGATGCGTCGAACGGCATGCCCGTCGCGCTGCTGGACGCCGGCTCGGTGACGGCTCTGCGCACCGGCGCTGCCGCGGTGCTCGCGGCGGAGACGTTGGGGCGCGCGGACGCCGAGACCGCCGCGGTGATCGGCGCAGGCGTGAATGGGCGCGCAACGGCCAGGACGTTTCTCGCGCGCGGCCGCACGGTCTCGATCTGGGACGTGGACGCGGCGCGTGCAGAGGCTGCGACGGCTGAGTTGGGCGCTGAGGTGGCGGCAAGCCGTCAGGAAGCGTTGAGCGCCGATCTCGTCGTGACGGTTACGCCGGGACACGAGGTCATCTTCGGCACCGGGAGCCTGAGGCCGGGTCAGCACGTCAGCCTCATGGGCGCGGACGGACCGGGCAAGGCCGAGATCGCGGTGGAGGAGCTCGGGCGGGTGAGGGTCTTCTGCGACGACTGGGATCAGGCCAGCCACAACGGCGACCTCGTCCACGCGGTCGAGGCCGGCGTCCTGACGAGCGACGCGGTGACGCAGCTCGGCGACGTCCTCGCCGGGAAGGCTGCGGGTCGCAGCTCGCCGGACGAGGCCACGGTGTTCGACTCGACCGGGCTCGCGATCCAGGATCTGGCTGTGTGTATCGAAGTGGTCGACCGCGCTAACGACGACGAGTCGATCGACGTCCAAACGATCGAGATCGGCTAGCGGGGTCAGAGGGAGGACAGATGTCCAAGGTCGTGCATTTCGAGATTCCCGCGGACGACACGTCGCGCGCCAAGGAGTTCTGGAGCAAGCTCTTCGGGATCGAGTTCCAGACCTACGACGGTCCCCAGGAGTACCACACGTTCCAAAACGAGGACGGGCAGTCCGGCGGCGGCCTGATGCCCCGCATGCCCGGCATGAACGGGCTGGTCGTCTATTTCGCGACCGACGACATCGACGCTTCGACCGGAAAGGTGAAGGAGCTCGGCGGCAACGTGATCATGCCGAAGCAGCCGGTTCCGGGAATGGGGTGGCACGTGCAGCTACAGGACCCCGAGGGAAACCACTTCGCGTTGTGGCAGAACGACGAGAACGCGCCGATGCCGGAGCAGGCCGGCTAGAAAAACCGCGCCGGATCGAACAGCTCGAGCTCGAGCTCGGGTTCCGGGTCCCCGGCGATCGCCCTGGCGACGAGATCGCCGCAGGCCAGCCCGAGGACGTTTCCGTGGCCCGAGTAGCCGCGCGAGACCCAGACGCCGTCGTGACCGGGAACCTGCCCGACCAGCGGTAGCGAGTCCGGGCTCGTGCCGAAGATCCCGGACCAGCGGTGCGTGATCGCCGGGCGGCGTCCGACGAGCTCCTGGATCACCGCTTCGAGCGCGTCCTGGATCGCCGGGGTCGTCCCTTCCTCCGCGGTTGCCTCGCCGACGAGGTCCAGGTCCCGGCGACCGCCGATCACGAGGCGGCGATCGGGCAGCTGCTGCCAGTAATCGAAGCCGTGACGCGCGTAGTGCGGGCGCTCGTACAGAGCCTCCTCGAGCGGCTCGGTGACGACGACCTGGCCGCGCGTCGGCTGAACGACGGCGTCGAGCTCGGCGACGAGACCGGACGGGTAGCCGTCGCTCGCGATCACGACGATCTCGGCGTCGACACCGTCGAGCGACTCGACCCGATCGTGCTCACGGAGCTCCGCACCGGCTTCGGCGGCATGTCCAGCCAGGCGCCGTATCCAGCGCCCGGGGTAGAGCGCCCCGTCGCGCGGGTGGAGGATCGCGCTCGGATACCGACCGGCGAGCCGCCCCTCTGGCTCGTCGACCCACTCGACCGCGAAGCCGTCGTCGCGCAGAGCCGCGTACTCCGCCAGCAGCTCAGCTCTCTCGTTTTCGTCTGCGGCCAGCCGGAGGCTTCCGACGCGCCGGAGCGCGTCGCCCGCGAGGCCCTCCATCCGGTCCAGCGTCCGCTCGGTCAGCCGCCAGAGCGCCGCCGCCCGGTCACTGCCGAGCGTCGTGCGCGCCCGGTCGTACGGCACCGCACCGCCGCGAAGGGCAAAGCCACCATTCCGCCCGCTCGCTCCGGAGGCGATCGTGCGCGCCTCGTGGATGCGGACGCGCAGACCGCGCTCGGCAAGCGTGAGGGCGCACGACAACCCCGTGACCCCTCCGCCGACCACGGCCACATCCGCGGCGCCGTCGAGCCTGAGCGAGCGCAGAGGCTCGGACGGCTCCTCGAGCCAGAAAGGCTCTCCCATGCGGCGATCGTACTGAGGGCTCGGCCGCTCATCGGGCGTTCGCCGCCCGATAGACGCCGTCGGTCGCCGCGACGAGGCCCGCCAGCTCGAGCTCCGTCAGCGCGACGCTCACCGCGCCGGCGTCGAGCGCGCCTCGGGAAGTGAGCTCGTCCGCTGCGGCCGGCGAGTCGCGGACGAGCGCGAGAATTTTCGCGGCTGCGGGCGACACGTCGGCGGCCTGGCCGACCGACGGCCGGTCCACCCCGAGTGCGTCGAGCACATCGCCCGCCGCAGTGAGCGGCGTCGCCCCCAGCCTGAGCAGAGCGTTCGTCCCGACGGAGAGCCCCGAGGTGATCTCTCCCGGAACCGCGAACACCTCGCGGCCTTCTTCGAGCGCGAAGTCCGCAGAGATCAACGCGCCGCTTCGCTCTCGCGCCTCGACCACCGCGACTGCCTCGGTGAGCCCGGCGATGATCCGATTCCTTGCCGGGAAGCGCCACGGCGCGGGCTCGACGCCCGGCTCGTACTCGGAGACGACCAGCCCCGACTCCTCGATGCGCCGCGACAACTGGGCGTTCGAGGCGGGATAGTCGCGATCGATCCCACAGCCGAGCACGCCGACGGTGAGGCCGCCGGCCTCCAGTGCGCCACGATGAGCCTCCCCGTCCACGCCACGGGCGAGGCCGCTGACGACGACCAGGCCGGCAGCGGCAAGATCGCGCCCGAGCATCCGGGCGACTTGCGCGCCGTACGGCGAGCACGAGCGCGCGCCGACGACCGCGACCGCCCGCCGGTTGAGCAACTCCGGGTCGCCCGCACCACGCAGATACAGCGTCTTCGGTGGATCGAAGATCGCCCGCAGGCGACTCGGGAAACGCGAGTCCGATCGCCGGAGCTCCGTCATGTCGCGAGCTCCCTCGGAGAGCGATAGGCAAGCGCCTCGGCAACATGCTCCTCCGCAACCGACTCCGATTCCGCGAGCGCAGCGATCGTCCGCCCAACCCGAGCGACGCGCGTGCGCCCACGCCCGGACAGGGGCAACCGCTCGACCGCTCGGTCGAGGAGCTCGCCGGCCGCACTTGTCCGTGGGATCGGCCCGGCGCGAATGCGCCCACGCGCGCCCACGACCCGAGCACGCACCGCCTCGGACGCCTCGCCGGCGACGCCGCTCAGCTCCGCTGCGCGGGGACGCGGAACAGCGACGACGAGGTCGAACCGATCGAGCAGCGCCCGGGAGAGCTTCTCGCGAAACGCCCCGAGCCTCTGCGGCGAGCACGCGCACTCCGCGCCGGGGTCTCCGCGCCCGCCGCAGGGACACATGTTCATTGCAGCGACGAGCTGGAAGCGGGCCGGGAAGAGCGCGCGGCCCTCGGCGCGCGCGACGTAGATGATCCCGTCCTCGAGCGGCTGGCGGAGCGCCTCGAGCGCCGGCCGCTGGAACTCCGGCAGCTCGTCGAGGAAGAGCACGCCGTGGTGGGCGAGCGTCGCCTCTCCGGGCCGCGGCCCCGCCCCACCGCCTACGAGCGCCGCGACCGACGCGCTCTGATGGGGCGCGCGGAACGGCCGTCGCCGGATGAGCGGCTGGTCCGGACTCAGCAGGCCGGCAACCGAGTAGATCCGAGTGACCTCGAGCGCCTCGTCGGCCGTCAGCGGCGGGAGGATCCCCGGCAACCGGCGCGCGAGCATCGACTTCCCCGTGCCGGGCGGTCCGGCCAGCAAGAGGTTGTGCCCGCCCGCCGCCGCGAGCTCGAGGGCGCGACGCGCTCGATCCTGCCCTCTGACATCGGCGAGGTCGAGCTCGTCGTACCCACACGTCGCGCCGTTCGTCGACGGAGGCTCTACGGCCGGCGGCTCGATCTCGCCGCGGAGGTACGCGACGAGCTCCGCCAGATGCCGGGCGGGGATGGGCTCGACGCCGGCGAGCGCGGCCTCTCCAGCCGATTCCGCGGCGCAGACGAGATGGCCGAGGCCGGCGCTCCGCGCACCTTCCGCGGCGGCGAGGACGCCGCGGACCGGTCTGATCCGGCCGTCGAGCGCCAGCTCCCCGATCGCGGCGTGGCCGGCGAGCCGGTCGACCGGGATCTGACGCGACGCCGCGAGAATCGCAAGCGCAATGGGCAGATCGAAGCCCGACCCCTCCTTGCGCAGCCCGGCAGGAGCAAGGTTGACGGTGATCCGCCTCGACGGCCACTCGAGCTCCGCCGAGGAGATCCCGCTCCGGACGCGGTGCTTGGCCTCCTGGCACGCGCGATCCGCGAGACCGACGATGGCGAGACCGGGGATCCCGTTCTGGAGGTGGGCTTCGACCTCGACCTTGCGAGCGTCGAGTCCGACCAGGGCATGGGTGATCGTGCGCGCGAGCACCTTGCCATTGAAGGCAACAAATCAGCACGGGTCTGTGCCGAATGTGTGTCAGAAGTGACGACGTGGCAGAATCGGTCTGCAGTGCGCCGCCTGCCACTTCTCGTCGGGCTCGGCCTCACGCTCGCCCTCGTCTCCGCCGCGGGGGCCGGCGACAGCATCCGGATCCGCGCCACGAGCCTCGCTGAAGAACGGCCGGTGGCGGGCAACGGTTACCTAGCGTGGACGCAGAACAGCCGCAAGCAGCCGCGGATCTTCAGGCCATGGGCGCAGGCTCCCGGCGGCAAGCCGTTCCTGATCACCGGTCAGCGTCAGGGATACCCGGGCTCGATCGAGGGCACGATGCTCGTCTACCAGGCGTACGCGCCCGCCCGAAACGAGTCGAGCATCCGGTTCTACGACCTGGCGCGGAAGGCTCACGTCCTCACGCCTCGCGGGGTCAACACGTCGCTGTGGGAGTGGAGCCCCTCGCTCTCGGGCGAGTGGCTGCTATTCAGCCGCCACAACGGTCGCACGGAGAGCGTGATCCTGCTGAACACCCGCACACGCGTCCAGCGGGAGCTCGATCGTGGCCGCATGCCTGACGAGAAGAACTACGCCACTGCGGGTCAGGTGAACGGCAACTTTGCGGTGTGGCAGCGCTGCCCGAGAGGCGACCGGCCGTGCACGGTGGTCCGCTACGACATCACCACCCGCGCGAAGACGCAGCTGCCGCCACCACTCGGGTTCGTTCACTACCAGCCGGCGGTGACGGCAGACGGCACGACGTACCTCGTGCGTGGCGAGCCGGACTGCGCGTCCGAGGTCGAGGTGTGGCGCTATCCGCTGGCCGGTGAGCCCACCTTCGTCTTTCCTGTCCCGATAGGCCAGGACATCTGGAACACGTACCTCGAGACGGTGACCGGCCCGACCGGCACGGTGCACAACCTGTACCACGACCGGGTCACGTGTGGCGTCCGTCGTTCCGACCTCTGGCTTCACTCGGAGCCGGTGGTCCCAGTTCCGTAGCTACCGAGCGACGAGGATGTCCTCGAAGAACTCGCCGGCGCGGCGGCCGGTTCGGCGGTTGACGTGCCGGCGGAGACGCTCCTCGAGCCGCAGCCCCGCCCGCTCGAGGATCTCCGGGTACAGATCGCGACGGTCGTTGACGACGATCACGACCGGCGCGCGTGCGCGAAGTCCTCGCTTCGCTCGGGCGAGCACCGCGGCGATGCCCTCGACGTAGCGCGCGAGGGCGGCCGAGCTCGTCCCCGACGCGCCGGCGCCGAGCTCGAGCTCGCGGCGGTCGTCGAGCCCGAGCAGCTCGTACGCGTAGCGGTGCTGCTCGTGGTAGTCGATCAGGCCCGGGTAGGGCGGCGACGTGACGACGCCGTCGAACCGGCCCGGGCAGCGCCACCTCGCGCGAATCGCCGTGGATGATCGCCGCCTCGCGCCCCCGCGCGCGCACGCGCGAGAACTCCTTGATGCGCGCGAGGGTGTCGAGCGCGTAGCGACGAAGGAAGTGATCGGCGCGGTCGATCGGCCGGCAGAGGCGCTTGTGCTTGTGGCACCAGTACTCGCCGGTCTGGGGCTTGCGCGGAAAGTCGAGGTCGAAGTGCGTCGTCAGCCGCGCCGAGCGAGCGGCCCGTGCCAGGACGACTCGCAGGACGTCTACATGCTCGTACTCCTCGGCAAGCTCGCGAAACGCCAGCAGCTCGGAGACGGCGCGCGGCGCGAACCACTCCGCCAGGTAGCCACCGGCGCGCCGGCCTCGATCGAGCCCGTCGAGCTGCCGCACGACGTCCCGGATCTCCGACTCGAGTGAGAACAGGTCGTATCGCCGCGTCTTGACGTCCACCAGCAGGCAGTTGAACGCGGCGACGTCGACGCCGACCGCGTCGTGTCCGCTCTCGAGCCCCTGGACGAGCGTGGTGCCAGACCCCGCGAACGGATCGAGCACGCGCCCGCCGCGCGGAACGTAACGGGCGAGCAGCACCTCGACGAGCTGCGGGATGAACTTCCCGAGGTAGGGATGGAGCCGGTGGACGTGCTTCGTGCGCTCCCGCTCCGGCAGGTCGCGCTCCGACCAGGAGAGGTCGAGGTCGATCTCGGCATAGAGCGCGTCCTGCGTCGGGGCCACGAAGAGCACCCTTCGCCGGAACGCGGCCGAGTCCTAGAAAGCCGCGACCACCCGCGTCACTTTCCGCGCGGTCACCCCGACGACGTCGAAACGAGCCTCGAGCTCCGCCAGCTCCGGATGCACCGCCAGCCACGCCTCCGCTGCGCGCCTCAGGCGCCGCTGCTTCTCCGGGTTCACCATCTCAGCCGGATCGCCGTACCCCTCCCCCAGCTTCGCCTTCACCTCGCAGAACACGAGCCGCTCGCCGCGGCGCAGGATCAGGTCGAGCTCGTAGCCGCCGATCCAGACGTTCTCACCGAGAACGCGGTAGCCGCGCAGCCGATAGAACCGGCGCGCGCGGCGCTCGGCTTCAGTCCCCCGCGCCCTCGAGCTCGGCGAGGTCCGCATAACAGAGGGCCTGGAACGAGCGGCGGTGGATCTCCGACGGGCCGCGCTCCCGCACGACCGCCGAGTGGCGCGGCGTGATGTAGCCGACGTGGGACGAGAAGCCGTAGTGCGGAAAGAGCGCGTCCATCCGGCGCATGGCCCGATCGCGAATCACCTTCGCGACGACCGACGCCGCAGCGATCGCCGCACTCCGCTCGTCGCCGTCCACCACCGCGGTATGCGGGGGACACCCGGGCCCCAGGCGGAACCCGTCGACCAGGCACGCCTCGGCCGGCGGCGCCAGCTCTCGCAGGCACGACCGCATCCCCTCGAGGTTCGAGCGATGGAGCCCGTTGCGGTCGATGTCCTCCGACGGGATCGCGCGCACGGTGACGGCCTGCGCGCAGGACATCACGCCGTGAAAGATCTCCTCCCGCTCCTCCGCCGTCAGCTGCTTCGAGTCGTTGAGCTGCGCGAGCGGCCGCACCTTGTGGTCGCGAAGGCCCGCGTAGTCGAACAGCACGCCGGCCACGACGAGCGGACCGGCCAACGACCCGCGTCCCGCCTCGTCCACGCCGGCCACGAACCGCCGCCCGAAGCGGCGATCGAACTCGAGGAGCCGTCTACCCCGCTTCCGGGGTCTCTGGCTCGAGCTCGCCTTCCGGCTCTTCGACCTGCTGCTGCTCGGGATCTTCGACGGCAGGCTGGTCAGCGGGTCGGGCACCGGCCGAGGATAGCCTGTGCCCCTCACGGCGCTCGCGGACGCGCGCCTTTCGTCCCACTCTCCCGCGCAAGTAGTAGAGCTTCGCGCGGTTGACGTCGCCGATCGCCGTCACCTCGATGCGCTCGATCTTCGGCGAATGAACGGGAAACGTGCGCTCTACGCCCACGCCGAACGACTGCTTCCGCACCGTGAACGTCTCGCGGACGCCGGAGCCCTGGCGCTTGATGACGATGCCCTCGAAAACCTGGACGCGGCGTCGCTCGCCCTCGATCACCTGGAAGTGGACCCGCACGGTGTCTCCCGCCTTGAACTGCGGGATGTCAGGGCGCAGCTGACGGCGCTCGAGAGTCTCGATCGGATTGGCCATGAGAAAGGGTCGGCCGTCGGCCGACGGGGAATGCTAGCGCAAGGAAATCCGCCTAGGCGGCCAGTAGACCGAGAAAACCTTGCCGATCAGCTTCGCCCGGGGAAGCGCTCCCCAGACGGTCGAGTCGCACGACTGGATCCGGTTGTCGCCCATCACGTAGTAGTTGTCCTTCGGGATCCGGTACGGCGGATTGCTGTCCGGATCGAACTTCCCCTTGTCGACGTAGGTCTCGCGTAACCGCACGCCGTCGATGAAGACGAAGCCGTTGCGGACCTCGATCACCTCCCCGGGAAGCCCCACGATCCGCTTCACGAACGTGCCCCCGGCGCCGCAGTTCCGCTTCGCCTCGATCGGGGTCTCGAACACGACGATGTCGCCCCGGTCGGGGTCGGTGAAGTGGTAGATGAAGCGGTTGGCGAGCACCCGGTCGGAGAAACGCGCGGTGCAGCCCACCCCCGCGCCGGCGCAGTGGAGCGTCGGCTCCATCGAGGACGACGGGATCCGGTACGGGTTCACGACCCACGCCTTGATCGCAAGGACGATCGCGACCGCGCCGACGATCGTCACCACCCAGTCGATCGCGACGCGCCAGGGTCGCGGCAGCCGGTGGGTCAAACGGTCGACGGGATTCCTCATGACGGGGTCCGCTCTCTGCTCGCGGTTCTGCGCCAGCCGGCGATCCTGGCATGGTCGCCCGAGACGAGCACGTCCGGCACGCGCCAGCCACGGAACTCGGCAGGACGCGTGTAGTGCGGGTACTCGTGCCCGCCCTCGAGCGCGGCCGAGAAGGTCTCCTCCAGGCCCGACCCCTCGGCGAGCGCGCCGGGAAGCCGGCGCGAAACCGCGTCGAGCAGGACCATCGCCGGCAGCTCGCCGCCGGACAGCACGTACGGCCCGATCGAGACGGCGTCGTTGGCGAGGTGCGTGAGGATCCGCTCGTCGAAACCCTCGAAGCGCGCCGACAGAAGCGTCAGGTGCTCCTCGCCGGCGAGCTCTTCGACGACCGCTTGGTCGAGCGGCCGGCCCTGCGGGGTCAGCGCGATCACGCGGTGCTCCGGAACTCCGCCGTAAACGCCCTCGAGCGCCGCGGCGACAACGTCCACGCGCAGCACCATCCCAGCGCCGCCGCCGTATGGCTCGTCGTCCACCTGTCCGCCGGCGAGCGGCGACCAGTCGCGGTAGCTGAAGAGACGCAGGTCGAGCTGGTCGCCGAGCACCGCGGCCAGCGGGCGCTGTTCGGAGACCGCGGCGAAGACGTGTGGGACGAGCGTGAAGACATCGATGCGCAAAGTCCGAGCAGGTTAGTTACTGGGTGCAAAACCACGCGCCACCAGGATTCGCCGCCCTTCGAGGTCGACCTCTCGCACGCACGCCTCCACCATCGGGAGCGACAGGCCGGTGTCGAGCTCGAGGACGTCGTTCGCCACTCCCGGCGCGACCTCGGTCACCGCTCCCAGCGCACGGCCACCCTCCTCCTCCACCGCGAGCCCGACGAGCTGGAACGCGTAGTAGGCGCCCGGCTCCGGCTCGGGGAGCTCGTCTGCGGCGGACCTCGAGCGCCGTGCCACGGGCAACGGGACGGTCGAGCCGGATCACGACACGCCCTCCCGACCGCTTGCGTTCCACCACCTCGGCGGGCTCGCCGCCCGCGAGGAGGGTCGCGCCGGGCTCGAAGCGCGCGGGATCCTCGCTCGCATGCTCGACGACGAACGAGCCGTCCAGGCCGTGCGGCTTCCCGACGCGCCCGATCGTGACGAGCTCGTCAGTCAGCGATCTCGAGGATCAGCCGTCGCCGCTCGCGCGCGCCGCCGGCCCGGACGACCGCGCGCAGTGCGCGCGCCAGCCGACCCTGGCGGCCGATCACCTTCCCGACGTCGTCCTTGGCGACGTGGAGGCGGATGACGAGGACGTCCTCGCGCTCTTCCTCCTCCACCCGCACCGCGTCCGGTTCGTCGACCAGTTGCCGAGCGATGAACTCGATGAGCTCAGCCAATGTTCTTGATCTTCAGCAGGCGGGCCACCGTCCCAGACGGCGTCGCCCCCTTGCCGAGCCACTCCCGCACCTTCTCCTCGTCGAGCTCGATCGTCGACGGATCGGTCTGCGGGTTGTAGCGGCCCACGATCTCGATGAACTTGCCGTCGCGCGGCGAGCGCGAGTCGGCCACGACGACGCGGTAGATCGGGTTCTTCTTCGAGCCGACACGCGTCAGCCTCATCCGTACTGCCATTTCACCTCCGTTGTGCCTTCTGGAGCTCCTGAGGGAGCCCCGGCATCTTGCCTTTTCCCATCTGCTTCATCATCTTCTGCATCTGCTTCCTCGCGGAGAGCAGCTTGTTCACCTGCTGGATCGTCGTGCCGCTGCCGGCGGCGATGCGCTTCCGCCGGGAACCGTCGATCAGGTGCGGCATCTTGCGCTCGTTCGGGGTCATCGACAGGACGATCGCCTCGACCCGCTTGAGCTCGTCCTCGTTCAAGTCCACGCCTTGGAGCTGCTTCCCGAGGCCCGGAATCATCGACATGACGCCCTTCAGCGGGCCCATCTTGCGGAGCATCCGGTAGCTCGTGAGGAAGTCATCGAAGCTGAACTCGCCGGCGCGCATCCGGGCTTCCATCGCAGCCTGGTCCTCCTCTGACGCCGCCTCCTCGGCTTTCTCGATCAGCGTCATCACGTCGCCCATCCCGAGGATGCGGGAGGCCATCCGGTCCGGGTGGAAGTACTCGAGCTGGTCGACCTTCTCGCCGACCGATGCGAGCTTCACCGGCTTGCCGGTGACGGCCTTGACGGAGAGCGCGGCGCCGCCGCGCGCATCGCCGTCGAGCTTCGTGAGGACGACGCCGTCGAAGTCGACGCGCTCCTGGAAGGACTGCGCGACGGCGACGGCTTCCTGGCCGGTCATGGCGTCGAGGACGAGCAGCACGTTCGTCGGCTTCGCCGCGTCGCGGACGCGCTTGAGCTCTTCCATCAGCTCCTCGTCGACGTGCAGGCGGCCCGCGGTGTCGACGATCACGACGTCCGCGCCCTGGTCCTTGGCGCGCTGGATGCCGTCCTTGACGGCACTGACCGGGTCGGCGCCGGTGAAGACCGGAACCTGGAGCTGCTTGCCGAGCTGCTGGAGCTGCTCGACCGCGGCCGGGCGCTGGAGATCGGCGGCGACGAGGGCCGGCGTGTGCTTCTCCTTGCGCAGGAGCAGCGCGAGCTTGGCCGCTGCGGTCGTCTTGCCCGCTCCCTGCAGGCCGGCGAGCAGGATCACCGTCGGCGGCTTGCCGGCGAACGCGAGCTTCGAGCTGCCGGTGCCCATCAGCTCCGTCAGCTCCTCGTGGACGATCTTCACCACCTGCTGGCCGGGAGTGAGGCTCTTCATCACGTCCTGGCCCAGAGCCCGCGCCTTCACGCGCGCCACGAAATCCTTGACCACGCCGAGGTTGACGTCGGCCTCGAGCAGTGCGAGCCGGACCTCGCGCATTGCGCGCGAAATCGTCTCCTCGTCCAGCTTTCCGCGTCCGCGGAGCGGGCCGAGAGCGGCGTTGAGCCTGTCGCCAAGGGTGTCGAACATGCGGCCGAACAGTGTAGTGAGGCCTTTCGTTCGTCCTACACTCGGTACATGGCCGCCCGGAAGACCGTGACGGTGGTCTTCTGCGACATCGTCGACTCCACCCCGCTCGGCGAGCGCATCGACCCCGAAGTGCACCGCCGCGTGCAGGAGCGGTACTTCGAGGCTGTCCGCGGCGCCCTGGAGCGCCACGGCGGGACCGTGGAGAAGTTCATCGGCGACGCCGCGATGGCGGTCTTCGGCATCCCCGCGGCTCACGACGACGACGCGCTGCGGGCCGTGCGCGCGGCGAGCGACCTTCGCGTTGCGATCTCCAGCCTCAACGAGCACCTGGAGCGCGACCACGGCGTCACGCTCTCGATCCGGACCGGCGTCAACACCGGCGAGGTGGTCGCGGGCGACCCGTCGCAGGGGCAGTCGTTCGCGACCGGCGACGCGGTAGCGACGGCCCAGCGGCTCGAAGCGGCGAGTCGCGCGGGCGAGATCCTGATCGGCGAGCCGACCTACCGCCTGGTCTCGAACGCGGTGCTAGTCGAGCCCGTGGAGCCGCTGCAGCTCAAGGGGAAGTCGCGGCCGGTGACCGCGTGGCGCCTGCTCGGCGTCGTCGAGGGCGCACCGCCCTTCCCACGCCGGCTCGACACCCCGATGGTCGGACGCGATGCCGAGCTCGCGCTCCTGCGGGGCGAGCTCGCCGCCGCCGTCGAGGAGCGGCGCTGCCGGCTGGCCACCATTGTCGGACCGGCGGGCATCGGCAAGTCGCGGCTCGGCAACGAGCTGCTGCGCTCCGGCGACGCGACGGCGCTGGTCGGCCGCTGCCTCGCCTACGGCGAAGGGATCACGTACTGGCCCCTACGGGGAATCGTCCTCGGCGCTGTCGGTCACCTGACACAGGAGGGAATCGCTGCCCGCCTCGAGGGGCTCGACGACAGAGAGCGGATAGCTGCGCAGCTGGCCGACACAGTCGGGGCCGGCGAGGCTCCGAGCGGGAGCGAGGAGACGTTCTGGGCAATCCGCCGGTTCCTCGAGCACCTGGCGCGCGAGCGCCCGCTGATCGTCGGCCTGGACGAGCTCCAGTGGGCGGAGCCGACGCTGCTCGACCTGATCGAGTACCTCGTCGGCTGGTCGTCTGACGCACCGATCCTGCTGCTGGGACTCAGCCGGCCGGACCTGCTGGAGAAGCGGCCGTCCTGGCCCGTGACGATTTCGCTGGGACCGCTCAACGCCGAAGAGACCGAGGAGCTCGCGGATGCGCTCGGAGCGCCGCCGGAGCGTGTTCGCCTGACCAAGGCTGCCGAGGGGAATCCTCTCTTCCTGGAACAGCTCGTCGCGCTCGAGAAGGAGGAACGCGAGGAAGCGATCCCGGGCACGATCCATGCGATCCTCGCCGCCCGCCTCGACCGGCTCGAACCGGCGGAGCGCACCCTGCTGGAGCGTGCGGCGGTGATCGGCCGGGAGTTCTCGCGCGCCGCCATCTCTGCATTGTCCGACGACGCGGATGCCACGGGCCCGACCCTCTTCGCTCTCGTCCGTCGCGATCTCGTCGAGCCCGATCGCACGATGCCCGGCGACGACGGTTTCCGGTTCCGCCACGTGCTCATCAGAGATGCGGCATATCTCGGGCTCGCCAAGGAAACACGCGCGGACCTCCACGAGCGGCTCGCCGAGTGGCTCGCGGTGGGAGGAGCGCTGGACGAACTCGTCGGATACCACCTGGAGCAGGTGCATCGGTACCGCCGCGAGCTCGGGGCTCCGGACGAGGCGCTTGCCGGCGAGGCCGGGGAACGCCTGGCCCGCGCAGGGACACGGGCACTCCGGCGAGCCGACTTGCCCGCGGCGGTCAATCTGCTGACTCGCGCGACCGCCCTTCTTCCCGACGGACATCCGGAGCGGGGCGAGCTTCTTCGCGTGCTCGGGACGGCGCTGATGCGAACCGGCGACCTCGCGCGTGCGGAAAGCGTCCTCGACGACGCGCTCGGAGTTGCGCTGGCGGCCGGCGACCGGGGGCTCGAGCTGCGCACGCTGATCGACCGCGAGTTCTTCCGGGAGTTCACGGAGCCCGGATCGATGGAGATGGTCGGCGTTGCCGACCGCGCGATCGGGCCGCTCGAGCAACTCGGCGACCATCTCGGCCTCGCGAGAGCATGGTGGCTCAGGAGCGAGTCTCACGTGAACGCTTGCCGTTGGGGTGAACGAGCCGTCGACCTCGAGCGGGCGCTCGATCACGCAGAGAAGGCCGGCGACTTCGGCGAGCAGGCGACCATCGCCTTCTACCTCGCGCAGGCGTACTACTACGGGCCGACCCCAGTCGAGCAGGCCGTTCGCCGCTGCGAGGAGCTGCTGGCAACTCGCGCCGACGACCGCCTGATGCATGCGTCGATCATGGGATTCATCGCCGGTTTCCGCGCGATGCAGGGCGAGTTCGAGACGGCGCGCCGGCTCCAGGCGGATGCACGCTCGCTCTACGAGGAGCTGGGGCAGCGCTTTCGGATCGCGCTGCGGGCTCTCGTCGGCGCCGAGATCGAGACCCTCGCCGGCCGGCCGGACGAGGCGGCGGCGATCCTGCGCTGGGCGTACGGCGAGTTTCAGGAGATGCGCATCACGAGCGTCATGTCGACGATCGCGGCGTTTCTCGCCGACGCCCTGGCGGAGCTCGGGTCGCATGACGAGGCGCTCGAGTTCGCCGCGGTGAGCAAAGACACGGCCCCGGAGATCGACGTCGTCACTCAGGTGATGTGGCGGATCGCGCGAGCGAAGTCCGCTCGTGACCCGGCGCTCGCGCGGGCTGCTCTCGAGTTGGCGCGGGGCACCGACTATCCCGACCTCAAGGCGAAAGCGCACCTCGCCGTCGGCGACCGCGGCGCGGCCGCAGCGGAGTACGAGGCCAAAGGGAACGCCGCCGCATTGGCACGGCTTGCCGCGATACCGGCTCCCTCGTAGGATCCTCACTCCGCGACGGAGGGAGGAGTTGCCGATGTCCGAGTACTACGAGGGGACGACCGAGGAAGCAGAAGCCGACGGCGAGCTCGACAAGCTCGAAGCCGCGCTCAACGTCGCCGTCCGAAAGTACTTCGATCGGAACAAGGACAAGCAGGGCACGGACATCACGTTCCGCGTCGTCGAGCTGTATGCAATCGGGAGCCACAACCCGATCCACGGCTTTCGAGTTGTCCTCAGAGGCGAAACCTAAGGAGGAAGCACATGGCAGACATCGCAAAGGTCATCACGATCATCGGCTCGTCGCCGGAAAGCTTCGCCAAGGCGGCCGACGCCGCCGTGCAGGAGGCGTCGAAGACGCTGCGCGGCATCTCCGGCGCCGACGTCATCTCGATGAGCGCAGTGGTGGAGGGCGACCGGATCACGGAGTTCCGGACGACGGTCAACATCGCGTTCGCCGTCGAGCGCTAGTTCACGGAGAGAGCAGGGCTCGCGCGAAGTCCCGGGGATCGAACGGCCTGAGGTCGTCGATCCCCTCGCCGACGCCCACGAGCTTGACCGGGAGACCGAGCTCGTGGGCGATCGCCAGGGCCACGCCTCCCTTCGCCGAGCCGTCGAGCTTGGTCAGCGCCACGCCTGACACGTCGACCGAGTCCTTGAAGAGCCGGGCCTGCTGGAGCCCGTTCTGGCCCGTCGTGGCGTCCACCACGAGCAGCGTCTCGTGCGGCGCGCCGGGCAGGCGACGCTCGATCACCCGGCGAACCTTCGCCAGCTCCTCCATCAGGTTCGTCTGCGTGTGGAGCCGGCCGGCGGTGTCGACGATGACGACGTCGCGACCACGGGCCGTCGCGGCCTCGATCGCGTCGTAGGCGACCGCCGCCGGGTCTCCTCCCCGCTCCGAGCCGACGAAGTCGGCGCCGGATCGCTGCGCCCAGATCTCGAGCTGCTCCTCGGCTGCGGCGCGGAAGGTGTCCGCGGCGGCGAGGATGACGGAG
This sequence comes from uncultured Actinomycetes bacterium, assembly GCA_963721345.1. Taxonomy (GTDB): domain Bacteria; phylum Actinomycetota; class Thermoleophilia; order Gaiellales; family Gaiellaceae; genus JACDAN01. Next base: position 602,481 of record CAVRIT010000001.1, read on the forward strand.
TGGCCGTGCTCGCCGAGCTTCTGCGCGAGCTTGCCGATCGTCGTCGTCTTCCCGGTGCCGTTCACGCCGACGACGAGGATCACGGTCGGGCGTTCTGGGAGGGCGAGCGTCGGCGGGTCACCGAGCAGCTCTGCGGCTTCCTGGGCGAGGGCTTCGCCGAGCTCTCCGACGTCGTCGCGCGCCTCGAGACGCCGGACGAGCTCGGCCGTGGTCGGCACGCCGACGTCGGCCGCGATCAACGCCTCCTCGAGGCGCTCCCAGGCTTCGTCGTCGGCGGGGTCGAACGCGGCCGCCGCGAGCTGGTCGGTCATCGCGCGGCGCGTCTTGCCGAGCGAGTCGCGCAGCCGCGAGAAGAACCCCTCCTCCTGCTCGGCGTCTCCGTCGGCGGCGTCTCGCGTCGCCGAGAAACTCGCCCCAGCTCCTGGCCATCGCGGGAGGCTAGCGGCCGTTCGGTCCGGCCGTTTCCGGCGCCCCGCACCGCGCGCGACTCCTGACCGCTACGGCGGGTCCAGGTGCCAGGCACGCGGACCTGGCTCGCGGCGCGAGGTCTCCCGACCCGATCGCTCGATCCGGCGTGGTCGGCCCGCCGCTTCCGACTCCGCTCGAACGGGCCGTATGACTGCCGGCGCTCCTGGCACCTTGGGCCGTGGCCCGGTGCCAGGCAGCCGGACACGGCTCGAAGGGGCGGTGCGCTAGGCGGCGTCGGCCGCTGCGGCCTCGCGCGGCAGACGCCGCGAGACGACTTGCGAGACGCCGTCGGCGCCCATCGTGACGCCGTAGAGAATGTCCGCCGCCTCCATCGTCTTCTTCTGGTGCGTCACGACGATGAACTGGGCGTGCGCGGCATAGCGTCGCAGGAGCTCGACGAAGCGACCGATGTTGGCGTCGTCGAGCGCGGCCTCGACCTCGTCGAGGAGATAGAACGGACACGGCCGAGCGAGGAAGAGCGCGAACAGGAAGGAGAGCGCACCGAGCGCCTTCTCGCCGCCGGAGAGCAGCGAGAGTCGCGTCACGCGCTTGCCGGCCGGCTGGAGCTCGACCTCGATGCCGGGCGGTGCGTTCTCGTCGTCGCCCTCGCGCTCGCCGGTCAGCCGTAGCTGCCCGCGGCCACCGGGGAACAGCGTCTGCGCCACTTCTTCGAAGTGCTGGCCGACGGCGTCGAACGTCTCGGTGAAGCGCCGGTCGACGGTCTCGTCGAGCTCGTCCCGGAGCTTCGCGAGCTCGGCCAGGCTCTGCTCCAGATCCTCCCGCTGCGCGGAGAGGTCGCCGAGATGCTCCTTCTCCTGCGCGTACTCCTCGGCGGCCAGCGGGTTGACGCGCCCGAGCTCCTCGCGGCGGCGCCGCAGTCGATCCGCCCGCTCGAGGAACGCTTCGCGGTCATCGCCTTCCGCGGGCTCTGCGTCGGCCCCCTCCAGCCGGCGCTGCGCCTCGCCCCGCTCGGCCTGCAGTGTCGCGAGCTCCACGTCCACGGCGCCCGCTCGTGACGTGGCTTCCGCCGCTTCCCGGCGCACCTCCGCCTCGGCTGCACCGAGCTTGCGCAGCTCTTCCGCGAGCTCACCGGTCCGCGAGCTCCCCGCATCGGCCCTCGCACGCAGAGCGGGCTCGGACCGATCGGCCGCCGCCGTCGCAGCGGCGAGGGTCAGCTCGAGCCTTTCAGCCAGCGCGATCAGCGGTCGGTAGCGCGTGTCGTCAACGACGGCGGCGGTCTGCGGCTCGGGACGTTCGAGCTCGGCCAGCTCCGCCGCGAGATCGCGGCGCCGCGCCTCCAGCTCGAGCAGGACGGCCTCTGCCGCTTCACCGGCGAACCACAGCTCCCCGCGCTGCGGGTCGAATGCGACGCCCTCGCGTGTGACCGAGAGCTTCCGCGCCGAGAGGAGCTCGTGCTCCGGGACGATCTCGAAGTCCTCCAGCGGCCGGTCGCCGATCACGACGGTGACGCTGCCGAGTCCCCTGCGGCGCGCCTCTTGGACGAGCGCCAGCGCCTCGTGCTCGTCGCGCGCGATCACCGCGGCGCCCCGTCCGCGCAAGGCAGCGGCGACGGCTCGCTCATCCCCGGGAGGCACGTCCAGCCTGGAAAGGACGAGCGAGTGCCCGCCCTCGGCGAGCGCGCGAGCCGCTGGAGGGACGCCTTCCCGCTCCGCGAGCATCCGCTCGAGAGCCCCCAGCCGCTCCCGAGTCTCGTCGCGGCGGCTTTGGCGCTCGAGGTTGACGGGAAGTCGCGGCCTCGCGGCCGCATCCTTCAGCGACGCGAGGAGCCCGAACGCACTTTCGCGTCGAAGCCCGACTCGCTCCGCGGCGCTCCGCAGCCGGTACAGCGCCGCGGTCGCCTCCTCCCGGCGGCCCGCGGCGTCCGCCAGCTCCTCCTCGGCGCGATTCCGTTCCGCGAGGAGATCCTCCAGCTTCGAATCGCCGCGCCGCTTGGCGTGCTCCGCGGCGGCGCGCCGCTCGTCGGCCGACGAGATCAGCTCCTCGACCGCCGCAATGTCGATCGTCGCGATCGCCGCCTCGAGCGCAGCGATCTCGCCGCCGAGCTTCTCGGCGCGCTGCGCCGCGGTGGCCTGGAGCGCGAGCGGGCGCAGCCGCTTGCGCACCTCGGCCTCGACGTCCCGCGCGCGCGCCACGTCTTGCGCGACCCGCGCGAGCTTCAGCTCGGCTCGATGCCGGCGACGCTTGAACTTCCCGAGCCCCGCGGCTTCCTCGACGAGCGCGCGGCGCTCCTCGGGCTTCGACGCGAGGATCTCCTCGACCTTGCCCTGGGAGATCACCGAGCCGGCGGCGCCCCCGAGCCCGACGTCGGCCAGAAGCTCGACGAGGTCTATCCGCCGGACCGCCGTGCCGTTGATCAGGTACTGGCCCTCACCCCCGCGATGGAGCCGCCGGACGATCGAGATCTCGGCGAACGGAAGATCCGGGACGCCGCCGTCCTCGTTGTCGAGGACGAGCTCGACCTGGCAGTGATCGACAGCCTTCCGGCCCTCCGGCGCCGGCGTAGAGCACGTCGTCGGGCTTCTCGGCGCGCAGCTCGCTCGGGCTCATGCTCCCCGACGCCCAGAGCAGTGCGTCGGCGACGTTCGACTTCCCGGAGCCGTTCGGCCCGACGACCACGGCGACGCCCGGCTCGAGGCGAACCTCGACCGGTTCGGGGAAGGACTTGAAGCCGCGGATGCGGATTGCGCGAAGGTGCACGCCCGCGGAAGTCTGACGGGGGCCGCGGATGGCGGCCCCCGTCGATAGTCGTTAGGGGGTGGTGTCGATGCAGATCGCGTAAATATCGAAGGCGGCGCTGACATAGGGGAAGTTGATGTGCGCCCTGGCCTGCCAGCCTTGCCGGCCCGAGACGTCCGTGACCGGCCTGTCCCATGAGATGCCCGCCGACCCTGAGGTCGTAGATGTGGCGTTGCCGCCGGACAGCTTGTCGCCCAGATCGCACAACACGGTCCCGATGAACTCCGGATTCACTGTGTTCGAATAGGTGGCGCTACGCAGGTACGTCCCAGTTGCTCCGGCCGGCCCCTGCGGGCCCTGCGCCCCTTGAGCGCCTGGGTTGCCCTGAGCGCCTGGGTTGCCCTGGGCGCCGGGGTTGCCCTGAGCGCCTGGGTTGCCCTGAGCGCCTGGATTTCCCTGAGCGCCTGGGTTGCCTTGAGCGCCTGGGTTGCCCTGCGCTCCCTTCTCCGCAACCAGCTTCCACGGAGCTTTGGGCGGATCAATGCATTCGCGGATCTCCGACTCGGCGATCCACGATGAGCCCCCGTAGGACACGACGTCATTTGCCTCGTAGCGGGCCTCACAGTCGAGCGGACCTCGCCACCGGAAGCTCGTACCGTTAACGCCGGCCGGGCCTCCTGGCCCCGCCGGGCCCGCCGCGCCGTTCGTGCCGGGCGCACCCGGTAGGCCCGGCTGGCCTGCTGTCCCTGCAGGTCCTTGGACGCCTGCGAGACCCTGAGCGCCTGCGAGACCCTGTTCCCCTCGCGGGCCCTGGGGCCCGTTCTGACCGCGGGGGCCGCGGGCTCCTCTCGGGCCACGCTTGATGCCCGCTGCCTCGAGCGAGTGCACCGTCAAACCCTTTGCCGTCAGCCAGCCGCTCTGGGCGCCCCCGCCCGCGGCTTGACCGAGTGGCGTGGAGCCGAACACGGCGACAACGAGCGCAGTCGTACTCAACACGATGGGAAGTCTTTGCCTCATCAGATTCTCCTCTGCATGACCGCCGCAAGATGGAGAAACCTGACGGGTTAAGGACTAAGTTATCATTTGCACAAATTATTGGCACAAGTTCCGTTCGGGGTGCCGGGGTTCAGCCCAAACGCATGCGGCAGCAGCCGGGCGGCGCTAGCAAGCGAGCACCGTCGTCGATCCAGGCGGGAGGATGGGGTTGGCAGCAGGTCCTCCGTTGACCATGTCGCCCACCCGAGCCACTGGCTTTCCTCCGCTCGCGCAGCCGAGACTGAGAATCGAGCCCTGAACGGAGACCGCGCCGCCGCCTTGGATCGAAAGCGAGCCGGACGACTTCACCAGGAGACCTGCGGGGTCGAGCTCGACCGACGAGCTCGGACCTTTCATCACGATCCCACTGTCCTGGACGGTGAGCGAAAAGTCACCGTTCGGACTGGTGAGAACATTGCTCGGCGCCCGCGTGATCAGAGCACCTTGCTCGCGCGTGTCGTCGTCCACGAGACGCCAGGCCACCAACGAGGCCCCGGCTGCGAGTACGACGATCCCAGCCACGACAAGCAATTTCTTCATGGGAGTACCTCCATCAGCAGGCGAGTACCGTCTTGGAGCCTTGGATGATCGGGCCGCGGCGAGGGATTGGCCCTCCGGGAGTGAGGACGAAACCCGAGTCGACCAGGTCGCCGACTCGGGCGATCGGCGTTCCGCCGGAGCCACAGAGCTTCACCTGCGCTCCGCCGAGGGTCACGATGCCCGCGCCCTGGACGGTTAGCTTGGCCGACGATTTCAGCGTCACTCCGCCCGGCGTGATCCGAATCGACCCACCTGGGCCCTTCCAGGTGATCCCGGAGTCCGTGACCGCTACGTCGAACTCACCGCTCGGACTCGTCAGCCGCGGACCCGGCTCCGGCTGGGTTTCGAGGGTCTGAAACGTCTCGGGAACGGAGACCGTGAACGCGGCGTTGCGGCGAGAGTTGTCAGCCAGCGTCCACGCGGCAAACGACCCGCCAAGGGCGAGGAGCGTGGTGGCAGCTGCCACGACGATTGCTCTCACCATTCGAGCACCTCGCGCACAAGACGCCTCAGCGCGCCGTTTTCTTCCCGCCGGTACCTCCGGGACACCTCGACGATGCGCCTTACGAGGACGAGAAGAAACGTCGGGAAAACCCCTACAGAATGAGCTGCGGATCAGCTCAGTTCTGCTGGATGGTCGCGCCCTTGAGGCGGAGCTGGCCGGCGGATTCGACGGTCAAGACTCCACCCGACTTGACGGTGCCCGGCCCCGTGGTCTGGAGCGTGAAGCTCTGGCCGGCGTTGACTGCGAAGCCGCTGCCGACCACCACGTCGACGCCGGTGCTCTGGAGCTTGATCGTGCCCGGCGGTCCCTGCAGGGTGATGCCGTTGTCGGCCACGACCAGCGAATAGCTGCCGTTCGGGCTACGGAAGGTGCCGTTGAAGACCCCGGCCGCCCTTGTAGCCCCTTGGCCGCCATTAGCGCCCACGCCCCTTCCTTCGAGTTCGGCGCCTCGCCGGCGGTCTCCGCTTCGGCGACGTACGACGAGCTCTCATAGGACACCACCTGACCGGCCGAGTACTTCGCCTCTTTCGACCACTCGCCGCGCCAGGAGAGTGCAATCGGCTCCTCGATCGGCCCGAGCGCCCCTACCCGACGATCTCCGTTGTCGTCGGCGAGCTTCAGCACGCCGATCGACCCCACCGCGATCAGCGCGACGACGCCCAAGCCGATCAGAAGCTTGTTCACCATTCGAGCACCTCGCCTACTAGACGGGACACGCGGGGATTTCTTCCCGCCGACTTAAGTCGGGCAGGTGCTGGCGAAGAAGGTGTACGCCTCGTCATAGACGCCCGCGCACGTGATGCTCCCCGTCATTGCGGTGCCCTCGATCTGGGAGGCGGCGACGCGGAACGTGTAGTTGTCAACTCCGTTGTCATCTCCGTGAATCGGGTCCGTGAAGCCCTCGATTCGGGAGTTCTGCACCTCCACGGCGCGTGAGTCGGTGCCACCGGCCGTTACCCCGATCCCGTAGGTGGTGGCCCCGGTCGGCGGATTCTGCGCCACGAGTGAGCTTGCCCTGATCCTGACCGGGTTGAGCGTCGTTCCCACGCTGTCGAGCCAGAGGCCATAGCTCTCTCCGAAGATGGCCGTCACATCGGAGGAGCGCAGGTCCAAGGAACCGGGGGCAAAGATGTAGATGCCGTAGTTCGCGTTTGGGGCGTCAGCACTCTGCGCCGAGATGTTCGAGCCCCCGTCGATCTTGATGAAGCCGTTCAGCGCGTAGAGACCGAAGTTGTTGCCGTTGCCGACGGCATCGAGCCGAACGTCGTAGAGGTCCACGTTCGACGATCCCATGACCTGGACGGCGTAACTGGATGCCGTTCCGGGAGAGGAAACCGAAACATCCGCATCGTCGACGCGCACGTCGGCGTCCTCGTCCAACAAGAGCCCCTTGTTCGTGCTCGTCGCGAAAGACGCCCCGACATCGACATCTTCGATCAGCCCGACGCCCTTGAAACGGATCGCAGCCGTATGGAGGGTCGAGCCGCCGGACGCGCTGCTCTGGACCGTGAGGTCCCGGATGTTGCTGAAACCTTCGACGACGATCGTCCCGACCGAGCCAGGGCTGCTACCGCCCGACCCGATGATCGTGGTGCGCTCCCTCCCGGAGCCCTCCAGGTCCACGTAACTCGGCAGGTTCAGCGAGGTCGAACCGATGTGATACCTACCCGGCTCGAGCTTGACGAGCATCGGGGCGTTCGCTGTGGGAACGGTCGCTGGGGCGGTAGGGATGTCGGCGATCGCGGCCAGAAGCGCCGTCCCGTTCGGCACTGAGTTGAAGTTGTTGACCGGGCTGACGACGATCGTGCGGACGTAGCTCGGATCGCCCTTCGGGCCCTGCGGTCCTTGCGTGCCTGGCGTGCCCGCCGCACCCGGCGTTCCCGCCGGCCCTTGCGGACCTTGCGCTCCCGCCGTGCCCGCCGGACCTGCCGGGCCAACCGGCCCTGCCGCGCCGGTGGCTCCCGGAGCGCCCGCAGCGTCCGCGCGGCCCTGTGAACCCACGTGGGCCCCGCGCTCCGCGCGGGCCGCGAGGCCCACGAGCAACGGTTCCGCTGAACGGGACCTTCCCGAGCGGCGAGACCGACTCGAGCTCACGGAACGCGACTGAAGCAGCCTCCCCGGCCGAGGCGGCGCCGAGCAGCGCCACGACGACCGCCGCCGCGGACAGACCGATCGAAAGCTTCCCCCTCATCAACCCCGCGCTGACCGTAGCGCGATCGGGGAAAAGTCTCAATGGCTACTTGGTCCGGATCTTCTCCAGCGCCTGCTTCGCGGCTTCCTGCTCCGCGGCCTTCTTGGACGGGCCGACGCCGACGCCGGCCTGGTCGCCGTCGATCATGGCTGCGGATGTGAACTTCCGGTCGTGCGGCGGCCCTTCGACGTCCACCACCGAGTACGAAACCTGGCGGCCCATCGCCGCGAGCTGTTCCTGCAGCTCGGTCTTGAAGTCGACGTGCGTGGTCGCTGCGTACTCGATCCGTCCCGAGAACGCCTCGACGACCGGCTTCTCGACCTCCTCGAAGCCGTGTTCCAAGAAGAGGGCGGCAAGCGCGGCTTCCAGCAGCGCCGCGAGGACGTTCCGGTTCCGCGCGAGCCGGTCGAGCTCTTCGGGAGGGACGATCCCCGAGCCCTTCTCGATCAGCCTCGGGCCGAGGTTCAGTTCGCGGGCGACGACGGCGCAGCTCGCCCGGGACACGACGTGCGACCGGATCTTCGCCAGCCGGCCCTCGGAGAGATCCGGGTAGCGGTCGTAGAGCGCGCGGGCGACGGCGAGCTCGAGCACGCTGTCGCCGAGGAACTCGAGCCGCTCGTACGACTCAGAGCGGTCGGGGGCCCAGGACGGGTGGGTGAACGCGTTGTCGAGCCGCTCGCCGGGGAGCCGCTCGATCAGAGCCGCCAGTCGCGCGGGGTCGCCCGCCTGTGCGCCGCCGCTACTGGTGCGACGTGACGTAGTCGACAGCTTGCCCGACCGTCTGGATCTTCTGGGCGTCCTCGTCCGGGATCTTGATCCCGAACTGATCCTCGAGCTCCATGATCATCTCGACGAGGTCGAGGGAGTCGGCATCCAGATCCTCCTGGAAGTTCGCCTCCTCGTTGATGTCGGCCTCTTCGACGCTCAGCCGTTCGGTGAGGACTTCCTTGATGCGCTCGAAGACTTCGTCGCGGGACGCTGCCATGTCACCTCGCTTGCGTAGGAAAGATCAGAAGCGCGCCGATTCTACGGAACCGGGGCACGCAGCGGCTCGACTTCGCGTCCGCGGTATGTCTTGCAGTTCGGACACATCCGGTGAGGCCGCGTCGGGCGATGACAGGTCGGGCACTCGTTGACGCGCGGTGCCTCGATCTTGTGCTGCGCGCGGCGCTTGTCGCGACGCGACTTCGATTGTTTTCGCTTGGGGACTGCCATCGCGGCGGCGGAGTATAGCGACGGCCGGGCAGAGCCCGGCTACCGGGCGAGCCCGTGCTCGGTCAGCTCTTTGCCGAGCATCTCCTCGAGCTCGGCGCGCGAGAACACGGTGTCGCTGTGGCCCTCGACGAAGACGTCGGCGCCGAATGCGAGCACGGATTCCTGGAGCGGCAGTGCGAGATCCGCCGTGAGTCCACCGCTCGGCGCCTGATAGAGACAATCGCCGAGGAAGAGGACGCCGTCCGGCTCGACGTGCATCACGCAGGAATCGGCCGCGTGATCGCCTCCGACATGGCGGATGTGCACCGTCACACCGCCTAGGTCGACGTCGAGGCCGGCGTCGAAGACGAGGTCCGCCGGTGCGATCCGTACGTCGCGCGGCGACGGCAGCTCTTCCTTCACGTGCTCGACATGGTCGGCGCTGACCTCGCCTGCGGCGAGGCGCTGCTCGAGCGCCTCGTCGCTCCAGTCCGTGTCGGCGAGCTCGCGCAGATCTTCGGCGGTCAGCGGCATGCGCGATTACGATCGCGTCCAGCTCCGCCGCACCGAAGACGTGATCCCAGTGCGAGTGCGTGAAGACGACGAGGCCCGGAGGGGCCACCCCTTGGGCCGACAGCCAGTCCAGGAAGCCGCGTGTGTGGGCGGGCGAGGAGCCGGCGTCGAGCCACATCGAGCGGCGCTCGCCGGCGACCGCGCATAGCGAAGGCTTGTCCGGCGGGCCCGGCGGAAGCCAGTAGACGTGCTCGGAGATCTTGGACGGTCCGCTCAGAGCTTCTCTTTGAGCTCCGCGAGAGCGGCCCAGCGCGGATCCATTCGCTCGTCCTCGTGCTCGTGCGGGTTCTCGTTCAGGTCCTCGCCGCACACCGGGCAGAGGCCGGCGCAGTCCGAGCGACAGAGGATCTGCTGCGGGAGGTCGCCGGCGATCGCGTCTCGCGCCCAGTCCGAGAGCTTCAGCTGGTTGTCGGCCAGGTAGGGCGTTCGCAGCTCGTCCGACTCGCCCGGGCTCGTCGCCTGGTACTCGCGGGCGCGGATCGCCAGGTCGAGCACGGCGTCCTTCAGGCAGCGGTAGCACGGCCCGTGGAGCCTGGCGGGGAAGCGCAGCTCGAAGGTCGTCCCGCTCGTGCCGCGGGTGATCACGAGCTCGGCGTTCACGTCCTCGGGGATGGGCAGGTAACGCTGCCCGCCTAGGTCGAACGGCGAGAGCGCGATCTCCTGCTCGTCCCGATACTCCTCGCCGGGACGGAGCTTCGCTTGTCTGAGATCGAACGTCGTCACGACGGGCCAGCGTACCGCTCGGCCCATTGCCGCTCGGCCACGGGCTCGAAGAAGTCGAGCGTGTCCTGAATCGACGGGAAGTTGCGGATGTTGTCTTCCGCGAACCGCTTCGCAATCGGCCAGTCGAGCGTCTCGACGTAGGCCGCGAACGCGTCGTTGTCGTACGGCGTTCGCCGGTGCTCGATCTCGGGCCCGAGCGCGAGCCAGTGCGCGCCGGGAGCGCCGTACGCGAGTCCGACGCTTCCCGCGTTTACGACCCGGATCCCGTCGACCTCGCGGTGGAACTGCATGTGCGTGTGCCCGCACACGACCACGTCCGCCTCGACCTCCCGGAGCATCTCGCTGAGCCACTCCTCGGGCGTGGTCTGAAGGATCATCTCTTCGTCGCTGCGCGGTGAGCCGTGACAGAAGAGGACGCGGCCGACCCCTTCCACCTTGAGCTCCGCAGTCTCCGGCAGGCCGGCGACGAACTCGCGGTGGCGATCCTCGAGTTGGGCCGCAACCCAGTCGCCGATCAGCCCGCCCTCCTGGATCTCCTCGGCGATCAATCCCCGGTCGGCGTTGCCGCGGATCGCGATCGCGTCGAGCCCCATGATCCGGTCGAGCGTCTCGACCGGCATCGGGCCCGCCGCCATGTCGCCGCCGAAGACGAGCTGCGCGCCGCCGGCTTCCGCGAGCACGGCCTCGAGCGCGGGAAGGTTCCCGTGCACGTCGTAAAGGGCCGCGACGCGGCGCGCGCTACGCGTAGGGCTGGTCGTCGTTCGTGGAGCCCGGCGCTGCTACGCCCGCGACCACCGTCTCCTGCGAGCGCTCGTGCAGCCGCTCCCGCCCGCGCTTGACGGCACCGAGGAACTTGTCGAGGTTGACCTCGAGCGTCGAGAGGATGCTGTCGGCCCAGTCCTCCATCTCGAGACGCGTCTCGCGAGCCGTCCGCCGCGCCTCGTCGATGATCTCCTGCGCCTGCCGCTCGGCGAGCTTGACGATCTCGGTCTGCGACGCCTCGCGGGCAGCCTGCTCCCGCGCCTCGCCGAGGATCCGGTCGCACTCGCGCTTTGCCTCCGCGAGCATCTCCTGCCGCTCCTTGACGATCCAGCGAGCCTGCTTGATCTCCTCCGGGATCGTCGCGCGCATCTGGTCGAGGATCTCGTAGATCTCCTCGCGGTCGATGCGCACCTGGTCGGTGAGCGGCACCGCCTTCGCGTTGTGAACGAGGTCGTCGAGCTTGTCGATGAGAACGAGGACGTCCATAGGCTCGAAGTGTAGTCGGGCGCCGAGACGCCGCTATTCGGATGGCGGTACGGGCGCCCCCGGCCGTCCGTCGCCGAACTTCTCGTAGAGCCGCTTCGCTACGGCCTTGGGCACGAGCGCGTCGATCTTTCCTCCGTAGGTCGCGATCTCCTTGATCCCGCTCGAGGAGACGAAGCTGACCTCCGGGCTCGCCATCACGTAGACCGTCTCGATCTCGGGTGCGAGGGTGCGGTTCAGCTGGTTCATCTGGAACTCCCACTCGAAGTCCGAGATCACGCGCAGCCCCTTCACGATCACCTTCGCGTCCCACTTCCGGGCGAACTCGACGACGAGCTCCTTGAACACGTCGACCTCGACGTTGCTCATCCCTTCGAGGGCCTCCTCGAGGAACCCGACCCGCTCGTCCACGTCGAACATCGGCTGCTTGTGCGTCGGCGTGCCGACGACGCCGACCACGACCCGGTCGAAGATGCCGGCGGCGCGGCGAATCACGTCGACGTGGCCGTTCGTGACGGGGTCGTACGTGCCCGGATAGATCGCGGTGATCAAGGTTCGTAGAGCGTCAGGCGCGCCGAGCCGTAGCGCCGGCTGGTGCGGAGGGCGAGCGGCAGCTCCGGCTCCTCTTTCGCGTGGGTCTCGACGACGACGAGGCCGTTGTCGGCGAGCACGTGTGGGAGATAGGTGGCGAGGCCGGTTTGCACGTCGGAAAACATGCGATAGGGCGGATCCGCGAGGACGAGATCGTAGCGCCTGCCGGCTCCCGCTTCCTGCGCGAGCACCTGGATCGCGTCGCGGCAGAGCACCGTGGCGCCGGTGAGGCGGAGCTTCTCGAGGTTCTGGCGAATCGCGGCGCACGCCGCGGGATCGGACTCCGCGAACACGGCGGAGGCGGCGCCGCGCGAGAGCGCCTCGAGCCCGTAGGCGCCCGAGCCCGCGAACAGGTCGAGCACGGCCGCGCCTTCCACGGGCCCGATCAGGTTGAACGCGGCCTCACGGGCGCGGTCCGACGTGGGCCGCGTGTCGTGACCCTTGGGCGCGACGATGGTCGCGCCGCGTTTCTCGCCGGCGATGATCCGCACGGCGGGATTGTGCGTGCTACGGCTTCACGATCCAGGCTGTCTCCGAAACGAGAAGGCTCTCGTCGTAGCCGCCGACGACGAGGACTCGCCCGTCTCTCAGCAACGTCGCCGTCGCGAAGGCGAGTGAAGGCGTGTCGATCCGGCCGGCGGGGCTGAAGCGGCGAGCACCCGGCTCGTAGCGTTCCAGCCAGGGAGAGCCTCCTGCGACGAGCACGGCGCCGCTCGGGAGCATCACGGCAGCGTCCGGGATCTTGAACCGGCGGTGCGCGAGCGGCCCCACCGATCGCGAACGACCTCGCTTCACGTCGATCACCTCGGCCGAGGCGTAACGGCCCCGGTAGTCGGCCATGCTCGACCCGCCGGCGACGAGGACGGTCCTGTCGCGAAGCGCGACCGCCGCGTGCTTGTGCCGCGCGACGCGCATCGTCGGCCCCGGACGAAACCTGCCGGCCCGGGGATCGAAGATCTCGGTACTCGCCAGAACCCGCGCCCCGTCGGAGCCCCCGACGACGAGCACTCGTCCGTCCCGAAGAGCCACGGCGACATGGCCTCCGCGGGCGATGCGCATGCTCCCCACGGCGGTGAACCTGCCTTTCCGCGGGTCGTACACCTCCGCGCTGCGGGTGACGCGACCGCCGACCGAGCCTCCGGTCACCAGGACGCGCCCGTCCCGGAGCGGCGTCGCGCTCGAGCCGCCGCGGGCACTCCGCAGACGCCCGGTGGCGACGAACCGTTTCGATTCGGGGTGGTAGAGCTCGGCGGACGCGGTGAGACCTGCCGTCGTCCAGCCCCCGGCGACGAGCACCCGGCCGTCACGAAGACGGGCAGCGACGTGCCCGACCCGCGGCGCCCGCATCCGCGGCCCCGTGACGAAGCGGTTCGTCTCCGGGTCGAACAGCTCCGTGGTGGCGCCCCGATCGTCCAGCTCGCAGGAGTCGACCGAGCAACCTCCGGCAACCAGCACGTCGCCGCTCGCAAGCAGCGTCGCGGTGTGCGCAGCTCGGGGAACCTGCATCGGCGTCGACGGGATGCCGCCGACGACGGCGAAGGGGATCAGGGCCAGAAGCAGGAGCCGCATCAGCGCTAATACACCTCCGTCCCGGGGTCGGTTCCCGCGCTACGCGGCAAGGTCGTGCTCGGCGAAGAGGCGCTCCACCTCGTCGGTGAGCGGCCCGTCGTGGTCGACGAGTCCCTCCGCAACTTCGCGCGCCTGCTCCAACAGGTCGCGGTCGGCGCGGAGCTTCGCGAAGCGGAAGTCGGTCAGCCCCGACTGGCGCGTGCCGAGGAGCTGTCCCTCGCCGCGGAGCTCCAGGTCGACCTCGGCGAGCTCGAAGCCGTCGGTCGTCGTGACGAGCGCCTCGAGCCGCGCGACGGCGCTCTCCGTCAGCTCCTCCTTGCGCCGCGAGACGAGGAGGCAGTACGACTGCTCCGCGCCCCGCCCGACGCGGCCCCGCAGCTGGTGGAGCTGCGCCAGCCCGAACCGATCCGCCTCCTGGACGATCATCACCGTCGCGTTGGGAACGTCGACGCCGACCTCGATCACCGTCGTCGCGACGAGGACGTCCAGATCGCCGGCCTTGAAGCGGGCCATGAGCCCTCGGCGGGCGTCGGTCTTGAGCCTCCCGTGGAGGCAGCCGACGCGGAACCCGCGCAGCTCCGCGCGCTGCAGCCGCTCGGCCTCCTGCTCCGCGGCCCGCGCCCGGCTCGTCTCGGACTCCTCGATCAGCGGACACACGACGTAGGCCTGCCGCCCCTCCTTCAAGAGCCGCGCGAGCCGCCGGTAGGCCTCGGGCGCCCGTTCCTCCGGGATCCAGCGCGTGATGATCGGCTTTCGGTTCGCCGGCGGCTTCGCGATCTCCGTGACCGAAAGGTCGCCGTAGACGGTGAGCGCGAGCGTCCTCGGAATCGGCGTTGCCGTCATGTGCAGCGTGTGTGGACGACGTCCGGCGCGGATCGCCGCGCGCTGCTCGACTCCGAAGCGGTGCTGCTCGTCGACGACGGCCACGCCCAGATCGCCGAGGTCGACGCCCTCCTGGATCAAGGCGTGCGTTCCGACGACGATCCGCGCCTGCGCGACGTCGTGCTTGACCGACCGAGTGAGCAGCGCGCAGGGGACGCCGAGCTCGAGGCAGATCGGCTCGATCGTCAGGAAGTGCTGCTCGGCAAGGGTTTCCGTCGGGGCCATCAGCGCGCCTTGCTTGTCCGCTTCGACGGCGCGGAGCAGCGCGTAGAGCGCGACCGCCGTCTTCCCGGAGCCGACGTCGCCCTGAAGCAGCCGCTCCATCGGGCGCTCTCCGGCGAGGTCGGCGTCGATCTCGGCGATCGCCTGCTCCTGGTCAGGCGTGAGCTGGAACGGAAGCACCGAGCGGTACCGCGTGACGAGCTCGCCCGGCCGGCCGAGCGCCGACGCCCGCTCCTCCTCGCGCCCCTGCCGTCGCCGCGCGAGCCCGAGCTGGAGCACCAGGAGCTCGTCGAAGGCGAGCCTGCGGCGGGCCCGCTCGCCGTCCTCCTCTTCGCGTGGCTGGTGGAGGGCCGCCAGCGCATCCGCCCTGCCCGGGAGCCCCGCCGCAACTTTCAGCTCGGCCGGCAGGGGATCGACGACGTCACGCGCGTACTCGAGCGCCGCCCCGACCACTTCCCGGAGCTTCTTGACGGCAACGTCCTCCGTGGCCGGGTAGACCGGCGCGTAGTCCGCGGTCGACGCGACGCCGTTCAGGTCATAGGAGCGCACCGCGAACTCCTGGCCGCGGAGCGATCCCCGTAGCCGTACGCGCATCCCCGGGACCAGGCGCTCGGCGAGCCAGGCCTGGTTGAACCAGACGGCGGTGATCTCGCCCGTCTCGTCGGCGACGCGCGCCTTCACGAGCTTGAGGCGCCGCGCCCGCTGCAGTCGGGTGCTGCGCACCTCCCCCGAGATCACTGCCTCGTCCTCGCCGAAGAGCTCCGTGATCCGCCGCTCCGGGGCCGCCGGCTCGTAGCGGTGCGGCCGGTACTCGAGCGCGTCTCCCACGGTCTGGAGCCCGAGCTTCATCAGCCGCTTCTTCACCGTCGGACCGACACCGGGAAGCGTGTCGATCGGGAGGCCGAGCCGCTCTGGCCTCGGCGTCCCAGGGAGCACCGGCCACGCCGGGGGCGGCTCGGCCCCGGCGAAGGCCCGCAGGCTCAGGCCGTCTCCGCCGCCGGCTCTTCGTCCGGCAGGAACTCGACCTGCAGCTTCTCGATGCGCGTCCCCTCCACCTCGATCACGTCGAAGCGCAACCCGTTCCACGTCACCTCGTCGCCCGCCTCGGGGGCGCGTCCCAGCTGCCCGAAGACGAAGCCCGCGAGCGTGTGGTAGTCGTCGTCCGGGAGCGCCACGTGGAACTGCTCGTTGAAGTCGTCGATCGGGAAGGTGCCGTCGACGCGGATCCGGTGTTCGTCGATGCGCTCGAGCGACTCGTCCGGGAGGTCGTACTCGTCCTCGATCTCACCGACGATCTCCTCGAGGACGTCTTCGAGCGTGACGATCCCCTGCATCGAGCCGTACTCGTCCACGACGACCGCCATGTGCTGGTTCTGCGCCCGGAACTCCGCCAGCAGCGCCGCGAGATCCTTGGTCTCCGGGACGAAGTAGGGCTTGCGGAGCAGATCCGCGACCACGACGTTGTCGATTCCCTTCTCGTACAGCGCCGAGAACAGGTCGCGGACGTGCAGGATCCCCTCGATCTGGTCGAGCGACTCGCGGTAGGCCGGGTAGCGCGTGAACGGCGAGCCGACGAGGGCGTCCAGACACTCGCGCGGCGGCAGTGAGACCGAGATCGCCACGACCTCCGGTCGGTGCACCATCACATCGTGCACCTCCTTGTCGGCGAACCTGAACGCCGCGTAGAGGACCTCCTGCTCGACCCCCTCGACTGCGCCCGTCTGCCCAGCCTCGGCGATGAAGGCACGCACGTCCTCACGTGTGTGGACGATGATCCCGGCGGGCGCCGGGTCGATTCCGAACAGCCGCACGACCGCGTTCGCCGAGGTCTGCAGGAGCCAGACGAGCGGATGCGTGATCCGGCCGAGCAGGTCGATCGGCCATGCGAGTGCGATTGCGAGGCGCTCCGCGCGCTGCAGCGCGATCGCCTTCGGGACGAGCTCGCCGAGCGAGACGCTGAGGTAGGTGAGGAAGAAGAACGCGATCAGGAACGCGACCGTGTCGGACTGGACGAACGTGAACCAGTCCTGGACGAGCGGCTGGCCGATCGCGCCCATCGCGATCCCGGCGACGGTGATCCCGACCTGCACGGTGCTGATGAACCGCACCGGGTTGTCCATCAACTCGAGCGCGTGTCGTGCGCCGGCGCGACCCGACTCCGCGAGGTCCTGGAGCCGCGAGCGGCGCGCCGTCACGAGCGCGTACTCGGCCGCGACGAACAGCGCGTTCCCTGCGACCAGCAGGAGAACGATGATGATCCTGAGGGCGTCGCTCACTTGCCCGCGGTTTCCTGGGGCGACGCTGGCAAAGGGGACAAGCCCGCGTCGCGCCGGACAGTGCTAAGCGCACGGACAAGCGACGCGGGCGCAGGCTCCTGCCGTCCAGCGTCGTCAAGCAGCACCGGAAGCCAGCTCCGCTGGCTGGGAGGTGCTGCTGGCCAGGGAAGCGCGGGAGCCGGGCGCGACCCGGCTTGAGTACTGGGAGGTCGGTCGTCGTCGTCCAAGGAAGTCCTCGGATTATAGGAACGCGCCTGACGGCACTCCGTCCGCCCGAACATATGTTCTAATACTCCCATGCGCGTGGAGTACCGGGAGGAGCCCTGCCGGAGCGCCCTCAACCGCGTGAAGGGGATGATGTTCGGCTGGTCGCTGAACCCGTACATGGGCTGCGTGCACCGGTGCACCTTCTGTTACGTGCGGCACTTCGAGCGCCGCGCCGACCGGCCGTCCGACGACCGCTACGGCACCTCGATCCGCGTCAAGACGAACGTCGTCGAGGTGCTCGCGCCGGGAGCTCGCGCGGCCCTCGTGGAAAGGGGAAGGCGTCGCGATCGGGGCAGCGACCGATCCGTACCAGCCGGTGGAGGGGCGCTACAAGCTGACGCGCGGGTGCATCCAGGCCCTGGCCGCGGCGTCCAACCCCTTCAGCCTGATCACGCGCGGCCCGATGATCGTCCGCGACCTCGACGTCCTGACCGAGGCGGCAAGGCGGGCGCAGGTCGCGATCACCTTCTCGATCCCGACGCTCGACGAGGACGTCTGGCGGAAGACAGAGCCGAGCACGGCGCACCCGCGGCAGAGGCTGCGGGCGGTGAAGGAGCTGGTGGACGCCGGCATCAAGGTCGGCGTCGGCATGGCGCCGATCCTCCCGGGCATCTCCGACAAGCCGGAGCAGCTGCGGGAGGTCGTGAAGGCTGCTCGGGAGGCCGGGGCGACCGGCGTCTGGACGAACCTCCTCTTCCTGCGGGCGGGAACGCGCGAGCACTTCCTCGAGCACCTGGCCGAGGACTGGCCCGAGCTGGTCGGGCACTACCGAGAGCTCTACGCGGGCCGTGCGTACCTGCGGAACGGCGAGGCGAAGCCCTTGCGACAGCAAGTCGGGGCGCTCGCACGCGAATACGGGGTCAGGGATCGCCGGCCAAACCCCCTCGACGGGACCCAGGGCGACGAGCAGCTGGGCCTAGCGGTCTAACCGGGAATCCGCATCCGGCCCTAGAATCCCTCTCCCGTGGCACAGGACCCCAGCGCCGACGGCGACGCCGAGATCACCTGCCTGATCGTTGACGACCACGAAGTCGTCCGCGAGGGGCTCCGTCTGTCGCTGTCGCGTGCCCCGCACATCCGCGTGATCGGCGAGGCCTCTGACGGCGCGTCGGCCGTCTCGCTCGCCGAGCGGCGCAAGCCGAACGTCGTGATCATGGACGTGCGAATGCCGGGGATGGACGGCCTCGAGGCGACGAAGGTCCTGACGGCGAAGGTGCCCGAGAGCTCGGTGCTGATCTTCACCGCGTACAGCGAGCGCAGCCTCCTGAGCCGGGGGCTCGAGTCCGGCGCCAAGGGATACATCCTCAAGGAGGCGCCGCACCAGACCCTCGTGAAGGCGATCGAGAAGATCGCCGCCGGCGACGGCTACGTCGACCCCGCGCTGATGCCGGCGTTCCTCCCCGGCGACAAGGACGACATGCTGACGGCGCGCGAGCGGGAGATCCTGCAGCTCCTCGCCGACGGGATGTCGAACGCCGACGTCGCGGCCCGGCTCTTCATCAGCCAGGAGACCGTGAAGAGCCATGTGCGGCACATTCTCACGAAGCTCGAGGCTGACACGCGCACGCATGCGGTAGCGATTGCGCTTCGCGAAGCGATCATCGATTAGCGCCTCGGTTTTGGTTGCCGCCGTCACTGCGGCCGCCCTGATCGCCCTGCTCGGGCTTGCGGTCGACTCCGCGATCTTGGCGATCGGCGCGCTTGCCGCCGCGATCGTCGTGGCGGCGCTACTCGCGATGTACCTCCTGCGCGCACAGGAGCGCGAGGCCGAGCGAGCACGCGTGTCGGACCAGCTGATCACCGCTGAGCAGGACGAGCGCCGGCGTCTCGCGCTCTTCCTCCACGACGTGCCGGTTCAAGCCATGTCCGGCATCGCGCTGATGCTCGACGGGGTCGTCGACGCGATCGAGCACGGCGCGGCGGAGGACGCGAAGCGGATCCTGAACCTGGCGCTCGAGCGTCAGCGCGAGACGATCCGCGAGCTTCGCGATCTCTCGTTCGCGCTCGAGCCGGTCGTCCTTCGCGACCAGGGCTTCGGCCCGGCGGTCCAGGCCCTGGCCGACCAGGTCGGAGCATCGCATCGGGTTCGCGTCGACCTCGACATCGCCGCCGGCTTGGCGCTGGCCGACCGCGCGCAGGTCGTCCTCTACCAGATCATCCGCGAGGCACTCGACGCAGCGATCCGGCGCGGCCCGCCGACGCGAATCGAGGTTCGAATCGCCCAGGCCTCCGGCGGCGGCGTCGAGACGGTCATCACGGACGACGGATCGGGCGAGCGGCGGCGGCGCACCTTCGAGGCGCTCGAAGAGCGAGCGCGCACGCTGCAGGGTCGCGTGGACGTGGACTCCGGGCCAGACGATTCGGGCACCGAAGTCCGCATCACGCTTCCGCCCTACACCGCTCAACGGTAGGATCGCGCCGGCCTGAAGTACCTCCTCTTCATCTGGAAGCCGACCGGCTACGAGTTGCGGGAGCGCGACGGCGAGGTTCCGTCGATCGGCTCCGTGCTCGACGAGGAAGAGGGACGGATGATGGTGACGCGCATCGGCCCGTCGCCGCTGCCGGGTGACGACCGTCGCTGCGCGTACCTCCAGGCCGCTTAACTGAAAAGCGCCTGCCGGAACCCCGTCCGGAACACCGCGCCGAGCTTCAGCGCGTAGGTCTTCGTGATGTGGGCCCGGTCGAAGTAGGCGATCGTCCGGTCGACCACGAGCGGGCAGAGCAGCTGCTTTCGGCTACCACGGGCACAGAACCAGCCCTCGGTGTCGACGAAGCCGATTCCGCGACGGCGGGCGTTCGACGCGATCGCTGCGTTGGCCTGCAGCGCCGCGGCCGGCGGTTGGCTCGTGCACGTCTTCATCGTGGCGTCCCGCTCGAGTAGGCAGTCCACGGGCTCTCGTGGCTGCCCCGGTGCGTCGCCGACGACGATCACGCGTGCCGAGAACTTGTGCATCGCAACGGTCAGCGCGTCGACGGGGCCGACTGCCCGCCGCGGTGCGAACGCCCTCGCCCAGCTGCCGATGATCAGCGAGACCTGCGGGCGGAGACGCGTCGCCTGCCGTTTGGCCCACCGGAACCAGGTGGCGCACTCGCCGCTCTTCTCGCTCCATCTGCGCGGAATGCATCGCGTCTTGACGAGGGGCACCACGACCCAGCCGTCGCGTTCCGCCAATCGCAGGATCGCCGGCATCCACATCTGCGCGTGCGAGTCGCCGAACAGGACGATCGTCTTCCCGCTCGAGCGGCTGCCGAGCCGGCAGAGCTTGCTCGACGTTTGCCCGTCTCGCGGGATGCAGCCGGCCGGGAACGCGTAGAAGTCCTCGCGGAGCTTCTCGACGGGCGGCGTCAAGGGCCAGGGGATCGGCGCGGCTCGCTCCGCCTGTCTCACCGCGGCGACCACGACGGGGAGCGGCTGCGGCTTCCTCGTCGGCGGCGCCGCTGAGCTCTGGATCGTGCGGACCGCTGCCGCAGCCGGCTCGAGGCGCGCGGCCGTCCTGTCGAGCGACGCCAGAACGACGAACGACACGATCACAACCGCCGCGCTCGACGCCGGCCACATGAGCGCGCCGGCGGGCGTCGGCCACTTCATCCGTCGCAGCGGGTTCTCGACGAGCGCGTAGCTGGCGACGGACAGCAGGAATGCCCCGGTGAGCAGCGCCAGCTTTACCGCGAGCGAGAGCTCGATGGCCTGCGTACTGGACGGCGATGATCAGCACCGGCCAGTGCCAGAGGTAGAACGCGTACGACCTGTCTCCGACGAACCGCAAAGGGGCGACTGACAGGAAGCGGGCTGCCCCGCGCTGGTGTCCCGAAAGCCCGGCGACGATCACCAGTGCGGCGCCGAGCGCCGGTACGAGGGCGGCGGCGCCCGGAAACGCCGTGCTGCCCGAAAACAGCACCGCTGCGGAAAGGATTGCCGCTACGCCGAGCCAGCCGAGGACGGTCTGCCCAGCGGCTCACGATCCGCACCACCGTTGGAGCTGCGATCGCGAGCGCTGCGCCGAGGCCGAGCTCCCACGCTCGGGCGAAAGTCGAGAAGTAGGCGGCCTGCGGGGCCTCGGCGGTGTGGTAGATCGACCAGGCAAGCGAGAGGATCGCGCCGGCGAGCACGATGACGAGAAGGCGCCGACGGCCGAAAAGCGTGCCGGCGAGAGCCACCGCCACCACGGATGGCCAGACGAGGTAGAACTGCTCCTCCACCGAGAGCGTCCAGAAGTGCAGGACGGGCGACGGCGGCTGCCCTTGCTCGAAGTAGTCGCTTCCCTCTCGCGCGAAGTGGACGTTGGCTCCGAACAAGGACGCCCAGATCGTGTCCGTGACGGCTTCCCGCGCTCGGACGAAGTTGAGGAGCTGGTGTGCGGCCACGAGGGTCGCAACGAGCGTGAGCGTCGCGGCCGGAAGGATCCGGCGCGCGCGCCGAACGTAGAACTCCGAGAGTGAGACGTACCCGCGCTTCGCGAACTCCGCGAGCAGCATCCCGGTGATGAGGAACCCCGAGAGGACGAAGAAGACATCGACGCCGACATAGCCGCCGCGGAGGAACGGAACCCCCGCGTGACCCAGCGCGACGAGCAGCACTGCCACCGCCCGAAGCCCCTGGATATCGTCGCGATGCGGCATGGACCCAACAGCCCGAACGTACGATTCGCCCGTTTGGCGACGATCAGCGGGCCGTAAGGATTCGCACCGGCGATGTAACGAAAGTGGGTGGCTAGGTGGCCGACTCGGCGGCCACGAGTCCGAGCACGAGGGCCGTCGCGAGACCGCTCGACCAGCCGCCGGTCGAGATGCCGCCCGCATCCGCGCCCGCGACGTAGAGGCCGTCCGCGGCGCGCGCTTGGGTGTCCACGGCGATCCCGCCGAGCGTCTGCGTCACGGCCGCGCGAACCAGGACGGCGATCTCGCCGTCGGTCTCCTTCATCGGCGCTCCGGCCTCGTCGGGCCGCCTCGATCATCTCCCCCACGCTTCGCTCTCGGACCTTTGTGTCGAGGGCGGATCGGTCGACCGTGAACCAGGCGCGGCCGCCCGGCCAGCGTGCGATCTCCTGCGCGAGGTTCGTCTCTGACCAGTCAGGCTCGTCGTCGAACCGCTGAGCCCCGTCCTCGGACGTGACCTGCGCGTGGCGGCCGTAGAGCTGGCTCAGGCGGACGAAGTCGTTCTCCGCGAGCTCGTCGACGGCCGGCATCGCCCGCCCGTAGAACTCGTCGAGGTCGCCGGCGGTTCGAGCACCTCGCCCAAGCGCGAGGTCGAGCCCGTCGCCCTCGCTCCACGGATTCGCCCGGAGGAGGAGTCCTCGGTCCCGTGCAAGCCTCACCGGAAAGCCGCCCGTCGCGAGGATCGTCGGATCGTCGGTCGTCTCCCCGAGCCGCACGTCGCGCGCGAGCGCGTCGACGAGCTGCCGAGGGTCGAACCGCGCGCCCACGGTCAGCGGGTTTCCCGTCTCCCGGGTGAGCAGCTCGACGCCCTGCGTCTCGAGCCAGTCGAGCGCGTCGTCGAACCGGTCGAGGATCAGGCGCTGAAGCTCGGGATTGCCGCCCGGGCATTGCTCGCGGAAGATCTCGTACGAGCGGTAGCGCCAGACAAAGCCGCTGGACAGGAGCATCGAGCCTCCGGCGCGGCTGCCCTTCTCGTAGACGACAAGGCTGCGCGCCGAGCTCGCGGGCGCGGGTCGCCGAGACGAGCCCGGCCATGCCGGCCCCTGCGATGTTCAGGTCAGCGCGAAGGTCGGCTTGTGCTCGACGTACTCGAGCCGCACGCGCTCGGGGAGCCAGACGAAGACCGCGAGTGTGTTCGGGGCGTCGACGAAGTCCTGGATCTCGATGTTCAGCTCCTCCGCGGCGGCACGGTGCTCCTCCGCCGAGTCGACGAGCAGGGCGAGGTGGTGGAGCAGCGGCTCCTCGGGATCGCCCGGATCGCCGTCGTGGAACTCGACGAACGCGCCTGCCACCTCGACGCGCGGCGCGCCGGAAGAGCCGGGATCCGCGGCCTTGAAGCCGTAGTCGCGATACCGGGCCGCGGTCGACTCGGGATCCGCGGACAAGAGCGCCACGTGATCGAGGTCGTAGTCGCTGTCGGTCTCCGCTTCGACGAGGCCGAGACGCACGCCCTGTCCGGCGTCGAAGAGCGCCGTGCCGTTCTCGCGTTCCACGGTGACGTCGCCGGGCAGCTGAGTCAGCGCAGCGTCCAGATCGTTCACGCGCAGCGCGACGTGCTTCAGGGCGCCGCGCTCGCGCGGGCCGTCCGCCTCGAACAGCGTCAGCTTCCCCCGGCGCGCGTCGGCGCCGACGAGCGTGAACTTCTCGTTCCGATCGATCACGTGCATGCCGAGATGGGCCGTGGCGAAGTCGGCCATGGCCTCGCGATCCTCCAGCCAGTACGCGACGTGGTCGAGCGTGTTGGGTCGCACGGCCGCCGAGGATACCGACGGCCGTGCGTCCGACAGAGCGGTTACTTGCGCCGGTCGACGGCGCGCTGGAGCTGCTGCTTGTTCATCTTCGAGCGGCCGGCGATGTTCATCCGCTTGGCCTCGTTGTACAGCTGCTCCTTCGTGCGGCCCTTCGGCCGGTTCGTCCCGGAGCGCAGACCGCCGCGGCGGCCCGACGAGATGTCGCGTCTCGAGGTGCGGGACGAGGTGCGCGCCTCGCCCGACCGCGCCCGTTCCTTGTTGACGGTGCGCGCGGCGATCTCCTTCGCCTTCTTCGTCGAGGTGCCGCGCTTCTTGGCGCTGTCCTTGATGTGCTCGTACTGCCGTTCGCGCTTGTTACTCCACGCCTTCTGAGGCATAGGAACCCTCCTTGTCGGTTCGGAGGGGATACCCGGTCGGCGCGAAGTTATTCCAGCGGCGGATTCTGGACGTTGTGCTCGGTCGCGTACGCGTCGACGAGAGGATTCACGGCCTCGGCCCCTTCCCCGTACGCGTAGTTGATCTTGATGAACGGCTCCCACTTATCGGGGAGCGCGTCTTCAGGGAAGATCGCCTCGACCGGGCACTCCGGTTCGCATGCCCCGCAGTCGATGCATTCCTCGGGATCGATGATCAAGATCCGCTCGAACTCGTGGATGCAGTCGACCGGGCAGACGTCGACGCACGAGCGGTCTTTGATGTCGATGCAGGGCTCGGCGATGATGTACGTCACTGGGTCGGACCCTACCTAGGCGATCAGCTGCTCGACCAGCTGAGGGGCTCGCTCCACGAGCGCAGATTTGGCGACTACCTGGTCGAAACCGGCCTCGTGCGCGCGGCGCAAGCCGGAGGTGTCCGCGTGGTTCGAGAAGCCGAGAATCGGGACGTCGGGATACGCGTCCGCCACCTCGTCCGGATCGATCCTCGCGATGTCCGCGATCACGAGGTCGGGCGGGTCGACGCCGTCGGTCGTCGTGAACCGATGGCCCGCCAGGGACGCCTCGAGCTTGCCGCGGAAGTAGAGGTCGACCCCAGCCAGCAGGATCGTCGCCATCTCGCGCTCGAGGGTAACACTCCCGCTGTGGACGATGGGTTACGGCTTGGCCTCGACCAGATCACGCGAGGTGAGTACTTCGAGGCACACGAGACGCTCGAGGACGTCTGGCGCGCGGCCGAGCCGGCCGAGAAGGACTTCTTCCAGGGGCTCGTCCATGTGGCCGTCGCGTGGTACCAGGCAGGTCGCGGCAACCGGGTCGGCTGCGAGCGGCAGCTCGAGAAGGCGGCCCGCAGGCTCGGCCCGTTCGCACCCGAACACCGTGGCGTGGACGTGGCTTCGTATCTGCGGTCAGTCGAGCAGGCGCAGCGGACCGTCGCGGAGGGGTCGCTCGAGCTAGAAGGTCCCTAGGCCGACCCACTCGAGCGCGCGGTTCAGCCCGACGCGGAGCCACGCGTCGCGGTGGAAGAAGAGCGAGAGGCCGAGGACGACGAGCGCCGCGCCGCTCGCCATGCGGATCCAGCGGTAGTGGTCGCGGAGCCACCTGAAAGCGCCCATCGCGCGGACGAAGGCGATCGAGGCAAGCACGAACGCCGCACCGAGGCCCGCGGAGTAGGCGGCGAGGAGCACCGATCCCTTCAGCGCCGTCTCGGCGTTGCCGGCGAGCACGAGCACCGAGGCCAGGACGGTCCCGATGCACGGGGCGGCGCAGACCGCGAACGCGGCGCCCAGGAGCGCGCCGGACCCTCTGCCTCGGGCCCGGCCGAGCAGCTCCGGCGCGACGAGTCGCTCGGGCCACGGGAGGACGCCGAGGAACGCGAGCCCGAGCACCACGAGCACGAAGCCGGCCAGCTCTGCGCGGCGGTTGAGGTCGAGCAGCCCGCCGATCGCCGCGGCGCTGGCCCCGAGCAACACGAAGACCGCCGTGAAGCCGAGGACGAAGGGGATGCTCGCGAGCGCGACGCGCCGCCCGACGCCCTTCTCCCCCAGCCGGCCGGCCTCGACCGCCGAGACCGCGGACAGGTAGCCCGGGACGAGCGGCAACACACACGGCGTGATGATCGAGAGCAGCCCGGCGACGAACGCGACCGGGATATGTCAGCCATCGAAGCGCGCCAGCTCGCTGTCGAGCCGGCGCTCGACCTCCGGGTCGAGCTCGGGGCGGCCGTTCGACGCAGCGGCGCCCTCGATCGGACGCGTGCGGCTCCAGCGCCAGACGAGCACCGAGACCACGGCCCCGGCAGCGAGGAGTCCCAGGAGCGGCAGCAGCCAGGCGAGCCAGTGGAATCCCTCGCGCGGCGGCGCAGCGAGCACCGACGGCCCGAACTGCGCCACGAGCTCGTCCTTGATCTCCTGCTCGGGCGTACACGTGGCGACCCGCTGGCGAAGCGCCGCCTTGATCCGCAGAGCCGCTGGGGCATTGGACTGGTCGAGCGTGGTCTTGCACGTGGGGCACATCAGCTCACCCTCGAGATCTGCAACCGACGGGCACGCGGCGGCGGCCGGACCGGCCAGCGCCAGCGCCGCGACGATCACGGCGGCGATCCTCATGCGCCGAGCACCTCCTGGACGCAGTCGTCGAAGCGGTCCCGATTTCCCTCGAGGTGGAGGCCTGCCTGGATCCGCTCGCAGACGAGCCGCCCGTCGCGCGCGACGAAGAAGGTCTCCGGGACGCCGGTCAGCCCGTAGGTCGTGGTCGTGTCACCCGGCCCGTCGTAGACCAGGGGGTAGCTCATCCTGTTCTGCCGCGCGAAACGCCGGGCGTCGCCCTTCAGGTCGTTGATGTCGACACCGACGACGACGAGCCCGCGGTCCCGATAGCGCTTCCAGACCGCCTCGAGCAGCGGCGCTTCCTCCTTGCACGGGACGCACCACGAGGCCCAGAAGTTGAGGACGACCGGCCGGCCGCGATACGCGGCGAGCGAGAGCTTGCCGGGCTGGTCGAGACGGTCGAGCCGGAAGCTGGGCGCCGTCGGCGTCTCACCGCGCCCGAGCTTCGGCGCGGCGCCCTCGTCCTGGCTCCACATCTTCCACACGAGGAGCGCGAAGAGCCCGGTCACGAGCGCCAGTGCCAGCACCTGCGCAGTGAGCTTCAACCGCGCCGTCATGTCTAGAGGCTACGCCCGGACGATGAACACGGTCGTGCCCACCCGCACCCTGCTGAAGACCCACTCGGCTTCCGGGATGCGCATCCGGATGCAGCCGTGCGACGCGGAATAGCCGATCGACGCCGGATCCGGCGTTCCGTGGATGCCGACACCTGAGACGCTCAGACCCATCCAGCGCGTCCCCAGCGGGTTCCCCGGCCCGGGCGGAACGGGCTCCTTGCCCTTGGCCCAGTCGGAGTCGGGCGGATACCACCACGGATGCCGCTGCAACGTGACGATCCGGAAGCGGCCGATCGGCGTCGGGTAGTCGGAGGTGCCCGTCGCGACGCCGAGCCGCTTCCAGAGTCTCATCCCACGGTAGAGGTTGAGCCTCTTGGACTCGCGACGGATCACGACGATCGGCCCGTAGCGCGCGCGAGTGACGCTCGGCGCTGAGCTGGTCGGCGCGAATTCGTACGGTGCGCTCGTGCTTGCGCAGCGCCGCGACGATCCTGCGAACCGAGCTGCGTTGGCGAAGCCTCGTGCCCGGCCGCTCCTTCGTGATCCAGGGGCGGAACCGCCTCAGGCCCGTCAGCTCTGCGTCCCGGGCGGGACGGTCGAAGCGGCGCGAGACCGTCTTCACGTAGCGCTTGACCGCGCCGCTCCGGAGCGTCACGAAGAGCGGGACGCGCGCGTTCGGGGCGGCGCGCCGCGCCTGGTCGATCGCGAGCTTCACGCGTGCCGTGGCGCCGAGCTTCCGCGGTGTGACAGAGAGGGTGGTCGAGCCGAACCGGACCTGGACCGGCGCATCGAACGTCGCCTGGACGGTGGTCCGCGCATCCGCCGGAGTCATGCTTCCGACCGCGACCTTGCCGACCGTCACGCCCTCGGCGATGTACTCGGCCTGCGGCTCACGCGGCGTCGTGGTCGTCGTCCCGGTCGTGGTGGTCGCAGTCGTCGTGGTGGCGGTGGGCAACGAGGGTGTAGTCACCTGCGCGAGCCCTTCTCCGGCGCCGAGCACGGCCGCGCTGAGCAGGCCCGCCGCAAGGCAGGCGAGCGTTCCCGCCGCGATCAGGACCCCACGCCTCATCCGGCCGCAGTGTAGGGAAAAACCCTGCTCATGGCGCTGTCGGAAGGGGTTCCTCGTCGAAGCGGCCGCCCTCCGCCGCGAACTCGACGATCATCCGGTCGGTGATCCACTCGACCGGCGCGCGATCGTCGGTCCAGGGATCATCCGATGGCCGCGTTTCGCGGGCGTTGTCGACGAGGTCCGCGGCGAGCGCGATGAGCTCGTCGCCCCCTTCCAACGTCACTGGGAGGCGCCGCGGGCGAGGGGCCTTCTGGCCGATGACGATCTGGTTGAACTTCAGCGGTTGCCACGCAAGGACCTCCGGCAGCTCCGTGCGAAGCGTGCCGGCGATCTCACGGGCGAGTGCATGGTCGTCAGGCGTGGTCGCCACGTTCAGCGCGACGACGCCGCCGGGCCGCAGGCGCTCACGAACGAGCGCGAAGAACTCTTTGGTCGCAAGGTAGAACGGGACATACGGCGGGCGGTACGCGTCGACGATGATCACGTCGTATCGCTGGCTCGTGTGACGCAAGAACTCGCGCGCGTCGGCGTCGTGCACCGTGAGGTTCGGGATCTCGCTCATCCCGAAGAACCTCCGGCCGGCGGCGCTGACGGCGGGATCGAGCTCGACGCCGTCGATCCTCGCGCCGGGGTAGTAGCGCGCGTAGGCGCGCGCCGCCGTGCCAGCTGCGTTCCCCAGCATCGCCACGCGTTGCGGCTTCCGGCCGAGGAGCTGCGGCACTGCCAGGTACGTGTCCCACACGCCGCCTGTGAGCACCTCGTCGCGACGCCAGACCGAGTGCGTGGCGAGGCCCTCGTCGAGGTAGAGACGCCGGACGCCGTCGCGCTCGACGACCTGGATGAACTGGTAGCGAGACTCGTCCTCGTAGAGCACCCCCTCCTGCGGCTTGACCGCGCCCGGTGGGATCAAGAGGAGCGCTGTGATCCCCGCGGCGACGGCCAGCCACCGTCGGCCGAGAAGGCCGGCGCCGCCGACGCCGATCAGCGCCGCGCTCGCGAGCAGCGTGCGCTGCGTCCCGATCGCCGGGATCAGGATGAGGGCGGAGAGAAACGTCCCGAGCAGGCTGCCGACGGTCGAGATCGCGTAGAGCCGGCCCGAGACGGCGCCCGCGCTCTCCAGGTCTGTCAGCGAGAGGCGGATGGCGAACGGCGCGACCATCCCGAGCAGGACGACCGGCGGGACGAAGAGCACGAGCACCCCGAAGAACGAGCCGATCGCCGCGCCGGCCGACACGCGGTCGAGCCCCTCGACGGAGAAATCAAGGAGCGGGCGGGCGATGAACGGGATCACGGCGATCATGCAGGCCGCGACGAGCAGCACCGCGCCGAGCACCCGCGGCGTCGGCCGACGGTCGGCGAGTCGCCCGCCGAGCCAGTACCCGAGCGAGAGCGACGCGAGGACGAGGCCGATCACGTTCGCCCAGACGATCGTGGAGTTGCCGAAGTACGGCGCGAGCAGACGGGAGGCTGCTATCTCCGTCGCGAGCGCGCCAACTCCGGCGGCGAAGACGACGCCGCTCAACGTGAGCTCGAACCGTCGGGTCACACGCGCTTCACGACGACGACCGCCGAGTCGTCGTCCAGCCCGCCGCCGGCAAAGCTGCGCGCGTCGTCCACGACCGCACGGGCGAGCTCACCCGCGGGGAGCTCGCGGTGCTCCGTGAGGAACCGGTCGAGGCGATCGTGGCCGTACAGCTCGCCGTCCAGGCGCGCCTCGATCACGCCGTCCGTGAAGAGGACGACGGAGCTTCCCGGGTCGAGCGTCTCGCGTACCTGGTCGTAGGTCTGATCCGGAGCGATTCCGAGTGCGAGGCCGGTCGCCCCCACCTCGAGGACGCGGCCGTCCTCGCAGATGAGCCGCGGGACGGGATGACCCGCGCTCGCACACGCGAGCTCCCCGGTGTCGGGGCTCAGCGTCAGGTAGACGAGCGTCACGAACTTGCCCTCCTGAAGCTCCTCCACGGCGACGTCGTTCGCCGCCCGAAGGAAGGCCGCCGGCTCGGGGTGCTCGCGCGCGAGCGACCGGAACACGAACTTCGTCATCGCCATGTCGGCGGCGGCGTCGATCCCCTTGCCCGTCACGTCGCCGACGACGACCGCGACGCGGCCGTCGGGAAGGGTCGCGTAGTCGTAGACGTCGCCCCCGACGTCCAGACGCGCCGACGACTCGTAGACGCTGCCGATCTCGACGCCGGCGAGGACGGGCGGCGTCGAGGGCAGAAGCGACCGCTGCATGGCGTCGGCGAAGCCGGCCTGCTGCTCGTGGAGGCGCGCGTTGTCGATTGCGAATGCGGCCTGTGCCGCAAGCGCGCGCAGCGTCTCCACGGTCTCGGCGTCGGCTCGGCGCCCAGGGTCGAGCGTGACGGCCGTCAGCGCCGCGATCACCTCGCCCGAGGCGATGATCGGGACGATGACGGCGCTCGACCCGCGCTCGAGAAACGGCGCGAGGAGCTCGTGGCCGCCACCGAGCCGTTCCGCCGTGACCGGGTCGAGGAGGAGCGCGCGACGGGCGGCACCGAGCCCGAGACCCTTCAGCCGCGCGACGGGTTGCGGACGACCGAGGATCGGCTCGAGCGCCGCAGCGAGCCGCGGGTCCGGGATGTAGACCGATCGCGCGACGAGGTCCTCCCCGCGTCCCTCGGGCATTCGCAGGACCGCCGCGTCCAGGTCGAGCAGCTCGACCGCCGTCCGCGTCACGGCCTCGACCGTCTGCTCGAGCTCCATGCTCTCCGAGAAGGACCGCGAGATCTCGAAGAACGCCTCGAGTCGGCGCGCCGCACGCCGCTCGGAGCGCAGCGCCTCCTCCCGGTCGCGCGCCAGCCGCATCGCCTGCTCGTGCAGTCCGGCGTTCTGGACGGCGACCGCGAGCTGTCCCGCGAGCGCGGCGAGCAGCGCGGACTCGTTGGCGTGGAGCCTTCGGCCACCAGGGAGGTAGGCGACGAGCAGTCCGATCAGCTCGCGCCCTGCCCGGAGGGGGACGCAGACGATCGCCTCGATGCCGGCCTCGGCGACGGCCTCCCGGACCGAGGCCAGGGCGGGCTCCTCGAGGGCGTCCGAGATCTCGACCACGGGCCGCGATCTCAATTGCCCAAGGGCTAGGCCCACCAAAGCGTGGGCCACCCTGAGGTGCGGGCCCGCGAGTGCCCGCTCTGTCGCCGTCTCGAGGTCCTGCCCGTTCCGGAGGTAGACGGCCGCCTGCTGCGTGCCGAGGAGCTCGGCCACGCGGTCGACTGCGGTGTCCAGCGTGTGGGAGAGCGAGAGCTCGGCGATCGCCTGTCCGACCACGGCCAGCAAGGCGCGGCTGCGCTCGAGCTCCTGGGAGAGCAGTGTCGTGCGCTCCCCGGCGCGGAGCACGTGCGCCGCGCGGGCGCCGAACGCGGCGAGGCGCGCGAGCTCTTCCGCAGCCGGCGCATGACCGGAGAACGCCAGGCGAAGGCCGCCGAGCGAGGGATCGCCGAGACGGATGTGCGCGACGGTCCCGTTCTCTTCTTCCGTGACGACGACGTCTTGGTTCGAGATCGCAGCCTGGCCCTCGCGGGCCAGACTCGCGGAATCGCCGACGACGCCGATCGCCGAGAGCGGCACGACCTCGTCGAGCTCGGTCCGCCAGAGCAGGCACGACGCCGCGCCCGTCACCTCGACGGCGAGGCGTGCGATGCGCTCGGCGCTGCGCGCCTCCTCGGTGCCCACGGTGAGCGCGCGTCCCGCGAGCTCGAGCGCATTCGCGAGCACGGCCTGGCCGTTGGCCGTCCCGTTCGCCGGCGCGAAGGCGCGGACGACGAGGCCCGCCTGCT
This sequence comes from uncultured Actinomycetes bacterium, assembly GCA_963721345.1. GTDB lineage: Bacteria > Actinomycetota > Thermoleophilia > Gaiellales > Gaiellaceae > JACDAN01. The sequence continues at coordinate 633,828 of CAVRIT010000001.1, forward strand.
GCGAGGCGATCTGCGCGAGCGACCGCTCCGCCGCGGTGAAATCGCGGCGCGGCCGCATCAGCTCGAGCGTGGCGACGACCTGATCCTGCGCCACGGCGGGGAAGAGCAGAACACCGACGGCGCCCCCGCGCTCGGCGAGGCGGCGGATCGCAATCGGGAGCGCGTCGCGCTCGACGATCTCGTCCGGCCCGACGTCCGCTGCCGCGAGCCGGGAGCCCTCGAGCTCCGCGGCGAGCGCGGGCGACTCGGTGTGGACGCCCCGCGCCGGCAGGCCCCCCGAGGCGTCCGGGACACGGATCATGACGATGCTCGCCCCGGTGGCGGCGGCTGCCCCGCGGGCGAGCGCCGCGAGCGCATCGTCGAGCGTCTGCGCGGCAGCGAGGTCGCGACCCGCTTCCACGAGACTCTCCAGCTGGCTGGTCGTGGCTTCCATTGAGGTCCGCATTTATAGTGGCCGCATGGCCGAGCCGGCCCGACGCCGTGATGCCGTCGAAGAGCCGCCGCTCGATCCGACGGCGGTCGATCGCGCATACCGATTCCACCGAGCCCGCCGATACGCGCGCGAGGAGCGTGTGCGCGAGCGGAGCAAGGCCGGGCTCCGTTTCTGGACCGTCCTTCTGGTCCTGCTCGTGGTAGCGGCCTACCTCGCGCTCGTCGTGTGGCAGCAGATCGAACAGCTCTTCGGTCTGTAGTCCTCCCGATCCCCGATACTTCCGCCGGTGCAGACCCCAGAGCCGTTTCCCCCCGACGAACCTTTTGTCGAGACCCCCGAGCGATTCTCGCCCGACGTCGCCTGGGTCTGGGGCGCCGGCGAGCGTCTGACCTGGCTTTCCGGGCTCGTGCTCAGCCTCTCGACGCTGATGGGGTGGTACGTCGGCGTCGGCGAGGAGCCGACGATCGCCATCATCGGCTGGCATACCGGGGCGCTCGCGAAGATCGTGCTGCTGATCGGCCTGGCGGTGATCGCCCTGCAGCTCCTGCACCACGCCGGGATCGAGCTTCCCGCCACGGTTCCTGAGAGCCTCGTCGTGATCGTGCTCGGCTCGCTCGCCACGATCATGGTGCTGGTGCGCGTGATTTCGATCCCTGAGGAGTTCCAGCCGGCGAGCCGCGGGATCGGCATCTGGATCAGCCTGATCGCGGCGGTCGGAGTGATCGTCGCCGGGCTGTTACGAGCCTCGGAAGAGCTCTAGCCTCCGCAGCGCCCCGCGAGCACTACCTATACGAAGGAATTGAGTGGTTCTCGGACCTTTGAGAACGAGGTTTTTCGTCGTACACTCAGTTTTCGTACGTTTCTGTAGGTGGGGAGTTTCATGAAGGTGGGGGATCATCGGTGGGGGGCACCGGGCAGCAACTCGGACAACCGAATCTCGTAGCGACGCCGCAACCGCGGACTTTCGGTGCGTCGCTTCGAGTGGTATCGCTGGCGGCCCTGACGGGGTTCTTCCTCGTCATGGGCTTTGCCGCGTCGAACGCGCTTGCCCAGACGTCGCCTCCGGCGGATCCGCCGCCCACGACGGCAGCCCCGAAGCCCGATCCTGCTCCTCCGCCTCCTCCTCCGCCTCCGCCTCCCCCTGCTCCGAAGCCTCAACCAGCGCCTCAGCCTCCTTCGCCGCCCCCGCCTCCGCCGCCGCCCCCGCCGGCAGCGGTCGTCCGGCCGCCTGCTCCGCCGCCCGCTCGTCCCCGTGCGGCCGCGAAGCCGAAGCGCAAGGCGCAGCAGCCGAAGCGGACGAATCCCGCAGCACGGAAGGCTGCGAAGCGGAAGGCGGCGCGTTCGGCGCGCCGGCAGAAGCCCGCATTCGTCGATCAGGGATTCCCGGATGCCTCGAAGACGGCGCCCGTGTCGATTCCCAACAACGCACCCGCGGCGAGCGGTAGCGACCTGGCGACCTCGCCACTCGTCCGCGGGCTGATCACGACCGCCGCGGGGCTCGCGCTCCTCGGGATGCTCCTCGCCGCGCTGCCGCTCGGAGCCCTCGAGCGCCTGCTCTCGACCGACGCGCACTGGCGGACTGAGCAGGTCGTCGTCTACGTCGACGGGCACCGGCTCAACATCGTCGTCGCAGGTGTGGCGACGTTGCTCGTCGCCGTCCTCGTCGCCCTCCCATCGGTGACCGGTTGACGCAACGCACAGCTCTGCGGCTCTTGGCGGCATCCGTCGTGACGGTGCCGCTGCTGCTCGTCAGCTCGGCGGCGGGCCTCCCCGGCGACGGGTACACGGCGACGTCCTCGCCCGGCGCGGTGCAGCCTTTGTCGACCAAGACGTACACCGTCGTCGTCTCGAGCGACGCGGGCTCGTCGAGCGCTGCGAACGAAGCTCGCGTCGGAATCCCGTTCGGTTTCGACGTCGACGGCTCGAGCGTCACGGCGACCACGACCGCAGCGGGCAGTTGTATCGACGCGACGTGGGAGCCCGACGGCGTCCTCCTCGACTCCGAGCGCATCAATCTCGCCAGTCCGTCCGGTTCGGAGAACGAGCTTTGCCCGGGTGGCGCGCTCACGGTCACCTTCAGCGCGGACGCCCCGGCCGACGAGAGCGCGGGATATTGGACAACCGAGCTTCTGCGCGACGGCGACCCCTTTGTCCTCGACGGCGACCAGCCTGACATCGAGGTCGACGGCACGCCGCCCGAGACGGTGATCGACGTCGGACCCGACGGGGAGGACATTCCCGACAGCACGCCGACCTTCGAGTTCTCGGGAGGCGAGAGCTACGAGTGCCGCGTCGACACCGACGCGTTCGCGCCGTGCTCGTGGCCGCACACGGTCGACCTGTTGGCCGACGGACCGCACACCTTCGAGGTCATCGCCACCGACGCCGCGGGCAACGTCGACGCTTCCGCCGGCAAGTCGGACCTTCACCGTGGACACGGTCGCCCCGGAGACGGAGATCGGTCGAGGGCCCCGGCGAGTTCGACGAACGATCCGACGCCGACCTTCGAGTTCTCCGGCGGGGAGACGTACCAGTGCCGGCTGAACGAGGACGACTTCGAGCAGTGCACGTCGCCGTACACGACCCCGACGCTCGCCGGCACACACACCTTCGAGGTGCTACGCGACGGATGCTGCGGAGAACATCGACCTGACGCCTGCCGACGCGGACGTTCACCGTCGACACCGTCGCGCCGCAGACGACGATCGACTCCGGGCCCTCCGGCTCGGTCACCAGCGAGCGCCGCGAGCTTCGGCTTCTCCAGCGAGGCGGGCGCGACGTTCGAGTGCTCGCTGCGACAGCGCGGCCTTCAGCGTCCTGCACGTCGCCCGCCGAGTACCTGCGCCTCGCCGAGGGCGCGCACACCTTCGAGGTGCGGGCGACGGATCCAGCCGGCAACACCGACGCGACTCCGGCGAGCCGCAGCTGGACGGTCGACACGATCGCGCCCGACACGACGATCGACTCCGGCCCGAGCGGCCTCGTCAACAGCAGCAGCGGCGAGCCTCGGCTTCTCGAGCGAGGCGGGGCGACCTTCCAGTGCTCGCTCGACGGTGCGCCGTTCTCGCACGCTGCATCGTCGCCGGCTGAGTACTGCTCGCCTCGACCAGGGTGCTCACAGCTTCGAGGTCCAGGCGACCGACGCAGCGGGCAATACGGACGCCACGCCCGCGAGCCGCAGCTGGACGGTCGACACGGTCGCTCCGGAAACGACGATCGACTCGGGCCCGAGCGGCCTCGTCAATACGAGCGCCGCCAGCTTCGGCTTCTCCAGCGAGGCGGGCGCCACGTTCGAGTGCTCGCGCGACGGCGCTGCCTTCAGCAGCTGCACCTCGCCGACCGAGTATTTGAGCCTCGCCGAAGGCGCGCACACCTTCGAGGTCAGAGCGACCGATGCTGCCGGGAACACGGACGCGACGCCTGCAACTCGCTCGTGGACGGTCGACACGATCGCTCCGCAGACCACGATCGACTCCGGGCCGAGCGGCCTGGTCAACACCGCCGCGGCGAGCTTCGGGTTCTCCAGCGAGCCGGGCGCGGCGTTCCAGTGCTCGCGCGACGGCGCTGCCTTCAGCAGCTGCACCTCTCCCGCCGAGTATCTGAGCCTGGCCGAGGGCGCTCACACCTTCGAGGTGCGGGCGACCGACGCGGCCGGAAACACCGACGCTTCTCCGGCGAGCCGTGCCTGGACGGTCGACACGATCGCCCCCGACACCGCCGTCGACTCGGGCCCGAGCGGGCTCGTCAATACCGCGGCGGCGAGCTTCGGCTTCTCCAGCGAGGCGGGCGCGATCTTCCAGTGTTCCCTGGACGAAGCGACCTTTACGACGTGCACCTCGCCCGCCGAGTACAGCTCGCTCGGCCAGGGCGCTCACACGTTCCAGGTGCGCGCAACCGACGCAGCGGGCAACACGGACACGTCGGCTGCCAGTCGCAGCTGGACAGTCGACACGATCGCGCCAAACACGTCGATCGACTCCGGGCCCAACGGACTGGTCAGCAGCGCGGCTGCGAGTCTCGGCTTCTCCAGCGAAGGCGGCGCGACGTTTGCGTGCTCGCTCGACGGCGAGCCGTTCTCGGCCTGTACCTCGCCGAAGGAGTACTTGAACCTCGGCCAGGGACCGCACAGCTTCGAAGTGCGCGCAACCGACGCGGCGGGCAACACGGACTCTTCACCGGCGAGCCGTGCCTGGACTGTCGACACGATCGCCCCCGACACGGCCGTCAACTCCGGCCCGAGCGGGCTCGTCAATACCGCGGCCGCGAGCTTCGGCTTCTCCAGCGAGGCAGGCGCAACGTTCCAGTGCTCGCTCGACAGCGCGCCCTTCAGCTCCTGCACCTCGCCGGCTGAATACAGCTCGCTCGAGCAGGGTGCCCACACCTTCGAGGTTCGGGCCACGGACACGGCCGGCAACATGGACACCTCTCCCGCCAGCCGCAGCTGGACGGTCGACACGATCGCTCCCGAGAGTTCGATCGATTCCGGTCCCTCCGGGCTCGTCGCCAGCGCAGCCGCGAGCTTCGGACTCTCGAGCGAGAGCGGCGCCACGCTCGAGTGCTCGCTCGACGGCGCAGCTTTCTCGACATGTTCCTCGCCGGCTGAGTACGCCGGCCTTGCCCAGGGCGCCCATACGTTCGAGATGCGCGCGACCGATCCCGCCGGCAATACCGACGCTTCGCCCGCCAGCCGCAGCTGGACCGTCGACACGATCGCGCCGGACACGACTATCGACTCGGGCCCGAGCGGCCTGGTCAACACGAGCTCTGCGAGCTTCGCCTTCTCCAGCGAGGCGGGTGCGACCTTCGAGTGCTCCCGCGACGGCGCTGCCTTCACGACCTGCTCCTCGCCCGCCGCGTATCTGAGCCTCGCCGAGGGCGCACATGCATTCGAGGTCAGGGCGGCCGACGCCGCCGGCAACACCGACGCTTCTCCGGCGAGCCGTACGTGGACTGTCGACACGATCGCGCCGCAGACCACGATCGACTCCGGGCCGAGCGGGCTCGTCAACACCGCCGCGGCGAGCTTCGGCTTCTCCAGCGAGCCAGGCGCGACGTTCCAGTGCTCGCGCGACGGTGCCGCGTTCAGCCCGTGCACCTCGCCGAAGGACTACGCGACCCTCGCGGAGGGAGTCCACACGTTCGAGGTCAAGGCCACGGACGCGGCCGGCAACACCGACAGCACGCCGGCTTCCCGCAGCTGGAGTGTGGACACGATCGCGCCCGATACGACCATCGACTCGGGCCCGAGCGGCCTTGTGACTTCGGCCGCGGCAAGCCTCGACTTCTCGAGTGAGGCTGGGACGACCTTCCAGTGCTCGCTCGACGGCGCCGCGTTCAGCCCGTGCACCTCGCCGAAGGACTACGCGACCCTCGCGGAGGGAGTCCACACGTTCGAGGTCAGGGCGACTGACGCGGCCGGTAACACCGACAACTCGCCGGCGTCCCGCAGCTGGACGGTCGACACGATCGCTCCGCAGACCACGATCGACTCCGGCCCCTCGGGTCTCGTCGATAGCGCTGCGGCCAGCTTCGGTTTCTCGAGCGAGGCCGGCGCCACATTCGAATGCTCGCGCGACGGCGCTGCTTTCAGCAGCTGCACCTCGCCCCACGAGTATCTCGGCCTCGCCGAGGGCGCACATACTTTTGAGGTCAGGGCGACCGATGCGGCCGGCAACACCGACGCCTCGCCTGCCAGCCGCAGCTGGACCGTCGACACGATCGCTCCGGACACCATGATCGACTCCGGCCCGAGCGGCCTCGTCAACACGAGCGCCGCGAGCTTCGCGTTCTCCAGCGAGGCAGGCGCGACCTTCGAGTGCTCCCGCGACGGTGCTGCCTTCAGCAGCTGCAGCTCCCCGGCCGAGTACCTGAGCCTCGCCGAGGGTGCGCACACCTTCGAGGTCAGGGCGACTGACGCCGCGGGCAACACGGACGCCACTCCCGCGAGCCGCTCTTGGACGGTCGACACGATCGCTCCGCAGACCACGATCGACTCCGGGCCGAGCGGCCTCGTCAACAGCGCAGTGGCGAGCCTCGGCTTCTCGAGCGAGAGCGGTGCCAGCTTCGAGTGCTCGCTCGACAGCGCGCCGTTCAGTTCCTGCACCTCGCCCGCCGAGTACAGCTCACTCGGTCAGGGCGCGCACACCTTCGAGGTTCGCGCCACCGACGCAGCCGGAAACACCGATGCCACGCCGGCGTCCCGCAGCTGGACGGTCGACACGATCGCTCCGCAGACCGCGATCGACTCGGGCCCGACCGGCCTCGTCAACACCGCCGCGGCGAGCTTCGCCTTCTCCAGCGAGGCAGGCGCGACCTTCGAGTGCTCGCGCGACGGAGCCGCCTTCACGACCTGCTCCTCGCCCGCCGAGTATTTGAGCCTCGCCGAGGGCGCGCACACCTTCGAGGTTCGTGCAACGGATGCAGCGGGCAACACCGACGCTTCTCCGGCGGGTCGGGCTTGGACGGTTGACACGATCGCCCCGCAGACCACGATCGACTCCGGACCGTCGGGCCTGGTCAACACAGCCGCGGCCAGCTTCGCCTTCTCGAGCGAGGCCGGGGCGACCTTCCAGTGCTCGATCGACGGCGCTGCCTTCACGGCCTGCTCCTCGCCCGCCGAGTACAGCTCACTCGGTCAGGGCGCGCACACCTTCGAGGTTCGTGCCACCGACGCAGCCGGAAACACCGACGCCTCGCCCGCAACCCGCTCGTGGACGGTCGACACGATCGCTCCGGACACGACGATCGACTCCGGGCCGAGCGGCCTCGTCAACACAGCCGCGGCCACCTTCGCCTTCTCCAGCGAGGCCGGCGCGACCTTCGAGTGCTCCCGCGACAGCGCCGCCTTCTCGAGCTGCTCCTCGCCGGCCGAGTACCTGAGCCTCGCCGAGGGCGCTCACACCTTCGAAGTCCGTGCAACGGATGCAGCGGGCAACACGGACGCCACTCCGGCCAGCCGCAGCTGGACGGTCGACACGATCGCTCCGGACACGGCGATCGACTCCGGTCCCTCCGGCTTGGTGAACACGGCCGCCGCCAGCTTCGGCTTCTCCAGCGAGGGCGGCGCGACGTTCAAGTGCTCGCTCGACGGGGCCGTGTTCTCAACCTGTTCCTCGCCGGCCGAGTACCTGAGCCTCGCCGAGGGCGCGCATACCTTCGAGGTGCGGGCGACCGACGCTGCCGGCAACACCGACACGTCGCCCGCCAGTCGCAGCTGGACGGTCGACACGATCGCTCCGCAGACCGACGATCGACTCGGGCCCCTCCGGCGCGCAGAGCACTGACAGCGCGACCTTCAACTTCACGAGCGAAGCAGGTGCCGTCCTCGAGTGCAGCCTCGACGGCGCCACCTTCGCGACCTGCACGTCTCCCGCCACGTACTCCGACCTGGCCGACGGCGCTCACACCTTCGCGGTGCGGGCGCGCGACGCGGCCGGCAACACCGACCTGACACCCGCCACCCAAGCTTGGAGCGTCGACACGACTGCTCCACAGACCTCGATCGACTCGGCGCCGCTCGACCCCACCAGCGGTACGTCGCCGTCGTTCGAGTTCTCGGCGAATGAGGCAGCGTCATTCGAGTGCGCACTCGATGGCGCTGCCTTCGCCGAGTGCACGTCCCCAGCGGCCTACTCGAATCTTGCCGAGGGGACGCACACGTTCTCCGTCCGGGCGATCGACGCGGTCGACAACGTCGACCCGACCCCGGCTGAGCACACATGGCGGATCGACACGACCGCCCCGAACACGACGATCGCCGCCAATCCGCCGAACCCGAACTGGGTGACGAGCGCCGGCTTCTCCTTCGAGTCGACCGAGACGAGCTCGACCTTCCAGTGCAAGCTCGACACCGGCGCGTTCGGCGCGTGCAGCTCGCCGGCCAACTACACCGGCCTCACCGAGGGGTCGCACACCTTCGAGGTGCGCGCCATCGACGCCGCCGGCAACGTCGATCAGACTCCGGCGACCTACACGTGGATCGTCGACACGACGCCGCCGGACGTCTCCGTCGACGACGTCACCGTGGCCGAGGGCGACTCCGGCACAACCGAGGCAGTCTTCACCGTCGAGCTCAGCGAGGTCAGCAGCCGGACGATCACGGTCGACTACGCGACGGCAAACGACACCGCGCTCGCAGGCGCCGACTACACGACCGCGAGCGGCACGCTCACCTTCGCGCCGCACGAGACTTCGAAGACCGTCTCCGTCGCGGTCAGCTCAGACCTGCTCGACGAGAACGACGAGACGTATTTCCTGAACCTGAGCAACACGACCAACGCGACGCTGCTCGACGCACAGGCGGTCGGCACGATCACCGACAACGATCCGCTGCCACAGCTCTCCGTCGGCAACGCGACGGTCACCGAGGGCGACTCGGGCACGGTCAACGCGGTCTTCACCGTGAGCCTCGACGCGCCGAGCGGACGCACCGTCTCCGTCGGCTACTCGACCGAGAACGTCGGGGCGACCGCCCCCGCGGACTACGCCGCCAAGTCCGGGACGCTGACCTTCACCGCCGGCCAGACCTCACAGCAGGTGACGGTCGTCGCCAACGGCGACCTGCTCGACGAGGACGACGAGACGTTCCGGCTCAACCTCTCGGCGCCGGTCGACGCCCAGCTCGCGGACGCCCAGGGCGTCGGGACGATCACCGACGACGACCCGGTGCCGACGCTGGCAATCAACGACGTCACCATCGTGGAGGGGAACTCGGGCACCACCAACGCGAACTTCACCGTCACGCTCGGCGCAACGAGCGGCCGCGCGGTGACGGTCGACTACACGACGGTCGGCGGCAGCGCGACCTCGCCGAGCGACTTCGTCGCAACGGCGGACACGCTCACGTTCGCCGCGGGCCAGACGACGAAGACGATCACGGTTCCAGTGAACGGCGACCTGAGCGACGAGTCCACCGAGACCTACACGGTGAACCTCGCGAACGCAGGCAACGCGATCCTCGTGGACAACCAGGGCGCCGGGACGATCATCGACGACGACGGCGAGCCGACGCTCTCGATCAACGACGTCACCGTCACCGAGGGCCACTCCGGCACGGTCGACGCCACCTTCACCGTCTCGCTGACGCCCTCGAGCGGGCAGACCGTCAGCGTCGGCTGGGCGACCGCGAACGGCACGGCCGTCTCCCCCGCCGACTACACCGGAACCGGCGGGAGCCTCGTCTTCGCACCGGGTCAGACTTCGAAGACCCTCACCGTCCAGGTGAACGGCGACGCACTCGACGAGTTCGACGAGAGCTTCAGCGTGATGCTGTCGAACCCGGTGAACGCCGCGATCGGTGACGAGGCCGGCCTCGGCACGATCACCGACGACGACTCGCTTCCGACCCTCCGAGTCAACGACTCGACGGTCGCCGAGGGCAACGCCGGCACGGTTACGGCGACCTACACCGTGACCCTCGACAGCCCGAGCGGCCGCGCCGTGACCGTCAACGCCGCGACCGCGGACGGTGTGACCTTGCCCGCCAACGCCCCAGCCGACTACGCGGCGGCCTCCGAAACGCTCACGTTCGTCCCGGGCGACGTTTCCGAGACATTCACGGTGACCGTCAACGGCGACCTGCTGGACGAGGCCAACGAGACCTACCGGGTCTTCCTCTCGAGCCCGACCTTCGCCGGCTTCAGCGACTCGGTGGGCATCGGGACGATCACGGACGACGATCCGCTGCCCGCGCTCTCCGTGGCAGACGCCAGCGTGGTCGAGGGCGACACCGGCTCCGCGACGATGGACTTCACCGTGACTCTCGCGCCGGTCAGCGGCCGTGAGGTGACGGTGCAGTACGCGACCTCCGACGGCGACGCCAAGTCGACAACCGACTACGACGCCACGTCCGGGACGCTGAGCTTCGCGGCGGGCGAGACTACGAAGACGATCTCGGTGCCGGTCGACGGCGACGTCCTCGACGAGGCTGACGAGACGCTCACCCTCACGCTCTCCGTCCCGGGGAACACCACGCTCGCCGACGCGACGGCGACCGGCACGATCACAGACGACGACGCCCTGCCGCAGCTCGCGATCGACGACGTGACGGTCACGGAAGGCCACAGCGGCACGACGACGGCGACGTTCACCGTCGGCCTCGACGCAGTCAGCGGCCGCCAGGTGACGGTGCAGTACGCGACGGCGAACGACAGCGCGACGGCCCCCGGCGACTTCACGCGACACCGGCGCGACGCTGACGTTCGCGCCCGGCGACACGACGAAGTCGGTCGCGGTGACGGTGAACGGCGACGCGCTCGACGAGATCGACGAGAGCTTCCTCGTCAACCTGACGGCGCCGACGAACGCCGAGCTCGGCGACGGCCAGGGCCTCGGAACGATCACCGACGACGACGATCTGCCGGTCCTGTCGATCGGCGACGCCACGGTCACGGAGGGCAACAGCGGCACGGTCAACGCGGTCTTCGACGTCTCGCTCTCCGCGGCGAGCGGCCGACCCGTTTCGGTCGACTTCGGAACGCTCACCGGAGGCTCCATGCCGGCGAGCTCGCCCGAGGACTACGGCACGACCAGCGGCACTGCTGATCTTCGCGCCGGGCCAGACCGTCCGCCAGGTGATGGTGCCGGTGAACGGCGACGTGCTCGACGAGGCTGACGAGACGTTCCTCGTCGGCCTGAACAACTCCGAGGACGCGACCATCTCGGACAGCCAGGGCGACGGAACGATCACCGACGACGATCCTCTCCCGGCGCTCAGCGTCACTGACGCGACGGTTGCCGAGGGCGACGCGGGCACGACGACGGCGACCTTCACCGTCAGCCTCGGCGTGCCGAGCGGACGCGCGGTCAGCGTGGGCTACGCGACGGCCAACGGCTCGGCCACCTCGCCCGCCGACTTCGGGGCCGTGACCGGCACGCTCGACTTCGCCGTAGGCGAGACGACCAAGACCGTCGACGTGACGGTGAACGCCGACGTGCTGGACGAGGCGGACGCCGACACCTTCACGCTCCTGCTTTCAGGCGCGGTCCACGCGACGATCGGCGACGGCTCCGGGCTAGGGACGATCACCGACGACGACGCGACCCCGTCGCTCACGATCAACGACGTCACGGTCGCCGAGGGTGACTCCGGAACGGCGTCCGCAACGTTCACCGTCAGCCTGAGCCCGGTCTCCGGACGGCTCGTGTCCGTCAACTACGCGACGCAGAACGGCTCGGCCAACGCGCCCGGCGACTACACGGCGACCAGCGGGTCGCTGAGCTTCGCCGCGGGCCAGACGGAGAAGACGATCACGGTCCCGGTCAACGGCGACCTGCTCGACGAGCTCGACGAGACCTTCACCGTCAACCTCTCCGGCGCCCTGAACGCGACGATCGCCGAGCCGACCGGCGACGGGACGATCACCGACGACGACGCGACGCCGTCGCTCTCCGTCAGCGACGCCACGGTGACCGAGGGCAACGGCAGCAGCGTCAACGCCGTCTTCAACGTCTCCCTCAGCGCGGCCAGCGGCCAGACCGTGGACGTGAGCTACGCGACGGCCGACGGGACGGCCACGGCGGGCGCCGACTACACCGCCACGAGCGGCCCGCTCACCTTCACGCCGGGCCAGACGAGCAAGACGGTCACGGTCGTCGTCAGCGGCGACCTCCTCGACGAGTTCGACGAGACGTTCACGCTCGGGATCTCCGGAGCGGTCAACGCGACGATCGGCGACCCGGCCGGGCTCGGAACGATCACCGACAACGATCCGCTCCCGAGCATCGACGTGACCGACGTGACCGTGACCGAGGGCGACTCCGGCACGACCGAGGCGGTCTTCACCGTCAGCCTCGACGAGCCGAGCGGCCGAACCGTCTTCGTCGACTACGCGACGCAGAACGACTCGGCGGTGGCACCGGCGGACTTCACAGCCGTCGGCGGCACGCTGAGCTTCGCCCCCGGCGAGACGACGATGACGGTCCCGGTCAGCGTCAACGGCGACACGCTCGACGAGATCAACGAGACGTACTCGCTGCTGCTCTCGAACGCCGTCCACGGAGCGATCGTCGACGGCACCGGCGCGGGGACGATCACCGACGACGACGCGCAGCCGTCCCTCTCGATCGACGACGTGACGGTCACCGAGGGCGACTCCGGCACGGTGAACGCGACCTTCACCGTCGGCCTGAGCGCGGTCAGCGGCCGGAACGTCACGGTGAACTTCGCGACGGCGAACGGCACCGGCGCGACGGCGCCCGCCGACTACACGGCGGCGGCCGGGACGCTGACGTTCGTCCCGGGTGACACCGCGAAGACGGTCACGGTCACGGTCAACGGCGACCTCCTCGACGAGGGCGACGACACCTTCCTGGTCAACCTCTCGAACGCCGTCGGCGCGACGGTCTCGGACGCCCAGGGCGTCGGCACGATCACCGACGACGACGCGACGCCGTCGCTGACGATCAACGACGTCACGGTGACCGAGACCGACGCGGGCACCGTCTCGGCGAACTTCACGATCGGGCTGAGCGCGCCGAGCGGCCGCAACGTCACCGTCAACTACGCGACGGCGAACGACACCGCCGTCTCGCCGGCCGACTACGTCGCCCGCAGCGGCTCGCTCACCTTCACGCCGGGACAGACCTCCCAGCAGCTCGCGATCACGGTGAACGCCGATCTGCTCGACGAGGCGAGCGAGACCTACTCGCTCAACCTCTCCGCGCCGACGAACGCCACGCTCGCGGACTTCCAGGGCAGCGGCACGATCCTCGACAACGATCCGCAGCCGGCGCTGTCGATCAACGACGTCGACGGTGACGGAAGGGAACTCGGGCACCGTCAACGCCATCTTCACCGTCACGCTCTGTCGGCGCCGAGCGGCCAGCCGGTCAGCGTCGGCTACGCGACGAGCGACGGCTCGGCCACCGCGGGCTCCGACTACACGGCGGCCGGCGGCAACCTCGTCTTCTCGCCGGGACAGACGTCGCGCACGTTCACGGTGGCGACCACGGGCGACACGCTGGACGAGATCGACGAGACCTTCAACGCGACGCTCGTCGAGCCGTCCAGCGCGACGATCGCCGACGGTGAGGGCCTCGGCACGATCCTCGACAACGACGCGCCGCCGTCTATCTCGGTCGGCGACGTGACCGTCCTCGAAGGGAACAGCGGCACGGTCAACGCCACGTTCACGGTTTCCCTGTCGGCGCCGAGCGGCCAGACGGTCACCGTCGACTACGCGACCACCGGCGACAGCGCGACCGCGCCCGGCCGACTTCACGGGCGCCTCGGGCAACCTCAGCTTCACGCCCGGCCAGACGGCGAAGACCGTCACGGTCGTCGTCAAGGGCGATCTGCTCGACGAGATCAACGAGACCTACTTCTTCGACCTGGCGACCCCGACGAACGCCTCGCTGGCGGACGCCCAGGCGATCGGCACGATCACCGACGACGACGCGACGCCGTCGCTCTCGATCGACGACGTGGCGGTCACCGAGGGTGACGCAGGGACGACGAACGCGGTCTTCACCGTGACGCTCAACGCGGCGAGCGGCCGGACGGTCAGCGTCGACTTCGCGAGCTCGAGCATCTCCGCGAGCGTTCCGGCCGACTACGGCGCCGTCACGGGCCCGCTCAGCTTCGCTCCCGGCGAGACCACGAAGACGATCACCGTCGTCGTGAACGGCGACGTGCTCGACGAGGGGAACGAGACCTACACCGTCACGCTCTCGAACGCGGTCAACGCGACGATCTCCGACTCGTCCGGGCTCGGCACGATCACGGACGACGATCCGCTTCCGACCCTGACCGTCAACGACGTGTCGGTGACGGAGGGGAACTTCGGGACCGTCGCCGCGACGTTCACCGTCAACTCGAGCGCCGTCAGCGGCCGGAACGTCACCGCGGACTGGGCGACGGCCAACGGGTCGGCCGGCGAGCCGGGCGACTACGCGGCGGCGAGCGGTGCTCTCAATTTCGCGCCGGGCGAGACGTCGAAGCAGATCACGATCCTCGTCAACGGCGACGTGCTCGACGAGCTCGACGAGAACTTCGCGATCAACTTCACGAACGTCACCAACGCGGCGATGGCCGATCCACAGGCGCTCGGCACGATCAGTGACGACGACGGCCTCCCCTCGGTGTCGGTCTCCGATGCCACCGTCACCGAAGCGAATGCGAGCACGGTGAACGCGACCTTCACCGTCACGCTCAACTCGGCGAGCGGCCAGCCGGTGAACGTCGACTACGTCACCGCCGACGGCTCCGCCACCTCGCCGGCCGACTACACCGCACAGCCGACGACGACGCTGACGTTCACGCCCGGCCAGCTCTCGAGGACGGTCGTCGTGTCCGTCGCGGGCGACCTGCTCGACGAGTTCGACGAGAACTTCGAGGTGCGTCTGTCCAACCCGGTCAACGCCACCATCTCCGACGGCACGGGCATCGGGACGATCACGGACAACGACCCGCTCCCGACCGCCTCGATCGACGACGTGACCGTCGCGGAGGGTGACACCGGCACGGTCGCCGCGACCTACACGGTCACGCTCAACGCGGCCAGCGGCCGTGCCGGTCTCGGTCGGCTACGCGACGGCGGACAACAGCGCCTCGGCGCCTGCCGACTACGCAGCCGCGAGCGGCACGCTCGACTTCGCCGCGGGCCAGACGTCGAAGCAGGTCACGGTGCTCGTCAACGGCGACGCGCTCGACGAGTCGAACGAGACGTACTTCGTGAACCTCACCGGCGCGACGAACGCGACGATCGCCGACCCACAGGGCTCCGGCACGATCACGGACGACGACGCGCTGCCGACGGTCTCGATCGGTGACGTCGAGCTCGCCGAAGGTGACACGGGGACGAAGGAAGCGACCTTCTCCGTCACGCTCGGCGCGCCCAGCGGCCGCAACGTCAGCGTCGGCTACACCACCGTCGACGGCTCGGCGACGGCTCCGGCTGACTACGTGGCCGAGACCGGAAGCGTGAGCTTCGCGGCCGGCGAGACGTCGAAGACGCTGAGCGTGACCGTCAACGGCGACCTGATCGACGAGCTGACCGAGTCCTTCGGCGTCAGCCTCGCCGGCCCGGTGAACGCGACGCTCGCGGACGACTCCGGCGCCGCCACGATCACCGACGACGACGCCGCGCCGTCCGTGTCGGTGGGCGACGTCACGGTCACCGAGGGCAACGGCAGCACGGTGAACGCGGTCTTCACGCTGACCCTCAGCTCGGCGAGCGGCCTGCCGATCACGGTCGACTACGCGACGGCCGACGCCAGCGCCCTCTCCCCCGCCGACTACGCGACGGCAACCGGGAATGTCAGCTTCAGCCCAGGCCAGACGAGCCGGACGGTCACGGTGGTCGTCGCGGGTGACTCGCTCGACGAGAACGACGAGACGTTCACCCTGAACGTCTCGAACGCCGGGAACGCGACGATCGCCGACAACCAGGGCGTCGGGACGATCACCGACAACGACGCCGTGCCGAACGTCAGCGTCAACGACGTCACCGTCACCGAGACAGACACCGGCACGACTGCCGCCACGTTCACCGTCACGCTGAGCGCCGTCAGCGGCCGGAACGCGTTCGTCGACTTCTCCACGGCGGGCGTCAACGCGACGAGCCCCGCCGACTTCGCGGCGGCCGCCGGCACGCTGCAGTTCTCGCCGGGCGAGACCACGAAGACCGTGACCGTCGACGTGAACGGTGACGTGCTCGACGAGCTCAACGAGACGTACCAGCTCAACCTGAGCAACCCGCTCAACGCCGCGGTCACCGACGGGGTCGGCCTCGGGACGATCAACGACAACGATCCGCAGCCGGCGCTCTCGGTCGCCGACGTCAGCGTCACGGAGGGCAACTCCGGCACCGTCGACGCAACGTTCACGGTCTCGCTGAGCGCCGTCAGCGGCCGGACAGTCACGGTCGACTACGCGACGGTGCCCGGGAGCGCGACGGCCCCGGCCGACTTCACCACGCTGCCGCTCACGAACCTCAGCTTCAGCCCCGGTCAGACCACGCGCACGGTGACGGTCACGGTGCACGGCGACGTGCTCGACGAGGGTGACGACACGTTCAACCTCAACCTCTCGACCGCCGTCGGAGCCACGATCTCGGACGCAAGCGGGCAGGGAACGATCCTCGACGACGACGCGCTGCCGAGCGTCTCGGTCAACGACGTCACGGTCACCGAGGGCGACATCGGCACGACGAACGCCGTGTTCACGGTCACGCTGAGCACGGTCAGCGGCCGCTCGGTCACGGTGGACTACGCCACCGCCAACGCCTCCGCGGTCGCGCCCGGCGACTACACCGATCACCAGCGGCTCGGTCACGTTCCTGGCGGGCGAGCTGACGAAGCAGGTGACCGTCCCGGTCAAGGGCGACACGGTCGACGAGGTCAGCGAGACCTACTCGCTGAACCTGTCGGCGCCGCTCAACACCACGATCTCCGACCCGGAGGGCGTCGGGACGATCATCGACAACGACTGGCCGCCCAGCCCTCTCCGTCAACGACGTCACGGTTCACCGAGGGCAACAGCGGCACCGTCAACGCCGTCTTCAACGGTCTCCCTCTCCGCGCCGAGCGGCCAGACGGTGAGCGTCGGGTGGGCGACGGCCGACAACGGCTCCGCGACGGCGGGCTCGGACTACGTGGCGACCGGCGGGAGCGTCGTCTTCAATCCGGGCGTCACGACGCGCACGGTCACCGTCCAGACGACGAGCGACACGCTCGACGAGCTCGACGAGACGTTCCTCGTGAGGCTCGCCGAGGACCCGGTGAACGCGACGATCGCGGACGGTGAGGGCCTCGGGACGATCTCGGACGACGACAACCCGCCGACGATCTCGATCGCCGACACCTCGGTTTCCGAGGGCAACACCGGGACGGCGAACGCGATCTTCACGGTCACGCTCTCCGCCGCCAGCGGTCGGCCGATCACGGTCGACTGGTCGACCGCGAACGTGAACGCGCTCGCGCCGGCCGACTACACCGACGTCCCGTCGACGACGCTCACCTTCGCCCCCGGCCAGGTCAGCCGGACAGTCACCGTGCTCGTGAAGGGCGACCTCCTCGACGAGGTCAACGAGACCTTCCACGTCAACCTCGCGAGCCCGACGAACTCCACCATCGCCGACCAGCAGGCTGTAGGAACGATCACGGACGACGACGCCCCGCCGACGGTGTCCGTGAGCGACGCGACGGTCGTCGAGGGCGAGGCGGGCGGCAGCGCGAACGCCGTCTTCACCGTCACCCTGAATGCGCCGAGCGGCCGGCAGCTCTCCGTCGACTTCGGGACGTCGGACGTCGGCGCCACCGCGCCGGGCGACTACACGACCACGCCCGGCACGCTGACCTTCGCGGCGGGCGAGACCAGCAAGATGGTCAGCGTCCCGATCGTCGGTGACGCGCTGAACGAGATCAACGAGACGTTCAACGTCATCGCTCTCGAACCCGCTCAACGTCTCGATCGGCGACGGGACCGGCGTCGGGACGATCACCGACGACGATCCGCTGCCGGCGCTCGCGATCGACGACCTGACGGTCACCGAGGGTCACAGCGGCACGACGAGCGCCACGTTCACGGTCACACTGAGCGCGCCGAGCGGCCGCAACGTGACCGTGAACTTCGCCTCCGCCGACGGCACAGCGACCGCCGCCGGGCCCAACAGCGACTACACCGCGACCAGCGGGACGCTCACCTTCACGCCGGGTCAGACGACGAAGACGGTCACCGTGCTCGTCAACGGCGACATCACCGACGAGATCGACGAGTCGTTCCAGGTCGATCTCTCGACGCCGGTCGCGGCCACGATCCTCGACGGCCAGGGTCTCGGGCGGATCACCGACGATGACGGCTTCCCGTCGCTCTCGGTCAACGACGTGGGAGTCACCGAGGCGAACGGCGCGAGCGTGAACGCGAACTTCACGGTCACCCTCAGCAACGCCAGCGGCCAGACCGTGAACGTCGACTACGCAACCTCCGACGGCAACGCCAAGGCCGGGTCGGACTACACCTCCGCGAGCGGCACGCTCGAGTTCGCGCCGGGCCAGCTGACCCGCACGATCACGGTGCCGGTCACGGGCGACCTCCTCGACGAGCCTGACGAGAGCTTCAACGTGACGCTGTCGAACGCCGTCCACGCGACGATCAACGACGGAACGTCGGCCTCGGCACGATCGCCGACAACGACGCGACCCCGACGCTGTCGATCAACGACGCGACGGTCGACGAAGGCAACGCTCGGAACCGGCGCGGCGATCTTCACGGTAACGCTGAACGCGCCCAGCGGCCGCGAGGTCACCGTCGACTTCGGGACGCTGAACGTGAACGCCTCCGCGCCCGCCGACTACGCCGCGAACGAACGGCCCGCTCTCGTTCGCCCCGGGTGAGACGACAAAGCAGGTCACCGTCCTCGTCAACGGCGACACGCTCGACGAGGCCAACGAGGAGTTCACCGTCAACCTGACGAATCCGGCGCACGCTACGCTCTCCGATCCGAGCGGGAAGGCGACGATCAACGACGACGATCCGCTGCCCGTCGCTCTCGATCGACGACGCCCCTACGGTGACGGAGGGCGAGACCGGCACGGTGGAGGCGACCTTCACCGTCACGCTCAGCACGGTCAGCGGCCGGACGGTCTCGGTCGACTTCGCGGCGGCCAACGGGACGGCGATCGCGCCCGGCGACTACACCAGCACTGGCGGCACGCTGATCTTCAACGCCGGTGAGACGACGAAGACCGTGACGGTGCTCGTCAACGGCGACGCGCTCAACGAGGCCCTCGAGAACTTCCACGTGAACCTGACCACGCCCACGTTCGCGACGGTCACCGACGGCCAGGGCCTCGGCACGATCACCGACGACGACCCGCAGCCGTCGATCTCGATCAACGACCTGACGGTCACCGAGGGCCAGACCGGCACGTGACCGCTGACTTCACGGTCAGCCTGAGCTCAGCCAGCGGCCAGAGCGTCACTGTCCAGTACGCGACCGCCGGCGGCACTGCAGCTTCTCCGGCTGACTTCACGAACGTAGTCCGCCACAGTCTTGACCTTCGCACCCGGCCAGCTCACGCGCACGGTGACGGTCCTCGTGAAGGGCGACGCGCTGGACGAGATCAACGAGAACTACTTCGTGAACCTCTCGAACCCGACCGCCGCGACGATCGCGGACAACCAGGGGGTCGGGACGATCCTCGACGACGACGCTGCAGCCCGCGCTCTCGATCAACGACGTCGGCTTGACCGAGGGGAACAGCGGAAGCTCGAACCTCGTCTTCACCGTGAGCCTGTCGGCGCCGAGCGGCCAGCAGGTCAGCGTGGGCTGGGCGACCGAGGACGGCTCGGCGACCGAGCCCGCCGACTACACAGCCACCGGAAACAGCGTCAGCTTCGCCCCCGGGATCACGACGCGCCTCGTGACGGTGGTCGTGAAAAGCGACTTCCTCGACGAGATCGACGAGAACTTCCGGGTCAAGCTCACTGATCGCCGTCAACGCGACGATCGCGGACGACGTTGGGGTCGGGACGATCGCCGACAACGACCCGCTGCCGGCGGTCTCCGTCAACGACGTCACGGTGACGGAGACGGACTCCGGCACGGCCGACGCGACCTTCACGGTCACCGTTTCGCCCGTCTCCGGCCGCACCGTCATCGTCGACTGGGGAACCTCCAACGGCGCTGCCGTGGAACCCGGCGACTACACCCCGACGAGCGGCTCGCTCAGCTTCGCGGCAGGCGAGACGACGAAGACTGTGACGGTTCCGGTCAAGGCGGACCTGCTCGACGAGATCAACGAGACGTTCAACCTCGTCCTCTCGAACCCGACGAACGCGACGATCTCGGACGCGACGGGCGTCGGCCACGATCACCGACAACGATCCGTTGCCGCTGGTCTCGATCGACGACGTGACGGTCAACGAGACCGACGCGTCAGGCGCGACAGCGACCTTCACCGTCACGCTGAACAACCCGAGCGGCCGCGAGGTGTCGCGTGAACTACGCGACGGCCAACCAGTCGGCGGCGGCAGGCGGCGACTACGACGCGGCGATCGACTCGTTGATCTTCGATGCGGGGGTCACGTCCCGCACGGTGACGATCCCGATCGCCGGTGACCTGCTCGACGAGGGCGACGAGACGTTCGTCCTCAACCTCGCGACACCCACGAACGCCATGCTTGCGGACACGCAGGGTCTCGCGACGATCGTCGACAACGATCCGACGCCGACCCTCGCCGTCGCCGACGTCTCGGTCACCGAGGGCAACGCCGGAACGACAAACGCCGACTTCGCGGTCAGCCTGAGCGCGCCGAGCGGGCGCCCTGTGACCGTCAACTACGCGACGCTCGACGCCACGGCCACGGCTCCGGCCGAGTACACAGCGAAGACCGGGACGCTGACCTTCGATCCGGGACAGACGAGCAAGACCGTCACCGTCTTGGTCGTCGGCGACGTCCGCGAGGAGACGAACGAGGACTTCTACCTCGAGCTCTCCACGCCGACGAACGCGACGATCTCGGACGACCGCGCCGTCGGGACGATCACGGATGACGACGGCCCGCCGACCATCTCCGTCGGCGACGTCACGATCAACGAGGGCGACTCGGGCTCGCTGAACGCGGTCGTCACCGTGACGCTGTCCTGGCAGAGCGACGATCAGGTCGAGGTTGCGTACGCGACCGCAGATGAAGAAGCTACGGCAGGCGCCGACTACACGGCGAAGGCCGGCGTATTGACGTTCGCGCCAGGTGATGCTTCGCGCACGATCGAGATCCCGGTGACGGGCGACCAGCTGGACGAGATCGATCGAGGAGAAGTTCTTGGTCGCGCTGTCGAATCCGGTCAACGGTCAGATCGCGGACGCCGTGGGCGTCGTCAGGATCGTCGACAACGACCTGCCGCCGATCATGTCGATCAGCGACGTGCTGCTCAACGAAGGCAACTCAGGCTCGGCCGCGGCGACGTTCACGGTGTCGCTCTCCCGACCCAGCGGCCGGCCGATCACCGTCCTGTACGCGACGTCGCCCTCCCAGCCCGAGGACTACACCGCAACGAGCGGGACGCTGAGCTTCGCACCGGGCGAGACGACGAAGCTGATCACCGTCCCCGTAACGAGCGACGCGGTGTTCGAAGCCGACGAGAGCTTCGCGGTGGACCTGACGGATCTCATCAACGCCTCGATCACCGACGCGCAGGCGATCGGCACGATCGTCAACGACGACGAGCCTCCGGCCGGTGTGACCGAGAGCCGCACCCGCGCGCTCCCCGCCGGCGGCTCGCTGTCCACGGACACCGAAGGGAACGGGGCGACGGCGGTCGACCCGCTCGAGAGCACCGTGACGACCCCGGTCGCCGGCACCGTGACGATCCAGGAGACGGCCACCTCGACGCCGGTGAGCGGCTACGACATGTTCGGGCACCAGGCGGAGATCACGGCCCCGACAACCAATGTGACCGCAGCGAGCCCGTTGCGCCTCGCGTTCCTGCTCGACGGCTCGCTGGGCACAGGACTCGAGAACGCAGCGGTGTTCCGCAACGGCGGGCTCGTCCCGGCCTGCAGCGGCGCACCCGGCGTGGCCGCACCCGACCCGTGCGTCACGGGCCGCGAAGCGCTGGCCGGCGGAGATGCGCGCATCACCGTCCTGACCTCTCGCGGTGGCCGCTGGAACTTCGGCTTCCCCACTGCGCCCCCGCCCCCGCCGCCGCCTCCTCCGCCCCCTCCGCCTCCACCGCCCCCGCCGCCGGACACGACCCCGCCCGGTGAGATCACGAACCTGCGCGTCGTCGTCGGCGACAAGACGGTGACCGTGACCTGGGCGAACCCCGCCGACGCCGACTTCCAGCGCGTGACGATCGCCCGCACGGCGCCCGGCAAGAACGCCAAGGCGCTGACGGTCTATGACGGCGGGGACCGCACCTTCATCGACCGCGGTGTGCGGAACGGACTGCGCTACAGCTATCGGATCAAGACGTTCGACCTACTCGGCAACGCGTCGGCAGGTGTCCTGGTCGCCGCCGTCCCCACGGGCGCGCTCTTCGCGCCGCTCGAGGGCGCCATGGTCACCGCACCGCCGGTGCTTCGCTGGAAGGCCGCCCCCAAGGCGACCTACTACAACGTCCAGCTCTACCTCACCCGGGGCGGCCGCCAGGTGAAGGTGCTGAGCACGTGGCCGACCCGCACCAGCATGAAGCTGAAGAGGACGTGGCGCTTCGAGGGCAAGACGCGCCACCTGGCCTCGGGCAACTACCGCTGGTACGTCTGGCCGGGCCTCGGGAAGCGCTCTGCCAACAAGTACGGCGCCATGATCGGCAGCAGCGCCTTCACGATGAAGGGCAAGGCCGCGACGGCGAAGAAAAAGAAGAAGTAGCGCGCCTAGCTGCCGAGCAGATCCTTGGTGCGCTCGACGAGCTCCTGGGCGTTGAACGGCTTGCCGACGAACGCCTGAGCTCCACTCGCCTCGACCTGCTGCTCGACGTCCTCGTCGACCTTGCCGCTGAACATGATCACCTGGATCGAGTCGACGCCGTGGCGCTCGCGGACGCGCTGGAGCATCTGCCAGCCGTCCACGTGGGGCATCATCACGTCCAAGAGGATCAGGTCGGGCGGCTCCGCTTCGAGCGCGGCCAAACCCTCGTCGGCGCTGCCCGCCTCGCGCACCGAGTAGCCGTCCATCTCGAGGTTCACACGGACGAACTCGCGGATCCGCGGGTCGTCATCGACGATCAGGACGAGCGGCGCCGGGCGCGTGCGCGCCGGAGCTGCGGAGCCCGCCGACGATCCGGCGACGAACTCGTCCAGATCGCGCTGGCGATAGCGCCGGTGGCCTCCCGGCGTGTAGAACGCGGGGAGCCGGCCCTGGTCGGACCACTTGCGGATCGTGCTCTGGGCGACGCCCAGATAGCGCGCCGCCTGACCCAGCGTGAGCCAGTCGGCCGCACCCTCGCCCGGCGACTGCCGCCGGGCTCTGCCCCCGCTTTCGGCCATTGCTGCTGAATCTAAGCAAACCTGCACATTCTTTGCACGTCTGGCTTCAGATCAGGGCTGCGTCTGTGTCCACGGACGGATCGTGGTGATCTGCGTCACCGGCTCGCCCGTCCGGGGGCGCTCCTCGAGCGCCTGGCCGACCGCAATGCCGACGCCGAAGACGATCGCGAGCACCGCGGCCCAGAGAGCCCAGCGGAGCAGCGGTGGGCGCCGGCGCGGCCGTCGGCGCGGTTGCTGAGTCGGCAAGACCGTCACGGGACGTAGTCGGCCGCTCCGCGCGCGTAGCGGTGGAACGCGGCGTCCTGGACGGTCGAGAACTGACGCTGCCAGCCCGTGGCTTCGACGCGGTCGTCGACTGCCTCCCGGAGCCAGTTGTCGGACGAGTCGTAGGCGTCCGCGAGCTGAGCCAGCGTGAATGTCTCCCCCATGCGCTTGCGCAGCTCTTCGGTCGCCACCTCGAGCAGGCGCACCCCGAGCTCCGAGCCCGAGCGGTCGGTCTCGAGGCGGCGGTGCCCCTCTGCCCACTGCTGGCGAGCCGCTTCGACCCGGCTCATCGGTCGAGCGTGCAGCACCGGTCCCCCGGCCAGAGCGGCGCGATCTCGGCGACGATCCGCTCACCGAGGGCGTAGCCCGGCCGGGCAAGGGTGAACGCGACATGGGCGTGCAGGCACTTGAGCTTCTCGGGCCGTGACGAGCCGCCGATACCGAGCTCGAGCGACGCGCCGCCCTCCTGACCGACCGAGTCTCCGGCGAGCTCGCGCCGGACGAGTTGCTGCTCCTGCGTCGCCGCCGCGAGGCTCTCGGCCAGCTCGGCGTCGTCTGCGACGGCGGCCGTCCAGCGCTCGATCCCGCCGGCCGCCTCCACGCGGGAGACCGCCGCGACGAGGTGCCGGCAGGTCAGGTAGAAGGTCGTCGGGAAGGGCTCACCCGCGCTGTCGTAGGGCGCCTGGACGGTGACGGCGGGTGCGCCGAAAGGGCAGCGGACGGCTACGCGCAGGAACGCGCGCGGCGTGCGGCCCAGCTGGCGCTCGACGACGGCCCGGTCATCATCCATCGCCCCCTAGCCTAGTAGCGCTCTCGCGCCGCCATTCTTCGATTCCCTTCACGATGAAGAGGCGTTCGCCGCGCTTCACGAGCCCGAGCTTCCGGGCGCGGCGGGCGAGCGCGGCCGGCGTGTCGGCGTCCTCGAGCCGTCGCGCGAGCTCGTCGCGCTTCGCCCGGAGCTGCCGGACTTCGGACTGCCGTTCCTCGAGCGCGCCGCGGGTCTCGACGTAGCTCTTCAGCGGCCGGTAGTA
The DNA here is from genome assembly GCA_963721345.1 of uncultured Actinomycetes bacterium. Taxonomy (GTDB): domain Bacteria; phylum Actinomycetota; class Thermoleophilia; order Gaiellales; family Gaiellaceae; genus JACDAN01. The sequence continues at coordinate 658,485 of CAVRIT010000001.1, forward strand.
GAGAAGCGCGACGACGGCCAGCGTCGCGAGCGCCGCCCAGCGCACGATCGGAACGCGTCTCCGGGGACGCGAAGTACGCCGCTTCGCCTTCGCCATGACCGTCCCTTCTGGCCAGGCGGAAGAGCTCCTTCTAGGCGTAGGCCAGTTTGATCATGTCCGTCGTCCCGGGAATGTTGACGGCCGTTCCCGCAGTAAGAACCACGAGGTCGCCCTCGTCGAGCAGGCCCGTCCTCCGGCCCGCCTCGAGAGCGCTCGCCCACAGCTCCTCCACGTCCGCGGCTTCCGGCATGTCGATCGGCGTGACCCCCCACTCGAGCGCCATGTGCTGCAGCGCGTGGCGGTGATGCGAGAGCCCGATCACGGGCCGGCGCGGTCGCAGCCGCGCGACGACCGACGCAGTCCGGCCGGTGAACGTCGGGACGAGGATCGCCTTCGCCCCGAGTGCCTCCGCGAGGTCGCAGGCGGCGTTGGACATCGCCTGGTTCACCGTCGGCTCGTCGCCCGGCTGCGGGAACTGATGGCGGTACTCGATGCTCGGCTCGATTGCGAGCGCGATCCGGTTCATCGTCGCGACCGCCTCGAGCGGGTACTCGCCGATGGCCGTCTCCTCCGAGAGCATCAGCGCGGAGGTGCCGTCGAGGATCGCGTTGGCGATGTCGCTCGCCTCGGCGCGGGTCGGTTCCGGATGGTGGACCATCGACTCGAGCATCTGCGTCGCCGTGATCACGGGCTTTCCCCGGTCGAGTGCCGCCTTGATGATCCGCTTCTGGAGCAGCGGGACGACCTCCGGGCCGATCTCGACGCCGAGGTCTCCACGCGCGACCATCACCGCGTCGGTCTCTTCGAGGATTGCGACGAGTGCGTCGACGGCCTCGGCCTTTTCGACCTTCGCGATCACGTGCGCCGGCGAGCCGGCCTGGTTGATCAGCGCCTTCAGGTCGCGTACGTCGGCGGCCGAGCGGACGAACGACAGGGCGACGAAGTCGACGCCGAGACCGAGCGCGAACTCGAGGTCGTCCGCATCCTTGCGCGTCAGCGCCGGGATCGGCACGGGGACGCCGGGCACGTTCACGCCCTTGTGGGAGGAGACCGGCCCGCCGACGACGACCTTGCAACGTGCGCTTCCCTGCTGCACCGCCTCGACCCGCAGCCGGACGAGACCGTCGTCGATCAGCACGTCGTGCCCCGGCTGCAGCACCTGGCCGATGACCGCCGGACGCACCGGAAGCTCCCCGTCGGAAGCCTCTTCACCCGTGACGACGACCTCGTCTCCTTCGTGCAGGACGACCGGCTGCTCCAGCTCGCCGATGCGCAGCTTCGGCCCCTGGAGGTCGGCGATCAGCGCGATCGGCCGCCCGAGCTCCTGCTGCGCGGCGCGAACGAGCTCCGCGTACTCGGCGTGCTCGTCGTGCGTCCCGTGCGAGAAGTTGAGGCGCGCACCGTCCATCCCGGCTCGCGCAAGGCCCAGCACCCTCTCTGCGCTCGCAGAGTTCGGCCCCAGCGTCGCGACGATCTTCGTGCGGCGGGGCAGCGTCATCGCCACGGCGTGAGCCTACCCATCGTGTCCGACGCTATTCGAGGCGCAGCGGGATCTCCGACTCGTTCGTCCGGGAGCCGTCGGCCGCCGAGAGCTCGAAGACGACGAGAGTGCCGTCCTGGGGCTCGTCGATCTCGTACCTGACGGTGAACCGGAACGTCCCGCGTGTCCCACTGCCGGACGTCGCGGTTACGAAGTCCTTGCTCAGCACCTTGCCGCTCGAGTCTTTCAGCTCGTAGTTGAACGTGGCCTCGAAGGTGTTCGCGGTTCCCGTCACCTCGAACCCGGACTCGACCTGCTCCCCCGGGAGCGGCGACTCGACGAGGATCGATGGCGTCTGCGCCTCGAAACGGGCTCGGCCGATGGGATTCGCGCCGCCGAACGAGACGCGCTTCACGTTCGGGATCGCCGTGAGCGTGTAGACGATCTGCGCCTGTGCCGCCGGGTCGCTCGGCTCCGGCGTCACGCCGACGATCGCAAGGTCGCCGTTCACCTCGACCGAGCCGGGCTGCGTGCGGGTCGGGATCGCAGAGTCCACGTTTTCGTCGGTGGGCGACGGGCCCGCGACGACCTCCGCGAGCGCGACCTCCGCAGGCTCCGGCCCGGACACCACGCCGCGCGACACGGGCGCGAGCTTGCCGTCGCGGAGGAAGTAGAGCGTCAGGACCATCGGCGCTTCCTCGGGCACGGCCCCACTTGCCGTTTCGGTGACCGTCGTGGTCTCCGTGACCGTCTTCGTGTCGCCACCACCGCAGGCGGCCGCGACGATCAGCGCGGCGAGGACGCTAGGAACGATGAGGAAACGCATTCCAGCCGGGATATTCGGCGTCGGCGCCCAGCTCCTCTTCGATCCGCAGCAGCTGGTTGTACTTCGCCACCCGGTCAGTGCGGCTCGGGGCGCCCGTCTTGATCTGCCCCGCGTTGGTTGCGACGGCGAGATCGGCGATCGTCGTGTCCTCCGTCTCGCCCGAGCGGTGCGAGATCACCGACGTGTAGCCGGCGGTGCGAGCGAGCGCGATCGTCTCCAGCGTCTCGGTCAGCGTCCCGATCTGGTTGACCTTGACGAGGATCGAGTTGGCGACGCCCGCCTCGATCCCCCGGCGGAGCCGGTCGGGGTTCGTGACGAACAGGTCGTCGCCGACGAGCTGGGTCCGGTCGCCGAGCTCTTCGGTGAGCCGCTTCCACGCGTCCCAGTCGTCCTCGGCGGCGCCGTCCTCGATTGACACGATCGGGAAGCGGCCGGCCAGGTCGCTCCAGAAGGCGGTCAGCTCGTCAGCGCTCGCAGTCCGGCCCTCGAACCTGTACGTGCCCTCCGCGTCGTAGAGCTCCGTCATCGCAGGGTCGAGCGCGATCGCGATCCGCTCCCGGTGCCCGGCGCGCTCGGCCGCTTCGAGGATCGCCTCGATCGCCTCCTCGCTGGACCCGAGGTCCGGCGCGAAGCCGCCCTCGTCGCCGACGGCTGTCGAGAGACCGCGCTCGTCGAGAAGCCCCTTCAGCGTGTGGAACACCTCCACCGCCACGCGCAGTCCCTCCGAGAACGTCTCCGCCTCGCCCGGGACGACCATGAACTCCTGGAGGTCGAGCGAGTTGCGGGCGTGCGCTCCGCCGTTGATCACGTTCAGCATCGGCACCGGCAGGACATGGGCGTCGGCCCCGCCGATCCAGCGGTACAACGGGACTCCCGCATCGACCGCCGCCGCCTTGGCGACGGCCAGCGACACGCCGAGGATCGCGTTTGCGCCGATCCGCGACTTGTTCTCGGTGCCGTCGAGCATGACGAGCGCCGAGTCGATGCCCGCCTGGTCTTCGGGGTCCATCCCGAGCAGTGCCGGCGCGATCTCCTCCCGGACGTTTCCGACCGCCCGCAGCACGCCTTTGCCGAGGAACGCCTTCGCGTCGCCGTCGCGGAGCTCGACGGCCTCGAACTGCCCGGTGGACGCGCCCGACGGAACCGCCGCCCTTCCGAGGGCAGCGGACTCGAGCACGACGTCGACCTCGACCGTCGGGTTTCCCCGGGAATCGAGGATCTGGCGCGCGCGGATGTTTGCGATCGGGCTACTCACGTCGGAACTCGTCCTTGGCGGCGTCGAAGTATCCGTCTTTCTCCGCGAGCGAGAGGTCGGTGAACGTTCGGCCGTCGGCCGCGGCGAGCGCCTCGGCTCGCTCGACCCGGTCCGCGAAGCGTCTCGCCATCAGGCGAAGCGCCAGCTCGGGATCGACGTTGAGGTGCCGGGCGACGTTCACCGTCGCGAAGAGCACGTCGCCGAGCTCATCGAACACGTGCGGGTCGGGCTCGGCCTCCCGGGCCGGCTCCCCCGCCTCGGCGAGCGCCTCCTTCAGCTCGCGAAGCTCGTCGTCGAGGTCGGCGAGCGCGCCGGCGGTGTCCGGGTACTCGAAGTCCACCGCCGCGGCCCGCCGCTGCAGCTTTCGCGCGTAGAGCAGCGCGGGCAGCGTCTCGGGGACGTGGTGGAAGATCCCTTCGCGTCCCTCCTGCTCGGTCTTCAGCCGTTCCCAGTTCTCCCGGACGCGGCCGGCGGTTCGAGCCTCCACGTCTCCGAAGACGTGCGGGTGCCGCGCGACGAGCTTGGCGTGGATCGCGCGGGCGACGCTCGAGAGGTCGCCCTGGCCCTGCTCCTCGAGGAGCAGCGAGAGGAAGAATGCCTGGAAGAGCAAGTCGCCGAGCTCGTCCTCGAGCTTGGCGGGATCGCCGGAGAGGGCCGCGTCCGCCACCTCGTAGGCCTCCTCGACGGTGTGCGGGACGATCGTCCGGGCCGTCTGCTCGCGATCCCAGGGACAGTCGCGGCGCAGCCGCTCCGTCAGCTCCTGTAGGTCGAGAAGGGCGCCGGCGAGCTGTTCGCGCTCAGCCAGTGGAGGCCGGGGCGTTCGCCGTCGGCTTGAAGCCGACCTGGTACGTCGTGTCGTCCTCCAGGTCCTTGCGCATGTCGTTGATCCACTTCTCCATCTCCTTGTTCTTGTTCTCCTGGAGAAGCTGCTGGCGGATCGACTCCTTGACCTGCTTGAACGGCGTCGTCGATCCCTTCTTCACGGGCTCGAGCGCCTGGATGACGTGCCAGCCGGCCTGGGTCTTGACGGGCTTCGCCACCTCGTTCGTCTTGATTGCGAACGCGACCTTCTCGAACTCCGGGAGGAGCTGGCCCTTCGTGCCGGTGTAGCGGCCGCCCTTGTCCTTCGAGCCCGGGTCCTGCGAGTACTTCTTGGCGATCCCCGCCCAGTCGGCGCCGTCCTGGCTCAGCTGCCCGTAGAGCCGGTCGGCGAGCTTCTTGTCCTTGACGAGGACGTGCCGGACGAGGCGGCTCGGCTGCGTGGCGTAGGTCGACTTGTTCTTGTCGTAGTGGGTGCGGATGTCGGCGTCCGTCACCTTCACGTCGGCGGTGATCTTCTTGTAGATCGCCTCCTGGATCAGGTTGGCACGGATGATGTCGCGAGCCTGGTCCTCGGTCAGCCCCTGCTGCTCGAGCTCTTTGCGGAACTTCTCCTTGTCGCCCTTGTGGCGCTCCTTGGTGTAGTCCGCGATCCGCTTGTCGACCGCGTCGTCGCTGACGTCGATGTCGAGGTCGTCCGCCTTGACCTCGAACTGCGCGCGCTGGACGAGGAAGCGAACTGCCTGGTCGCTGATCTGCTTGTACTCCTGCGTGCCACTCTTCGGGAAGGGGCGCTTCTGCGCGACGTAGCTGCGCTTCGCGTAGGTGACGAGGTCGTTGAACTCCGACTTCTTGATCGCGCGGTCGCCGACGACCGCCACCGAATCGGACGGGACGTCGCCGCCTTCGCTGGACGTGCCGCACGCAACTGCGAACGTCGCCAGAAAGACCGCAAAGAGTGCTGCAAAGACCGGTCGTCTCATAGAAAATGCGCCGTCATGCCGCCTGGCGCGTTTCCAGGATAGCATCGACCAGCCGGATGGCCCCGGGCAGGTCTTCCTCCCGCAAAGAGACCTCTTTTCGGGCCGTGGTGTAGATCGCGGTGTCGATCTTGCTCCGCAGCTCCCTCAGCTCTCCCGAGCCCAGGACGAGCGGCCCGACGGTCGCTCGTCCCTGCTTGAAGACGAGGTAGTCCGCGCCCAGGCGGGAGAGCTTGATCCGGGCCTCCTGGATCCCGAAGAGGTTCTCGACTGGGCCGGGCAGCGGCCCGAAGCGGTCGATCGTCGCCGCCTCCAGCTCGCGGAGCTCGTCCTCCGTCTCGACGAGCGCGAGCCTGCGGTGCAGGTCGATGCGAAGCGCCTCCGAGTCGATGAACGTGTTCGGCACGTAGGCGTCGACCCGCACGTCGACGCGCACCGGCCGCGCCGCGATCCGCCGCTCGCCGGACAGCTCCGCGACGGCCTCGGCGAGCAGCTCGACGTACAGCTCGAAGCCGAGCGCGGCGACGTGGCCCGACTGCTCCGCGCCGAGCAGGTCGCCCGCCCCGCGGATCTCCAGGTCCCGCATCGCGATCGCGAAGCCGGCGCCGAGCTCCGTGTGGTCGGCAAGCGTCGCGAGGCGGGCGCGCGCGTCAGGGGTGAGCTCCGCAGCGTCGGGATAGAGGAGGTACGCGTGCGCGAGGACGTCGGAGCGGCCCACCCGCCCGCGGATCTGGTAGAGCTGGGCGAGGCCGAGGGCATCCGAGCGCTCGACGATCAATGTGTTCGCCTGCGGGATGTCCAGGCCGGACTCGATGATCGTCGTCGAGACGAGGACGTCGGCGTCGCCGCGAAGGAACGCGATCATCCGGTCCTCCAGCTCCCGCTCGCGCATCTGCCCGTGCGCCACGAGGAAGCGGAGCTCCGGGCAGAGCGCCTGCAGCCACGCCGCGCGCTCCTCGATCGTCTCCACGCGGTTGTGGAGATAGAAGGACTGCCCGCCGCGCTCCTTCTCGCGGGAGAGCGCCTGCCCGATCAGCTCCTCGTCGAACTCGCCGACGTAGGTGCGAATCGGGCGCCGCCCCTCCGGAGGTGTCTCGATCACGGAGATGTCGCGAAGGCCGGAGAGCGACATGTGGAGGGTGCGCGGGATCGGCGTCGCCGTCAGCGCGAGCACGTCGACTTCGAGGCGCAGCTGGCGCAGGAGCTCCTTCTGCGCGACGCCGAAGCGCTGTTCCTCGTCGACGATCACGAGCCCGAGGTCGTTCGGGATCACGTCGCGCGAGAGGACGCGGTGCGTGCCGATCAGGACGTCGACCTTCCCCCCGGCGAAGTCCGCGAGCACCTGCTTCGTCTCCTTCGCGCTACGGAAGCGCGAGACCATCTCGACGAGCACCGGGAGGTCGCGGTAGCGCTCGCGGAAGGTGTTCCAGTGCTGCTGCGCGAGCACGGTGGTCGGCACGAGCATCAGCGTCTGCTTGCCGTTCAGCGCCGCCGCGAACGCGGCGCGCACCGCGACCTCCGTCTTGCCGAACCCGACGTCGCCGCAGACGAGCCGGTCCATGGGGCGCGGCGCCTCGAGGTCCTCCTTGACCGCTTCGATCGCCGCCTGCTGATCGTTCGTCTCGCGGTACGGGAAGCTCGCCTCGAGCTGCTCGAGGTACTCGTGGCGAAGGTCGTAGCTGTGTCCGGGCGCCTGCTGGCGCTGCGCGTAGAGGCGCAGCAGCTCTCCGGCCAGCTCGCGGATCCCCTCGCGCGCGCGGCTCTTGAGCAGTTGCCACGCCTTGCCGCCGAGCTTGGAGAGCGCGGGCGCGCCGTTCATGCCGACATAGCGCGAGACCTTCCCGAGCTGCTCGTGCGGGACGTAGAGACGATCGTCGCCGCGGAAGGCGAGCAGGAGGTAGTCACGGGTCACGCCCGCGACCTCCTTCGTCTCGAAGCCCGTCAGCTTGCCGACGCCGTGGTCCTCGTGGACGACGTGGTCGCCCGTGCGGAGGTCGGCGAACGACTGCAGCGAGCGGCCGACCCGGGCGGCGGCGCGCGGCTTCCGCCGGAAGACCTGCGTGTCGGGAAGGACCGCGATGCCGAGGTCGCGCCAGACGAAGCCGCGGCGGGCAGGCGAGACCGCGTAGAGAAGCTCGGCTTCGCGCGGCAGCTCGTCGCCGGGCTCGACGAGGCGGGACTCGACGCGGCGAAGCAGGTTCTGGTTGCGCAGCGCCTCGCCCTCGTGCGCGAATGCGACGACGACCCGGAGGCCGGCGCGGACAAGCGCGCCGAGCTCGTTTTCCGCCTCGGCCAGTCCGCGCGCCGCGATCGCGGGTTGCTGCGCCTCGAAGGCGAACGGCTGGCCGCTCGGGAACGGGTCGAGCTCCGCCGCGCCCTCGAGGGGCTGCGGCGCCAGCTCTTCCTCAGCCCAGAGCTCGCGGACCGCGTCCGGCTGCCAGACGAGGTCGGGGGCGCGCGAGAGCGGCGCGACAAGGTCGTCCGGCACCGGCGGAGGCGCGTCGTCGTCCCGCAGCATGGGCTCGGCGAGGTCGCCGCGGCGCTCGACCGCCGGGTAGATCACCGCATCGTCGACCGGATGCAGCGTCCGCTGCGTGAACGGCGAGAAGGCGCGGATCGACTCGATCTCGTCCCCGAAGAGCTCGATCCGGAGCGGCTCGCGCCCGGTCGTCGGGAAGACGTCGACGATCCCGCCGCGCACCGCGAACTGTCCGCGCTCCTCGGCACGCTCGACGCGCTCGTAGCCCGCGAGAGCGAGGCGCTCGGTCAGCTCGTCCGCATCGTCGGGCAGGCGGATCGGCTGTGCCCTCTGCTTTGGTGGCGGCATCCCCTCCGCGACGGCGGCGGCCGACGCGGCCACCAGCCCGCCGGCCGCCAGGACGTCGAGCGCGCGGGCGCGCTCGCCGACGAGGTGAGGCGCGGGATCAAGCCCGGACTCCCACCGCATACCGCGGCTGGGCAGAAGTGCAACGCGGTGGGGGCCGAGGTACCAGGCCGCAGCCTCCGCGGCATCGCGCGCGTCCGCGTCCTCGGGAAGGAGCACCACGAGACCGCGGTCGAGCTCGGTGTGCAGCGCGGCAAGCAGAAGCGGGAGCGCAGACTCGGAAACGCGAGCGCGGGGCCCGCGCCGATCGGCGGCCTCGACGGCGAGCCCCTGGTGCGTCTCAGCGAGCTCGTCGCGGAACGCGTGGAAGCGCTCGCTTCCAGCGAGCTCGAGCGCAAGCGTGTGCAGCACGGGCCGGTCCATGACGAACGCCGGAACCGCCAAGTTCCGGGCCCCGAATCGTACGCGCCGAGACCCCGAAGGCCCAAGCGCCCGGACTCGGCAAGCCGACGCGCCGGGCCTGGCGGGCCGCAGCGTGGGCCCGGTCCCATCCCAAACCCCCACCCACCCACGGGGTGCTCGTCAGGCTAGGCGCCTGACTCGCGCGGATGTGCGCCGAGTACGTGCCGAAAGCGCTACTAGTTGTAGCTGCGCTGCGTCTCGTCGAGACCCTCTGCCAGGAGGGTTTCGACGGCATCCACCGACCGCGCCACCAGCCCGTCGACATCGGTCTCCGCGTCGAACGCAGACAGCACGTAGTCGGCGACGCTGCGGCGGTCGCCTCGGCCCGGGCGGCCGACGCCGATCCGCAGGCGCAGGAAGTCGTTCGTCCCCAGCGACTGCGCGATCGACCGGAGCCCGTTGTGGCCGGCAAGTCCGCCGCCGAGCCGGGCCTGGAGCCGCTCCGGCTCCAGGTCGACGTCGTCGTGCACGACGAGCAGCGCGTCCGGCTCGACCTTGAAGTACCCGGTGGCGGCCGCGATCGACCGCCCGGACTCGTTCATGTAGGTCTCGGGCTTGAGCACCGCGATCTTCGCGTCCCCGACCCGCGCCTCTGCGAGCTGGCCGGAGAACTTCGAACGGAACGACCCGCCGTGCCGCCGTGCAAGCTCGTCCACGACGAGCCAGCCGACGTTGTGCCGCGTCCGCTCGTACTCGCGACCGGGATTCCCGAGCCCGGCGACGAGCAGGTCGAGCGTCGAGGCCCGCTCGCCTCGACGGAGTAAGCGCATCTAGCCCTCGGAGGATTCTTCGGCCGAGGCCTCGGCCTCGCCTTCGGCAGGCGCCTCTCCCTCGGCGCCTTCCGGTGCTTCCTCGCCCTCGGGAAGCTCCCCGGCCTCCTCGAGTGCCGCAAGCTCCTCCTCCGTGAGCTCGGGCTCTTCCGGCTCGACTTCCTTGGTCGGAACTGTGACCGTCGCCAGAACGGTCTCGTCGGGATCGTCGAGGAATTTGACGCCTTCCGGCGCCGGCACGTCTGCCAAGCGCAGCGTGTCGCCCATCTCCATTGCGCTGATGTCGACCTCGATCCGCTCAGGGACTTCGAGTGGCAGCGCCTCCACGTTGATCTCGCGCGAGACCTGGGAGAGCACGCCGCCCTCCTTGGTGCCCGCCGACTCGCCGATGAGCTCGATCACGACCTGGGCGTGGATCGGCTGGTCGAGGCGAACCTCCTGAAGGTCGATGTGCGCCAGTCGTCCCGTGATCACGTCCTGCTGGTAGTCCTTGAGGATCGACGCGTGCGTCGTCTTCTGGCCGTCGAGCTCGACGTCGAGGATCGCGTGGAGGCCGGCGGGCCCCGTGAGCGCTCGCCGAAGCTCGCGCTCCGCGACGCTGAACGGGTGCGGCGCATTTCCGCGTCCGTAGAGGACGCCGGGGATCAGTCCCTCGCGGCGCAGCCGCCGGGTAGCCGACGAGCCGCGCTCCTCGCGCTGCTTGACCTCGAGCTTGACTCGTTCGCCTGCCACGGCGCGGGAGTGTAGCTACGGACACGGGTTGTCGAGCTCGCGCAGCGCGTCGCAGAGCGCCGGCTCGATCCAGCGCAGCCAGTCGCGCACCTCGTCGCGGCGCTCGATGTCGCGCAGCAGTCGCGCCGTCGCTTCGAGCGCCTCGGCCTTCGTGAACGGCCCCTCCGCTGCGAGCACCTTCCAGCCGGAGAGCGGGACGGCGATCTGGACTGAGTCGATCGGCTCCTCGGCGTTGTCGAGCACCGCGAGGATCTCCTCCGCGGGGGCGTGCGGGAGAACGAGCGCGTGCCGGACATCCGCCAGCGACTCCAGGAAGAGCGGCGAGTACGGAATAAGCACGTCACCGCGCGCCGCGCGCACCGGTGGAGCTTCGCCCGGAAGGGCTGTCCCCAGGCTCGTCCTCCGGGGCTCCCGCAAGGCGCTCGGCGGCGACGTGATCGCGACCAGTGCGACGAGCGCCATGGCCGGTATGGGGAAGCGCGCGACGGCGACGCCGATCGCGGCCGCCCACAGCGGCAACGCGTAGAACAGGTGGCGCGGCGAGAGGTCCGGCGGCGAGTCCGTTTGGAGCACGAGGAAGAGAGCGGGTGGGACGGCGACCGACGCAGCGACCACCACGACCGGCCAGTCCCGCCGCGCGATCAGCACGAACCCGCCGGTGGCCAGCGCCGCGAAGAAGAGGTACGGCAACCCGTCGCCTCCGGCGAACGATGCAAGCGCCCCGGAGAGCTCGACCCACGCCTCGTGCGGTGTCGCCAGAGGCTGCGTGCCCGAACCGACGGTGGCGCGGTCCGCGAGCCGCAGGTCGGCGACGACGAACGGGATCGCGGCGAGGCATGAAAGCGCGACGGGCCACGCGGCGCGAAGTGGGCGGCCCCGCCAGACGACCGCCGCGGCCGCCATCGCCGCGACTGCCGGGATCACGCCGTAGGGATGCACCGCCGGGAGCAGCCAGCCCGCGGCGGCGGCCGCAGCGACCGCCCCCGTCGTCGGCTTGCGGAGCGCCCGCACGTACAGGTCCGCGAACAGCGCCGCGACGAGCACGAACAGGGAGTACATCCGCCCGAAAGTCCCGTAGATCGCGAGCGCCGTCGAGGACGCCGTCACCACCGCGGCGATCAGGCCCGCCGCGTTGCCGCCGAGCCTGCGCCCGAGGTCGAAGCACACGGGGATCGCAGCCAGCGCCGCGACAATCGAGAGCCAGCGAAGCGCATCGCCGCTCATCTCGATCCGCAACGCGAGGTGCGCGAGCAGGAAGTGCAGCGGCGCTCCGCCGCGGTCGAGCAGCACCGTGTCGAGCATCTCGCCGAGCGGCCGCATCGCGATCAGCGCCGCCAGCGACTCGTCCTCGAAGTACGGCTTGCCGCGCACGTCCGGCACGAGCCGGTAGAGCAGAAAGGCGCAGCACCCGCCGAGGACTGCTATCCGGCCGAAAGCCCGCAGGACTTTGGCCGCCTAGAAGAGCTGGTTCTCGCCCTGGAAGATCGCCGAGACCGACTCGTCGGCGAAGACGTTCATGATCGTCTCGGCGAGAAGCCCGGAGACGGTCAGCACGGTCATGTTCGGCGGCCGCTTGGTCGGGTCGAGCGGGATCGTGTCGGTGACGACGACCTCGTCGATCTCCTCGGCGTCGCGGAACCGCTCGATCGAGTCCTTGGCGAAGACGCCGTGCGTCGCGCAGACGTAGACCTTCGTCGCGCCTGCCTCGCGGAGAGCGCGCGCACCGGCGAGGAGCGTGCCGCCGGTCATGATCACGTCGTCGCCGACGATCGCGACTTTGCCGCGGACGTTTCCGGTCACTTCGGTGACGGCGGCCTGGTCGTGCTCCGGGCGGGTCTTGTGCATGATCGCGAAGTCGGCGCCGAGCAGCTCCGCGAACTTCACGGCCATCTTGGCGCGCCCAGCGTCGGGCGCGACCGAGACGACGCCGGTCCCGGTCAGGCCCTGGTCGCGAAGGTGCTGCGCGAAGAGCGGCAGCGCCACCATGTGGTCGACGGGGATGGAGAAGAACCCCTGGATCTGGCCGGCGTGAAGATCCATCGTCAGCACTCGGTCGACGCCTGCCGTCTGCAGCAAGTCGGCGACGAGCCGGGCGGTGATCGGCTCGCGCGGCCGCGCCTTGCGGTCCTGGCGTGCGTACGGGTACCACGGGACGACGGCCGTGATCCGCTTCGCCGAGGCGAGCTTCGCCGCCTGGATCATGATCAGCAGCTCCATCAGGTTCCGGTCCACCGGGTCGCAGCCGGTCTGGACGAGGAAGACGTCGGCGCCGCGGATCGACTCCCCGAAGCGGCAGTACGTCTCCCCGTTCGCGAACGAGCCGATCGTGACCTCGCCGAGCTCGACCCCCAGGCGGCCCCCGATCTTCTCGGCGAGCTCCGGGTGCGAGCGGCCCGAGAACAGCATCAGGCGCTTCTGCGGCCCGCGCTCGATCCAGTGCTCGGGCTCTGCGATGACCTCCGGCGTCACCGCCGGGACGCTCTCCAGCCCGGGCAGGCTCGCGAGCTCAGTCGTCATCGTCGGATCCGCTGTCTCCACGGGCGGCGTAGCCCTCCTTGTTTTCCTGTCGCGCTCGAGCGACGGCGAGGGCGCCCGGCGGGACGTCCTTCGTGACGACCGATCCCGCGGCAATCCAAGCGCCTTCGCCAATCTCGACCGGAGCAACAAAGGCATTCTGGACGCCGGTCCTGACGTTGCCGCGGATCGTGGTGCGGCTTTTCGGCTTGCCGGGCTCGTGGGGGAAGTTGACGGTGATGTTTCCCGCAGCGATGTTCGTCCCGGCGCCGACGTCGGCGTCGCCGAGGTACGAGAGATGAGGAACCTTGGTCCGCTCGCCGATGCGCGAGTTCTTGATCTCCACGAACGTGCCCGCCTTCGCGTTCGCCTCGAGAACCGTGCCGGGGCGAAGGTAACAGAACGGACCGACGAGGACGTTCGGCCCGATCTCCGCGTCGACGGCGACGACGTGCGGCCCGACCTCGGCGCCGCCGGCAACGTGGGTCTTGCCGCGGAGGACGGTGAAGGGGTGGATCGTCGAGTCAGGCTCGAGCTCGACCGAGGGCTCGATCCACGTGGACGAGGGGTCGACGATCGTGACCCCGGCGAGCATGTGACCCTCGTTGATGCGGTCGCGAAGTGTCGCCGCAGCCTCGGCCAGCTCCACACGCGTGTTGACTCCGTCCGCCTCGCGGGACTCGGTCTCGTGTCCGATCACGGTCGCTCCTTCCTCTACGAGTAGGCGTACAGCATCGGTCAGGTAGAGCTCGGCCTGCGCGTTCGCCGGGTCGAGCCGTTCCAGGGCGGGCCACAGCGTGTCGCCCGCGAAAACGTAGATCGACGAGTTGACCTCGTCGATCAAGAGTTCCTCTTCGCTCGCGTCCGCGGCTTCCACGATCGCTCGGATCGAGCCGTTCGAGTCGCGGATGATCCGCCCGTAGTCGGCGGGATCGTCGCGCCGCGAGGTGAGCACGGTGGCAGCTGCGCCCGCCCCCCGGTGGGCGTCGATCAGCTCGCGAAGCGTTTCTCCACGGAGCAGAGGCGCATCCCCGGCGAGCACGAGCACCTCACTCGCGCCGTTCAGCGACGAGCGGGCGACGGCGACGGCGTCGCCCGTTCCCCGCGGCTCCTCCTGGACTGCAACGGCGATGCCGCCGAAGGCCTCGGCGTAGTCGGGGGCGGCGACGAGGACGAGCGGGTCGGGATCCAGGGAACGCACCGACTCGACGACCCAGTCGACGAGGCGGCGGCCGAGCAGCGGATGGAGATGCTTCGGCGTCGCCGAGCGCATCCGCGTGCCTTGGCCTCCTGCGAGGATGACGGCGGCGAGTCCGGAGCTCTTCACGGGTTAGTGGATGGCTGGGGCGCCAGGATTCGAACCTGGGATCACGGGACCAAAACCCGCTGCCTTACCACTTGGCTACGCCCCACCGACATCGTTGTCTCGAAGTCTGCCACTCGGGTTTACCGGCGGTCTCCGAACAGCACGATCAGGGCGACGACGGCCAGGATTCCGACTGCGATCAGCGCCAACGTGCCGACGACGATCAGCAGGATCGGGATCAGCGCGACGAGTGCCTGGGAGACGGCCGCGATCCACGCGACGTCCCGGGCGGGACCGGCGCGCAGCCTCGAGGCGAGTGCGAAGTAGCCGACGATGATCACCGCCGCGACGAGCAGGGTCGCCCAGCGGTCGAGGAAGCCGAAGACGAGCAGCAGCCCCTCCACGACGGCGATCCCGAGGGCGATACGGAGCCGGTTTCGACGAAGCGAGCCCTCCGGGCGGGCCTCCAGCACCGGCTGCTCGATCATCGCCGCTGACGCTACCAGGCAGGGGTCGCGATCCACGTCTGGCCGCGGTCGGCCAGCGCGGCATGCGCTCTGCAGCGCGTCGCCCTGCTCGGCGAAGAGGCCGTAGACGGTAGGACCGGCGCCGGTGACGTCGGCCCTGAACGCGCCCAGTTCTCGGAGGTCGTCCGCGATGGGCGAGGACGCGAGGTCGTTCGGCGGCAGCGTCGCGAGGTCGCCGAGCGCGAGGCCGCGCAGGAGCGCCGCGCGCCGCTCGGCGAACCCGTCCTCGCCGGTGAATCGGTCATAGACCGCAGCGGTCGACTCCTTGCGGCTTTCGTGGGGCAGCACCAGCAGGATCCAGTAGTCCTGGGTCAGCGAGAGCGGCTGGAGCTCCGTGCCGTCCGCCTCGCCGAGCTGCGGGCCGGCGGTGAGGAAGAACGGGACGTCCGCGCCAAGGCCCTGCGCGAGCACGTGGAGGCCTCGCCCGTCGAGAGGGCGGCGCAGCGTCTCGTTTGCGAGCTGGAGGGCAGTGCCGGCGTCGGCGCTCCCGCCGCCCAGGCCGGCGGCCACCGGGATGTGCTTGTCGATCGTGACGTGCCAGCTCGGTTCCGTTCCTGCCTCTGCGGCCAGGCCCTCGAGCGCGCGTCGGACGATCGTGTCCTCCTCGAAGCCATCGACGCGGAGCTCCTCCGCCGGCTCGAGCCTGATGCGATCCGCGAGCGAGATGCGCTGCAGGACGGTGACGACGTCGTGCCGCCCGTCGTCCCTCGTCGGCCCGACGACGAGCGCCAGGTTGATCTTGGCTGGGGCGAGTCGCTCGGTCATCGGAGAGCCGCGACCAGGCGAACGAACTCCTCGGGCGCGAGCTCTTCGGCCCGCGTGGTCGGCGGTCGGTCGAGCGCGGCGAGGGCAGCAGCCGCTCGATCTCGTTTCGCCACCCCGGCCAGCTCGAGCGAGTTCGGCAGCAGCTTGCGCCGGTGCGCGAACGATCCTTCGACCACACGCTTGAGCGCCGCCCAGTCATCGAGCGGCGTGTCGAGACGGCGACGAAACGCCACGAGCGCCGAGTCGACGTTCGGTGGGGGGCGAAAGACGGTCCGCGAGACCGGGTGGAAGCCGGTGCGCTCCGTCGCGAGTTGCACGAGCACGGAGACAGCGCCGTAGGCCTTCGTCCTCGGCGAGGCGAAGAAGCGGTCAGCGACCTCGCGCTGCACCATCACGCACCAGAGCCGGACCGAGGGGAAGCCGTCGAGGCTCTCGACGACGATCGGCGTCGCCACGTTGTACGGGAGGTTGGAGACGAGCTTGGTCGGCGGCGGGTCGAGCTCTCCAGGATCGAGCGAGACGGCGTCGTCGAACCGGAGCTTCACCTTCGTGCGCTCTCCGAATCGCTCGCGGAGGTACGGCTCGAGGCGGCGATCGAGCTCGACCGCGTGCACCTGCGCGACACGGTCGGCCAGATAGGAGGTCAGCGCCCCGGGGCCCGGGCCGACCTCGAGCACGACGTCCTCGGGCGCGAGCTGCGCGAGGCGGCCGATCACGCCGAGGATGTTGTCGTCGGCGAGGAAATGCTGGCCGAGCTCCTTGCTGGGGGCCGGGAGCGTCACAGGCCGAAGGCGCGCACCGCGTTCTCGTCGATCCGTGCCGCAAGCTCGTCGGGATCCTCACCGCGGGCCTCCGCCAGAGCCGCAACGACGAAGATCACGTGCGCCGGCTCGTTCGGCCGACCTCGCCGGGGCTGCGGTGCGAGGTAGGGCGAGTCGGTCTCGACAAGGATGCGGTCGATCGGGACCTCGCGGGCCGCGGCACGAAGCTCCTCGGCCTTTGGATATGTCACGTTCCCGGCGAAGGAGACGTAGTACCGGCGCTCGAGCGCCGGCCGAAGGAGGCCGGGCGACGAGAAGCAGTGAAGCACGACCGTGCCCTCGAAATCGCCGAGCGCGCGGACGACGTCGTCGTCAGCGGCGCGGGAGTGGATGACCACCGGCTTCTGGAGCTCCTCGGCGATCGCCAGGTGCGCCTGGAACAGTTGGCGCTGCGCGTCGTGGGGGGCGTAGTCGCGGTAGTAGTCGAGCCCGGTCTCGCCGATCGCGACCGGCGCCAGCTCGCGCAGGCGCTCGAGCTCGCCGGGATCGGCGGAGCCTGCGTCGTGAGGGTGGATGCCGAGGATCGCGTCGACGCCCTCGGTGGCCGCGCAGAACGTTGCAACTTCCTGCCATTTGTCGGCCCACGCCCCGACCTCCAGGATCCGCGAGACACCCGCCGCGCGCGCCCGCTCGACAAGCTCGGACGGTGGATCGGCGCACGCATGGAGGTGCGCATGCGTATCGATCACGCAGCGGCGGCGGGCGCCTCGACGCGCGGGAAGAGCGGCGGCGACGCGTCGACCTGCTCGCCGGCGACCGTCTTCCCCGCCGCGACGCCCGACCAGGCGACGTCGTCCGGCTGACCGAACGCCTGCAGCACCCTGGGAGCGGTCTGCGGGAGGTACGGGTAGAGCACGACGGCCGCCACGCGCACACCGTCCGCGAGCGCGTAGAGGACGCGGTCGAGCTCGTCCGACTTCGCTTCGTCCTTCACGAGCTCCCACGGCTTCGTGTCGGTCACGAACTTGTTCAGGCTGCGGACGTACTCCCAGGCGAGGTCGAGCGCTCCGGTCACGTCGTACGCGTCGAGCCTCGCCGGAACCTCGGTGGCGAGGCGCTGCACCGCAGCCTCGTCGACAAGCCCCGGAGCGACGGGAATGCGGCCCTCGCGGTACTTCGCGATCAATGCCGTCGTGCGCGACACGAGGTTGCCGAGGTCGTTGCCGAGCTCGCGCTCGTACCGCTCGTGCACGCTGTCGAGCGAGACCGTCCCGTCCTGGCCGAACTGGACCGAACGGGCGGCCCAGTAGCGGACGGCGTCAGAGCCGTAGACATCCACGAGGTCGAGCGGATCGATCACGTTCCCGCGCGACTTCGAGATCTTCCGGTCGTCCAGCAGGAGATACCCGTGGACGAAGATCTCCCGCGGCACTTCGAAGCCCGCCGACAAAAGCAGCGCCGGCCAGAACACGCAGTGGAACCGGAGGATGTCCTTGCCGATCAGGTGCCGCCCTTCCGGCCAGTAGCGCTCGCGGAGGTCCTCGCCTTCACGCGCATACGTCAGAGCGCTCAGGTAGTTGATCAGCGCGTCGACCCAGACGTAGACGACCTGGTCGGGATCCCACGGAATCGGCACGCCCCACGGCTGCCCCGCGCGGCTGAGGCTGAAGTCCTGCAGGCCGCTCTCGATGAAGCTCCGGGCTTCGTTGTAGCGGAACCCCGGCCGCACGAACTCGGGACGCTCGTCGTAGAGCTGGAGCAGCCGATCCTGGTAGGCCGAGAGTCGGAAGAAGTAGTTCTTCTCCTCGATCCACTCCGGAACGGTGTCGTGCTCCGGGCACTTGCCGTCGACGAGCTCGTCCTCGGTCTTGAAGGCTTCGCACCCGACGCAGTAGAGACCGGCGTAGGTGTCCTCGTAGATGTCGCCGTTGTCGTAGATCCGCTGGACGAACTCCTGGACGAATCGCTTGTGCTCCTCGTCCGTCGTGCGGATGAAGAAGTCGATCTCGGCGTCGACTCGCTCAGGGAGCTCGCGCCACTTCTCGGCGATCCGGTCGACGTACTCCTTGGGGTCGAGCCCCTCGGCTTCCGCGACTCGGTACACCTTCGACGCGTGCTCGTCGGTGCCCGTGAGGAAGAACGTGTCGTCGCCGCGCTGCCGTCGATTCCGGACGAGAATGTCCGCGGCAATGGTCGTGTACGCGTGCCCGATGTGCGGGGTCGAGTTCACGTAGTAGATCGGCGTCGTCAGGTAGTACGTCATTTCCAGGAATGATAGGCGCCGTCTTTGGGGCGACCCTTCGCGCCGCGAGGAGCGCAACGCCGCCGATCGCCAGCAACGCGGCGATGCCGAGAGCCCACGGCGCGCGCTCCGCCGGGCGGGCGGCCGGGGTCGCCACGCGCGGTCTGGCATGGCTCACAGGCGCGTCTGCGGTACGCACCGTCACCCGCCGCGCGCTGGAAGCTGATCTCGCGTGCGCAGGAGCCTTGGAGATGCTCGCGCGCGCGGACGAGCGTGGCGCGAGCGAGCGTTCAGCGGCGCCTCGAGCGGCGACTGGGGAAGCCACGGGCCGTCCGTTGGGACGCCGAGCGCCCGGCCCGGCAACCGGCACGCGCTGCCGGCTGGACGGTCGTGGCGCACGCCGCGACCGAGGCGTCGGAGCGGTGGGTCTCGCGACCGGGACGGACCGGGCGGCGACCGGAGCGCCGGCAACCGTCGAGACTGCGGGAGGGTCGGCCGGCGCGGCCGCCGGAGCAGGCGCAGCAACCGGGGGCGCAGGCGCGGTAACCGAGGGTGTCGCCTCAGCCGGTGGACGCTCCGGCAGCACCTGGAGCGGGTCGATGTAGCCCTTGGGATCGTCGGCGTGCCTGATGCCGAGATGGACGTACGGCCCGTCGAGCTCGGCGTCGCCCGATGGACCGACCGTGCCGACAACCTCCCCCTCGGCGACCCCGTCGCCGGTTGCCACGGCGACCGCGCCGAGGTGGAGCAGCGTCACGGCGAAGCCGTCGGCCGTGCGGATCGTGACCGTCCGTCCGTGAATCGGCAGCCGCCCGGCGAACGACACGCGCCCGGCAGCCGGCGCGATCACCGGCCCGTCCGCGGCAACGCCGACGTCGATCCCGGAGTGACCGTGTTCGCGGTACTCCTCGCCGCCGAACTCGAAGCCGCGTAGGACCGGGCCGTCGACCGGCCAGGTCCACGCGCCCGCGGGCGCAGGCGCGGCAAGGCAAGCGGCCAACGCAAAGAGCGCCGTTGTCGTTCTGGTCAACACGTCGGCGACGCTAGCAGGACGGTCGGCTGTTGTCAAAAACGGCTACAGCGAGCCGCGGTACAGCCGGTTGCGGGAGATCCCGGTCAACCGTGAGACGACGTCGGCTGCTGGTCGACGCGCGGCGCCTGCGGCGACGAGCTCACCGAGCGCGTCCACCGCGTCCTGTTCCTCTCCCGAAGGCGACGGCTCGGCCGGCCCGACAACAAGGGTGATCTCGCCCTTGGACGGGCCGGAGAACCGCTCGGCAAGCTCTTTCGCGGAGCCGCGCACGATCTCCTCGAATCGCTTCGTGAGCTCGCGGCACACCGCCGCCGGCCGATCGGGCAGCGCCTCGGCAAGGCTCGCGAGCGACGCCGCGAGCCGCTGGGGCGATTCGAGAGCCACTGCCGCGTGAGGCCAGCCTGCGAGCTCCTCCCACAGCGCCTGCCGCTCGCCCGCTCGACGGGGCAGATAGCCAAGAAACTGAAACCGATCTGTGCCAAAACCGCTCGCGACGAGAGCCGTCGTCACCGCACTCGGCCCCGGGAGGACCGTGACCGGAACCCCCGCGTCGAGCGCCGCAGAGACCAGCCGCGTCCCCGGATCGCTCACCCCGGGCAGGCCCGCGTCGCTGACCAGGGCGACTCGCCGCCCCTCATGGAGCTGAGGCATGATCTCTGCCGTCCGCTGGGCCTCGTTGTGCTCGTGGTAGCTGAGCAGCCGAGTCTCGATCCCATGCCGCTCGAGCAGCCGCTTCGTGTGCCGCGTGTCCTCGCACAGCACGAAGTCCGCCTCGGCCAGCTCGCGGAGGACGCGGAGCGTCACGTCCTCGAGGTTCCCGATCGGTGTCGCGCAGACCGCGAGGGGCACTACGTCACACCGTCGAACGCGTCGAAGGCGACCAGCGCGGCGCCGACCATGCCCGCCTCGGGCCCGAACTCCGCCTGAACTACCTCGACGATGTCGCGGCCCGGCGCGAGCGCCTCGACGGCGATCGTCTCGCGGGCCGGGCCGATGATGAAGTCCCATGCGCTCGCGAAGCCGCCGCCGATGATCACGAGCTCGGGGTTGAAGACGTTCACGAAGGACGCGATCCCGGCGCCGAGCCGCCGCCCGATCTCCGCGAGGTCTTCCTGCGCCCCCTTGTCGCCGCTCTCCGCGGCGTCGACGAGCCGGCGCGCATCGGCGCCGTCCCCCAAACGCCGGGCCGCAGCCGCATCGGCCGCCGGTCCCGCTGCGAGCGCTTCGAGATGCCCGTGCCCCGTGCAGGCGCCCCCGCAGGGGGCGCCGCCGTAGTCGAGGACGATGTGCCCGAGTTCGGCGGCGGCGCCGACCGCGCCGCGGTAGGGGCGTCCGTCGAGGATCAGCCCGCCGCCGATTCCCGTCCCCAGCGTCAGCGCGACGATGTGGGACGCCCCACGGCCCGCGCCGAGCTTCCACTCCGCGATCGCCGCGACGTTGGCGTCGTTGTCGAGCGCCACCGGCAAGCCGAGCCGCTCCGCCATGCGCGAGCGGAAATCGATGCCCGCCAGCGGGACATGCACTGAAGAGACAGCACGGCCCGACCGCTGGTCGATCGTCGACGGCAGGCCGAAGCCGACCGCGACCACGTCGTCGCCTCGAAGCCCGTCGACGATCTCGTCGAGCTCCGCGAGCAGCGCTTCCTCCGACAAGGTCGACGTTGGGCGCTGCTCGCGCCGCACGACCTCCCCGTCCCGGCCGACGACCCCGGCGAGGATCTTCGTGCCGCCGAGGTCTACTCCGATCGCGCGCTGTCCGCTCACGAGCGGCGGCTACGATAACCCGCCGGATGGCCCGGCCAGACAAGCCGTACCGTGTGTACAAGGGAGGCCGGGCGACCGGCGGCGTCCCGACCCTCACCAGACGACCGAAGCCGGAGGCGAAGCCGCGCCCGCAGGACAGCCGGCCGCCGGAGCGCTATCGCGGCCCCGGGCCCGCCCGCCGCGAGCGCCGTTTCGGCGTCGGGAAGATCGTCTTCCTGCTCGTTCTGCTGAGCCTCCTCCTGCTGATCGGGTGGACGGTCGCGGGGTACCTTGCGGTTCGCAGCGGCGTCCAGGAAGCGAACGACCGCCTGTCCCCCGCGGCCAAAGGCCAGCTGGTGCCCCAGGACGGCCTGATGCTCTCGAACCCGAGCATGATCCTCGTGGTCGGAAGTGACCACTCGACCCACCCGACGCGCCGCGGGAACCGGCTGGCGGACTCGATCATGCTCATCCGAACAGAGCCGGAGCACCAAACGATCTCGTACCTCTCGATCCCGCGGGACCTGGAGGTCGACATACCCGGTGTCGGCCACGAGAGGATCAACTCCGCGCTTCCCGAGGGCGGCTTGCAGCTGATGATCCGGACCGTCCGCGAAGCGTTCGGCTTCGATCTGAATCACGTGATCCTGCTCGACATGACGTCGTTCAAGCAGGTGGTCGACGCAGTTGGCGGCATCGAGGTCGACGTTCGGTCGCCGGCGGTGACGAAGCACGAATGCCCCTACCGCAGCGCCGCGAAATGCGAACGGTGGGGCGGCTGGCGTTTCGGCCGCGGCCGCCAGCAGATGGACGGCAAGCGCGCCCGGATCTACGCGCGCATCCGTACGAACGAGCTCAATCCCAGCGAGGGCGACCTGAACCGGACCGGCCGACAGCAACAGGTCTTGCAGGCAACGCTCGGAAAGATGGTCAGCGTGGGCACCTTTCTGCGGCTTCCGTTCACGGGCGACGAGCTCGTGAGCCCGCTCACCACCGACCTCTCGACACCACAGGTCTTCCAACTGGGATGGCTCCGCTTCCGCGCCTCGAACAAGAACTCGATCTACTGCCGGCTCGGGTTCACCGGGGACGGCGACGACAACGCGGAGACGTTGCTCATGTTCATGGGGCGCTCGGCACTGCAGAAGCCCAGCCCCGTCACAGGGGGCGCAGGCTGCGTGAAGGGGACGCCGCTGTCCTAGTGCCTTAGGACGCCTCGGCGGCCGGAGCTTTTTTCTCGGGCTCCTTCTTCGTGTCGCTGCCGCCGTCCGTCTTCTCCGGCTTCTCGCCGTCGCGCCCCGACTTCCGTCCCCGGCCGTAGTCCGTCGAGTAGAAGCCCGAGCCCTTGAAATGGACGGCGACCGGGTGAAGGACCCGCGCAAGCGGCCCCTCGCCGCAGACGGTGCACGCCTCAGGCGACGGCTCGTGGATGCCGTGGAACACCTCGAAGAGGTGCCCGTTCGGGCATTTGTACTCGTAGAGGGGCATTGATCAGAGGATAGTGGGGCCCTCAGACACGGCGTTCGCGCTCCTCCCGGGCCTCCTGGTAGCACGGCGGCCCCTCGAACGCCGCGAGGCCCGCCGGGGCGCGGCGCCGCCTTCGGCGTCGTCGCCGGGCAACGGAGATCGCGGCTGACGCGCCGACAAGTCCTCCGAGGAGGAATGACCGCAGCCTCCGCGCTCGTGCTTCGCCGTCCATGAAAGCATCTTACGAATGGTCGTCTGCACGCTTGGTGATCTCCTTCTCGACGTCGTCGTGAAGCTCGCGCGGCCGCTCGCCGACGGCGACGACACGCAGGCCGAGACACGGGCCGGGGGCGGCGGGCAAGCGGCGAACGTCGCCGCGTGGTCGGCGGCGCTCGGTGCTCGCGCGCGCTTCGTCGGGAAGCGCGGAGCGGATGCGGCGGGCGAGGTGGCCCATGCGGATCTGCTGCGGCGCGCAGTGGACGTCCTCGGACCGCCGCCCACCGGCCGGAACGGCGTCGTCGTCTCGCTGGTCGACCTCGACGGCAGCCGGACGATGGTCTCGGATCGCGGCGTTGCGCCGGACCTGGCGCCCGACGAGCTCGAGCCCGAATGGTTCGAAGGCCCCGACTGGCTGCACCTTTCCGGCTACTCGCTGATGCGTGAGCCGATCGGCTCCGCCGCGGAGCGCGCCGCCGAGCTGGCACGCGAAGCGGGTGCCCGGGTCAGCGTCGACCTCTCGTCCGTGAACGTGATCCGCGAGTTCGGCCGGGATCGTCTCGCGGATCGCTTCGTGCGGATCCGGCCGGACGTCGTCTTCGGCAACGAGGCAGAGCACGCGGAGCTCTCGGTGCCGAGCGAGAACCGGGTCGTCAAGCGCGGCGAGCGCGGCGCAAGCTTCGACGGGCTGGAGCTGCCGCCGGTTCCGGGTGAGGTCGTCGACACCACGGGCGCGGGCGACGCGCTCGCCGCTGGGTACCTCGTCGGCGGGCCGAAGCTGGCGATGGAGGCAGCCGCGCGCTGCATCTCCGCGCTCGGGACGATGCCCGCGTGATCCGGATCGCCGAGGAGGTCCGGGAAGCGACGGCGGTCGTCGCGCTCGAGACCACGATCGTCGCGCACGGCTTCCCGCCCGGTGAGGGCGTCGCCGTCGGAGCGGAGTGCGAGCGGCGCGTGCGAGCGGCCGGGGCCGTTCCGGCCACGATCGGCGTCCTCGACGGCGAGATCCGCGTCGGCCTGACCGCGGACGAGCTCGAGCGGTTCGACAAGAGCGCGCGAAAGGTCGGTCCACGCGAGCTCGCGGCGTGCGTCGTCTCACGGGAGACGGGTGCGACGACAGCGGGCGGGACGCTCGCGGTCTGCCGCCGGGCCGGGATCAGGTTCATGGGGACCGGCGGGATCGGCGGCGTGCACCGCGGAGCGCGCTTCGACGTCTCCGCCGACCTCCTCCAGCTTGCGACGACGCAGGCCGTCGTCGTCTCGTCCGGCGTCAAGTCGCTCCTCGACGTGGAGGCGACCGCCGAGCTGCTCGAGTCCCTCGGCGTCCCCGTCCTCGGGTTCGGGACGGACACCATGCCGCGCTTCTACGACGCGGCCGGCGGGCCGCCGGTGTCCGGCCGGGTCGAGTCCCCTGAGGAGGCGGCGGCCTTTGCGAGCACCCACTGGGAGCTCGGCGGCAGCGGCGTGCTCGTCGCCAACCCCCCGCCCCGGAGCATCGACGTCGAGGAGCTGATCGACTCGGCGCTCACCGAAGCCGTGGAGCTCGGGAGGACGGGTCAGGCGCTGACGCCGTTCGTCCTGGCTCGACTGCACGAGCGAAGCGGCGGCCGGACGCTCGAGCTGAACCGGGAGCTCGCCGTCGCGAATGCCGGCCTGGCGGCAGAGATTGCGGTGGCTGCCGCATGAGCCGGGACCTCGAGTTCGACTTCCCCGGCCTTCGCGTCGGCGTCGCGGAAGACGAAGACGGGCCCACCGGCTGCACCGTCTTCCACCTCCCGCCCGGCGGAGCAGCCTGCGCGCAGGACATCCGCGGCGGCTCGCCCGGGACGCTCGGCGCGAGCTACGAGTGGGCCCACGCCGTGTGCTTCGCGGGCGGCTCGCTCTACGGGCTCGAGGCGGCGTGCGGCGTCGCGGCGGAGCTGATGGCGATGCGCGGCCACACCGTCGGCTGGACGGACATCGAGCTCGTCCTCGGCGCGATCGTCTACGACTTCGGCCGCCGGGAAAACGCGGTCTATCCCGACGCGGCGCTCGGACGAGAAGCGCTCCGGGCCTCGCGCGAGGGTGTCTTCCCGCTCGGCCGGCGCGGCGCCGGGAGGTCGGTCACCGTCGGGAAGACGTTCGGGCTCGAGCAGGGCGAGTTCGCCGGCCAGGGCGGCGCCTTCCGCCAGATCGGCCCGACGAAGATCGCCGTCTTCACCGTGGTGAACGCGTTCGGCGCGATCGTCGACCGGGACGGGAACGTCGTCCGCGGCCACTACGACGCGGAGCGCGACCTGCGGGCCCCGCTCGTCGAGGCGCTCGAGGCGCAGCTCCCTCGCGCCGCCCCGGGCAACACGACCCTCACGCTGGTCGTGACGAACCACCGGCTGACGCGCCGCGAGCTACGGCAGCTCGGCGTCCAGGTGCATGCCTCGATGGGCCGAGCGATCCAGCCGTTCCACGCGCTCGTCGACGGCGACGTGCTCTACACGGTCTCGACGAACGAGGTCGAGAGCTCCGAGCTCACGAGCATGAGCCTCGGGGTTCTCGCCTCAGAGCTCGCCTGGGACGCGGTGCTCAGCTCCGTCGGCTAGCGTCGACGGGTCCTGAGCCAGTAGCGGACGAAGTAGACGGGCACGACGACGCCCAGCGCGAGAAACGTCCCGATCCCCCATGCCGTCGCGTGACGGCTGCCGTGCTTCTCCGCGTGCGCGAAGACGGCCATCGAGGCCGCCGCCGACAGCACGATGACGAAGAAAAACTGGCCGAAGCTGAGCTCTTGCACTGCCGTGCTCAGCTGCGCCGACTGAGTGCCTTACGCGTCGTCGACGACGCCGAGGAACTCGTCGATCGAGAGCGCGACGAGGGTCTGGAACTTCGCGCTGCCGCGGGCTCCCAGCGCCACGGAGACGCGGGCGATCGTCGCGTTGTCCGGCGCCTCGACGACGTTGACGAAGTCGAAGGGACCGAGCGTCGCCCACTGGTGGAGCACCTTGGCGCCGAGCTCCTCGACGTCCTGGTTCACCTCGCGGAGGCGCTCGGGGTTCGACTTCAGCGTTTGGACGCCCTGCGCGCTCAGGTTCGACAGCAGGATGAAAGTTGGCATCGGGCTCCTTTCGTACGCGGTCGGAGCCGCGACTCTATTACTCAGCCCGTGAGCCAGCGCACCGCAGAGCTCAGGGCGAGCAGCCCGCCGCTCAGACTCCCCGTCCGGGGGGTGCCCCGCGCGGCCCCGGCGCGGTCAGTCCGCGTCGGGACGCGCCCGTCCGCGCCGCCTGGTCGAAGTAGAGGATCGCGGCCGCCAGGAGGAAGAGGGGCGAAAGCAGCAGTACGGAGATGAACGCGGCAGCGCCCCCGGCTGTGTCCCCGAACTGCACGAGCAGGTACTGGAGCATTCCGGCACTCACCACGGCGACGATCGCGGCCGCGGCCAGCGACCCAAGTGCGTGCACGTAGTCGGCCCGGGCGAGCTGGACGGCGCGGGCCAGGCCCTGCCCCAGCCCGAGCTCCTCGACCACGATCGCGGGAACCGCGAGGCCGAAGAACGCGAACCACGCGACGGCGGGTAGCACGAGGAAGGTCGCGAGGAACGGCACGGGCAGCAGGACGAGGATCCCGGCGACGAAGGCACGGAAGAGCGTGGCCGGCGGCGCCTTGCGGCGGGCGGCGATGAGCGAAGCCCCGACGAAAGACGCGCTGAAGGCAGGCGCGCCGACGGCAAGGGCCAGCCCCAGCTGGGCCCCCCGCGTCGATCCGCCGTCCGCCGCGGAGGCGAGCACGAGCCCCGCCGCAGTCGGTGGGATGCCGAGCAGCAGCGCGAGCCACAGGCGCCGGCCGTAGAGACGGAGCGACTCGCCGACGAGCTGACCTGCTGTCCGCTCGGCCGGCGGCGCCGGCGGCGGGAGCGGCTTCTTCTCGCGGTTCGCCACACCGTCACGCTAGCGAGCGAGCAACGAGGGCCCCGGTCGTACAACCGGGAGCCCTCGCTGCGGACGGATTACGAGCCCTTCTGGGCCGCGAGATCCCAGGTCGCCTTGCTCGACGACGTGGCCTTGCCGCCGACGACACCCTTCGCCTCGATCGTCGCCTTCCCGAAGTTGAGGGTGATCTGCTCGGTGGGGACGTCCGCGCCGTGGCCGGAGAACTGCACCGACGAGACGAGAACCTGCTCGAGCGTGATGATCAGATACTCCTGCTGAGTCTCCCCCGACTTCCGCGACGTGAGCGTCGCCCTCGGGTAGCTCGTCCCTTTGGCGGTCGCCAGGAAGAGCTGCGGCGAGCTGTTGTCGAGCGTCTTCTGGATGCTGATCTCGGTGAACTTCGCCGCCCCGGCGGTCCTTGAAGTGCCCGTTGGGGGGGCGGGCGTGTTCGAGGCGCCCCACGACCAGGAATCGACTTCGATCACATCGCCGGCGGCCGCCCCCGGAATGGTGAGGCCGTCGATCTTCAGTTCGTGCGAGCCGGTTCCCACCGGGATAAGCGCACCGGCCCTTCGGTCGTCGTCGTCGCGGAGGGCGACGAGCCCGATCACCGCGGGAATCGCGATCAGCACCAGCGCCGCCGCGATCCAGATGAACCTCTTCTGCATCGAAACCATCCTCCTTAGAAAAAGCGCCCCAGGCCTTGCGGCCTGGGGCGCGGAATGGAAGAGCTACGGCTTGATCTGGTCGTCGGAAACGTTCGTAACCTGGTTCCACCCGTACTGAACCGGCGCAGCCGCGGACCCGTCGGCGTTCCTGTCGGTGCTCTGAATGACGAGCTTCCCGAAGACGAACGTGATCTGCTCGGTGGGCACCTCAGGGCTCCCGCCTCCATGGTCCACCTTGGTGGTGAACACGGTCTCCATCACGTACGTCATGTAAGGCTCCTTCGCCGCCGGCTTGCGGACGGTGAGGGTCGCCTTCGAGTAGTGGGCGCCCGCCGACATGTTCTTGAAGAGCACCGGCGAGGCCTTGTCCACCCGCTTCGTGATCTGGAACTCGTTGAAACTGACCTTGCCCGCACCGGCGCCTCCGGTTGCGCTGCCGATCGTGGTCGGGTTCTCCGCGCCGAATGAGAACGACTCGATCTCGATCGCCTCCTTGCCTCCGTGCGCCGGCGTCATCGCGCCCTGCGGAGTGAGCTGCAGCTGGTACTCCGTCGCACTGCCCGCCAGAACGAGAGCTGCGGGACGGCGCGCCGAGCTCGAGCTGTCGTCGTCGCGAAGCGCGACCAATCCGATCACCGCAGGAATGGCGATCAATGCCAGCGCCGCGGCGATCCAGAGAAACCGTTTACGCATCGAACCTACCTCCTCGCTCCATTCATCACTAAGGACTAGACGCGAGAAGCAGTCTCGATCTTCCCGGACCAAAAGAAAAGCGCCCCGGGCCGCGACGGCCCCGGGGCGCTCGAAACGAACGTGGCCTACGAGCCGACGTTCGCCTTCAGGTCCCACATCATCTTGCCGGACTGCGTGGCCGTCCCCTTCAAGTCGGAGTTGTAGGTCGTCAGCTCGTAGTTCGAGTAGTTGAACGACACGCTCTCCATGGGGATCTCGTCGGAGTTGTTCCCGGAATGCTGCACCGCTGTGACGATCACGTCCCTGAACCTGTATGTCATGACGGTCTGGGGCGCGTCGGCCGCCGACTTGCGCACGGTGAACGTCATGTCCGGGATGTGCTTCCCGTTCGCCGCGTAGAGGATGAGCTTCGAGGACATCGCGTCGACCGTCTTCGTGATGTGGAAGTCCTGGAAGGTCGCCTTCCCCGCGATGGCCCCGCCTGCGCTCGTCGCGTAGCCGACCTGGGTAACGCCCCAGCTGAACGCCATGACCTCGATTCCCTGGCCGCTCGGCGTCACCCCCGGAATGACGAGGTTGTCGTGGCCGCCCGTCACCGCAACGAGGGCGCCGGACCTGCGTTCGTCGTCCCCGCCGACCACGACGAGCCCGACGACGGCAGGAATCGCGACCAGCACGACCGCTGCCGCGATCCACATCAGCTTCTTGCGCATCAAACCAACCTCCTCTTGTTTGCAACCACCGTCTACCTGACGTCCGGACAGCCTAGGTTCTTCCCTAGACTCGTACGCGGATGGCCTTCCGCGTCGTACGGCCCGAAGAGCTCGAATGGGTAACGCGTCCTGCGGATCCCGGCGATGCAGAGCGGCACACCGCGCAGTTGACCGAACGGGCCGGCTTTCGGCACTCGCGAGCAAACCTCTGGCGTTACGAGCCGGGCGCAAAGGGCCGGCGCCACCGGCACCCGCAGCAAGAGGAGACCTTCGTCGTCGTCCGCGGAACGCTGACGATGTATCTAGGCGATCAGGCGGAGCGCGTAGAGGTCGGAACGGGCGGGCTGATCCACGTCGAAGCCGGGACCGCACTCCAGATCCGCAACGAGGGTGACGACGAGCTGCTGCTCTACATCCACGGGTGGCCGCCCGAGGACGAGCACGCGGAGATCCTCGACTCGGCGGTCTAGGCGGCCGCCGGCTCGGCGGTCTTCGCTTTCGCAAACAAGAGCTCGCCGTCCTTCGCGTCGACTCGAACCGTGTCGCCCTCGGCGAACTCGCCCTCGAGCAGCCGCAGCGCGAGCGGGTTCTCGACGAGGCGCTGGATTGCGCGCTTCAGCGGCCTCGCGCCGTAGGTCGGATCCCAGCCGGCCTCGACGAGCTGCTCCTTCGCGGCATCGGTGATCTCGAGCTGCAGCCCGCGCTCGGCGAGGCGCTCACGCAGCCGCCGGAGCTGGAGCTCGACGATCTCCGAGAGCTGCTCCTTGGAGAGCGGATGGAACTCGACGACCTCGTCGATCCGGTTGAGGAACTCCGGCCGGAAGAACTCGCGCATCGCGTCGTGCGAGCGCAGGTTCGAGGTCATGATGATCACGGTGTTGCGGAAGTCGACCGTGCGGCCCTGGCCGTCGGTGAGCCGCCCGTCGTCGAGGATCTGAAGCAGGACGTCGAAGACCTCCGTGTGCGCCTTCTCGATCTCGTCGAGGAGGATCACGGAGTACGGGCGGCGGCGGACCGCCTCGGTCAGCTGGCCGCCCTCCTCGAAGCCGACATAGCCGGGCGGCGCGCCCACGAGCCGCGCGACGGTGTGCCGCTCCTGGTACTCGGACATGTCCAGCCGGACAATGGCCCGTTCGTCGTCGAACATGAACTCGGCGAGAGCCCGCGCGAGCTCGGTCTTGCCCACGCCCGTCGGGCCGAGGAAGACGAACGAGCCGATCGGGCGGTTCGGGTCCTGCAGGCCTGAGCGCGCGCGCCGGAGCGCATTGGCCACCGCCGAGACGGCCTCGTCCTGACCCACGAGCCGCTCGTGCAGCCGGTCCTCCATGTGGATCAGCTTCTCGGTCTCGCCCTCGAGCAGCCGGTCGACGGGGATGCCCGTCCAGCGTGCGACGACGGCCGCGATGTCGTCCTCGTCAACCTCCTCCTTGACCATCGGGTTCTCGACGACTGCGCCGTCGCGCTCCGCGAGCTCCTTCTCGAGCTGCGGCAGCTCGCCGTAGCGGATCTCCGCGACGCGCTGGAGATCGCCTTCGCGCTCCGCGCGCTCCGCCTCGTGGCGCAACTCCTCGATGCGCTCCATGACCTCCTTGACGCGCTCGAGCGCCTCCTTCTCCGTCGCCCAGCGGGCGGCGAGCTCGTCGCGGCGCTCCTTGGCCTCCGCGAGCTCGCGCTCGACCGGCTCGCGCACCTCCTCGGCCTCCTTGCCCATCGCCGCGAGCTCGATCTCGAGCTGGCGGACTCGCCGCTCGGCCTCGTCAAGTTCGATCGGCGACGAATCGATCTCCATCCGTAGGCGCGACGCGGACTCGTCGACGAGGTCGATCGCCTTGTCCGGGAGCTGGCGATCCGAGATGTAGCGGTCGGAGAGGACAGCGGCCGCGACGAGTGCCGCATCGCGGATCCGGACGCCGTGGTGCGCCTCGTAGCGCTCCTTCAGGCCGCGGAGGATCGCGATCGTGTCCGAGACGGACGGCTCGCCGACGAAGATCGGCTGGAAGCGCCGTTCGAGCGCCGCGTCCTTCTCGATCTGCTTGCGGTACTCGTCGAGCGTCGTCGCGCCGATCGCGCGCAGCTCGCCGCGCGCAAGCATCGGTTTGAGCATGTTCGCCGCGTCGACGGCGCCTTCCGCCGCTCCAGCCCCGACGATCGTGTGCAGCTCGTCGATGAAGAGGATGATCTGGCCCTCGGCGTTCTTGATCTCCGTCAGGACGGCCTTCAGCCGCTCCTCGAACTCCCCGCGGTACTTCGAGCCGGCGAGCAGCGCGCCGATGTCGAGCGCCCAGACGCGCTTGCCCTTCAGCCCTTCCGGTACGTCGCCGGCGACGATCCGCTGCGCGAGCCCTTCGGCGATCGCCGTCTTGCCGACCCCCGGGTCGCCGATCAGCACGGGATTGTTCTTCGTGCGACGCGAGAGCACCTGGATCACACGGCGGATCTCCTCGTCGCGCCCGATGACCGGGTCGAGCTTCCCCTGCTCGGCGAGCTCCGTCAGGTCGCGGCCGAACTTCTCGAGCGCCTGGTACGTGCCCTCGGGATCCTGGGACGTGACGCGCTGGCCGCCGCGGACCTGTTCGAGCTTCGCCAGCAGCTCGTCACGAGGGACGACGTCGAGCGCGAGCAAAAGGTGCTCGGTCGAGACGTACTCGTCCTCGAGCTTTCGGGCCTCGTCGAACGCCTGGTCGAGCACGCGTGAGAACCCGGCGGAGACCCGCGGCTGCTGAGCCCCGCCTTGCACGGCCGGCTTGCCGCGCAGCGTCGTCTCCGCCTCGGCGCGCAACGCGGCCGCGTCCGGAACGAGCTGCTGGGGCAGCTCCTGGTCGAGCAGCGCCAGGACGAGGTGCTCGGGATAGACCTCGGGGTTGCCCGTCCGGCGCGCAAGCTCCTGCGCCGCGCCGACGGCCTCCTGCGATTTCAGTGTCAGCTTGTTGAAGTCCATCAGTGTCTCCTGCGTTCGGGAAGCGTCGGCTCCTGCCAGAGCACGACCTCCCGCTTGTATTGCCGCTCGACCTCCTTCATGCGCTCGCGCATCTCGCGCTCAATTCGCTCCATGCGCCGCTGCATTCGGGTCATCTGATCCTCGAGCCTCAGCACCATCTCGACGCCCGCGAGGTTGAGACCGAGTTCCGTCGTGAGCTGCTGGATCAGTCGCAGCCGCTCGAGATCCTGCTCCGAGTAGAGCCGGGTGTTCCCCGCGGTGCGCTTCGGGCGAACGAGCCCCTTGGACTCGTAGATCCGCAGCGTCTGGGGGTGCATGCCGACGAGCTCGGCCGCGACGCTGATCATGTAGCGCCCCTTGTCGTCCATCACGCGCCCCGGATGACGTAGACGACGTACCCGGCGACGAGCCCGGCGATCGAGGCGACGAAGCCGATCACGGCGAGCACAAGCAGCAGGTCCGCTCCCGCGGAAAGGTCGTGTTCACCCATCCCGCCGAAGAGCCAGACCACCGCATAGAGCACCGCGGACCCGAGCATCACAGCGAGGTCGAGCCTGAAGAAGCGATCAAAGGTCACGAGACCTTCCTCAGCTGCTCGTAGAGCTCGCGCTGCTTCTTGTTCAGCTTCTTCGGCACCTCGAGCCGCAAGCGGGCCAGCACGTCTCCCTTGCCGCCCTTGAGCTTCGGCGCGCCGCGGCCCTTGATCTTCAGGAGCTTCCCGTGCTCCGAGCCGGCGGGCACCTTCATGGACACCGGCCCTTCCGGCGTCGGGACATCCACTTCGGTTCCCAGCGCGGCGTCGGCCAGCGAGACCGGCACGTCGACGACGAGATCCGCGCCGCGGCGCTCGTAGATCGGCGACTCGGCGACGCGCGTCACCACGTGAAGGTCGCCGGGAGGTCCCCCGTTCTGACCCGGCTCGCCTTTCCCCTTGAGGCGAATGCGCGTCCCATCCTTGACGCCGGCCGGGATCTTCACCGAGTAGCGGCGTGTGCGGCGCTCGCGGCCCGTGCCACGACATGCCGGACACGGATCCTCGACAACCGTCCCGTTCCCGCGACAGCGCGGGCATGGATGGGACAGCGAGAAGAGGCCCTGCGCCTCCGAAGTCACGCCGCGGCCGCGACACTCGGGGCAGATCGTCGGCGACGTCCCGGGCTTGGCGCCCGATCCGTTGCACTCGTGGCAAGCCGCCTCGACCTCCACCGGGATCTTCGTCTCGATCCCTTTGAGCGAATCCTCGAAGGACAGGTTCACCTGCACCTCGAGGTCCGCCCCACGCTCGGCCCGGGCGCGCTGCTGCGGCCCCCTGCCGCGACCGAACAGCCCGCCGAAGATGTCGCCGAGATCCCCGAGGTCGCCGACGTTGAAGGCGCCCTCGAAGTTGAAGCCGCGCGGGTCGAACCCCGCTTTCCCGTCGGCCGAGCCGAACTGGTCGTACTGCTTGCGCGTCTCCGGGTCCGAGAGCACGTCGTAGGCGTGCTGGATCTCCTTGAAGCGCTCCTCGGCCGCCGAGTCGCCCGGGTTCTTGTCGGGGTGGTACTGGCGCGCGAGCTTCCGGTATGCCTTCTTGATCTCGTCGGCCGACGCGCCCTTGGCCACGCCCAGCGCGGAGTAGAGGTCCTTAGTCGCTGCCACGCGAGATCACCACGCGTGCCGGGCGGATCACCCGGTCGCCGAGCCGGTAGCCCTTCTGGAGCACCTCGATCACGGTGCCCTGCTCCTCCTCCGACGGCTGCGAGAGGAGCGCCTCGTGGACGTGCGGGTCGAACTTGCCGTCCGTCGCCACCTCCTGGAGCCCCTCCTTGCGAAGAACGTCGGCGAGGGAGCGCGCGACGAGCGCCACGCCCTCCTCGAGCTTCGCCTCCTCGTGCGCCTCAGCGGCCTCGAGCGCCCGCTCGAGGTCGTCGAGCACCGGCAGAAGCTCCTTCACCAGCCGCTCGTGGGCGCGCGCGACCAGCTGAGCCTGGTCGCGCGCCGCCCGCTTGCGGTAGTTGTCGAACTCCGCCTGGACGCGCTGGAGCGTGTCGAGCAGCTCGTCCCGTTCGGCCTGGAGCGCCTCGAGCGGATCGACCTCCTGCTCGACCTCGGGGTTCTCGACTTCCTCCGGCATTACGACGTCTTCGCCTCTTCCTCGTCGATGACCTCGTAGTCGGCCTCCTCGACGACCTCGTCGTCCGAGCCGCCCGGCTCGCCGTTCCCGCTCGTCGCGGACGCGGCCTGCTGCGCCGTCGCCTGCGCGTAGATCGCCTCGGCGAGCTTCTGCGACGCCTCCTGGAGCGCCTCGGTCTTCGACCGGATGTCGTTGACGTCGTCGGACTCGAGCACGCCCTTGAGCTCCATGATCCGACCCTCGATCGTTCCGGCGTCGGCCTCGTCGAGCTTGTCGCGGTGCTCCTTCAGCGTGCGCTCCGTCTGGTACGCGAGCGACTCCGCCATGTTGCGCGCGTCGGCGAGCTCGCGCAGCCTGCGCGCCTCGTCCGCGTGCCCCTCGGCCTCGCGGATCATCTGCTGCACCTCGTCCTCCTTCAGGCCCGAGCCGCCCTCGATGCGGATCTGCTGCTCGTTGCCGGTGCCGAGGTCCTTGGCCGAGACGTTGATGATCCCGTTCGCGTCGATGTCGAACGTGACCTCGATCTGCGGCATGCCGCGCGGCGCCGGCGGGATGCCGACGAGCTGGAACTTGCCGAGCGTCTTGTTGTAGAGCGCCATCTCCGACTCGCCCTGGAGCACGTGGATCTCGACCGAAGGCTGGTTGTCCTCGGCGGTCGAGAACGTCTCCGACTTCTTCGTCGGGATCGTCGTGTTGCGCTCGATCAGCTTCGTGAAGACGCCGCCCTTGGTCTCGATGCCGAGCGACAGCGGCGTGACGTCGAGCAGGAGGATGTCCTTGACCTCGCCCTTGAGCACGCCCGCCTGGATCGCGGCGCCGACGGCGACGACCTCGTCCGGGTTCACGCCCTTGTGCGGGTCCTTGCCGATCAGCTCCTTGACCTTGTCGACGACGGCCGGCATGCGCGTCATGCCGCCGACGAGGACGACGTGGTCGATCGCCTTCGCGTCGAGAC
Organism: uncultured Actinomycetes bacterium; assembly: GCA_963721345.1. GTDB lineage: Bacteria > Actinomycetota > Thermoleophilia > Gaiellales > Gaiellaceae > JACDAN01. The sequence goes on from CAVRIT010000001.1 coordinate 693,227, forward strand.
CGGCGTCCGTCAGGCACTGCTTGGTCGGGCCGACGGTCCGCTCGAGCAGCGCGGCGGTGAGCTCGTTCAGCTTCGCGCGGGTGAGCTGCAGGTCGAGGTGCTTGGGGCCCTCCGGCGTCGCGGTGACGAACGGCAGGTTGATCTGCGTCGTCATCGTCGAGGAGAGCTCGATCTTCGCCTTCTCGGCGGCCTCGTAGAGCCGCTGCAGCGCCATCTTGTCGGCTGCCAGGTCGATGCCCTGGTCCTTCTTGAACTCCGCGACCATCCAGTCGACGATCGCCTTGTCGAAGTTGTCGCCGCCGAGGTGGTTGTCGCCGTTCGTGGCCTTCACCTCGAAGACACCCTCGCCGAGCTCGAGGATCGAGACGTCGAACGTCCCGCCGCCGAGGTCCCACACGAGGATCGTCTGGTCGGACTCCTTCTCGAGCCCGTAGGCCAGCGCCGCGGCAGTCGGCTCGTTGATGATCCGGAGGACGTTGAGCCCGGCGATCTTGCCGGCGTCCTTCGTCGCCTCGCGCTGCGCGTTGTTGAAGTAGGCCGGGACGGTGACGACTGCGTCGGTGACGGCCTCCCCGAGGTAGGCCTCGGCGTCGGCCTTCAGCTTCTGGAGGATCATCGCGCTGATCTCCGGCGGCGCGTGCTCCTTGCCTGCGGCCTTGACGCGAACGTCGCCGTTCGGGCCCTCCGTGACCTCGTAGGGGACGATCTTCATCTCCTCGTCCACCTCGGAGTACTTGCGCCCCACGAATCGCTTGATCGAGAAGATCGTGTTCTGGGGGTTCGTCACCTGCTGGCGCTTCGCCGGCGGGCCGACGAGCCGCTCGCCGTCAGCCGTGAACGCCACGACGGACGGAGTCGTGCGCCCGCCCTCGGCGTTCGGGATGACGGTGGGCTCACCGCCCTCCAGCACCGCCATGCAGGAGTTCGTGGTGCCAAGATCGATGCCGATTGTCTTTGCCATCGCTGTGTCTGCCTCCGTGAAAGATTTAGTGTGGTGAAGCGGAAAAAATCTAAGCCGGATCGTAGCAAGTTTCACGCGGCCTGCGCTGCTAGCTGAGAGCGAAGGCGACGCATTCGTTCGCCGTCATCGCGGCCCCTTGCGCGTGTGCGCGCTCGAACGGCTCTGCTCCCAGTTCGTGAGACAGCAAGGCGACGGTCTCGTCGTGTTGCACACGCTCGTCAGGCGGCCATTCGCCGCCGGCGTCTGCGAGCGCGGCGTCGGCGATGCCGAGGAGGATCGCCGCCCTCTCGGCCCGTCCCTGCGCGGCCGTTACTGCAGCTAACCCGTTGAGCGCCCACGCCGTGGCGATTGCGTCGCCTCGCCGCCTGAAGATGTCGAGCGCCTCTCGGGAGAGCTCCTCGGCGCGGTCGGGATTGCCGAGCTGGCGCTCGACCATGCTGAGGTTGTTCGACTCGATCGCGATCGTCGCGAAGTTCCCGGTCTCGCGACCGATCTTGATTCGCTCCGACATGAGCCGAGCCGCCTCGGCCAAGTTGCCTGACATCTGCTCGGCTACGGCCAAGACGTGCATCGCCCCTGACCGCCCGATCCGGTCGTCCGTGCCGTCCGTAACAGCGACGGCTTCGCGAAGGAGAGCTTTGGCGCCGTCGAGGTCGCTCCGCAGGGCGACCCGAGCGCGCGCGGTGAGCGCGAGCGCGATGACGGTCGGGTCGTTCGCGACGCGCGCAAGCTCGAGCGCCTCACGCTGACGCGCTTCAGAACGCTCGTCGTCGCCCGCCCAGAAGATCAGATAGCCGTGCTCGTACAGAGCTCGTGCCCGTGCAGTCTGGGAGCCCCCGGGCAAAGCCAGGATTCGCTCGAACCAGGTGTCGCCTTCATCGATCCGCTTCGTCGCCATCCAGAACGGGACGAGTGCGCCCGCCAGCCGGAAGGCCCCGTCTGGCCGGTCGTTCGCGGCGAACCACTCGAGCGCCGCGAGGAGCTCTGGCCGCCGATCCTCGAGCGAGGCCTGGGCGGCGGCCCCGTCGAGCCCCGTGAGGCCTGTACGGGCCTCCTCGGCGAACGCCAGAATCGAGTCGCTGGTCTCGGCGTCCACGGAGTGATCATCGCGCGTCCGCTAGCGTCTCGCCCGCATGGCCGATCCGCGCGTCCAGGAATACGCACGCCTGCTCGTCGAGCGCTCGATCGACGTCCAGCCCGGGTGGCAGGTGATCGTCATCTCGCAGCCGGACGCACGCCCGCTGCTCGAGGAGGTCGTCCGGCTGATCGCGCGCCGCGGCGCCTACCCCCTCGTCCGTTTCAGCTACGCGATGGAGCAGATCCCGTTCATCTGGACCTGGGCGAAGGACGCGCCGCTCGAGACGGTTGCCGAGGTCGCGCCGGCCGACCAGCACGCTTGGGACACGGCCGACGCCTGGATGCTCCTGGGCGCGCCGGAGAACTCACGCGGCGGACGCCGACGTCCCTGCCGAGAGGCGCGAGGCGATCAACAAGGCGCACGCGAAGTTCCTTCAGCGGCGGCTGCGCATGGAGATCCCGTGGGTCACCTGCCGCTTTCCCTGTTCTGCCCTCGCGCAGGAGGCAGGGATGACGAACGAGCAGTTCGAGGACTTTCTCTACGGCGCCGTCCTCCTCGACTGGGATGCGGAGGGCGAGAAGATGAAGCGGATCAAGGACCGCTTCGACCAGGCGAACGAAGTACGGATCGTCGGCGCGGAGACCGATCTCCGCTTCAGCCTCGAAGGCCGCGACGGCGAGGTGGACGACGGCCACGCGAACATGCCCGGCGGGGAGGTCTTCTACAGCCCGGTCGAGGACTCGACCGAGGGCGTCGTCAGTTTCGTCGAGTACCCCGCTTACCAGGAGCCGGACCTCGTCGAGGGCGTCCGGATGCGGTACGAGGGCGGGAAGGTCGTCGAGGCTTCGGCGACGGCGAACGAGGAGGCCTTGATCTCCAAGCTCGACCGGGACGAGGGCGCCAGGATCCTCGGCGAGTACGGAATCGGCTGCAACCCGGGGATCCAGCGGTACATGAAGAACACGCTGTTCGACGAGAAGATGTACGGGACGATCCACCTCGCGATCGGCGCCGGCCTGCCGACGATCGGCGGCAAGAACATGAGCGCCGTGCACTGGGACATGGTCAAGGACCTCCGGAACGGCGGTCGGATTGAATGCGACGGCGAGATCGTTCAACAGAACGGTGAGTGGACTTTCTGAGCGCGTAGAGCTCCGCGACCACGATCCCAGCTGGGCCGAGCTCTTCGAGTCGGAGCGGCTGTTGCTGGCGCAGGTGTTCGGCGAGCGGGCGGCGGCGATCGAGCACATCGGCTCGACGTCGGTGCCTGACCTCTGCGCGAAGCCGATCGTGGACATCCTCGTCGGCCTTCGCGAGCTCGAGCTGACCGACGACGACGTCGCCGGGATGGTCGATCTCGGCTACGAGTACCTCGGCGAGTACGGCCTCCCGGGTCGCTTGTTCTTCCGGAAAGGTGAGCCGCGCACACACAACGTGCACGTCGTCGAGCACGGCGGAATGCACTGGGAGCGCCAGCTGATCTTCCGCGACGCGCTGCGGACGGATCCGGAAGAGCGGCGGGCCTACGACCAGTTCAAGCGCCGGCTCGCCGCGGAGGGCCACCCGCGCGAGGTCTACACCGAGCTGAAGACCCCGTTCATCCAGGAGGTCGAAAAGCGGGCTCGCGCGAGGGGCGTCGCACCAACTTCCTGAGTGTCGACGCGGCGACCGGCTCCGCGATCACGATGCCGGCGAAGATCGCCGCGCAGCCCGCGAGGCCGAGCACGCCGATGCGATCGCCCGCAAAGAGGTAGCCCGCGAGGCCCGCGAAGACGGTTTCCAGCGAGAAGATGATCGCGATCCGTGTGGCGCTCACGCGGCGCTGCGCCCAGATCTGGACGAGGTACGCGAAGGCGACAGCGAACAGGCCGGTGACGAGGAGCGCCGCCCACACCGTGGCGCCGTGCGGGACGGACAGGTCCCCGCGCGCAATCGCGATCACGCCGAAGACCGCGCACGCCGTGGCCACCTCGATGAAGGTGAGGGCGACGGCGTCGAACCGGTTGGCGTAACGCTCGACCATCAGGATCTGGAGCGCCTGCGCGACGGTGCTGGCGAGCACCAGCAGGTCGCCGACGCCCGAGCCCTGCGGCACGCCCGAGAGGAGCGCGAGGCCCACCAGGGCGAGCCCGACGGCCGCCCAGAGCTCGCGCGGGATCGGCGTCCGGAAGAGCGCCAGCCCGATCAGCGGCGTGAAGAGCACGTAGAGGCCGGTGATGAAGCCGGCGCTCGTCACCGTCGTCCGCTCGAGGCCGGCCGTCTGCAGCCCGATCCCGAGCGCGATCAGGGCGCCGAGGATCGCGCCCGCGATGAGTCCTTCACGCCCGAGCCCGCGGAGCCTCCGGGCGGCGGCGGGCGCCAGAGCGCCGGTGGCGATCGCGTACCGAACAGCGAGAAACGCGAACAGCGGGTAAAGCGCGACCGCGTCCTTGACCTGGACGAAGGTGATGCCCCAGACCGCGGTGACGAGGATCAGCGCCGCGGTCGCCACCGCGTGACCCTAGTTCAGGACGGCGGCTTTGCGATCCGCGGGTCCGGCGTACGTGCGTCCGTCACCGCGTCTTCGATCACGTCGGCCTCCGACTCGGCGTCCTCCTGCGGCTCGTCGCTCTCGTCGCCGGGACGCATGTCGGGGCGCTAGTTCGTCGCTCATGCCTCACGCTCCTCGCCCGCCTCGCCCGCGTGCGGGCTCGGCTCGCTCTCGCTCTGTGGGTCGTCCGGCTGGGGATGCTCCATGTCGAGCCGGTCGTCGCCGGGATCGGCCGGCGGTGTGTCGTCTCGTTGTTCTTCGTGGTTGGTCATCGGCCTTCCTGAAGGGTAGAGGGCGCCGCGTCGCGGCGCCCTCCGATGCTACGGACTAGCCGGCCTGGCTTCCCTCGTCCTCGGAGCCGCCGCCCTGCCGCCCTCTTCCATGCCGCCACCGTCTCCGTGGCCACCGCCTTCTTCCGTGCCGCCGCCCTGGCCGCCCTCTTCCATGCCGCCGCCCTGGCCGCCGCCTTCTTCCGTGGCGCCGCCGCCCTGGCCGCCTTCCTGCTGCCAATCAGACATTCGCTCTCTCCTTTCGAGGTTGGTTCACGCCTTGTTTCTCCGGGAGGCAACCCTAAAACCACCGGCTAGGCTCTGCCATATGAGTTCGCTCACCGACGCGTGGGGTCGCGAGATCAAGAGCGTCCGCGTCTCGGTGACCGACAAGTGCAATTTCCGCTGCCGCTACTGCATGCCGGCGGAAGGCCTCGAGTGGCTCGGACGAGACGAGCTCCTGAGCTACGAGGAGCTCGCACGGATCGTCCGGCTGCTGGCGGCGATGGGCGTCGACGAGGTTCGCCTGACCGGCGGCGAGCCCCTCGTGCGGCGGGATCTGCCAACGCTCGTCGCGATGCTCGCGAAGATCGACGGCGTCGACGACCTCTCGCTGACGACCAACGGCGTCCTGCTCGACCGCTACGCCGGCCCGCTCGTCGCCGCGGGCCTGCGCAGGCTGAACGTCTCGCTGGACTCGCTCTCGCACGTGCGCTTCGCCGAGATCACGAGGCGCGACGCGCTGGACCGTGTTCTTGCCGGCCTGGAGGAGGCCGAGCGCTTTGCCGAGCTTCGGCCGATCAAGGTCAACTGCGTCGCAATCCGCGGGTTCACCGAGGAGGAGGTCCCGGCGCTCGCCGAGCTGGCGCGCCGCAAGCCCTACGTCGTCCGGTTCATCGAGTTCATGCCGCTCGACGCCGACGAGCGATGGAGCGGCGACGACGTGCTCACCGGAGGCGAGATCCGCGCGCTGATCGAGGAGCGCTGGCCGCTGGTTGAAGTCCCGGCGAAGCCGTCGTCGACGGCCCGGCGGTTTCGCTTCGCGGACGGCGCCGGCGAGATCGGCTTCGTCAACCCCGTCTCCGAGCCGTTCTGCTCGTCGTGCGACCGGATCCGCCTGACGGCCGACGGCCAGCTGCGCACCTGCCTGTTCTCGCGCCGCGAGTGGGACCTGAAGACGCCGATGCGCGACGGCGCGACCGACGGGGAACTTTCCGACTTGATCCGCTGGGCCGTGCAGCACAAGGAGCTGAAGCACCGGATCAACGATTCGGGTTTCGTGCGCGCTTCGCGCTCGATGTCCCAAATCGGGGGCTAACCCCCTTTTGTGAACGCCGAGGGCCTGCTTAGAATCACGTTATGAGCTCGGTCGCCGCCGCCGAACGCCGCCTGACTCCCCGCGGTTGGCTGGATCTCCTCCGACAGGTGGTGATCTGGTTCGGCTTCGCCCTCGCGTACCAGGTGGTACGCGGCGTCGCCGACCGCAGCCCGGCGGCCGCATTCGACAACGCGCGCGGGGTGATCGACTTCGAGCGCCGCGCGACGGGCCTCTGGGAGTTGTCGGTCCAGAGCTGGACCGAGTCGTTCCACGTCCTCGGAGTGCTGACGTCGTGGACGTACTGGCTCTCCCAGTTCGCCGTTGTCGGGCTCGCGCTGCTGTGGGTCTACTTCCGCCACTACGAGTACTTCATCCGGTTCCGCAACCTGCTGATGCTGGCGAACGTGATCGGCCTGATCGGCTACGTGCTGATCCCGACGGCCCCGCCGCGGTACTTCCCGGAGCTGGGCTTCGTGGACACGCTCGCCGCGGTCGGCACCGCCAACCACGGCTCGGTTCTCGTCCAGCTGGCCTCGAATCCGTATGCCGCGATGCCGAGCTTGCATGCGGCCGATGCGCTCATCGTCGGCGTGACCCTTGCGGTCCTCGTTCGGCGGCGCTGGGTGAAGGCGCTCTGGTTGATTTGGCCGGTCTGGGTCTGGTTCGCAGTGATCGCGACTGCCAACCACTTCTGGTTGGACATCGCTGCGGGCGTCGCTGTCGTCGGCGTTGCGGCGGCCGTGATTCACCGTCGCGCTCTGACGCGTTCCCGCCCGCTGGTCTATCCGACGTAGTGCTCGACTACAAGACGGGCGTCCGGCGGGTCGCGTCGCGCAGCGTCGGCGGGCTTGCGCGAACCGGGATCACCCCCGATGCGCTGACCGCGCTCGGCGTATCGCTCTGCGCGGCGGGCGCGGTCTGCGTGTACTTCGAGTACCGGAACGAGATGCTCTGGTTCTGGACCGGAGCCATTCTCTTCTGGGCGGGATCGATGCTCGACATCCTCGACGGTGCGCTGGCGCGGCAGAGCGGCAAGGGCACGCCGTTCGGCGCCTTCATCGACTCGACCACCGACCGGCTCGGCGAGGCCGCGATGCTCACCGCGATCGGCCTCGTGTTCTCACGGGACGGGAACGAGATCGCACTGGCGGCGACCTTCACAGCGATGACGGGCTCGTTTCTCGTGAGCTACACGCGGGCCCGGGCCGAAGCGCTCTCGCTGAAGGGCGACGTCGGCATCGGTAGCCGCGCGGAACGCGTGATCGTGATCGTCAGCGGGCTCTTCCTCGCACCCTGGGGAGTGCTCCCTTGGGCGGTCTACCTCCTGAACGTCACGGCCTGGATCACCGTAGTGCAGCGAATCGTCCACGTCCGGCGACAGCTCAAGCAGTACTGAGGTATCCTGCTAGCACTTGAGTGCTAGCAGGAAAGACGTGCTCGTCCGGATGCCAGGCGAGCTGAAGGAACGCCTCGCAGCCGCAGTCGCGGAGGGCGCCAGCAATCTCAATGACGTTGCGGTCGGAATCCTCGCCTCACGCTTCGGCGTGCCGTTCGAGCCGACCGGACGAAAAGGCGCAGCGCCGAAGGGCGCCGGCGACGTCCTCCTGCGGATGCCCGCAGAGCTCAAGGAGAGGCTTCAACAGCGCGCGGCAGAGCGCCGCACCGCGCTGAACGACCTGATCATCGACATCCTCGACGAGCGCCTCGGCGCTCCCACCGACGGAAGGAGCACGAAGCGAATGCCATCGAGAAACGGCAGCAGCCCGCGTAGCGAAGACAAGGTGCGCGTCGCGGTCATCGGCGTGGGCAACTGCGCCAACTCGCTCATCCAGGGCGTGCAGTTCTACAAGGACGCGCCGGTGGACGAGTTCGTCCCCGGGCTCATGCACGTCGACCTCGGCGGCTACCACGTCCGCGACATCGAGTTCACCGCCGCCTTCGACGTCACCACCGACAAGGTGGGCAAGGACCTGTCGGAGGCGATCTGGGCTCGGCCGAACGACACGTACAAGTTCGCCGACGTCCCGAAGCTCGGCGTCCCCGTCTCGCGCGGGATGACGCACGACGGGCTCGGCAAGTACATCTCGGAGGTCGTGGAGAAGGCGCCCGGCGACACGGACGACGTCGTCCGGATCCTCCAGGAGACCGGCACCGACGTCGTCGTCAACTTCCTCCCCGTCGGCTCGGAAGAGGCGACGAAGTGGTACGCGGAGCAGATCCTGAACGCGGGCTGCGCGATGGTGAACTGCATGCCTGTCTTCATCGCGAAGGGCGGCTACTTCCGCAAGCGCTTCGAGGACCGCGGCCTGCCGATCATCGGCGATGACATCAAGTCGCAGGTCGGCGCGACCATCACGCACCGCGTCCTGACGCAGATCTTCAAGGACCGCGGCGTCAAGCTCGACCGCACGATGCAGCTGAACGTCGGTGGCAACTCCGACTTCCTGAACATGCTCGAGCGGGAGCGCCTCGAGTCGAAGAAGATCTCGAAGACGACCGCCGTCACGTCGGTGCTCGACTACGACCTCGGCGAGGAGAACGTCCACGTCGGTCCCTCGGACTACGTGCCGTGGCTCACCGACCGCAAGTGGGCCTACATCCGGATGGAGGGCACGACGTTCGGGAACGTCCCGCTCAACCTGGAGCTCAAGCTCGAGGTCTGGGACTCGCCGAACTCGGCCGGGATCACGATCGACGCCGTACGCCTCGCCAAGCTGGCGCTGAACAAGGGGATCGGCGGCGCGCTGGAGGCCCCGAGCGCCTACCTGATGAAGTCGCCGCCGAAGCAGATCGAGGACAACGAGGCCCACGACCTCGTCGAGCGCTTCATCTCGCAGAACGCGCGCAAGAAGTCACGCGCGAAGTCGACGGCGTAGCGAGCCAGAAATGAGGAGGGCCCGCCTGCGGCTGGCGGGCCCTCCTCTGTGCCGCAGTCCTGGCGACTGCAGGCTCTGAGCGACGCGTCAGGACCTAGTCGTCCTCGTCCTCCTCGTCGTCGTCGTCGTCTTCGCAGTCGTCGTCGTCGTCGTCGCCGTCGTCGTCGTCGTCGCCGTCCTCGTCGTCGTCGTCGCCGTCGCCGTCGTCGTCGTCGGGACAGCCACCACCCGGCGGGGGCGGCGGAGGCTGCGTTCCGTCGTCACGCACCGTCCGCTGGGCCTTCGTCGACCCGATGCCCTGGGTGAACGACCGTGCGAACAGCTTGTGCAGCCCGGGGCTGAGCTCGAGCGTGTCCCAAGCGTGCAGCCACTGGGTGCCGGAGACGTCCAGCGTCGGGTTCGGGCTGGGCGACTGCAGTGCGTACTCCCAGTACTGCGGGCCGTACAGCCGGTCGAGCTTCACCTTCACCTGGCGGTCGTACCGCGTGGGCGTCCCGTAGGCGATCTCCGACGACCTGCTTTGGCGTTGCGCCCTGCGTCGCGAAGACGCGGTAGTAGTAGGTCGTCCGCAGCGATACGCCCGTGTCCGTGTAGCAGCGGCCCGTGCGGTCGTGACCCGGCCAGATGTCGGCCGGCTCGGGGGCAGGAGCCTCGGGCGAGGTGCCCAGACCGGGCCCGATCCATCCGGTCGCCAGGACAGGCCTGGCCAGGCCCGGAGTAGACCTGCGTCCCGACGATGAGCGGGTTCGTGCTGCGGAACACGCGGTAGTGTCGCACCGGCGACCGGGTCCCACGCCACGCGCAGTGCCGGGACGCTTGGTGCGGCCGGATAAGGCGCGTTTGCGGGCAGGTCGGTCACGCGGACGTTCTGCGGGTTTCCGGGTGCGCTACCACCGCCGGACGTGCCGCTCGCCCCGACGGGCATCCGGACGAGCGAGTCGCAACGTCCGCCGGTCGGCAGACACGCCGAGTCGGCCGCGTCGTCGGAGTCGTAGTAGATGTTCGACACGGTCTGGCTGTCGACGTAGACCGGGTCGATGTGCACGACGATCCGCTGGGTCGCGGTGAACGTCGGCAGGATGATCGTCTCGATCAGCCGGCTCGGCACGAGCGGCTGGACGGGCGTGGCCGAAACGCGCTCCTCGGCTCGGAGGACGCCGTCACCCCACACGCGGATGTACCAGTCGGCGGTGAAGCCCACCTGCGAGGTGCACAGCTCGCAGTTCGCCCACCACTCGACCGTCATCGGGCCGCCGACTGTCTGCGTCCCCGGCATCGTGTAACCAGGATCCGCAGGACATCCGGGACCGGCCGCAAGGCACCACGACCAGTTGGGGTCGTGGATGCTGCGATCGCTCGTCCCGTCGAACAACTCGTCGTCGAGGCCGGTCCGCCAAAAGGCGGGAGCGCCGGCGCCGAGTGTCGGCTTCGGCATCAGGAACGGGCCGTTGCAGACTGCCACATCCGTCTCGCCGTTCCCCGTGCACCCGGTTTCGGGTGTCGGGTGCGGGTCGCTCTTGCCGTGCATGTAGAGCACCGGCCGCGGGCTGCCAGGGTTCGGCTCGCCGTGCTCGTTCGTGGTGGACGATGCCGAGCCCGGCGCTGCCCAGTTGGTCACGCCTTCCCACGAATGACCGACGTTGCCGATCGGGGGCGGATCCTGGGCGTGCGGCGGGTAGCCCGCACGGCCGCGGATGTCGACCCAGCGACCGCTCGTCTGCGCGTTCTGCGCCGGCGAGTCGATGACCACCGACGGACGGTGCGTCACACGCGTGATGATCGTCTCGACGTCGTACCGGTAGCCGGTCAGCTGCTTCGGCTGTTCCTGCGTTGCACCGCACGCAGTTGGTGCCCCACCGACGCGGTGGTACACGCGCATGATCCACTGGCCCTGCGGGAGCGCGGCCGGGAGACCAGGCGTGCCTTCGGCGGTGTTCGACTCCTCCGGCGAGCGGACGTCGATGTAGCGGCTCTCGATCGGGACCTCGAGCAGGCCGAGCGCTTCCTGATCCGGGAAGACCCGGTTCTGGCCCGGAGGCTGCGTCTCGTTGTCTGGGTTCACGCCCGGTCGCCAGAGCCGGACGTAGAGGTTCGCCGACGGATGCTCCGGCCACCGAACGGTGATCTGGAGGCGATCCGTCTTGTCGGGGACGTTGATGAAGTGCTGCCCGTAGGTCGGCACGACGGCGCCCACCGGGGGCTGGCCGACCGGGTCGAGCGGAGACTCGAGCGAGCCGGTGTTCCAGCTGAGCGGACTCGTGCAGCCGACTTCCTGCTCGGCTGCCGGCCGCGAAGCCGAGCCGTTCGGATACGCGTTCTGACGGTACGGAGGCGTCGCATAGCCGAGGCTCGGCCGCGCGAGGCCCTGCGGATAGGTTCGGGCGAACCTGACCGCCTCGTAGACGTCGAGGCGGCCGGTGCCCTGCTCCTCGGCCTCCCACGCCGGCAGCTTCGAGGTGTTCGAGGAACGCTCGAGGATCTCGAGGAGCTCCAGCGGCCGCGGAAGGCGACCGTGAGTTGCCCGGAAGGCCTGAGAGATGACGCCCGCGGCGCCCGTGACGTGCGGGGTCGCCATCGACGTCCCGTTCAGCGGCTCGTAGCAGCCCGTCTGCGGTATCGGCAGCGGCGTGATGAGGTCGTCCTCGCGGCATCCCGCAGAGTTCGCCGAGATCGCGTTGATGTTCACGCCGGGCGCTGTGATCGACGGCCGGTAGCGGCCGAGCTGGAGCGCCTGGCCGAGTCGCCAGTCATGGTTGTCAGGCTGGACGTCGTCGGCGTTCGCGACGCCGTCCCGGTTCGTGTCCATAGGCTGGCTCGGCCGGCCAACGGACGAGAACATGACCTTCTGGTCCGGCTTCGTCGAGGCCGCGACGCAGACCACGTACGGATCGACGCACTGCGCCGAAAGAGTGTTGTACTCGGGGCCGGAGTTCCCCGCAGCGAAGACGCTGAGGATTCCGGCGTCCCACGCACGCTTGATGGCGACATGGGTGGGATCCGAGGCCTCGTAGTTGGTCCCGTCTCCCCCGCCCCAGCTGTTGTTGACCGCGACCACCTGGTTGTAGCCGGCCTCACGCTTCGTGGTCAGGTCGTCGTACGCGGCAAGGGTCTGCCAGTTCAGGAGGCTCGGGCCGATGTTGGCGGAGTAGACGCGGAGCCTCGCTGCCGGCGAGATGCCGATCGTGCTGTGCGTGTTCGTGGTGCCGCCGCTTGCGTGGCCGGTCCCGGCAACGGTGCCGGAGACGTGCGAGCCGTGGCCCTCGTCGTCATGCGAGTCGCCGCGGGCCTTATTGGTGCACGGCGGTACCAATCCCTGGTTGGACGGGCCTGGAGAGCCGAGTCCGCATGGGCCTGCGGGCGCCGTGTTGAAGGTGATATTCCACGGAGTGCAGGCGACGAGCATGGAGTCGGCGGGAACGTTGCCGGCATGCGAATCGCAGAACTCGATCAGGTTGTCGGCGTCCTCGTGCTTCCCGTCGATCCCCGTGTCGATGACCGCGAGCTCGACATTCTCGCCGCGGTAGCCGAATCCCTGGAGACCGTTTGGACCATTGTTCGTAGCCCAGACGTACCTGGCCTTCGTGATCCAGGTCGTGTCTTCCATCGTCGAGCGGTACTCCCGCTCTCCCCAGACACTGCGCACGGCCGGCGATTGCCGCAGCGCGTCGAGCTTGGCCTGGGTGAGCCCGCTCGTGATCACCATGGGGAGCGTCTTGAGCTTCGCCCCCTGCACGCCGAGGTCGGCGACCTCGTCGAGCCCTTCTCGGTTCCATGTCGTGACGATCGCGACCACGCCGCCGGTTGGATTGGCTTGGAGCCGCTCCACCAGCGTCTGGTCGACGACGACCGCGCGCAGCGCGGTGTCCTGGTTCGCCTCAGCTCTCCCTCCGAGCAATGCGAACCCGACAATCAACAGGATGGCGGCGCTCCAAACGAAGCGCGTTGACCGCTTTCTCATGTGTCCCCTCCCGGATGCGTCCGATGTACTGGGCTTGAAAAGACGCCAGTTCTATACACGAACGAAATTCCCCGTGCGAGTTCGTACGTAAACCTGATTTGACTGACTAATCAATCGCGTAGAATTTCGTCTTGGATTGACTCGTCAATCAAAAAAACGGCGGTGCGGGCTAGACTCGGGCGCGTGTCGCTCCGGATCTGCCTCGTCACGCCGTTCTCTTGGTCACAGCCACACGACGTCAACGAACATGTCGCCGGCGCGGGTACGGCCCTTCGTGAACTCGGCCACGACGTCAGCGTCCTAGCGCCGTCCAACAAGGCCGCCGAGCTGCTCGAGGGCCGACGGGCACTGCAGGACGGGGCGAGCCGCGACATGATTGCTCTGGGGCCCGCGGTGCCCATCTCGCGCCGCAGCACGATCGGGCTCCCGGTCGGCGTTCGGGCGAACCTGTCGCTGGCGCTCGGTCGCGGCGAGTACGACGTCGTTCACGGCTTCGAGCCGGGACTGCCGAGCCTTTCGTACCTCGCGTTGCGGGACAGCCGGGCGCTCGCCGTCGCCACGTTCTTCTCACCGGATCGACTGGGCTATCCGCCTGGCAAAGCACAGCGCAACCGCTTGCTCGCGCGGATCGACGCGCTGCTCGCGACTTCGACGGACGCGGCGGAGGCCGCGGCCCTCCGGTTCCCGGGCGACTATCGGGTCGTCCCGGCCGGCGTCGACACCGAACTCTTCACCCCGGCGCCCAAGCGCGAGCTCGTCGTCTGTGAGTGGCGGCCCGGCGAACGCCCGCTGACGCGGGCGGTCCTCTCGGTGCTCAAGGAACTGCCCGACTGGGAGCTCGTCCTGCTGCGGACGAAGGCACTGACGAAACGCCCGTCGATCACGCCCGCCCTTCGGGGTCGGGTGCACGTGCGAACGGCGACTTCAGGGGAAGCGCGGGCGCCGATCCTGAACCAGGCTGCGATCTTCGTCCCGGGGCTCGACGGCCTGCCGCGACTGGCGCTCGAGGCCCGTGCCGCGGGCGCTGCGGTGGCCGAGCCGCCGGGCGTCCGAGAGCAGCCGGCGCTCGCCGCCGCCGCGCTCGCGCGGCTCGCGGAGAACGACGAGCTGCGCGAGACCGCACAGCAGGAGTCCCGGCGCGAGGCAGAGCAGCAGAGCTTCGACGTCCTAGGCGAGCAGCTGGACGCGGTCTACCGGCGGCTCTCACGGCGGCGCCGTACGAAGTCGGGCTCCGGCGACCCGCTCGCGAACCGGCCGTGGATCGTGTGCGATCTCCACATGCACACGTCGTGGTCGCACGATTGCATGGTCGAGCCGAGCGAGCTCGTCGAGCACGCCGAGCGCGAGGGGCTCGGCGCGATTGCCGTGACCGACCACAACGCGTTCGGCGGGGCGCTCGAGGCGGCCGAGCTGGCAACGGAGCTCGACCTGACGGTCATCACCGGCGAGGAGGTCAAGACCGCGGGACAGGGAGAGGTGATCGGCCTCTTCCTTCGCGAGGAGATTCCGCGCGGGCTCGAGTTCGGCGAGACGATCGCTGCGATCCGCGAACAGGGCGGGCTCGTCTATCTCCCCCACCCGTTCGATCGCATGCACGCCATCCCGGATGCGGCGACGCTCCAGCGGCACGTGGCCGAGATCGACGTCTTCGAGGTCTACAACGCCCGCCTGATGTTCGAGCAGTACAACGACGAGGCGCTGCGCTTCGCGCGGAAGTACAACCTGACGATGGGCGCGGGCTCCGACGCGCACGTCCTCCAGGGGGTGGGCACGGGCGGTCTCCGGATGCGCGCGTTCCGTGATCCCGAGGAGTTCCTCGTCAGCCTCCGGACGGCAGAGATTCTGCGGCGTCCGAAGTCCCTCGCCTACCTCCAAGCCCTGAAGTGGACGGCCCAGGTCAAGGAAAGAGTCCGCTAGGAGAGAAAGCAGGAGCTGCCGCTTTGAGCCCCGTGACGGACGAAATCCACGAGCGCTACCTCCAGAAGGCGATCACCGAGATCAACGAGCTCGGTGACGAGATCGCGCGGTCCCGGGAAGGTGACGTCCCAGCGCTCGGATCGGGCCACCCCCTCGCCGACATCATGCTGCTCAAGTTCCGGCCGCAGCACTCGGAGATCCAGGAGGGTGTCGCCTTCTTCGGGCGGGCGGGACAGGCGATCCTCAAGTCGCTCCAGCGGCTCCACGTCGACCCGATGGCGGTCTACGGCACGAACTGCTTCAAGTTCGACGGCGGCGACGAGGAGCAGGCCGCCTCCTGGCTGGCGCGCGAGCTCCACATTGTGCAGCCGAAGCTCGTCGTCGTCATGGGCGAGGACGCGCTCGCCTTTCTCAACGGTCTCGACTTCCCGCTGGCGGCCGAGCTGGATGGCTCGCTCGGCGAGCTCAGGCAGTGGACGCCGACCGCGCAGGCCCTCTACGTCCCCGACATCGACGCCTCGCTCGACGAGCAGGCGGCGAAGACACGCTATTGGCAGGCGTTGAAGGTGCTCGGCCCGTGGTGGGCCGAGCTTCCGCCGTACTAGGAGATGGCTGACGCCATGATCTCGCGCGTCCGGATGCGCGATCTGGCGCGTCTGGGCCGCTCCCGCGCCGTGCATCGGCCCGCAGGCGGGCCGCCGCCCGACGCGTGCGCTTCGCGACACCGAGTCGCCACCGATGCAATCCAGCATCGGCGACGCCTCGCCGCCGCGCCCCAGAGCGGCCAGCTCGCGCCCCGAACGTGCGATCTCATGACATCAACCATCTAGCGGCTCGCGCGGCGGCGGCGGCCGGCCTCGGCGCGCTGCTCGGCGCGTACTACGTCTGGCACGAGTCGCTGGTCGACCTGTCGCTGTGGTGGGACGTCGCGTTCCTGGCGCTCGTGCTCATGCCCGCCGTCTTCTCGTTTGCCTGGCTCGCCCTGCCGCTGCGCGACGATTCGCGGCTGCCGATCGCGGTGGCGGTGTTTCTCGGGCTGGCCGTGGTGCTGGAGGTCGTGGGCATGGAGACCCTGGCGAACTTCGCGAAGCTCGGGCTGATGACCGCGTTCGGCTTCTGGTTCCTTCGGTTCTTCGAGACCGTGCTCTGGGTCGCGCTCGTCGCGCTGGTGATCCCGGTCGTGGACTCTTTCTCGGTCTGGCGGGGCCCGACGCGGCACATCGTCGAGCAGGAGCCGCAGATCTTCGACGTCTTCTCGTTCGCGTTCCCGTTCCCCGGCGAGAACGCGTCGGCGAACCTCGGTCTGCCGGATCTCCTGTTCTTCGCGCTCTTCCTCGCCGCCGCGGCGAGATGGGGTCTCCGCCCCGGGTGGACGTGGCTCGCGCTCACCGCGTCCGTCGGGCTGACGATGTGGCTGGCCGTCGCGTGGGACGTGGCGGGCCTACCGGCCCTGCCGGGGCTCGCGTTCGCGTTCCTGATCCCCAACGCCGACCGCCTGTGGGCGGAGTACCGGCTTTGGCGGGCATCACGCCGCTCGCGCAGTGCCGCTGACTAGGGCTCGGTGCGCTCCAGGAGCGCCACGGTCTCCACGTGCGGCGTGTGCGGGAACATGTCGAGCGGCCTCGCTCGCCGCAGCTCGTAGCCCCAGTCGGCGCCTAGCTGCTTGACGTTCGCTGCCAGCGTCGTCGGGTTGCACGAGACGTAGACGATCCGCCCGGCGCCGATCCGGCCCAGCCGTCGCACCGCCTTGTTCGAGAGACCGGCTCGCGGTGGATCGACGACGACCACGTCGGGATTGCCCGATCGCTCGGTGAGCTCCTCGACCGCCTGACCGACGTCGCCCGCGTAGAACGCCGCGTTCGCGATCCCGTTCAGATCCGCGTTCTCGAGTGCGCAGGCAATCGACTCCTCCGAGATGTCGACCCCCCAGACGGTGAGCGCGTTGCGCGCCATCGTCAGCCCGATCGTCCCGATGCCGCAGTAGAGATCCCAGACCGTCTCCTCGCCGCCGAGCGCCGCGTACTCGGCGGCGAGCTCGTACAGCCGCTCGGCCATCCCCGTGTTCGTCTGGAGGAACGCCGTCGGGCGGACGCGAAAGCGCAGCCCTCCCATCTCCTCCTCGATCGCGTCCTCGCCCCAGAGGAGCGTCGTCGGCAGGTTCGTGATCTCGGCCGGTGTCTCGTTCACGGCCCAGTGAATCGAGCGTACTTCCGGGAAGCGGCGCAAAGCAGCGACGAAGCCGTCCGCGTCGTGCAGCTCCCCGGGCGCCGTCACGAGCTGGACGAGGACCTGGCTCGTGTTCCGGCCCTCGCGATAGACGAGGTGGCGGAGGTATCCACGCCCCTCTGCCTGGTCGTACGCCGTCAGCCCGGCTTCCCGCGCCCAGTCGCGCACCGCAAGGCGGACCGCGTTGCCGAGGTCGGTCGTGAGCCAGCACTGCTCGATGTCGAGCACCTCGTCCCACCGCCCGGCTCTGTGGAACCCGAGCGACGGGCCCTCGGGCGTCTGCGTGAACGAGTACTCGAGCTTGTTGCGGTAGTGGAAGATCGACTCCGCCGGCACGATCGGCTCCAGCGGCGGGTCGGCGATACCGCCGAGACGGACCAGCGAGTCCCGAACCTGGTCCGCCTTCGACTCGAGCTGCGTCTCGTAGGCCAGATCCTGGAAGCGACAGCCGCCGCAGGCTGGGTAGTGCTGACACGGCGCGTCGACCCGCAGCGGGCTCGGCTCGAGCACCTCGACGGCGAGCGCCTCCGCGTGGCGCCGCTGAACCTTCGTCACCCTGGCGCGAACCTTGTCCCCCGGCAGCCCGCGCCGGACGAAGACGACGAAGCCGTTCAGGCGAGCGACGCCGTTGCCGCCGAAGGCGAGCGACTCGACGTCGAGCTCGAGCTCCTGGTCACGGGCGACGGGGGCGGCCACGCCCCCAGGCTACGGGACGTCGCGCCGAACGGCGGAGAGGGTGCCGAGCACCGCCAAGACAGCGGCGTACGTCCCGGCGAGCAACCCTGCTGTCCACAGGCCGTAGGGGTAGTCAGAACCGACGACTAGACCGGACTCCTGCTCGCTGTTCTGCAGCCGATCGATCGCGTTGCCCGGGAAGTAGTCGGTGATCGATGAGTCCGTGATCTGCTCGAGCGCGAGCCCGAGCACAGGCTCGGCGACGAGGAACCACACGAACGCCGTGACAATTGCCCCGACCTGCGATTGAAGCAGGGCGCCGAGGCCGGTTCCGAGCACGCCCCAGAGCGCGCAGCCGAGCAGCATCCGCCCGACCAGCTCCCAGTGGCTCCGCTCCAGGTCGATCGACGTCCAGAACTGGGCGACGACGAGCGCTACGGCGACAGCGATCGCGGCGAGGATCGCCCCCACGACGAGCGACACGCCCAGCTTCGCCGCGATCACCCACTCGCGCCGGGGAGTCGCGAGGTACGTCTGCGTGATCGTTCCGTGGCGGTACTCCCAGGTGACGACCAGGATCCCGAAGATGAGCGTGAAGACCGGCGCAAGCGAGACGACCCTGATCACGTCCCAGGTGGCCGTCTCCCCGAAATGGCCGGGCTCGGCGTCGCTCGCAGTCGCGGCGCTGCCCAGCCCGACGAGCAAGAGCAGCCCGAGCGTGAGCCCGATCGTCGTCCGGGGCGCGGTCCGCACCTTGAGCAGCTCGGTGTAGAGCAGCCTCACTCGGTCGTCTCCCCCGCCGTGAGCTCGAGGAACGCCTCTTCGAGCGTCGCCCTCTCGGCCACCAGCTCGTGGAGGACGATGCCGTGCTCCGCGGCGAGCTCGCCGACGCGCTCCGGCGTGCCGTCCACCACGCCGAGCGCCCCCTCCTCCAGCACGGCGATGCTCATCCCGGCCCGCGCGAGGACGTCGCGCAGACGCTCGCTCTCGGGGCTTCGCACCCGAACGCCGGCCGCCGCCCGCGCGGCGAGCTCGGCCGTCGTCGACTGCGCCACGAAGCGGCCGCGGTGGATGATCACGACCTCGTCGGCGATCTGCTCCACCTCGGCGAGCACATGGCTCGAGACCAAGACCGTGGTGCCCCGCGCCGACAGAGAGCGGAGCAGGTCGCGCAGCCACCGGATGCCGGCGGGGTCGAGGCCGTTCGCCGGCTCGTCGAGCACGAGCAGCTCGGGCTCGCCGAGGAGCGCCGCCGCGAGACCGAGCCGCTGGCGCATCCCCATCGAGTAGCCGCCGACCCGCCGGCGGCCCGGCTCTTTCATCGCCACGAGCTCCAGCACCTCCTCGACCCGCTGGCGGGGAATTCCGGCCTGGGCCGCGAGGACGCGCAGATGCCCCCGGCCGGAGCGCCCGGGGTGGTAGCGCGACGTCTCGAGCACCGCGCCGACCCGGCGAACGGGGTCGTCCAACTCCCGGTAGGACGTGCCGAAGACCCTCGCGGTTCCCGAGGTCGGGCGAACCAGCCCGAGGACAATCTTCAGCGTCGTCGTCTTCCCGGCGCCGTTCGGGCCGAGGAACCCGGTGACCCGGCCGGGGGTGATCTTGAAGCTGAGGTCGCTGACCGCGACGGTCTTTCCGTAGCGTTTGGTGAGGCGCTCGACCTCGATCACAGGACGGTCACGAGCACCTTCCGTGTGCGCGGCCCGTCGCACTCGCAGAAGAAGATTCCCTGCCAGGTCCCGAGCGCGAGTCGCCCGCCGTCCAGCGGGACGACCACCTGCGGGCCCATCAGCGCGGCGCGGATGTGGGACGGCGCGTTCTCCTCCCCCGCCTCGATGTGCTGCCACCCCCAGTCCGCCCCGACGATCCGCTCGAGCGCGCGCTCGAAGTCGCGCGCCACCGCAGGATCGGCGTGCTCGTTGATCGTCACGCCGGCCGTCGTGTGCGGGACGAACACCAAGGCGGCTGCGCCGTCCGCGCCGCCCACTGCCGCCTCGACGTCGCGGGTGATCTCGATCAGCTGCGTGCGCCGCTCACTCCGAAGGGTGATCTCGCGCACGGCACTATCCTACGGCGCGTGGCCGAGGCCCCTCCTACGAGTCGCGAGCTCGACACCTACCGTGACCGGGTCGACCGGTTCATCGCCGAGCTGGACGAGGAGTACTACCTCCACTACGCGGGCCTGAAGGACACGCTCGAGCTCGAGGAGCTCTACGAGCGCTACCCGGAGCTCTCGGACCTGGAGCAGGCCCAGAAGCTCGGGCAGGCAGCGGACGGCGACCGCGGCATCTCCGAGCTCTGGCGCTTCGCCTCCGAGAACTTCCTCGCCGAGCTGACCCGCGAGCACAGCGAGAAGACCGCTGCGCTCGAAGCCGAGCTGGAGGCGACGGTCGACGGCGAGACGATTCCCTACCGGATGATTCGGCCGACGATGGCCAACGCCGAGGACCGCGCGAAGCGGCAGCGGCTGGAGGAGGTCAGAAACCGGCTCACGGAGGAGCACATCAACCCGATCCTCGCGGACGCCGTCCACACGACCACCGAGGCGGTACCGCAGCTCGGGTCGGAGACGTACCTCGAGCTCTACCGGCGCTTCGGCTTCCGCCTCGACGAGCTGGCCGACCAGTGCCGCAACGTGCTCGACTCGACGGAGCAGCTCTACGAGGAGACCGCCGACCGGCTGTTCCGTGCCCGCGCCGGGGTCGGCCTCGCCGAGGCGGAGCGCTGGGACGTCACACGTGTCTTCCGTGCGCCGGGCTGGGACAGCGCCTTCCCCGCAGAGAAGATGATGCCGGCGCTCGAAGTGACGCTCGCCGACCTCGGGATCGACCTGCGCTCCCAGCAGAACGTCGAGCTGGACATCGAGCAGCGGCCGAAGAAGAGCCCGCGTGCGTTCTGCGCCCCGATCGAGGTGCCCGGCCGCGTCGTGCTCGTGATCCAGCCGATGGGAGGCGCCGACGACTGGCGCGCGCTCTTCCACGAAGCGGGTCACACGGAGCACTACGCACACGTGTCGGAGGATCTCCCGGTCGAGGCGAAGAGGCTCGGGGACGTCTCGGTCACCGAGGCCTGGGCGACGCTGATGGAGCACCTGCTGCTCGAGCCCGGCTGGCTCTCGCGCCGCCTGGATTTCCCGAAGCCGAACGAGTTCGCCGCGGAGGCCGCGACGGGATCGCTCTACTTGCTGCGGCGCTACTGCGGGAAGCTGCTCTACGAGCTCGAGTTCCACGGCGCGCGCGAGCTCGACGAGAAGAAGATGTCGGCACGCTACGTCGAGCTGTTGGGCGACGCGCTCAAGATCGAGCCGAGCCACACGGACTACCTCGGCGACATCGACCCGAGCTTCTACGTCACGGGCTACCTCCGCTCGTGGGCACTCCAGTCACAGCTGCGCGACCACTTCCGCGAGCGCTTCGGCTCGGCGTGGTTCGCGGACGCGAAGGCCGGCTCGATGCTCCGCGAGCTCTGGTCGGAAGGCCACCGCCTCGACGCCGACGAGCTGCTCGCCGACGTCACGGGCGAGACGCTCGAGATGGAAGCCTTCGCGCAATCCTTGCGCGAGCACCTCCGCTAAAGCGCGCCGCCGGCCGCGGGAGGCGCGCCGGCTTCCAGCGGGTTCTCGGCAGCGCCGGTACGCGCCAGGATCTCTTCGAGGAGCAGCAGGTTGTCGCCCGCACGTTCCACCGTCGAGAGTAGGTGCGACATGGAGGCGACCTCCTCGCGCTGCTCCTGCAGGAACCAGTGGAGGAACTGCTCGCCGACGAGGTTGCCTTCCTCGCGCGCAAGCGCGACGAGCGCGACGATCTGGTCGGTGACCCGCTTCTCCTGATCCAGCGCGAGCGCGACGGGCTCTGTGGCGCCCCCGAAGTCGGTCTTCGGCGCTTCGACGCCGGGCACCGACACGTGCAGGCCCGAGTCGAGCAGGAACTGGACGATCATCATCGCGTGGTTCCGTTCCTCGACCGCCTGCCGGTAGAAGGTCGCGGCGAGCTGCGGCAGCGTCTCCGCGTCGAACCAGACGGCGATCGCGACGTACTGCTGCGAGGCGCCGAACTCGTGCGCGATCTGCTCGTTGAGCGCCTGCGGGAAGCGGGCCACGCGTCGAATCTACCCCGTCGCGGAGTGCGCCGTCCTGCAAAGTGAATACGCTTTATTCATGGATCGAAGACGGGTCCTGATCGCGGGCGCCGCGGGCCGGGACTTCCACAACTTCAACCTCGTCTACCGCGGTGTGCGCGAGTTCGAGGTCGTCGCCTTCACGGCGACGCAGATCCCGAACATCGAGGGCCGCGTCTACCCCGCCGAGCTGGCGGGCGCGCTCTATCCCGACGGGATCCCGATCCACCCGGAGGACGAGCTCGCGGACCTCGTCGGAAAGCACGAGATCGACGAGGTCGTCTTCTCGTACTCCGACGTCACGCACGAGCACGTGATGCACGTCGCGTCGCAGGCGCTCGCCGCGAGAGCGTCGTTCCGGCTGCTGTCGCCGCGCGAGACGATGCTGACGTCGTCGAAGCCTGTTGTTGCCGTCTGCGCGGTGAGGACCGGCTCCGGAAAGAGCCAGACGACCCGCCATATCGCGTCGTTGCTGCGCGAGGACGGCAAGCGCGTCGCCGTGCTGCGTCACCCGATGCCCTACGGCGACCTGGCGAAGCAGGCCGTCCAGCGCTTCGCCGACTACGCCGACCTGGACGCCGCCGACGCGACGATCGAGGAGCGCGAGGAGTACGAGCCGCACCTCGCGGAAGGCAATGTCGTCTTCGCCGGGATCGACTATGCCGCGATCCTCGACCAGGCCGAGCAGGAGGCCGACGTGATTCTCTGGGACGGCGGCAACAACGACACGCCGTTCGTGAAGCCGAACGTCCACGTGGTGGTCGTCGACCCCCACCGGCCGGGGCACGAGCTCCGCTACCACCCGGGCGAGACCAACCTGCGGATGGCCGACGTCTGCGTCGTGAACAAGGTCGACACGGCGCCGCCGGAAGGGGTCGAAGCCGTCCTCGACTCGATCCGCGAGCACAATTCCTCCGCGAAGATCGTGCTCGCGGCCTCGCCGTTCCACGTCGAGGAGAACGGCATCCGGATCAAGGGCAAGCGCGTGCTCGCGGTCGAGGACGGGCCGACGCTGACCCACGGCGAGATGACCTACGGCGCGGCGGTGCTCGCGGCGAAGGCACACGGAGCGTCCGAACTCGTCGATCCGCGGCCGTTCGCAGTGGGTTCGATCGCGAAGACGCTAGAGGAGTGGCCGCACATCCAGGGCCTCCTGCCCGCGATGGGCTACGGCAACGGGCAAGTCGAGGAGCTTCGGCAGACCATCGAGCGATCCGACGCCGAGCTCGTCCTGATCGGGACGCCGATCGACCTCCGGCGGGTGATCGACTTCGACAAGCCGGCGCTACGCGTCACATACAAGCTTCAGGAGCTCGGCGAGCCCAGGCTGGCCGACCTCCTCGCCGAGCACGGCCTCATCAGCGGGACCGAAGCCGCCGTCGTGTGACGACAACCGTCGTTGCCCTCGGGGGCAATGCGCTGATCCGGGCAGGTGATCGGGGGACGGCCGCCGAGCAGGGAGCGCGGCTGCGGGAGGTCGCAGCGTCGCTGGGGCCGCTCCTCCGCGACGGGCGCCTCGTGATCACGCATGGGAACGGGCCGCAGGTCGGCAACGAGCTGATCCGCCAGGAACGTGCGGCCGAGGAGGTGCCGCCGCTGCCGCTCTATCTCGCCGTGGCGCTGACGCAGGCTGAGATCGGCGCGCTGATCGAAACGGAGCTGGGCCCGGCCGCCGGCCGCCCCGTCGTGTGCCTCCTGACCCACGTCGTCGTCGCGGAAGACGATCCTGCCTTCGAGCGCCCGACGAAGCCGATCGGCCCCTTCTACTCGTCCGAGCAGGCTGAGTCGCTAGAGCGTGAGCGCGGCTGGATGCTCGTCGAAGAACAAGGCCGCGGCTGGCGCCGTGCCGTCCCCTCCCCCGCACCGCTCGAGATCGTCGAGGCCGCTCAGGTTCGCGCGCTGCTCGAATCGGGGGCAATCCCGGTGGCGTGCGGCGGCGGCGGGATCCCGGTGGTGCGGCGAGACGGCCGCCTCCACGGCGTGGACGCGGTGATCGACAAGGACCGGGCATCGGCGCTCCTCGCCGCAGCGCTCGGCGCGGAGCGGCTCGTGATCATCACCGACGTGGATGCGGTCAAGCGCGGCTACGGCACGCCGGAGGAAGAAGACCTGCGCGAGCTGTCGGTCGCTGAAGCCGAGGGGCTCCTCCCGGAGCTAGCCGAAGGCTCGATGCGCCCGAAGGTCGAAGCCGCGATCGCCGTCGCAAAGGCCGGCGGGCAGGCGATCATCACAGGCCTCGACAGCGTGGAGCTCGCGCTCGCCGGGCGGGCAGGCACCAAGATAGGCGCGTGACCACACCGCTCACGCGGTACGCGCCGTCGGAGGCGGGCTACGTCGCGTACCAGGTCTTCGGCTCCGGCCCGATCGACCTCGTCTTCGTCACGAGCTGGGCCAGCAACGTCGACGTCATGTGGGAGGAGCCTCGCATGGCGTCGTTCCTGAACCGCCTGGGGTCCTTCTCGCGAGTTCTGTGCTTCGACAAGAGAGGCGCCGGCGTCTCGGACCCCGTGCCGCTGATGTCGCTGCCAAGGCTCGAGGAATGGATGGACGACGTCGGCACCGCGATGGACGCTGCCGGTATGACGCAGGCGGCCGTCTTCGGGGATGCCGAGGGCGGTCCGATGGCCATGCTGTTCGCGGCCACGCACCCAGAGCGCGTACCGGCGCTCGTCTTGGCGAACACGTACGCGCGCTGGCGGCGCGCCGACGACTACCCGATCGGCATGCCGGACGCGACGTGGGAGAAGCTCGTCGACCGCTACGAGCAGCACTGGGGCGTCACGAGCGAAATCCTCGGGCTGACCGCGCCGTCGGTGGCGAACGACCCGGAATTTGCCCGCTGGTTCACGCGCTATCAACGAGCGTCGATGCCGCGCGGAGCCGCCACGACGATGTACCGCTTGGTGACCAGCGTCGATGTCCGCGCCGCCCTCCCGAGCATCCGCGTGCCGACACTTATCCTCCAGCGCGCAGACGCGCGCCACTACCGTCCCGCGTTCGGCCGCTACCTCGCCGAGCACATTCCTGGAGCGAGATACGTCGAGCTCCCCGGCGCGGACACGTTTCCGTTCGGAGCCGGTGACTCGACCGCTCTCCTCGACGAGGTGGAGGAGTTTCTGACCGGGACGAGGTCGCGCCCCGTCCACAAACGCCAGCTCGCGACCGTCCTCCTCACTGACATCGTCGGCTCGACTCGCCTCGCAGCCGAGCGGGGCGATGCAGCGTGGAGCCGGCTCGTCCGGGATCACGACGACCTCGTCCGCGAGCACCTGCGCACCTACCGAGGACACGAGATCGACCACGCCGGTGACGGCTTCCTCGCCACCTTCGACGGCCCCGCGCGGGCGGTCACCTGCGCCGTCCGCCTGGCCGAGGAGCTGACGCAGCGGGGCCTCACGATCCGAGCAGGGCTCCACACAGGGGAGGTCGAGCTCGACGAGGACAAGCTTCGAGGTCTTGCCGTGCACATCGCAGCGCGTGTGGCGGCCGCAGCGGAGGACGGCGGCGTCCTCGTCTCCGGGACCGTCCGCGACCTCGTTGTCGGCTCGGGGATCGAGTTCGAGGACTGGGGCGTGCGCGAGCTGAAAGGGGTCCCGGGGACCTGGGAGCTCGCGAAAGTGCTGAGCGCGCCCTAGCCGGTCCGGCGACCGAACCGGTTTCGCCGGCGGAACGAATACGCCGCGACCCCCAAAGCAGAAAGGAGCCGCAGACTCCTCCGGCGACCAGCGGCAAGCGCTCGAGCTCGCCTACTACGGCGGCTACACGCAGTCCGAGCTCGCCGAGCGCCTCGGCGTCCCGCTCGGGACCGTGAAGAGCCGGATGTTCGCCGGGCTCGGCCGCCTGCGCGAAGTCCTCGAAGAGCCGTAGCCCGCCACCACTAGCATCCCGCGAATGCTCGAGGTGCCCGACGCCCTCAAGGGACGAAGCTTCACGCGGGTCGCGGACTTCACCGCGGATGAGCTCGAGCTCGTGCTCGACCTCGCCGTGCGGCTGAAGGCGGCACCGCGCGCGGAGCACGCCGTCCTCCCCGGCCGGGCGCTCGGGATGATCTTCCAGAAGCCCTCCACGCGGACGCGCGTCTCCTTCGAGGTCGGCATCGCGCAGCTCGGCGGCCAGCCGCTCTACCTGCGCTCCGACGACCTGCAGCTCGGCCGCGGCGAGACGATTCGCGACACCGCCACGGTTCTCTCCCGCTACCTGGACGCGATCATGATCCGCACCTTCGCGCAGTCGGACGTCGAGGAGCTCGCCGAGCACGCCGAGATTCCCGTGGTCAACGGCCTGACGGACGAGACGCACCCGTGCCAGGCGCTGGCCGACATGCTCACGGTCCGCGAGCGGCTCGGCCGGACCGAAGGTGTGCGTGTCGCCTACCTCGGCGACGGGAACAACGTCTGCTCTTCGCTGATGGTTGCCGCCACCCGACTCGGCTCGAGCTTCGTCGCCGCCACCCCACCCGGCTACGAGCCGGACCAGCGCGCCGTCGCGACCGCGCGGGAGGCGGGTGAGGTCGACGTCACCAACGACCCCCGCGAAGCCGTCCGCGGCGCCGATGTCCTCTATACGGACGTCTGGACGAGCATGGGCCAGGACGAGGAACGTGACCAGCGTCTCCGAGACCTCGCGGGCTACGGCATCGACGAAGAGCTGGTCTCGGGGGCGGGCGCCGACGCGATCGTCCTCCACTGCCTTCCGGCGCACTACGGCGAGGAGATCACCGAGGAGGTCCTGTACGGCCCGCAGTCGGCCGTGTGGGACCAGGCCGAGAACCGGCTCCACGCCCAGAAGGCGCTGATGGCGCTCGTCATTCGCTGACGCGTGTTCCCGATCAAGGACAACGTCCCGACGCGATCGTTCCCGGTCGTCACGTTGACGCTGATCGCGATCAACGTCGCGGTCTGGGTCTTCTACGAGCTCCCCGACCTCCAGCACGCCGTGAACCAGCTCGCCTATCACCCCTGCGAGGTCGACAGCTCGTGTCCGGTCGTCGGCGAGGACTGGCACTTGACGGCGCTCACCTCGATGTTCATGCACGGCGACTGGCTGCACCTCGGCGGGAACATGCTGTTCCTCTGGATCTTCGGGAACAACGTCGAGGACGCCCTCGGCAGGGCCCGCTTCCTGGCCTTCTACCTGCTCGGCGGGTTCGCGGCGACGGCGGTGCAGACGTTCGTCACGCTGTCCGCGGGAACGGCGGCCGACGCGCAGATCCCGAACCTCGGTGCGAGCGGAGCGGTCTCCGCCATCCTCGGTGGTTACATCCTGCTGCTGCCGCGTGCGAAGGTCGTGACGGTCATCTTCGTGTTGATCATCTTCATCCGCGAGTTCCCGGCCTGGATCTTCCTGGGCGTCTGGTTCCTCTTCCAGCTGTGGGCCGGCGGTCTCTCCCTCGTCGAGCCGCAACAGGGCGGCGGTGTCGCGTTCTTCGCCCACATCGGCGGCTTCGCGTTCGGCATGGCGACGATCTGGCTGTTCCGAAAGCGCAGTCCGCTGAGCCCTGCGTACTGATGGACTTCGACGAGGAAGTGCGAGTCGCACTGGACGACCTCCCGCCGGAGCTCGCCGCGGCGCTGGAGAACGTCGCCATCGTCGTCGAGGACGAGAACCCCGAGGACCCCGACCTGTACGGCTGGTACGACGGCCTCGGGCCGGGACTCGACCGGGCCGGGGCGCTGCCCGACCGGATCGTGCTCTACCGCCTACCGCTCCAGGAGGAGTTTCCCGACCCGAAGGAGCTGCGCCGGCAGATCCGGATCACCGTGCTCCACGAGATCGGTCA
Organism: uncultured Actinomycetes bacterium; assembly: GCA_963721345.1. Classification (GTDB taxonomy): domain Bacteria; phylum Actinomycetota; class Thermoleophilia; order Gaiellales; family Gaiellaceae; genus JACDAN01. The sequence continues at coordinate 720,930 of CAVRIT010000001.1, forward strand.
CTTCTTCGGGCTCGACGAGGATCGCATCGACGAGCTCGGCTACGGCTAGGCGGCGCTACTCCTCGTCAGCGGGCGGAAGCGGTCGCCAGTCGAAGTAGGCGACGAAGCCGTCGGTAAAGACGATGCGCCGGCGTTCCTGCTTCTCGACGTCGAGCGTGTAGATCCCGATGAACTCGGCCTCGGTCTCGAGGATCTCCTGGACCGAGAACGCCACCTTCTTGCCGTCCGGCGACCAGCCGATGTCGATCGCGTTCGACTGGCCATAGGAGTCGACCTCGGTCCCGTCCGGCCGGATGACGAAGATCAGCCCGCCCTCGGTGTAGGCGACCAGGTCGTCGAGCGGCGACCAGTCGTACGTCTCGCCGACCTTCGGCACGACGACGGCACGGGCTCCTTCCTGGGAGTAGGTGACGAGCGGCCCGCCGAGGCCGCCCTGTCGCTCGATGACGACGATGCCCCGGTCGCCCGGCAGCCACTGCGGCTGTGTGAAGCGTCCGGGCCCCTTCAATTGCGCGACGCGGCGGAGACCCGTCCCGTCGACCCGAATGGTGTTGAGAAACGAGGTCTTCACGGGGTAGTTGTCGCCTGATTTGGGCCCGAACACATGGCGGACGAAGACCACCGTGGTCCCGTCGTTCGAAACCGCGGGATTCGAGCCCTCGGCGAGCTGCCGCTCCTCTCCCTCTGAGACGGGAAGCACGTGGAGCGTCGAGCTCTGAGGCGCGAGGCGGGGCCGCTCGACGACCAGGAAGCGCCCGTCCTTCGTCCAACGCGGCTGGGTGCCCTCACCAACGCGGCGCTCACCTGAGCCGTCGGCGTTGACGACGTAGGTCTGCTGCGCGCCCGGACCGCCCGCAGGGTTGTAGCGAACGAACGCGATGCGCTCGCCGTCGGGCGACCACCGCGGCAGAATGGGATTGAAGCCGCGTCGCGCGCCGGTCACGCGCTCACCGTCGGTGCCGTCGTCCTCGACGACGACGATGCGCGTCGGCACATCGTCGCGCACGACGCCGTACGCGAGTTGCATGCGCTCCTCCTCGCCGCCCATGCAGCCCGCAAGGGCCGCGGCGAGGGCGAGAAGAAGGGAATGACGGACGACGCTGATTCGTTTTTTCATGCGTGAGAACAAATACCGAAATCCGTGCTGAGATCGAGCGGGCAAGCGAGGAGCGCGCCGATCTTCGGCATCGTTTGTCGGCCGGACATGACGCCGTCCTCGCCGCCGAGCTCCGCGAGCTCGACGCTCGGATCGCCGGAATGTGGGACGAGCACCGTATCGCACGGGCTCAGGAACGCTTCGGCGACCGCGACGAGATCATCCGCCGCGCGCGCCTCGAAGAGCGCATCGAACGCGCAGCCTGAATCACTGCCAAGGCTAGGAGGGGCGCCGAAGCGCCCCTCCTAGCCGAACCGAGTGGAACGACTCAGTCGTCGTCGTCGGAGCGCTGCTTGTCGTAGGTGACAGCGGACAGTGCATCCACGATCCCGTGGCCATAGACACCGTTGTACACCGGAGTGCCCTGGCACAACGTCGTGTACGACGCCGGGCGGCCCTTGTGGGTGTACGGGTACGGGTTCGGGGTCATGCACGGCGTGTCGGTGGCGGACGCTTCCAGGTACGCCTGCGTGAAGAGCGGGTGCATCGTGATCCCCCGGTCTTCGCGCTTCCCGTACTTGGAGACGATCAGCGCAGCGACGCCCGCCGCGTGCGGTGAGGCCATCGACGTGCCCTGGATCCACTGGTAGTACGCACAGGTCGAACCCTTGCAACTCTTCACCACGAACGGGCTCGTTGGATTGCCGGCCGCGTCGATGTCGCCGAACTCCTCGGCCACGTTTTTCGGATACGCGGCGAGGATCTGGTTGTGGTTGCCGGCGGCGATGCTCTCCGGGCTGCTGGTCGGCAGCAGTCCCACATGCCACGGATCGTCACGGAACCAACCGCCCGGAGCAGAAACGTCGATGTCGCCGTAGCCGTAGTTCGAGTAGTCGGCCTTGATCTTGCTCGGGCCGACCGACGAAACCATGATCACGTTGTTGCCCTCGGTCGGAAGATCGAGGCAGTTGTTGTTCACGACCCGAGCGTGCTCCTGATGCAGCGGGAAGTTCGGGCTCTGAACGTCCGTGATGGTGCCGGGGTTGCTCATGTCCGTCCGAGCGTTGCCGGCCGCCGCCACGAGGGTGACGCCCCGCAGGTGCGCATAGTCGAGCGCCTTCTGCATCGCCTCGATGATCACGCGCTGTTGCTCCTGCTCGCTCGGCGAGTCGGCAGGCCCCGACCCGTCGGGCTTCATGGCCGGTCGGAACGCCTCGCAGTTGAAGAGCCACGGATCGACGAAATAGCTCATGTTGACGACGTCGATGCCGTTGTTCCCTGCGTACGTCAGCGCCTCGACGCTCGCCTGCAGGAAGAAGTAGCCCGAGTCCTGCCCGGCGCGAAGGTTGACGAGCGTCACGTTCGGCGCGACGCCTGCCATGCCGATGCCGTTGATCGGCGAGCCGATCGTGCTCGCGACGTGCGTGCCGTGCGAGTTCTCGTCGACGTCGGCGGGATCGTTGCAGGAACCGTCTGGCTCCGCTGCACACGGACCGTCGATCGGCTCGCCGCTGATCGGATCGGTCGGGATGTCGACCGTGAAGTTCCGACTCAGCGACCGGTTGAAGTTCGGCGCGATGTCCGGATGGTTTCCATCGACACCGGTGTCGATGATCCCCACGAGGACGCGGCGGTCACCGCGCTCGCGGCGGTAGGAACCGTCGGCCGTAGCGTGGATCATCTTCATGTCCCACTGCAGGTCGGCCAGCGGGTCCGCGCGGTTCGAGCCGTGTTGGTATCGGAAGCCGCGAGACCGCGTCGCAGCCTTCTGGCCCCTCGCCGCTCGACGGAGTGAGCGCTGAAGTTCTTCGTTCAGCTTCGGCCGCAGCGTGGGCTTCGTCTGTCCTGGTGCGGCCCGACCGATGACGCGGTCACGGGCGACTCCTTGGATCACCTTAGACGCATTGACGCGCCCCATGAAGCGCGGGTCGGCAGAGAAGACTGTCGCGACCCCCACGTAGTTGTTCGCCTTGAGAACGCGGCCTCCGGCCCGGACGACCGCGGCTTTCATAGCGGGCGTGGCGTTCGGGCTGTAGAGGACGATGTAACGCGCCGGCCGGTTGTCCGATCCTGCGTTCGTCCCAACCGCCAACGAGGCGATCATGGCGGCAGTCGCGAGCGCGACGGCCGCAAAGACTGTCCTTCGCATACGAGGCTCTCCTTCCCCCTGGTTTGTGCAACCTGGAACAGGTCGGTTCTATGGTGTCACGCTGGCGAAGGCAATGCCGTCCTACATAGACGATCCTCGCTCAACGAAGAGGGGCGCCGCAGCGCCCCTCTTCGTTTGATTCGTTTAGGACGACTCAGTCGTCGTCGTCGTCGTGGCCGCCCTTGAGGCGGACGACGCCGTGGCCCACCGACGTGTGGCCGAGGCTGTCGGTCGCCTCGACGCGCACGCTGTAGGTCCGCGACTTGCGGTACTTGTGCATCACCGACGGGCCGCCCGTCGTCAGGTACGACGTGCCGTCGCCGAAGTCCCAGCGGAACTTCGTGAACGACGCGCCGGCACTGGAGGTCGGCATCGCCGTGAACGTGACGCGCTTCCCGTGGCCGACCGTCGAGCCGAGACCGACGCTGACCGAGTCCATCAGCCAGTCCATCGTCCGGTCGCCGAGCAGCGACGCGGTCGTCCCTCCGGTCAGGCCTTCGATACCGAAGCCCATCGAGACGGCGCGGTAGAGGTACTCCATCCGCTCCTGCTCGAGGGTCGGATCCGAGGTCCGGCCGTGCGAGACGGGGGCGCCTGCTCCGGTCTGGAAGAAGCGCTTGGTCGTCCCGCGGGAGTTGTACGTGTCCGTGTCGTACGCCGGCGAGTCCGAGCCCTCGACAGAGGTCTGCGACAGGCCGAGCATCATGCCGGCGAACGGGCCGAGCCCGAAAGTGCCGGCCGGGTCGACGCTGTCCGCCTCGTACGTCAGCCCGAGATAGCCGCTGTAGAGCCGGCCACGGTCGAGCCGCGAGTGGTACGTGCCGCTGTCGAGCGCGAGGGCGATGTTCTGGCCGAGCGTCCACAGGCGGCCGCCGCTGTCCATGTACTCCCCGAGCGCATCCTCCTGCGTGGCCGAGAAGCCGCTGGCCGGGTAGGAGGCGTTGTCGCCCGTGAAGATGATCACGGCGCGGTACTTGTGCAGGTCGACGGCCGCAGCCGGGAACCCGACCGCATAGGTGAGGCCGAGTCCGGTGAGCATCGCCTCGTACTGCGGACGGTAGTCACCTGCGACTCCGGTGGCCTTGCCGTCGCCGTCGATCAGCAGGACGTCCACGCTCTTCGGCGGGATCACCCGCAGCCAGACCGGGATGTGCTGCCGCTCGCCCGTCGCGCGGCTGACGAGGACGACGTAGCCCTCGTAGTCGCCGGGCACCGCGGTCGGCGCCGCCTCGACCGTGACCGGGACGTTCCCGAACCACCAGCCGCGAAGCGGCAGTGCGGTCTTCCCGGCCGTGATGTTGAAGTTGCCGGTCGTCGCGGCGTCACCGGTCTCGATCGTGGTGACGTCCCACGTGTCGTTCGAGCCGCCGATGTTCCAGGCCCGCACGTTGAACGTCTTCGACTGGCCCGCGGCCATCTCGCCGCCGCTCAGGCTCGGCCTGCTCAGGAAGAGGCTTGGGTCGGCCGCCTTGGCCAAGTCGATCCGCCCGGCTCCCTGGCCGAGCACGCTCACGCGAGTGGTGCGTGCAGTCGTCGTGTAGACGTTCTCGTTGGCCGTCGACATCAGCGCCGACTTGACCATCGCGGGAGTCCACCACGGATGCTTCTGGAGCAGCAACGCGGCGGCGCCCGCGACGTGCGGGGTCGCCATGCTCGTCCCCGACACCGAGCCGAAGCCCGTGAAGGGGAGCGGGAACGCGCCTACCCCGTAGCCGCCCGAGAAGACGTCCACGCCGGGAGCGACCACGTCGGGCTTCAGGGTCTTCTCCTGCGTGGGCCCACGAGAGCTGAACCCTGCGATCACGTCGCCCGGGTTCGGTCCGCCGTGCGGGTTGTAGAAGAACTCCGCCTGTGCGGCCGCGGGGTTCGTCGTGTAGTGGCTGACCATCGCAAGGCCGTTGCTCCGCCGCATGAACACCGACGGAATCGTCACCTGCGGCCCGAAGACGCCTCCGCCGATCGACTGGAGGGCGTCGCCGCCCGCAACACTGTTGTAGACCAGCGCGCCGATCGCGCCGGCCTGCTGTCCCTTGAACACCTTCAAGCCGAACTCGCAGGTACCGCGGGCGACCAGGAGGATCTTGCCGCTGAGCGATCCTGCCGGATAGTCGCCGCAGCCCTCGGCGGGGATCGCGCCGTTGTTCAGAGCCTCCGCCGGAACGTAGTTCGCCGGGCCGATGCGCTGCCCGACCATCGACGGCCCGAACGTCGCCGGGCCGGTGTCGAGGTTCTGGAGATCCGACCGGCCGATCACGTTGACGCTCGACTGGATCAGCGTCTCGTACTTCGTGACCGCGCCGACCGAGATCACCCTGTCGGACGACGACGGCTGGTTGCCCGTGCCGTTGGCCGGGCCGCTGTTGCCCTGCGCCCAGACGCCGACGACTCCGGCGTCAACCGCCGACTCGGCGGCCTGCACCATCGGGTCGGGCCAGGCCAGCGTGTTCTGGTGGCTCGAGCCCCAGGAGTTGCTGAGGACATCCGCGCCGTCCTTCACCGCGTCCTCGATCGCCTGCACGATTTCGACGACCCAGCCGTTCCCGTTCTCGAAGTTGTCAGGGCTCGTGCTGGGATAGAAGATCCGGTAGTTCATGAGGTAGGCAGCCGGGGCGACGCCGCTGATCGTGAGGCTGCCCAGACCCGTCGGCGTGTTCATGTTGCAGCCGACCGTGCCGCCGACATGGGTGCCGTGCGGGCTTCCGCCCGGACCCTGGATCGGCGTGTCGTTGCCCGCCGTCGGCGGAGCGAACGGAGCAGGCCGGAAGTACCCGCGGGACGCGATCACCTTGGCGTTGGTGAAGCGCGTGTCGCCCTTCGGATAGCCGCGCGGCATCGTGTAGCCGGCGTCGTTGAAGCACGGGTTTCCGGCGTAGGAGCCGTCCGGATTCTTCGTGACGTAGACGCCGCTGTCGATGATGGCGACCTTCACGCCGCGGCCGGCGTTCGCCTGACCGCCGAGCTGCGCCCAGAGCGCGGGCGCGTTGATCTGCGCCGGCGTCGAGTACATCAGCGGCTTGTAGGGCACGTCCGGCGTGACGGCGCGGACGCCCTTCATGCGGCGCACCTTGGCGGCCTGCGCCTTGCTCATCCGCACCGCCATGCCGTTCAGCGTCACGCGGTAGGTCCGCTCGATGCGGACGCCGCGGACCGCCTGCTTCAGCCGCGCCGTGAAGCTCGCCTGGTTGCGGGCGAGCCCGCGCAGGTAACGGCGGTTCGCCGTCGCCTTCAGGTCGATCTTCGGGCGAGTCAGGCCCGCATAGCTGACTGCGCGCCTGACGCCGGGATGGCGCGCAAGCGGCTTCGCCTTGAGCTGGATGATCCAGCGCTTAGCGTCGTAGGTCGCAAGGTCGATCCGGGCCGTGCCGGCCTTGGCGGCCGCCCCCTCAGACCTCGCCGTCGCGGCGCCTGTAAAGACCGCCGCAAGCAAGGCGAGCATCAGCCCGCCCGCGAGCAGGACTCGCGTCCTCATAGAAACCTCCCAGGAATCTAACTCTCCCCTTGAAGTGGCCAAAAACCTCAGCGAAACAGGGGTGTTTTTACGAGGTTCGAGCCAGAAAGTCAAGCGTCCTACATAGAGGAGGCTCGTTCGACGATTCCCGTCTCGTACGCGAAGACGACCGCCTGGACTCGGTCGCGCAGTCCCAGCTTCGCCAAGACATGAGCGACGTGGGTCTTGACCGTCGAATCCCCCAGGAAGAGCTCCTTCGCGATCTCGGCATTCGAGAGCCCGCGCGCCACAAGCTTCAGGACCTCGAGCTCGCGCTCCGTCAGCTCGGCTAGCGCCGGGGGCGCGGTCTGGACGGTGCTCGGCGGCCGGCGAACGTACTCCTCGATCACTCGTCGGGTGATCGCGGGAGCGAGCAGTGCCTCACCGGACGCAACAGCGCGAATCCCCGCGACGAGCTGCTCCGGAGGGACGTCCTTCAGCAGGAACCCGCTGGCCCCGGCGCGGAGAGCGTCGTAGACGTACTCGTCCATGTCGAACGTGGTCAGCATCACGACCTTCGTCGTGACGCTGCCCTCTGCAAGCAGGCGCCTGGTCGCTTCGATCCCGTCCAGCTCCGGCATCCGAACGTCCATCAGCACCAGGTCGGGATGGAGTCGGTGCACCTCGGCGATCGCTTCGTCCCCGCTCGACGCCTCGCCCACGACCTCCATGCCCTCTTCCGCGTCCAGGATCATCCGGAAGCCGGCACGCACGAGCGCCTGGTCGTCGGCGATCAGCACCGTCAGCCGTCCGTCGCCGCCGCTGTTGGCGAGCGCGCGAAGGGGCGGAAAGTCCTGCGGGAGATCGGCGGCTACGACCTGGAAGATGCCGACGGGCCGGTCGAAGTCCTTCAGGCGCCTAGGACCGAGGTCGACCAGCGAGCACCCAGGGAGCGGCTCCTCCTCGTCCTCGAGGAGCTGATGGCTCGTCTGTGAGAGCAGGATCTGACCGCCGTGGCCCGCGTCGCAGATCCGCGCCGCGCGGTGTACCGCGAGGCCGTGGTAGCGACCGGCCTCGCCGGCTGACGCCTCTCCCGTGTGGATGCCCATCCGCACACGTACCTCGGCCTCGTCAGGCCAGTCGTGTCCGTGGAGCGCACGCTGACCGGCGACCGCCGCGCGGACGGCGTTGCGAGCCTGACCGAAGCAGAAGAAGAACGAATCCCCCTGCGAGTCGATCTCGGAGCCGCCGGCCTCTTCGAAGGCTCTCCGCAGTAGCCGCTGGTGATCGGCAAGAACCTGGCCGTACCGGTCCCGCAGACGGCGCAGGAGCGCCGTCGAGCCCTCGATGTCGCTGAAGAGGAAGGTGACCGTTCCGGAGGGAAGCTCGGACATCCGCCCAAGCCTGCCACTTGCGACTTGTTCCGACTAGGTCGTCGGGAGACGTGCTCGCAATGCGTAGCCGCCTTCCGGCCTCGGTCCGGCCTCGAGCTCACCGCCGTATACCGCGACGCGTTCTCTCATTCCCACCAGGCCGTGCCCACCGCTCTCGACCGAGCCGTCCGAGACTCCCCGCCCATCGTCAGTGACCAGTAGCTCGACGGCGCCGTCCGCGTAGCGGACGGTCACCGCGGCGCTCGTCGCCCGAGCGTGCTTGATCGCGTTCGTCAGGGCTTCCTGTACGAGACGGTACGCCGTGAGGTCGACTCCGGCCGGCAGCTCCTGAGCGTCGCCCTCGATCCGGACTTCCACCGGGAGACCGGCCTCGCGGGCCTGCTCGACCAGCCGTTCAAGATGGCTGAGGCTCGGCTGCGGCGCGAGTGCCGGCGCCTCCTCGGGCCGACGAAGGACGCCGACGAGCCGTCGCATCTCCGCGAGCGCCTCCCGCCCCGCCTGCTCCACGACGAGCAACGCTTCGCGCTCGCGCTCCTGGTCGGGCTTCAGCAGGCGACGGACCCCGGACGCCTGCACGGTCATCAGGCTGACTGCGTGACCGACGACGTCGTGCAGCTCTCGCGCGATCCTTGCCCGCTCCTCCGACACTGCGGCACGAGCTTCCGCCTCCCGCGCCAGCTCGATCTGCGCTGCGCGCTCCTCAGCTGCCTGAGCCTGCTCGAGCTTGTGTCCCAGTCCGCGCGCACCGAGCCAGATTGCGACGAAAAAGAGAGGAAGGACGATGATGTCGCTGCCGACATCCCCGGGATCGTTCAACGCGATGATGACGAGGGACACGAGCGTGATGCCCAAACCGATCACGGCTTGCCGTCGCTCGAGCATCCCGAGCAGGAAGCACGCGGCCGCGGCGGCGAGGAAGCCGGAAAAGGTGTACGGAATCAGCCGGCCGTCGACGAACGAGATGGTCGCGCCGGCAATCAGCATTCCGGCCGGGGCGGCGAAGGGGAAGCGCCGGCGCGCGAGCAGCACGAGCGTCAACGCCGCCTCGAGCGGCAGGCTCACAGCGAGCGGGAGCTCCGGCGCGTCCGACTCGTTTCGGCCGACCGCGATCTCCAGGACGCCGGCGATTGCAGTTGCAATCACGGCCGCGTCGAACCAGTACTCCTTCACCAGCGGCCAGAGCGCCCGTTTCATGCGCTCAACGTACGCCGCACCCCTCGAATCCGCGTCGGCCGTCATGACGATTCAGCATCCTCCTCCAGGAGGACGGCGGCAAGCGCCTCTACACTGTTTTCAGGTACCTCGGGGCGTTAGCTCAGCTGGGAGAGCGCCGCCTTTGCAAGGCGGAGGTCGCCGGTTCGATCCCGGCACGCTCCACTCTCGCGCCGCCGTCCTGCCCTATGGGCCGCCTTCCAGGATGAAGAACCACCACGTGCCGTTGGCGAGGATTCCGAGCCGAGGAGCCGTGTAGCCGTACTCGGGAAGGATGAGGTTACGGACCTCGGCTTCCGTCATGACCGTCCGCAACAGCGCCCGCTCGGACTCCGACACGTCCCCGCGCTTGGAGTCAGGCCCGAAGCGGGGCCACTGGTAGAGCGTCCCCTCGTTCGTCTCCCGAACCTGGTGGGGCATCTGTAAGAGGACGGCCATCGTTTCGAGCGGTTTCGTCCCGAGCTTCCGCCAGCGGGCCACCGGATCGGGCTGCCGCTTCCCGAACCCGCCCTCCGAGAGGAAGACCTCGAGGTCGATCAGCGGCCGAAGCCGGTCGTAGTCGCCACTCTCTGCGGCGCTGAGGATCGCGGAACGAGTTTCTGCCACCGGAGCCGGCAGCCCGGCGGAGTCAGGCTCATCGTCCTGGCAACCGGCGGCGACGAACGCCAGGATCACAACGAGGAAGGTCATCACTGCGTTGTGCAGGCTGCGTCCTCCTAGCATGAACCGTTCAGCGGGTCGTCATTTCTCGGCTCGGAGGCAGGGGTACACCAGCGAGCAAGCACGTCAACCGGATGCGGCTGAACATCCATCCGGATAACGCGGCGTCAAAGCGCCCACGGACAGGTAGTAGTCCCCTGCCGCTTGAGCCCATTCGCCGGAGACGACGTGGTAGACCGCGACCAACACGACTGAGACCACCGCGAGCGCCGTCGCAACGAGACGGAGCCGCGATGGGGGCTCACGCAACCAGGACAGCGCAATAGCAACGACCGGTGCCGGGATGAGAAACCACGCGGGGTACACGAAGATGAGGAAAAGCGAAAAGACCGTCGCCGTTTTCGCCCATGAGTTCACGAGACCTACGAGGCGCCGGCCGGCCGGTTTCCAGTGAGCGGTCTCGTGACGTGCAAGAGCTAGGCGCAGGAGAAGGACCGACACGACAAGCCAGAAAAACATCACGCCGACGCCGATGTTTGCTCCCTCCTCCTCCGAGATTGGGAGCAGCGCGACATAGACGAGCATCGCGGCGATGGAGGCAGTCGCAGCGCCTGAAAGAGCCAACCGCACCGCTCGTCGGGGGACATACACTGCCGCCCATTGCACCAGCAGCACGAGCGGAGCTACCGGTATAGCGAGGTAGTCGTACCAGGGGTCCACGGTATGCGAGCTTCCCACACGGTCCCCTGAAGAAGGCGAGCGGGCCGCTTCCGGCCTTCGGCCAGGTACGCTGGGCGCATGAGAAACGCTTGCGACTGCGGCCCGGACTGTCCGTGCGGGCCGGACTGCGACTGTTAACCGCCTAGCAGCAGTCTTCGCCCCGCCAAGCCTCTAGCCCTTCACGTACGGCCACGCCACCAGCGCGGCCAGCGGGTCAGCCCACCGCCAGCCGAACGCGGCCCCGGGAGAGCAACGGTTTCCGTGCGGACGGACACTCGCTACAGCCGGGTCAGTCCTCCGCCGCCTCGGCCATCGACCGCGGCGCAGGCACGTTCTCGAAGCGGACGTTCCCCGCCGGAACCATCCACGTCATCACCTCGACCGCGAGCCTGCCCGCCCGCACCGCCGGGTCCTCGTTGCTGAGCCGGCGCGCCGTCTCGGGGTCGCACGTCATGATCGAGATGCCGCGCAGGCGCTCGTCGTCCTGGTCGACGAGCGGCCCTCCGCCGATGAGGTAGCCGCGTTCGCGCAGATCGGCTCTGAACGCCAGATGCCGATCCTGGAGCTCGGCCGCCTCCTCATCCGTGAGCTGCGGTGCATCGGGGGGACGCACGAGCAGCACGAGCGTGTGCCGGTCGAACTGCATGCTGCGAATTAGACCAGGCTCTCGTAGAGCGCGACCATTCCCCTCGGAACGACGGGCCGCCGGTGTAGACCGGCGGCCCGTCTCTGAAGATGCGGCTAGAAAGCTCGCGAGCAGTCGCGCAGGTTCACCCGCGCGGTGCGGCCGCGGTCGACTGTGACCGTCGTCTTCTGCAGGACTGTTCCGTCGGGCCGCTCGCAGGACAGCGAGTAGCTCTCGACGATGTTGCCGCCGAAGACGTCCTCGTGGTCGACGCCGTAGAGCCCGGCCTTGACCGTGAACGACGTGGTCAGCGACGCATAGTTGATCACGCGAATGACGTAGTTGCCGGCCTCCGGCAGCTCGATCAGCGCCTCTTCCTTCTCCGTGATGAAGTTCCCCGAGCTGCCCACCTCGGTGAGCGAGCCGTCTGCGTTCACCTGGTAGACCTCGAGATCGAGATCGTCAGGCGTCGGCCAGTCGAGGTTGACCTTCATCGCGCCGACGCCGGTCTCGGTCACCGAGAACGGGATGTCGACGTGGTCTCCCGGAGTCCAGACGACCGCGTTGCGCTCCCACACCTGCTCGCGTGCCGGCGCATCGGCCAGGATCCGCACACGGTGCTCCATGACCTCGGGCCGCGTGGACGGGTTCACGTGCCACGTGTACCGGCCGTTGACGGGGACGGTCAGCGTCGAATCGAGGCGGTCACCGATCGTCTTGGCGTTCCCGAAGCCGTCCGTCTGCGACGTCGCAGTCGGGAAGGTTTTCACGAGCCGCAGGACGGCGCCGGCCGGCGCCGACCCGGCGATCACCGAGTGGTGTCGCGGATTGGCCGCGTTCTCCAGCGCGAGCAGGTACGCCTCGCGGTTGCCCTTGCCCGTGTAGATCCCGGCCCCGAGATACTCGTCGATCATCTCGGGATACGGCGGGTGGAACTCGTGTGGGCCGATCTCGAAGGTGTAGCCGTACCCTCCTGTGGCGTTGTACGACCAGTCCTCGGTCGTCCCGGTCGTGTCGTAGAGCTGCCAGCCGTGGATGTTGCGGTAGCCGTTCTGCGCCGTCATCCGGGCGCCGAGCTCCTTCATCGCTGCCTCGTCGACGGTCTCGCCGGCCGAGCGGATCCCCGGCGGGCGCAGAACGAGGTTCGAGAACGTGTGGTTCGTGATCAGCGTCGTGACGTGGCGCGACGAGACGAGCTCGCGGATGTTCTGCGTCTCGGGCTCGGAGAACGGGCCGGAGCCGCGGTAGGTCGGATCGGCCGCGTTGCTCGAGGCGCCCGCTCCGCCCCAGAGACCGCCGTAGTTGCGGTTCGGGTCGACGCCGATGCCGTAGCCGCCGGGGCTCGTCGTCTCGCAGGCGCCCGGCGGCGTGCTCGACGTGCCCTCGATGCGACAGTTCTTCCGCTTGTACGCGTTGCCCGGCGTTCCGAGGATCGCCACGGTTCCGCCGTTGTCGACCTCGCGGAGATCGACCAGGTCGCCCCACTTCCGCGACTGCTCGAAGCCGTCGACGTTCACGACGGGGACGACCAGCACGCGGGTGTTTTGGAGCAGGGTGCGGATCCGCTTGTCGCCGCCGTAGTAGCCCTTGACGAGGTCGAAAGCGAGCTCGATCGCGTGCTCGCCCGACGGCCACTCGCGTGCGTGGTGCACGCCCATCATCAGAGAAGACGGGCTTGCCGTCGGTCTTCGTCGCGACGTTCTCGCTGATCTCGATGCCGTAGATCGTCCGGCCCTCGAGGGACGTGTGGTTCAGCGAGAAGCGCTGGACGAGGGTCGGGTGGAGATTGGCGAGCGTCCGCAGGTCGGTGTTGTAGTCCGCGAGCGTGCGGTAGGCGTCGCGCCCCGACGGAAGCGGCGAGACCGCGGTCGCCTCCGCGTAGGCGGCGCTCACCTTGTTGTTCTGCATCTGCCGGATCGCGAGATCCGGGATCGTCACCGTCCAGTTGAAGTCGTGCGATGCCAGCTGGGCGGCGTCCGCAGGACGGTGGAGGACGACCTCGACGTAGTCGTGGCCGGCGTGCTCGGTCAGGTCGAGACCGAGGTTTGTGAGCAGGTCGCGGTCAGCCTGCGTCGGAACGCTGACGCGAACCAGCTGTGTCGGGAAGGCCTGCTCCTGCGAAGCCGCAACGATCGTTGCCGGCAGCACGAAGGCGCCGACCAGCAGCGTGACTGCAAGCGCAAGCCGATGGCGAGCGGTGGTATGCCTCAAAAGAACCCTCCTCTTCGGGCGTCCAGGCCGAAAAGGGGATATACCCCGACTTGCAAGTCCTAAACTGGGAACGACGAAGGAAGGCTCTCGCCTCCCTTCGGTCGGTCGTCCCCGCTCGTGTCCGGTTACTTCGTCTTGCTCTTCGTCGAGACGCACTTGCCGAAGGCGTTCGACGCCTTCCCGCCGTACTTGGCGACGAAAGCGGCGCGACCGGCTGCCCGCTCGGCCTTGCAGGCCCTTGCGGCGTTCATGGTCTTCGCCTCCTGCTGCTCGTTGGCGGTCTTCGCCTTCGAGGACACGCACTTGCCGTAGGCGTTCCGGTCGTTCTTGTTCTTGCCGTAGAACTCGTTGAACGACTTGCCGCCGTGCGCGGCGCGGAACTCGGCCTCGGGCATTGCCTGCTCGGCCTTGCAAGCCTTCGCCGCGTTCGTCTTGTTTGCGTTGTCGGCACGCGCGTGCTTGGACACGCACTTGCCGAAGGCGCTCGATGCCGGGCCGTTCGGCGCGTACATGGACTTGAAGTCCGCCGCACCGAGCTTCGTCAGCTCGGCCTTGCAGAACTGGGCTGGGCTCTTGCCCTCGCCGCCGCCTGCAAGCGCGACCGAGACCGGCACGCCGAAGGCGACGACGATGAGTGTCAGAAATCGCTTCATCTGGATGCTCCTTCAGTGCTCGTTGTGGTTCACCTGGCCGGTGCGTGAGGTAGACCCGGACGAGCCCAAGAACCGGCGCGTTTGCGGCGTAAAGTTTCCGTAAGCAGACGCTTGAAGGGTGTCGGATCACGCATGATGCGGTGATGTCTGCGCTGATCCGCGCGGCAAGGCCGCTGGACTTCGACCGGCTCTACCGCAAGCACGCCCCGACCGTCTACCGCTACGCCTATGCGGTGCTCGGCAACCAGGCCGACGCCGAGGACGTCACCCAGCAGACCTTCCTGAACGCCTACCGGGCGATCGAGCAGGGTACCAAGCCGCGGAAGGCCGAGAACTGGCTGATCACGATCGCGCACAACGAGGTCCGTCGGCACTTCCGCAAGAACGGCGGCCCGATCGAGGTCGAGTTCGACGACCAGGTCGGGGACGGCGGTCTCGAGCCAAGCCCGGTCGAGCCGAGCCTCGCCGACGTTCTGCGCGTGCTCCGGAAGCTGCCGCCCACGCAGCGTTCAGCGCTCGTCATGCGGGAGTTCGAAGGCCGGTCGTACGCCGAGATTGCGGAGATCCTCGAGGTCACGCAGAGTGCGCTCGAAGCGCTTCTGTTCCGCGCGAGGCGGGGCCTGGCCGCGGAGCTCGAGGAGGCGCTGACGTGCACAGACGCGGAGCGCGCGATCTCCCGTCGACTCGACGGTCGGCTCGCGCGGCGCGAGTCGCGGCGGCTGAAGGAGCACCTGCACGAGTGCAGGCGCTGCATCAGCTTCGCGACGCTGCAAAAGCGCCAGCGGTCGCTCCTGAAAGGCCTCTCGATCATGCCGATCCCGGCGTCGCTCTTCCTGTTCCGCGGCGAGCACGCGGCCGCCGCGGGCCTCGGCGGGAGTGCGGCTGCCGCGGCGGGTACCGGCGTCGGCGTGACCGTCGTCGCGAAGACGGCCGCGGTCACCGCCGCAGTAGCGGTCACCGGCGGCGTGGGCTACGGCGTCGCCACGAATCCGCCGAAGGCGGCCGAAGCCGCGCCGAAGTCAGCTAAGTCCGCTCCGCAGGTCGTTCGGGCCGCGGCACCCGTCGCCGCGCGCCGGACGAGCTCCCGCAACGCCACGCCCGTCGCGGCGCGACCGGCGCGCGCCGAGGTCGCGCTGCCCGTCACAGCCGCGAAGAAAAAGAAGCTCAAGTTGCGGCAGTTCCGCCTTCCCCCGGCGCGCTCGAGGAGCAAGGACAGGGTCGTGAAACCCGAGAAACCGCCGAAGACGAAACTGCAGGCTCGGAACGAGCGCCCGAAAGCGCCTTCGTCGAGGCGTCCGGAGCGGAAGCAGGCGAAGGAGCAGACGAGGCCGGCTCGTCCCGGGCGCGCGAAGGAGAAGGCCAGGTCGCCGAAAGCAGAGCAGGCTCCTCCGCAGCAACCTCCGCAGGCCGCCGAGCCCGCAAAGAAGCCGAAGCCCTAGAGCGGGGTGCGAGCTCGGCCGGCTGGTCGAGCTCGCACCCGAGAGTCGTCTCGGCTGGTTCCGTTTCTAGCGGCTTCCCCTCACCTTTCGAAAGGCCGCGATCCAGTACTCGCGCTCGGGCGGTGTCCCCATCGGCCTGAAGCGCGCGTTGACCGCGTAGAGCCGCTTGCCGAACTCGTCGATCGTCGTCGGGACATCGAAGTCTGAGTCGGTGATGTGCTGGGTCACTGTGCCCGAGCCGAGCTCGCGGCTCAGGCGGATGACGGCCACCTTGTTGTCGCGGTTCTGGACGACATAGAGCGTCCGCCCGTCGAGGTGGATCCCGTCGCCGTTCACAACCGGCTGGTCGAGTCGAATCTCGCGCGTCAGCCCGGTCTGCCGGTTCACCGTGAAGAGCTTTCCGACGTTGCTCTGAACGATGATCAGCGTCTTGCCGTTCGCCGTGGTGTCGATGCCGTTCGCGTTGTTTCCAGCGCCGTAGACGATGGCGCCGGAAAGCGGAATCACGTGAGCGTGCCCCCTGCGGTCGAGCCGGTACAGAGCCGGCCGCCGCGAGTCGGTGAAGTAGGCGCCACCCCTCGCCACGACCACGTCGTTCACGAAAGTCGGGTTCGCCGGGTCAGCCGGATTCGCCGCCAGCTGGGCCTCCTGGATCAGCCGTCCGGTCTTGGCGCTGTACACGAAACCCTTGCCGGTCCCCCGCCCGCGACATAGAGCCGGTTGTGGTCGAGCTCGACGCCGATCGCCGCGCGTCCGTCGGCACCCGGGATGAAGACCCTGCCCTCACCCGTTCTCAGGCTGCCGCGATAGATGCCTCCCGTCGGGATCGAGCCGACGTAGAAGGAGCCTTTCTTGCCGATTGCGATCCCCTCCGGCCGGAAGTTGTCGGGCAGCGCGATCCTCTCCGGAAACGAGCCCCTGGCCCAGAGCGGCGACGCGAGAATCATCGCCGCGAACGCAGTCAGCAACAGCATTCGCCTCATCGAAAACATCCTCCTTGGTCTCGTTCTCGTTGGTCCTACGTCCCCGTCTCCGAGTCGGATGACACACTAGGTCGATGCCGAAGATCGAGAAGACAGATGAGCAATGGCGCGCCGAGCTGTCGCCCGAGCAGTACCGCATCCTGCGCGAGAAGGGCACCGAGGCGCCGTTCTCGAACGAGTACGACCACGTCTTCGAGCAGGGCAAGTACCGCTGCGCGGGCTGCGGCGCCGAGCTCTTCAGCTCCGAGGCGAAGTACGACTCGGGCTGCGGCTGGCCGGCGTTCTCCGCCCCGGCAGCGGAGGAGGCCGTCGAGGAGGAGACCGACGCGAGTCACGGGATGGTCCGGACCGAAGTCCTGTGCTCGAGCTGCGGCGGCCACCTCGGGCACGTCTTCCCGGACGGGCCGCACCCGACGGGCCAGCGCTACTGCATCAACTCGGCCGCGCTGAAGCTCGAGGAGGAGTAGCGCTGGAGATCCGGCGGCTCGGGCCCGGCGACGAGCCGATCCTGCGGGTGCTCGCGGTCGAGGACGCGGATTTCGACCTGGCCGGCCGTTCGGGCCCGCGCCGGCCGCTCTCCGACGAGGACGCGGCGGCGTACCTGCTCGACCCTGGCGTCCTGCACTGGGTCGCCGCCGAGGACGGGATCGTCGTCGGCTTCCTGCGCGCCTATGTCCAGCGCCGCCGAGCCGGCGCCGCGCGCCAGCTGCTCCTCTACGAGATGGGCGTCCGCGAAGCGTCACGCCGTCGCGGCGTCGGCACGGCGCTCGTCGACGCCATGCGGGAATGGATGGCCGCCGAACGCGTCGGCATCGTGCTGGGTCCTGTCGGACAACCCCGGCTCGGAGGCGTTCTACGCCCGCTGCGGCTTCACCCGTGACGACGAGCAGCCCGTCCAGATGACGCTCGAGCCTTAGCTCGGGATCGTGTACTCGATGTCGCTGACGTCGAGTCCGAGCGAGGACGCGATCTTGATGCCCTCCTCGATCTCGCGCTTCACCCGCGCGAGGTCGCGGGAGCGCATCGACGTGCTGACGAAGTCGCGCTCCTTGGGCCGCCAGAGCACGTGTGCCCCGAAGATCGGGAGCATCTTGGACGCGCCTTTGATCATCTTGTCCTTCGTCTTCTTGGACGCGTCCCGCAGGAGCACCTTCTCGTACGCCATCCCTGACGCGTGGTGGATGCCGTCGTCGATCGTCAGGCGGTTGCAGAGATCCTCGAGCAGCGTCCCTCGCGAGGCACGTGCGATCAGCCGGAAGCGCGGGATGATCATCCGCTCGAAGAAGACCTGCATCAGGAAGACCTTCTCCTCGAGCTCGTCGAGCCCGAGGAAGATCTGCGCGAGCTTGTCGAGATGGGGGTCGCGCTCGGTCGGCCCGCCGGCCATCTCGATCAGTCGGAGCCACGCCTCGACGTGGCGCGCCTCGTCCTGCGCCATCGTCGAGTAGTAGAGCTTGGCCTCGTGGTGGCGCGCCATCTCGAGGAGCTGTGCGGCCATCTCGACCGCAAGCGAGTCGGCCTGGAGCTGCTGCGTGATGACCGAGCGCCAGATGTCGCGCCGCCGCGCCTGCTTCTCCGGCGCTCCCGCCGACTCGGGGATCGGCGGGATCTCCTCCCAA
This sequence comes from uncultured Actinomycetes bacterium, assembly GCA_963721345.1. Taxonomy (GTDB): domain Bacteria; phylum Actinomycetota; class Thermoleophilia; order Gaiellales; family Gaiellaceae; genus JACDAN01. The sequence continues at coordinate 739,118 of CAVRIT010000001.1, forward strand.
GGCATGTCCCCCACCCGCCACTCCTGCTTCTTCGCCAGCAGGTAGTAGCGGAAGACCTCGGGCGCCTGGCGGACGGACGCGGCGCCTTCGGGCGTCTCGGGCTTCGCAGCGGTTGCCATGGGAGCCGGGCTAGGTTAGCCGGTAGGCTGGCGGAAAGCCTGGGGAGGCTCTCAGCGAAAACTTAGGTTCGCGTGCTCTCGTAGGAGACGTAGAGAGCCAATTCGAGAGGAGCCGCGTTTGTCCGAGCAGACCCCAGACCTCCCCGTCCCCACCCCAGCCGAGGCCAAGGAGCGTCTCGAGCAGGCGCTGTTCGAGATCCGGCGCGTGATCGCCGGCCAGGAAGCAATGCTCGAGCGGGTGCTCGTGTGCCTGCTGGCCCAGGGCCACCTGCTGATCGAGGGCGTCCCCGGGCTGGCGAAGACGCTGACGATCAAGACGACAGCCGGCGTCCTCGGCGGATCGTTCTCCCGCGTGCAGTTCACGCCGGACCTCGTCCCGTCGGACCTCGTTGGCACCCGGATCTACCGCGCAGGCGAGGGCACGTTCGAAACCGAGCTCGGCCCCGTCTTCTGCAACTTCCTGCTGGCGGACGAGATCAACCGCGCTCCGGCGAAAGTGCAGTCGGCGCTGCTGGAGGTCATGCAGGAGCACCAGGTGACGATCGCGCACGAGACGTTCCCCGTGCCCGAGCCCTTCCTCGTCATGGCGACTCAGAACCCGATCGAGTCCGAGGGCACCTACCCACTGCCCGAAGCCCAGATCGACCGCTTCATGCTGAAGATCCTGATCGGCTATCCGGAGCACGACGAGGAGCTCACGATCGTCGAGCGGCAGCTCGTCGAGGCGCCCGAGCTTCGCGAGGCGCTGACGCTGGACGACCTGAAGGCGCTCCAGCGCGCCGTGTTCGGGATCTACGTCGACCCGGCGCTGATCAGCTACGCCGTGAACCTCGCGGCCGCGACGCGCGAGTCGTCGGAGTACGTCGCCTACGGAGCGAGCCCGCGCGGCCCGATCAGCCTCGTCCAGGCGTCGCGGGCGCTGGCGCTGGTGCGTGGGCGCGACTACGTGCTCGTCGAGGATCTGCAGGCGCTGATCAAGGACGCGATGCGCCACCGCCTCGTGCTGACTTACCAGGCGCTCGCCGAGGAGGTGAGCCCCGACGCGATCCTCGACGACGTGGTCGGCAAGGTCCCCGTCCCGCAGATCGACCTGAACCGAGCCAGCGCGGCGTGAAGACGCTCCGCCGGGCTCCGACTCCCGACCGGCCCGGCCCGGGCCCGATGCCGAGCGGGCTGCTTCGCGCGCTCGAGATCTCGATCGGGCAGCGGATGGAGGGCCTGCTCGCCGGCGACTATCGCTCCTCGCTCTTCGGCGACGGAACGGAGCTCGCGCAGGTTCGGCCGTACATCCCCGGGGACGACGTCCGGCGGATCGACTGGAACGTCACGGCGCGGACGAACCAGCCGCATGTCCGCGTCCAGCTGGCTGAGCGTGTGCTCGTCACCTGGCTCGTGCTCGACACGTCCCCTTCGATGCAGTTCGGCACCGCGGACCGCCGCAAATCGGACGTCGCCGAGGGAGCAGCGCTCGCCGTCGGCCACCTCGCAACGCGGCGCGGCAACCGTCTCGGGATCGTCACGTTCGGCGACTCCCGTGCGCGGGCGCATCCGGCGCGCCAGGGCCGTCGTGGTCTCGTCGGCTTGCTGACGGCGCTGCGAGACGAGTCGGAGGACGAGCGCAGCGGCGCGACGTCGCTCGGCGAGGCAGTCAAGCGCGCCGGCGGGCTCGCGCGCCAGCGCGGTCTCGTCGTGATCGTCTCCGACTTCCGCGGCCCGCGCGACTGGCGCCGGCCGCTGCTCGAGCTCGCGGGACGCCACGACGTCGTCGCGGTCGAGATCCGGGATCCGCGCGAGCAGGAGCTCTCGAACGTGGGGACACTCTGGCTCGTCGATCCCGAGACAGGGCGGCTCCTCCACGTCGACACGCGCAGCCGCAAGCTCCGCGATCGCTTCGCCGCGGCGGCGTCGGACGAGCGCTCGGCGGTGGCTGCCGACCTCGCCGCGGTCGGCGCCCGCCACGTCGTCCTCTCGACCTCCGGCGACTGGCTGCGCACCCTCGCCGTCTTCTTCCGGAGGCGGCGGCGTTGAGCTTCGACTGGCCCGTCGCCCTCCTGGGACTGGTTGCCGTCCCGCTGCTCGTCGCGCTCTACGTGATCCGGGAGCGGCGGAGGACGTCCTACGCAGCGGGGTACGCGAACCCGGCGCTCATGCCCGCCGTCGTCGACCGGCAGCCTGGGAGGCGTCGCCACCTCCCGCTCATTCTCTTCCTGCTCGGGCTGACCGCGATCGTCCTCGGAGTCGCCCGGCCGCACGCGACGGTCAACGTCAAGCGCGAGGAGGCCACGATTATCCTCGCCGTCGACGTCTCGCGGTCGATGAAGGCCAAGGACATCGAGCCGACGCGCCTCGGGGCCGCCCAGGCGGCGGCCAAGCGCTTCCTCGAAGAGGTGCCGGAGCGCTACCGCGTCGGCGTCGTCTCGTTTGCAACGCGTGCCGTCGTCGGCGTAGTCCCGACGGAGGATCGCGAGCTCGTCAAGCAGGCGATCGACCGCCTGAAGCCCGGCGAGGGGACGGCGATCGGCGACGCCGTCGCGCTCTCCGTCCGGGTGGGCCAGCGCGAATCGGAAGCACGCAACGCGCCGCCCCGGGCTGTCCTGCTGATCTCCGACGGCGCGCGCGACGGCGGCCGGATCGATCCGCAGGTCGCGGCGAGGCAGGCGCGCCGGATGAAGGTGCCGGTCTACACCGTGCTGCTCGGCACGGCGAACGGTGTCGTCGAGGAGACGCTCACGGGCGGGTTCAAGCAGCAGATCCGCGTCCCGCCGAACGCCGAGACCCTGCGTCAGATCGCCGAGCTGTCAGGCGGGAAGGCACTCGCGGCGACCGACAGGGAGGGACTCGAGCGGATCTACGAGGATCTCGCGTCCCGCCTCGGCACGAAGAAGCAGGAGCGCGAGGTCGGGGACTATTTCGCCGGCGGAGCCGCCGCGTTCCTCCTGGCAGGCGGCGCGCTCTCCGCCCTGTGGTTCCGGAGGGTGCCGTGAAGAAGCTCGTGGTGCTCGCCGCGCTTTGCGCGGTCACCGCCGGCTCCGCGCCGGCTCAGGCGGCCGACGAGTGTGACGGCCTGATGGTTTGCGTGCCCGTCGCGGGCCCGTGGGTCGCCGTCCCGGTCGGAACGAGCGTTCCGCGGCCGCACGTCGAGTACGAGCTGCGCTGCCCGCGAGGGCACGTCGTCGGCGGGCTCGACGCCGAGCTCACTGACCGCGGCATCGACATCACGTTCATCGGCGAGCTGGGCAGCCCGGTCAACCCCGGGATCACCACGGCCCGCGCCGCGACCTTCGTGGCGAGTTACGTCGGGACGACGTCGCGCACACCGACCTTCCGACCGCACATCGGCTGCATGCCGTCGAGTGGCGGCGGGCGGGTCCCGACCGCGGTCAGCGCCATCCTCAAGCCGGGCAACCCGACGGTCCGGCGGGTGCGGCTCGCCCGCGTCCCGCCGGGAACAAAGACCGTCGCGAGCGGCTGCCGCGGGCGCGAGGTGCTCGTCGCCGCCTCGCACGCGATCGGCTTCCGCACACGGCGTCCGCCCGCGGCAAGCGTGGTGGGGCTCGTGCGCGGCTCGCAGTCCGTCAGCGGCCGGCGCTCCGTGGCGCGGGTCCGCGCGGACGCCGAGCTCGGCCGCGTCCCCGCCGTCGTCCAGGTCCACGCGGTCTGCTCGGTGGCGCGATGAGGTTCGAGCGCCCCGTCCTCCTGTTGACGCTCTTGCTGCTTGCAGCGGCCGTGGCGCTCATCTGGTGGCTCGTTCGCCGGCGCCGCATGCGCTACGCGGTCCGGTTCACGAACCTCGAGGTGCTCGCGGCAGTCGCAGGCAGGCGAAGCGCGTGGCGCAGCTTCGTCGCGCCGGTCGTCTTCGTCGCGGCACTCGCGGCCCTCTCGCTCGCCGCAGCCAGGCCCCACGTCGATCGGATGGTTGCGAAGGATCGCGCGATGGTGATCCTCGTCGTCGACACGTCGCGTTCGATGCAGGCGAAGGACGTGAAGCCGACGCGGCTGGCCGCGGCGCAGGAGGCGATTCGCGGCTTCCTCGACCGCGTCCCGAAGAAGATCCGCGTCGGCCTGGTCGTCTTCGCCGGCGATGCTCAGGTCGCCACGCCGCCCACGAACGACCACGAGCTCGTGAAGCAGGCCGTAGACGAGATCGGCGAGTTCAACACGTTCGGCGGGACGGCGATCGGCGACGCACTCCAGGCAGCAGTCGAGCTGGCGCAGGCCTCGCTGTCCGACGTGGAACAGACGATCGCTCTGCGCGCGGCTCCCGCGCCGGAGACCAAGGGCCTCGCGTCCATCCTCTTCCTGTCGGACGGCGCGCAGACACGCGGAGTCCTCTCCCCCTACGAGGGCGCAGAACTGGCAAAGACAGCGGAGATACCCGTCTACACGGTTGCGCTCGGGACGCCCGAGGGAGTCGTCAGCGTGCCGTTTGGGTTCGGGTTCGGCGGCCCCCAGTCCGGAGCCCCCGGCTCGGGCGGGGAGCAGATCGTGCCGGTGCCGCCGGATCCCGCGACCCTGCAGGACATCGCGCAGATCACGGGCGGAAGGTTCACCGAGGCGCGGACGTCCGACACCGTGGAGCGAGCCTACGAGAAGCTCGGCTCCAGCCTGGGGCGCGAGCCCGGCGAAACCGAGGTGACCTTCATCTTCCTCGCCGTCGCCGGAGGCTTGCTGCTCGCCGCCGGCGTGCTCTCGGCGCTCTGGTCGCCGCGGTTCCCCTAGAGCGCGAGCTGCTGGCTGACGAGGTAGTAGTAGATGCCCTGGCGGCGCATCAGTTCCTCGTGCGTCCCCTGCTCCGCGACCTTGCCGCGCTCGAGCACCACGATCAGATCGGCGTCGCGGATCGTGCTCAGGCGATGGGCGATCACGAACGATGTGCGGCCCTCGAAGACCTCGTCCATGTTGGCCTGCACGGCGCGCTCCGACTCGGTGTCGAGCGCACTCGTGGCCTCGTCGAAGACCAGGATCGGCGGCCGCTGGTAGACGGCTCGCGCGATCGCGATCCGCTGCTGCTGCCCGCCTGAGAGCAGGAGCCCGCTCTCGCCGATCCGCGTCTCGTAGCCCAGCGGCAGCCGAGCCACGAACTCGTGGGCGTTTGCGACGCGCGCCGCCCACTCCACGCGCTCGAGGTCCGCCTTCGCGTCGCCGAAGGCGATGTTGGCGGCGATCGTGTCGTCGAACAGGTAGCTCTCCTGGAGGACGTAGCCGATCTGCCGGCGAAGGTCGCGGTAGGCGAGCGTCCGCATGTCCACCCCGTCGAAGCGGATCGTGCCGCTCGTCGGCTCGAGCAGCCCCGAGAGGCAGCGGACGAGCGTCGTCTTGCCCGAGCCGCTGCGGCCCACGATCGCGACGGTCGAGCCGGCCCGGACGTCCAGCGAGATCCCGTCGAGGATCGGCGGCGAGATCGGCGAGTAGCGGAAACCCAGGCCGCGCAGCTCGACCCGTCCCTCGAGCGTCGGGACCGGCGTCGTCTCGACCCCTGCCTGCTCGGGCTCCTGCTCGATGATGTCGTTCAAGCGGTTCAGCAGCACCTGGCCGTACTGGAGCTCGTCCCAGATCGCGAGCAGCGTGAGGACGGGCCCGTTGGCGAGCAGCACGAGCGCGTTGAACGCGACGAGCTCGCCGATCGTGAGGTCGCCGCTGATCACGCGCAGCGATCCGACGAAGAGAAAGAGGACGAGCGAGGCGAAGCTGACGATCTGCGTCGCGGCCTCGTAGGACATGATCGTGAAGTCCGAGCGGAAGAGCCGCTTCGCGAGGCTCGTGAACTGGTCGAGCATCCGCGTCCGGAACGCTTCCTCGGCGCCGACCGCCTTCACCGTCTCGATTCCCTTGATCGCGTCGATCTGGTGCGAGTGGTACTTGCCGAACGCCTCCTCGAGGCTGTCGAACATCGGCCGCAGCCGCTTCCGCGAGAAGCGCATCAGCCACGCGTAGGCCGGCGCCATCGCGAGGAACACCAGCGCCAACACCCAGTCGTAGAAGAACATCAGCGTGAGGGAGGCGACCAGCGTGGCAGCGGCGGTGAGGCCTTCCACGCCGTCCTGCACCATGAACGTCCGCACCTGCCGCATCCCGGCAAGACGCCGCTGGATGTCGCCGGTGCGCCGCGAGTTGAAGTAGCTCATCGGGCAGCGCGAGCATCCGACGGGTCAGAAAGTCCAGCGTCGTCCCGTCGATTTGGACCGCGGCTCGGGCCAGGAGGTAGCGCTGGATCAGCGTCGCGGCCGTCATGGCGATCAGCACGCCGACCATCCCGACCAGAAGGAGGTAGAGGAGCTCCGTGTTCTCCTCGACGAGGACGTCGTCGACGATGATCTGCGTGAAGATCGGGAGCACCATCTCCAGCGCGGCAGCAACGAGCGCGAGCACCCCTGCCGCGACGAGCGTGCGCCGGTACGGCCGGAAGAAGGGCCAGATCCAGCTCGCCTTCGCCTCGTCGATCGGCGCATGCTCGAGCCCTTCGCCGTACGCGAGCAGCGCGGTGTAGCCCGACCAGCGGTCCTCGAACTCCTTGCGACTCTGACGGACGAGCCCGCGCGCCGGATCGGCGATGCGGACCGAGCGCTCGTCTGCGTCGTAGAGCGTCACCCAGTGGTTGCCTTCGACGTGCGCGACGGCGGGCATCGGCAGCTCGTGCAAGCGGGACTTCGACGCCTTCACGGCGCGAGCTCGCAGGCCCAGGGACTCGGCGCCCGCGACGATGCCCGCGAGGCTCGTTCCGTCGGTCCCCGTGTGGACGAGCTTGCGGATGTGCGCCAGGCTGACCGGCCGTCCGAAGTGCCGCGTCGCCATCGCGAGGCACGCGGCGCCGCAGTCCATCTCGTCGACCTGCCACACGTGCTTGAAGCGGCGGATGCGTTCCCGCGGCGCCTCTTCGGCCTCGGCCCACTCCTCGACCTCCTCGGCTGCAGGCGCCTCTTCGGCCTGCTCGCGGGAGACAGGCTCGGGGGCGACCTCGGCCTCGGCGGGCAGCAGCTCCTGCGCGAAATCGAGCGGCACGCGAGCGACGAACTTGAACTCGTAGCGGTCGACCGTCCCCTCGACGACGGCGCGGAACGCCTCGCTCTCCTCCACGAAGCGCCTGAAGTCCGCCTCCTGCAGCGCGAGTAGGCGACAGTCGGTGACGGCCTCGACGGTGACCGCGCGGGACGCCTTGAGCAGCAGCGAGCGCTCGCCGAACAGGTCGCCGCGTCTCAGATAGGCGACGTCGCCGCGGCTCCCCTCCTCCGTTCGCCACACGGCGTGGAGACGGCCCGCGTCGACCACGTACATGCACGTCGACGGATCGCCCTGGCGGACGACGACGGCGCCCTTCGCCGCTTCGACCGGCTCGAGGGCGTCGATCAGCTCCTCGATCGTCTCGGCGGGGAGCGCACCGAACGCTGACGAAAGCCGCAACAGGTCTCGCCGCCGGTAGCGCTCCGTCTGCGCGTCGAAGTGCCGCCGGAGCTCCGGATGCACCTGGACGAGGGCGCGGAAGAGCGTCGCGTCGAGCTTGAGCGCCTCGCTCGCGGCGCTGGCCCGCACCGTCGCGCTCCTCGACTCGCCGGTCAGCAGGCCCAGCTCGCCGAAGGCGTCTCCGGGCCGGAGAGTCGAGATCGTCAGCTCGTCGCCCGGCGCCCGCTCCTTGAGGACACGCGCCGCGCCCGAGACGAGCACGTAGAACGCGTCCGGCTCGTCCCCCTCGGCGAAGACGACCTCCCCGAAGCCGAACGACACCGGAACGAAGCTCTCGGCGACCAGCCGCTTCGCATCGTCCGAAAGCTCGCGGAGGAGCGGCAGCTCCTCCAGTAGAGCGCGGGATTCCGGGCTGACCCGCTGCTCAGACTCGCTCATGCCACGTCACGCGGTTGACCACCTCGCGTTCGATTGCGCGCCGGCGCGCGGCCTCCTGCGCGCGGCGAAGGATCTCCGGGTCGTCGAGCGACGGCTCGACCTTCCCGTCAACGAGGACGAGCGCGAAGCGATCTCCTAGCGGCACCGGGCCGATCAGCTCGCCGGTCCGAGCGCTCAGGAGCGCGTTGCCGAGCTCTCCCTCGGCGTCCGCGAGGTACAGCGAGTGCTCCCGGAGCTCGGCGCCGGCCTGCGCCGCCACCTCGGCGAGCGCCATCCCATCGTCCCGGACACAGAGTGCGGCCTCGCGCGCGCCGTCCGCCGTGCCGCAAGACGAGCGTGCGGCAGTCGACGCGGATCCAGTCCGCCTTGCGAGCATCCAGCAGCGAGCGCAGCGCGTCCGGCGTGACGGCCTCGGCGAGGAACCGGTCGAGCGCTGCGTCCAATCGAGCCTCTCCCGTCGCCTCGGCCGCCGCAGCTCTCGCGGCGAGCTCCTGCGCCGCACGCTCGAGCGCGCCGCTGCAGACGGCTGTCACCCACCGGGCTCGCTCTCCGTCGACCAGGTTGCCGCGAAGGTAGTCGCGCCACTCGCCCGCAGAGAGATCCCAGCGGTCGAGCCATACCTCCATTTCCTCGGCTGCGACGAGCCCTCGGTCGTAGCGAAAGCGCGCCTCGGCGTCGTCCAGCTCGGCTTCGGGGACCGCGGTGCCTTTGGGAATCGAGCTCCAGTCCAGCCGCTCCGCGACGTCGCTCCAGCGGAATTGCCGCCTGCCGACGGTGAAGACCGGCCGCTCGAAGACCCCTGCGACGGCGAGCACGTCCTAAAGAGTAAGAGAGACGGGCGCCGGAGCGCCCGTCACGCACGAATCAGGTCTGCTCGCGTTGGTATCTGACGCCGTCGGCGCTGGTGCTCTTGACCTTCATCGCACCGCGTGACTTCGCGCCTCGCGACTTCGCCTGGATCTTCTTCCCGCCCGCGATGTCCTGGGCCTCGCCTTCCTTGACCTCGAGGTCCTTGATCTTGTCCTTCTGCTCGTCCACCTCGTCCTCCCTCCGCTGCTTAGGAGAGGTGGGCGCCGTGGGCGCCCGCCTCAGCCGACGCCTTACGTCTGCTTCTTCTCGCTGGAGCTTGCTCGCATCCTGTAGCCCGGGGCCTTCTTGGCGCCCGACTTGCTGCCCCACTTGAGCGGGTTTGCTTCCTTGCCGCCGGCGACGTCCTGGGCCTCGCCTTCCTTGACCTCGAGGTCCTTGATCTTGTCCTTCTGCTCGTCCACCTCGTCCTCCTTCCGCAGGTGTGTGTCTGACCACTAGACGGGTCAGACCCAGCGATCTTCCCGGCGGCTATCGCTCGCTGATCAGTTGAGCGTGATGCTCTCGGTCAAGCGATCATCGCCGCCGCTGCCTCCTGTGCCTCCGGCCACATCTTCCTGGTGCCCTTCCGGCACGTCGAGATCGGAAATGCCTTCTTGCTCGTCGAGGACCTCGTCCTCGGTGCGGTGCTCATGTTCCTCGGCCATCCAGCCTCCTTTCGCGTGAGCCGATCTTGCGACCCTTGAAGCGAAAGGTCAAGCGGGCGAGAAGTTTTCGCCGTACACGTACACCTTCTCGCCGCGGAACAACCGCCGGTCGCGGTCCCACGGGAAGAAGATCACGACGTCGAACTCGACACGCTCGCCGGTGGCGGCCTGGCCCAGCCACTCGCCCTCGTGCGTGCCGGTGACGTGCGCCTCCTCGCAGACTCCCTGCGGGCCGACGACGATGTCCGTCAACTGGAAGTCGATGTCGGGGAACGCGCCGAGCAGGCCTAGGTAGAAGCGCGTCGCGCCCTCGTGCCCCTCCCAGACCTCGTCCGTGCCGACGATCCGGTAGACGCAGTCGTCGGTGAGCGTCGCGAGCAGGCCGGCGATGTCCCGGTTGTCCTCGGCGATCGAGTGCTGCTTCCAGAGCTCGTAGACGGCCTGGACCTCCTCCGGATCCACCTCGAGCTTCATCAGTTCCCGCACGTCCATCGGCGCGCATACTCTCAAGCCGTGGGCCATCTGGGGGACGTACGTGCGCGGAACAGCCGCGTGCTGGGCATCGTCCTCGCGCTGACGCTCGCCTTCACCGGGGTCGAGGTGGTCGGCGGCCTGCTCACGGGCAGCCTCGCGCTGCTCGCCGACGCGGCTCACATGCTCTCGGACAACCTGGCGCTGACGATCGCGCTCGTCGCCGTCTGGCTCGCCGGGCGGCCCAGCACGCCGGAGCGGACGTTCGGCTACCAGCGCGCCGAGATCCTCGCCGCGCTGTTCAACGGCGTGATCCTGGTGGCGCTTGCGATCTGGATCTTCGTCACGGCCTGGGGGCGCCTCAGCGACCCGCCGGAGGTGCTCGCGGGCTGGGTGCTCGTGATCGGCTTCATCGGGATCGTGGTCAACCTCAGCGCGGCGGCGATCCTCGCCCGGGCCGGCCACGACTCGCTGAACATCCGGGCCGCGCTGCGCCACGTCCTGGCGGACGCGCTCGGCTCCGCGGGGGTTCTCGTCGCCGCGCTGATCATCCTGCTCACCGGCTGGGCGTACGCCGACCCGCTGGCGGGCGCAGTCATCGCCGTCCTCGTGCTCGCGAGCTCCTGGAGCGTCCTGCGCGACTCGGTCCACATCCTGCTCGAGGGCGCACCGCCCGGGATCGACGCTCGCGAGCTCGGGCGCCGCCTCACGGAGATGCCCGGCGTGGTCGAGGTCCACGACCTCCACGTCTGGACGATCACGTCGGAGTTCCCGGCGCTGTCGGCACATGTGCTCGTGGAGCGCGGCGACGACTGCCACGCGCGGCGCCGGGAGCTCGAGGAGCTGCTGCGAAGCGAGTTCGGAATCGAGCACACGACGCTGCAGGTCGACCACGCTGCGACGCCCCGGCTGGTATCCATCCGGTCTAGCCGATGAGTGACGACGAGACCAAGGACGAGCGCCTCGACCGCGAGCTGATCGAACTGCTCAACGAGCTTCGGGTGGCGCTGCCCGGAGTTCAGATGCTGTTTGGCTTCCTCCTCGCCGTGCCGTTCACCCAGCGGTTCAGCTCGATCACGACGACGCAACGCCACGTCTACTACTTCACGTTCATGACGACTGCCGTGGCGTCGATCTTCTTGATCGCGCCGACCGCCTACCACCGCCTCCGCTTCAGACAACGCGACAAGGAGGCACTGATTCAGACGTCTTCACGATTGGCGATCGCTGGCACTACATGCCTCGCCGCCGCGCTGACGGCCGCGGTCTACCTAGTGACCGATCTGTTGTTCCACACAGCCGCGACGGCGTTGGCCGCCGCCGCGACTGCGGGACTCCTCGTCTGGTTCTGGTACGGGCTGCCGCTCCTGCGGCGGGCCCGCGAAGCGAGCTAAGACTTCGTCGGCGCCTCGGCGCCCGGCAGGTGGAGGAGGTTCTCGACTTCCTTGACCCCCTGGACCTTCTTCGCGCGCTTCTCGAGGTCCTTGATCAGCTCCGGCTGGCCGACCTCGCCGCGGAGGAAGACCTTGCCGTTCTCCGCGTTCACGTTGATCTGACCCTTCGGGACGTCGGCATCGCGGAAGATCTCGGTCTCGACCTTGCGCGTCAGCGTGACGTCGTCGGGCTGCGGCTTCTCCTCTTCCTTGAGGTGCTTCGCCTTCTGCGCCAGCCCCTCGGCCTGCGCCGTCGCGGCACGGCCGATCTGCTCGCCCTTGCGGGCCTTGCTCCGGAAGAACGCGGCGGCCCTGTCCTGAGCCATCGCTCGCCGGCGGCGACCCTGCTGCGGGTCGAAGAAGTACGTCAAGGCGGCCCCGAGTCCTACGAGGCCCAACATCTTTCTCATGGCGGCTCCCCTTTTCTCGCTCTCTGGTTGCGGGGGAGCCTACCCCCTCCCCGCCTCGCCAAACACCGAGGCGGTTGACGCGCTCAGTCGCCCCAGTCGAAGTCCCGCGAGCGGCCCCAGAGGCCGTCCTCGGAGCTCTCCTCCTTGGGGGCAGCCGGCGCAGCGGAGCTCGCTCCGGGATGCCCGTCGAGTGTGTCTTCGATCCGCGCCTGCTCCTCCGTCTTGAACAGCGGATGGTTCTCGAAGGGATCCTCGGCGCGGTATTCGTCGATCGGCATGTTGCCCTCGAGCTCGGCGTTGCGGCGCTTCAGCTCGATGTGGTCCTGGATCACGCTTGCGAACAATGAGGGTGTCTCGACAGTCATCGTCTCCGTTCTGGGTCGCTTTTCTCCCGTCGCTCCCGTTCGAGCGCGGGATTCTAACGGCCGGGCATGCTAGACGCGCACCTTGGGGCCCAGCTGTGCGGCAATTGCAACTTGGTTCTTGCCCGCACGCTTTGCTTCGTAGAGCGCACCGTCCGAGGCCGCAACCAGCTGATCCTGGCTCGGGGCGTCCGGGAAGGCGGCGACGCCGAAGCTCGCCGTGACGCGAATTCGCTCCCCGTCCGGCGCGAGGAACTTCTTGCGGGCGAGCTTCCGCCTCACGCGCTCGGCGAGCTCCCGCCCGCCCTCTAGATCCGTCTCGGGGAGCAGCAGCGCGAACTCCTCGCCGCCCCAGCGGCCGGCGAGGTCGATCTCACGCACGCCTTCGTGCAGCGTCTTGGCGAAGAGCTTCAGCACCTCGTCGCCCGTGGGATGTCCCCAGCGGTCGTTGATCCGCTTGAAGTCGTCGATGTCGACGAGCACGAGAGCGAGCGGCTCGCCGAAGCGCTCGGCGCGGGCGAGCTCCTTCTCGAGCGCCGCGGTGCACAGGCGGCGGTTGGCGAGGCCCGTGAGGCCGTCGACCAGCGCCTGCTGCTCGACCGTGCGGTGGCGCTGGGCGTTTGCGAGCGCGATCACTGCGTGCCCGACGAGCCAGCCGGCACTCTCGCGGTGGTCGGAGCTGAAATCGTTGCCGTAGAGGATCAGCGAGCCGAAGTTCTCCCGTCCTGCTGCGAGCGGGAATTCGAGGCGGTCCGGGCCGCCGTCGCCCGTGCCGAACTCGATCAGCACCTCACCGCCGTCGACGAGCCGGCCGAGGGCCGCGCCCGTGGACTCGACCGCCGATTCGACGATCACTCGGAGCAGCTGGTCGACGTCGTGTGTAGCCGCCAGCGCCTCGCCGAACCGGAGCGTCGTCTCGCGGGCTCGGCGGCGCTCCTCCTCCAGCTCGCGCATGCGGGCTTCGAGCTGGTCGGCCATCTCGTTGAAGGCATGTCCGAGCGAGGCGAACTCGTCTCGGCCGCGTACGCCGACGCGGTCGCCGAGTCGCCCGCGTGCGATCCCCCTCGCAGCGTCGGCGACCTGGGCGACGCTCCTGACGATCGACCGGCCCTCGAGGTACGCCACGAGCGCGATCAACGCGAGGACGACGAGCATCGCCATGAAGATCCGCGACTGCGCCCAGTCGGTCGACTCGTCGATCCGAGCCTGCGGCGAGAGCACCACGAGACGGACGTCGGCGTGTTCCGGCAGGGGCTCGGAGGCGAGCGCTCGGAACTCCCGGCCGCCCACGTCGACGAGGTTCGGGTCTGCGGGAGCTCCGACCGGACCGTTCAGCCGTCCGCTGCTCGCCGTGATCCATCCGGCGCGAACCAGCGCCACCTGTCCGCCGCGGCCGATGCCGGCGCTGCGCTTCATCCGTGCGGCCAGCTTGCCGTCGAGGGGCACGCCGACGACCACGCGGCCCAGCCGGCCGGTCCGGCCGCGAACCACCACGCCGCGCTCGGTGGCCGGTTGCGCGATACGGCCGATCGGCCGGCCGCGCAGGTCCTCGATTCGCACGTTGGGGCTGTTCGCGAGCAGGCGGCGCAGCGTCGGCCGGTCATGCCGGGCGAGCGCGCGCTGGTACGCAGGGCTCCGCGCGAGATCGGACGCACGACGTTGCGCGTCGGCGACCTCGTCGGCGTAGCGCACGAGGCCGGCCCGGACGCCGGTTTCCAGGATGCCGTCGACGCGTCGCGTCTCGTTTCGGTCGGTCACAGCCTCGAGCCCGCTGAACGCCGCCGCGAACGGCAGCAGCGAGATCACCGAGAAATAGACGACCAGCTTGAGCTTGAAGCTCCCCATCAGATACCCCTCAAGACAACCCGTTCTCTGTCCGATACCTCCTTACGAAACAGTTGTCGGCGGCAGAGGGGAGGAGCATGAGGCCGACTTTCGTCCACGTTTTCACCGGGCTGTTGCTCGGAATCGCGCTTGCGGGGTTGCTGAACGTCCCGGGTCACGTGGTCGCCCACCAGGAGTCCATCCCGCCCGTGCGCTCGACTCACGTCCCGAAGGCCGAGCAGGAGCCCGTGATCCGCGTATCGCCGAAGGCGGAACGGCCTGTGGTGAAGCCGCGTCCGCGCGTGAAGACCCGGATCGTGATCCGGCCCGTCCTCGTGCGCAGGGTCGTCCGCGTGGCTCAGCCCGCAGCGGCGAAGCCTGCGCCGAGCCCGGCACCCGCCAATCCGCGCGTCGCGCGGCCAAAGCCGCCGGCGCCCGCGCCGGCACCTGCTCCTCCGCCGCCGCCCGCACCGCCGGCGCCGAGGGCCGCAGCATCCCAGCCGCAGCCACCGCCGCCGCCGCTCCCCCGTCCGACGACGATGAGGAAGACGAGGACGATGACGACGGTGGAGACGACGATGACGACGGCGGAGGCGGGGACGATGACGACGATGACGACGGCGGAGGCGGGGACGATGACGACGGTGGAGACGACGATGACGACGGCGGAGGCGGGGACGACGACGACTGAGTAATCTGCGCGGCGTGCCGCGCGCCCGCTACCTCGCCACCCGCAAGATGGGCACGGTCGGCCTCGTGCTGACGGCCTGGGACATCTGGCGCCGCATCCCGAAGCGCCAGCGGCAGCAGATCTACGGCCAGGTGCGCAAGCACGCACCGACCGTGGCCCGCGCGGTCAATCGCGAAGTGCAGCGCGCCCGCTCAGCCCGCCGGGGCTGAGCGTCAGGCATCTACGACAGAACCTCTTCGACGATCCGGTTCTGCTGCTGGACGTGCGCGGTCGGGTAGCCCTCGGCCGGGCTTGCGCGCCACGGGCGTCCCACGTAACGGAGCGGCACCCTGCCGCCGATCGACTCCTCCAGCCGGTGCCGGATCGCGCGCCACGCGCCCATGTTCTGCGGCTCCTCCTGCGCCCACACGACCTCCTCGAGCGCCGGGTAGGAGCTCACCAGCTGCTTCGCGGCGTCGACCGGGAACGGGTACAGCTGCTCGACCCTCGCGATCGCCACGTCCGGCCGGCCGGCCCGCTGCTCGTGAGCCGCGATGTCGTAGAAAACCTTCCCGGTCGTGAGGACGAGCCGCCGGACGGCACCGTGGTCCATTGAGTCGTCGAGGACGGGCTCGAACCGCCCTTCACTCAGCTGCTCGAGCGACCCGCCGGCGTCCTTCAGCCGCAGCAGGCCCTTCGGGGTCATCACGATCAGCGGCCGGGCGCTCGGGTCGAGCGCCTGCCGCCGCAGCAGGTGGAAGTACTGCGCGGCGGTGCTCGGGTTGACGATCCGGACGTTCTCCTGCGCTGCGAGCTGGAGGAAGCGCTCGAGCCGCGCGCTGGAGTGCTCGGGGCCGTTCCCCTCGAAGCCGTGCGGCAGGAGCAAGGTCAGCCGCGTCGTCTGCCCCCACTTCGCCAACCCCGAGACGAGGAACTGGTCGAGGACGATCTGCGCGCCGTTCACGAAGTCGCCGTACTGGGCCTCCCAGATCACGAGCGCCTCGGGCGCGGCCACCGAGTAGCCGTACTCGAAGCCGAGCGTCGCGTACTCCGACAGCGGCGAGTTGAACACCTCGAACGATGCCTGGGCCTCGCCGAGATTCTTCATCGGGACGTACTGCTCGGCGGTCTGCACGTCGTGGAAGACGAGGTGGCGATGCGAGAACGTGCCGCGCTCGGTGTCCTGGCCGGTCAGCCGGATCGGGATGCCCTCGACGACCAGGCTCGAGAAGGCGAGTGCCTCGGCGTGGCCCCAGTCGATCGGCCCCTGCTCGATCGTCTCGATGCGGCGATCGAGCTGGCGCTTCAGCTTGGGATTGACCGTGAAGTGGTCGGGTACCTCGAGCAGCTCGCGGTTGAGCTCGCGAAGACGATCGGCCGGGACCGACGTCACGACGTCGGAGCCGTTCGTCGGCGGCGTCCCTTCGCGCGGTGTGGGTGCGGGGGCGCCGAGCGTCGCTTTGAGGTTCTCGTGCGCCTGCTTGAGGCTCGCGTCGACGGCGGCCACCAGCTCGTCGGCCTCCTCCTGTGTGACCACGCCCTCTTCGACGAGCTTCGCCGCATACTGCTCGCGGACCGAAGGGTGCTCCAGGATCCGCTGCGCCATCAGCGGCTGCGTGTACGCCGGCTCGTCACCCTCGCTATGACCGTGGCGCCGGTAGCCGACGAGGTCGACGACGACGTCGTGGCCGAAGCGGCGGCGGAACCCGAGCGCCAGCCGAATCGCGGCGACCGCGGCCTCGGCGTCGTCGGCGTTGACGTGGATGATCGGCACGTCGAAGCCCTTCGCGAGGTCGCTCGAGTAGCGCGTGGAGCGGGCGTCGACGGGATCGGTCGTGAACCCCACCTGGTTGTTCCCGATCACATGGAGCGTGCCGCCTGTGGAGTAGCCGCCGAGGCCCTGGAGGTTGAGCGTCTCGGCGACGACGCCCTGAGCCGGGAACGACGCGTCTCCGTGGATCAGCAGCGGCAGCGCAACACGCGCGTCGTGGGCGCCGTCGCGCGTCGAGCGGTCGGTCTGCTGGCTCCGCGTCAACCCCTCCACCACCGGGTCGACGGCCTCGAGATGACTCGGGTTCGCGGCGAGCGAGACGGTGATCTCGCCGCCTGGCGTCTTCCGCCTCCCCTCGTCGCCGAGGTGGTACTTCACGTCTCCGCTCGAGCCAGCGGGCTGGGCGGCCAGCGCGTCGAGTGTCCGCTCGCCCTCGAACTCCCGCAGGATCGACTCGTACGGCCGGCCGAGCACATGGGCCAGGACGTTGAGCCGGCCGCGGTGCGCCATGCCGATCACGACCTCGTGCGCGCCGTCCTCCGCAGCGAGCTCGATCGCGGTGTCCAGCATCGGGACGAGCGCGTCGAGACCTTCGATCGAAAACTGCTTCTGGCCGAGGAAGGCGCGTCGAAGGTAGCGCTCGAAGCCCTCGACCTCGCTGAGGCGCGTGAGCAGCCGGCGCTTCTCGTCTGCGGCGAGCGGAGTCCGGTAGGTGCCCGACTCGATCGCCTGCCGGAGCCAGATGCGTTCCTGGTGGTCGGAGATGTGCTCGACCTCGTACGCACTCGCCCCGGAGTACGTCTCCTGCAGCTGGGGGAGCACGTCGCCCAGCGTCTCGCCGCGGAAGTAGACGCGGAGCAGCCGGGCGGGGATCCGCTGCTGCAGCTCGGGCGTCAGGGGCGGGACGAGCCGCTCCGGCTCTAGTGCCGGGTCGCCCACGGGCTCCGAGCCGAGCGGGTCCAGCCTGGCGGCGAGGTGGCCGTGGGTGCGGTGGGCCTTGACGAGAGCCGCCGCCGCCGCGACGGCGCTGAGTAGCAGCTCGTCGGCGGTGGGAGCCGGCGCGGGCTCGGGCGGCGCGGGGACCGCCGGGGCTTCGACGACCGGCGCCGTCTCGCCGTTCTCCGCGGCGCGCAGGAGCTCGACGAGCCGCGCGACGCCCGGATGCTGCGCGAGCAGCTCGCTCTCGCCGCTCTCGAAGAGCGCACGCCACTCGGACGGGACACCCTCCGGGTTCTCCAGGTACTCGTCGAGCAGCGCTCGCGCGTACCCGGCGTTGAGTCCGTCGACCTCAGCCACGTCTCTTCTCTCTTCTTTCTAGCAGGGCGCTTTCCCCCGCCGGCGGCGCGGCTACCAGAGCGGCCGCGAACCGAGCACCGAGACGGTCATCCCGATGAAGAACCCGATCGCCGCGAAAGCGACGCCGACGGCGGCCAGTCGCTGGTTGCGGTTGGCCATGGCGGCCGCGACGAAGCTGATCACGATCGCGGCGACCCCGATCACCACCGGCCGCTCTACCGTGGCGATCGCACCACCGACCATCGCGAGGGTGGCGAGGAAGCCTGCGACGACCTCGGCGGGCCCGTCGCGGCGGTCGTCCGGGACGGCGCTCATCGGAGCGGAACCCTCGCGACGCGCTGTCGTGCGGCGTGCCCGTGCGGCCCACCGCGCCTCGAGCGCCTCGGTCCCGAGTTCCGCGGCGGCACGGGCCGGTCACCCACCCCGACGACCGACACCACGGCCGGTTCCGGCGGACGCGGCTCGGCTCTCACCGCCCACCAGACGACACCGACCAGGTAGAGGATCGGCAGCTTGAGGACGAGCATCAGGAAGACGATCTCGACCACGCCGCCATTCTAAGCCCGCTCCACCAAAGCGTCTTCCTTCACGAAACCTCCAGCGTATTAGGGAAAGTTCGCCTGTCCGGCTGTGGAATTTCCTACACTTCGGTAGGTCAGGGCCCAGTGTCTGCAGCGGTACAGACAGTTGATTACGTCAACGTCGCGGTTTTCACGCTCCTCGCGCTAGCCGCGTTACGACAGTGGCAGCGGGGCGGCGGTCGGCCGGCGTTTTGGGCGGCGCTCGCCTTCGGGGCGATCGGCTTCGTCGTTCTCGCCGGCCTCTTCACTCCGGAACGGCCGGATGCCCTCTGGGAGCACGCGCTCGTTCGCTTCGAGATCGCACTGCTCGTGCTCTTCCCGTTCCTGCTCTACAAGTTCACGACCGCCTTCGAGCGGGCGCCGACGGGACTGGAGCGCTTCGCCGGCCTCATGACCCTCGGACTGATCGTCTGGACCTTCGCGCTGCCGCACTTCCCGGAGGAGGGAGAGGACGGGTCGAGGGGCTTCCAGGCGTATCTGGTCGCGTTTCTCTTCCACTGGGCGGCGCTCTCGATCATCGCGGCCATCCGCCTCTGGCGCGCGGGGCGCGGGCAGCCTTCGGTCGCGCAGCGACGGATGCGGTTCCTCGCAGCCGCCTCGGCGATCCTCACAGCCGCGTTGCTCCTCGCGGGGCTCAGCCCCGGTGAGGACTCGGTGCTCTCGCTCGTGATCGGCATTCTCGCGACGCTCAGCGGGATCGGCTTCATCCTCGCCGTGGCTCCTCCGCCGAGCCTGCGGCTGATCTGGCGGCGCCCAGAGGTGGCGCGCGCCCAGAGCGCGGTCGCGGGCCTGATGCGAGCGGAGACACCGGAGGACGTGACGCGTGGCGTCCTGCCTCCGATGCTCGCGATGGTCGGCGCCCGCTCGGTCGAGCTGCGCGATGCGAGCGGTCAGATCGTCGGCTCGTACCGCTCTCAGGAGGCGCGCGAGGACGACGACGTCGAGGCGCTCGACCTGCCGCTCGAGGGCGGCAGCCTCAGGGTCTGGACGAGCCGCCACGCACCGTTCTTCGGCGAGGAGGAGCTCACGACGCTGCGGACGCTGGGAACGCTGACGGAGCTGGCGCTCGACCGCGCGCGACTCTTCAGCCAGGAGCAGGCCGCGCGGCGAGCGCTCGAGGAGGCCGACGAGCTGAAGATGAACTTCATCGCGCTGGCCGCGCACGAGCTCCGCACGCCGGCCGCTGTGATCCACGGCGTGATCGAAACGCTCGAGCGGCGCGCCGGAGAGCTGGAGGAGAGCCAGCGAGAGGATCTCGAGCAGATGCTGCGGACCCAGGCCGGCGGGCTCAAGACGCTCGTCGAGCAGCTCCTGGACCTCTCTCGACTGGACGCTCAGGCCGTCTCGATCGCACCCATGCGCATCTCGGTGCGCGCCCGGGTCGAGGAGGTCGTGATGCTCGCGGCGGGATCTCGCTCCGACGAGGTCGAGGTCGAAGTCGCCGCCGACCTCGAGGCGCTCGTGGACCCCGACGCGTTCGACCGGATCATCTCCAACCTCGTCGGCAATGCGCTGCGCTACGGCCAGTCGCCGATCAGGGTGATGGCCGATCGAGAAGAGGGCCGTCTCCACGTCGTGGTCGAGGATTGCGGTGAGGGAGTGCCGCACGAGTTCGTGCCGAAGCTGTTCGAGCGCTTCTCGCGGAGCGACCCGTCGCGGCGGCGCGCAGGAGGAACTGGTCTCGGCCTTGCCATCGCGCACTCCTACGCCGAGGCACACAGCGGCGAGCTCAGCTACCGCGAGGCGCAGCCGCACGGCGCGCGCTTCGAGCTCGTCCTGCCGAACGCGGTCTAGCCGCCGGCGCCGTTCACGAGCGAGCCGTCGCGCAGCTCGATCACGTGGTCGCCCTGGCCGATCAGGAGGGGGTCGTGCGTGGCGACGATCACCGAGACGCCACGCTCGTCGACGAGCTTCCGCAGGACGCCCATGATCGTCCGTCCCCGGTTGGAGTCGAGCTGGGCTGTCGGCTCGTCGGCGATCAGCAGCTTCGGCTCGTTCGCCAGTGCGCGGGCGATTGCGACGCGCTGCTGCTCGCCGCCCGACAGCTCCTGCGGGCGGTGGTTGGCGCGATCGGCCAGGTCGACGAGGCGCAGCAGCTCGCGGGCGCGCTCCGTGCGCTCTCCCGGATCGACCTTCTGAAGCCGCAGCGGCACCTCGACGTTCTCCGCGGCGGTCAGGATCGGGATCAGGCCGAACGACTGGAAGACGAAGCCGATGTCCTCGCGCCGGTACTCGACGAGCTGGTCCTCCGGCAGAGACGAGACCTCGCGGCCCCCCACCGCGACGCGTCCCGAGGTCGGCCGGTCGAGCCCGCCGATCATGTTCAGGAGCGTCGTCTTGCCCGAGCCGGAGCGCCCCTGGACGACGCAGAGCTCGCCGGCCGGAATCACGGTGGTGACGTCCAGCAGTGCATGCACACGCGCAGCGCCGTTGCGGTACTCCTTCGTCACTTCCTCGAGCTCGACCAGCGTCCGGTTCTCAGTCGCCATTGCGGCCACCGTCCGTTTGCGGGTGGATCGCGATGTGGTCGGGCTCCAGGATGAGCCGCACGCGCCGCTCGAGACCGAGCGCCGAGACGTACTCGCTCGGCAGCTGCAGCCGGCCCGCACGGTCGAGCACCGCGAGCTCCTCCGCGACGAGCTCCTCGCCGCCGTCGCGGCGACGGCGCAGGGTCTCGGTGGCGGTCCGGCCGTCGCGGATCCCGATCGTCCGGTGTACCTGCTCGGAGACGAGCGGGTCGTGGGTGAAGACGACGATCGTCACGCCGAGCTCCCCGTTCACGGAGCGGAAGGTCTCGAAGAGCTCGTTCGCGTTCTCGGTGTCGAGCTCACCGGTCGGCTCGTCCGCCAGCAGGACGCTCGGCTCGTTCGCGAGCGCGATTGCGACCGCGACACGCTGCTGCTCGCCTCCCGAGAGCGCGTCCGGCCTATGGCCGGCTCGCCCGGAGAGCCCGACGAGCTCCAAGAGCTCGGAGACGCGCTGACGGCGCCGGCTCCGCGACGTACCCTCGAGCGTCATCGGCAGCTCGACGTTCTCCGCAGCCGTCAGGTACGGCAGGAGATTGCGCGACGTCTGCTGCCAGACGAAGCCGACGACGCGGCGTCGGTAGAGGGTGCGCTCGCGCTCCGCGAGAGTGACGAGATCTCGGCCCGCGACCTCGACGCGGCCCGCCGTCGGCAGGTCGACGCCGCCGAGGATGTTCTGCAGCGTCGACTTCCCGCTGCCCGAAGCGCCGACGATCGCAATCAGGTCGCCCTCCTCGACGAGCAGGTCGAGCCCCTGGAGGGCGACGACCTCGAGATCGGCGACCTTGTAGATCTTGACGACGTTCTCGCAGACGATCGCGTACTGCAGCGCAGTTTCCACGGCGCCAGGATATGCAGCGGCACTCATCGCTCTCCGATCCGTAGGGCGCTGTCGAGACCGGCCCGTCTCGCTCGCAGCCCGACGATCACGACCGTCGCGGCGACGAGCGCGACCAGTCCCGCGCCGACGAAGACAGGCGTTCGCCAGGGGATCACGATCGAGGTCGAGCCCTGCCCCGTGAAGAACGCGAGGTCGAGGCCCGGCGCGATCAGGTGCGGGATCGCGACGCCGAGGCCGATTCCCACGGCCAGCGCGGTCACGACGAGCGGCGCGAGCTCCACCGCGGCGAGCACGAGAGCGTGCCGCGGCGACGCGCCCATCGTTCGCACGAGCGCCAGGTCGCGCGAGCGCGAGCGGGCGGCGATCAGCGCGAGGAGTCCGACCGCCACAGCGCCGTAGAGCGCGGCGAGCACGATCGCGGCGCGGAAGCCGCGGAAGACGTTGTCGACGAGCGGCGACTCCCGCTGGCGATCGACAACGTCGGCGCGGGTCTCGACGTCCGCCCGCGGCGCGAGCTCCGCAACGGCGTCGCGGACCGCCGAAGCTCCGACGCCTCCGACGTAGAGACGGTTCGGCCGGACGATCTCGCCCTCCGCCTCTGTCTTCTTCAGCTCCTCGTACGGGACGATGGCGAAGGGCGTGTCGGCCGGAACGCCGGGGAAGCTCTCCCGGTTCCCGATCGTCAGGGTGCTCACGGTCACCCGCGGCAGCCGGATCTGGAACGTTCCCGTCGCCGGCCAGTTGTTCGAGACGAGCGCGGGGATCAACCCTGGGATCGGCGCGTTGCGCAGCTCGTTCGGGAAGCGCATGGCGGCGGGCGTGCCTCTGACGATCCGCTCGTACGCGCCCAGCTCGACGGCGATCATGATCGTCTCCTGGCCCGGCGCGCCCGCCTCGGCATCCTGGACGTACGCCCGCGCGACGTCGCCCTCCTTGTCGAGACGCTCGACGAGCCGATCCGGCAGCGTCGCGTCGAGGGGCGCCTCGATTCGGGCGTCAGCTCCGACCACGCGCCAGGCCGACCCGTTCTGGCCGGCTCCGAGGGTCGCCAGCATCGCTGCGGAGAAACAGGTGATCGCGAGCGCCAGGACGAGCACGAGCAGCGGCGCAGCACCGATGTCGGACTGGCGCGCCGCGCGGCTGAGGCCGAGGTGCACGGGGAGCCCGCGAGACCGGCGCAGCAGCCTCGAGATGGCCCTGATCGGCAACGGGTAGAGGCGCAGCGCGACGATCCCGCACGCGAGTCCCAGCAGCACGGGCACGGCGGCCAGATACGGATCGAAGCCTTCAGCCCCGCTCGACTCCAGCCCGCGCCGGCGCAGCAGGTAGACGCCGCCGGCCGCCGCGACCACGATCGCGCCTTCGAGCGCCAGCCGCCGCGGCGAGAGGCGTCCGACGACGACGTCCTCACGGCCCAGCGGTCCGAGCGGGCGGCGCGCGACGCCGGAGATCGTCGCGACGAGCAGGAAGACCGCTGCAGCCACCAGTCCGGCGGCCAGCCAGGCCGAGAGGCTGCTGGCACGCGCCGGGATGACGAGCACCGCGGCGAGCCAGCCGAGCAGGCCGGCCGGCAGGGCGATCATCAGGCCCTCGGCCGCCTGCGCGGAAAGCACCTGGAGGGGTGACGCCCCGCGGGTGCGTGACACGCCTGTCTCGGTTCGACGCCGCGAATACCACAGGGCGGCCAGGAGCCCGACGTTCGCCAGTGCGCACGCCAGGAGCCCGATCGCCGCTACGGCGAGCAGCGTCTCGGCCTGCGAGCGCGCGGTTGCGTAAGCCTGGAAGACCTCCCCCAGCCTGGTCTCCACCTTGTCGTCGAGCGGCCCCGCCGCCGCGTAGCGCGTCTCCAGCTCGGCGACTGCGCCCGTCAACTCGTCCGACCGCCCCGCATCGAAGCGATCTGCATCGACGAAGTGCCGGAACTCGTAGGTCAGTGGGACCGAGCGCGTCGCCGCGAGCAGATTCGAGTAGGCCTCCGGCGCGGTGAGGGCGTGGGCGTAGACGCGCGTCGTGTCGACGTCCTGTGTGCGCTGGACGTTGGGCGTCTGGACGATCTGCTCGCCGAACCAGTACGGCGCGCGCAGGTCCTTGGCGGCAATCAGGCCGACGACTTTCAGCACCACCGGCTTGGCGTCGCGAACGGCGACGCCGGAGAGCGCGAACTCGGTGCGGTCCGGCAGGTACACGGCGCGATCGCCGACCCCGAGGCGAAGCTCGCGGGCCGTCGGCGCCGACAGCGCGACCTCGACCACAGGGACGCGACTCGCCCAGGAGACGAACTCGACCTGGCCGGTTCGGAAGGGTCCCGCGGAGACGAAGACGGGCTGCCTGACCTCGGGCCTCGCCTGCTCGCGGGTCGCCCGCGGCAGCCTCCCCTTGACCACCTTGACCTGCGAAGCGATGCCGTCCTGCGCGCGGAAGGTCAGGTAGCGGATCAGTCCGGGTGCGGCGCCGGGCGTCGAGGCGCCCTGCGTGGGCGCGCTGTCCTCCGCGTCGGGCTGGAAGATGTACCGCGGCGTTCGAACGACGACGGTGGACTCGCGAATCGCGTCTCGAAGCGACGCTGGGAGCTCCGACCGGGAGCGGGCCGCCCGGTCCACGACCGGCGCCAGCTGGTCCGACACGGCACCCGCCGGAAGCCGTCTGGTCTCGAGCTGCCTGAGGTTGCGGTTCTCGATCGGAGCGGCCTGGACCATGTAGCGCAGGCCGTCGTCGGAGACGTCGTTGAAGAGGCGGGGCAGGGCGGCAAAGATGAAGCAGGTGAGGGCGAGCAGGGCGAGCATCGCCAGCGCCGGCACCGGGTCGAGGCGCACGCGTCGGAGGAAGAGCTGGGCTCCGCCGAGCGCCGCCGAGAGCCGGCCGGGTCTCCGCGCGGGTGCGGTGGCGACGCTCACTGGGCGAGCGCTCCTTCACCGCTGCGAAGGATGGGCGCCGGTCGCAGCGCGCGGATTCGGATGACCTGGAGCGCCGCAACGAGGACGAGCGCGCTCAGCAGCACGAGCTCGAGCAGCAACACGTGGTCCCACGGCACGGAGACGACGACCGGCGGGACCGGCGGCTCGCCGGATGTCCCGAGGGCGACGTGCGGCAGCACGAGCCACGAGACGGCGAGACCGAGCAGCGTTCCACCGAGGAGGCTGAGCGCGACGACCATCCCGCTCTCGATGCTGATCCAGCCCGAGAGCTGACGGGTCCTCAGGCCGAGCGACCGGAGCACGGCGAACTCGAGCATTCGCCCGCGTGCGGCGGCCGCCGCGCTGACCGCGAAGCCGACCGCCGCGAATGCCGCTGCGACGACGAAGCCGAGCGCGAGCGCGCCGATCACTCCGAGCGGAACCGGGTCTTCGAGCAGTGCGCGTTGTCGCTCGCTCCGCGACACCGCCGCGAGGCTCGAGAACGGCGGCGCCCGTAGCTGCGCAACAACCTCCCGCTCCTCCGGCGTCTTCAGCCACCACTGGGACGGCTGCACGACCGAACCGAAGCGCGTGAAGTTCAAGGCGAGGTACGTCGGCAGATCGACGACGATCGCCGGCACGTCGGGGTCGAGCGTCGGGAAGCGGCGCACGGAGTCCGCGACGCGAATCGACTGGTTCCCGCTGGCGAGTGCGAGCGGCATCTGCTGCCCCACCCGCGCATCGGTCGCTCGCAGGAATGCGTCGCTCGCCAGGACCGGGACGGCGGTCGGCAACTCGTCCCGACCGGGCCGCAGGAGCACCTCGATCGTGGGAGCCGTCAGATTCGCGAACAGGTATGACCCGGTGTCGACCGGCACACGGAGCGAGCGCCGAGTTGCCGACACCTCGCCGATCCGCGGCCGCTGGTAGGGCACCTCGATGTCGTCCGCGGACGCCTGCCATTCGACCCCGTCGAGCGGCAGCTGCTGTGAGCGCTCGCCGAGCACCGCCTTGAGGCCGCGCACGACGATCGTCCGCTTCTCCGCGGCGAGGTAGGGCACGTCCATGCCCACCTTCACTCCGACGAGCTCGAGCGGGTAGCGCGGGAGGGCCCGGCGTCCACCCGGTAGGCGTCTGGCGAGGTCCACGGTGAAGTCCGACGCACGGCCGGCGCGAATCGCGCCAAGGCGATGCGCCTGCAAGAGTCCGTCAGCGTCCCGGACGTACAGGAAGGCCGGCTGAGGCCCGGCTCGCCGTTCACCCGGAGGCGCCGGCGAACCTCCGCGGGGCGCCTTGGCGCCGATCACCTGCACGGACAGCGCAAGGGCCGTCGGCTTGCCCGGCAGCGGGAGAGTCGCCAACTCACCGCGATCCTCGGCAAGGGGCCGGAGCATCTCGCCCAGCGGCCGGCCGGCGAAATCCTCTCGGGCCCGCAGCACATCTCCGGCGCGAGTGGCATCGACCGCCAGGAGGTTCCCGGTCTCCCGGCTGAAGCGACCGAGGTCGAACGAGTAGGTCGCCGCCGGCAGCGGCTCGGCGCCGAGCTCGCGGTAGGCCGACGCGACCTCGCCCGGCCTCGGCGCGCCCGGAACCTCGCTCGGCTCGACGAGGACGTCGGCGCCCGCGGCGTACTCGGCCTGGTCGACCTGGGACTTCTGCCACGTCCGGCTGTACGTCGCCGCGAAGACGCCGATCGCGATCGCGAGTACGAGCAGCAGGACCGAGCGCGCGTAGGCCTGCGGCCTGCGCGCGAGCTGCCAGAAGCCCAGCGCCGCAACCGGCCCCTGTGTGGACGGGAGGAACCGCTCGACGAGCGCCGCCGTCAGCGGCACGAGCCGTAGTGACAGCAGGGCGCCGGCGAGCAGCAGCAGCGCGGGAGCGGCCACGAGGAACGGGTCGATCTCCAGCGCGCCGCGGTTCTCCACGAGCGCGCCGTGGTAGTGCCGAAGCTGCCAGTAGCCGAGCAGCGCCAGTCCGACGAGGATCAGGTCGAGGTGGGTGCGCTGGGCGAAGCGGGCGAGTGGCAGCCGCCGGCGCTCCTCGACCACCGCGCTCCGGCCCGCGCGAAGCGCCGGGAAGACGAGCGCCGCCACGCAGACGACCGCGGCAACCGCGGCTAGGGCGTAGGCGTTCGCACTGACCTGCGGCTCGAGGTGGAGACCGATGTCCGCCAGTGGCCCCGCGACGTTGAGCAGACGCAGGGAGGCGGCGGCGAGCCACGGCGCGACAAGCACCGCGGGCACGGCGATGATCGCCGCCTCGATCAGCGCCATCCCGGCGATCTGCGGCGTCGTTGCGCCGCGGAGCCGCATGCTCTCGGTCGTCGTCCGCCGTCGCTCGACGAGGAGCCCGGCGGTGACGATCAGCCCGTAGACGGCGAGAATCGCGAGCTGGATCGAGGGGACGAGTACGCCGGCCCGCGCCAGCCGCAGCGAGCGGTCGGCGACGGTCAGGATCTCCGGCAGGTTCGTGTCGAGCTCGAACTCCTGTCCCTCCTCGCGTCCGGCGTTCAGGCGCCCTGCCATCCCGGCGAGCGCCCGGCGAAGCTCCTGAGCCTCGCCGATTGCGAGGCGCTCGTGGCGAGGAGCAAGTCGCCACCGAAGCTCCATGTTCTGGACGCCCAGCGCGTAGAACTTCTCCCTCGTCGTGACGAGCGGGCCGCTGCCGCCCGTGGTCGAGAGCGGATTGCCCCACCAGTAGGCCGAGGCCGTCTGCTGGGGCCGGAAGATGCCGACCACCCGCGCGTCGACGTCCGTCGGGCCGAGCCGGCTCCGAGCCTGGATGCGGTCGCCGACGCGAAGCTCGAGCGCGCGGGCGACGGCCTCGGGCGCCACGACCTCCGCGGTCCCGTCAGTCGTCGCCGGCCAGCGCCCCGAGACGAGCCGTGCGTGATCCTGCAGATCGTCGAAGAAGCCGAAGACGACCGCCCGCTCGCCGTCGGTGAAGGTCTCGGACTCGCCGTTCGCCGAGATCGCGACGCCGGTGGCGCGGAAGGCGTCGCGAGCCGCCTCTTCGACGCTCTCGTCGAGCCCCGGGTCGGTCCCCCCGAAGATGCTGATCCGCGCTTGGACGTTCGCCTCGGTGACCGGCGCACGCTCGAGCCGCTCGCGGAGACTGCTCTCCGCGACCGCGCTGGCGTAGATCGGGATCGCCGCGACGAGCGTCGCGGCGAGCAGCACGACGAGAAACGCCGTCGACACGACCAGGCGGTCGGCGACGGCTCCTTTGAGGACGATGGCCCAGCGACTCGGTTGCACAGCGCGGAAGTCGTATCAGCAGACGAGCCGCGACCCGGCGAGGAACCGGTGTCGGACACCCGATCGTGTCATGGGGTGACTGTGCCGATTCTGAAACCGATCGGGAGTGGAGCCAGCCGGGCTCGAACCGGCGACCTTCTGGCTGCCAGCCAGACGCTCTCCCAACTGAGCTATGGCCCCGAGGCTGCCGTCGCAGTTTAGCGACGGTTTGGCGCACCTCCCGTTACCGGACCAGGTCCACGCACCGAAGTGTCGCGAACGTGTGCCGAAACTCAGGCCGACGCGACGTCGAGCTCGACTGAGGGCATGTCGCCCCAGAGCTCTTCGAGGCCGTAGTAGCGCCTCGTCTCCGGCGTGAAGACGTGGAGGACGACGTCGAGGTAGTCCGAGAGGATCCAGTCGCCCTGCGCGACGCCCTCGATCGACCGCGACCGCAGCTTGTGGTCGGCCTTGAGGCGTTCGCGAACCTCGTCGGCGATCGCCTTCGTCTGCCGCGGGTTGCGCCCGGTGCAGATGACGAAGAAGTCGGTGTAGGCGCAGACCGGCCTGAGATCGAGGATGACGACGTCTTCCGCCAGCTTCTCTCGGGCGAGGCCGGCGATGAGGCGAGCTTGTTCGATCGAGGTCAGTCGGAACGAATCCTTTCGCGTAGCTACGCCCACATTCTACCCGGGGCCTTCGGAGTACAAGCCTCGCCGCTCGATCTCTCGCGCCACGAGAGCAGGAACGAGGTCGCCCACGCTCTCCCCAGCGGCCACACGCCGGCGAACCTCGCTCGAGGAGATCGGATGCTGGTCGATCTCGAAGAGCCGCACGTCTCCGCCCGGGACGGGCTGCCCGGGCCGGCGAGCAACGGCCAGCGGGATCCGCCCGAGGATCTCGTCGGGCTCCTTCCAGGTGCGGAATGCCGCCCACTGGTCCGCTCCGATCACGAGCACAGCGTCCTCCGGCTCCTCGGCGCGAAGGAAGTCCACCGTGAAGGCGTGGGGGTCGAGGCGCACATCGGCGCCGGGAAAGGCCAGCCGTGCAAGCTCGAGGCGTACCTCCGGCGGGGCAACCGTCCCTCTGTGGCCCGGACGCTCGGAGACCAGAACGAGCAGCCGATCGACGCCCAACTCCCGAAGGGCGCCCTCCGCGAGCGCGACGTGGCCGAGGTGCGGCGGGTCGAACGCGCCGCCGAGGATCGCGACCGTCAGAGCGTCACCGTCTCGTCGCCGATCTCGATCTCGGCCCCCGGCTTGGCCCCCGCCGCACGGAGCGCTGCCTCGAGCACGGGAAACTCGGGAACCGTTCCGACGACCCGGTAGCCGCGATCGGTCCGAAAGATGCGGTACGGGCGTGCGTCGGCCTGCGGGCGATAGTCGAGGAACTCGACCATGCCGTCCTCGGGCTCGTCGTCCTCCTCCGGCGGCGCCGGACACAGCTCGAAGAGCGTGTTCTTCAGGTCGCCGATCCCCGCGCCCGTCGCCGCAGACGTTCTCACGACACGCAGCACGCGCGGGTCGTCGGTGGCAAACGACGCGTCGGGTGCGATGTCCACCTTGTTCAGGACGACGATCTGAGGAAGCCGGTCGAGGCCCGCACCATAGGCCGAGAGCTCTCGGTCGATCGCAGCGAACCGCTCCCGCTCGTCCGCCTCGGACGCATCGATCACGTGAACGAGGAGACGAGCCCGCTCAAGGTGCGCCAGGAACTCGTGGCCGAGGCCGATCCCCTCGCTCGCTCCTTCGATCAGTCCAGGAACATCTGCCACCGTCAACTGCCGCCCATCGGGGCCGTCCACGGTCCCGAGCACCGGCGAGATCGTCGTGAACGGATACTCCGCCACCTTCGGCTTCGCGTTCGAGATCCGCCGGAGGAGCGACGACTTCCCCGCGTTGGGGAGGCCCACCAGCGCTGCGTCCGCCAGGAGCTTGAGCCGCAGCTCCAGGTCGGCCGACTCTCCCGGCGTCCCGACCTCGGCGAACCGGGGCGCCTGACGGGTCGAAGTCGCGAACCGGCGGTTGCCGCGCCCGCCGGAGCCGCCGCGTGCGACGACGACGCGAGAACCGGTCCTCGCAAGATCCGCGATCAGCCGCTCGTCCTCGTCGAAGACCTGCGTGCCGGCGGGAACGCGTAGCTCCGCCTGCTCACCGTCGGCACCTTGCTTTCCTGCGCCGCGCCCCGCTCCTCCGGCGGCCGCCTTGTAGACGCGCGGCGCCTGGAACTTCCCCAGGTCGCGAAGGTCGGGGTCCGCGACCAGCGTCACGTCGCCGCCACGTCCGCCGTCACCGCCGTCGGGGCCGCCCTTCGGGACGTACTTCTCGCGCCGGAAGCTCAGCGCGCCGTGTCCGCCCCGGCCGGCCTGCACGCGAATGCGGGCCCGGTCGTGGAACATCGAGGCCGTAGGCCTTAAGCGGTCGGCTGCTCGCCGACGACGATCGTGCGGCGCTCGCCGCTACGGCGAAACTCCACGCGGCCGTCGCGCGTCGCGAAGATGGTGTCGTCGCGGCCGAGGCCGGCGCCCGGCCCTGGCCGGAAGCGAGTCCCGCGCTGACGGACCAGGATCATCCCGGCACGCACGGTCTGTCCGTCGTAGATCTTGACCCCGAGGCGCTTCGCCTCCGAGTCCCGCCCGTTCCGCGACGAGCCGAGTCCCTTTTTGTGTGCCATCTACTCGGATTCCTTTGCCTTGGTCGTGGTCGCCGCCCGCTTCGGCTTCGCCGCGGACGTCTCCTTCTTCGCCGTCGTCGAGGACGAGGACGAGGACGACGCCGCACGCTTGGCGCCGATCGACTCGATCTGGATCTGCGTCAGCTTGCTCCGGTAGCCGGTGTGGCGTCTGTAGCCCGTCCGGCGCCGGTACTTGCCGATCCGGATCTTCTCTCCCTTGACGTGCGCGAGCACCTTCGCCGTCACAGGCTGGCCCTTGGGCGAGAGCTCGGCCTTCCCGCCGCCGCCCTGGAAGATGACGTCCGGCTTGAACGTCTTCGACTCCTCGACGTCCAGCCGGTCCACGAGCAGCTTCTCGCCCTCTCGGACGACGTACTGCTTGCCACCCAGCTTGATGATCGCGTAATCGGCCATGGAAAAACCGCGGCAGCTCTCCGCGGGAGCGTCAGTCTACCAGCGGGTTTTTGGCACCAGCCGCGCCGCTCTCGGCTCCCGTCCCGTCGGTCTTGGCTCCGGCCGCAGCCGGCTTCTTCCGCCGACGGCCGCCTCGGCTCCCGCGCCTCGTGCGCTTCTTCTTCGGCGCGGCGCCGTCCCCGGCCGCCTCGCCGTTCTCCGAGGCTGCGCCGAGCTTTGGATCGGGAACGTGGATCAGCACAGGCGTCTCGGCCGGCGCGCCGTTCTCGCTCTTCGGCTGCTCCTCGGCCGGGACCGCTGCGGCGGGCTTGGGCTGGCCCGCTGCGGCTTCGCCCGTGGCGTCGACGGGCTTCTTCTTCCGCCGCCGCCCCCCACGCGAGCCGCGTCGAGTCTTCTTCTTCTTCGGCTGCCCCTCGGCGGCGGCAGGCTCGGCGGTCTCGGCGGTCGGCTCCTCGGCAACGGCCTCGACGACGGCCTCCTGCTCGTCCTCTTCCGGCGCCGCCGCCTCCTCTTCCTCCACCTCGGCGACCTTTGCCTCCGGCTTGGGCTTCGGCTCGGTGGTGGCGCGCAACTTCCGAGCCCGGGTCGGCTTCTCCGCAAGCTCCTCTGCGGTGATCGGCTCGATGCGGGCCTCGTCCGGGGCCGAGACCAGCTGGGCATAGGCCGTTCCGTCGAGCACGCGCGTGATGCGCGCCTTGACGCGCTTCCCGACCATCGACGCGGCACCCGCGACGTTGACCGGGAACTCGCCTTCCTTCGCGACGCCCGCGTCGGGATCGTGCAACCCGACCTCGACGAGCTTCAGCTGGCGTTCCTGGCCCTCTTCGACCGGCGCCTCGGGCTGGAGCTTCGCGAGCGGGCCGCGCTCGAGCTCTTTGAAGTGGTCGGCTGGGACGCCCTCCTTGCCGACGACGAAGAACCTGCGGCGAGTGCGGTCCTCGATCGCGCGCAGGCGGGCGGCCGCCGGGCCGATCAGGATCGAGGCGACGTGGGCGTTCAGCTCGACGCGGAACGCACCGGTGCGCGATGCCGCAGCGAGCGCGCGGAGCCTCCGCTCCACCTCGACCGCCGCCGTCACCTCCGAGATGACCGTGCCGTCGCCCTCGCAGGTCGGGCAGGGCTTCGAGAGGATCTCACGGGGCCCGTGCGCGACATTCTGCCGCGTCATCTCGACGAGGCCGAGCGGCGAGATCTCGACGACGTACGTCTTCGTGCGGTCGCGCTGGAGCTCAGCCTTCAGCGCCTCCTCGACGGCCTCCCGGTTCTTCGGATTGGCCATGTCGATGAAGTCGATGACGATGATCCCGCCGATGTCCCGCAGCCGCAGCTGCCGGACGACCTCCTTCACCGCCTCGAGGTTGTTCTTGGTGATCGTGTCCTCGAGCCGCTGGCCCGAGCTCTTCGATCGCGAGCCGACGAAACGACCTGTGTTCACGTCGATGACCGTGAAGGCTTCGGCGTAGTCGAAGATGAGGTATCCGCCGGACGGCAGGTCGACCCGGCGCGACAGCGTCGAGCGAATCTCCGCGTCGACGCCGAACTCCTCGAAGAGCGGCGTCTTCCCCGAGTGCTTCTGGACCCGCTCCGCCATGTGCGGCGAGGTCTTCTTCAGGTAGCCGACGACCCGCTTGTAGGCCAGGTCGTGGTCGATGACCGCGCGCTCGAAGTCGTTTGTGAAGAGGTCGCGGATCACCCGCAGCGGCAGCTCGGCCTCCTCGTAGACCAGCGCCGGCGCCTTCGCCTCGGCCGCGCGATCCTGGATCGCCTTCCAGAGGCGCTCGAGGAACTGGAGGTCCCGCTCGATGTCCTCCGCGGATGCCCCTTCGGCCGCCGTGCGGACGATGACGCTCCCCTTCTTCGGCGCGACCTGCTTGAGGATGTCGCGCAGCCGGATGCGCTCGTCATCCGGGAGGCGCCGGGACACCCCCGTGCCCTCGCCGCTCGGGACGTACACGACGAAGCGCCCGGGGAGCGAGATCTCGGTCGTGAGCCGCGCGCCCTTCGACTTCATCGGGTCCTTGACGGCCTGGACGAGCAGCTCCTCGCCGCGGCTGAGCAGATCCTGGATCTTGCGACCGTGGCGCCGGCCCTCGAGCTCGGGCGTCACGATCTCGTCGACGTAGAGGAAGCCGTTCTTCTCGAGGCCGATCTCGACGAACGCGGCCTCCATGCCCGGCAGGACGTTGTCGACCGTGCCCTTGTAGATGTTCCCGGCGATCGACCGGCTCTCATCGCGCTCGAGGTAGACCTCGGCGACCTGGTCGTCCTCCAGCACCGCGACGCGCTGCTCGGCGACGTCGACGGAGATGACGAGCTCACGCTTGGCCGGCGGCGGAAGCGTTCGCGGCGTCGCCGTGCGCCGGCGCGTCTGGCGCTGCCCGCGTGCCTCGCGGGGCTTGCGCTCCGGCTTGTCGGTCTTCCGCTCGGGCTTCGACGGCGCCTCCTCGGACGCGGTCGTCGCGCGCTCGCCGGGCTTGCGGCGGTTGCGACCACCGCGAGTTCCGCGGCGTCGTCTCGGTCGTGCTTGTGTCGGGTCGCCCGCTTGCTCTGCGGGCGCGCTCGTTACGGGCTGATCGGGCTCCACCCGCTCCTGAACAGGGGCGGGCTCAGACTTTTTGCGCTTGAACCATTGCAGCAAGAGAAATCCTTTCCGCGCGCGCGCGACTCTTCGCCTGTCCGGCGGGTCGCGCGCTGCGTCGAATACGAGAAATGAACGTGCATAAGCGTTTCCTCAGGCTAGCAGCAGCCTCGCGCGTTTCAGGCCGCCGCGGCCGGGCGGAGCTTCGTACGCCTGGTGTTGATCACGCGCAGCCGCTGAGACAGACGCGCCCACGCCCACGGCTCCAGCTCGAGGTAGCGGACGGCGGACTGCCCTCTCGTGGCCGCGAGGTACTCGAACCACGCGTCGGCCTCTTCGATCACGAGCAGCTTGAACGGATCACGCTTCGTCGCCATCTAGCGGCCGATCGTAGGACCTGTATCGGACGGACTAGCGGCGCCGCAAGGCAATTGCCTGCAGCACGCCCACAGCGAGCAGATTCGTCACCAGCGCGGAGCCGCCGACGCTGACGAACGGGAGCGGGATGCCGGTGATCGGCGCGATGCCGATCGTCATCCCGACGTTCACGAAGATCTGGAACAGGAGCCCGAAGACGATCGCTCCCGCGGCGGTGGCGCAGAACGGATCTCGCGCCGTCGCGATCACGCGAACCCCCCGCCAGAGCAGGAGCAGGTAGAGCAGCAGGAGCGCCGAGACGCCGACGAACCCGCGCTGCTCCGCGAGTGACGCGAAGACGAAGTCGGTGTGGTGCTCGGGCAGGTAGTCGAGGTTCGTCTGCGTGGCCCCGGCGAGCCCGCGGCCCGTCGAGCCGCCCGACCCGACCGCCGTGATCGACTGGTTGATGTTGTAGGCGGCGCCCTGCGGGTTGTCGGTCGGATCCAGGAACGCCGAGAGGCGCTGTTGCTGGTAGGGCTCGAGGATCTCGACGCCGAGCGCGGGCGCGAACCACAGTACGGTCAGCCCGAGGATCGCCGCGATCGCCGCGAGCACGCCGAGATCCCTCCAGCGCGTCCCGGCGAAGAACAACGCCGCCACGAGGATCGATCCGTAGACGAGTGCCGTACCGATGTCGGGCTGCATGAAGACGAGCAGCGTCGGAATCGCTGCCGCGCCGACGGCGACGGCGGTGGTGCGCCACTCTCCCACCCGCCGGGCGCGCCCGGCGAGCAGTCCCGCCAGGAACAGCGCGAGCAGCAGCTTCCCGAACTCGGAGGGCTGGAAGCGGAAGAAGCCGAGGTCGATCCAGCGTGTCGAGCCGCGCACATCGGACCCGATCGCCATGACGACGAGCAGCAGCACGATCATCAGCGCGTAGAGCGCCTTCCGGTACCGGCGGTAGTAGTCAGGGTCGACGAAGAGGACGGCGACCATTCCCAGCGCGCCGATGAACGCGAAGATCGCCTGGCGGACGACGTAGTAGTCCGGATCGCCGGTGACGTCGAACCGCGTGATCCCGTCAATCGCCCACAGCCCGAAGGTCACGAGGCCGCCAAGCGCCGCGAACATGACCCAGTCGAGGCGCCGCAGCAGTCCGACGAGGCCCGTCGACTCGGCGCGGCGCCGGCGGACACGAGGGGCGAGAGGTGCGGCGAAGTCAGTCATCGCATCAATCCGTGGGGACGAAGGTCTGCACCCCGGCCTCCTTGCCGAAGTAGCTCTCGAACACCTTGAGCGCGGCGGGCGCGGCCGCGGTTCCACCGTGACCGCCGTTCTCGATCAGGACGCAGACGACGAGCTCGGGCGTCGGCTCGGTCGGGCCGTAGCCGCACCACCACGACTGGTCCATCAACCGCATGAACGGGCCGACGTCGACGACCTTTTCGGCCGTCCCCGTCTTGCCGGCGATCGGGACGGGGAAGCTGCCGAAGACGCCGGAGGACGTCCCGTAGGTCGCGTGCGTGGCGAGGTAGAGCCCTTCCTTGACCGCCGCGAGCTCCGCCGGGTGGACGTTGACGTTCCGCGCAGGCGGCGCGAAGACCGCCTTCAGCGCGCCGCGATTTCCGGGCTGCTCGACCGTGGAGACCACGTGCGGCGTGACGAGCTTGCCGCCGTTGGCGATCAGCGCGTAGAAGCGCGCCATCTGCAGCGGCGTCACCAGAAGATCCTTCTGGCCGATCGCAAGCTGCACGGAGTCGCCGGACTTCCAGAGGCTGTCGACCTCCCACGTTTCCGGGTAGCGCTCCTTCGTGTACGTCTTGCGCCGCCACTGCGGCGTCGGCAGCAGCCCGCTCTGCTCGCCGCCGATGTCGAGACCGGCTGCCTCGCCGAACCCGAACGCCGACGCCCACTTCTGGTGCGGGCTGCCGTACTGCGCGGGGAGCCCGTAGAAATCGAGACCCAATTGGTAGAAGTACGTGTCGCACGACGCTGCGAGGGCCTTCGGCAGCGTCATCGACTCGCTCACGAACGGGTTCCAGTTCTTGAACGTCGTACCGTCGATCTCCATCTCGCCGGTGCAAGGGATCGGCGTGTACGCCGACATCAGGCGCTCGCGCATCGCCGCGAGGGCGGTGACGGGCTTCCACGTGGACCCTGGCGGGTAGAGGCCGGCGATCGCGCGGTTCAGCGCCGGGAAGTTCGCCTCCTCCGCCGCTCGCTGGTCCAGCAGCGGCCGGAGCTCGCTCGGCTTGGGCTTGCCGATGTAGACCCGCGGGTCGTACGTCGGGTTCGAGGCGAGAGCCCGGATCGCCCCGGTCCGCGGATCGAGCGCGACGATGGCCCCGCCGTCCGCGGCCCACGCCTTGTTCTCGCGCGCCACCTCGATCCCGTAGACGAGCGCCTCCTCTGCGGCGCGCTGGAGCTTCACGTCGAGCGTCGTCCGGACGTCGAGACCGTGCTGGGAGAACTCGCTGCTCAGCGGGCGCCCGAGCGGCGTGCCGAGCGAGTTGACCCGGAGCCTCGCCAGCCCCGCGCGGCCCCGGAGGTAGCGGTCGTATGCAGCCTCGAGGCCGGCCTGGCCGACGCGGTCGCCGCTCCGGTAGCGCCCGCTCTTCACCTGATCCGGCGTGACGGCTCCGACGTGCCCGAGGAGCTGCGCCCCGAGCGTTCCCCTCGGGTAGCTCCGCAGGTAGGTTCGCTCGATCGTCAGCCCGGGGAACTCGCGGACGCGCTCCTTCAGGTACATCACGACGTCCTTCGAGACGCCCTCGGCGAGCGTCACGGGCTTGAGCGGGTCGGCGCGGCGCTGCTCGCGGAAGGTCTGCTGGAGCTCCGCCGGGGGCACGCCGAGGACGAGTCCGAGCTCCCTGAAGACGCGGGCGCGGCTCCGTCGCGGGAGACTGGCAGGCCAGATGCGGACGACGTGTGCGAGTTGGTTGCCCACGATCACGCGCCCGCGGTAGTCGATGATCTTCCCGCGCTGAGCCTCCACCCGGAGCGTCCGGAGCTGGTTGTTCTGGGCGGCCGCGAGGTAGCGCTCGCCGGAGAGCACCTGCAGCGCCCAGAGGCGGAAGAACAGGACGGCGAAGGCGAAGAGCACGACGGCGCCGAGGATCCCGAGCCGCAGGGCGATTTGAGGGGTCACCCGGTAGGGGCCCTCCACGCGCGGGTCGCGCGGCATGAAGCGGGTTCGGTTCGGGGGGATACGGGTGACGTTGGCCATCAGGGCATCTAGTGGGTGCCGAACTCGACTTCCATCGCGGGGCGCCCGCCGGGCGGCGCGAGGATGCGCCGGACGAGCGCGTAGACCGGGATCGTCAGCGCGAGGTTGAGCAGGATCTGCGCGGGCAGGGCGTCGATCAGGCCGTCGCGAGCCGAGACGGCTTCGCCGAGCAGGTAGTGGAGGCCGAGCGCACCGAGCGAGTAGAGGACGGTGACGACCGCGATCGCAAGCAGCGGCGCGTGCGCCCGGTCACCACCGGTGGTCTCGCCGTAGCGCCCGATCCAGTAGCCCGAGAGCGTCAACAGGAGGGAGCTCAGTCCGAGGGTCTCGAGGTGCGCAGCGTCGAGCAGGAAGCCCGCGTAGAACCCGGCGACCGCCCCGAACACCGCGCCCCGCAGGAGTGCGGCGGCGGTCAGCGTCACCAGCACGAGGTCGGCGGTGCCGCCGAACGGCTCCACTGCGGAGACGATCGCGGCCTGGAGGACGACGGCGACGAAGAAGACGGCTCCGGCCTTCGCGACGTCGACGGCCATCGGCTCAGCGCTCCCTCGGAACGAGGATCAGCACGGCGCTCAGCGAGGAGAACTCCGCGAGGGGGTCGACCTGGACCGACTGGTAGACGTCGATGTCGCTGCGTCCGACACGGGAGACGGTGCCGATCGCGATCCCTTTCGGGTAGAGCGACGGCAGGTCGCCGGCGCGGCGTCCGGCGGTGGCAATCAGGTCTCCCCGCTCGACGCGCTTGTCCTTCGGCACGAGGTCGAGGATCAGGCTCTCGCCCACCCCGTGACCGTGCGTGACGAGGCCGTAGGTCTCCGTCTGCATGTCGTAGGCGGAAACGGCGAACTCACCGTCGGTCAGCAGCGTGACCTGCGACGAGCGCGGCGCGGCCTTCGAGATATGGCCCACGAGGTGGCGGTCGCTGTCGAGGACCGGGTCATAGATCCGGACGCCGTCGTTGGAGCCTGCCGCGACGACGATCCGCTCCTGGAACTCGTTCACACGGTGCGAGATCACCTCCGCGCCGATTCCGGCGTAGCCCCTGGGGAACGTCGGCCCGGACCGGTACTCCAGGAGCTTGCGCAGCTCGGCGTTCTCGGTCGCCGCGCCCGAGTTCTGGAGCGCCTGCGACTCGAGCACCTCGAGCCGCTCTTTCAGCCGCTCGTTCTCCGACTTCGCGTTCGCGAACCCCGCCGCCCAGCCGTAGGCGTCCTGGAACGGCCGCGCGACACGCTCGGCGCCGACCTGGAACGGGTGCAGGATGCTCGCCGTGACGCCCTGGACGTCGTGCAGCACGCCGCTCTCGGACTCGCGGAAGTAGCCGGTGATCAGGGCAAGCGACAGCGCCACGAGCACTCCGGCGACCACGCGGCGCCGAAGCGCGCTGCGCGACCGCAGCGAGGAGTACCCCGGAGAGGCGGCTCGCTGAACCGTCGAGCCCAGTGCCGCCAGCCGCATGGAGCGGTTACGTGGCACGAAGAATCAGTCTAGGGAACAACACGGAAAGGCTTCGGTGGTGCTAACGGCGGTAGCCGTTGCGGCTTTTCGCGCTCTTGGACGTCCGTTGCATCACCTCGAGCAGCTCGAGGCTGCGACCGGAACCGACGGCGACGCAGGTTAGCGGCGACTCCGCGAGCTGCACCGGCATCTGGGTCTCGTGGCGGAGCCGCTCGTCGAGCCCGGCCAGCAAGGCGCCGCCACCGGCGAGCACGATGCCGCGGTCCATGATGTCCGCGGCGAGCTCGGGCGGCGTCTTGTCGAGCGTCGACTTGATCGCGTCGACGATCTGCGTCACGGGCTCCTCGAGCGCGTGCCGCACCTCCTCGGAGCTCATGATCACCGTCTTCGGGAGCCCGGTGAGCATGTCGCGTCCGCGAACCTCGGCCTGCACCTCCTCCTTCATGCGGAACGCGGAGCCGATCTCGAGCTTGATCTCCTCTGCGGTCTGGTTGCCGATCAGGAGCTTGTATTCGCGTTTGGTGTGGCTGATGATCGCCTCGTCCATCTCGTCGCCGCCGACCCGGAGGCTGACCGAGACGACAATCCCGCCGAGCGAGATGACAGCGACCTCGGTCGTGCCGCCGCCGACGTCCACGATCATGTTTCCGGTCGGCTCGGAGACGGGGAGCCCGGCGCCGATCGCGGCGGCCATCGGCTCCTCGATCAGGAACGCGTCGCGAGCGCCGGCGTTTCTGGTCGCCTCCTCGACGGCCCGCTTCTCGACTCCGGTGACGCCGGATGGCACGCAGACGACGACGCGCGGGTGCGCAAAGCGGTGCTGGTGGACCTTCTGGATGAAGTGGCGGAGCATCTGCTCGGTCACGTCGAAATCGGCGATGACGCCGTCCTTCAGCGGGCGGATCGCCGAGATCGTTCCCGGTGTGCGGCCGAGCATCCGCTTGGCCTCGACGCCGACGGCGTGAACCTCTCCCGAGGCGTGGTCTATCGCGACCACCGACGGTTCCGAGAGGACGATCCCGCGCCCCCGCACGTAGACGAGCGTGTTGGCGGTGCCCAGGTCCACCGCCATGTCGCGGCCGCCGAAGCCGTTGAGGTAGCCCAGTAGCCCCATCTCCCGAGCGCCGAGTCTAGCTAGCCGTACCCGTAGATCCCACTGAAACGCGCTGCAAGCAGCCGAATCAGCAGTCCGGCGGGCAACCCCACGACGTTCAGGTAGTCGCCCTCGATCCGCTCGACGAGGCCGGCGCCGACGCCCTGGATCGCGTAGCCACCGGCGCGTTCCCGCCACTCCTCCGTGGCGATGTAGTTGGCGATGTCGCGCGGGGTCAGCGGTCTGAACGTCACGCGGGTGGTCTCGGAGTGGAGCTCCTCCCAGGCCGGTGTCCGGAGACACAGGCCGGAGACGACCTCGTGCGTCTTCCCCCCGAGCGTCTCGATCATCTGCTCGGTCTCAGCCGCGCCGTCGGGCTTGCCGAGGACAGCGCCGTCGCACACGACCACGGTGTCGACGCCGAGGACCGGCCGTTCGCCTCCCTCCACCGAGCGCGCCTTGCCGGCGGCGTGCTCGACCGGGTCGTCACCGTCTTCCTCGTAGTCGGGAGCCACGACGACGAAGGGGATCCGGAGCTGTTCCAGGATCGCCTTTCGCTGGGGCGAACGGGACGCGAGAACGATGGGCGGTGCGGGCGACACGCTCACATGAGCGCTAGCGCTTCCGCGCCTTCCAGATCTCCTCGGCCGGCCATCTGCGAGCCCACTCGGCCGGCACGAAGTCGTAGAACTCGTGATCGTTTGCGGAGTCAGGAGCCTGAAGCTCCCAGAGCCCCTCGAGCTCGAAGCCGGTCTCGCGAAGAAGCCGGATCAGCTCGCCGTGGCCGAGGTGATACTCGACCCCTTCGTCGGCTCCCGGCCATTGCATCCGCCCGAGCTCGAACTGAGAGCGAAGAAGACGCACGTCGATCTTGCCCTCGTCCGGCATGCACATCACCGACAGCGGCGAGTTGCAGAGAAAGACGAGCGCGCCTCCAGGGCGAAGGAGGCGATGCGCCTCAGGAATCCAGCGAGCGGGGTCGCACCAGATCGACGCGCCGTACTCGGAGAGCGCGAGGTCGAACGACTCGTCGGGCAGTGGGACGTCCTCGGCGCTCGCCTCGACCAGTGGGAACTCGATTCCCGTCTCGGACATCATCCGACGGGCCGTCTCGAGCTGGGCCGGCGTAACGTCGAGGCCGACCGGCCGCGCGCCGCGCCTCGCGAGCCAGGCCGAGAAGTACGCCGTGCCGCAGCCGAGCTCGATCACGTCCTGGCCCGAGACATCGCCGAGCACGTCCAGCTGGCGTTCCGGAATGCCGTAGGTCCCCCACTCGATCTCGGTGCTGACCCACGACCCCTGCGCCTGCCTGTCGGTGTACTCCGCGTTGGTTTTCGTCCAGACCTCGCGGTTGCGGAGGGCGTCCTCAGACAGGCTCATCAGGGAACCAGAGCGCAAGCTCCCGCTGAGCGGAATCCGGCGAGTCAGAGCCGTGGACCAGGTTGTCCGGCATGGACAGCGAGAGGTCGCCGCGGATCGTTCCGGGCGCCGACTCGGCGGGGTTCGTCGAGCCCATCGTCGTTCGGACGACCTTGATCGCGCCCTCGCCCTCGAGCGCGAGCGCCATCGTCGGACCGGAGGTGATGAAGTCCACGAGCTCCCCGAAGAAGGGCTTCTCGGTGTGCTCGGCGTAGTGCTCCTCGGCGAGCGAGCGGTCAACGGTGAGCAGACGCGCTGAACGGAGCTGCAGGCCCCGGCGCTCGAAGCGCGCGAGGATCTCGCCCGCAAGCGAACGCCGGACCGCGTCCGGCTTGATCAGCACGAGTGTCCGCTCGACCGCCATCGAGCGGGCAGGTTAACGGCTAGTTGCCGGGACGCTCGCGCCGCGGCGCGGGCGGGAACTCGATCGTCGTCGGCGTCTCGACCGGGGCTTCGCAGTACGGGCAGATCTGCCACAGCGTCTCGAGCGGCGCCTTGCAGTTGACGCAGGCCTGCCGGAGCTTCGTCGTGCAGACCGGGCAGACCAGGAACGTGTCCTCGACGTGAGCTCGGCAGACCGGGCAGTGAAGCTCACGGCGCGCGAGCCGCTCCTCCATCGCCTTGATCTCGAGCTCGCGCTCACGGACGTCCTCGAGGTACTCGGGAGGCCGGAAGAGCATGTAGATCAGCGCACCGACGATCGGTACGAGTCCGAGCACGGTCGCCATGCCGATCAGCCACGGATCCTCGATCCGCCGGCGCGCATCCTTGAAGACCCAGTAGGCGACCGCAAGCCAGAAGACGACGAGGAAGAACAGGCCGAGGTTGCGCCCGACCACCCAGGCGTCGGAGCCGAAGAAATCGCGGAGGCTCTCGAAAAAGTCGTTCACCCGTTTTCCCTCACAGCAGGAGTTGCCCCACCACGTAGCCGGCGGCAAAAGCGAGCCCGACGATCGTCAGCACTACGGCGGCCGCGAACGCGAACACGCTGAGCCGCTCAGCGACGTTCGTCATGGTACGCCCTGTTCCTTTACGCCGAGAGCTCGGCGAGGAGGTAGAGCGAGCCGGTGACGAGGATGGGGCCACGGGTGGATTCTCTCGCTCGGGCAAGGGCCTCGCGGGGGTCCGGCTCGACGACGACATGCTGGAAGTGTGCCTTGGCGCGCTCGGCGAGTTCGGTTGCCGGCAGGCTGCGCGGGTTTTTCGACTGCGTCGCGATCACTGACGGCGACAGCGCGGCGAGGTCGGCCAGCATCGAATCGGCGTCCTTGTCGCGCAGGATGGACACGACGGCTGCGCCGAATCGCTCGTTTGCGTTGGCCCGTAACCACGCAGTGCCTGCCGGGTTGTGCGCCCCGTCCCAGAGCTCGCGCTCTCGCCATTCGAGACGGCCTGGGAGCGCGGCCGGCGCCTTTCTGTCAATCGAGTGTCCGAGGAAAGCTTCTACGGCGGTTCGTGCGTCTCCTATGGCGATCTCGGCGCTCTTCGGTACGAGATCCCGATACGTGTCGTCCGACATGACAACTATGTTGGCTGCATGGGCAACGGCAAGCTTCTCGCGCGCGATCTGCTCCGGCGTGTCGCCGAGCACCTCGGTGTGCTCCAGCGAGACGTTCGTCAGCAGCACGATTTGGGCGTCGACGACGTTCGTCGCGTCGAGCCGGCCGCCGAGGCCGGCCTCGACCACGGCGACGTCGACACCGCGCTCCGCGAACTCGGTCAGCGCCGCCGCGGTGAGCGCCTCGAACTGCGTCGCGCCGACCTCCTCGGCCGCCGCGCGGATGCGCGCAACGACCCGCTCGAAGTCCGCTTCCCGGCCGTCGACCCAGACGCGCTCCGACCACCCACTCACGTGCGGAGACGTGTAGGCGCCCGCTCGCCTCCCCTCGGCGCGTAAGAGAGCGGCGATCGCCCGCGTGGCGGTCGACTTGCCGTTCGTCCCGACAACGTGAATAGCCGGGTACCGGCGCTCCGGGTGACCGAGTCGCTCCAGGAGCTCGCGCATGCGCTCGAGGCCGAACTCCTCCGGCCAGGGGTCGAGCGACGCGACCCAGGCGGTGGCTGAGCCTGCTCAGCCGCCGAGAGCCTCGAGCTC
This sequence comes from uncultured Actinomycetes bacterium, assembly GCA_963721345.1. Taxonomy (GTDB): domain Bacteria; phylum Actinomycetota; class Thermoleophilia; order Gaiellales; family Gaiellaceae; genus JACDAN01. Next base: position 782,214 of record CAVRIT010000001.1, read on the forward strand.
ACGGCGGTAGCGGGCGAGCTTCTCCCGTTCCGCGTCGACGACTTCGGCGGGGGCCCGCGCGACGAACCGCTCGTTGGCGAGCATGCCCTCGGCGCGCGCGATCTCCTGGCGGAGCCGCTCGATCTCGGCACCGGCGTCGCCGTCCCCCTTCGCGCGATCCGGACGGACGACGGCGTCGAAGATCCGCGCCTCGTCGCCGGCGAGTTCCGGAGCGACGCCGCTGCGCCGAAACATCTCGGCAGCCTCCTGCACGCGTTGCAACGCGGCGGCCTCGTGCGAGAAGCTCTCGTCGGGCTCCGGCCACGGCGCCCGGATCAGCCGCGTGTCGCGCGCCGGAAGCTGCGACCAGATCTCCTCGGTCACATGCGGCATAACCGGGTGAAGCAGGCGCAGCAGTCGCTCGAGCGCGGCGAGCGCGGTGGCCTGCGCGTCGCCGTCACGCTCGTACAGCCGTGGCTTGATCGCTTCCGCGTACCAGTCGCAGAAGTCGTCGAAGGTCACGTGGTAGAGCGCATTCACGGCCGGTGCGAATTCGAAGCGCGACCATCTGTCTTCGAGTTCTGCGCGCGTCGCGTCCAGCCGCGCGAGGATCCAGCGCTCCTCGAGCTCGCGGGGACGGAGATCGGGCGCCGCTCCCTCGGTGTTCGCGACGATCAGCCGGGCGACGTTCCACAGCTTGTTCGCAAGGCGCCGGCCCTCCTCGATCATCTTCACGTTGAAGCGGACATCCTGCGAGGACGACATCTTCAGGAGGCCGTAACGAGTGGCGTCGGCGCCGTGCCCCTCCACCGTCTCGAGCGGGTCGATGCCGGTGCCGAGGCTCTTCGACATCCGCCGTCCGTCGGGCGCGTTGATCGTGGAGTGGATGTTGATCGAGTGGAACGGGATCTCGCCCATCAGCTCGGTCCCCGCCATCTGCATCCGAGCCTCCCAGAGGAAGATGATCCCGCGGTCGGTCGAGCTCACGTCGTTCGGGTACCAGGTTGCGAGCTCCGGCGTCTGCTCCGGCCAGCCGAGCGTCGCGAACGGCCAGAGCGCCGACGAGAACCAGGTGTCGAGCACATCCTCGTCCTGGACGAGCTCGGTGCTCCCGCACTCACCGCAGCGCTCCGGCTCCTCCTCGGCCGCGGTCGTGTGCCCGTCCGGGCAGTACCACACGGGAATTCGATGGCCCCACCACAGCTGGCGCGAAACGCACCAGGGGCGGATGTTCTCCATCCAGTTGAGATAGACGTCCGCGTACCGAGCCGGGTGGAAGCGCACGCGCCCGTCCCGCACGCGCCTCGATCGCCGGCGCTGCCAGCTGCTTCATGTCGCACCACCACTGCAGCGTGATCAGCGGCTCGATCCGCGTCCCGCAGCGATCGCAGTGGCCGACGCTGTGCCGATACGGCTCCTGCTTTTCGAGCAGCTCCTGCTCGCGCAGTCGCGCGACGATCCGCTCGTTCGCTTCCTCCTGGGTCAGGCCCGCAAACTCGCCCGCCTGCTCGTTCATCCGTCCGTCGAGGCCGATCACGGTCAGCTCCGCGAGCCCGTGCTCCTGGCCGATCTCGAAGTCCATCGGGTCGTGGCCCGGGGTGATCTTCAGCGCGCCCGTCCCGAAGTCCATCTCCACCCGCTCGTCCGCCACGATCGGCACGCGGCGTTCCGCGATCGGGACGATCGCCTCCTTTCCGACGAGATCCGCGTAGCGCGAGTCGTTCGGGTTCACCGCGACACCCGAGTCCGCCAGCATCGTCGGCGGGCGGACCGTGGCGATCGTCACGTGTCCCGACCCGTCGGCGAGCGGGTACCGGATCCAGGTCAGCGTGTCGTCCTCGTCGACATGGTTCACCTCGAGGTCGGAGATCGCGCTCGCGCAGCGCGGGCACCAGTTCACGATCCGGTTGGCCCGGTAGAGGTAGCCCTTGTCGAAGAGATGCACGAACCAGCGGAGGACGGCACGTACGTAGCCCTCGTCCATCGTCATCCGCTCGCGCCGGTAGTCGAGCGATGCGCCGAGCCGCCGCAGCTGACCCATGATGATCCCGCCGTAGCGCTCGAGCCACTCCCACGTGCGCTCGAGGAAGGCATCGCGCCCGAGGTCGTGGCGCGTCTTGCCCTCCTTCGCGAGCTCCTTCTCGATCACGTTCTGCGTCGCGATGCCGGCGTGGTCGTAGCCCGGTTGCCAGAGGACGTTGAAACCGCGCATCCGGTGCCAGCGGATCAGGGTGTCCTGGATCGACGCGTTCAGCGCATGACCCATGTGCAGCTCCCCCGTCACGTTCGGGGGCGGCAGCGCGATGCAGTACGGCTCACCGGCCGCGTCGGGCTCGGCGTGGTAGTGACCCTCGGCCTCCCACGTCTGCTGCCAGCGCTGCTCGACGCCTTCGGGGTTGTAGCGCGTGTCCATCATTCGCCGGCACCGACCGCCATTCGGCGCTGAAGAGTACGGGTGTGGTCAGGCAGCGACTATGAGTTCAGTATGGCGGCGCAGGCGGGGTCGCGCAAACGAACGGCTTGGCTCTCGAGTTTGGTGGATTGCGCGGATCGCCTCATACTCGGCTCAGGGAACCTGAGGAGGGGAAGATGAGTCGACTTCGCAAGCTCGCTCGCAAGCCGTCGCCGGCGCTCGTGATCGCGTCGCTGGCACTTCTGATGTCGATGACCGGGACCGGCGTTGCCGCGAAGGGGCTGATCACCGGCCGTGACATCAAGGACAACTCGCTGACCGGCAAGGACGTCCGCAACAAGACGCTCACGCCGAAGGATTTCAAAGGCAACGTCAGAGGAGCGAAGGGCGCTCCTGGGGCAGTCGGTCCGCCGGGGACTGCGGGGGCGGCCGGACCTGCGGGACCTGCAGGGCCGGCCGGGCCTAAGGGTGACACCGGTGCTCAGGGACCGCCGGGACCATCAACCGGCCCGGCCGGCGGGGACCTGGCGGGGAGCTATCCGAACCCGGAGATCGGCTCGAACAAGGTCGCCTCACCGGAGATCGTCGATAACTCGGTCGGCGCGGTTGACATTGCGCCGGACGCCGTGAACGGCTCGGAGCTCGCGAGTGATTCGGTAGGTGTAACCGAATTGGGGACGCAGATGCCCGTGTACTACCGAAGGGATGCAGGGGCGACGGTGGAGACGCTCTTGAACTTCGGAGGGTTGACGCTCACCGCCAGCTGCCCGGGCGGGGACATCGAGATGCACGCGAGCACGGTCTGGCAGAACTCCAAGATCGCGAGCTCGCTCGGAGTCAAAGACGGCGACTTCGATCCGACCGACACCACCCACGACGTGATGAGCACAAGTGACGACAACGTGGTCGGAACCCTCGTCTTTCACAGGGGCACGAACTTCGGCCTCGGAAACATGGTGGTCGTCCACTGGCAGGCATTCGAGAACGAATCGATCGCGTGCACGATTCTCGGCGTCGCGATGACCGGTTAGCGCGAGAGATCTGGCGGTCGCCGCCGCGTGGAGTGCAAGCCCCGCCCGAGCTAGGCCGACTCGGCCGCGCGCTCTTCGTCCTCGGCGTCCGCGCCGGCGCTCGTCACGAGCGTCGGCTTGACGCCGTTCTCGATCGTCTCCTTCGTGATCGCGCATTTTGAGACGTCCTTGCGCGAGGGAAGCTCGAACATCACGTCGAGGAGGGCGGTTTCGATGATCGAACGCAACCCGCGGGCTCCGGTCTCACGCTCGAGTGCGCGATCCGCGATCGACCAGAGCGCGTCGTCGGTGAACACGAGCTCGATCGAGTCGTAGCCGAAGAATCGCTGGTACTGCTTGACGAGCGCGTTGCGAGGTTCCGTGAGGATCTGGACGAGGTCTTCGCGCTGGAGCTGGTGCACTGCCGACACGACCGGCAGTCGCCCGATGAACTCCGGGATCAGCCCATAGCCGAGCAGGTCTTCCGGCATCACCTGCGTGAGCATCTCGCTCGTCTCTCCGTCGTGCCGGGAGCGGATGTCGGCGCCAAAGCCGACGGCGTTCTTGCCGATCCGCCGGGCGATGATCTTCTCCAGCCCGGAGAACGCACCGCCGCAGATGAAGAGGATGTTCGTGGTGTCGATCGAGAGGAACTCCTGGTGCGGATGCTTGCGCCCGCCCTGCGGCGGCACTGAGGCCACCGTCCCCTCGAGGATCTTCAGCAGGGCCTGCTGGACGCCCTCACCGGACACGTCGCGCGTGATCGACGGGTTGTCCGCCTTGCGCGCGATCTTGTCGACCTCGTCGATGTAGATGATCCCGGTCTCGGCCTTCTTGATGTCGAAGTCGGCCGCCTGGATCAGCTTCAGCAGGATGTTCTCGACGTCCTCGCCGACATAGCCGGCCTCGGTGAGCGCGGTCGCGTCGGCGATCGCGAACGGGACGTTGAGGATTCGCGCCAGCGTCTGTGCCAGCAGCGTCTTCCCGCAGCCGGTCGGCCCGAGCAGGAGGATGTTCGACTTCTGGAGCTCGACGTCGTTCTCCTCCGTCCCCATCTGGACGCGCTTGTAGTGGTTGTAGACGGCGACGGCGAGCGTTCGCTTCGCCTCTTCCTGCGACACGACGTAGTCGTTGAGGACGGAGTAGATGTCCTTCGGGCGAGGAAGGTTCTCGAGGTCCAGCTGCGAGGGAGTGGTGAGCTCCTCGTCGATGATCTCGTTGCAGAGATCGATGCACTCGTCGCAGATGTAGACGCCGGGACCGGCGATCAGCTTCTTGACCTGTCGCTGGCTCTTCCCGCAGAAACTGCAGAGAAGCTGCTCGTTCCCGTCGCTCGCCCTTGCCACCCTAGTTCTCCTTGTAGTCGGAAATCGCCATCAGTGCTAGTCCTTGGGCGAATCGCGGTTGCTGATCACGGTGTCGATGATGCCGTAATCCTTGGCGTCTTGCGCTGACATGAAGTAGTCGCGGTCGGTGTCCCGGCCAACCTTGTCCAGTTCCTGTCCGGTGTGCTCTGCGAGGATCTCCTCGAGCCGCCGCTTGAGGTTCAGCGTCTCGCGCGCGCGGATCTCGATGTCGGCCGCCTGGCCCCCCGGGCCGTGCGGCGTCCAAACCTGGTGGATCAGGATCTTGGCGTTCGGCAGCGCCATGCGCTTTCCTTTCGTCCCGCCGGCGAGGAGCAGCGCGCCCATCGACATCGCGATCCCCACGCAAATCGTCTGCACGTTGGGCTTGATGAATTGCATCGTGTCGTACACGGCGAGGCCGGCGTAGACGTCGCCGCCCGGTGAGTTCACGTAGAGCGCGATGTCCTTGTCGGGGTCCTCGGACTCGAGGTGCAGGAGCTGCGCGATGATCAGGTTTGCGATCTGGTCGTCGATCGGCGTGCCGAGGAAGACGATGCGTTCGTTCAACAGGCGCGAGTAGATGTCGAACGCGCGCTCGCCGCGGGACGTCTGCTCGATCACCATCGGTACCATCGGGCTCATGCGGGCTCCTTGCTGCCGGGGGTCCACAACTTCGTAGCGGTCTCGGGTTTTTCCTGCTCGGGGGTCCAGAGCTTCTCGCGTGCACGGGCGAGGTCGATCGGGATCCGCTGCACCTCGGACGCGATCGTGTCGAGCGCCGACCGCAATCTGAGGTCGTCGCGGATCGCCTCGTAGCGGTGGGCCTCGTGCACCTGCGCGATCAGCGCGTCGGCGTCCTCGCCGTCGGCCTCGGCCTGCTCGCGGATCAATTCGTCGACCTCGTCGTCGGAGACCTCGACGCCGAGCTTGTCCGCCGCGGCCTCGAGCACGATCTCACGGGCGAGCGAGCGCTGAGCCTCGGCCTCGATGTCGGCCTGGATCTGCTGCGGCGTCCGCCCACTGAGCTGGAGGTAAGTCTCGGCCGGGATGCCGCGCCGCTCGAGCGAGCGGACGAAGCCGTTCCAGAGCTCGACCGCCCGGCTCTGCACCAGCGCATCGGCGAGATCGAGGTCAGTCGCGTCGACCAGGGTGTCGACCGCGGCGGTACGAAACTGCGCGTCGAGCTGCTCCTCGAGCTGGCCCATCAGCCTCTCCTCGATCTCGGTCCGCAGCTCCTCCAGCGAATCGAACTCGGTTGCCGCGCGCGCGAGATCGTCGTCCAGCGGAGGCAGGACCTTCTCCTGGATCTCCTTCACCGTCACGTGCACGCGCCCCTGGCTGCCGTCGGGCAGTGAGTACTCGATGTCCTGATCGGCGCCCGTCTCCAGTCCGATCAGCCCCTGCTCGATCTCCGGCAGCAGGCGGCCCGCGCCCAGTTCCACCACGTAGTCGCGCTGGGCGTCGCCGGACTCCGAAACGAGATCGACGACCAGTACGTCCCCTTCGCGCGCCGGACGGCCTTCCACGGAGGCGAGGTCCGCCACGGTCGAGCGAAGCACCTCGAGCTCGGCATCGATCAGCTCCTCAGGAACCTCGGCTTCGGCCGCCGGAACCTCGAGAGTCGTCCAGTCGGCGAGCTCGGGCGTCGGCTGAATCGAGACAGTCGCCGTGAACTCGAACGGATCCGTCGGCGACGACGGAAGGTCATACCCGTACTCGGGAGCCGCGACAGGGCGGACGTTCGTGTCCCGCAGCGCGGCACGGAACCAGCCGCCAATGTGACTTTCGACGGCTTCGGCGTAGAGGCGGTCCTTGCCCACCCGCGCCAAGAGCACGGGCATCGGGACCTTGCCTTTTCGGAACCCGGGAATCTTCAAGCTGCCCGCGAGATCCGAAGCGGCGTGGTCGACCGCATGCTGAACGTCGTGTCCGGAGACCTCGACGGTCATGCGGACTCTGCTCTCGGGGAGCTCTTCGACCGTCGCTTTCACAGGACGGCCATTGTGCCAGCAGTCCCCGGGGCTGCCGCGCACCCCGGGGAAACCCTGCTCAGTCGACGCTCAGAGGAGCCAGATGAGGAGCAGGATGATGATGATCAGGGTGAGTACGCCACCGCCGATATACATCGTCTCGCCCTCCTTTCAACGGTCGTAGTCGGGTTTAGGGCCTCGTCTACCCCGCTCCTCTATCCTCGAATCACGCGGGCGTGGCGGAATTGGTAGACGCGGCGGGTTTAGGTCCCGTTGGGCCGCGAGGCCCTTAGAGGTTCAAGTCCTCTCGCCCGCATCACCGGCTAGACAGAATCGTCTTTCTCGGCTACTACACTGAGGGCACGATGTCAGACGTTGCGGCAACCGGCGGACTTGGCGCGCGCGAGCGGATCCTCGAGAGCGCCTACGAGCTCTTCTCCCATCGCGGCATCCGAGCGGTCGGCATCGAGGAGATCCTCGAGCGCGCGCGAGTTGCCAAGGCGACGCTCTACCGCCACTTCGCCTCGAAGGACGACTTGGTGCTCGCCTTCCTCGAGCAGCGAGAGCAGCTCTGGACGCGCGACTGGGTCGAGCGGGAGGCTCAGAGCCGCGCCACCGAGCCGGACGAACAGCTGCTCGCGATCTTCGACGCCTTCGACGAGTGGTTCCGGAAGGACGACTTCGAGGGCTGCTCGTTCATCAACGTCATGCTGGAGTGCGCGGATCGCAACCACCCGATCGGCAAGGCGAGCGTCCTCCACCTCGCGAACATCCGGTCGCTGCTGACGCAGCTCGCGACCGACGCGCGCCTCCGAGATCCGGAGACCTTCGCGCATTCCTGGCACATCCTGATGAAGGGCTCGATCGTCGCCGCGGGCGAGGGCGACCAGAACGCCGCACGGCGCGCGAAGGCGATGGGCCGCGCGCTGATCGAGACCTACCGCAGCTAGCCGGCTGGGGCTATGGCCCCGGATGGAGTCGAACCATCGCACGCAGATTCGAAGTCTGCCGCTCTATCCACTGAGCTACGGGGCCGGGTGGAGGCTTCGACATGATGACGCTTCGTCGCCTGGGTGCGCTGGGCGGCGCGAGCCAAGGACGCAGGGAGCGCCCATATGCCGGTCATATGGGCGCGACTGAGGACGCGGGCTGGCGTCGTCCAGCGCGGCCAGGCGGCACAAGCTTCATCGTGTTGGAGCCTCCTCGGTCAGAGTAGCCGCCGTGGAGACGGGGGAAGCTGCGCGCCGCTGGGCCGAAGGGTGGGCTCGCGCTTGGCCGGAAGCCGACGCGGCCGCGGTCGCGGCCCTTTACGCGGAGGGCGCCTCGTTTCGATCCGAGCCGTTCCGCGACCTACAGACGCCGCGCGCCTATGCGGAGTGGGCGTTCTCGGAGCAGGACGCGGCGGAGTGCTGGTTCGGGGAGCCGATCGTGTCGGCTGACCGGGCGGTCGTCGAGTACTGGGGGGTCGTGCGTTTCCAGGGCCGGGACGAGACGATTGCCGGCGTCTCGCTCCTGCGGTTCGGTAACGACGGCCTCGTGATCGAGCAGCACGACTACTGGAACGCCCGCGACGGCCGGTTCGAGCCGCCGAGCGGCTGGGGCACTTAGACCGCGTTCGGCGGCGGCTCGCCGGCGTCGACAGCGAGCAGGTTGTCGACGAGGACCCGGGTCATCGCCTCCCGCGTTCGCTGCGTCGCGGTGCCTAGGTGCGGCGTCATCACGACGTTCGGCAGTTCGAACAGCTCACTCGGGACGTCCGGCTCATGGGCGAACACGTCGAGCCCGGCCTGAAGGCGTCCGGAGCGGAGCTCGGCCACCAGCGCGGGCTCGTCGACGATCTGGCCGCGGGCGGTGTTGATCAGCGCCGCGCCCTCGCGCATCAGGGCGAGCCGCCGCGCGTCGATCAATCCACGCGTTTCGCTGGTGAGCGGGAGGTGGACCGAGACGACGTCCGCCTCGGCCAGCAGGTCGTCGAGTTGCCGGAAACGCGGATCGTCCTCAACCGTCCTCCGCGTGTAGACGACCCGCGTGTCGAACGCCTCGACACGTTGAGCGACAGCGCGTCCGATCCGGCCGAGACCGACGATGCCGACGGTCGAGCCGGCGAGCTCCTCGCCCTTGTAGGGCTCGTCGGCCCAGCCGCTCCCCCACTCACCGGACCGGACGAACGCGTCGCCGGCGACGATCCGCCGGCGCAGCGCGAGCATCAGACCGAGCGTGAGCTCCGCGGTCGCGGCGTTCGTCACTCCCGGAGTGTTCGTGACCACGACCCCGCGCGCCCGGGCAGCATCGACGTCGACGAGGTCGTACCCCGCGCCGTAATTCGCGACGACCCGGAGATTCGGGAAGCGGTCGAGGACGCCGCCGTCGACGGTTTCCGCGACGACTGCCAACGCCTCGACGTCGTCGCGCGGGGCGTCGAGCGCTCCCTGCTCGACGTCCGCGAGCTCCTCCCACGCTGCTCCCGGAAAGCGCCGGGTCGCGAGAATCTTCAGGGGTGGCGGACCGGACTCGAACCGGCGACCACCGGGATCACAACCCGGGGCTCTACCAACTGAGCTACCGCCACCGCGCTAGGAGAAGGATAGCGGCGTCTGGTCGAGCTTCTGCCGCAGCTCCTACATGCTCTCGAAGACCGCCACTGGAGGTAAGGCCACGCGCCCGGCAGGATTCGAACCTGCGACCCGCGGATTAGAAGTCCGCTGCTCTTCCACTGAGCTACGGGCGCTCAGGGCAAAGCGTAGCGCTGAGGGGAGCTATCTCCGCGAGCCGAAATCGGCCGTGACGATGGTCACGGGGCGGCCGCGATACTCGCCCGGCGCGGACGTGACGAACACGGCGCCGATCCCGACCTCGCGCCAGTCGCGCGAGAGGATGTTCGCGCGGTGCGGCGGACTGTTCATCCACTCACGGACTGCGAAGGCTGCGCCGTAGGTGTCGCTGCCCCAGAGCAGGTTCTCGCCGACCGTCCACGAGCGGAAGCCGCGAGAGGGGTAGAACCGCTCGATCCGGCGCCAGAAGGCGGTGCCGTTTGCGCTGTCGTGCTCGAAGTAGCCCCGCCGAGCCATGTCCTTCGAGTGGTAGTCGGCCGCAGCGGAGAGCCGTCCGTTGTGCCGCAGCGGCCTGAGGCCGTGGGAGCGGCGAACCAGGTTCATCCGGGCGACGACCGCATGCTCGAGAACGGCGGTCAGCGACTTCGTCCGGTTCCGCTTCTGCGGCGCAGACGAGCGGGCCGGAACCGTGTAGCGCCCGACGCTCGCGAGCCGCTGCTCGACGTGGGTCTCGAGGGTGTCGTTGGTCGCAGCGCTCGAGGCGGCGACGAACGACGACGCCAGCGCAACGACGGCAATCAGGATTGCAAAACCCCCTCGCATGTTTCTGAGGATCGGCGGGCATCCCTCGATCGAGCCCCCCGGAAGGGGGATTTCCGCGGGCGGGGCGCGGTTATGGGCCCTGCGGCTGGGCGGGGGCCAGACCTTGCTCCCGGCGATGGGCGAGCCACGCCAGCAGCAGAACCTGGATCGTCCCGGCCACGGGAATCGCCGCGAGAGCGCCGAGTACGCCGGCGATCTTGGCGCCGATCAGCACCGAGATCAGGATGGCCAGCGGCGAGAGCTGAACGGTGCGGCTGTAGACGAGCGGCTGGAGCAGATGGTTCTCGACCTGCTGGTAGAGGATGAAGAAGATCAGGACGACGATCCCGGCGGGGATCGAGTGGATGAACGCGACGGTGCTGACGATGATCGCGGCCAGCGTCGCACCGGCCAGCGGGATCAGGTCGAGGATCGCCACGAGCACGCCGAGCGCAACCGCGTACGGAACTCCCATGATCAGCAGCACCACAGTCGACGTGATCCCCGCGATCACGCTGATCAGCAGGTTGCCGGTGACATAGCCGCCGACCGTCCGGTAGATGTCGAACGCCGATCCCGCGCCACGTGGCTCGTCGAGCCTTCCGGAAGCAGGCCGTAGATCCGGTCCATCCAGCGTGGCCCTTCGAGCAGCATGAAGAACGTCATGAACGCGATCGTCACGACGGCGACCACGAACGTCAGGACGCTCTTCGTGACCGTGAGCGCGGTTCCCGAGATGCCGAGAATGCGGGCCGCGCCGCCTCCCTGCTCCACCGCCTCCCGGACGCGCTGCTCGAGCTCGTAGCGCTCGGCGAGGCGGCCCAGCGGTCCGCGCCCTTCCGAGATGTCGTTCACGTAGCCGGGCAGGGCCTCCCCGAAGCCGCGAGCCTCGTCGTACAGCGTCGGCACGAAGAGCGAGCCCAGCGCGATGATCGTGAGGATCGCGATCACGAACGTCACCGCCGCCGCCGCACCGCGGCGCGCGACCCCGCGCCGCTGGAAGAACTCCACCGCGGGGTTGAGCGCCAGGGCGAGGAAGATCGAGACGAGGATCCACGTCAGCACCTGCCGCGAGATCCAGATCGCGGCGAGGAGAATCGCGACCCCGAGGACGATCGCGATCACCGCAAGGACCGTCCGCGGGCGGACGGTGACGATCCGCTCTTCGGGCACCGAAGCGCAGGATTGCGGCTGCGTCGGACGGTCAACCCCGAACGATGATGAAATGTAGGCGTGAGCCTGCGCGCCCAACCCGTCCAGGAGAGCGCGACGCTGCCGGACGGCCGTCCGGTCCTCATCCGGGTCGCGATTGCGAACGACAGCTACATCCCGCGACGCGAGCAACACACTGTCGCGCTCGAGCTTCTGGTCGACGAGCGCGTCGAGGCGACCATCAACACGGTTCTCGACCCGACCCAGGTGAGCGAGGCCCGCCGTCTGGCACGCGAGGTGGCGGCGCGGCTGGAGTCGGGGGAGATGGAGCCGACCGCCGGTGCGATCGAGCCGCTGGCCGACAGGATGCTGTGAGCAGCGCGACCCTTCACACGAGCGAGGGCGCGATCGAGCTGGAGCTCTATCCCGGCGAGGCGCCGAAGACCGTCGAGAACTTCGAGCGGCTGGCGCGGGACGGCTTCTACGACGGCGTGATCTTCCACCGCGTGATACCGGACTTCATGATCCAAGGCGGCGATCCGACCGGCACCGGATCGGGCGGCCCGGGCTACGAGTTCGAGGACGAGTTCAACGAGCACCGCGTCGTCCGCGGCGCGCTCGCGATGGCGAACGCCGGCCCGAACACGAACGGCAGCCAGTTCTTCATCGTCACGGCCGAGGCGTCGCCCTGGCTCGACGGCAAGCACACCGTCTTCGGCCGCGTCACGTCGGGGATGGACGTCATCGACCGGATCTCAGAGACGCCGACCGACGCGAACGACAAGCCGCTCACGCCGATCACGATCGAACGCGTCGAGCTCGGCGACTAGTCGCGGCACAGAGCCGGCAGAGCGGGCGGCGGGGATCGAACCCGCGCACATGGCTTGGAAGGCCAATGCTCTACCACTGAGCTACGCCCGCGAGCGGCTTCGTAGGGTAGCGCCATCTCGCGCCCGGACCCTTACTCCTGGTCGCTCCATCTCGAGGCGTCGCTGGCGATCGTGGCAGTTGCGGTCATCTACGTCGTCGCAGTGCGGCGACACCGGCCGGAACCGTGGCGAATCGCCGCGTTCGGGACCGGCTGCCTGCTGCTCCTCGCGACCGCCGTCACGCCGCTGGACGCGCTGACCTATCACCTGCTGACCGCCCACCTGTGGCAGAACGTGGTGCTCGCCGAGTGGGCTCCCGCGCTGCTCGTCCTTGGCATCCCGCCGGCGCTCGCCGGCGGGCTCACCGACAACCGGGCGGGGCGGTTTCTCACCCGCCCGCCGGTCGCGCTCGGGGTCTGGCTCGTCGCGTATTACCTCTGGCACCTCCCGGCCGCGTACGACGCCGCGCTGGAGCGCCCGGCGCTCCTGCATCTCGAGCACGCTTGCTATCTGGCGGCCGGTGTCCTGCTCTGGTGGCCCGTGTTCCAGGAAGCGCCGCACCGCCTCTCGCATGCCGCCCGAGCGTTGTACGTGTTCGCGGCATTCGTGCTCGCAAGCCCGATCGGCCTCCTCCTGGCGCTGCTGCCCGAGCCCGCCTATGACTGGTACGCGGTCGGCGGCGGCCTCTGGGGGCTCTCGCCGGAGGCAGACCAGCAGCTCGCCGGCGTGACGATGTCGGTCGAGCAGGCGATCGTGTTCTTCGCCGTCTTCGCCGTGTTCTTCTTTCGCTTCCTCGCCGAGGAGGAAGCGGGCGGCGCAGGCGCGGAAAGATAGGCCGATCGGCCTATTGCGCTACCGGCAACCCGCTGAAAAGGTGAAGAGCCGCCCATGGCCAGCCACCCAATTGCGCCCGTCGAGGCAGACGCACTACAGGAAACTCTCTTGGGAGAGGCGCTGGAGCATGCGCCCGTCGGGGCGCTCGTCCTCGACGAGGCCGGGCACTACCTCGCCGCGAACCGGATGGCCTGCCGGCTGACGGGCTACGCGCGCGCGGAGCTGCTCGCGTTGCGGCCCGCCGATCTCGCGGTCGACCCGTCGAACGTCGCCGAGACTCTCCGCTCGATGGCCTGCGGCGAGCTCGACCACGGCGAGGCGCGAATCCGCTGCAAGGACGGCCAGTGTGTCTCTGTCGAGTACCGCGTGGGCGCGACGAGGAGCGGCGGGCTGCCTTTCTACGTGCTCGTCTTCTGGGAGCACGAAGCCGGCAAAGACCTAGTTCTCCCGAAGCGCGAACTTGCCCGCGCGAAGTGCCGCACGCTACGCTCGCATCAGCGTCGGGGTGTAGCTCAGCCTGGTTAGAGTGCTGCGTTTGGGACGCAGAAGTCGCCGGTTCGAATCCGGCCACCCCGATTCATCGACGGCCAGGGTGGTACTTCTGGTGACTTGCGCCTAGAGGCGCTTACCACTCAAAACTCGGACTGACCCGAGCCGTCGTCGTGCTTCGTATGATCTTTCTGCCGCAAACTGCGCTCTAACTGCGTTTCGGATCCCCCACTTCGGGTAGTCGGCGTCCTCCAGGTGTGGCAGAATCCCCGACTTCGTGGAGCGGGGGGGCCGCACACTCTTCGCCCTGTTGTGCTTGGGCATTGCATGTCTCGGGTTCGCACCCGGGGCGTCGCCGAGTCTCGGGTTGGCGCCCGGGGCGCCGTCGGCGGACGTCGCCGAGGCCCGGCTGCTTTCCGTCCAGGAGCAGAGCCTGCTCCAAGCGATCAACCACGCGCGGATGACGCGCGGACTGCCGGCGCTGCGCATCGGCGTGAGGCTTCAGGCCGCGGCGCGAGCCCATTCCCGCGCCATGGCCCGCAGCGGATCCTTCACGCACGGCAACTGGTACCAGCGTCTGCGGAGGCACGGGGTCAGGGGCCGAGCGCTCGGCGAGACGATCGCCTGGGGCGTCGGCGTCGACGGGACCGCTGCCGCGATCGTCGGGATGTGGCTCTCGAGCCCGCCGCACCGGGAGACGCTCCTGCGACGCGGGTTCCGACGCATCGGCGTCGGTGTGGCGGTTGGCAGCATGGGCGGCTTCCCGGGCGCCAACGTCGCCACCGCAGATTTCGCCAGCTAGCTCGCCGCGCTCGCTTCGCTGAAAATCTCACGATTTTCAGCGACCGTATGAAGCCGGGCGGCGCTCCGCGCCGCGCGGCCCACGCGCTCACGCCGGGCTCCTTCACCATTAGCCGCGGAGTGCGGGCCGGGCAAAGCCCGTCCCGCGGCTGTCAGGAGCTACTCGACCAGTAGATTCCTTAACTCTGCGATTTTTTCGCGGCGGAGGTCGTCCCGTTCGCCTCGGCGGACCCGTTCCAGCAAGTCCTCGACCACTGTGGCGAGCTCGGTCGGGTTGAACGGCTTCGTGATGTAGTCGACGCCGCCGAGCTCGAGGCCCCGCGCGCGATCGCGGAGCTCGGCGCGTGCGGTCAGGAAGACGAGGGGGATCTCGCTCGTGGACTGGTCGTCGAACAGGCGCTCGGCGACCTCCCAGCCGTCCATACCCGGCATCATCACGTCCAGGAGGACCACGTCCGGCTTCTCGGCGCGCGCGAGCTCGAGGCCCGACTCGCCGTCGGCCGCCTCGAGCACCTCGATCTTCTCCGCCTCCAGGTTGACCCGGCAGAGCAGCCTGATCGGCGCCTCGTCGTCGATGACGAGGACCTTGGTCACTTCTCGACCTCCGTCGGCAACTCGAAGACGAAGCTCGCGCCGCGCTCTGCCTCTGCGTCCATCCAGAGCCGGCCGCCCATCGCCGACGCAAGCCCGCGCGCGATGAACAGGCCGAGCCCCGTGCCGCCCGCGTACGAATCGTCGGAGCTTGCGCTGTAGAACTTCCTGAAGATGCGTTCCTGTTCTCCAACGGGGACGCCTGATCCTTCGTCGACGACGCGAACCTGAACCGCATCCTGCGTCCTCCGCGCCGCGACGGTGACCGTCCCGCCCTGCGGTGAGTACTTCACCGCGTTGTCGACGAGGTTGGTGAGGATCTGGCGAACCTTCTCGCGGTCGGCCGCCGCGTCCAGCGGCTCCTCGGGCACGTCGATCACGAACCGCCGGCCGTTCACGACCTCGCGCTGCGCGCTGGAGACGACGTCGGTGACCACGTCGCGCAGGTCCGTCCGGGTCAGCTGCACCTGGAGGTCGCCCGCCTCGAGCCTCGCGACGCTCAGCAGGGCGTCGACGATGCCGGTGAGGCGCTGCGCCTCGGTCGCGATGTAATTCAGGAACGTTTGCCGCTCCTCGTCGCCGAATGCGATGTCCTGCCGCAGAAGCGTCTCGGCGAAGCCGTAGATCGAGGTGAGCGGCGCGCGCAGCTCGTGCGAGACCGTCGAGACGAAGCCCGACTTGAGCTCCTCGACGAGATGGTCGGCAGAGACGTCCCGGAATGCGTAGATGCGGCCGGCGACGGCACCCGCCGGGTCTCGCATGACGGCCTCGCTCACCGACAGCCAGAGCTCTTCCTCGCCGCGCTGGAGCTGGATCATGCCCCTCCCCTCCTCCGAGGTCCCGTCGGGGTCGAGGCTCCCCTGGAGGACGTCGGCGGGCGCACGGCCGAGCGCCTCGGAGGCCGAGACGCCGGTGATCTGCTCGGCCGCCGCGTTCCAGAGCACGACGTGCCCGTCGCGGTCCACGGCGACGATGCCGTCGGCGACGTTCCCGAGGATCGCCAGGCTGCGTTCGCGCTCGAGCACGACTCGCTGGTACAGCTCCGCGTTCGAGAGGAATGCGGACGCGTTGGCGGCCAGTGCTGCGATCGCCTCGACTTCTTCCTCCCGCCAGTTCCGGGCTTCGCGGGCGTAGACCGCGAGCACGCCGTGGATGCCACCCTCCGGGCCCAGGAGCGGTGCGCCGAGGAAGGCGCGGTGACCGGCCTCGATCATCGGGTCCGCTGCGGCGTGCACACGGTCGACGTTTCCCAGGACGACGGGCGCGCGCGCCTGGACCACTTCGCCGACCAGGTCGCCGACCACCGACGCCCGAGCACCGAGCGCTCCCTCGGCCTCGGGGCCATGCGCCGCGCTGACGACCAGCTCGTCGCCCTCGAGCAGGCTGACTGCGGCCGCGTCTGCGTCGACCAGGTCCGGCGCCTGTTGCACGATCTCTTCGAGGATCGCCTCGGGGTCGAGCTCGGTGGCGAGACGGGAGCCGGTCTTGGCGAGCTGCTGGGCGATCGCGCGGGACTTCCGCTCCAGCTCGTAGAGCTCGGCGCGCTCGAGTGCGCCGCGCGCCGCGGCTGCGAGGTTGTTCGCGAGCTCGACCTCGTCGTCGCTCAGCCGCTGCTCCTCGGCAAAGAAGACGAGCCCCAGCCCCGGCAGGTCGCGACGGGGCGCCTCGACCGGGACTGCGAGCAGCGACGTGAAGCCGGCGTCGCGGGCGAGCGCCTGCCACTCCTCGTCGAACCGATCGTCGTTCTCGACGCTGCCGGCGGCGAGAACGCGCCGACGGCGCGCCGCGTCGAGGAGCGGCGTCGATCCCAGCCCGGCGGCGAGGAAGTCGGCGAGGCTCTCGGGAAGCTCGTAGGCTCCGGCGAGCCGTAGGTCGGAAGGCTCGGGCATCAGCACCGCGGCGAACGACCCTCCCAGTGCGTCGCTCGCGGCCTGCGCGACGGCGTCCAGCGTCTCGGTAAGCGAGAGCGGCTCGGAGAGAACGGAGGCGATCCGGAAGAACCCGCGCTGGATGCGCACCTGCCGGGCGCTCTGCTCGATGCTCGCAACGTTGCGCAGGGCGACGGAGCCGAGGTTGGCAAAGGCCTCGAGCACCTCGCCGTCCTCGGGGCTGAACGTCCTCGACTCGTCGCGAGTGCCGACGCCGATCACGCCTCGGACCTCCCCCCACCACGTCATCGGGGCGACCATCGCGGCCGCGAACCCCTCGTACGCAGGGTGCGGCGGGTCGACGTCTGTGTACTCGCCCGAGATCGCGGCGCGACCTCGGCGCATCGCCTCGCCGGCCAAGGCCCGCTCCGCGGGAAACTCGTACTCGATCAGCTCCGCAGGCAACCCGTACACCGCGGCGCAGCGGAGAACGCCACGGCGGGAATCGAGCAGGTAGCAATCCGCCGCGCTCGCATCGAGCAGCTTCGTCACCTCGACCACTAGCCGCTGCAGGACGGTCTCGACCTTGAGCTCGCTCGTCATCACCTGGGCGGCCTGGACGAGCGCGGTCTGGCGATCGAGGCGCTTCTGGTTCTCCTCGAGGAGCTGCCCGGTGTGCAGGGCGAGGCCGACCTCCCGCGCGACCGCCTCGGCCAGCGAGGTCTCGGCGGGGCTCCAGCGGTGCGGCTCTCGCCGGTGGAGCCCGAACGCCCCGATTGCGCGGTCGAAGACGAGGATCGGCACGGCAAGCACCGCACGCGCGCCGAGGTTGACGAGGGTCTCGACGCCACCGAGCTTGGGGTCGGCGAGCTCGGGCGCGTCGGTGACGTCGTCGACGGCCACGGTGCGGCGCTCTTTGAGTGCGAGGTTGGTGACCGGCAGATTGGGCGCGGCGTCCGCGATCGGCTGCACGCCCGGCGCGTCCCACTCGGCGCGGATCGGCGTCGACTCGCCGGGCTGGCCGAGCCGAATGAAACAGCGCGTGAGCCCCAGCGCCTTCCCGGTCTCCTCGACCGCGATGCGCAGGACCGCTTCGATGTCGTGCTCGGAGCGAACCTTCCGGCCGATCGAGGCGACAAGTCGCTCCCGCTCGATCGCCTCCTCCAACTGGACCGCCGACCGCGTCCGCTCGAGCGCGAGCGCCGACTCGGCGGCAAGAGCCTCGAGCACCGAAATTTGGTCCACGGGGAACGGCCGCCGCGTGCGCGTCGTCGCGGCGACGAGCACCGCGATCACGCGGTCGCCGTAGACGAGCGGGACGAACGCGGCGCTCTTCGCCCCGACGCGGTCGGCCAGCCGGCGGTTCACGCGCGGCGACGACTCCACGTCGTAGATCGTCAGCGGCGCGGCTTCGAACACCACGCTCGCGATCGCCGACGGCTCGTTCTCGAGGTCGATCGTCACCGACGTCCACCAGTCGAGGTCTGCGCCCTCCCCGCGCGCGTACAGCCCCCGCGCTTCTTTCCCGTCCTCGCTGATCAGGGCGAGAGCGGCGAACTCGACCTGCAGCAGTGTCACGACCTCGTGCAGGAGGACCCGCGCGATCGCGTCGGGCTGGTCGGCCTGAGACAAGCTCGCCGACAGCGACGTCACCGAGTCGAGGCTCTCGCTACCGGAAGAGCGGCGCGGCTCGTCAGGCGGCGGCTCACGCTCCTCCGGCTCGACGGCCGGCTCAGGCGGGGACTGTGCCGTCCGGTGCCGGTACAGCGCCAGCAGCAGGACGGCCAGGGCGAAGATGCCAGCCGCCAGCCCCAGCAGCGCGTAGCCGAGGGTCGCGGCGGCGACCGGAGACGCGGTGAGCAACACCTCTCTCGATGATACGGCGAGATGCGGCGGCGCGATACGAGGGAGGCCCGCCGCTCGGGGGGGTCGGTGCGGCGGGCGCTCCCCAGTGCTCACCGCGGATCGTGGCCAGGTACGCGCCCGCGGTTCGCGTCGCCCAGTGGGGATGACGCTACCCCCGCCGGGGGGAAATTCCAATAGGCCGACCGGCCCATCTTTCAAAGCCAGAAAAAGGCGGGAGAACGGCCCGGGGCTACGATGAGCGTGATGGTGAAGCGCGTTCTCCTGGCCTCGCCGCGCGGCTACTGCGCGGGCGTCGAGCGGGCGGTCGAGACCGTCGAGCGCCTCCTCGACCTGCACGGGCCGCCGATCTATGTGCGCAAGCAGATCGTCCACAACGCACATGTCGTGCGGGAGCTCGAGGAGCGCGGAGCGATCTTCGTCGAGAGCGAGACGGAGGTTCCCGAGGGCGCAACGGTCGTCCTGTCTGCCCACGGCGTGGCGCCGTCCGTCTACGAGAACGCCGCCGCCCGGAAGCTGCACACGATCGACGCGACCTGCCCACTCGTGACGAAGGTGCACGTCGAGGCCCGGCGCTACGCGGCCGAGGGGTACGAGATCGCGCTGATCGGCCACGAGGGGCACGAGGAGGTCGTCGGAACGACCGGCGAGGCGCCCGACTCGATCGTCCTGGTGCAGACGGTCGAGGACGCGGAGCGCGTCGAGTTCACGGATCCCGAGCGCGTCGCCTACATCACCCAGACGACGCTGTCGGTGGACGAGACGACCGCGATCATCGCCGTCCTGCGACGCCGCTTTCCTGCGCTCCGCGCGCCGAAACGAGACGACATCTGCTACGCCACCTCGAACCGGCAGTGGGCCGTGAAGGACTTGCTCGGCGAGGTCGACCTCCTGCTCGTGATCGGGTCGCGGAACTCGTCCAACTCCAACCGCCTCGTCGAGGTCGCCCGAGCGGGCGGCGTCGCGGCGCACCTGATCGACGACGAGACGGACATCGACGAGGCGTGGCTCGACGGCGTCGAGTGCGTCGGGATCACGTCGGGCGCCTCGGCGCCGGAGAAGCTGGTCGAACGGGTCTGTGACTGGTTCCGGGCGCGCGGCGTGGAGTCGATCGAGCCGTACAAGTCCGTCAACGAGGACGTCGTCTTCCGGCTGCCGGTCGAGCTGCGGCGCGAGCTCGCGCTGGCGGACGCGCAGAACTAGGGCGGACGCGCAGTACTAGGGCTTCGGCTTCCGCCGGTCCTTGCCGGTCCGCCGGTCGTTGCCGGAGCGACGCTCTCCTTCTTCGAGCCGCTGGGCTTCCTTGCGCCGGTCCTCGCCTGAGCGCCGGTCTTTGTCGCTGCGCCGGTCGCTGTCTCGGCCGCTGCTCACCGCCGCATCATCTCTCACACGCGGGCGATTTGGGGCTCCGGATGTCCTCCATCGACACGAATATCGGTTGCCAGGACCTCGGCCTTGATCCGGTCGGCGTGGGCAAGGAGGTCGGCGTCGGCGGCCGGCAGCGTGAGGACGATCCGGTCGGTGAGCTCCAGCCCCGCGTCCTTGCGCATCGAGTTGATCCGGTGGATCAGGTCGAGCACTCGGCCCTCGAGCAGGAGCTCGTCGTCGAGGCGCGTGTCGAGCGCGACGGTGACCCCCTCGTCCGATGCGAGCGCCCAGCCTTCCTTGCCACGGCGCTCGACGAGGACGTCGTCAGGGCCGAGCTCGTGGCCCGCGGCGCGGAAGCCGCCGTTCACCCGCTCGAACTCGCCCGCCGCCAGCGCCGCGCGGACAGCGCCGAGGTCTTTGCCGAGGCGCGGCCCGAGCACCGGAAGGTTCGGCTTCACCACCAGCTCCTCCGCCTCGACCTCGCCCTGCTCGACCTCCTTCACGCGTAGCTCCTCCCGCACCTCCGCGACATGCTCATTCGACAACTCCGCGCCTGCGACGACGAGCCGTCGCAGCGGCTGGCGCAGCTTCAGGCCGGACCCGGCGCGCGCCTGGTGGCCGAGGCGCACCACGCGCCGCACCTCCTCGATCTCCTTCAGCAGCTTCTCGTCGGCCGGGCCCGGCTCGGGCCAGGCGGCAAGGAACACTGAGTCCGGCGCGTTTTCCACGGGATTGCGCACCAGCGCTTGCCACAGGTGCTCAGCGAGGAACGGCATCACCGGAGCGATCACCCGGATCCCCTGGACGAGCGCCCACCAGAGCGTGGAGAACGCGCTCTCGTCGAACGAGTAGAAGCGGCGGCGCGACCGGCGGATGTACCAGTTCGAGACGTCGTCGACGAAGTCGTCGAAGGCGCGGATCACGTCGACCGTGAGGAAGGCTTCGTATGCGCCTGTCGCCTCGGCGACGAACGACGACGTCCGCGCGACGAGCCACCGGTCGATAGGCGCCTCAGGATCCGGATCGCGGCCCCACTCGGGCCGGAACCCCTCGATGTTGGCGTAGGTGACGAGGAAGCCGACCGAGTTCCAGAGCGTCAGGAGCTTGCGCTTGATCTCCTGCGCCGGCCCGAACCCGAACAGCAGGTTCCGGTCGGGCGGCTGGGCGCAGAACTGCCAGCGCATGACGTCGGCGCCCATCCGCGCGAAGGCGTCCGGGGCGTCGATCGTGTTCCCCCACGAGCTGTGCATCTCGCGGCCCGTCTCGTCGAGCATCTTCTCGTAGCCGAGCACCTTCTTGAACGGCGCCTTGCCCGTCAGCACGACGGACATGAAGAGCTGCGAGTAGAACCAGAGGCGGATCTGCTCGCGCATCTCCGAGACCCAGTCGGCCGGGAACCACTCCTCCCAGTAGGCGTGGTCGGGGAGATCGGCTTTGGTCAGCCCGCGTGCAGCGCCGGTCGCGTAGCCCTCCGGGATCCAGTCCGGGTTCTGCCAGCCGAGCGTCGAGAACGGGACGATGCCGGCGTCGAGCCAGACGTCGCCGACCTCGGTGATCCGCGTCACCTTCTCGCCGCACGACTCGCACGTGATCACGACGTCGTCGACCCAGGGCCGCCGCAGCTCCTCCAGCCCTTCGAGCCCGCGCACCGCCCGCGTCTCGAGCTCGGGCTTCGAGCCGATCACATTCAGCCGGCCGCAGCCGCAGGGGTAGAAGGGGAGCGGCAGGCCGTAGTAGCGGCGCCTGGAGATGTTCCAGTCGCCCATGTTCACGAGCCAGTCGTCCATCCGCTTGCCCATGTACTCCGGGGTCCACTCGACCTCTGCGTTCGCGTCTCGGAGCTGTTGCCGCAGCTCGCCGACGGCGATGAACCAGTCGTCGGAGATCCGGAAGATCAGCGGGGTGTGGCAGCGCCAGCACTCGGGATAGCGGTGCTCGTGCAGGCCCGCTTCCACCAGGCGCCCCTGCTCCTCGAGATACCCGATGATCTGCTCCGCGGCCTCGGCCGTCGAGAGCCCGTGCAGCCAGCCGTACTCGTCGTAGAACCGCCCTGCCTCGTCGACCGGCGTCAGCACCGGGAGGTCGTGCACCCTGGCGAGCTCGAAGTCCTCGGAGCCGCAACCCGGGGCGATGTGCACGATCCCCGTACCGTCGTCGAGCGTGACGTCCTCCCACGGGATCACGCGGTGCTCGACCGCCGCTGCGGGCTCGAGCTCGTCGAACGGCCCCGCGTAGCGCCAGCCGACCAGCTCCTCGCCCCGCTTCCGCTCGAGAAAAGCCTCCTCCGGATAGCGAGCGATCGAGACCCATTCCCCGTTCTCGCGCCGGCCGTACTCGGCGTCCGGCTTGACCGCGGCAGCGACGTTCGCAGGCAGCGTCCACGGGGTCGTCGTCCAGATCACGAGCGCCTCGCCCGGGCGGTCGAGCAACGGGAAGCGGACGAAGAGCGACGGGTCGGCGCGGTCGACGTAGCTGCCGACCAGCTCGTGCGCCGAGATCGAGGTTCCACAGCGGGGACACCACTCGGTCGAGCGGTGGCCGAGGTAGAGCCAGCCGCGCTCGTGCACGAGCCGCAGGAAGCGCCAGATGTACTCGATGTTCGTGTCGCTGAAGGTGAAGTAGTCCTTCCCCCAGTCCATCCACTGCCCGAGCCGGATCGAGCCCTCGGTCAGTGCGCGCGAAGACTCCACGACGACGTCGCGACACCTACGCGCGAACTCGGCAAGGCCGAACTCTTCGATCTCCCGCTTCGAGTTGAGCCCGAGCTGACGCTCGACGCCCACCTCGATCCAGAGCCCCTGGCAGTCGAAGCCGTTCTGGTAGCGCTGGTGGAAACCGCGTAGCGCTTTGTAGCGCTGGAGAACGTCCTTCAGCGTCCTGCCCCAGGCGGTATGCACGCCGAGCACCATCCGGTTCGCCGTCACCGGCCCGTCGATGAAGCTCCACTTCGGCCCGTCGGCGTTTTGCTCCCGCAGCCGGTCGAAGATTCGCTCGCGGTCCCACCAGTCGAGGATCTCCTGCTCGAGCGCAGGGTGATCCGGCACGGAAGGAAGCGGTTCGAACACCCGATCGGCCATGGGTTCGATTTTACGGAGGGGCGGGAACAGGTCAGCCGCCGCGCTCGTTAGCCTCTCCGAACCTCATTTTCGAAAGGAACCGATGTCCCAAGCCCAAGCAGTGACCGAAGCCACGTTCGACCAGGACGTTCTCTCGTCCGACAAGCTCGTGATCGTCGACTTCTGGGCGGAGTGGTGCCAGCCATGTCACATGGTCGAGCCCCACCTCCAGAAGATCGCCGAAGAGCGCAGCGACCAGCTGAAGCTCGTCAAGGTCAACATCGACGAGGAGCCCGGCCTCGCTCAGCGCTACGGGATCGCCTCGATCCCGGCGATGGTGCTCTTCAAGGACGGCGAGCCCGCGGCGGCCGCGATCGGCGCGCAGCCGAAGTCGGCGCTCGAGCGCTCGCTCGGCCTCGAGCCGGTCCAGGCATAGCTTCTCTCTTCATCAATCCGCGCTCGGGCAGTGGTAGTCCGGGCGCGGATGAACTTCGCGACGAGGCGGAGCGTCGCGGGATCGACGTGCGCGTCCTCGGCTCGGAGGACGATCCGGCCGAGCTGGCTCGCGGCGCCCCCGACGGGCCGCTTGGGATGGCGGGCGGCGACGGGTCGCTCGCCGCGGTGGCGGAGGTCGCCGTCGAGCGCGACTTGCCGTTCGTCTGTGTCCCGTTCGGGACGAGGAACCACTTCGCGCGCGACCTCGGCCTCGACCGGGACGACCCGGTCGGCGCGCTCGACGCCTACTCGGGGCAGGAGCGCCGGGTCGACGTCGGCCGGGTTGCCGATCGGTTGTTCCTGAACAACGTCTCGATCGGCGCCTACGCCGCGCTCGTCCACCGGCGGGAGAAGCACCGGCGACGTCGAAACGCGTTCGCCCAGCTTCGCGCGCTCTACCTCCTCGTCAGGAATCCGGGCGGCGAGCACCTGACAGTCGACGGCGAGCCGGTCTCGGCGCGGATCGCGTTCGTCGGGAACAACGACTACAAGGTCGAGCTCTTCTCGCTGGGCGAGCGCGAGCGGCTGGACGAGGGCCTGCTCCACCTCTACCTCGCGGACAGGTGGCGCCCGAGCACCTGGGACGAGCGCAAGTGCGACCGGCTGACGATCGACTCCGCGCAGCACCGCGTCAAGGCTGCGATCGACGGCGAGCCCGTCGTGCTGGAGACGCCGCTCGAGTTCTCGATCGAGCCCCGCGCGCTACGCGTGCTCGTCCCGGCGGCGACGCCAGGCTGAGAGGACCTCGCGGATGTGCTCGAACGCGAGCTCGTCCGCGGGAATCTCCTCGGGCGTGAACCAGCGGAACTCGACGACGTCGTCGGCGGGCTCGGGCGTCCCCTCGCCGATGCGCGCGCTGTAGTAGACGTTCAGCGTCTCGACCGTCCGCTGCTTGTACTCGTACCGGTCCATCCAGACCCCGAGGAGCTCGGGATCGACGATCGTGACGCCCGCCTCCTCTTGGAGCTCGCGGACGACGCAGTCCTCCGGATGCTCTCCTTCCTCCATGAAGCCTCCGGGGAGGTCGAACTTGCCCGCCGCTGGATCCTCCGCGCGGCGGCTGAAGAGCACGCGGCCCTCGTCGTCCCAGACGACCGCGGACGACGTGGCGGCGGAGTGGGCGTACGTGACGAAGCCGCACTCGGGACACTCGAAGCGCCCGTCCTCCGGCTTCGCGCTGGTCGCGCAGACCGGGCAGTGCTTCCAGCCATCCAGCTCCCCCACGCGGCAACAATAGGGCTGCCTTGCCGCGGCACGTTCCCGCATCCGTGACGGAGCTCTCCCGCGTCGGCCTGCTCGCCGCGCTTCCCGGCGAGCTGCTGCTGAAGCTGGCGAGCCGGATGCAGCGCGAGGACCTCGGGCCCGGCGCCCCGATCGTCTACGAAGGCGACCAGGGTGAGCGCTTCTACGTCGTGCTCAGCGGGTTGCTCTCGGTCACCCAGACCGATCGGGGCTTCCGCGGCGTGCTCAAGCCTGGGGACTACTTCGGTGAGGTGGCCCTGGCGATGGACATACCGAGGACGGCGAGCGTCTCGCCGATGACGCCGGTGACGCTCGCCAGCTGCGACCGCGAGACGTTCGACGAGTACATCAAACCCCTCTTCGCCGCCGACGACTAGGTCTTCGCGCCCTCCGGGAGCGACCAGAGCTTGACCTTGGCCTGACGGCCTCGGACCTCCATCTCGTCCACGAAGATCAGGTCGTCGAGCTGCTGCTGAAGCCGCTCCTTCACGGTGTCGGCGAGGAACACGGAGTGCGGCGTCCCCTTCGTCATCCCCTGGAGGCGGGCGGCGGTGTTCGTCGTGTCCCCGATCGCCGTGTACTCGAGCCGGTTCTCCGCGCCGACCATCCCCGAGACGACGTCGCCGCTGTTCAGCCCGATGCCCATCAGGAACCCGTCGCCGATCTGCTGCTCGCGAAGCCACTCGTTGAAGCGCGGGAGCCGCACCGCGAGCATCTCGCGGGACGCCGCGATGGCGCGGTCGGCGTGGTCGGCCTGCTCGAGCGGCGCGCCGAAGATGGCCATGATCCCGTCGCCCTCGTAGGAGACGAGGGTCCCCCCATGCTCCTGGATCGCCTCGGTCATCTCGCCGAGGTAGAAGTTGACGATCTGGATCACCTCCGTGGCGGGCAGCGCCTCCGAAACGCTCGTGAACCCGCGCAGGTCGGTGAACATCACCGTCGCGTCAACCGTCTCGCCGCCGAGGCGCAGATCCTTGTCCGTTCGCTTGAGGACGTCCTCGACGACCGCAGCGGGAACGAACCGGGCGAACACGTCGCGGACGCGCTCCCGCTCGAAGGCCGTCAGCAAATAGTGCGATCCAATCGCGCCGACGGACGACATCGCGAGCGCGCCGAAGGGGTAGACGAGCGAGTTGACCCAGCCATTCGCGAACGCGATCTGGGTGCCGAGGAGGAAGCCTGCGGCGGTCAGCACCGCCAGGATCAGCGCTCCCCGCAGGCCGAGGCGCAGGCTGGCGAGTGGGACCAGCATCCCGAGGCCGATGACGAGGAGGAAGTTCAGCCAGCCGCGGACGCTCTTCAGCGGCAGTCCCGCGATGATCGTCTCGATCGCGTTCGCCTGGATCTCGGGCCCAGGCATCTCCTGGTCGCCGAACGAGACGGCATGGAGATCCTGGAGCGAAGGGGCCGAAGCGCCCACGACGACGACCTTGTCGCGGAAGGTGCCGGGAGGGAACTCACCGTCGGCGACCCTCGAGAGCGGGTAGGTCGGCACCGTCCCGGCCGGGCCGAAGTAGTCGATCCACGTGTCGTCGGGAGCGAACGGCTCGACCGGTTTTCCGCTGAGGCGTTCGGCCGCGACGACGGCGAAGCTCTTCAGGCCGTCGATCCGGTAGGCGAGACGCCGGATGATGCCCCCGGCATCGGGGACGAAGTTGGCGTTCCCGACCGCGGTGCGGGCGTAGGGGATCGATCCCTGGTCGATGCCGACGAACTTCGGCTTGCCCCGCTCGTCGACCTCGGTGGTCGCGAAGACGACGTTGCCGGCCGCACGCGCGGAGTCGAGAAGTTGGACGTCGTCCTCTCCGTCGGCCGCAGGCTCGCTGAACTGGACGTCGTAGGCGATCAGCTTCGCCCCGTCGGCTTTTAGGCGGCGGATAACCCGTCCATGGATCCTCCGCGGCAGTGGGTAGGCCTCGAACCGGTCGAACGTCTCGTCGTCGATCGCCACGACCGCAAAGCCCGCAGGCTTGGTCTTGCCGTCGATCGAGAACCGCCAGTCGACCGTTCCGAGATCGAGCTCCCGGAAGACGTGCGTTGCGTAGGCGATGAGCCAGACGCCCGTGACGCCGAAGCCCACGGCGAGGAAAAGGGCTAGTCGAAGCCGCCAGGCGCTCCTGACCACGGCCTAACTCTGTACGAGCGGCTCGGGCGGCGCTAGCGGTGCGGTACGCGGGGGAACGCCCAGACGAGCAGCAAGACGCTGAGGGCGATCATCGCGAGGCCGAGTGCTGCGATCTCCATCCCGATGAGATCGGTACCCGCGGCCGTATTGCTTGAAACGAGGCATCCCTCGTTCGAGGGATCGCAGGGGCGTCTGGTCGGCCGACCTCTCATGTGGAGGGCTCTTGCAGCAAGCCGCGTCGCGAACACCTGTCTACAGAGGCGAATTCGGTCCCGAGCAGGCCGAACGCCTGCTTTGGCGTGCCGGCTTCGGGCCTCGCCGCGGCGAGGCGGAGGCGCTTGCAAAAAAGGGCCTGAACGGCGCCGTGAAAGCGCTCACCTCGCCGGGCCGTCAGCGGTTCACCGGTCCCACGCCGCACGACGAGAAAGGCCGTCCGCTGGCGCCGCGGGACGCGTGGGGCCACGACCACCTTTGGTGGCTCGATCGCATGGTCCGTGGCAACCGGCCGCTGATGGAGCGCATGACGCTCGTCTGGCACGACTGGTTCGCGACGTCGAACGAGGGTGTCGGTTCCCAGGGGCTGATGCTCCGCCAGAACGCGCTGCTCCGCCGACACTGGCTCGGCTCGTTCGAGCGGCTGCTGATGGACGTCACGCGCGACCCCGCGATGCTCCTCTGGCTCTCCGGGACCGACAACTCGAAGTGGTCGCCGAACGAGAACTTCGCTCGCGAGCTGATGGAGCTCTTCACCCTCGGCGCGGGCCGCGGCTACTCGGAGCGCGACGTCCGCGAACAGGCACGCGCGCTGACCGGGTTCCGCAACGACTGGCGTGAGGGTGTCGGCCCGACCCGCTTCCGCTTCGACCGCGAGCGGCACGACGTCGGCATGAAGCGCGTCTTCGGGAAGCGCGGCCGGTTCGACTGGCGCGACGCCTGCCGCATGTCGGTCAGGCACAGGAGCCACTCCTCGTTCTTCGTCCGGAAGCTTTGGGGCTACTTCATCCCGACCGTTCCGCCGCGCGCCACGCAGCGCTCGCTCGAGCGGACCTACCTCCGGAACCGCTACGCCGTCCGGCCCGTGGTCGAGGCGATCCTCAAGCACCCGCACCTCTACGAGGGCCCGCGCATGGTCAAGTCGCCGGTCGTCTACACCGCGGGCCTGTTGCGCTCCGCGGGGCGGGGCGTCGACACCGAGGCCTGGATCTGGCTCTGTGCAAACGCCGGCCAGCAGCTCTTCTTCCCGCCCAACGTGTCCGGCTGGAACGACGAGCGGTGGCTCGACACCGCCACCTACCTCGCCCGCTGGGACATCGCCGGACGCGTCACGCGAACCGCGGCGCTCGACCCGAACAAAGTGCAGGCGCCGTACGACGCCGACAAGCTGGTGGAACGCGCCCTTGCGTTCTGGGGCAGCCCGCCGCTCTCCGCCGGCACTCGCCGCGTGCTGCGCGGCTACTCCGACCGCGCGCTCGCCACGGCCAACTCGAGCTGGAAGCGGCGGAGCTATCCGGCGCTCGTCGAGAACTCGCTGCGCCACCTGATCGCCGTGTCCCCCGACTTCCAGACCTCCTGAGGCCAATGTCCAACTGCTGCAACGAGTTCTCCCGTTCGTCGCTCCTGCGCCAGGCGGTTGCCGAGGCGGGCTCCGGCCTGCCCGGGATCGAGCCGGGGATGCCGCTCCCGGCGGGGACCGGCCTCGACCGCCGATCGTTCCTGCTCCGCTCCGCCGGACTGGCGATGGCCGTCTACGGCGCAGGAGCACTGCGCCTCCCGCTCTTCGAGGAGGGCGTGCTCGAAGCCGCGGCGGCCGCGCCGCACCAGCCGGTGCTCGTGTCGATCTTCCTCGACGGCGGCGTCGACTCCCTCTCGCTGCTCGCCCCGGTCTCCGACCCGGACTACCGGCGGCTCCGTCCCCGGCTCGCGCTGCCGGATTCCGTGTTCGCCTTCAGCGAGGACCCGCGGCTCCGCTGGCATCCGTCGGCCGCCGCGCTACGAGCCCTCCATCTCGAAGGCAAGCTCACCGTCCTCCCGACAGTCGGCTACACGGACGCCGACCAGTCGCACTTCACGTCCCGGCACTATTGGGAGGTCGGCACCACCAACTCGAGCATGCGCACGGGCTGGCTCGGACGCTATCTCGACCGCGCCGGCCGACCCGACAACCCGCTTCAGGGTCTGAGCCTGGACGGCGAACTGGCGCCGCCGCTCGCTACAGCCAAGGCGCCGGTCGCTGCGCTCCGAGGCGCCGATCAGTACAACTTCTGGGCGCCGGGGGTCTGGGGCGACGTCGAGCGCGAGATGCTGGCGACGATCGGGCCGCTCGGGAACGCCCGCGGCGCGGGCGACAAGGCGCTCGGTTCGATGGCGAACACCTCGACGCAGGTTGCACGTCTTCGCGATCAGCTCGCCGTCTTCCGGACGAAGCCACCGGACGGCAGCCGCTTTGGCAGCCCTGTCGCCTATCCCGAGCACCGGAGCGACTTCCCGGAGCGGCTCGCGGGCCTCGCCGCGATGCTCGCTGCAGGACTCCCGCTCCGCTGCGTCGCGCTGCGCGCCTACGGGATGTACGACACGCACGCCGACCAGGCGGACGCCCTCGCGCAAGGCCTCAAGCTCACGAGCGACACGCTGCTCGCCTTCCAGCGAGACCTCGAGGCTCGCGGTCTCGCCGACCGGGTGCTGACGCTCGTCTGGTCTGAGTTCGGACGCCGTGCGGAGGAGAACGGCTCGCAGGGGACCGACCACGGTGCCGCCGGAGTCGCGATGCTCATGGGCAGCCGGGTTCGCGGGCAGATGATCGGCGAGCTTCCGCGCATGCGTGAAGCCCTCGATCGCGACGGCAACCTCAAAGCGAGTGTCGACTACCGCAGTCTCTACTCGTCGGTGCTCGAGCAGTGGTTCGACTTCGACGCGGCGGCCGTGATCCCGAACGCCCGGTCCTACAAGCGGTTGCAGCTCGTCCGGTGAGGATCGCAGCCCTCCTGCTGATCTCCGCCGCGGCGCTCGCCGCATCGGCGTCGCCTCTGCTCGGCGCGCGCGGGCCGCAGCGGGTGCAGGTCACGGCGCTCGAGTTCGAGTACCGGCTCTCGCGCCTCTCGGTCAAGCAGGGGCCGGCGCTGATCGAGCTCGTCAACTACGGCGAGGACGAGCACGACCTGCTGGTCCGCAGGGTGGGCGGGACGAAGACGTGGCGCGTCGCGAAGCTGCTGCCCGGCTCGCGCGCGACGCTTTCTCTCCGCCTCCGCCCCGGCCGGTATCGCCTCTGGTGCGCGGTCGCCGATCACAGGTCGCGCGGCATGCGGGCGACCCTGCGCGTCAGGCGCTAGCCGCCTCCGCGTAAACCGCGTCTGACAGCTTCGGCCACGCCTCCTTCGCCCAGTCGCCGAAGTCGAGGTCGGTGAGGACGCCGAGCGCCAGCCTCACGTCCGGGTCGATCCAGAGGAACGTGCCGCTGCCGCCCCAGTGGCCGAAGGTTCGCGGTGAGGTCTTCGTGCCGGAGTAGTGACCGGGCTTCTCGTCCTTCAGCTCCATGCCGAGCCCCCAGTCGTTCGGGTCGAACCGGCCGAGGTCGGGGATGACCCCGGCGAGCCCCGGAAACTGCACCGACGTGGCCTCGGCGAGCGTCTCGGGCGCGACGATCGTCGGGGCGAGCAGCTCGCGCGCAAGACGCAGCAGGTCGTCGAGGCTTCCGAAGAGACCCGCGCCGGGCGAGCCGCGAAGCTCCGCGCGCATGCCCAGAGGCTCGAGCACCGCCAAGCGGAGGTACTCCGCAAACGGCATCTCCGAACGCTCCGCGATCAGCTCGCCGAGGTTCTCGAAGCCGCTGTTGGAGTAGATGCGCCGCGAGCCCGGCCTACCGATTGGCTCCCGTCCCTCGAACGGAAGACCCGACGCGTGGGCCAGCAGGTGCCGGACTGTCGCGTCCGGCGGGCCGGCCGGCTCGTCGAGGTCGACGATCCCCTCCTCAGCCGCGACGAGCGCGGCGAGCGCGGTCACCGGCTTCGTCACGGACGCCCAGCGGAACTCGCGCCCCGTGGCGCCGTGGGTCGCGAGAACCTCGCCGTCGCGCATCACTCCGGCCGCGACGTTGTCCGCCGGCCACGTATCCACCTGGTCGAGAGCGTTCAAGGCGGGCGATACTAGATTCGTGGAGCATCGCCGGATCTCCGGAAACGCGCCCATGGAGCCGGTCGTCGGCTACTCGCGGGCCGTCGTCGCGGGAAACCACGTGTACGTCTCCGGCACAGCGCCGATCCCCGCGGACGGCTCGCCACCGCCCGAAGGGGCCTACGAGCAGGCGCGGCTCTGCCTCGAGATCATCCTCGGCGCCCTCGCCCAAGCCGGCGCGAGACCGGAGGACGTGGTGCGCACGCGCATGTACGCCGTCGACGAGGACTCCTTCGACGAGATGGGGCGCGCCCACGGAGAGGTGTTCGGAGAGATTCGTCCGGCTTCGGCCTGGATCGGCGTCAAGCATCTCGCCGACCCACGGTGGCGAGTCGAAATCGAGGCCGAGGCCGTTCTCCAGTCATGAAGCAAGCCTGGCCTACGTCGATCACCTCGAGCGGGCTCGGGCCTGCGGGCAGCGTGATGGAGCACGCCTTCGGGCAAGGCATCCCGTACACGCTGGGCGTCGAGGAGGAGTACATGCTGCTCGACTCCGAGTCCTACGACCTCGTCCAGCGGATAGACACGGTGCTCGCCGGGATCGCCGGTCACGAGGACGAGGCGCGGATCAAGCCGGAGCTGATGCAGTCGGTGCTGGAGGTGGCGACCCCTGTCTGCCGGACGGCCGGCGACGCGGACCGCGAGCTCCGCCGCCTGCGGAAGAGCGTCCGGGACATCGCGGCGTCGCACGGGCTGCGGATGGGCTCGGCCGGAACGCATCCGTTCAGCCTGTTCGAGCGTCAGCGCATCACGGCGCGCGACCGCTACCGAGCGCTCGTCGACCAGATGCAGTACGTCGCGCGCCGCGAGCTGATCTTCGGGCTCCACGTCCACGTTGCGGTGGACGACGCCGACAAGGCGATCAACGTCGTCAACGGGATCCTCGTCGACCTTCCGCTGCTGCTCGCGCTCTCCGCCAGCTCGCCGTTCTGGCGGGGTGAGCCGACCGGCCTCGCGTCGACGCGTCAGCCGATCTTCGCCGCCTTCCCGCGTTCCGGCCCCCCGCCCCGGTTCCGCGACTACGCCGAGTACGCCGAGGTCATCGGCCACCTCGAGCACACGGGCGTGATCGCGGACTACACCCACACCTGGTGGGACATCCGCCCGCATCCCAAGCTCGGGACGGTGGAGATCCGGATCTGCGACGGGGTCACGCGGGTCGAGGACGCGATCGCGATCGCCGCGTTCTGCCAGGCGCTCGTGAAGCACTACTGCGAGCTCTTCGAGCAGGACGGCGCGATCCCGGGTTTCCATCGCGTCCTGACGACCGAGAACAAGTGGCTCGCCGTGCGGTACGGGCTCGAAGCGCCGCTGATGGATCTCTCGACCGGACGCCGGAACCGCGTGGCGATCGCCCAGCTCGTGCGGCGCCGCCTGCGCGAGCTCGAGCCCCACGCGCGCGAGCTCGGATCGGAGCGCGAGCTCGAGGGGATCAAGGAGATCCTCCGCCGCGGCAACGGCTCCGACCGCCAGCTCCGCGTCTACAACGCGAACCGCGACATCGTGGAAGTCGCGAGGGAGATCGCGGACGCGACTGAAGACGCGGCGGCATAGCCGCCGCTCGTCGCTGGAAATCTCTCGATTTCCGGCGAGTGTATGAAGCACGGGCGACGCTTCCCTCTCTAGGGACCCGATCGGCGGAACCGGCAAGCCGGGTCCGCGGCGGATGCTTCACAGTACGGCTATGCGCGCGCGCGTTTCGGACCTCTTCCCGGAAGGTGGTCGTAACGAAGGCGATGGACCTCTGGGACGAACCCGGTCGTACTCCAAGCGGGCAATGGCGGGCTTGCGAGGCGACGAGCGTGCCTGGATTCGCGGTGCGCAGGCCGGCTCGCTCTCCGACCTGGAGGCGCTCTTCCGCGAGCACTGGCCGCGCGCCCACCGCGCCGCCTACCTCGTCGTCCACGACGGGGCAGCCGCGGAGGACATCGCGCAGGAGGCGTTCCTCGCCGCGATTCGCGCGCTCGACCGCTTCGACCGCCGCCGCCCGTTCGGGCCGTGGCTCCACCGGATCGTCGTCAACCGCGCGATCGACTGGGCGCGCTCGAGGGCCCTCCGGGCCGAGGTCGGGGACGTGGGTCTCGCGGCGGTCGCCGCCGAGGATTCCGGTGACCGCACTTTCTCGCAACCCGTCGTCGCCGCGCTGGCCGAGCTCTCGCCGGAGCACCGCGCCGTCGTCGTCCTGCGTCACCTCCTCGAGTACACGCCGGGAGAGATCGCCGAGCTCCTCGACATCCCGCGGGGGACCGTGAACTCACGCCTTCGGCGGGGGCTCGACGTGCTCGCCGACCGTCTGGAGGCAGAGCGATGAGCGAGCGGAAGGTTCGCCGGGCACTCCTTGCCACGGCGCCGCCAGACGAGATCGGAGCTCAGCGACGCGCGTGGCGGGTCACGCGTGCGGCCTTCGTCGACCGCGAGCCGACACCGTGGCCGATTCGCCATCGCCGCCCGATCGGCGCGCTGGCGATCGGGCTCGCGGTCCTTGCGGCGGCGATCACTCCGCCGGGTAGAGCCGTGCTCGGCGGTGTGCGCGACGCGGTCGGGACGGAGAGGGTCGTCGTCGGCGGCGCGCCACGCGCGCGGCCGGCGCCGTTCACGCTCCCGACGAAGGGCCGGATCCTCGTGTCCGCTCCGAGCGGGGTCTGGGTCGTGGCCGCCGACGGCGGCCGCCGAAAGGTCGGGCGCTACGACGAGGCAACGTGGTCGCCGCGCGGGCTGCACGTCGCCGCGACGCGCGACCATCAGCTCACCGCGCTCACGCCGAAGGGTGCGGTCCGGTGGACGCTCTCGCAGCCGAGGGTCCACTCGCCCGACTGGTCGCCGAGCGGGTTCCGCGTCGCGTACCTGAGCGGCAGCGAGCTCCGGGTCGTCGCCGGTGACGGGACGGATGACCTCCGGCTCGACACGGCCCTCGACGTCCCGCCGGTCTGGAAGCCGGGCGACGAGCATGTCCTCGCCTACGTCGCGGCCGGGGGCATGGTCAACGTCGTGAGCACGGACACCCAGCAGACGCTCTGGACGGGCGGCACTTCCACCGCGCGACCACAGCGACTCGCGTGGTCGGCGGACGGCACGCGCCTGCTTACCGCGCCGGGCTACTCGCGCGGCTTCGGACTCACGGTCTTCGACGACGCCGGGACGCGGCGCCAGTTCCTCGTCTTCGGCGGCGAGCTGCTGGATCTCGAGTTCGCGCCGAGCGGACACAGTGTCGCCGTCATCCGGCAGGTCGGTGGGCGCAGCGAAGTGCTGGTCGTGAACGCGGACTCGCTCCGGCAGCGCGAGGTGATCTTCTCCGGCAAGGGCCGGTTCAGCGACGTCTCGTGGTCGCCCGACGGCCGCTGGCTCCTCGTCGGCTGGCCGAGCGCCGATCAGTGGCTGTTCCTGCGCTCGACCGACGTCAGCAAGCTGAAGGCTGTCTCGAGCCTCGCGGTGCAGTTCGACCCCGGCGGGATCGGGGCGGGTGAGTTCCCGCGGATCGAAGGCTGGTGCTGCCCAGCCGAGTAAGGTCCGGCCGTGCTCCAGGTCGGCGACAGAATCCCAGAGGCTCGCGTGTGGCTGGCGCCACGCGAGACCCTTTCGCTGAACGACCTCGTCGAAGAGGGCCCCGTGCTCGTGCTCTTCTACCTCTTCGACTGGTCGGGCACCTGAACGAACGAAATGGAGCTCCTGCGTGACAGGAGCGCGGAGTTCGAGCAGTTGGGCGTCCGGGCGATGGCGGTGTCGCGGGACTCCGCCTGGTCGCACGTCGCCTGGACGCAGGCGCTCGACCTGAACTTCCCGCTGCTCTCGGACTGGAACGGCGAGGCGATTCGCGGTTTCGGAATCGCGCGGGCCTTCCGCGGGATGGAAGACGTCGCGCAACGCTCGGCGTTCCTGGTCGACGGCGGCGGTACGGTCCGCGCCGCATGGGCCTACGACGACGCGGAGGTGCCGGACTTCGACGAGCTCATCTCCGCGGCGCGGGAGTTGCCGGCCTCGTCGTAGCGCTGTACCTCGGCGGCGGCGTCGTCTCGACGTGGCCCGCCGTCAAGCAGGCCGACGACCAGTTCCTCGCCGAGGGCCTTCGCGGCGTCCCCGGAGCTGCGGCGCCCGGCGACCACCTCCAGGTCGTCTGGCAGCTCTGGCTTCCCGGCCACCAGCTCGGCCGCGGCGCAGATCCGCTCCGCGATCCCTACAGCTTCCAGCCAGAGGTCGAGCCGCGGGTGAACTTCGCCGGGTGGCCGTTCGGCCTGCCGTTCTGGCCGTTGCACGCGCTCTTCGGCGCCGTCGGCGCCTGGAACGCGTTCCTCCTCCTCGGCTACGTCGGAGCAGGCGGGCTCGCATTCCTGTGGTTGCGCTCGATGGGCCTCGGCCTGGTGCCCGCCGCCGTCGGCGGCCTCGCGTTCGCACTCGCGCCGTACCGCACGGCGCAGGCGGGGGCCGGCCACCTGCTGGCGTGGACCGCGATGCTGCTGCCCCTCTCGCTCTGGGGGTGGGAGAGGCGGCTCTACGTCGTCTCGGCCTCGGCGCTTGCCTCCATCCCCCTATCGGGACAGGTGCATCTCGCGCTCGGCGCGATCCCGTTCTTCCTGCTGTATGCCCTCCTCCGTGACGGGCGCCGGGCGTGGGCGGCGGTCACCGCCGGGGGCGCAGTTCTCTCCGGGCTGCTCGTCTGGGCGGTCTCGATCCGTGGGTCGATCGGCGAGGGCCGGGACTTCGGCGAGGTCGAGCGGTACTCGGCCGAGCTCGCGGACTTCTTCGCGCGCGATCCCCGCCACGGGCTCGAGCCGTTCGTCTTCCTCGGCTGGGCGGTCCCGCTCCTCGCACTGGCGGGGGTCGTGCTCCTGCGGGACCGGCTCGCGCTCGTCCTCGCAGCCAGCGCGGTCGTTCCGGCTGCGCTGGCGCTGGGCGCGAACCTTCCCGGCTACGAGCTCGTCTGGGACAACCTGCCGGCGCTGGGCAGCACGCGGGTGCCGGGGCGGCTGATGCCGATCGCGTGCCTCGCGATCGCGGCGCTCGCGGCGTTCGCAGTGGCACGGATCCGTTGGCCCATCGCGGGCGCCTTGGCGCTCGCCCTCGTCCTGGTCGATCTCACGTACAACGTCTTCCCCGTTCACCCCACCCCCGCCGATGAGGCGAACGGCGCCTACGCAGCGGGTCGCGACACCCGGCCCGGACGCCTGCTCGAGCTTCCGATTCAGCCACCCGACCGGCAGGAGGCGAGCGTCTACCGCTACTACGCGATGCAGGCGCCGCGGGAGGGGCCGGCGGGCTACTCGACCGTCGCGCCCGCGCGCGCGGCTCGGACGCTTCGCCGCCTCGCTCCCTGCCCGAGCGGGCGCGAGCTGGACCTCCTCGGCGTGAGGCTCGTCGCCGTCGTCGGGTCGTCGAGGTGTCCGCCGACCGGACGGCTTCTGGCGCGCGACGGCCCTGTCGCGATGTATGAACGCTGAGATGGCCGACGACAAGCTCGTCCGCGGCGAGGATGGACTCGTCCGCTGCTTCTGGGGCGCCTCACCGCCGGAGTACGCCGCCTACCACGACAGCGAGTGGGGCTTTCCGGTGGACGACGACCGGCGCCTGTTCGAGAAGATCTGCCTCGAGGGGTTCCAGTCCGGGCTGTCGTGGCTGACGATCCTGCGCAAGCGCGAGAACTTCCGGAAGGCCTTGGCGGGGTTCGACTTCGTCCGCGTCGCGCGGTTTGGGGAAAAGGACGTCGAGCGGCTCCTCGGCGACGCCGGGATCGTGCGCCACCGAGGGAAGATCGAAGCCACGATCAACAACGCGCAGCGGGCGCTCGAGCTCGTCGAGGCGGAAGGCTCGATCGCGGCGTACGTCTGGCAGTTCGAGCCGCAGCCCACGACGCGACCGAAGCGACTGACCTGGGACGTGCTGATGGAGATGTCCCACACCGACGAGTCGCGAGCGCTGTCGAAGGACCTGAAACGCCGCGGCTGGCGCTTCGTCGGCCCGACGACCGTCTACGCGTTCATGCAGGCGATGGGCCTCGTGAACGACCACCTGCACGGCTGCGACACGCGCGCCGCCGCCGAGCAGGCCCGAGCGGCGTTCACATCCCCATCGCGTGGTAGCCGGCGTCCACGTACAGCGTCGTCGCCGTGACGTTGCCGGCTTCTGCCGAGAGGAGATAGCCGGCCGCCGCCGCGACGTCGTCCGCGTCGATCGGACGGTGGAGCGGCGCGCGCTCCTCGACGATCGCCTCCATCGTCGGGAAACCTGCGATCGACCTCGCAGCAAGGGTGCGGACGGGGCCGGCCGAGATCGCGTTCACGCGGATGTTCTTCTGGCCGAGTTCCCACGCGAGGTACTTGACGGATGAGTCGAGCGCCGCTTTCGCGACGCCCATCACGTTGTAGTGCGGGACGGCCCGCTCGCCGCCCAGGTAGGTCATCGTGACGATCGAACCGCCACCCGCAGCCTCCATGAGCGGTTCAGCCGCACGGGCGCACGCGACGAGCGAGTAGGCGCTGACATCGAGCGCCATCCAGAAGCGGTCGCGCGGCGTATCTGTGAAGCGCCCCTCGAGATCCTCGGCGGCGGCGAACGCAACCGAGTGCACGAGGAGATCCAGCTTGCCGTCGAACACGTCCCCCACTTCCGCGAACACGCGGCCAACATCCTCGTCCGAACGCACGTCACAGGACGTGATGAGAGGACTGTCGACCGTCTGGGCCAGCTCGCGCACGTTCTTCTCGAGACGCTCGCCCTGGAAGGTGAACGCCAGGCGTGCGCCCTCGTCGGCGAGGCGGCGCGCGATCGCCCAGGCGATCGAGCGCCGGTTGGCGACGCCGGTGACGAGACCTGTCTTCCCTTCGAAGCGACCGGGCACAAGGCGATCCTATTTCGTGGCTACGCTTCCGGTCTTGCGCCGCGTTCACGTGCTCATTGCGCTGCTGGCGGCGCTCGCCCTCACCGCCTCGGCTTCTGCCGGCCTCCAGCCGATCGACCGGACGTTCGGCGAGCGGACCGTGCCGAGGGTTCGGCCGGGGACGATCGAGGTGTCGGCGCGGACGAGCGACCGGGTACGCGTGATCGTCGGGCTCGCCCAGCCGCCGCTCGCGGCGGAGCACGGCCCCGGCTTCTTCGGGTCGCTCGGATCGAGCCGCCTCGACGTGAACAGCCGGAGCTCGACGGCGTACCTCGCCGAGCTCCAAGCCGCGCAGGCCGCCGCGGCCCGCACGATTCGGGCGGCGATCCCCTCTGCGCGGATCACGCGCCGTTTCCAGGTCGTGCTCAACGGGCTGACGGTCGAGCTGCGGGCGCAGGACCTCGTGCGCCTGAACGAGCTTCCGGTCGCCGCCGACATCTTCCCGAGCATGCGGTACAGGCTCGCGACGAACCGTAGCCCGGAGCTCATCGGCGCGCCCGCCTTCATCGCCGCGACCGGCGCCGGCGGCGCGGGAATCAAGATCGGGATCGTCGACGACGGGATCGACCAGCAGAACCCCTTCTTCAACCCCGCCGGCTATGGGTACCCCGCCGGCTTCCCCAAGGGTCAGACGGCGTACGCGACGCCGAAGGTGGTCGCGGCGCGGAGCTATCCCGGCCCCGGTGCCGGGCCGCGCGGCCGGCTCCCGGTCGATCCGCAGGTTTCCTTCCACGGGACGCACGTCGCCGGCATCGCCGCGGGAAACGCGAACACCACCTCGCCCGGCGGCCGCGACCATCCTCCGACCCCGGGCCTTTCCGGCGTCGCGCCGCAAGCCTGGCTCGGCAACTACCGCGTCTTCAACGTCCCGAGCCCGATCGGCAACATCGCCGACACGCCTGAGATCGTCGCCGCCTTCGAGCAGGCGGTGCGCGACGGGATGGACGTGATCAACTTCTCGGGCGGTGGTGCGGCGACCGAGCCGCGCACCGACGCCCTGGTTCGTACCGTCACGAACACCGCAAACGCCGGCGTCGTGCCCGTCATCTCCGCGGGGAACGACCGCGACGAGTTCGGGTTCGGCAGCGCGGGCTCCCCGGGGGTCACGCCGGAGGCGATCACCGTCGCCGCAACGAGCAACGCCCACGTCTACGCCCCCGTGCTGACCGTGCGGGATCCAGGGGCGCCCTCGAACGTCACGCGAATCCCATTCGAGGCGCCCGGGGCAGTCGTCCCCGCGGCGTGGGGAAGCTCCGACCGCACGCTGGTCGACGTCGGATCGGTGAGGGGGACGAACGGCGCCCTCGTCGACCCCCACCTCTGCGGGATCGGCCGTGACCCGAACGTCGGCCGCAATCCGCTGCCGCGCGGATCGCTCGCGGGCGGGATCGCGCTGATCCAGCGGGGCCGCTGCACGTTCTTCTCGAAAACGATTCGCGCGCTCGAAGCCGGCGCGACGGGCCTCATCTTCATCGACAACCGCGAGGGCGAGGCGAATCCGCTTCCGCTCGCCCTGCCGGTCCCGAGCGGGATGATCCCCGACCTCGACGGCGCCAATCTCCGCAACTACCTCGCGCTGCGCGGCGGGCGGGCGGCCATCCGGGTCGGCCCCGGGCTCCAGGAGATCCTCACCGGACGCCCCGGGGTGATCACGAGCTTCTCCTCGGCCGGCCCGGCGCCCTTCGGGCATCACCTCAAGCCCGACGTCGCAGCTCCCGGCGGCGAGATCCTGTCGGCGACGACGCCTAACATCGCCGCCGGCGCGCGGTTCTTCTCGATCGACGGGACGAGCATGTCCGCCCCTCACGTCGCCGGCGCCGCCGCGCTGCTGCGGCAACGCCACCGCGACTGGAGCGTGCAGCACGTGAAGTCCGCGCTGATGTCGACAGCCGGGCCGGCGTGGCAGAACACGGCGCGCACGCAGGAGGCATC
Organism: uncultured Actinomycetes bacterium; assembly: GCA_963721345.1. Taxonomy (GTDB): domain Bacteria; phylum Actinomycetota; class Thermoleophilia; order Gaiellales; family Gaiellaceae; genus JACDAN01. Next base: position 822,005 of record CAVRIT010000001.1, read on the forward strand.
GGTGCTGCTGCAGGGCGCGGGCTTCGTGAACGTCCCGGCGGCCGACGATCCGAAGCTCTTCACCGAGCCTTCGTCGCTCTCGTTCAGCGATGTCCAGCTCGGCGCGGTCGCTGTCTCCAAGCAGATCCTCCTGACGCTGCGCGACGCCGGTGGCGGCGCGGGCACTTGGACGGTCGAGCTTCGTCCGCAGTCCGCGACAGCCGGCGTGACGATCGACGTTCCGTCGCTCGTGGCGATCGGCCCCGGAAGCATGGCCTCGTTGCCCGTGACCGTCGTCGCGGCGGCCGGGGCAACTCCGGGCGACAACCTCGGCCACCTCGTTCTGCGCCGAGGAACGACGACTCGCAGGGTGCCCTATGCGGCGTTTGTGACCCGGCCCGGGCTCGCCGCGGCCCGCGTGGCGCGCCTTCGCCGGAGCCAGAGCGGGAGCACCCGGCGCGGCCGCTCTCTGGCAGATGTCTACCGCTTCCCCACCGCGCCGTTCGGCCACTCGCCCGACTACGGCGTCGGGGCGCCCATGCGCGAAGACGGAGCAGAGCGCGTGTTCCAGGTGCGCCTGCCGAAGCGGGTGATGAACTTCGGCGTCGCCGTCGTCACCGCCTCGCGCGGCGCGGCGATCGACCCGTTCGTCCTCGGCGCGAAGGACGAGAACAGCGTTCAGGGCTACGTCGGCACACCGACGAACATCAACGGATTGACGCTCGGGTACCAGCTACCGATCGGCGCGGCGGGCGCCCAGTTCGCCCTGCCCGGCACGTACTACGTGTCGGTGGACTCGGGACGAGACGAGTTCACGGGGGCACGCCGGACCGGGACGTGGCGCCTCAGGATGTGGACGAACGATCTGCGCCGTCCGACGATCACGCTCGTGACGACCCGCGTGACCGCCGGCCGCCCGACCCTCGCGCTGCGGGTGCTCGACCGCGGCTCCGGCGTGGATCCGAGCTCCCTCGTCCTCTCGTACGCCGGCACGCTCGTCGGCGCCGCGCTCTATGACCCCTCCACGGGCATCGCGCTCTTCCCGCTGCCTCCGACCGCGCCGAGGATCGGCGCCGGACGCCCGCGGGTGATCTTTTCCGCAGCCGACTATCAGGAGGCGAAGAACGCGAACTCGTACGGCGGCTCCGTTCTGCCGAACACCCGGGTCGTCACCAAGTCGCTGCGGGCCGTCCGCGGCGCGACGGTGACATGGGTGGCGCCGCTGACGCGGAGCTGCGCCGCACGAAACGAGACGCTCGTGGTCCTGGCTGGCGGCACGAGGATCCGGTCGGTCCGGTTCTTCGACGGCAAGCGCCGGATCGGGCTCGACCGGCGCGGAGTCGCCGGGCTCTACTCCGCGACCTGGCGCACGCGGCGAGCGAAGCGCGGCGTCCACCGTCTGCGCGCCGTCGTGCAGGCTCGCGGGCAACGCGCCGTCGCTACGCGCGTCGTCCGCGTGTGCAAGTAGCGGTCGTCACCGGGGGCAGCTCCGGGATCGGCGCCGCGGTGGCGCGGGAGCTGGCGGGTCGCGGGTGGAAGCTCGTCCTGATCGCGCGGAACGAAGAGCGGCTGCGGGCGGTAGCCCAGGAGGTCGAGGGGGAGTACGAGGTCTGCGACGTCGGCGACCGGGAGGCCGTCGAGCGGGTCGGGGCGAGGGTGACGCTGCGTCATCCCGCGATCGGGCTGCTCGTGAACAACGCCGGCTATGGGGGGAGGACGCTCGGTGAGAAGGAGCGCCGCGGCTTCCTCGACGCCGATCCGGAGGCTCTCGAGCAACTGCTTCGCACGAACTTCCTCGGCGCCGTCTGGTGCGTTCGCGCGTTTGCCGGGGCGCTGCGGGCCGGGCGCCCGTCGCACGTCGTGAACGTCGCGTCGGTCGCCGGCGCCGTTGCGGTGCCGCCGGGGCCCTACTCGGCGTCGAAGCACGCGCTCGTCGCGTTTTCGCGCGCACTCGCCGCGACGCTGCCGCGCGAGGGGATCGAGGTTCACACCGTGAACCCCGGCTTCGTCGAGACGCCCGGATTTCCGCAGCGAGGCAGGCTCGGTAGCCGACTCCTCGAGCGCGCGGTCGTCGATCCCGATTACGTGGCGCGCCGGATCGTCGGCGCGGTGGAACGCAATCGCCGGGAGATCTTCGTGCCGGGCTGGTACCGCGTCCCGGCCCTGGCGCAGTGGCTCGCGCCGGGACTCGTCAGCCGCGTGCTTTCGCGGCGGCGCTAGGTAGGCGCACCCAGCCTCCTCCCCACCGCAAGGCTACTGAGGCGCGGCGCGCGTGTCTGTGCCGCCTTCGTCACGATTCTGTGACATCGCGCGGCGGGCGAGCTCGAGCGCCTCTTCTCGCGTCGAGATCGCCCCGGCAGCCCGCTCCTCTTCCACGAGCTCGAGGATGCGGCCGATATCCGGCCCCGGCGGCAGCCCCAGCTCGTCGCCGCGCAGGAGCGGCTTCTTGGGGTCGCCCCGCCGGGCGTCCTCGATGGCGCTCTCGAGCTCCGAGCCCGCGCCGAGGAACCTCGCGGCGTCGACCGCCCAGGGCTCCGTTGCCCGCCTGAAGCGAAAGACAGTCCGGGGCGTCAGCTCGTCCGGAGCGACCGCCCGCATGAGGGAACCGGCGTAACGACGGAGCTCGTTCGAGACGGGGAAGCGGACGACCGAATCGCCGAAGACCGCAACGAACCGCATCTCGGGACCAGGCTCGTCGAGCGATCGCAGGCGCTCGGTCGAGCCGCCGAGCGGCTCCAGCAGCCGCAGCTCGGCGAGCCGCTCGTACCCCGCGGGGCTGAGCCTCAGGAGCTCCTGGACGATGCGCTCGCCCGCCGGGTGAGTGACGAGACCGGCGCGCTCCCGGATGAGCTGCTCCGTCTCGGGCTCGATCGTGAAGCCCAGCTCGTCCTCCAGTCGTACCGCGCGCAAGAGCCTCAGCGGGTCGTCTTCGAAGACCGACGCGCGGACCACCCGGATCACGCGAGCCTCGGCGTCGGCCACGCCTCCGAAGGGGTCGATCAGCTCACCCCCCTGCAACGGCTGCGCTATGGCGTTGATCGTGAAGTCCCGTGTCGCCAGGTCCTCTTCGATTCCGTTTCGCAGCGGCGTGAAGTCGACGGTCCGGCCGTCGTCCAGCGCGACGCGCCACGCACCGTGACGTTCAGAGAGCGGAAACAATGGCTCCCCGTAGCGCCGCGCGGCCTGCTTCGGATCCCGGCACGCGATGTCCAGGTCGACCACCGAGCGTCCGAGCAGTTCGTCGCGGACCGCCCCTCCGACGATCCACGCGTCCTCGCCCGCCAGGATCTCCCGCGCACGCTCAAGCATCGAGCACCGAGCGCCGTGCCCTTAGCCGGCTCGAGTTCACGCCGCAGACGATCTCGTAGTTGATGGTCTCCGAGACCGAGGCGTGCTCCTCGGCGAGGACGCCGTCGCCGATCAGGGTGACGGCCGTGCCGGCCGGGAGGCGGTCGGGAAGCTCCACCGCGAATGCGTCCATCGAGATCGTGCCGACCACGCGCCGCCTTTCCCCCTCGACGACGACCTCAGTTCCGGTCATGTCGCGCCGGAAGCCGTCGCCGTACCCAACCGGGACGATCCCGATCCAGGTGGGCTCGGCGGCGGAGTACCGGCGGCCGTAGCCCGTGCTCTCACCGGGGGCAAGGCGGCGGACCTGCGCGATCCGCGACTCCCACCGGAACACCGGCTCGAGTCCGTCGTCGCCCGGGTCGCGCCCGAACGGGGAGAGGCCGTAGAGGGCGATGCCGCACCGCGCTGCGTCCAACCGCGCCTCGGGCAGGGCGAGGGCTGCGGCGGAGTTGGCGGCGTGCCGCGTCAGGTGGGAATAGCGTCGCGTCGCCTCGGCGAAGCGCCGGAGCTGCTCGCCCGCGAACTCGGGGTCGGAGTCCGCCGTCGCGAGGTGCGTCATCAGGCCGACAACCTCGACCGGAAGATCCGGGAGCTCGGACAGGCCCCACCGCCCCATGCCCGTGTCGATCTTGAGATGGACCCGGACGCCTTCGGGGATCTCGTCGTCGAACACGACGAGCTCGAGTCGCGCCTCGCGAGCCACGGTGAGCTCGCGCCCCGTCGTCGGGCCCATCACGAGGATCCGTGCGTCGGAAAACTCGTCACGCAGCTCGAGCGCCTCGGCAATCGTGGCCACGCACAGAACCGCCGCGCCCTCGCCGAGTGCCGCGCCCGCGACGTCGATCGCGCCGTGGCCGTAGCCGTCGGCCTTGACGACCGCCCAGAGCTCCGTCTCGCCGAGCACCTCGCGGAGCCGGCGCGCGTTCCGGCGCAGGGCGCCGAGGTCGATCGTGATCTCGGACCTATGCATCGAGAACGCGCGGGAGCGACGTCAGCAGGTCGCTCGCGACGAGGCCCGACCGGAACGGCGCGTTGACGGCAGCCTGGGTGTGGGCGACCGCCGCCGCCGCCGTCGCGAGGCGGGGATCCATCCCCTTCGCGAGAAAGGCAGCGACGACCCCCGTCAGGACGTCGCCGGTACCCGCCGTGGCAAGGGACGGGAACCCACCGCAGACGAGCGGCCCGCTCCCCGGAGCGCCGACGAGCGTGCCTTCGCCCTTGAGCAGTACGACGCAGCGGAAGCGCTCGACCGCACGGTTCAGCGCCTCGAGCCGGTGCGCGTCGACCCAGGCCGCATCCTCGCCGAGCAGGCGCCCGAGCTCACCGGAGTGCGGGGTGAGCACGGTCGCACCCTCCCGCGCGACGGGCTCGAGCTCCCAGAGGCCGTCGGCGTCGACGACCGCCGGGAGCGCCGACTCCACCAGCAGGCGGCGGACGAGCTCGGTTCGGTCGCGGCCCAGACCGGGGCCGATCGCCAGCGCCGAAGCGCGCTCCGTCGCGTCCCAGACCTCGTCGAGCGGCCGCTTCACGGCTTCGAGCAAGCGCGCCTCGACGATGGGCAGGGACTCCGGCGGCGCCGCTACGGCCACGTACCCCGCGTCGGCGCGAAACGCCGCCGCCGCCGCGAGGCAGACCGCGCCGGTCATTCCCGGCGAGCCTCCGACGACGAGCACCGAGCCCGCCGTGTACTTCGTGTCCCCCGGCTTCCGTCGCGGAACGAGGTCGAGGACGGCGGGCGTGACGAGCCCGTGGGCGGTCACTCGGTGCTCGAGGCCGATGTCGGCGACGACGAGCTCCCCCCGGTGAAAGCGGCCCGGCGCGACCTCGTGTCCGACCTTCCGGCCGTGGAAGCTCACCGTCAGGGCCGCCCGCACCCCGGCTCCCGGCACTTCCCCGGTCGAGGCGTCGACGCCGGAGGGGATGTCGACCGCGACCACCGGGGCCCCTGCCTCGTTGATCGCGCTGATCTGCGCGGCGGCCTCCTCCCGCGGGGCGCCGCGGAAGCCCGTCCCGAAGAGCGCGTCGATCACCACGTCGGCCTGCCCGAGCGCGACCTCTTCCCAGCCGCTCGCGCGGAGGAGCTCCGCAGCGATGCGCCCGTCGCCGCCGTTCGCGCCGTCGCCGTAGACGCCCGCGAACGATCGCGCCTGTGGGAAGTGCGTGAGGATCTCCTCGGCGAGCGCACGCCCCGCCCGGTCCATCAGCTGCGCGACGTCGTGCCCTTCCTCCGCCGCACGCAGCTCCTCGGCGGTGTAAAGGGGTTCAATCACGGGGCTCGGCGACCACGCAGACCGCACTCGCGAGCTCGCGCGAGTGGGTCATGGAGAGGTCGATCGCCCCCGCCCCGACCCTGCGGGACCAGGCTTCGACCCGTCCCGACAGGCGAACTGACGGCTTGGGCCGGCCCGCGATCTCGATGTCCCGCCAAGCGAAGAGGCGCGCCACGCCGAAGCCGAGCGCCTTCCCGACGGCCTCCTTGCCGGCGAACCTCGCCGCATAGTGCTGCGCCGGGTTGGCGCGGCTGTCGCAGTACGCCTGCTCCGCCGGCGTGAAGCAGCGGTCCCTGAAGCCTGAGTAGCGCTCCAGCGCCTCGCGGATCCGCCCGATCTCGATCATGTCCGTCCCCACCCGGGTCACACCATCTCCTCGAGCCAACGCGGCAGGTCCGCGACGGACGAGAGGACGACGTCCGGCGAGACCCGCGAGCGCTCGACCTCGTCCGGCCGGAACTTTCCCGTGCGCACGAGCGCCGTGCGCAGGCCGAAGAGCTGCGCGCCGCCGATGTCCGCCTCGATGTCGTCGCCGATCATCCAGGTGCGCTCCGGCTCGGCGTCGAGCGCCTCGAGCGCGGCCGCGAAGTAGGCGCCGCTCGGCTTGCCGAGCACCGTGGCCTCGACGTCCGACGCGTACTCGAGGCCCGCGACGAAGCAGCCCGCGTCGAGAAGCGGACCGCGCGAGGTCTGCCACCAGCGGTTCCGGTGCAGGCAGAAGAGCTGCGCGCCAGCTTCGAGCTCGGCGAACGCGCGCGCCAGGTTCATGTACGAGAAGACGCGGTTCGTCTCTTCCGTCTCGTCGGCGCCGCCGACCAGCACGGCCTCGGCGTCCTCCCCGACGAGCTGCACCGCGTCGAGGTCCTCCAGCACGGCCGCCATCGTCAGCGCGAGCACCCGCTTCCCGGCCAGCTCACGGGCGGCGGCCATCGCAGTCGTCTGCAGCTCGTCGTCGTCGAGCTCGAAGCCGAGGTCGCGGAGCTCGCCGGCAAGCGAACGGTGCGAGTTCGTCGTGTTGTTCGTGACGAACCGGAGCCGGTGACCATTCTCGCGCAGCTGGCGGACAGCCTCGGGCGCCCCGCGGATCGCCTGCCCGGACACGTGGAGCACTCCGTCGATGTCGAGCAGAATGGCCGCCATCGGCGGCGAGTCTATTCAGGTGACGAGGACGGTGGCGATCCCCGTTTCGGAGGTCGAGCTGCGCTTTTCGCGTTCGAGCGGCCCAGGCGGTCAGCACGCGCAGAAGAGCGAGACGCGGGTGGAGGCGGTCTTCGACGTCGAGGCGTCGGGAACGCTGACGGGTCCGCAGAAGACGCGTGCGATCCGCCGGGCCGGCCCTGTGATCCGCGCCGTCGCCCAGGACGAGCGCAGCCAGGCGCGGAATCGCGAGCTCGCCCTCGAGCGGCTCGCCTCGGCGCTGCGCGAGGCGCTCAAGGTCGAACGCCCGCGGCGCCCGACCAGGCCGACGTCGGCTTCCCGCAAGCGCCGGCTGGAGGAGAAGCGCCGCCGAGGCGAGACGAAGCAGCTCCGCCGCCCGCCGCCGGAAGGTTCCGCCGGCTAGCCGGACGCCGGAAGCTGCGCGAGCGTGGCGGCCGGGCGCAGGTAGCCCCGCATGACCTTCCGCGCGTAGAGACGCTCGCTCGCGGCGCGGTAGAGCGCGAGCGCGTTCTCGCCCTCCTGTGGATGCACCGCCCAGCCGAAGGTCGCCCTCGTCCCCTGCGACGAGAGAATCCACTCGAGCCGCGTGCTCACCTCCGCCGCCTCGTCCAGCGTCGCGGTCGACGCGAGCACGGCGAACTCGTCGCTGCCGACCCGCGCGATCTGGTCCTCCGGCGCGAGCGAGCGCGACAGCCGGTCCGCCACCTGCCGGAGGGCCTCGTCCCCGGCGGACGGCCCAGCCTCGTGGTTCAGCTCCTTCAGCGCGTCCATGTCCGCGAGCAGCAGCCCGAACGGGCTTCCGGTCTCCAGCCGCATCGTGATCGCCGCTTCGAACGCCCGGGTGTTCGGCAGCCCCGTGAGGACGTCCCGCTCCGCGAGGATCCGCAGCTCGTCGACCATCGCGCGATTGCGGCTCGCAAAGAGCCCGATCAGCGCGCCGATGCTGACGAACGTGACGAAGCGGATCACCGTGCTGCCGGTGAGCACGTCGGTCGAGGGGATCTCCTGGTTGGCCAGGATCCCCATGACGTAGAGCGCCGTCGCAGCGAGGCCGGCCACGGCCCCCACGCGGGGTCCCGTCGCCATCGCCGTCAGCGCGATCGAGATGTAGAAGAAGTGCGCAAGCCCCAGGCCGGGCTGCTCGTAGACGGCGAACGCGAGGAAGACGACAGGGAACGAGGCCGCCGAGCAGGCGAAGAGGAGCTGACGGGCCGTGGGCGCCGCAGGCATCCGACGAACTCTCAAGCACTGCCCCACCCACCGCGTCCCTCAAAAGAGGTATCCGCCGCGGGACGGGACTCGACGGGGTTATTCGACCGTGACGGTCTTCGCGAGGTTCCTGGGCTGGTCGACGTTCAGCCCGCGTAGCCGGGCGATGCGATAGGCCAGCAGCTGCAGCGGCACGACGGCGAGGACCGCCTGCAGGAACGCCGGCGTGCGCGGCACGTAGATCACGTCGTCGGCGTGGTGCTGGATGTCCTCGTTCCCGTCGGTGGCGATCGCGATCACGTGGGCGCCGCGGGCCCGCGTCTCCTGGATGTTCGAGACGATCTTGTCGTAGACGTGGATCTTCGTCGCGACGACCACGACGGGCGTCCCCTCCTCGAGCAGTGCGATCGGGCCGTGCTTCATCTCCCCCGCCGAGTACCCCTCGGTGGGGATGTACGAGATCTCTTTCAGCTTCAACGCTCCCTCGAGGGCGACGGGCAGCCCGATGTGCCGGCCGAGGTAGAGGAAGAACGGGCAGTCGTAGAACCGCTGCGCGATCTCCTCGATCGGATGGTCGGCGTCGAGGAACGCCGCGATCTTGCCGGGCAGCGTGTAGACCTGGTCGACGATGAACTCGATCTCCTCGGGCGGCAGGGTCCCGCGGATCTCGGCCAGCTTCAACCCGATCAGATAGAGAAGCGCGACCTGCGCGGTGAAGGTCTTCGACGCCGCAACGCCGACCTCGAGTCCGCAGCGCGTGTAGAGAGACGAATCGACCTCGCGCGTGATCTGCGAGCCCATCATGTTCGTGATCGCAACGGTGTGGGCGCCCTTCTCGCGCGCGAGCCGCATGGCCGCAACCGTGTCCCGCGTCTCGCCCGACTGTGAGATGCCGATCACGAGCGTGTCCTCGTCGATCACCGGGTTGCGGTAGATCCACTCGGAGGCGATGTCCGGCTCGACGGGCACCCGCCCCCACTCCTCGATCACGTAGCGCCCGACGACGCCTGCGTGGTACGCCGTGCCACACGCGAGCACGACCACGCGGCGGAGCTGTCGCAGCTGGTCGTCCGTCATCCCCAGCCCCTCGAGCACGAGATGACCGTGGCGCGCGCGGTCGCCGATCGTCTCGGCGACGGCCTCGGGCTGCTCGTAGATCTCCTTGAGCATGAACGTCTCGTAGCCGCCCTTCTCGGCGATCTCGTCGTCCCAGTCGAGCTCCAGCGAGTCGCGCTGGACGACAGTGCCGTCGACGCGGGTGAACTCGACGGTCTCGGGCGTGATCGTCACGACGTCGCCGTCGTCCGGGAAAATGACGTTGCGTGTCTCGGTCAGGAAGGCCGCGGCGTTGGACGCGAGGAAGTTCTCGTGCTTGCCGAGGCCGACGACGAGCGGGGTCTGGTGGCGGGCACCCACGAGCTCGCTCGGGTGGTCGCGGTGGATCACGACGAAGGTGAAGTGGCCCTCGAGCTCGGCGAACGTGTTCCGGACAGCCTCGGACAGATCGCCGTCGTAATGGGTTTCGATCAGATGCGCCACGGTCTCGGCGTCCGTCTCGGAGCTGAACGCGTGTCCCTCCTCCTCGAGTCGCGCCTTCAGCTCGCGGTAGTTCTCGACGATCCCGTTGAGGACGATCGCGAGCTTCCCGTCGTCGCATGCCGTGAGCGGGTGCGCATTCCCCTCGGTCACCGCACCGTGCGTCGCCCAGCGCGTGTGGCCGAGGCCGGTCGTCGAGGGTGACCCGTTCGTGGCTGCGGCGGCCTTCAGCATCTGGAGGTTCCCCACGGCGCGGACGTAGTCCAGCCCGGAGTCTTCGAGGAGCGCGATCCCGGCCGAGTCGTAGCCGCGGTACTCGAGGCGCTCCAGTCCCTGGATCAGGAGCTGCTTCGCGGGTCTCGGCCCGACATATCCGATGATTCCACACATCTCGAGGGCTCCTTGGACGACTGCCGCCTGGCCGCAAATCCCCTCGTAAACGCACAAGAGCCCGGCTGCGGCCGACCCCCCGACGTTGGTGGATCGACTAACCGAGCTCTCGACGAACGAGAGCCGAAACTTTACCACAGAGGTCGCGCGCTTCTTCCTCCTCCGAGGCCTCGGCGAGGATCCTGATCAATGGTTCAGTGCCCGACGGCCGGACGAGAATCCGCGCGGTTCCGTCCAATTCTGCGTTCAGTCCGCTCGATCTCGGCGAAGACTTCCGGCGAGACCTCCTGGCCGACCGTCGGCACGTTCTCCTTGACCTGCGCGAACCGCGGCATCACCGCCGCAGCTTCCGCCAGCGAACGGCCGCCGAGGGCGCGGCAGAGGAGCATCGCGGCCGCCAGACCGTCGCCGGTGACATGCCCGTCGAGGCAGATGACGTGGCCCGACTGCTCGCCTCCGAGGATTCCACCTTCGCGCCGCAGCGCCTCGAGCACGTAGCGGTCGCCGACGTCCGTCGTGACGACGCGGATGCCGTGGTCCGCCATCAACCGGTGAAACCCGAGGTTGGTCATGACCGTGACCACCACGACGTCGACCCCCAGGTGGAGCGCGAGGATCGCGAGGATCTGGTCGCCGTCGACGGTGTTCCCCTCTGCGTCGACGGCGAGCATGCGGTCTCCGTCGCCGTCGAAGGCGATCCCAATGTCAAATCCTCCGTGGCTCTGGAGCAGCGAGAGATCGGTGGCCCCGCAGCCCATGTTGATGTTCGAGCCGTCGGGCTCGTAGGCCAGCGCGGTGACATCCGCGCCGAGACGTTCGAATGCCTTCGGCGCGATCTCCGAATACGCGCCGTTCGCGCAGTCGACAGTGACTCGCAGCCCGTCCAGCGAAGAGCCGAAGCGCTCGAGCACGTGCTCGAGGTAGCTGTCGGCCGAGATGCCGACGCGGTCGATCGCCCCCCGCTCGTCCTTGGCGGGCTCGTCGAGCAGCGCCTCGATCTCCTCCTCCTGGGCGTCCGTCAGCTTCCGGCCGTCGCGGTCGAAGAACTTCACGCCGTTGTACTCCGGCGGGTTGTGCGAGGCCGAGATCACCGCGCCGAGATCGAGAGCCAGGAGCGCGACGGCCGGTGTGGGCAAGACGCCGCCGAGGACGGCGTTTCCGCCCGCGGACGCAACCCCAGCCGCGAAGGCAGCCTCGAGCTCGGGCCCGGATCGACGCGTGTCCCGGCCGACGAACACCCGTCCGCCGCCCGACCAAAGGGCTGCCGCGCGGCCCAGCCGCTCGACGAGGTCGTTCGTCAGATCCTGGCCGACGACGCCGCGAACGCCGTCCGTGCCGAAGTACCGGCGCCCCATGTCCCGAACCCTAGGCGGGGAAGTCCGGGTGGGAGCGGATCGACTCGAAATCCTCTTCCCGCGAGGCTTCCGCGGCGTACTCCGGCTTGAGCTCCACGGCCCGGCGCAGGTGGGCCAGGGCCGCATCGGAGTCACCGTTGAGGGCTTCGAGGCACGCCAGGTCGTATAGCAGGCTCGGGTGGTCCGGGTGCTCGCGCAGCCCTTCCTCGATCGTCTGCTTCGCGCCCTTGTAATCACCCGACTTCCAGGCCGGGATGGCGTGGGCGACCCACTCCCACACCGAGGGCTCGTACGCCTTGCCGGCCGTGCCGCCGACGGCGAGCGCCGTCGAGCCCGGCTCGGTCGCCACCGCGCCGCGCTTCACCGAAGGGTCGCGGATGAAGACGACGGTGCCGGACGGCGCCTCGATCTCCTCGCCGTCGACGGTGAAGCGGGCCGCTCCGCCGATTACGACGTAGAGCTCCTCGTGCCGCCCGGCCGCCGCGCCGAGCTCGTCGTGCGTCTCGATCAGCTCGTCGCCCGCGTTCTCCGCCCAGTACGCGTTGACGCCGAAGGCCATCACGCCGAGCGGGCGCCGCAGCGGCTTCCACTTGAGCGCGCCGAAGGTCGGCACGGCCTCGACCTCGTCGAGGCGAACGACTGAGTACGAGTCGCTCAGCGTTTGCTGAACTGGGGCGCTTTCCGGGCCTTGTGGAGGCCGGCCTTCTTGCGCTCGACCTTGCGGGCGTCGCGCGTCAGGAAGCCCTCCCGCTTGAGCACCGTTCGGAGCTCGGGATCGGCCTCGACGAGCGCCCGGGCGATTCCGTGCCGGATCGCACCGGCCTGGCCGGTCGGCCCGCCGCCCTCGACCCGCACACGCAGGTCGTAGGTCGACTCGGCCTCCGCGACCTTCAGCGGCGCCATCACGGCCGTCCGGTGCGCGGCCCGCGGGAAGTACTCCTCCAGGGTTCGGCCGTTGATCCAGGTCGCCCCGTCGCCGGGCCGGAGGATCACGCGGGCGATCGACGTCTTCCGTTTGCCCGTGCCCTGGTACTGCGCGGCCGTGGACACTAGAGGTTGAGCTCCTTCGGATCCTGGGCCGTGTGCGGATGCTCGGGACCGGCGTAGACCTTCAGCTTCGTGAGCTGCGCGCGAGCGAGGCGGTTGCGCGGCAGCATGCCCTTGACGGCCTTGCGGATGACCTCGGTGGGTCGCCGCTCGAGCTCCTGGCGCAGCGTGCGCTCGCGGAGCCCGCCGGGGTAGCCGGAGTGCCGGTAGTAGATCTTGTCGTCGAGCTTCTTCCCGGTCACGGCGATCTTCTCGGCGTTCACGACGACGACGAAGTCGCCCGTGTCGACATGCGGGGTGTACTGGGGCTTGTCCTTGCCGCGGAGCGTGTCGGCGATGCGCGTGGCGAGACGCCCGAGCGTCTTTCCGTCGGCATCGACGAGGTACCAGCGGCGCTCGACCTCGCCCGGCTTTGCATTCCAGGTCTTCATAACGGAAAAGTGGCGGACCATCGGCCCGCCGGCGCAGGATTGTAGCCGTTCACGGCTTGTCTCGGCGACCCGCGAGCCAGGCGACGAGCGCGATCGCGACGATCCCGAGCGCGAGCGACGCCTCGATGACGACGCCCACCATGCCTCCGTGGGCGACAAGTGCCTGCGGGACTAGCCCGACCAGAGCAGCCATAGGCCTGTGCAGGTGTAGAGCACCATCAGGGCGAGCATCGCGAGCTGGGTCTTGATCGCCGTCCTCGCCGATCCCCAGGTCGCAACGGCGCGATCGTGCGCCACGGCGAGACCGAGCACGTGCCCGACGACGAGGATGGCGACCTGCATGTACCAGATGCCGTTGCCCGACTCCCAGACGAACGGCCGGTAGTCGGCCGAGCCAAGGAGGTCCCAGCCTTTCCCGAAGGGATCGGAGGCCAGGAAGATCACGTACTGCCCCTGGTTCACGAGCAGCGTGAAGTAGTGGGCGAGGGCGTACGCAAGGGCGATCGGTATCAGGCTGCCCACGAACATGCCCGCCAGCGCTCCAGGGCTTCCCGCGGAGACAGCCTCCGCGGCCCGAACCGCAAGCCGGTAGGCGAGTGCGACAGCGCAGACAACGACGAGCAGGCCGGCGAGGTTGAAACCCGTCGCCACGAGGTCCGCGAGTCGTGGCGATTCCACGATGTAGCGCGACTCGAGGTCGTAGCTCCAGTCCTCCCACCACTGAGCTCCGCTGATCCCGTCGAAGGCGACGGAGCCGAGCATCACCGCGACGAACGGGATCGTCCCTGGGACGTCCTGGCGCGTGGTCAACCCGGCGAGCGGCGGACGCACGACGACGACGCGACGCCCGTTCTCCTCACGCGCGGCGAAGGGAGCTATCAGCGCGAGCAGGCCGAAGTACACGTGGAACGCCTCGCCGTTCTCGCGCCACGTGCGGCGGCCGAAGAGCAGCATCCCGGCCCACGTGATCCAGCTGTAGATCACGATCGCCAGGGCGAGCGTTCGCGGCTCGGCCGAGCGCGGGTAGGCAAGCTCGAGGGTGGCAAAGGCGAACAGGAGGACGACCGCCGGCCAGCGCCCCAGGCCGGGCGGATACTCCGCCGCCGGCTGCCAGTTCAACCCGAGCCTGCCCCAGAGCCAGGCGACGGCGTCGGCAATCGCACGCCACGGGCTGAGGACGGACCACAGGTTCCCGAACAGAACGACCAGCGGGACGAGGCCGACCCAGAAGATGACCCAGACGAAGACCGGCGCGATGTTTGCGTTGGCGTCGGGCTCTCCCACGAGCGCCGCCGTCCAGACGAGCGCGAGGAGGCCGGCCGAGATAGCGCCGAGGATCACGCGCCATCCCGTCCAGAGCAGGAGCCGCTGCCAGAACGGTGACAGGGGCCGGCCGCGGTCGCGCCCTTCCAGCAGCGGCTTCCGCCACAGGACGCCGAGGGCGACGAAGCTGAGGATCAGCGTCAGCGCGGCGCCGTAGAAGAAGAGCCAGAGCGGAATCGGCAAGTCACGAAAGCCCGCGAGCCCATGCGCGAGGGGGAGCGAGAAGCTCACTGCGCAGTGATCGTGGCGAGCGGCACGTGACGGTCCTCGAGCTCGAGCTCGACCGTCCCGCGCCTGGTGGCGCGGAACGCCAGCCGCGCGGGCATCCCCGGTCCCACGTCCCTGAACACGTCGTAGCCGTGGAGGTGGACGTGGTCCGAGACGTCGGAGGTCACGATCAGGATCACCTGGCGTCCCCTCCGCACGGTTACGCGGCGGATCCCGCCTACGGGCCGTCCGTCACGGACCGTGATCCGCACGCGCGCCGGGGGCGGAGGCGTCGGCGGGCGCGGCGGAGGTGGGGGAACGGTCGTCGTCGGCGTGGTCGCGGTCGTGGCTGCCGTCGTCGTCGGGGTCGCCCCGTCGTCGCCCTCGGGACGCAGGAGCACGAACAGGACGACTGCCGCGACGACCGTCGCTCCCGCGATCAAGAGCCTCGTCATCGCCGCATGGATAGCAGCAGGCCGGCCCGGAACGCCGCCGAACCGCCGTGCGAGGGGTGACGGACGTACGCCCCGCCGAGGACGGAATGAGCGACCCGGCCGACCGCGATCGGGCGGCGGCCGTCCACGAGCTGCTGGACGAATCGCATTCCCAGACGGATTTCGTCTCGCGTCGGCCGCCGGTTTGACTGCGGCGAGCCCGGCCGATGGGGATGCGTCGGCACGACGTTCCAGAGCAGCACCTCGTCGTCGACGCCGAGGTCGGCAAGCGTACGACGCACGATCGTCGCGGTGGCCTCCGCCGGGCCCGCACCGGTCAATTGGCGTTCCGAGGTGAAGGGAACGCCGCTGACCCGCGCTCCGCGGTAGCCCGCAGCCTCGCCGACCAGAAGGAATCGGGCTCTGCTCCGGCTCTCCAGGTACTCGGTGAGCCGCTCGCGCCGCAGCTCCGAGGCGGCGTACTGGTTGAACGTCGCGCCGATGCGGGCCCGGGACAGCTCGTCGATGAGGGTCAGCGCGTCCAGGATTACGTCGCGAGCGCGACCAGCACCCCGATCAGCACGATCACGCCGACGACGATCAGCGCGAGCGTGATCGCGGCGCCGATCAAGATCCGCCTGGCCTCCCGCGTCAGCCGGGCACGCAGCGGTCCCCCGTCATCTTCCCTGAGCAGTCGCAGGGCGCGTCGCAGCACCCAGAAGCCGATGAAGCGATGAATCACCTGGCGTCTCGCGACGGGGCGGCCAGCTAGCGCCTTATTCCCACTCGATCGTCGACGGCGGCTTCGACGAGATGTCCAGCGCGACGCGGTTCACGCCCGGGATCTCGTTGATGATCCGGCTCGAGATCGTCTCGAGCAGGTCGTAGGGCAGCCGCGCCCAGTCGGCCGTCATCGCGTCCTCCGAGGTGACCGCCCGGATCACGATCGGATACGCGTAGGTGCGCTCGTCGCCCTGCACGCCGACCGAGCGGATCGCCGGAAGTACCGCGAACGACTGCCAGAGCTCGCGATAGAGGCCGGCGCGCCGCACCTCTTCCTGGAGGATCGAGTCGGCCTCCCGCAGGATCTCGAGCCGCTCGTGCGTGACCTCGCCGATGATCCGGATCGCGAGCCCCGGGCCCGGGAAAGGCTGGCGCCAGACCATCCGCTCCGGCAGCCCCAGCTCCTCTCCGACGCGCCTGACCTCGTCCTTGAACAGCAGCCGCAGTGGCTCGACCAGGTCGAAGTCCACGTCCTCCGGTAGGCCGCCGACGTTGTGGTGGGACTTGATCATCGCGGCGACTCCGTCCGTGCCGCCCGACTCGATCACGTCCGAGTAGAGCGTTCCCTGGACGAGGTAGCGGATGCGGCCGAGCCGGTCTGCCTCCTCCTCGAAGACGCGGATGAACTCCTCCCCGACGCGCTTCCGCTTCTCCTCGGGGTCGTCGACGCCGTCGAGGCGCTTCAGGAACCGCTCCTCGGCATCCACGTGAACGAGTGGCACCTGGAAGTGACCCTGGAAGGTCTCGATCACCTGGGACGCCTCGTCCTTCCGCAGCAGTCCGTGGTCGACGAAGACGCAGGTGAGCTGGTCGCCGATCGCCTTGTGGACGAGCAGCGCGGCGACCGCGGAGTCCACGCCCCCCGAGAGTGCGCAGAGCACGCGCTCGACGCCGACCTGCGCGCGGATCCGCTCCACCTGCTCTTCGATCACGGCGGCCGCCGTCCACGTGGGCGGCGCGCCGGCGACGCCGTAGAGGAAGTTCTTCAGGACGGCGTTTCCGTGCGGTGTGTGCACGACCTCGGGGTGGAACTGCACGCCGTAGAGCCCGCGGTCGGCCGCCTCGAAGGCCGCGATCGGCGTCGAGGCGGACGAGGCGACGACCTCGGCCCCCTCGGGAGCGGCGGTCACCGAGTCGCGGTGGCTCATCCAGACCACCTGCTCGTCGGGCGTCTGCTCGAAGAGCGACCCGCCCGCAGCCCGGAGATCGGCGCGGCCGAACTCCGAGCCGCCCGTGCGCTCGACTTTCCCGCCAAGGTCGAGCGCCATCAGTTGCATCCCGTAACAGATTCCGAGCGTCGGGATCCCGAGCTCCCAGATCGCCGGATCCATCTGCGGCGCGTCGTCGGCGTACACCGACGCGGGCCCGCCGCTGAGCACGAGTGCCCTCGGGTTCCGCGCTCTGATCGCCTGCGCCGGCGTCCTGTGCGAGACGAGCTCCGAGTAGACCCGGCACTCGCGCACCCGCCGTGCGATCAGCTGGGAGTACTGGCCGCCGAAGTCGACGACCAAAACCGGCCGGTCTTCGGGCGAGTCCTCGGCCCGCTCGAACGGCAGGACCTCCGCGCTCACCCCATCCCCACACGTTGCGACTGCTGCAACCCCTTGCCCTCGGTCTTGATCGCCGGGGCGAGCATGACCTCCGCCTTCTGGAAGTCGTGGATCGACTCGTAGCCGCAAGTCGCCATGGCCGTCCGGAGCGCGCCCATCAGGTTCAGTGTCCCGTCGTTCTCCTTGGCCGGCCCGATCACGATCTCGTCGAGCGTCGCGACCTGCTGCGTCTCGACCCGCGCCCCGCGCGGCAGCGTCGGGTGAAACGTTGCCATGCCCCAGTGGAAGCCGCGGCCCGGCGCCTCCTTGGCGCGTGCCAGCGGCGAGCCGATCATCACGGCGTCGGCGCCACAGGCGATCGCCTTCGCGATGTCGCCGCCGGTCCGCATGCCGCCGTCGGCGATCACGTTGACGTACTGGCCGGTCTCGAGAAGATGCTGGACCCGTGCGGCAGTCGCGTCGGAGATCGCCGTCGCCTGCGGGACGCCGACGCCGAGAACGCCGCGCGTCGTACAGGCCGCGCCGGGCCCGACGCCGACGAGCACCGCCGCAGCCCCGGTACGCATCAGGTGGAGCGCGGTCTGGTACGACGCGCAGCCGCCGACGATCACGGGGATCGGGAGCGACGCGATGAACTCCTTGAGGTTCAGCGCGTGCCCGTTCGAGGAGACGTGCTCCGCCGAGACGACCGTCCCCTGGATGACGAGGATGTCGAGCCCCGCGGCGAGCGCGATCTCGTAGTGGTCGCGGACGCGCTGCGGCGTCAGCGAGCCCGCCGCGAGCACCCCGCGTCCCTTGATCTCCTCGATCCGCTGCGCGATCAACCGCGGCTCGACGGGCTGTGCGTAGATCTCCTGCATCCCTGCGGTCGCCTTGTCCTTCGGGAGCTTCGCGATCCGCTCGAGCTGCGCCTCGGCGTTCTCGTACCGCGTGAAGATGCCCTCGAGGTTGAGGACGCCCAGACCGCCGAGCTCGCCGAGCTTGATCGCCGTCGCCGGCGAGATGACCCCGTCCATCGCCGACCCGAGCAGCGGCAGCTCGAGCAGGTGCGGCCCCAGCTTCCAGCCGATGTCGACGTCCTGCGGATCGCGCGTCCGGCGGCTCGGAACGATCGCGATGTCGTCGAAGCCGTATGCCTGCCGCGCCTTCTTCCCCATGCCGATGTCAACTTCCATGGCGCTTCACTCCCCTGATGCACAAAGGCCCAGGCTCCTTGCGGTTGGCCTGGGCCGGAAAGACCTCGTTGTCCTCAACACTCTCAATCGAGAGACGATGGTAACTCAGAGCTCGGATGCGACCTGATCAAGCTGCTTGACGCGCACGCCCTCCTCGAGGCGGGCGATGTCGCGGGGCTCGAAGCGCCCTGCGCCGACCTCCTGCACCGCCGCGGCCCCTGCCGCGACAGCGCGACGCAGGGCGTCCTCGGCGGAAAGGCCCTCGTAGCGGGCGGCAATGAATCCCGCGAGCAGCACGTCGCCCGACCCCACCGGCGAGACCGGCTCGATCCGCGGCACCGCGGCGTGGTAGCGCGCCCGCTCCCGCTCTTCGCGAACCAGGGCGTAACACCCCGAAGAGAGCGTGATCAGGACGTTCCGCGGGCCGAGGTCGGCGATGTGCTCGAGCCCCTGCGCGAAGTCCTGGCTGTCGTGGAACTCTTGGCCCACGAGCCCCTCGGCCTCCCGCTCGTTGGGGGAGACGAGGAACGGCTCCGCCTCGGCGCCGAGTCGCAGCGGTTCACCTTCTGCGTCGAGCGTCGTCTGGAGGCCGCGGCGGTTGAGCTCCCGGATCGCCTCCGCATAGAACCCCTCGTCGACCTTTCGCGGCAGCGACCCCGCGAACACCACGCCGTCGGCGCCCCGCGAGAGGTAGTGCAGCTTCTCGAGCAAGAGGTCGAGCTCCTTGGGCTCGACGTGCGGCCCCCACTCGTTGATCTCCGTGTACGAGCCGCCCGTCGGGTCGACGACGGCCGTCGAGGTCCGTGACTCGTCGCCGATCTGGACGAAGTCGTTGAGGATCCCCTCGCGCGTCAGCTCCGCGACGATCCCCGCGCCGGTTCTCCCGCCGGCGAGCCCCGTGGCGACGACGGGCACATCGAGCCGCTTGAGCGCGCGGGCGATGTTGATCCCCTTCCCGCCGGCGAGCGTCAGCCAGCCGCTCGCCCGGTGACGCTGGCCCTGCTGGAAGTTGGGGACGGTGAGCGTCCGGTCGAGCGCAGCGTTCATCGTCACCGTGACGATCACGAGAACCAGCTCCCTATCTGCGAAGCGGTCCGCCCCGCGACCCACTTGACCCGGTCGACCGCGCCGGGCGACGCGCGCTCCTCGGCGGCAACCAGCTCCGTTCGGCCGACGAGCTTCCCTCGCTCGTAGATCCGCAGCTCGCCCAGCGCATCGCCGCGTCGGACCGGCAGCTCGGCGAGCTTCGGCAGCACGACGCGCTGCTCCAGCGACCGCCCGATCCGCACCGCGCGCTTCAGAGGACGCGCGGCGACCACCGGGACGTCCTCCATCCCGTAGCTCACCGGTACGCGGCCGTAGACCCGGCCCGGGGGTGCGAGCGGAACGAGCGCGTACCGCGACATCCCCCACGCCAGGAGCTCCTCGAGGTCGGCGTTTCGCGTGAAGCGCGAGGGGCTTCCGATGATCGTCGCGTAGATCGGCACGCCGTTGCCGCGCGCCGCGGCGACCATGCTCCAACCCGCGGCGGTCGTGTGGCCGGTCTTGACGCCGAAGGTCCCCGGGAACTCCCCGAGCAGGTCGTTCCACGTGTGCAGCGTGCGGCCCCCGGAGATGTGCGCCGACTCCTGCCGGACGAGCCGGCGGATGATCGGCTCGCGCATCGCGACCATCGCCAGCTTCGTCGCGTCGAACGCGCTCGAGTAGTGGCCCGAAACGTCCAGGCCGTCAGGCCTGACGAAGTGAGTGTTCTCGAGACCGATGCTCGCCGCCGTGTTGTTCATCAGCGTCGGGAACGGCGCGCCGACCCGGGCCCCGACGAACTCGCCGAGCGCGACGGCGGAATCGTTCGCGCTCTGGATCAGCGCGGCGGCCATGAGATCGCGAACGGGAATCTGCTCGCCGGCTCGTAGCCGGACCGTCGATCCGATCACGCCGACAGCGTCGCGATCGACGGCGACGACCTCGTTCGGCTTGGCGTGCCTGACGGTGAGCAGCGCCGTCATCAGCTTCGTGATGCTCGCCACCGGGAGACGGTCGTGGGCGTCTTTCGCCAGCAGCACCTCGCCGTTCGCCCCGTTCATGACGAGATACGCGCGCGCGTCGACCGTCGGCGTGGCCGCGGCGGCCGGAGCGCAGAGGACAAGGGCAGCAAAGGCGACGGCGAGGCGGCGCAGCACCGGCGCCAAGGTTAGTTACTTCACACGCAGTGGCTGCCCGACGCGCAGGGCGCGAGGGTCAACCCCGGGGTTCAGCACGAGCAGCTCGTCGACGGTCGTGCCGAAGCGCTCGGCGATCGAGCCGAGCGTGTCGCCGCTCCGCACCGAGTAGGCAGAGGCGCGGGCGCTACGAGTACGGGGACGCTCCGGCGCGACGGCCGGCGGCGGCGCGGCGGGCTGACGGAGCGCGGGCGGCTCGAACTCGGTGTGGATCCCTGCCCGGGCGACGAGAACGGTCACCGTTGCCAGCATCAGGAACCCCGTCGGGAGCCCGTAGCGAATGAACCAATAGGGGATCGTCACCATCCGGAGGCCGTCCAGACGTCGGATTTCACCCGCGCCGCCTCTGCTCCTGCCGCCGCCCGCCAGTCCGCCTGGTCGCCCTGGCGGTACGCGTACATGACCGAACGGGAGACGTTGACGAGCGCACTCGCGGGCCCACTCGTGAAGGCGCGCGCGACATCCGCGGGAGTCGCGCCCTGCGCGCCGACCCCGGGGAGCAGGAGGATGGCGCGGGGAAGCAGCCGGCGCGCCTCGCCGACCGCCCGCGGGTGGGTCGCGCCGATCACGGCGCCGACGCTCGAGAGCCCGCACTCGCCGACGAGGTCTGCGCCCCAGTCCTCGACCAGCTGCGCGACGTGCTGCCAGACCGGACGCCCGTCGGAGAGGGCGAGGTCCTGCACCTCGGCGCCGCCGGGATTCGAGGTCTTGACCACGCAGAAGAAGCCGGCGCCGTGCCGCCTGCACGCGGTGAGATAGGGATCGACCGAGTCGCGCCCGAGGTACGGGTTGACGGTGAGCGCGTCGCCCATCGGCGGCTCGCCCTCCGTGCGCGGCTCCAGGTAGGCCTCGGCGTAGGCCCGCGCGGTCGAGCCGATGTCCCCGCGCTTGCCGTCGACGATCACGAGCAGCCCGGCGGAGCGCGCGTACCGGCAGACGTCCTCGAACGCGGCGATGCCGTCCACGCCGAGCGCCTCGAAGAACGCGAGCTGCGGCTTGACCGCGACCGCGTGAGGCGCCACCACGTCGATGATTCCTTCACAGAAACGCTGGACGTCGTCCCGCACCTCCACCGGGAAGAGCTCGGGACGCGGATCGAGGCCGACGGCGAGCTGTGTGCGCTTGCGCTCGACGGCCTCGGCGAGGCGGTCTGCAAAAGGGGTCATGACATGAAACGGGGGCCGGTCACCCGGCCCCCGAAAAACTCCGACGACGGACGGTTACATACCCCCGACGCCGCTCTTGACGGCCGCCTTGAGCTGGCTACCTGCCGAGAACTTCGGCACGCGCGATGCGGGAATCTGAACGCGTTCCGTCGGGTTGCGCGGATTGACTCCCTGGCGAGCAGCTCTGTTCTGCACGGTGAACTTGCCGAAGCCCGTGAACGCCACGTCTTCGCCACCGCGGAGAGCATCGGTGATCGAATCGAGAAACGCGTCAACCGCTTCGGAAGCCTCCTTGCGGCTGAGACCGCTCTTCTGCGCGACGCGCTCCACGAATTCCTGCTTGGTCACAAGATCTCCTCTCGACGTCTTCCAGTGCCGCACCGGACCCTAACAGCGATCCTCTTTCGGCTCAACCATGCGGTTTTGCGGCACTTTTCGCCGTTCCGACCAGTTCTCCTACCCGAAAAAGGGGCCGAAGTCGGACGCCGTGGCGCGCGAGCTCGTCCACTCCGCCCTCCTCGCGGTCGACCACGCAGACGGCCGTTCGGCACTCCAGGCCCGCTGCACGGAGGGCCTCCACGGCGGACACCGCTGCCCCACCGGAGGTGACGACGTCCTCCACGAGACAGACCAGCTCGCCCAGCTCGAAGACGCCCTCGAGCCGGTTGTCGGTCCCGTAGCCCTTCGCGTCCTTGCGGACGATCAGGAACGGAAGGCGGCGGGCGAGCGAGGTGGCCGCGGCAAGCGCGACGGCGCCGAGCTCGGGTCCCGCGAGCCGCTGCGTGTCGGGCTCGTGCTCGGCCACGAGGTCGCCGAGCCGCTCGGCGATCGGCGCGAGCAGCTCGGGACGCGTCTCGAAGCGGTACTTGTCCAGGTAGAAGCTCGAGCGCCGGCCAGAGCGCAGGACGAAGTCGCCTTCCAGGTACGCGTGCTCGCGGATCGCGTCGCGCAGCTCGTCGGTCGTCACGCCGCGTCGAGGATCGTTTCGGCTTCGTCGAGGAGGGCCCTCGCCTCGGGCCCGCGGTGCAGGCGGAGGGCCGATCCATCCTCGAACTCGACGTCGACGTAGTCCGTCGGCGCACGACGGCGAAGGAAGAACGTCGCGGCGGCGGCCGCGGCGAGGAGCAGCGCGAGCCTACGCATGCGCCATCGCCCTGCGGCGCTTCGGGGCACGCGCGAGCAGGGTCCTCAGGTCGTGGCGGACGAGACCGGGCAGCGCGCCGGGCGCGATGACTGCGGCCACGGCTCGGTTGCCGTCGAGGAGCACGTACACGTCGCCGCGGGGGGTCACCGCCCGGAGCTGCCGGACCGGCGACGCGCGCCTCAGTGTCTCGGCGTAGGCCAGCATCGCGTCGGCGGTTCCGGCGAGGTCGGCCGCCTCGTCCTCGGGAAGATTCGACGCCATCACCTCGCCGCCACGAGCGAAGACCGCCGCCGAGCGAACGTCCTCGGAGACGCGAAACAGCTCGTCGAGTGCTTCGGACACGTCCATCGGCGGGAAGATACTCCCGCGATGCGCGAGCCGCTCAAGAAGTTCTTCGACGACCGTGGCCCCCACCTCGCCGCGATGATCGCGTACTTCGCGCTGCTCTCGCTCGTCCCGCTCGTGTTCCTCGCGCTCGCGCTCCTGGGTCTGTTCGGCCGAGCCGACGAGTCGACCTACCTCGTTCGCGAGCTGCGAACGGTGCTGCCGTCGGCATCGATCGGACAGATCGTCGGAGTCGTCAACGACATCAGGGACAACGCCGCGACGCTCGGTCTGATCGGCGCCGTGTTCCTGCTGTGGACGTCGCTCTCGCTCTTCAGCGTGCTCGAGTCCGCGTTCAACATCGTGTACGGCCGACCCAATCGCTCGTTTCTGCACGGCAAGGGTCTTGCGGTAGTCGTGATGCTCGGGACGCTGATCACGCTCTTCGCGGGGCTCGTGATCGGGACGATCGGTTTCGAGCTGCTCCAGGACGCCGCACCCGGCTTCATCGACAACCAATGGGTCGCCTACGTCCTCTCGCTGATCTTCTCGACGGCCGCCGTCTTCGTCTTCCTCGTCTCGACGTACTACCTGCTCACGAACGAGAAGCTCGGACTGCTGGACGTCTTGCCTGGTGCGGTCCTCGCCAGCGTGCTGCTCCAAGTCAGCTTCCAGGTGCTCCCCTTGTACGTGAAGCTCTCGCAGCGCGAGGAGGTGCTGACGCTGCGTGCGCTCGGCGCGCCGGTGATCCTCCTGATCTGGCTCTACGTGATGGCGAACGCGATCGTCTTCGGCGCCGAGGTCAACTGGTGGCTCGCCCGCGGCCGCCGGGAGGAGCCGGACGCTGTCCCAGGGCTCGCGTAACCGCTTCGCTCTTCGCCGAACCGGCTAAGCCGGTTCCGCGGCAATTGCGGCTAAGAGGGAGCGTGCGGCTCTGGCTCGGTGGGAGTTCTCCGCCTTCCACTCGTCGCCGAGCTCGGCGACTGTCCCCTCCTCGCCGTCCGCGATGAAGATCGGGTCGAAGCCGAAGCCCTCCGTGCCGCTCGGCTCGGCCGCGATCCGGCCCTCGAGGATGCCCGTGCCTCGCAGCTCCTCGCCGTCGGGTGAGACAGCGACCAGCTCGCAGACGTAGCGCGCCCGCCGTCCTTCGCCCGTGACACCTGTGAGCTCCCGCAGCAGCCGCTCGACGTGCTCGTCGCCCGCGAACCGCGCCGAGTGGACGCCCGGCGCGCCGCCGAGCCCTTCCACCTCGAGGCCCGAGTCCTCGCCGAGGACCCAGCTTTCCGGCTCGACCGACCGCCCGAACTCCGCCTTCGAGCGCGCGTTCTCGTAGTACGTCTCGCCCTCCTCCGGCGGATACTCGTCGGCGTCGAGCGGCTCGAGCTCCCAGCCGAGCGCGCGCCGGAGCTCTCGAAGCTTCCCTGCGTTCCGCGACGCCAGACGGGCGCTTACGATCTCAGGCAACCGGCGCGTCCACCGCGTCGCGCTGCGCGGCGCCGATCTCCTCGATTCCGGCCGCAGCGAGGTCCAACAGCTCGTCGAGCTGGTCGCGCGTGAACCGCTCCCCCTCGGCCGTCGACTGCACCTCGATCAGCCGCCCGTCGCCGCTCATCACGACGTTGACGTCGACCTGGGCGCGCGAGTCTTCGGGGTAGTCGAGGTCGAGCAGCGGCTCGCCGTCGACGAGCCCGACCGACACCGCGGCGACCGAGTCCGTCAGCGTCCGTCCCAGCCCGAGGCGGTCGAGCGCTCGCCTCGCTGCCACATACGCGCCGGAGATCGCCGCGCACCGCGTTCCGCCGTCGGCCTGGAGGACGTCGCAGTCGAGCCAGAGGGTTCGCTCGCCGAGGGCCTCGAGGTCCGTGACGGCGCGCATCGAACGCCCGATCAGACGCTGGATCTCGACAGTCCGGCCCTTCTGGCGCCCCGTGCTCGCCTCGCGCGCCGTCCGCTCGCCGGTCGAGGCGGGCAGGAGCCCGTACTCGGCCGTCATCCAGCCGCGCCCCTTGCCCTTCAGCCAGCGCGGGACGCTCTCTTCGACGGATGCGGTGCAGAGCACACGGGTCTTCCCCAGCGAGATCAGCGCGGAGCCCTGCGGCTGCTCGAGGTAGTCGACCTCCAAACCGAGCGGCCGCAGCTCGTCGGAGCGCCTCCCGTCGGAGCGAGTCACGCCGCTGCTGCTTCCAGCTCCGCGAGCTCGACGTGCTCGACGCCGCCGAGCGGGAGCTGCAGGAATCGCTCGCCGAGGCGGCGGAACAGCTCGGTGTCGCCCGTGGTCAGGAACCGGTAGCTGCCGTCCCGCCCTTCCTCGTTGCCGATCCCCTTGCGCGAAAGCGTCTCAGCCACCTCGCGCGCAGTCTCGTCTGCCGAGAACACGAGCGCCACGTCGCGGCCGAACGCCCGCTCGAAGATCCGCCGGATCAGCGGGTAGTGGGTGCATCCGAGGATCACGGTGTCCGCACCCGCGGCCTTGAGCGGCTCGGCGTACTCGCGCACCGCCTCGGTCGTCTCGGCCCCGAACGGCTCCTCGCTCTCGATCAGCGGGACGAGCCGCGGACAGGCGATCGAGACGAGCTCGGCGCCCGCGTCGAGCGTGTGGACGAGCTCGGTGTAACGGCCGGCGTCGACCGTCGCTTCGGTCGCCATCAGGCCGATCCTCCGGTTCCGCGTCGTCTGCACCGCGGCGTGGGCTTCGGGCGCGATCACGCCGACGACCGGCACGCCGATCCGCTCCTGGAGGTCCGGCAGCGCCGCCGAGGTCGCCGCGTTGCACGCCACGAGGATCAGCTTCACGCCCTGCGCCTCGAGATAGCCCGCGATCTCGAGCGCGAAGCGGCGGATCTCGTCCAGGGGCCGAGGCCCGTAGGGAAGGCGCGCGCCGTCGCCGAGGTACACGAAGTCCTCGTGCGGCATCGTCACCAGGCACTCGTGGAGGACGGTGAGGCCGCCCATCCCCGAGTCGAACACGCCGATCGGCCGGGAATCCACGGGGCGATTGTTGCACCGCAACGGGTGTGGCTACCCTGAGCGGCTGTGGGTCGCCTATTTGCAGGGATTCTTGTGTTGTTCGCTTTCGTCGCCCCTTCCACGGCGCAGGCGTTCACGCGGACGTGACCACACGCTGCAGATGGGCGACGGCGTCACGCTCGCCGCAACGCTCTACGCGCCCGACGGCTCCCCGCCGGCCGCGGGTTGGCCCGCAGTCCTCGTCCTGCACAGCCTCGGGGAAAGCCGGGCGGACGTCCAGGAGATCGCGGAGACGTACCTCGCGCCGAACGGCTACGCCGTCCTCACCATCGACTCCCGAGGACACGGCCAGTCGGGCGGACAGGCGTCTCTGGCCGGGCCCCGCGACGTCGCGGACTACGCGGCGGCGCTCAGCTGGCTCCGCGCGAGGCCCGGAGTGAACGACTCGAAGATCGGCGCAGTCGGCGTCTCGCTCGGGGGAGGCATCCTCTGGAAGCTCCTCACCGCGTCCGGGCACGCGGCTCGCGGCCGCCGTCCCGATCGCCTCCTGGACGAGCCTGTGGGATGCGCTGCTGCCGCAGGGGTTCGCCAAGAGCGGGCTCGTCACCTACTTCAGGAGCCTGTTGCCGCCGGAGCGCTGGGACCCCGAGATCACCACGCTCACCGACGACGCGCTCGCCGGCCGCAACCTGCCGCAGCTGCAGGAGGCTGCGCGTGCCCGCTCGGTGCGGAACGACCTCGAGAAGATCCGCACTCCCGTTTTCATGATCCACGGCCGCCGCGACTACGCGTTCGACATGGAGCAGGCGCTGAGCGCCTTCGCGCGGCTCCGCGGGCCGAAGCGGCTCTACCTCGGAGGCCTGGGCCATGCACCCGCGCCGAACCCCGCGGCGGAGCGCGCCTACTACCTGACGCAGGCCCGCCTCTGGCTCGACAGGTATCTGAAGGGTTGCCAGCCGACCCCCTGCGCGGCGCAGAAGGCATCCGTCGAGCTGGCGCCCGACCCGTGGACGGGCAAGACCACGTTCTACCCCGCTCAGCCGCCGCGGCGCGTGCTCAGGCTGCGATTCCGGGGCCGCAAGACGATCGACTGGAGCGGCGTCGTCTCCCGCTCGACCGAGGCGACGAGGCGGCTGAACGAGACCTTCGGGACACCGCTCGCCGCGGTGAACGTCAGCTCGACCACTCGATGGCCGCACCTCGTCGCAGTGCTCTCCGCGGTGACGCCGAGCGGCGAGGAGATCGTCGTCAGCCAGGGCGCTGCGCCGACTCCGACGCTCTCCGAGCCGTCACCGGCTCGTGACGATCAGAATGCTCAGCCAGGCGACGACGATCCCGCGCGGCTCGAGACTCCGGCTCACCATCGCCGGCGCCTCCACCGCCCAGAACCCGGCCAACCTGCTCTACCTCGCCCCTGCCCCCGCCGCCGCGCGCGTCGCCGTCGGGGAGGCCAGCGTCGTCCTGCCGGTGCTGAAGCGCCCGATCTCGCGGCTGTAGGATCACCTGCGTGTCTGGCCCCCGCGGACTCGTCGCGGTGGCCGCTGCGATGGGCGGCCTGATCGCTGCGAGCCCCGCCACTGCGATCGACCAGTCCCTGCGCCCGACCTCCCTCCCGCCAGTCGATGGCTCGGCCCGAGCCCAGGCGTTCGCGCTCGCCACAGCCCGCCAGACCCTGGTCGTCGCGGTCACGCGAGACACCCGTGCGCTAACGATTCTTCGTACCCATCGCGCGGAGAGGCTCGCCGAGGGCTTCTGGCTGGTGGACGGAGACCACTCGGCCGGCGCACTCCGCCGGCTCGACGCGATCGGCGCACTCCGCTACGCGCACCCGAACGCCCGGGCCCGCCCGAGCAGCACGGCGGCGCTAGGAGGCGATCCGGAGGATCCCGACCCGTGGTGGCTGGCCCAGATCGGCGCCGATCGCGTGAGGGCGCCCGGCGCAGGCTTTCCGCTCACGATCGTCGACGACGGGCTCGACACGGCGCACCCGGAGTTCGTCGCGCGGCCCGTCCGCTTCCTCAATGACAGCGAGCTCGTCTACCTCGAGGACTTCCACGGGACGATGATGGCCTCGATCGCAGCCGCGCCCCCGAACGGGGTTGGGGTCGTCGGGCTCTACCCGCAGGCCAGCCTGCGCGTGGCCGATACGGGATACGGAGACTGCGCCGACGTCGTCTCGGCCGTCGATCGGGCGGTCGCCGCCGGCCCGAGCGTGATGAACATGAGCTGGGGCTTCTCGCCGCCCGCGTGCTTCGCGCTGCAGGACGTGCTCGTCCGCGCGTACGCCGCGGGGATCCTCCCGGTGGCCGCGGCGGGGAACATGCGTCTCCACCTGAACCCGCCGAGCGTCCCCGCGATCTGGCCACACGTCCTGACGGTCGGCTCGACCGGCCACCGCGAGCGCGTGAGCTACTTCTCCAACACCGGACAGGGGATCGACCTGGCGGCGCCCGGGGAGTCGATCGTCGCCGCGACGCCGACGTTCGTCGACCCGAGCGGCTACTCCGAGCTCGAGGGGACGAGCTTCTCGGCCGCGATCGTGAGCGCCGCGGCCGCCTGGGTCGCGACGCGCCGCCAGATGCACGTGACGCAGCTCTCGGAGCTCGTGCGGACCACCGCCCGCGACACCGGGCTCTCGGGCTGGGACGAGTACACCGGATACGGAATCCTCGACCTCCCGGCGGCGCTGACAAGGCGGTGCCCGCCGCCGATCCGCTCGAGCCGAACGACGACGTCAACCAGGTCAGCGCCGGGAGGCTGTTCAAGGAAGCGGCCGCGCCGCTGACCTCACCGGGCCGCGAGTCGGCTGCGCTCAGCGCGCGCCTGGACCGCCGTGAGGACCCCGTCGACACCTACCGCGTGTACGTGCCGGCCGGACGCACCGTCACTCTCCGCGTCGTGCCCGACGCCAACGTCAACCTCGAGGTCTTCCGCCCGAACGCGCGGAGCTGTTACTACAAGAACCGGCGACTCGCGCTGCGGGGGACGCTGATCGGCGGCCGCTACGGGCTCGGACAGGCGGTCGAGCGTTTCGTCGTCCCGGCCAAGACACGGAGCCGCTACGTCTACGCGTGCGTGTTCAAGCCGCGGGACGAGATCCTCACCGGGTCGTACGCCCTCACCGTCGCAACCAATCGGTGAGATCGCCGTCTCATAGCCTGGGGTCACCTTGACGAGATCGCTTCGCCTTGCCTTCGTTGCCGCTGCGAGCCTGTGCGCGCTCGTCTTCTCGAGCGCCGCGCTTGCCGCGTACAACCCTTCGCTCGTCGTCGCGAAGACGAACCACGCGCTCGGCTCCTCGGGCACGGTCGTGATCGGGATCGGCCAGGACGAGAACGACGACGCCACGGCGACGGCCACGATCTACGCGCCGCGGGGTTACGCGGTGACGCTCAACCAGGCGCAGGGCACGCAGCTCGGCACGGTCTCCGGCGTGGTGAAGGTGGGCGCGCTCGGCGGCCAGCCACAGGATGTTCGCGGCGTCGTGAGGGTGGACAACCCCGCGAGCTACGTCACGAACTCCTGCGCCCCCGGCGTGCACGAGGCCGTGTGGACGCTCGAGTTCTCCCTGCTCGGCAGCACCTACCGCGGCCAGGTGTACGTCGACCGGATCGCGACCGGCGCACCCGAGGCCGCGTTCGCGAGCGCGCGCATGATCGCGTGCCTCGCCTCGCCCTATGTCCCGCCGCCGCAGGGCGCGCCGTCCGGCGCAACGCTGATCGTCGCCGCGTTCTCGGTCGGCGGCGTCTTCAGGAGCCCGACCACCCGCGGAAGCCATGCGTGGAACGCCGTCTTCGTCCCGTACACGCCGGGCACGGCGAACCCGAACCCCGGGAACGCCGCCCAGAGCACGGCGTTCGTTCGCCTCCCCGTGCAGTTCGGGCTGACCGTCAAACGCCAGAAGCGGGGCAAGCGCACGTTCGCGGTCGCCACGGCGTGCGTGAAGGAAGCCGGCCAGGGGGTCCGCGGCCTTCGGATCCTGTTCTACCGCGGTCGAAGCGCAGCGCGGGCGACGCGCGTGGTGAACGGCCGCACCAATGCTCGTGGCTGCGCCACGGTGCGGATCCGCGTGAACCTGCGTTCGGTTGTCGTCTACGCCTTCGTCGACGAGATCCCGACGCGCCAGGCAGGCGCCTGCCAGCCGACGCTGGCGTCGAGATGCTCGGAAGCCTCGATCGCACCCGCGTTCGACCTTCGTAGCGCCGTCAGGCGCGTCCGGCGCTAGACCGGTAGAACTGGGGCATGGCCCCGCGGTTCACCGCAGCCCTCGCCGCCTCCGCTCTCGCCCTCGTCCTCTCCGGTCAAGCGTTCGCCGCGTACAACCCTGCTCTCCTCGTGGGCGAGACGAGCCCGGCGCTCGGCCGCGGCGACGGCGTCCGCGTCTTCCTCCAGCTGCGCGAGAACGACGACCCGACCGGAGCCGTGACGCTCTATGTGCCGCGCGGCTACGGGGTGAAGCTCGATCACCCGCGCGGGACGGAGCTCGGCTCTGCGATCGCGTTCGTCCGAACGGGGTTGCCAGGCGCGGCGCGCCAGGCGGTGCAGGGGTCGATCCGCGCGGCCGACCCGGCGGCGTACGCGTCGAACTCCTGCGCGCCGGGCGTCAACGACGCGGTGTGGCTCTACGAGTTCCCGCTCGGCGGGACGACCTACCGCCTGCCGATCTACGTCGACCGACCGGAGCTCGCACACGCATCGGCGCGAATCCGCATCTGCCCGGACTCGCCCTCGGCGCCGCCGCCGACTCTCGCGATCGGCTATGTGGACATGACGATCGAGCGCGTTTTCACGAACCCGCGCGCGCGCGGAACGTACGCCTGGAACGCCGTGTTCGTGCCGTACACGCCCGGGACGCAGACGCTGAATCACGCGCTCGCCGTGCAGAGCACGGCCTACATCGGCCTCCCCGCAACCTTTGTCGCGACTGCGAAGCAGGAACGTCGCGGCCGGACGACGTTCGCGCTGGTGACCGCCTGCCTCCGCGAGGCCGGCGAGCCGGTGCGCGGCGTCCGCGTCACGCTCTGGTACGGCGGCCCGACGGTCTTCCGCTCGAAACGCGTCGCCATCCCCCGCACGGACTCGCGCGGCTGTGCCGTCGCGCGGATCCGCGTCAAGACGTCGATGGTGCTGTTCGCGAGCGCGCGGGTTCCGGTCCGGACGCGCGCGGCTTGCACCCCTACGCTCGCGCCTCGGTGCTCCGCGGCGACCGCCTACCCGCCCTCCGGCCTCTTCCAGCTCGTCCGGATCAGGCGCTGATGGCGGCGCGCATCCGCATCGGCACCTGCTCCTGGGCGGACGAGGCGCTCTCGAAGCACTTCTATCCCCCGGGCCTCCCCGCCCGCGAGCGCCTCACCTACTACGCGGAGCACTACGACACCGTGGAGCTCGACTCGAGCTACTACCGGCTGCCGGAGGAGTCGATGGCCGAGCGGTGGGCCGAGCTGACGCCCGACGACTTCGTCATGCACGTGAAGGCGTTCGGCGTGATGACGCGACACCCGGTGAAGAAGGAGCAGCTGCCGCCGGATCTGCGCGACGCGGCCCCCGTTGACGACCGCGGCCGGATCGATCGCCCACCACGGGAGTTCCGCGGCGAGATCTTCAGGCGCTTCCGCGACGCGCTCGAGCCGCTCCGCTCGTCGAGCAAGCTCGGCGTGACGCTTTTCCAGTTCCCGCCCTACGTCGTCTACAAGCCCGCGTCGCTCGACTACCTGGCCTGGGCCCGGGAGCAGATGGGCGACGACGAGCTGGTCGTCGAGTTCCGGCACGTCAGCTGGTTCGAGCCGGAGGTGCGGGACGACGTGCTGTCCTTTCTCGAGGAGCACGAGCTGGGGCTCGTCGTCGTGGACGCGCCGAAGGTGGAGGCGAAGAACGTCCCGCCGACGCTGCTCGCGCTGACCTCCCCCACGCTGTACGTCCGCTTCCACGGCCGGAACGCCGGAACGTGGAACGTACGCGGCAAGAGCGCGGCCGAGCGCTTCGACTACCTGTACTCGGACGACGAGCTCGGCGAGTGGGTCGAGCCGCTGAAGGAGCTCTCGGCCGAGGCAGAGAACGCCTACGTGCTCTTCAACAACAACAACCGAAGCCCGAGCGGCGACGGTTGGGTGGCGCAGGCCGCCACGAACGCCGATTCCTTGCGCCGGTTGCTCAGCGAGGCGGAGGTTCCGGTCTCGTAGCGGTGGACGAACGTGTCGCGTTCGCCCTGCGGACGCAGCTGCTCGAGTGGCGCGCGGCGCTCGCGCTGGGGGCTGAGCGAGTCGGCTGGAAGGTCGGCCGCGGGATCATCCCCGAGCCTCTGATCGGGCACCTGACCTCCGCGACGCGGCTCCGGCGCGGCGGCGTTTACCGCGTCGGCGAGGCACGCGACCTCCGCGCCGACGCCGAGCTCGCGATCGAGATCGGCATGGCGGGCGAGCCGATCCGCTACGGCGCCGCGATGGAGCTCGTGGACTTCGACGCGTCTCCGGAGGACTTCGAGCGCGTTGTCGCAGCGAACCTCTTCCATCGCGCGTACGCCTTCGCCCCGCTCCGGCGCGAACCGCCGCCGGAGCTGGTTCGTGCCGAGGTGCGCGTCAACGGCGCCGTTGCGGGGACTGCCGAGCGGCCCGTGGATCCGGCGGAGACCGCGCGGATCGTCGAGGAGTTGCTCGGAGCGGCGGGAGAGCGCCTCGAGCCGCGGGACCGGATCATCTGCGGCTCGATCGTGCAGATCCCGGTGACGGCCGGCGCCGAGGTCGTCGTCGACCTCGGAGAGCTCGGTCAGGTCGCCGTCAAGCTGCGCTGAGGAACTCGCGCAGCAGCTCGTTGAAGCGCTCGGTGCGGTCGCGGTTCGGGAAGTGGCCGGTGTCGGCGAAGACCTCCAGCCGGCCGTCAGGCGCTGCGGCCACGATCTCGCGCGCCTCGTCGAGCGGCAGGTACGGGTCGTCGTCGCCGACGGCGATCCAGAGCGGTCGCTGAAAGCCGCGGACGACGTCGATCGAGTCGGGTCGGTCCCGCACGGCCTCCAGCGCCCGGACGAGCTCGTCCACCGTGCGCTCGGGCGCCGGCGGAGCCGGGGCAGTAGGCGCCCAGGCCTCGATCCCGGACTCGTGAAGCGTGCGAATCGCCTCCTCGCGCGCAGCCTTTCGCTCCGGCGGGTCGGCGCCCGCCCGGGAGCCGGCGAGCAGCATCCCGCGGATGCGCTCGGGGGCGAGGCGCGCGAGCTGGAACGCGACGAAGCCGCCCATCGACGCGCCGACCACGGCGAACTCGCCGTCGACCCGTTCGAGGATCCGCTCGGCCCAGGCTTCGAGCGAGTTGCCGCCGAGCGAGTAGAGGTTCGGCGCGAAAACGTCGTGCTCTCGGAGCGCAGGCTGCTGCGGCTCCCACATCCGCTCGTCCAGCGGAAACGCGTGGAGAAGGACGACGTTCACTCGTGCTCCACGACGACCGCACCGGGCAGCTCGCGCGCGTTCTCGAAGCCGATCGCGGCGCCCTCGAGCCCGAGCACCTCGGCGACCTCGGCGAGATGCTGGTCAGGCGGCGGCAGCTCGTCCGGCGAGGCCGCCGTCCGCGCGACGGCGCGGATGCTCGCCGGCTCAGCCCCGGTCAGCCGCGCGACGACCGTCGGATTCGCGCGCAGCGCGATCGCGTCGCCGGGCGGGAGCGGCCCGCGAAACTCCGGAACCGACAGGTACTCGTCGAGCGTGCGGCCCCGCTCGAACGCGATGTAGTGGACGGTCTTCGCCTCCTCGACGCCGATCGTGAACACGACCAGCCCGGACGCATTGGAGAGCTCGCGACCAAGCCGAGCGAGCTGCCGCGGGTCTCGGTCGGAAACCTCGTCGTAGACCGCGATCCACCCGCGCCTCGGCTCCGAGACGACTGTCCCCTGTGACCGGAAGACTCGCGGGACGAGCCGCTCCACGGCCTGGACCACTGCGCTCTGGTCGTCCGTCTGCACGTGGACGGAGCCGCGCGACCCGTCTTGCTCGTTCTGCGGGCCGCCCTCTGCCCGCGCAGCGGCGACGGCGCGCAACAACACGAGCGCCACGCCCTCGCGCGGCTCGCCGAGCTCGAGCACGACCCCGCCGCCCGGGACGATCCGCGCCGAGCCGATGACGCTCCCGTCCTCCTCGGCGGTGAACGTCTCGCCGTCATGCGTGACGTTCATCCAGGGAGCCGCGCTCCGAGCAGCAGGTAATGCGCGCTCAGGTTCTGGAATGGGTCGAATCGTTCGCCGATCTCACGCACCTCCGGAATGGTCATGAAGCGGCCGTCACCATAGAGCGACGAGACGACCTTGCGCAGCGCGAGGTCGCCGGCGGGCCAGGCGCGGGGGCGTGCGAGGTGGCGGGCGAGGAACCAGTCCGCCGTCCACTCGCCGATCCCGGACAGCTCGACAAGGGTCTCTTTGACCTCCTCGTCCGGGGCGCGCGCCAGAGCCGTCCAGTCCAGCTCCGCCAGGGCAAGGCCGAGGATGGAATCGGCCTTCCGACGCGAGAAGCCGACCGCCGTCAGCTCCTCAGGCTGCGCCTGCGCCACCCGGTTGGTGGTCGGAAACGCCCAGGCATGCTCGGCGCGGACGCCGAAGCGCTCGACGAACCGGTTTCGGACGGCGAGCGCGCTCTGCAGCGAGACCTGCTGCGCCGAGATCGCGCCGACGAGCATCTCGAACGGGTCGGGCGCGAGCGGCGGCCGGAATCCTCGTAGGCGAGTCGCAAGATCGGCGATCACGGGATCGCTGGAGCGGAACGCGTCGAGGTCGAACTCGGCGCCCAGAAGCTTCAGGACAGCCGGCTGCGTCTCCTCGTCGAGCGGCTCGACGTCGACCCCGCCACGGGCCGCCTCGATCCTGACCTCTCGCCCGCCGACGACGCGGTGTAGCCCGCCCTCGTGCCAGAGCGTGGCGTTGTCCGGCCCGAACGCGCGGAACCGCTCGGTGGTGTGCTCGAAGGAAAACGGCTGGGGGACGGCCAGGAAGGCCATCCCCCAACGCTAGTGCCCCGTCCAGGAATGCCGGCGATGCTCTGGGTCGCGAGCACCAAGCGAGAGCTCGCACTCCGACGAGCCAAGGCTGGACAGCCTTGGTGAGGAGGAGGGTGGGCTCTCGCGCCGCGTGATCGCGGGCCAGAGCGCGGCACGTATTCCTGGACGGGGCACGGGGTTCAGCGACGCTTCTCGGAAGCTTCCGCCTCGTCGGCGGGACGCTCGTCCTCGCCCCGGCGGAAGTGGCCGTACAGCACGCCGCTCATGCCCTCCGGGATCTCGATCCCGTAGGCGCCGCGCGAGCGGGCGGCGAAGCGGAACCGGGTTGCAGTCACCGAGACCTGCATGCCCCGACCCTTGCAGACGACGACCATCAGGCCGCGGCGGTTCGCGCGCTCGAGCTTCTTCGCCCGCTCGCCTTCGCAGCTGACCTTCAGGTCGCCGGCCTTGCCGGTGATGCGGATGACGGCGGCGCGGAAGCGGAACTTCACCTCGGACGGAGTCGCCGCATGGAGCCCGCCATGGACGCTTCCGCGTCCCTGGATCGACGCCGGGCCGGCGACCTCGATCTTCTTGGCTTGTGCCGCAGCAGGCACGAGGAGCGCCGCGAGCACCAGCAGAGGAGTTGCCTTTTTGAACATGGAGTGGTGCCTCCTTGGACTGCGGCGGCGCTGGCATAGCCAGCACCGCCTTGGTGGTCGGCGCCGACGAGTCGGCGCCTTGGGTGCCAACCCCGTCATCGACAGCGCCCGTAAGGACGAAGGGATGCAGCGCGTTAGGAAAGTTGAGACGAGGTACCGTCTTCGAGTGAACATCGAGCAGATCGAGCGCGGTCTCTGGTGGTGGACCGCGCCGCATCCCGAGTGGACGCCCTCGTCCGACAAGGACGGAAAGGGCTGGGAGCAGGCGGTTTCTTCGTACGCCGTGCTCGCGGACGACCAGCTCGTCCTCTTCGATCCGCTCGTCGACGAATGGAACGCACTCGACAACGACGTCCGTGACCACGGCCCGCCGGCGATCCTGATCACGATCCACTTCCACGCCCGCAGCTCGGAGCAGATCCTCGAGCGCTACGAGGGGGCGACACTCTGGGCACACGAGCCGGCTGCCGAGTTGGTCGCCGAGCATGTTCGCCCCACCAACACGTTCACGCAGGGCGACCGGCTCCCGGGCGGCGTCGAACCGCTCCCGATGCACCATTACGAGGAGATCGCGTACTGGATCCCGAGCCAGAAGGCGACTGTGATCGGGGACACCATCCTCGGTCGCGACGGGACAGCGCGTCTCCTGCCGCCGAGCTGGCTGCGGAAGGAGGAGTCCTACGACGAGGTGCGGCGCGCGGTACACCGCGTCTTGAAGTTCCCGGCCACCCGGTTCCTGCTCACGCACGGCGGCCCGATGGACCCAGGCGTCCTCGAGGTCTGACGTGGAGGAGGGTGGGGTCCGTTGGTGGACGGCATCCCATCCCGACTGGAGCCCGGAAGACCTGGAGGACGGGACGGGCTGGGAGCAGGTCGTGTCGTCCTACGCGCTCGGACCCGTGCTCTTCGATCCGCTCGTCGAGGACTGGGAGCCGCTCGACCGCCTCGTGGCCGAGCACGGCCCGCCGTCGATCCTGATCACGATCTTCTGGCACGTCCGGAGCTCCCAGCAGATCCTCGACCGCTACGAGGGGGCGACGCTCTGGGCGCACGAGCCGGCCGCCGAATGGATCGGCGAACGCACCCGATATACCCACACCTTCCAGGTCGGCGACGACTTGCCAGGTGGTGTCGAGGCGATCCCGATGCGGCGCATCGAGGAAGTCGCGTACTGGCTGCCCGAAGGCGTCGTCGTCGGCGACACGATCCTCGGCCACGGCGACCGGGTTGCGCTCTGTCCGCCGACGTGGGTGCGGAAGAGCGAGACGTTCGAGCCGGCGCGCGAGGCCGTCCGGGAGCTCCTAGCCCGGAAGCCCAAGCGCCTGCTGCTCACGCACGGCGGGCCGACCGACCCGAGCGCGCTAGAAGTGTGAGGTAGCGCCCGCCGGGTCGGCGTCGTAGCTGCCCGGCACGCCGTCTTCCGTGTACCACGAGTAGGCGTACTGTCCGTCGTCGAGGTTCTTGGCGAGCTTCGTCAGCTTCAGCGGATGGAAGGTGTCGCACATGACCGCGAGCTCGTGCGTCTCCGCCATGCCGATCGACTTCTCCGCGAGGCCCGGATGCGGCCCGTGGGGGATGCCCGACGGATGGAGCGTGACCGAACCGACCTCGATCCCCTTCCGCGACGAGAAGTTCCCGTCGACGTAATAGATCATCTCCTCGCTCTGGAGATTCGAGTGGTGGTACGGGATCGGGATCGCCATCGGGTCGAAGTCGAGCTTCCGCGGACAGAAGGAGCAGATGACGAAGTTCGGGCCGGAAAAGGTCTGGTGCGACGGCGGCGGCATGTGGATCCGCCCCGTGATCGGCTCGAAATCGTTGATGTTGAACGTCCACGGGTAGAGGTAGCCGTCCCAGCCGACGACGTCGAACGGGTGGTAGTCGATCACGTAGTCCTGGTAGCCGTCCCGGACACGGATCTTGAGCAGGAACTCGCCGCGCTCCCGGTAGGTCTGGAGCTCGGTCGGCGGGTGGATGTCCCGGTGGTAGAAGGGCGCGTGCTCCATCAACTGCCCGTACTCGTTCCGGTAACGGCTCGGGATCTCGATCAGGCCCGGCGTCTCGAAGAGCAGGTAGCGCTGCGGGCCTGACGGCTCGAACCGGTAGGTCGTGCCGCGCGGGATGACGACGTAGTCGCCCTCCTTGTAGGACAGGTCGCCGAAGGTGGTGTGCAGCGTTCCCGACCCCTCGTGGACGAAGTACACCTCGTCGCCCTCGCCGTTCCGGAAGAAGTAGTCCATCGTCGCCGCGGGTCGCACCAGCGAGATCTCGACGTCGCTGTTCCACATCAGGAGTCGCCGGCCGGAGACCTCGTCGCCTTCGGGCTCGATCCCGATCGTCTTGAAGTGCCGGTGCGCGTGGGCGTCCGGGACCCACTCCTCGCGCTTGATCTCCTGGAAGCCCCCGAGCTCCTTGACGCGGCAGGGCGAGGTGAGGTGGTAGAGGATCGACTCGTTCCCCGTGAACCCCTCCAGGCCCATGACCTCCTCGGTCAGGAGCGTGCCGTTGTCGCGAAACTGGATGTGACGCTTGCGCGGAACGTCGCCGCGTACCTGGTAGGTCGGCATGGCCGAAGGTTACCGCCGGCCGTCGCTCGGCCTATGGCGGCGTCGATCGGTCGCCGCTATCGTTCCGCGCGGTGCGGAGGGGTCTGCTCGTTCTCGCGGTTACCGCGGCATGCGTCGGCGTCTTCGCCGTGCGCGGCGGTGCGGAGCCTCACGGGGCGACAGCTGACATCGCCGTGTCGGCCAGTGGGCCGACCGAAGTGCGGATGAGGACGTGCTGCGTGCCGCCGCGCGTCACGTACACCGTCGCGTTCAACTACGTCGGGCCGCCGATCGGACCTTTTCCTGACGAGCGGCGGACGCGATTCACCGTTCGGACCACGGAGCACCTCCACAGCCTTGGCAGCGAGTTCACGCCGGGAGGCGCGAATGCCACGGAGTGCGCGACCACGACCGGGCCTTCCACTTCCTACGGGCCGATCTGGACCGAGTATGCGTGCACGCTGATCTTCACCCACGACCGGCTCTCGACAACGCTCACGGCGAGCTTGCGGCCGTCAGGCAGGGTCGGAACCGGCGGGATCGCCGTCTCGCTCTCGACGGGTGAGACGGCGAACGCGACGACGGAATTCGAGCGTGAGATCCCGCCACCGCCGCCACCCGCGCCACCTCCGCCACCGGCCGTTCCCGTCGTTCCCGGCCCAGCGGCTGCTCCGCCGCGGACGCTGACCGAGACGTTCACGAGGCCGGGGGAGGCAGAGCCCGCGTCCGCCGCGATCTCGCCGGCGGCGAAGACCGCTCAGATCGCCTTGACGTGGCCCGCGGGGAGCTCGTTCGACGTCGTCGGCGTGCAGCTCGTCCCGAGCGGGTTGCGCACATTCGCCGTCGAAGCACGTGGGCCCCGGCTCAAGATCACGAAGCGGCGGACAGCGCGGTCGCTCGACGTGCGGATCAAGGGGCTCCAGCGTGGCCGACTCAAGTTCCGGATCGTCGCGAAGCGCCTCGATGGGCGCACGCGGGTGACGGCGAAGATCCGCCAGAGCCGGCGCTAGGGCTTCGGCCCGACGCGGTTCCTGAGCACGCCGATCCCTTCGACTTCCAGCTCGACCACGTCGCCCGGCCGGAGCCAGCGGCCGTCGCCGTGCTCGAGGATGCAGCCCGTTCCCACCGTCCCGGAGCCGAGGATGTCGCCGGGGCACAGCTCCGTGTTCCGCGCGGCCTGCGCCACGATCGCCTCCCACGGGTGGTAGAGGTCGGCCAGGTTGCCGCGCGAGCGCTCCTCGCCGTTGACGCGCGCGACCATCACCGCGCTCGAGCCGTCGAACTCGTCCGGGGTGACGACGACCGGGCCGAGTGACGTCGCGAAGTCCTTCCCCTTCGCCGGCCCGAGGCCGACCTTCATCTCCTCACGCTGCAGGTCTCGGGCCGACCAGTCGTTCATCACCGTGAAGCCGCCGACTTCACCTCCTGCGCCGATCACGGCCGCGACCTCGAGCTCGTAGTCGAGCTCCGCCGTGCCCTCGGGGTACGGGACCTCGTCGTCCGGCCCGTAGATCGCATTCGGGTTCGAGAAGTAGAAGACCGGGATCCGGTACCACTCCTCCGGCACCTCGAGGCCGCGCTTCGCGCGCGCTGCCTTCACGTGCTGCTCGAAGGCGTAGAAGTCGCGGACGGAGGGCGGTTTCAGCACGGGCGGCAGAAGATCGACCTCCGAGAGCGCGAACTCCGCGTGTTCGCGCGCGTGTCCCCCGCCTGTGAAGAACGACTGCAGCGTCTGGGCCGCCAACTGGACAATGCGATCGCCCTCGATCCGCCCCGGCCAGCCCCGCACCATGTCGGAACCATGCGGCCTGAACATGCAGAGCTTCACCAGCCATGCCTCCCGGAGCCATGACCAGTGTCTGACACTCGAGGGAGCCCGAAGGGACGTGTCATGGCTCGGTGTGCACCACCACGTCGGCGACCTCGGGAAGGCGCTCGCGGATCCGCTTCTCGACGTCGCTCGCCAGCGCGTGCGCCTCGGCGAGGGTCCGTTCCGCCGCCACCTGGAGCGTGACGAACACGAGCAGGCCCTCGTCCGTTCGGACGAGACGAACGTCTCGTGGCGGCGCGCCGGTCAGTTCCCGCGCGATCGTGAGGATCGTCTCCTCGTCCGGGGGCGCCGTCCGCTCTCCCATCGCGGTCTCCCGCAACGGCTCGAGGTGCGTCTGAACCCCGACGACCTCGGGGAGCGCCGCCTCGATCGCGCTCTCGACTTCCGACGCCAGCGCATGCGCATCCTCCAGCGTCAGCTCGCCCGGAAGCTTGAGATGCAGGCCGACCTCGATCCCCCCTTCCACCGCCACGAGCCGGACGTTATGCACCTCGCGGACACGGGGAACGGCGAGCGCCGCCGCGAGCACCCGGTCGCGCAGCACTTCCTCGGCGCCCGGCTCGACGTGGACGACCACGTCGCTGCCCGGCAGCGCCTCCTGCACGGCGCGCTCCACCCGATCGGCCGCCGCGTGCCCCTG
This sequence comes from uncultured Actinomycetes bacterium, assembly GCA_963721345.1. GTDB lineage: Bacteria > Actinomycetota > Thermoleophilia > Gaiellales > Gaiellaceae > JACDAN01. The sequence goes on from CAVRIT010000001.1 coordinate 862,651, forward strand.
TCCCACCACTGCGGCCGGCGGAACGCCGATCACGACGTCGGCGAAGTGCCGTCCCGCCGAATGCCGCAGCCGGAGGCGCCGCAGCTCGACCGGAGGATCGACGCGGGCGATCGCCTCGCGCGCCGCGGCGTCTGCATCGGGAGGCGAGCGGTCCATCAGCACGTCGGCGTTCCCTCGCATCAGCCGCCCAGCCGCGACGAGGACGAGCAGTGCGACGAACAGCGCGGCGACGGAGTCGGCGCCCGGGTACCCGACCGCCGTGAACGTCAGCCCGATCAGCACGGCGAACGAGCCGGCCATGTCGCTGCCGAAGTGGAGCGCATTCGCCTGGAGCGCGGGACTGGCGTACCGCCGCGAGCCCTGCAACGAGACGACCGTGCGGCTCGCGTCGATCACGATCACCACAAGGATCACCGCGAACGCGTACCAGGTCGCGCGCACATCCGACTCCGCGTCGCCGGCGAGGATCGAGAGCGCCCGGTAGGAGATGAACAGACTCGCCACGACAAGCACGGCCGCCTCGGCGAGCGCCGCGAGGTGCTCGGCCCTCCCATGCCCGTAGGGATGTCCGGTGTCCGCAGGCCGTCCCGCGACACCGAGCGCGAAGAACGTCAGCAGCGCGGCGACGAGATCGGTCCCCGAGTGCACCGCCTCCGACACAAGCCCGAGGCTGCCGCTCGCCAGGCCGGCGCCGAGCTTCAGCGCGATCAGCACGAGCGCCGCGAAGATCGAGACGAGCGCGGTCCGGCGAGCCGAGCTCACGACGCGAACTTCAGCGCCGTCTTCGCGGCGAGGTAGCCGCACATCCCGTGGACGCCGCCACCGGGTGGCGTGGCCGCGGAGCAGAGGTACAGGCCGTCCACCGGCGTGGAGTACGGATTCAGGCGGATTGCCGGCCGCGTGTAGAGCTGTCGGAGGTCCTGCACGCCTCCGGCGATGTCACCGCCGACGTAGTTCGGGTTGTGCGCCTCCAGCTCGGCGGAGTTGCGCGTGACCCGCTCGAGGATCCGCTCGCGGAAGCCGGGCGCGAAGCGCTCGATCTGGTTCTCGATCGCGTCGGTCATGTCCACCGTCGAGCCGTTCGGGACGTGGCAGTACGCCCAGAGGGTGTGCTTGCCGCCCGGGGCACGCGTGGAATCGAAGAGGCTGGGCTGCGCGAGCAGCACATACGGACGCTCCGCAACACCGCCGCGCCAGATGACGTCCTCCGACTCGACGATCTCCTCGACGCTCCCGCCCAGGTGGACGGTCGCCGAGCGCGAGCAGCCTTCCGCCGCCCACGGTACGGGGCCGTCCAGCGCCCAGTCGACCTTGAAGACGCCGGGGCCGTAGCGGTAGCGGCGCAACGCGCGGAGATAGCGCTCGGGAAGCCGGTGGCCGGCAACGCGGATCACGCTTTTCGGCGTCAGGTCGAGGAACGTCAGTCGCGCCGCGGGCAGCTCCTCGAGCGTCGTGACCTCTCTTCCCGTCTCGATCTCGCCGCCGAGTGAGCGGAGATAGGACGTCATCGCGTCGGCGATCCCCTGCGAGCCTCCTCGCACCGCCGGCCAGCCGAAGGCGTGTCCCAGCAGGCCGAGGACAAGCCCGAACGACGCGGTCGGGCTGCGCCGGAGCGGCTGGATCGAGTGCGCCGCGAGACCTGCGAAGAGCGCCTTCGTCCGCGGATCCGAGAAGCGCCGGGTGAGCCCGACGGCCGAGCGAAGCCCGAGGAGCCCGAAGCGCGCCGCCGCGATCGGGTGCCGCGGCAGGGGTCTCGAGCCGAGCAGGAACGGAACGAGGCGCTGCGCATCGCGCACGAGCGGCTCGAACAGGCGCCGGTAGGCGGCGCCGTCGGCGCCGAGCGCCGCCGCCGTCTCCTCGACGGAGCGCTCCAGCAGCAGCGCCGTGCCGTCGTCGAACGGGTGCGCAAGAGGCGCCGGAGGGTGGACGAACTCGAGGCCGTGCTCCTCGAGCGGCAACTCGGCGAAGAACGGCGACCCGAGCGCAATTGGATGGATCGCGGAACACACGTCGTGGACGAACCCCGGCTTGGTCAGCTCGGCCGAGCGCATGCCGCCGCCCAACGTGTCCGCCGCCTCGATGACGCGCACCGAGCGGCCCGCGCGGGCGAGCGTGATCGCCGCCGCCAGCCCGTTCGGCCCGGAGCCGACGACGACCGCGTCGAGCTCAGGCATCTTCGGGCGGCCAGATCACGACGTCCTGGCGCTCCGAGTAGTGGAGCAGCGGCTCGTCGTCGGGGAGCTCCACGCCGGGCGGCGGCATCGTGTTCTCCTCGATCACCGCTTCGGCCGTCTGGAGCGACCACGGGGGATGGTGGATCTCCGAGCGCTTCAGCGTCGAGCCGTCGAGCGCGTAGAGGCAGTAGCGCTCCGTCAGGAAGTGGTCGAGCGAGCCTTCCTCAGCCTGGAAGGCGGCGCCGACGGGTCGGTACTGACCGAGAAACGACGCGACGGGGCCGCGTGAGTCGCGCCTGCGGCTTTCGTAGGCGATCCAACCGTCCCGCTCCGTCACGCCCATCGAGGCGCGGAAGTACGGGAGCTTGTACCCGTGACGCGCCGCCTCGACGGCCGGCTGGCTTCCCGCGTCGAGACTGAAGAACCAGATCCCGGGCTTCCCGTCCAGCGTCACGTAGGTCCGGGCGTTGACCTCGGGGAACGAGGAGACGAACGGCAACGGCGGCAGCCCGCGTGCGCGCAACCCGGTCACCACGAAGGGCGTCACGCCGAGCCACGCCTCACCGTCGTGCAGGTCGAGCTCGAGACCGGCCGGAATCAGTGGGCGAACCGCGTCGGCGGGCACGCGCCAGTGCGCGAACAGCAGGGTGTCCCAGGTCTGCCCCATCACCCAGCCGCGGGCCGGTAGCGGCCACGGGCGGTGCGAGGTTTCCTCCAGCGACGAGCTCTGCCGCGAGGGTGCGGCGAGCGCCTCGGAGAGACCCCATCGTTTCGCAGTTTCCATCGGCCCTGGCAATCTACGAGAACCCATGGCGCAGAAGTTCCGCCGGCTGACCTACCGCCTCTTCGAACCCGTCGACGGGGCGTCGATGGCGGTCTTCCGCATCCTCTTCGGCGCGATCCTGACGTGGGAGGTCTGGCGCTACTTCACGAACGACTGGATCGAGCGCTACTTCATCGCGCCCCAGTTCCACTTCACCTACTTCGGCTTCGGCTGGGTGGAGCCGTGGCCGGGCAACGGGATGCACTGGCACTTCGCGATCCTCGGCGCACTCGCGATCTGCATCATGCTCGGCCTCTTCTACCGAGTCGTCACGCCGCTCTTCTTCCTCGGCTTCACGTACGTCTTCCTGCTCGAAGAGGCCCGCTACCTCAACCACTTCTACTTCGTCTCGCTGCTCGCCCTTCTGCTCTGCGTCGTTCCCGCGCACCGTGTCTGGTCGCTCGACGCCTGGCTCGCCAAGGAGAGGTGGAGGCCCGACGGTGCCCACCTGGTCGCTCTGGCTCCTCCGCACCCAGATCGGGATCGTCTTCGTCGGCGCCGCGGTGGCGAAGATGAACGGCGACTGGCTCCGCGGCCAGCCGCTGTCGATGTGGATCGCGGAGCGTCAGGACTTCCCGGTGGTCGGCCGGTTCTTCGACGAGGACTGGGTGGGCCTCCTGATGAGCTACAGCGGGCTCTTCCTGGACCTCCTGGTCGTGCCGTTCCTGCTCTTCCCACTGACCCGGCCGTTCGCGCTGATGGCCGCGACCGCGTTCCACTACACGAACTCGAAGCTCTTCACGATCGGGATCTTCCCCTGGCTCGCGCTCGGGACGGCGCTCCTGTTCTTCCCGCCCGACTGGCCGCGCCGGCTCGCGACGCGGGTGCGCGAGCGGCGGCTACGGCTCCCGCGCCCCGCGTTCATCACTGCCTGGCCGGTGCCGCCGCCCGGCTGGCGCCTCTCGGCCGCGCGGAAGGTGCTCGTCGCGGGTCTCGGTGTCTACCTCGCGCTGCAGCTCTTCATGCCGCTCCGCCACTGGCTCTATCCAGGAAACGTCAGCTGGACGGAGGAGGGCCACCGCTTCGCGTGGCACATGAAGCTCCGCGACAAGGAGTCCGAAGCCCGTTTCTTCGCCACCGACAGCGCCGCGGGGCGCCGCGGCGAGATCGATCCCTATCGCTACCTCACCGACTGGCAGTACGACGAGATGGCGAGCCGCCCGGACATGATCGTCGAGTTCGCCCGCCACATCGAGCGCGACGCGCGCGAGAACTTCGGCATGAGCGACGTGAAGGTGACCGCGCAGGTCGAGACTTCACTGAACGGCCGAGACTTCCAGACACTGATCGATCCCGACGCCGACCTCACGGAGGTGAGCACGTCACCGTTCGGAACGGCGGCCTGGATCGAGCCGTTACGAACCCCGCTCGAGAGCTAGAGGTTGCCGCGAAGTGCTTGTTCGCGCTCGATCGACTCGAACAGCGCCTTGAAGTTGCCCTCGCCGAAGGTGGTCGCGCCGTGGCGCTCGATCACCTCGAAGAAGACCGTCGGCCGGTCCTGCGCCGTCTTCGTGAAGATCTGCAGCAGGTAGCCGTCCTCGTCGCGGTCGGCGAGGATCTTCAGCCGCTTCAGGTCGGTGTAGTCCTCGCTGATCTCCCCGACCCGGCCTTCGACCTCCTCGTAGTAGGCGTCGGGCGTGTCCAGGAACAGCACGCCGCACTCCTTGAGCGCCTCGACGGTGCGGACGATGTCCTCGCTCTGCATCGCGATGTGCTGCACGCCCGGGCCGTGATTGAACTCGAGGTACTCCTCGATCTGGCTCTTCCGCTTCCCTTCGGCAGGCTCGTTGATCGGAAACTTGATCTTCCCGCTGCCGTCCGCCATCACCTTCGACATCAGCGCCGAGTACTCGGTCTGGATCTGGTCGTCGCCGAAGTGGACGATGTTCGTCATCCCGAAGACGCGCTCGTAGAACTCGACCCAGACGTCCATCCGGCCGAGCTCGACGTTGCCGACGACGTGGTCGAGCGCAACCAGGCCGACGCCGGTCGCCGGCTGGCCGTTCTCCACGGTTGAGCGGTAGCCGGGCAGGTACGGGCCTGCGTAGTCGCCGCGGTTCACGAACGTGTGGACGACGTCGCCGTAGGTGCCGATCGCCGCCAGTTCAACGCGGCCGAACTCGTCCTCGACCCACTCCGGCTCGCGCACGCCGCGCGCTCCGCGCTGGACGGCCTGACGGTACGCCTCGTCCGCGCTCGGCACCTGAAGCCCGACGCTCTTCGCGCCGTCGCCGTGGCGGCAGGCGAACTGCGTGACCTCGCTGTCGGCGCGGAGGCCGCTCGTGACCACGAAGCGGATGTCGCCCTGCTCGAGGACGTAGGACGCGCGATCCCGTACGCCTGTCTCTGGCCCCGCGTAGGCGGTGCGCGTGAAGCCGAGGGCGTGCTCGTAGAAGTACGCGGACTGCTTGGCGTTCCCAACCCAGAGCTCGACGTGGTCCCAGCCCGTCAGCGGCATGAAGTCGTTCATCGCTCTCATCTTAGGCCGATTCGAGCGCCGGGCGACGACGCGCGAGGAGCAACGCGAGTCCGATCGTGATCCCGCCCACGATCTGAAGCCACGTCAGCTCCTCCGACAGCAGGGCGACGGCGAACAGGGCGGCGAGGAACGGCTGGAGGTTCGTGACGAGCGTCGCCCGGGACGGCCCGACGCGCTCGATCGCCGTGAACCACAGGAAGTTGGTAAGCACGAGCGGGCCGAGCACCGCGAACGCGAATCCTGCCCAGACCAGCGCGCCCAGATCCCATTCCTGATCCGCGATCTGCGGCAGCGCCGTGACGAGCGCTGGGATCGCGCCGGCGATCAGCGCCACGGCGCTGATCCGCCAGACGGAGTAGCGGCTCAGGAGCGGCACGATCGCCACCGAGTAGATCCCCCAGGTGGCGGTCGCGATGAACGCGAGAGCGATCCCGAGGTAGCTCCCGGAGACGCTTCCCGAGCCGAGCGCCACGAGCGCGACTCCGGCAAGCGAGATGACCGCGGCGATCCAGAACCGTCGATGCAGGCGCTCGATCCCCACCGCGAAGGCGAAGAGCCCGGTCACGATCGGCAGCGCGCCGAAGATCAGGGCCACGGTGGAGGCATTCGTGAGGTCGATTGCGTACGAGAACGCGAGCTGGTTGAGGTAGATCCCCACGATCGCCGCCCCGACGAGCAGCAGCAGGTCGCGGCGCTCGAGCGACAGCGACCGCTCGAGCCCGTAGGTGATCCCGGAGACGATCACGGCCGCTGCCGCGAAGCGCAGCGACGAGTAGGCGAGCGGCTCGAACCCATGGGTGAGCGCATAGCGCGTGACCGTGAAGTTGAATGCCCAGATCGAGACGGTGACGAGCAGCATCACCTCCGCAGCGTTCGGCCGGCGCATTCCGCGAACCTACGCAAACCGAGAAAGGAGCAAACATGGGACGCATCGTCGTAACGGAGTTCGTGTCGATGGACGGCGTGATGGAGGCGCCGGGGGGCGAGGAGGGCTACAAGCACACGGCCTGGACGTTCGAGTTCCCTGACGAGGGCCAGTACGAAGTGAAGACCAAGGAGCTCGACGACTCGGAGGTGCAGCTCCTCGGCCGGGTGACCTACGAGGGCTTCGCCGCTGCCTGGCCCGAGCGCGAGGAAGCCGACGATCCGGAGGTCGCCGACTTCGCGAAGAAGATGGGCTCGATGCCGAAGTACGTCGTCTCGACGACGCTGGAGGAGACGAAGTGGGACAACACGACGATCCTGCGTAGCCTCGACGACGTGGCAAAGCTGAAGGAGGAAACCGACGGTGATCTCCTCGTCGCGGGCAGCAACACGCTCGTCCACGGGATGCTTCGGGAAGACATGGTCGACCTGCTGCGGTTGATGATCTTCCCGGTGATCCTGGGAATCGGGAAGCGCATCTTTCCCGACGACCTCGACGACAAGATCGTCTTCGACCTGACCGAGCATCGGCAGTTCGGCTCGATCGTCGTCCACGACTACACGCGCCAGGGGCGGTAGGTTTCCAGCCGTGAGCGAGCCGACCAAGGAGGAGATCGACGCGCTCGTCGGGCCGGCGACGCCGCACTTCGCTCCACACCTGCGCGCGCGCGTCGAGGAGCTGATCGAAGGGCTGCCCGAGGGACACCCCGTGCGGCGCTACGGCGAGGAGAAGGTCGAGCTGCTCGCGCGGCTCGCCTACGCGACGTCGAAGGCCGACGATCTGCCCGCCGAGCCTCGCACGCGGATCGGCTGGGAGAAGATCCCGAGCGCCTCGCCCGTCAGCCGCGCCGAAGAATGAAAGGCGCGTCCGTCTTCGTGACGGGCGGCTCGCGCGGGATCGGCAAGGCGATCGCGCTGCGGTTTGCGGAGCGCGGCGCGTCGAAGGTCGCGGTCGGCTACCTGCGGAACGACCGTGCCGCGGAGGAGACAGCCGAGGAGCTGCGCGCAGCCGGCGCGGAACCGCTCCTCGTACGGGGCAACGTCTCGTCGGCGCGTGTGTTGGGCGAAGTCGCCGACGCCGGCCCGTGGAACGTGGTCGTCCACAGCGCGGCCACCGGCGTGATCCGCTCGGCCCTCGAGACCGAGGACAAGCACTGGGACTGGACGCTGAACGCGAACGCGAAGGCGTTCCTGTCGCTGACACGCGCCGCGGCGCCGGCGATGAAGGAAGGCTCCTCGATCGTCGCGATCTCCAGTCTGGGGTCGATTCGCGTGCTCGAGAACTACGTCCTCGTCGGCACCTCGAAGGCAGCGCTCGAGGCCCTCGTGCGCTACCTGGGGGTCGAGCTGGCGCCTCGTGGGATCCGCGTCAACGCCGTCTCCGCCGGGGTGGTCGAGACCCAAGCGCTCGACCACTTCCCGAATCGCGAGCAGATGCTCGAAATGGCGAAGACCCGGACCCCGGCCGGCCGGATGGTGGAGCCGTCGGACGTGGCGGACGCGGTGGAGTTCCTCTGCTCGCCGGGAGCGCAGATGATCTGCGGCCAGACCGTGATCGTCGACGGCGGCTTCTCGCTCCTGGCGTGACCGGAGGCCCGCCCGGTCTCGCCGAGCCGGACGCCTCCACCCTCGCGGCCCTGCGGGAAGCGCTGCTGCGGGCTTCCTACGACGAAGCGCACGTGGCGGCGGCGCTCGGCCGCCGGCCGTCGCTGCCGCGAACGCGGCGCGAGGTCTACCTCCGCCGTCTCTCCGGAGCCGGCGAGCTCGGAACGCTGATCCGGCTCTTCCGGCTCGGGGAGCCCGTGGCGCGTGACGAGGCCGCAGCCGCGCTCGCGCCGGCCGATCTCGAGTCACTCCTCGAGTCTGGGTTGCTCGCAACGCCAGGACGAAGCGATCACGGCCGGTGTCGAGCTCACCCCTTCTCTGGGCCTGCTCCTGGCCCACGACCGCGTCGACACGTCCAAGCCGGTGCCCAGCTGGCACGTGATGCTCGGCGCGGCCTCGCGAACCCTCGCCGCCCTGACGATCCGGCGAACCCGTCGGCGTCGCGCTCGACCTGGGGACGGGCTGCGGCGTCCAGGCACTCCTCGCCGCCCGACACGCCGAGCGGGTCGTCGCAACCGACCTCAGCGAGCGCGCGCTTCAGTTCGCGCGGATCAACGCAGCGCTCAACGAGATCACGAACGTCGAGTGGCGGCAAGGCGACCTCTTCGGGCCCGTTCAAGGAGAGCGCTTCGACCTGATCGTCTCGAACCCGCCGTTCGTGATCTCCCCCGACACCGAGGTGCATGTTCCGCGACTCGAACCTCCCCAGGGACGAGATCTCGGGCCATGTCGTCAACGCAGCGGGTGAGCACCTCGAGGAGGGCGGGCACGCCACGATCCTGTGTAGCTGGATCGCATCAGACGACGCGGATTGGTCCACGGCCCCGCGCCGCTGGATCGGCCGCCGGCTGCGACGCGATCTTCGTGCAGTTCACAACGGCCAGTCCGCTCGACTATGCGGCGATGTGGACGGACGAGCTCGAGCACTGGCTTTCGTACTACGACCGGAAGGGATCGAGTCGATCTCGACCGGCGCCGCAATCCTTCGGAGAACAGCCGCCGGGAGGGCGCGTCGCGGCGTTTCAAGCGAACAGCGGGCCTCGCGAGAACTCCGGCGCACAGCTCCTCCGCATCCTGGACGCGGCCGAGCTGGACGACGAAGCGCTACTCGCCGGCCGTTTCCGGCTGATCGACCACGCTCTTCGCCAGGAAGCCACCTACCGCGACGGCGCCTACACGATCGAGCTCACCGGCGTCTCGGTCATGGGCGCTCCTCTGAACGTTCGCGTCGAGGCAGAGGCCATTCACGTTCTTCCTCGACTCGACGGCTCGGCGACGTTGGACGAGGTCGTCGATCGCGCGGCTCGCGAGACCGGGCTCGATCGTTCGGAGATCGAGGAAGCGGCCTTGACGACGATCCGCCGGCTCTACGGGCGTGGCTTTGCGCTGCGCGAGCCTTAGCCCCCGGCCTCCTTCTTGAGGTACTCGTCGAGCTTCTGCGACACGCCTTCGCTCAGGATCACGACGTCGCCCTCCGTGGCGAAACCGTCCTCCCCAAGTGCCGGGAACTCGATCTTCACCATCGCTTTCTCCAGCGCTTCCGCGGAGACGTCGTGGCCCTGCTCCCTGAGCTTCGAGAAGTCCATCTTCATGCCGGCCCGTTCGAGATCGTTGATTTCCGCATAGCCGTCCAGGTCCGGATCGACCTCCCGGTGCTTGGACGACCACTCGAGCGCGCTTCCCTTCAGTAGCGCGTCGAGGTTCCGGTCAGGACCCTGCTTGAGCATGATCTCCTCGCCCTCGACCGCGAAGCCCTCCACCTTGTCGATCACCTTGAGAGGAACCTGGTAGCCGGCGGCGAGGAGTCCCTCCGCGGTGACGCCTATGCCTTCCTTGTTCAACTGCGCGACGTTGAGCTTGATGCAGCATTGGACGAGATCGTTGTACTCAGCTAGCTCCCGGTAGCTCAGGAACCCGTCGCCGTCGAGATCGGCTTTTCTGAGATCGATGGCCGCTTGGCGCTCCGTCAAGGCGCCGACATTCCGCTGCGGGTCGTCGTCGGTGGCCATCTTGACGCCGACTGCGCCGGCGCCGATCAGCGCCGCGCCGGCCAGGCCCGCCGCCGCGATCTGCTTCGCGCCGTGCCCTTCGACTTCCTCTTCCTGCCGCGCCTCGACCTGCTCGTCGCTTCGCTCGTTCTCGGTCATCTAGTCCCCCTTTCGTCCACTAGACGGAGTCAGCCCTCGGTCTCTTCCGTCAGACCCGCACGCCGTACAGCTCGGTGACCTTCGCCTTCAGGTACTCGAGATACGGCTCCGCGTCGAGCGGGCCGCCGACGATCCGCTGCAGCTGCTCCTCCGGCGGGTTTCTCCGGCCCCAGCGATAGAGCTTGTCGCCGAGCCACTCGCGGAGCGGCTCGAACTCGCCGGCCTCCATCTGCCCGTCGAGATCCGGCAGGTCCCCGCGCGCCGTCTCCCAGATCTGCACCGAGGCGATCGTCCCGAGCAGGTACGTCGGGAAGTAGCCGAACGAGCCACCGGACCAGTGGACGTCCTGCAGCACGCCCTTCGCGTCGTCCGGGACGTCGAGCCCGAGGTACTCCTTCATCTTCGCGTTCCAGGCCTCGGGGAGATCCTCGAGCGCCAGCCTGCCGCCGATGATCTCCTGCTCCAGCTCGTAGCGGAGGATGATGTGCATCCCGTAGGTGACCTCGTCCGCCTCGACGCGGATGAACGAGGGCTTCACCTCGTTGACCGAGCGCCACCACGCCTCGACCTCGACGTCGCCGAGCTGATCCGGGAAGATCTCCTGCAGCTTCGGGAAGAAGAAGCGCCAGAACGGCCGGCTGCGGCAGACGAGGTTCTCCCAGAGCCGGCTCTGCGACTCGTGGAGCACCATGGAATTCAGCTCGGTGAGCGGCGTCCGGTTGAGCTCGCGGTCGATCCCGTACTCGTAGATCCCGTGGCCGAACTCGTGCGTGGTGTGGAAGATCGACTCCAGGTCGGTCTCCGAGTAGCGCGTCGTCAGTCGGATGTCGTCGAGCCCGATCGACGTTGCGAATGGATGGATCGTCGGGTCGAGCCGCCAGGCTTCTGACGTGTAGCCGAGGCGCTCGAGGATCTCGCGTGCGAAGAGCTCCTGCTTCTCGACCGGGAAGTGTCCGTGCGCGAAGCTCGTGTCGACCTGCTCCGCCGCGCCGACCTCGCGGAGCATCGGGATCAGGACTTCCTTCAGCCGCGCGAACACCGCGTCGATGTCCTCGCTCCGCGCGTCCTCCTGGTAGTCGTCCAGCAGGATGTCGTACGGCGACTTGCCGGTGTCCGCGAAGCACTCGATGTAGCGGAGCTTCAGCTCCACGTTCTGCTTCAGATACGGGAGGAACGTCGAGTAGTCCGCGTTCTTGCGCGCCTCGGCCCAGGCCGGGACGCCGAGCACCTCCGCCCGGGTCATCTCGGCGCGCAGGTCGGCGGGAATCCGGCGCGCCTTCTCCCAGTCGCGCCTCGTGACGCGGATCAGCGCGGCATCGGCCGACTCCGGACCCGCCTCCGCCTCGTAGTCGCGCAGCGACTCGAGGAGCTCACCGAGCTCTTCCGAGACGAAGAGCTCGTGCGCGAAGCGGTCGATCGTCGAGAGCTGGTCGCCGCGGGATTCCGTTCCCGCGGGCGGCATCATCGTGTGCTGGTCCCAGCTCAGGAGCCAGGCGGCCCGCTTGAAGTCGTGGATCACTCCGAGGCGCTCTCGGAGCTCGGCAAGACGTTGTTCGTTCGTCACTTGGCGGTCAGCGCTCCTGTCGTGTAGATCCCCGACGGGTTCCACAGCAGGAACCCGCCCGCTTTCCAGCGGCGTGCGGCTCGAATCTGATCCTGGACGTGCCACAGGGTCGGCGCGCCGCTGAAGCTGAAGTCCTCGAGCCACGGCACCAACAGGGCCTTCCCGCCGCGCATCTGGCGGCGGAAGTCGCGCAGCGAGCGGCCCACCGTCCGACCCGGCGTCGCCACCGGATTGGCGAGGCCGTACTCGCCCGGCCCGTAGTGCGAGGGGTAGACCATCGGATAGATCGCGTCGACGATTTTCGCCAGGCGGCGCGGCGACTGGCCGATGCCCAGGTTGCGCGTCGCCGAGAGCCCGAAGACGTCGACGGAGACCCGCGCGCCCATCGCGTGCAGGCGGTTCGTCGCGTAGTGGACGAAGCGCGCGATCGTGACGGCCATGGCCTCCGGCCGCTTCCCCGGGAAGACGGCCGACTCGATGTCGCCGTCACTCGGGAAGCGCACGTAGTCGAACTGGATCTCGTCGAAGCCGGCGCGCACCGCAGCCTTGGCGATGTTCAGGTTGTAGTCCCAGACCCGCTTGTCGTAGGGGTTCGTCCAGCCGAGGCCGGCGTGATTCCGCCACACGTCCCCGCCGGTCGTCTGAATCGCCATGTCCGGGCGCTTCACGGACAGGATCGGGTCTTCGAAGCAGACGACGCGGCCGATCACGTAGAGCCCCTGCCGGTGAAGCTTCGCAACGGTCGCCTTCGGGTCGTAGTACCGCATAGCCGAGCCGACCTGCTTGGCCAGAGTCGGCGCGCGACGGTAGAAGCCGACCTCCCCGTTCTCGTCCTTGATGTCGAGCTCGACCGCGTTGATCCCGGGGATCTGGGTGTACTCGTCGATCTTGCCCGGGATCGACGCGAGCGCCATGGTGACGTGGACGCCGCGGATCTCCACAGGAACCTCCGGCCCACGGCGCTGCGGCTTTTGCTTCTTCTTCGCCACGCCTTTCGCGGCGGTCTGCTTCGCCGAGCCCTCGCGCGGGTCGAGCCCGCGAGCGCCGACAGCCACCGCGGCGCCGGCGAGAAGGAGCGCGATCGCCCCTGCCGTCCGCCTGATTCGCTTGCGTCTTCGGGCCGCTCGACGTCGCTCGCGAAACCGATCATTCGGGTCGAGCGTTTCCATGCAGAGCGGAAGTATGCTCTCGAATCCGAGTGGAGGTAGTCAATGGGGCTTGTCGTCAGCCTGATCCTGATCGCGGTGGGGGCGATTCTCGTCTGGGGAGTCAATGCGGAATCCACCGATTTCAACGTCGACGCTGTCGGCGTGATCCTGATGATCGTGGGGCTCGTCGCCTTCCTGCTGAGCCTGATGATGTGGCGATCGTGGTGGGGGCCCGGCGCCTTCGTCAGCCGGCGCACCTACGTCGACCAGGGCGCAGCGGCGCCGCCTGCCGATCCGTATTACGACCGCGGCGGCGGTAGGCGCGTGACGCACGTCGAGGAGGAAGAGGCAGGCCCGCCGCCGGGCGGTCCACCCCCTCCCCCGTAGACGCGACTAGCGCAACAACCGACCGTTCGACTTCACGACGAGCCAGAGACCGCCGTACTCGAAGACGTTCTGGCACTTCACTTCGCGCGGTCCCTCGTGCGCGTAGAAGTAGAGCGGCCAGCCGTTGTAGGTCACCTGGAGGCGGCCGTTCCGCCGCCGCACGGTCCCGATCAGCGACTGCTTGACGCCGCGCAGGGCCTTGACCTTGCCGCCTGAGTAGTAGACGGGCCACGCCGCCGCACAGGCGCCGTAACACGTGCTCTTCCCACCCCGCTTGTCGCGGGTGAAGCCGTAGAGCACGCGGTCGCGCCCGTCGAAAAGGATCGGGCCGTACCGGGTGTTCCGGAGCTTGAGCGATAGCTGCGCCTCTGGGGACGCCTCGGCCGTCGGGACGGCGACGGCCAGCACGAGCAAGAGGAGGATTTTCTTCATACGCCTCAGTCTCGGAAGCTCAACGTCCGTTACGCCGCGGCATGAGCCGGCCGAGTGTGTCCGCCGCGATGTAGCCCGCGACCTTCGGGTTCTCCTGCAGGCGGCGGAGCGAGTACGCGTACCACTGCTCGCCGAACGGGACATAGATCCGCAGACGGTGTCCCTCGGCCACGAGCTGATCGCCGCGCTCCTCGCGGACCCCGAGCAGCATCTGGAACTCGTACTGCTCTGGCGAGCGGCCGTACGTCGAGGTAACCCGGATGCCCTCGTCGATCAGCCACTCGTCGTGGGTCGCGATGCCGACGTACGAGCCCTGCTCGAGCAGCGCCTCGAGAGCGCGGACGAAGTTGGCCCGCACCTGGTCGAAGTCCTGGTAGGCGAGCTTGAGCGGCTCGACGTAGATGCCCTTGCAGAGCCGCACGTTCGGGGTCAGGTCTTGCAACGCCGCGATGTCGTCCAGCGTGCGGCGCAGGTAGGCCTGGAGCACGATCCCGACGTTGTCGAGCCCCTCCTCGCGCAGCTCGCGGTAGATCGCGATCGTGTCGTCGGTGCAGCTCGAGTCCTCCATGTCGATCCGGACGAAGTTGCCGCGCCCGGCCGCCCCGCGCACCGTGCGCTCGATGTTCTCCTTGGCGATGCGGCGATCGAGCTTCAGCCCCATGCCGGTCAGCTTCACGCTGACGTTCGAGTCGAGCTGCTGCGCGTCGATCGTCCTGAAGACGTCGTCGTAGGCGTACGCGATGTGCCGCGCCTCCTCGGGAGTCGTGATCTCCTCGCCGAGGACGTCGATCGTCGCCATCTTCCCCTCGCCGTTCAGGCGCTTGACGACTCGGCAGGCGTCGTCCACACCCTCGCCGGCGATGTAGCGCTGGGAGATCCGGCGGACGATCGGCTTCGGGACGGCCGGCAGGGCGCTGACGATGGCGCGATCCAGCAGGGCCATGAGGACCGGATCTTATTCGCGCATGAAGCCCTGGCGGGCAGCGCTGACGAGCGCCACCGACTCAGGGAAGAGGACGCGCATGGCGTCGCGCAGCGCGATCGCCTGCTCGTCCACCCCGCCCTCGGCGTTGATCTGCGAGAGAGCCGCCGCAGTGAGCGCGACGGCCGTGTTCAGCGTCAGCGTCGCGAACTGCTCGCGCTGGGCCTCGGCGACGGACTCGGCCTGGCGCTCCGCGAACTCGCGCAGGCCCCGCATGAGGTCTTCCGGGTCGCCCCCGATCGGGAAGCCGAAGCTGCCTTCCATGGACTACACGGTAGCCGGTCGCTTGTAGTTCGCCTCGACGTCGGTGACAAAGTCCTCGACCGCGCGCGCCGCGTGCTTCATCGCCTCGGCGAACGGGGACATGCCGGTGTCGCCCAGCGCCTGCTCGAGCTTCCGGGTGGCCAGGCCCACCTCGTCGAGCCACGCCGTCGTCGCGAGCCGCGGCGGCACGCCGAGCACAACCTGAAGCTCCCGAATCGCCTCCTCCGCTTCGTCGATCCCCGGCGGGTTCTCGGTCAGGCGAAGCGCGACGAGACGGGACAGCAGCTCGTCGAGCTCGCCGCCCCCCGCGCTCTCCTCGGCGATCTCGCACAGGGCGGCGAGCGACGACGCTTGTCGCACCAGCTCGCGGTCGGCGATCGGCTCGCCGCTCTCGTCGAGCGCCAGCCATGCGTGCTCCTCCCCCGCGCGAAACGCGCAGAGGTAGACCCGCTTGCCTGGGATCGGTTCAGATGCGACGACGCCGGACAGCTCCTCGCCGTCCGCGGCGTACCGCGCGGCAGCCGTCGCCGTCCGGTGGAGGTCGTCCTGAAGCGCCACGGAGCCACCTTAGACTCGGCCCCGATGGACGCAGTCGAGCTCTTTGCGCCGCTCGGGCCGACCTACGACCGCTACGCCCGCCTCCTCTCGTTCGGCCAGGACCCCCGGTGGCGCCGCTTCCTCGTCTCGCGGGTCGACGTTGGCCCCGAGCACACCGTTTTGGACGTCGCGACGGGAACCGCCGCAGTCGCGATCGAGCTCGTCCGACAGACCGGCTGCCGCGTCGTCGGGGTCGACCAGAGCCCCGAGATGCTCGAGATCGGGCGACGGCGGGTGAAAGCCGCGGGCTTTGGCGATCGGGTCGAGCTGCGCCAGGGAAACGCCGAGCGGCTGCCGTTCGGCGACGACACCTTCGACGCCCTGACCGTCACCTACCTGCTTCGGTACGTGGAAGACCCTGCCGCGACGATGCGCGAGCTCGCACGGGTCGTGAGGCCAGGCGGAACGCTGGCGATGCTCGAGTTCGCCGTCCCCAGAGGGCTCGCGCGACCGGCGTGGGAGCTCTACGTCCGCGTGGGGCTGCCACTCCTCGGCGCGATCGTCTCGCCGGGCTGGCGTCGCGTCGGCTCGTTCCTCGGGCCGAGCATCCGCGACTTTCACGCGCGCTACGACATCCCGCAGCTGTGGCGAGACGCCGGGATTGCAGACGTCCAGTCACGGCGTCTCTCGCTCGGCGGCGGAATCGTGGTCTGGGGCCGCGCGTGACCCGCCCGGCCTTCTACGCGCTCGACCGGGGAGGCTGGCGCGACTACGTCACGATCCTCCATCTCCCGTACACGGCGTGGCATCTCTCGTACGTCGCGATCGGCGCCGCGCTGAGCGCCGACTTCTCGGGACGCCGCCTTGCTGCCGCTCTCGCCTCGTTCGGTCTCGCGCTGGGAATCGGCGCGCACGCACTGGACGAGCTGAACGGCAGGCCGCTGCAGACACAGATCCCCGACCGCGTGCTGATCGCGCTCGCAGCCGTCTCGATCGCCGGAGCCGCCGCGATCGGCATCGCTGCGGCGCTCACCTGGACACCTTGGCTCCTCGCCTTCGTGGCCGCCGGAGCCTTTCTCGTCGTCGCCTACAACCTGGAGCTCTTCGGCGGCGCGTTCCACACCGACCTGTGGTTTGCGCTCGCGTGGGGCGCCTTCCCGCTCCTTGCCGCGTACTTCGTCACCGCCGAGGAAGTGACCGTCGTCGCGGCGCTCGGCGCGCTCTTTGCCCTCTACACGAGCCTCGTGCAGCGAACACTGTCCACGGAGGTCCGGAACGTCAGGCGTCGCGGGACGGGCGATCCGGCGCTGCTCGCCTCCCCGGAGCGGGCACTTCGCCTGCTCAGCCTGGCCATGCCGGTACTCGCTGCAACCCTCCTCGCCCTACGATGGTGACGTGGGGCTCTTCTCCCGCCGACGAAAGCGCACGCAGCGCCTCGCGGACGTCGAGGCGGAGCTCGACCATGCGCGCGACGAGCTCACGCGGCTGATTCGCGAAGAGTCCGAGCAGCGCGCCGCCGAGATCCAGCGGCTCATGGCGCGCGAGCGCGCGGACTCGCTCTCTCGCCTCCAGGAGGAGGAGCGGCGGATCGCGGAGGAACGGCGGCGGATCGTCGCCGAACAGGAGCGCAAGGCGATCTCGGAGCTCAGCGCCGGCCTGGCGGAGACGCAGCAGCGCGTCGCGGACCGACTCGCGAGCTGGTCGGCCGACCTCGACCGCACGAAGCAGTCCCTCACCGCCGAGCTCGCCAAGCTGCGCGAGCGCCAGAACGCGGTGGTCGCCGAGGCCGAGGGCCGGATCGAGTCCGACCGCCAGAAGATCGACGAGGTCGGCGAGTTCCAAGCGGCGGCGTTCGCGAAGCTGCGCGAAGAGCTCCAGCACGCCGTCGACGCCGCCTCGGCGACGGTCAGCGCGGAGCTCGAGACCCATGCCGCGGAAGGCCGGCGCGCGGGCGAGGAGATGGTGCAGCGCCTGAAGGCGCGGGACCGCCGCCTCCTCGAACGCATCGAGCGGGAGGAGATGGACGTCGCGAAGCGGATCCAAGGGCGGTTCGCGGATGTCGAGCGGCGTCAGTCCGAGACGCTCGAGCGGCAGACGGATCAGGCGGCCGGCCGGTTCGCCGAGGCCGCGGCACTCCAGTTCGACGCCGCCGTCAAGACGGCGCGCGAGGACGCTGCCCGACGACTGGCCCGCGAGCTCGACCGCGCCGTCCACATGTTCGCGCGGGAGGCCGAGTCGGTCCTCGCCGAGCGTCTCGCGCAGGTCGCGGACTCCGGCGCGCAGCGAGTCGAGAAGCGGCTGCGCCAGGTGACAGCGGGCATGGAGCGCCAGCGCGACGAGTTCATCAGCTCCCTCCAGCGCCGTGTCGCGCATATCGAGCTCGAGCTTCGCGAGCGCCTTCGGGGACTGGCGGACGAAGCGGAGGCCGAGCGTGCGGCCCTCGATCGGAGGCTTCAGGAGCTCACTCGCCGCGCCGACGAAGTTCCAACTTCCTCGGGCAGGGTTCGTCTTTGAGAAAACGAATCAGGCCCCACAAACGAATGTCGTCGCCCATGCCAGAGATCGCCGAGACCGACCAGACCGAGCGCGACCGTGTCGCCGGCTGGCGATTGCACGTCCTGATCGAGGCTGGGTACCCCGTGCACCTTGCGGAGCGGCTCGCACACAGCGAGGCCGACCTTCACCGCGCCGTCGAGCTCGTCCGACTGGGTTGCGACTCCACAGTCGCGGCCGAGATCCTGCTCTAAGCCGGCACGGCGCCGTCCGTACCATCTACCTCGATGAAGGTCGAGGCAGCGCACCACGGCGACCGCAAGGTCTACTCCGTCTCCGCTTTCAACCACGGGGTCGCGGCCTGGCTCGGGCGGCTGCCGACGGTCTGGGTCGAGGGCGAGCTGACGGAGCTCCGCCGGCAGGATCGCTGGCAGAGCGTCTTCTTCACGCTGAAGGATCCCGGGGACGGCGCCTGTCTCCCGGTGTCGATGCCCCGCGGCCAGTTCGACGCGTTGCGGCTCGATCTGACGAACGGCGAGCGCGTCCACGTGTTCGGGCGCGCCGAGCTGTTCGAGGCGCGCGGCGAGCTGCGGCTCCGCGCACTGTCGATCGAACGCTTCGGCCTCGGCGACCACCTCGCGGCGCTCGAGCGGCTGAAGCAGAAGCTCGCGGCCGAGGGGCTCTTCGAGCGGCGGCGCCCGCTGCCGCGGTTCCCGGCGAAGATCGGGCTCCTGACGGGGAACGACGCAGCGGCGAAGCGCGACGTCGTGACCGCGATCACCACGCGGTTTCCGCCGGCGCGCGTCGTCGTCTACGAGACCTACGTCCAGGGGCCACGGGCCGCACCGGCGCTCGCGACAGGGCTCGAGGATCTGTGCGACGCGGGAGTCGACGTGATCGTGCTGGCGCGAGGCGGGGGCAGCTTCGAGGATCTGCTGCCGTTCAGCGACGAGCGGCTCGTCCGTGCAGTCGCGTCCTGCCGCGTCCCGGTGGTCTCGGCGGTGGGGCATGAGCAGGACACACCGCTGACGGATCTCGCGGCCGACGCCCGCGCCTCGACGCCCAGCGTCGCCGCGCGGCTCGTCGTCCCGGACGCGGACGAGCTTCGCGAGCGGCTGGCACAGACCCGCAGCCGGCTCCAGCGAGCGCCGCTGCACCTCGTCGAGCGCAAGCGCGCCAGGCTGGAGGCTGCGAGCGGGCGCCTGCGCGCCCTGTCGCCACGAGCGACGCTCGAGCGGGGCTACGCGATCGTTCGGGACGGCCGGCGGATCGTCCGACGCGGCGACGAGGTCGTGACCGGCGGACGAGTCGAGGTCGAGCTCGGCGAGGGAGGCTTCGCGGCGACCGTCGAGGAGACGCGGTGAAGTTCGAAGAAGCTGCGAAAGAGCTCGAGCAGATCGTCCAGCAGCTCGAGACGGGACGGGCGGACCTCGACGACGCGATCAAGCTCTGGGAGCGCGGTGAGGAGCTTCACCGGCTGTGCCTGGAGAAGCTCGACTCGGCTCAGGGAAGGATCGAAGCCCTAAAACCCGTCGAACCTGCTTAGATTTCGCGCGATGGAAGCAGCCGATCTCCTCAAGCAGGTCCCGCTCTTCTCCGACCTCGACGACCGAGAGCGCCAGCAGATCGCAAGCTCGATGAAGCCCCGCACCTTCTCGGCCGGTCAGGAGATCGCCGTGGAGGGGGAAAGCGGAGTCGGCTTCTTCGTGATCGAGGACGGCCAGGCCAAGGTCACGGTGCACGGGGACGAGGTGCGCATGCTCGGAGCCGGTGACTACTTCGGTGAGGTCGCGCTGATCACGCAGGGTGCCCGCACCGCAACGGTCACGGCCGAGACGGACCTGAAGACCTACGGCATGACGTCGTGGGAGTTCCGGCCGCTCGTCGAGGACACGCCGTCGCTCGCCTGGAAGCTGCTCCAGTCGGCCGTCAAGCAGTACTCGCAGTAAGCCGCCGTCCCAGCTCGACGAGATCCTCGTGCGCCCGCGCAGGATCGCCGCTGAGCTCGTAGAGCTCCATCCCCGGCGGTCGGTCGACGACGCGGCCCCCGAAGACCGCGCAGCGGACGCCCTGCTCGCGGCAGACACGCTGCACCGCGTCCGGCGCTTTTCCCATCCACGTCGAGGGGTCGACCGTGCCCTCGCCGGTGACGACGAGATCCACGCCGCGCAACCGCTCCCGGAACCCGATCAGGTCGAGGACGAGCGGCGCGCCTTCGACGAGCTCGGCGCCCAGCGACGCGAGCGCCGCGCCGATGCCCCCCGCAGCTCCCGCTCCGGGCAGATCACGGTACGGCGCGAGCGCTTCGATCTCCCAGGAGCCTCCGCTCGAGCTCCGGAAGCTGCTCCGGCGTCGCTCCCTTCTGCACAGCGAAGACCCGAACTGCGTCGATCAACACGGCCCGCACGTCGCACGCGGCCCGCGTCGGGACCGGCAGCTGCTCGACCACCTCCAGCAACCCCGCGCCGCCGTCCACCGTCCCCGTGCCACCGAGAAAGACGACGAGCTCGTTGGGACCGGCAGCGACGACCTCGTTGATCCGCTCTCCGAGCGGCCGGCTCGAAGCCCGCATGACGTCACCGGTCGTCCCGAGGCCGATGACCTGCGCGGCCTCGATCGCGGCGACGCCTTCCGGGAGCGCGCCGACCAGCACGTCCAGCGTCCCCTCCCCGCCGTCCGCGACGGGAACCTCCTCGGCCGACGCGCCGCCGAGTCGCAGTCCCTCCGCCAGCGCGGCGGCAGCGTGGCGCGCGGAGAGGACGCCTTTGAGGCTAGCCGGAGACGCGAGCGCGCGCACGGGGCTCCTCGGCCAGAACGACCTCGCCGTTCTCCGGCGCCTCCGACTCCGGCATCGTGCGCAGCGCGGCGAGCGAGAGGCCCTCGCGCATGAGGAAGATCAGCCCGAGGCCGATCCCCACGGACATCTCGAGCACCTGGAGGCCGAGCCCGAACGCGACGCCCGTCCCATAGGCCACCCCGTACGAGACGAGCGGCAGCGCGACGACTGCCTGCAGCAGGCCGATGTTCCCCGGCCAGAGCGGGAAGATCGTTGCGACGTTCATCAGCAGCAGCACGAGCGCTGCCGCGGATAACGGCAGGTCGAGCCCAAACGCGAACATCGTCGCCCAGACCGCGTAGAGCTGGACGCCCCACGCGCCCGTCTGGAGCGTCGCGGCCGCCACGGCCGCCGTGGGCTCGCGCATGACGTTCAGCCCGAGCCGGGCCATCTCCAGGAGCCTCCGGATCGCCCGCGCCCCCTCCGGGAGGGGTCTGCGCTCGAGACCCGCCACGAGAACCGTGGCGAGGAAGAGCGCGATGCCGATCACGATCGCGATCTCGAGGCTCGTGATCGCCCAGCGGGGGATCTTCGCCGTCAAGAGCACAAAGACAGTCAGGATGAGCGCCGGAAAGAGGTCGAAGAGCCGGTGCGCGAAGACCGAGCCGAGCAGCCGGCCCGTGACTCCGGCGCCCCGAGGCATCCCTCGCGCCAGCACCGCCACCCTCGCGAGCTCGCCGATTCGACCCGGCAGCACCGCGTTGCCGAGCAGCCCGACGGAGAACGCTGAGAACACTCGCTGGAACCCCGGCTGCTGGTCGGGCGGCAGGGCCTGGGTGATCACCGTGCGCCAGGACCAGGCCCGGATCACGACCGAGAGCAGGTTGAGTGCCAGCGCGACGACGATCCAGGTCCAGGAGACGGCCCGGAACGCGTCGCCCACGAGGCTCCATTCGGGCGCGCGCCACCAGAAGAGCGCGGCCACGGCGCCGACCATCACCAGCGCCATCAGGCCGCGGAGCAACCAGCTGCTCGGGACGACCCTCACGCTGCCGCGGGGACTCGCCCGAGAACCCGCTCGTAGACGCCGAGCAGCCGGCGCGCGATCTCGTCCCACGAGTACCGCTCCTCCGCGATCCGGCGCGCGGCCACGCCGAAGCGACAGCGGCGATCCTCGTCCGACAGGAGGCCGACGACGGCGTCCGAGAGTGCCGAGGCGTCTCCCGGCGGCACCGCGAGACCGACCTCGGGACTCATCACGTCGCGGTAGCCATCGATGTCCGAGGCGACGACCGGTGTCGCACAGGCAAAGGCGCGGGTCAGCACCATGCCGAAGCTCTCCCCGCCAAGGGACGGAGCGACGAGCGCCTTCGCCGCGAGCAGCTCGGCAGTCAGGCGCTCCTGGGACAGGAAGCCGAGGAGATCGATTCCCTCCTCCGGGACGCGGTGCCGCGCGAGAAGCAGCCGTACGGCCAGCGGATCGGCGCCGATCACGCCGAGTCGGGCGCCCGTCCGGCGATGGATCTCCGGCCAGGCGCGCAGCATCACCGGCAGGCCCTTCCGCGCCTCGTGCCGGCCGACGAAGAGGATCCGGTCCTCGCGGCCGGAGGGATCCGCCTGCGGCGGGATCAGCACGCCGTTCGGGATCACCTGGTACTCGCCCGGCGCGTAGCGCTGCGCGCTGGCCCGCGCCCGCTCCGAAACGGCGATCCGCGTGTCGATCCGATCGAGGAGGAAGCCCCACACGTGCATCGCGTACTTGGCCCAGGCTAGGTCCCCGGAGGCATGAAAGGTGGCGACGACCGGCGAGCGGGTGAGGGCGAGCGCGCCGATCGAGAGCACCGGCGTCAACGGCTCGTGGACGTGGATCAGGTCGAAGCGCTCCCGCTCGAGCGTGCGGCGAACGCGGAGCACCGAACGCGGGCCGAGGATGATGTTCGGGAGCGACGCGTTGGCGGGGACGATCGCCGAGCGACCGACGGGAATAACGTCGGGCGGCGGCGGCCCGTCGCGTCCGACACGAGGGTGGAGGGCGCGCGTGAACTGACCCGGCGGGTCGTTTCCCATGATCGTCCGGGTCTCCACGCCGAGCTCGCGAAGCGCCTGAGCCTGAAGCTCGGCGTGCTCGACGACTGCGCCCCAGAACGACCAGGAGTACGGGACCACGATCCCGACCTTCATCCCGGAGGAGGGTATCGCGCTAGGTCAGATCCCCAGCTCTTCCAGCCGTTCCTCGAGCTCGCGGACTCGCGCCTGCGCCCTCTCGAGCTGCTCCTGAAGCTTCGCGCGCTGCTTGATCCTCGGATCCGGCTTCGGCTTCGCCTTGGGCTTGGGCTTGGGCGGCGGCTTCGGCTTCGCCTGCTTGGGCACTGCCCGCGGTCGGGGCTTCGCGGCCGGCACAACTCCGAGCATCGGCCCGAATCCGACCTGCTCGACGTCGCCGCTCAGCGTTCCGGCAAGGAACGCCTTCGCTGCCTCCTTGTCCACCGAAGCAGCCCGCAGCGTCTGAGCCACGCGGTGCGCCGTCGCGCCGTCCACGTCCAGCTCGTGCCGAGCCAGCGAGCTCAGCTCGTCCAGGGCGTCCCGATGCGCCCGCTGAGCATCCCGCAGGGCCCCGGGGTCCCGTCCCGACACCGCGGCCCGCTGTGCCTTCCGCAGCGCCTCACCTCCGCGAACCAACCGCTTCGCCTCCTGCGGATGCCGACGGGCGAGCTGATTCACGGCCCACGCGGAGACCGACGGCTTCCGCAGCGCCTTCACCGCGTCCGCCTGCTCCTTCTTTCCCGCCTTCCGCAGCTCCCGCGCCAGCTCGTCGCGCGCATGCGTGAATTCCTCCCGCGGGAGGCCGTAGAGATCGGCCGGTCTACGCAGGCTGCGGTTCCCCGACCCGCACAGGGATCAGCGGCAGGTCGACCGTGAACGTCGAGCCCTCTCCCTCCCGGGAGGTCACGGACAAGCGGCCCGCCATCTGCCGGACGAGCTCGCGGCAGATGTAGAGCCCGAGGCCCGTCCCGCCCACGCCGCGGGTCTGTTGGGGATCAAGGCGGTAGAACTTTCCGAAGATCCGCTGCTGCTCGGCGTGGGGGATCCCGAGACCCTTGTCACGCACCGTGATCCGCACGCCGCTCTCGCGCTGCTGCACCTCGACTTCGATCCGTCCACCGTCGGGCGAGTACTTGACGGCGTTGTCGAGCAGGTTCAGGAGCACCTGTCGCAGCCTGTCCTCGTCCGCTGTGACCGGCGCGAGGGAGTCCGGCGCGGCGAGGTCGAGCGAGATGCCCTCGTCGCCCGCGAGCGACGCCTCGACCTCCTCGACTACATCCCGGACGAGGCGGCCGAGGTCGACAACCTGATCGGTCAGTCGCAGCCTGCCCGCGTCGAGCTGGTTCGCGAGCAGGATGTCGCCGACGATCCGCGTGAGCCGCTCCGACTCCTGCGCGATCACCTCGAGCAGCCGCGAATGGTCGGGCTCGGCAAGCTCGAGGTCCGTCCGCAGCAGCGTCCGCGCGCAGCCGTAGATCGCCGCGAGGGGCGTCCGCAGCTCGTGGGACACCGTGGCGATGAAGTCGCTCTTCAGCTCGTCGAGCGCGCGCTCCGCGGTCAGGTTGCGGAATGCGTAAACGACGCCGTCCTCGAACTCCACGCCGGAGAGCGACACCCAGAGCTCTCGGCCGGCGATCTCCAGCGGCAGCGTCTTCGCCTCCACACTGCCCGGACCCGGCTCTGTGGCGACCGGGACCTCGGGCCCGATCTTCGCCCAGCTGGGGATTCCCTCTTCGGCCGGCTTGCCGACGACGCTTGCCTCGTCCAGCCCGGTGACCGCCTGCGCCGCAGGGTTCCAGAACCGGACGATCCCCTCGGCGTCCACGAGGAAGACCCCGCGGTCGACGTGCTGGAGCACCCGCGCGTGCCGCTCGAGGTCGACGCGCTGCTGCTCGACACGCCGGTCGAGCTGCCGCATCTGGATCGCGCGCTCCAGCGACGCGACGAAGTAGTCGCGATCGATCGGCTTCTGGACGAAGTCGTACGCACCGCCGCGCAGGGCCTGCACCGCCAGGTCGTGCTCCCCGTGCCCGGTGATCAGCAGGATCGGCGTCCCGGGGCGCATCTCCTTCACCTTCTCCATCAGCGCCAGCCCGTCCATACCGGGGAGCTTCACGTCGCTGACGATCGCGTCGTAGTCGGTCACGTTCGATCCGCTCGAGAGCGCTGAGCGCCTCCGGCGCCGTGTCGATCTGGATCCCGTTCATCCGCAGGCGAAGCGCCTCGGGTAGTGCCTGGAGCAGCGCTTCGTCGTCGTCGACGATGAGGATCTGCGGCCCGGTCACGCCGCCTCGTCCTCCTCCTCGGCGGCGCGAGCGGCAGCTCGACCTGGAACACGGCGCCACCTTCCGGATCGCGCTCGACCCAGATCTGACCGCCGTGGTCCTGGAGGATCGAGTAGGTGATCGACAGGCCGAGGCCCGTGCCGGCCCCGACTTCCTTGGTCGTGAAGAACGGGTCGAAGATCCGCTGCTCGCTGCCGGGGTCGATTCCCGGGCCGGTGTCGCAGAACGTCACGCGCGCCTCGTCGCCGGAGGGGTACGTGATCAGAACCTCCTTTCGCTCGGCGTTCTCGAGGGCATCCCGCGCATTCGTCAGCAGGTTGATGAACACCTGCTCGAGCTGGATCGGGTTGCCGAGCACGACGATCGGCTCGGCCGGAGCCTCGACCGTCACGCTGATGCCCCGCAGCCGCAGCTGCTCCTGGACGAGCGAGAGCGAGCGCTCGACGACCTCCCCGAGGTCGACGCGCTCGAACCTCACCGACGCAGGACGGCCGAAGGTCCGGAGGTGCGTGATGATCTCGGTCGCCTTCCGCACCTGCTCCATCGCTTTGTCGAGGTCGGCGGCGAACTTCTCCGCATCGTGCTCGCCCACCGCGATCCGGTCGAGGACGTTGCCGATGAAGAGGCCGATGTTGTTCAGCGGGTTGTTCAGCTCGTGCGCCACGCCCGTCGTGAGCTCGCCGAGCGTCGCCAGCTTCCCCGCCTGGACGAGCTGCTCCTGCTTGTCCCGGATCTCCCGCGTGGTCTCACGCAGGTCGCCCATGATGTGGATCATCGCCTTGCGGCTGTCGCCCAGCCTCAGGTTGGACTCGTGCGAGTCCTTGAGGATGTGGAGCAGCGCGCGGCGCGAGTTGTCGAGCCGCTCCGTCTGCCGCGCGAGCCGCGATCGATCGTCCTCGTAGTCGGCGAGGATGTGCAGCATCGCCCGCCGCTGGTCGCCCATCTTGCGGTTCGAGACGTGCAGGTCGCCCATGATGTTGAGCAGCGCGCGGCGGCGCTCCTCCGCCCGGCGCACGCGCGCGCGAAGCTGATCGATCTCAGCTTGGAGGTCCTCGGTCGCCGGCGCCGCTGCGCCGTTGCCGGCCGCATCCGGCTGCGTGCTCATTAGCTAGGAGCGCGCTCGGCCCTGAGCTTCGCGGCTTCCTGCTGGAGGCCCTCGAGCTCCTTCTCGAGCGCGATCATCTTCAGCTCGCGCCCGACGACGACCTCCTCGAACTTCTCGAGGTCGAGGATCTTCTCCTGGAGCTCCGTCCGCGACTGCTCGAGGTCGCGCACGACCTCCTCGTACGCGCGCATGTCTCGGAGGATGCCGATCGCGCCGATGGCGTTGCCCTCGGAGTCTCGGAGCGCCGAGGCGTTCAGGGTCGTCGGGATGACCTCGCCCGAGGCGCTGCGCGGGTTGAGGCGTGCGTTTCGCGTCACGCCGTGCTCGACCACCTCGCGGAGGGCCGCGGTGAACTCGCGCGTCTCCTCCGGGCTGATGAAGCGCGAGAGCGACTGCTCGACCACCTCGTCCTGGCGGAAGCCCAGGAGCTGCGACACCGCCTCGTTCGCCTGGATGATCTTTCCTTCGAGGTCTGAGACGAACACCGGGTCCGGCGCGTCGTCGATCAGACGCTGTGCGTAGGCGCGCGCCTTGTCCAGCTCGCGCATGTCTCGGAGGATCCCGATCGCGCCGATCACGTTGCCGTCGGAGTCGCGGAGCGCCGAGGCGTTCAGCGACGTCGGGATCACCTCGCCCGAGGCGCTGCGCGGATTGAGCACCGCGTCGCGGGTCACGCCGCGCTCGACCACCTCGCGGAGCGCCGCGGTGAACTCGCGCGTCTCCTCGGCACTGATGAACCGCGACAGCGACTGCTCGACCACCTCGTCCTGGCGGAAGCCGAGGAGCTTGGAGACGGCGTCGTTCGCCTGGATGATCTTTCCTTCGAGGTCGGAGACGAACACCGGGTCCGGCGCGTCGTCGATCAGACGCTGTGCGTAGGCGCGCGCCTTGTCCAGCTCGCGCATGTCTCGGAGGATCCCGATCGCGCCGATCACGTTGCCGTCGGAGTCGCGGAGCGCCGAGGCGTTCAGCGACGTCGGGATCACCTCGCCCGAGGCGCTGCGCGGATTGAGCACCGCGTTGCGGGTCACGCCGCGCTCGACGACCTCGCGGAGCGCCGCGGTGAACTCGCGCGTCTCGTCCTCGCTGATGAAGCGCGAGAGCGACTGCTCGACGACCTCGTCCTGGCGGAAGCCGAGGAGCTCGGAAACGGCCTCGTTCGCCTGCAGGATCTTTCCATCGAGGTCGGCGACGAACACCGGGTCGGGCGCGTTCTCGATGATGATGTCGGCAGCGAGAGCGCTCTGCGGCGCCGCGCCGTTGCCGTCCGTCGCGGCGCTGTCCTCGCGACTCACGACCTTTCTGGCCAAGATTCAGTCCTCCAATGCGGTCGAGAAACTGGGCAAGCGTCCGTTCTCATTCATTTTGCTTGCTCCGAACCCTCCCCGCAATGCCTCGGTAGGCTCGCCGCCATGACCTGGAGAGCCCACGTGGGATTCGGCGTCGTCGCGATCCTCGTCGGGCTTGCCCTGTCGACGGCGATCTGGGAGTGCGGAGGCGGCGCGTCCGGCTGGAACGTCCTGATCTTCGTCCTCGTTGCGATCGGCGGAAGCCAGGTCGGCGCCGGAGTCGGCCGCCTGACGGAACAGCGGGTCGTCGGGATCGCCGCGACGGTGGGCGCCGTCCTCGGCGCGCTGCTTCTGATCAACGCCTTCGCCGAGGGCCGCTGCTGATGCCGTCGCCCGAGGGGCTCGCCGAGCTCCACACCCACCTCGGCGGCTCGGTGGCCACCGAGATCATGTGGACGCTCGCCCACGAGCAGGGGATCGCTCTTCCGGTCAAGGACTACTGGGAGTTCGACGAGCTCGTCACCGTCTCCGACCCGCGCGGCGTGCCCGACCTGACCGCGCTCGACCAGATCTACAAGTGGACGGAGCTGATCCAGTCCAGCCCGCTCGCCGTCGAGCGCTCCGTGCACGCGGCGATCGGCGGCGCCTACCGCTCGCAGCGGATCACGACGCTCGAGCTCCGCTTCAACCCGATGAAGCGGAACCGCGGCGGCGAGCGCGACCTCGACCACATCATCATGGCCGCGGTCCGCGGGCTCGACCGCGCGAGCCTCGAGTACCCGCAGGTGCGCGCCGGCCTGATCCTGATGATGGACCGGACGTTCACCGAGCAGCAGAACGCCGTCATCGTCGAGAAGGCGATCCGCTACGCGCCGCGCGGGATCGTCGGGATCGACATCGCCGGCCCCCGCCCGAACGGCGACGGGCCCTACCCCTACCGCGACCTGCTGCCGCTCGTCGAGCAGGCGCGCGAGGCGGGCCTCGGCGTGACGATCCACGTCGGCGAGGAGGGCGGCGAGTACGGCATCGCCGAGATCCGCGAGGTCGTCTCGACGCTCAGGCCCGACCGGATCGGCCACGGGATCCTCGCCGCCAAGGATCCGAAGCTGATGGGCCAGATCTCGGAGGCCGAGATCGTGCTCGAGATCTGCCCCACTTCGAACCTGCTGACGAAGGCGCTCGAGAGCGAGGAGGCGGTACTCGACACGTTCCGTGCGTTCACCGAGCACGAGGTGCTGTTCACGATCGCCACCGACGGCCCGGAGATGATGCGCACGCACTTGCGCGACGAGTTCGAGCTGCTGCTGCGGATCGGCGCGCTCGACGAGTCGCAGCTGGCCGAGGCCAATCGGCGCGGCCACGAGGTGACCTTCGTTCGGAACGGGGGCGGGCCCTTTACCCGAGGCTTGGACTGAGCGCCACGATCAACCACAGCAAGGCATAGCCGAGGGGCTCCGTAGCGCCTGGCTTCCGCCGCCGGCGGTAACGGCGCTCCGGAGCGTGGCTTGATTCGGCCATGACGTACGGCGGAGACCGTCATCGCCGCGACAGCCCACACCGAGCCGAGCGCGCATCAACCGTCGGTGGCTTGACGAGCCCGGTGAGGCTCTGGCTCGAAGTGAGCGCTCGAGGAGCAGACGTCGGTGTCGACCTCAATGCGCCACTCCTGAACGAAGCAAGATTGTCCTGCTCCGAGCTTATGACCTGATGGACTACGTTCCTGAAGGGGACGTTGTGCTCGACTACGACCGGGAACAGCGCGCCATCGTCGCGTGGTCGATTGCGGTGGGGTCGGCTGGCGGGACACCGTCGTCTGGCCGCACGCGGAACATACGCACGGGGACAAGGCATCGTCCCGCATGAGCGGCCAGGGAGGCGGCCTGTCGCTACACTGTCCGGTTCGGCTTCTCGAGCGGCTTGACCCTCGATCGAATCCGCGTGGCGCGGCCGCAGCTTGAGGCGATGCGTCGTCCCTACTTCCCATTTGAGCTCGGATCACGTCCGACTCGGCCATTGCAGGGCTCACCTGTTCAAGCTGCCAGCCGCGTTCGTCGAGCTGTTCCCGGAGCTCAACGACGTGCCGCGCCGCGCGGAGTCGTCAGCAAGAGCGCTCCCTGGCCCTCGCGGCCGGCGGGAGCCCGACGCTGCCTTCCGGCCCGCCTTTGCTCCTCGAAACGAGGAGGTTTGTTGCGGCAAGCGGGCGTCCGTGGCTTCGTGATCCGTCAGAATATTGATCGCGCGCTGTCGTCGCACGCGCGCATCGAACGGCTTGTTGCTGAAGCCGCAACCAGCGGCGGGTGGGCGCCGAAGTCGATCGGCCGGGCGGACCCGCCGTTCGACGTGCTCGTGACTCGCGGTGGGCCCGACATCGACGTTGTCATTGAGGTGAAAGTCGACGACGGCTGTGAACGAGGAGAACAGCTAAGGCTCGCGCTTGGCCAAGTTCTTCGATACAGGCAGGTACTCCGGCTTTCGGGCAGGCGAGTCGAGGCGATGATCGCCGTCGAGAATCGAACCGGCCGACCCTGTCGTGGCTCGAGCTTCGCCGCGAGCTAGGCGTGCTGCTTGCGTGGCCCGATGCGATCACACAGGAGCTCCGACGCCTGACTTGACTCTGTAGAGCACCGTGGCAACGCGGCTAGTCGAGCGCTGGCGGCTCGTCAGCGCTCGAGAACGTAGCGCTCCCCTGGATCCTCACCTTCGAAGTAGGCGAGCTTGCCCGGGATGCATCAGATAAACGTTCCGTTGCTCCAGCCGACGGTGGCCTCGACCGCATCTGCAAGGGGAACGACGGCCTGGTCGAGATCGCTACCACCGAATACGTAGCAGTCGTCAGGTGCACCCTTGCTTCGCAGCACCTCGTAAATAGCTGCGGGCCACTGGCCGCCTGGGTCGATCCGTGAGGCGTACTGAGGATTCAAGTCGTACATGTGGTAGAAGCGCCGATTGATGAAGTCGATCCGGGCTTTCGCCATCGAGAGCCGTGAGAGGTACTGCGTGACGTGTTCCGGCGCGATGAAAGCCTTGACAGTTGCCTTCTCAGCGGGGTTCATCTGAGTGACCTTCGCAGCTCTGATTATGTAGACCACGCCGGTAACAAGTGAGTAACGACATCAAGCGCCAGAGCCCGGTCGGATTCAGCGGACGCGGCCGATTGTGGCCGAGGACGCGAACGGCGGACGATGCCAGAGACGGTGGGCCGCTCGGGCTCGTCTTCCCCCTCGCCGACTGGCGCAATGTGGCGTAAGGACAACTTCATGGCTCGGGCTTCCGGCCGGCCGTGCGTCGAGCAGAGCTCGACGGGGTTGACATTTCACGATCTTCGCCATACGTACGCCTCGTTGATGGTCGCGGCTGGCGTATCGCCGCACGTAGTCGCGGAACAACTTGGGCACCGCGACGCGCGGCTCGTCTTCCAGAGCTACGGGCACCTCTATCCGGGTGCTTCTCGACAGGCGGCTATCGACCTCGACCTGTATCTAAGCGCTGCCAGTGTGGGCCAGACGTGGGGCGGAGGTGGGTTCAGTGACGTGCCTTCCGAAGAAAGCCCTGCAAATGAGGGTGGAGCGTGCCGGGATCGAACCGGCGACCTCCGGCTTGCAAGAGCCGGCGGTCAGGCATCGGATGATTACGCGACGTTCGCTACAACGGCCGGTTTGAGTTCCTCATGCTCGACCGCTTCAGTTACGAACGCGAGGTTCAAGCCCGAGCGATATGCCTCGTCAGCGCCCGCAAGGATGGCCTCGAACGCCGCCACCACATTCGTGTCGAACTGGCTCTCCACGGCCTGCGCGAGGCGCAGCCGCGCGACTCGACTCGGCATTGCATCGCGATACGGACGATCCGATGTCATCGCGTTGTACGCGTCGGCGACGGAGATGATCCGGGAGAGGAGCGGGAATAGTGTCGCCGCCGATCCATCCGGATAACCCTGACCGTCGATACGTCTCGTGGTGGTGGCGGACGATCCTTGCGATCTCCGCCATAGTCTTCGACCTTCGCCAGGATTCGCTCGCCGATCTCCGAGTGTTGCTCCATCTGACGGCGCTCATCAAGCGTGAGGGCCCCCGGCTTTTCGAGGAGCCCGGGAGGCAGACCGATCTTGCCAATGTCGTGAACGAGACCACACAGGTGAACGAGCCGCTGATCATCGTCCGATCGACCCCATCCGGCGAGCGATGTCTCGCGCGTATACAGCGACGGCGGCCGAGTGGCCGGCGGTGTAGCGGTCTCGCGCATCCAGAGTGGCGACGAGCGCCGATCGCAAAGGACAGGTTCGCACGCTGCAGCCGGATGTTGGCGGCAGCGAGATCCTCGGCGGCCTGACGCTGTTCGCGGTAGAGCCTGTAGAGGCTGTGGGCAGCAAATCCAGGGGCGAAGAACAGCAACAACGGTCCACTCGCTTGCCTGCCTGTAGGCGTACGCGAGTACCACGATCGCAGGCACGTGGACAGCGAGGCTTGAGATCAGGACGGGCCTGACGGACCTAAGGAACGCTCCGTAGGACCCCGTCCCACGGATCGCGACCGTGATGGCACTCATGCACAGAATCGATCAAGGGCCTCGATGAGGGCTGCGGCGAGCACTGCGACGATCAGCTCGCCGACCGAGGGCGCTGCCGGGCAGGAGGTTCATGACAGCGAGGCCTGCCAAGCCCGCCAGCGAGGACGCGCGAGCTCGTCCAGATCAGCCAGCGAATGTGCGGTGGCGCGGAAGTCCGCCAGCAAACCGACCGTTCCGACGGCCATGGCGTCAAGTCGGCCCGTAGACGACGGCGGCGAAGAGCATGGGCAGGACCGCGACCGTGATCTCAGTGTTCGGTGTAATCCGAACGGGCTGACGCTCTGCGACTAGCGCGACCGCCGCCGAGAATGGCCAGCTGCCATAGCGGCCCGTCCAGGCGCACGCCCGCTGCAAGCAAGGCCGGCCACGAGCGCGACGGCCAAGCCGCCAGCGCGACGGCGTATGCCAGGAGACGTTCGGAAGCCGAGCCACTCCAAAGCCGTGGGCATCGACCCGTGACCGGATGCACAGAGATGAAGGGGTGCCGCAGCTCGCTCACTGATATACGAAAACCTTCTTGAAACTCCCCCAAAAGGGGTATAAGCTCGTCGCTTGCCGTTAGTTCTCCAACCTGGAGGTTGCTGAGATGCTCCATCTCGCGACTCGCATGTCCGCCGTCGCTGGCGACGCTTGCCGTTGCCCTTCTCGGCGGAACCCTGAAGGCCTGGTAACCGGATCGGAGTCTCCGACTTTCCACAGGTAGGGGCATCCCCCTGTTGAGGGATATGTCCACAGCTTGTGGAAAGTCGGGTGCGGCTCTCCGTCGCCACCAGAACTGAGATTTGGCTTTCGCCGGCTAGGCGATCAAGCCGCGCTTGAAGCCCACCGCGACGGCGTGGGCGCGTGACCGCGCCTGCAACTTCGCCAGGAGATGTCGCACGTGGGACTTCACGGTCTCTTCCGAGAGGAAGAGGCGGTGGCCGATCTCCCTGTTGACGAGGCCCTCCGAGATCAGCTGGAGGACTTCGATCTCCCGGGCGGTCGGCTCCTGCTCGAGCTCCTTGAGGGGAGCCGTGAAGGGGATGACCTCACCTGCACCGCTCGACGTCCGCCGCTGGGCGACGGCCTCGAAGCGCCGCGAGTGGTCCATGTAGCGAGACAGGATCTCTTTGCGCTCTGCAGCGTCCACGACACCACGTATCGGCGGTCTGTGGACAACCCTCACTCCCCCTTCTGAGGGATGCCCGCTAGAAGCGGCTAGGCGGCCTGATGGGGCCTCGCGGGAGTATTCGGCGGCTCGGCGCTTGGCCTCCTCGTCGTAGAGGTGGCACTCGACCTCCACGCTGCCGTCCGCCAGGTGCCGAGGCTCCATCGCCGGGTGAAACGCGACGCGCGCCCCGCCCTGGATCGCCTCCACCGACCGGACTCCCTTCCAGATCCGCGCGTCGGGCCGCAGCTCCCTGATGTGCTCGATCAGCTCGGCGACCTGCCCGCCTGAAGCTCGATCGCCGGCGGGGACGAAGGCGGTCTCGGTGACCTCCTCGAGCTCGTCGAGGCTGCCGACGATCTTTCGCTCGCGCTCGAACTCCTCCGGGTCCATCCCCGCCCAGTGGTTCTCGAGCAGGTCGCGGATGTCGCGGGCCTCCCAGCCGCAGACCTCGAACGCCCTCAGGCAGCGCGGGTGGAAGTTGCAGCCGTGCGGCGGCGTGACCGCGTCGGGCACCTCGCCGGGCGGGAGGTCGCGCCGAATCGCCTTGGACGGGTCGGGCTGCGGGATCGCGTTCAGCAGCGAGACCGTGTACGGGTGACGCGGGTTCGCGTAGATGTCCTCGGCGCGCCCGAGCTCGACGATCCGGCCGAGATACATGATCGCGATCCGGTCGCAGAAGAACCGCGCCGTCGCCAGATCGTGGGTGATGTAGAGGTACGTGAGGTCGAACTCCTTCTTGAGGTCGATCATCAGCTCGAGGATCTTGGCCCGGACGCTCATGTCGAGCATCGAAACGGGCTCGTCGGCGACCAGCAGATCGGGGTTGAGCATGATCGCCCGCGCCAGGACGGCCCGCTGTTTCTGCCCGCCGGAGAGGTCGCTCGGGTACTTCGAGAGGAAGCGCTCGGCCGGCGCGAGGCCGACGCGCTCGAGCATGTCCGCGACGCGCTTCCGGATCTGCTGCTTGTCGCGCGTGATCCCGTGGATCTTCAGCGGGTGTCCGACTGCCGTCTCCAGGTCCATCGCAGGGTTGAGCGAGGCATGCGGGTCCTGGAAGACGATCTGCATCCTGCGGCGCATCGAGCGCATCTCGTCGTCGCCGAGACGCGTGATGTCCCGCCCGTCGTAGACGATCGAGCCGCTCGTCGGCTCGACGAGGCGCAGCAGCGTGCGTCCGAGGGTCGTCTTGCCGCTTCCCGACTCCCCCACGACGCCCAGCACCTCGCCGCGGTGGAGCTTGAAGCTGATCCCGTCGATCGCCTTGACCGACCCGGCCTCGCGCCCGACGAGCCGCTCGGCGAACGAGCCGCGCAGCGGGAAGTGGACCCTGAGGTCCTCGACCTCCACGAGGGTCGAGTTGCTGCTCATGCTTCCTCAGCGATGGCGATCGCCTCGCGTTCGAGCGGCTCCTTGCCGCCCGGTGGAATCTCCTCTTCGGGCCCGTGCAGCCAGCACAGCACCCGCTGGCCGGTCGCCGCGCGCATCTCGATCGGGTCCTTCTCCGGGCACACCCGCATCGCATGCGGGCACCGGGGGTGGAAGCGACAGCCCGAGGGCGGGTCGGCGAGATCGGGCGGCGCTCCCGGGATGTAGTGCAGCTCCGTCGTCTCCAGTGAGATGACCGAGCGCAGGAGCTCCTGCGTGTACGGCATCGCGGGCTGCGAAAAGACGGTGCGCGAATCGCCCTCCTCGACGATCCAGCCGGCGTACATCACCGCGACGCGCTCGCACGCCTCGGCGACGATCCCGAGGTTGTGCGTGATCAGGAGCAGCGAGGTGTCGAAGTTGCGCTTGAGGTCGTCGAGGATCGAGATGATCTGCGCCTCGACGAGGACGTCCAGCGCCGTCGTCGGCTCGTCGGCGATCACGACTTTCGGTCGGAGGACGAGCGCGAGCGCGATCATGATCCGCTGCCGCATGCCGCCCGAGAACTCGTGGGGGTACTGGCGGAAGCGCGTCGGCGGGATGCCCATCCGCCCGAGCGCGTCCAGCGAGCGCCGGCGGATCTCGGCGGCGGTCAGCGACGGCTCGTGCGTCTCCAGTGTCTCTGTGAAGTGGTCCTCGACCTTCAGCAGCGGGTTGAGGCGGGTCATCGGCTCCTGGAAGATCAGCCCGATCTCGGGGCCGCGCAGCCGCCGCAGCTCGCGGTCGCCCAGCCCGACGAGGTTGCGCCCGCCGAAGATCACCTCGCCGTCGGTGACCGCCCCCTCCGGCAGGAGCCCGATGATCCCGCGCCCGAGTGTCGACTTCCCGCAGCCCGACTCGCCGACGAGGCCGAGCGTCTCGCCCGTCCTGATCTCGAAGGAGACGCCGTCCACCGCCCGCACCGCGCCTCGATCTGTCCCGTACCAGACCCGCAAGTCGTTCACCTGGAGGACGGGCCCGCTCACACGCCCGGCTCCTCCACCGGCAGCCGCGACGGGCGCTCGGGAAGGACGACGGCCTGGATCGGCCGGCGGCGGAGCACCGGGTTGAGGACGTCGTTCAGGCCCTCACCGAGCAGTGTCAGGCCGGTGACGAGCCCGACGATCGCCAGTCCGGGGAACATCCCCGTCCACCAGATCCCGGCGCCGGCGTCCGCGATCGCGCGCTGGAGGTCGTAGCCCCACTCGGCTGCGTCCGTGGGCTGGATCCCGTAGCCGAGGAAGCCGAGCGCGGCGAGCGTGAGGATCGCGTCGGCCGCGTTCAGGGTGGCGATCACGGGGACGTTCTGGATCACGTTCTGGAGCACGTAGCGCCCGATCACGGTGCGCGGTTTCGCGCCCAGCGCTCGCGCCGCCTCGACGTACGACTCCTCCCGCACGCTGATCACGTGGTTGCGGACGACGCGGAAGTACTGCGGGATGTAGACCACGGAGATCGACACGGCTGCCGTCAGCACCCCCCGGCCGAGCTTGTCGGAGAGGAGGAAGGCGACGACGATCGCCAGCAGCAGGTAGGGGAACGCGAAGAGCGCGTCCATGATCAGCACGAGGACGCGGTCGAGCTTCCCGCCGTAGTAGCCGGACAGCAGCCCGAGCGGCAGGCCGACCAGCAGCGAGAAGAAGACGGCGAGGATCACGACCTCGATCGCCGTGCGGGCGCCGTAGATGACGCGGGAGAGCACGTCCGTCCCGCTGACGTTCGTCCCGAACGGGTGGTCGCCCGACGGGGGCTGCTGGGTGCCGAAGCGCTCGCCGTCGGCCGTGCGGTACTCGTCGAAGTCGTACGGCGAGATCCACGGCGCGAAGAGAGCCAGGATCACGAAGAAGAGCGTGATGACGATTCCGGCCCAGAGCACCCAGCGCGGCACTCCCTTGGCGGTGACGATCGGCGTGAAGATCGCGTCCGAGCATCAGTAACGAACCCTCGGGTCGACCCACGCGTTCACCAGGTCGATCAGCAGGCTGATCACGACCACGAGCAGCGCGAAGAACGTGATCACGCCCTGGACGGCGATGTAGTCGCGGTTGTTCAGGTAACGGATCAGCTCGGAGCCGATGCCGGGCCAGTTGAACGTCTGCTCGGTCAGGACGGCGCCGCCCAGGAGCAGCGCGATCTGCAGCCCGACGATCGTGATTACGGGGACGAGCGCGTTCCTGAACGCGTGGCGCCAGACGACGTTCCGCTCGGACAGGCCGCGGGCGCGGGCCGCCTCGATGTAGTCCCCCTGAAGCGTCTGGAGGACGTTCACGCGAATCAGCCGGATGAAGACGCCCCCGATCACGAGCCCGAGCGTCACCGACGGCAGGATCAGGTGCTCGACGACGTCGGTGAACGCCTCGAAGTCGAGCGCGATCAGCGAGTCGATCAGGAACAGGTTCGTGGGCGTCTCGAGGTCGACCGTCGTGACCGGCGAGGCGCGGCCGGAGCTCGGCAGCACCGGGATCCACTGGCTGAAGACGATCTGGGCCAGAAAGCCGAGGAAGAAGACGGGCGCTGCGTAGATCAGGATCCCGAACAGGCGGCCGGCGACGTCGACCGGCGTGTCGCGGTAGCGGCCGGCGAGGAGGCCGACGCCGATCCCCACGGCGAGTGCGATGAGCAAGGCGATGAAGGTCAGCTCCAGGGTGGCCGCCCCGTTCTGCGTGATCACCTCGGTGACCGGCCGGTTGTCGACGATCGTCTCGCCGAAGTCGAGCGTGAGGATGTCGCCCAGGTACTCGAAGTACTGGACGATCAGCGGGCGGTCGTAACCCGCTGCCTCGCGCCGCTCCTGCAGCTGCTCGGGCGAGAGGCGCCCGCCGAGCGCCGCGCTGATCGGGTCGCCGGGCGCGACCCGCATCAGCAGGAAGACCATCGTCAGGAGGATCCACACCATCGGGAGCGCGAGCGCGAGGCGCGTCAGCGCGTAGGTGCGGAGCGAGGTGGTGTGAGACTTCCCCGCCATTCGGACCAGCCTAGTGCTCTGTCCAGCAATACATGCCGGCCTCCGGCCCGCGATCACGCAGCGCCAGAGATCACTCTCCTCCTCACCAAGGCTGTTCAGCCTTGGCTCGTCCGAGTGCGACCTCTGGCTTGGTGCTCGCGACCCAGAGGCTCGGCGGCATTACTGGACAGAACACCGAGGCGGGGCGCTGAACGCGCCCCGCCTCTGCGGCGCCCTGTTACTCCTTGGCGATCAGCCAGTAGC
The DNA here is from genome assembly GCA_963721345.1 of uncultured Actinomycetes bacterium. Taxonomy (GTDB): domain Bacteria; phylum Actinomycetota; class Thermoleophilia; order Gaiellales; family Gaiellaceae; genus JACDAN01. The sequence continues at coordinate 900,433 of CAVRIT010000001.1, forward strand.
GGAACTGGAACGACGGGTCGAACGTCTCGCCGACGCCCGTGACGCCGTCCCTGACCGCCGCGACCTGCTTGCCCTGCCAGATCGGGATGATCGGCACTTCCTGGGCGGCAATCTCCTGGATCCGCTCGAAGATCCGCTCGCGCTCGGCCGGGTTGGTCGAGGCCTTCTGCGCCGCGAGCAGGTCGTCGACGCCCTTGTTCGAGTAGTGGTTCTTGAGGAAGTTGTCCGTGTGGTAGAAGGGCGAAAGGTAGTTGTCGGGGTCCGGGTAGTCCGGGAACCAGCCGAGCTGGAAGATCGGATACCGGTCCTGCGCGTACGCCTCGCTGTACTGATCCCACTCGGTCGACTTCAGCGTCACCTGGAAGAGGCCGCTCTCGTCGAGCGCCCGCTTGATCTCTGCGTACTCGTCGGCTGACGAGTCGCCGTAGTGCGTCGGCGTCCACCAGATCTCCGCCTTCACGGGCGTCTCCACGCCCCCGGCCTGGAGCGCCAGCCGGGCGTTCTCTTTGTTGGGCGCCTCGCCGTAGACGTTCTTGAAGGCGTCGACATGGCTGGCGATGCCCCGCGGAACCATCGAGTAGAGCGGCTCGACGGTGCCGTTGTAGACGTTGTCGACGATCGCCTGGCGGTCGATCGTGTACGCGATCGCCTTGCGCACGGCGAGAGACTTTGCGGGATCGAGGCCGACGTTGAAGACCATGTACCGGATCTCGGTGCCGTTGCCCTCCACGACCTTGAGACCTTCCGCGGTGCGGAGATCCTCGATCTCGGTTGGCGTCAGGCTCCGGTAGGCGAGGTCGACCTCGCCGTTCTCGACGGCGAGCTTCAGCGCCGACGACTTGTCGTAGTACTGGATCAGGACGCGCTCGTTCTTGGCAGCCTCGCCGTGGAAGTCCTCGTAGCGGACGAGGGACGTCTGCTCGCCGGCGCGGTACGCGTCGAGCTTGTACGGGCCGGCGCCCATCGCCTCGGCGTCGGGCTGGAGCTTGTCGCCGGGGTACTCCGCCGGGACGATCCCGCCGCCGCCCGTGGTCATGATGAACGGCCAGGTCGCGTCGGGCTTGTTCAGGTGGAAGGTGACGGTCATCTCGTCGACGACCTCGACCTCCTCGCCGGTGACCTTGCCGGCCTCCGCGTAGAGCGACCCGAAGAGGCTGGCCGGGCCGTTCTCGTCGTTGATCCGGTTGACGCGGTCGAAGGAGTGCTTGACGTCCTCCGCGGTCAGGTCGGAGCCGTCGTGGAACTTGAGGCCGGAGCGCAGCTTGCACGTGTACGTGCGCGCGTTGTCGAAGTTGCACGACTCGGCCAGCGCGGGCTCGGGCTGGTCGCCGCCCGGAGGCAGGGACAGCAGGCCGAAGATGACGTTGTAGATGACGTTCCACGAGGGCAGGTCGTAGGAGCCCGCCGGGTCGTACGACACGGGCGTGTCGGTCGTCCCGTGGATGATCGTCGCGCCGTCACCGCCGCCACCGCCGTCGTCGTCACCGCCGCAGCCGCCCGCCGCCAAAACGAGCAGCGCGGCGCCGAGCAAGAGCAAGATTTTCAGACTCCGAGCCACCTCAGCCTCCCTTGTCTTCCGTGCAGATCGCGTTCTACGAGTCTACGTTCTCGCTTCGCGCGTTCTCGGATCGAGGTAGCCGTACAGGATGTCGACCACGAGGTTGGCCGCGATGATGATCACCGACAGGAGGACGGTGATCCCCATCACGACCGTGTAGTCGCGAGCTCCGACGGCGATGATGAAGTAGCGGCCGATCCCGGGGATCCCGAAGATGGTCTCGACGATGAAGGAACCTGCAATCAGAAAGCCGAGCAGTGGCCCCGCGGCGGTCACCGCCGGGATCAGCGAGTTCCGAAGGACGTGCAGCCCGACGACACGGCGCCACCGCAGGCCCTTGGCCTTCGCCGTGCGGATGTAGTCCTGCTGCAGCGTCTCGAGCATCGATCCGCGCACGATCCGCGCGAGGATCGTCGCCGGCCCATGGCCGAGCGCGATCACAGGGAGCAGCCACGACTCCCATCCGCCCCAGCCGTTGGTGGGGAACGGCGTGTAGTCCCGCCACTTGACGGCGAAGAAGTAGATCAGGAGGGTCGCGATCAGGAAGTTCGGCAAGGCGAAGCCGGCGTTCACCACCCCCATCGCCATGTAGTCGATCCAGGTGTTCTGCCGGAGCGCGGCGATGATCCCGAGTGGAATGCCGAAAAGGACGGCGAAGAGCATCGCGAGTGCACCGAGCTTCAGGGAGACCGGGAAGTGCTCCCTGATGACGTCGTTCACGTCGCGGTTTCGTTGCCTCATCGAGACTCCGAGATCGAACGTGAACACGTCCTTGACGTAGTAGACGTACTGGACGTACCAGGGCTTGTCGAGGTTGAACTGACGGTCGAGGTTCTGCTGGATCGAGTCGGGAACCTCACGCTCCGCCGTCTGGAACGGATTCCCCTTGATCGCCTTCATCATCAGGAAGACGATCAGGATCACGAGCAGGAGGACGGGGATCGACCAGATCACCCGCCTGACGACGAACCGCAGCACAGGCAGGCGACGGTACGGGCGGTTTCCGCACGCGTCAACGGTTACAAGCCTTGCTTAACGCCTGCTCAAGCGACCCTTAACGAGGCGCAATAGATCGCCTTGGATATCGCGGCTTCGGCCGGGCTAAACCGGCGGCGGCTCGGGCGCGGCTTCCTGCACGCCCGGTTCGAAGATCGCCTCGCGCTCCTTCGGCTTGATCCGCCCGGCCTTGATCTCCTCCGCCCAGTGGCACGCGACGACGTGGCCCTCTGAGAGCTGTCGCAGCGGCGGGATGTCGGTCGTGCAGCGCGTCGGCTGGATGTACGGGCAGCGCGTGTGGAAGCGGCAGGCGGCGGGCGGGTTCGCCGGGCTCGGCAGGTCGCCGTGGAGCAGGATCGTCTCGCGCTTCGCCTCGACCTCCGGGTCCGGGATCGGCACGGCCGAGAGCAGGGCGATCGTGTACGGATGCAACGGGTTCTCGTACAGCTCCTCGGCCGGCGAGATCTCGACGATCAGGCCGAGGTACATGACGGCGATCCGGTCTGAGATGTGGCGCACGACGGCCAAGTCGTGCGCGATGAAGAGGTAGGTCAGGGAGAACTCGGACTGAAGCTGCTCCAGCAGGTTGATGATCTGCGCCTGGATCGAGACGTCCAGCGCCGAGACCGGCTCGTCGGCGACGATGAAGTCGGGGTTCACGGCGAGCGCTCGGGCGATGCCGATCCGCTGGCGCTGGCCGCCGGAGAACTCGTGCGGGAAGCGCCCGGCAGCGTCGCCCGGTAGTCCGACGGTCTCGAGGAGCTCGCGGACCCGCGCGTTCAGCCCCCGTCGGCCCGAGACGCCGTGGACGCGCATCGGCTCGCCGACGATGCGGCCGACGCTGTGGCGCGGGTTCAGAGACGAGTAGGGGTCCTGGAAGATGATCTGCATGCGGCGCCGCATCGGCCGCAGGTCGCCTTCGCGCAGCTCCGTGATGTCCTCTCCATCGAAGCGGATGCGGCCCGCCGTCGGTTTGTAGAGACGGAGAACTGCGCGGCCGACGGTCGACTTCCCGCAGCCCGACTCGCCGACGAGCCCGAGCGTCTCCCCTCGCTGGATCTCCAGCGTCACGTCGTCGACCGCCTTGATGTCACCGACGTGGCGATCCATGAGGACGCCGCTCTTGATCGGAAAGTAGACCTTGAGGTTCTCGATCTCTACGAGGGCACCGTTCTGGCTCAAGAGACCACGGCGGCGCGCATCCGCTCCCACTCCTCGACGGGTACCGGGTTGAAGCACGCGACCTTGTGTCCCGGCTCGATCTCCTCGAGCGGCGGGACCTCCTGCCGGGACAGGTCGACCTCGTAGCGACACCTCGGCTGGAACGGGCAGGCCTGCGGCGCAGCCAGCATGTCGCGCGGCGACCCCTCGATCGGCTGGAGGCGCTCGCGGCGCGCGGCGTCGAGCCGCGGAATGCTCTGCAGCAGGCCGACGGTGTAGGGATGGCGCGGACGGCTGAAAAGCTGCTGCGCCGTGCCCGTCTCCATGAAGAGACCGGCGTACATGACGTTGACCCGCTCGCACATCCCGGCGACGACGCCAAGGTCGTGGGTGATCAAGATCAGCGCCGCGTTCTCCTCGGCGACGAGCTCGCGGAGGAGGTTGAGGATCTGCGCCTGGATCGTCACGTCGAGCGCCGTCGTCGGCTCGTCGGCGATCAGCACCTTCGGCTTGCAGGCGAGCGCCATCGCGATCATCGCGCGCTGGCGCATGCCGCCGGAGAACTGGTGCGGATAGTCCCGCACGCGCTTCTCAGCCGCCGGGATGCCGACGCGGTCGAGTAGCTCGGCGGCGCGGCGCTCCGCTTCCTTCCCCTTCATCCCGAAGTGAATCTCGAGCGCTTCGGCGATCTGACGGCCGATCGTGAGCACGGGGTTCAGGCTCGTCATCGGGTCCTGGAAGATCATCGCGATCTCCTTGCCGCGCACCTGCCGCAGCTGGCGGTCCTTGAGGCCGAGCAGATCGCGGCCGCCGAACATCGCCGTGCCCGAGCTCACCTTTCCCGCGCGCGGCAGGATCCCGAGGATCGCGAGCGAGGTGACGCTCTTGCCGCAGCCCGACTCGCCGACGATCCCGAGCGTCTCCCCCGGAGCGATGTCGAAGGAGATCCCGTTGACGGCGTGAATCGTCCCGCGGCGCGTCCAGAACTCGACGCGGAGGTCCTCCACGGAGAGGAGCGGCTCTCTCATCGGCCGCGCAGCTTCGGGTCGAAGGCCTCGCGGAGGCCGTCGCCGATCAGGTTGAAGCCGAGCACAGAGATCACGATCGCCGTCCCCGGGATCAGTGCGACGAGCGGCGCGGTCTGGAGGTACTCGTTCACCTCGGTGAGCATGCTCCCCCACTCCGGCGTCTCGTCCGGGTCCTGCAGGCCGATGCCGAGGAAGCCGAGGCCGGCGACGTCGATGATCGCCGTCGCCATCGCGAGTGTCCCCGTGACGATCACCGGCGAGATCGCATTCGGCAGGATGTGCGCGAAGAGAATCGATGGCCGCCGGATGCCGGCCGCCTTTGCGGCGGTGACGAAGTCGGCCTCCCGCTGGGCGAGAATCGAGCCGCGAATCAGGCGCGCGAAGATTGGGACGTTCGCCAGGCCGACGGCGATCATCACCTCCTTGAGCCCCGGGCCGAGCGCCGCGACGATCCCGATCGCCAGCAGCAGGCCGGGGATCGCGAGCATGATGTCCATCAGGCGCATGATCGTGGAGTCGATGAAGCCGCCCACGTAGCCCGCGATCGCGCCCAAGAAGACGCCGATCGACAGTCCGATGGCGACGGAGATGACCCCGATCAGCAGCGAGACGCGGGCGCCGTAGACGATCCGCGAGAACAGATCGCGCCCGAGCGGATCGACGCCGAACCAGTGCTCGGCGGAGGGCCCGGGGCAGCAGCCGTTGGCGATCAGGATCAGGTTCTGCTCGGCCGGGTCGTGGGTCGCGATCCACGGCGCGAAGATCGCGCAGATCACGAAGACGAAAACGAAGAAGAAGCCGACGAAGGCGCCCGGGTTCCGGATCAGCCGGTGAAGAGCGTCGCGCCAGAGGCCGGTGGGCGCCTCGAGGTGCTGGAGTTGTTGGGCTTCGGCCTCGGCGACACTCATGAGTATCGAATCCGTGGATTGATGATCGCGTAGGAGATGTCCACGATCAGGTTGACGATCACGAAGACGAACGCGAGGAAGAGGATCCCGCCCTGGAGCACGGCGTAGTCGCGATTCTCGATCGCGGCGCGAAGCCACGACCCGATGCCCGGGAAGGCGAAGACGGTTTCGGTGAGGATTGCGCCGGAGAGCAGCAGCCCCACCTGGAGGCCGATGATCGTCGTGATCGGCAGCAGGGCATTGCGGAGGATGTGGCGGCGGTCGACTGCGAACGGTCCAAGCCCCTTCGCGCGGGCGGTGCGGACGTAGTCCTCGTTCTGGACGTCCAGCGCCGAGGCCCGGGTGATGCGCGTGATGATCGCGAGCGGGATCGATCCGAGGGCGATCGCCGGCAGGATCAGGTGCTTCAGGACGTCTTTCAGCGTCGCCCAGTCGCGCGTGATGATCGCGTCGAGGACGTAGAAGTTCGTCGGGTGCTCGACCTCGCTGGTGACGTCGATCCGACCTACGCTGGGTAACCAGCCGAGCCTCACCGCAAAGACGTACTTCAGCAGGATCGCGAGGAAGAAGACGGGGATCGAGACCCCGATCAGCGAGATGAACAGGCTCGAGTGATCGATGATCCCGCCGTGCCGCTTCGCGGCGATGAACCCGAGTGGGATCCCGAGGATCGTCGCGAACAGCATCGCCGCGATCGCCAGTTCAATGGTCGCCGGGAAGCGCTCCTTGATCTCGTCCGTGACCTCGCGATGCGTCGAGGCGCTGACGCCGAACTCGAAGCCCGCGGTCTGCTTGACGTACTTCCAGTACTGGACGTAGACCGGCTCCCTCAGGCCGAAGCGCTCTTCGTACTCCTTGACGAGCGCCGGCGTCGAGCGCTCGCCCAGGAGCGAGTCGGCCGGGCTTCCCGGGAGCGCCCGAACCCAGACGAAGACGAGAATCGAGAGCCCGACGAGGATCGGGACAAGGAGCAGCAGCCGGCGGACGATGAAACGCAACATCTACTCGTCCGCCGGCTGTGTCCTACTGCTTACTGTCCTCCGATGCTGACGCCGTAGAACGACTCGGTGCCAACCGGGCTCGCTTTGTAGCCCGTCACCCTGCGCTCCACGCCGACACCAGGCCGGGAGTGGGCATAGGGAACGGCCGGCAGGAACTCCATCAGGAGCCTGTTGACCTCCTGGTAGAGCTTGAGCCGCGTCTTCACGGCCACTGTCGCCTCGGCCCGGTCGAGGAGGCGAGAGATCTTGAGGTGCTCGCCCCTCTTCGTGAGGCCGAACTGCGGGTTGGCGCTCTGGAAGAAGGTGCCGACGAAGTTGTCCGCGTCGGCGTAGTCACCGGTCCACCCGATGATGTTCAGGTGGCCGCCGGCGCCTTCGTTCACGTGCTTCACGTAGTCGGGCCGCCACGGCTCGCTCACGAGGTTCACCTCGAACCCTGAACGCTCGAGACTCGCCTTGAACGCGGCGGTGTTGAGGTTCGGGCTCGGCATGTACGGTCGCGAGACACCGGTCGGCGTGAAGAAGTCGATCTTGACCGGCAGCGTCAGGCCAGCCTGGCGCAGCAGTCGCTTCGACATCTCCGGGTCGAAGGCGTAACGCTTGACCTTCGTGTTGTAGCCGGGCACCGACGGCGGCATGAACGCGTGCGCCACCACCGCGCGGCCGGCATAGAACGAGTTCACGACGCCCTGCCGGTCGAGACCGTGCGCAACCGCCCGCCGGACGAGCTTGTTGTTCATCGGCGGCTTGGACTGGTTGATCGTCACGTACGCGACGTTGAACGGCGGCCGGTCGATCAGGCGAAGCTTCGAGTTGCTCCTGATCGTCGGCATGTCCTGCGGCGCGACGAGGTCGTAGCCGTTGATCTCACCGGTCTGGAGCGCCTGGAGCCGGGCCGTGTTGTTGCTGATCGGCCGGATGATGATCCGGGCGATCGACGACCGCTTGCCCCAGAAGCTGTTGTTCCGGTCGAGGATCACGCGCTGGCCGACCGTCCACGAGTTGAACTTGAACGGACCAGTGCCGGTCGGGTGGCTGAACGCGTAGCTGCCCGTCGGCCGGAAGGTGCCGGAGACGAGCTCACCCTGGTTGGCGCCGTAGCGGGCCATGGCCGTCGGGCTCTGCATCGCGAATGCCGGAAGCACGAGCGAAGGCACGAACGGACCCGAACGCCGGTTCAGTGTGATCCGGGCCACATACCTGCCGAGGCCGCGACAGCTGCGGTACAGCGGCTTGCTGACGCCGACCGTCTGTGGCTCGTTGACGCGGAATCCGCCGAACAGCTGGCGGTAGTAGTAGCTCGCCGACGGGTCCTGGAACGGCCCGCGCCAGTTGTACCAGCGGTTGAAGTTCGCACAGACGGCGGCTGAGTTGAACGCCGTGCCGTCGTGGAACTTCACGCCTTTACGAAGCGTGAACGTCCAGACCTTGCCGGTCCTGTTCACACGCCAGCTCTTCGCGAGCGCAGGCGCGAGCGTCGTCGTCCCCGGCTTGAGCTGGACGAGCGTGTCGAAGATCTGTCTGGCGACTCTGAATGACTCGCCGTCCGAGACGAGCGCTGGATCCAGGTATGTCGGATCCGCCGCGCCCGCATAGATGAACGTGGTGTTTGTCGCAGCACCCGCTGCCCCGAGCACGATCATCGTGCTCAGAGCCGCGAACAGCGCCGCGACTCCTTTTTTACCCCTCAAATCCTGCTCCTTTCGCTGAGGCCCCCCTCAATGGCGGCCGTGCGTCAGTGGTTACGAAGCTATGACGCGGAAGTAGGGAAGAGGTTAACGCGCTTTGTCCCTGTTTGGAGCATCGTCAGCCGGGAAAACCCATCCTTGTGCGCCGGACGACCTTCCTCCTGCTGATCTACCTCGTAATCGGAGTCGTCGTCGCGTATGCCGAGGACTACCTCGGGGACGTCGACCGGACGAAGCGCCTGATCTCCGCGATCCTCGCGATCGTGCTCTGGCCGCTCGTGCTGATCGGCTTCGACGTGAAGGTGACCTAGGCTTGCGGTAGCGTCCAGTCGTCGGTGCCGAGCGTCTTCTCGACCTCGACCTCGACCTTCGAGTACGTGAATTGCAGCTCCTGGGTCGCGAACCCGCCGCTGGCGGCGGCGACGGATGCCCCGGAGTCCTCCACCGCGACCGGGACGGCGTTCGAGTAGGTGTACTTGCCGTAGGTCTCGACGACGCCGGTCTGTGGGTTCAGGCGTCGGAGCTCGATCGTGATCGAGCCCAGCTGGCCGTTCTGTGCAGCCTTCGTCAGGACTTCGGCGGTCAGCGCGTCGATCGCACGCCGCACCACGACAGGCTTGTGCTGACGCTTGCCGCTCGCCTGCCCGCTGGCGGGGTCACGCGGCGAGGACACTCCCGTAGCGAAACCGACGATCGGCACCGGCTTCGAGCTGATGGACGGCACCGTCATCTGTCCGATCACTTGGTTCATGGAAGCAGCAGGCCGCGCGGTCTTCGCGAGCTCGGTGATGGCTGACTCGAAGGACAGCTTCACGGTCTCGCTCGTCGTGTCGTCCCAGCCCGCGACACTCGCATTCGTGAACGTGTACGTGGCGTAGGTCGTGAAGACATCACCGCCTGCGGGCGTCTGCAGCTCGAGCTTCGCGGACGTGAGGTTCTCGTTGTTCACGAGCATCCTGAACAGGACCGGCGAGCTCGCGTCGATCGGCTTGATCACCTCGAGCCACTGGTATCGCGGTTGGCCGGAGGCCTGGCCGGTGGCGACATTGTGCGGAACCTTGATACCCCAGGTGAAGCTGCGAACCGGAATGACGTGCGTCCCGCTCACCTGGCCCGGTGATCGTGAGCTTGCCGACGTCGTAACCGCTTGCTGTCGGCTCGACGAGCGCAGCTGCTCGGCGATCCTCGCCGCCGGCGTCGCCCAAGATGAGCCAGAGCGGGACTGCTGCCACTGCGGCGACGAGAGCTGCTGCACCGATCAGGAGGACGCGTCGCATGCTCACTTCAGGTTGTTGATGATCGCCTGATGCGTTTCGGCGTATTTCTTGGAGAGGTTGGACAGCATCGACATCGTCTGTTGCTGGCGCTCTAGGGCCTGCTGCAGGGCAAGCTGGTCTTGCTGGGTCAGCGCATCGACGAGGGCGGCCTTGTAGAAGCTGTTCTCCTTGATCGAGGTCTGCGTGGCCGCGATCCTCGCCTCGCCCTGGTCACCTTGCAGCTCGGCGTCGAGGGTAGCGAGCAGCTGATTGAGCTCCGGGCAGCCGCGAACTCTCGCTGCGCTGCAGTCGAGCGCCGCCCGGGTCGGCTGTGTCAGGGCTCCCTGAGTCCGTTCGCCGCCGTCGTCGTCGAGCACCAGCCAGACGGGGATCGCCGCTGCGAAGGCGATTAAAACCGCTGCTCCGATCCAGATTCCGCGCCTCATCCGTGTGCCTCCTGCGAGAGTGCGCCTTTACCTGCGCCCTTGTCAAGACGGCCCGTAACGTTGTTTTCTTCCAGTAGCGAATGACCGAGGTCCTGAACAACCCCGGCTTCTACGTCAGCTACGCCGTCCTGCAGGCGATCCTCGTCCTGCTGCTGATTCGGCTGGCCGACCCCTACGGGCGCGAGCCGCTCGGGATCTTGGCAGCCATGGTCGCGTGGGGCGCCACCGGCGCCGCGCTGCTCGCGCTCGCCGGGAATCGCACGGTTCGCGCGATGCTCTCGGACACCGCGCGGGACGTCTTCGGGAACGCGATCGCGCCGCCCCTCGTCGAGGAGGGCGCCAAGGGGCTCGCGCTCCTCGCTGCCGTCGGGCCGATCCGCTGGATCGGCAAGCGCTTCGGGATGACCATCTTCGAAGGCGTCACGAGCGGCATGGTCTATGGCGCCGCCGTCGGCCTCGGCTTCGCCTTCACGGAGGACGTCTTCTACTTCGTCAACGAAGCGCAGAACCAGGGCCTCGAGAGCGGCCTCGACGTCTTCGTCCATCGGCGTGACTTCTTCGGCCCGGCGATGATGCACCACCCGCTCTGGACGGCCGCCTTCGGTGCCGGCCTCGGGGCGGCCACGTGGACCGCGAGCCGCGCCGGGAAGGTGCTCTACCCGATCGCCGGGTTTGCCGTCGCCGTACTGATGCACGCGATCAACAACGGGCTCGTCGAAGCGGTGCTCGTGGCGCGCTACGGGCTCGAGCGCACTGCCGCGTGGGTGGCGGGGTTCCCGGACCCGGTGCTGCAGGACACGGCGTCGACCCTCGTGACGGTCACGAACCTCCTCGACCTGTACCTGATCGCGCTCTTCCTCGCCGCGGTCTTCCTCTGGATCCGCTACCAGCGCCGCATCATTCGCGCGGAGCTCGCCGACGAGGTCGACGTCGAAGCGTTGACGCCTTCGTGGGGGCTGCTGAAGACCGGCCAGTTCGAGCGCTGGCGCCACCAGCGCCGGCTGCAGGGCGAGCTCGCGACGCTCGGCCTGCTCAAGTGGCGGACGAAGCGGTTCGGCGGCGACTGGGAGCGCGTCCAGCGTCTCCGCCGCGAGATCGCGACGCTCGCCATCTTCGACGTCGGCGCCGGGAATCTGCCCGAGCCGGCAACGCCCCTCGTGGGGCGGGAGGAAGAGCTCGCGTCGCTCCTCGAGCTCGACGCGCGGGTGATCACGCTGACCGGTCCGGGCGGGACCGGCAAGACGCGACTCGCGCTCGAAGCCGCGCGGGCGCTGCGTGACAAGTTCGGCAGCGGCGCGTTCTTCGTCCCGCTCGCTCCGATTCGCGATCCGGCGCTCGTGCCGGCGGCGATCGCCGAGGCGCTCGGCGTCGCGCAGCGGGAGGGCGAGTCGCCGCTCGAGCCGCTGAAGGACTTCTTGCGCGACAAGCAGCTCCTGCTCTTCCTCGACAACTTCGAGCAGGTGACTGCGGCGGCGGGCTCCGTCGCCGAGCTGCTCGAAGCGGCGCCCCGCGTGCGCGCGATCGCGACGAGCCGCGAGGCGCTGCGCATCCCCGGCGAGCAGGAGTTCCGTGTGCCGCCGCTCCCCGAGCAGAACGCGCTGGAGCTCTTCGAGGAACGGGCGCGCGCAGTCGATCCCGACTTCCGCGTCAGCGACGAGAACCGGGAGGCGATCGCGCGGATCGCCGAGCGCCTCGACGGCCTTCCCCTCGCGATCGAGCTGACCGCGGCGCGGGTCCGGCTCCTCTCGCCGGACGAGATCCTCGCGCGTCTGGAGACGCCGACCGAGGCGTCGCCTCTGCGGGAGACGATCTCCTGGAGCTACGAGCTCCTGCCGTCGAACGAGCAAGCACTCCTGGCGCGGCTGTCCGCCTTCGAGGGAGGAGCGTCGCTCCGCGCCGCCGAGTTCGTCGCCGGTGACGGCGTGCTGGACGTCGCCGAGGCGGCTGGATCGCTGGCCGAGAAGAGCCTCGTCCGGCGCGGCGTCGGCGTGGGAGGCGCATCGCGGATCGAGTTGCTGGAGACGATCCGCGAGTTCGCGCGCGAGCGGCTCGTCGAGCGCGGCGACGAGGGACCGGTTCGCCGCCGCCACGCCGAGCACATCCTCGCGCTCGCCGAGCACGCCGAGCCGTCGCTGACGAGCCCGGAGCAGGCGTTCTGGCTCGCGCGGCTGAGCGAGGAGAACGCGAACATTCGCGCCGCGCTTGCCTGGTCGATGGAGAATGCCCAGTTGGAGCTCGGCCTGAGAACGGCCGGTGCGCTGGTCCGATTCTGGAGCGCCCGCGGCCTGATGGCAGAGGGCCGGCAGTGGCTGGAGCAGGCGCTCGGGGAGGCAGGTGACGTCGATCCCGTGGTGCGGGCGAAGGCTGAGTTCGCCGCGGGCTACGCCGCGCTGGGGCTCGGAGACTTCGCCGGAGCCGAGCAGCACTTCGAACGATCCCTCGCGGTGGCGAGAGACATCGACGACACCCGAGCGGAGGGAGCGGCGCTGGCGCAGCTCGGCTGGCTCGCGATGGCCACGGAGCGCCGGTCGGAGGCGCGTGAACGAGCCGAGAGCGCGCTGAGGCTTGCACAGGGCGCCGACGACAAGATCGCCGCGTCCGGCGCGCTGAACGTCCTCGCCGAGCTGGCAGCGGATGACGGGAACGGCGAGGCCAAGACGCTCTTCGAGCAAGGGCTGGCGTTGCGGCGCGAACTGGGCGACGACCGGCTGATCGCGAACTCGCTCCTCCTGCTCGGGCGGGTCGACCGCGACGAGGCCAGGTTCGAGGAGGCGCTCGGCCTCGCGCGCGGCCTCGAGGATTCGTGGACGACCTCGGTCGCCCTCCTCCGCCTCGGCGAGGTCCGCGGCGACCGAGCGATGATCGAGGAAGCGCTGGTGATCGCGCGAGAGCGCGGCGACACCGCGCTCGTCGCGCAGGCCGAGGCGCTGGCGGGCGGGTACTAGTTCGCCGAGACGGCGGCCAGGTCGCGCAGCGCGGCCAGCCGCGCCAGCGCCTGCGCCTCGAGCTGCCGGACGCGCTCGCGCGTCAGGTCGAGCTCGTGTCCGATCGCCTCAAGCGTCCAGGGCTCGCCCTCGAAGCCGAAACGCAGCTCCAGGATCCGCCGCTCGCGCTCGGGGAGCGCGTCGAGCGCCCGCCGGACACCCTGCTTTCGCAGCGACTCCTCGGCCTCGTCGAACGGGTCGGCCGCTTCGCGGTCCGCGAACAGGTCGCCGAGCTCGCCCTCGTCGTCGGCGCCGACCGTCTGGTTCAGCGAGACCGAAGCGTGGGCGGCGCCCAGCGCCTCGTCGACGTGCTGCATCGGCAGCCCGGTTGCCTCGGCCAGCTCTTCCTTCGTCGCCTCGCGGCCGAGCTCGACCTCGAGCCGGCGCGCTGCGCGCGAGAGCTTCTGCTGGCGCTCTACGACGTGCACCGGAACGCGGATCGTCCGCGCGTGGTTGGCGACGGCGCGCTGCACCGACTGGCGGATCCACCAGGTTGCGTAGGTGGAGAACTTGAAGCCGCGGCGCCAGTCGAACTTCTCGACGGCGCGGTTCAGGCCCAGCGTCCCCTCCTGGATCAGGTCGAGGAACGGCACGCCGAGCCCGCGGTAACCCTTGGCGATCGACACGACGAGACGGAGGTTCGACTCGATCATGTGCCGCTTCGCGATCAGGTCGCCGCGCTCGATGCGCTTTGCGAGCGCAACCTCGTCGGCCGCCGTGAGCAGCTTGTGCCGGCCGACGTCGGCCAGGAAGAGCTGCAGGCTGTCGGCCGACCCGACGACGGCGTCGAAATCCTGCTGCTTCGCCTGCTCGGCCTTCTCGGTCTCGGCGCGCGCTTCGCGGACCTCGAGGCCGATCGCCTCGAGCTCGCGCGTGAGCAGCTCGATCTCCTCCTCGCCGAGCTCATGCTCGACGGCGAAAGCCTCGAGCTCCACCGGCTCGATGTGCCCGCGCTCCTCGCCCTGCTCGATGAACGGGCGAGCCTGCTCGCTCTCCAAGAGCTCCTGAAGCTGATGCTGAGTCAAAGTGGCTCTCTACGTCCTTTCGTACTTCGCGGCAACCTGCTGACTGTAAGAGGTTGGTCGGACCTCAAACCTTCGCATTGTGTGTGCGTTTCCCTCGTTTTTCCAGATGCTGACGACCCTTTTCGAGAGTTCGGTAGGAGAAACGGCTCGCTCTCGTTGCGTATTCCGTTCGAGCAGGCCGAGCCCGGAGGAACCCCTACTCACTATTACGCAGTCGGCGCCGAAAGGTTTGTTGCGATCTTGTTGTCTTCTGGGGCCGAATCGACTACTCGGCGGCGGCGGGCTGCGGGGCCGGCGCGGTCTCCTCGTCCTCGCCCTGCTCGGCCTCTCGTTTCCGCGAGACCGGGAACTCGAACTCGACCTTCCCGTCTTCTTTGAGCACGAGGCGGGCGCGGAACGGCTTGCCCGCGCGCGACCGGAAGCCTGAAAGGACCTCGCGCGTCCTGCCCTCTTCGAGCAGCTGGCGCGCAACCTCCGGCGTCAGCGTCCGCCCGGCCACCCGCTTCCAGATCACGAACCCACAGCCGGTTTCCTCGCGGCTCTTCCAGCTCGTGCAGCCGAAGGCACGCGCGTTCTCCTTGATGATCTCGCCCGTCTCGGCGCCGCATTTCGGGCAGAGGCCCAGCTCGGCGCGCTCGACACGGATCTTGTCGTCCGGGAGGCTCGCGATCTGTTCGACGGTCGTCGTGGCGAAGCCGGCGATGCCGTCCATGAAGGCGCTGCGCTCGCCGTTCCCGTGCTCGATGTCGACGAGCTGCTTCTCCCAGTCGCCCGTGAGCTCGGCGGAGGTGATCGGATGCTCGTCGAGCATCGTCACGACGCTCATCCCCTTCGGGGTCGGCTGGAGATCTTTGGCCACGCGCTCGATGTACTCGCGGCGGATCAGGGTCTCGATGATCTCCGCGCGCGTCGCAGGAGTGCCGAGCCCGCGCTCCTTCATCGCCTCGCGGGCCTCGTCGTCGTCGACGAGCTTGCCGGCGGTCTCCATGGCCGAAAGCAGCGTCGCCTCGCTGTAGCGCGGCGGCGGCCTCGTCTCCTTGGCCTCGCTCTCGGCCTCGACGCACTTGACCTCCTGCCCCTGCTCGAGAGCCGGGAGCTCGCCCTCCCCCTCGCCGCCCTCCTCGTCCTGCGGCTTGGTCTCGTCCGCCTCGAGCCCGTAAACCCCGCGCCAGCCGGCCTCGAGCGTGACCTTCCCGCGGGTGCGGAAGCGCTCGCCCTCGACCTCGGTGACAATCGTGGTGCGCGCGAACCGCGCCGGCGGATGGAAGACGGCGAGGAAGCGGCGCGCGACGAGGTCGAAGATTCGCCGCTCGTCCGGGCTGAACGCGCTCAGGTCGTGGTCGATGTCCGTCGGGATGATCGCGTGGTGGTCGTCGACCTTCGCGTCGTTCACCACGCGACCGAGTGGGAGCTGGTCGAGCCCGAGGACGTACCGCGCGCCGTCCGCGTACTCGGGGATCGGGACGAGCGTCTGCGCCGTCGGCTTCAGTTGCGGGACGAGGTCGCCGGAGAGGAAGCGTGAGCTCGTCCTCGGGTAGGTGATCGCCTTCTTGCCCTCGTACAGCGACTGCGCCGCGCTCAGCGTCCGCCGGGCGGAGAAGCCGAAGCGCCGGTTCGCGTCGCGCTGGAGCGAGGTCAGGTCGTAGAGGAGCGGCGCGCGCTCGGACTGTTCCTTCCGCTCGACCGACTCGACCTGCCCGGTCTTGCCCTTGACCTTGGCGACGATCTCCTCGGCGCGCTGTCCGTCCTTGACCTGCGTCTCGTCGCCTTCGAACCAGAGCCCGTGATAGCGAGGATCGAACGTGGCGTGCACGAGCCAGAAGGGCTCGGGGACGAAAGCCTGGATCTCACGCTCGCGCCTGACCATCATCGCGAGGGTCGGCGTCTGCACCCGGCCGAGCGAGACGACGCCGGCGCCCCAGCCGCGGCGGACCGTGGCGGCCCGCGTGGCGTTCATTCCGACGAGCCAGTCGGCCTCCGAGCGGGAGCGGGCAGCCTCGCGGAGCGGGACGACCTGCTCCGCCGGCCGAAGCTGCTCGAAGCCGTCGCGGATCGCCTGCTTCGTCATGGAGTTGATCCAAAGGCGGTCGATGGGCTTGTCGACTTCCGAGGTGTCGTAGATGTGCGTGAAGATCAGCTCGCCCTCGCGTCCGGCGTCGCACGCGTTGATGATCCGGTCGACGTCGTCGCGCTTGAGCAGCTTGTGGACCACGCCGAGCTGCTTCTTCGACTTCGCGTCGCGCGGGCGTACCTTGAATTCGGTCGGGATGATCGGAAGCGTTTCGAGCTTCCACGACTTCCAGGCAGGGTCGTAATCCTCGGGGTCGGAGAGCTCGAGGAGGTGCCCGACGGCGAAGGTGACCACGTAGTCGTCGCCCTCGTAGAAGGTCTTGTTGTCGTCGAAGCTGCCGGGGAGCGCGTCGACGATGTCGCGCGCAACCGAGGGCTTTTCCGCGATGACCAGGGTCTTCATCGCGCCACACCGTAGCGAAGGGTGTCAACGCTGACGGTTCCGGACAAGTGATACTGCGCCGCCGTGAAATCGCGCGTGTACCACCTCATCGGCCTCCTTACGGCCGGGCCGATCAAGCGTTTGTTCCGTTTCAGGAGCAAGGGCGAGGAGCACCTTCCGCGCGAAGGGGGCTATGTCCTCTCTGCGAACCACTCGTCCAACTTCGACCCCTGGCCGCTCGGGATCCCGCTCTACCCCGATCGCCAGCTGCGTTTCATGGCCAAGTCGGAGATGTACCGCTACCCGCCGCTGAGATGGGCGCTCCAGCGCGCCGGCGCCTTCCCCATCCGGCGCGGTATGGGCGACGAGGAGGCGATCGAAAAGGCGATCGAGTTGGCGAGGTCCGGGGAGGTCGTGGCGATCTTCCCCGAGGGCACGCGCCGCAACAAGGGCGTCGTCAAGAAGCACAAGGCACGGCCCCGCACGGGCGCCGCGCGGGTGGCGCTGAAGGCCGGCGTGCCGCTCGTCCCGGCTGCGATCGGCGGGACGGAGAGCCTGACCAGGCTTGGGCCCCTCCGGGTTGCCTACGGTCCGCCCGTCGACGTCGGCGATCTGCAGGACATGGACATCAGGCGGGCGTCGAAGATCGCCACCGACCGGCTGATGGAGGCGATCCACTCGCTCGAAAAGACGCTGTGACGAGGCCGCTGCTCGTGATTGACGGCGACTCGCTCGCGCACCGCGCCTACCACGCCCTGCCGAAGTCGATCAAGCGAAACGCCGTCGTCGGCTTTACGAACATGCTCGTCCGCCTCTGGGAGCAGGAAGAGCCGCGGACGGTCTTCGTCGGCTGGGACACGCTCACCGCACCGACCTACCGGCACGAGGCGTTCGAGCCGTACCAGTCCGGGCGGGTGTTCGAGGAGTCGTTGGTCGAACAACTCGACCTCCTCCCCCAGCTCGTCGAGGCGCTCGGCTTCGCGACGGCCAAGGCAGCGGGCTACGAGGCGGACGATTTCGTCGCCGCGGCGGTGCGCTCGGAGGAGAAGCGCCGGGGCAGCACGGCCGTCGTCGTCACATCCGATCGAGACCTCTTCCAGCTCGCGAGCGACCGGACGGTGATCGTCACGCCGGTGCGCGGCGTCTCGGAGCTCGCGCGAATCGGGCCCGACGAGGTGCGGGAGCGCTACGGGGTGGAGCCCGAGCAAGTGCCGGACTTCATCGCGCTGCGCGGCGATCCCTCCGACCGCCTGCCGGGAGCACGCGGCGTCGGCCCGAAGACGGCGGCCACGGTCCTCAAGCAGTACGGCACGCTCGAGGCGGCGCTCGACGCCGGCCGCTTTCCGAACCAGCGGGAGGAGTTGGAGCTGTACCGGCGAATTGCCACGCTCGACGCCTCCGCCCCCCTCCCTCCCCTGAAAGATCAGTCCCCAACCTGGGCGGAGGCGTCCTCCCTCCTACGGAGCTGGGGCGTGAACCAGCTCGCCGACCGCCTCGAGGCTCGCGCGGCGTAACCATGGAGCTCGTCAGCCACCACGCGCTGGCGCGACTCCACCCGACGGGGCAGCACCCTGAGTCCGGCGGGCGCATCCGCGTCCT
Source organism: uncultured Actinomycetes bacterium (assembly GCA_963721345.1). Taxonomy (GTDB): domain Bacteria; phylum Actinomycetota; class Thermoleophilia; order Gaiellales; family Gaiellaceae; genus JACDAN01. The sequence continues at coordinate 918,535 of CAVRIT010000001.1, forward strand.
GCACGAACATTTCGGCGCTTGGGTCGAGCCGGTTCCCGCAACACCCGACGACATCGAGCGCTGCCACGACCCGGAGCTCGTCGAGCTCGTGCGCGGCGTGGAGCGGCCGACGATGCTCGACCTCGACACGGTCTGCACCGAAACGAGCTACGAGGCCGCGCTCCTCGCGGCCGGCGGTGCAATCGAGGCTGCGCGGATCGGCGGGTTCGCGCTGGTGCGGCCCCCCGGGCACCACGCGCTGCGCGACCGGGCGATGGGCTTCTGCCTGTTCGGCAACGTCGCGATCGCCGCGCGGCACGCGCAGGCCGAGCTGGGCGTCGAGCGCGTCGCGATCCTCGACTGGGACGTCCACCACGGGAACGGGACGCAGGACGTCGTTCGGGACGACCCGTCGATCCTCTTCGTCTCGATGCACCAGTGGCCGTTCTACCCGGGCTCGGGCGGGCCGGACGATCGGGGCGAGTCGCTCGTGAACGTCCCGCTGCCGGCGGGCTCGACCGACGAGGACTACCTGCGCGCCTTCACCGAGCAGGTCGAGCCGGCGGTCACGGCGTTCGAGCCCGACCTCGTGCTCGTCTCCGCCGGGTTCGACGCCCACGAGGACGACCCGCTCTCCGAGATGCTCGTGACGGAGGCCGGCTTCCGCGAGCTCGCGCGCCGCTCCGCGGCGCTCGCGCCGAAGACCGGAGCCGTGCTCGAGGGCGGCTACAACCTCGACACGCTGCCTCGCCTCGTCGAGGCGGCGCTCGAGGGCTTCTCGGCCGGCTAACGCAAACGGCCGGCTTTCGCCGGCCGTTCGTAAGGAGGAGGAAGAGCCACCGCCCTCACCGCGAGACTTGCGGGGAGAGGAGTTGTGGCCTGAGTATCGGCGGGAAGGCGTTTCGTGTCGTCGCCCCGCCTTGGCGAACCGACTCACCCAATTTGGGTGAATCAGCCGCGGGCCAGCGCAAGCGCCTCGAGCGCCTCACGGCGCGAGGACGCGTCGAGCTTCCGCAGCAGGCTCTTGACGTGCGAGCGGACGGTGTGCTCGGAGATGAACAGACGCTTGGCGATCTGGTCGGTCCCGAGATGCTCGTCCAGGAGGAGCAGCACCTCGAGCTCCCGCGCCGACAGACGACAGGCGATGGACTCGGGAACGCCCCCGTCGGTTCGACGGCCGTTGCGAACCTGCTCGAGGAGACGCCGGGCGACGGCACCCGAGAGCGCAGCCTCGCCCTCCGCCGCGCCGTGAAGGAAGTCGACGAGCCGCTCGGGCGGCTCCGTCTTCAAGAGGTAGCCGGCCGCGCCGCCACGGATCGCCGCGAGGAGGTTCTCCTCGTCGCCGGACGCCGTCAGGACGACCACTTCGCAGCTCGGGCGCCTCGGTGCGCAGCCTGGGGAGCGCCTCGAGCCCACCAACGCCGGGCATCGAGAGGTCGAGCAGGATCACGTCGGGCTGGAGCTCCCGCGCCAGCTCGACCGCCTCCGCTCCATCGGAAGCCTCGCCGACGACGTCGAAGCCGTGTCCGGCGAGCAGGGCTGCAAGCCCGTCGCGGGTCAGCGGGTGGTCATCGACGAGCAGGATCCTGGGCTCCATCCGTCCGCTTATCGGCAGCGCCGGTCCAGCCGATAAGGGCTAGATGCGGCGTAACGACCGTGACGCCTACCAGGCGTGGCTCGTCGGTGAGCTTCTGCTCGTCGGCCTGCTCGGCGCTGCCCTGGCGCTCTTCCTCGCCTACCCGGACCTGCGAACGACGTACGAGCTCCCGGACCTGAGACTGGTCCTGGACACCGGGATCACGCTCGCCGCGACGATCGTCGCCGTCCTGGCCGGCATCCGGTTCTCCGTCGAGGGCCGCCGGCTCGACCTCCTGCTGTGTGCCGGCTTCTCCACCGCGGCTGCGACAAGCCTCTGTTTTGGCGTCGCCCCCATGCTCGACGGGGATCCGGTCGGGACGCGGGAGCTGTGGTCAGGCGTGGCGGGGCGCGTGCTCGCGCTGGGATTTATCGCGATCGCGCCGTGGGCCCGCGGAAGGGTGGCTTCGCGCCAGTGGGCCCTGAGGACGGCACTGTTCCTCGTCGCGGCGATGGTGCTCGCGATCTGGCTGAACGCGTTCGCGCTGGAGCACGCGCTGCCCGAGCTCGCGCAGGGATCGGACCTTCCGGCCCTGATGGTGATCGCGCTTGCCACACAGGGGATCCTCAGTCTCCTCGCGGTCATCGGTTTCGGCTGGCGCTACCGCGCCTACGGCGAAGACCTCGACCGCTGGCTCGCCCTCGCGGCGACGCTCATGCTCTCGGCCGAGCTCCACTACGTCTTCACGCCGGTCGTCGGAAGCGGCGTCGTGTCGCTCGGCGACTTCCTGCGGCTGCTGTCCTATGGCCTCCTCCTCGCCGGCGTCTGGCGCGCGATCCGCTTTGCCGAGTTCGGTCGCGCCGTGGCCGAGGAACGGGCACGGGTCGCGCGCGAGGTCCACGACGGGCTCGCTCAGTATCTGTTCACGATCTCGACCCAAGCTGCGCTGCTCGAGCGAGGGTCGGCTCCGGAAGGCACCGTCCGGCGGCTGAAGGCCGCCGCAGCGCTCGCGCAGCAGGAGGCGCGGTTCGCGATCCTGGCGCTCTCCTCCGCGAGCGGGAACGCACCGTTCGACTCTGCGCTCCGCCGCTATCTCGACGTGCTCACCGCCGACGGTGAGCTCGAAGTCGACCTCGAGGTCGACCCCGGAATCCAGCTGGCGCCCGACGAGCAGATCGAGGTCTTCCGCATCGTCCAAGAGGGCTTGGCGAACGTCCGGAAGCACGCGGGTGCGGCGCAGGCCGAGGTCTGGATCGGGCGCGACGGGACGAAGCGACTCGTGCGGATCCACGACGACGGCTCGGGCTTCGAGCCGACCGAGAACGGCGCCGGCCAGGGCCTGAAGAACATGAAGACGCGCGCGGCGTCGATCGGCGGCGCCCTGCAGTTGACGACCAGACCCGGGCTCGGAACCGCGCTCGAGCTCGTCCTGCGCGCGTAGAAGAAAACGGAGTCGCTTCGCGTCTAACGAAGACGTGCAGGCAGTGGCGTCCGAACGGATCGGTCCTGTAGGGCGCGTGAGCCCGGACGAGTTCGTCGAGCTCATCCGCGAGTTCGACCTGCGGCACCGGCGGCTCGCCTACCGGCTCCTCGGCGACCGCGACCGGATGGACGACGTGCTCCAGGAGGCGTACGCCCGCGCTTTCCGGGCGCTGCCGAAATTCCGGGGGCGAGCGGGGATCGGTACGTGGCTCTACCGCATCGTCTACAACACCTGCATCGACGAGCTGCGTCGGTCCGGCGCGCTCAAAGAGGTCTCGCTCGACCAGTGGCCGGAAGCCCCGGCCGGGAGGTCGGACTCGGTCGAGACCCGCCTCGACCTCGAAGCCGCGCTGGCCGCGCTGCCCGCGGAGCATCGGGCGGTGGTCCTGCTCGTCGACGCCGACGAGCTCACCTATGACGAAGCCGCGGAGGTCCTCGGCATCCCGGCGGGGACCGTCGCGTCCCGGCTCAGCCGAGCCCGAGACGCGCTGAAGGAGGCGTTGACGTGAACGAACCTCACGACAGAGAGCTGGGGACTGCGCTTCGCGAGCTCGAGGTGCCCGAGCACCGGCCAGAGTTCGAGGCAGGCCTGCGCCGCGGACTGCGACGGCGCAGGCCGCAGCGCGGCTGGCTGCTCGCAGCCGCGGCGATTCTCGTGCTGGGTGCGATCGTCGCGCTCGCTGCGCCGCGCGGCGCGGAGGTCGCCTCCGCAGCGGAAGTCCGCGACGCCGTCTCCGCCGCGCTCGGCCGGGCGCACACCATCTCCGGCGTGTTCGTCAACCGGGAGCAGCCAAGCGGAGGCGAGAACCGGTGGCGATTCGAGTTCCGCTCGTCGGGCTCGTTCCGGATCGACGGCCTCGGCGCGAACAACCCGACCGACCTCGAGTACGACCCCGGCCTCAACACCGAGGCGTACTCGGACGAGGGGCTCTTCGTCTGGCGGGTCGGGCTGGCGCCGGGGTGGCCCGACGCCGCGCCGGCCGGATGGGTCTTGCGACGCGAAGTGGGCTCAGTGGTCGCGGCGCTGTCCGCGGACGGCGAGGCGGACGTCGAGGAGGTCGAGTACGCCGGGCGCGCGGCGTGGCGCCTGCGCGCCGCGACGGGTAATCCGGGCGAAGAGCGCGAGATCACCGTCGACCGCGAGACGGGCATCCCGGTCCGCGATCGGCGTTTCCGCGACGGGCGCTTCGCCGGCGAGTGGCGGATCGAGGGCCTGAGGATCGACGAGGGACGGCAGGAGACTTTCCGGCTCCAGCCCCGCACCGGTCAGGAACAGACGCGCTACGACATGGGTTTCCGGCAGGCCGGGCTCCGCGAGATCGCGGGTATGCCCGGGTACGAGCTGCTCGTCCCGGCATGGCTTCCCGAGGGCTACGAGCTGGATCATGCGGCTGTCGCACGTAGCTCGCGACCGACCGGCGGCGAGCAGCACCAGAACCCTCCGTCGCGAAACGTCGTCTCGCTCCGCTACCGGCGCGGCCTCGACCAGATCGTCGTGACCACGCGGTCCGCGGGGGCCGATCGTTCGCGCTGGGCTGACCCCTTCGGCGCCTCGAAGCCGAAGCGCGTCACGATCGACGGCCAAGACGCCTGGCTCGTCATCGACCCGGACAGCGTCCCGCACATCTGGCTGGTCAGCGGCCCGTCCGTGATCACGGTCGCCGGCAACCTCGACGAGAACGAGCTCCTCCGGATCGCGGAATCGCTTTCACCGTAAGCTCGGCTCATGGATTCACCGGTCGAGCGCTACCTCCGTCTCGGGCTTCGGGTCGGCCGGCACGTCGACGGGATCGTCGATGCCTACTTCGGCCCTCCCGAGCTCGCAGCCGAGGCAGAGGCCGAGCCGCCCGTGGCTCCGCAGACGCTCGTCGCCGACGCAGATGCGCTGCTCGGCGAGCTCGAGGACGGCTGGCTGCGCGACCAGGTCGCCGGCCTGCGCACCTACGCCGGGATGCTGGCCGGCGAGTCGCGCTCGTACGCCGACGAGGTCGAGGGGTGCTACGGCGTGCGGCCGACGTGGACGGACGAAGCCGTCTTCACCGCGGCGCACGAGCGACTCGAGGAGCTGCTCCCGGGCGACTCGCCGCTGGCCGAGCGCTACGAGCGGTGGCAGCAAGAGACCAACGTTCCGGCGGAGAAGGCGGAGGAAGTGCTCGCGGCCGTCATCGAGGAGGCTCGCACCTGGACGCGGCGCTTGGTGGAGCTGCCGGACGGAGAGGACGTCGAGCTCGAGGTCGTGCACGACAAGACGTGGTGGGCGTTCTGCGGCTACCTCGGCGACTTTCAGAGCCACATCGAGGTGAACGTCGACCTGCCGCTGCCCGCGAGCGACCTGCTCATCCTTGCGAGCCACGAGACGTACCCCGGCCATCACACAGAGCGCGCCTGCAAGGAGCAGCTGCTCGTCCGGGAACAGGGACTTCTGGAGGAGACCCTGGTGCTGCTTCCGACGCCGCAGTCGGTCATCGCGGAGGGAATCGCAACGCTGGCGCCGCACGTCCTCCTCGAAGGTGAAGGCGGCCCGGCTCTCGCCGGAGTCATTCGCGATGCGGGCATCGAGTTCGATTTGTCGCACGCCCTCGAGGTCGTCGGCGCGCTGAAGCCGTGCCGAGGCGCCGAGGTCAACGCCGCGCTGATGCTCCACGAGCAGGGCGCCGGCGAGGAGGAGACGCAGGCGTATCTCGAGCGCTGGGGCCTGATGAATCAGAAGCTCGCCGCGAACGTCGTGCGCTTCTTCGCTGCGCCGACATCGCGGACGTACATCCTCACGTACTACGCGGGCGAACAGCTCTGCACCGCCTACGTGGACGGCGACCCCGAGCGCTTCAGACGACTGCTGACCGAACAGGTGCGGATCGGCGAACTACAAGAACCCCGGAGTTCAGCCGGTCCGAATTGACGCCGGCAGTCACCGACTAAAGAAATCGCTCATCCTGCGCGTCAGAGAGGTGTGACGGGAAGGCGCGAAGTGAGGCTGGAGGAGCTCGAGGCGCTGTATCGCAGCCGTTTTGACGTCTTCGAACGTGTCGCGGCGAGTGTGACGGGCGACTCTGAGCGAGCACGTGACGCGGTGCAGGAGGCGTTCGCGACCGCAGTGCGCAAGCGCCGCTCGTTTCGGGGGGAGGGTCCACTCGAGGCTTGGGTCTGGCGCATCGTGCTCAACGCTGCACGCTCGGACGTCCGCCGGAGCGTCCCGGGGGTCGCCTACGACGAGCGGGCTGCTGCGAACGGCCGTCCGGAGCGGGACGCCGAGCTACGCGCGGCGCTCGCGCGCTTGCCGGAGCGACAACGGACCGCTGTTTTCCTCCGCTACTACGCAGACCTCGACTACGTCGGGATCGGCGAGGCGCTGGGCATCAGCACCGGAACCGTCGCCGCAACCCTCAATGCAGCCCACGCGGCGCTCCGCAGCCGGCTGGAGGAGGTACGACCGTGACCGAACTCGACCGCGCCAGCCTCGATCGCATCCTTCCCTCCACGCCCGGCACTGCTGACTGGAACGACGTGATGAGCCGTTTCCGCGCGGACCAGGGCCGTCGACGCCGGCGCGTAGTCGTGCTCGCTATGGCGGCGCTCGTCGTCGGCGTGGGAACCGCCTCTGCGTTCGGCACCGTGCGCGAGTTCTTCCTCGACCGGGGCTTCATCGGCCTGCCTCCCCAGGGAGCTACGCCAAGCACCCCGGGGAGTGGGGAGCTCGTAGTCAACTTCTACGGGAGGAGCACCACCCTCGGCGGCCCGCTGAGCCGGGTCTGGGTCTACGCCGACGGACGAATGATCTGGCACCGCGAAGGCGAAGTTCCCGAAGGTGCGAACAAGCGCACGAGCGGCTTCCTCGAGCAACGCCTGACGCCCGAGGGTGTCGAGCTCTTGCGGGCTGAGGTCCTCTCGACGGGGTTGTTCGACCACGACATCACACTCCTAAGCCAGCGCTTCGGAGAGCTCAACGCCCTCTGGGGCTTCGTCCAGGTACGCGATGGTGATCGGCTGATCCGCGTCAACTGGGAAGCCCCCTCCCTCAATCCTGAGAAGGACGACGGCACGATCGCGACACCGGAGCAGGTGAGCGCTCTCGTGCGGGTCGATGCGCTGGTCACGGATGCGGCGTCCTGGCTGCCGGCAAGCGCGTGGGAGGTCCGGAAGATCCGGGCGTACGTGCCATCCAGGTACGCGATCTGCCTCGCAGTCGGGGGACCCGGGCCACCAATCGAGCCATCTCGCATCTTGCCCCTGCTACCGGAGCGGGCTCAAGACTTGCTGCGCGCCCGCCCGTTCGCTCCGTGGGGTGGTTGCACCGATCTGACGACTGCGGAGGCTCGCGCGCTCGGCGATGCGCTCATCGCTGCGGGCCTCGAACAGTTCAGGGACGACCAACGCATCGACCTCTCCGTGCTGGCGTACCGCCTCGAGATCTCCGGGCGGATCGGGGCGGTCTTCTTCGAGCCCTACCTCCCGCATGGTGAGTTCACGTGCTCGCCGTGCGGATGAGGGCCTTGCACGAGCCTGAGATGGAAAAGCCCCGCTGAGCGGGGCTTTTCTGTAGCAGACCTGTAAGCCGGATTCTGTTTCTCAGGTGACCATCTCTCTAGGCCGTCGGTTGCCCGACGGCTCGAGCAGCGCACCCGGCTCCTCGGCGGGCCGCGTCGACGGAGCCTGCTTCGCCTTGCACCGGACGGGGTTTGGAAGCCGTCGCGTCACCGCGACGCTGGTGGGCTCTTACCCCACCTTTTCACCCTTACCATCAGCGTCTCCGGAGAGTCTTTCGCTGCTGGCGGTCTCCTTTCTGTGCCACTTTCCGTCGGCTTTCGCCGCCTGGGATTTCCCCAGCGTCCTGCCCTTCGGTGTCCGGACTTTCCTCGAACCGGCCGAGGCCGGCTCGCGGTCACCCGGCCTGCAAGCCTGATTGTAGCCCGGCTACTGCGGCCTTCCCATCCCCCAGGATGAGCCCGCACTCCGGGCACTCGACGTCGCCGTGACGGTGCAGGACGAACTCGCCGCAGACCGGACACTCGAGGCTTGCGCCCCGCAGCAGCGCGACGAGCTCCTGATCGAGGGTGCGGTTGAGAGGCCGGACGACCGTCATCAGAGCTGCCTGAAGACCCCGATCACCCTGCCGAGGATCTGGACGTGATCGGCGTAGATCGGCTCGAGCGACTCGTTCTCCGGTTGGAGCCTGATGCGGCCGTTCTCGCGGAAGAAGCGCTTGACGGTGGCCTCGTCCGAGGTCTCGTCGTCCCCGGCGATCGCGACGACGATCTCGCCGCTCGATGCCTCCTGCCGCCGCTCGACAACCACGAAGTCGCCGTCGAGGATGCCCGCGTCGACCATGGAGTCGCCCTTCACGCGCAGGAGGAACTCCTCACCGCCGCGCGAGAGCGGCTCGGGGACGCCGAGGTACTCCTCGATGTTCTGCTCCGCGAGGAGCGGACCGCCGGCCGCGATCTCACCGACCAGGGGCAGCCGGTGGACGTCAGTGCGCGGCGTGCGCTCCCGGTCCGCGAGCTCGAGGGCCCGAGGCTTCGTCGGATCGCGGCGCAGGAGTCCCGCCCGCTCGAGCTGCGCGAGGTGCGCGTGGACGGTCGAAGGCGACCTGAGGCCCACGGCCTCGCCGATCTCCCGCACCGTCGGCGGGTAGCCGTGCTCGTCGATGAACTCCCGTAGGTAGTCCAGGATTGCGCGCTGCCGCTCGGTCACCGTGTGGCCTCCTTCCGCGAACATGTGTTCGATCACGGTAGCGGCCAGCTCGGACGCCGTCAAGAAAAAGGCCCGGGAGGGCCTGATTTATGCGCTGGAGAGGACTTGAACCTCCACGGGCCGCAAAGCCCACAAGGCCCTCAACCTTGCGCGTCTACCAATTCCGCCACCAGCGCGCGCGGCCATTGTAGCCGCCTGCCGGAGCTAATCCTGGAGCAGCCGGAACAGCAGGACCGTGTTCGCGGCGAAGACCACCGCGACGGCGATCGTGAGCCTCGTCAGGTTCCGCTCGACGATGTGCGTGCCGCCCTGCGACTGGGGGACGAAGCCCATCCCGCCCATGCCCGCCTCGCGCCCGGAATGCATCAGGACGAGCCCGATCAGCGCGGCCGAGATGAGCAGGTGGAAGAAGACGGCGATCCCCGTCAGCATCGGCGGGAGGGTAGCAACGAGCTAGAGGTGCCTAGCGCGCGGCGAGGTTGCGGATCTCGGCGACGAGCTCGTTCGCGATCCGGTCCTTCGTGATGTAGCCGGCTGCTCCCGCCTTCCTGGCGTCGTCGATCTCCACGATGCTCGAGCCACCCGTGAGGATCAGGACGCAGGCGTTCCCGTCCCGCTCCCGGATCGCGCGGGTGGCATCGATCCCGTTCATCACAGGCATGCTCAGGTCCATCACGACGACGTCCGGCCTGAGCCGGGCGACGAGCCCGAGCGCTTCTTCGCCGTTGCCGGCCGTGCCGACGATCTCGATGCCTTCCTCGCGCTCGAGGAGCACCGAGAGCATCTCGACGAACAACGGCTCGTCGTCGACGACCACGATCCGTACCGGCGAAGGCAGGTGTTCAGCTGCGGCAGATTTCATTGGATTGACCCCGATTTTTGCAGTTTCTGAAGTGTATTTTTATCCCATCGACATCCGCGAGCAGATCCAGGCACTCCTCGTGACGGGCGACAACCGCCTGAAGAACGGGGTTGCGCCCGAAAAAGTGCGGGTTTCCTACGAGAACGCGCTACGGCTCGCGCGAGATGCGGGTCTCGAGGATTCGATCAGGCCGCTGGTCGAGCGCCGGCTCGCGGATCTCGAGCGGCTCGCCGGAGGATCTCCTCCACTCGATCCGCCTGCAGCCTGACGTCGTGTGTCTCGGCAGCCGCCCGGGCGGCGCCGTTCGGGCAGGGCAACGAAGCCGCGGCTGCCAGCCCGCGCGCGATGTCGGCCTCGTCGGTCGGGTCGACGAGCACACCCGCCTCGGGCGGGACGAACTCGGGCGGCCCTCCGATCCGCGTGGCAACGACGGAGCGTCCCGCCGCCATTCCCTCGAGCAGCGCGAGGCCGAACGGCTCGACGAGGCTCGGCTGACAGAGGACGTGTGAGCGCGCGAGCCATCCCGGGATCTCGTCGTGCGGGACCTTTCCCGTGATCGTCACGCGCTCCCGTCCCTCGAGCTTCCCGCGAAGCGGGCCGTCGCCGACGAAGGTGAGCGTCCCTTCGTCCAGCCGCGAGAAGGCGTCCGCGAGTCGCACGACGTTCTTGCGCTCCGTCAGCGAGCCGACGCAGAGGAAGCGGGTCGGTTGCTCAGGGGCAGGCTCGACGCGGAAGCGATCGAGGTCGACGCCGCAGTCGACCACCTCCACCTTGCCGCGAGCCTCCGGCACCTTCGTCTCGAGCTCGCGGCGGAGGTAGTCGGAGACGACGACGACGGAGGCTGCCCGCCGGACGACGAAGCGCGTCGCCGAGCGAATGCCCGGATAGGTGCCGATGTTCAGAACGTCCCGCCCGTGTCCCGTCACGACGAGCGGCGCTCGGCCCGCGACGGCGCCGATCAGTCCGGCGGGGACGAGGAAGTGGGCGTAGACGACGTCCGGCCGGAAGCGCCGCGCCGCCGAGAGCGTCTTCCGCGCGAGCACGGCGTAGCGCCGCTTCCCGCCCGCGCGCCGGTCGAGCACCGCCCGCTCGAGCTCGTGGCCGCGGCGCGCGAGCTCCTGCTCGAGCTGCCGCACGAACACGCCGAGGTCCGGATCATCGGGGCCGGGGTAGAACTGCGAGACGAGGAGGATCCGCATCCACGTCAGGGTAAGCGCCGAGCCACGGCCAGTCCTCGTATCGATCCACGAGCCCCGCCCTGACGGGGTTGTTGAGTACGTACGCGCACGCGTCTGCGAGGTACTCCTCCGACTCGATCAAGCGGGTGTCGAAACGCTCCTGAAACAAGTGGCCGACGCGGAGTTGCCGGGCGTTGTAGCGGCGGGCGTGGCGTCCGTTCAGCGCGTGCATCCCGGCGGACAAGGCGGGCACTCTGGTCTCGACGACCAGGTGATAGTGGTTCGGCATCAGGCAGTAGGCGTGTAGGACCCAGCCCCAACGCCGCGCCACGGTCGCCAGGAGCGCTGTGAAGGCAACGCAGTCGATGTGGTCTGCGACGATCCGGATACGACCGGTCCCTCGAGCGGTGGCGTGGTAGATCCCATCGGTCAGCTCGCGTCGCGGCCTTCTCGCCATGCGGGGAGTGAACCGTGTGCAACGCAGCTGCACAAGGTGCCGTTGCAGTTCCGTCACGGAGTTGCTTCGGACGCGTCCCAGTGACAGTCACTTGGGCCCGGCCCGGCAGGACACGTCTCAGTGACTGTCACTCGGACGCGGCTGTCGGAGCCGTGGGACGTTCTGGACTTCGCGCGCTCAGGCTCGCTGCGCGTCGTACGTGCCGTACTCCTCGCGGAGCACCTCGCAGATCTCGCCGACCGTGCAGTGCGCGCGCAGCGCGTCTCGCATCGGCAGGAGGAGGTTCTCGGTGCCTTTCGCCGCGGCTCGGACCGCGTCGAGCGCCCGCGTCGCCTCGTCGGAGTTGCGCTCCGCGCGCACGCGATCCGTGCGCTCGAGCTGGCTGCGCTCGGCCTCCGGGTCGAGCCGGTGGAGCTCGATCGGCTCGGCCTCCTCCTCCACGTACTGGTTCACGCCGACGACCACCTCCTCGCCCCGCTCTACGGCCTCCTGGTAGCTGAACGCCGAGTCCTCGATCTCGCGCTGGACGAATCCCTGCTCGATCGCCTCCACCGCGCCGCCGAGCTCCCCGACGCGCTCGATCAGCTCCCAGGCACGCTCCTCCAGCTCGCTCGTCAGCGCCTCGATGAAGTACGAGCCGCCGAAGGGGTCGGCGGTGTCGGTCCCTCCCGCCTCGTGCGCGAGGATCTGCTGCGTGCGGAGCGCGATCTTCGCGGAATGCTCCGTCGGCAGCGCGAGCGCCTCGTCGAAGGAGTTCGTGTGGATCGACTGCGCGCCGCCGCCGACCGCCGAGAGCGCCTGCACCGCGACGCGGACGATGTTGTTCTCCGGCTGTTGCGCGGTCAGCGTCGAGCCGCCAGTCTGCGCGTGGAAGCGGAGCGCCTGCGCTTTCGGGTTCGTCGCGCCGAACCGTTCTTTCATGATTCGCGCCCACAGGCGCCGCGCGGCTCGGAACTTGGCGATCTCCTGGAAGAAGTGGTTGTGCGCGTTGAAGAAAAAGGACAGGCGCTCGCCGAACTCGTCCGGCGAGAGCCCGGCCGCCACGGCGGCCTCGGCGTAGGCGATGCCGTTCGCGAGGGTGAACGCGAGCTCCTGGACGGCGGTCGCTCCGGCCTCGCGGATGTGGTACCCCGAGATCGAGATCGTGTTGAACCGCGGCAGCCGTTCGTGGCAGTACGCGAAGAGGTCGGTCGTGATTCGCATCGTCGGGCGCGGCGGGAAGATGTAGTTGCCGCGCGCGCAGTACTCCTTGAGGACGTCGTTCTGGACGGTGCCGCGGAGCTGCGCGGGATCGACGCCCTGACTTTCGGCGACCAGTTCGTAGAGGAGGAGCAGGAGCGCGGCCGGCGCATTGATGGTCATCGAGGTCGAAACCTGGTCGAGCGGGATCTCTTCGAACAGCAGCTCCATGTCGGCGATCGAGTCGATGGCCACACCCGTGCGACCCACCTCGCCCTCAGCCCGCGGGTCGTCCGAGTCGTAGCCGAGCTGGGTCGGGAGGTCGAACGCGACCGACAAGCCGGTCTGTCCGCGCTGCAGCAGGTAGCGGAACCGCTTGTTCGTCTCGACGGCCGAGCCGAAGCCCGCGTACTGCCTGATCGTCCACGGCCGGCCGCGGTACATGTCCGGGTACGGCCCGCGCGTGAAGGGGTATTCGCCGGGCGGCTCGAGCTCCAGCCCCGCAACGTCCTCCTGGGTGTAGACCGGCTTGACCTCGATCTCGGAGTCGGTCTCGCGGTGGTCTTCGGTCGCGGCCATGCAAGAGAATCGTACGTCCGGCCTCTATAAGGAGAGATATGCGGCGTTTCACTTTCGTTCTGGTGGTCGGAGCTCTCGTCGGCGCGGGGCCGGCGTGGGGCGCGGAGATCACCCTCGTGTCGGATCACCGCGTCGCGCGATACGACGACCTGGTGCGGTTCCGGGGGACGCTCCCCACGGCCGAGCCGCAGCTCGTTCAGCTGGTACGCGACGGAGTGGTGGTGCGGTCTGCAACGGCGTCGACCGGCGGGTTCGTCTTCGACGTGCGCGCGCGGCGCGCGGGGTCGTTCGTCGTGCGGACCGTCGCTGCTGGAGTCGCCGACGGTCGTGCTCCGCGTGAAGCCGCGCCTGCGGATCCGGGTGCGCTCGACGATGGTCACGGGCCGCGTGCTGCCGGCGCGCGCGGGGCGGATCGTCCTTCGCTCCCGGGGTCGTGTCGTCCGCGTGCGCGTCGGGTCAGCCGGACGGTTCCGGGTTCGGATCCCCGCGCGCTGGGGGCTTGGCGTGACGGGCCGCGTGTCGCTCGTTCCCGCGCGAAACTACGTCCCGGTCTGGCGGCGTGTTCGCCTGCGCTTCAGTTTCCCGAGCCTGCGGATGGGCTCGCACGGGCCCGCCGTGCTCGCGCTGAAGCAGCGCCTCCGCCAGCTCCGGTACGCGGTGCCCAGGCTGGATTCAGGGTTCGGGTACGGCACGCATGAGGCCGTGCTGGCCTTCCAGAAGGTCAACGGTCTGCCGCGGACGGGTCGCGTGGGTTCCGGCACGTGGCGGCTCCTTTCGCGCGCGTCGGTCCCCCGGCCGCGTGTACGTCGCGGCGACTACATCGAGGTCGACAAGAGTCGCCAGATCCTGATGGAGGTGCGCGACGGGAAAGTCGTCAACGTCGTGCACGTCTCGACCGGGGCGACGGGGAACACCCCGGTGGGGTCGTGGCGCGTCTACCGCGAGGTCTACGGCTGGGACTGGGTGCTCTACCACCCGATGTACTTCCTTCGCGGGTTCGCGATCCACGGCTACCCGTCGGTGCCGACGTGGCCCGCGAGCCACGGCTGTGTGCGCGTCCCGCTGTGGATCGCCTCGCAGCTTCGAGAGCGCTGGGGCCGCGGCTCCGTGATCCGCGTCTACGCGTGACGACTGCTCAAGGCTGGGCGCAGACGACCCACACGCGGATCGTCACGCTCGCGACGCCCACACGGTCCCACTGCAGTCGCCACCCGGTGGGAGGAGATCCAACGGGTGCGCTGATCGTGACCTTCGGGTCACCGGCGAGAACCTCGTAGCCACCACCAGTCGCCCGCTCGGTCCCGCCGCAGAGTGTCGAATGTGTGTCGTTGGGGTTCGGACTCGTGTCGTCCGAGAAGCGAGAGACGACGGTGGTTGCGCCGGGATCGCCCTTGTCCCCCTTCGGCCCCTGGGCGCCTTGCAACCCTTGTACACCGGCGGCGCCGGGTGCGCCGCGAGTGCCCGCCGGCCCACGCACCGAGCCCCTGAAGTCGAGCGGTGTCAGCGACTTGTTCCTGACGTCGCGACCCGTGATCGAGTTGTCGGTGATCTGCCGGCCGGTGATCAGCGCGGATGTCGTTGCGACCGCCGTCCCCGTCAGCGCCAGAAAGAGCGAGAGCAGGGCGACGATCATCGCCGGGGAAGGCGCCCGAACCTTCACGCAGCGCAGTCTGAGCAGACCGACGGACGGAGCCACCAGCGACAATGGCGGGCATGAGCGCCGTGCGGGTGCGCCTCTTCGCTGGGCTTCGTGAGCGGGCGGGCTGGAGCGAGCGAGAGGTCGAGGCGGCAACCGTCGCTGACCTCTGGCCGCAGCTTGGGCTCGGCGACGAGCCGCCGGGGCTGCTCTACGCCGTGAACCAGGAGTACGCCGAGAAAGAGCTGGCGCTGGCCGACGGCGACGAGGTCGCCGTCATCCCGCCGGTGTCGGGCGGGTCGTTCCGGCTCGTGCACGGCCCGATCGATCTGGGTGCGGTGATCACGGAGGTCTCGAGCGAGCAGGCGGGCGCCGTCGCAACCTTTCAGGGAACGGTGCGACGGGAGTCGCGCGACCGCAGTGTGATCGCTCTCGAGTACGAGGCCTACGAAGGCATGGCCGAGCAGGTCATGGCCGAGATCGCTGAAGGCGTGAAGGCACGGTACGAGTTGTGCGACGTGGCGATCGTCCACCGAGTCGGGCGTTGCGAGGTCGGGGAGGTGTCAGTGGCGATCGCCGTCTCCGCGCCACACAGACAGGACGCGCTTTCAGCGTGCCGTGACGTCATCGACGAGCTGAAGGAGCGCGTCCCGCTCTGGAAGAAGGAGCTCTACGAGGGCGGCGAGGAATGGATCGGGCGCGGCTCATAGCCACGACATCCAGGTCGGCGAGCAGCAGCTCGCCGACCTGGATTTCACTGATGGACTAGGGCTGCGACCAACTCGGAGGCGCCGTGATGGCGTCAAGCCCGAACGCGGCCAAGGTCGCCGCACTCGGCCTCACGCCCGTCTCGGCCCAGGCTTCGAGTAGCGCTATCGCGGCGCCGGTCTCGGTCGGGGAGAAGTTGCAGTGGCCGAGGCCGTTGGTCGACACCTGGACAAGCAGGTGGCTCGCCCCTGCCGCGGCTACGGTCTCTGCGTAGGCCGACTCGTGCCCCCAGGGCACCAACGTGTCCCACTTCGTGTGAATCGAGAGCACCGGGTCGCGGAGCTTTCCGCTGAACGTCGCGTAGTGCGACATGTAGTTGCGAGCAGACCGCTTGCCGGAGAACCGCGTCGACGCATTCATCGCCGCGAGCACGGGAGCGGCGTTGAATCCCAGCCCTGCCAGATAGGCGTGCTCGCTCGGTGTCAGCGTGTAGTTGTGGGTGACGTTCTGGACGAAGGCGCCGCCGGCACGGCGCTCCGCGTCCGCACGCGCCTCTGTGAAGAAGAAGAAGTTCGTGAACAGCCATGACGGGTAAAGCACGGGCGGCAGCGGCACAGTCGGCCCCTTCCCGCCCGCGACCAAACGGATGAACTCCCATTTGCCGTAGTCGAGCGGAGCGAAGATCTGGCCGAACAGCGTCGGGAAGACCTCCGGTTCGAAATCCACGTCGTCGTCCGCGTTGGCCGGCGTCCCCCACGAAGCGGGGAGGCCGTAGATGAGGTCGTACGCGAGCAGCGCGGCGGCAGCCCCGTCCCACGCGCGCGGCGAGCCGGCGAGCACACCGCAGGCGGGTAGATAGCCGTCGAACAGGCCGCCGGCCCGCTCGGCCAGCTCAGCCGTTGCGAGCGAACCAAGCGAGAAGCCCGCGAGCAGAGCCGTGTCGGGCTTGCCGACGAGGCCGTTGAAGAGGCCGCGAAGCGCGACGATGTCGTGGATCGACTCCTTCACCGCCCAGCCGTTGTCGCGATACGACGTTGCTGCGACCGCGTATCCCTGTGCGGCGAGCCCGTTGGCGAGTGCGGTGAAGCCGGCGTCCATCGCGGACCGGTCGTCGACCTCGCCTGCGTGGTCAGCCTTGTCGCGGTACCCATGGGCCAGGACGACGAGCGTCCTGTTCCAGCCCGTGTCGGGCACGATGATCTTGTAGTTCGCGCCGGCATGCTCGCCTTGGTAGGTCGCCGAGGCGGCCGCGCCGGCCAGTGTCAGAGCGCCAAGGGCTGCGACGCTCGTCGCGAGAAGTCGCTTGAGCATGGGTCGAACCCCCTTCTCCCCCCGCCCCAGCCTACTCTCGGGGCGAGGGATTATCTAGACGTCGCCGCCGTCGCCGAAAGTCACAGTCTCGGCACAGGTTTCCCTTGACACGTCAATGTGGGACACCGAAGACGGGGTCGATCGCCGGGAAGTGGTAGCTGCGGCTCGATCTCGTCGAACGCGGCGCGCAACTGGTCGGGCTGGACGAGGTCGCGTGCGATGTATCCGCTCGCCGTCCGCGAGCTCACGCATGGCGCGCGGCGCGCTCGAAGCTCACAAGCCGCCGGATCAGCGCGTTGTAGCGGCCGTGCGCCGCGTCACCGTGCTCGTCGCGAAGGCGCGCGTAGAGACGTTGCTCGGCATTGGAGATCGGCGAGTCGACGGGAATGCCGAGCTTGCGGAGTCGAGGCGCACCGATCGAGACGAGCAACGCCTCGACGGACACTTTTCCGCGCGCGAGATCGCGAGCGCCTGCTTCGACGAGGTCGTGTCCCGGGAGGACGCGTGTGTCGAGCTGCACGCCGTCAACGGTAACGCGCGGCTCCGCTTCGTCACACATTCGGCGCAGACGAGCCCTTGACACCTCACGGTGTCGGACACCGCGAGCCATGACACCGTCACGGTGTCGGACGACCGGGAGCCCACGCGTAGAGACGAACTGGAAGGCTCGTCAGGCCCTGGTGCCGGCCACGGCACCAGGGCCTGACGGTTGTGAGCTAGTCCTCGAACCAGACCCAGAAGGGGCTGTCATACAAGTGCAGCGCTGCTGGCGTCGTGCGTTCTGACCCGTGCAGCCGTGCCGGATGCACAGTCGGCAAAATAGCTCGACGGCGTGCCGGGAGCGACGTGGATGCTTGCTATGCGATCCGCATCGACCGCGAAGTTGTCAGAGGTTGCGATTCCGTTCTTGATCGATACGGCGAGCCCGGCGAAGCAGTACGAGCCAGTTCCGATCTTGACGACGTTCGCGTCCGCGATGTTCTTGCTCTGCGTCTCGTCAACGGTGCCGTTGGCGAGCACCTTCGCGTAGGCCACCGCCGAGCCCGAGTCACCCGTGTCGCCCTTCACACCCTGGACACCTTGCGTACCTGCCGCACCTTGTGCGCCCGCAGCGCCTGCGGCTCCGCGAAGCCCGCGAGGACCTCGTAGCTGTCCCTTGATGTCCTGCCCCGTGAGGGACTTGTTCTTGACGTCGGCACCCGTGATCGAGCTGTTCGCGATCTGCTTGCCCGTGATCAGGGCTGATGTCGTCGCGACCGCCGTTCCGGTGAGCGCGACGAACAGCGCCAGCATGGCGACGATCATCGCCGGCGACTGGCGCACGAGACGTGCGAGTAGCTTCTTCAAGTTGACTCCCTCCCCGTAAGTGGATTACCCAAGTACCCCTAGACGGCAGTCTGCGTCGGTTTCTTCCCTCTGCCTATAGGCCCGTTCGGCCTATAGGCGCGGCCGGGGCTCCTAGTTGCGAGGATGCGCACATGGCTGAGCCGGAGATTCCTGGCTGGTGCCGGAACCTGATCGAGGCCGGGTCGGCTGGAAGCGGGCGAGGACGTGCTCGTCGTCGTCGACGAGCCGCTCGCGGTTCAGGGCTCGCAGCTCTCGGACGCCGTCAAGCAGGCCGGTGCCACCCCTCGGCTCGAGCTCTGGGCCGGGCCGAAGCGGCCGATGCGGCGGCCGCCACGCCGGCGTAGTCGAAGGTGCCAAGCAGGCATCGCTCTGCTTCTTCCTCTCGGAGAAGCCGCTGGGCGGCGAGGCCGACGCGCGGTTCGAGCTGGCGGAGATCGTCGCCGCCCACGGCGGCCGGGAGATCTACCTCGCGCTCGTCACTCCCGAACTGCTCGAGGGCGAGCTTTCCCAGCCTCAGCCGAACCTCGAGCAGCCCGCACGGCGGCTCATGGCGCAGCTCGAAGGGGCGAAGGAGATCCGGATTCGCGGGCGCGCCGGAACCGACCTTCGTTTACGGGTCGAGGGACGTCCCTGGCTGAGCGACACGCTGCCGCTGGAAGCCGGCGACGGCGCGAACTTCCCGAGCGGCGAGATCTACGTCGCGCCGCACAGAGACGGCGCCGAC
This sequence comes from uncultured Actinomycetes bacterium, assembly GCA_963721345.1. Lineage (GTDB taxonomy): Bacteria > Actinomycetota > Thermoleophilia > Gaiellales > Gaiellaceae > JACDAN01. The sequence goes on from CAVRIT010000001.1 coordinate 937,244, forward strand.
GGCAGTGCTCGTCGCCGACCTGACGATCCCCTACACCGTCGAAGGGCTCCTCGACGCGCCGGTGACGCTCCAGTTCGAGCAGGGCCGTGTGACCTCGATCGAGGGCGGGCGCGCCGCGCAGATGCTCCGCGAGCTCGTCGCGGACGCCGGCCACGGCGCCGACGTGATCGCGGAGCTCGGCATCGGACTCCACCCCGGTCTGAAGCCGCGCGGCCACACGATGCTCGACGAGAAGGCCGCGCACACCGCGCATGTCGCGATCGGCCGGAACACCGGCTCGTACGGCGGCGACAACGAGGCCGCGATCCACGTGGACTGCGTCTTCTCCGAGCCGCTGTTGGAGGCCGACGGGCGAGCCCGTCGACCTCCCGTATGCGTAGCGGTCACTGGGCCACGACCACCGTCCCTGCCGCGAGACATCGGGCGGCGCCGCCGAGCGAGTACTCCTCCACCAGGAAGTCCGCGGTGACCGTCGAGGCGCCCGTGGCCGACCGGTAGACGACGGAGCCGAGGGCGTCGTCGTCCTCGGCGCCGACGAGGTCGAAGCCGTCGGTCGAGTCGAGGTCGTCGTCCTCGCCGTAGCGCACGAGGTCAGGCGTTCCGTCGGAGATCACACCGGCGCGAGCCCGGGCGTTGTTGGCGGTCGAGCTCGCCTCGAGCGACAGATCGCCGCCCGCGCTGCACGCGCCCTTCAGCACGAGCCCGCCCGCGCTCGCGATCTGGGTCTCCGCCGTGCCGGCCGCGACGTCGAACGAGAAACGGGCCGCGCCCGGCCCGGACGGCCCGGCGGATCCAGGTGGCCCCGCCGGTCCCACGGGCCCGGGCGGCCCCTGTGAGCCGACAGGCGCCCTGAGCACCCGTCTCGCCCGCCGGTCCTCGCGGGCCCACCGGTCCGACCGGACCGCGCGGCCCCCGAGGCCCGCGGACCACCCGCGGCTTCGGCTTCGGCTTCTTCTTCACCTCCGGCGAGCCGCCGCCCGCCGCGATCCCCGCGCCGCCGCCGGCCGCAACCGCGACCACCGCAAGCAGCAGCGCACTCAGCGCCAGTCGTCCGTGCACCGTTCCTCCTCGAGTCGATTTCGCTTTCGAACCGGTCTACCGGCGAGGCACCAGACACACCAGGGCACGGCACGGTTCCGGCACACATTCGGCGCCGACTCGTGACGAAAGCCCGGGGGTACCATGGCCCGGTGAGTCAGGTCACTCCCGAGCCGGAGAGCCGGGAACGCCGCGACGACGAGCTCTCCTACGGCACCGAGCCCACGTACGACCCCTACGAGGCGCGCGAGTGGGGTCCGATCAAGCCCGAGCCGCGGTTCCGCATCCTGCGGAAGCTCGCGGCCCCGTTCCTCTTTCTCGGCGTCCTGTTCTGGAAGTTCAAGTTCATCCTCGCGGCGGTCTTCAAGTTCAAGGTCTTCACGACCTCGGCGTCGATGCTCGTCTCGCTCGCGGCGTATGCCTGGTTCTGGGGCTGGAAGTTCGCGGCGGGCTTCATCCTGCTGCTCCTCGTCCACGAGCTCGGCCACTACATCGAGGCGCGGAGACAGGGCCTCGACGTCGGGGCCCCGGTGTTCATCCCGTTCCTCGGCGCGGCGATCCTGCTGAAAGAGAATCCGCTCGACGCGTGGCGGGAGTACCAGATCGCGATCGCGGGGCCGATCCTCGGCTCGATCGGCGCCGCCGTCGTCTGGCTCGTCGGCGAACAGCAGAACAACGAGCTCCTGATCGCCCTCGGCTTCACCGGCTTCTTCCTGAACCTGTTCAACCTGCTGCCGGTCGTGCCGCTCGACGGGGGACGCATCGCGGCGGCAATCCATCCGGCCCTCTGGTTCGTCGGCTTCATCGCGCTCGTGGCGCTGGCGTTCTTCACCCCGAACCCGCTGCTGATCGTGATCGCGCTGATCGTCGGCCTCGAGCTCTGGCGCCGCTGGGAGGAGCGCGGGCGTCCCGAGTCGGCGGCCTACTACAGCGTGAGGCCGTGGCAGCGCGTCGTCGCGACGGTCTCGTACTTCGGGCTCGCGGCGCTGCTCGTGCTCGGAATGGGCGCGAGCTTCGTCGAGCGAGATTTCTGACCCGCTGATGGAAGACCAGCGAATCCTCGAAGCCCACGCCGGCAACCTCCCGCGCAACGTCTTCCTGATCGCAGAGGAGTTCAGGACGGGCTTCGAGGCAGTCGACAGGATCGACCGGCCGGGCGTGACCGTCTTCGGGTCGGCGCGGGTGCCCGAGGCGAGCCCCGTCTACCGCGAGGCGCAAGACGTCGGACGCCGGTTCGCCGAAGCTGGGTTCGCGGTGGTGACGGGCGGCGGGCCCGGCGTCATGGAGGCGGCGAACCGTGGCGCCAAGGAGGCGGGCGGGCTGTCGATCGGCTTCGGCATCGACCTGCCCCACGAGCAGTTCCAGAACGAGCACCTCGACGTCAGCCTCACGTTCAAGCACTTCTACGCGCGCAAGGTGATGCTGGTGAAAGCGGCCGAGGGGTTCGTGATGTTCCCCGGCGGATTCGGGACGCTCGACGAGCTCTTCGAAGCGCTGACGCTGATCCAGACGGACAAGGTCCTGAACTTCCCCGTCGTCCTGTTCGGCAGCGAGCACTGGACGGGGTTGCTCGAGTGGGTCCGCGAGCGGCTGCTCGACACCGGGATGATCAGTCCCGAGGACGAGAAGCTGCTGTACCTCACGGACGACCCGGCCGAGGCCGTGGGAATCGTCGTGCGCTGCTACGAGGAGCGCTGCGCCGAAGAGGCGGCCGAGCCCCGCAAGGCCGACGCGCAGTAGGTGCGGCTGCGCGATCTCCCCTCCGTCGACGTGCTCGCGGGCGGCGTGGACGATCCGCTCGCCGTCGACGCCGCCCGAGCGGTTCTGGGGCGCGCCCGCGAGGAGATCCGCGCGGGATTCGACCCTGGCGACCTCGGTGAGCGCCTCGCTGCGGAGCTCGTGGCCGCGCGGCGGCCCGCGCTCCGCCGCGTCCTGAACGCCACCGGGGTCGTCCTGCACACCAACCTCGGCCGCGCGCCGCTGCCCGAGGCCGCGCTCGAGCGCGTCCGGGAAGTCGGCCGCGGCTACTCGAATCTCGAGTACGACCTGACCTCGGGGGCGCGGGGGTCGCGACAGGATCACCTCGCGGGCCTGCTGCGGCGGCTGACCGGAGCCGAGGCGGCGCTCGTCGTCAACAACAACGCAGCGGCCGTGCTGCTCGCGCTCGCCGCGCTTGCGGAAGGACGCGAGGTCGTCGTGTCGCGCGGCGAGCTGATCGAGATCGGCGACGGGTTCCGGATCCCGGACGTCCTGGCCCGCTCGGGCGCGCGGCTCGTCGAAGTCGGGACGACGAACCGAACGCGGGCGTCCGATTACGAGAGCGCCGTCGGGCCCGACACGGCTCTGCTGCTCCGCGTGCACCAGTCGAACTTCAGGGTCGTCGGCTTCACCGAGCTCCCTTCCGTGGAAGAGCTCGCCGGCGTCGCGCGGCGCCACGGGTTGCCGCTCGTCGACGACCTCGGGTCCGGCGTGCTCGTGGAGCTGCCCGGCGAGCCGTCGGTGCGGGAGAGCCTCCAGGCCGGCGCCGACCTCGTCTGCTTCTCCGGCGACAAGCTGCTCGGCGGGCCGCAGGCCGGGATCGTGGTCGGCAGCGCGGAGCTCGTCGAGCGTCTCCGCCGTCATCCGCTGCAACGCGCCGTGCGGGCCGACAAGCTCACGCTCGCGGCGCTCGAAGGGACCCTCGGCCTCTATCTCGATCCGGATCGGGCGCAGCGGGAGCTGCCCGTGCTTCGTGCGATCGCCGAGTCGCCGGAGGTGGTTCGCGCGCGAGCCGTGCACCTGGCCGAGCTGGTCGACGGGACGGTCGAGGAGACCGTCGGTCGGGTCGGCGGCGGCGCGCTCCCGCTGGCGGAGCTGCCGAGCTTCGCGTGTGCGGTCGAGGAGGAGCTCGCGGAGTCGCTCCGCGCCGGCGAGCCTCCGGTGGTCGGCGTCGTCCGGGACGGGCGCCTGCTCCTGGACTGCCGCACGCTCACCGACGAGGAGGCTGACGAGGTGGCGGCGGCCGTCCGCGCCGCTCGATGACGGTCAGGGCCGAATCGGCTGTCATCTGGGATCTCCTCCGAGGCGCGCTCGCTACACGCGCGCTCGGGATCGTCGCCGGGCTAGGGATCGCGGACGCGCTTGCCGACCGGCCCCGCCCGGTCGCCGAGTTGGCTGACGAGCACGGCGTCGATGCAGACACGCTCCACCGTCTGCTCCGCGCGCTTGCCAGCGAGGGCGTGTTCGCCGAGACGCAGCCAGGAGTGTTCGAGAACACCGGCGCGTCGGAGGTACTCCGCACCGGGAGCGGCTGGGGAGACTTCGCGCGCCTCTTCGGCGGCGTGTGGCACCGCACGGTAAGCGAGCTCGACGCCTCCGGCCAGGCGTCCTTCCCCCGCATCTTCGGGACCGAGTGGTGGGAGTGGCTCGCGGAACATCCGGAAGAGCGCGCCTCGTTCGACCGCGCGATGGAGCAGGGCTGGGAATCGCGGGTCGAGCGGCTGGCGGGCGTGGATTGGCGCGGCGACGAGGTCGTCGTCGACGTCGGCGGCGGGAACGGATCGCTGCTCGTCGAGCTGCTGCGCCGGCAGCCTCGGCTGACAGGGATCGTCCTCGACCTCCCCGAGACAGTTCGCGACGAGGACGCGCTGGCCACCGCCGGGGTCGGGTTCGTCCCGGGCGACTTCTTCGAGGAGGTGCCGAGGGGGGACGTCTACGTCCTGTCGACGATCCTCCACGACTGGGACGACGAGCGCGCTGCCGCGATCCTCCGCACGGTTCGCGCGGCGGCGTCCGAGGACGCGAGGCTGGTGCTCCTAGAGGCGGTGATCCAGCCGGGGAACGAGCCCGACGGCGCGAAGTGGCTCGACCTGCTGATGCTCGCGATGTTCGCCGGGCGCGAGCGGGACGAGGCCCAGTGGCGCGCACTGCTCGCCGCAGGGGGGCTTCGAACCGACGCAGATCCGCGACGGCCTGATCGAGGCGCGATGCCGCTGACCGTCGGCACCGCCGGCCACGTCGACCACGGAAAGACGTGGCTCGTCCGGGCGCTGACCGGGAAGGACACGGACCGGCTGCCCGAGGAGCGCGCGCGCGGCATGTCGATCGACCTCGGCTACGCGCCGCTCGAGCTCGGCGACGGCCGACGGCTCTCGCTGATCGACGTCCCGGGGCACGAGCGCTTCGTGCGGAACATGGTCGCCGGCGCGACGGGGATCGACCTCTTCCTGCTCGTGGTCGACGCCGGGGAAGGCCCGCGCCCCCAGACGCACGAGCACCTGCGGATCCTGCGGCTGCTCGGCATCGAGCGCGGCGTGGTCGCGGTGACCAAGGCCGATGCTGTGCCCGCCTCACGGCTCGAGGACGCGCTGGCCGAGGCGCGCGAGCTCGTCGACGTCGAGGCAGTGGCGGTCAGCGCGAAGACCGGCGCGGGACTCGACGAGCTGCGCGCGGCGCTCGCGCGAGCCGCGGCCGAGGTCGAGCCGCGCGCGCCGGACGGGCCGACGCGGCTCTTCGTCGATCGCGCCTTCACGCTCCGCGGAATCGGCACGGTCGCCACGGGCACGCTGTGGTCCGGATCGATCGGGACCGGCGACGTGCTCGCCGCCGAGCCGGCGGGCCTCCGCGTCTCGGTCCGGAGCGTCGAGGTGCACGACGAGGCCGTCGAGCGCGCGGAGGCCGGGCAGCGCGTCGCCCTGTCACTCCGCCGCGTCTCGCCGGGACAGCTTCCGCGCGGCACGGCGCTCATCCGGCCAGACGCCTACGAGGTCTCGTACCGGATCGACGTCGCGCTCGAGGAGGTCGAGCCGGCTCCTGCCCGGGTCACGGTCCACCACGGGAGCGCCGAGGCCGTCGCCCGCCTCCGCCGCCGGGACGGCCGAGGGGAGCTGCGGCTGGCAACACCGCTCGTGGCAGCGCCCGGCGACCGAGTTCTGCTCCGCGCAGGGACGACGGTCGGCGGCGGTGTCGTGGTCGAGCGTCCGAAACGAGCCCGCCGGCCGGCGCCGGTCCCGCGTTCGGCTCCAGCACCGCCGCGCGACGACGGGCGAGTGCGACTGCCAGGGGGACTCGTCGTGGAGCGGGCCGAGCTCGAGCGTGCCCGCGACGTGGTCGTCGCGGAGTGTGAGCGCGAGGGAACGATCACGCTCGCCCGAGCCCGCGACCTCCTCGGCACCTCCCGGCGCACGGCGCAGGCACTGCTCGAACGTCTCGACTCGGACAAGGTCACGCGTCCGCGTCGGCGACGCCAGAAGGCTCCGGCGGGCTAGGTCGGCCGCGCGGGGCTGAGCCGCACCTCGAAGAGGCACGCGTCGGCGCCCCGGTGCATGCAGGTCTTCTCGTCGAGCGCCGCCTGCTCCCCGAAATGGCTCGCGGTTCCCTGGACGAGGCCGCGGAGGAGCACGCAGAGGCGGCGCTCCGACGTGTACTCGATCGCTACGACGTCCTCGTCGACCGGGGAGACGTGCAGCTTGGGCGGGGCGGCGTTCGGGACCGTCGCGCGCACGAGCTCGTGGATTCTCGCCTCCACGGTCAGGAGGAACTCTCGCGCGGAGCTCGCCACGGCGAAGAACGCCGGATAGAGCCGGTTGAAGGTCGTCATCGCCGTGAAGAGGCCGAAGTCGTGCAGGAGGGCGTCTTGCTCGCGCCGCGTCACCCCGGTCGCGCGCTGCATCAGCTCGAGGAACTCCTCGTCCGGGTACGACTCGACCGCGGAGAACGGCCCCCGCGCACCGAACACGTCGCCGGCGACCTCGTCCCCGTGCGCGGCGGCGAGGTACTCCCGAAGACTCGTGAAGACGACACCGTGCATGGGGCGCGCGATTCTACGGTGCGGGCTCTAGCATCGCCTGCGGAGCGGCAGGGCCCGGTGGCCCAACCGGTCTTCAAAACCGGTGAGGTCTGGTAGCCCCAGGCTGGGTAGGTTCGACTCCTGCGCCGCTCCGCTAGGTCACTTTGCAGGGGAAAGCCCCGCCGTAGCGAGGCTCTCCTTTCTCGGCTGGATCAGTGGCCGTCGCATTCGGGGCGAGCAGTACGAGCCCGAATACGAGGGCAAGCATCAGCAGCACGGGGGCAATGAGGTGGCCGTCGATGATGCCGGTGTACCCCTCGACAGTCGAGCGCTTCAGATCCTCCGTCGCGGGATTGTCGTCGAGCCAGCGCGGGCGAACTTCTCGAAGCGGACGGGCTCGAGCTTCCGCCGGCCTTCGCGCCTGACGTCGGAGAGTCGATCTTGCAGCGCCTCGCTCGCACGCTTCCGGTCCCAGCCGTCGGCCTCGCGCCCGAGCGTCTCGGACACGCGCCGACCGTCGCCGGACCGGTCGGGGTCCGGCGGCCACTTCAGAAGGACCTCTTGTTGGTATGAAGTGTCACGATGTGCAAGCATGGATCTGCATAGATCCTTGGGCGCTCATCGATGAGGGTGCGGGTGATTCGGTTCGGAAACGGGCTTTCTGATCAGGTTTCTGAAGCTGCCGATCGTGTCTGACACTCGTCGGTAGTAGGAGGGACGCGAGCTGCGGTCGGGAATCGCGTGGATCGGTGCGACGCTCGCCGCATTAGCGGTTGCAGGCGCGCTTGGCACCTCGGGCGGCGGGATGGTCGGCGTTCCGGGTAGTTCCTCGTCCGCCGGGGCAAAGTTTGCACTCCAGCCGGCGGCGGAGCAGCAGGCGCTCGTCGCCTACGGCAGGCTGCCACTTGCGTTCACGGCCAACGTCGGCCAGACCGACGCGCGTGTCCGCTACTACGCGCAGGGCGGCGGCTTCTCGGTCTTCCTCACGCGTAAGGAAGCGATGCTCAGCCTCCCCCGCCCGAGCAAGCAGCGCACTCGGAGGGGTGCGGCCCTTGCGCTCCGCTTCCTCGGCTCGAACCGGAATGTCGCCGTTCGCGGCGAGCGCGCGGGGCCAGGCCGGGTCAACTACCTATTGGGGAACGACCCGACCAAGTGGCGCACCGGCCTGCGCACATACGAGCGGGTCGTCTACAGCAACCTCTGGCCGGGCGTGGACATGATGTTCGCGGGGACGAACGGCAAGCTGAAGTATGAGTTCTTAGTCCGCCCCGGGGCCAGCCCCACCACAATCCGGCTCGCTTACCGCGGCGCGAAGGGGCTTTCGCTCGACCGGCGAGGAAACCTCCGCATCCGTACCTCGGTCGGCGTCTTGACTGATACCCGGCCAGTGAGCTACCAGCTCGTCGCCGGCAAGCGAGTGCCGGTCCGGAGCAGGTTCGCGCTCGAGCCTCACGGCGGAGGCTATGGCTTCGCCGTGGAATCGGCGTACGACCGCCGGTATCCGCTCGTCATCGACCCGGGCCTTGTCTACTCGAGCTATCTGGGCGGAAACGGCGACGACTACGGCCTGGGCATCGTGGTTGACGGTGCCGGCAGCGCCTACGTGGGCGGGTGGACGAGCTCTGGGACCTTCCCAACGACCCCGGGCGCCTTCGACACGACCTCCAACGGCGGCTTCGGTGACGCGTTCGTGACAAAGCTCGCCGCGAGTGGCGGTGCGCTTGTCTACTCCAGCTACCTGGGCGGAACCGGCTTCGACTTCGGCGCCGATATCGCGCTCGATGGCGCAGGCAGCGCCTACCTGACCGGGCACACCGGTTCGACAGACTTCCCGACGACCGCGGGCGCGTTCGACACGACCTTGAACGGCGACATCGGCTGGGACGCCTTCGTGACGAAGCTGAGCGCGAGCGGGGCCGCGCTCCTCTACTCGAGCTACCTGGGAGGAAGTGGAAGCGAACAAGGCCACGGCATCGCGGTCGACGGCGCCGGCAGCGCCTACCTGACTGGGGGCACGAGCTCGACGGACTTCCCGACGACCGCCGGCGCCTTCGACACCACCTACAACAACGGCGGCGACGCCTTCGTCACGAAGCTCGACGCGACCGGCGGCGCCCTCGGCTACTCCACGTACCTGGGCGGAAGTGGCTGGGACCAGAGCGAGGGCATCGCAGTAGACGGCGCCGGCAGCGCCTACCTGACCGGGTTGACCAACTCAGCAGACTTCCCGACGACCGCGGGCGCCTTCGACACGACCTACAACGCCGGTGCCGCATTCGTCACGAAACTCGACGCAACCGGCGCCGCGCTCGGCTACTCCACGTACCTGGACGGGGCCGTAGGCTACGGGATCGCAGTTGACGGCGCCGGCAGCGCCTATCTGACTGGGATCGCGGGTCCGGGCTTCCCGACGACCGCGGGGGCCTTCGACACAACGTTCAATGGCGGCGGCGACGCGTTCATGACCAAGCTGAATGCCAGCGGCTCCGCGCTTCCCTACTCAACCTTCCTGGGCGGAAGCAAAATCGACGATAGCCGCGGTATCGCGGTCGACGGCGCGGGCAACGCCTACGTGACGGGGTACACCGAGTCGACAGACTTCCCGACGACACCGGGCGCCTTTGACACGACCTCCAACCTGGCCGATGCCTTCGTGACGAAGCTGAGCGCAAGCGGCGCCGTTGTCCTCTACTCGACCTATCTGGGGGGACCCCGCAATGACTACGGCGCCGGCATCGCGGTCGACGCCGGCGGTAACGCCTACGTGACGGGGAGCACGCTCTCGGAGACCTTCCCCACGACTGCGGGTGCCTTCGACACCACTTCCAACGGGCCCCGTGACAGCTTCGTGACGAAGCTCGACCTGATTGCTGGGCCACCAGCGCCTCCACCTCCGCCGCCGCCTCCGCCGCCTCCCGCCGCCTCCGCCGCCTCCGCCGCCCGACCGCGTCGCGCCGGTCGTCTCGGGCTTCACGATCGTGCCGGGGCGCTTCCGGGTAGCGGCCTCCGCCGCGCCGCGTGGCTCGCACTTCCGTTTCCGGCTTTCGGAGAAGGCGGCCGCGCGCATCGTCGTCGAGCGCGCGCTCCCCGGCCGCCGCGTCGGCACACGCTGCCTGAAGCCGACGCGGAAGCTGCGGAAGCGCGCCCGCTGCACCCGTTTCGTGCGCGGCGGAACGCTCGGCTTCTGGAACCGACCTGCGGGCCCGAACAGCATCCCCTTCGCTGGTCGCATCGGCAGGCGAGCGCTTCGGCCCGGAACCTACCGCGCGAGCATCACGGCGAGAGACGGCGCGGGCAACCGCTCGCGAGCAAGGCGCGCCAACTTTCGCATTGTCCGCCGCTAGAGCGACAGCCGCCGACCCGTACTGTCCGGATCTCCGCCGCCTCCTCGTCGAGCGCTCGCGAGCTCGGCACCCTGTTCGCGATGGCGGCACAGTCCGTCGTGAAACTCTGGTCGATCGGCCTCTATGCGCCGCCTCGAGACTGTGAGACGCTTGTTGAATGAGGAGTGGGCGGCAGCTTGCGGCTGCGGTTGCTCTAGGCGCGTTGGCGGTGCCTGCCCTTACCCACGCCTCCGCGCCAACTGCGACCGCGGTTATGGATCAGTCGCCGTGGGTGCAGTCGACCGAGGAGCGGCGGAAGTTCGTCCCAAATGAGCTGATCGTCCGGTTCAAGGCCGGCGTCACCGCCGGCGCCCGTGCGTCGGTCGCGCGCGAGGAAGGCGCGGTCGTCGGCGAGCAGCTGCTCGTGCCGCGAGCGGTGGTCGTCCGGCTCGCTCCCGGCAAGTCCGTCACCGCGGCCGCGGAAGCGTTCGAACAGGACCCGGCCGTCGAGTACGCGGAGCCGAACTGGATCCACGAGTTCGAGGCGACGCCGAACGATCCCCGCTACTTCGAGCTCTGGGGACTCAACCAGGCGAGCGACGCCGACATCGACGCTCCCCAGGCGTGGGACTCGACCGCGGGAAGCGCGACTGCCATCGTCGGGGTTGCGGACTCGGGCGTGGAATACACCCATCCCGATCTCTCGCCGAACATCTGGGCGAACAACGATCCGCCGAACGGCTTCGACGACGACGGCAACGGGCGCGTCGACGACACCGTCGGCTGGGACTTCTTCGGGGACGACAACGCGCCGCTGGACGACGTCGGCCACGGCACACACGTCGCCGGCACGATCGGCGCGACCGGCGACAACGCTCTCGGCGTCACGGGCGTCAACTGGGACGTCTCGCTCATGGTGCTCCGCGTCGGCGGCGCCGCCGGCGCGGAATCGGCGGCGGTTGCCGATGCGTTCACCTACGCCTGCGCAGAGGGGGCCGACGTCGTGAACGGCAGCTTCGGGTCCCTCGCGTTGAGCACGCTCATCCGGGACGCCGTCCTCGCCTGCCCGTCCATCCTCTTCGTGTTCTCGGCAGGAAACGATGCGAGCGACCTCGACTTCTTCGACCATTGGCCCTGCGAACTCCACGAGCCGCCGCACTCGGCGCAGAACGTCGTCTGCGTGGCGGCGTCCGATCAGTCGGATCGGCTCGCGAGCTTCTCCAACCACGGGACGAGCGCTGTCCACCTTGCCGCCCCCGGCATCGGGATCCTCAGCACGGTGCCTGCGAGCCAGGGCAGCTACGGCGCCAAGAGCGGCACGTCGATTGCGACGCCGCACGTTGCCGGAGTCGCGGGGCTTCTCGTTGCACAGAACGCGTCACGCACCTCGGTACAGCTGAAGACGCTGCTTACGTCCAGCGTCGACGTCCTGCCTCAGCTGAGCTCGTCCACGATCACGGGAGGAAGGCTGAACGCCTGCCGCGCGGTCGCCCGCCCGGCCGGAGAGTGTGCATACTCCGCGCCCGCCCAGCCGCCGCCTCCTCCTCCGCCTCCGCCGGCAGACACGACGCCCCCGACCGACCCGTTCATCAGCTCGCCGAGCCATGCTGTCGGCGTCACCTCCCGCAACCGGACGGTGGAGATCCGCTGGTCAGGCGCCTCGGACAACCAGAGCGGCGTCGACGGCTTCTCGATCTTGGTCGACACGGCGGCGACTTCAGTGCCGGACACGGTGAAGGACGCCGAGGAAGACACCATCAGCGTGAGCACTGTGCCCCTGCCGGACGGGCGCTACTACCTTCACCTCCGGACGCGCGACAACGCCGGCAACTGGTCGAGCGGCCGGCACTTCGGGCCGATCGTGATCTCGGTCCCCCGCAGCCCCACGGTGACGGCACGGTGCCTGGTACCGAACGTCCGGGGACAGATGGTGAAGAAGGCGAGGGGGCGCCTCGCGCGCGCGCGCTGCTCCCTGGGTCGCGTCACGCGAGCGTACTCTGGACGGGTCAGGAGGGGGCGAATCATCAAGCAGAGCAGGCGTCCTGGCGCACGGCTTCCTGTCGGTACGCGCGTGAATGTCGTCGTCAGTCGCGGGCGCCGCAGGTAGACCAACCCATATAACCGGAGCGAACGCGCCGAGGCTAGGAGCTTGCGAACAGCACGACGACGATCGTCGCCGCTCCAAGCAAGATGCCCACGACCGTAAGCGCCGCCGCCACCCTCGCGTCGAGCGGCGCCCACTCACCGCGCCGCACCGCTGCCTCGACCGCGTACTGCCGGCGGTGCCCGTAGAAGATCAACCCAATGCCCAGCAGCGCGTAGCCGACGCCGAGCAGTTCGTACGGCCAGGAAGCGCCGCTCGAGAGTTCTGGTCGGAGCTGCGACTTCACGGGACCGGCGCGCAAGCTGGCGCGCAGGTCGTACGCGAACAGAGTTTTCCCTGCACACAGACATTTACCGCAGACGTCTTCAAAACCGGTGCGGTCTGGCAACCCCAGGCCAGGTCGGTTCGACTCCGGCGCCGCTCCGTTACCCGAAAAGCCGCGCGGTTGAGCCGTTCAGGGCTGGCCGCGGCCGCGCCAGCCGGCCAGAGCGACCCAGGCCAGCAGCAGCGCTTCTGCAAGGCGGATGGTCACCGCCGAGAAGAGGTCCATGAATGCGGCTACGAATAAGACGAGCGCGGCGAGCCCGAGCAGGAGACTCGTACGACGAAAGCCGTTCCAGCGCTGGTCGTGCCGGAACGCCCTGGCCAGCACGAGCGGAGCAGCGAACGAGGCGGGAAACCCGACGAGGAAGCCGACCCCGTGCACCAAGCCGTGAAACGTCTGCTCGGCTCCTTCGGGATCGATGTTGCCCGCGCCGAGCAGCACCCAGCTCAGCGCCGCGAGTGACAGCAACGCGATGCCAACCCGACTCGACCTCGACGGCGTGAGCGTCCGCCGGAACATCACGGCCAGCGCAGCGAAGCCGACTGCGACCGCGAAAAACGCGGCGTTCATCAACCAGCCGTAGTCCCCGAGCGCGTACTCGCTCAGAGCGTCGTTGTCGTTCGTCTCGGACTGGACGACGTGCAGGATGACGACGAGGAGCAGGACCACCAGCGGAGCGACGATCGCGATCGTCGCAGCGGCTCGGCTCCTGCCCAGCATCGGCGCCTCCACGGTCGGGCAATCTGACAGAAGCGACTCGTCGCCGTCGACTCCGGCGCCGCTCCGTTCAGGAGTCCTTCGCGCGGGCTCGGGCCAGGCCGGCGATGAGGGCCGCGGCGCCCGCCGCCGCTGCTACGCCGACGATGTTCCACGCGAGGCCGCCGCCGAACGGGATCGCCGTGGCGGCCAGGACTCCCGCGGCGAGTGCCAGCGACACGGCGGCAAGCGCGACCAGCGCGCCCAGCCGCCGCAGGAGCACGCGCCGCTCCGCGCGGCCGGCGCCTCGGAGCTCCACCGACCAGTAGGCGAGCTCGGCGACGAGGAGCAGCGCGCAGGCGACGAGCGGCGCCGCGGCGTCGAGGGTCCCCGCATCGCGGACGACGAGCGTGGCCGCATAACCGGCCGCAACGAGCAGGACCGAGGGCGCGACGAGAACGGGAACGCCGAAAACGAGCGCACCGCCGAGCACGACCGCGCCGCCGGCCCCGAAGAGACCGAGCTCCGGCCGCTCCAGCGCTGCGTGAATCGCGAGGCCGACGGCGCCGGCCAGCGCCGCCACGCCGGTCGCTAGACGCGCGAGATGCGGGCGAAGCGCCTGTATGACGCCAGCTCCTCCAGTGGGGCTGCCAAGGGAACGCCGTCCTGCCACTCGACGACCGGGACGCCCGCCGACTCGTACTGCCACCGGACCGCGGCCCGCAGCTGCACCCAGAGACGGTGCGCCAGCTCGTCCGACGCACTGGGGCCGGGCGGCGAGAACGGAACCGGCGACACCTCGACGATCGCGAGGTCGAATCCGCGCGCGCGCAGGTCGAGCAGCGCGCCGGTCGAACGCTCGTCGAGCAGCGGGCTGAGGGCGATGACCAGCGCCTTCGGCGGCAGGGTGCGCGCGGGGAGCAGGTTGACGCCCTTCCACGCGTAGCTGAGGACGATCTCGGTGTCGAGCAGCGAGTCGACGATCCGGTAGAGCTGGGCGACGCCGGTCGCCGGCAGCAGCCAGTTGAGGAGCCCGCCGAAGCCGACGACTCCGACGCGGTCCTTCCGCTCCAGGTACTCGGCCGACAGCGCGGCCGCAGCCCGCACCATCAGATCGAGCGTCCCGCGCTCGGCCGAGCGCGCCTCGGCGAATGTGTCGAGCACCAGGATCACGTCGGCGTTGCGCTCCGGATGGAGCTCGTTCACGACGAGCTCGCCCCGCCGCGCGCTAGCGCGCCAGTTGATCCGCCGAACCCGATCTCCCGCGACGAACGGCCTGATGTCCGAGAACTCGATGCCGTCGCCCTTTGCGCGCGCCACCTGGTTGCCGGCGTAGACCTGCGTCTCGAGCGGCTTCAGGATCCCCAGCAGCTGCTCGGAGCTCGGATAGACCTTCAGCGGCGCGGTCAGGTCGACCACGTCCTCGAACACGAAGGCCGCGATTCGGTCGGCCGCGCGGACGTGGATCTCGCCGGGCAGGTACGCGCCCCAGCGGACGCAGCGCACCGGAAGCTCGAGCTCCCGCTCCTCGTTCGCGGCGAGGTGCAGCGCGACCGGGCCGTCGCCGGCCAGCCCGTCCGGCAGAGGCCAGGTTGAGCTCGAGCCGCTCGACCGCCGCGTCGGCGGAAACCCCGACGCGGAAGCAGAGCTCGTCCCCCTCGAGCGCCCGCTCGCGGTCGAGCTCTCCCCGGATCTCGAGCGTCGGCGGCCGCCCGGCTGCGAGGCCGACCGCGAGGACGAGCGCGAACGGCGTCGCCAGCGCGACGAGCTCCGGCAGGCCGAGCGCGAGCCCCGCGATCAGCCCCAGGGAAGAAAGCCCGGCGTAGGCGGCGAGCCGAGGCGAGCCCCGGCGGGTCACGCCGACGCCGCGGGGCGAACGTCTTCCGCAGACGGCGTGGGCACCGCCTCGAGGGTCTCGCGGACGACGTCCTCGCCGCGGACCCGCTGCACCCAGAGCTCCGGCTTCAGCGTGAGTCGGTGCGCGAGCGCCGGGACCGCCACCGCCTTGACGTCCTCCGGCGTGACGTAGTCGCGGCCCGAGAGCGCCGCGAGCCCACGCGCGAGCTTCAGGAGCGCGAGCGACCCGCGCGGGCTCGCCCCGACCGCCACGCGGCTGGACTCCCGCGTCGAGGTGACGAGTTGGACCATGTAGTCGCGAATCGCTTCCGAGACGTGCACCTCTTCGACCGTGCCCTGGAGGGCGAGCAGCGTCGGCCCGTCGATCACGGGCTCGATCTCGACGTCGTCCGTCCGCCGCGCCGCGCGGGCATCGAGCATCGCCCGCTCGCTCTCGGGCGACGGGTAGCCGAACGAGATCCGCAGGAGGAAGCGGTCGAGCTGCGCCTCGGGCAGCGGATAGGTGCCCTCGTACTCGATCGGGTTCTGCGTCGCGAGGACGATGAACGGGCGGTCGAGCGGGTAGGTCCGGCCCTCGATCGTCACCTGACGCTCCTGCATCGCCTCGAGCAGCGCCGCCTGGGTCTTCGGCGGGGCGCGGTTGATCTCGTCGGCGAGCAGGAGGTTGGTGAAGATCGGCCCCGGCCGGAACTCGAAGTCACCCTCGCGCTGGTTGTAGATCGACGAGCCGGTGATGTCCGAGGGCATCAGGTCCGGCGTGAACTGGATCCGCGAGAACTCGAGACTCGTCGCCTGCGCGAACGACCGCGCGGCGAGCGTCTTGGCGAGACCCGGGTAGTCCTCGATCAGGACGTTGCCGTCGGCCAGGAGGCCGAGCAGGACGAGCTCGAGGACGTCGCGCTTGCCGACCACCGCCCGCTCGACCTGGTCGAGGACGAGGGCGCCCGTGGAGCCGACGTCGCCGGTCTGCACCTTCAGATCCTCTCAAGCCGCTCGAGCACGGCGCGCTGGCGCTCGAGCGGGAGCCCGGGCGCGAATGGATCCTCCGGCCGCTCACGGCCGGGCCGAATCAGGTCGGCGAGCTCGTCTCCGAGCAGCTCGCGCGCCTCCGGAGAGTCCACCCCGACCCCGAGCCTGCTCGCGAGCCGGTGCTCTGCGACTCTCCGGAGACGTGGCCGGAGACGCACGTGCAGGTCGAAGGCGCTGATCGACGCGAGGTAGACGATCCGTTCGAGCTGCGCCAGGCCCGCCGGACGGGTCGGCTCGCGTGGCTGCGGCGGACGCAGCGACCGGTCGTAGGTGGACCGGCGGCCGGCGCCACTCGCGCGTCGCGTCCGCTGCACGAGCCAGGTCATGAGCAGCGCGCCGAGGAAGAGCGCATACGCGTCGACGGACCGCGCCCGCGGGGCGCCGCCGAGCACGACCGCGGCGACCGTCGCGAGACCGCCGGCGGCCGCCAGCCAGAGGAGCGCGCGCGTCATGTCGGCGCCAGGAGCTCCGACCGCAGCGAGACCAGCGCCGCGATCGCCTGCTCTTTCATCCCGACGTCGATCTCGTGAAGGCTGAACTTCGCGCGCTCGTAGAGGTGCGTCAGCTCGGAGACCAGCCGTGGCGCTCCGGGGACGCCCTCGAGCTCCGGCGCCACGCGCTGCTGGTACTCCAGCGGGGCCTCGAACGGCTCCCGCGGCATGCCGAAGGCGGCGAGCACCCGCTCCATCCGGGCATACGCCGAGATCACCGCCCGCCGCGCGTCCGGCTCGTTGCGGAGGTCCTCCAGCGTGTCGTCCACGAGCGCCGCGAGCTCGTCCAGGAGCTCGCCCTCGCTGCGCGGATCGAAGATCGTCCTGCGGCGGGCCTGAGCTCGGTAGTACGCGACGAGCCCCACCGCCCCGCCCGCGACGACGAACAGCGGGAGCCACCGGAACTCCGGCGTTCGCTCGTCGTCGGCCTCGGCCGGGCGCCTCGCCTCGACCCGCGGAGGCGACCTCGGCTCCCGCCGGCTTTCCTCGCCGTCCCAGATCCGGCTCAGGGCCACGACCGTCGCACAGGCGAGCGCGACGTAGACGAGCACGCCCACGTCGCGGCGACGGCCTGTGCGGGACCGCGGCGCGTGTCGGTGACTGGCGACGAAGAGCCAGAGGAAGAGGGGCAGCGCCACGAAGAAGAGCACGACCGCGGTGCTGAGGACGTAGTCCCAGAACACGACCGGGACGGTCCGCCCCTCCCCGCCCTCGCTTCCGAGCGGCGCACGGCCGCCGGCGGCGAGGGCTACGAGCGCGAGCAGTCCCAGGAGCAGCGTCGCGACGCCCAGGGCGCGCACCGGTTACCTCACGCGCAGACGCCGAGTGGCGGAAGGGCCGCGGTTTCCCGCGCGGTCGAAGGCGAACACCGCGACCTTGTGCCAGCCGCGCGAGAGTCGAAAGCGCGCCTCGGGGACGCCCAGCGGGCCGGCCTGCAGGTCCTTCGCCACGACGCGTCCGTCGGCGACCACGGCGTACGACTCTACTCCGCTTCCTCGGTCGGTCGCCTCGCTCCACGTCAGCTGGACGCGTCCACGCCCACGGGCGCGAGCCCGAAGGCGCGGACGCGACGGTCGGCTCCGGTCGAGCCACTCGAATCTCAGGGCCGCAGACTCGGGCGCATGCCGCTCTACGGTGACGCGGAAGGCGCCGGGCTGGACGAACGACTCGCCCGCCACGTAGGCGAAGCGATTGTGCTCTGCCCGGTTGCCGAGCAGCAGGTTGCTCCGTGGGTAGGGCGAGCCGAACGAGAACTCCGCCGGGCCAACTGTGGCGACGACGCCCGCAGGCTGCGGGAAACCCTCCAGGAATGGCGGCGTCTCCTGCCCGCGCGACTCGAACCAGTACTCGTTCGCAGCCGACGTGACGACGAGGGCCTGCGGCAGCGTCGTGGGCCCCTCGATCGGCCCGAGCTCGTGCGTCGCGTTCCGGTCGGCTCGGACGATGCCGGTCAGCCACTCGAGCTGGGCCTTCTCGTACGCGTTGAGGTCGCCGTCGCCGCCGCCCATGACGCTGAACGACCCGCCGTACTCCGAGATGGGGCACCTCGAGCAGTCCCAGCGGCTCGAGTGCCCGAGGCCCAGCGTGTGCCCGAGCTCGTGGGCGGCCAGCGCCCGGAAGAGCCGGCCGTTGAGCAGCACCTCGGTCGGGTTCGCCTCGCCGAAGAACGTGCAGGCCGGGACTTCCGGGGTGATGATCACCGCCCGCTGGAAGCCGTCGAAGATCGACGCCGGCAGCTCGTTCCGGATCACCGTCGCGTCGCAGCTGTCGAAGACCGTGCGCCGGAGCTGGACGGGGCCGGCCACGGCCCCGGGCATCGACAGCCGGCCGGACGACGACGCGCGAAAGAAGGCGTCGGTCTCGGCGGCGACGCGCTCGACGTCCGACGGGGCGAATGACGCCGGGCCCCACGTCGCGAGCACGTAGAGCGTCCGCAGCTCGCCGGCGACTGCTGCCGCCGCAGGCGCCGGCGCGAGCGCGGCGACGACGCCGGCGAGGATCGCCGTGATGTGAGCGCGGCGTAGACGCATAGCCCTACGAACCAGCAGACGTCACGAGGCGGCCGAATGATGGCGACGCGACGGACGGGTTAACCGCCGCTTAATGAGGCGTCAGGCGTAGACCGGGGCGAGATCCACGTAGATGCGGTACTCGTCGAAGAGATCGCCGCCGCGCCGGCCGACCACCACCGCAGGCAGCGTCACCGCGTCGTCGTCCAGCCGCGTATAGGTGACGTCGACCTCCACGATCTCGGTCTCGCCGAGCGCCCACTCTCCGACGATGCGATGGCTGAGGCCCTTGATCGAAGCGAACAAGCCGTCGATGCCCTCCTCGATCGCCTCGCGGCCGACAAGCTCGTCGGCGTTCCCGAACCGCAGCACGCAGTCCTCGGACAGATGTGAGGCGAACGCCTTCGCATCCATCCGATCCACGTCTGCGAAGACCTTCGCGTAGGCGCTGGTCTGCTGCACGGCGCGGATCATTTCACGGGAGTGCTTGCGAACTCGCTCACTAACCGTTAAATTAGTTTTAATGGTTAGCACGCTTCCTCCCTATCAGCGCCTCGTCGACGGCCTCCTGCTTCCGGCCGCCGTCGCCAACCACCCCGCGCTCGACTTCTGCAACACCCGCGCAGGGTGGGGCGAGCCGGAGCCCGGTGAGTACCTGGAGAGCTACGACCACGTCGTGCTGCTGGCCCGTGAGGCCGGTCTCGTCGAGGGGGTCACGAACCGCGGCGGCGCCGATCTCCTCGAGCGCGCGCTCGAGCTCCGCGAGGCGATCTACGGCGCCTGCACCGATCCGAGCGACGTCGAAGCCGTCGAGTACGTCGCCGGCGAGGCCCGCCGCGCCGCGGCGCAGGCCGAGCTCGTCCGCGGTGAAGGCTGGAAGGTGCGCGAGGGCGCCGAGCGGCCCCTGCTCGAGCTCGCGCGCTCCGCGGCCGAGCTCCTCGCGTCCGACATGGTGGACCGGGTCGGCCGCTGTCCGGGACACAACTGCGGCTGGCTCTTCCTCGATTCGCGCGGCCGCCGCAAGTGGTGTGTCATGGAGACCTGCGGCAACCGCGCAAAGGCCCGGCGCTTCGCGGCAAAGGCGCGCGCCTGATGCTGGCCTTCGCCGTCAGACGCATCCTCTGGACGATCCCGGTCCTCCTCGTCTGCGCGACGATCCTCTTCGGGCTGATGCGGCTGATGAGCGAGAGCCGCTCGCTGCGGAACGGCCCGCCGCTCGGGCTCTCGAACGTCGCCTGGGTGAAGTACGGCGACTGGCAGCCCGAGTCGATCAAGCGCAACCAGGAGCGGAAGATGGGGCTGGACAAGCCGTGGCACGTGCAGTACGTCCGCTACCTGCGCTCGATCGTCCAGCTCGACTTCGGCCAGACGTTCACGTTCCCCAACCGGACCGTGAACCAGATCCTCCGGCAGCAGGGCCCGATCACGCTCGAGCTCGTCCTGCTGGCCCTCGCGTTCGCCTTCCTCGTCGGGATCCCGCTGGGGGTGCTCGCCGCGCTCCGCAAGGACACGATCGTCGACCACGTCGCGACCGCCGTGATCGCCGTGACGATGAGCGTCCCGAGCTTCTTCGTCGCGACGATCCTGCTCTGGCTGCTGGCAGTGGAGGCGGGCGTCGTGCCGGTGTTCGGCTGGGACAGCTGGCGGGCGAAGGTCCTCCCGGTGCTCGTCCTCGCACTCGTCCCGCTCTCGATGGTGACGCGGGTGCTTCGCGCGGCGACGATCGAGGTGCTCGAGGCGGAGCACGTGGCGACCGCCCGCGCCAAGGGGCTCCGCTGGCGCCGCGTCGTCCGCGTCCACGTCCTGCCGCCGGCGCTCGTCCCGGTGCTGTCGATGACCGGCCCGCTGATCGGCGCGCTCGTCACCGGCCTCTTCGTCGTCGAGTACGTGTTCGCGATCCCGGGGATCGGCCGGTACTTCATCGCCGCCGCAGGAATGGGCGACTACCCGCTCACGCTCGGGCTCACCGTCGTGCTGACGACGCTGATCGTGCTCGCGAACCTCGCGTCGGATCTCGCGCTGGCCGCGATCGACCCGCGGATCCGCGACGGGACTTAGCCACATCTACGACGACGGCGGCGTACACGGCGGGCTCAAGCCCGGCTCGCGGTTCGTGATCGCCGGCGACCAGAACTCCGATCCGCTCGACGGCGACAGCGTCCCCGGCTCGATCCAGCAGCTGCTGAACCATCCGCTGGTGAACACGTCGAAGACGCCGACAAGTGCCGGCGCACCCGAGGCAGCCGCGCTGCAGGGAGGCGCAAACGCGTCGCACCGCGGTGACCCGAAGTACGACACGGCGGACTTCGCCGACAACGCACCGGGGAACCTCCGGGCCGACTACGTGCTGCCGTCGAAGAACATGCAGATCGTCGACAGCGCGGTGTTCTGGCCGCTCAGGTCCGACCCGCTGTTCCGGCTCACGGGCGAGTTCATCCTCCCGACCTCGGCCAACCCGTGGCTCGCGGTCGGCGGCTTCCCGACGTCCGATCACCGCCTCGTCTGGGTCGACGTGAAGACCCAGACCCGCAGTCACGACGACGACGACGACGACGATTGAGGCGCGCGGCCGGGGGGCGGCCTTCGGGCCGCTCCCCGTCAGCCGCTGACCGGCGGCGGGCTCTCCGGCCCGCAGTCGATCGAGCGCGCCGGTGCTCGGCCGGCAGGCTGCGGCTCGTACCGCGGCGAACAGCGGTAGACGAGCGTGAGGCCGGCGTACGCCCCTTCAACCGCGCGCGCTCGGACCCTGCACGTCCAATGCTCCCAGGTGACGTGCTTCCCACAGTCGGGTCGTCCCTGGATCAGCCGCTGCGCGCCGAGGAGCGAGGACGTCGTCATCGACTCCGCGTACACGCGCGGATCGCCCTGGCGCCCGGAGAACGGGCTCTCCCGAACCTCGATTCGCTCGAAGACCGTCGAGGCCGAGATCACCGCGATCGCGCCGAGCGCGACGAGACCGACGAGCACGAAGCGTCGGCGGACCGGATCGTCCCGCGGCGGCGCGTAATGCGCCGGCGGCGGCTGGTACTGCGGCAGCGGCGTGTCTTGCGGCGCCCGCCCGAGCACCGCAGCCGCTATGGCCCGCGCCTCGGCGGGATCCATTCCCTCCGTGAGACGTGCCTGGACTTCGCCGGCGAGCGCTGGGTCGTACCGCTTCGTCCGCGAGACCCGGCCGAGTTCCTTGCGCACCTCGAGCTCGTGCGGCGTGACGTAGAGGAGGACGCGGCCGAAGAGATGCCAGACGAGCGAGGCGACGACGTAGACCTCGATCAATGCCCACCCGATCCCGAAGAGTCCCGAGCCGCCTCGGTACACGAGCGAGCCGACACCCGCAATCGTCCACACAGCGAGCCACGCTGCTGTCCAGCCCAACTCTTTCCGCGACGCGTTCGGCCCGACGCGAACGATCAGACGGTCGCCGAACTCGATCATCCGCAAGCCGGGCGGCGGCTTGAAGTCCATCGTGGTCCTCATTACGAGTCGTAGACGGGCGGGACGCCATCGCCCTATCGGGTGACGCCTAGGATCCGGGCGTGTTCGCCGAGACCCTCGCCGCCGCATCGCTCATCTGTCTCGACCCGGGTCACGGAACGCCGCCGGCGATCGGGCGGCAGCGCGAGCCGATCGGACCGGGCGCGCGGGTGACGAAGATCAAGGACGGCGGCGGCGCGCCGGGCGAGGCGGAGGTCGTGCTTGCGATTGCGAACCGCACACGCGCCCTGCTCCTCCGTCGCGGCTACCGCGTGTCGATGACGCGGACCGGGCCGACGTACCGGGGCGGCAACGTCGACCGCGCGCGGTTCTGCAACCGCAGCGGGGCCGCGCTGATGCTGCGGATCCACGCCGACGGCTCGTCCGACCCGTCCAGCCGTGGAGTCTCCACGCTCTATCCCGCGCTACGGCGCGGCTGGACGGACGACGTCTATGCCGACAGCCTGCGGGCAGCGCGGGCGATCCAGCCGTCGCTCGTCGCCGCGACGCGGGCTCGGGACATCGGTCTCGTACGCCGCTCGGACCTGACCGGCTTCAACTGGGCGGACGTGCCGGCCGTCCTCGTCGAGACGGGGTTCCTCTCGAACCCCGGGGAGCGGCGTCTCCTCAGCTCGAGCGCCTACCAGTGGCGCGTCGCTCGCGGGCTGTCGACCGGTGTCGCCAGGTTCATCCCGTCAGGCGGAAGAGCATGATGTGGCGGCGAGGCCGGCGGGTCGTCCGGATCACCGTCAGCGTCCCGCGCGCATCGTCGTAGAGCCGCGTCCCGCCGAGGATCGCGAGCTCGTAGAGCTCCCGGTAGTGGATGGAGCCGCCGGCGATCAGCCGGCCGCGAGGCATGAAGATCGTCACCGTGCACGAGCGCGTCAACCGGCCCGTGAACGTGCAGACGTACTCCGCGTGGCCGATCGGCGCCGACTTCAGCCGCCGGTTGAAGAGGTTGTGCCGCCCGATCTCCGTGTCGCCGATGCCTCTCCCGGGGCTGCCCTGATCGATGCGCACATTGCTGATCTCCCGGCTGGTCAGCCGGATCTTCCCCGGCCCGGTGGCCGCGTCCGGGCCCGAGCCCCACTCGTAGACGAGCGCCGCGGCGGCGACCCCTGCCGCGAGCACGAGCACGTTCAGGAGGCGTGGCATGACTACTCCTTTCAAGGCTGGCGCCGTCCTCGGCCGTTCGCGGCCATCGGGAGCTCGAGCCAGAAGATGGAACCTTTCCCACGGGTGCTTTCGAACTTCATCCGTCCACCGTGCGCCTCTACGACAGAGCGGGCAATCGTGAGCCCGAGGCCGGTACCGGGGATGCCGCTCTCGTCAGCGTCTCCGCGGAAGAACTTCGCGAACACACGCTGCTGGAGCTCGTTCGGGATGCCGAGACCCTCGTCGCGGACGCTGATGCGGACCTGGCTGTCGACCTGCTCGGCTTTGACCTGCACGGTCCCCCCGTCGGGCGAATACTTGATTGCGTTCGACAGAAGATTGCCTATGACCTGCGCGAGCCGGTTGGGATCGCCGTCCACGGTCAGCGCCTTCGCCGGCAGCGACGCGTGCAGCTCGTGCTTCGCACTCTGCCCCTTGAAGAGCTGCACCTGCTCGGCCACCACTGCGCCGATGTCGATCAGCTTGCGCGAGAGCTCGAGCTCGCCCTGCTCGAGGCGCTCTGCATCGAGGAAGTCGTTCAGGAGCGAAGAGAGCCGTCGCGCCTGGGCGTTCACGATCTCGAGATAGCGCCGCTGCTCCTCCGGCGGGACGTCCCGGTCGAGCAGGATCGACGTGAAACCCAGAACGCTCGCGAGAGGTGTCCGCAGCTCGTGCGAGACGATCCTGACGAGCTCGGACTTCCTTCGCTCGCTCTGGCGGAGCTGCTCGTTCTGGCTCTCGAGCTCTGCGCGGCTGCGCTCGATCTCCTCCGCCATGCGGTTGAACGCCACGGTCAGCTCACCGACTTCGCCCGGGCCGCCTTCGGAGAGCCGTGTCGACAGGTCTCCTGCGGCCAGACTGCTTGCAGCCGTGGCGACGGCTCGGACCGGACGAGCGGTGGACCGCGCGAGGTAGAGGCCGAACAGGACGACGAGCAGCGCACACACCACGAGACCGACGATTCCGATCGCCAAGGCGCGGTCCGCCTGCTTGTCCGCGGACTGCGCGCTCGCTGACGCGAGCGTGTCCTCTGCGGCCACGAACCGGTCGAACCGGTCGCGGATCTCGTCGGTGCGCCCCTGGCCCTCCGCGCGAGCGACGTACGTGCGCGCCGCTGCGAGGTTCTCCCGCGCGATCCCGACGAGAGGCCTCGCGTAGTCGCGGATGTAGGCGCGGATCTCTTCGGAGAGCTGGCGTGCACGGCGCGCCTGCCTGGGATTCTCGGCCGACAGCCGCTCGAAGGCGGCCAGCCGGGCCGGCAGTGCCCTGCGCGCTTCCTGGTACGGGACAAGGAGTCGCTCGTCCCCCGTCAGGATGAAGCCGCGCAGCCCGGTCTCGAGGTCGACGACGTGCTTCTCGAGCCCGAGGGTCGCGGCAAGGACGTTCTTCGAGTGCGTCTCGCGTCGCTCCGCCTCGTCGAGCGCGGACAGGGCGCTGATCAGCGCCGCGAACGCTGCGACGACGAGCAGGGCGAGGACGACGCTCGCGGCGATCATCCGCGCCGAGAGCGAGAACGAGCGCCGCCGGCTCATGTGGGCTCCCCTAGCACGCGCGTCACCATCGTCGTCAACTCGGCAGGCTCGAACGGCTTCGGGAGGAAGCCGTCGGCCCGCGCCTCCACCGCCGCCTCGCCGGCGTCGGGCCAGGCGCTGACCAGGATCACGTGCGTCTCCTCGGGCGGAGCTGCTCCCGGATCGCCGCGAGCACCTCCGAGCCGCTCCGCTTCGGCAGCATCAGGTCGAGGATGATCAGGTCCGGACGGAACTCGAGCGCGAGCTCGACGGCCTGATCCCCGTCGTGCGCCTCCACGCAGCGGTAACCGTCGCCGACGACGACGCGAATGAGCTGCCGCAGATGCTGATCGTCCTCGCAGATGAGGATCGTCTTGGCAGTTGTCGGCACTTTCTCGGCCTACTCAGCGTAGCGGTAGGCCAGGGGCGCTAGGTGTCTGTGTCGCTGCCCTTCATCCGGTCGACCGTCGCCCGCCCCTCGGCGTGGACGGCCTGCCGGCGCGCGTCGGGATTCTCGGGCACGGTTTCCACGGCGTCCACCGGGGTCTCGGCGGCCTCGAACTCGTCGCGCTCCTCGACCACCGGGCGCGACTCGTCCAGCCGCCGCCTGAGCTCGTCGGCGCGCGGATCGACCGGCGTGGGCTCGGCCGACCCGGGCGGCCGGCGTCTGAGCGTCTTCCAGAGAGCGGCCACCGCCACGGCGATTCCACCCAGGAACGCGAGGCGGCGGTCCACGAGGCCGATGCTACACTGCCGCCCGCTTCCTGCCCCGCTGCCCGGAGCGTGGCCGTCCAGACCGAAGGAAGGAGACTCGGGACACCGTGACGCCGTACGAGATCCTGCTCATGCTCGACCCCGAGCTGCCGGAGGACCGGCAGTCGGAGATCGTCACCCGCACACACGAGCTGATCGAGCGCAGCGGCGGGACGTGGGATTCCCACGACGTGTGGGGGCGCCGCAAGCTGGCGTACGAGATCGACCACAAGACCGACGGCGCCTATCACCTCCTGACCTTCTCGGCCGAGCCGGAGACGCTCGACGAGGTCTCCCGCGTCCTCAAGATCACGGACGGGGTCATGCGGCACCTGGCCGTTCGCCGCAGCGAGCGCAGTCCCGCCGGGACGGTAGCGCCGCCGGCCGAGGACCGGCAGGATGAGGTCCAGCCCGCGTCACTAGGTTCCGTAGGAACACAGGAGGAGGAGTAGTCATGGCCAACATCAACCGCGTCGTTCTCGTCGGGAACCTCACCCGCGACCCCGAGCTCCGGCACACGCCGAGCGGCACCGCCGTCTGCAAGCTCCGCATCGCGGTCAACACGCGCCAGAAGGACGCCTCCACCGGCGAGTGGGGCGACAAGCCGAACTACTTCGACGTCACGGTCTGGGGCAACCAGGGCGAGAGCTGCGCGCAGTACCTCGCGAAGGGCCGCGCAGTCGCAGTCGACGGACGCCTCGACTGGCGCGAGTGGGAGGCGCAGGACGGCACGAAGCGCCAGGCGGTCGAGATCATCGCCGACACCGTCCAGTTCATCGGCGGCCGCGGTGAGGGCGAGGGCGGCGAGCGCCAGTTCGTCCCGGCCGGCGCCGCGAAGGAGAGCGCCGACTTCCCGGCCTCGGCCAGCGACGACGACATCCCCTTCTAGGAGCAGCGAGTGCCCAAGGCCAGACGAGGAGCGGAGCAACAGCGGAGCGGGCGCCGCGGGCCGCCGACCGGCCCGATCAAGCGGCGGTCGTGCCAGTTCTGCCGCGACAAGGTGGACGAGGTCGACTACAAGAACGTGAACCAGCTGCGCCGGTTCGTCTCCGAGAAGGGAAAGATCCGCTCGCGACGCATCACCGGCGCTTGCCGGCGCCACCAGCGCCAGGTCGCGCTCGCCGTCAAGCGCGCGCGTGAGATGGCGCTGCTGCCCTACGCAACGACATAGCCGCCATGCAGGTGATCCTCCTCAAGGACGTCGAGAAGGTCGGGCTGCGCGGCGAGGTCGTGGACGTGGCGCGCGGCTATGCGCGGAACTTCCTCCTGCCGCGGAAGCTGGCGGAGGCGGCCACGACGGGCGCCCTCGAGGAGCTTCGCCGTCGTGACGAGCAGCGCGCGCGCCAGGAGGCGCGGACGCACGAGGAGGCGCGCGAGATCGCCGACCGTCTCGAGCAGACCGTGCTCCGATTCGACGTGAAGGCGGGCCCGACGGGGTCGCTCTTCGGATCGGTGACGGCGACGGACGTCGCCGACAAGCTCTGGACCGACCACAAGATCAGGATCGACCGCCGCAAGGTCGACCTCGGCGAGTCGATCAAGCGCGTCGGCCGCCACGAGGTGCCTGCGGAGGTCTTCACGGACGTCACCGCGACGCTGCGCCTCGAGGTCGTGCCCGAGGGAGGCGATCTCGCCGAGATGGAGGTGCTCGAGGCAGCCGCCAAGGCCGAGGAGGAGGCTGCGGCTGCCGCCGCTGCCGCGGAGGCCGCCGCGGTCGAGCCCGAGGGCGCCGTGGAGGAGGCGTGGGTCGCGGAGGCCGAGGCGCTGGAAGAGGCGCCGGCCGAAGAGGGCGCCGATCCGGCTGCCGAAGAGGGCGGCGAGCCCTCAGCGGAGGGCACCGAGGCCTCGGCGGAAGAGGGCGGCGAGGCACCGCCCGACGACGAGCCCGCGGTCGAACCGGCCGACGAGCCGGCGGACTCCGACCGGTAACGATTTCGCAACGACCTGTCCACAGGCTTTTCCCAAGCCTGTGGACGCAGGCACGGAAAACCCGCTCGGAGCGGGAAGTCCGGCGCCGCTGAGACGACCGCGCGTGGGGACAACGTCCGGCGTGCGGTGGACAATCACCCGCGAACATGCGTTCTTTCACCTGCATACATCAGGGTTTTCTCCCTAGTAGTAAGGGACGGCGCAGTTGCGTCCGGGCCCGAGAACCGGAATGAATGCCCGAGTGAGCGCTCAGGTCGCCCAAGTCGCCCAGGTCCCGCAGACGGCCCCGGTCCCGCCGCAGAATCTCGACGCCGAGGAGTCAGTCCTCGGCTCGATGATGCTCTCCCCCGGCGCGATCGGGGCCGTCAGCGAGATCCTCGACGCGAGCGACTTCTACCGCGAGAGCCACGCGAAGATCTATCGCTCCGCACTCTCGCTGTACGCACGCGGCGAGCCGGTCGACGCGATCACGCTGGTCGACGCGCTCGACGAGTCCGGCGAGCTGGAGCCCGCGGGGGGCCGCAGCCGGATCCAGGAGCTCGCGACGCTCGTCCCCGCGTCGGCGAACGCCGCGCACTACGCGCGAATCGTCCGCGAGATGGCGACGCTGCGCGGGTTGATCCGCGTCGGCCAGGAGGTCGGGCGGCTCGGCTGGGATCGTCCGGGCGAGACGATCGATCTCGTCGACCGCGCCGAGCAGCTGATCTTCGAGCTGTCCCAGAGCCGAGTCACGAGCGAGTTCGCGCACATCGAGGCGCTGCTGAAGGAGAGCTTCGAGCGGATCACCCAGCTCTACGAGGCCGGCGAGGACGTGACCGGCGTTCCTTGCGGCTTCCGCGACATCGACCGGCTGACCTCCGGCTTCCAGCCCGGGAACCTGATCATCGTCGCCGCGCGCCCGAGCATGGGCAAGTCGGGCCTCGCGCTGAACATGGCGGTGAACGTCGCCGTGCGGCGCGAGCTGCCGGTCGCGATCTTCACGCTGGAGATGTCGAAGTCGGAGGTCACCCAGCGGCTGATGTGCAGCGAGGCGAAGGTCGAGTCCCAGCGCCTGCGCAACGGCAAGCTCGGCGCCGACGACTGGCCCCGCCTGACAGCGGCCTGCGACAAGCTTGCGAAGGCGCCGATCTACGTCGACGACACGGGCTCGATCACGATGATGGAGATCCGCTCGAAGGCGCGGCGCCTGAAGTCGAGGGAGCCGAACCTCGCGCTGATCATCGTCGACTACCTCCAGCTGATGACCTCGGGCTCGAACCCGGAGAACCGCGTCCAGGAGGTCTCGCAGATCTCGAGGAACCTGAAGGTGCTCGCGCGCGACCTCGACGTCCCGGTGATCGCGCTGTCCCAGCTGTCGCGGGCCGTCGAGCAACGCCACGACAAGCGGCCGATCCTTTCGGACCTCAGAGAATCCGGCGTCCTCGAGCAGGACGCGGATCTCGTCTTCTTCATCTACCGCGACGAGTACTACAACGACGAGAGCGACGCGCAGGGGATCGCGGAGCTCCACCTCGCCAAGCACCGGAACGGGCCCACGGGGACGGAGAAGCTCGCGTGGCTCAACCGGTACGCGAAGTTCGCCGACCTGGCTCCGAGCGCCTAGCCGGTCGGTCCGGCAGACTCAGCTCCAGTGCCGGCCACCGTGATCGTGGGCGCCCAGTGGGGCGACGAGGGCAAGGGCAAGATCGTCGACCTGCTGGCGCAGCACTCCGACATCGTCTGCCGCTACCAGGGCGGGCCGAACGCCGGGCACACGATCGTCGCGGACGGCGAGACCTACAAGTTCCGCCACATGCCCTCGGGGATCCTCTGGGGCAAGGAGTGCGTGCTCGGAGCGGGCTGCGTGATCGACCCGCAGGTCTTCATCGAGGAGCTCGACGACCTCGAGGCGCGAGGGTTGTCGACCTCGGCGGTTCGAGTCTCGGGGAACGCGCACCTGATCATGCCGTGGCACGTCGCGCTCGATCGGGCGAGCGAGCGCCGGCTCGGAAAGCTCCAGATCGGGACGACGCGGCGCGGCATCGGCCCGGCCTACGGCGACAAGGCGGCGCGGCTCGGAATCCGCGTCCAGGATCTCTTCGACCCCAAGATCCTGCGCCAGAAGATCGAGGTAGCGCTCGCCGAGAAGAATCACTGGCTGGAGCGGGTGTACGGCGCGGAGCCGCTCGACCTCGACGACGTGGCGGGCCGCTACGAGAGCTACGCGCAGCGGCTTCGTCCCTACATCGCAGACGTCTCGCTGCTCGTCGATCGCGCGCTGCGCGAGGGTCGGTTCCTGCTCTTCGAGGGTGCGCAGGGGACGTTGCTCGACCTCGACCACGGGACGTATCCGTTCGTCACCTCGTCCAGCCCGATTGCGGCGGCGGCGGCGGTCGGCGTCGGCATCGGACCGCGCCGGATCGACGCGGTGCTCGGCGTCGCGAAGGCGTATCTGACGCGGGTCGGCGAGGGACCGTTCCCCACCGAGATCGAAGGGCCGGACCAGGAACGCGTTCGCGAGCTCGGCGCCGAGTACGGAACGGTGACGGGCCGGGAGCGCCGGTGCGGCTGGCTCGACCTCGTCGGCCTGCGCTACGCCGTCCGCCTGAACGGCATCACCTCGCTCGCCCTGACCAAGCTGGACGTGCTCTCCCATTTCGGCGAGCTGCCCGTGTGCGTCGCGTACCGGCTTCCAGACGGGGCCGAGAGCGAGGAGTTCCCGGCGCACCAGAGCGACTTCCACCACGCAGAGCCGGTGTACGAAGTGCTGCCCGGCTGGGACGAGCCGCTCGACGACATCGACGACGTCGCCAAGCTCCCGGCCGCCGCGCGCGCGTACGTCGAGTTCGTCGAACGCGCGCTCGAGGTGGAGGTGTCGCTGATCGGGACGGGCCGAGCCCGCGAGAACGTGCTGGCGCAGCGCGGCGTCGAGGCGATCGCGCGCCCATGAGGGTGCTGCTGATCGGATCGGGCGGCCGCGAGCACGCGCTCGCCTGGAAGCTGAGCCAGAGCCCGCTGCTCTCGGAGCTCCATGCCGCCCCTGGGAATCCCGGCATCGCGCGGCTCGGGGAGTGCCATCCGGTGCGCGCCGAGGATGCCGAAGGGCTGCTCGATCTGGCGCGCGGGCTCCACGTCGACCTTGCGGTCGTCGGCCCGGAGGTGCCGCTCGTCGCGGGCGTCGCCGACGAGCTGCGCCACGCGGGCGTCCCGGTGTTCGGACCGAGCGCCGCGGCCGCGCGCATCGAGGGCTCCAAGCTCTTCGCCAAGGACGTGATGCGCGCCGCCGCCGTCCCGGCCGCGCGGACGCTGACGTCGCCCGAGGCGCCGTGCGTCGTCAAGCTCGACGGGCTTGCAGCAGGAAAGGGCGTCTTCGTCTGTCCCGATCAGGACGCCCTGGATGCAGCGCTCGAGGAGGTCTCGGGCGCGGAAGGGCCGCTCGTGATCGAGGAGCTGCTCGAGGGCGAGGAGCTGTCGGTGTTCGCGCTCGCCAGCGGCGTGCGGGCGACGGTGCTGCCGAGCGCGCAGGACCACAAGCGCGCGTTCGACGGCGACGAGGGCCCGAACACCGGCGGCATGGGCGCGTACTCCCCGGTCCCAGGCTTCGACGAGTCCGCGACGGAGGAGCTCGTCGAGCTGATTCACCTGCCCGTGCTGCGGGAGCTCGACGCGCGCGGGGCGCCGTTCGTCGGGGCGCTGTTCGCCGGCGTGATGCAGACCGCGGCAGGCCCGAAGGTGCTCGAGTTCAACTGCCGGCTCGGAGACCCGGAGACGCAGGTGCTTCTTCCCCGCCTCGAAGGCGACCTGCTCGCTGCGTTCGCCGGGGCCGCGGCGGGCGAGCCCGGAGAGTCGCTCGAAGTGTCCGACGAGACCGCCGTGACCGTCGTCCTCGCAGCGGGGAACTATCCGGCAGGCGGCGACTCCGGAACCCCGATCCATGGCATCGGGGACGCTGAGGCCGCCGGCGCGCTCGTGTTCCACGCCGGGACGGCGATGCGTGGCGAGCAGCTCGTGACGAACGGCGGCCGGATTCTGAACGTCACTGCGCTCGGGCCGACGCTCGACGAGGCGCGGCAACGGGCGTACGAGGCGTGTGAGCTGATTTCCTTCGAGGGGATGCGTTACCGGCATGACATCGCCGCGCGGGCGGTCAGCGTTGGCTGAGACCGGCACCGAGCCGTTCGCGCTGCTCGAGGAGTTCGGGGAGAAGGGCCCGCTCGTCGGGATCCTCGTCGGATCGGAGTCCGACCGCGAGGCGATGGAGCCGGCGTTCGAGGAGCTCGACGCGCGCGGCATCACGCACGAGTTCCACGTCCTCTCGGCCCATCGCGATCCGCGCGGCGTCGCGGAGTACGCCTCGACCGCGGCGCTCCGGGGGGTGCGGGTCGTGATCTGCGGCGCCGGGATGGCCGCGGCGCTGCCGGGCGTCGTCGCGGCCTACACCGAGCTGCCGGTGATCGGCGTGCCGCTGCGATCGTCCAAGAGCGTCGCGGACGGACTCGACGCACTTCTGTCGATCGTGCAGATGCCGCCGGGGGTGCCCGTGGCGTGCGTGTCGATCGACGGCGCCCGCAACGCGGCCATCCTCGCCGCGCGAATTCTCGCGCAAGGCGGGGGAATGCCTGCGGGCGACCTCATGTCCTCCTAGACCGCCTCTAGAATCGAGCCGGTGATCGCCAGGTACTCGCGCCCGGCCATGGCCAGGATCTGGTCGGACGAGGGGAAGCTGGCCCGGTGGCTCGAGGTCGAGCTCGCCGCGTTGGACGGCTGGGCAGCGGTGGGCGTCGTTCCGGCCGAGGCTGCTGCCGAGATCCGCGAGCGGGCCGTTCCGCCGACCGCCGAGCGCGTGGCGGAGATCGAGGAGCGCACACAGCACGACGTCGCAGCGTTCGTCGACGCGGTCGGCGAGCAGCTCGGGCCGGTCGGCCGCTGGTTCCACTACGGCCTCACGTCGTCGGACGTCCTCGACACCGCGCTGTCGCTGCAGATCCAGGCTGCGGGCGAGCTCGTGATGGAGGGCCTCGAAGCTGCGCTCGACGCGGTGATCCGACGGGCGGAGGAGCACCGGGACACGCTGATGATGGGACGCACGCACGGCGTCCACGCCGAGCCGACGACGTTCGGGCTCAAGCTCGCCGTGTGGGCGTTCGAGCTCGATCGTGCGCGCGGCCGCGGTGCGCGCCGCACTCGAGACGATGCGGGTCGGGAAGCTGTCGGGCGCCGTCGGGACGTACTCGGCCACCGATCCGGAGGTCGAGCGCACCGCCTGCGAGTCCCTCGGCCTCGAGCCCGCCGAAGCGTCTACCCAGATCCTGCAGCGAGACCGGCACGCCGGTCTGCTCTCGGCGCTGGCGGTGGCCGCCGCCTCGCTGGAGAAGTTCGCGCTGGAGATCCGCCACCTGGCGCGGACGGAGGTGCGCGAGGTCGAGGAGCCCTTCCGCCGGGGACAGAAAGGCTCGTCGGCGATGCCGCACAAGAAGAACCCCGTGGTCGCCGAGCGCATCTGCGGGCTGGCGCGGATCGTCCGAGCTGCGGCCGTTGTGGGCTTCGAGAACGTCGCGCTCTGGCACGAGCGGGACATCTCGCACTCCTCGGCGGAGCGTGTCGCGATCCCCGACGCCTTTCTGGCGCTCGACTACATGCTCGACCGGTTCACCTGGCTCGTCGACGGGCTCGTCGTACGGCCGGAGCGGATGCGCCGCAACCTCGAAGCGAGTCACGGCCTCTTCTTCAGCCAGCGCCTGCTCCTCGCGCTCGTCGAGCGCGGCCTCGAGCGAGGGCGAGCCTACGAGCTCGTCCAGCGTGCCGCGATGCGCGCCTGGGACGAGGAGCAGGACTTCGCGACACTCGCGCGCGCCGACGCGGAGATCTCCGCGTCGCTCGACGCGGACGCCTTCGACGCGACTTTCGACCTCGCCGCCTACACACGCCACGTCGACGCGGTGTTCGAGCGGCTCCACGCCCTGTCCCGGAGAGAGGAGCACATCCATGCCTGAAGCCGTCGCCCACCTCGGAAGCGGAAAGGTCCGCGAGCTCTACGCGCTCGACGACGACCGCTTGCTGCTCGTTGCCAGCGACCGGATCTCGACCTTCGACGTCGTCCTCCCGACCGAGATCCCTGACAAGGGCCGGGTTCTCACCGGCCTCTCGGCGTTCTGGTTCGCGAGGACGCAGGACGTCTGCCCGAACCACCTGATCGTGCTGCGCTCGGACGGGCGCTCACTGGAGTGCCGGCGGCTCGAGATGCTGCCGATCGAGTGCGTCGTCCGCGGGTATCTCGCCGGCTCCGGCTGGAAGGACTACCAGGCCGGCGGCGAGGTCTGCGGCCACGCGCTGCCCGAAGGCCTCCAGGAGTCGGACCGTCTGCCCGAGCCGATCTTCACACCGGCGACGAAGGCACAGACGGGGCACGACGAGAACATCACACGTGAAGAGGCCGCCGAGCTCGTGGGCCCAGAGCGGCTGGCCGAAGTCGAGGCGACGTCGCTCGAGCTGTATCGCTTCGCGTCCGAGCACGCCGCGGCGCGCGGGATCATCATCGCCGACACGAAGTTCGAGTTCGGAATCGACAGCGAAGGCACACTCGTCCTCGCGGACGAGGCGTTCACGCCGGATTCGTCCCGGTTCTGGCCGGCGGACGACTACAAGCCCGGCAGCGCGCAGCCCTCCTTCGACAAGCAGTACGTCCGCGACTACTGCGAGACGCTCGGCTGGGACAAGGCCGAGCCGGGACCCGAGGTGCCCGCCGAAGTCGTCGCCGGGACGCGGCAGCGCTACGTCGAAGCGTTCGAGCGCCTGACGGAGATCCCGTTCGACCGCTACCTCGAGGACCCGGAGGTCGTGCTCCGATGAGAGCGACGGTCCTGGTCCGGCCGAAGCCCGGCATCCTCGATCCGCAGGGCGAGGCCGTCGAGAGCTCGCTCCGCGAGCTCGGCTTCGCCGTCGGTGAGGCGCGCGTCGGACGGGTCGTGGACCTCGAGGTCGAGGCGAGCGACCCCAACGCCGCCCGCTCCGAGGTCGAGCGGATGTGCGAGCAGCTCCTGACGAACCCGCTGATCGAGAGCTACGAGATCGAGCTCGGTTCGTGACCGAGAGCCGTCCCCGCATCGCGGTCGTCACCTTCCCGGGGTCGAACGACGACCGGGATGCCCTGCTCGCCCTCGAGGGCCTCGGCGCCGACGCGGTGCCCGTCTGGCACGCAGACGACGAGCTCCCGGGCGTCACCGCTGTCGTCCTGCCGGGCGGCTTCTCCTACGGCGACTACCTCCGCTGCGGCGCGATCGCACGGTTCTCGCCGGCGATGAAGGCGGTCTCGACATTCGCGGCCGAGGGCGGTCTCGTCCTCGGGATCTGCAATGGCTTCCAGATCCTCTGCGAGGCGGGGCTCCTCCCAGGCGCCCTGCGCCCGAACGCGTCGCTCGCATTCATCTCTCGTGATGTCGTTTTGAGGATCGAGCGCAACGATCTGCCGTTCACGGCTCGCTGCGCACCCGGGCAGGAGCTGACGATCCCGATCAAGCACGGCGAGGGGTGCTGGTTCGCAGGCGCGGACCTCCTCGCAGAGCTCGAAGCGAAGCGCCAGATCGTGCTCCGCTACGCGGAGAACCCGAACGGCTCCGTCGGGGACGTCGCGGGAGTCTGCAACGAGCGCGGCAACGTCATGGGGCTGATGCCGCACCCGGAGCATGCGGTCGACCCGCTCGTCGGCTCCACCGACGGTGCGCTGATCCTCGGGGCGCTCGTTGAGGCGGCCCGCGAGGCCTCGGACCGGCTCGTCGCAACTGCGGCCGGCTAGCCACGGTCGAAGCGGAGCGCGGCAGCCAGCGCCTCGTGCTCGCCCAGCGCCTTGCGGAGCCGTTCCAGGTCGGCACCGCGCAGCGTCACGGGCCCGCGGCGCGTGACTCCGTCGGTCGTGTAGGCGAAGCGGACGAGCCAGTCGCCCTTCGCGTCTTCGAGAAGCTGAACCAGTGACGCGAAGCGCTTGTCGCCGGCGCGCTGCTGCAACCGGACCTCGTCGACGACGGTCGCCTTGCCCCAAAGTGTCGTGATGTCTGTCATGGCAACGACGCTAGCGCGAAAACTGACACGTGTGTGTGTCGGAACTGTGTCGAAAGCGTTCCGGGCTATCCCCAGCGAAAGCCGACCGGCGCCGCAGCCGGCGCCAACGGCGACTCCGGCAGCGACGGATCGAGCGGCGCCAGGTTGTACCCGGCGGGAGCGACGTCGTTGGGCGTGTCCGGATGGAACAGCGACGCGAGGTATTGGATGTGCCCGCGCCCGACGCCGAGCTCGAACTGGCCGCCGCCGTACATGCCGATCCCGCGCTCGGCGCAGTAGTCGTAGGTCTCGAACAACCGCCGCAACGGCCCGAACCGCGACGGCTTGATGTTGATCGTGCGGGGCGGGAACGGCAGCGCCTCGATGTCCGCCACGGAATGAATCGGCGCGTCCCAGGTGATCCGGTCTCGATGCGGTTCCAGGACGCGGTCGGTCTCCGGCGTGAGGTCTGGATCTTCGATCCAGGCACTGGGAAACGCCTCGGCGACGAGCCGGTAGAGGGCGGGGTCGGCGGGGTTGTCGACGATCGTCCCCTTGTACTGGCCCTTGAGATCGAGGGTGTCGACCTCCGCGAGCTCGAACGAGCTCGGCGACGAGCTCCGGCGTCCACTCCGGAACAGGGTCGAGCTTGAACCGCGTGGTCGGATGCACGTCGAGCAGCGCGCGCAGGTGGTCGATCGACGACCGCGTCGAGACGACGAAGGCGACCGGGCTCGCCTCCCGGCCCACGGCCTCCGCCAGCGACTTGCCGTCCTGCCGGAGCGCAAGGTCCAGCGCCGCGCTCTCGACCGCCCAGCGGCGGTAGTCGCGAAACGCCGACATCCCGGGCTCCGCCTGGAAGAGCTCGACGCCGTCGAGGTGGCTCGAGAACGACTCGAGCGTCCAGCTGCCGGCGAGCGGAAGCTGCGGGCCCACCACCGCGAAGCCGTCGTGATCCTCGGTGCTGTAGGTGACGTCCTCGCCGAGCCCCTCCTCGCCGCCGCCGCGCAGGTGGACGATCGTCGTCACACGGGTGAACTCGCTGGAGACCTCGTGCTCGAGTCGCTCGAGCTCGTGGCCCTCGATCGTCAGCGGCAGGTCTGCGAGACGCTCGTAGGTCGACACAATGCTGCCGAGTATGGCCGTTCGACCTCTCCTCGCCGCCGCCCTACTTTCCGTCGCCGCGGGTTGCGGTGCCGACGAACCGAAGCGCGAGGTCAGGCTGCTCGCGCCCGCGGGACTCGTCGGCGACACGATCGGCTTCGAGCGAGAGACGGGCTGCGAGGTCGACCTCCGCGTCTACGACCAGGGCGAGAACCTCGCCACGATCGCGCGCCGCCGCAACGTGGATGTCGTCGCGCGCCCGACGCGGCCCGGCGAGGCGGCGCACGACTCCACCGAGCTGGTGCGGATCACGATCGACCGCAACCTCGAGATCGTCATCCCGAGGAGACTCGCAGCGGCGTACAACCGACCCGCGCGGCCGGCCGGTCGACGCTCGACGCGCTGGACGATCCGCGACGAAGGCGACAACGAGGACTGCGCCCGCCGCTGGCTCGCCTACGCGACCTCCCAGTAGACCTCCGTGTCGAGCAGCGCGAGGAAGGCGTCCGGATCCGGGATCGCCGCCTCCGGCGGCCTCACACCGGCGAACCGCAACCGCTGCTCGAGGAGCTCGACCGCCGCGCGCGCGGCAGGCTCCGAAGTGGAGCGGGCGGAGCCGCGGCGCGTCAGCGTCCACCCCACGACCCGCCGGCCGTCTCCCGCCGCCTCGACGAGGTGCACGGCCACGGACGCCTCGGACTGCTCGTAGGGCTGAGGCTCCTCTCCTTCGCGGAGCGCCAGGAGCTTCTCCAGCAGCCCGGGCGACAGGCAGAGGCGGAACGACGCGTTCCGCAGGCTCGGATAGGCGCCGGGCAACGTCGCGAGCTCGGAATGGAGCGTGTAGATGCCCGTCGCTTCGCCGACAGGCTCCGGGAGCTCACGAGTGGCCTCGCCGGACATCGGCTCGACTTCCACGGCGCGGCCCTGCTCCACGATCACAGGCCGCATCCGCAGCTCGTCGAGGAGCGTCCGAACGGAGTACGGCGCCGGAAACGGATGGTCGGCGGCAGCCGGATCGCGGGTGGCGGCCCAGATCTCGAGGGACTCCGGCTCAGCGCCCAGGCGCTCCACGGCGGCCGCGGCGAGCAGGTTCGTCTTCCCCGGCGCCGACCCCATGCCGAGCAGCGCCGCCAGGCCCCGCTCGCGAAACTCGGGGTCGAGCTCGAGCTGCTGCTTCGTCACGTGGTAGAGGCCGCCGAGATCCACGTAGTGAGCTCCGGCCTCCAGCGCGCCCCGCATGACCGGGAGGTTCAGGCGGTAGTCCGCGCAGTTGACGCAGACAGCGGAGCCTTCGAGGGCGACCGCGACCGCGACCGCGTCGGAGGCGTCTACCCGCTCCTCCCCTTCGAGGCGCGCGTCCCGCCGGACGAGCGGAGCGCCCCAGTCCTCGAGGAACCGTGCGACGTTGCGGCCGATCGTCCCCGCTGCGCCCAGAACCGCGATCACGGGCGAAGGTTAGTGAGATAGTTTCGCCGGGAAACGAGGAGGTTCCGGGTGAGCGTCACCACGCAGCAGCACAAGAACTTCGTCGGCGGCGAGTGGGTCGACGGCGCCGAGGGCGGGACGATGGAGGTGGTGAACCCGGCGACGGGCGAAACGATCGCCGAGGTCCCCCGCGGGACGCAGGCGGACGTCGACCGCGCCGTCGAGGCGGCGAAGAAGGCATGGCCCGAGTGGCGCGAGTCGACGCCGGCCGAGCGCGCGGAGCTCCTGCTGAAGCTCGCCGACCTGGTCGAAGAACACGGAGACGAGCTCGCCGAGCTCGAGTCCAGCAACGTGGGCAAGCCGCTGGGAGCAGCGCGCGACGAGATGCCGGTCTGCGCCGACAACCTCCGGTTCTTCGCCGGGGCGGCGCGGATCCTCGAGGGGCGCGCCGCGGGCGAGTACATGACGGGCTACACGTCCTGGATCCGGCGCGAGCCGATCGGCATCGTCGGTCAGATCGCTCCCTGGAACTACCCGCTGATGATGGGCGTCTGGAAGTTCGCGCCGGCGCTCGCCGCCGGCAACGTCTCCGTGCTGAAGCCGAGCGAGCAGACCCCGCTCTCCACCCTCCGCTTCGCGCAGCTCGCCGCGGAGGTGATCCCGCCCGGCGTCCTCAACGTCATCACCGGCGACGGCGAGCCGGTCGGCGCCGGCATCGTCCGGCACCCGGACGTCCGCCTCGTCTCGCTCACGGGTGACGTCGCCACCGGGAAGGAGGTCGCACGGGCCGCGGCCGAGACGCTCAAGCGCGTCCACCTCGAGCTCGGCGGCAAGGCGCCGGTGATCGTGTTCGACGACGCAGACCCGGCGCAGGTCGCCGAGTCGATCAAGGTGGGCGGCTACTGGAACTCCGGCCAGGACTGCACCGCCGCTTCCCGGGTGATGGCGGGGCCGAAGATCTACGACAAGCTGCTCGAGAAGCTCGTGCCCGCCGTCGAATCGATGCAGGTCGGCGACCCCGCGGAAAGCGACGAGATCGAGATGGGCCCAGTCATCTCGAAGGCTCAGCAGGAGCGCGTGCTCGGCTTCCTCGACCGCGCGACGGGCGCAACGGTGCTCACCGGGGGCGGCACGAACGGCGATCGTGGGTTCTTCGTCAAGCCGACGGTCGTCGTGGACGTCGACCAGACCGACGAGATCGTCCAGCGCGAGGTCTTCGGACCGGTCGTCACGGTGCAGCGCTTCGCCGACGACGACCAGGCGATCGCGTGGGCCAACGACGTCCCGTACGGCCTCGCCGCCTCGGTCTTCACGCGCGACATCGGGCGGGCGCTGAACGCGTCCCGGAAGCTCGAGTTCGGAACCGTCTGGATCAACGACCACATCCCGCTCGTCTCGGAGATGCCGCACGGCGGCTTCAAGCAGTCGGGCTACGGCAAGGATCTCTCGATGTACGCGCTCGAGGACTACACGCAGCTCAAGCACGTGATGGCGAAGCTGGATTGACGGAGACGCGGCTCCTCATCAACGGCGAGCAGGTTGCGGGCGAGGGCGGGTCGCTCGCTGTCGAGAACCCGTACACCGAGAGCGAGCTCGCGTCGGTGGGACTCCCTTCCGCCGAGCAGATCGACGCTGCGGTGAGCGCGGCCCGAGAGTCGGCCCACGGCTGGGCGGCGACTCCCGCGATCGAGCGCTGCGAGATCCTCCACGAAGTGGCGGCTCGCCTTCGCGCCCACACCGACGAGCTTGCCGAGCTGATGACCAAGGAGGGCGGGAAGCCTCGGATCGAAAATTCGGACGAGGTCGCGTGGACCGCCGCCGCTTTCGACTACTACGCCGAGATCGGCCGCAATTTCGCCGGACGGGTGATCCCGTCGATCGAGTCGACGCAGCTCGCGCTCGTGCTCAAGGAGCCGATGGGCGTCGTCGGCTGCATCGTCCCGTGGAACTACCCGCTGCTCCTCCTCGCCTGGAAGCTCGCCCCCGCCCTCGCGGCCGGGAACACGGTCGTGGCCAAGCCCTCCGAGCTGACGCCGCTCTCGACGCTTGCGCTCGCGGACTGCTTCGCGCATCTCCCGCCGGGCGTCGTCAACATCGTCGCCGGCGGCGGAGAGGTGGGCGAGGCGATCGTCTCCGACGAACGCGTCGACTGTGTCGCGTTCACCGGCTCGGTCGACACGGGGAAGAAGATCGCGCACGTCTGCGCCGACCGGGTGGCGCGGGTCAACCTCGAGCTTGGAGGAAAAGACCCGTTCATCGTCTGCCCTGACGTCGCGCCCGCGATCGACGTCGCGGCGAAGGGCGGCGCGTGGGCCGCGTTCCTGAACGCCGGCCAGGTCTGTACCTCGGCCGAGCGCTTCTACGTCATCGAGCCCGTCTACGACGACTATCTGCAGGCCTTCGTGGAGCACACAAACTCGCTCGTCGTCGGCGACCCACTCGACGAGCGGACGGACATCGGCCCACTCGTGTCTGCGCGGCAGCGTGACCGTGTCGCCGCCCAGGTGGACGCAGCCGTCGAAGCGGGCGCGGAGGTCGTCACGGGCGGCTCGAACGGCGGCAACGGAAGCGGGTACTTCTACGCCCCCACCGTCGTCACCGGCGCGCCGGCCGAGACCGACCTCCTCCGGGAGGAGACCTTCGGCCCGGTCGCGCCGCTCGTCCGGGTCAAGAGCCTGGACGAGGCGATCGAGCTCGCGAACTCGACGCGCTTCGGGCTCGGCGCAAACGTCTACACGAAGGATCTCGACACGATCCTCCGCTGCATGCGGGAGCTGAAGGCTGGAACGGTCTGGTTCAACGACCCGCTGACGGACAACGATGCAGGCCCCTTCGGAGGGATGAAGCAGTCCGGGCTCGGCCGCGAGCTCGGACAGGAAGGCCTGGAGGCTTTCCAGGAGACGAAGCACGTCCACCTCGAGACCAGGCTCGCGCCGAAGGAGTGGTGGTACCCCTACGGCGGCGGCGGAGAGCAGGCGAAAGGAGCGTGACGGTGAGGGATCCCAACCGACCGATCCCCGGAACCGAGAAGAGGACCCTGAAGCCGAACGCGATCGGCTTCGTCGGCGGGCTCGTGATCGGGCTCGCCTCGACCGCGCCCGCGTACTCGCTGGCGGCCGCAATCGGGACGCTCGCCGTGCTCGTCGCGCTCCAGGCGCCGGCGGCGCTCCTCCTTTCCTTCGTGCCGATGTTCCTGATCGCGGGCGCGTTCTTCTACATGAACCGGGCCGACCCCGACGCCGGCACCACCTTCTCGTGGGTGACGCGCGCGCTGGGGCCGTGGCTGGGCTGGATCGGCGGCTGGGCCGTCTGCGTGACGGGGATCCTCGTGATCGGCTCGCTCGCCGACGTCGGCGCGCGGTACCTCTATCTCTTCGTCGGCTGGGACTCGGCGGCGGGCTCGAAGGCGGCCGTGACCGCGCTCGCCGTGGTGGTCATCCTCGTGATGACGACGATCTGCATCCTCGGCACCGAGCTATCCGCGCGAATTCAGAACGTGATGATCCTGGCGCAGGTAGGCGCGCTGCTCCTGTTTGCGATCGTGGCGATCGCGAAGGTCTACAGCGGGGACGCCCCGGTCGACTCCATCGAGCCGCAGGCATCGTGGTTCAACCCCTTCGAGATCGCCGACTCCGATGCGCTCGTCGCCGCCCTCCTGGTCGGCGTCTTCCTCTACTGGGGCTGGGAGTCCGCCGTCAACCTGACCGAGGAGACGGAGGACAGTCGGCGCGCGCCGGGCCTGGCCGCAGTCGTGAGCACCGTCATCCTCGTCTTCACCTACGTGTCGGTCGGAACGGCAGTCGTCGCTTTCGCGGGCCTCGAGGCGCTCGGCGAGTACGACGACGACGACGCGATCTTCGGCGTCCTCGCCGGCGACGTGCTCGGCTCGCCGTGGGACAAGCTCGTGCTGCTCGCAGTGGCCACGTCGGCCATCTCCTCGACGCAGACGACGATCCTTCCCGCCTCGCGAACGACACTGTCGATGGCTCGTTCGGGGGCATATCCGGCGCCGCTCGCGGCGATCCACGAGCGGTTCCGGACGCCACATGTGGCGACTGCCCTCGTCGCCCTCCTCGCCATCCTCTGGTACGTGCCCATGAACTTCATCTCCCAGAACTTCCTGTTCGACTCGATCTCGGCGCTCGCGCTGATGATCGCCTTCTACTACGCGCTGAGCGGCATCGCCTGCGTCGTGTACTACCGTCACGAGATCACGAAGTCGGTCAAGAACTTCATCCTGATCGGGGTCGGGTCCCATCATCGGGGCCCTGATCCTGGGCTATCTGTTCGTCGAAGCATCCCGGTCGTTCGCCGACACCGACGCGTCGTACTCGGGGCAGACGGTCCTCGGTTTCGCACCGCCGCTTGCGATCGGCTACGGCTTCCTGCTGCTCGGCGTCGTCCTCGTCGTCGTCTGGCGGCTGACCGGCCACGATCGCTTCTTCGGACGCAAGCCGTTCGAGTCCGTCGACCCCGAAATCGCAGCAGGCAGGGTGGCGGTGGCGGAGACCGAGGGGCTCGATTGACCGACCTGCAGCAGGCCGCACGCGACCACCTCTGGCTCCACTTCACGCAGATGTCCGGCTACCTCGACGGCGAGGTGCCGATCATCGTCCGCGGGGACGGCTGCTACCTGGAGGACGCGAAGGGCAAGCGGTATCTCGACGCGCTGGCCGGGCTCTTCGCGGTCAACATCGGCTACGGCTTCGGGGACGAGGTCGGTCAGGCCGCGCACGACCAGATGCGCGAGCTGCCGTTCTACACGAACTGGTCCTACGCGCACCCCCGCGCGATCGAGCTCGCGGCGGAGGTGGCGGAGCTCGCGCCCGGCGATCTTCAGCGCGTCTTTTTCTGCTCGGGCGGGTCCGAGGCGGTCGAGTCCGCCTGGAAGCTCGCGCGTCAGTACTACGCCGCCCGGCCGAATCCGGAGCGGCGCTGGAAGGCGATCGCGCGGCAGACCGCCTACCACGGCGCCACCATGGGCGCCCTCTCGATCAACGGAGTCCCCGCGCTGAGAACGCCGTTCGAGCCGCTCGTCCCGGAAGTCCGCCACGTGCGAAACACGAACCGCTACCACCGGCCGCTCGAGGAGACCGAGGAGGAGTTCACCGCGATGCTGCTCGACGACCTCGAGAACGCGATCGAGGCGATGGGCCCGGAGACCGTCGCGCTGGTGATCATGGAGCCGGTGCAGAACGCCGGCGGTGCGTTCACGCCGCCGGAGGGTTACTGGCGCGGCGTGCGCGAGCTCTGCGATCGCTAC
The DNA here is from genome assembly GCA_963721345.1 of uncultured Actinomycetes bacterium. Classification (GTDB taxonomy): domain Bacteria; phylum Actinomycetota; class Thermoleophilia; order Gaiellales; family Gaiellaceae; genus JACDAN01. The sequence goes on from CAVRIT010000001.1 coordinate 980,507, forward strand.
GAGATCCTGCTCTGCGCCGACGAGGTGATCACCGGCTTCGGCCGGCTCGGCCACTGGTTCGGCTCCGAGCGCTACGACATCCGTCCCGACCTGATCACCATGGCGAAGGGACTTTCCTCCGCGTACGCGGCGATCGGCGGCGTGATCGCGACCGACCGCGTGATGGAGCCGTTCCTGAGCGGCGACTCGATGTACACGCACGGCATCACCTTCGGCGGGCACCCGGTGATGGCCGCGATCGCGCTGAAGAACCTCGAGATCATGAAGCGGGAACGGATCGTCGAGCAGGTGAAGGAGAACGAGGGCCGGTTCCGCGAGACGCTGTCGCAACTGCTCGAGCTCCCGATCGCCGGCGACCTGCGCGGCACGGGTTTCTTCTACGCGCTGGAGCTCGTGAAGGACAAGGAGACCCGGGAGCGGTTCACGCCGGAGGAGTCGGAGCGATTGGTGCGCGGTTTCCTCTCGAAGCGGATGTTCGAGGCGGGCCTGATCTGCCGGGCCGACGACCGCGGCGACCCGGTGATCCAGCTCTCTCCGCCGCTCGTCGCCGGCCAGGAGGAGTTCGACCGGATCGTCGCGATCCTCGGCGACGTGCTCGCCGAAGCCTGGGACCAGGTCGAGGGCGGAAAGGTGCTGGTCGCATGACGACGGTCGGAAGCGCGATCGACCGTGCCCGGATCAAGGATCTGACCGAGCGGGAATCCCGGCGGATGGACGAGCGGACCCCGAAGTCCCGTGAGCTCTTCGAGCGGGCGCGGCGCACGATGCCGAACGGCGTGGCCTCGAGCTACCAGGAGCGAGACCCGTGGCCGATGTTCCTCACCAGGGGCGAGGGACAGTACGTCTGGGACGCCGACGGGCACCGGCTGATCGACTACCACAACGGCTTCGGCTCGATGGTCGTCGGCCACGCCAACCCGGCGATCGTCCGGGCCGTCGAGGAACGCGTCCGGCTCGGGTCGCACTTCTCGGCGCCGACCGAGGACGCGGCGTTCGTCGCCGAGGAGCTCGTGCGCCGCTTCGGCCTTCCCAAGTGGCGCTTCACCAACTCCGGGACCGAGGCGACGATGGACGCGATCCGCATCGCCCGCGGCGCCACCGGGCGGGACACGATCCTGAAGATCCTCGGCTCCTACCACGGCCACCACGACGGTGTGATGGTCGGTGTCGGCGTCTCCATCGACTGGGAGGAGACCGATCCCGACGAGATCCCCTCGATCCCCTACGGCGAAGGGCTGCCACAGGCCGTGGCCGACTTGACCATCGCCGTGCCCTACAACGACGCGGCGGCGCTTTCCCGCCGGCTCGACCGGCTCGAGGACGAGGGACGGCTGCCGGCCTGCCTGATCATGGAGGCGGCGATGATGAACATCGGCGTCGTCCTCCCGGAGCCGGGGTATCTCGAGGCGGTCAGGGAGGAGACGCGAAAGCGCGGCGTGCTGCTGATCTTCGACGAGGTCAAGACCGGGCTCACGATCGCGCCGGGCGGGGCGACGGAGCGCTACGGGGTCCAGCCCGACCTGGTGACGCTCGCGAAGACCCTCGGCGGCGGCCTTCCGTCCGGGGCGGTCGGCGGCACCGACGAGGTGATGGAGGTCGTGGAGGAGGGGCGCGTCCACCAGGTCGGCACCTTCAACGGCAACCCGCTCTCGATGGCAACGGCGCGGGCGACGCTGGACGAGGTGCTGACGCCCGAGGCGTATCCGCACCTCGAGTCGATCGACGACCGGCTGGTGGCGGGCTGCCAGGCCGTGATCGAGCGCTATGGCCTCCCGGGCTACGCCGTCGGGATCGGCTCCAAGGGCTGCGTGACCTTCGCCCCGTCGAAGATCACCGACTACGCGACGTTCCGGCAGCAGCAGGACGCAGAGCTGACCGAGCTCGCCTGGCTCTACAACGTCAACCGGGACATCTTCATGACGCCCGGCCGCGAGGAGGAGTGGACGCTGTCGGTCGCCCACACCACGGCGGACGCGGACGCCTTCGTCGCGGTGTTCGAGGAGCTGGCCTCAGAGCTGACCGCGTAGGTCGAGCTCGAAGTACGTCGTCCCGTGGACGGGATTGGGGCGATACGCCTCGATCTCCTCGAAGCCGAGCGATCGGTAGAGCGCGCGGGCGGCGTCCATCGTCGGCAGGGTGTCGAGGCGCATCCGCTCGTAGCCCGCGTCGCGCCCGGCCTGGACGACGCGCTCGGCGAGGACGCGCCCGAGGCCGGTGCCGCGGAAGGCGGGCCGCACGTAGAGCCGCTTCATCTCGCAGACGCGCGGCGCGTGCGGGCGAAGGGCGACGCAGCCGCCGGCCTCCCCGCCGTCGAGTGCGAGCAGCAGCCGGCCCGCGGGCGGCGCGTACTCCCCTGGAAGCTCCGCGACCTCACGCTCGAAGTCCTGGAAGCCCAGGTCGACGTCCAGCGAATCCGCGTACTCCTCGAAGAGGGAGCGGACGGCCGGCACGTGCTCGGCGCCGTGCCCGTCGACGATGTTCACGCAGTCCGGGCCGTCGACAGGCCGAGGCCGACGAACACCGTCCCGGTGACCCAGCGCTTCGCGCCGAGGTACCAGGAGCTGCGCCGCAGCCATGCGCCCAGCGTCCCCGCGCCGATCGCCCAGAGCGAGTCGGAGCAAAAGGCAATCCCGACGAAGATCATGCCGAGCGCGAGGATCTGCAGCGAGGCCGAGGCGGCGCCGGGATCGACGAACTGCGGCAGGAAGGCGACGAAGAAGATCGCGGTCTTCGGGTTGAGGACGTTCACGACCACGCCGTCGACGAAGAGCCGCCGGCGCGCCTTCGGCACGCGGGCGATCTCGCCCTCCGGCTGCTCGCGCGTCAGCAGCCGGCGGACGCCGAGCAACACGAGGTAGGCCGCGCCCGCGTACTTCACCACGGTGAACGCCGTCGCCGAGGAGGCGAGCAGCGACGAGAGGCCGATCGTGGCGGCGACGACGTGGACGAGTCCGCCGACGGCGATCCCGAGGGTGGAGACGAGGCCGGCGAGCCGTCCCTGGTCGACGCTGCGCGCGACGATGTAGAGGACGGCAGGGCCGGGAACGACGGCGAGCGCGAGCGAGGCCGCGGCGAAGAGCGCGAGCGTCTGGACGTCGGTCACTTCGTTAGCTTGCCGATTCGTGCGGGCGAGTCGCGTGATCACGGTCGTCGGCTGCCATGCGGGCGGCGAGATCGGCAATGTCGTCGTCGGCGGTGTCCTGCCGCCCCCCGGCGAGAGCGTGTTCGAGCAGATGCAGGCGCTCCGCGCGGACGACTCGCTGCGCCGGCTGCTCCTCCGTGAGCCGCGGGGCAGCGTCGCCTGCCACGCGAACCTCGTCGTCCCGTCGACCCGGCCGGACTGCGACGCCGGCTTCATCATCATGGAGCCGACCGAGTATCCGGCCATGTCCGGCTCGAACACGATCTGCACCACGACCGTGCTGCTCGAGACGGGGATGGTGCCGATGGAGGAGCCGGAGACGGTCGTGCGGCTCGAGGCGCCCGGCGGAGTCGTCGAGGCTCGCGCCGCCTGCCGCGACGGGCGCTGCGAGAGCGTCGAGCTGACGAACGTCCCGTCGTTCGCCGACCGGCTCGACGCGCCGCTCGAGGTCGAAGGGCGCGGCACGATCTCGGTGGACGTGGCCTACGGCGGCATGTGGTACGCGATCGCCGACGCGCAGGCGCTCGGGTTCTCGCTCGAGCCCGACGAGGCCCGCGACCTCTCGCTCGCAGGCGAGCGCATCCGCGCCGCGGCCCGCGAGCAGCTCCCCTGCGAGCACCCCGAGAACCCGGCGATCGCCGGCGTCAGCATCGTCCAGCTCGCCGAGCCCTGGCGCGGCGTCGGCGCGGTGACGCGGAACGCCGTCGTCGTCGCCCCCGGCCGGCTCGACCGCTCGGCGACGGGCACCGGCCTGTCGGCGCGGATGGCCGTCCTGCACGCGCGCGGCGAGATGCGCGTCGGCGACGGGATGACCCACGCGTCGGTGCTCGGCACGACGTTCGACGGCCGGATCGTCGAGGAGACGACGCGTGGGCGACCGCGCGGCGATCGTCCCGGCGATCCGGGGCAGCGCCTGGATCACCGGCATCTCGCAGCTTGTCGTCGACCCTGACGACCCGTTCCCGGAGGGCTACGTCCTTCCGGACACGTGGGGCGTCAGCGGGCTCGACGCGCAGTGATCAGGGTGCGAGTCGCGAGACAGTGCTCGCCAGAGAGTTCACGACCCAGACGGAGCCGCCTCCGAGCGCGATGCCACGTGGACGGCTTCCGGTCGCCCGCGTGCCGCTCAGCCGTCGGCGCCTGACGTCGTACCTCGTGACCGAGCCACCCGCGTTGTTCGCGATCCAGACGGTGCGGCTGTTCGCTGCCACGCCCTCCGCGCAGGGGAATCCGGGGAGCCTGACCCTGCGGACGACCCGGTTCTTGCGCGCGTCGATCTGGATCAGCCGGCCGCCGGAACATGCGCCGACCCAGACTGCGGACCCGGTGACGGCGATGCCCTGAGCACCCGACCCGGTCGCGCCCAGCCGGATCGTCTTGACGACGCGATTGGTGCGGATGTCGATCCGCTGCACGGTTCCCCGGTCGTAGCTCGTGACCCACACCGAACCGGCGCCGACCGCGAGGTAGCGCGCCTCTTGGGCAACCCGGATCCGAGCGACGACGGCATTCGTCGCGGGATCGATCCGCGTAACGGCGCCCTCCTTGTGGGACACCCAGACGGCGCCTGCGCCGAACGCCATGCCCTCCGGACCCTCCCGCTGGCCGACCGCGATGGTCGCGAGCACGCGGTTCGCAGCGGGGTCGACGCGGGTGACGGTCCCGCCGCGCCAGTCGGCCGTCCACACCGAGCCGGCCCCGAACGCGACGCCGATCGGCCCGACTCCTACGCCGATCTCCGCAGCGACGGCATTCGTCGCGGGATCGATCCGGAAGAGCGAGTTTCGCTCGATGCTGGCGACCCAGACTGACCCCTCGCCGTACGCGACGCCGATCGGCTGGCCGGGGACCGAGATGCGTGCCACGACACGTGGCGGCGCTGCCGCGGCGAGGCCCGCCGTGACCAGGACCGCGACGGCGGCCGCTGTTGCGCGTAGGGTTACCACAATGTTGCAGCACATTACCACAAGGTTGTTGTAGCTCGTGGCCGGCGAGCGCACGATCCTGCTCGACGTCTTCACCGCGAACCAGAAGCGGGAACGGCTGGTCGAGGCCGCGCTGGCCGGCACCAGACCTGCCGCCGGAGGACTATCCGTTCTACGTCTACGTCGGGAGCGAAGGGCACGATCACGCCGACGCACCTGGCGCGGGAGCTGGCGATGCCGCTGTCAACCGTGCTCTTCCGAACCCGGCGCCTCGAGCAGCGCGGCCACGCAGAGCGCATCCCGAATCCGGACGACGGCCGCTCCTACCTGCTGCGGCTCACGCCCTCAGGGCAGCGCCTGCTCGCCCTGGCGCGCCCGCTCTTCCGCGCGCGGGCGCTCGCGGTCGAGGCGAGGCTCGGCGACGAACGCGTCGCCCAGCTCCGCGAGAACCTCGAGGAGCTGGGCGAAACGATCGACCGGGAGCTGGCGACCGCTACCGGTGAGGCTCAGTCGTCGTCGTCGTCACCGCCGCGTGGCCGTCCGACGTCCGGCTTCGAGTAGTTGCAGACCCCCGTCGGGAAGATCTGCTCGAGCCGCGCGACCTCGGCCGGGCTCGGGAGCCACGAGCCGTAGACGCCGCGCCGGATTGCCCGGTCGACCGACCGCAGGGCGCACTTGAAGACGCCGCCCTCGATCGGGCCGCCCGCGACGATCCGCGAGGTCGAGTAGATCGGGAACGCCTGCGTGCACGGCCCGTCAGGCCGCGAGTCGAGGATCCCCGCCCACGCGTCGTCGCCCGCGTACATCAGCGCGCCGTTCGTCGCGAAGCACGAGTCGACCGCGGCATCCGGCTTGTTCCGCACCACGCCGCGCCACGGGTGCATGCGGATGTTCGCCAGCCACTCGTCGATGACCTGGAACGCGAGCGGTGTGTGGTCGGACTGCGCCGTGCCGGGCCGCGCATCGGTGAACCAGATCACCTGGTTCCCGGCCCGCCCGTCGTGGTTCAGCATCCGCTTCCGCGACGCGAACGACTGGTGCGAGTTGTGCATGTCGAGCCGGTGCTCGAGGTAGTGGCGCCAGTCGATCACCGGGATGTCGATGTCACCGCGGAAGACGATGCCCGAGGTGTACGCGGCCCGCGCCGCGTCCATGTTCCCCTCGCGCCGCGGCGCCGGCGTGACGCCGCCGTCGGGACTGGCGCGCATGTTCCGCCTGCTCCACGGGTCGAACTGCGCGGGAATCGCACAGAGCGCGGCGATGAAGGGACATCCCTCCTGCACCATGTCTTTCGTTTCCTTCCAGCTACCGACGGTCGAGTTGAGCTTGAGGAACTCGTCGGGCGTGATCTTCCCGTCGGTCAATGCCTGGAGGCCGTACTGGACGCCGACGTTGTCCCACGGCGAGCGCGCATACCCGTCGGCACCGACCCCGTAGATGTTCCGGAGGTCGTCCCAGTGCGTCCACTTGACCGCCGCGAGCACTGCGGGGTCGTAGAACTCGGAGCCCGCGCCGGCGCTCCCGAAGAGCGGGTTAAGCGCGAGCGGCGTCAGACCGCGCCAGCCCGCCACGCACTCGCTCGAGCCAGGCGCGCCGCCGCGGTAGGGGTTCGGCCACGTCGCGCTGGCGTTGAGCCCTTCGAGCCAGGTCCGGTTCGGCCAGACCGCCCAGGCGGGGTTCGCCGCGCCGGTGACGTCCATGTAGTACTCGAGCAGCTCGCAGTCCCCGATGTGGATGGTCTGCGTGACCATGTCGGGGTACGAGTACTGCGGGATCGCCGCGTCGATGATCACGCCGGGATGCCGCTGGGCGTAGACGTACTGCTGGATCGCGCCGCCCGAGCCGCCGACGCCCACCGTGTACGTGGGGACGCCGTAGCCCTCGACGAACCGCTCCTTCGTCATGATCGCCGTCTCGGCGCCGAGGACGAGGTTGTAGTGCGTCGAGGTGCGTGTCCCGCTCGAGTGGACGATCGCGTAGCCCTGCGAGAGGCCGGTGTGGTACAGGTGGCTGCCGCCGCCGAGCGTGCCCTGGTTGTGGCCGATCGCCACGCCGCCGTCGAAGGTGTAGATCAGACGGCCGTTCCAGAGCGACGTGTTCGGCGGAGCGGCCGGATCGCCCGGCGGCGCCAGGATCGCGATCGAGTAGATGAAGCGGTTGATCGTGCCGCGCTCGCGGCGGACGACGTAGGGGACGGTCCGCCCGTCGAGCGTCGTCGCCATCGCGACGTCGGCCGGAAGTGGGCCGGCGGGCAGTGGCCGGAACTGGCCGGCCGTGTTCCGGTACTGGTAGTCCACCACCGTGCTCGCGGAGCAGTCCTTGCTCCAGCCGATCAGCGGCGTGGCCGGGTTGCCCGGCGTTTCGAAGAGCCGCATTCCGATCCCCAGCTGGTTGTCCACCTGCGGGAAACCGAGGCCCTGCGTCTGTGTCTTGCAGACGAACGGCTGCTGCTGCGGGCCCGAGAAGATCGGGCCGGTGACCGGATTGTTCACCAGCTTCAGGCGCGCCTCGGCGTCGTCGTCCCAGCGGCCGGAGTACGCCCTCACGATGTTCGTGCCGAGGTGGAGGCCGGCCACGAGTCCGGTCATCGTCCCGGCGGACTCGTCGCGCGAAAACGCACCTGTCACGTCGTGCCCGTTGACGCGGATCCGCGCCTTGCGCAACTCCCCGCGGCTGAGGCCGGACAGACGGACGAGCGCGTTTCCGCCGGTGACCATGGTCGGCGGGCTCGAGAGCGCGCTCAGGCGCCAATCGTCGTCGTCATCGTCGTGTGCCCATGCGACCGGTGCGGCGGCGAGCGCCAGCAGTCCGAGCACGAGCGTGGTCCAAACCAGGCTCTTCCTCATGATTTCTCCCCTTTTCTGAACGCTGCGCGGACTATCTCACGATTTCGTCGCGCGAGACGCGCTCAGCTCAGCCGCGCGGCGAGCACGGAGCAACCGGCGACGCCCGCGCACGAGATCGGGCGGACGACGAGCCAGGCCAGGAACACCGGAAACTGGAGCACGATCGCCAGCGGACCCGCCTGACCGAGCGTGCGGAAGTCGGACGCCAGGCGAGCGGCGACCACGCCGGTCGCGAGCGCAAGGAAGTAACAGGCTCGGTACGCGAGCCGATACGCCCTCGTCTGAACCATGTTCACGACGATTGCCGTCGGCTCTTGCGCTCAAACCCGTTATCGCCCGATCGGACGAATTTGACGGCTCGATCGGCGGCGGTCGACTGTCCTCCACAAGCCGGCGCTCTCTTCGGGGCACGGCTGAATCTGCGCATTGCGAAAGACCATGCGCAACGCCGATGTGGCCATGCCCGAGCCGATCGCACGCGCTGAGATCGTTGCCTTACTCTTCAATGTGAGCGACATCGTCTCGGCGCTGGAACGGATCGAGCAACTGCTGGAAAGGGATGATGGCGAAGAAGAAGCTGACGAAGGCTGAGCGAGCCGAGTGGGAAGCGCAGCGAGAGCGGATGCGAGCGAACGCTGAGCGGACGCGTGAGCTCGCCGAGCGCGCGCAGGCACGACTCGATGCCGAGCGCCCCCGCGGCTAGCGCCAGCCGCCGCTAGCGCTCGATCAGCTCGACGCGATAACCGTCCGGGTCGCGGACGAAGCAGATCCGGGAGCCGCCCTCGCGCACCTGGTACGGCGGGCGCTCGGGCTCGATGCCCTGCGTGGCGAGCTCGGCGAGCGATCCGTCCAGGTCGTCCACCGTCAGCGCGATGTGGCCGTACCCCGTGCCGAGCTCGTACGAGTCGACGCCGAAGTTGTGCGTCAGCTCGAGCTCGGGAGAGTCCTTGCCGGGCACGCCGAGGAAGTAGTTCACCGCCTCGTCGCGGATCGGCAGCTCGCGACGTCGCTCGAGCCCGAGCGCCTCGTAGAAGGCGATCGAGCGCTCGGGATCGGTGACGCGATAGCAGGTGTGGATCAGCTCCATGGCTCGATCCTACGCGGAGTGTGAGAGCGCGAGGATTGGGTTCGCGGCGATTCGGACGCGCCTCGAAGTGCGACTTCCGCGAACACGCGCTGCCCTTGAGAATTCGCGCTGTGGCGAATCCCGTGATCGAGCGCGACGAAGTCGTTGCTCTACTCTTCAACGTGAGCGACATCGCAAGATCGCTCGCACGAATCGAGCAACTGCTGAAGGAAGACGATGGCGAAGAGGAAGAAGCTGACGAAGGCTGAAAGCGCGCGGATGGAGGCCGAGCGGCAGCAGATGCTCGCGAACGCCGAGCGGACGCGTGAGCTCGCCGAACGCGCACAGGGACGGCTCGATGCCGAGCGCTCGCGCGGCTAGCCTCCGCCGCCGCTAGGTCTGTCAAGAGCAGCCTGAGATCGACGTGAACGTTCGGAAGAATCGTCCGAGCGGCCACAATCCGTGGATGAGCACGACTACCCTCGCTCCAGCGCCGGTCGAAGTCGAGCAGCCGGACACCCACGAGGACGCCGACCACGATCGCCCGTGGGTCGTGATCGTCTGGAACGACCCGATCAACCTGATGTCGTACGTGGCGCTCGTCTTCCAGAAGCTGTTCGGCTACACCGAGACGCACGCGTCACGCCTGATGCTCCAGGTGCACCACGAGGGGAAGGCGGTCGTGTCGAGCGGCAACCGCGAGAAGGCGGAGCTCGACGTTTCCCGGCTCCACGCCTACGGGTTGTGGGCGACGATGCAGCGGGACTGACGTGCTCGCCGGCCGCATCCACCGGACGCTCCGCGGCGAGATCCGGCTGCACCTGCCCGAGCAGGAGCAGGAGCTGCTCCGAGAGCTCGCGGCGCACACTCGCGAGCTCCTCCGCGACGACGACGATCCGGCGCTCAGGCGCCTCCGCCCCTCGGCGTACGACGATCCGGAGCTGGAACGCGAGTACCGCGAGCTGACCGGCCGCCAGCTGGCCGATGGGCGCGACCGGGCGCTTGCCGTCGTCGAGCAGACGGTCGACGGCGACGTCCTCTCCCAGGACGAAGCGGACGCCTGGCTCCGCGGCCTGAACGACGTGCGGCTCGTCCTCGGCACACGGCTCGACGTGACCGAGGACCTGGACTGGGACGCGCTGACCGAGGACGACCCGCGCCTGCCCGAGCTTGCGGTGTACTCGTACGTCTCCTGGATCCAGGAGCAGCTCGTGGCTGCTGTCGCCTAGAGCCTCCGGAAGGTCAGCGTCCAGCGGACGGTCGACCGGCGCGAGATCTTCCCACCGAGCGGGTCGCCGATCAGCGCGGTCGTCGTCGAGGAGCCGCGCGCGAGGACGCGGCGGGCGCGGCCGTTGAGGAGCGCCGCCTCGTCCACTCGTCCCAGCGCGTGATCAAGCCACCCGCCGGCGACGAGGCGATCAAGCCCACAGGCGCCCACCTGCTCGGTCTGTGGTGACGCTGCGAACGCGATCCGGTTGCGACTGGGGCGCCTGAATGCCGTCCTCAGCCGCCGTGCGGCCAGGCGCTCGGCGCGGCAATCGGCGTGCTTGCGCACGACGGGCGCGGCGCGGCAGACCCTCTTCTCGTCGTAGCTTCCCTTCCCAGCCGTGCCGGTGAGGCGAACGGCGAGACGGGACGGGCGGTACACGACGCGCTTGCCCGAACGACTGACCGCGATCGTGACCGGGCGAAGCGTCTTGGCGACCAGCGAGCGACGCCCCGTTCCCTCGCGTTGAACGCGGCATTCCTCGCCCGCCTGGCGCGTCTGGTCGTAGCTCACCGCGTCGACGATCGTGCCGTTGAGCGTGACCGAGTAGCGGACGGAGGGGCTCGCAGCGCCCGCCGCGAGCGGCGCGGCGAGCACGAGGGCAGCCGAGAGCAGAACCCCGAGCGTCACGCCTCGAGATCGTCGCTGATCAGCCCGAATAGCACCCCGTCGACCCAAACCCCATGCCGATGATACGCCTTTCTCTTCACGCCTTCACGCACGAATCCGGCGCGCTCTGCGTGCCGGATCGCCCGTTCGTTGAAGCCGTAGCACTCGAGCTCGAGCCGGTGGAAGCCCAGGTCGAGGATCAGGTGCCGCTGGAACATGCGCGCGGCCTCGTCCGCGATGCGCCGTCCACGAAAGTCGCGATGGACGGCGAGGCCGCCGAGCCGGGCGATCCGGCTGCGCCGGTTGGCCAGCGAGAACGTCATCGTGCCCGCGCGCCCTTCGGGAACCTCGATCACGAAGACGCCTTTCTCGTCCGGCGTCCGCTCCGACTCGCGAATCTCCTCGAGCACGCTCTCGCGGTCGCGGGGCTTCGAGGCGGCGAGGAAGGGCTCGACGTCCTCTTCGTTCAGCAGCGAGACGATGAAGTCGAGATCGTCCTCCGTCGCGCGCCGGATCTTCAAGGGCTCGGCGCAGGCACCGGTTCGCGGCGACGCATTGGCCTGACGACGCCCGAGCCGAGCGCGACGCCGGCCAGGATCAGCACCAGGCCCGCGATGGCAGTCAGCCGGATCGGCTCGTCGAGAAAGACCGCGCCGTAGACCAACGCGGTCGGCGGCAGCAGGTAGACGACGAGGCTGCCCCGCGAGGTGCCGTGGTGCTCGAGCAGGCTCAGGTAGAGGAGCAGGCCGATGCCCGTGCCGAAGATCCCGAGGGCGGCGACGGACGCGATCGCCTCCCAGCTCGGCAGCGTGCTCGGGCCCTGTGCGATGCCGAAGGGCAGGATCACGAGCAGTCCCCAGAAGGTCGCCGCGGTCGAGACGAGGAGCCCGGAAGAGTCTCCGAGCTTGTGCTGGCTGTAGAGCGAGCCCGCCGCGTAACAGATCGCCGCGAAGATCACGGCGAGCGTGCCGAGGGCGCCTGCCCAGCCGCCCTGCGGGTCGACCCCGACGAGGACGCCGACGCCGACGATGCCGAGCGCTATCCCGACCGCGCGCCAGCCCGTCACGCGCTCGTGCTTCGCGAAGCGAATCGCGAGGAGCGCGACGAAGATCGGCATCGACGCGTTGGCGATCGCCGCGATGCCCGAGTCGATCCGCGTCTGCCCCCACGCGATCAGCCAGAAGGGGAGCGCGGTCGTGATCACGCCGAGGACGAAGCCGGCTCGGCCGAAGGCGGTGACGCAGCGGACGGCCTGCCTCGGGCCGCGGCGGATCGCCATCACCGCCGCGAAGGCGGCGAACGCGAAGATCAGGCGGCCGGTCATCGCCGCCGCCGGCGAGAGGTCTCGCAGCGCGATCTCGATGAACATGAACGACGAGCCCCAGATCGCGGCGAGCAGGAGCAGGGGTCCAACGTATCCGCGGGTCACTTCTTGAACCTAACGCGTCCGTCGGGCCGTCTATTCTCAGACCCCTGACGCGGGTCGTCGAACAGCCGCTCCACCGCGCGCTCGGCCTGACGGACGGCGAGCTCGACCGAATCTGCGACCTGCTCGAGCGCGAGCCGAACCACTTCGAGCTGGCCGTCTTCTCGCTGCTCTGGTCGGAGCACTGCGGCTACAAGCACTCGGCGCCGCTGCTGAAGCGGCTGCCCTCCCGCGGGGACCGCGTGCTCCAGGGGCCGGGCGAGAACGCGGGCGTGCTCGACCTCGGAGACGGGCTCGCGGTCGCCTTCAAGGTCGAAAGCCACAACCATCCCTCCGCGGTCGAGCCGTTCCAGGGCGCCGCAACGGGGGTCGGCGGCATCCTCCGCGACGTGATCGCGATGGGGGCTCGCCCGATCGCCCTCCTCGACGGGCTGCGGTTCGGCGAGCCCGGCTGGATGTTCGAGCGGGCCGTGTCGGGCATCGGCCACTACGGGAACTGCGTCGGTGTGCCGACGGTCGGCGGCGAGGCCGTCTTCGATCCCGCGTACCGCGGAAACCCGCTCGTGAACGCGATGTGCGTCGGGCTGCTGCCGAAGGAGCGGCTGACGCGGGCCCAGGCTACGACGCCTGGGCGCGCGATCGTGCTCTACGGGGCGACGACGGGACGCGACGGGATCGGCGGCGCCAGCGTGCTCGCGAGCGCCGAGCTCGGCGAGGAGGACTCCGACAAGCGGCCCACGGTCCAGATCGGCGATCCGTTCACGGGGAAGAAGCTGATCGAGGCGAGCCAGGAGCTCGTCGAGGCGGGCCTCGTGGACTCGCTGCAGGACTGCGGCGCCGCGGGACTCGCGTCCGCGCTGGCCGAGATGGCTCGCGACGGCGCCGGAGTGGACGTCGAGCTCGACCGCGTGCCGCTCCGCGAGGACGACCTCGAGCCCTGGGAGATCATGATCTCCGAGAGTCAGGAGCGGATGGTGTGCGTGACCTCGCGCCTCGACGAGGTGACGGCGGTCTGCCGGAAGTGGGATCTGAACCACGCCGTGATCGGCGAGGTGACGGACAGCGGCGACCTGCGGTGCTTCCACGACGGGGACGTCGTCGGTGAGATTCCCGCACGCCTGCTGACCGACGAGTGCCCGAGGTATCGCGTCCCGACGCTCCCGAAGGAGGCCGCGCCCGCATCACCGCCGACCGAGCCGAACCTCCGCAGCCGGAAGTGGATCTACGAGCGCTACGACCAGCTCGTCGGCTCACGGACGGTCCGCCGGCCGGGACTGGATGCCGCCGTGCTGCGGCTCCGCCCCTCTTTCCGGGGCCTGGCCGTCTCGCTCGACGGGCCGCCGGTGGGCGAGCGCGACCCGTTCCGCGCCGGCGCGCTGGCCGTTCTCGACGCGGCACGCAATGTCGCGTGCGTCGGCGGCGAGCCGATCGGCCTCACGGACTGCCTCAACTTCGGCAACCCGGAGAAGCCGGAGATCGCGTGGGAGCTCGAGCAGGCGATCGAGGGGATCGCGCAGGCCGCCGAGGCGCTCGGGATCCCGGTGGTCTCGGGCAACGTCTCGCTCTACAACGACACCGACGGCCGCTCGATCCCGCCCACGCCGGTCGTCGGCTGCGTCGGCCTCGTCCCCGACGTCCGCCGAGTCCCGCAGCGCTGGCGCCGAGGGGACAAGGTCTCGGTCGTTCGAACCTCAAGTAACAGTCTGTTCCTTGACCTCGAGGAAGAGGCCCGGCTGATTGGCCTGGTCTGGCAGGCGGCGCCTGGTCTATCCCTGGTGCACGACGTTTCCGACGGAGGGCCGGACGTGGCGCTTCGAGAGATGGCCGAGTGGAGCGGCGTGCCAGGTAACAGTCTGGTACTTGGCTCCGACCCGGCTGTGCGGTTCGTGCTCGCAGGAGACCACGTGCCGGAGTTCGCGGAGGAGGTGGGCGAGGTCTAGATGTGCGGCGTCTTCGGAATCCGGGCCCCCGAGCGCGACGTGGCGCGTGTCGCGTACTTCGGGCTTTTCGCGCTCCAGCATCGCGGGCAGGAGTCAGCCGGGATCGCCGTCTCGGATCAAGGACGCCTCACCGTCCTGCGCGACATGGGCCTCGTCGCCCAGGTCTTCTCCGAGCAGACGCTGCACGGGCTCCAGGGCGACGTCGCGATCGGCCACACGCGCTACTCGACCACCGGCTCGACGCAGTGGTCGAACGCGCAGCCGCTCGTCCACCACGGCCGGGCTCGCACCGTGGCGCTCGGGCACAACGGGAACCTGACGAACGCGGAAGAGCTTCGCGCCCAGCTCGCCGACGACGGTGTCGCGCTCACGACCACCGCCGACTCCGAGCTGATCGCCGCGCTGATCGCCAACGATCCCGCCCCGCTGCCCGAGGCCGTCGGCAACACGCTGGCGAGGATCGAGGGAGCGACGACGGTCGTGGCGCTCGCCGAGGGGAAGCTGCTCGGCTTTCGCGACCAGCACGGCTTCCGGCCGCTCGTCCTCGGCCGGCTCGGCGACGACTGGGTGCTAGCTTCCGAGACCTGCGCGCTCGACCTCGTCGGCGCGGAGCACGAGCGCGAAGTCCGGCCGGGCGAGCTCGTCGCGATCGACGGCGGGCTCGAGTCGCACCAGGCGGCGGAGCCGGCGAATCGAGCGCTCTGCCTGTTCGAGTTCATCTACCTGGCGCGTCCCGACTCCAAGCTCGCGTCGGAGGAGGTCTACGCCGCCCGAGTCCGGATGGGCGAGGCGCTGGCCCGCGAGGCGCCGGTCGAGGCCGACTTCGTCATGCCCGTCCCGGACTCGGGCACCCCCGCGGCAATCGGGTTCGCCCGCGCGTCTGGCATCCCCTTCAGCGAGGGGCTGATCAAGAACCGCTACGTCGGCCGGACGTTCATCGAGCCCGACCAGGGGCTGCGCGAGCAGGGGATCAAGCTGAAGTTCAACCCGCTCTCCGAGGTGCACGGCAAGCGCGTGGTCGTCGTCGACGACTCGATCGTGCGAGGAACGACGATGCGCCAGCTCGTCGGGATGCTCCGCGAGGCCGGCGCGACGGAGGTGCACATCCGCGTTTCGTCGCCGCCGATCGTCTCACCGTGCTTCTACGGGATCGACTTCGGCGACGACGGGCAGCTCGTCGCGGCTGGGCAGACGGTCGAGGAGACACGGGCCCAGGTCGGCGCGACCACGCTCGCCCACCTCTCGCTGGACGGTGTCCAGCAGGCGACGAAGCGTCCCGGCGCCGACTTCTGCCGCGCGTGCTTCACCCGCAACTATCCGACCCGCCTCCCGGCGGGCCGGATGCTGGAGAAGCTGCGCTTCGAACCGGCGAGCGCCTAGCGCTACTGCTCGAGCACGCGGCTCGCCTTGGCGATCCCGCGCGAGAGGATGTAGGCGATCGTCACCCACTGGAAGAAGTCGAACCACGACGCCGTGTTGAGGACGTCGGAAGCCCACACGACGATCCAGGCGACGATCATCACGACCAGGTAGATCGCGAACTCGGCATTGCCCGGAATCGGCAGCCGCGCGACGTCGACCGTCACGCCGGTTGGCTGGGTGCGCTGCGTCGGCTGCTCGGGCGGGGGTGTTGTCGTGGACATTTGGAGGCTCCTTTCAGGCCGCTTGGGCCGGGATGTGGACGATTTCCAGCTTGAGGCCGTCGGGGTCGTAGAAGAACACTGCGTAGTACCCCGGTGAGTAGGTGTATTCCTGCGGCTCGCTCTCGAGCTCGGCGCCGATCTCTTCCAGCCATTCGGCCCGCTCGTCCACGAGCCCGCGCGAGTACGCCTCGAACGCGAGATGGTGGAGGCCTAGCCGGTAGCGGTCGAAGCCGTCCGGCGTTTCCGTCTGCGCGGCGCGAAGGCCGACCGAGCTGCCCGGGCCCCAGAGGTACCAGATCGTCTCGCCGCGCTCGCCCTCGACCTCGGAGAGGCCGTGCCAGCCAAGCGGCCCGAGCAGATCGCGGTAGAACGGCAGGCTGCGCTCGATCGAGGAGACGACGAGGTCGACGTGGTGGACGCCCGACGAGCGCATGTGGCTCGTCGCACGAGTTCAGCTCGCGCGCCCCAGCTCCTCCCCGCGGCCGTAGCGCACGGCGCGTTTCACGGACCGAGGATCGAGCCCTTGCTCCAGGAGCTCCTGGCGGAGCTCGCCCTCCGCGGCGAGCTTGAGGAACAGCCAGGCGAGGGCGCCGATCGTCACCAGCGAGCCCTCGACCATCATGATCGTCCCGGCCCAGCCCTGGTCAGCGAGATCGTCGTAAGTGGCGTAGATCGGCTCGCCGGCCCAGAGAAAGACGTTGGCGAGGACCGTCTCGATCAGCCTGACGGCGACGACGTACCCGAACTTCGCGCCGGTCCCGAACCACTCCGGCCCCGGCAGCACCTCGACGACCGCGGCCCACATCAAGACGCCGGTGCCGAAGAAGCAGAGATGCTCGAGCGCGTGGAGCACGGGATGGTCGACGGCGCCTTCGTAGAGCCGCGGCAGGTGCCAGAGGTAGAGGTTCACGCTCCACAGCGGCAGCGCGACGAGCGGGTGCGCCAGCACGCGGAGCCGGGAGAACGGCTCGAGCGCGAGCAGCGGTCTGAGCAGCGGCCCGGTCAAACCGAGGACGAACGCGAGTGCCGCGAGGTCGCCGAGCAGGACGTGCTGGAGCATGTGGACCCAGAAGAGCTCGTCCTCACGCGGGAGCAGGTCGGCGACGGCGAGCAGGACGAGCGAGAGCCCGAACATCCCCTGGCGCCAGGCCCGGACGGGCGTCCCCTTTCGGCTCAGCGTCCGCGCGCGGGTCCAGTAGACGAGACCAAGCGCGGCGATCGGCAGAAGTTGCAGGAGTCCCGTCATTCCGCGGCTCTAAAGTCCATAGCGCGTGGAGGGTAGGACGTACGAGGCCGCCGGTGTCTCGCTCGCTGCGGCCGAATCGGTCGTCGAGCGACTCCGCGCTGCGGTGGAGTCGACCGGCGCGCAGGGGTTCGGGGCGTTCGCAGGCCTCTACCCGCTGGACGAGCGCCGGCTCCTTGCGGCCTCCACGGACGGCGTGGGCACGAAGCTGATCCTCGCGCGGCAGCGGGGCCGGCTGCGCGACTGCGGCGCCGACCTCGCAGCGCACTGCATCAACGACGTGATCACGACCGGCGCAGACCCCCTGTTCTTCCTGGACTACGTCGCCGCCAACCGGATCGAGGTCGAGCAGGTCGCCGAGCTCGTGGAGGGCGCCGCGGAGGTCTGTCGCGCGGCGGGGGTCGCGCTGCTCGGCGGCGAGACCGCGGAGCTTCCCGGGATCTACCGCGACGAGGAGCTCGACTTCGCCGGGACGTGCGTCGGGCTCGTCGAGCGCGAACGGCTGCTCGACGGCGCGGCGATCAGCGAGGGCGACTACGTCGTGGGCTTTCCCTCGGCCGGGGTCCACGCGAACGGCTTCACCCTCGTCAGGCGCGTCCTCGAGGAGGAGGGCTACGGCGGAGACGACCTCCTTGCGCCGACGCGTCTCTACCTCGACGCCGTCCGCTCGCGAAGCGATGCGCGAGGCTGGGCCCACGTCACCGGCGGCGGGATCGAGGGGAACCTCGCGAGAATCGTCCCGGACGGCCTGCGCGCCGAGATCGAATGGGACGCGTGGGAGCGGCCGCCGGTCTTCGGCTGGCTCGCGCGGCACGTCGAGGAGGACGAGCTGCGGCGGGTGTTCAACCTCGGGATCGGGTACTGCGGCGTCGTCCCCGAGCCCGGGGACGGGCTCGTCGTCGGCCGGATCGTCCGCGCGTGATCGGCGTCCTCGTCAGCGGCGAGGGGTCGAACCTCCAGGCGATGATCGACGCGGGCCTGCCGATCTCGGCCGTGGCGTCGAACAAAGCGGGGGCTCGGGCGCTCCAGCGCGCCGAGCGAGCCGGGATCGCGACGGCCGTCTTCGCCGCGGAGGACTACGGGAGCCGAGAGGCGCGCGACGACGCGATGGCGCACTGGCTCGAGGAGCGCGGCGTGGCTCTTGTCGTCTGCGCTGGGTACATGCATCTCCTGCGCCGTCCGTTCTTCGACCGCTACGAGGGCCGCATCGTCAACACGCACTCGGCGCCGCTCCCCGACTTCCCCGGCGCGCACCCGATCGAGGACGTGCTCGCCGCCGGAGTCCCCGAGTCCGCCGCGACGGTGCACTACGTCGACGAGGGCATCGACACCGGCGCGGTGATCGTCGCCGAGCGCGTCCCGGTGGTCGAAGGCGACACACCGGACACGCTCCGCGCGCGGGTGCAAGCGGTCGAGCACCGGCTACTGCCCGAGACCGTGCGGACGCTGATCTCGTGATCCGGCGCGCGCTCCTCTCGACCTTCGACAAGACGGGGCTGGAGGACTTTGCGCGGGGGCTCGCAGAGCTCGACGTCGAGCTCGTCGCGAGCGGCGGGACGGCGGAGTTCCTCGGCGAGTGCGGGATCGAGACGACGCGGGTCGAGCAGCTGACGGACATCCCCGAGATGCTCGGCGGCCGCGTGAAGACCCTGCACCCGCGGATCCACGCGGCGATCCTCGCGCGGCGCGACCACCCCGACGACCTCGCCGCGCTGGACGAGCACGGGATTCAGCCGTTCGACCTCGTCGCGGTCAGCCTCTACCCGTTCACGCAGATCGCCGGGCGGTACGGGGTCAGCGAGGAGGACGCCGTCGAGATGATCGACATCGGCGGCCCGTCGATGCTGCGGGGCGCCGCGAAGAACTTCGTGCACGTCGTCCCGGTCTGCCGGCCCGAGCGGTATCCGCAAATCCTCGCCGAGTTGCGCGCGGGCGGCGTCTCGCCCGAGCTCCGGCGCGAGCTCGCCGCCGAGGCGTTTGCGACGACAGCTGCCTACGAGGCGGCGATCTCGCAGTGGTTCCTCGACCGCGAGTCCTTCCCTGAGCAGTTCATCCCGAGCTTCGGGAAGGTGATGGACCTGGCGTACGGCGAGAACCCGCACCAGCGGGCCGCCTACTACGCCCAGACGGGCGCGCGGCGCCACCTGCTCTCCCGCGTGGAGCAGGTCCACGGGCGCCAGCTCTCCTACAACAACCTCAACGATCTCTCTGCCGCGCGCCGGCTGCTCGGCGAGTTCCAGCTGCCCGCCGCCGTCGTGGTCAAGCACGCGAACCCGTCCGGCGTGGGCGTCGCGGCGTCCATCGAGGAGGCATTCGAGCGAGCGCACGCCGCCGATCCCGTGTCGGCCTACGGGATGGTGCTCGCGCTCAACCGCCCCGTGAGCGCGGCGCTCGGTCGGGAGTTGGCGGAGCGCTTCGTCGAGGTCGTGATCGCGCCGGAGTTCGACGAGGCGGCGCTCGAGGCGATGCGGGCGAAGGAGGCGACGCGGATCCTCGTCGACCGCGAGCGCCGTCGCGGCGAGCACGGCGACCGGGAGTACAAGCGCGTCATCGGCGGACTGCTCGTCCAGGACGGCGACCACGAGATCGACGACCGCAGCCTGATGAAGCTCGTCTCCGGCGAGGCGAGCGAGGAGCTGTGGGGCGACATGCTCTTCGCCTGGCGGGTCTGCAAACACGTGGACTCGAACGCGATCGTCGTGGCTCGCGAGCTGCAGACGCTCGGCATCGGCGGCGGGCAGACGAGTCGCATCGACTCGGTGCGAATCGCGCTACAGAAGGCGCAGGAGCATGGCCACGACGTCAAGGGCGCGGTGCTCGCGTCGGACGCGTTCATCCCGTTCGCCGACGGCGCGCAGCTGGCGCTGGACGCGGGCATCGCCGCGATCGTCCAGCCCGGCGGCGCGAAGCGGGACGAGGAGGTCGTCGCGACGGTCAGGGACGCCGGGGCGACGATGGTCTTCACCCACCGCCGCCACTTCCGGCACTAGCGCCAGGTCTAAGCTTTCGCGCGCATGGCCCGTGAGTTCCCCACGGCGCTCGAGCTCGTCGGACAGACGCCGATCGTCCGGCTGGAGAAGATCGGCGCCGACCTCGGCTCCGAGCTCCTCGTCAAGCTCGAGTACCTGAACCCCGGCGGGTCGGTGAAGGACCGGATCGGCCTGCCGCTGATCGAGGCCGCCGAGCGCGACGGGAAGCTGAAGCCGGGCGGGACGATCGTCGAGCCGACGTCCGGCAACACAGGGGTCGGGCTCGCCATCGCGGCCTCCGTCAAGGGCTACCGCTGCATCTTCGTCATGCCCGACAAGATGAGCCAGGAGAAGATCTCGCTGCTGCGGGCCTACGGGGCCGAGGTCGTGATCTGCCCCACCGCGGTCGACGCGGATTCGCCCGAGAGCTACTACTCCGTCTCCGATCGCCTCGCCGAGGAGATTCCGGGCGCGTTCAAGCCCGACCAGTACTCGAACATGGCGAACCCCGACGCCCACTACGAGCGCACCGGGCCGGAGATCTGGGAGCAGACGGGCGGCGAGTTCGACGCCTTCGTCGTCACGGTCGGCACGGGCGGCACGATCTCGGGCGCGGGCCGCTACCTGAAAGAGCAGAAGGCGGACATCCTGATCGTCGGCGCCGATCCGGAGGGCTCGGTGTACACGGCCGTCGAGGAGAGCGACGTCCACCCGTATCTCGTCGAGGGGATCGGCAAGGACACCTGGCCGCGCACGATGGCCAGGGAAGTCGTCGACGAGTGGGTCCGCGTCTCCGACCGCGACTCGTTCGTCACCGCGCGGCAGCTGGCCCGCGAGGAGGGCATCCTGGCCGGCGGCTCCGGCGGCACCGCGGTGTGGGCGGCCCTGGAGATCGCGAGGCGGCTCGGCCCAGGGAAGCGGATCCTCACGATGATCCCCGACAGCGGCCGGAACTACCTCTCGAAGTTCTACGACGACAACTGGATGCTCGACCACGGCTTCCTCGAGCGGCGGGCGCCGGTCCCGACGGTCGACCAGGTGCTGAGCTCGAAGCGCACCGAGGAGCCCGACGTCCCGGCTTTCGTCACGATCGGCTCGCGCCAGAAGGTCGGCGAGGCGATCGACCTGATGCAGCGCTACTCGATCTCGCAGCTGCCCGTGATCCGCGACGGGGAGGTCGACTCGCTCGCCGACGTGATCGGATCGCTCCACGACCGCGACCTTCTCGACCGCGTCTTCAAGAACGGCGACGCGCTCCACGAGGACGTGGCCGCCGCGATGCAGCCGCCGCTCGCCGCGATCGACGCCGACGAGCCGCTGGACGAGGTCTTCTCGACGCTCAGCGGGCGGACGAACGCCGTCGTCGTCGCGCGCGAGGGCCGTCCGGTGGGTGTTCTGACCCGGACCGACCTGCTCGAGTTCCTAGCGCACAACCGGTAAGCCCACGTAGCGGAACCCCAGGCCGGGGACGTCCTCGCCGTCCGCGGGGTAGGGGCGCCACTCGAAGAAGCGCTCCTCGAACCGGGCGTCGAGCTCCGGACGCATGTCGGCGTACCCGTGAAGTCCCGCGTGCTCCTCCTTCCACTCGGGCGTCATCGGCTCGAGCCGGTCCCAGGCGAACTCGTTGAGGATCAGCGGGCCGCTCGAGATCCGCATGAGCTTGTCGAGCACACCGCCGAGATCGTGGACATGGTGGAGCGAGAGACTGGCGACGACGGCGTCGAACGGCCCCGGATCGTCGAACGCCTCGATCGTCGTCCGGCGGAAGATGGCGCCCTGCGGCGCCTCCGGGTCGATCGCCACCACCTCGTAGCCCGCCCCGACGATCGCCTGCGCCAGCTCGCCCGCGCCGCACCCGACCTCGAGCACCCGCGCCGGTGGCTGGGGCAGTTGCGAGAGTACGAACTCGATGAGCTCCACGGAGGTCAGCCTCGCACAGGCCCGGCGGATCGCGGTTCGCGCGCAGCTGCTCGACGGCTCGGCGAAGGACGTGCTCTCGACGGTGCGCCGGCTCGGGTTCCTCCAGATGGACCCGATCTCGACCGTCGCGCAGCCACAGCACCTCGTCCTCTGGAGCCGGCTCGGCGCCTTCGACCGCGGCGAGCTCGATCGCCTGCTGTGGGACGAGCGAAAGCTCTTCGAATGGAATGCGTTCATCTGGCCGATCGAGGACCTGCCGCTCATCCGGGCCCGGATGCGCGAGCCCTGGGGGCACTACAAGTGGCAGCGCTGGGCGAAGGAGTTCCTGCAGGAGCAGAAGGGATTCCGGCGATACGTGCTCCGCGAGCTCGAACGGCGCGGGCCGATGCTCTCGCGCGACCTCGAGCATCCTGCGGCGCGGGCCGACGAACGCTACGTGTGGTGGGGCACGCGCGCCCAGCTGACCTGGATGCTGGAGCTGCTGCACCGCCGCGGACACATCGCCGTCGCCGGGCGACAGGGCGGCCAGCGCCTTTGGGATCTCGCCGAGCGTTGGTGGCCCGCGAGCGAAACGGTGCCTCTCGCAGAGGCGCGACGAGCCCTCGAAGAGAAGCGGTTTCGCGCGCTCGGCGTGAAGCTCGAGAAGGGCCGCTGGCTGGTCCACCCGGAGGCCGACGCCCGCCCCGTCGGACGACGCATCACGTTCCTCTCCCCTTTCGACCGCCTCATTCACAACCGCGACCGGGCCGAGGCGCTGTGGGACTTCCACTATCGCCTGGAGATGTACGTGCCGAAGGCGAAGCGCGAGTACGGCTACTACGTGCTCCCGATCCTGCGCGGCGACCGTCTCGTCGGCCGGATCGAGCCCGTCTTCGACCGCAAGAGCGGTGTCCTGCGCGTGCTCGGTGTCTGGTGGGAGGAGGGCGAGCAGCCCGCCTCGCTCGACCGGCCCTTGCGCACGCTCGCGAAGTTCCTCGGTGCGGAGCGGGTCGAGGCGTGAGTCAGTTCCATTTCGATCCCGCGAGCTACCTCGAGAACATGCGGGCGGACATCCCGGTCTTCGACCAGCTTCAGGAGGAGACGGCGAAGGCGACCGAGGGGATCGAGGCGCGGCGGATCCTCGAACTCGGGGTCGGGACCGGCGAGACGGCGCGGAGGGTGCTCTCGCGCCATCCAGGGGCCGAACTCGTGGGAATCGACGAGAACGCTGAGATGCTCGCGGCGGCCAGGCTCGACGCCGACCTGCGGGTCTCGCGCCTCGAAGATCCGCTGCCCGACGGCCCGTTCGACCTCGTGGTCTCGTGCCTGGCCGTCCACCACCTCGGCGCCCAGGGCAAGCGGGACCTTTTCGCGCGCATCGCCGCGGTGCTGACCCCGGGAGGCCGGTTCGTCCTCGCCGATGTCGTCGTACCTCGGCGAGAGGAGGACGCGGTCACGCCAACGACGCCCAACTACGACCGGCCCGACCCCCTTCCCGACCAGCTCTCCTGGCTGGAAGACGCCGGCTTCGAGGCCGCCGTGACCTGGACGCACCGGGATCTCGCGATCGTCCGAGCGGATGTCGCTGGGTAGCATCTGACTATGGATTTCGAGACTCGCGCGATCCACGAGGGCCAGGAGCCCGATCCCGCGACGGGCTCGGTGACCGTCCCGATCTACCAGACCTCGACCTTCGTCCAAGAGGCCGTCGGCGTCCACAAGGGCTACGACTACGCGCGGGTCTCGAACCCGACGCGGACGGCGCTCCAGCTCTGCCTCGCATCGCTCGAGGGCGCGGAGCACGGCGCAGCCTTCAGCTCGGGTCTCGGCGCGACGACGACGCTCATGCACCTCGTGAGCCCCGGCGACCGAGTCCTCGCGGTGGCGGACGTCTACGGCGGCGTCTACCGCATGTTCTCCCAGATCTACGAGCCCAAGGGGTACACATTCGAGTGGCTCTCCGCGGACACGATCAACGAGTCGCTGCGTGACCATCTCGACGACCGCACGCGGATTGTCTGGCTGGAGACGCCGACGAACCCGCTGCTGAACATCGTCGACATCCGGGCCGCGGCGGAGGCCGCGCACGAAGCGGGCGCGATGGTCGTCGTCGACAACACCTTCGCCACGCCGTATCTCCAGCGCCCACTGGAGCTCGGCGCCGACGTCGTCCTGCACTCGACGACCAAGTACCTCGGCGGCCACTCGGACGTGATCGGCGGCTTCGTGGCGACGAACGACCCGACGGTGGCCGAGCGCCTGTACTTCCTCCAGAAGTCGCTCGGCGCGGTTCCCGGTCCGTTCGACTCCTGGCTCGTCCTGCGCGGGCTGAAGACGCTTGCGATCCGGATGCGGCAGCACTCGCGAGAACGCGCGGCGCGTCGCCGAGTACCTCTCGACGCACCAGGCGGTCGAGAGCGTCCTCTACCCCGGTCTTCCAAGTCATCCGGGACACGAGATCGCGAAGCGCCAGATGGACGACTTCGGCGGGATGATCTCGTTCCTCGTCGAGTCGGAGGAGGCGGCCGTGGAGCTCGTCGCTCGGACGAAGGTGTGGGCGCTCGCCGAGAGCCTCGGCGGGGTCGAGAGCCTGATCGAGCATCCCGCTCGGATGACCCACGCGTCGACTGCCGACGCGCCGTTTGCGGCTCCGCGCAACCTCGTTCGCCTCTCGGTCGGCATCGAGTCCGTGGGCGACCTGATCGAGGATCTCGAGCAGGCGCTGGTGCGCTCCCCCGCCGCCGCGGAACGCGCGTCGCCCTGAGGGTCGAGGACTTCGACGAGATCGAGCGTTATCGCTGATCGCATGTCACGACCACGGAGCGGTTGATCGACGACACCGTGTGACGCTTACGCATCTCGGCCGCTGCGCCACTCCGTTGGGGTCAGGTCTTGCATTGCCATAGCCACGCGCCGCGGCCGACTCGATGTTGCAATGCAAGACCTGACCCCCCACGGCCCGGCGCTGCGGCCAGAATGGCTAGATCGCTGAGCTGATCGATCTCCACCACGGCGGCGCCGAGCGCGCCGTCGGCTGCTACCTGCTCGAGACGGCCGACGGGCCGGCGCTGAACGACTGCGGTCCGGCGAGCTGCCTCCCGGCCCTGGAGCGTGGCCTCGCAGCCCACGGTGCTTCGATCACCGACCTCCGGCACCTGCTGCTGAGCCACATCCACCTCGACCATGCTGGAGCTGCCGGCGTGCTCGTCCGCACGAACCCGGATCTCCGCGTGCACGTCTCGGAGGTCGGTGCGCCCCATCTGGTCGACCCGTCGCGCCTCGAGCGCAGCGCCCGGCGGCTCTACGGCGAGAGCTTCGACGCGCTCTGGGGCGAGCTCGCGCCGGTGCCCGAGGAGAACATCGACGTCGTCGGCCGGACCACCGTCGGGCTCGAAACCTTTCCGAGCCCCGGGCACGCGAGCCATCACGTCTGCTACCTCGGGCAAGACGGCACGCTCTACGCCGGCGACGCCGCAGGTGTGCGCATTCAACCCGATCGCTACGTGGCGCCGCCGACGCCACCCCCGGAGTTCGATCCGGTCGCCTGGCACGCCACGATCGACGAGATCGAGCGCCGCCAACCGGAGCGCCTAGCCCTCATCCATTTCGGCATCGCCGAGGATGTCGCGGCGCACCTCACGCAACTGAGACGCCGCCTGGACGAGTGGCCGGCCCAGCCCTTGTCCGAGGAGGAGTGGCTGGCGCAGCGTCACGCCGAGCTCCGCGCCGAGAGCAGCGAGCCGGAGACGCTCGACCGTGCGATGCCGCTCTGGCAGTCCTACGCCGGTCTGCGCCGCTACTGGGACAAGCTGGCCGAGACGGGTGAGTCCACGCCGACGATCGCCTCTCGGTAGGCCCGCACGTAGTCGTCGACCATCCGCTCGGGGGAGAACCGCTCCTCGACGTAGCGCCGCAACTCGCGCGGATCCAGCGCGTCGGCATCCTCGAGCGCCGCGGCCATGTCGCGGTAGTGCTCGACGATGATCCCAGACCGGCCGTGCTCGATCACCTCGGGCACCGCCCCGTGGTTCGTGGCGATCACAGGCGTCCCACACGCCAGCGACTCGATCATCACCAGGCCGAAGGGCTCCTCCCAGTCGATCGGGAACAGCGTGGCGCGGGCGTCCTGCAGCAGCTCGACCTTCTTCCCGTGCGACACCTCGCCGAGGTACTCGATCCCGTGCACCCCGAGGTGGGGCTCGACGAACTCGTCGAAGTACTCCTGCTCCTTCGGCTCCTGCTTCTTCCCGGCGATCTTCAGCGGGAGGTCGAGCTCCATCGCGACCGCGATCGCGCGGTGACATCCCTTGTCCGGGCTCATCCGGCCGAGGAACAGCAGGTACTCGCCGGTGTGCGGCTTGCACGGATAGACCGAAAGGTCGAGCGCATTCGGACAGTTCGCCAGCCAGGGAAGGCTCTGCTTCGGCCGCCGTTGGTTCATCGACAGCGAGATCAGGTGGAGGTCGGGCACGAGCCCCGCGAAGTGCTCGTACATCTCTCCGGGATCACCGACCAGCGGGCCATGGACGGTGTGGACGACCGGCGTGTCAACGAGTCCCGAGAGCGCGACGCCGGTGAAGCCCGTGTGGTCGTTGATGATGTCGAACTCGGACGCGATCGTGTAGCAGGCGAGCGCGTGACTCAGCTCCCAGTGGGAGCGCCCGATCCACTGGCTCGGCGCCTCCTTGTAGACCCAGGTGAGCTTCGCCTTGGTGAGCGAGTCGCCGGAGGCGAAGAGCGTCACCTCGTGGCCCGCCTCGACGAGACCGTCGGCGAGCAGCGAGACGATCCACTCGATCCCGCCGTAGCCCGACGGCGGCACCGGGAACCACACCGGGCTCAGGATCGCGACCTTCAGGCGCTCCTCGCTCACGCCGGGGTCACCCTCACCGAGCCCTCCTCGATCCGGATCTCCCACGGGCGGTCGAAGGCGCGCACACCGGACAGTCTGAGCGATCCGGCCCACGCGGGGAGCTCCGGCGGCGCGATCGACTCGAGAGTGCTCTGGCGGCGATTCGGCTGCAGGCCGAGCAGAAGCTGGAGCAGGAGCACGGGCGTGCCCGCCGCCCACGCCTGAGGGCGAGCCGCCGTGGGGTACGCGATCGGGAAGCGCGTCTCGGCCCGGGGCAGCCCGGCGAACACCTCCGGCAGCTGGTAGTCGAAGTGCCGCGCCGCGGTCAGCATCTGCCGAATCATGCGGTGCGCCTCGGGCCAGCGGCCGTAGCGCGCGAGCCCCCATGCGATCAGGGAGTTGTCGTGGGGCCAAACCGTGCCGTTGTGGTACGCGAGCGGGTTGTAGCCGCGGTCGTCCGTGGACATCGTCCGGACTCCCCACCCCGACCACAAGCGCGTCGCCCATCAGCTGGTCGACGACGGCCTCGACGCGCTCCGGCGGGACGATGCCGCTCCAGAGCAGGTGGCCGACGTTGGAACAGAGCGAGTCGACCCGATTGCCGTCCTTGTCGAGCGCGAGCGCGTAGTAGCCGTTGCGCTCCGGCACCCAGAAGGCCTCGTTGAAGCGCTCCCGCAGCTCGTCGGCTTCGCGGTCGAGGCGCTCCGCGAGCTCGCGGTCGCGCCAGACGTCCCGCGCGAGCTCGGCCATCCGGCGCTTCGCGTCGTAGACGTAGCCCTGCACCTCGCACGGCGCGATCGGCGGCTCTGCGAGGTGACCGTCCGCGAATCGCTGCGAGTCGTGCGAGTCCTTCCACGACTGGTTGTCGAGACCCCTGCGGCTGCCGCTTGAGGTACTCGACGAAACCGTCGCCGTTCAGGTCGCCGCGCGTCGCGATCCAGTCGAGCGCCTCCATCGCGCTGTCGCGGAACGAGTGGACGAGTGCCGCGTCGTCCGTCCAGCGCCAGACCTCGGAGAGCAGGATCAGGTAGAGCGGCGTGGCGTCGACCGTTCCGTAGTACGAGCCGTGCCAGCTGCGCGCCGCCTTGCCGCGCCGCACCTCGTGGACGATCTTCCCGGGCTCGGCGTCGCGGTTGGGATCGTCGACGTGCGACTGGAAGTTCCGCAGCGCCTCGAGCGCGGTCACCGCCAGCTCCGGCCCGAAGATCAGCGTCTGGAGGCACGTGATGATCGTGTCCCGACCGAACACGGTCATGAACCACGGCATCCCCGCCGCCGGCAGCTTTCCCATGCCGTCGTCGCTGCCTCGCATGCGGAGTGAGGCGAGATCCGAAACCGAGCGGCCGAACGACTGCGCGAGGTCGTCCCACGTCGCGCGGAGCTGCGGGACGCGCAGGTGCCAGGCGGCGAGCGACTCGCGGACGCGCGCGATCTCGTCGCCGAACCGCCGTTCCGCGAGGCGCGGCACGACCTGCTCGCCGTCGAGCGACGGGATGATGTCGACGCGCAGTTGCCAGCGCTCCCTCGGCGCGAGCTCGATCCGGTAGACGACCCGGCCCAGCTCGATCTCGCCCTCCTGGGACAGGATCACCTGCGTGTGGGCGGGGACGCCGGTCTCGTCGGCGAAGACGAACTGGTTGCCGGCGGCGTCGAACCGCGGCTCGACGGGCGGCGGCAGCGGGTCGGCGCGCACGGGGTCGCCGAGCGCGAAGTCGTAGTCCTTCACGGCGAAGATGTCCGCGAAATCCGAGGCGAACTCGAGCGACAGCTCGAACGACACGGGGCGCATCGACTGGTTCTGGACGACCACGTGATCCTGCATCGCCTCGCCGATGAAACGCTCCCGAATGATCGACACCTCGTCCGCCTCGAGGCCGTCGACCGGCGGATTCCGCAGGTAGAAGGCGGCTGAGAAATAGTCGACCTTGTCGGACGAGAGCAGCAGCGGCTTCCGTCCGTTGATCCGAAGCTGGAGGGTCGACAGAAAGCGGGTGTCCTCCGAGAAGAAGCCGCTCGTGGCCCAGCCGCCGACGTCACCCAGCTCGTCGCAGATGCAGAAGGTCGAGCCCTCGAGGATCGTGATCGCCATCTAGGTCTCTTGCCGAGGATGCGCCCGCCGGAGCTCTGGGCGAGCGCCTTGACCACGATCTCGTCCACGTTGACGTGCGGCGGGCGCGTGAGCGCGAAGAGGACGCACTCCGCGATGTCGTCCGGCGTCATCGGCTGGACCCCCTGGTACACCTTCGCCGCTGCATCCTCGTCCCCGCGGAAGCGGACACGCGAGAAATCGGTCTGCACGAGCCCGGGGTCGACCGTCGTCAGGCGAATCGGGCGGCCCAGAAGATCCTCACGGAGCGCGTACGTGAAGCCGCGAACCGCGAACTTCGACGTCACGTAGAGCGCGCCGCGCTCGTACGCCTGCCGCCCGGCGACCGACCCGATGTTGACGATGTGCCCGCCGTCCGCGAGGTGCGGCAGGCAGAGACGCGTCATCCGGATGACCCCGTGGACGTTCGTCTCGAGGACGGCCTCCTCGTCCTCCTCGGTGCTTGCGTCGAACAGTTCGCGGCCGAGGGCCAGACCGGCGTTGTTGACGAGGATGTCGAGGCCGCCGAGACGGTGCACCGCGCTGCTCACGAACCGCGCCGAGCTCTCGGGGTCGACGACGTCGAGCTCGAGCGCGACGAAGCCCTCTCCGAGCTCGGCGAGCTTGTCGACGCGCCGGGCGCCGACGGCCACAGTCGCGCCCTCCCGGGCCAGCGCGGCCGCCGTCGCGGCGCCGATCCCACTCGAGGCGCCGGTGACGACCGCTCTCTTGCCTTCCAGCGCCCCCACGGGCGAGGAGCTTAAGGATTTGGAACGATAGGGACCACAATCTGATCGCCCCGAAGGAGGCTGAAGAAATGTTTGCGCGAGTCGCGCGTTACAAGATCCCCCAGAATCGGTTCGGCGAGGTGATCCCGGCCTTCAGAGAGTCCGTAGAAGGACTGCAAGAAGCCGAGGGTCTCGCCGGCGGCTACCTGCTCATCGATCCAGAGAACTGCACGGCGTTGACGCTCACGCTGTGGGACAACCAGCAGTCGCTCCAGAACAGCGAGATGCGCGCGACCCGCCTGCGCGGTCAAGCTCTGGAGGCGGTGGACGGCGAGACCCTCAGCGTCGAGACCGGCGAAGTCGCGCTCGACTTCAGCCAGAAGGCCCAGGTCTAAGCCGGACCAAAAGAAGAGCCCCGGACGGATCTGCGGCCAATCCGCCGGGGCTGATGCAATCGTCGGCCTCTGGAGGCTGTGGCGGCACCCCACATTCGAGGGATCTGATGGGCGGTGCCGGGCTCGAACCAGCGACCCCCTGCTTGTAAGGCAGGTGCTCTCCCAACTGAGCTAACCGCCCGCGTCGACAGAGTATCGGCGGCTCGCACCAGCGCTAGATCCGCACGCCGCCGATGCCGGCTCCGCCGGCGTTGGCCAGTGCGGCCTGCCGGTAGGCGGCGATGCCCGCGAAGTCGTCATGGCTTCGGTGAAGCCGAAGCCGGACTTCGTGGGCTAGTGCCCCCAGCGGGATTCGAACCCGCGCTACAGCCTTGAAAGGGCTGTGACCTGGACCGCTAGTCGATGGGGGCGGTCGTGCCTTTGGGCAGGATAGCCCGGTGACCGACGGGAGACGGGTGGCGATCATCGGCGCGGAGCTCGACCTCGGCGCGGGACGGCGCGGCGTCGACATGGGCCCGTCGGCGATCCGGTACGCGGGCCTCGGCGAGCGGCTGGCGTCCCTCGGCATCCCCTCGCAGGACTGGGGCAACGTCCACACGCCGATCCGCGAGACGACGGACGCAGGGAGCAGCGACGCTCGCTATCTCTCGCAGATCAGGGAGATCTGCGAGCGCATCGCCGAGCAGGTGCGGTCGGCGGCGGAGTCGGAGCTCATTCCGATCGTGGTCGGCGGCGACCACTCCGTGGCGCTCGGGACGATCGGTGGCCTTGCCTCGCTGCACGGCCCCGGCGGGGTGCTCTGGTTCGACGCCCACGGCGACCTGAACACGCCGTCGACGACGCCGAGCGGCAACGTCCACGGCATGCCGCTCGCCGCGGTGCTGGGGCAGGCCGGCGCCGGGTTCGAAAGCGACCGCTGGCCGCTGCCGGCTATCGATCGCGATCGCGTCGCGCTGATCGGCGTCCGTAGCCTCGACCAGGGCGAGCGCGAGTTGATCCGCAACGCCGGGGTCGCGGTCTACACGATTTCGGAGATCGACCGGCGCGGCGTCGAGCCGATCTTGCGCGAGGCGCTGGAGCGGATGGCCGGCGCGCCGTTCGTCCACGTGTCCGTCGACCTCGACTTCGTCGACCCGGAGGTCGCGCCGGGGGTCGGCTCACCGGTCCGAGGGGGAGTCTCGTATCGCGAGGCGCACCTGATGATGGAGCTCGTGGCGGAGAGCGGCCTGCTGAGCTCGCTCGAGCTGCGTCGAGGTCAATCCGATCCTCGACCACGAGAACGTGACGGCGCGGCTCGCCGTCGAGCTAGCCGCTAGCGCCCTGGGGGCGCGGATCCTCTAGGCCACCGCGGCGCTTGTAGACGAGATACGCGGCGGCGAGGAGGATCCCCGGGACGAGCGCGGCGTAGATGCCCCACCGCTCGACGATCTCGATCGCCGCCTCGCCGGCCCAATAGGCGGTCAGCCCGAAGAGCAGCGCGAAGGCGATCGAGGCAAGAGCGTGCCAGAGCGCAAACGGCGCAGGAGCCATCCGGAACGCTCCCGCCGCGGGACACGCGACGACCTTCAGCCCGGGTAGGAAGCGCGCCAGGAAGACGGCCTTCGTGCCGTGGCTCTCGAAGAACCGTTCGACCCGTTCGAGCTGCGTCTCGATCCTGCGGCGGACAGGCTCCCACTCGAGAATCCGGCGTCCTGCGAAGCGCCCGATTGCGTAGCCGACATAACCGCCGACGATCGAGGCGGCGGCAGCCACGGCGATCACAGCCCAGATCTCGAACTTCCCACGCGCGGCAAGAATCGCCGCCACGACCAGCGCGGTCTTCCCAGGCAGGCCACCGCCACCCGCGGCCTGGATCGCGATGATCGCGAACAAGACGTACATGCCGTAGTCGGTGAGGACGCTCTCCACGCCTGCTCTGTTCCCAGACGGGGTTACTCTGAAGCGGCGGGCCGGTAGCTCAACTGGTAGAGCAGGGGATTTTTAATCCCAAGGTCGCAGGTTCGAGTCCTGCCCGGCCCAATGGCTCAGCGGTCGACGGCGAGGCGTAGGCCCAGCGCGACGAGCACTACGCCGCTCACGGCCTCCACGGCCACCCTGAAGCGCCGGCTTCGCGCGACCGCGTCGACGATCAACACGTAGAGGGTGAGCCAGGCGAGTCCGATCGCCGTGAACAGCAGGGCGAGCAGGATCGACTTCGCGAGGTACGGGTCGTCCGGCGAGATGAACTGGGGCAGCAGTGTCGTGAAGAAGACGGCGAGCTTCGGGTTCAGGAGGTTCGTGACGAGGCCCTGGCGAAACGGCGATCCCTTTGCAGCGCCGGCGCCGTGGTCCACCCGCTCCCCTCGGCGCAGCGCCCACAGCGTCTGCAGCCCGAGGTAGACGAGGTACGCGCCGCCCACGATCTTCAGCGCGGTGAAGACCGTCGCCGAGGCGGCGAGCACCGCAGCCACGCCGAGCGCCGTCGCGAGGCCCCAGCCGATCAGCCCGACAGAGATGCCGGCCATCGTGCGGAAACCGGCGGCACGGCCACCCCGGACGCTGTTCCTCAGCACTAGGGCCATGTCCGGCCCGGGCGTCATCGCCAGCAGGAGCGCCACGCCACAGAACGCGAGGAGTTGCGCGTCGAGCACGGGTGGTTCTATCGCCTCGCCACGAGGACTGCGCCAAAGAGGGCGCCGGCCAAGAGGAGTTGCATGTTCGCCGTGATGCCGTCGGAACGATGCCAGCCCGGGATCCGGTGGCTGGGAAAGAGCTTGCGGCCGCCGGGACGCGGTAGCGGGAGGACGTGCTCGAGGTCGGGCGCGGCGGAGGTGACGGCGCCGAGCGTCGCCGGATCGAACGGCCCTCGCAGCAACGCCAACGCGAGCACGCCGCCCACGCCGCAGGCCGTCTCGAACTTCTGTGAGGCGATGTCCTCGTGCGGGATGCGGTCGCCGAGAAAGTGCAGCACGGGGCCGACAAGCGCCGCGCGCCACGGCGACCCGGCAACCAGGCCGCCTGCCGCTCCGGTCGCAACGTGCATCGCGACGATCATGACCCCCCGGAGACTACGGACAGCGGGAGCGCCGCTCGGCGCTCAAGCAGCGATCGCGCCCCATGCCGCCGTCCACGCGATCGTGCCCGGATCCCCCGTCGAGGCTGTCCGCGCCCGGGCCGCCCGCGATCCGGTCCGCCCCGCCGCCGCCCTGGAGCTCGTTCGGCCCGCCGTCGCCGGTGAGCGTGTCGGCGAGGCCTGTCCCCACCACCCGCTCCACCCCTTCGAGCCGGTCGCTCCCCTCGCCGCGCGCGAAGCCCGTGGACAAGTTCACGGTCATCGGGCCTCGCACGTGCTGGAAGCCGACCAGGTCGCTACCCGCTCCGCCGTCGATGGCGTCGTCGCCTGCACCGCCGTAGACGCAATCGTCGGCGCCGAGCGCCACGATCGTGTCGTCTCCGCCGTCACCGTCGAGACATTCCACCGCCGAGCTTCCGCGGAGGACGTCGCCGAACCGCGAGCCCATGACGTTCTGCACGCCGACGAGCCGGTCCTCGCCCCACCCCGACGCCGTCCCGCGCTCGAGATCGACGGACACGGGCCCCGGCGCAAAGAGGTAGACGGCCATGCTGGCCGACGAGCCGAACACGACGAGGTCGTCGCCGCCGTCCCCTGAGACCACGTCGTGCTCGAACAGACTCGTGCCGCCCGTGATCCGGTCGTTGCCGGAGCCGCCGCAGATGAAGTCGTCGCCCTCGGCGCCGAGGATCACGTCGTCGCCGCCGAGCCCCGCGATCACGTCGTGGCCGGTCGTGCCGCGCAGCACGTCGGGGCCGGGTGTCCCGACCGTCGTCGGGATGCGCTCCAGGCACTGGAGGAGCTCGATCTGCTTGCCGCCGGCCGCGTGGGGCGCTGCGAACCCGCACATCACCACGAGCACGACGCCACACAAACCTGAGCGAAACTGCATCTACCTTCATTTACCACGCCCGGGGGACGAGCGGAAGGGTTCAGATCGTCACGAGGCCCGGACGCAGAGAGCTGAGGCGCGTCGCGACCACCGCGTCCGCCGCTTCCGCGCTCGCCGCGTGACCCGTCACCGCCGCGATGAAGTCGTCCCGCTCCAGCGCGAGCAGCTGAACCTCGCCCTTCGCCCGCACCGTTGCCGTCCTCGGAACGTCGCGGAGCAACGCGATCTCGCCGAAGTAGCCGCCCGGCCTTGTGACCGCGACGACTCGGCCGTCGGAGACGATCTCCACCTCGCCCGCCGCGACGATGTAGAACCGGTCGCCGAGCTCGCCCTGGCGGAACACCTCGCGCGCCGGCTCGAGCCGAACCGGGACCAGCGACCCGGCCAGGCTTTCCAGCACAGGCTGCGGCAGCGGCTTGAAGAGATCGATGCCGCGCAGCAGCTCCAGCTCGGTCTCGGGCACGGCGACGTCGTCCAGGGCGGTGAGCCGATGACGGAGCACCAGCGCGAGGACGGGAAGGAGCGCGCCGGTCACGATCATCGCGCCGCGGATGCCGATCAGGGAGATCAGGAGCGGCGCCAGGATCGCGCCGATGCCGACCGTCCCCACCCAGAGCGCTTGGACCGCGCCAAACACGCGAGCCAGCACCGCGTCCGGCACGGCGCGCTGGAGCAGGGTGAACGCCGCGACGTCCACGAGCGTGTTCCCCACGCCGACGAGCGCCAGCAGGATCAGCACCGGCCCGGATTCCGGGAAGACTCCGATCAGCGCGAGCGGAATCCCCCACAGGAGGATCCCGACGAAGAAGTTGGAGGTCAGCCGCCGGCCGATCAACACCGCGGCCGCCAGAGCTCCCAGCAGTCCGCCGATCCCGATCGCCGAGTTGAGGTAGCCGACGCCTCCTTCGCCGAGGTCGAGCAGCTCCAGGGCCGTCACGACGATGAGGACGTTGAGCGCGCCTGCCACCAGGGTCTGGGAGCAGAGCAGGAACACGAGCACGCGCAGGCCCGGCGTTCGGGCGAGCGTGACGAAGCCGACCGTGAACTCACGGATCCCGCCGCCCGCGGCGTGCTCGGTGGACTCCTCAGCCGCGGGCGGGCGGACGCGGCTGATCAGGAGCGCCGAGACCAGGAAGAGCACTGCGGCGACGCCGAACACGACGCTCGGGCTGGTCACGGCGAGCAACAGGCCGCCGACTGCAGGGCCACCGAAGACCGCCAGGCTCTCGATCGTGCTCGAGACGACGTTCGCCGCCGTCAGCTCCCTGGGGTTCTCCGCCAGAGTCGGCAGGAGCGCGGACTCCGCCGGCCCTTCGGCCGAGTGCACGACGGAATTGATCGCCGCAAGCACACCGACGAGAACTAAAGACCCGTCCGAGACGATCACGACGACGATCAGTCCGACCATCGCTGCGCGGAGGACTTCCGCGACGATCAGCACGCGCTCGCGCCGGAAGCGGTCGCCGAGCATCGACGTGAAGGGCGAGGCGAGCGCCGAGGGGATGAACCGTGCGAGCGCGATCAAGCCAACCGCTTTCGCGCCGCCCTCGCCGTAGGCGTAGACGGCCAGCGTGATGCCATAGGCCCAGTACGCGAAGATCGAGACCGCCCAGGCAGCCTCCAGCCGGCGGATGTTCCGATTCCGGAAGACCTGCCCGAACGAGCGCGCGGCGTCGCCGAACCGTTCCCGCAGCAGGCGCCTCACGTGCGGAGCATCCCACGGCGATTGTCTTTTTTCAGCGGTATGGGAAGATTCGGGCGCCCAGCACCGTCTAGTTCGTGAAGGCAGTCCACGTACGAAAGGAGTACGCGTTGAGCGAGGACATGGACAAGCGCAAGCCTGAGGCCGAGATCCAGGCCGACGACGACACGCCGGACGTCGAGGCGCACAAGAAGGTGCCGTCGTCCGACTTCGGCGCCACCGAGGAGGGCCCGGACGTCGAGGCCCACCGGTTCAACCCCAAGGTCAAGCCGTAGGGCAACGCAAGCTTCGCGAAGCCGGGGCCAGGTGCCCCGGCTTCAGCGTTTCAGGAGCCCTTCCAGCGAGCGAATGAGCGCGAGCCCGGCCTGGCGCTGCTCCCCTTCGAGGCTCTCCAAGTCACCCGCGAGGCGCGCCAGGGCCTCGACATCGGCGCCGCTCTCCTCCAACACCGCCCGCGCCCGGCGCGCCTTGCGCAAGAGGTCGATCGCGACCGCCGCCTGGGTCGCGAACAACCCGAGCAGCTCCATCTCCTCGAGCGAGAACTTGGCCTGCTGCGGACGGTCGAGCACCTGCAGCACGCCGACCGGATCCTCCTCGTGGATCAGCGGCACGGCCATCAGGCCCTTGGGCGTGTAGCCGGTCTTCTCGGCGATCTCCCGGCCGCCCCAGCGCGGATCCTGCGTCACGTCCTCGAGCACGAGCGGCTGCCGCGTCACGAGCACCCAGCCGGCGATGCCCGTGCTCGACGGGATCCGCTGGCCGAGCAGCGTGGACGCCCCCTCCCCGGCGATCGCCTCGAAGACGAGCTCGTCGGTCTCCTCGTCGTAGAGGAAGATCGTCGCCGCTTTCGCCGCGAAGATCCCCCGCGCGACCTCGACGGTCGCATCGAGCAGCCGCCGGTGCAGCTCCTCGGAGCCCAGGACGCCCGCCGCGACTGCGGCCCTGAGCTCACTCACGCGGCCGCTCCTACGACGTTCGAGGACGTGAGGTAGAGCACGTTCTTCAGCTGGAACGGCGTGAGCTCAGGGTGGTTCGCGAGGATCAGCGCGGAGATGCCCGTGATGTGGGGCGTGGCGAAGCTGTTCCCGGTCGAACGCGCGCTGCCTCCCTCCAGCCAGGCGACCTCCACGTCCACGCCGCGCGCGAAGAACTCCACCGGCGGCTTCGGGTTGTAGTAGTAGGCGAGCGAATCGTCCTCGTCGTGGCTGCCCACCGAGATCACGGAGGAGAAGCGCCAGGGGTAGCTCTCGACCGGCATGTTGTGCGCCGACGCGACGAGCACGGTGCGGCGGAAGTAGGCGACGTCCGCGACCTCGTGGAGCAACGACGCGAACTGGCTCTTCGTCGTCGAGAGGCTCATGTTGATCACGTCGAACCCCCGCTCGACTGCCCACCGAAGGCCGCCGAGGAGCGCCGTCCCGCTCCCGGTGAACCCGGCGCCGAGCACCCGGACGCTGAAGAGCGAGCAGTCCGGTGCGATCGAACGGACGATCCCGGCGCAGGCAGTCCCGTGACCGCAGAGATCCCCTTCGACGTCGTCCACGACGGTGACCTCGTCCCCGTCCACGTCCACCGCGACTGCGCCGTCGACCCCCTTCACCATCGGATGGCCCGCCTCGATGCCGCTGTCGAGGATGCAGACGCGCACGCCTTTCCCCGTCGAGCCGCCCCACGCCCACTCGCGCGTGACCTGGCCCGGCCACCCCGAGGGCAGCGCGAGGGTCTCGGCAGTGCCCGCTGGAAGGCTCCACGCCGGAAGAACGCGCTCCGAGTCGGACATGGCGCGATCCTAGACCGCTGCGGTTTCCACGGCGCTGCGCGCGGCCTTCGACGCCGCCTCCGCAAAGGCGCAGGCCCGCTTGACCCGTTCGTCGTTCGACCTGACCGTCAGATTCACCGCGACGAGCGTTGCCGCCGCCCGGGCACCGGCCTCCGCCAGGAGCGCCGCCGAAGCGGCGTCGCCACGGACGCTCGCCGCGCCACGCTCCGCAACACTCGCAGCGAGCTCGGCTACGTCGGCGCCCGCCTCGGCGATCACGAGCGGGATCTCGGCCGCACGCGCGAGTACCTGGCCGAGCGCCATGTTCCGCACCTCGCGTTCGAGGTTGTCGGGGAGATGGAGCGCAGCGAGAGCCTCTTCGTACGCCTCCGCGTCACTCTGCGCGAGCGGCGCGATGCGCCTGAGCAGCCGCTCTGCCTGAGCCGCGGTCGAAGCGCTCTCTTCCCAGTCGGCAGAGGTTCGCGCGGCCTTGGCGCTCAACGCAGCGGCCATCGCAACGGCGATAGCAGCGGCAGAACCCCCTCCGGGTGCCGGCTCGTCGGCCGCGAGGGAGCCGAGCAACTCACGCACGCTCAGGTCGAGCAGATCGCCCGTACGCACTGCAGAGGTGATTCTGCGCTACTCGTCGAGGCGACGCTTGAGGATCTCGATGTCCTCGGCATGCGCGACGACGTCGGCCTCCTCGAGCGCGGCCTTCGGATCGGCGACGACGCGACGCCGGTACTCCTCGTCGGCTGCCGCGCGCTCCAGGATCTCGCCGAGACCCCGGCTGAACAGCGGCAGGTCCTTGGCCGCCTGGACCCACGTCTCCGGTGCAGGAGGGAGTGAGCTCAACAGCTCGCCGAGCCGCTCTTCGTCATAGGGCGTCACACGATCACCAACCTCAAGACGCGGAGGGACGCACTGTTCTTCCCTCCATCTCGACGCGCAACTTCGCCAAACAGCGCGAAATCCGGCTGGCAATCGTGCCCGCCGGGATGTCGAGCGCCTCGCTGATCGTCCGGTAGCTCTCGTCGCGGGCAAAGAAGCGGTCGAGGATGTCCTGACAGCCCTCCGGGAGGATCGCCATGGCCTCGTGCACCGCCATCGACTCGTCCAGCTTCGCGAGCGTGTCGTCCACCTCGAGCGGCTCGACGGACTCCTCCGGCTGCTCGTGCGCTCCCGCACGCAGGCGGTCGATGCAGAGGCGCCGCGTCAGCTGCGCGAGCCACGGACGGATCGCCTCGTCGTCCCTGAGCTTGGACAGGTGCTCGTAGGCCCGCGCGAAGACCTCCTGGAAGACGTCCTCCGCGTCGTGCTCGGGAAGCTTGAACGCCTGCACCGCGATCGCGTACACGTAGCGCGAAAACCGCTCGACGAGCTCGTTCCACGCCTGCTGGTCGCCTGCACGGCAGCGTGCAACCAGCTGGCCGTCGGTCAGCGAGGCATGCATGGACATCGCTTCAACGCTCATTGTGAGCACTAATCCCCTGCGACATAGAAGACCCAATCGCCGTCCGCGTCAATACCCGTGCGATAACCGAGGTAGCTGTCGAGCTCTTGGTAGGCGGTGACGACCGTCTCGCCGACGGCGTTCGCCAGCTCCGCCTTGTCCGCGGTCGACAGCGTTTCGGCCTTCTTCACGAAGGCGTCAGGCCAGACGTAGAGCCTCGACTCGGACTGGTAGGCATGAGGCAGTAAGAGGATCGCTTCGAGCGTCTCCAGCGGTCGCTCGCGCCGCTCGATGCTGCGCCAGTACGCGGCGGGCCCGCCCGGGAACGGCCCGCCGAACGTGTACTCGAAGCCCTCGTCGCCGATCAGGCGCTCCAGCGCGTCGTAGTCC
This sequence comes from uncultured Actinomycetes bacterium, assembly GCA_963721345.1. Classification (GTDB taxonomy): domain Bacteria; phylum Actinomycetota; class Thermoleophilia; order Gaiellales; family Gaiellaceae; genus JACDAN01. Next base: position 1,019,791 of record CAVRIT010000001.1, read on the forward strand.
CTGGCGTGGGCCGCCGACCAGATCTCGGCGCGCTTGCGTATGACAGGCTCCGGAAGCGGAAAGCCGCGAGGCGGCGGGACGACGTCGAGGCCCACGACATCCTGGGACTCGGTGACGCGCAAGGAGCTCGCCGCTCGATCGACGACGCTCTTCCACGCCTCGTAGTCGACGCCGGGGCTCGAGAGCGTCGAGATCACGAAGGCGCCGGGCTCGCTGTCGACGATGTACATGTAGGTGACGAGGGGACCGCCGAACTCGGACCCGATGCGCGCCCGAGTCTCGAGCCGCACGGCCCGCCCCGCCTCGAGGTCGACCTCCTCGCGGCTGAGAACCTCCATCGAGCGTTCGTTCGTCGCGCCTTCCACCGCCTCGTCGAAGCTCTCTCCCCTGACGACCTGGAGAGCCTTCGCGGGCAGATCCCGCTCGCCGAGCAGGAACGGCCTGGGGTCGAACTGCCGGCATGCGGTCTCCGGCTCGTCGTGCGCCGTGTGCCAGCCGACGGGATAATCGACCGCGAAGCCCTCGACCGGGTTCGTGCACGTGTTCCAAGAGGCGGCCTCGCTCGCCGTGTCGTTGTCGTCGTCCTCGCTGCGCTCCCAAAGAACCCAGCCGCCCGCGAGGCCCGCGGCGAGCGCCAGGACGACGAGCAGTGCTCTCAGGACGTCAGCCTCGGCTCGAGGTACAGCTGGCGCCAGGCCGTCCACCAGTCATCGGCGCTGGAGACGACGCGGTCGACGGCGATCACCTCGACGCCGATGCGGCCCCGGTACTTGTCGACCTCGTCCGGATGGTGGAACTCGACCTCGATCTCGCTCGGCCGGCCCGGGTCGAACGGCTCGACGGCGCTCAGGTCCTTCAGCGCGCTGCGCGCGGCCTCCTCGATCAGCTCCCGGGCGCGCAGCGGCGCGATGTTCCGCGCGCCTTGCACGCCGATCCCCTGTTTCACGGCGACGGTCGTCAGGCCGTCGCCGAGCAAGGCGGTCGCCTCCGAGCAGCTCGCGCTGTCACCGGTGACGAGCAGCACCGGACAGTCCCAGGTGCCGCAGAACGCCGCGTTGATGCCCGTCTCGCCGACCAGCACGCCGTTGAAGCGGAGGCTGCGCCACTCGCGACCGCTGACGGTGTGGGCGAGCACCCCGTCCACCGTGCCGGCCATCGCGTGCATCCCGACGAGCAGACAGGCGTCGCAGCCCTCCTCGAGGAAGCCGCTGTACTCCGTCCAGCTCGACTGCACGACGTACTCGCAGTCGGCTTCCAGCAGGTCCGGGATCAGCGAGTTGAAGCTGTACGCCTTCCCCGCGCCGTGGTGGTCCATCACGACGATCTGCTCGGCGCCCGCCTTCTTCGCGCCGCGAACCGCGGCGTTGATCTCCTCCGTGTAGAGCTTGCGCCCTTCCTCGTAGAGATCCTCGCCGGCGTTCGTCTGCTGGCCGCGGACGATGCCGGCGACTCCCTCCATGTCGCTGATGATGTGAACCTTCACGGCAGTAGGTTTCCATGATGGACACCGGGCTGCGCGGAAAGCGGGTGCTCGTGACGGGTGCGTCGGGCGGAATCGGCTCGGCCTGCGTCCGCTGCTTCCTCGAAGAGGGCGCCGAGGTGGTCGCGCACTACCACCTCGGACGCGAGCGCGCGGAGGCGCTCGGCGACGTCCAGCTCGTGCAGGCCGACCTGACCGACGAGGACTCGGTGGAGCGGCTGTTCGACGAGGCGGGCGACCTCGACGCCTGCGCCGCGGTGGCCGGTGTCTGGCCGCGCGAGGACGTGCCGGCCTGGGAGCTGCCGCTGGAGCGCTGGGAGCAGACGCTCCGCGAGAACCTGACGACGACCTTCCTGACGGCCCGCGGGTTCCTGCGCTGTGTGGCGCGGCGCGGCCACGGCGCGCTCGTCCTGATCGGCTCGACGGCGGGCGTCTTCGGCGAGGCCGGTCATGCCGACTACGCCGCCGCCAAGTCCGCCGTGCTCAACGGCCTGCTCCTCAGCCTGAAGAACGAGGTGGTCCGCGTCGCTCCGCGGGCGCGCGTGAACGCGGTGGCCCCGGGCTGGACGCGTTCGCCGATGACCCGCCGGGAGGTGGAGGATCCGGCGCTCGTCGAGCGGGTGACGCGGACGATGGCGCTGCGCAAGGTTGCGTCGCCCGAGGACGTCGCGCGCCAGGTCGTCGTCCTCGCCTCGGACGAGCTGTCCGGGCACGTGACTGGACAGGTGGTCGTGGTCGCAGGCGGAATGGAGGGTCGAGTGCTGTGGACCCGCTGAACCTCCTCTGGATCCTCCTGCTGCTGATCGCGGTTCAGCCGTTCATCGCTCAGCGGCTGCTCGCGTGGTCCCGGCGCCGGGCGGTGGAGAAGCTCTCACGGCAGCGCGACGCGACGGTGATCACGCTGATCCATCGACAGGAGACCGTCTCGCTCCTCGGGATCCCGCTCGTGCGGCACATCGACATCGACGACGCGGAAAGCGCGCTGGAGGCGATCCGGCGGACGCCGAGCGGCAAGCCGATCGAGATCATCCTCCACACGCCGGGCGGACTCGTGCTGGCGTCGCGGCAGATCGCCTCGGCGCTGGCCGACCACGACGGGAAGGTCACGGCGGTCGTCCCCCACTACGCGATGAGCGGCGGGACGATGATCGCGCTGGCCGCAGACGAGATCCTCGTGGACGCGCATGCCGCGCTCGGCCCGATCGATCCCCAGATCGGCCCGCTCCCGGCAGCATCGCTCGTGGCGGTGGCCGAGCGTCCGGGCCCGCACCAGGACGACACGCTGGTCATGGCCGACATCGCGCGCAAGGCCCTGCACCAGGTGCAGGTCTTCGCAACGCGGCTGCTGGAGCAGCACATGGAGCCCGCAAAGGCGCGCGAGGTCGCCCGGATCCTCACGACGGGGCTCTGGACGCACGACCATCCGCTGATGCCCGAGGATCTGGAGCAGTTGCAGCTGCCGATCAAAAAGGGCGTACCGGAGGAGGAGCGCGCGCTTCTGCGCCTGTATCCGCAGCCCCGAGGGAGGCACCCGGCCGTGGAGTACTACCCGGGCCGGCCGGCGCCGCCCGGCCTCCCACCCGGCCGGGAGGTCCCGCGCCCTAGACGAGCCCCGAAAGGCCGCGCCGGCCCCTAACGGGACCAGGTCCCATAAAGAGTCCGGCGATGCGCTCGGCTCCACGAGCCGCGCGCCGCCCCTTTCGGGACCAGGTCCACGCACGAGAATGTGACCAGAGGCGCGCGTGTTCGATGCACCGGCTCGGCGAAGGCTGGCCTGGTGCGTACAGCCGAAACGGCCGTCTCCCGTCGCCGAAGGAGCCCGCCGGCCCCGGTCCAAATAATCAGGCGAGGCCGCCGCCCGGCCCCGCCTGATCTCTCGAGTAGAGAGCCTTGAGAGTCCGAGTGACCTCGCCGCAAAGAGAGGCCACCCGTGTGCACCGCATGGGCTCGCCGCATCGAGCCCCCGGTTTACGATTTGGGCCCCGCCGCATCGGGCCCCGAATCGCTTGCAGGCGCAATATGCGTGGACCCCCTCCACTTGATCCATCACCCTTCGGGGGTTGACTCCGGCACTTCACCAACCGGTCAGGAATTCCGTCGTCGCGGCGGCTCCGGCCGTAGAGTTGAGGCGTGGCTGCGCGGTTCGAAGAACGGCTTGAAAAGGGCCCGATCGTCGTCGCCGACGGCGGCATGGGCGTGCTCGTCACCGGCGCCGTGCCGAGGCTTCGGTGCCCCGAGGAGGCCAACCTCCGCGCTCCCGAGGCCGTCATCTCGCTGCACGTCAGCTTCATCAACGCCGGCGCGGACCTGATCGAGACGAACACGTTCGGCGCGAACCGGCGAAAGCTGGCCGGCTTCTTCCTCGAGGACGAGGTCGAGCGGATCAACAGCACGGCGGTGAAGCTCGCACGGCAAGCGCGCGAGATCTCGGGCCGCGACGTCTTCATCGCCGGCTCGATCGGGCCGCTGGGCGAGCGCACCGACCTCTCGCCCGACTACCGCAAGCGGATCTTCGTCGAGCAGGCCGAAGCGCTCGCGGCGCGGGGGATCGACCTCTTCGCGGTCGAGACGTTCTTCGAGCTGGACGAGCTCCTGGTCGCAATCGGGGCGGTCAAGGAGGTCTCCTCGCTGCCCATCGTCGCGATGCTCACCTTCGACGAGCAGGGAGAGACGCTCGGCGGGATCTCCGCGCGGCAGTCGATCGAGGCGCTCTCCGGGCTCGGGCTCGCCGCGATCGGCGCGAATCACGGCGCCGGGATCCACGCGGCGCTGACCGCGCTCAACGAGATGCATGCGACGGACGGCGAGATCGCCCTCGCGGCGATGCCCAACATCGGCCTCGCGAGCCTCTCCGGCAACCGGCTCGTCTTCCCGCACGCGACGCCCGAGTACTTCGCCGACTTCGCGGCTCACGCCCGTGACCTCGGCGCGAAGATCATCGGCGGCTGCTGCGGGACGACTCCTGTCGAGATCCAGGCGATCGCAGCCGCGGTGGCCGACCAGCGCACCGCGAGCTCACCGCTCGTCGTCAACGAGCGTGAGGTCGTGCTCTCCGTCATCGAGACCGCGGAGCAGACCGAGCTCGGGCGGATGCTCGAGGAGGGCGAGTGGGTCGTCTCGGTTCAGCTCGACCCGCCGCTCGGGGGGAACCACCGCGGGATGCTCGAGGTCGCGAAGGGCCTCCAGGACGGCGGGGCGGCGATCGTGGACATCAACGACAACGCGACGGCGCGGGCGGGGATGAGCGCGCTGATGCTCTCGACGGCGATCCAGCGGGCGACGCGCCTCGAGACGATCCCCCACCTGACGACCCGCGACGCCAGCGTTCTCGGCCTCGAGTCCCAGCTCCTCGGCGCGCACGCCGAGGGGATCCGGAACGTGCTGGCCGTGACCGGCGACCCGCCGGAAGTCGGGGACTACCCGGGCTCGCAGGGTGTCTACGAGATCGACTCGATCGGACTGGTGGAGCTGATGGCCCACCTGAACCGCGGCGAGGACTACAACGGACGGTCGATCGACGCCGCGACCTCGTTCCACATCGGCGTCGCGGTCAACCCCTCGGCGGACGACCTCGACGAAGAGCTCGAGCGGTACCGGCGCAAGATCGACGCCGGCGCGCACTACGCGATGACGCAGATCCTCTTCGACCTCGAGTACCTCGACCGGTTCCTCGACCGCCTGGGGGACGAGTCGCCGATCCCGCTGCTGATCGGGATCTTCCCGGTGTGGAGCTACCCGCTCGCGCTCCGGCTCCACAACGAGGTGCCGGGCATCATCGTCCCCGACTCCGTTCAAGAGGCGCTGCGCGAGGCCGGCCCGGACGGCGCGGAGGTCGGGATGGAGCTCGCGCGGGAGTTGATCGAGGCATCGCGGAGCCGGGCCGCGGGGGTCTACCTCGTCGCCCCCTTCCGCCGGCCGCTCGGCGTGCTCGAGCTGCTAGCTGACGCAGTCGCCCGTTGAGACCGGGCCGCCGCGAGCTGCGGCGAGGGCCTCGTCGACCACTTCCGGCGGGACGGCGTAGCCGGCTCCGCCTCCGGTGCGCGCGGCGAAGACCGTCCCGAGGACGCGCCCCGAGGAGTCGACGAGCGGACCGCCCGAGTTCCCGGGACGCACCAGCCCGCGAAACGTCGTGATCCTCCGGGACACCGGGCCCCCGCCAAGCGCGTCCCGGCTGATCACGATCGCCGTCCGGCCGGCGCGGGCGGGCCGTGCGGTCAGCGGCCCGTTTTCGGGGTAGCCGAGGACCGCGGCCGAGCTCCCGGGTTGCGGGTCGGCCTGCTCGAGCGGACGCGCCTCGAGTCCCGTCACGCGCAGCACGGCGATGTCGTTGCGGGGGTCGAACGCGACGGCGCGCGCGCGGAGCGGCGGCCCGCCGAGGCTGTCGACGGTCGTGTCGTCCTGTCCCGCGACGACATGGGCGTTCGTGACGACGAGCCCGCTGCCGGCGACCCAGCCCGAGCCGGCGACTCCGAGGCCACATGCTGTCCCCAGCACGCGCACGACGCTCGGCGCCGCCCGCCGCACACCGGGCTGGCGGAGGACGGACGGGTCGGGCCGCTCGGCCGGAGGAGCAGGACCGGCGATCGACGGGAACGGGTCGACCCGCGCAAGGACACGGAGGGCACGTCGCGGCGGCACGAGCTCGTTCAGCTCTCGGAGCAGGGTCGACGCCTGAACCTCCCGCCGAAGGTCTGACTGCCCCGGGATCTGAAGCGCGACCGCGCCCGCGATCCACACGAGCGCCAGTCCGGCGACCGCCCCGGCCCCGAGGCCGGCGACCGAGTCCACCGTCCTCACCGGCCCAGCCGGCAGTCGGCTCCGGATCGCTGATCCGATCGAGGAGCCGAAGATCTCCAGGAGGATTGCGCCGGCCGCCGCTCCGGCCAAGGCGATCAGGGGCGTGTAGGGCGATTCGGCGCCGTCCGAGAGAAGGTGGGGCGCGATCCTCGCCCCGAGCAGCCCGCCGACGACGACGCCCGCCGCAGAGAGCGCGCTCGTGACGAAGCCCTGCCAGAGGCCCAGGAGCGCCGTGAAGGCGACGACGCCGAGAACGATCCAATCGAGCCTGGTCATGGTGTGTGCCCCTTCAAGTGATGCCGGCCGAGTTTCTGGGTCGCGAGCACCAAGCCAGAGGGCGTCATCGTCCGCGGCCAAGGCTGGTCTGCCTTGGCAAGGGCGAGGGCGCGCTCTGGCGCCGCGTGATCGTGGGGCAGAGACAGGGCTGCATCACTTGGAGGGGCACTTGGATACGGTAGTTCCCTCGATGGACGGGGCCGAACTGCAGGAGCTCATCGACCGCTACAACGCTGCGTGGAACGCGCACGACGTCGACGCGATCCTCGAGCTGCACACCGAGGAGTCCGTGTTCGAGAACCACACCACTGGCGACGTGAATGTCGGCAAGGAGGCGATCGGCAAGGCGATCCGCGGCATCTTTACGGTCTTCCCGGACCTTCAGTTCGAGACGCGCCGCCAGTACCTCCGCGACGGCCTGGTCGTGCAGGAGTGGACGGCGCGGGGCACGCACCTCGGCAAGATGAACCGCGCGGGGTTGGAAGTAGAGCCGACGGGCCGCACGGTGGACTACCGCGGGATGGACGTGATCCCGGTCGAGGACGGCAAGGTCGCCCGGAAGGACGTCTACTCCGACGGCGTCACCCTGCTCCGCCAGCTCGGCTTGACGTCGATTTAGCTCGGCTAGACTGATCCGCTCTGCGCTAGGGGGCGTAGTTCAGTTGGTTAGAACGCCGGCCTGTCACGCCGGAGGTCGCGGGTTCGAGTCCCGTCGCTCCCGTCTCTCACTCTGGCCACGGCGCGGCGGCCATCACTGCCGTCGCATAGTCGACCAGCCGGTCGTCGTCGTGGCCGCGGATCTGTGCGAGGAACGGGAAGTCGCCCGGGGCGACCTCGAAACGTGCGAAGGGTCTGACCGCAACCGGGCTCGCCAGCTGCGGTACGCGGGCAGCGTGGCCCCCGTACATGCCCGACGGCTGCTCGACAAAGCCCTCTGCGGGCAAGAGGTAGACGTAGCCGGTTCGCCATGGTCGCTGCGGTAACGCATCGCGGCTGATCGAGAAGTAGTAGTGAGCCGGCCCGGGACGTCCATCTGCGTCCAGCAGCGCGATGGAACCATTGTTGAGCGTGAGGTCGTAGCGATCGCGGTCGACGATCGCGTAGAACATCGCCCAGACCGGGTCGCTCGTCCCGAACACGGCCTGTTGGTCCCCGAAAGGCGCGTAGTCGATCGGCTGTCGAGGCTCGAAGCACTCGATGTTCGGATCGCCGGTTCCGTGGAACGCGATCCTGCGGCGGTCGGCGAGCCCGCACAGGAACTTCCACAACGTCACGTCCCGATCCGCGAGCTCTGTGCTTCGGCTTGAGAGGAACTCATCGACCGCCGCCCGCGTCGGCCCGTCGAAATCCATCGGCGGCCGCTCGATCCAGTAGTCGGGGAGCACGCCTCGATTGTGTCAAAGCCGTGGGCTTCCCCACCGCCTTGAGACGGGCCTGCCTGGAAGGATTGTGGAACGCAGCGGTGGCGACCAACGGCAACTGAGGGCGGCCCGGAAACGGCGATTAACGGCAACCTGCGCCGCCCAACTGTCACGCCGGAGGTCGCTGGTTCGAGTCCCGTCACTCCCGTCTTCAAGTGCCACAGCAAAACGGCCGTTCGATCAGACGTCGCCACCGCAGCCCGAAGCTGGACGCGCCTCCTCATTGCTCCCCGGAGAGGAGTCTTTCGTAGAGGTCCCCTGCAGCAGTGCCGCGTGTGACCTGGATCCGGCCGAGCGGCTGCTCGCTCCCCTTCCGCGCCTTCGCGTTCACGTCCTGGGTGAAGACTGCTCCGTACCGCCCGCTGAGCCAGCCGAGCAGGTTGCCGGCGATGCGCGGGTCGTTGCTGCCTTCCTGGCCGTAGTTTCCGTACGGGGGCGCGAAGCCGAGTGGGCTGTAGGCGGGGATGTGCTCCGCGAGTGTCTTCTCGCCCGACTCGATGTCCGAACGCGCGCGCTCCTGCCAGTCTTCGAAGTCCTCGTCGGGCATCTTGTACGCGTAGAAGGGCCCGTAGTCGTCCGGGCCGGGGCCGTACTGGATCTGTTGGTGGCCGTGACCCGAGTGCAGCTGCAACTGCCAGCGGTCGCTCGCCTCGACGATCTCGAGCTCCTCCCAAGTCAGGTACTCGGGGTCCTCGCCGTCGTCGACTCGACCGACGTCGACGAACATGACCGCGTTGAACCCGAGCTCGCGCAAGATCCCGTCGCCACCGGTCCAGGAGTCGGCCCGAGCGTCGTCGAACGTGAGAAGGAGGGGCCTAGGTGGAAGCGCGACGGGCTTGCCCTGCACGAAGGAACGAAACGTCGCCAGATCGACCGTCCGGTAGCCGGCGTGCGCGATCATCGTCATCTGCTCAGCGAAGTCCGCGAAGCCGACGCCATACTCGGCGTCAGCGGCGTTCGCGAAGTCGCTCTCGGGGCCGATTCCGTGGTACAGCAGGACCGGGATCGACGAACGGTCCGCGGGCAGCGGCGCCCACAGCTGTTTTTCCTCGGCGGTGAGGACAACTTCCGGCGCGGGGAGTGGCGTTCGCGGCTCTGCCGCTTCGTTCGCCCCACAGCCGGCCAAGGCCAGTGAGATGCTCCAGGTAACGGCGGCAAGCGCAATCGCCGATACCTTCATTCCGCGACTACTGTAACCGTCGGGCAGCGCGAAGCCTGACTCTCCGCCCGGACCTGACAACATCCGCGATCCGCCGTGAGTGAGGACACCGGACGCTCGCCGGTCCAGTTCGAACCATTACGGCCCGCGTCCCGCGCGAGCTTGATCGCGGGCGTCGTGGTCGGCCCGCTCCTCTGGCTCGTCGCGATCGCGATCGGCGCGTGGTTCTTTGAGTACAGCTGGGCCATCACGCTAGGACTGACGGTGACCGTCGCGTCGTTCTTCGTCTCGCTCGCGGTCCTCACTCTGCTTCGGGAAGGGCGCGTCAGGCAGGAGGAGCGGTATGTGGACGGCGGCTAAGCTGCTACTGGCGTTTGTCGCGCTCTACCCGGTGGTCACCGCGGCGCTATGGATCGCCGGAGGCATCCTCTTCCGACTGCTGGACGAGCGGGATGCCGCCGAGGAACCCGATGGAGGCTGGCCGGGCGTATCCGTGCTCATCCCCGCCTACAACGAGGAAGCGGTGATCGGCACCAGCGTCACGGCAGCGATCGCCTCGGACTACCCGGAGCTCGAGGTGCTAGTCCTCGACGACGGCTCTACCGACGGCACGGAAGCCACCGCGCTCGAGGCAATCGCGGGAGACCCTCGCTGCCGCGTGATCCGCGACCCGGTCAATCGCGGCAAGGCCGACCGGCTGAACGTCGGCTTCGAACAAGCGCGCCACGAACTCGTCGCGGTCACAGACGCCGACACGCACATGCACCCCCAGGCGCTCAAGATGCTGGTCGCTCGGATGCGCCGATCGCCGCTCCTCGCCGCGATCGCCGGAGCGCCACACGTCACCAACCGCGGCCGTTTCCTCCTTGCAATGCAGATCCTGGAGGCGGCGTCGATCATCGGCCTGATGCGCCGCACGCAGTCCCTGACGGGACGGGTCGGTGTCGTAGCCGGTGTCCTCGGTCTCTTCCGGCGCGACCGTGTCCTCGCGGTCGGTGGCTACGACCCACGAATGGCGACCGAGGACATCGACCTGACCTGGAAGCTGCTGCTCGACGGTTGGCAGACGGCTTATGAGCCGCGCGCGCTCGTCGGAATGCAGGTTCCCGCCTCGCTGCGCGCGCTGTGGGCGCAGCGCAAACGCTGGGCCCGCGGCCAGGGGGAGGTGCTCCACGTTCACCTCGCCGAGGTCAGTCGCTGGCGCAACCATCGCATGTGGCTGCTGAGCCTCGAAGCGCTTGCGTCGCTGATCTGGATCGTCGTCCTGGTCGCGGCGCTCGTGATCAGCGCGCTCGCCGTCTTCCTGAGCGAAGTTGACAGCGTGTCCGGGTTCGCACTCGCGTGGGGCATCGCGATCTCATGCGTGGCCCTGGTCCAGATGGTCGTAGCGCTCAACCTCGAGCATGGCTACGACCGGACCATCATCCGGCCCTTACTCCTCGGAGCCGCCTATCCGCTCGGGTACTGGATCATCTCCTCTGCGGCTGCTCTCCACTCGGAGACAGTCGCTCTGGTGCGAGGACCGCGCGAACATCGCGTCGTGTGGGACATCCCGCGCGAACGACTCGGCCGCCAACGCCAACCCGGAGATACCAAGGACTAGGTTCGTCGTCGACACCAGCGCCGTCTCGCGCAAACCGCGGCCCGGCGGCGTCGTTCTGGAACGTTTGTGGAACGCGGCGGCGGCAACCGATGGTGAACGCGGGCAAGACCAGACCGGGAAAGGAGCGCAACGGGCGACTAATGGAGACCGGCGAGGACCCGGGGCAAATCACGGCGCGGAACTGTCACGCCGGAGGTCGCGGGTTCGAGTCCCGTCGCTCCCGTCTTCGAAGTCCCTGCCCAGTCCGCGTCACAGCGTATGACGCAGAGGGGCGACTCCACGCGCGATACTCGGTGTGATGGCCGACGTCACGCACGAGTCCGACCCTGGAAGACCGTCCCGAATTCGTGTGATCAGCGCGCGCATCCTGACGGTGGTCGCGATCCTGCTCGCGCTCGTCGGGATGGTCGCCTTCTACGTCGAGCACACCGCCCTCGACGAGGAGGGCTTCGAGGCGATCTCGCGGCAGATGATCGAGAACGACGAGATCCGCACTCAGGTCGCGGCCAAGTCGGTCGACACCCTCTTCGAGAACGTCGACGTGGAGGCTGCCATCGCGGAGCGACTGCCTCCGGCGCAGCAGCAACTCGCGCCGGTTCTCGCCGGACTTGCGCGCTCGGGCGCCGATCGCGCCGCCGATGCCGCGCTCGAACGCCCACGCGTGCAGACCGTGTGGGTGGAGGTGTCGACACGGACACAGCGACAGCTCGTACGCCTGCTCGACGACGACACGACCTTCATCCAGACAGAGGGCGGCGCGGTCGTCCTCGACCTGCGCCCGCTCGTGATCGAGCTCGGAGACCAGGTGGCGGTCATCGGAAAGGTCGCCGAGAGGCTTCCCGAGTCCTCGGGCAAGGTCGCGATCATCGAGAAGAGCGAGCTCGAGACGGCGCAGACGGCGACCAACGTCCTGCGCGCCGTCGCCGACTGGATGTGGCTTCTCGCACTGGTGGTCGCTGCGCTCGCGGTCTGGCTGGCAAAGGGGCGCCGTCGGCTCGAGCTCCGTGCCATCGCGCTCGGCCTCCTCGTCGTCGGCCTCTTACTGCTCGCCGTTCGCCGTTTTGCTGGCGACTACCTGATCGACTCGCTCGTGAAGGACGACGCGGTCAAGCCGGCGGGTCACGATGCCTGGAGCATTCTCACGCAGACTCTCGCCGACCGCGCCTGGGTGTGGATCATCCTCGGCGTCGTCACACTCCTCGGCGTCTGGTTTGTCGGGGAGACCGGACGCGCCGCGCGAGCGCGTAGCGCCGCAGCCCCGGCTCTCGAGAGGCGCGGGACGACGTATCTCATCGCCGCCGGCGCGCTCCTCACGCTGGTGCTCGTCGCTCCCCAGATCGCCCGCGGCTGGCTCTCGGCGCTCATCCTGGTCGGCCTCATCGTCGCCGGCATCGAAGTCGTCCGAGCAATCGTCAACCGGGAAGCGCAGCAGCCCGGCTAAGGAGGCACCGTTGTCTGAGAGGCCGCAGCTCAAGCGAGATGTTCTGCCGATCCCCGACATAACGCCCGTCGGGTTGACGACCTACGACGCGAAGGACCCGGCGACGTCGTTCCCGCCGATCGAGCCGTTGCGCCCGCCCGAGGGGGCGCCGAACGTGCTCGTGATCCTGCTCGACGACGTCGGCTTCGCCGCGTCGAGCGCTTTCGGTGGGCCGTGCGCGACACCGAACGCAGAGCGACTCGCGACGACCGGGCTCAAGTACAACCGGTTCCACACGACCGCGCTCTGCTCTCCCACCCGCCAGGCGCTTCTGACCGGGCGCAACCACCACTCGGTCGGGATGGGCGGGATCACCGAGATCGCAACCTCGGCGCCGGGCTACAGCTCGCTTCGACCGAACACGTGCGCGCCCCTGGCCGAGACGCTGAAGCTGAATGGCTACTCGCGCCGAAGACGTCTCCGAGACGGCGCCGTGATGGCCTCCTCCGTACGGCTGCTATGGGCTGTCTCGGCTCGAACGGGGACACGAAGGTGCGCTCCTCCAAGCGTGAGCAGTTGACATTCGCGCGCTTGGGTTGGAAGATCAGCGACGGTAGGCGGAGCCCTCGTGATCGGGGTCGACACCTTGACCTCGCCCTCCATGCGCATGCGTAACGCACGCCGATGGGAGGAAGTCCGACGGCTCGTCACCGCAAGATGCTCGTCGCGATCGTCCGAGATCGTCAGTTCGGCTGGGCGACGAGGCTCGTAAGAGCAACAGCGCTCGGCCTCCTGGTCTGCGCGACGATCGCCCTGCCGACGGCCGGCGGGAGCGGAACTCGGTACATCGGCGGCGGGTGATCTCCGGAACGGTTTACACCTGGGGCGGCGGTGGCAGCTTCGCCGCCCTGACGCCCAAGGCTGTGAACCTCCCGGGCGGCGTGTCCGCCGTAGCGGTTTCCGCAGGGTTACGACACGAGTTACGCACTCGGATCCGACGGCAGCGTCTACGCGTGGGGCGCGGCTGGGTCAGCTCGGCAACGGAACCACGACCAACTCCAACGTTCCCGTGAAGGTGAGCCTCCCCGACGGCGTAGCCGCCGTGGCCATTTCCGGTGGCTACAGGACTGCGCTCGCAGTCGGATCCGACGGCAATGTCTACAGCTGGGGCGACAATTCCTCGGGCCAGCTCGGCAATGGCACGACGACAGCAGCCACGTTTCCGCAGAAGGTATCCCTGCCGGACGGAGTGGCCGCCACCGCCGTGTCCGAGGGGTACTTGACGCAGTCTCGCCGTCGGCTCGGACGGCAACGTCTACGCGTGGGGCAACGGCTCCGCGGGCCAGCTCGGCAACGGCGCCTCGCGTGAGTTCCAACGTGCCGGTGAAGGTCAGCCTGCCCGCCGGTGCAGCCGCGACCGCGGTGTCGGTGGGCTCCGATACGAGCCTTGCGCTCGGCTCGGACGGCGACTTCCACGCCTGGGGAGCAAATGGCGGCAAGTTCGGCGACGGCACGAGTACCGGTTCGAATGTGCCGGTGAAGATCAGTCTGCCCGGCGACGTGGCTGCCACCTCCGTGTCCGTGGGCGCCGAGACAACCCTGATTGTGGGTTCAGACGGAAACATCTACGCGTCGGGGAGGAATTCTTCCGGCGAATTCGGTAACGGCACCACAACAAGCTCCAACGTTCCTGTGAAGGTGACGCTGCCCGGAGGCGTAGCCGCTACCGCCGTCTCCGAGAACACGTGCGAACTCATTTTGTGTGGTGCGATCTTCTTCTTCCTGGTACGAGCATGTCCGTCGGCTCTGACGGCAACGTCTACGGGTCGGGCGACAACTCTCTCGGCCAGCTAGGTATCGGCACCCAGGGCAGACTCACTCGTCCCGGTGAGGCGAATCTTCCCGACGGGTCAGCGCCTTCGCTGTGTCCGTGAACGGCGGTTCGACCTTGGCGATCGCCGGTTGCCCGGTGCTGGCCTGCACTTCACCGTCGCCGATCCGCCGCTTGCTGCGCTCGCCGGGACCCAGTACAACGCGATCTTTCGCGCCCCGGGCGCAGCCGACTACGAGCTGGTCGGAGCCCCAGCATGGCTCGCAGTCACGCCCACCGGCGCCGTCACCGGCACGCCGCCCGCAGGAACGGGCTCGTTCACCTACAGCCTCAGAGCGACGACCATGACCGGCAGTGCAACCGTTGGACCGTTCACGGTCGCGGTGCACGCGGCGGCGACGGTGTCCGGCACGGTCGAACGCCCCGATGGAACTCCCCTCGCCGACGCGCTTGTCCAGGATTGCGCGAGCGTCACCGGCTGGCAATGCCGGCGGACGCTGACATCGTCGGACGGCACCTTTAGCCTCGACGCCCCCGTCGCGGCCTCGATCGTGCTCGCGGCGTTCCCTCCGGCTGGCTCCGGCCTCTTCACCGCTTCGAGGGGCCCGCTCACGGTTCCGGTGGACGGCCTCCAGGCCGTGAGGATCGTCGTCGGTGCTGCTCAAGCCCAGGAGCTTCCCTCCGGGCTGCGCATCAACGGGCAGTCCACGACGCCAAGGCTGCTCTGGACCCGCTCTTCCAGCGCAACGCTCACCGGATGCGAACACGGCCTGGCCGTCGTCTCGGTGATCGGGGTCAATCGCGTTGACGGAAAGCCGTTCCTCAACGTCACTCCGCTGACGGAGACGCCCCCTGGGTCGGGAGCCTACGTCGGGACGATTCCGCCGCTGGCACCGAACAACGGACCAGTCCGAATCGAGAGCTCCGTCATGTGCCCGCCACAAAGCCCGCTGCTTCCGAACACAGGGCCGGCCACGGGCGGAAACACGATCGACATCACGGGATCAGGATTCACAGGAGCGAGCGGCGTTCGCTTCGGCGGTGCGGCTGCGACCTTCACCGTGCAAGCCGACGACCTGATCGAGGCAGTGGTACCGCCCGGGACGGGCACCGTGCCCGTCACCGTCGCGGTCGGAGCGTCGATCCACCCCGTCGACGACTACACCTACGTCGCGATCACGTCGATCTCTCCGGCGAACGGTCCACCCGGTGGGGGGACCGTGGTCGAGATCAGAGGAACAGGGCTGGCATCAGCGACGCGGGTGGCGTTCGGAGAAAACGCCGCGGACTTCGTCCAGGTAACCGACAGCGAGATCCACGCAGTGAGCCCACCCGGGTCAGGGACTCGAGACATCACGGTCACGACTGCCTACGGGGGAACCACCCCGATCACGCCGGCGGCCCGGTTCACCTACCTGATGACGGCAACATTGCGCGCCAGCGACTTCGACGGACTTCCTCGACTGACGATCCCGCAAGACGCCCGAACAGCCGTCTTGGTTCCTGCGGTCGCGGCCACGTTCAGGCTCGTGCTGGCGTACGCCAAAGACTGGTTGCTGCCTGTGATCGCGGCAGGCACGGCCGCTTGGCGGGCGGCGATTCTCGCTATCGGCCCCACCTGCGAGATCAGACGTGCGGCGCTGAAGGACTTGTTTTCCTTGGGCATTCTGGGAGGCGCCCTCAAGCTTCTTCCAGGAACCTCTGCTCGGCTCTCCGACGACGCGCTCGAGATGATCCTCGGCGCTTCGGGGCCGGTCTTGGTCGACTCAACGATCTTCGTCGTTGGATCGACGGCCGTGTTCGCGCTGAATTGGCTGATCGACAAAGCCGTCGATGCCGTCCTCGCGACATGTTCAGGAGCGCCGGGATTCGACTCGAGCCCTGTGTTCAACGGCTTGATCGATCCGAGCGGCACCGTCGTCGATCGCAACGGCAACCTGATCGTCGGTGCCACCGCGACGATCCTGCGGTCGGACTCCGCAGCGGGCCCGTTCGCTCCGGTCTCCGCCACATCGCCAGGGATCTCGCCGCACATCAATCCGCAGACGACCGGGTCCAACGGGATGTTCCAATGGGATGTCGCGGCCGGGTTCTACGAGGTGGAGGCATCCAAGCCGGGATGCACCGACCCCGGCAATGCAGGCAGTCCGACATCGACGATCGGGCCCCTCCCGGTGCCTCCGCCCCAGCTCGGGCTGGTGATCACGCTGGCCTGCCCGGATGAGCCGCCTCCGCCCGTGCCGTCCGTGACGAGCCTGAGCGTGGGCACCGGGCCGCCGGCGGGGGGAACTCCAGCAACGATCCTGGGCAGCGGTTTCACGCCGTCGAGCACGGTGACATTCGGGCAGACGTCCGCGCCCGCCACGTTCCTCTCGTCCGAAATGCTCATGGTCGTATCGCCACCGGGCGCGGGCCTCGTGCACGTGGTCGTCCACAACCCCGGCGCGAGCAGTTCCACCTCGACGGCTGACCAGTTCTTCTACGGCTCGCCGCCCACCGTCGGCGCGCTCAGTGTGGATCGCGGCCCTGCCACCGGAGGAACGTCGGTCACGGTGACGGGGACAGGATTCACGGGAGCCACGCACGTTGCGTTCGGCGGGCTTCCTGCGAGTTCGTTCTCCGTGTTGTCCGACACCGAGATCCAGGCGAGCGCACCGGCACGGCCCGTCGGTGTGGCGCACCTCCTTGTCTTGACGCCCGCCGGAGCCAGCGCGGAGACTTCAGCTGACCAGTTCACCTACGAGCTGGCTAGCCAGGCGATTGGTTTTGCATCGCTGACGGACAAGACGTACGGCGATCCTGACTTCACCGTCTCGGCCACGGCTTCGTCAGGGCTGCCGGTCACGTTCGGACGTAGCGGTGACTGCACCCTGAGCCTGATCACGGTGCACATCACCGGCGCCGGCTCCTGCACGATCACCGCCTCGCAAGCGGGGAACTCGACCTACGGCCCTGCGAACGACCTGAGTCGTACGTTCGTGATCGCAAAGGCGCCGCAGACGATCACTTTCGGAGCTCTCGCGAACAAGACGTACGGTGACGCCGACTTCGTCGTCAGCGCAACCGCGACGTCGGGACTTGCGGTTTCCTTCGCTGCAAGCGGCAGCTGCACCGTCAATGCCGCGACGGTGCACCTCACGGGCGCCGGTTCCTGCACGGTGAGTGCGTCACAGGCGGGCGACGCGAACTACAACGCCGCACCGCTGGTCTCCCGGACATTTCCGATTGCGCGGAAGCCTGGGCCGCCGGCGACCTGCAAGGTGCCGAATGTCGTCGGAAAGCGTCTCGGAGCCGCCAAGTCCTCGCTCAAGCGTGCCCGCTGCGGCACCGGCAAGGTCACCTACGCGTACTCGCGCCGGCGTAAGCGCGGATTCGTCGTGTCCCAGAGCCGTCGACCCGGAAAGATCCTGCCGGCCACCACAAAGGTCAGCCTCGTCGTCAGCCGAGGGCGCAAGCGGTGACCACTCCGGTGAGTGCGCACGGATTCGCTCACGACAGCCTGAACGTGAACGCCGCCAAGGTTCCCGCGACCTGCGGACCCGGCCGGTAGCACTTCCCTGTCGTCATTTTCAGCGTGATGCGCACCCCACTGCCTCGTTGCTTCCAATCCCAACTGACAGCGGCAGGGCCGCGGTGCTCACACGCGACGAGAAAGGAGATGCCGAGGCCGCGAAGGACCTTGATGCCATACACGCGCAAGCTGATCGCTCGTGGCCGCGACGAGGTGAGCGTGAGGTTGTGCGTCGCAGTCTGCCCAGGACGTTGCGGCCAGCGAAGCCGGTAGGTTCGATTGGAGCCCGATGAGCCGCCGGTCGAGCCAGGCCGTGCGGTCGCCAGGTCGTCGCGCGTCGGCGCGCCGCTCGCAGCGAGGGTTACCGAAGCAGCAAGGATCGCAGCGCCCGCCCCTGCGGTGATGCGGCGAACGCGTACATGCCACGGCGACGACGCGCCTGCCCAAAGCCGCTCCATATCTGTCTCCTCTCGGTGCCGGGTTTGCCGACGAGGAGCACGAATGTTCCTCGTCTGCACCAGAGCCCGTGCCCCGAGACCGGAGATCGCTCTGCGGCACCGCGCGGGGTCTAACGCGCGCTTATCCTCGCACAGGCGTGGCGACAAGCCAACGCTGCTCCCGTACATTTCTCCTGTGCTCGGGAAGCCGATCGTCTGGCATGTCTCGCTCTCGAGCTCCGCGGACGACGTGTTCGAGCTCGTCGACACCGACGCCGGCCGCGAGCGGTTCTGGGCTCTGCGGTCACGCGAGGTAGACGGCGGCTTCGAGCTCGCGTTTCCGGGCGGGCTGGAGAGTCGGGTCGAAGTGATCGACCGTCGGCCGCCGGAACGACTTGCCATCCGCTACTTCGGTTCCAAGGCCGAGCTCGAGGTCACGCCCCAGGACGAGGGTTGCGTCCTGACCGTCACCTGCCGCTGCGACGACGAGGAAGCCTGGCTGGAGTTCTATGCAGGCTGGGTGAGCTGGCTCCTGACGTTGAAGGCGGCAGCCGACTTCAACGTCGACCTCCGCAACAACACACCAGGCCGAACCTGGGACGAGCGGTTCGTGGACCCCTGAAGCTCCCTTGGAGCGCACGGCGTGCGCATGAAGCTTGCGGATTGTCCGCAGCGACGTTCAGTGCTGGCCACGATCGTCCGCAGCAAGTGCCCACCTACTCTCGGACTATGAAGACGACCTACGCCGTCAAGTGGCGCGAACCCGACGGGCAGACCTATCTGGGACGCCTGGCGCTGGGCGCGCGAACGCTCCGCCTCGATGGGCGCCAGCCAGATGGGCCCGCCGGCAATCGGCAGATCGGCTACGACGAGATCCTGGGTCTCCGCGTCGGCACTCGCGGCGCCGATCGCCTTGATGGCCAGCCGGCGCTTGTCGTCGAGCGGGCAGACGGCCGGTACCTCGTCACGAGCGCGGGGATCGGCGCCGGCGTCGTCCAGGAGCTCGTGGACCGCCTCGCCGGCCTTCGCGGATCCGCGCCACGGCGTTCGACCGTGGTCGTACCCCTGAAAACGGGCGCACTGGACGGCGTGCGTGAGCTGGTCAGGCGCGGTCCGCCATTCGACCCGACCGACACGGCGCTCACTCGACACGAGCTCCTGCTGACCGAGCAGGAGGCGATCTTCGTCTTCGAGACTCAGTCCGCTGAGGGTCTGGCGGCATTGCTGGCCCAGCTCGACCTCTGGGCGGCTGCGGTCGCCTGGCGCGACTTCGTCGCCGGCCCGCCCCGCCTGGCTTCAGTCGCCTACACCTGGGAGCGCCCCGAGCCGCGCATCGTCCCCGCCGTCGGCCTCGGCCTCTAGACGCCTTTCCGGTTACACGACAGACCTGCGGAAAACCCGCAGCAAGTTTGCGAGCGGCCCCCGATGGGTGGCCGCCGTACTCGCCCTACGTTGAAGTCACGAAACACGATGCAAGGAGGCACGAGATGAGAAAGCCATTCCAGATCGGTGGCGTGATCGCCGGGGCAGTGCTGATCGCATTCGGCATCGCAGCGATCTACATGGGCGTCGACGGCCGCACGACGGTTCGCGACAGCATCAAGCAGGAGCAGATCGTCTTCGGCGCCGCCGACGACCCCGCGGTTGCGAAGCATGCAGCCCAGTGGGCCGGCGAGCCGGTCACGAACGGGACCCAGGCACGCGCGTTCGCGCTGGTCATCCGCGAGCACGCCCTCGAGGCGTCCGGCGGCCTGACGTACGCGCAGATGGGACGGTTCGTCTCCGCTGACAACCCGAAGAACTTGGCCGGAACCAGTGACGAGTCGGCAGCCCTGAAGGACGAGACCGGGAGCCCGGTGCCGAACACGGCCCGCAATACCTGGGTCACGGCCACGGGCCTCTCGACCGCGTTGAACATGAGCTACATGGCCGAGCAGATGGCTCTGTTCGGGATCGTCGTCGGAATCGCGCTCCTCTTGGCCGGCATCGGCTTCATCGTCGCTGACACTCGGTGGCGCGCTTCGCCGCCGCGAGTTGGCACCCGAAGCGGCTACGGCTGCGAGCACGGTCAAGCCACGACCGGCAGTCGCAATCAGCTAGAGCCCGTCTCGTGCCCCGATCCGAGGGCGGCTCCGGCCGCCCTCGGCATCACTTAGAGGAGAGCAACGCCAATGGCCTCATATTCCACCCCCCAGTACCACGCCCCTCGCGCTCCCGAGACCAATCTGGGCGCCTTTTGGATGGTGGCCACAGTGCTGCTCGGCTTGATGGTGGCCGTCGTCGGGTTCTTCGCACTTCTCATGTGGGTCGACGCGCGCGAGTCCCGCGACGCCGCCGCGGCGACACCCCCGGCCGTTGAAGCCCACGCCGACCACAACACGGCGCAGCCGCTGGCGAGCTTCGCCGGCGTCGTGCCGCAGAACGCGACCGAGCTCGCCGCTGCGCACCAGGCGACCGACGCGACGCTTCCGCCCGTCTCCGCGGGTGACCTCGTCAAGGTGCAGATGACGCTCAAGGACATGACCGTCGAGATCGCGCCGGGCGTGAAATACAACACCTGGGCCTTCGACGGTCACGGCGCTCCCGGTCCTATCGTCCATGTCCGTGAAGGTCAGACGGTCGAGATGACGCTGAAGAACGGCAGCGCCATCCCGCACTCGATCGACTTCCACGCCGCTCGAATCGCGCCGGACGTGGCCTTCAAAGATGTCAAGCCGGGCGAGTCGTTCACGTTCCGCTTCAAAGCGGGAGATCCCGGTGTCTTCATGTACCACTGCGGCACCAAGCCGGTGCTCGCCCACATCGCCAACGGGATGTACGGCGCGATCGTGGTCGATCCGGCGCAGCCGCTTCCGAAGGTCGACAACGAGTACGTCCTCGTCGCCAGCGAGTGGTACTTGAACGGTGACGGAATCGCAAAACCAGCGTCGCTGGACATGGCCAAGGCCCGCGCGATGATGCCGGACTGGACGACCTTCAACGGCTACGCCAACCAGTACGTCAACCACCCGCTGACCGCCAAGCCCGGTGACACGACTCGCTTCTATGTCGTCGCGGCCGGCCCGACGCTCGACACGAACTTCCACGTTGTCGGCGGGCTGCTCGACCGCGCCTGGGTCAACGCCGACCTGACTAACCCGCCGCAGAACGGCGTCCAGACGGTCGCCGTCCCGGCGGGCGGAGCCGGCGTCTTCGACGTCAAGCTCGACAAGGAGGGTCTCTATCCCTTTGTCAGCCACGCGTTCGCGCACGTCGACCTCGGCCAGGTGGGCTTGCTCAAGGTCGGCAACCCGACAGGGACGATGACGCACTAGCGCATGGCGGTCTTGCCGAACGCCATCGTCGAGGAGGACACTGCCGTCGACGTTATCTTGCGCGACGGCAGCACGCTTCGTCTTCGGCCGCCGAACCGGGACGACGCCGACGCTCTCGTTCACTTCTTCGCCGAGCTCTCCGACCAGAGCCTCTATCGGCGTTTTCACGGCCATCCGTCCGTCGACGCTGATCTCGTTGCACCAGACCTCGAGCCTGACTGGGTGGAGCGTGGCGCGCTGATCGGGGCCGTCGCCACCGACGACGGTGAGCGCATCGTCACCCTCGCCAGCTACGTGCGTCTGCGCGACCGGGAGGTAGCCGAGGTCGCCTTCGCGGTCGCCGACGGCTACCAGGGACGCGGCATCGGCCCGCGTCTGCTCGAGCAACTCGCAGCGCGAGCCGCCAAGCAAGGGATAACCCAGTTCGTCGCCGAGGTCATCGCGGACAACGAGCCGATGCTGCGCGTGTTCTCCGAGGCCGGCTTCAGCCTGACGAGGACGCTCTCGGGCGGAGTCGTCGAAGTCACGTTCCCGATCGCGACGACCGCCGCCTACGCGGCACGCGTTGCGGCGCGCGACCACACCGCTGTCGCCGCTTCACTCAGGCCATTCTTCGAGCCACGATCGGTGGCCGTCTTCGGTGCGTCGCCCCGGCGCGGCACGATCGGGGGCGAGCTCTTCCGCAACATCCTCGCCGGCGATTTCAGCGGTGCCGCCTACCCGATCAACCGCAGCGGGGAATCGGTCGCGGGCGTTCGCGGCTACCGGTCGATCGACGACATCGCTGACGCGGTCGACCTGGCCGTCATCTGCGTTCCAGCGGCGGCCGCGCTCGAGGCGGCGGAGTCGGCGCTGCGGAAGGGGGTGCGCGCACTGATGGTGATTTCGGCCGGTTTTGCCGAGATCGGCCCAGAGGGGGCCGAGCGGCAACGTCAGCTGCTCGCCCTCGTCCGCGCTCACGGCGCGCGCCTGATCGGGCCGAACTGCCTCGGCATCGCATCCGCGTCGAGGCGCTTGAACGCGACGTTCGCGTCGCGCCAGGCGGCGGCCGGGAACATCGGGTTCTCGTCACAGAGCGGTGCGCTCGGCCTGGCGATGCTCGAAGCCGCCGAGTCACGCGGCCTCGGATTGTCCGCGTTCGTCTCGATCGGCAACAAAGCCGACGTCTCCTCGAACGACCTGCTCGAGTGGTGGGAGGACGATCCGCTGACCGAGGTCGTGTTGCTCTACGTCGAGTCGTTCGGCAACCCGCGCAAGTTCGCCGAGGTCGCGCGCCGCGTCGCGCGGAGCAAGCCGATCCTCGCCGTCAAGAGCGGGACAACGGCGAGCGGTGCTCGCGCCGCCAGCTCGCACACAGCGGCGCTGGCCGGCTCAGAGACAGCCGTCGATGCGCTGTTTCACCAGGCCGGGGTCATTCGGGCAAGCTCGCTCGAGGAGCTCGTCGACGTCGCCACGCTGCTGTCGACCCAGCCGACGCCGCGCGGCCGCGGTGTCGCGGTGCTGACGAATGCCGGAGGACTCGGGATCATGTGCGCGGACGCCTGCGAGGCGGCAGGCCTCGCGTTGCCGCCTCTCGCCGAGGAGACCCGTGAACGACTCCAGGCCCTTCTGCCGACCGAGGCGAGTCTCGCGAACCCAGTGGACATGCTCGGCTCTGCGACGGCAGCTCTATACGAGACCGTGTTGCCGCTGATCCTCGAGGATCCTGGCGTCGACGCGGTGATCGTCCTGTTCGTGCCGGCGGTGAGCGCAACGGCGGACGAGGTCGCGGGCGCTGTCGCCCTAGCAGGGGCAGGTGACAAACCGGTACTCGCTGTCGTCATGAGCTCCGAGGGGATCCCGGCCGCTTTGCGCGCCGCGCCGCATGCTGCGGCAGCCTTCGTCTACCCCGAGTCGGCGGCCCGCGCTCTGGGTCGCGCGGCCGAGCGAGCGGACTGGCTGCGCCGGCCGCTCGGCTCCGTGCCCGAGCTGGGCGTCGACCGCATCGCGGCCGCGGCTGTCATCGAGCGGGCACTGGCCGATCGAGACGATGTCTGGCTCGAGCCGGCCGACGTCCGCGCCCTCCTGCTTGCCTACGGGATCCCGCTCGTCGGCGAGGAGGTGGCGCACTCGACCGAGGATGCGATCGGAGCCGCCACCACCTTCGGCTACCCCGTCGTCGTGAAGACCGCCGCCGCCGGCGTCCACAAAAGCGAAGGCGGCGGCATCGCGCTCGACCTCTGCGACGCCGCAGCCGTCCGCGAGGCGGCCGACCGGATCGGCGCGCCGGTGATCGTCCAGCCGATGGTGAAAGGCGGCGCCGAGCTCCTGGCCGGCCTCGTCCAAGATCCCGTCTTCGGCCCACTGGTGGGCTTCGGCCCAGGCGGTGTCTTCGCCGAGCTGATCGGCGATGCCGCCTTCCGCATCGCTCCACTCACCGACGTGGACGCCGAGGAGCTGGTCACAACCGGAAAAGCCGGAAAGCTCGTCAAGGGCTTTCGCGGCGCACCGGCGGCCGACGTCGCTTCCCTCGTCGATCTGGTCTGCCGGCTGTCGCGCCTCGGCGAGGACCTGCCCGCCGTCGCCGAGCTCGACCTCAACCCGGTACTCGCTCTTCCGGATCGGTGTGTGGCAGTGGACGCGCGTGTTCGCGTGCACCGGCCCGAGAGCCGGTCGCGCCCAAAGAGCTGGTAGTCAGTCGTCCAGGTCGATCTCGAGCAGCCCTTGCTCGAGTGCGTGGCGGACGAGCTCGGCGCGGGTGCTGAGTCGCAGCTTCTGCATGATGTGAGCCCGGTGGGTCTCGGCGGTGCGCACCGAGATGAAAAGCATGTCGGAGATCTCCTGATTCGTGTGGCCAAGCGCGAGTAGGCGGAGCACGTCGCGCTCTCGGTCAGACAGGGGATCTTGTTCGGCGCGCTCCCGCTCTTCGGCCTCTGCCTCGACCATCCGTGCGCCGAGGGTGGGGTGAACGTAGCGGCCGCCACCGGCCACCTCGCGCACGGCGGCAACGAGGTCGGTGTCGGCGGCCTCCTTGAGGATGTAGCCGGAGGCGCCGGCGGCGAAGGCTTGGCGGACGTAGTTCGGGTCGTCCTGCATCGAGAGGATCAAGACCTTCGCCTCTGGGGCGTCGTGGAGAACGTCGGGAGTCGCCTCGATGCCGCTCTTTCCCGGCATCACGACGTCCATCAGGATCACGTCCGGCTTCTGCGCACGCGTTTCGAACACGGCGTGCGTGGCATCGCCGGCTTCGCCGACGACCACGATCCCGGCCTCGGACTCGAGCACCTTGCGCAGCCCGCTTCTGACGATCGGATGGTCGTCGACGATCAGGACGCGGATTGTCGTGTCGCTCATGGCAGTGGCACCTCGGCGACGATCGTCGTCCCGGAGCCGGGTGTGGACTCGATTCTTAGCTTGCCGCCGAGCAGCGCCAGCCGTTCGCCCATGCCGAGGAGTCCAAGCCCTTCGCCACTGCGATCGTCACGGGTGAAGCCGCGGCCGTCGTCTTCGATCAGCGCCGTGACCGCTCCGGCCTTGTGTCCCAGGACGATGCTGATGGTGCCCGCCTGAGCGTGCTTGACGACGTTGGTTAGCGCCTCCTGGACGATGCGATAGAGGGCGGTTTCGACGTCGGCCGGCAGGCGCTCGCGGATCTGCGACTCGAGTTCGACGCGCATTCCGGTCTGCTCGGAGAAGGTGTCGCGTAGGCGTTCGAGCGCCGGTGTGAGCCCAAAGTCGTCGAGCGCCTTCGGTCGGAGCTCGATCGCCAACCGGCGCACGTCGTGCAGGGTTTGGACGACCTGCTCGCGGACGGCAAGCAGGGCCTCCGCGCGCTCGGCGTCGCCTTTCGCCTCGTCGACCGCCTTCAAGCCGAGCAGCACCGATGTCAGCTCCTGCCCGGTCTGGTCGTGGAGCTCGCGGGCAAGTCGGCGTCGTTCGAGCTCCTGTGCCGCGACCACCCGGCGGAGCGCGTCGCGCGCTACGCGCGATGAAAGGTCGACGGCGACCGCGGCTCGCGTCGCGAAGGTCTCCGCGAGGCGGAGGTCGTTATCGTCGAAGCGCGGGTCGTCGCCCTCCTTGTCGTGGGCGACGATGACTCCGATCGGACGGGAGCCCGCGATCAGCGGGACGTAGAGGCCTGTACGCGCGTCGATCGGGCGGGTCGCATGCTGGTCGACCTCGGGGTCGTCCGAGAGCGCGTCCACGCGTTCGGCACTCCGGCGCTCGAGTACGCCGCCGCTCTTCGAGCCGGCTCGCTCGAGGCGAAGACCGAGGATCTCCTCGGCACCGACACCGTCAGCCGCTTCGATGCGCAACATCCCCTCGGAGGCGGGCAACGCGATTGTCACCACTCGCGCCCCGATCAGGCTGCGCAAGCGCCGGCAGATGAGCTGCAGGAGGCGCGGAAGGTCGAGCTCGCTGGCCAGCGCCGCGCCGACCTCATTGAGCGCCTCGAGCTGTGCCGACCAGTTCGTCGCGTCCTTGAGGAGCCGCGCGTTCTCGATCGCCACCGCTGCTTGGCTGGCCAGCGTTTCGACCAGCTCTTGATCCTCGGCTGTGAATGGGCCGCCGGCCTTCTCGGTCAGGTAGAGGTTGCCGTAAGCCTTTCCGCGTAGGAGGATCGGGACCCCGAGGAAGCCACGCATGGGCGGGTGGTCCGGCGGGAAGCCGACCGAGCGAGGGTCGTCGCCGATCGACTCCAAGCGCAGCGGCTCCGCGTTCTTGATCAGGACGCCGAGGATGCCGCGGCCGCGCGGCAGCTCACCGATGGCAGCGTGCTTCTCGGGGTCGATGCCAGTCGTCAGGAACCGCTCGAGCTCGGTTCCGGATCCGTCAATGACGCCGAGCGCCGCGTAGCGTGCCCCGGTGAGGTCGGCGGCCGTCTCGACCAGCTTCTGCAGCAGATCGTCTAGGGACAGCTCCGAGCCGAGCGCGATGCCGGCATCGATGAGGCCGCGGAGGCGCTCAGTCAGGGACGTCTCGACCATGGGGGATTATCAGCGTCGACCGCACGCCGACGCGCCTTCCGCTGAGCATCTTGTGGCCCACGCATGGGCCGGAGGTCGCGGGTTCGAGTCCCGTCGCTCCCGTTCCGAAGCCCTCGACCCCGCGGCTACGACGCCTGACCTAGCGCCTCGGACTCCGCTAGAGCAAGGAGCCGCTTCAACGCCTGCTGTTCGATCTGGCGGATTCGCTCGCGCGTGACGTTGAATGTCGCGCTGAGTTCGTCGAGCGTCGAGGCTTGCTTGCCGTTGAAGCCGTAGCGGCCCTCCAGAATCTGGCGCTCGCGGGGAGAGAGCGTCGCAACGATACGTCCCAGTGCCTCGGCGCGCGACGTCAGCTCGGCAAGATCCTCTGGCAGAAGCTCGTCCTTGTTCGCGACGAACTCGCCTAGCTCGGCGTCGCCTTCGCCGCCGTACCGCTGGTGGAGCGAGACTGGAATTTCGTCGCTCCGACGGAGCTGCTCGACCTCGTGCGCGGAGCAGTCGAGATCCTGGGCGATCTCGAGGGAGGTTGCATCCCGACCGAGCTCGCCATCCAGCTTCCGAGCAGATCTCGCGATCTCCGCCAGCTTCACACCGATGTGGACCGGAATCCGGATCGTTCGACCCTTGTCGGCGATAGCGCGGGCGACGGCCTGACGGATCCACCAGGTTGCGTAGGTGGAGAACCTGAAGCCTCTGCGATGGTCGAACCGCTCCGTAGCCTTGATGAGACCGATGGAGCCCTCCTGGATGAGATCCAGGAACGGGAGACCCTGTTTGCGGTAGCGCTTGGCGATCGAGACGACGAGCCGCATGTTTCCCTCGATCATCTGTCGCCGTGCGGCGCCGTCACCGCGCTCGATCCGTTTCGCGAGCTCGATCTCCTGCGCGGCGGTGAGCAGCGGCGCTTTGCGGACGTCCTTGAGGAAGAGCTGCAGGGAGGTCTCCGACATCCCGTCTTCGTCCAGCTGGGGTTCGCGCTCCTCGGTCACCTCATCCCACGGTTCGGCCCGTACAGACATCGATTCTCCTCGTGTTCGGCTGATCGGCCCGCGCGGACGAACTCGCCGAGCGGTCTGGGTGCGACGCCCAAAGGGCTTCGCGACAAAGAGGAGGAGGAGGAAAAGCGGTGCTCTCTACGAGCTCCGCGAAGGGCATCTTCTACCCGTTGCTACGCACCAACATAGCCCACTTCGCCGGCTCTCGCCGTTGGGGTCACCGCGGCGCTACTCCGTCAGCAGTAGGGCCCAGGGCAGCCGAGGATCCGCACCGTGCGCGCATCTCTCGGGATCCCGGCGATGACGAGCGCCACGCGGTGCCGACCGGCTTCGAGGATCGTGAACACGTAGCGACGCGTTCCTGACCGGAGGGTGAGGTCGAACACCGTGCCGCCGACCTGGACGCCCGCGCGCTGCGGCGGCCCGTCGTTTCGGATCCGGACTGCGAGCCGAGGAGCGCAGCGGAGGACCGCAGCTGGTGCACGTGCACGGCAGCGCTGCGGAGTTCCGCCCGGGTACAGAGGCACGGCCGAGAGCATCCGTGCATTGCCACGCGGTCGCGTATTGCCCCGGGTATCGCTCGCAAGGAACGGTCGGAGGACGGTGACGATCGGCCCCGCACCCTCCCGCGTCTCCCAGGCCGGAGCGACGCGTGCGGCGGCGTCGACGGCGATGCGCCCGAAACCGACCTGCCCGATCGGGCCGACCCGCCACGCGCGGCTCCAGCGCCCAGGGCCGGCGGCGTGGGTGAACACGTTCGAGCCGGTCATGACCGCGGCCGCGCCGCGTGGATCGATCGCTGCGTCGATCGTCGTTCCCATGCCCTCGCCGCGCACCGCGGTCGGCGTGCCCCAGACGCCGCCGGGAGGCCGATGGGCGGCGGTGGGGCCGCGGCCGTACATGGTGGCGATCGTCGCCGCACCGCTCTCGGCGACGGCGATGTCGACCTGCCCCTGCGCGCCGGGCCTCGTCGAGGAGAGGTCGACGACCCGGATCTTGCGGCCGAGCTCGCCGCCGGCCTGGCCCTCGGCGCGAAACACGCCGGTGGAGGGCTCGTTTGCCGCCCAGGCGACGGTGATCGCGCCGCGGCCGTCGATGCCGACCGCCGGGCGATCGGCTACCTCGGACGCGAGCAGACCCACGCTCCATGGCCCGCCCGCGCGGCGAGACACCACGCGGGGCGCAAAGAGCGCGATCTCACGGGGACCTACCTGGCGGATGTTCACGCTCCCGATCACCAGGTCGCCGCGCGCGTTGGCGGCGGCGCCGACGCGCGCAATATCGCCCCCGTCGAGGGTCGGCAGCACTTCCATGTCGTTGAGCGCCTGGCGCGCACCGGCGTCCTGCGTCCAAGCGCCGGCGCTCGAGCGGACGTTGACCACGAAATCCTCGGTCACGGCGTAAACGGTGCCCGCGCCGTCGACGGCGAGACCGGGCGGGTCGCGCTGGCGCAGGGTGCGCTGCGCGCTACGACTCCCCGGTGGGATCTCCGCCGCACCGAAGCGCGGCCCCGCCGCGGGGCGCACGGCGACCCGCAGCCGCCCGCCGTCGTCGTACCACGCGACGGCCGCGTCCCCGTTCGCGCCCACGGCGGCGGCGAGGTCGGTCGCGCCGCGGGGAGCGAGGGTCTGCGCGGGGACCCACGTCGTGCCGATGCGGACGGCGGCGCTGGCGCCGCATCGCCGGCCGGGGTCGGTCGCAGCGTTCCCGACGAACGCGACCACGGCGATCCGACCGTTCGCCGCCACGTCCGTGAGACGGCAGCCGTTACCCGATAACGCCCTGCTGCCCAGCGGAGTCGCGGCCTGGCTCGCGGCGGCCGACGCCACGACCAGCGCGGTCGCGGCAAGCGCGATGCCGAATCGGCGCCTCCTACGAGACGAGAACTGATTCATCCGGGAGGAGCGGTGCCTCGACCCCTAGCCGAGCAGCTGCTCGATGAACGCGGCGAGGTCGAGCAGTACGTCGACCTGCGCGCGGTCGCGGCCCGCGCCGCCCGAGAGGCGGTCGCGCTTGCCGTTGCGGGCGAGCAGGAAGTCGTTGCCGCTGTCGCCGAGAAGGACGTTGTCTGAACCGGAGCCTGCATCGAGGCGGTCCGCGCCCGGGCCGCCGAGGATGCGGTCCTTGTCGCCGCCGCCGAGCAGGCGGTCGTTGCCCTCGTGGCCGTCGAGCTTGTCGAGACCGGCTCCGCCGTCGAGAAGATCGATGCCGGTGCGTCCACGCATCGTGTCGTTTCCGGCACCACCGAGGATCCGGTCGTCGCCGAGCCCACCGTCGAGGCGGTCGTTGCCGGCTCCGCCGTCGATCGTGTCCGGACCCGGACTGCCGCGGGAGAGGTCGTTACCGGCGGCGCCGTACAGGCGGTCCTTGTCGAGCCCTCCGAAGAGGACGTCGTTGCCGCCCAGGCCGTAGAGCACGTCGTTCCCGGCCAAGCCGCAGATCACGTCGTCCTTCGCCGTGCCGCGCAGAACATCCGCACCTGGCGTGCCGACGATCGAGCACCGATAGCCGTCGACCTTGACGTCACGCGGAGGCGGAGGCGCGGTGGCGGCGGTGGAGGCGGTGGAGGCGGCGGAGGCGGCGTCGGGGCCGGAGCCGGCGGCGGAGGAGTCGGTGCCGGCGGAGCCGGAGCCGCCACGACGGTGAGCTGCACCGTGGCGAGACCGGACGTGAGCCTCCCGTCGCTCGTGCGATAGGTGAAGGAGTCTGCCCCGACGTAGCCCGCCGCCGGTGTGTACGTCCGCGTCGGACCCGTTCCCGACAACGTTCCGTGCGCAGGCGGACCGACGATCTCGTAGGAGATCGCGTCCGCGTCGGGGTCGGCGCCCGAGAGCGTGATCACCTTGGGTACGCCCTGGTCGACCGTCACGGCAGCGCCGTTCGCGGTCGGCGCCTTGTTCGTCCGGATCCTCAGATCGGTCAGCACGGGCGAAGGGCCTGTCTCTCCGCGTCGGAGCGTCGCCCGCACCTCGATCAGCCGCCCCGCGAGATCGAGCCGAGCCCCGTTGCCCACCGCGACGAAGGGCTCGTCGGTCAGCGCCGGCGCCGAGTCCGCCGCCCGCGCCTCGACCTCGATCCCGTCCCCGGTCTGCGGGTTCCACGTGATCCTGCTCCAGTCCGCGCCGACCGCGCCGGCATCCTGCACGACGCGCCAGAACCCGGACCGTGACGTCGTCCCGAGCGAGACGAACCCGGTCATGTCGCTGTAGTTGTACGGCCCGGAGTCGTTTCCAAGGTCGACCGTCAGATCAACCCAGCCTGCGGGGATCCCGGTGGGACCGACCTGTCCGATCACAGGATCGATCCTCTGGGCGCTGCCGCTGATGTTCGCAGCCCAGACCTTGCCGCGCGTGTCGACGGCAACGCCGGTCGGCCCCGGGTTGGTCGGAACGACGCCGACGAGCGTCCCGTCGGTGCGAACCCGGCCCACCGAATTACCCCCGAGGGAGTGCGTCACCCAAACGCTGCCCGCCCCGTCGACCGCCAGGCCCTGTGACGATCCGAAGCCGTGCGAGTAGGTCCCGAGGACGTCCCCGGCAGAGTCGAGCTCGATGGCCATGCCGCCCGAAGACGCCCAGATGTGACCGGTTCGCGGATCGACCGCGAGCCCATAGCCGCCGTGCCCTAGGCATGTACCGGCGCCGGCCACCGTGTCGTAGCGCAGGAAGGCCGTCGCGCCCCAGAGGATCCCTCGCCCGTCGATCAGCGCGCCGTAGCCGCCGCAACCAAGGTTGAACTGGGAGCCTGGAACCGGTTGGCCCGTCGCGCCGTCGAGCTTCTCGAAGTCCTGGTTGCCCAAGCCGCCGACCCAGACGTCGTTGTTGGCGTCGACCGCGATCGAGCGCGTCGCGGTCCCGGTCACGCGGGTGTAGTTGATGATGCACTCGTCGGCAGCGGTTGAGACGCCGCCGTGGTTGTCGGCGTCGCCTTCGTTCGTCCACGCCCGGATGTCCCGGAGGCCGCGAGACGTGAAGAGCCGCCCGTCGCCGTCGCGATCGACGCACGTGCTGTAGCGAAACGGGGCCATTAGGTACTCGCCGTCGGGGTCGACGTCACCCTCGTCATCGACTCGCGTCCCTCCGATGACGAGGCCGATACGTGCCACCGACCCGCGCGGCCTGCCGCCCGACTCGTTCCACTCGTCGCGGTTCGCAACCCAGACGTTGCCGAGCTGGTCGACCGTCGTCCGCGACGGGTTGCGGGCCCTCCCGTCCGGCGCCGTGAGGTACTCGCCGAGCACCTGTCCCGTGTCGGCCTGGATCCTGACGATCGTGCCGCGCGCCGAGGCAGCGACGTTCACGAACGGGAACGGCTTGGCGCTGCTGTTCAGCTGAAGCTGGTTGCCGTTCGGCGCGTCGTGGTTGACGTTCAGCAGCGTGCCGTTGTCGAAGTCCGCGTCAGTTGTGTACGTGACGTCGGTGCCCGAGACCGTGACCCCAGCGCCCAGCTGCTGATCGCCGGTCTGTTCGGTGTCGCTCGGGATCACGGTCACTTTCACCGTCTCGGCCAGCGTCTGACCGTTGGTGAAGTTCACCTCCACCGTCGCGAAGCGTTCCCCGACCTCGGTGTAGGTGTGCTCGAACTCGCAGTCCGTGGACGCCGTCGTGTCACCGAAGGTCCACGAGCAGCTGTGCACGATGTTCGTCGGGTCGATGATCGTCGGCTCGAACACGAGCGGACGGTCTTCCCGCCAGACCCAATCGGGTCCCGCATCCAGCGGGTCGACGACCGTGACATCGACCGATGCGACGGCCGTCTTGCCGCCAGGGTCTCTGATCGTGTAGCTGAACAAGTCGGAGCCGAGGTAGCCGGGGTCCGGTGTGAACGTGCAGATACCGTCGGTTGCGCACTCGACGGACCCGTGCGCGCCGTCGGTCGACGCGATCAGCTCGAGCGTCCCTCCATCCGGATCGCTGTCGTTCAAGAGGACGTTCAGGGAGTGGGGCACGTCCTGGGCGAGCCGCAGGCTGTCGGCGGCCGTGATGGGGCTTCGATTTTCCTCGACGGTGACGTTGATCGTGCCCGTGGCAGACCCCCCGCGCCCATCAGAGACCGTGTACGTGAACGAGTCGGGACCGGAGTACCCGGGCTCGGGCGTGTAGGAGCAGGCGCTCGAGGAGCAATTGGCGGTTCCGTGATCGGGCGGCGTAGACGCCGAGATCTCCAGCAGATCCAGGTCTGGATCGGAATCGTTCTGGAGTGGGAAGACCAGCCCGGCGCTATCGCGCTCGACGACCAGCGTGTCGTTGACGGCGATCGGATTGTTGTTGGGCGTGTCGAGCACCGTGATCGAGACCGCGCCGGTGTCGTAGGCGAAGTCCGGGTCGCGAACGAGGTACTCGAACGAGTCCGGCCCGGTGTAGCCGGCCTGCGGCGTATAGGTGCAAGTTCCCAAAGCCTGGTCGCAGGACACAGAGCCGTGCAAGGTGGAGACGAAGGTCGTCCCGAGGAAGAGCTCGTCGCCGTCGGGATCGGTGTCGTTCGCCAGGACGTTCACGGTCCCCGCTGTGTTGCGATTCGTGGTGAGGGTGTCGTCGATCGCCACCGGCGGCGTATTCGGCTTCTCCGCGATGGTGACGTAGACGCTCCCCTCCGCAGTGCCGCCGCGCCCATCGGAAACGCGTGTACGTGAAGACGTCAGTTCCGACGTAGCCGGCGTCGGTCGGGCGTGTAGGTGCAGACGCCGGCCGGTCGTGCAGGAGACGGTCCCGTGCGTTCCGTTCGCCGAGGTGGTCACTGTCAGCGCGTCGCCGTCCGGATCCGAGTCGTTCGACAGCACCGAGACCGTCGCCGAGCTCCGGCCGTCGTCGTCAGCGAATCGGTCTGCGCGATCGGCGGATTGTTCGGCGCGTCGGTGACGGTGACGCTGACGGTGCCGGTCGCCGTTCCCCCTCGGCCGTCGGAGATCGAGTAGGTGAAGGTGTCCGGCCCGCTGTAGCCCTCGTCGGGCGTGTAGGTGCAGGAGCCGAAGAGACACGTGACGGTGCCGTGCGCGCCGTCGGTCGAACCCGTCAGCGTGAGAGGGTCGCCGTCGGGGTCGCTGTCGTTCGCGAGGACGTCCACCGTGCCGGCAGTTCCGATCGCCGTGGTGAGCGTGTCGGCTGCAGCGACCGGCATCGCCGTTCACCGGCGGCTCCTCGCCGACGGAGATGTTCCGAGTCGCCGTCGCGGATGCCAGGCCGTCGGAGACCGTGAGCGTGGCGACGTAGTCCCCGTCGTCCGCGTAGGTGTGCGTGGCGGAGGCTCCCGTGGCAGTAGCTCCGTCGCCGAAGCTCCACTCGTAGGTGAGCGCGTCCAGATCCGTGCTCGTCGAGGTGCTCGTGAACGTGACGGCGAGCGGCGACGGGCCCGACTCGGGCGATGCCGTGAACGATGCGATCGGCGGCTCGTTCGTGCGTCCCGCCACGACCGCGGCGTCGCGCACGAACGCGTCGCATGTCCGGCATCGCGGCCTCGAGCGTCGTCCGCTGCGTCACGGAACATGGTCTGGAGCGTCGTGTCGATCGGCAGGACGCTCGGGTCGAGGTCGAACTGCGAGCGGGCGTTCTCGATCTGCTCCGACGTCAGGCCGAGCGCCATCAGGTCTGCGATTCTTGGAACGAGAAGCCCGAAGATTCGCACGCGGCCGTACATCGTCGACGAGCTGGTCGCGCCTCTCCGCCGTTACGACCGGGCCTGCGAAGTCGGGGTTCGCATCGAGCGCATCCGCCTTCGCCCGCAGCGCCGTGATGGCCGCGCGCATCTGTCGCACCTGGAGCTGGCCGAACCGGCCAACCGCCGCGACCTGGCCATGCTCGAACTCGGCCGCGTCTCCCTCGAGCGACCGCACCCTGATATCGCTCGAACGCCTTCAGCATCGTCTCGCCGTACGCGGTCTGGAGGTCGAGCGCCTCGCATCAGCGCGCCGGAGGCGGGGTCCGAATCCGTGGGCAGGACGCTGAACGTCGGCTGCGCGATCGTGGTGAAGGCGGGATCGGGCGGATCCGCTGCGATGTCCGAGTACATCTCGGTCAGCGAGCAGACGAGATCCTTGAGCATCTCCATCGCCTTTTCCTCGCCCGGATTGTCGAACGACGGAAGCGCGAAGGCCGAGCGAGCCGCCGACCGCGAAGATGGTCGCCGAGAAACCGGTGATGCCGCTTCGATAGTTCGCATGGCGCTCGTGGAGGTTCTTCAGCGTGCTCCTCACCACTGGCCCGACGCCGGCGAGTCCTTGACCGCGAAACCGAGACACCCAACTGCGAGCGGCGAGACCGAGCGAGGTCGCAGCCTCCTTCGCCTCGGCGACGGCTGCGGCCGAGAGCGAGGTTGGGCAGCTCCCCGAATTCGTCAGACTTCGCAGGGCAGCGACCGTGAACTCCCCGCCGATCTCACCGTTCTCGCCTCGCTGTTGACCGTCTGAAGGCGCCAGTGCCCCGGCGTCAGCGAGCCGCCTTCGAGCAGCGTGAACTCCGTTCCGATCCCGACGACGCGGTTCTTGCTGCCCCAGGCCGTTGCCTGCATCGCACGTCGCGTCCAGGCTGGAGCGTCGGCGTCGACGACACATACGTAGCCGCCTGTGAAGTCGCTGACCGTGTACGCGAACAGCGCGTCGTTGTCGTAGAAGACGTCCGCCGGGGTCCCGAAGGCGTTCGCGGGAAGCGCGCTGTGCAGCCCCGCGTGGCCCGTCCCGGCGAGGGCGAGTGCGAACACGAACGCGACGATCAGTGCCCCTACGCGCCCGAGTTGCAAAGAACCCCCTCCCTCAGTACCCCGCAGAACGACCATCATTGTCCGTTCTTGCAGAGAGCGCAATAGGCCGAACGGCCTATCCGGCGATCGAGGCGAAGAACGTCACAATCGTCCGCCAGAAGCGGTCAGGACCGTCCTTCCAGGGGAAATGACCAGCGCCTGGAAGGATTTCGAGCGTCGCCAGGCCCGGCGGCATCGCCTTCACGACCTCCTCAGACACGGACACCGGCGTCACGGGATCGCGGTCGCCGACGAGCACGAGTGTCGGCACGTCGATCGCGGCCAGTTGATCGACGTACGTCCAAGCGCCGGAGGAGTTCCCCGCCGCACCGGTTGAGCTCGAGGTTCCGTTTCCTCCGTGCAAGCTCCGCGTCGTCCGGAACCCGTGCCCCGAAGGCGGCGAAGACGCGTGCCCACTCGTGCTCGGCGACCTGTTCGCCTGAGTACGAGCGCCTTGCGATTTCGGCGACCTCGTCGCCCGCAGCCCGGCGGAAGCCGTCCACGAGCCGCTCGAGGTCGAAGCGGGCCAGCCCCGAGACGATGACGAGGCCGGCTGCGTGGCCCGGATGGCGCGCTGCGTAGAGCAGCGCGATCGCGCCGCCCATCGAGTGGCCGAGGACGACGGGTCGCTCGATGCCGAGTGCGTCGCTGAACGCGCGAATGTCGTCGGCGCACGCCTCGAAGCTCCACTCCTCGGGCTTCCCCCAGTCGGAACGGCCGTGCCCACGAAGGTCGAGGTACACGACCTGGGCGTGCGCGGCGAGACTCCCGAAATCGGGCTTGAAGTACGAGTGGTCGTAGGTCCCAGGGCCGCCGTGGACGAGCACGACCGTCGGCCGCTGACGCATCTCGCTGCCGTCGGGAACGAGGGCCGCGCCTTCCACGTCGAACCACAGCCGCGTTCCGTTGACGTGGACGTGCACTCGACCGTCGATGATAGGCGGCGGCTACCGTCGAAGCGTGTCGAGGCGCCCCGAGTGGCTGCCGAGCCCTCCGATGCTCGTCCGGCTCGGGCTCGCGCTCTTCGTGCTCGTGTGGATCTTCGGGCCGTACTCGCTGCGGTCTGCGGTCCCTATCTGGCTGCCGTTCCTGATCGCCCTCGGTCTCGAGCTCAACTTCTTCGTCAGCGCCCTCCGCTCCCGGCCGGGGGGCCGCCGGGACGGCGCGCCGCTCCCGACCGACCAGGAGCGTTTCGGCTACGGCGACGAGGGCGAGGAGCTGTTGCTCGTCCGCGAGGGAGGCGAGGAGCTCTGGGTGCCGTACTCGGGCGAGACGGGCGAGGAGCTCGACGAGCTGATCGCCGAGGCGCGGGAGGCGCCCGAGAGTAACCCCCGTCCCCGCAGCGAAGCCCGAGCGCAACCCCGCCCGACGTCTCGCGCTCGGCCTGGCCGTGATCGCCGCGCTGGCGCTCGTCTTCTGGGTGGTCGAGAGCCGCACGGGGTGGAGCGGGCTCGACGAGGACGTCAGAACAGAGGCAGAGGCGCGCTTCTCCGCGGAGGCGTCACGCGTCGCCGGAAAGCGCGTCGCGATTCGCTGCGACGAGGCGGGTGAGTTCGTCGGCGCGGTGCAGCACGCCGACGGCGTCGCCGTCGTCGGCGGCGACCGGGCGTACCTGACCCCGGAGCGCTGCTTCGATCTCTACCGCCTCGCCTTCAAGGGCGAAGTGCGCTTCAACCGCACGTCGCGCGCGCTCGCCGTCCTCGCGCACGAGGCCTGGCACCTCCGCGGCGTCGCAGACGAAGGAACGACGGAGTGCTACGCGTTGCAGAGCGGCGTCGACGTCGGCCGGCGGCTCGGCCTCTCGGCGGACACGGCGAGGCGAATGATGGAGCGCCAACTCGTGGAGAACGCGGGCCGCGCCGGGTCGTCCGCGCCGTATCGCGTGCCGGCCGACTGCCGCAACGACGGGAGGCTCGACCTTACCCCCGACGACGACGTCTTCCCCTAGAGCAGTGGACGAATTGCTCTAGCCCCCGCCGCCGCCGGGCCTCCAGGTGTCGTCGAGGTGGTCGCGCGATGCCGAGATGATCCGCACCATGCCCGCCTGCAGCTTCTCGACCGCTTTCTGCGTCCTTCGGTCCTGGGCCGCCCGCCGTGCTGCCTCGATCGCCGGTGTCGAGCCCGCGAGCCAGATCTTGAGCCTGACCCACTTGGCCGCGATGTACTCCGTCAACGCGTTGCGCCCGGTCGGATCGGTGAACTCGAACGGCGCGTCGTGCGCGTAGATGTAGGGGTTGTCGCCGGCTCCGGATCCTGGCTCAGGAAGCGCCCGAGCGCCGGGTCGTAGTAGCGAGCGCGGGCGTAGACGAGCCCCGTGGCGGTGTCGTACTGGTGGCCGGTGTAGGTGAAGCCCGTGTCCGTCGACGCCGCGTCGCCTGCGGCGCGCCGAACGCGCCGTAGCGCGTGCGACCGACGACGGCGCCAGTTGAGTCGGTGAGCGCGGTGACACTCCCGAGGCCGTCGACGAGCGGGAAGTAGCGGGTCCCGTCGCGGACGATCTCGAACACGTCGCCGAGCTCCTCGCCGCTGACGTAGGTGGCGCGAAGCGCGTTCGTCCCGTCGAACTCGTTGCGCAGGTTCCAGCCGCTGTAGACGAACCGGCGAACGGTCCCGTCGTCGTTCGCCTCCAGCCGCCGGCCAAGCGCGTCGTAGCGGTAGGTCGACGTCGCTCCGCCCGGGCGCTCGATCGAGGTCAGCTGCCCTGCGGCGTTCCACCGATAGCGCGTCACGCCGCTCGTTGCGCGATTGCGGCGCTCGGTCACGCGGCCCTCGGCGTCGTAGGTGTAGTCGTACGTCCCGTCGGTCAGGAGCTGCATGCCGGCGTCGTAGCTCACGTCGCCCGCCGGTGACCCGCCCCAGGAGGTGCGATTCCCGACCTTGTCGTACGTGAACGACTCCGATCCGGCCGGGTGAGCGGCCCCGGTGAGGCGATCCGCGAGGTCGTGGCTGAACGCATGGCTGCCGTCGAGGTCGGTCAGCGAGGTACGCCGGCCGACGCCGTCCAGCGCGTAGTCGGCCTGGTTGACGACGTCACTCCCGAGGCGGGCGATGCGCGTCGCTCAGGATGTCGTCGGTGTAGCGCCAAGGTGTCGTTCACGCCGTTGGGACGCGTCAGAGCCCGACGAGCCGGTCGGTGGCGTCGTACGCCGAGCGTGAACGTCTCCCCTGCCGGATCGCGCACCGACGTGAGGCGAAGCCGGTTGTCGTACGCGTACTCGATGCTGCCGCCCGGTCCGGCGAGCCCTGTCCTCTGCCCGTTCGCGTCCGTCGTGTACGAGAGCGTCACGTCCGGCAGCGAGACGCCGTTCGCGCCCCTCGTCCGCTCGGACGCGAGGTCGTTCGCGTCGTTGAAGGTGCGCTCCACGAGCGTGTCCGCGTCCCTGACCGAGACCTGGCGACCGAGGGGATCCCACGCCGCGGTCACGGTGTCGTCGGCGTACGCCACTTCGGTGAGGTTGCCGTCCTTGTCGTAGGCGTATGAGGTGGTCCGACCTGCGCGGTCGACGAGCGCCACGAGCCGACCGGCGGCGTCGTAGCGATACCTCGTCGTCCGACCCGCCGTGTCGGTGTGTGCGGTGCGATCCGGCCGAACGCGTCGTAGCCGGACGTTCGCTTCGCTCCGTTCGGTGCGGTCAGCTCGGCGACCTTGTCGAGCGCGTTCCAGACGAAGTCGGTGCGCTCGCCGGCCGGGTTCAGCTTGGAGCTGAGCCGACCGCTGGCGTCGTAGGTGTTCACCGTGACCCTGTCGAGCTCGTCCGTCTCCGACGGTGAGCTGCTGGTCGGCGTCGTACACGTACGCTCGTCGTGCCGAACCCGTCGGTCATCGTCGAGCGGCAGGCCCCGGTTGTCGTACGTGAACGAGACCGTCCTGCCGCCGCGGCTGACGACGGTGAGATTCCCCTTCGCGTCGTAGGAGTTCGACTCGACGACGGTGCCGCCCGGGCGCGGTCGTCGTCGTCGGCAGGTTCAGCGCGTTGTAGGCGAACTACCAGGTCTCGCCCTTCGGGCTTCGGTGCGAGGTGACGTTCCCGGCCGCGTCGTACGTCCACCGCTGTTCCCGGCCGAGCGGCGCGATCGTCCGCGTTCGCCGTCCCTCGGCGTCGTACTCGCACCGGGTGATCCGCGAGCGGCCGCTGAAGACCTCCTCGAACGACGCGCGGTTCCCGTCGGCGCCGTAGACGTCAGCGTGGTCAGCCTGCCCGAGGGCGACGTCGCGATCTCGGTGCGGTCGTCCACGTCCGAGGACAGCGCGATCGTGTTGCCGGCTCGCGTCGGTGAGCGACGTCAGGCGGCCGTCCGGGCCGTAGTCGAGCGTGTGGAGCCTCGTCCCGCCGGGCCCGTCGATCGTCGAGAGGCGGTGGTTGGCGTCGTACGGAGAACGTGTCGACGCCACCGTTTGCGGCGACGAAGCGCCGCAGGTCGCCGGCGGCCGAGTAGGCGTACTGCGTGCGTCTTGCCCTTCGGGCCCGCGAATCTCGGTGATCCGGCCTGCGCCGTCGCGCACGAAGGTCAGGTGCCTGTCCGTGGCGGCCGAGTGCACGCCGTCGGCGGAGATGATCGACCTGGTTCCCGTTGCGGTCGCTCATCGACTGGAGCCCGCGGTAGCGGTCGATCACGAACGACGTAGCCGTCGGCCGTCGTCGAGCCGGAAGAGGCGTCGGGTCGTAGATCTCCCCGCCGAAGAACGAGGCCAGCGATCCGCCGGTGCCGGTGCTCGACAGGGTCGGCGGGTCGACGTCCTCGAGCGTCGACGTCGTGCCCGTGCCCGCCCTGGCGACGTACTCGGGGGTCGTCAGTGACAGCAGCGGGCCCGACGGCGCCGGCACGAGGTCGAACACCTCGACGCGGCCGCCCGGCGAGGTGACCGTGACGAAGTGCGGGACCGTCGTCTTGAAACGGAAGCGGGTGAACGGGAAGCCGAACGGCTCCGTGTACCAGCCGCCCTGGCCGAGCTTGTTGTTCGGCGTCGCGCGCAGGCCTGACAGCTCGACGCGCCAGCCGACGCCGAAGTCCCCGCGCCGCTTGTCCTTCGTGTCGTAGGTGCGGAGCACCTGGATCGGGAACCCGGCGATCGTCGTCTCCATGTCCAGGTACGTCGTCCGGTAGTCGCCGAGCTTCATCTCGCCGGTGACGAACACGTTCGAGACCGCCGTGGTCGTGCAGCCGCCGGACGCCTTGGCGGAGACGAGGATCTGGTACGCGCCGTTGACGAGGAGCGTCGGGTCGAAGGTGGCCAGCGTGGCCGGCGGCGCGCCCGTGCCGCTCGCGAGCACGACCGGAGTGCCTCGATCCTGGTTCCGGGTCGTGACCTTCCACTCCTCGATCGTCTCGCCGGTGGGCGGAGCGATGTTCGCAGTCACGGCCGTTGGGGCGGTGACCTCCGTGCCGTCGAGAGGCGTCAGTCCGTTCACCGTCGGCTGGGTGCAGTCGGGCGGCGCGAGCACCTTGATCTCGACGAAACCCTCCGACGACGGAACGCCGCGCACGTCCGTGGCGACGTAGCGGAACGTGTCGGTGCCGACGAAGTCGGGGTCCGGGATGTAGGTGAAGGAGCCGTCGGGGTTGAGGTCGGCGGTGCCGCGGAAGGCGATGCGGCTCAGCGACGCGGTGAGGATGTCGGTCGTGTGCGCGTCGCGGTCGTTCGCGAGCACGCCGGCCGGCATCACCGTCAACGGGTTGTTCTTCGTCGTCGTGTACGTGTCGTCGATCGCGGCCGGGCCGAGCGGGACGACGTCGATCGTCACCGTTACCGGCGCCGACTGGAGCCCCGCGCGGTCGACGACGAAGTACGTGAAGCTGTCGAGGCCCTCGAATCCCGGCGACGGCGTGTACCGGAACGAGCCGTCGGAGCGCAGCAGGAGGTTCCCGGCCGAGACGCCGGTGCCGAGCCGCGCCTGGATCGCGTCGCCCGGGTCGGGGTCGCTGTCGTTCCCGAGGACGCCCGGCGCGGCGGGCTCGAGCGTCGTGCCGACGTCCATCGTGTAGCTGTCCGCGGTCGCCGCCGGTGCACGGTTGGGCACGACGGTGCTCACCGTGACCTCGGCCTGCCCGCAGACGCCGAACGTGTCGCAGACCCTGTAGGTGAAGCGGTCGTCCGGCACGACGCCCGCGGCCGGCGCGTAGCGGATCTTCCCGGCTTCGAGGACGGCGGTTCCGTTGGTCGCCGGCACCACGACGGCGAGCGAGGCCGGATCGAGGCTCCCGTCCACCGCGGCGTCGTTCGCCAGCACGTCGACCAGCACCGGTGTGTTCATGCCCGTCGCGACGGCGTCCGGCCGGACCACCGGCGGCCGGGTTGCGGCGACCTCGATCGAGACCGTGGCCGGCGCTGAAGTGCTCGAGGCGTCGGCGGCGGTGAACGTGAACGAGTCGGAGCCGGTGAAGCCCGTCTCGGGTGTGTACGTCCGCGTGTCGCCGGAGCCGCTGAGCGTCCCGTGCGCCGGGTCGGACGCGACGGCGAAGGAGAGGACGTCGTTCTCGGGATCGGTGCCCGCGAAGGTGATCGTGACCGGCGTGTTCCGCTGCGTGGCCACCGACCGCGGCGTCGCAGAAGGAGCGAGGTTGGCGACGACCGAGAGTTGACCGTCGGCGCAGCGCGCGTCGGGCAGGCCGCCCGTCGTCCCGTCGTCGCAGACGGTGTAGAGCATCCTCGCCGTGCCGGTGAAGCCGGCGTCGGGCACGTAGGTCACCGCGCCGTCGTCAAGGCTGACCGCCCCGTGCGTGTCGGGCGTCGCCGCCACTGCGGTGACGCGCAAGGACTGCGTGCGCTCATCGAACGGGCCGGGCTTGTCGTTTCTCAGCAGCCTCGTCGCCGCGACCGAAGCGGTGTCCCCCACGCCGGCCGTGATCGAGTCCGGCTGCGTCGACGGCGGGTCGTTGACCTCGCTGACCGTGATCTCGACCCTCGCCGGGACCGACTCGTCCATCGTGTCGTTCGCGGCGAAGAGGAACGAGTCCGCGCCGTGGAAGTCCTGGGCCGGGGTGTAGGTCAGAGTCGGCATGACCCCTGTGAGCGCCCCGTGCCCCGGATCGTCCGTGACCCGGAACGCCAGCGCGTCGTCGTCGGCGTCGTCGCCGGTGAGCGTGACCGCCAGCGGCGTGTCCTCCCGGGTCGCGAGCTGCTGCGCGTCGGCCGTCGGCGGGTGGTTGCCGATGACGTCGATCGAGATCGTGCCCTCGCTGCAGAGCGGGTCGGGCTGGCCGTTCGTCGTCCCGTTGTCGCACGCCGTGTAGCGGAGCGTCGCCGGGCCGATGTAGCCCGCGTCGGGGATGTACGTGATCGTGCCGCCGACGAGCGACGCCGTGCCGTGGCTGCCGGTTCCAGCGGTCACCGCCGTGAGGGTCAGGGTCTGGTCGGACTCGTTCTGCGGGCCGGGGCGGTCGTTGGCGAGGAGCTGGGCCGCCGTCAGCGTCAGCTCGGGGTTCACCGCCGCCGAAGTGGTCACCGCCGACTCCCCGGCGCCGAGGTTCGCGGTCAC
Source organism: uncultured Actinomycetes bacterium (assembly GCA_963721345.1). Classification (GTDB taxonomy): domain Bacteria; phylum Actinomycetota; class Thermoleophilia; order Gaiellales; family Gaiellaceae; genus JACDAN01. Next base: position 1,062,211 of record CAVRIT010000001.1, read on the forward strand.
GCGTCGGAGGGCCGGCGCGCCGCCCGTGACGGCGTCGAGCGTGAACGTCAGCGAGCCGGTAGCGCCGAACGGATCGATGGTGACCCGGTACGTCCCGCTGTCCGGGAGCGTCATCACTTCGCTGACCGCCGTCTCCCCGAACACGAACAGGTCGCCGACGAACGAGTCGTCGGGCCCCTCGACCACGAGGTCGGCGAACGGGAACGTGCTGCCTGTCACCTCGAGAGTCACCTGCTGTCCGGCGGTCGCAGGGAACGTCCGGACGGCCGTCTGGCCGGGCACCGTGATACTCACCGGCGTCGCGACGCCGATCTGCGTCTCCCCCGTGTTGGCCGGCACGTCCACGAGCGTGAACGTCAGCGACCCCGTTCTCTCCGCGAATGGATTCACCGTGATCGTGTAGGTCCCGGCGACCGGCAACGTGATCGCGTCGCCGACCTGAGTCGGCTGCGAGACGAACCAGGAGTCGAGGAAGGAGCCGTCCGGCTCGTGGACGGTCAGCTCGGCGCCTGTGATCGTGTTGCCGGAAACCGTCAGGCTGACCCGCTGTCCCGCCGCCCCGGCGAACGACCGCACCGCCTCTTCTCCGGGCGTCGCGATCGTCACGGGCGTCGCCGTTCCGATCGAGGTGACGCCGGTCGTGACGGGGACGGTGTGAAGCGTGAAGCTCAGCGCACCGGTGTTCGCGACGAACGGGTCGACGGTGATCGTGTACGTGCCGGCGACAGGCAGCGTCATCGCTTCACCGAACGCGGTCGACCCGGAGACGAACAGCGACTCCACGAAGGAGCCGTCCGGCTCGCGCACGACCAGTTGCGCCCCCGGAATCGTGTTTCCGGACGCCGAGACCGCGATTCGCTGGCCGGCCGAGCCGGCAAACGACCGCACCGCGTTCTCGCCGGGTGTCCCGATCGTCACGGGCGTCGCGGCCCCGATCGAGGTCCCGCCGGTGTTCTCGGGGACGGCGTGGAGCGTCAACGTCATCGAGCCCGTGTTGTCATCGTCCGGGTCGACGGCGAGGGTGTACGCCCCGGCGGCCGGCAGCGTGATCGTGTCGCCGAAGCCTGTCGGCCCGGACACGAACCACGAGTCGACGGGGGAGCCGCCGGCATCGAGCACTGTCAGCTCGGCGCCCGGAATCGTATTCCCGGACACCGTCAGCGAGACCCGCTGCCCGGCGCCGGACACGAACGACCGGACCGCAGTCTCGCCCGGCGAGTCGATCGTCACCGTGTTCGGCACGCCGAACGAGATCTCTTCTGTGTCGTCGGGCACCACCAACGTGAACGTCAGCGAGCCGAGGTTCTGACCGGTCGGGTTGATCGTGAGCGTGTACGTCCCCGCGACCGGAAGGGTCATCACCGCGGTCGAGGCGGTCGGCCCGAGGACGAACAGCTCATCCACGAGCGAGCCGCTGGGCGCTCGTACCTCCAGCTCGGCGCCCGGGATCGTGTTCCCCGAGACGGACAGCGTCACGAGCTGACCCGCCGGCGCGGTGAAGGTCCGCGCCGCGTTCTCACCGGGCGTTGCGATCGTCACCGGCGTCGCTTGATCCAGCGCCGTCGCGCCCGTGTTCTCCGGGACGGCGTGGAGGGTGTAGTTCAGCGCGCCCGTATTCGCGCCGAACGGGTCGACGGTGAGCGTGTACGTGCCCACGACGGGCAGCGTCATCACATCGCGGAAGCCGGTCGCGTCCTCGAACAGGGACAGGGTGTTGAAATGGGAACCGTCGGGCCTGCGAAGGATGAGATCTACGTCGTGGATCGAGTTCCCCGATACCGACAGACTCACCTTCTGCCCCGCTGAGGCGGCGAACGAGCGCACGGCGTTCTCGCCCGGCACTCCGATCGTGATCGGGGTCGCCGCCCCGAGCGTCAGGGCGCCGGTGTTCTCCGGAACGAGGTTCAGCGTGAACGTCAGCGAGCCGGTGTTCTGGCCGCTCGGGTCGACCGTGATCGTGTACGTCCCGTCGGCGTCGAGCGCCAGCGGCTCGCGGAAGCCGGTCGCGCCGGAGAGGAAGAGCGTGCCGAGGAAGGTGCCGTTCGGCCGGTTGATCGTCAGGCTGACGCCGGGGATCGTGTTGCCGGCGACCGAGAGCGACACCTTCTGACCGGCCTGTGCCGCGAACGTCCGGACGGCGTTCTCCCCGGCTGTGCCGATCGTGATCGGCGTCACCTGGTCGAGGGCGGTCGCACCCGTGTTCTGCGGAACCGAGCCGATCGTGAACGTCAACGCGCCGGTCTTCTGGCCGTCCGGGTCGACCGTGATCGTGTACGCCCCGGCGACGTCGAGCGTCAGCACGTCCTTGAAGGCAGTCGCCCCGGAAAGGAAGAGCGTGCCCACAAAGGTGCCGTTCGGCCGGTGGATCGTCAGGCTGACGCCGCTGATCGTGTTGCCGGTGACCGAGATCGTCACGAGCTGACCGGCGCTCGCAGTGAAGGACCGGACAGCGTTCTCCCCGGCGGTGCCGATCGTGATCGGCGTAGCCTGGTCGAGGGCGGTCGTCCCTGTGTTCTGCGGAACCGAGCCGATCGTGAACGACAGCGATCCGGTCTTCTGGCCGTCCGGATCGACCGTGATCGTGTACGTCCCGGCGACGTCGAGCGTCAGCACGTCCTTGAAGGCAGTCGCCCCGGTAAGGAAGAGCGAGCCCAAGAAGCTGTTGTTCGGCCGGTGGATGGTCAGGTTGACGCCGCTGATCGTGTTCCCGGTGACCGAGATCGTCACCAGCTGGCCGGCGTTGGCGGTGAAGGACCGAACCGCGTTCTCGCCGACGGTCCCGATCGTGATCGGCGTCGCCTGGTCGAGGGCGGTCATGCCCGTGTTCTGCGGGACGTTGCCGATCGTGAACGTCAGAGAGCCGGTGTTCGTGCCGCTGGGATCGACCGTGAGGGTGTACGTGCCGTCGACGTCGAGCGTGGTGGCGTCGCGGAAGCCCGTCGCACCCGTCAGGAAGAGCGTGCCGACTAAGGTGCCGTTCGGCCGGTTGATCGTCAGGCTGACGCCGGGGATCGTGTTTCCCGCCACAGTGAGCGTCACGACCTGACCGGCTGTCGCCGCGAAGGTCCAGACGCCGTTCTCGCCGGCCGTCGCAATCGTCACGTTCGTCGGCGTCCCGATCGTCGTCTCACCTGAGCTCGCCGGGACGTCGCCGATCGTGAAGGTCAGCGAGCCCGTGTGCTGGCCGCGCGGGTCGACGGTCAGGGTGTACGTCCCGGCGACGGGCAGCGTGATCGCGTCGTGGAACCCGGTCGCCGTCGAGACGGCCAAGCTCGTGAGGAGCGTGTTGTCCGGCCTCCGCACGATCAGATCGACGAACGGGATCGTGTTCCCCTCCACCGAAAGCGTGACCTTCTGCCCGGCGTTCGCCGCGAACGTGCGAACCGCGTTCTCGCCGACCGTCGCGATCGTCACGGGCGTCGCCGTGCCGATCGTCGTCGCGCCGGTGTTCGCCGGAACGTCGCCGAGCGTGAAGGTCAGCGCCCCGGTGTGCTTCAGCCGCGGATCGACGGTGATCGTGTACGTCCCGGCACCGGAGAGCGTGAACGTGTCGTGGAAGCCGGTCGCGCCGTCGAGGGTCAGGCTCGTGAGGTGGCTGCCGTCCGGACGCCGGACGACCAGGTCGACGTGCGGGATCGTGTTGCCGCTCGCCGAGAGCGTCACCATCTGACCCGGCAGTCGCGGTGAACGAGCGGACGGCGTTCTCGCCGACGGTCCCGATCGTCACGTGCGTCGCGGTCCCGATCGTCGTCGCGCCGGTGTTCGCCGGCACCGCGTCGAGCGAGAAGGTGAGCATCCCGAGGTGCCTCTGCCGCGGGTCGACGGTGATCGTGTACGTCCCGGCGACGGCAAGGGTGATGGTGTCGTGGAAGCCGGTCGCGCCGTCGAGGGTCAGGCTGGTGAGGTGGCTGCCGTCCGGCCGCCGGACGACCAGGTCGACGTGCGGGATCGTGTTGCCGCTCGCCGAGAGCGTCACCATCTGCCCGGCGTCCGCCGTGAAGGTGCGCACGGCGTTCTCGCCGACGGTCCCGATCATCACGGTGGTCGGCATGCCGATCGTCGCCGCGCCGGTGTTCTCGGGAACAGGATCCAGGCTGAACGTCAGCGAGCCCGTGTGGTCGTCCCGCGGATCGACGGTGACCGTGTACGTCCCCTCCGCGGGCAGCGTGATCGTGTCGTGGAAGCCGGTCGCGCCGACGAGGGTCAGGCTCGTGAGTTGGCTCCCGTCCGGCCGCCGCAGGGTGACGTCGACGTGCGGGATCGTGTTGTCGCTCACCGACAGCGTCACCTTCTGGCCCGGCAGGCCGGTGAAGGCCCGCACGGCGCGCGTGCCTGCCGTGTCGACCGCGACCGTCGTCGTCGCCCCGATCGACGTCACGCCGGTGTTGTCCGGGATGCCGAGCACCGCTTCCTGCGCCGCGGCCGAGCTCGTGGCGAACTCGACGTCGCCGGTGACCCCGACGTCGACGATGCAGGACTTCAGCAGCGCGGGATCGGTGACGCCGAAGAGCCCGCACTGCGCCGTCGCGTTGGCGCGCACGCCGGCGGGAAGGTCGTCGGGAGTGACCGGCCGGTCGGGGAACGTGAGATCCGTGAACGTGTCGGTCGTCTCGCCGGCCCCGTACCGGAAGAGCGACTCCGCCTGACTGATCCGCCAGCTGTGCCCGAAGATCCCGTACAGGTCGTCGAAGTCGGGATCTTCCGGGTAGGGCGGGAAAAAGATCTCCTGCCCGCCGCGAGTGACGAGGTCGTTCGAGCGCTCGTCGTCGGCGTCGCCGAGCAGCCCGACCATCTGCCCCAGCCGCCCCGGCGCAGGGCCGACCTGGATCGTGAAGCGGTAGGACCACCCGAAGAGGCCGACGGCGGAGACGATCACCGTCGTGTCGTCGGGCCAGACGAAGAACACCTCGTGCTCGGACCCATAGGTGCCCATCGTTACCCCGCCGGAGAGCGTCCGCGGAAACGCCGGCACGTCGGTCAGCACGCCGTCGACGTACGTGTCGTAGCCCGTCAGCGTGCGGTGCATCGAGATCTCATGGGCGCCGGCTCGCAGCGCGACGGCATACGGGAGCGAGACCTCGCGCGATCCCTCGACCCCCTTCGTCCGAACCTGCACCTCGAAGTCGTCCGTCGTCGACTTCGCGACGATGAATTCGCCGACCGCCTGGAACATGTAATGGCCGTTGTCATAGGTGTGGACGTGCGGATCGCCGTAGACGGCGCCGCAGGGAGCCGGGCAGAACGGCCGCGGGGGAAGCGGCGGCAGAGCGCCCATGCCGCCGAGGGTGACGGTGTCGAGCCCGAGGACCGGCGGGTCGTTGACCTCGGTGACGTTGATCGCCACGGTCGCCGACTCCGACTCGTTTCGGCCGTCGCGGGCGACGAACGTGAACCGGTCCGGGCCGTAGTAATCCTGCGCGGGCCGATAGATCAGCGCCGGCCCGGTTCCCTGGAGGCTGCCGTGCTCCGGGCCCTCGACGATGCGGAAGGTGACGGGGTCGCCGTCCGGATCCGTCGCAGTCAAGGTGACCGTCCGCGAGGTGTCCTCCGCGGTCACGAATTGCTGTGGATCGGCAATCGGGGCGCGGTTCGCCCGGATCACGAAGAGCGTGATCGACCCTTGGTCGTCGCAGAGCGGATCGGGCTGCCCGTCGGTCGTGCCCTCGTCGCAGGCCGTGTAGCCGACCGTCGCCGTCCCCGAGAAGCCCGGGGCCGGCGTGTAGACGATCTGCTGGTCGACGAGGCTGACGACACCGTTGGCGGGCGTGGTGGCGACCGCCCTGACCTCGAGGGCCTGGCCCGCCTCGTTGGGAGGCCCCTCGCTGTCGTTCCAAAGCACGAGGGCGGCGGGGATGACGGTCGACTCGCTGACGCCGACCGAGAACTCGTCATCGGTGACGGCGGGCTCGTCGTTCACTTCGGTGACGGTGATCGCGACCGTCGCCGGCGCCGACGTCTCGAGCCCGTCGCTCGTCGTGAAGGTGAGCGAGTCGGCGCCGTAGAAGTCCGGATCCGGCTTGTAGGTGAGATTCGGCGCCGTCCCGGTGAGCGTGCCGTGCGCCGGTACGCCCGCGACGGCGAACGTGAGCGGGTCGCCGTTTGCGTCGGCCCCAGACAGCCCGATCGAGAGCGTCGAGTCCTCGGCCGTCGTCACCTGCTGCTCGGTCGCCGTCGGCCGCTCGTTGGCGACGTCCGTGATCGTGATCGAGATCGTGCCGTCGGAGCACCGCGGGTCGGGCCGGCCGGCCGTCGTTCCGTCGTCGCAGGCGGTGTAGACGATCGTCGCCGGCCCGAAGTAGCCGCGGTCGGGCGAGTAGGTGATCGTCTCCCCGGCGAGGGTGGCGCTGCCGTGACTGTCGGCTGTCGGCTTCACCGACTGCACGACGAGGTTCTGGGCGCTCTCGTTCGCCGGTCCGGGCCGGTCGTTCGCGAGGACGTCCTTGACCGGAACTCCGAGGGAAGCGTTCTCCGGGCCCGCGACCGCGTCGGGCCCCGTAACCGGCGGATCGTTCACCTCGGACACGGCGAGCGTGACGGCTCCCGGGGCGGATATCCCCTCACGGGAATCGACGGTGAAGCTGAACCCGTCGGCGCCGAAGAAGTCGGTGTTCGGGCTGTACCTGGTGGTCACGGAACAGCTCCAGCCCGAGGGAGTGGCCGCCGCCCGGCAGGACGCGGGGCCGGTGATCGCCGTCGACCCACGCTGGGGCTGTGTCAGCTCGAAGCTGAACGTGGTCAGGAAGGGCGACTCACCGGTGAGGCCGAGCGAGACCGGAGTGTCCTCCGGAGTAGCAGCATTCGTCGGGACCGCCACCGGCCGCGACGGATTGCCGGCCGGGGCTCGGCAAACCGCGGCCTGGTTCTCGCCGAGCGGCTTGTAGACGCTGCTGCGGGCGTTGCCGGTCCCGAGCGCCGTCGTGTCTCTCTCGATCGCCTCGATCTTTTGAACGACGTCCAGCACGCCGTCGACGCGCGCGCGGTCGCGTCCCGGGCCGCCGTTGAGCAGGTCGCGCAGGCCGTTCCGCGCCTCGAAGACGTCGGTTCCCTGCTGGCCGAGCAGGACGTTCAGCGCGCCGCCGCCGGCCTCGAGCTTGTCGTTGCCGACGCCGCCTGACAGGCGATCGCGCCCGGGGCCGCCGTGCAGGACGTCGTTGCCGGCCTCGCCGAACGAGCGGTCGCCGCCCCCGCCGCCGCTCAGGAAGTCCTTGCCACTCCCGCCGCGGAGGATGTCGTTGCCCGCCCTGCCGCCGAGCTTGTCGTCGCCTATGCCTCCGTTGAGCCGGTCGTTGCCGTCGCGACCGACGAGTCCGTCGTTGCCGGCTTCGCCCACGAGCGTGTCGTTGTCACGCTCGCCGTCGAGGTTGTCGGGGCCGCCGCGGCCGAACACCACGTCGTTGCCAGGTCCACCGCGAACCTGGTCCCGTCCGGCCCCGCCGACGACATGGTCGTTGCCGGCTCCGCCGAAGATGAGGTCGTTCCCCGTGAGGCCGTCGATGCGGTCGTTGCCGCCGAGGCCGCAGATGAGATCGTCGCCCAGCGTCCCACGGAGGACGTCCGGCCTATCCGTCCCGTAGATCGGCGTTCGCGCGGAGGGTCCGGCCAGCGCGGATTCACCGCTGGCGCCGCCCGGCCCGACGCTGGCAGCGGCGGCGGCCGAGGCGACGACGAGCAGCGCGGCGAGCAAGGACGTCGCCAGGAGCCGAACGCGCGACATCCGCGCACGCCTCAACACCGCAGAACCCCCGTCCTGCGTGCATCCCCCCCGCCTCCTCGATCACTGCACGTGGACACGGGCAGCCCCGAGTCTCCTCCTCTCCCGCAAGCGATTCAATAGGCCGATCGGCCTATTGCGCCGGCCGGGGGGTGGACATATTCGAGAACGCCACTACTATGCGGCGCTGACGAACAGGCCAGGGCCGCGCCGCTGCACGCTCGCTGCCCGTCGTTCCTCTCCTCTCTATGCCGACCCGCCTCCTCTGCATGCTGCTGTCGTGCGCCGTCATCGCGGTCGCCTTCGCGTTTCTGGCCGAGCCTGGCCGGGCACCGACACGCCCTCCCGTCCTCGAGCTGCCGGAGTTCCACGCGAAGTCCGCGCGGCACGCGATCCGGCGACCGAAGCCGACGCTCGGTGAGCGCGTAGCGAAAATCGCCCTGAGGGCCGTCGGCGTCCCCTACAGCTGGGGCGGCGCCTCCATGAGCGGATTCGACTGCTCGGGCCTCGTCTACTGGGCCTACGGCCGGTTCGGCGTCGAAGTGCCACACAGCTCGTACGCCCTGTATGAAACCGGTCGCCGCGTTGCCCGCTCACAGCTGGAGCCGGGAGACGTGCTCTTCTTCTCGGGCCTCGGCCACGTCGGTCTCTACCTCGGGCGAGGCCGGATGGTCCATGCGCCGCAGTCAGGGCGAAACGTCGAGGTCGTCACGCTTCGCGGCTCGCACTACGGGAGCCGGCTGGTCGGCGCCCGTCGCGTCGCCTGAGGACAGAGAGGGCGGCCGCGGCCGCCCTCTCCAATCACTCAGCGCTTGTTACTGGGGTCCGGCCTGCTTGCAGAGCCCTGGTTGATTTTGCGTCCGCCCAAGATTCTTCAGCCAGATGTTGTCGGTTGGGATCGTGTCGTCGCGGCAGTCCCACCTCGTGTTCTCGAACGCCTTGTTGTGGGAGAACAGGGTGTTCGACGTGGAGGCGTACGCGACGATGCCGTCGAAGTTGTTGCGTGCACTGTTGTACGAGATCTCGGCAGTGCCGTTGACCACCGAGCTCCCGATTCCGCTCTCGTTCAGGAAGAGGCTGTTGTGGTGGATGGAAGCATCGGGGTCGTCGAAGAGGAGGATTCCCGTGGCCTCGACCCCCGGCGGGCTGTAGAAGTTCTGCGAGACCTTGTTGTGGTGAACGTCGACCTGGGCGCGCCTGCTCACCTGGATGCCGTTCTGAGCATTGTTCACCGTCGGCCCGAAGCCGATGACCTCGTTGAAGGCGACCTCGCCACTGGAGCCCGTGTTGTCGACCAGAACGCCGCCCTTTTGGTACTTGTCGATCAGGTTGTGGACGATCGTCGCGCTACCGGTCGTCGGCCCGTCCGGCGCGAGCGCTCGGCCGGCTGAGACGCCGATACCGTTCTGACAGCCGCTCAGCGGGGGGAAGTCACGGATCTCCGTGATGTGATTGTCGGTGATGAGCGCCGATCCGCCGCCGTCGACGAAGGCGCCGTAGCGGATGCTGTTGCACGGCCCACCGCCGGGGCCTGTGATCGTGAAGTGACGAATGGTCACGTCCTGGGCGCCGTTCACGCGGACGATCGCCTGCGGCGGCAGCATCACCGGCGGTGCCTTGATGACTGCCTGGCGAGCCCCTTCTGAGAACAGCGTGAGATCGTTCTTGCCCGCCGGGATGGTCACTTGCTCGACATACGTGCCCCGGCAGACCTTGATCTTGTCGCCTGACGTGGCTGCGGTCACGGCGGACTGGATGGTCGTGAATTGAGCATTCGGGCAGTCCAACCCGTCGTTGTCGACGATCAGGACATCGCCGGATGACGAGCTCGCACTTACGGTCGGCCCGACAGAAGCAAGCGCGGCGTCGGAGACGCCGAGAGCGGAGAGATCGACCTCCCCGAGAAGAAACGGCAGGGTGACATGGATCTGCCCGACGCTCTCGTCGGTGACCAGTGGTTCGCTGTCCACCGGCGATGGCCCGGCCCCTGCTTGACCGGCCATTGCGACCGCCACGATCAAAGCGAGCGTGGCCATTGAGATGATGCGCGGCACTCCAACTCCTATCCGCCCGGTAGTTCCTTCGCCACGGGCGGAAAGACGTCGCTCCCTCTCCCCGGACGAACCCTGGTCGCAGGATGCCCCGCGAAGCGGTTTTTCACACTCCCGCTCTCGCTTCCGCGCGGCGGGTCAGTCGATCAGCTTGCGAGTCATCGCGTGAATCGCGATGCGCCACATCACGAGGCCGAAGACGATGAGCGCGCCGACCCGCAGGACGTCCTCCAAACCCTCGAACCCGAACACCGCATGCCGCACCAACTCGACGGTGTGGTGCAATGGATTGAGGTTTCCGAGCGCCGAGGGCCACCCCTCCGGTAGCGGGAAGAAGGTCCCTGCCAACAGAAAGAGCGGCGTCAGGACCGCGCTGATGATGTAGCTGAAGTTGTCGATCGACTTCGCGAAGCCCGAGACCATGATCCCGAAGCAGGCCCAGCCGTACCCGGAGATCCACCCGATCAGCGGCACCGTGAGCATTCCCCATGACGGCTCGAGCCCGAAGACGACGGCGACAAGCATCGGGACGCAGCCGTAGACGCCGGCTCGCGTGGCGATCCAGAGCGCCTCTGCCGTGACCAGCTCCTCGGTATCGACCGGCGCGGCGAGGATCGCGTCGTAGGTGCGCTGGAACTGGTACTTGACGAACGTCCCGAACATCGCCGGGAAGGCGCTCGAGAAGAGGACCGCGGTCGCCACCGTTCCGGTGCCGAGGAACTCGATCGGCTCGTACTCCCCGATCCTGGTAACGAGCGCACCGAAGCCGAACGAGAAAGCCAGGAGGTAGATCGTCGGCTCGACGGTCGAGGAGAACGTGGCGGAGCGCCAGTACGACGAGAAGTTGACGACTTCACGGACCAGAACTCCCGTCAGCGCCGGGCGTTCGAGCCGCCCGATCCGTTGCGCTCGCTCCGGAGTCGCCACTAGGTGATCTGCTCGCCGGTCAACAACACGAAGACGTCCTCGAGGTTGGCGACGCGCCGCACTCCCTCGGGGAAGCCTTCGTAGCCGTCCACGTTGAGGATCGAGATGCTCGTGCCGGTCCGGCGGGTGCGAAACCCGCCGACGCTCGCCTCCTGTTCGACCTCCGCGAGACGGGCGGGCGGGCCGTAGACCTCGAGCACCTCGCGTCCAGCGTGCTCGGCGACGAGGTCCGACGGCGACCCGACGGCGACGGCCCGGCCGTGGGACATGATCAGCACGGTGTCGCAGAGGCGCTGCGCCTCCTCGATGTAGTGCGTCGACATCAGGATCGTCGTGCCCTCCGAGCGCAGCTGGTCGACCAGCGCCCACATGCTCTGGCGAACCTGGGGGTCGAGGCCGACCGTCGGCTCGTCGAGGAGAACAAGGCGGGGCCGGTGGATCAGCGCGCGGGCGATCAGCAGCCTGCGCCGGTTGCCGCCGGAAAGCTTGTCGATGCGCGTGTCGCGGCGATCCTGCAGCAGCGCCATCTCGAGGGCTCGCTCGATCGCTTCTTTCCGCTCGCCGCGCGGGATCCGGTAGAGGTGCGCGAAGACGAGCAGGTTCTGCTCGACGGTGAGCGTCGTGTCGAGGTTGTCGAGCTGCGGCGTGACGCCGAGCTGGGCGCGCGCCTGCTTCGACTCGCGCGGCAGCTCGAATCCGAGCACCTCCAGCTCGCCCTCGTCGGCGATCGCCTGGGCGGTGAGGAGCCTCATCGTCGTCGACTTGCCGGCGCCGTTCGGCCCGAGCAAGCCGACGCACGTCGCGAGTGGCACGTCGAGGTCCAGCCCGTTCACGGCGGTGATCTCCCCGTAGCGCTTGACGACGCCGCGCAGGCGAATCGCGAGCTCCCGGCTCATCCGCCCAGGATGCCATTCACCCGCCGGGCCGAGTGGGGTCAGGTCTTGAAGCGCTCTGCTTCTTCGGAACCGCGCGTCGCGTCTCCCGCGCTGTAGGAGTGCGCGCCGGCTCCCGCCAGCCGGCCGCCGTCGACGATCAGGTACTCCTCACGGATCGGCCGTTCGTCGAACCAGCACTCGAGGATCTCCCGGACGCCCGCGGCGTAGCGGGCCTGCGCGGAGAGGCTCGTTCCGGAGGTGTGCGGCGTCATCCCGTTGTGCGGCATCGACCGCCACGGGTGGTCGCGCGGCGCCGGCTGCGGGAACCACACGTCGCCGGCGTACCCGGCCAGCTGGCCGCTCTCCAGGGCGGAGGCGACCGCGTCCCGGTCGCAGATCTTTCCGCGGGCGGTGTTCACCAGGTACGCGCCGCGCTTCATCTTCCCGATCAGCCCGGCGTCGAAGAGGTGCTCGGTCTCCGGATGGAGCGGTGCGTTGATCGTGACGACGTCGCAGACGGAGACGAGCGACTCCGCGTCGGGATGGAAGGTCACGCCGAGCTCCTTCTCGACCTCCGGCGGCAGCCGGTGGCGATCGGTGTAGTGGAGTCCCACGTCGAACGGCTTCAGGCGCCGCAGCACCGCCGAACCGATCCGGCCCGCCGCGACTGTGCCGACCTGCATCCCCTCGAGGTCGTATGAGCGCGACACGCAGTCGGCGATGTCCCAGCCGCCTTCGACGGCCCGCTGATGCGCCGGAAGGTAGTCGCGGACGAGCGCCAGGATCAGCATCACGACGTGCTCGGCGACGCTGATCGAGTTGCAGTACGTCACCTCGGTCACCGTGATGCCATTGTCCATCGCCGCCTGGAGATCGACGTGGTCGGAGCCGATCCCCGCCGTGAGGGCGAGCTTGAGGTTCGGGGCCTTCGCGATCCGGTCGGCAGTCAGGTAGGCCGGCCAGAACGGCTGCGAGATGACGATCTCGGCTTCCGGGAGCTCGCGCTCGAACACCGAGTCGGGCCCGTCCTTGTCGGAGGTGACGACGAAGCGATGTCCGCGCTCCTCGAGGAACCCGCGCAGCCCGAGCCCGCCGGAGACGCAGCCGAGCAGCTCGCCCGGCGTGAAGTCGATCCGGTCAGGGCTCGGAGCGGTCTGCCCGTCGGGGTAGCGCTCGATGCTGGGGACTCCGTCGCGCGCGTACGTGGGCGGAAAGCCGTCGACCGGATCGTCGTACAGGACGCACAGCACGCTCGCCACAGGTGAACCCTAAAAGCGACGAGGCCGGCATGTGCCGGCCTCGTCCGTGCTGAGATCTGCGCCGAGACCTAGCGCGCCTTCATCAGGCCGCTGATCTCGCCCCAGGTGCCGTTCTGGTAGCGGATCATCCGCACCTGGTCGAGCGGGAATGCGTCCTTGACGCCCCGCGTCTTCGTCTTCATGCCCTTCAGCGTGTACGGGTTGACCCAGTTCATGGCGCGTGCCGCCGCCATCACCTTGGCGCGGGTCGGCTTCTTGCCGGCCTTCTTCAGCAGCATCACCATGTCGTAGGCCTTCGCGACGCCGTAGTAGTAGATGGCGTCCTGCGTGTTGTTCCCCTTGCCGAAGCGCTTGGCCATGGCGAAGTACCCCTTGACCGCGGCGTCCTTCGCGTACTTCGGGTTGCCGGGGTTCTTGAGGTAGCTGTCGCTGATCGCGCCGTTCGTGTACTCCTTGAGCTGGCGATCTTCCGCCGCCTTCATGACGGCGTCGCTCGCGGCGACGGAGTTGATCACGATCGTGTCCGGCTTGTAGGCGAGCGCCTTGGCCTGGAGCATCGCCTTGACCGTCGGAGTCGGAGTCGTCAAGAGCACCCACGTGTCGGCGCCGGAGAGCTTCTGCTTCGCGATCTGCGCTCCGTAGGCCGCGTCGTTCGCCTCGTAGTGCTCCCTCGAGACGATCAGGCCCTTCTTGTCACCGAGGCCCTGCTCGAGGCCCTCGAGGTACTCCTTGCCGTAGTCGTCGTTCTGGTAGAAGACCGCGATCTTCGCCTTGGGAGCGTTGTTCGCGATCCACTTGCCGTAGATGCGACCCTCGGCGATGTAGTCGGGCTGCCACCCGATCGTCCACGGGAACTGCTTCGCCGTCAGGCCGAACGAGGCCGCGCCGGTGGAGATCAGCAGCTGCGGGACCTTCCGCTGGTTGAGCATCGGCCGGATGGCCTGGTTGTGCTCGGTTCCGAGCGACCCGACGATCGCGAAGACCTTGTCCTCCTGGACGAGCTTGGTCGTCAACTGGACGGTCTGGGCCGGGTTATAGGCGTCGTCGTAGTACTTGAAGACGATCTTGCGTCCGTAGACGCCGCCCTTCGAGTTGATGTACTTGAAGTACGTCTCCATGCCCCGAGCGATCGGCGCATAGATCGAGGCGACTCCGCTCAGCGGGAACGTCCCGCCGATCTTGATCGTCTTGTTCGTGACCCCTGGGGTCGCTTGAGTTGCGTCCCGACTCCCAGGCGCTGCGGAAGCCGACAGGCTCGCCGCCGCAGCGAGAAGGAGTGCCGCAAGGGCGAGAAATACCGATTTCTTCATGTGCTTGTCCTCCTAGGCGAGACCCCGCGTTATCTTCTTTCTCCGCATATAGGGGTCTGTAAACGCCCGTAACTTGCGATCAGCCGCGTTCGAAGCTGAGCAGCTCCTCGCGACCGGAGCCGCCGGAGATGTCGAGAACGAGCACCGGGCCGATGCTCTTCGCGTAGAACTTGTGCTCGAGGATGTCGGCGTCGAGCGGCGTCCAGTCCTTCGTCATCAGGACGTCGCGGTAGCTGCCGCTGGGGACCTCGACCCACTCGTCGAGGCTCAGGATCTCGCCGCGATCCTCGGCCTCGCCCTTCAGGTACTCCTGCCGGTAGCGGAGCCCAACCTCGGGCTTGGCGGGAATGATCACGCCGGCTTCCGCGCCGCCGACGCCTGCCTCCCAGGAGCCGGCCGTGGTCTTGACCTCGCCGTCCTCGTACTCCTTCGTCGTCTCGCCGAGGTACCAGACGTTGCCGTCCTTGTCCTGCGCGTACCAGTCGTACGTGTCCTCGACAAGCTCGCCCTTCTCGGTGACGACGTCGTGCACGACCGTCGCCTGGATGCCTTGGATCTCCTTTTTCTGGTCGGTGACCGTGACCTCGACGCGCTGGCCGTCCTCCCGGTAGACCCACCTGTGTCCGGGGAGCATCGGCCAGTACGGGTTGTCGATCCGCTCGACGAAGTCGGCGGAGTCGAGGTTGGCGGGCTCCTCCGCTTGCGGCAGGGACGCGGAGTCGGAGCCGCCGCACCCCGCCAGCAGCAGTGCTGCGCAAATGATCGGGATTGCTCTCATGAGCCGACCGTAGGAGACCGCGATGAGAGCTTGATTAGAAGCCGAAGCGGACTTCGGTGAAGTACCAGAGGCTCGACGTGCTCCAGATCAGCGCGAGCACGGTGAAGAGCGTTCCGCCGACGAGCGGCAGCGTCCAGCGAGGGTGGTCGCGATCGTGCACGAAGAAGAGCTTCACAGCCAGGACGCCGTAGATGAACGTCCCGAACAGGGAGTGCGCGAAGACACGAGCGCCGTCGGTCTGGAAGCCGAGGATGAAGACGCAGTGGAAGGCGACCGGCAGCGTGCAGAGGATCGCAAGGCGCCCTGACCAGCGGTGGATGCGGTTCACTCGAGGCGGCGGCACGCGGACGAACCCGCCGAGCTTGCCGAAGATCCGCGCGCCCGTCGCGACCTGGACGACCCCGAACGCGACAGCCGCCGTGCCGAACCACGCCTTGAACGCGATGGGGGCCGAGAAGATCGTCGTGACGAGGTCGCCGTAGCTCGATTCGACGCTCGCGATCGGCACGGCCTGACCCTATTACGATCGGCGCATGTCGAGGCGCGCGGTCCGGCTGGTCGTGGTGCCGGCGATCCTGTTTTTGGTGGTCGCGGGCAGCGTCTACTTACTCGCGAAATGGCACCCGGCTCAGCGGAGCGGGGCGGCCGCCGAGGTGCCGTACGCCGCCGGCTCCGGCGCTCAACGGGGCCAGGCGCTCTTCGCCGACAACTGCGCGCAATGCCACACGACGGGCATCGCACCCAGCCTCGAAGGTCAGGCGATCTCGCTGGACGCCGCGCGCACCCAAATCGAGAACGGCGGCAACGGGATGCCCGCCGACCTCGTGAGAGGGCAAGACCTCGAGGATGTGCTCGCGTACCTGGAGACGATCCTCGCGGGCTAGCGGCGACGGCCGCGGCTGACCACCGCATTCACCTTCGTACCACGCGGCAGCCTCGACCCGAACCGGCGACTCTGGGCGACGACTCTTCCCCTCCTGACGCGCTTCGAGTAGGCGCGGCTGACACGCCCCAGCGCGCAGCGATTCGCGGCAAGCAGCTCGCGCGCGATGCGGAGCGTCTGCCCCTTCAGGTTCGGGACGACGCACGGAACGATCGGCGCGCGCGGCGGTGAGGGCGGTGGCGGAGGCGGGCTCGGCGGTGGAGGCGCGGGTGGAGGCGGAGGCGACGCGGAGGTGGCGGCGGAGGCGGAGGTGGAGGGGACGGGGGCGGCGGAGGTGGCGGCGGAGGCGGGGCGGGGGTGGAGGCGGCGCCGAGCCGGCGATTGTCAGGCGGGCGCCGAACGGCGACGAGCGCTGGTAGCTGAGCGTCGCCTGCGCACCGTTCGGGAAGATCCCGCCGCTGTAGCTCGAGAAGCTGCCGCTCAATCCGTTCGAGCTCAGGAATTGAAAGGCGGCACCCGCGCTCGGCGAGTAGCCGGGCACGATCGTCAATGAGCCGTCGAGCGTCGCGTGGCCGGCAACCTGAAGGACGTCGAACGATGTCGGCCCATCCACCTGAATCCGGAGCGAGCCGCCAAGCTCCTGGTCGTAGTCGCCCTGGAGCATGAGCCCGCGCGGCCGGAGCACGCCGCCCGAGTTCGTCAGGTCCGCCGACCACGACCCGCCGCCCGTCAGCGAGCCGCCCTGGAGGTCGAAGATCGCCGAACCGACGGACGCGCCCCCCGTAGTCGACGAACCGCCGCGTTGGGCGACAGTCCCGGCGCCGGTCACGCCCGTCGTTCCCGCGAAATGGTGGCCGCCGTCGAGGACGAGGAGCGACGATGCGGCGACGGCGAAGTCGCCGGTGTGGACGCCGCCGCCCGACAGGACGATCCGGCCCGGACTGCACGGTGACCGTCCCGTCGTTGTCGAATCGCGGCTCGATCGCGACCTCGCCGACGCCGCTCGTCCGGTTGACGGTCCCGAGGTTCAGGAAGACGGCCTCTCCGAGGTCTCGAGCAGTCTGGTTCCCCACGATCGAGAGCGTCCCGCTGTTCCAGATCCATCCGCCGTCGAGCCGCCACATTCCGCCAGACCAAGACGTCGCGCCTGCGAGGCGAAGGTGACCGTGCAGCTCGATCGTCCCGGCCAAGGACGACGGGGCCGTTCCGGTGATGCTCAGCTCCGCCCCGTCGCCGACGACGAGGTCGGCGCCGCTGTCGAGGTCGATCGAGTTCGCCTCCGCGCCGACCAAGCGGACCTCGACGGCTTCCGGGAACGGAATCACGACGTCGTCGGTCGAGTTCGGTACGGCGGGCACCGCGCCGCAGTTCCAGTTGGCCGCGGTGTGCCAGTCGCTGCCCGGCCCCTGGAACGTGCAGGTCGCGGCAAGCGCAGGCGAAGCGACCCCGGTCGTGGCGGCTCCGAGCACGAGGATGAGGAGCAATCGCTTCCTCATCTACGCGGAATCGGCCGGATCGCCCCGCGAGCACAGGCCAGGACGAGTGATGAGGGCCCCGCCGAAGCGAGGCCCTCATCGACCAGGCGTAGTTAGTAGGAAGCGCGCGTCAGGTAGCCGTAGTAGCGGCCACCCGGGCTCGTGAACCCGTATCCCGGGTTCGCGGTGGTGTAGTTCTGCGCGTCGGTACGGAGCTTCTGGATGATCGCCGACGGCGTCCCTGTGCAGGCGCCA
Source organism: uncultured Actinomycetes bacterium (assembly GCA_963721345.1). Lineage (GTDB taxonomy): Bacteria > Actinomycetota > Thermoleophilia > Gaiellales > Gaiellaceae > JACDAN01. The sequence goes on from CAVRIT010000001.1 coordinate 1,079,735, forward strand.
GAGGCGATGCAGAGGGCGGCGACGCCGGCTACGTGCGGCGACGCCATGCTCGTACCGGAGATCGTGTTGTAGCCGCCGAGCATCCACGTCGAGTTGATGCAGGTACCCGGAGCGGCGATCGTGTGGTTCTGGTCGGCCGCGAGGACCGCCCAGTTGCTGTAGTTCGCCTCCGTGTCGTCGACGTCGCTGCGGCAGGTCGAAGCCGCACCGCCGCCGGGAGCGCCGTTGAAGTCGGAGATCGCCGTCACCGTCAGCACCTCGCTGTAGGTGGCCGGCGCGGTCGAGCGGAAGTCGACGGTGTCGTTTCCGGCCGCGACCACGTGGACGACGCCCGCGTTCACCGAGTTGCAGATCGCCTTGTGGTACGCGTCGTTGTTCGAGTTTCCGCAGTTATTGTCGTCGGTGCCGCCGCCGCCGAGGCTCATGTTGGCGACAGCGATGTTGTTGTTGGGGTTGAGATCGGTCCGGGTCGACGTGACCCAGTCGATCCCGCAGATGATGTCGGTCGTCAGGCCGGCACCGGCGTCAGTCAGCACCTTCACGGCGTAGAGGTTCGCGCCGGGGGCGACGCCGACCACGCCGTTCCCGTCATCCTTCGCCGCGATCGTTCCGGCGACGTGCGAGCCGTGCCCGTTCAAGTCGTTGTAACCGATGCCGGGCGCGCAGTCCTTGCCGCCCACCACGTTCAGATCCGGGTGGGTCGGATCGATCCCGGTGTCGATCACCGCGACGTTGATGTTCACCGAGCCGGAGCCGTTCCCGGATGCGGTGCTCGAGAGCTCGCCGTCGATGCGGTTGATCCCGGTCGGCAGCGTCTGCGCCGTCGTGTGGAAGGTGCGATCGGCGGAAACGAAGTCGACGCGGCTGTCGGCCTTGATCGCGGTGAGCGCCGCCGGAGAGATCTCCGCGGCGTAACCCGTCAGCGCGTGGCGGTAGCGGTGGACGACGCTGACGCCTGAGAACTGCTCGTGGTAAGCGGCGACGGCGTCCGGATCGACGCCCTCGTCGAGTACCACGACAAAGCGGGCGGCGTTCGCAGAGGCCGCGAACGTCGCGCCGAGGATAAGCGTTGCGAATAGAGCCAATGTGTGTTTGATCATGGAAACGCCTTTACCCGGGACTCGCGGACCGAAACCCTCGCTCCGGCCGAGCCGATTCCGACCCGAGCCGCCCCGCCGGGACGCCTCCGGGTGCCAGGCATCCGGCCCGGTCCTCGGCAGACACCTCTCGCCGGGGGCGGCGGCGGCCAAAGCGCGCCGACGGCCGAACGCGCCGTGGCCTATCCGGCGGGGCGGCAGTCTCCCCAGCTCCGCCGTTCGGGGCAGGTCCGGGTGCCAGGCACCCGGACCTGCCGGGAACGGACAGGGTTACGAGACGCCGGAGGGCGTTCGGGACTCGCTCGGGTCCGGAACGATGCGGATGTAGGGCTTCGGCGAGTCCCACTCGCCGAAGATCTCCTTCGCCTCGTCGTTCGAGACCGAGCCGGCGATGATCACGTCGTCGCCCCGCTGCCAGTTGGCCGGCGTCGCGACCTTGTGCTCGGCCGTCAGCTGCAGCGAGTCGATCACGCGCAGCACCTCGTCGAAGTTCCGCCCGGTCGTCATCGGATAGACGAGGACGAGCTTCACCTTTTTGTCCGGACCGATCACGAAGACGTTCCGGACGGTCTGGTTGTCGGCCGGAGTGCGCTCCTTGGGGTCACCGGCGACCTCCGCGGGGAGCATCCCGTAGAGCTTCGAGACCTCGAAATCGTGGTCGCCGATGATCGGGTAGTTGGGCGCGGTGCCCTGCGTCTCCTCGATGTCGTGGGCCCACTGCTCGTGGTCGCCGGTCGCGTCGACCGAAAGGCCGATCACCTTCACGCCGCGGCGGTCGAACTCGGGCTTGATCTGCGCCATGTAGCCGAGCTCGGTCGTGCAGACGGGCGTGAAGTCCTTCGGGTGCGAGAACAGCACGGCCCACGAGTCGCCGATCCAGTCGTGAAACCGGATCCGACCCTCCGTGGTCTCCGCATCGAAGTCAGGTGCGGTGTCGCCGATCTTGAGAGTCATCGCGCGCTCCTTCCCTTCGCCATCGTCCGGATTTCTCGCACGCGCGACGCGGAAAAACCCAGCCCCCACTCCTTGTCTAGCACAGGAGGTCGAGGGCCTAGTTCAGAAGCCTGTCGAGCTCCTGCCGGTACTCGCCGCCCTCGAAGGCGTGAACCGGGTGCGGCGGCAGCTCGTACTCGCTGATCCGCCCCCCGCGCCTCACGTAGACCGTCGGGTGGATCACGGCGAGCGGGTCCATCTCGATCGCGACCGCAACCGCATCCTCACCACCCGAGTCGAGGAAGTGCTCGAGCGGAAGGATCCCGTCGTCTCGGAGCCCGCCCTCGCCCAGGGCGACCACCCGCGCCAGGAAGTTCTTCTGGATCCAGAGCTCCGGCGCGCAGGAGAGCTCGCGGAGCAGGAAGGCGACGACGTCGTCCCGACCCAGCGGCCGCAGCGGGCGATCGACGCCCAAACGCTCAGCCAGGTGCTCGGCGAGAACCCGCGCGTTGTAGCGGTACCCGTTGACGGACGTCGAGTTCGGCGCCGTCCCGTGCTTCCGAGGGCCCTTCGACCCGATCGTGACGTTGCCGGCGAAGAAGAGCCCCGGCGTCGACACGCTCTCGAAAAACGGCGACAGCGCAGGCACGTGGTCGTTCAGCACCGTCGCGACACCGAGGTCCCGCAGATCGCCGAGCGGCGCGCGGAACCCGGTGGCGAGGATCACCTCGTCGGCCTCGAACTCCAGCCGGCCGGGCCACGTCGTCCCGTCCGCAACCACCCGCAGACCGCCGTTCGACCGCTCGATTCGCTCAATCGCCGCGTCCACGACGAACGTGCCGGCCCCGCCCCGGACGTACTCCTCGTACGGCTGCAGGTAGCGCAAGCGCAGCGGTGACTGCGGCAGGACGTCGATCCTCACCGGGCCCGGCGAGACGAGGACGAGGCTTCGCGCCCACGGCAAGAGGCCGCTCGCGATCTCGAAGCCGGAGTTCCGCTTGCCGATGATCACGACGCTCTTCCCGCGGTACTCCGCGGCCGGCTGCGTGTCGACGTAGTGCTTCGCGAGCGCGACGCCGGGAATGGGCGGGAGCCATTCCTCCGTCACCCCGACGGCGAAGACGGCGAAGCGGCAGGCGTACTCGCCGTCCGTCGTCTCGAGCACGAACCCGTCGTCCTCCTGCCGCGTCCCGGTCCAGCGGCAGCCGTACCTCGCTTCCACCTTCCCGCGCTGCGCGAACGCGACGAGCGCCGCCTCCATCTCGGCGCGCGACGGGACGTCGAAGGTGCGGTCCATCAGCTCGGGAACGGTCGCCGCCGCCCCGTTCCGCGAGACCAGGCTGTTGTGGTCGTACCACTCGTACTCCCGGGTCCCACGCTCGACCGGCGCGTCGGGCTTCGTCCAGCTGATCAGCCGTTCGTAGACCGGGAAGCGGCGGAACATTCCGCCCGGGCGCATCGTCCTGGGAGATCAGCGCGTGCTCCACGCCGAGCTCGGTGAGCGCGTGGCTCGTCTGCAGCCCGCCCGGCCCGGTTCCCACCACGACGACGTCGTAGCGGCCGGGCGGGAACGGCCTTACGTCTTCCATTCCGTCGTCGTCCGCAGACGCCTCGCCTCGGTCTGCAGCACCCGGTACATCACCGTCGGAAACTCGACGAGGAAGGGCTCGACGGCGGCTCCGGGGATCTCGAGGCAGCGGAGGAGCGTCACGGCCTCCACGTCCGCGACGGGCAGCTCGTCGAGCAGAACCCCGATCTCGCCGAAGAACTCGCCCGGGGTGAACCGTGTCAACTCCTGGCCGTCGAGCCGGACCATCGCCTCCCCGTCGATGATCAGGTACATCGCGCCGCCGGCGAGGCCCGTCCGGATGACGCGCTCGCCCTGCGCGAACACGGTCTCCTCGAAGCGGTGCGCGATCGACTCCACCTGGGAGTGCGAGAGGTCGGCGAAGAGCGCGAGCCGCGCCAGGCTCTCGACGATGTCAGGCCGCTCGGGCACGCGCGGACTCTAGAGCTTCCGCCTGGGGCTCCTCTTCGACCCTCCTGGACACCATCAGCGCGACGCCCACGACGATCGCCGCGCCGGCAACGAGGGTCCGCGTGGTGATCGCCTCGTCGAGGAACGCCCACCCGAGCAGCACCGCGATCACCGGATTCGCGTAGGCGTAGGTCGAGACGGTCGAGGCCGGCGCGACCTTCAGCAGCCAGACGTAGGCGGTGAAGCCGATGAACGAGCCGAACACGACGAGATAGGCGGTGGCCAGCAGCGCGTCGGTCGTGAACCGGACGTCGTCGAGCTCGCCGCTCGCGGCGCTGACCAGCGCGAGCAGCGTCCCGCCGCCCAGCATCCCCATCGCCGCGGCGAGGAGCGTGTCCCGCGGCAGCGGCAGGCGCCGCGCGGCGAGCGAGCCCGCGGCCCACATGAACGCGCCGACGACGATCGCCAGCGCGCCGATCGGCTTGGCTCCCTCCTCCCCGCTCGGGTCGACGAGGAGCGCGAGCCCGGCGAACCCGAGGACGAGACCGACCGTCGCGCGCCCGCCGAGCCGCTCGCCGAAGGCGATCCGCGCGAGGATCGCGAACCACATCGGGATCGTGCCGACGAGGAGCGCCGCGATCCCGGATGGCACATCCTGCTGCGCCCACGCGAGCAGCCCGTGGCCGCCGAGGAAGAGCGCGCCGCCGAAGACGAAGGCCGCGGCCCACTCTCGCCGCCCCACGCCCAGCCTGCCCCCGCGGCGCCACCACATGAACCCGAACACCGCGGCGCCGGCGATCAGATGGCGCAGCGCCATCGACAGAAACGGCGGCAGATCGCGCACTGCGATTGCGATCGCGAGAAAGGTCGACCCCCAGACGACGTAGATCGTCGCGAGCGCAGCCCAGATGCGCATTCTCATTCCAACGTCAAGTTCTGCTCACCTATGCCCCACAGGAAAACCCATGGTGCTAGAACGGGTGTCCCGTGCGACGAAAAGCGCGCAACGACGCGTCGTTGGAGGCTCCGGCGGCGCCTGATCCCGCCGCAATGGAGCGTGCTCGGCTCGCCCGGGCCACGGCCCTCGACGACCTGACAGAGGCGCAGCGCGAGCTGCGGGAGGCGGCCCGCCGGATGGCGGAGCGCGAGCGCAAGCTCGACGAGCGCGAGGATCGGCTCGAGGCCCGCATCCGACGAGTCGCGCGGAAGTTCGAGGCGCGGCGTCACCGTCAGAACCGAATGGACGCACTCCGCGGCCGGATCGCGGAGCGCGATCTGCGGAAGGGGACGCAGGAACGCAAGGAGTCGCAGCTCGCCCGGGGCGAGGCGCGCGTCGAGCGGCTGCAGACCGACGCCGAGCGCCGCTCGGCGGACCTGCTCGCGAAAGCCACGGAGCTCGAACGCCGCGAGACCGATCTGCGCGCGCGGGAGGCGGAGCTCGACCGCCAGGCGGCGGAGCTGGACGGAGCACGAGCGGAGACGACGGATGCGCAGGGTGAGCTCGAGCGCCGCGCCTCGGAGCTCGACCGGCGCGAGCAGGAGCTCACCGAGCGTGAGGCGTCACTCGCCGAGCTCGCGCCGCGGGAGACGGCGGCGCAGGCCAAAGAGGAGGAGCTCACCACGCTCCAGCGGAAGCTCGACCGCGAGGCCGAGCGCCAGCAGAAGAAGGCCGACCGGCTAGACCGGCACGCCGCAGACCTCGCCGACCGCGAGCAGGCTCTCTCCCGGCTCGGTCAGTCGCTCCTCGCCCGGCGCGACGGCGAAGCCGACGCCAAGGTCGCGCCTCGCCCGAAGCCCACGTCGGCCGAGACCGCCTTCACGGAGGGACTCGAGGCGCTCAGCGACGCCGCGAAGACATTGAAGACGCGGGAGTAGCCCGACCCGTGGCGGTGGTCTTCTGGGTGTACCTCGTGGTGATCGTCGCGGGGATCGTCCTCTACGCAATCGTCGGCCTCGGCCACTTCTGATGCGACGGTTCGTCCGCGAGAACAGCCTCTCGCTCTTCTTCCTCGGGCTCTTCCTCGTCAGCGTCGTCGGCCAGTCGGTGGCCGGCCTGTACGAGTTCAACGACTATCAGAGCCAGCACGGTGAGCCGACCGTGTCCTATCTGCGGTACCTATGGAGCTCGGACTTCGGCGCCGACCTGCTCGAGAACTGGCAGTCCGAGTGGCTGCAGTTCTGGGTGTTCGCGCTCGCCACGGTTTGGCTCGTCCAAAAGGGCTCGAACGAGTCGAAGCGGGTCGACAAGGCCGGGACCGAGAGCGACAAGGAGCAACGGATCGGCGAGCACGCCCCGAGGAACGCCCCGCGCTGGGCGAAGGTCCGCGGGTGGCGGCTGAACGTCTACTCGAACTCGTTCGCGCTCGTCATGGGCCTGATCTTCCTGCTGACCTGGCTGGGCCAATCGTTCGCGAGCTGGACGGTCTACAACGACGAGCAGGCGATACACGACGACGAGACCGTGTCGTGGCCGACCTACATGGGCTCGGCGGACTTCTGGGAGCGGAGCCTCCAGAACTGGCAGTCGGAGTTCCTGGCGGTCGGAACGATGGTCGCCTTCACCATTTACCTACGCCAGAGAGGCTCGCCGGAATCAAAACCAGTGGGCGCCCCGCACGAAGAAACGGCAAGCTCGGGCTGACCAACCGCCGCAGAACGGGCTTTGCCCGTTCTGCACCCACCCGCCGCTAGAGAAGGAAGTGCCGCACGCATCTGGGCCACGCGTCGGCGAAGCCGACGCCTGGCTTCAAACGCTGGCCGGAAATCGTGAGATTTCCGGACAAAACTGAGGGCCGCGCGAGCGGCCCTCAGTTCGGACGCGTGTCGAGTAGAGAATCTTGGCCTGGCCGCGACGGGACCGCACTCCCGCTCGAACTCTTGGATCAGACCTCTTCCTCGATCACCATCCAAATGCGGAATACCCCGCGTTTCAACAACTAAACATCCAAAGCCAAACCAATATCGTGAACGAGGTTCGCGGGGGTGAGGTCTACGCCTGCATGGAGCGTCGAGCGCCAGCGGCCTTCGCGGTCGTAGATGCGCACCGGCGCCGAGTGCATGTTCGGACTGCCCGTCTCGTCGACCGAGAGCACCGAGAACGCCTTCCAGACCGGGCGGAGCTCCTCGACCGACCCGTCGAGGTACCGCAGCTGCCCCTTGGCCCGGTTCCGCCGGAGGAACGCGTCGATCGCCGGTTTCGTGTCGTACACCGGGTCGACGGTGATCGCCAACGCCTCGACGTCGCTCCGCCGCTCGCCCATCGTCCGCATCGCCTGCCCGATCTGTGCCGCGATCACCGGGCACGACTCGGTACAGCGGACGTCGAGGAAGGTGACGGCGAGTGCCTTGCCCCGGAGCTCGTCGGCCCGCAGCAGCCGTCCGCCGTCATCACGCAGGCGAAACTCCGGCAGCGTCACGTCCGCCGGCGGCTGGCTGCCGCGAAAGTCCGCTCCTTCCTCGTCCCGCCCCAGGACGACGACAGCACCGACAGCCGCCAGCGCGACGACCAGCGCCGCCGCGAGGAGCGCAATCCGCATCTAGCGGAGCCTGCCGATGTAAATCGTGACGATCCAGCCGAGGCGACGCGTGACGCCGCCGCGCGGAAGCTGCGCGACGACGAGACCCTCCTCGCCGGCCGCCGTCACGGCGTGCTCCATCACGCGGACGCGGAAGCCACCGTTCTCGAGCGCGTAGATCGCCGTCCGCTGCGGGTAGCCCAGGGTGTCGGGCACCGTCGTCTGGATGCCGGTCGGCGCGTTGTAGCGCCCAACCGGCCGCGGAACGGGAGCGGCCTCTCCGCCCTCTCCCGAGGCTACGAGGAGCGGGCCGGTGGCCTCGGCAGGCTCGGCGTCACCGCGGAAGACGACGAACGCGCCTGCCGCGATCGCCGAGACGACCGCCGTTACGACCAACCACCGATACCAGCGCACTCACTGGAGTCTGCCGACCGTGATCGTCACCGTCGAGCCCTGAGCGGCTGAACTGCCTGCCTGCGGCAACTGCCGGATGACGATTCCGTCCTGCGGGGGATCGTTCGTCGGCCGTTCGACGACTCGGACTCGGAACCCCGCGCCTTCGATCGTCGAGACAGCGGTCGCCTCGTCCTGGCCGACCGTGTCCGGCACGGTGATCCGCGACGGCGAGGTTGTAGTGGTGACGACCGTCGTGGTCGTCTGCGTCTGTCCCTGCGAGACGTTGATGCGGACGACCGAGCCGCGGACTGCACGCGTACCCGCGGCGGGGTTCTGCGCTATCACGGTGCTCTCCGGCTCGGTGCCCGGCACCCGCTCGATGCGAGTGCGGAAACCGGCGCGTGTAAGTGTCGTCGTCGCCTCCTCGGCGGTCGAGCCGACGAGCGCCGGAACCTCGACTTGCTGCTGGCCGGCGGAGACGATCACGACCACCGCGGAGCGCTTCGGCACCTCCGTCCCCGCCGCCGGGATCTGCCGGATCACCTGGCCGCGCGGACGCTGAGAACGGATCGTCTCGGTCCGCGCCTGCAAATCGGCGGCGCGCAGACGCGCCACGGCCTGTGCGACGCGCAAGCCCGCCACCTGGGGAACCTCGGTGCGCTGCGGGTCGCGGGCGACGGTGAGCACGACGATGCCGCCCTTCCCGTAGGTCGTTCCGGCTTCCGGACGCTGCACCACGACGGCCCCGGCCCGGCGTTCGCTGTCGACGAGCTTCACCTCTGACTCGAAGCCGCGCTCGTCGAGCTCGCGCTCGGCCTCGGCACGCTGGGCGCCGACGACCTCCGGAACGGTGGCGGCTTCCACCGTCTCGTCGCGGTTCGTCAGATACCACGACGCGGCGAGCGCGCCGAGCACCAGCAGCAGAAGGAGGAGGAGCCATGGCCAGATCGAGGGAGGCGGAGGCGGAGGAGCCGCAACCTGCTCCTCGGTCGTCCGCGTCGCTCGCCGACGCCATGGCCAAGCTCTCGCCATCGGACGCTGCTTACCCTCATCGGGCCCCATCCCTAACCACGGCTCGAACCGTGTCGTTTCTCCGGGGCGTCCCTTGGGCACAATGGGCTCGTTGTCGCGGGTCGCCCTTTGCACGGCTGCAGTTCTCCTACTCGCCGGCGCCGCAGGCGCCGCGGACGGTGACCCCTTCCTGAAGAGCTGTTTCGCAACGAACGGCGCTGCACCGTGCGCGCCGCTACAACCGCCGTTCTCGGCCCCCGACGCGGAGCTCAGCCCGGACGGCCGGCATCTCTATGCGGTGGTCCAGCCCAACGGCGGTGGCTCGAACGGCATCCGGTTGTTCGACGCCGCGAGCGGAACCCTCACTCCGCGGGACCTCTTCGCCCTGCCGGCTGCCGCCGAGGATGTCGATGTGAGCCCGGACGGGCGCCACGTCTACGTCGGCGCCGGCACCGAGATCCGCGTCTTCGCCCGCGATGCGTCGTCGGGCGTCCTCGCTCCCGCACAGACGGTTACCGGCCTGAGCGCCTTGTCCGCGACGGCGATCAGCCCGGACGGGCGAAGCGTCTACGCGCGCGCCTCGAGCCAGCTGAACGTCTACGACCGCGATCCCAACTCCGGTGCGCTGACGCAGAAGACACTCGGGGGGTGCTTCGTCGAGGAGATCGTCCTGCCGACGTGCGCCGGCGCGGTCGGGATCGTCGGCACCTCCGCCGAGCTCGCCGTCTCGGCCGACGGGCGTCATCTCTACGTGACGACGCCGGCGCCCGGCGGCGTGGCGATCTTCAACCGCCAGCCCGACGGTGCGCTCTCGCAGATCCCGGGGACACAGGGCGGCTGCGTCACCGTCGGGGGGTCGAGCGGCGCGTCCGGCGGAACCGAGTGCGCCGCGGGTGCCTCGACGCTCGCCGAGGCCCGGGCGGCGAACGTGGACGCTCAGGGCGACTTCGTGATCGTCAGCGCGGCGGCCGGCAACACGGTCTTCCGTCGAGACACGGCGACCGGCGGCCTCTCCCAGACCGACTGCCTCGACGAGCTCGGCGGCGGAGGGCCGCCGTCGGGCTGCCACGAGGTCAAGGGCGCGACGGGCAGCGACGCGGCATTCGCCCCGAACGGCCAGGACGTCGCGCTGAACGCGGGCGACGTCGGCCTCTCGGCTTTCCGGCTCGACCGGACGACCGGCAAGCTCGCCCAGCGCGCAACGCGCGGCTGCTTCAGCGTCGGCGCGGGGGCTCCATGCGAGCACGCCCCCGGACTGCTCGGCGGGCTCGGCGGGGTGACCTTCTCGCCGAACGGCCTCAACCTGTACGCCGCGTTCCGCGGCGGATCGGTCGCCGGGTTCGAAAACGATCTGGCGCCGACCTGCGCGAAGCGGACGGTCAACGTGCCGCGCAACGCGGTCGTTGTCATCCCGCTCGAGTGCACCGACGGAAACGGCGACGCAATCCGGCTCGAGATCACCGCTCCGCCGACGAACGGCGCACTTCGGTCACTGGACCAGGTCCGCAAACGAGTCACATACGACCCTGAAACGAATTTCCGCGGCCGCGACGTCTTCCAGTACCGCGGCCTCGCCCGCGGGACGCGCGGGACGCCCGCCGTGATCACGATCAACGTGCTGGCCAAGGGCCGCGTCGTCGATCGGAAGCCTCCGAACACGCGGATCCGCCGCGGGCCGCCGCGCTCGACCCGCTCGAAGACGGCCCGGTTCACGTTCACGTCGACCGAGCGCGGCTCGCACTTCGAGTGCAAGCTCGACAAGCGGCGCTGGGCGCGCTGCAAGACGCCGAAGCGCTACCTGGGGCTGAAGCGCGGCCGGCACACGTTCTCGGTGCGCGCGGTCGACCGCGCCGGAAACACCGACCTCACACCGGCCAAGAGGAGCTGGATCCGGAAGCGCTAACGACTCGTTAGCCGTGTTAACGAGTTTTGTTAGCATGGCTAACGATGTCGCTGACCACCGCACTCGAGCCGCTCGAGGTCGCGAACCGCCTCCGCCCCGCGCTGCTGAAGCTCGCGCGAGAGCTTCGACGCGAGTCGCACGCACTCGGCGTCACCGGCGGACAGGTCGCGCTGCTCTTCCAGATCTCGCGCCACCGGGGAATCGGGCGTCCGCGACCTGGCGGCGCTGGAGCGGATGTCCCCGGCGGCCATGTCGGGCTACGTCGACCGGCTGGAGCGCGCCGGCCTCGTCCGGCGCACGCCCGACCCCGACGACCGGCGCCGCCACGGGCTGTCCGTCACGGCCGAGGGCGAGCGCGTGCTGCGCTCGGTCCGGTCGCGGCGCACGGCGTGGCTCGCGTCGCGGCTCGAGCGGCTCAGCCCCGCGGAGCTCGAGGCGCTCGACGCCGCCGTCGAGCCGTTGCTCGGCTTGCTGGAGGAGCTCGAGTGACGGCCGCGATCCTCGCTCTCCCTCGCCGTACCTTCGCGAGTGTCCGCATGCACCGGAACTACCGCCTGTTCTTCACCGGCCAGGTCGTCTCGCTGGTCGGCACCTGGATGCAGAACATCGCGCTCGCCTGGTACGTGGTCGAGCTCACGCACTCCGCGGTCGCCGTCGGCTTCCTCGCTTTCTGTCGCTTCGCCCCGTTCACGCTCTTCGGGCTGATCGCCGGCGTCGTCGCCGACCGCTTCGACAACCGGAGGCTGGTGATGGCGACGCAGACGGCGTCGATGGTCGTCGCGGCGGCCCTGACGGTGCTCGCCTTCTCGGGCGCCGAAGTCGTGTGGCCGGCCTACGTGCTCGCCGCGGCGGCCGGAACCGCGCTCGTCTTCGACGCGCCCGGCCGACACGCGCTCACCTTCCAGATGGTCGGCCGCGACGAGCTGCCGAACGCCGTCGCGCTCAACGCGAGCCTGTTCAACGCCTCGCGCGTCGTCGGGCCTGCCGCGGCGGGCGTGATCATCGCCGCGTTCGGCGTCGGCGTCTGCTTCGCGCTCAACACCGTGAGCTTCCTCGCCGTGCTGACGAGCCTCGCGCTGATGCGCGCCGATGAGCTCGTGCGCGTGGAGCGCCCCGACATCCATCCGTCGTGGCTCTCGAGCATCCGCGAGGGCCTGTCCTACGCGCGCCACTCGCCTCGGGTGCGCCTCGTCCTCGCGATGACGATCGTCGTGAGCACGGTCGGCTTCAACTTCCACGTGCTCGTGCCGGTGCTCGCGTCGGAGACGCTCGACGCCGGCCCCCGGACGTTCGGGATCATCTCCGCCGCGTTCGGGGCAGGCGCCCTGACCGGAGCCCTGCTCGCGGCGGCAATCGGCCGCGCGAGTGTCCGCGGGCTGATCGCCGGCGTGGGCGGCTTCAGCCTCGCGCTGCTCGTGCTCGCGCCTCTTGACACCGTCATCGCGTGCGCCGTCCTCCTCTACGTCGTCGGCATCTGCTTCACGCTCTGGACGTCGAACAGCCAGTCGCTGCTCCAGCTCTCCGCGCCGGACCACCTCCGGGGACGCGTGTTGAGCCTCTGGCTCTTCGCCTTCGCCGGCCTCGCCCCGCTGGGCGGCCTCTTCGCAGGCTGGCTCTCGGAAGTCGGCGGCACGCAGCTCGCCTTCGCCGTCGCCGGTGTTACCGGGCTCGTGATGACGCTGGTCGCGGTACGCGAGCTCCACGGCTGGCGCGCATCGCTAACAGCGAGCTAACAACTCGGTACGAAATCCTTGCGATTCACGCACTGCCAGTTCACGCCAGCCGGGGATAGTCCAGTTACAACCAAGGAGGTTCTCAACTGTGACTAGGACGATTCGATTCGGCACGCTCGCACTCACCGCCCTCGTGGCGCTGGGCCTCGTGAGCGCCGCCATCGCCCACCGCGTCGTCGTTATCAAGGGGACGCATAACAGCGAAACGCTGACGGGCACGGCCGGAAACGACCGCATCCACGCCCGTGGCGGCGACGACCTCGTCAACGCTGGCGACGGCAACGACCGTGTGTACGGCGGTCGTGGCAACGACACCCTGAACGGTGAGGGTGGGAACGACCGCATGCGCGGCGGGCCGGGCAATGACGCCGTGAACGGCGGCGAGGGCAACGACGTCCTCCGCGGCCGCTGGGGCAACGACACCGTGAACGGTGACAACGGCAACGACCGGATCTGGGTCGGCCGTGGCGCCGACGTCGAGAACGGCGGTGCCGGCGACGACCGGATGCACGCGCTCGCCCGCGACCGCATGGTCGACCAGATCGACTGCGGTCCCGGCAACGACATCGTCTGGCTCAACTCGCAGGAGTCGGACACGCACGTCAACTGTGAGGTCGTCAAGACCGTGACGACGTCGCACGGAGACGACGGGGAATACAAGCTTCTCCGCAAACCGACCATCTCCCTCTCTCCCACGAAGGCCCGCCACCCGGCGGGCCTTCGTGCTTCCGGGCTCATAGGCTGGGCAGGATGGAACGGCACAAGGACGGGCGAGAGATCGTCGAGGTCCGCTGACCGCGCCGCGTGGCGCCGCTGGCTCGCGAAGCGGCACGAGCAGCGCGACGCGATCTGGCTCGTCTTCCACAAGAAGGGGTCGGACGGAAAGAGCCCGAGCTACGACGAGGCCGTCGAGGAGGCGCTCTGCTTCGGCTGGATCGACAGCACGGTGAACCGGCTGGACGAGCGGCGCAGCCTGCAGCTCTTCGCGCCGCGCAAGCCGCGGAGCAACTGGTCGGCGCCGAACAAGAAGCGGGTCGCGCGGCTCGAGCGCGAGGGGAAGCTCGAGACTGCCGGGATCGCGGCGATCGAGACGGCGAAGGCGAACGGCTCCTGGAGCGCCCTCGACGCCGCGGAGCGGCTCGAGGAGCCGCCGCGAGCTCGCCGCGGCGCTGGACGCGAAGCCCGCAGCCCGGGAACACTGGAACGGCTTCAGCCCGTCGTCGCGCAAGGCGATCCTCTCGTGGATCACCATCGCGAAGCGTCCCGAGACCCGTGCGAAGCGGATCGACCAGACGGTCCGCATGGCGGCAAAGGGACTCCGAGCGCAGTTCGACAGCGAGTAGCGCTTAACCGAAACTCAAAGCCGTTTCCAGCCTGCCGCCGTCTGGGTTGTTGTGCGCCGGCTCGGACTCGTCGCCGCTCTCTCCCTCGCCCTCGTCGCGGCCGCGCGAGCCTCGACCGCAGGCGTGGAGGTGCTCGCGAAGATCAAGGTCGGCGCGCAGCCTTGCTCCGTGGCCATGGCGGACGGCTCGGCCTGGGTGACGATCTTCGGCGACGACCAGGTGGCGCGGGTCGACCCTTCGACGAACAAGGTCGTGGCGAAGATCGCCGTCGACGGTGGGCCGTGCGGCATCGTCGCGGGCGCCGGCTCCGTCTGGCTGATGAACTTCAACGTCGCGACGGTGCAGCGGATCGATCCGGCCCGCAACGCCGTCTCCGCGACGATCGACGTCGGCCAGCAGCCGTACGACGTCGCCTGGGGATTCGGGTCGGTCTGGGTGACGAACTTCGCCGACGGGACGGTCTACCGGATCGACCCGGCGACGAACCGGGTGTCCGGCGCGGATCCGCGGTCGGCGGCAGCCCCGGCGGCCTCGCGATCTCGCGTTCCGCGGTCTGGGTCGGGAACGCTGCGCACCGCTCGGTGGCGCGGATCAACCCGGCGCGGAACCGCGTCGTCAAGCGCATCCTCGTCGGCGACAAGCCCGTGTGGCTCGCGGCGAAGGGCGTGAGCGTCTTCGTCTCCGTCCAGGGAGCCCGAACGGTCGTCCGGATCGACGAGCGCAAGAACCGCCGCGTGCGGACGATCCGCGGGATGGGACAGCAGCCCGTGGACAGCGGCATCGTCGCCGGTGACCTCTGGGTGCCGAATCTCCGCAGCAACACGCTCACGCGGGTGGACATCCGCAGGAACCGCGTGAAGGAGACGGTCAAGGTCGGCCCGGGCCCGTTCGTCGTCCCGGATGACGCGTCCGAGCTCTGGGTCGCGAGCTTCCAGGGCGACGACGTGTGGCGAATCAGGCCGCGCTAATCGGTCACGGTGAGTACGACGCGATCTCGATGGAGAGGCTTCGGCGCCGACCGATACCGCCGAAGCAACACGCTCGAATGACCTTTCGGTCGGCTCGGCGATGTCCAGTTGGCTGTCCATACGACACTCGGTGCGCCCTTCGCAGAGCATTTCGTCGAAGGGGTAGGTCCATCGCGACTCGCCAGGACGCAGCAAGCCGGTCGTTGCAGTGCTCGGGTCGTATGGGTTGCTACTCATCGCAAGGACAACCGTCGTTCCATCCGCTAGCTCGACGTGCCCGGCTGGGTACCCGTCCCTGTCCGATATCAGGGTCGCCGCTTCGGCGAAGCGTGCAGAGCCGGGACGAAGAATCATCGACCTCCACCCTACGAACGGCCCTTGAAACAAGGCGATTGCGCCACTGGTGGTGCTGAAAATCATCGGATGCTGTTCGAGAGAACTGTCCGAGCTTCTGGACGACAGGATCTGCCTGCGCCAGGCGCGCCCGTTCCGGAAGACAACTCCGCGCACCAAGGGCGCGGTGATCTGGTACGCAACCGCTATTCGACCGTCGTCACCCAGTGCGGCCGGTTCAGCGTCCGGGACATATCCATCGTGCGGCAGGGGCACGCGTTGCTCCGCCCCAACCGCCCCCGCCTCACTGATCGCGCGGTAGCGGAGTTCGTTCTTGACCGGCCGAACTCGCAGACCCCGCCGCGAGGACTGGCTCCAGGTCACTACCAGCCGAGAACGCTCCGGAGAGAGAATGAACTGAGGCGGCCAGAGCGTGATCCTCTCCCGGCCGGCCGGCGCGTTAAGTCGCGCGCGAATCGAGATCGGTCGCGTCTTGCTCCAGGACCGCCCGCGGCGAGTACTGAGGAGAATCTGATGGACGCCAAGTTGCTCAGGCGGAGCACCCTCGAGCCACGCCAATGAGACGACGCCGGAGCGTGTCACTGCAACGTCAAAGCTCACACTTGTCCTGCGACGCGCTGAGTGCACCACCCTAGGTCGCGACCATGTCCCCTCAGGACTCAAAATGGCTTCCCAGATCGTGTACGACTTATGCTTCCAGCCAATCCGCGTTGCCCCGGTCAGCGTCACCCATATGACGACGGCCGAATCGCCGACTGCGTGCACTGCGAGCCGCCCGGAGGTCGAGGAGCTGTACCCCCGAAGCGGTTTGCCAGGGAAGCTCGCGCGACTCGTCCAGGGTCCTCCGCTTGCCGGTCTACGAGCGGCAGTGATGCGGCCCTGAGGGTTCACCCAGGCAGCGACGAGTGTGCCGCTCGAGAGTTTCGCTATGCCAATGGCCCCGTCGCGATGGATCGGGGAAGCGACGACTTGAGGTGCTGACCAGGACGAACTCGACGCCGCAGCGAGGCTAGCGACGACGGCCGCAACCAACGTCGCTGCAACGACCGACGAGGCGGTGGTCTTCGTTGCGAGCAGCCGCATCGCCGTCAGCGTAAGAGGTTCTGACCGCAGTGCCTAGTCACCCGCGGCGAGTGAACCCATGTCAGGGATGCGCTCGCGCGCCGCACGAGCCGATCATTCGGGCACAAACCGCGGCGTTTGCGGCGCGCCCCAAGACCGTTCACCCAGGAGGTGACAAGCGTGCTGCAACTCAAGAGACTCCGCCGCGACGACGGCCAGACAATGGCCGAGTACGGCGTCGTGCTGGCGGTCATCACCGTCATGTGCTCTGAGCGCCCTCACGCTGCTCTCCGGCAACGTCGCGACCGCGCTCACCCGCGTCGCCGGCCTCGTCGGCGTCGGCGGCGGCTAAGGCCTGCGTATCAAGTAGAACGGTCACGCGTTCCGTGCGACACTGGAACGCGTGACCGCGATCGCCGAAGGACTGACGCTCGACGGCGAGCTCGTCGGGCCTGACCATCCGTCCTACGACGAGCACCGTCAGATCTGGAACGGGTCGATCCAGCGCAAGCCGGCGCTGATCGCCCGCTGCGCCGGCGTCGCCGACGTGATCTCCGCCGTGAAGTTCGGCCGCGAGCGCGATCTGCCGGTTGCGGTGCGGAGCGGCGGGCACAGCTTCCCGGGCCTGTCCATCGCGGACGACGCCTTCGTGATCGACACGAGCCTGATGAAGGGCATCGACCTCGATCCCGACGCGCGCACCGCACGGGTGCAGGCCGGCGTCCTGCTCGGCGAGCTGGATCAGGCGACGCAGGAGTTCGGTCTCGCCGTGCCCTCGGGGATCGTCACGCACACCGGCGTGGCGGGACTGACGCTGGGCGGCGGGATCGGCTGGATCATGCGCAAGCACGGGCTCTCCGTCGATCGCCTTCGCTCGGTCGACCTCGTCACCGCCGAGGGCGAGTTCGTCAAGGCGAGCAAGGACGAGAACGCCGACCTGTTCTGGGGCCTCTGCGGCGGCGGCGGCAACTTCGGGATCGCGACGGAGTTCGAGTTCGACCTCGTCCCGCTGGACCCGACGATCCTGGCCGGCCCGGTGCTCTGGGCGATGGAGGACTCGCCGGAGGTGCTCCGCTTCTACCGCGACTGGATCGCGGACGCGCCCGACGAGATCATGACCCTCGTCGTCCACCGGAAGGCGCCGCCGCTCCCGATCATTCCCGAGGAGGTGCACGGGAAGCCGGTCGTCATGGTGATCTGCTGCTGGATCGGCGACCACGAGGAAGGCGAGCGCTTCATCAAGCCGCTCCGCGAGTTCGGCTCGCCGGTCGCGGACGCCTGCACGACGAAGCCGTACCTCGCCCACCAGGCGATGCTCGACCCGAGCTTCCCGCCGGGCCGCTGGTACTACGTCCGCTCCTGCGACGTCGCCGAGCTCACCGACGACGTGATCGACGTCACCGTCGAGCACTCGCTGAAGATCCAGTCGCCGCTGACGTCGTTCCCGATCTGGCAGATGGGCGGCGCGATGTCGCGAGTGGACGAATCGGAGGCTGCATTCAACGGGCGCCACGCCGGCTTCACCTACAACATCCTCTGCTCGACGGAAGGCGAAGAGGGCTTCGCCGAGGAGCGCGACTGGGTGCGGAACTTCTGGAGCGCGCTCGAGCCGTGGCACACGTCGGTCTACGTCAACTTCCTGATGGAGGAAGGCGAGGAGCGGATCCGCCTCGCGTACGGCGACGAGAGATGGGATCGCCTGAAGGCGCTGAAGCGGAAGTACGACCCCGACAACTTCTTCCGGCTGAACCAGAACATCCCGCCCGCCTGACCTCCCCCGGGGTGAGTGACGCTGGGCTGAGGGATCGACCCTCGCCGCGCGGGAGCCGATCATCTCCGTGTCGTTGAAATAGGCGGACGCGGCCTACGCCGACCCAGTTCAGGAGGTTCGGGGCGTGAGCACGAAGACCGCCTCAAAGACGAGCGGCGTCGGTATGTATCTCCCCTCCCTTGGGGCGCTGCGCGCTGCGCAGAAGCCGAAGAGACCGGATCCGTCGCGCGCGTTCAGAACGCTCGTCGCAATGAAGAAGCGTTAGGTGCCTGTCGGACTGCGGCGGCTGGCCGCGTTGGGACTCCTTCTCGGTCTGGTCGCCGCCGCGCCGGCCTCGGGCGGTGCGCCGAGCGGGTCGGCCGAGCTGATCGTCGGCTTCCGCGCCGGCGTTTCCGCCGCCGAGCAGGCTCGGGTCCTCGCCGGGTCGTCCGGTCGGGTGCGCAAGCGCTGGACGCGGATCGACGGCGTGCTGGCTGCGGTGCCTCGGGCGCGGGTCGATGCGGCGATCCGTGCGCTCGAGCGCGACCCGCGAGTCGAGTACGCGGAGCCGAATCACGTGCTCCGCGTCTCGACCTCCGATCCCCGCTTCGACGAGCTCTGGGGCCTCGCGAAGATCGACGCGCCCTCGGCGTGGCAGGTCACGACGGGGGATCCCAACGTCGTCGTCGGGGTGATCGACAGCGGCGTGGACTTCTCGCATCCCGATCTGGCCGGCGCCCGCTGGACCAATCCCGCGGAGAGCTGCGACGCGTGCAAGGCGAACGGCGTCGACGACGACGGGAACGGCTACGTCGACGACTGGCGCGGCTGGGACTTCGCGAACGGCGACAACGACCCGTTCGACGACCACGGCCACGGGACGCACGTCGCCGGGACGGTCGGCGCGGTCGGCGACAACGGCCTCGGCGTGACGGGCGTCGCGCAGCGCGTCCGGCTGATGGGTCTGAAGTTCATCGGCTCAGATGGAACTGGGACGACGGCCGACGCGATCAGCGCGGTTCTCTACGCGTCGGCGAACGGCGCGCATGTCACGAACAACTCCTACGGCGGCGACGGGTTCTCGCAGGCGATGCTCGACGCGATCCGAACCGCCGACTCGCGCGGCTCGCTGTTCGTGGCCGCCGCGGGAAACTCGTCGTCCGACAACGACGCCGACCCCGTGTACCCGGCCGGCTACGACGTGCCGAACGTGGTTTCCGTGGCCGCGTCGGACCAGTTCGACCAGTTCGCGTGGTTCTCGAACGTCGGCGCGGCTTCGGTGGATTTGGCGGCGCCCGGCGTGAACGTGCTGTCTACGTCGCCGGGCGGCGCTTATCGCTACGACCAGGGAACCTCGATGGCTGCGCCACACGTCGCGGGCGCCGCGGCGCTGGTGAAGGCGCGGTTCCCGGGCGCGACGGACGTCGGGCTGAAGGCGCTGCTGCTCAGGACGGTCGATCCCCTGGCGGCGTACGGCCAGTTCGTGCGGACCGGCGGGCGGCTCGATGCGAACTCCGCTGTGCGGTGCGCGGGCGCGCCGCGGGCGTGGGTCGACGCGCCCGTGCCGGGGTTCGAGGTCGACGTCGGGTCGCCGCTCGAGCTCCAAGTGCTGCGGACTCCGTGCGGCGACGGCCCGCCGTCGGCGGCGGTCAACGGCGAGCCCGTCGCGCTCACGGCGCGAGGTGACGGCCTCTACACCGGTTCCTACGTCGCGGCAGCCGCCGGCACGGTGACGGTGACGGCCGACGGACATTCGGTGTCGGGTTCGGCCGCCGCGAACACCGCGATCCAGCCGGGCGGCGCGGCCGTGACGGTGACGACCACCTCGCCCGGTGAGAACGTGACGCTGCGGTTCCATGGCGTCGCGGGACAGCGGGTGGCGCTGAAGGTTTCGGGCGTGACGATCGGGGCTTCGCCCTGCTGCTCGGCCTTGCTGAGCATTCCGGGGCTCGTGTCGCAGACGCCGTTCGGCCGGAACGGCACGTTCGTCGACACGAAGACCCTGCCCACGACGGGGACGTACTCGATCTTCGTCGACCCGCAGGGCACGGATGTCGGCTCGGCGACGTTCACGCTCTACGACGTGCCGCCCGACGTGACCGCGGCGATCACGCCGGGCGGCGCACCCGTGTCGGTCACGACGGGCCCGGTGCCCGGCCAGAACGCGGCCCTCTCCTTCCACGGTCTGGCCGGGCAGCGGGTCAGCGTGAAGGTGAGCGGCGTGACGATGGGGACGTCGCCGTGCTGCGTCGGCTACGTGTCGATCCCCGGCGTGACCCCGGGAGCGCTGTTCGGCCGGAACGGCGTCTTCGTGGACACGAAGGTGCTGCCGGCGACGGGCGAGTACCGGGTCGTCGTCGACCCGATGGGCATGGAGATGGGCTCGGCGACGGTGACGCTGTACGACGTCCCGCCGGACGTGGTCGTGCCGCTGAGCGGCCCGACGACGTTCTCGGTGGGCTCGGTGCCGGGCCAGAACGCGCTGGCGACGTTCTCAGGCGAAGCCGGCGATCGAGTCCTGGTGCGAGCTTCGGGGGTGACGGTCGGCACCTCCACCTGCTGCTCGCTGAAGCTGTCGATCCCGGGCGTGACGGCCATGCCGATCCTGCTGGGCCGAAACGGCGGGCTGATCGACACGGTGAAGCTGCCGTCGACCGGGAGCTACTCGGTCTTCGTCGACCCGCAGGGCATGGACGCGGGCTCGGTAACGCTCGAGCTCTTCGACGTCCCACCGGACGTGACGGGAACGATCGCGCCAAGCGGCGCCCCAGTCACGGTCTCGACAAGCGCGCCGGGCCAGAACGCAGCGCTGACGTTCAGCGGAATCGCCGGCCAGCGAGTGAGCCTGAAGCTGACCGGAGTAACGATCGGCACCTCGACGTGCTGCTCAGCGAAGGTGGGAATCCTGAAGCCGGACGGCACGAGCCTCGTGCTCGGAACCCTCTTGGGCACAAACGGCGGCTTCGTCGACGCGAAGATCCTACCGGCGAGCGGGACGTACACGATCGTCCTCGACCCGCAAGGGATGGACGTCGGCAGCGCGACGGCAACCCTCTACGAAGTCCCGCCCGACGTGTCGGGCTCGCTGACCGTCGGTGGCCCAGCAGTCAACGTATCGTTCGGGACGCCGGGCCAGAACGCCGCCCTGATGTTCTCGGGCATCCCCGGCCAGCGCATCACGGTGCGCGCATCGAGCGTGACCGTCGGGACATCAACCTGTTGCACGTTCGTGCTGTCGATCAAGCGGCCGGACGGCGTGATAGTGGCGTCGTCGCTGTTCGGCACGAACGGCGGCGCTGTAAGTGCGACGTTTGCAGTTGCCGGCACCTACGCGGTCGTTGTCGATCCACAGTCGGCAAATACAGGCGGAGGCCAAATCACAGTGACGTGAGGCGGTGAGGCGAGAGCTTCGGCAGGACGCCTTGGGCTTTGCGAACGACGGTGCTAGCTTTCCGGCGTGGGGGTCTGGAGAGTTGCGGCTTGGACCGCGACGCTGATGCTTGCCTGCATCGCCGTGACGGCGTTGCCAGCCTCGGCGGCGCGGACCGGCGCGTACCCCGGCGGAAACGGCGCGATCGCGTTCGTCCAGTACAGCTCGGCTGAGGGCTGGACCCTCTCGGCGATGAACCCCGACGGATCAGCTGTGCGACGGCTGCTGCCCGCCAGCATTTCGAGGTCTGTAGGTCCCGTGGCGTGGTCGCCTGATGGGCGGCGGCTCGCCTTTCTCGATCAGCAGGACCGGCTGAGTGTCGTCAACTCCAACGGCACCGGTCACCGCGTCGTTGCCGACCACGTCTGGCGTCTCAGGCCAAGCTGGTCACCGAGCGGCGAGGAGATTGCCGCGGCGGTGAACGACGACGGCACGCTCGTCCTGATGGCTATCCGCGCGGACGGCTCCAGCCGCCGAGAGCTCGTTCCGCGCAGCCGCCTCGCGTCGTTCGACGACTTCGCCTGGTCCTCGACCGGAAAAATTGCGATGCGCAGGAAGTACGGGTCGAGGCATCCGGATGCGGGCAAGCAAGCTCTCGTCACGATGGACGACGGCGGTGGAAACGAGACGGTGATCTTCCGACCCGTCCACCAAGCCCCTGCGCCGGAGAAGTTGTCGTGGTCGCCCGACGGCTCGAGAATCGCATTCCAGCTGATGGAGTATCTGGAAACGCGAACGGAGACAACCGTCAACGTGATCAACGCGGACGGATCGAACCGGCGGAAGCTCGGGGTCGGGACAGAGCCCGCATGGTCACCGGACGGAGGGAAGATCCTCTACACGACGGGTGACCCCGCCCAGGCTCAGCACGACGCGCGCATCTCCGTGATGAATCCGGACGGCTCCGCCAAGAAAGAGCTTCGCCGAGGGATGCACGCTGACTGGCAGCCCTGTCGACCCGGCGCGACGTGCCGCCTCGCGGCGCCGACTCCCGCAAAGCCGCCCCCGCGGCGCGCTGCGGCGCCCCTGCGCGGGCGGCTGACCGCGGCGGTCACCACTGGCGGCTTCGCCCTCCTCTACACCCGCCGGGAGGGCATCAACTGGTCCGTCACAAAACTCAAGGCGGGCGTCTACGCGATTACCGTCCGCGATAGGTCCAGGCGGCACAACTTCCACCTCGTCGGCGTCGGCGTCGACCGCCGGACGAGTGCCGGCCGCATCGGCACTTTCAGGTGGAGAGTGAAGCTGAACCGCGGGAAGCTCACCTTCTTCTCGGACCGCTTGCGGGCCGCACGCATGACCGTCACGGTCTCGTAGGCGTCAGCCGCGCGGCAATCCTTTTCCCTCGTGCGTCAGCGAATGGACCAGGTGTCGCCGGCGTGCAGCAGCTTCTCTAGCTCGCCTTCGCCCTGCTCTGCCCGCGTCGTCTCGATCTGCTCCGCCATCAGGGCGTCGTAGACCGGGCGCTCTACGGCTCGGAAGATCCCGATCGGCGTCGGGCCGTGCGGAGTGTGCGACAGGCGTGATAGCGCGTACGCAAGCGACGAGTGTTCCGTGTGCTCGTCGTGCACGACCAGGCCTTCGTCGCTGCGGCCAGCGTCGACGATCTCCATCGAGCCGTCCGGGCGCTGCACCACGCCCCGTTCGCCGTTCTCGCCGAAGCGGATCGGCTCGCCGTGCTTCAGCAGGATCCGGTTCTCCTGTCTGCTCCTTCACGGCGTCGAAGGCACCGTCGTTGTAGACGTTGCAGTTCTGGTAGATCTCGACGAAGGCCGCGCCCGGATGCTGAGCCGCGCGCCGCAGTACGTCCGTCAGGTGCTTCTTGTCGGTGTCGATCGAGCGCGCGACGAACGTCGCCTCCGCGCCCAGCGCCAGCGCGACCGGGTTGAACGGGTAGTCCGTCGAGCCGAGCGGCGTCGTCTTGTTCCTCGTCCCGAACGGGCTCGTCGGCGAGTACTGGCCCTTCGTCAGCCCGTAGATCTGGTTGTTGAAGAGCAGGATCTTGATGTTCACGTTGCGGCGCAGCGCGTGGATCAGGTGGTTGCCGCCGATCGAGAGCGCGTCGCCGTCGCCGGTCACGACCCAAACGGACAAGTCCGGCCGCGACGTCGACAGCCCCGTCGCGATCGCCGGCGCGCGCCCGTGGATCGAGTGGATCCCGTAGGTCTCCATGTAGTACGGGAAGCGCGCCGCGCAGCCGATCCCCGAGACGAAGACGATCCGCTCGCGCGGGACGCCGAGCTCCGGCATGAAGCTCTGCATCGCCGCGAGGATCGCGTAGTCCCCGCAGCCCGGGCACCAGCGGACCTCCTGGTCGGACTTGAAGTCCTTCGCCGTGAGTTGCACCAGCGGACGCCCGCCGTTTCCCTCGGTCATGCCGTCACCTCCGTGGGCCGTCCCCGCCGCAGCAGCTCGAGCGGCCAGCACGCCGAACGCGACGTCATCAGCACGCAGCGATGCCAGCGGCCTCGAGCGGATCCTCCAGCGGCCTCCGCCCGGCAGCTCGTCGACGAACAGCGCCAAGAGGAAGATCGCCGCGCCCGACGCCGCCGATCATCACCGCCCGCGAGGAGCTCAGCAGGATCCGCCGGTAGGCGACGAGAAAGACCAGCCCGAGCACCGGGCAAGAAGAGTCGCGTGCGCCGCGGATCGAGCGCCGATCTTCTCCGCGAGCCGTCTCGCTCAGCTCGAACGTCTCCTCGACCGCCAGGAAGCCCAGCCCGATCGCCGTGACCCGAAGAAGCGCCGAGTGCTCGCCGCCGCAGCAGCGCGGCCATCGCCGCGAGCCCGCAGCCCGACCGCCAGCACGAGGCCGTTGAGGTAGGTCGGCGTCCGGATACGAGTCCGGTGCACGTCGACGCTGACGCGGTCCAGCACCCGGACCTGGATGTAGCTCGCTCGTCGCGCGACGCGCTCGACGATCAGCGGCAGCGATGACCAGCGCGGCGCCGAGGAACGCGAGCCCGGCCGAGGAGCCAGCGGTTCACAGCATCCCCTCGATCGCCTCGGCCAGCTCGGAGCTCCGGAACGGCAGCCCGCGCACCTTGTTGTAGCCGACCGCGTCGACCAGGAACTCGGCGCGCACGAGCTTCAGCAGCTGCCCGAGGTTCATCTCCGGGACGAGCACCTTCTCGTAGCTGCGCAGCACGTCGCCCGTGTTCCGCGGGAACGGGTTCAGGTAGTGCAGATGCGCCTGCGCGACCTTGCCGCCCGAGGCGCGCACCCGCCGAACGCCCGCGGCGATCGGCCCGTAGGTCCCGCCCCACCCGAGCACGAGCAGGTCGGCGCCCTCCTGGTGGTCGACCTCGAGCTCGGGGATGTCGGCCGCGATCCCCGCCACCTTCTGCGCTCGCACGCGAACCATGTAGTCGTGGTTGTCGGGGTCGTACGAGACGTTGCCCGAACCGTCGGCCTTCTCCAGCCCGCCGATCCGGTGCTCCAGCCCGGGCGTCCCCGGGATCGCCCAGGGCCGCGCCAGGGTCTCCGCGTCGCGCTGGTACGGCAGGAAGTCGCCCTCGTGGTTCGGCGCGTCCGCGAACTCGACCGAAATGTCCGGCAGCGACTCGATGTCCGGGATCAGCCACGGCTCGGAGCCGTTCGCCAGGTACGCGTCGGACATGAGGAAGACCGGCGTGCGGTACTTCAGCGCGATCCGCGCAGCCTCGATCGCCGTCTCGAAGCAGCCGCCGGGCGTCGATGCTGCGATCACCGGCACCGGCGACTCCGCGTTCCGCCCCCACATCGCGAGCAGCAGGTCGGCCTGCTCGGGCTTCGTCGGCATCCCCGTGGACGGGCCGGCGCGCTGGATGTCGAGGATCAGCAGCGGCAGCTCGAGCGCGACGGCCAGCCCGATCGTCTCCATCTTCAGCACGACACCCGGGCCGCTCGAGGTGCACACGCCGAGCGCCCCGCCGAACGACGCGCCGAGCGCTGCGCCCACCGCGGCGATCTCGTCCTCGGCCTGGAACGTCCGCACGCCGAAGTTCTTGTGGCGCGACAGGTCTTCGAGGATCTCGGAGGCCGGCGTGATCGGGTAGGCGCCGAGGAAGAGCGGCAGCCCGCTCTTCACGCTGGCCGCGACGAGCCCGAGCGCGAGCGCCTGGTTCCCGCGGATGTTCCGGTACGTCCCGGGCGGGAGCGGGGCGGGCGAGACCTCGTAGGTGACGCGGAAGTCCTCGCTCGTCTCGCCGTACGCCCAGCCGGCCTTGAAGGCCTTGATGTTCCCCTCGGCGATCTCGGGTCGCGCCTTGAACTTCCGCTCGAGGAACGCGATCGTGCCCTCCGCCGGCCGGTGGAAGAGCCAGGACATCAGCCCGAGCGCGAACATGTTCTTCGAGCGCTCGGCCTCGCGCTTCGTGATCGCCACTTCCTTCAGCGCCTCGAGCGTCAGCGAGGTGAGCGGCACCTCGTGGACGTGGAACTCGTCGAGCGAGCCGTCCTCGAGGGGGTTCGCGGTGTAGCCCGCCTTCTCGAGGTTCCGGTCGGTGAAGGCGTCGCGGTTGACGATCAGCGTGCCGCCCTGCGGCAGGTCGCGGATGTTCGTGCGGAGCGCCGCAGGGTTCATCGCGACGAGCACGTTCGGCTCGTCGCCCGGCGTGAGGATGTCGTGGTCGGAGAAGTGGATCTGGAAGCCGGAGACGCCGGGCAGCGAGCCGGCCGGGGCGCGGATCTCCGCGGGGAAGTCAGGGAGCGTCGAAAGGTCGTTCCCGAGCATCGCCGTCTCGCTCGTGAAGCGATCGCCGGTGAGCTGTATGCCGTCGCCCGAGTCCCCGGCGAACCGGATCACGACGCGGTCGAGCTGTTCGACGGGCTTGTTCATCGTCCCGTCTACGGAGGCTAGCCGTTTACACGGCCGGTGCGAAAAGCGCTACCGCGCGCCGGTGAACCAGTGCCTCCGGATGCCCCGTGCCTTCCCGCGGAAGAGCGTGCACCCGCCCGGATTCACAGCCGACGCCTCGGTCATCCCCCAGAGCACGTCCTCGTCGAGGCGCTGCGCGGTCTTGACCGACAGCTTCAGCCGCGCCTTCAGCGGCTTGCCGTTGCAACGAAGACTCGACGTCAGCGTGGTGGCCCCGACATACCAGCCGTCTCGCTGCGTCAGCGTGAAGCGCGCAGGGGTCCCGCGCGGCGGCCGGTAGATCGTCGCAATCGCCATGCAGTCGCCTAAGCCGCACACCGGCTGGAAGTTCACGCGGTTGTCCATGATCTTCGTGAGCATCGACCGGACCGTCATCGGCGGACCGGTGTACGTCGCACGCGTCGAATGGAAGTGCCACGTCCCGGTCGGGACGAGAGGTGGATCCTTGGCGCTCGCAGCCGGCGCCGAGAAAACCGCCAGTGCGAGCATCACGATCGGAATCGAGCGCCTCACGGCATCCGGATCCTAGCGCGCCTCGGTCAGCAGATAGCCGCGGGGATAGGGACACCGCGGGCGGCGGACAAGACCTCCCGAACCATGGCTCGCCAGTCGGTGTCGAACTCGATCCCGAGGGCCCGCAACTTCGAGTTGTCGACCGAGACGTGCGTTACGTCGCCGGGCCGCTCGGGCGCATAGCGGATCAGTGTGCCGTTCCCGGCTTCAGCAACGACGAACTCGGCCAGCTCCCGGACCGTGACGCTGATTCCCGACGCGCAGTTGAAGAACTGCCGGCTCATCCCCGAGGCCGTGGCGGCCGCGATCGTTGCGCGGACGACGTCGCGGACCGACGTGAACGAACGTGTCTGCTCCCCCGAGCCGAAGATCGTCAGCGGCTCACCGGCGGCGCTCCGGCGAGCGAAGATGGGAACGACGCCGCCACGCTCCGAGTCGTCCTGCCGCGGCCCGACGACGTGGTAGTACCGCAGCACCGTGTAGTCGAGACCGTAGACCCGATCGACGGCGCGGCAGTACGCCTCGCCGGCGAGCTTGCTGACGCCGTAGAGCGAGACCGGGTTTCTCGCGTCGTCCTCGCCGTGCGATCCGCGGATCTCCCCGAACACCGATCCGGTCGAACCGTGGACGAACTTCGGTACACCGCCCTCCACCGTGCGCAACAGGAGACGGAGCGTGCCGTGGGCGTTCACGGCGAGGTCGCGCTCGGGATCGTCCAGCGAGACGGTGTGCTTCGAGGCTGCGAGGTGGAAGACGCAGTCGACGCTGTCGAGCTTCGCACCGTCCGCCCACGAGAGGAGGTCGGCGACCACGAGCCGGAAACCCGGCGAGCCCAGAAGGTGGTCGACGTTGCGCGTCGAGCCGCCCGTCGCGACGAGATTGTCGACGCAGGTCACTTCGTCGCCGCGCGCGATGAGGGCATCGCACAGGTGCGAACCGATGAACCCCGCTCCCCCGGTGACGACGGATCGCAACGCCGTACCATTATCGACGTGCTCCTGGTGCTCGGCAACCGGCTCATGGATCACGCCGGGGGCACGGAGGTTCACCTTCTGACGATCGGAGAGGAGCTCCGCCGCCTCGGCCACGAGGTCGTCGTGTATTCGCCCGAGGTCGGCCCGTTCGCGGACTACGTGAGCGCCCGTGGCGTTCCGGTCGTCGACAGGCTGCGTGACCTGCCGAATGAGTGCGACGTGGTGTTCGCACAGGACCGCCTCGTCGTTTTCGACCTCGCCGAGCGCTACCCGAAAGCATTCACCGTCTTCAGGGTCTGCGGCGACGTACACGAGTTCCAGCTCCCGCCACAGGTAGACGGGCTCGTCGACCTCGTCGTCGTGCTGAGCAAGAGGTACGCACGGGTGGCCCAGGCGTGCAGCGTCGCAGCGCCCGTCCTCCGTCTGCGAACCCCGATCGACGTCGACAGACTCGTTCCGCACGGACGTATCCGCGACACGCCGAAGCGCGCGGTCGTGCTGGGGAACTATCCGGAGCGCGTCGACGTCGTCCGGCAGGCGTTGGGGGGAGCAGGCATCGACCTCACCGAGATCGGCGGCGCGCAGCAGCGCTTCGACGTCGCCGAAGCGGTCGCGGACGCGGACATCGTGGTCGCAAAGAGCCGTGCGGCTCTCGACGCGATGGCGTGCGGCAAGGCCGTCTATGTGTTCGACGTCTTCGGCGGCGACGGCTGGGTGACGCCGGAGGTCTACCCCACGATGGAGGCGGACCATTTCGCAGGGCTCGCGACTGGACGCGTCCTGGACGCAGACGAGATCGCGGCGGACCTCGCGGATTACGACCCCGAGATGGGGGTCGCCAATCGCGATCTGGTCATGCAGCACCATCGCGTGCGCGACCACGTCGCGGAGTTTCTCGAGGCAGTCCCGGAGGGGCGCGTCGCCCAGCGTGCCACCACGCCGCACGCCGAGCTGTCGCGACTCGTCGCTCTCCAATGGGCGTGGGTCGAGGCGGCCCAGACAGCCCGCGGCCACCTCTCTTGGGCCCACCACCGACAGCTCGAGGAGGAAAGAGCAGCGGCGAAACTGCGGGTCGCTGTCGACGAGGAGCGTCGCCGTGCCGACGAGGCCACCGCGGCGGCGCAGAGCGCTGCTGCCGCGCTCCGGCACGCCGAGATGGAGCGCGACGCGGCCGACGAGCGAGTGGCGCAGCTCGAGCAGGAGTTCGCGAGCATCCTCGAGAGTCGCGCGTTCCGGGTCTCGACGGCCTACTGGCGGCGGCGTGATTGGCTGCTCGGCCCTCTTCGGCGACGGTCGATGAACGACTCCCAGGATCGCGTTTGAGCCTTGACGCACAGACCTCGATGGGCGCGGTGCACCTCACCGTCGCCGACCTCGATCGCTCGCTCGACTACTACCGGACGCAGATCGGACTGGAGGTGTTGGCGCAGGACGGCGGGCGGGCGTCGCTGGGCGGCCGGGGTGGGTCGGAGCTGCTCGTGCTCGTCGAAGAGCCCGGGGCTCGGCCGGCGCAGGGGTATACCGGCCTCTACCACTTCGCCCTGGTCGTCCCGGAGCGCCGTGACCTCGCGCGTTGGTTCGCGCATGCCGCGCGCGACCAGGTGCAGCTCACCGGCCTCTCCGACCACTTCGTCAGCGAGGCGATCTACCTCCGTGACCCGGACAACCACGGGATCGAGATCTACGTCGACAGGCCGCGCAAGGTCTGGGAGGGCATCGTGGGACAGCGGCTGACGAGTGAGCCGCTCGATGTCCAGAGTCTCCTCGGGGAGCTCGGCGACGCTGAGTCCGAGCAGTACGACGGGCTGCCTGGTGGGACGGTGATGGGGCACGTGCACCTCAGCGTCGCCGACATCCCCGAGACGATTCGCTTCTATCGCGACGTGCTCGGATTCGAACTGATGGCCTCGCTCGGCGCGCAGGCCGCGTTCCTCGCGGCGGGCGGCTATCACCACCACATCGGCGCGAACACCTGGGAGAGTGCGGGCGCTCCGCCTCCGCCCGAGGGGACGGCTGCGCTGCGCCACGCGACGATCGTCATTCCGGATGGCTCAGCGCGGGACGAGGCCCTTGCGCGGGTCGTCGCCGACGGGCAAGAGCCGGAGCCGACGCCCGAGGGACCGATCGTCCACGACCCCTCGGGGAACCGCCTGCTGCTCGCGTAGGGTTTCCGCCGTGGTCGAGGACCTCGTCCGGGCGCGAGGGCCGTTCTCGCTGCGCGCCTCCGCGCGGCTGTCCGGCGACGCCACCCGCCGGTGGAGCGGGCGCGTGCTCGTCTGCCTCTTCGAGGTCGACGGCCGCCTCGAGCGCGCCGCCTGCTGGCAGGAGACCGACGGCGCGATCCAGCTCCGCGCGCTGAGCGAGGGTGGGCTCGAACGACTGAGGTCGATCCTGCCGCTGGAGGCCGACCACTCCGAGTTCCTGCGGCGTTTCGCGGACGACCCGCTGCTCCGCCGGCCGATCCGCGTGTTGCGAGGGAAGCGACCGATTCGCGTCGGGACGGTGACACAGGCGCTCGTCCGCGCCGTTTGCGGCCAGCTGATCGAGGCGAGCCGGGCGCGGCGGATCGAGCGGCGGCTGATCCACGCGACCTGCCCGACCGACGGCGTCCTCTGCGCGCCGCCTCGGCCCGACGCGTTCCGCGACTTCGCACCGGCCGCGCTGCAGCGCTTCGACCTCTCGGCGCGCAAGGCCGCGACGATCGTCCGGCTCTGCAAGACGCTCGACCTGGAGCGGCTGCGCGAAGTCCCGCCCGCCGGTTTCGCGCAGAGGCTCGAGCGGGAACGCGGCCTCGGCCCGTGGTCGGTCGGGGTGATCGGCCTGGAGGGTCTCGGGTGCTACGACTTCGGCCTCGTGGGCGACCTGGGACTGATCAAGCTCTGCACCGCGCTCCTCGGCCGGCGCGCGGAGCCGGAGGACACGGCCGAGCTGCTCGCGCCCTACGGAGAGTGGCAGGGCCTCGCGAGCATGTACCTGCTCTCCGGGTTCGGGCAGGGCCTTCTCCCCGTGCGATACGAGCGGCGTCCGCAGGCAGCGTGAGCTCCGCGATCCTCGCCTCGAGCGGCATCCTCGTCCGGGAGCCCCACCAGACCGACCATCGCGCGATCCTCGAGCACGCGTCGAAGCTGGGGACGACGGCGTTCGAGCTGCAGCTCCAACAGGCGTGGTACGGGCATCTCGACGAGGTGGTCGAAGACCTCCGCGGGTCGGAGCTGTCCTTCCCCGTCGTGCACGCCGCCAAGACGATCGGTGCGGGCCTCGGGAGTGATCAGGGAGACGAGGCCGAGGAGGCTCTCGCCTCGCTCGAGGTCAACTGCCGCGCGGCGGCGGCGTTCGGCGCGGAAACGCTCGTCCTGCACCTCTGGGAGGACCCGACGAGCGACGATCGGATCGAGCTGAACCTCGACCGGCTGCCGGCCTGCCTGGACACGGCCGAGGCCTACGGGATGGTGCTGGCGATCGAGGCGGTGCAGGGGCGGGCCGGGACACCGCTCGCCAACCTGCAGCTCGTTTTGGCACGCGACCCTCGCGCGCGGGTCACCCTCGACACGGAGTTCCTCGGCTTTCACGGCCAGCTTGCCGAGAGCGTCGCGGCGGAGTGGCTCTGGGCCGACAAGCGTGTGCGCCACGTGCATTTGAAGGACTTCGACGGGCGGCTCCGCGGCGAGCACGGCGAGCGGCGCCAGTTGCTCCCCGGCGAGGGCGCTCTCGACCTCCAGGGATTCCTCAACGGCCTCACCGAGCGCGGCTACAAGGGCGCCTACACGCTCGAGGGGAACGCCGTCCGCGACGACGGGACGCACGACGACGCGCGGCTCGAGCAGATCGCGGCGATCGTTCGCCAGCTGGCCGGCTCCTGACGTGACCCGCATGCACGCGGACGAGGTCGCGACGGACGTCGCGCTCGTCCGGCGGCTCGTCGCCGAGCAGTTCCCCGAGTGGACGGAGCTCCCGGTCGAGGCGCTCCTGCCCTGGGGAACGGACAACGCGCTGTACCGGCTCGGGACGGACAAGGTCGTCCGCCTGCCGCGCATCGAGTGGGCGGCCGGCGGCGTCGCGAGGGACTTCGAGTGGCTGCCGAGGCTCGCGCCGCTCCTACCCGTCGCCATTCCGGTGCCGATCGCGCGTGGCGCCCCCGGCGAGGGCTACGAGTGGGACTGGGGCGTCTACCCGTGGCTCGAAGGCGAGACGCCGCCGCCGGACGCCGATCAGCCCGCGGCGCTGGTCGGCGAGGTCGCCGCGTTCGTGCGTGCGCTCCGGGCGGTGGACGTGCCGGACGGGCCGGAGGGATTCCGCGCCGGGCCGCTCGGCCCGCGCGAAGAGATGGTTCGCGATGCGCTGGCGCAACTCGAGGGCGTGATCGACACCGAGGCGGCGGCGGCCGCCTGGGAGAAGGCGCGGAACGTCGTCGAGTGGGACCGACCGCCCGTCTGGCTTCACGGCGACCTGCTCCCCGGAAACTTCCTCCTCCGAGACGGGCGTCTCACCGGCGTGATCGACTGGGGCGGCGTCGGCGTCGGCGATCCCGCCGCCGAGATGCTGGCGGCGTGGTCGCTCTTCGATCGCGCCGGGCGGGACGAGT
Source organism: uncultured Actinomycetes bacterium (assembly GCA_963721345.1). Classification (GTDB taxonomy): domain Bacteria; phylum Actinomycetota; class Thermoleophilia; order Gaiellales; family Gaiellaceae; genus JACDAN01. The sequence goes on from CAVRIT010000001.1 coordinate 1,112,135, forward strand.
TCCGCGCGCAGCTGGAGGTGGACGACGCAACGTGGGAGCGCGGCCGGGGCTGGGCGCTGTCGGTCGGCCTGATCGCGCTGCCCTACTACGCGGAGACGAACCCGACGCTCGCCGCGACGGCGCGCCGCCTCATCCGCGAAGTGCTCTCGTAGACTCAGCGCATGGCCGTCGACGAGCGCCGCATCGCAATCCTCGGCGCGGGAAAGATCGGCGAGGCGCTGATCACCGGGCTGCTGAGCACCGGCTGGCGAAAGCCGGACGAGCTGACGGCGACGGTGCGTCGCGAGGAGCGCGCGAAAGAGCTCGCGGAGCGCCATGGAATCCGCGCGACGACCTCGAACCTCGAGGCCGTGAACGGCGCGGCGCTGGTCGTGATCGCGGTCAAGCCCCAGGACTTCGACACGCTGCTCGGCGAGATCGGCGGGATCCTTTCCACCGAGCAGACGGTGCTGTCGGTCGCCGCGGCGGTCCCGACGAGCGCGATCGAGGAACGGATTGCGCCCGGCGTGGCCGTTCTCCGCGCGATGCCGAACACTCCGTCGACGGTGCACGAGGGCGTCGCGGGTCTCTGCGCGGGGGCTCACGCGGGCGACGAGCACCTTGCGCTCGCCGAGGACGTCCTCCTCCATGTCGGCCGCGTCGTCCGGGTGCCGGAGCGCTACATGGACGCCGTCACGGCGGTCTCGGGGTCGGGCCCGGCCTACTTCGCGCTGCTGGCCGAGGCGATGATCGAGGCGGGCATCCTGCTCGGGCTCTCCCGCGAGAACACGACGGAGCTCGTCGTCCAGACGATGTTCGGCACGGCGAAGCTGCTGCGCGACGAGAAGATGCACCCGGTCGAGCTGCGCGAGGCGGTGACGTCGCCGGGCGGGACGACGATCCGCGCGATCCGTGAGCTGGAACAGGCGGGCGTGCGCGCTGCGTTCCTGAACGCGATCCAAGCGGCGATGGACCGGGGCCGCGAGCTCGCGGCCGGCGAGCCCTGAGCGCCGAGCTCGAGGTTCGCGTGTCCGCGAGCGCCGACGCCGCGCGGCGCGGGGCGGCGGAGCTGCTCGCCCACACCGCGGGCGCCGGCGGGCATATCGCAGTGTCCGGCGGATCGACGCCCGGACCCGTCTACGAGGAGGCGGCCAAGCTCGAGCCGGACTGGAACAGGAGCGAGCTGTGGTTCGCCGACGAGCGCTGCGTCAAGCCCGACGACGATCGGTCGAACTACCGGCTCGTCCGCGAGCGGCTGCTGGACGCGCTTCAACGCGGGCCGTCGGCGGAGCACCGCATCCGCGGGGAGCTGAACGCCGACCGCGCCGCGGCGGAGTACGCGCGCGAGCTCCGCGGCGTCACGCTCGACCTCGCGCTGCTCGGGATCGGCTCGGATGGCCACACCGCGTCGCTCTTCCCGAACGACGCCGCGCTGGAGGAAGGTGCGGCACCGGCCGTCGCCGTACGCCGGTCCGACGTCGACCGGGTGACGCTCACGCTGGCCACGCTGAACGCCGCGAGGATCGTCGTCTTCCTCGCAGTCGGCTCCGACAAGGCAGACGCGGTGCGGCGCGCGTTCGCCGAGCCGCCGAGCGCAGCAACGCCCGCGAGCCTCGTCAGGTCGGAGGCGGGCACGACATATGCGTTCCTCGATCGAGCGGCTGCGGAAGGGCTGACCTAGACACGCGTTGCCGGGATGGCATATAAGGCTCCTTGTGTGAGCATTCCCGTGCCGCAGCCGCCCCCGATTCCCGAAGTCCTCACGATCGACAGGCCCGAGCAGTTGAAGGCCCTTGGTCATCCGCTGCGCCTGCGCGTGCTCGAGGCGCTGGGCGAGTCCGAGACCCCGATGTCGAACCGCGAGCTCGCGGTGAAGCTCGACGTCGACCCCGGGCACCTGCATTTCCACGTCCGGATGCTCCTGAAGTGGGGGCTGATCCAGCAGGTGACGTCGGAACGCGGGCGGGAGAAGCCGTATCGCTCGTCCGCCAAGACGCTGAAGGTGGCGCCCGAGCTCGTCTCGGCCGGCGCGTCGGAGCTGCAGGCGACGATCGTCGAGGACGTCCAGAAGGGGTGGAACGCCCACGCGGACGCGGGCCGGTTCCGCTTCGTCCGGATCAACGTCCGCGTGTCGCCGGAGAAGGCGCTCGAGGTGCTCGCCGAGCTCGTGCCCCGCTTTCAGGAGCTCGAGGACGAGAGCGAGGAGCTGCTGACCGTCACGGCGATCATGCACCCCTCGACGCCGGAGACCTAGCCTCCGGGCAGTCCTGTTCCGCGCGAGTATTGTCACGCTCATGGCGCGGGAGTTGCGGGAGGTCGTGTTCGTCGACGGCTTGCGGACGGCGTTCGGACGGGCCGGCCCCAAGGGGTTCTTCTGGAAGACGCGCGCCGACGACATGGCCGTCAAGGTCGTCCGCGAGCTGCTACGACGGAACCCGTCGCTGCCGCCCGAGCGGATCGGCGACGTCGTCATGGCAGCGACGGCCCAGGTCGGCGACCAGGGCCTGACGCTCGGGCGCGACGTCGGCCTCTTGGCCGGGATCCCGCAGACGGTTCCCGGCTTCGCCGTCGACCGGATGTGCGCCGGCGCGCTGACCTCGGTGACGGCGGGCGCGGGAGAGATCGCGATGGGCGCGGCGGACGTCGTCGTGGCCGGCGGTGTCGAGCACATGGGCCACCACCCGATGGGCGCCGAGGTCGAGGTCAACCCACGCTTCGTCGCGGAACGCCTGATCGACCAGTCCGCGATCTCGATGGGCGCGACGGCCGAGAACCTCCACGACCGTTTCCCGCAGCTGACGAAGGAGGACGCGGACCGGTTCGCGGTGCAGTCGCAGCAGCGCGCGGCGGCGGCGTGGCAGAACGGCGTGATGCGCGAGACGGTCGTCCCGATGAGCGTCTTCGGAGACGATGGCTGGGCCGTCGCCGACCGTGACCAGTTCCTTCGGCCGGACACGTCCATGGACGGCCTGGCCGAGCTGCCCACGCCGTTCCGCGCCGGCGGGCGCGTGACGGCCGGGAACTCCGCGGGCCTGACGGACGGGGCGACCGCGGCGCTGCTGGCCTCCGAGGCGGCGGCGGAGGAGCTCGGGCTCGAAGCGAAGATGCGGCTCGTCGGGTTCGCGTTCGCCGGGGTCGAGCCGCACCTGATGGGGATCGGCCCGGTCCCGGCGACGAAACGCGTGCTGGAGCAGGCCGGCCTGACGATCGACGAGATCGACCTGTTCGAGCTGAACGAGCCGTTCGCGGTCCAGGTGCTCACCTGGTGCGACGGGGTTGGCGTCGTGCCCGACGACGAACGGCTGAACCCCTACGGCGGAGCGATCGCGTGCGGCCACCCGCTCGCGGCGACGGGTGTCCGGCTGATGGCGCAGCTCGCCTACGGCTTCGGCGAGCGGCCGAAGGCGCGCTACGGGCTGACTGCGCTCTGCATCGGGATGGGCATGGGCGCGGCCGTCTTGTGGGAGTCGCTCGTTGGAGACTGAGTTCAAGCTCGCGCGGGTCGAGCGCGAGGACGGCTCGATCGCGCTCGTCACGATCGACAACGGCGCCGACCACACGAGGCCGACGTCGCTGGGGCGCGCCGCGCTCGAATCGCTGTCGGGCGTGCTCGAGCAGCTCGAGGGCGGTGACTGGAAAGGCATGGTCCTCACCGGCAAGCCGTTCGTCTTCTGTGCGGGTGCCGACATCAACGAGTTCGAAGGAATCGATGCGGAGACGGCGCGGCTCGGGAGCAAGACCGGGCACGAGCTGTTCGCGCGAATCGCGGCGCTCCCCTATCCGACGCTTGCCGCGATCAACGGCGCGGCGCTCGGCGGCGGGGTGGAGATCGCCTTCCACTGCGACTACCGCACGATCTCCAGCGGGGTGCGCCACTTCGCGGCGCCGGAGGTCTTTCTCGGCCTGTTCCCGGCCTGGGGCGGCACGCAGCTCGTCCCCCGCCTCGCGGGGGTCGAGGGTGCGATCCGCTTCAACGTGACGAACCCGCTGCGCCAGAACAAGATGCTCACCGCCGCCGAAGCGCTCGACCTCGGCCTCGTCGACGAGATCCTCGAGCCGGCCGAGTTCCTCGACGAGTCGCTCGCGAGGGTTCTTAACGGGACCAGGTCCAGTCACGAAGCGCGCAATTCGTTCGAGGGGGCTGAGGAGGCTTTCGCCAAGGCGCGCCGGCAGCTGGACGACTCGCTCCACGGCGCGACGCCGGCTCCCTACAAGACGCTCGAGCTGATGGAGGGCGCGGTGTCCGGCTGGAGCTTGGAGCAGGGCTACGCCGCCGAGGAAGAGGCGATCGCCGAACTGCTCCCCAGCCGCCACGCGCAGGCGTCGATCTACGCCTTCGACCTCGTCGAACGCCGCGCGAAGCGGAGCCCAGGGCGGCCCGACGTCGAGTCGCGGCCGGTCAAGAAGATCGGAATCGTCGGCGCCGGGCTCATGGCCACGCAGCTCGCGACGCTCTTCCTGCGCCGACTCGAGATCCCCGTCGCGATCCGCGACATCGACCAGGAGATCGTCGATCGCGCGGTCGAAGGCATCGGCGCCGAGCTCGCGAGCCAGGTCCAGAAGGGCCGCTACGAAGAGGGCAAGGCGCGCTTCCTCCACTCGCTCGTCGAAGGCGGAACGGGCTACGAGCACTTCGCCGACTGCGACTTCGTGCTCGAGGCCGTGTTCGAGGAGATGGGCGTCAAGCAGGAGGTCTTCGCCGAGCTCGAGGCGGTCGTGTCGCCGGAGTGCGTCCTCGCAACGAACACCTCGTCGCTGTCGGTCACCGAGATGGGCGCGAACCTCGACCACCCCGAGCGGGTCGCCGGTCTCCACTTCTTCAACCCGGTCGCGGTTCTCCCGCTGGTCGAGATCATTCGCACGTCGTCGACGGACGACGCCACGCTCGCCACGGTCTGGGACGTCGCGGCCAAGCTCCGCAAGCGCGCCGTCGTGTCCCAGGACGCACCGGCGTTCATCGTCAACCGCGTGCTGACGCGGATGACCGTCGCGCTGATGGACGCCCTCGAGCAGGGCAACACCGTCGAGGAGACGGACGAGGCGATCCTGCGCCTGGGGATGCCGATGGCGCCCTCCGTCCTCCTCCAGATGGTCGGGCCGAGAGTGGCGTACCACGTCCTGGAGACGCTCAACGAGGCCTACCCGGACCGCTTCCCACTCTCGGAGACGCTCGCGAACTACGCGGAGGGGAAAGACGAGATCGCGGTGCGTGGCGATGCCAAGCGGAGCGTCGACGAGATCCAAGAGGCGGTGCTCGAGGCAATCGCGGACGAGATTCGCCACATGCTGGACGAGGGAGTCGTCGAGAGTGCGAAGGACGTCGACACGGCGCTCCTCCTCGGGGCCGGCTGGCCGTTCTTCCTCGGCGGGATCACGAAGTACCTCGATCAGACCGGCGTTTCGGATCGAGTCGCGGGCGGCCCATTGGCCTCTCTTAGGGCTGCAGCTCCGGCCTGAACCGGCCGATAGAGGGAGCATGAAGACGCGCACTGCGGCTGCGCTCCCACTATGGATCTTGGTCGGCGTTGCCGGCCTGGCCGGAACTCTCGCCTTCACCGCCGTCCGCGGCTCGCGAATCGGCTGCGTCGGCTCGGGAACGGCGGACGTGATCGCGGTCGTCGGGGTTGCAGGGGTCAGCCTCGCAGTGGCGACGCTCCTGCTCGTCGGCGCCGTCTCGCACTTCCGCAGCGTCCCGGCGGCGCTGGCGGCGATCTCCGCTCTCGCGCTGAGCGGTTACGCGATGGTTGCGTTCCTGATGCGCGACAGCGGTTCGTGTCTCTAGGAAAAAGTTCGGCTAAACTGCGGACCGAGCGCTCGCACGGGGATTTGAGCGGGCGCGATCTTTTCGGAGGTTCCGGCACTGAGACGTGCCGTCCGTGTTGCACGAAGCCATCGAGCAAACGACCGCCCCATCCTTAGCGACTGAGCTTGTCGAGGACGCTGCGCGGGCCGAGAAGTGGGCCGGCGAGCCGTTCCTCCACGACGGCGAGGCCGCCGAGACTGCCCTTGCGCCGGGGACAGCGAGGCGCCGCGCGCTCGAGGACGCGCTGATCGAGATCGCGGCTGGGAACCGCGAGCCGTCGTCGGACTGGAAGATCCGCTACGCGCTGATGCTCGGGCTCGAGCGGGTGCTCAGCGAGCACCCCGCGAAGCTGAAGTCGGGCACCGAGCTGCGCCGCCACCAGGTGGACGCGCTCGCCGGGATGCTGACCGAGCTGATCTCCGCGAACCAGCGCACCGAGGAGACCAACGGCAACGGGAACGGCTCGCTGGCCGCCGAGGAGGTCGCCGAGCTCGACGAGGACGACGAGGAGTACGAGAACGGCGAGGAGCTCGAGGCCGAGCCGGCACAGCACGATCCGGGGGCCGAGCGCCGCTACCGCTTCCGCCATCCGACGGCATCGGGCAAGACGATCGCCGCAGCCGGCTTCGTCGAGGCGGCGCGGACGATGGGCGTCCTGATCCTCACCCACCGCCGCCTGCTCGTCTCCCAGTTCAACCGCGAGCTGACGGACGAGGGCTACGGCGACCGGCTCGCTCCTGCGGTGACGCGGGGTGAAGAGCCGCAGCGGCCCGGACCTGATCACCGTCCAGACCTACGCCTGGTTCGCGCGCCACGTGAACGATCTGGAGCGCGGCGTCTACCACCTCGTGATCTGCGACGAGGCGCACACGGCGCTCGGCGAGAAGACCAGCACGGCGATCCGGGCGCTGACCGAGCCGGTCTACGTGGGCATGACGGCGACCGAGCAGCTGATCGCGAAGCAGGTGTCCGACGTCTTCCCGGCGTCGGTGGACGACCTGCCGCTGCAGGACGCCGCGCGGCGCGGCCTGATCGCCTCGCTGCGCTGTCTGCGCGTTCCACCCGCAGCGGCGATCAACTCCGTGCCGATCGTCGGCGGCGACTTCGAGGAGCGCGCGCTGGCCGAGGTGCTCGACCACCAGGCTCTGAACCAGGCGGCGGCGAGCCTCTACCGCGATCGCTTCGACTCGACGCCCGGGATCGTCTACGCGGCCGGCGTCGAGCACGCCTACAACCTCGCGCGCGAGTTCCGCGCAGCGGGACTGAAGGCGGAGGCCGTCAGCGGGAAGACGCCGCCCGTCAAGCTCGCCGAGATCCTCGCCGCCTACGAGCGCGCCGAGATCGACATCCTGATCAACGCGATGCTGCTCGCGGAGGGCTGGAACTCGCCGCGCGCGACGGTCTGCATGCATCTCGCGCCGACCGCGAGCCGCCGTGTCTACCAGCAGCGGATCGGCCGGATCATGCGCCTCCACCCGCGCAAGGAGGCGGGCGTCGTCGTCGACTTCGTGCCCAAGGGCGCGACGCACAACGAGCGCGCGATCTCGCTCCACAGCCTGCTGGACGCGGATTTCTACCGCGAGGGCGCGCGCGTCACGCCCGCCCCTCGGCGGCGCGCTCAGCGGCGCGCCCGGCGGAAGCTTTCGCCGGCACCGTGGCTCGTCCCGGTGACGCCCGACGTGCGTCGCCGCCTCGCCGTGATCGGCCGGGAGTGGCAGCGCATCGATCCGCGCTACCTCGACGAGGAGGAGCAGCGGTTCTGGGCGCAGATCGCCGGGCGCCAGGTCCGGTTCGAGGAGCGTGCTGACTTCGCCAAGAAGCTGACGGAGTCGCACACCTCCCGCACGGCGCTCGAGCAGTTCCTGTTCACCTGCGCCGCGGAGAACCCGAACCGGCGGCTGCGGATGACCGCCCTCGCCGACCGAGTCTCCATGATCGTCGATCGCGCCAGCTTCGACGATCTGGTCACGCTGGTGACCCAGGCGCCGACCTGGGAGAAGGACCGCCCGCAGGGGATCCGGATCCTCCTTCGCGCACTTGCCGAGGGCAAGGCGGACGCACCGGAGCAGATTCTCTGGCGCTGGACGTGGCGGCTCGCGCGCGCGACGCGGAAGATCCAGGATCGCCGGGCGAGCGCGGAGTACCCGGAAGCGAAGCGGCTGCTGGGCGCGTTGGCCAACTCGCGCGGACACCGCCACGAGGACAACGCCCAGAAGCTCGTCCAGACCGCTCGGGAGCTGCCGATCGAGGTCGGCGCCGCGCTACTGGCCTCAGCCGAGGGCTACACGCCGAAGGCGACGCGGCTGATCGAGGCGGCGCGCGAGGAGATCGGGACAGTCGAGGAAGTCACCGCCGCGCTCGCCGAGAATCTCCCGCAGCCGAAGCTGCAATCGCGTTCCCGTCGCCGCCGGCGACGGAAGAAGCGTGGCAAGGGCAAGCCCGCCGAGCAGGCGGCAGCGCAGAAGAACGGCGACAAACCGGCCGACAAGCCTGCCCCCAAGCCAGAGCCCGAAGCTACTACTGCTCAGTAGCGGCGTCGGGGCCGTTCTCGCGGTCTCGTTCCCTGAGAAACCGCGTCAGTTCCGCCGCGAGCGCCTCGCCGGACGGAATCTCTTCCTCGTCAAGCTCATCGGCGCGCGATTCCAGCTCGTCCACGTACGCCTGCGTGTCCGCATCGGTGGCGACCGCACGACTGACCTGGTCGATGTAGCCCTCCGAGGCATCCTCGAGCTCGCGCAGCTCGATGTCGGCCTCCAGGAGCGACGCCAACCGCTCGCAGAGAGCAAGCGCGGCACGTGGGCTGGGTGTGAGCGACACGTAGTGCGGAACCGCGGCCCAGATGCTGACCGACGGCACGCTCGCCTTGCGGCACGCGTCGTGGAGCACGCCGACGATTCCCGTCGGACCTTCGTAGCGGGACGTCTGCAGTCCGAGCCGCTCGACGAGGTCGGGGTCGCTCGCGCTGCCCGTGACGGGAGCCGGGCGGGTGTGCGGCACGTCCGCGAGTAAAGAGCCCAAGCTGACCACGAGCTCGACGCCGAGCTCGGACGCGTAGTCGACGATCATCTGCGTGAAAGCGCGCCAGCGAAGGTTCGGCTCCGCGCCGAGCAGCAGCACGACGTCGCGGTCGAAGCCGTCGGGCCGCGCGCGATAGAACGTCGTCTCGGGCCAGTCGATGTGGCGAGTGACACCGTCGACGAGCTTGACCAGCGGCCGAGTGGCCTGGAAGTCGAAGAAGCCCTCCGGATCGACGTCGGCGATCAGGTCCGCATCCCACAGGCGCGCGAGGTAGCCGGCGGCGAGCGATGCGCCTTGGCCACCGTCGTTCCAGCCCCGAAACGCGGTGACCAAGACGGGCCGCTCGAGGCTCGGCCGCTCATGGATGCGAAGCTCTTCTGCCATGTTGCCGCGCAGCTTAGGCGCTCGAAGCCGCGAGCCAGCGCGGCGGGCGCCAGAGCATGGCGACCAGGGCAACGGTGAGGCTCCAGACCGCCGCTGCAAGCGCCACATGAACTGCGACGACGCCCCAGGGAAGCTCGAGCCGCCACTGAAGTTCCCCGACGATCATCTGGAGCAGCAGCACCCCGAGCAGGACGAGCGAGAGCCGGAAAAGCCTCGGCGCCACCGAACGCCGCGCCGCCAGTACGCCGAGGACGAACAAGTAGAGCGCACCGAAGACCGCCGTCACCCGGACGTGTAAGTAGACCGCGTCGTCAAGGTGCCAGAGCCGATCCGTGACATCGGCGTCGCCCGAGTGCGGCCCTGCCGCGGTCGAGAGCGTCCCGGTGACGACAAGGGCGAGACAGGCGGCGGCAAGACCGATCCCAGCCCAGCGGAGCTCCCGCGGAAACGAGATCCTCGACTCGCCGGACTCCTCCTCGACCGCGTCCAGCGCGACGAGGATCGCGCCGGCCAGCGCGAGCAGCGCGACGACGAAGTGGACGATCACCATCCACGCCGGAAGCTCGTAGCGGATCGTCGCGAGCCCGATCGGCGCCTCCGCGACGGTGAGCACGGCGACGGCGAGCGCTGTCAGAAAGACCCAGCGTTCACGGCGCCGTGCGACCCACGCGGTCAGGATCGAAAGCGTGATCGGGAAGATCCCGAACACGCGGTTCCCGAACTCGATGAACGCATGAGAGTCCTCCTCCGGGAAGAACGCGCCCTCTTCGCAGCCCGGCCACCCCTCGCAGCCGAGGCCCGACCCGGTCAGGCGGACGAGCGAACCGGTGATCACGATCACGTAGAGCGACAAGACGGTCCCGATCGCGAGCCGGCGGAAGGTCACGTCGCCTCCGCTCCCGCGAGAAAGTCGCTGAGCACGGCCCGGTAGCGCTCGGGCTCCTCGACGAACGCCATGTGCGAGCTCTCCTCGAACAGCACCCACTCCGACCCGGGAATGCCGCGGTGCGCGGCCTGGACGAGCTCCGGGGTGCACTCGTCGTAGCGCCCCGAGGTGATGAGCGTCGGCACGTCGATCTCGCCGAGACGGGGTCGGATGTCCCAGCCCCGCAGGCGCCCGTTCGGGTTCCACTCGCTCTCCCCCCAGAGCGTCTCGTAGACCTGTTGGCCCTTTTCAGCCCTCCCGCGCGCAACGCAGTCGGGCCACGGATCGAGCCGACAGATGTGACGCATCCAGAACTCCTCCTCGGCCTCCTGCTCGTCGGCCGGCAGAGGAGCACGGAGCCGCGACGCCTCCGCCGCCCATGTCTCGGTCGCAGTCGGCGGCGCATTGAGCGTGAGGCTGACGAGGCCGCCCGGCCGGCCGAGCACGTACTCCATTGCAAGCATCGCGCCCCACGACGTTCCGATCAGATGAACTCGCTCGAGCCCGAGGGCCTCGCGCACCGTGGCCACCTCGTCGAGAAACAGCTCGAGCGTCCAGAGCTCCGCTTCGTCAGGCCGGTCCGAGCTCCCACAGCCGAGCTGGTCGTAGAGGACGACTCGGCGCTCCAGCTCCTCGAGCGGCTCGAAGTAGTGGTGCGTCGATCCCGGCCCGCCGTGCAGGCACAGCAGCGGGATCGTGTTTTCCGGCCCGACGTCCCGATACCACGTCTCGTGACCATGGAACGGGATGCGGCCCTCGACTGTCCTCACACGACGAGCGGCTCGAGCACCGCGGGATAGCCGTCCGCGCCGCGAAACGGCGTCGGGCGAGAGCCGAGGAAGAGCGGACGGTCCGCGGCGTTCAGCAGGACCGGCATCAGATCCGGCCCTCGCAGGTGGCCGAGGATCCCGCGCGAGCAGTCGAGCTCGCCGAACGACTCGACGGGATCGGCCCGGACTCCCGGCCCGCCGACGACAAGCGGCACCGGGTCGCCGGAGTGGATCACGTCGGGGAACGCGGGCGTGGCGTGATCTCCGGTCACGCACACCACGGCGCGGTCGAGCGGAAGGTCGGCGAGTTGGGAGTCGAGAAGCTCGATCGTCCGTTGCTTGATCGCCGGGTCCTTCGTGTGTCCGGCGGCGTCCGTCGCCTTGAGATGCGAGAAGACGAACGTGTCGCCCGCGTCGAGGCGTTCGCGGATGAGCTCGATGCGCCGGGCGAGGTCGGCCGCAGGATCGTCGGTCTCCGGGGCGTGCAGCGGCTCGAGGCCGACGGCGCGCGCAAGCCCGTGCATGAAGCGGGAGTCCGCGACGAACGTCCCCGCGACCCCGTGGCGCTCGAGGAACGAAGGCGCCTCGCGCGATCTCCCCCACCACTTCAGCGTGATCACGTTGAAGCGCTCGCCGTCGAGCCGTTCGATCGCGTCACGAGTCCAGCGCTCGGCGGCCGACGCCGTGCGCTCGGCGTTCGGGTGCACCGCTTGCGGCCGCAGCACCGGATGGCGGTCGCGGAAGAACGCGTCGGAATCCGTCACGCGGTCGTCCGCTCCGCCGGAGATTCGGAGGATTGCCTCGCCACGGCCGAGCTGGGCCAGCGTGAAGCGGAAGCCGTCGACCTCGATGTCGGCGCAGCGCTCGATCAGCGCCGCAGCCTCGTCCTCGTCCTCGCCTCGCCGGGGGCGCCCGGTCAGCCACAGCTCGCCGTCACGCAGCTTCGCCGGCCGTAGGGCGGCGAAGGCGAAGACGTCGCTCGGATCTACCTGCTGACCCGCACCGAGCGCTTCGAGCACGGCCCGGCCCGGAAACTCGTCCGGCAGGTAGCCGAGCATCGACCAGTGCGCGACCTCGCTCGAGGGCGCGCGTCCCGGGCCGACCGCATAGAGGACGCCGTTCGAGCCACCGGCCGCGAAGGCGTCGAGGTTCGGCGTCCGCGCTGCCTCGTTCGCGGTTTGCCCGCCGAGGCTTGCGTGGGCGCGGTCAGCGAGCCCGTCGAGGAGCACGACGACGATCGGATACACGCGGCGAGGTTAGACCGGCACGCGTTCCAAGTTGCGGATCACCCGCGCGACGCCGGGCGGGACGAGCGACTCCCAGTCGCCGTCGTCACGGATCGCCGCCCGCACGTCGGCCCCCGAGATCTCTTTCTCGGCACCTTCGTCGAGCACGACCACCTCGAAGCCGGCCTCGCGGAGTCTTTCCAGCTTCGTCCCGCCCCAGTCGCTGAAGAGGCGCAGGTACTGCGTCACGCCGTCGGGCACATAGGCCGCCCACAGCTCGGGCTCGTTCACCGGAAACGGAATCACGTGGACGCGGGCGAGATCCAGCCCGAGGTCGGTCGCAGCCGCCTTCACCATCAGCAGCCGCTCCGCGTAGGTCCAGGGGTTGGACTCCGGCAGGTGACGGAGGGGATCGGTCGGCTCGGGCCGGATCCGTGTCGGATCGGGGTTCGTGATCCCGACGAACAGCTCGTCGGAGCGCTCGGCCGCGGCGGCGAGGTATTCGGAATGACCCTTGTGGAACGGCTGAAACCGGCCGTGCACCATCCCACGGCTCATTGCACGACGACCCCTGAGCCCTCCTCGACCCGTCCGATCCGACGCAAGAACAGCCGTCGCGCCTCGAACTCCGCCTCGAGCGTCGGGCCCCGCTCGGCCGGGATGGAGACGAGCAGTCCGCCGGCGGTCTGCGGGTCGAACGCGAGCGCCTCGAGCGCCACCGGAATCCCGTCCACCTGGACGTGCGGACCGGCGAACTCGCGATTCCGCGGATCGCCGCTGGTCCGGACGCCGTGGCGTGCGAGGTCGAGCGCCCCGTCGATCGCCGGGAACCGCTCGGACTCGAGGAGGATCCGAACGCCGCTCCGGTCGGCCATCTCGTGCGTATGTCCAAGGAGCCCGAACCCGGTGACGTCGGTGACGGCGTTCGGCTCGAGCGGCCGGAGCACGTCGGCCGCGTCCTTGTTCAGCGTGCGCATCCAGCGAACTGCCCGCTCGAGCTGCTGCGTCCCGGCGTCGCCGCGCTTGTAGCCGGTCATGATCAGGCCCGTCCCGAGCGGCTTCGTGATGAAGACCGCGTCGCCCGGGCGGGCGCCGCTCTTCGGCCAGAGACCGTCCGGGTGCACCATCCCTACGACGGCGAGCCCGTACTTGGGCTCCTCGTCACGGATCGTGTGACCGCCGGCGAGCAGCCCTCCCGCTGCTCTTACCTGCTCGGCGGCGGCGGCGAAGATCGCGCCGAGCATCTCCGTCGGGAGCGACTCCGGAAAGGCGGCGATCGACAGCGCCAGGAGCGGCGAGCCACCCATCGCGAAGACATCGTTCAAGGCGTTCGTCGCGGCGATCGCCCCGTAGTCCGCCGGATCGTCCACGACCGGCGGGAAGAAGTCGAGCGTGAAGATCAGCGCCCGTTCGTCGTCGAGCCGGTAGACCGCCGCGTCGTCTGCCGGAGCAAGGCCGACGAGCAGGTCCTCGGCGTCGACCGGGACGAAGCCGCGCAGGAGCTCCTCCAGCCGGGCGGCGGAGTACTTCGCCGCGCACCCGCCGCAGGACGCGAGATCGGTGAGCTTGATGGTCTCGAGTTGAGGTTCGATCGCGGCCCTCCTGCGGAAACGGGGAATGCTGCCTAGCTCGTTGTCATTCCGCAACGCCGCGCGTTACGCCCGCATTCCCCGGCTGAAAAAACGGACGGCGGCCAAGGCCGCCGTCCGAGGGGAGAGGATGAGTCGGTGTGGCCCGGAGTTCGGCCTCCGTGCTCCCTCTCCTACAAAGACCCGGGAGTGCGCAAGATCTTCCAAACCATGTAGAGACCGAGCACGGCGGCGATCGTGAAGCCGACTACGGCGATCCCGTCGTTGACGCGAGCCATCCAGGCCGAGGAGAGCAACAACCCCGCGATGATCACCGCCGCCCCGATGCGGTTGGCGGCCGAGCGCATGGCGGCCTCGAGGTCGCCGAGATCGGTCGGTGTGATGCCGATCCGGAGCGTCCCGGTCTGCAGACGATCCGCGATCTGGCCGACCCGGCGGGGGAGGCGCGAGAGCGGCCCGAGCTGCGTGAAGGCGTACCCGGCGAGCTCGGTCGGGGCCAGGCGGCGCTCCGCCTCGCTCAGCATCAGCTCGAGGGCGTCCTCGCGCAGCAGCTCCATCGGGTCGAGCTCGGGGTCGAGCACCCGGGCGATGGAATCGGCCTGGGCGAGCGTCTTGCCGACCAGCGCGAAGCTCGTCGGGAGGCGAATGGCGTAGTCGACCGCCATGCGCTGTAGGTCGGCCAGCGCGTCGCCGGCTCGGATGCCGGACAGAGGTCGCCAGTGGTAGCGCGGGAGCTTTCGGTGGAGCTCGGCCACGAACCCCGATTCATCCGACTCCAACGTCGTCTGCGAGAGCGAGATGATCAGCGCCGCGACGTCGTCACCGCGGTTCTGCGAAAGGGCGAGCAGGAGCTGGGCGATCCCGCTCCGCGTGTCGTCGTCGAGGCGCCCGAGCAGGCCGAAGTCCAGCAGCGCAAGGCGGCCCTCGGGCGTGATCAGGACGTTTCCCCGGTGCGGATCGGCGTGGTACACACCCTCCGCGGCGACCTGGCGCACGTACGAGCGGAAGAACTCCCGGGCGAGCTGGCTGGCGCGCTCCGAATCGAGACCGTGGTCCGGGCCGACCTTCTCGCCGCGAATGTGCTCGAGGACAAGCACCTCTTCCGTCACATACGGGTGGATGACCTTCGGAACGAGCAGGTCTTCGCTCTCCCCCACGATCCGAGTGATCAGCTCGGTGTTGTTGGCCTCCTCGGTGAAGTCGAGCTCGTCCAGGAGGTGTTGCTCGACCTCCTCGGCCAGCGGGGACAGCTGCAACAGCCGCGCGGTGCCCGACCGCCGCTCGAGGAAGTCGGCAGCCGACCGCAGCAGCTCGAGGTCGAGTTGCGCCTGCTCCAACACGCCCGGCCGTCGCACCTTGACGACGACCTCACGCCCGTCGTGGAGAAGCGCCTGATGAATCTGCCCGATCGAGGCGGCAGCGAGCGGCTCCGACTCGATGCTCACGAAGGCATCTCCGGGAAGCGCACGCCGGATCACCGGCTCGATCTCGCTGAAAGCCACCGGAGGCACCTCGTCGACGAGCCGAGAGAGCTCCTCGATGTAGGCGTCGGGCATCAAGTCAGGCCGCGAAGAGAGCAACTGTCCGAGCTTGACGAAGGTCGTCCCGAGCTCCTCGAGCGCCAACCGAAACTCACGAGCAGCCTCAGGAGTAGCAGGCCGCTGCCCGGCAACTCCGATCTCCCGAAGCACGCGAAGCAAGCTCTTCGACCGCGCGGTCCCCAAAACCTCAAAAGCGCGCGAAAGGCGCTCCCGCCGTCTCCCCATAGCGCGCATCCTTCCCGAACGACGCCAGCCGCTGAACGGGCTTTGCCCGTTCAGCCCTCAGACGCAGGAACTCAAGAGCCTGATCGCAGCCCAGCTTCGAGGCCGCGCACCGCGAAGCGGTGCCCGTGCTTCATACGTTGGCTCGAAGTCGTGAGACTTCGAGCCAGAACGAGCGAAACGCGCGCAGCGCGTTTCGCGAGACACGCCGGCTCCCCCCAGAACCATTTTCCTCGTTCGCGCGTCTCTCCTGGGTAGTTCTTCGCGTCCCTGCTGTCCAGACCCCTGCGCAGTCACGCGTTCGCGAACCTCTCCCTGGAGCTGCCACGCCGTCGGCAGCACCTGTTCGCGTTGGCCTAGCGCCAGTGGAACAGAGTGTCGAAGAAGCCACCACCGCTCACAGCAGCAACCACAGCGAGGGCGACGAGAACGAGCAACTTGATGCGGGTGGCGTAATACAGCGCAATCACCTCCTTCCGTTAGAACCTGAAGTCCTGGAGCGCCTCTGCGGCGCGCCGATAGAGCTGCGCGGCCACCTGGTCTTGACCACGCCGCGCCGCCAGGTCGCCCTTTGCGACCCATGCAGACGCGCGATGAGAGATAGAGGAGAACTGGTCGAAGCTGCGCTCGGCGGAGTCGAAGGCCTGCTCGGCCTCGTCCAGCCGGCCCTGCTCGAGCAATGAGCGCCCGAGCACGAGCTGCGCGTTGCCAACCTCGTCGATCACGTCGACGCGGTCGCCGAGGAGCTTCAGGGCCTGGCGAGCCTGCTTCTCGGCGGGCTCGATCTGGCCTGTGCGGAGATGCACCTGCGCGAGCGACGAGACAGCGCGGGCGGCGTCCGCCTCGCTGCCGTGCTCGAGAAGCAGCTTGAACGACTCGTTGAGCTGGTCGATCGCGTCCTGGGGCTTCCCGAGGAGGAAGCTCAGCCCGCCGATGTTGTTGAGGATCTTCCCGACGGTCGCCCGCTCGGCCAGTTGGTCGAACTGGGCCTTCGCCTGCTCCGCGTACTTTCGCGCCAGCACCCACTGCCCCTGGCGCTCGGCCGTGACCGATGCCTGGAAGTAGACGTGTGCGAGAGCGCGCGAGTCGCCGAGGCCTTCCGACAGCTCGAGCGCACGCTCGAGATCTTCCCGAGCGGCTTCGTAGTCGCGCTGGCGCCGGTAGCACCGCGCGCGCTGGTGGAGGACGTCGGCGCGGAGACGGTCACAAGGGAGCTCCGAGGACTCGCAGAGCGCGAGCGACTCGTTGAAGAGCCCGATCGCGGTCTGGATGCTCGACAGCTCGACCCGGCAGGCGCCGAGACGGAAGAGGATTTCCGCGCGGTCGACGTCGGAGAACATCGCGTCCTCGGTCATGCCGCGGGCGCGACTCAGAAGATCGATCGCCCGCTTGACCTCGCCGGTGCGCATCAGCGCCCACCCCTCGCCCGAAAGGATGCGAACCTCGAGCTCGGGCGACGCGATACCGAGGACGGCGGGGCGAATGCGCTGGAACTCTGCGAGTGCGTCCGCGTAGTCGTGGTTCTCGCTCAGCGCCTCTGCGCGCGCGAGAGAAGTCTCGATCCGGCCGCGCTCGTCAGCGGAGACGCCGCTGGCGAGGAAGCCCGGGTCGACGCCGAGCCGCTGTGCGAGCCACTCGATCGTCTCCTGGGTCGGCCTCGTCTTGCCGCGCTCGATCTGGCTGACGTACTCCTTCGAGAAGCGGTCGCCCGCAAGGTCCGTCTGCGTCAGGGCGGCGTTGATCCGGAGTGTCCGCAGCCGCTCGCCGAGACCTCCGTTGGGGAGGCGGCCGAGGCGCGGTGTGTTTGCGGTGTGAATCGCTCGTGTCAAGAGGGGAGTCCTTGGGCGGCGTTACGCGACAACTTGACCATACTCGTCCTCCGTACCTCGTGGAATCCCCCAAAAGGGTCACGGCTGCTGGGGAAATCGTGTCAACCAAGGGTATACGAAAATCACTTGACCGAGCTACTTGACTTCTTGGGACGAGGGTCGTATAGTCAGTCCACCGAGCAGCAAGATCCACCCGAAAAGGATTGAGCTGCAAGGTACGGCGCGCCACACATGGTGACGCCCCGGAGGTATTGACTGGGCCGCAGAGTCGAGGCCTCCGGGCAGTCACCGAGGGAGGTGGGCACGCCGCAAGGAATGGCGAACCCCCGGGGGCCGCAGCCCGGGGGTTCGCTCTTTTTTTGGGGCCTCTGGCCCCTCGGCGCCTGTCGGCGCCGAGTCTGGCGAAAAGTCTCACGACTTTTCGCCAAGGCATGAAGCACGGGCGATCGCTTCGCGATCGCGCGGCCTACTCGCGCTACTTCACTTCCTTCAACCTGTTCGTGTGTGTACGAGCCGGCAAAGCCGGCTCGTCGGAGCATGTCTTGACGGGATGATTCGTTTCAGTTCCGGCACGAAGTGCCCTTGACACGATTCGGTGTCCAGAAACCGGGCACCACGCCAACCACGACCTCGCCGCGGGGCGGGCTTTGCCCGCCACGCCGCTACGGCTCCTCTTGAAGGGAGTCAGCAGACCGAAACTGGGCCGCGCAATCGCGAAGCGATTGCCCGTGCTTCATACGGTGGCTCGAAGTCGTGAGACTTCGAGCCAGATAGGCGCCGCAGGCGCCTAGTCGGAGCGGCCGGTCATCCAGAGGCGCCGCGAAGCGAAGATCTTCGGGAAATCGTCCTCGATGATCCCGCCGAGGCGCTTGCTGACCGTGCCGAGGAGGCCGATCGAGATGAAAATCCACGCTTCGGCGTCCGGATCTCGATCTCGGACGATCCCGCCTCGGTCCTGCGCTTCTCTGATCACCTTCGCGACGTAATCGTGCACCTCGCGCATGTGCTTTCGGACGAACCGACGGACTTCAGGGTCGTCGCTGGCGTCCGTGAGTGCCTGAACCCAGAGGTTCACGATCGCGCCCCGCTTGTCCTTCGCGGACAGGTAGCTCCGGCCCATCACACCCACCCATTGCCCGGAGTCCGGCTCCTCGGCGATGGCCGCCTCCCACATCGCCCTGCACGCGACCCACGCCTCGGTCAAGCACGCGAGGTAGAGGTCGCGCTTCGACTCGAAGTGGCGATAGAGAATCGGCTCGGTGACGCCGGAGCTGCGGGCGATCTCGGCCGTGGTCGCGCCCTGGTAGCCGCACTTCGCGAACATGTGGCAGGCGGTCTCGAGGATGTCGGCCCGGCGCTCCTCGGCGCTCAGGCGGCTCTTTGCGACGCTCATCCGGCGGCCTCCGGCACACCTTCCGGGGCGCCGCCGCGGTCATGGGCCCGGACGAGCGCGAATGAGACAACAGCCCCGACCAACGCGATCGCCGCGGAGACGGTCAGCGCTGTCGAGAACGCGTCCACGAAAAGCTCCTTTTGCTGGAAAATCTGAGGCCCTCTCGCCGTTCCGATCTCGTGGGCCATGATCGCGCCGATCACGGCGATGCCCATCGAGCCGCCGACTTGCCGGAACGCGTTCAGCACCGCCGACCCGACTCCCGTCTTGTCCACCGGCAGCGCCCGCATGGCGGCGGCGGCGCTCGGCGTCATCACGAGCGACATCCCGAAGCCGCCGAGCACCATCGCCGGCAGGATCTGCAGGTAGGTCGCGTCCACGCCGAGGCGCGAGAAAAGTAGGAGCTGGACCGCGATCAGGATCATCCCGCTCGTCATCAGCCACCTGGAGCCGAATCGATCGGAGCTCTTCCCCGCGATGGGCGCGACCAGCATGATCAGGATCGTCATCGGCAGGAAGGCGGCGCCGGCCTTGACCGCGGAGTAGCCGAGCACGCCCTGCATGTAGAGCGAGACGAAGAAGAAGACGCCGAACATCGCGAGCGCGACGAGCAGCACGGCGAGGTTCGCGCCGGCGAACGTCCCGTTCCGGAAGAGGCTGAGGTCGAGCATCGGGATCCGCTGGTGCAGCTCCAGCAGGACGAACGAGACGAGCATCACCCCGGCCAGCGCGAACGCGCCGAGGATTCGGCCGGACGTCCAGCCGTAGGTGTTCGCCTCGATGAACCCGTAGGTCAGCGCGAACAACCCGATCCCTGAGGTGACGAGCCCGGGCAGGTCCAGCCGCTGCTCGTGGGACTCGTCGCGCGACTCGGGGATGAGCAGGAGGCTCGCGGCGATGCCGATCACGCCGATCGGCACGTTGACGAAGAAGATCCACTCCCAGCTGATGTGATCGGTCAGCAGTCCGCCGATCAGCGGGCCGATCGCCAGGGCGAGTGCGGAGACACCGGCCCAGATGCCGATCGCCATGCCGCGCTGCCGCGGCGGAAACGTCGCCGCGATGATCGAGAGGGTCGCCGGATTCATCAGCGCGGCGCCGGCACCCTGAACGACGCGAGCGGCGATCAGCAGCTCGCCGCTCGCCGCGAAGCCGCAGGCGAGTGACGACAGCGTGAAGATCACGAGCCCGGCGACGAAGATCAAGCGGCGGCCGAACATGTCGGCGAGCTTCCCGCCGGTGAGCATCAGCGAGGCGAAGGTGAGGGCGTAACCCGTCACGATCCACTCGAGCTCGGAAAGATCGACCTGGAGATCAGCCGCGATCGACGGAAGCGCGACGTTGACCACGGTGTTGTCGAGCATGATCATGAAGAGCCCGAACGCAACTGCCGCGAGCGTCCACCATTTCCGAGCGTCTTCTGGGATCAGATGCAGCTTCACGGTTAGTGCGCACTATGTTAGCGACCACTAATCTTCCAGGTCAATGACCGAACGTCTGGCATCGGCGGCCGCAGCCCATCCCTGGCGCACGGTCGGGATCTGGGTCGCTGCTCTGCTCGCCTCCTTCGTCCTGATCGTCTTCTTCCTCGGCGACGCGCTGACCGGCGAGGCCGAACAGCTGAACAACCCCGAGTCCGCGCAGGGCTATGACGTGCTGTTCGAGCGGCTGCCGCCCAGGACCGAGGAGGCCTCAACCGACGTCGTCCTGATCCGTTCGGCTTCGCTCGAGGTCGGCGAGCCGGACTTCCGAGGAAAGGTCGATCAGGTCATCGACGGCCTCAGGGACACTCCCGGCGTCTTCAACGTGATCGACCGGCCGGCTGCCCAGAGCGAGCGTGCAGTCGTGATCGAGGTCGGGTTGGAGGACGAGGTGGCGGCCGAGAACGTCGCCGAGTTCCTCGAGGCCGAAGACGACGAGACCTTCGACGTGTACGCAACGGGCGAGTGGATGGTCGAGCGCGACTTTCAGACGCTCTCCCAGGAGGATCTCGAGAAAGGCGAGCTGCAGTTCGGCCTGCCGGCGGCGCTGATCGTCCTGCTGCTCGTCTTCGGCGCAGTCATCGCCGGCCTGATCCCGTTGATCCTCGCCCTGGTCGCGATCATCACGGCGCTGGGCCTCACTGCGCTCGTCGGGATCCAGTTCGACCTCTCGATCTTCACGGTCAACATGCTCAGCGGCATGGGCCTCGCGCTAGGGATCGACTACTCGCTCTTCGTCGTGTCCCGGTTCCGAGAGGAGCGCTCTGCGGGGCGGGACAAGCTCGACGCCATTGCCGCGACAGGGGCCACGGCCAGCCGCGCAGTCCTCTTCAGCGGGATCGCGTTCGTGATCGCGATGCTCGGCCTGCTGATCATCCCGAACACGATCTTCCGGAGCCTCGCGGCTGGAGCGATCCTGGTCGGCATCACCTCGGTGGTCGCGGCACTCACGCTGCTCCCCGCCGTGCTCAGTTTGCTCGGCGACCGGATCAACTCGTTGCGAATCCCCATCGTCGGCCGCGGAGCAGAGCGTGGCACCGGCGCCGAGAGCCGGTTCTGGGGGGCGATCGTCGGCGCCGTGATGCGCCGCCCGGTCGTCAGCCTGGTGCTCAGTGTCGGCGCGATGCTCGCCATCGCGCTCCCCGTGCTCGAGTTCAGGACCGGCGAGGCCGGCATCCGAACGCTGCCGGACCGCTTCGCCTCGAAACAGGGGTTCAACGCGCTGCAGGAGGAGTTCGACGTCGGGACGACGGACAACGTGATCGTCGTCGTCGCCGCCGATCAGCTCTCGGTGGAGGCGCATCAGGGCGTGCAGCGGCTCGCCGACGAGCTGGAGGCGAATCCCGCATTTCGCCAGGTCGAGACGGAGCTCCACCCCGAGCAAGGGCTGGCGGTGATCGAGGCGCTACCAGCCGGAGACAGCCGGGACGAGCGCGCGCTCGACGCGGTCCGCGAGCTGCGCGAGCAGGAAATCACGGGCGCCGAGGTGCTCGTGACCGGCGAGACGGCCGAGGCGATCGACTACTTCGCGCTCACCGACCGCTGGCTGCCGATCCTGATCGTGTTCGTGTTGACGCTGTCGTTCGTGCTGCTGACCGTCGCGTTTCGGTCGGTCGTCGTCGCGCTGCTGGCGATCCTGCTGAACCTCCTCTCGGTGGGCGCGGCGTACGGAATCCTGATCCTCGTCTTCCAGGAGGGCGTCGGCAACGAGCTCTTCGGATTCCAGCAGGTCGACTTCATCGAGGCCTGGGTGCCGCTGTTCCTGTTCGCCGTGCTGTTCGGTCTCTCGATGGACTACACCGTCTTCCTGCTCAGCCGGATCCGCGAGCGCTTCCTCCAGACAGGCGACAGCGACCTCGCGGTGGCGCACGGGATCGGCTCGACGGCGCGCCTGATCACCGGCGCGGCGCTGATCATCATCGCCGTCTTCGGCGGGTTCGCCGTCGGCGACCTGGTGATGTTCCAGCAGATGGGCTTCGGCGTCGCCGTCTCGCTCCTGATCGACGCCACGATCATCCGATCGGTGATCCTCCCGGCGAGCATGAAGCTGCTGGGCAAGTGGAACTGGTACCTCCCGCGCTGGCTCAGCTGGCTGCCCGACTTCCACGTCGAGGGCTCGCGGTGATCTGGACGCCGACCGAGGAGGTGCTCGCCGCGGCGAACGTGACGCGGCTGATGCGCCGGCACGGCTTCGACGACTACTGGGAGCTCGTGCGCCGCTCGCAGGAGGAGCCCGAGTGGTTCTGGCCCGCGGCGATCGAGGACATGGGGCTGGAGTTCTCGCAGCCGTGGGACCGGGTGGCGGATCTCGCACGCGGGCCGGAGTGGGCCACGTGGTTCGTCGGCGGCGAGCTGAACATCGCCTGGAACTGCGTCCATCGCTGGGCCCGCGGGGTTCGCGCCGACGAGGAGGCCGCGGTCTGGGCGGGAGAGGATGGCTCGGAGGCGGCGTTCACGTTCCGCCAGCTCTCCGAAGCGGTCACGAAGCTGGCCGAGTCGCTCGTGCGGCTGGGCGTCGAGCCGGGCGACCGCGTGGCGCTGTATCTGCCGATGTCACCCGAGGTTGCGATCGCCTCGCACGCCTGTGCGCACATCGGGGCGGTGCAGGTTCCGATCTTCTCCGGGTTCGCGGCGCCCGCGGTGGCCGCCCGGCTGGTGGACTCCGAGGCGAAGGTGCTGATCTGCGCGGACGGCTCGCTGCGCCGCGGGCGCGAGGTGCCGATGAAGGAGATCGCCGACGAGGCCGCGCGCCAGGCGCCGGCGCTCGAGCACATGGTCGTGTGGCGGCGGCTCGGCGCCGAGGTTCCGATGCAGGCGGGTCGCGACGTCTTCTGGGACGACGTGGTGGACGAGTCGCCGGGCGAGCTCGAGCCTCTCGAAGTCGACTCCGAGCACCCGTACCTGCTGACCTACACGTCCGGCACGACCGGCCTGCCGAAAGGCGTCGTCCACGTCCAGGGCGGGTTTCTGGTGTCGATCGCGCGCGAGGTTTGCTACCAGGCCGACGCGAAGCCGGACGACGTCATCCACTTCGCCACCGACATGGGCTGGATCATGGGCCCGTGGACGGTCGTCGGCGGCGGCGCGATGGGCTCGACGCTCGTCTTTGCCGAAGGCGCGCCGGACTGGCCGGCGGACCGGCTGTGGACGCTGATCGAGCGTCAGCGCGTGTCGATCCTGGGCGTCTCGCCGACGCTCGTCCGCGCGCTCATCCCCCACGGCGATCCGGAGAGCGACCTGTCGTCCCTGCGGGTGATGGTGACGACGGGTGAGCCGTGGAACCCCGAGCCGTACCGGTGGCTCTTCGAGGAGGTTGGCGGCGAACGGGTCCCGATCATCAACTGCTCGGGCGGAACGGAGGTCGGCGCGTGCTTCCTCTCGCCCACTCCGGCGATCCCGATCAAACCGTGCTCGCTCGGCGGGCCGGCGCTGGGCATGGCGATGGACGTCGTCGACGGGGAGGGCCGCTCGATCGCCGGCTCGGGCGAGGTCGGGGAACTCGTCTGCCGCAAGCCGTTCCCCGGGATGACGCGCGGGTTCTGGCGCGACCCCGAGCGGTACCTCGAGACCTACTGGCGACGGTTCCCCGGCATCTGGACACACGGGGACTGGGCGTCGGTCGACGAGGACGGCCACTGGTTCCTCCACGGGCGCTCCGACGACACGCTCAACATCGCGGGCAAGCGGATCGGGCCGGCCGAGCTCGAATCGGCGGCGGTCGGGCATCCCTCGGTTCTCGAGGCCGCGGCGGTCGGGATCCCGCACGAGGTCAAGGGCGAAGTCGCCTGGTTGTTCTGCATTCCGGCGCCTGGCGCCGAGACGGGCGACGGGCTGGCGGCGGAGGTCGGCGGGCTCGTCGCGGACGAGCTGGGCAAGGCGTTCCGTCCGGATAGGGTCGTCTTCGTGAGCGCGCTTCCCAAGACGCGCAGCGCGAAGATCATGCGGCGCGCGGTGCGGGCGAAAGCGCTGGGCGCGGACCCCGGGGATCTGTCGTCGCTCGAGAACCCCGAGGCGCTCGACGAGATCGAGCGGGTCGTTGGCTGACTCGCTGAGCGGCGTCGCGCTCGTCACGGGCGGCGGGCGCGGAATCGGCGCGTCGATCGCGCGGGAGCTCGCGGATGCGGGCATGCGCGTCGCTGTGTCCGCGCGGACGCGCGAGCAGGTCGAGGCCGTGGCGGCAGAGATCGGCGGGCTCGCGGTGGTCGCGGACGTCTCGTCGCCCGGCGACGCGGAGGCGATGGTGGCCGAGGTCGAGCGCGGGCTCGGCCCGATCGACCTGCTGGTGAACAACGCCGGCATCGCGAGTTGGGGCAACCGTGCGTGGGAGGACGATCCGGAGGAGTGGTGGCACGTGCTCGAGGTGAACCTCCGCGGCCCCTTCCTCGTCTCGCGCGCCGTGATCCCGGGGATGATCGAGCGTGGCCGGGGGCGGATCGTGAACACCGGCAGCGGCTCCGGATATCTCCCCGGGCAGACGACGACGGCATACGGCGCGAGCAAGGCGGCGCTGTACCGGTTCGGCGAGGGGCTCGCGCTTCAGCTCGAGGAGTACGGCATCCCGGTCTTCACGTTCAGCCCGGGGCTCGTCAAGACGGAGATGACGGAGCCGTTCGGCGAGGACATGCCCTGGACGCCGCCGGAGCTCGCGCCGCAGCTGGTCCGTGTGCTCGCGTCGGGCCGGGCCGACAAGCTCAGCGGCCGCTACATCCACGCAGAGCACGACGACATCGAGGATCTGATCCGCCGCGCCGACGAGATCGTCGGAGAACGACCTGAACGCGATCCGGCTGCAGCGCTGAACAAGCACGCGTTGCGCACTTCGTTACGGGACCAGGTCCAGTAACGAATTGCGCACTCCGTTACTGGACCTGGTCCCGTTAAGAACGGCCTCGCGGCACGATCCACGTCGCACGCGCGGAGCCGAGCACTCGACCGCCATCGCCGAAGAGCGCGGTGCCGGCGTAGAGCTTGCGGCCCTCTTCGCCGAGTGGCCACGCCATCACGATGCACCGCTCGCCCGGATGCGGCAGGTGCTCGACGCGGGCAGCTAGGCGACCCAGGACTGGAGTCCCTCGCCAACCCGATTGGACGGCGTAGGCGCCGGGACAGTCGAGCGCAGCCCAGATGAACTCGGGCGCTACGAGCTCCTCGCGGGGGGTCCAGGTTGCGGCGACGAGGTCCGTCCCTTCGACCGGACCGGCGTAGATCCGTAGGCCGTCCTCGCGAGACCAGCCGCAGACGAAGCACTCGGGGAAGGCGCTTTCCTTGTCTCCCTCCGGCATGGCTGCCGCCGACGCCTGCTCGAAGGAAACCGGGGTCGGCAGGTCGAGATCGAGCTCCGTGGGCTCGGCGTGCGCGACGAGCGTGTCGCCGTCGCGCAGCTCGATTCGGCCGTTTGGCGCCACCTCGAGCGGCCGGTCGAGTGGCGGCGGCTGCCTCAGCGTGACCTCCGCCGGACCGTGGAGGAACGACGCGAGCACTCCGCAGGTGTAACCGCCGTTCGCGGAACCGGTGGGACCGCGAAACTTCCGATCGATGACGAGCTCCACGACGAGTAGACTATGTTTTCGACTGTGAGGCGAAAACCATGAGGCTCGCGCTCGCCCAGATCAACACCGTCGTCGGAGATCTCGAGGGAAACCGGGAGCGAATCGTTCGCGGCCTCCACGAAGCAGGGGGCGCCGGGGCCGACCTCGTCCTCTTCCCCGAGCTTTGCGTCACGGGCTACCCGCCCGAGGATCTGCTCTTCCGGCCGGAGTTCCTGCGGCAAGCGCGGCGGAGCCTCGACCAGATCGCCGCGGAGGCGACCGGCGTCGCTGCGCTCGTCGGCTTCCCCTGGCTCGACCGCGATCTCTACAACGCCTGCGCGGTTTGCGCCAACGGCGAGGTCAAGGCGATCTACCCGAAGCGCTTCCTGCCGAACTACGGGGTCTTCGACGAGGTGCGCTACTTCCAGCCCGGTCGCGAGCTGCTGCTCCTGCGGGTCGGCGAGGCGCTCGTCGGGCCGACGGTCTGCGAGGACATCTGGCAGCCTGGGCCGCCCGCGACGGATCTTGCGCTGGCCGGCGCGCATGTGGTCGCGAACATCTCGGCGTCGCCGTTCCACGTCGGCAAGGGCCTCGAGCGCGAGGAGATGCTGATCACACGCGCCCGCGACAACGCCTGCTGGGTGGCCCTCGTGAACGCCGTCGGCGGCCAGGACGAACTGATCTTCGACGGCCACAGCGTCGTGATCGACGAGGAGGGCGAGGTCGTGGCGCGCGCGCCGTCGCTTCGAGGAGGCGCTACTGGTCGTCGATATCGACGCGTCGACGGCGATCGCGCGCCGGCTCGTCGACGCGCGACGCCGTGCACTGGCGCGGGAGCAGGAGGTTCCCGATCCGCCGGTGATCGACCTCGGTGAGCCGCGCGCCCAATCCGCACCGGCGACGCCTCTGGTCGCCGAGCCGCTCGAGGACGTCGAGCAGATGCGGCGCGCGCTCGAGCTCGGCCTCCGGGACTACGTCGAGAAGAACGGCTTCAGCGACGTCGTCGTCGGCGTCTCGGGCGGGATCGACTCCGCGCTGACGCTCGCTCTCGCCGTCGAGGCGCTCGGGCCGGATCGCGTCCACGCCGTCTCGATGCCCTCTCGCTACTCCTCGTCCGAGACGCAACGTGATGCGGAGAGGCTCGCGAAGAGCCTCGGGACGAGCTTCCTCGTGGTGCCGATCGACCCGATGTTCGAAGGGTTCGTGCAGGCGCTCTCCCCGGTCTTCGAGGGACGCGAGGCGGACATCACCGAGGAGAACCTGCAGGCGCGGATCCGCGGGGTGCTGCTGATGGCGCTGTCGAACAAGTTCGGCTGGCTGCTCGTCGCCACCGGGAACAAGTCGGAGCTCTCCGTCGGCTACGCGACGCTCTACGGCGACATGGCCGGCGGCTTCGCGCTGCTCAAGGACATGTACAAGACGGACGTCTTCCGGCTCGCGCGCCACCTGAACGAGCGCGCGGGGCGCGAGCTGATCCCCGAGTCGATCATCGACCGCGCGCCGAGCGCGGAGCTCCGCGAGAACCAGCTCGACCAGGACTCGCTCCCGCCCTACGCCGAGCTCGATCGCGTGCTCGAGGCGTACGTGGAGGAGGATCGTTCCCACGAGGAGCTCTCGGCGGACGGCTTCGACCAGGACGTGGTCGACCGCGCGATCGCACTGATCGACCGCGCGGAGTACAAGCGGCGCCAGGCGCCGCCCGGCGTCAAGCTCCGGCCGAAGGCGTTCGGCCGCGACCGCCGCACGCCGATTACGAATCGCTGGCGCGGGTAGAAGGCCGGCGTGAACAAGACACAGACACTCGAAGCCGGCCTCGTCGGCTGGCGTGAACGGCTCGCGGACCGGATCGAGAAGCCCGTCACGAAGCGGACGCCGCTGAACGGGAAGCAGCTGCGAGCGATCCTCGGCGCGCTGTTCTTCGTGAAGTCGAGCTGGTACGTCGCGCGGGCTATCCGCCGGGCAATCCGGCAGCGCTAGCCAGCTCGCGAAACCAGCGCAGCCGTTCGTCGTACGGCACTGCGGCGTTCGCCGGTGACGTCGAGGGAAGGACGAACAGGTGCGTCTCGCCCAGCGTGCGCGCCTGTTCGCCGAGCTCCGGTCGCTCGCGGAACGCGCCGCGGTAAGCCTCCTTGCCGACGAACGCGATCCACTTGGGCTGCAGCCCCTTGCGCGATCCGCTCGAGTCGCTCGGCAGCTCCGAGGAAGTCGGCACGGCGCAGGTCGCCAGAGCCCGGCGTCGTTCGGAAGGCGGCGTTCGTTACGCCCAGGCCGAACGCCGGCAGGTCGTGCTGCTCCTGCGGGGCGAGCAGGCGCGGCGTGAAGCCGGCGTTGTGGAGCAACCGCCAGAAGTCGTTCCGCGGATTGGCGAAGTGCGCCCCCGCAGTGGCGGACCAGCGGCCCGGGTTGATGCCGCAGAAGACCACACGCAGGTCGGGCGCAAGGACATCGGGGACGGCGCTAGGCGCTCGGCTTCGACTGCGAGCTCGGGGTCGCGGGCATCAAGGCGCAACTCAAACAGCCGCCGGACGTCCTCGCCGCTCAAGGTGCTCTCGAATCGCGCGCGGCGCGGTTCGAAGACGACGAGGCTCACGGTTTCCGCGTGATCGCCGTAGCAGCGGGCGTAGCACTCGGCCTCGTTCAAGCCCCGCAACCGCATCGACTGACCGTAGATTGCGCACCGGACGGTGACTGTTCGCGCCAAGCACTTCGAGTACTGGATCACGCTCGACGACAGCGGGCTGTCGGCGGACGGTGCGCCGATGACGCTCGAAACCGCCAGCGCCGAGCACTTGCTTCTCGCCGCGCTCGCCCGCTGCTCGATCTCGAGCCTCGAGTACTTCGCGCGCCAGAAGAATCTCGAGGCGCACGCGTCGGCCTACGCCTCGGGAACGGTGACCCGGCGCGAGGAGGACGACCGCTACGGCTTCGCGACGATCGAGTGCCGGATGGACGTCGAGCTCGAGGGCGAGCTGGACGAGGCGGCGCTGCGGCCGCTGCTCGAGAGCGCCGAGTGGGGCTGCTTCGTCGGCGCGTCACTCCGCCCCGCGCCGCGCTACAAGTGGCGCGTCAACGGCCGGAATCTGTGAGCGCGACCGCGCTCGACGTCCAGGCCGTCCGGGCTCGCTTCTCGGCGCTCCAGCGTCCAGAGGCGTTTCTCGACGGTCCTGCCGGCACGCAGGTTCCCGACGAGGTGATCGACGCGATCTCCGCGTACCTGCGCGAGTCGAACGCCAACGTCGGCGGCGCCTTCGCGACGAGCCGCCGGACCGGCGAGGTCGTGGACTCGGCGAGGGCGGCCGCCGCGCGCTTCCTCGGCTGCTCACCGGAGGAGACGCTCTTCGGGCCGAGCATGACGAACCTCAACTTCATGCTCACGCGGACACTTGGACGCGAGCTCGCGGAGGGGGACGAGATCGTCGTGACGCGGCTCGACCACGACGCGAACGTCTCGCCCTGGCTCGAGCTCGCGGCCGACCTCGAGCTCGTCGTGCGCTTCGCCGACTACGACCTGTCCGACCTCGAGGAGCAGCTCTCAGATCGGACGCGCGTCGTTGCCTTCCCCTGGGCTTCGAACGCTCTCGGCACGCTCGTCGACGCGGAGCGCATCTGCGCGCTGGCCCATGACGCGGGCGCTCTCGCCTGGGTCGACGCCGTCCACTACGCGCCGCACGGCCCGATCGACGTCGCGTCCTTAGGAGCTGACGTGCTGCTCTGCTCGCCGTACAAGTTCTACGGCCCACATCTCGGCCTGGCGTTCGTCCGCGCCGAGCTGCTCGCGAGCTGGAAGCCATACAAGGTGCGACCCGCGCCGGGCTACGAGACCGGGACGATGCAGCACGAGCTCCTTGCCGGCTTCGTCGCCGCGGTCGAGTACGTCGAGTCGCTCGGGTGGGAGGCGCTCGTCGCGCACGAGCGAGACCTCGGCGCTCGCTTCCTCGACGGCCTCCCTGACGGGATCGAGCTACACGGAGCGCCGACGATGGAGGGCCGCGTACCGACCTTCGCCATCACCGTCCCGGGCCGGTCGCCGCTGGAGGTCGCGGAGCACCTCGGCGACCGCGGCATCTTCGTCTGGCACGGCGACTACTACGCCGTGGAGGTGATGAAGCGGCTGGGGCTGGAAGACGGCGCGGTGCGCGTCGGGATCGTCCACTACAACACGGCCGAGGAGATCGACCGGCTGCTGGCGGAGCTCAGGAGGCTCGCTTGAGCGCGGGGTGCCAGTCACCGCTGCGCCGCGTGGCGGCGCTCGCTCGCGCGTAGCTCCTGACGGCGGACTCGTCGACGGCCAGCGTGACCGGGCCGTGAGCGATCAGGCCGGGCTCGGCGCGCTCCCGGAGGAGATCGGCGAAGAAGCCGTCCATCAGCCACTCTCGCCCAGGCGGTACGGAGCCGCGCACCGAGATCCGATGGAGCGTCTCGGAGAGCTCGTCGACGCGGTCGATCCGCGGGCGGCTGACGAAGGTCGTGGGGCCCTCGGGCAGGATCGAGACGACTGAGTCGACCATCTCGACACCCTTGTCGCGGTCGGTCACGAAGACCTCGAGCATCAGGTCCTCGACCCGCTCGGCATCACCCGAACCGACGGGATCTGCGAGTTGTGGATGTGGATCACCTCGCCGTCGAGCGTGCGTAGCCGCGTATGGCGGAGCGAGACGTCCTCGACGATTCCCTGGAGCTCGTGCATCGGAATCTGGATCGTGTCGCCGACGGAGTACCAGCCCTCGATGAACATCGCGAGCCCGGCGATGATGTCCGTCAGCACGCGCTGGATCGAGAAGCCGACCAGGATCAGCAGGAACGATGCTCCGGCCAGGGCGGTGAGGCGGTCCATGCCGCCCGCGAGCTGGCCGACCGACAGGACGGCCGCCGTCGCGAAGCCGAGGTAGGTGATCGCGGCGCGGTAGATCGAGACCTGCGTCTCGCGGCGCTTCAGCCGCGCCATCTTCCCGGACTTGGTGAGGTCGAGCTCGGCGGAGCGCCGGTCGTTCCAGACCAGTAGCCGGAGCGCGACGAAGCCTGCCGCGCGGGCGAGCAGCCAGGCCGCGACGAAGAGGAGAACGATGACGATGGCGTCCAGCATTTCCACAGGCAAGCTATCGGCGGCATGCCGGCTGCCGACAGCGTTTTCAAACAATCCTTACGAGGCTTCACCACCCCGTGAAGATCCTCTTCCTGGGCGGCACGAGCTTCCTCGGGCGGGCGGCGGTGGAGACCGCGCTCGAGCGTGGTCACGAGGTGACGCTCTACACCCGCGGCGAGACGAATCCGGACCTCTTTCCCGAGGCGGATCGTGTTCGCGGCGACCGATCCGTCGACCCTCTTCCCGGAGGGCTCCTGGGACGCCGTGATCGACACCTCGGGCTACCTGCCGGCGGACGTTCGCCGCTCGAGCCAGGCGTTGCGAGGATTCGGTCGGTCTCTATCTGTTCGTCTCGAGCATCTCGGTCTACGCGAGCTTCGCCACGGGCCCGACAGAGGACTCGAACCGCATCGCGCTTGGCGTGAGGACAGAGGACGACGACTACGGTGCGCGCAAGGCCCTCTGCGAGGACGCCATCATCGAGATTTTCGGCGACCGCGCGCTGATCGTCCGACCCGGCCTGATCGTCGGGCCGCACGACCCGACCGGCCGCTTCACGTACTGGCCCCACCGCGTCGCGCGGGGCGGGGAGTTCGTTGCCCCAGGCCCCTCGGGGCCCAGGTGCAGTTCGTCGACGCGCGCGACCTCGGCGCCTGGCTGGTGGAT
This sequence comes from uncultured Actinomycetes bacterium, assembly GCA_963721345.1. GTDB lineage: Bacteria > Actinomycetota > Thermoleophilia > Gaiellales > Gaiellaceae > JACDAN01. The sequence goes on from CAVRIT010000001.1 coordinate 1,143,572, forward strand.
CTCTGCGTGGCCGGCGAGGGCGGGACGTTCAACGCGACGCACCCTGGCGTGTCCTGGAGCGAGCTGGTCGAGTCGTGCCTGCGAGTGACCAGCGCCGGCGCGGAGCCGATCTGGGTGGACGGCGCATGGCTCGCCGAACATGGCGTGGGCGAATGGATGGAGCTGCCGCTCTGGCTGCACGACCCGGAGTGGGTCGGGATGATGCAGGCCGACGTGTCCCGCGCGCTCGCCGCAGGTCTGAGCTTCCGACCGCTCGACGACGTCGTTCGCGGGACGCTCGAGCTCGCGGAGACGACAGAAGACGCCGGTCTGTCGCCGGATCGGGAAGCGGCGCTGCTGCAAGCATGGCGCGCGTGAGAGCTCTCGCCGTCCTCATCGGCGCGCTCGTGCTCGCTCCGGCGGCGGCGGCGCAGACGACGCTGAGGGAGATCGCGCCGCAGCTTCGATCGCAGGGCGTCTATGTCCATCCGGAGACCGACGGCCTCTCGGCCGAAGAGGCACGGCGGCTGAGACGGGAGATCCAGGACGAGGCGAACGGCCCGATGTACATCGCGGTTCTCCCCGAGTCGTTCCGGGGAGAGGGGTCGAGCACGGATCTCGCGATCGGGCTCGGGCGGCTCGTGCGCGTTGCGGGCGTCTACGCGGTGGTGGCCGGGGACGAGTTCCGCGCCGTCAGCACGGATCTCCAGTCAGGCGAGGCCGGACGCCTGGCGACCGAGGCGTTCGCGGCGCGCGGTGACGACGGTGTAGCGGCAGTCCTGTCGGACTTCATCCGCCGCGTCGGGGAGGCCAGACAGGGCCAGGACGACGAGGGTTCGAGCTTCTGGGTCGTCGGGCTCGTCGTCGGCGGCTTGGCGTTGCTCGGATTCGTCTTCGTCCGGCGGCGGCGCAAGGCCACGGAGCTCGCCGACGTGAAGGCCGCCGCGCGAGAGGACCTCGTCGCGCTGGCCGAGGACGTGACGGAGCTCGAGGCGGAGGTCGAAGGCGATCCGGAAGCGCGCCGCTCGTACACCCGCGCGATGGAGGCGTACCAGCGCGCGGACGACTCCTTCGACCGCGCCGGATCGACCCGCGATCTCGCCAAGGTGTCGTCGGCGCTCGCCGAGGCAAGGTTCGAGATGGAGAACGCGAAGGCGCGACTGGAAGGGAAGCCGCCGCCCGAGGATCGTCTGCCGTGCTTCTTCGATCCGAGACACGGGACGTCGACGCAGGACGTCTGGTGGGAGCCGCCCTACGGACGCGCTGTGATGGTGCCGGCCTGCGAGTCCGACGCGCAGCTCGTCCGTTCCGGCCGCACGCCGGCGATCCGTGAGATCGAGGTCAACGGACAGCGGCGGCCCTACTGGGACGCGCCGGCCCACTACGGCCCCTGGGTCGGGGGCTTCTGGGGCGGCGGCCTTTTGCCGGGCTTCCTCGTCGGCACGGCGATCGGCGCGACGATGGGCGTTCCCGACGCGCATGCCGCCTCGTCGGACTGGGGCGGTGGGGACTTCGGCGGCGGCGACTTCGGCGGCGGAGACTTCGGTGGCGGGGACTTCGGCGGCGGCGGGGACTTCGGCGGCTAGCTGTAAGTCTCGCGGGCTCGGCGCCAGCGCTCGTCGTCGCGCCGGATCGCGTCGGGGTTGACGCCCCGCGCCTCCGCCGCAGCCAGCGTCAGCAGCTGGAAGAAGACGATGTCCACGACCGGGTGCGCGCTCGGGACAAGCGTCGTCTCGCAGCCGATCGTCTCGAGGGCCCGCACGGCGTCCGCTGCGCGCGAGCCGTCGATCACGTAGGCCCGCACCGTCTCGTCGATGGCGGCGAGATGGCCGTGCAGGAGCTGCTCCGTGTGGTGCGCCTCGGCCGGCAGGTGCGCCCCCTCGCGAAGCTTCAGCACCGCCTCCTGCGCGGTCGGCCATCCTTTCCCGGCGCCCGCCACCAGCACCCGCCCGAGCGGCGGCGCGCCGACGACCTGCTCGAGCGCCTGGGCGACGGCGTCCGGCAGCCACGTGACGTCCTCACCCTCCAGGGCTCGGATCGCGGCGACGGCGCAGGTGTAGCTCGCGGTGTGGCACCAGCTCTGCTCGATCTCCGGCGTTGCGATCACGACGTCGTCACACTCGGCCGCGATCGGGCTGTCGGCCTTCGCGGTGATCGCCCACTTCGGCCCGCGCCAACCCTGGACCGCTCTCAGAGTCGTCGGCGTCTCGCCCTCGTGACTGACCGCGACGAGGAGGTCTTCGCCGCCCCCGCGCTCCGCGAGCTCGAGCGCCTGCACCGCCGGCCCGTCCCCGAGCTGCGCTGCGTGGAACGACGTCCCGCAGCCGGTGAAGACGATCTGCCCGTCCGGAAACCGCCGATCCGTCGGCACCTGGCGCAGCCATTCCGGCTGGGCCAGCGTCGCCTCGCGGGTCTTGTCGCCGGGCATGTAGCCGTCTATACCATCCGCGCCGTGGACGGCTTCGACCATGTGCACCACGAATCGGTGCGTTTTCGCGATCTCGACGGGATGGCGCATGTGAACAACGCCGTGTTCCTGACCTACATGGAGACGGCGCGGCTCTCGTACTTCAAGTCGCTCGGCCTCGCGCCGGACGGCAACCCGCTCGAGGGGATGATCCTCGCGCGCGCCGAGGTCGACTTCCGCTCGCCGATCTCGCTCGGCGAGGAGGTTGAGGTGGGCACGCGCACGGGACGGATCGGGACGAAGAGCTTCGACCTCGAGCAGGAGGTCTGGGCCGACGGACGCCTAGCGGCCGAGGGGCGGTTCGTCGTCGTCGCCTACGACTACCGGGCCGGGCGCTCGCAGGAGCTCCCGTCCGGGTGGCGCGAGACGCTGCAGGGAGTCCCGGCGTGAGCGTCTTCGAGCGCGAGACGCTGTCCAACGGCGTCCGGCTGCTCGCGGCGCCCATGCCGCAGGTCCAGTCGGTCGCGTGCTTCATCATGCTCGCGGCCGGCTCCCGCTACGAGACTCCGGAGACGAGCGGGATCGCGCACTTCGCCGAGCACATGTTCTTCAAGGGCACCGAGCGGCGCCCGACGGCGCAGCAGATCGGGCGTGAGCTCGACGGTATCGGCGCCGAGTTCAACGCGTTCACCGGCAAGGAGTACACCGGGTACTACGTGAAGTGCGCGGCCGAGCACCGCGAGCACTCGTTCGACGTCCTCGTCGACATGCTCCGACACTCCAAGTTCGAGCCGGAGGAGATCGATCGCGAGAAGGGCGTGATCATCGAGGAGATGAACATGTACTTCGACACCCCGCGCGACTACATCGGGGGCGTCTACCACCAGCTTCTCTGGGACGACCAGCCGCTCGGCTGGGACATCATCGGGCGGAAGGAGACGGTGCGCGCCGCCAAGCGCGAGACGTTCCTCGACTACGTCCAGCAGTGGTACCGGGCACCGAAGATGGTCGTCGGGATCGCCGGGAACTACCCGGACGGCGTCCGCGACGAGCTCGAGCAGCTCCTGGGCGAGGTCGAGAGCGGGGATCCGGGCGGGCCGCCGCCGCTCGAGGGCAGCGCGAACGGATCCGCGCCGCGCGTGAAGATCCATACGAAGCAGTCAGACCAGGCGCACATCTGTCTCGGCGTGCCGAGCTACCCGCTCGACCATCCCGATCGCTACCCGTTGCAGATCGTCGGGACCGTGCTCGGGACGGGCATGTCCTCGCGGCTCTTCACGGAGGTGCGGGAGCGTCGCGGGCTGGCGTACTACGTGTTCGCGCTGAACCACTCCTACACCGACGCGGGGACGCTCTACTCACAGGCAGGGGTCGACATCAACCGCATCGACGAGGCGGTCGAGACCATCACGCGGGAGCTGCGAAAGATCGCGCGCGAGCCGGTGCCGGACGACGAGCTCGACAAGGCGAAGAACGTCGCGAAGGGCCGCTTCGTCCTCCAGACCGAGAGCCCGCACGGGATGATCATGTTCGGGCTGCGCCGCGAGGTGCTCGAGGGCCGGACGCCCGAGCCCGAGGAGGTGCTCGCGGAGATCGACGCCGTGACGGTGGAGGACGTCCAGCGCGTCGCGGCCGACGTCATCGGCGACAAGGGCCTGAACCTCGCGGTGATCGGCCCGTTCGACGACGCCGAGCGCTTCGAAAAGCTGCTGGCCGGCTAGCGTTTCGTCCACGGGACGACCGCCGTTCGGCCGCACGTCCCGGTGCCAGGCGCCCGGACGTGGCTCGCGGCGACAAGGTGGCGACCGGCGGGCAGGGGCCAAATCGCCAGGCCGCGATCCACGCCTCGGCGGAGCCCGAGCGGGGGTGACCATCTACGCCACGACCCTTCGGAACCTGGCCGTGTGCCTGGCACCACGAGACGGCTCGACGAGCCGGTTCGGCTTTACGCGGCGTAGGGCACGCCGGACATGTACTTGAAGCCGCTGTCGACGGCGAGCGTGACGACGACGCCGTCGGGGCCGAGCTGCTCCGCGAGCCGTAGGGCTCCCACGACGTTCGCGCCTGTGGAAATGCCCGCGAAGACACCCTCCTCGACCGCAAGGCGCCGCGTCATCGCGATCGCTTCCTCGTCTTCGATCGCCCACACCTCGTCGACGCGATCGGCGTCCCAGTGCGGCGGGACGATCCCGGTCCAGCCCTGCATCGCGAAAGACCCTTGAGAGCCACCGGTGATCGCGGCGGAGCCGGCGGGCTCGAGGGCGACGATGCGCACGCCCCGCGGTTTCAGCGCCTCGGACACGCCCATCAGCGAGCCCGCAGTGCCGATCCCGTGGCAGAACCCCGTTACGCGTCCATCGGTCTGCTCCCAGATCTCACGTCCGAGCATGTCGCGGTGGCCGGGGATGACGTACGGGTTGTTGAACTGATCGGTCGCGTACGTCCCGGGCTCGGCCGCCAGCTCGCCGGCTCGCTCGACCATGTTCTGGATGTCCCGCGCAGTGACCCGCCCTCGTTCCTCGACGGCGGGGATCACCTCCAGCTCGGCTCCGAGAGCGCGCATGAGCTGCATCCGTTCCTCGCTGAAGCAGTCGGCGATCACGATCCGCGGGACGTACCCCTTCGCCTTGCAGACCAGTGCAAGCGCCGGGCCGGTACTGCCGCCCGTGTACTCGACGACGGTCGCCCCGGGCTCGATCAGCCCGTCTCGCTCGGCGCCCTCGATCATCGAGAGCGCCATCCGGTCCTTCATCGACCCGGTGGGGTTGACGTACTCGAGCTTGAGCCACAGCTCTGCGCCGTTGGCCGGCGCGAGCCGGTCAAGCCGGACGAGCGGCGTGCCGCCGATCGCCGCGAGGATGCTCATCTGAGCTCGGCGAGCGCCTCTTCGAAGTGCTCGCGGTCTTCGGGATCCGCGATCTGCTCGCCCAGCTCGCGCGCCTTCTCCTCACACCGCCGGGCCTCTTCGTCGAGGCCGGCGAGGCGATGGGCGCGAACGAGGGCCTCGTAGGCGAACGGGAGGTCCCAGTCCTCCATGTCGTCCGGATGCTCACGACAGATCTCGAGACACCGTTGCGCATGGTGGAGCGCCGGCTCGGAGCGGCCGAGCACGGTGTAGACCCGCGAGACCTGCCACTCGCTGCGCGCTCGGTTCTTCGGCTCGCACTCCGGCGCCAGCGACCAGTGATAGGCGGAGGCGTGCGCGGCGTGGAGCATCCGCTCGTCGTCCTCTCGCGACTCGATCAGCCGCCAGACCTCGTTGAAGAGGTCGACGCCCAGCTGCCGGTGGTTCAGTCGCTCCACCAGTTCTGGACGACCTCGCCGCGGTCCTCGGCATGGCGCGATCCGAAGGCGAGGATCTCGAGTCCCTCGTCCCCCGCTTCGAACTGGCGCATGACGCCCGGCGCGACGCGGACGGCCTCGCAGGGCCGAAGCTCGAGGATGTCGTCGTCCAGCTTCACGCGGCCCGAGCCCGAGACAACGAAGTAGATCTCCTCCGCCGTGTCGTGCCGATGGCCGAACGGCTGCCGCTTCCCCGGCTTGAAGCGCTGGAGACTGAACCCGGTCTGCTCCGCCTCCAAGGCGCCGTGCCCGAACCGCGCCTCGTGCGTGTCGCTCATGCCGAACTTCTCCGCCGCGTCCTCGACGTCGAGCACGCTCATGTGTGTGTAGCCGGTCACCTACTCCTCCGTCTGCTCGGTCGTCCCGCGGTCTCGGATTTCCTCGACGACCGTGGGATCAGCCAGCGTCGTCGTGTCTCCCAGCGGCCGGTTCTCCGCAACGTCGCGAAGCAGCCGCCGCATGATTTTGCCGCTGCGCGTCTTCGGCAGCTCCGGGGTGAAGACGATGTTCGCGGGCTTGGCGATCGGGCCGATCTTCCGTCCGACGTGGTCGCGGAGCTCCGCGAGGTGCTCCGGCGAGGCGTCGATGCCGCCCTTGAGTGTGACGAAGGCGACGATTGCCTGGCCCGTCTGCGAGTCCATCCGACCGCACACCGCGGCCTCGGCGACCGACGGGTGGTCGACGAGCGCGCTCTCGACCTCGATTGTCGAGATGCGGTGACCGGAGACGTTCATCACGTCGTCCACGCGGCCCAGAAGCCAGAAGTCTCCGTCCTCGTCGATCCTCGCGCCGTCGCCGGCGAAGTACACGCCCGGGTAGCGCGACCAGTAGGTCTCGACGTAGCGGTCGTGGGCCTTGTAGATCCCGCGGAGCATCGCGGGCCACGGCCGGCGCAGCACCAGATACCCGCCGCCGCCCGGCCCGACCTCGTTCCCCTGCTCGTCGAACACCGCAGCGTCGATGCCCGGGAACGGCTTTGTGGCCGATCCGGGCTTCCCCGTCGTGATCCCCGGAAGCGGCGTGATCATGATCATCCCCGTCTCGGTCTGCCACCAGGTGTCGACCACGGGCGTCTTCCCGCCGCCGATGTGCTCGCGGTACCAGACCCATGCCTCTGGGTTGATCGGCTCACCGACACTCCCGAGCAGCCGGATCGAGGAGAGGTCGTGCTGCTCCGCGTACTCCGGCCCCCACTTCATGTGGCTGCGGATCGCCGTCGGCGCCGTGTAGAGGATGTCGACCTTGTAGCGCTCGACGATCGCCCACCAGCGGTCCTTGTCCGGATAGTCCGGCGTTCCCTCGTAGAGGACGCTGGTCGTGCCGTTCGCCAGCGGCCCGTAGACGATGTAACTGTGGCCCGTGACCCAGCCGACGTCCGCCGCGCACCAGTAGATCGAGTCGGGCTTGACGTCGAAGATGTAGTGGTGCGTCGTCGCGACGCCGACGAGGTAGCCGGCCGTGGTGTGCGCGATGCCCTTCGGCTTCGCGGTCGTCCCGCTCGTGTAGAGCAGGTAGAGCAGGTCCTCGGAGTCCATCGGCTCAGGCGGGCACGTTTGCGGGTCGTCGGGCTGCCCGTCCGCGATCTCGTCCCACCAGAGGTCGCGACCGTCCTGCATCGGGACCTCGTTGCCGGTTCGGCGGTGCACGATGCAAGACCTGACCCCAGGCGAAGCGGCGAGAGCTTCGTCGGTGTTCCGCTTCAGCGGGACTGTGGTGCCGCGCCGCCAAGCCTCGTCCTGCGTGATCAGCACCTCGCACTCCATGTCGTTCAGCCGGTCGGCCAGCGACTCGGCGGAGAAGCCGCCGAAGACGACCGTGTGCGGCGCGCCGAGCCGTGCGCAGGCGAGCATCGCGATCGGGAGCTCCGGGACCATCCCCATGTAGATCCCGACCGGAGTGCCTTTCTCGACGCCCAGTCCGCGGAGCGCGTTCGCGAAGCGCACGACCTCCGTCTGGAGATCGGCGAACGTCAGCTCGCGCCGCTCGTCCTCGGGCTCGCCCTCCCAGTAGTAGGCGACCTTTCCGCCGTTCCCCGCCTCGACGTGCCGGTCGACGCAGTTGAAGCAGACGTTGAGCTTGCCGCCGAGATACCACTTCGCGTAGGGCGGCTCCCATTCGAGCAGCGTCGTCCACGGCTCGAACCACGTCACCCGCTGCGCCTCCCGCGCCCACAGCTCCTCGAAGTCGAGCTCGTAGAGCTCCGGCTGCGCGTTCGCCTGCGCCACGAAGTCCGGGTCCGGCGGGTAGCGCCGAACCTCCTCGAACATCGTTTCGATCGCAGCAGGCCGCTGCGTCTCGGTCATGGGGTCAGATCGTAGGGAAAGTCCGTGAGATTCTCAGCGCCGTCCTCGGTGACGAGGACGAGGTCCTCCAACCGCACCCCGCCGTACCCCTCGCGGTACAGGCCCGGCTCCAGCGTGATCACGTCGCCGGCGACGAGCTTGCTCGGATCGCGGGAGAGCCACGGCGGCTCGTGCACCTCGAGGCCGACGCCGTGACCGAGGCCGTGGAAGAACCCGCTCGAGAGCACCTCGCCCGGCTTCTTCGAAAGCTGGGTCGGTTGCCCCGCCTCGTGGAAGACGTCGCAGACGAGCTGGTAGATCTCGCGTCCCTCCGCTCCGGGCTTCACTGCGTCGAGCGAGCGATTGAGCGCCTCGAGGACGAGCTTGTGGTACTCCGCCACCTCGTCCGAGATCTCGCCGACGACGTAGGTCCGGGTCATGTCCGCGTAGCAGCCCGTCTCGCGGTCCCGCGGGAAGAGGTCGATCACGACGGGCTCGCCCGGGGCGATCGGCCCCGAGCCCATGTCGTGGCCCGACGCCGCCTGGCCGCCGTGCGCGACGATGAACTCGTCGGCGACGAGATCGTGCTCGTTGAAGACCTCGACGATGCGCGACTTGATCCGCTCGGAGGTCAGGGTCTCCCCGTCCAGGGTGAGCGCGCCGTTGGAGGCCTCCGCGCGCCGCAGCATGTCGCGGGCCGCGGCCATGGCGGCCTCGGTGCCGCGCTGCGCCCGGCGGATCCCGTCGAGCTCCGTCTCGTTCTTGACCCGCCGGCGCTCGGAGAAGAACTCACGGTCGGGCGTCAGCTCGACGCCTTTCGCGCGGAGCCGGTCGGCGACGCCGATCGGGAAGAACGGCGGCACGACGGCGCTCGAGACGCCGAGCTCCTCGACGGCGCGCTCCATCGTTTGCATCACGACTTCGTACCGCGGGAGCCCCTCCGCGAGGAGCTCGTCATAGCCGTACTCCTCGTAGGGATGGACGGTGATGCCGAGCGGCTCGAGACGCGAGACCTCGAACGACGTCACCACCGCATGACGCTCGCCGTTCCGCTCGATGTAGAGGAACGGGTCGGGCACCGGGATCGGCACCTCGTGGCGCATCGCGGCGTCGTGCATCGAGTCGGCGTAGATCAGGACGTCGTGCATGCCGTCGGGATCCTAGCCGGGGTTGAGAACCCTTCGGCCGCACGCCATCCTGTCGAAGGGCATGGTCATCGGCCGGGACTCCGAACTCGCGGCGATCGAGGGGTTCCTCGCGGGCCTCGGCGGAGACGTTGGCTCGCTCATCATCGAGGGCGAGCCCGGGATCGGCAAGACGACTCTCTGGCGGGAGGCCGTCCGCTCCGCGGAAGCCGCGGGCTTCCTCGTGCTCGTCTGCCGTCCGTCGGAGCCAGAGGCGAAGCTGTCGTTCTCGGCCCTCGCGGACCTCGCCGAGCCGCTGGCCGAGGGGCTCGGGGATCTGCCCGAGCCCCAGCGGGTTGCGCTCGAGGTCGCGCTCCTCAAGCGGTCTCCCTCGGGCGCAGCGCCGGACCCACGTGCCGTCGGCGCCGGGCTCAGATCGATGCTCGAGACGGCCGCCGCGAAGCAGCCGATGGTCGTGGCGATCGACGACGCGCAGTGGCTCGACACCGCATCGCTCGGCGCGATCGAGTTTGCGCTTCGCAGGACCACTGGGCCAATCGGCCTCTTGGCGACGCGACGTCCCGGTTCCGCACTCGACGGCGCGATGCGCGGCGCTCAGCCGCATCGGCTCGGGCCGATGAGCCTCGCGGCGATTCACCACGTCCTGAAGGACGAGCTCGGCAGCTCGCTCGCGCGCCCGCTACTCGCTCGCGTGCACGAGACGGCGCAGGGCAATCCGTTCTTCGCCCTGCAGATCGCGCGCCTTGCGATCGACTCCGCAGTCCCCACGACGGCGCCTCTACCCGTCCCAACCGACCTCTCGGGACTGGTCCTCGGCCGGGTCGAGAAGCTCGACGCCGACACGAGGGACGTGCTGCTCACGGCCGCAGCGTCCGCGAGCCCGTCGCGCGGTCTCCTGAAGGTGGTCCACGGCGACATCGACGAGGCCCTCGACGAGGCCGAGCAGGCCGGGATCCTCGAGTCCGGCGACCAGGTCGTCCGCTTCGCGCATCCGCTGTATTCGGCGGCCGTGTATGCGTCGATTGGGCACGAGCAGCGTCGGCGGGTCCACGCGAGGCTCGTCGACGCCGTCCCCGAGCCCGAGGAGCAGGCCCGTCATCTGGCCCTGGCGACCTCGCCTCCCGACGAGGAGACGGCGAGACGGGTGCACGCCGCGGCCAAGGAGGTCGCCGCGCGCGGAGCGCACGCCGCTGCCGCAGAGCTCGTCGAGCAGGCGATCCGCCTGGGCGACCCGGCCGGCGACGCGACTGACGAGCGGCTCGTCGATCTCGGGGAGAACCTCTTCCAGAGCGGCAACAGCGTGCGAGCCGCGGAGGTCATGCGGCAGGTCAAGAGCTGGCGGACACTTCCGAAGGATCAGCAGATCGAGGGGCTGTGGACGATGATCGACACGGTCTACTGGACCACTGGAGGCCACGACTCGGTCGCCCTCGGCGAAGAGCTCCTCCAGAAGGTCGATGACGTCGAGGTCAAGGCGGCGCTGCACGGAAAGATCGCCAGCGGCTTCGAGTTCGACATCGCTCGGGGCCTCGAGCACGCCGAGGCCGCCCTCGCCCTGCTCGAGCCGCTCGGCGATGCCGCGCGACCCGATCTCGTGGGCCTTGCGCTCGGAATGCGGGCGCGAAACCGCCTTGCGCTGGGGCTCGGGCTCGACCGGGTCGCCGTCGAGAAGGCGATCGTGCTGGAGTCCGGCGGTTACGTTGCCCGGTCCTACGGCCAGTGGCTCAAGTACGTCGACGACTTCGACGGCTCACGGCACTGGCTGGAGAGATCCCGGCACGAATACGAGGAGACCGGCGAGGACGTTTCGATTCCGAACGTTCTCCAGCAGCTCGCGATGACCGAGTGCTGGGCGGGCAACCTCGAGCTCGCGGCCGAGCACATAGCCCGTGCGTGCGAGCTTGCCGATGAGATGGAGATCACGGCGGTGGGCCCGTACCGCGTGCGATCCATCGTCGAAGCGCACAGGGGGAACGAGGAGGTCGTAAGGGCGATCGCCGAGCGTCTCTACGGCGAAGGCTGGGCTCCCGCGATCATCCAGCACCTCGAAATTGGGCTCGGGCTACTCGAGCATTCACTCGGAAACACCAAAGCGGCGGACCGGCACTTGCGTCGGGCCCTCGAGCTTGCCGAGGAGACGGGCCAGCTGGAGCCGGGAGTCCACCGGGTTCACGGCGATGCAGCCGAGGTTGCGATCGCTCTCGGAGACACGGCCCGAGCTCGAGAGATCGCAGAACTCCTGGAGGAGCACGGACGCCGCACCGATCACCGCTGGAGCGCAGCCGTCGGGGCCCGGACGACGGCGCTCCTTCGCGCGGACGAAAGCGACTTCGACGGCGCGCTCGGCGCGATCGCCGAGGCTCTCGCCATCCAAGAACACCTCCCGATGCCGTACGAGCTCGGTCGGACGCTTCTCGCCAAAGGGCAGATCGAGCGGCGGGCACGGCATCGCCGCGAGGCGCGCGACTCCTTGCAACACGCGCAGGCGATCTTCGAGGAGATCGGCGCCAAGCTCTGGGCGGCGCGGGCCGCGGACGAGCTGAAGCGCATCCCCATCCGGCGCGGGGCGGGAGACGAGCTGACAGACGGCGAACAGCGGGTCGCCGAGCTCGTGGCGTCAGGTCTGACGAACAAGGAGGTCGCACAAGCGCTCTTCGTCAGCCCGAAGACGGTCGAAGCGAACCTGTCGCGTATCTACGGCAAGCTCGGGATCCGGTCTCGGGCAGAACTCGGTGCCCAGATGACGGCGCGCGCCAAAACGTAGGGATCTCCCCCTTATGGGGTCACCACGGAGCGTCGTAGCTGTCGTCGCAATGAGCGGGACGTTCCTGGTCGAGAACTACTCCCCCGGCATGTCGGTCGACGGGCTCGAGGCCGCAAGCGGCCGAATCCGCGCCGAGGTCGAGGCGCTGGCGCGCGTGGGCAAGCGCGTCAAGGTACTGCGCACCGCGATCATTCCCGGGGACGAGTCGCTCCTCTGCCTGCTCGACGCGGCGTCCGAGGATCTCGTCCGCGAGGCCTTCATCCGCGCCGATGTCACGTTCGACCGGATCTCCCCTGCACTGACTAGGGGCATGGAGGAAGCGCTTTGACGCGTTGGACCGGAAGAAAACGAGCGGTCCAGCCGTCATGTCAGATGGCCTCCAGGACAACGACGCACTACCCGAATGGTGGGTAGGCGCTTGCGGCAAACCGCGCAAGACTCGACGGGACGAATGCACGTGTCTCGTCTCGCTGTTCTTGCGCTGATCGCGCTCGCCGCGCTGACGTTCGCGTGGCCCGGTGAGGCCGCCACGATTACGGTCGACGCCAACTGCAGCATCGTCGACGCGGTTCGGGCTGCAAACACGAACACGCCGCAAGGCGGGTGCCCGGCTGGCGCTCCGAGCGGCAGCGTCCGCGACACGGTTGTACTCCAGGCGGGCGCGACGTACACGTTCACCGCGCCATATGCGCCTGAGGCGGGTCCCGCTCCCGAGGGAACGGCCCTTCCACACCTGACCAGCGTCCTGACCATCGAAGGTAACGGCGCGACACTCCAGCGCAGCACGGTGCCCGGAACCCCGAAGTTCCGACTACTGCGGGCCAGCGCGGGCAACGTGATCGTAAACGGACTCACCCTGCGCGGCGGCGACCAGACGGGCGGCGGAGTCGGCGGCGGGATGTACGCGTCAAGCGCTTTCGTCGCGCTGGACGGCGTCACGATCGAAGACAACAGGGCCGACTTCGGCGGCGGACTCGCCGGTACGGCGCCGTTCACCCTCGACCGCGTCACGATCAGGCGAAACAGCGCCACACTGCTGCGCGGCGGCGGTCTTCTCCTGACCGGCACCTCCGTCGTCCGAGACAGCACGATCGCGGACAACACGGCGGCGCAGTACGGCGGAGGGATCTCGTCCGAGCTCGTCTCGTCGCAGTCGCTGACCGTCCTGCGGACGACCGTCAGCGGCAACGAGGCGGGGTACGGCGGAGGGCTTCACACGACGGGGCCGACGACGATCGCCAACAGCACGATCAGCGGCAACCACACGACGGTCGGGATTCACGCCGAGTACGGCGGCGCCGGCGTCTACGCATCCGGCGGCACCGTTCAGGTCACGAATACGACGGTCGCGGGGAACCGGACCGATCTCGCAGGTCAGACCGGGGGAATCTTCGCGATCGGCGCCACCGTGAGGCTCGTGAACTCGATCGTGGTCGGAAACACGAGCGCCGACTCGCCCACCGCGCCGGCGTCGGACTGCAAGACGTCCGTCTCGTTCGGTGGGTCTATCCTCAGCGACGGGAACAACCTCTTCGGTCTCGGGACCGGCTGCGGGCTCTCGGCGGGGGATCGCGGCGCGGACGGGAGCCAGGCCTTCACCGCAATGCTCCGCCCGCTCGCCGTGTATCCGCCGGGCGTCATGCAGACCCATCGGCTACAGCGGCTCAGCCCTGCGCTCGACGGTGGGAACAACGCGATCTGCGCAGCCGACCCGATTACCGGCGTCGACCAGCGTGGCGTGTCCCGGATCGAGAACGCTCCCTGCGACATCGGTGCCTTCGAGGCCCAGCGGTCGGACCTGTCCCTCACCGGCCCGGCGAGCATCGGCCGGCCCCCGCTCGGGTCGAACGTCACCCTCGGGCTGACGCTGCGCAACTCTGGTCCGTCGCCCGCAACCGGCGTCACCGTCCGCGTCCCGATCCCCGAGGGACTCGTCCTGGTCTCCGGAGGCCCCGGCTACGACGCGTCGACCCGGCTCTGGACGGTCGGAGCGCTGGCGAAGGACGCGATCGCCACGTTGAGCGTCATCGCACGGGTCGACCGCTATGCCCTGTTCGCACCCGAGGTGTTCTCGCTCGACCAGGAGGATCCCGACTCCACCCCGGGCAACGACGCAGCCGGCGAGGACGACCAGGTCCATCTCGCGATCACCCCGCCCGGGATCTGGGTCAACACCACCCTCGAGGCGGCGCGGGACGACGGGCTCTGCAACATCGTCGAGGCCGTCTTCGCCGCCGAGTCGGACACCGCGCCATTCGCAACCCCCGGTGAGTGCACGGCGGGGGACGGAGCGGACACGATTCACCTGGAGCCCGCGGCGAAGTACATCTCGACTGGCGTCTGGTTCAGCGGCGACGCCTTTCCCGCGATCAGCTCGTCGATCACGATCGAGGGCAACGGCGCGAGCATCGAGCGCGGGGCCACGCCACAGTACTTCCGCGCCGTCCAGGTCCTGGGCGGGGGCGCCCTAACGCTCCGCAACCTGTCGATGCACTACTTCGAGACGCGGGACGAGACCTGCGGCGGGGCGATCCACCTCTCGTTCGGCTCGCTGGTTCTCGACAACGTCTTCCTCTCGCAGAACCGCGTCAGGAACGCCTTCATGGGCGGCGGAGCGATCTGCAACGTGCACGGGCGACTGACGGCGTCGAACTCGAGGATCGAGGACAACACGGCCGACGTGTCCGAGAGCTTCTACGCGACGCGGGGCGGCGGCATCACCACGAACGGCGAAACGGCCGTTACGACGCTGACCGGCACGTCGGTGCGGAACAACGTCGTCGCTTCGGGCTCCTACGCGTCCGGCGGTGGGCTCGAGGTGGTGAACGGCGGCACGCTGAATCTGACCGGCGGCGCCGTCCGCGAGAACCGCATCGTCCTGACCGGATTGGGCTCGCAGGGATACGGCGGCGGCATCAACGCCGAGGGCGCGGAAGATCCTGAGGTCGACCCTGCCGAAGTCAGGGTCACCGGTACGACGATTAGCGAGAACCGCATCGACGCCGTCGGCGACGAGCGCGTAGCGCATGGCGGCGGCCTCGCCGTCCGATCCTCCTCGGCGACGCTCGTCGACACCATCGTCGGCGGCGCGACGACGGAGCTCGGGAACTACGCGGTCGGCGCCGGCGGCGGGATCCACGTCGGGTCGGACGGGTTTCTCGACATGACCAGGGGGGCCGTCGCGTCGAACATCTCGCCCCAGCGGGGCGGTGGAGGCGGAATCCGCAGCTTCGGGACAGTCGAGCTGGACGGAGTCGAGGTCAGCGGAAACAACGCAGCGGGCCCGTCCGCGGGCGGCGGTGGGATTCTCTCCTCCGGGTCACTCGTCATCGACGGTGGGACGCTCTGGAACAACACCGCCAAAGTAGGCGGGGCGATCGCCAGCGTCGGCCATTTCCAGGTCTCGAACGGCTTGATCTTCGGAAACGTCGCCAACGAAGGCGGCGGGATCTGGGCCGGCGACGGTGACCTCTCGATCGCAGATACGACGATCGACGGGAACCGGTCCGCGGAGGAGGGCGGCGGCATCTGGACGCGGGTGTCCGCAACCCTGGCAGACAGCTTCGTCTCGAACAACCGGCTCACGACCGCGACCTGTCTGTCCGGATTCTCCTCCTGCCCCTCAGGCGCGGGAATCTTCGCGACCGCTCAGCTTCGGCTGGCGAACAGCCAGGTCACCTCCAACGTGGCGCCGGGAGACTCGTACGGCGGCGGGATCTGGAGCAACGACACCGTCCTGATGGACGACTCGCTCGTCTCGCAGAACGCCGCGCAAATGGGCGGCGGCCTCTACATGGAAGAAGGGTGGCTCAACGCTCACACCTCGACCTTCTCTCTGAACCAGGCGCTGCGCGGCGGAGGGCTCGCCCTGGTGGGCGGTAACAGCGGCAACATCCGCACGAGCACGATCGACGGCAACCGGGCGAGCGCCGACGGCGGCGGCATGTGGCTCGGCGAGTCCGTGGTGTCGCTCTGGACGGCGACGGTCAGCCGCAACGCGGCGGAGGTCGGTGGCGCCGTCTACCGGGCACGGGACAGCCAGCTCCACGTGTTCGCCAGCACGATCACGGCGAACGACGCGCTGCGGACCGGCGGCATCTACTCCGGGTACCGCTCCTGGGCCAGCTCGATCGAAGCCTCGATCGTGGCCGGCAACCGCTCGCATGACACAGGACCTCCGTTTGCCGACCCCGATTGCGAGACCGACGAAGACGGCGGCGGCACGCCGAGCTCCTCCGGCGGGAACATCCTGGGCCGCGGGTGCCTCCTCACCGGCGGGGGCGATCGACTCGTCGACCCCGATACGGTCGCCGGCGAAGTCGTCTTCCCCCTGGCCGACAACGGGGGGCCGACGCTGACGCATGCGCTCCGGCCGAGCAGCCCGGCGCTCGACTTCGTCGATCCGGCTGCCTGCACCTCGAACGATCAGCGAGGCGACCCCCGGCCGAAGGACGGCGACGGCGACGGCACCGCTCGCTGCGACAGCGGTGCGGTCGAGCAGCAGGCCGTGCATCAGGCGCCGCTCGTCCTGCAGAGCATCAACCCGAGCGTGCTGCCGGCGAACACCTACACGCCCGTCATCGTCGTGCAGGGGAGTGGCTTCACGCACCAATCGAGGGTCCGCGTCGGTGGTGCTTTCCGGCTCACGGAGTGGCGCACCTCTCGGTCGATGTACGTCTATCCAGAAGAGCAGGACTTCCAGAGCACCGTGGACATCAAGACGGTGCCGATCACCGTCCACCGCCAGGACGGGGCTGTTTCCGTCCCGACGCCGCTGACGATCGTCGGACCGAGCGTCGACTCGGCGCAGAGTGCGACCGCGGCCGCGGGCTCGTCGACCACGGTCTCGGCGACGCCGACGACGATCGGCCTGGGTGCCGCCGTGTCCGGGACGTTGACCAACACCGGCGGCGGGCCCGCCACGGTGACCGCAGCCTCCTACGAAATGAACCCCACGGGCGGGACGACGTTCTCGAGCGGCGGCTTCGTCGACCTTCAGGTCACGGGCGCCGACACCGCCGACCGGCTGACCGCGCGCTTCTACTACCCGCTCGACGTCATCGGCGATCCCGAACGGCAGTTGGAGCTCCGGTACTGGACCGGCAGCTCGTGGAGACCGGTTCGAGGGCAGGGGGGCGCGCGGCCCGTCAAGGACATGACGAACAACCCGGACGGCACGGGAATGGGCGGCAAGTTCACCGTGACCTTCGGGAACACGAGCACGCCGAAGATCACCGAGTTGAGTGGCACGGTTCTGGCGACGGCGCTTGACACCGTCGCGCCCGAGACGAGCGCCTCCGTCACAGCCGCCGGCGGCTCTAACGGCTGGCACACGGCGAACCCGACCGTGACCCTCGACGCGACCGACGACGATTCCGGCGTCGCTCAGACCGAATGGGCGCTTGGCGCCGGGCCTTTCCAGCCGTACGCCGCGCCGTTCGAGGTCTCCGACGAGGGTGTAAGTACGCTCCGCTACCGCTCCGTCGACGAGGCCGGGAATGCGGAAGCCGAGCGCAGCATCGAGCTCAAGCTCGACAAGTCGCTTCCGAATGCGGGCGTGGTGGAGCTCCCGGCCGAGACGACGGCAACCGGGATCGGCGTCAGCTGGAGCGGAACCGACGCGGTCAGCGGGATCGCCTCGTACGACGTGTACGCCTCGGTCGACGGGGGCGCGCTGGCGCTCTGGAGGTCCGGGACGGCGGAGACCTCGGGGGTCTTCTCCGGCGAGGCCGGGCATACCTACGGCTTCGCCGCGGTCGCGACCGACCTCGCGGGCAATCGCGAGGCGCTGCCGATTTCAGCCGAGACGACCATCCGCGTCGTCGCGACACCGCAGCCGCCGGCACCACAACCGCCCGCTCCGCAGCCGAAGCCGAAGCCCAAGCCGAAGCCGAAGCCGAAGCCCAAGAAGGTCACGCTCTGCCACAAGGGCAAGACGATTAAGGTCCCGAAGTCGCAGGTCGCGAAGCACCGCAAGCACCGCGACAAGCTCGGCGTCTGCAAGAAGAAGAAGAAGCGCAAGTGAGCAGGCGCGCCGGGCGAATCCTGGCCGGCGCAGCAGTGCTCGGCGCAACCGTCCTGCTCTCCGCCGGAACCGCGAGCGGCCTCACGCCGAAGTCCTACGTGGGACCCGACGGGGGAGACTGGAACGTCGCCGCCAACTGGAGTCCCGAGGGTGTGCCCACGGCGGCCGACGAGGTCGGCGTCTTCTCGAAGACCGTGGTCGTCAAGGACATCGACGGCATTGCGGGGGCGTTGTGGGTCAGCGCGGACGGCCGCGTCGTCGTCAGGGGAGTCGTCCTCGAGCTCGACGGCGACGGATCGCAGGTCCTGACGAACGTCTCGGTCGTCGGCGGAGGCACGCTAGCTGTCGACGGGCGCGTGACGGCCGGGTCGATCGACCTCGGCGAGACAGGCATCCCCGCGAGCACCGGCTTGCTCACCGTCGCGGGCTCGCTCGAGCTCGGCTCGATCGTCGAGAAGGAGCCGTCGGCCGGCCTCTTCCGAGTCGAAGCGAGCGGCAGCGTGCGCGCGGCGCCGTTCGTCGGCGGCAACATCCAGGCCCGGTTCGAGAACGACGGCCTGTTCTCCATCGAGTCGACCGTCTTCGTTCAACCCTCGGCGGGGTCGCCGCCGAGCGACGGCAGGTTCGTGTTCTCCGCGCCGTTCGGCGGCACTCCGGCGCTCGTCCTGACGCCGCCGGAGGGAAGTACGTTCTCACTCACCGGCGATTCCTCGGTCGAAGGTAGCGGTGAGCTCTCCCTCCAGCAGCCCGGCGCAGCGCCGGCGGGAACGGTCAGCGTGGCTGCGGGCGCGGAATTCGCTCCTCGCAAGCTCGCCGTCTTCCGCCCGGCGTTGCTCGACCTCGAGGCCGACGGGACGACGGAGGAGCTCCAGATGAACGCCCCGGGGGCAGCCCCATTCGACCGCGGCGGTCGCGGTGGCAGCGGCACGCTGACCGTCACCGGACCCGGCACGTCGACGGTCTCGAGCCTGCGGCTCTTCGGGACAGGAACGACACGCTTTGCCGGTCCGGCATCCCTCGGCGGCGGCAGCGGGGTCTTCGCCTCGGTCGTGAGAGACGGGGCGCGGCTCTCGACTGTGGGCGCGACAACCCAAACCGGGGGCGAGATCCAGCTCGGAAACGCCGGCGGATCGGGCGTCTGGGAGAACGCGGGAACGCTGACCAGCTCGGGCACAGCGACGGTGCACAACGCGGGAGGCGGAATCCTGCGCAACCTCGCCGGGGGCTCGATGGTCGTGAACGCCCAGTTCGGCACGGTTACCGTCGAGAACGCCGGCACGATCGCGGTGAACGGCACTTTCGGATCCGCGCCGGCAGGGTCCGAGGGCGCGCTCGTCCAGTCCGGAGGCTCGATTGCGATCGGATCCTCCGGCCGCCTGAACAAGCGGACGACGCTCACCGGCGGCATGCTCGGCGGAACCGGGACAGTGCTCTCGCTCGAAAACATTGCGGGCACCGTGGAGGCAGGTTCCTCGCCGGGAACGCTGACGGTTACACAGTCGTTCACGCAGGGAGTCGCCGGCACGCTTCGCGCGGAGATCGACAGCGAGGCCGCGTACGACCGACTCGCGGTCGGCGGAACCGCGGCTCTCGGAGGCACGCTCGCGATCGCGAGCAACCCGCTCTTCACGCCGGAGCTCGACGACTCGTTCGGCGTCCTGACCGCGATGTCCCGGACCGGACAGTTCAACGCGGTGACCGGGACGCAGGTCGGCGCGCGGCGCTACCTCCCCAAGTATCTGCCGAACGGCGTCGAGCTCTGCGTCGTCGAGGGAGGCGGCGCCGAGTGCGGCCAGTCCGGCGGGATCGACACCGACGGCGACGGCCTCGGCGACGCGGTGGACAACTGCCCCACGGTCCCGAACCCGAACCAGGAAAACAACGACGGGGACGCCGAGGGCGACGTCTGCGATTCGGACGATGACAACGACGCGGTCGCCGACGCCACCGACAACTGCCGGCTCGTCGCGAATCCGAACCAGGAGAACAACGACGGCGACGCCGAGGGCGACGCCTGCGATTCGGACGACGACAACGACGCGGTCGCCGACGCCACCGACAACTGCCGGCTAGTCGCGAACCCGAACCAGGAGAACACCGACGGCGACGGACAGGGCAACGCGTGCGACTCGGACGACGACGAGGACACCGTCGCCGACGTCACGGACAACTGCCAGCTCGTCGCGAATCCGAACCAAGAGGACACAGACGCGGACGGGCAGGGCAACGCGTGCGACTCCGACGACGACAACGACACAGTCGCGGACGGCGCTGACAACTGCCCGACGGCCCCCAACCCGGGGCAGGAGAACACCGATGCCGACGGCCTGGGCAACGTCTGCGACCCGGACGACGACAACGACACCGTCGGCGACGCGGCCGACAACTGCCCGGCGGCCGCGAACCAGGGCCAAGAGGACTCGGACCAGGACGGCGCGGGCGACGCCTGCGACCCGCCCGAGCCTCCGAAGAACGTCACCGAGCCGCAGATCGTGCAGCAGCCGGGGTCGACCGGCTCCTACGAGTGCAAGCCGGGCACCTGGACCGGCTCATATTCGAGACGGGGGCGGCAACAGCTTTCCTTCGACTTCACCTGGCTGCGAACCACCGGCCCGGTTGTCGAGACGGTCGCGCACACCCCGATCATCCAGGTCGCGAACCTGAACCTCTACTCGCGCTATCTCTGCGTCGTCCAGCCACGGGAGTGGGTCGGCGCGCCCGTGAGAGCGGAGAGCAAGCCCGCGATCATCGGCGGAGCCCTGGCGATCAGGCTCGCGCCGCCGTACGGCAACTTCCGAATCAAGGGCATCGACGTCTTCCAGGTCGTCCAGCCGAATTCGGGGGCAACCCACTGGGCTCCCGGGGCCGGCCCGTTCCCCAGCTTCCTCGGCGGAGGAACACCGACGAGCTACAGCGCCCTTCCCCCGCTGTTCCTCATCGCCTCCGACGGAGACCCTCAGGTCACGCCGTACGACGGCGTTCCGCTGGATGCGACGAAGCCGACGACAGCCGTGGTCTACATCGACCAGCAGCCGGGCGCGGGAATGGATTTCCTGGAGGTGAAGCTGAGCGCGTTCCGCAACGGCAAGCTCGTCGACTCGCTCCGGCAGCGGCTCGGGACCCGGACGCCCGCAACGCAGGCTTGGGTATCGCGCACGGAGCGGGACACCCCGGCCAGCGGCCTCCAGTTCGAGCTGCCCTCCTGGTGGCTCCACGGCGGCGACCTCGATCTCAGGGCCGACGCGTACTTCGAGGCCTACCGGGCGCGGGCGCTGCTGCGCCAGTGCGATCCCAATCCCTGCACCGCGGACGACTGGTACCTCCTTCACGGCATTCCGGCGCGGCGTCTCCCCCGCCTGGACATCGCAACGCTCGAGCTGAGGTCGGGCGGGGTCGCCCTGAACTCCCCGGAGGCGGTCTTCGCGAAGGCGCGGCAGATGATCCCCGGGGGCGAGCGCATCCATTTCCGCCCGTACGCCGCGGCCCTCGACATCACCTTCGAGTCGGGTCTCACCCTGAAGGACTGGGAGTGCTACGAGCCCAAGTTCAAGGAGGATCGCGACTGCAAACAGGCCTACGTAGGAGCCCGGCTCCAGCGCTGGTTCTGGGACACGCCGGGCAGCAACCACCACGCGCTCGTCGGGATCCACCGATACAACATCGAGGCCGGCAAGCCCGAGCCCGGGTGGGCGAGCTTCCGCGGCATCCCCAAGAACGACGGCATCGTCATCGATCCGATCTTCACGGTGAACGACGGGGCCGCGATGCGACCGAAGACCGCCGCCGCCCACGAGCTCGGACACATCCTGACCGCTCCTCACGCGGGTCTGCAATGCGGCGGAAACGACAAGGGTCAGAGCGGGGAACCATGGCCTCCGGACGATGGAGGGCGGCTACAGGGTCTCAGGCTCGAGCGAACGGGGCCGGGACCGCACGACCCCGCCATCGACGGCGTTACGCCGTCGACCGCCGGCCCGCCGTGGACCGGCTACGACTTCATGTCGTACTGCGCAAGCGAGAACACGGGCTGGATCTCCGCGTTCAACTGGAACCGCTTCTTCCAGGTCATGGTCGACTTCATCCCCCACGCGCCCGAGGGGCTGCATCCGTTCGCCTCGAACGTCCGGCTGGCCGCAACCGATCAGGCGCTCGCGACGGGCGTCGTCGGCGAAGGCGCTGGGCGGATCGTCCGCGTCGTGGCGCCCGACGGGGCTGACCGCGCGCTTCCCTCGAATCCCTCGTCCAGGACCCGGCTTCGCGCGCTCAACGCAACCGGAGGCCTGCTCGGCGAAGTCGGAGTCATGGTGTCCGGGACGTCGGAGGCCCCGGACGCGGGCTCCTTCGCCGGGCTCATCCCTGCCGGCGCGACCACCGTCGAGCTCGTCCGCGACGGCGTCGTTCTCCACCGCCTGGCGAGGTCCCAGCCTCCTAACGTTCGCCTGACGAGCCCCACACGCAAGTCGCGCGCGAAGAGCCGCGGCATCCTCGACGTCCGGTGGACTGCCCGCGATCCCGACGGCGGAGGGCTCGAGGCCACGGTCGACTTCTCGCCCGACCGAGGACGCACATGGCGCACGGTCTTCCAGGGACCGAACCGCGGCCGCGCCGCCGTACCGGGCCGCTACCTGCAGAAGAGCGACCGCGCGCGCATCCGCGTCGCGGTGAGTGACGGATTCAACGAGTCGAGCGCGCTCTCGGAGGTGTTTCGAGCCGAGGGCCCGCCGCCACAGGTTGAGATCGAACGGCCTGCTGCCGGCGAGCTGATCCTCACGCCCAGCCCACTCCATCTGCGAGGGCACGCCCGTGACGACGCCGGCCGCCGACTGCAAGGGAAGGCGCTCGCGTGGTACGCGGGCAAGCGCCTCCTTGGTCACGGCGAACGCTTGCAGGCGAGATCGCTCCCGCGGGGCCGCGTGACGGTTCGCCTCGTCGCTCGCGACCGGCACGGCCGCTCCTCGACGAGCCGCGCGGTGATCCGGGTGCGTGCGCCACAGCCCGGCCTAACCCAACTCGAAGGGAAGCGGGTCGTTGGTGCCGGCGCCCGGTCGGCGACGTTCCGCATCCGGACGACGGCGCCTGCCGTCCTGCGGATTGCGGGCAGGCGGTATGCGGTCGGGCTGAAGGCCCGCAAGCTGACCCTGAAGCTTCCCGCTCGCCCGAAGAGCGGATTGCTGCTCGTGCCCTACGAGCTGAGGAACGCCGACGGGCGCGTGCGTGGCGTGATCGAGCTGATTCGAACCGCCTAGCAGCGCCGCATAGACTCCTCGTTCGTGGACGAGCCGCTTACGCGCGCCCAGCAGCTGCTTGCCAGCTACGACGAGGAGCTTCGGCGCCTACTGCCTGAGGGCGCCGAGATCTTCGACGCCCACCTCCACCTCGGCAACGACATCGACGGCTTCAGCGGCCAGTACGAGGAGCTCGAGCGGATCATGGGCGCGTACGACATCTCGCACGCGTTCATGTTCTGCATGGACGAGCCCGACCGTGAGCCGGCGTTCCGCGCGCCGAACGACCGGACGCTCGAGCACGCCGAACGGTCCGGCGGGCGGCTGATCCCGTTCGTCCGGCTCGACCTGACCGGACCGGACCCGATCGACGAAGCGGTCCGCTGCCTCGACCGCGGCGCGCGCGGGATCAAGCTCCATCCCCGAGCACAGCGGTTCACGCTCAACGACGAGCGGCTGGCGCCGGTGTTCGAGCTGGCGGCCGAGCGGCGTGTCCCGATCCTGATCCACGGGGGTCGCGGCCTGCCGCCGATCGCCGACCATCTGTCACGCCTCGTCGAGGAATACCCGAACGCCGTGCTGATCATCGCGCACGCGGGAATCGCGGACATGGCCGCTCTCGCGGGGCACTTCGCGGGCCGTCGCGGCGTCTTCTTCGACACGTCCGTCTGGAGCCCGGTCGACCTCCTCGACTTCTTCCACCACGTCCCGCCGGAGCAGATCCTGTACGCGTCCGACTACCCCTACGGCCGCCAGCCGCAGTCGCTCCTGATCGCGCTTCGCACGGCGATCACCGCCGGCTTGAACGACCAGGAGCTCCGCGACATCCTCGCCGGCAACGCGAACCGGATCGCGAAGGGCGAGGAGCCCCTCGAGCCGTCCACGCCCAGCGGGACGGACGAGTTCCGGCAGTCGATGGCGCTGGCGCGCATCCACCAGTACCTCTCGATGGCGACGCCCCTCCTCTGGACGGGCCAGCAGGACACGATCGGCGTGCTCGGCCTCGCGCTGAACGCGTGTTACGAGCGCAACGGCTACCCGGCGGAGCTCGACCAGATCAAGGAACTGCTCACGACGGCACAGGAGGTGTGGCGGATGCTCCCGGAGATCGAGGACGAGGGAGAGCGGGTGGCGACGCGCCGCGCGACGTTCGCGCTCGTCCACCTCGCGGACATCATCGCCGTGACGCCCGGTGCCTGAGCTTCGCGTCAACGGAGACGACTACAACGTCGACGCCGCGGTCGGGACGTCCCTGGCGCACGTGCTCCGCGAGGAGCTCGGCCTGACCGGGACGAAGATCGCGTGCAACGAAGGGCACTGTGGCGCGTGCACCGTCCAGCTCGACGGGGTTCCTGTTCTCTCGTGTCTCACGCTCGTGCACACCGTCGAACGCCGGGAGGTGACGACGATCGAGGGGCTGCGGGAGCACCCGCTGGTCGATGCCTTCGTCCGCGCGGACGCACTCCAGTGCGGCTTCTGCACGCCCGGGCAGATCGTCTCGGCGGCGGCGCTGGTGGCGGCCAACCCGTCCCCGAGCACCGACGAGATCCGCCACGGGATGGCCGGGAACATCTGCCGCTGCGGCACGTACCCGAAGATCGAGGAGGCGATCGCGTCGTGGCAAGGCTGATCCGCACCGAGAAGGAGGTCGAGGGTCGCTACACCGAGCAGTGGATCGTCGTCGAAGAGGATGCGCTCGACCGCTGGCCCGAGGGGCCGCTCGAGCGCGTCGGTCGCGACGCACCCCGCATCGACGGGCTCCAGCGCGCCCGCGGCGAAGCTCGGTACACCGCCGACATCCAGCTCCCGGGAATGCTCCACGCGGCGATCCTCCGCAGCCCGCACGCGCACGCGCGACTCGCCCGCATCGACCTCGAGCCCGCGCGGCAAGCGCCGGGCGTCCGCGGCGTCGTGGGCCCGCTCGCCGAAGAGGCGACCTACCACGGCCAGGCGATCGCGGGCGTCGCCGCCGAGACGCTCGGCCAGGCACGCGCGGCGCTCGCGCTGATCGACGCCGAGTGGGAGCCGCTCGAGCCGCTGCTCGATCCCGACGAGGCGGTCCGCCGCGGCGAGCTCGTCGACGAGCGGACGAAGGAGCGCGGCGACGTCGAGCGGGGCTTCGCCGAGGCCGAAGTCGTCGTCGAGGCCGAGTACCGCACCCAGACCGTGCTCCACAACTCGCATGGAGACCCATGTCGCCGTCTGCGAGTGGGAAGCCCGCGACCGGCTGACGGTCTACATCTCGACGCAGTTCGTCTGGGGCGTCCGCGAGGAGATGGCGGAGCACTACGGCCTGCCGCCCGACCACGTCCGCGTCGTCTGCCGTTTCATGGGCGGCGGGTTCGGCGCGAAGAACGGGCCGGGGGACTACACCTACGTCGCCGCCGACCTCGCCCGCGAGACGGGCCGGCCGGTCAAGTGCATGCTGACGCGGCGCGAGGAGAACCTGGACTCCGGCAACCGCAACGCGACGGTCCAGCGGCTGCGGGTCGGTGCCCGCTCGGACGGCACGCTCACCGCGCTCGACGGCGAGTTCGTCAACGCCACCGGAGCGAGCGGGTGGCTCTCCTCCACGGGCGGGCCGATGGAGATGCTCTACGCCTGCGAAAACGTGCGGATCGCCGAGCGCGGCGCGAAGCTGAACACCGCGCCGATGAAGGCATTCCGGGCTCCCGGATTCGTCGAGGGGACCTTCGGGCTCGAGTGCCTGATGGACGAGCTCGCTGCGAAGCTCGACCTCGACCCGCTGGAGCTCCGGCGCCGCAACCATTCGGACAACGACACCGTGGACGGACGGCCGTTCTCCTCGAAGAATCTGATGGCGTGCTACGAGCGGGCCGACGCGCACTGGGCGCGACGCGAAGCTGTCCGCGCCCGTTCCGACGACACCTGGAAACGCGGCGTCGGACTGGCGAGTCAGATCTGGTACGGGGGCGGCGGGCCGCCGTCCTACGCGTGGGTGCGGGTCGGCGCCGACGGGCGAGCCACGGTCGTCACGGCGATGCAGGACATCGGCACCGGCAGCGGGACGGCGATGGCGCAGATCGCCGCGGAGGAGCTCGGCCTGACGGTCGACCACGTCGACGTCTCGCTCGGCGACACCTCGCGCGGGCCCTACGCGACGATCTCGGCGGGCTCGTCGACGATTCCGTCGATGGGGCCGGCCGTCAGGGCCGCGGCGGCGGACGCCGCTCGGCAGATCGTCGAGATCGCCGCGCAGCGCTTCGACCGCGAGGAGCGGCTCCTGTCGCTCCGCGGCGGCAAGATCGTCTCGGAGGACGGCGGCTCCTGGCCGCTCGAGGAGGTCACGGGCCTGCTCGAGTCGGGGCAGATCCTCGGCAAGGGCTCCCGCGGACCGAATCCGACCGGCATGCGCGTCCTCACCTTCGGGGTCCAGGTCGCTGAGGTGGCGGTCGACGTCGACACCGGGGAGGTCGTCGTCGAGCGGATCGCCGCGATCCACGACGTCGGGCGCGTGATCAACCCGCTCGGCGCTTCGAGCCAGGTCGAGGGCGGGATCATCCAGGGCCTCGGGCACACGCTGTCCGAGCACCGCTTGCTCGATCCGGCGAGCGGGACCGTCCTCACCCAGACGCTCGACGCCTACCGGATGCCGACGATCGCCGACGTCCCCGAGATCGTCACGGAGCTGATCGACCGGCCGGACGAGCACCTGACGAACCTCGGCGCCAAGGGCCTCGGCGAGCCGCCGATCATCCCCACCGCGGCGGCGATCGCCAACGCGATTCGCGACGCGACCGGAGCCGACATCCGCTCGCTGCCGATCTCGCGCGAGGAGATGCTGAACGCGCTGCGCGAGGCACAGGAACGCCGACGGGAGCAGGTTGGAGCTCCTTCGGCCTGACTCCGTCGCGGCGGCGACCGCCGCGCTCGAGAACGGCGCGCTCCCGCTGGCCGGCGGGACGGAGGTCGTCCCGCTCATGCGCGACGGGATCCTCGCGCCCGCAACACTCGTCCACGTCGACGGCGTCGTCCCGAAAGGGATCCGCGAAGGCTGGATCGGAGCGGGAACGACGCTCGGCGAGCTCGAAGCCGATCCGCAGGTCCCGGCCGCGCTCCGCGAGGCCTGCTCGCTCGCCGCCTCCCCGCAGCTCCGCGCGATGGGAACGCTTGCGGGCAACCTCCTCCAGGCGACGCGGTGCTGGTACTGGCGGCTGAGCTGGCCCTGTCGCCTCCACGGCGGGGATCGCTGCTTCGCGCAGGAGGGCGAGCACCGCGAGCACGCGATCTTCGCGAACGACTTCTGCGCGTCGGCTCACCCCTCGGACGTCGCCGCGGCGCTCCTCACGCTGTCGACGACCGTCGTCACCGACCGGCGCCGTTTCCCGCTCGCCGAGCTCTACCGTCTCCCGACCGCCGACGACCACAGCACCACCACTCTCGAGCCGAACGAGCTCATCCTCGAGCTGGAGCACGAGGAGCCGATCGCATCGACGTACCTCAAGGCGATGGACCGGCGGCGCTACGCGTTCGCGATCGTCGGCGTGGCGGCGGCGCGGTACGAGAGTGGCATCCGGCTCGCGCTCGCCGGGGTCGCTCCGATTCCGTGGCAGATCGACGGCCCGGCCGCCCTCGACGGCGCTACTCCCTTGCCCGGCACGGCGTACAAGGTCGAGGTCGCGAGAGCGCTCGTCCGCCGCGCGACCGAGGCGGTCTCGTGAGGTACGCGCTTGCACTCAGCGCCGTTGCGCTGCTCGCGGCGTGCGGGGGCGGCGGGGACAGCGGGTCGGGGACGAAAGCCTGCGAGGTGACGACCACCGAGGGATCGAAGGAGCTCGACGAGCTCCCGGCGGGCGACTACGCGATCGAGTTCAAGACGACTCAGGGGAGCTTCACGATCGAGATCGACGAGACCATCGCCCCGTGCAACGGCCGGTCGATGCTCGAGCTGGCCGATGACGGATTCTTCGACGGGATCGAGTTCCACCGCATCGTCCCGGACTTCGTCATCCAGGCCGGCCAGTCCAGCGAGACAGCCGACGGCGGGCCCGGGTACACGACGATCGACACGCCGCCGGCGGACACGAAGTACTCCAAGGGCGTCGCCGCGATGGCCAAGACTGAGGTCGACCCGCCCGGAACGGGGGGCAGCCAGTTCTTCGTCGTCACGGGCAGCGACGTCATGCTGCCGCCGGACTACGCGCCGATCGGGCGCGTCACCGCCGGGTTGCCGGTGGTGGAGAAGATCGGGAAGCTCGGCGACCCGACGACGCAGGCGCCGACCGAGCGAATCGTGATCGAGGAAGCGACGGCTTCCGGGCTCTAACCTTCCGGATTCCATGCGGCTACGCCTCCTCGGGCTCCTCGTCGTCGCTGCGGCCTGCGCCTGGCTCGCGGCTGCGGTCTCCGCCGCGACAGCGGAGGAGCGTCCCGTGGCCAAGCCGGCGAGAAAGGCCGCGGCGCCGACGGGAAGTGCCCTTCGCTGCCCGCTGCCCAAGCAGTTCCGCCGGGCATTCGAGCGCGCGGCTCGCGATACCGAGCTCCCACTCGCTTTGCTGACCGCCGTCGCGCGGGTCGAGTCGAACCTGCGCCAGTCGGCGCGCTCCGAGGCGGGCGCACGCGGCCTGCTCCAGGTGCTGCCGAGCACCGCGCGCGAGCTGTCGCTCAACCCGGACCACGCACCGTCGAACGTGCTCGCGGGAGCGCGCTACCTGAGGCTGATGCTCGAACGCTTCCACTCCACCGACCTCGCGCTCGCGGCCTACAACGCCGGACCCACGGCGGTCGCCCGGGCCGGCGGCGCGCCGAGCGCAGCGGTTCTCACGTACGTCGCCAACGTGACCACTCTCTGGCGACGCCTCAACGGCTGTACGTAACGCGCTTCGCGCTTCGCTGAAAGTCTCGCGACTTTCAGCGAGTGTATGAAGCACGGGCGCCGCTTCGCGGCGCGCGGCCCAGATGCGTCTCGAAGCTTCCTTGACCCTGATCCTCGCCGAGCGGAACGAGCAAAGCCCGTTCCGCCACGAAGGTAGGCCAGGGTGATCGCCGCCGTCGTGCTCGCTGCGGGGGCGGGGAGCCGGTTCGGCGGGCCGAAGCAGGCGCTTCTGCTCCCCGACGTGCTCCGCGCGGTGCGGGCGAGCTCCGTGGACGACGTCCTGGTTGTCGCCGGCGCGCACCCGCTCGACGCCGACGCGCGGGTCGTCGACTGCCCCGAGTGGGAGCGCGGCGCCGGAGCCTCGCTGCGGTGCGGGCTCACCGCGCTGCCTGAGGGCGCCGAGGCCGCAGTCGTCGTTCTGGCCGACGGGCCGAACCTCTCCCCCGCCGCGATCGACCGGGTCGTCGAGCGCTGGCGTGCGGGGGACGGGGACGTGATCGCCGCCTCCTACGGCGGCGTCCGGGGACACCCGGTCGTCCTGGGCCGCGCCGTCTGGCCGCAGATCCCGGACGAAGGCGCGCGAGCCCTCGAGCCCGTCCTCGTCCCGTGCGACGACCTCGGCTCTCCAGGCGACGTCGATTTTGCCGATGACCTCCCCGGCAGGTTGCGAGAGGAGCCCGACGAATGAACGCATTTGTGGAAGCGGCAGCACTAGAACGACTCCAGAGCGAGTCGTCCCCCCTCGCGCGCGCCCGCGTCAAGCGGCAACTGACCGCCGAGGGCGCCGCACGCCGCGCCGGCCTGACGGAGGAAGAGGTCGGCTGGATCGAGGACGGCCGCCTCTACCGCTTCGGCTCGAGCGAGAAGGCGACGCTCGCGCTGCTGCTCTACGCGACGGCCCTCGACATCTCGCGGCGCGAAGCCCGGAAGCTCGCTGGCCTCCCGCTCCTCGAGCCGACGAGCCGAAACCGCCTCACCGTCCTCGCCGGAGTCGCAGCCGCGGCGGCCGCGGTCATCGCGGCGTTCACCCTCCCCCAGCAGCTCGACCTGCGGGGCGGGAGCGGCGACACCGTCGCGACGGCGAACCTGCCCGCGCCCTGGAAGGTCTCCGTGGACGTCCTCAACGGCGGCGGCGACATCACGTACACGCGGCGCGTGGCAGACCGGGTCGGCTCGATGGCGTACCAGATCAAGCGCGTCTCGCGCGCGAACCGCTTCGACTACACCGAGACGGCGGTCTACTTCCCACCCGGCGGCGAGGGAATCGGCCGGCGCCTGGCCGACCAGCTCGGCGTCCCGGCCCGCCCGCTCCCCGGCGGCAAGAACCCGCGCCGGCTCGTAGTGATCGCCGGTCCGCCCCGGGCGCTCGGCTAAAGCGGGGTGCGCAGCGCCGCGAGCTTCGCCTTGAGCTCAGGCGGCATCGGCTCGGCGACGGCGAGCCGGACGAACTTCCTGAACTCGGCCTCGAAGCGATAGCGCTTCCGGCAGTACGAGCAATCGTCGAGGTGCTCCTCGGCCTCGATGCGCTCTTCCTCCGTGAGGACGCGATCCAAGTACGGCTGCATCATCTGCTCGCACTTGTCGCACGGGTCGAACGCGAAGCCGGACATCAGCTTCCCTCCACCGCCGATTCCGCCAGTGACTGTTTGAGGATACGCCTGCCGCGATGGAGGCGCGACATCACGGTCCCGATCGGGATGTCGAGGATCTGCGCGGCGTCGCTGTAGGTGAAGTCGGCGAGGTCGACCAACAGGACGACGTCGCGGAAGTCGTGCGGGAGCTCGGCGAGCGCGCTCACGGCGTCATTCTGAGAAAGGCGCTCGACGACACGCCGCTCGTCGACGTTCGAGTCGCCGGCGGACTCTTCCAGCCGGTTGTAGAGGAAGTAGTCGTTCTCCTCGAGCGGCTGCGTGTCCGGCGAGCGCTGCGTCTTGCGTCCGCGGTCGATGTTGAGGTTCGTGAGGATCCGGAAGAGCCAGGCGCGGAGGTTCGTCCCCGGCTCGAACGACCGCCAGGCGCGAAACGCGCGCTCGTAGGCCTGCTGGACGAGGTCCTCGGCTTCCTCCCGCGAGCCCGACAGGCGTCTTGCGACCTGGTAGACCTGATCGGACAGCTGGAGAGCCTCCTCCTCGAAGTGGACGCGGTCACGTGCTTCCGTCGCCAACTGCCGCGGAGAGCTCTCGGGCGTGGTCTCGCTCATCGGGCTCGACCGTAGCAGCCTTACGGGGAGGGAAACGCCCTGCAGCCCGCGGCTATTCCGCCGACGGGTCGCGCTGCCGGAAACCGGCGCCGTCGAGCACCGCCACGAGGGTCTCGCGCGAGGTCTGCTCCTCGTCCCAGTGGAGCGTCACCTCGCCCATGAGGTTGGCGGAGGCGTACTCGAGGCCGTCGTGCCCGCGGAGCGCGGCGGCGAGGCGGTTGACGCATCGCTCGCAGCGGATGCCGGTCACGGCGAAGGTCTCGTTCAGGACGGCCATGTCCGCGCCACGATATCTGCGCAAGCCGCACGTGGATCGCCGGCGGCGAGCTGGCGCTCGGCCTCGCAGGTCGTCGGGTCGAGGCCCCCCGTGAGCTCGACAGGAAGCTCCTCGGCGAGCTCCTCCACGGAGCGAAGCCCCCCGTCGTGGATGAGACGCGCCTCGGGCCCGAACCGCGCGGCGGCCCAGCGGTTCTGCTGGTAGATGCCGCGGTCGGCGGGGTCGGACGCAGGATGCTCGAGCGCCCAGGCGCAGAGCTCGCGCAGCAGGGCGATGAACGCCGCGGTCAGGGACGGCGAGGTCGGCTGGTCGGGCACGCGGATCTCCAGCGTCCCGAAGCGCGGGTGTGGACGCACGTCCCACCAGAACTGCGTGTAGTCCGACGCGAGCCCGGTCGCGATGAACCGCTCGATCCAGCTCTGCCAGGCCTCGTACGACCCGAATGCGGGCGGCGCGCCGCTGCGCGGGAGCTGCGCGAGGACCTCGGCGCGGTTCGAGGCGAGCCCGGTCGCCTTCCCGGCGAGATACGGCGAGTTCGCCGACAGGGCGAGGACGAGCGGCATCCAGGGGAGGATCGTCTCCAGCGTCGCGTAGCACTCGTCCGGCCCCGGCATGCCGACGTGGACGTGGAGCCCGCTGACGCCCTGCCGCCGCGCAGTCACTCCCGCGTAGCCGACGAACTCGAGGTAGCGCTGCTCGTCGACGACGTCGAGCGCCTCCGGCTCGGCAAACGGGTGCGACCCGGCGGCCGCCAGCGTGAGACCCCGTCGTTCGAGGAGCTCGGCGGCGGCACCGCGCAGCGACCGCGTCGCCTCCACCGCCTCGTCCACGGACGAGCAGACCTGCGTGTTCAGCTCGACGACTGACGCATGGAGCTCGGTCTTCAGCAGACCCGGAAGCTCGAGGCCCTCGGCGTCGGCGAGCAGCTGCCGGACCGCGGGCTCGGGCGCGAAGGTCTCCGCGTCGAGGAGCATCACCTCCTCCTCGACGCCGATCGAGAGCGGCGCGCTCTCGCCGAAGTGCTGCTCTATCCCCGCCAGGAGCGGAAGGCTGCCAGCAATTCGCGCTCGGCCTCGGGCGAGAGGTCGTCGGGCGTCACGCGGCCCGCGAGCTGGATGGTCGCGCGGATCTGCTCGAGGAAGACGCGACACGTGCCGCACTCCGCGAGGTGCTGCTCGAAGCGAGCGCCCTCCCCGGCGTCGAGCGCGCCTTCGAGGTACGCCGTCACGAGCTCCACGAGCTCCTGGCAGTTCATCGCCTCGGCTGTCGTCTCGGTCATCCCAGATGCTCCTCGAGCGCCGTCCGCACCTTCGACCGGGCGCGGTGCAGCAGTACCCGCTGATTGGTCTCCGTCAGGTCGAGAGCGTTACAGACCTCCTCGGCGCTCCACCCCTCGACGTCGCGAAGCGTAATCACCGCGCGCTGGCTCCCCGGGAGTGCGTCGATCGCCGCAGCGACGATCGCCAGCGTCTCGGCGGCGAGCAGGCGCTCCTCCGGCCACTCACTCGGCTTCGTCGCCCAGTGGCCCGGCAAACGTGGATCCTCGGGCGGCCGGAACCGCTCCGGCTCGAGCGCCGACTCGGGCACGTTCTCGGGCGTGCGGAGAGCGGAGAACGGGATCGTCCGGCCTTCCCGGACCGCCCGCGTCTTGGCGACGTTCGTGACGATCCGGAAGAGCCAGGTCTTCAGCGACGAACGGCCTTCGAAGCGGTCGAGCCCCGTCAGCGCGCCGACCCACGCCTCCTGCGCGACCTCCTCCGCAATCGCCCGGCTGCCGACGTAGATCTGTGCGACCCGCACCATCGACGCGTGGTGACGCCGGACGAGCTCCAGGAACGCCGCCTCGTCGCCGGCGCGGAGCGCGGCCAGCTCATCCTTAGCGACGGTCGGTTGCAAGACTCATTCCGAGAATGACGAGCAACGAGATGGCGGGAACGCCGGCACGCCATCGTTGTAACGCATTCGCGAAGGAGGAGACGGAGAGCCATGGATCGCGACTTCGACCTGATCGTCCTCGGCTCGGGCTCGGCGGCGCGCGACGGCGCCAACGAGGCGCACGACGAGTACGGCGCGAACGTCGCGCTCGTCGAGCAGACGCGCTGGGGCGGGAGCTGCCCGAACGTCGCCTGCAAGCCGACGAAGGCCTACCTCGTCGCGGCCGAGCTCGCCCACGACGTGAACAAGCTCGCGGCGAAGCTCGGCGTCGAAACGGGCCCTGCGCGGCCGAACCTCGCGCGCATCAAGGCGCGGAAGGACTCGCTGGTCGTCCCGAGGGAGACCTGGATCGAGCGCCTCGACTCCAAGGGCCACACGCCGGTCGACGGCGTCGGCTCGTTTCTCGATCCGCACACGATCGCCGTCGGCGGCGACCGCCTGTCCGCCGAGCGGATCCTGGTCGCGACGGGATCGCGCACCGCCGTCCCGCCGATCGACGGGCTGGACGAGGTCGGCTGGATCGACCACGTCACGGCGCTCGAGCTGACCGAGCTGCCGGAATCGCTCCTCGTCCTCGGCGGCGGGCCCTGTCGGCCTGGAGTTCGCGCAGATCTTCGCCCGCTTCGGCTCGCGGGTGACGCTCGTCCAGCACGTCGACCGAATCTCGCCGCGCTCCGACGCGACCGCCACGGACGAGCTGACCGCGGCGCTCGAAGACGAGGGAATCGACATCCGCACCGGCATGACCGTCTCGCGTGTTCGCCGCGACGGCGACGAGATCGTCGCCGAGCTCGGCGGCGAGGAATTGCGCGTCGCGCAGATCCTCCTGGCCGCGGGACGCTTGCCGAACATCGAGCAGCTCGAGCTCGACCGCGCTGGGATCGAGCACAGCCCGAGAGGGATCGCGGTCGACGAGCAGCTGCGGACCTCGGCCGAGGGGGTCTGGGCGGCGGGCGACGTCACCGGCCGGCACCAGTTCACGCCGGTCGCGCAGTACGAGGCCCGCATCGCCGTCGAGAACATGTTCGGCGGCAACGGCGCGCGCGCGGACTACGACCACCTCCCGACGGTGATCTTCACCGATCCGGAGCTCGGCGCGGTGGGCATGACGGAGGAGGAGGCGCGCGAGTCAGGCGTCGACTACGAGACCGCGATGCACCCGATCCGCAACGTCCAGCGAGCGTCGTACACCGACTCGAAGCACGGCCTCTACAAGCTGATCTGGGAGCGCGACTCGCGGCGTGTGCTCGGCATCCACGTCGTCTGCAGGAACGCCGGCGACGTCGTCCAGGGCTTCGCGCTCGCGATGAAGCTCGGGGCGACGGTGGACGACCTCGCGCACATGCATCACGCGTTCCCCACCTTCGCGGAGGGGATCAAGGCGGCAGCGGAGCAAGCCTCGGCGTCGCTTGCGATCGCCTAATTATCGAGAACGTCCAAGACCACTACACCCGCCGGCGCGGCTCCGCCGCCCAACTCAGCGACATAAGCAGCGGAGCCACGCACTCACTGCGCGGGGAGGTCTCAGCACATGCTTCACTTTTAGCACTCGGTCCATTGCGGTCGCATTGATCGGGATTAATGGATCATTAAGGCGCCGACTCGGCGGCGCCGACCATCAGAGGCCATGCCGGCTTTGCCGGCGTGGCCGCTTTAAGCGCGCCGGCTCGGCGGGGCCAGTTACGAGGAGCGGAGGGTGCGGAACGAGTCCGCGGCGTGCTCGAACACCCGCTTGTACGACGCCGCGTAGCGCGCCGACGTGGAGAACGTCAGCACGTGGTCGTCGACCGAGAACCGCTTCACGACTGCGCCGCGCGGAGCCGGGCGAGCACCCGAGCCGTCTGCCAGAGCCACCGTCAGCGAGGCGCGCGCCTGCTTTCCGGCGAGCTCTTGGAAGAGCACCTTCCCGGCCGGGGTCGTCACGCGCCACTCGGGCGGGAGCTGGATCGAGAAGCCGGCGGCCGGCAGGCTGTGCGTCTTCCAGCCCTCCATCGCAGCGCCGGGATGGTCCTCCTTCGCCCCGGCGAGCATCGCAGGGTCCAGCGCGCCGGTGCGGGAGAGCCCTCCGACGAGGGTCCCGACGAAGATGGCGGTCACGGCAGCAATGGCGGCTGCGCTGCGCATTGGCACCGCTATCGGCAGCTTGGGCGCTCCCGATTACCCCCGAACTAGGAGGGTTGATGGGAAATTCGGCCGCAGCCGGGGGCGCTCCAGACCAAGCCGGGCAGTGTGGTCGTTCGCGGCGCGTAGCGGAGCTACGTGTCGCGGGCGAACGTGCTGATCCGGCGCCGTGTCTGGGGCGTCATCCGGCCCGGCGGAATTTCACATCGGCCCTCTAACTAGTTGTCGGGATGCGAGGCGTCCGTGAACTCGCGGAACTCGCCGGTGACGAGGTAGGCGGTCTGCTCGCCGATGTCCACGGCGTGATCGCCGATCCGCTCTAGACAGCGGGAGACGATGATCATCCGCAGGCCCCACTCGCGGATGGCGGTGTCCGTTCCGAGCTCCAGCATGTGCTCGACGAGACGGCGGTTCGCCCGGTCGATCAGCTCGTCGAGATCCGGGAGGCTCTCGGCGCCGGCGAGGTCGCGCTCCGCGAAAGCCGTCATCGCCACGCGGATCATCTCCTCGGCCCTGCTCCCCATCTGGTCGAACGCCTCGACCAGCGTCTCGTCGTGCTCGAGCTCCGCCGTCAGCTTGGTGAGCTTGGCGATCGTGACGCAGAGGTCGGCCATCCGCTCCAGACCGAGGTTGATGTGGAGGACGGCGAGCACGAGCCTGAGGTCTACGGCCACGGGTGTCTGCCGTGCCAGCAGCTGCTCGATGCCCTGGCCGATCGCGAGGTACCGCTCGTCGACCTCGTCGTCGAAGGCGATCACCTCGTCGGCGAGCTCGACGTCGCGCTGCTGGAGTGCGTTCAGCGCGCCTCGCAGCGACCTCAGGACCAGCTCGCTCTCCTCCTGCAGGTTTGCCTGAAGGGTTTCGAGCTCCTCCTGGAACGTGACCCTCATGGTCATGCGCTACCCGAACCGGCCCGTGACGTAATCCTCGGTCCGCTTGTCGGAAGGCTGCGTGAAGATCTTCGAGGTCGCGTCGTACTCGACGAGGATCCCGGTGCGCTGGCCCTCCTCGCCCCGCGTGACGCTGAAGAACGCCGTCATGTCGGCGACCCGTGCCGCCTGCTGCATGTTGTGCGTGACGACGACGATCGTGTAGTCGCGTTTGAGCTCGTGCATCAGGTCCTCGATCCGCGTCGTTGCGATCGGGTCGAGGGCCGAGGCGGGCTCGTCCATCAGGATCACTTCGGGCTCGACGGCGAGGCAGCGCGCGATGCAGAGGCGCTGCTGCTGGCCTCCCGACAGGCTGAGCGCGCTCGCCTTGAGCCGGTCCTTCACCTCTTCCCACAGCGCTGCCTGCTCGAGCGCGCGCTCGACGCGGTCGTCGAGCCCGTCCGTCATCCCGAGGACACGGGGGCCGAAGGCCACGTTGTCGTAGATCGACTTGGGGAACGGGTTCGGCTTCTGGAAGACCATGCCGATCCGCTTGCGCACCTCGACCGGATCGACCCGCGTCCCGTAGAGATCCTCGCCGTGGTAGAGGATCTTGCCCTCGACGACCGCGCCGGGGATCAGCTCGTTCAGGTGGTTGAAGCAGCGGATGAACGTGCTCTTGCCGCAGCCCGACGGGCCGATGAACGCGGTGACGAAGTTCTTGTAGATCTCGAGCGAGACGCCCTGCAGCGCCTGGTTGCCGCTGTAGTGGACCCCGAGCTCCTTGACGTCGAAGACGACATCGCGGAGCTCCTTCGGGGGCAGCTCTCGCTGGCGCTCGGTCAGGTTGAGGCTCACGTCGGCCATTGTGACGGACAAAGGTCAGTGCCCCTTCCAGATGCGCCGAGTCTCTGGGTCGCGAGCGCCAGCCAGAGCCGCGTGATCGCGGGCCGAGGCCGGCATGCTTGCTGGATGGGCTTTCACCACCTTCGTCGTAGCGGTTGCGGATGATGATTGCGGCGGCGTTCAGCGTCAGGAGGATGGCGAGCAGGACGAGGATCGCCGACGCCGCCAGCGTGCGGAAGTCCTCCTGGGGCCGCGCGACCCACTGGTAGATCTGCACAGGCAGCGCGGTGAACTCCCCGAGCAGTGTCGGGTTGAACGAAACGTAGGTGAGCGCCCCCACCAAGAGGAGCGGCGCGGTCTCGCCGAGCCCGCGCGAGAGGCCGAGGATCGACCCCGTCGCGATGCCCGGCGTCGCGGCGGGGAGCACCTGGCGCCAGACGACCTGCCACTTCGTGGCGCCGAGCGCGTAGGCGCCCTGACGGATCGAGTCGGGAACGGCCCTGACCGCCTCGCGCGCGGCGATGATCACCGTCGGGAGCACGAGCAGCGTGAGGATCATCGCCCCGGCCAGGAGAACCCGCCCGAGGCCGAGCCCACGGACGAGGAAGGCGAGGCCGAGGATGCCGTAGACGATCGAGGGCACCGCCGCCAGGTTCTGGATGTTCACCTCGAGCAGCCGGTTGTACCAGCGCTCGCGGTTCGCGTACTCCTCGAGGTAGAGCGCAGTTCCGACCCCGAGCGGGACGGTGAAGGCGAGCAGCAGGATGCCGAGAAAGATCGTCGCGATGATCGCCGGCTCGGCGCCGGCGATCTGCGGGTTGGCCGACGGCGCCTCGAAGAAGAGCACCGGGTCAACCCACCTGTAGCCCTTGAACAGGACCTGCGCGAGCAGCGCCCCGAGGGTCAGGAAGCCGATCAACAGCGACGTGACGAGGAAGAACTTGAACAGCCGGCCGGCCCAGAGGCCGCGAGGCCGGCCGCTCCGAAGCTGTGACGCGGGCGCGCTCACTCGTAGATCTCGCGAAAGCGGCGGACGAGGCGAATCGCGACGAGGTTCATTGCGAACGTCATCACGAAGAGCGTCGCACCGACGGCGAAGATCGTCTTGTACTCGATCGATCCCGTGGGGACGTCGCCCTGGCCCGTGGCCGCGACGAACGCGGTCATGGTCTGCACCGCCTCGAGCGGGTTCCAGGACCAGTTCGGCTGCCCGCCCGCCGCGATCAGGACGATCATCGTCTCACCGATCGCGCGGGAGATCGCCAGGACGAAGGACGCGATGATTCCCGAGATCGCTGCCGGAACGACAATGCGGGTGGCGACCTGGACGCGGGTCGAGCCGAGGGCGTAGGCCCCGTCGCGGAGGTCGCGCGGGACCGCCGCCATCGAGTCCTCGGAGATCGATGCGACGGTCGGCAGGAGCATCACGCCCATCACGAGCCCTGCGGACAGGGCGCTGAAGACGCCGACGGGAAGGCCGAGGTCCTGCAGTAGCGGCGTGACGAACGTGAGCGCGAAGTAGCCGTAGACGACCGTCGGAATGCCGGCCAGGACCTCGAGCGCCGGCTTCAGGATCTTTCGCGTTCGGGGCTCCGCGTACTCGCTGAGGTAGATCGCCGAGCCGAGGCCGAACGGAATGCACACGAGGGCCGCGCAGGCCGTCACGAGCAGCGTGCCCGCGATCAGCGGCAGGACCCCGAAGGACGACGGCTGGAAGAGCGGCGCCCACTCCGTGGTCGTCAGGAACTCGACAATCGAGATCTCCTGGAAGAACTCGAACGCCGGCGCGAACAGGGCGACGACGATGCCGACCGTCGTCGCGACCGAGACGAAGGCGCAGAGGGCGAGGACGACCTTGACGACGTCCTCGCCCCAGCGCCGGCGCGCCGCGCGAAGCCGAATCGGTGCTGTGGCTTCGCGCGTGGCCAGTTAGTAGTTCCTTCGGTTCTTCATCGCGGTGTTGTACTGCCGCTGCGCCTTGCGAAGCTGCGCCTTCGTGAGCGGCACCATCTTCGCGGTCTTGGCAGTCGCCTTCTGGTTCACGATCAGGTGGCGGATGTAAGCAGCCACGACGTCCCGCTTGAAGGCCTTCTTCTTCGCGTAGACGAAGAGGCCGCGCGAGAGCGGCTGGTAGTCGCGGCTCTGCACCGTCGCGGTGCTCGGCGTCTTGCAGCCGTTGCCCGAGTTGACCTGGAGCACCTTGAGCCGGCTCTTGTTCTCGAGGAAGTACGAGAGGCCGAAGTAGCCCATCGCTCCACGGTCGCCGGCCACGCCGGTGACGAGCACGTTGTCGTCCTCGGAGGCCGAGTAGTCGGAGCGGCTCTGGCGCGCGCGTCCGTTGATCTTCTCGGTGAAGAACTCGAACGTCCCCGAGTCAGTGCCCGGGCCGTAGAGCTTCAGCGGTACGTTCGGGAACGAGGAGCGGATTTCGTTCCAGTTGTTCACGCGCGAGCCGCGGTCCCAGACGCGCTTGAGCTCCTCGGTCGTGAGGCAGTTGGCCCAGGTGTTCTGGCGGTTGACGACGAGCGAGATGCCGTCGTTCGCGACCAGGAACTGGATGTAGCCGATGCCCGCGGCGTGGCACTTGGCCGCCTCGGACAGCCGGATGGGCCGCGATGCGTTCGAGAGGTCGGTCTCGTTCTTGCAGAAGCGCTCGAACCCACCGCCCGTCCCCGAGACCCCGACGACGACCTTCGCTCCCCTGTACTTCCGTTCGAAGCTCTCTGCACCGGCCTGCGCGAACGGCGCGACCGTGCTCGAGCCGTCGGCCTGGACGGTGCCTCTGATTGCCTGCGCGCCGGCGACGGCGGCGGCGACAGACGCGAGCGCAACAGCCGCCGTCCCAGCCCCGACGAGCAGGAGCTTGCGAATCCTTCTCATGCTGACAGTCCCCTTTCGATTCCGAACAGGTCGCTGCCAGTCTCCGCGGGGACATCGAGGGCATGGGTAGAAGAGACGTGAAGGTCTTGGTGCGATCTGGTGAACGTGGTCATTCGACGCCGATTCCTCCCGCGTCGAGCGCCGTGCGGGCGCGCTCGAGTTGCTGCCCGGTCATCGGGACGAACTTCGCGCCGCGGGCGAGCGCCTGCTGATTGTCGAGCAGGAAGGTGAGGAAGGGCTCGACGGCCGGCTTCTCCGCGAGCGCGTCCTCGTTCACGTAGACGAAGAGCGGGCGGGACAGCGGCTTGTAGCTACCGTCCTGCACCGTCTCGACGCTGGGCTCGACGCAGCCGTCACCGCCGTCCACCGGGAGCGCCCGAAGCCGCTCCTGATTCTCGAGGTAGTAGGACAGGCCGAAGTAGCCGAGGGCGCCCTTCGTGCCGGAGACGCCCTGCACGATCACGTTGTCGTCCTCGCTCGGGGTGTAGTCGCTCCGGCTGGCGCCTTCCTCGCCGACGATCGCGTCGGTGAAGTAGTCGAATGTGCCGGAGTCCGTGCCGGCGCCGAACAGGGCGAGCTCCTCGTCGGGGAACTTCTCGTCCACGTCGCGCCAGCTCCGAACCTTCGACTTCGGTTCCCAGATCGCCTTGAGCTGGTCGACGGTCAGGCACTCGGCCCAGTCGTTCTGCTTGTTGACCACGATCGAGATCCCGTCGTTGGCGACCTGCATGCGGAAGTGCTCGACGCGGTTCTTCCGGCAGAGAGCCACCTCCTCTTCCTTGATCTCGCGGGAGGCGTTGGACAGGTCGGTCTCGCCGCGGCAGAAGCGCTCGAAGCCGCCGCCTGTACCCGCGGTCCCGACGGTGACGCGAACGGCCGGCTCCTTGCGGCGGAATCGCTCCGCGGTGAGCGACATCAAGGGCGCCACGGTGCTCGAGCCGTCGACCCGAACACGGCCCGGCGACCTCCTCCTCCTCGAACGAGCCGAGCGGATCCTCGGTCGTCTCGGAAGCGAGCGGCTCCTGGGAGGGGCGCTCTCGCCCGCAGCCGGAGGCGAGCAGGAGCAGGACGAGACAGGCGACGACAAGGGCGCGCACGGCGCGCATTCTTCGATGCGCGCCGGTCGGCATGTGGTGAACGTCTGGTGACGAAGTGGTGAACGCGCCTAGACGGCCGGAAAGCTGGCCGTGATCGTCAGGCCGTGGCCTGGAGCGCCTTCCGCGACGACGGCGCCGCCTCCTGCGGTGACGACGTGCTTCACGACGGCGAGACCGAGCCCCGTCCCGCGAGAGCCGCGAACGCGGTCGGCGCGGAAGAAGCGCTCGAACAGCCGCGACAGATCCTCCTCCGCAACCCCCGCACCGTCGTCCGCGGCGCGCAGCGTCCCGGGCTCGACGGTGACCGTGAAGGTCGCCCCAGGCCCCGCGTAGCGAATCGCGTTCTGGGCGAGGTTCTCGACCACGACCTTCAGCATCCGCGGCCGCAGCGGCAAGTTCGCCTCGGGATCGCCCGCGGCGCGAAGCGTCACTCCGGCGCGATCAGCCGCGTCCCGGACCCCCGCGAACGCCGCCTGAACGACCGGGAGAGCGCGCGTCGAGCCGAGCGCCACGACGGCCCGTCCCGTTTCCAGCTCGCTGAGGAAGAGGACGTCGTCGATCAGCTCGCGGATGTGCTCCACCTCGGCCCGCGCCTGCTCGACGAGCTCGGCGGGGTCCTCGCCGGGAAGCGCCGCAGTCTCGAGCAGCACCATGAGCCTGGCGAGCGGCGTGCGCAGCTCGTGCGAGACCGCAGCGGTGAAGCCCGCCCGGAGCTCCTCGTAGGCGGCGAGCTCCCCCGGCGGGCTTATGTAGAGCAGGAACTCGCGCCGGCCGTCGACCTCGTACGGCACCCGCACGGGCTCGTGCCGGCCGTCGCCGAGGAGCTCGGCCGGGACGGAACGCCCCTCGGCGATCCCGTCGAGGCCCTGGCGCGCCGCGCGGCTGGCTGCGATCACGCGGTCCTGCTCGTCGAGGACCAGGAGCATCTCGCGGCTTTCCTCCACGAGCACGCGGGCACGCTCGGCCTCGAGACGAGGCCCAGCGGTATCCTCGTCTCGGTCGTCGCGCCGGCTGGCGAACGGCCACCTCACAACCGGATACGAGTATGGCGAAGGTTCTGATCGTCGAAGACGACGCCGTCATCGCCGAAGGCATGGCGCGCCATCTCTCGGCCGCCGGGTTCGACCCGATCCGGGTCGAGAACGGCACGGCCGGGCTCGCGCGCCTGCGCTTCGAGCGCCCGGACGTGTGCGTCGTCGACCTGATGCTCCCGGGCACCGACGGCTGGAAGCTGATCGAGGACGCGCGCAGCGAGGGGATCGGCACCCCGATCGTCGTGGTCTCCGCGAGGGGAACCGAGCACGACCGCGTGCACGCGCTCGAGATCGGCGCCGACGACTATCTCGTGAAGCCCTTCTCGATGAAGGAGCTCGTCGCGCGGGTGAGAGCGAACGCGCGCCGAGGGGTTCGCGCCGAGCAGGAGCAGCGCGGCGAGGCGATCGAGATCGAAGAGCTGCGGATCGACCCCGCCGAGGTTCAGGCGTACGTCGACGGTGAGAGCGCGGGTCTGACGCCGACCGAGTTCCGGCTGCTCTACGCACTCGCGCTCGAGGGCGGCCGCGTCGTGACACGCGACGAGCTGCTGCAGCGGATCTGGGGCAGGCGCGAGAGCCACCGGGACCGAACCGTGGACGTGTTCGTCCGCAAGCTGCGAGAGAAGATCGACAAGCGCGCCGCGAAACACACGTTCATCCAGACTCGCTACGGCGTCGGCTACAAGCTCGAGCCCCAGGCGAAGTGAGCCGCGTCCTCTTCGTCTGCGTCCAGAACGCGGGCCGCTCGCAGATCGCGCAGTCGCTCTATGAGCGGGCCGGCGGCGAGGGTCGCTCGGCGGGCACCGCGCCGGCCGAGCGTGTCCATCCGGAGGTCGTCGAGGTGATGCGCGAGGTCGGGATCGACCTGGCGGCAAAGAAGCCACACCGGCTCGACGTGGGAGACGTCGAGTGGGCCGAGGTCGTCGTGACGATGGGGTGCGGCGACGCATGCCCCGTGCTGCCGGGAAAGCGCTACGTCGACTGGGAGCTCTCCGACCCGGCGGGACGGTCGCCCGAAGAGGTGCGCGCCATTCGCGACGACATCGCCGTGCGCATCGAAGAGCTGGTGGAAAACCTGAGCATTGCAGGTGAAAAAGTGGTAACCGCCCCCCGGGGACCCCGCGACTGACCCCACACTTAGGGGGATGATCGCCCTCGTTGCCCACACCCGGACGCCGACGAATGTCGAGCTGACGCGCCGGCGGCCCGAGCTTCGGGTCCTCCGGCCCGCGGAAGCTCTCATGAACCTGGCCGGTGGAGACGTCGCAATCGGCAGGCTCGACGTCTCGAAGCACCTCGACGGGATCGAGGTCGGGCTCTGGGAGCTCGCCCGGCTCGAAGGAGCCGGCGTGCGTGTGCTGAACCGCCCTCGCGCCCTCATCGCCGCGCACGACAAGCTGGCGACGAGCCGAGCGCTCGGCGAGGCGGGGGTTGCGCACCCACGGACCGTCCAGGTCACGACACCCAATACGCCCGTCCCTCTCGAGCCGCCCGTCGTGGTCAAGCCTCGGTTCGGCAGCTGGGGCCGGGACGTCGTCCTTTGTCCCGATGCCGCGTCGTTCCGTCGGCACCTCGCCGAGATGTCGCACCGACGCTGGTTCAAGTCGCACGGCGCGCTCGTCCAGGAGCTCGTGCCCCCGCAAGGTGAGGACCTCCGGCTGATCGTCGCCGGAGGAACCGTGGTCGGCGCGGTCCGGCGCGTTGCGGCGCCCGGTGAGTGGCGGACGAACATCGCGCTCGGCGCGACTCGGCTGCCCGTGATCCCGCCCCCTGACGCGCAGGAGCTGGCGATCGCAGCCTCGCACGCCATCGAGGCCGACCTCGTCGGCGTGGATCTCCTCCCGACGCCGGACGGCGGGTACGTCGTGATCGAGCTGAACGGCGCCGTCGAGTTCAACGCGCAGTACTCGCTCGGCACGCGTGACGTCTTCGACGTGGCGCTCTCGGCGCTGCTCGGGGAACCCGTCGCCGCGGTCGCCTAGGCGCCGGTCTCCTCACCGAGACCATCCGTTCGCCCGCCGAGCCCTGGAACCTGGCCGCGTAGGTTCACCACTTCGTTACCGGTCGTTCACCGTGCAGATGCCCCCGGCGGGCATGTGCGTGGACAAGATCGACACGAGATGGCGAAAGTGCTGATCGTCGAGGACGACGAGGTCATCGCGAAGGGGATGGCGACGCACCTCGCGGCCGACGGCTTCGAGCCCTATCTCGTCTCGAAC
This sequence comes from uncultured Actinomycetes bacterium, assembly GCA_963721345.1. GTDB lineage: Bacteria > Actinomycetota > Thermoleophilia > Gaiellales > Gaiellaceae > JACDAN01. Next base: position 1,188,055 of record CAVRIT010000001.1, read on the forward strand.
GGCCAGACCGGGCTCGCGCGCCTCCGCTTCGAGCAGCCGGACGTCTGTATCGTCGATCTGATGCTCCCCGCACTCGACGGGTGGAAGCTGATCGAGATCGCGCGCCGCGAAGGCATCGGCACGCCGATGATCGTCGTCAGCGCGAGAGGCAGCGAGGAGGACCGCGTTCACACGCTCGAGCTCGGCGCGGACGACTACCTGGTCAAGCCCTTCTCGATGCGCGAGCTCGTCGCGCGGGTGCGCGCCGCGGCGCGCCGAGGTGTTCGAGACCTCCAGGCCGACCGCGGCGAGCTGATCGAGCTCGAGGAGCTGCGGATCGACCCTGTCAGCGTCCAGGCCTACCTCGACGGCGCCAGCGCCGGACTGACGCCGACCGAATTCCGGCTCCTCCACGCCCTGGCGACCGAGAGCCCGCGGGTCGTCACGCGGGACGAGCTGCTCCAGCGGATCTGGGGCCGCAGGCTGACCAGACGCGACCGGACCGTCGACGTCTTCGTACGGAAGCTCCGCGAGAAGATCGACGCCCGCGCGACGCGTCACTCGTTCCTTCACACGCGCTACGGCGTCGGCTACAAGCTCGAAGCGCAGCCGAAGTAATGCCCGCCGTGGCGACTGCGGCGCAGGAAGCCGACCGGCTGCTCAACCGGGAGCTTTCCTGGCTCGACTTCAACGCGCGTGTGCTCGAGCTGGCCGAGGACCGCGGCGTCCCGCTGCTCGAGCGCATCAAGTTCTGCTCGATCTTCTCGTCTAACCTCGACGAGTTCTTCATGGTGAGGGTCGCCGGCCTGATGGGCCAGGCCGCGTCCGGCGTGGCCGTCCGCTCGGCCGACGGGCGAACGCCGAAGGAGGCGCTCGCGGAGATCCGCCGCCGCGTGACGGAGCTCACCGCACACCAGTCGAAGCTCTGGCAAAAGGAGCTGCTGCCGGCGCTCGCCGAGCAGGACATCGTCGTAGGGGCAGTGGACGACCTGCGGAAGGGCGAGCTCGAGGAGCTCTCTGACCGCTTCGAGCGGCAGATCTTTCCGGTGCTGACGCCGCTGGCCGTCGGACCGGGACAGCCGTTCCCGTACATCTCGGGGCTCTCGCTGTCCCTGGCCGTGTTCGTCCGCGACCCCGAGACGGAAGAGGAGCGCTTCGCCAGAGTGAAGGTGCCGGAGCTGCTGCCTCGCTTCCTCCGCGGCGGCGGCGACGGCGTCTTCCTGCCGCTCGAGCACGTGATCGCGCACTTCCTCCCGCAGCTTTTTCCGAAGATGGAGATCACCGAGTGCGGCTCGTTCCGCGTCACGCGGGACGCCGACTTCGAGGTGTCCGACGAGGCCGACGACCTGCTCGAAGCGGTCGAGCTCGAGCTCCTGCGGCGGCGGTTCGGCGACGCCGTTCGCGTCGAGGTGTCGGAATCGATGTCGGAGGAGATGCGTGAGCGGATCCTCGACGGCGTCGGCGCCGAGCTGGAGCAGCTCTACCCGATCGCCGGTCTCCTCGACCTGGCGGACGTGATGGAGCTGACGCGCCTCGAGCGACCCGACCTGAAGGACGACCCGTGGCTGCCGGTGACCCAGCCGCGAATCGCGGACCTCACATCGGCTGCGCAGTTCTTCGACGAGATCAGGCGGGGGGACATGCTCGTCCACCACCCCTACGAGTCGTTCGCGACGAGCTTCGAGGCCTTCGTCAGAGGCGCTGCGAAGGATCCGAACGTCCTCGCGCTGAAGACGACCGTGTACCGGACGAGCGACGAGACACCGCTCGTGCCCGCGCTGATCGACGCGGCCGAGGAGGGCAAGCAGAGCGTGTGCCTCGTCGAGCTGAAGGCGAGGTTCGACGAGCACCGCAACATCGAGTGGTCGCGGTCGCTCGAGCGCTCGGGGGTCCACGTCGTGTACGGCATCCCGAACCTGAAGATCCACGCGAAGGCGACGCTGATCGTGCGCCGCGAGGGCAACGACGTCCGGCGCTACGTCCACCTGGGCACCGGGAACTACCACGCGATCAACGCACGGGTCTACGAGGATTTCGGACTGTTCACCGCCGACCCGGAGATCGCCGCGGACGTCGCAGACCTCTTCAACTACGTCACGGGCTTCGGCCGGCCCCGCCGGTTCCGGAAGCTGCTCGTCGCGCCGTTCGCGCTGCGTGCGCGCCTGATCGAGGAGATCCGCGCCGTCGCGCAGGCGGCCGAGGCGGGAAAGGACGCAACGATCCGCCTCAAGGTCAACGCTCTGACGGACCGTGCGGTGATCGAGGAGCTCTACGAAGCGTCCCAGGCCGGCGCGCAGATCGACATCGTCGCCCGGGGGGTCTGCTCGCTCCGACCCGGCGTTCCCGGGATGAGCGAGAACATCCGGGTGCGCAGCATCCTCGGCCGCTATCTCGAGCACAGCCGCGTCTTCGTCCTCGAGGCCGGGAAGAAATCGACGTACCTCCTCGGCAGCGCCGATCTGATGCCGCGCAACCTCGATCACCGGCTCGAGGTCGTCGTCCCGGTCGAGGACGCCTACGCGCAACAACGCCTCTCGAGCGTGTTCGACTCGCTGCTCGGCGACAACTCGCAGGCGTGGGAGCTGAAGGCGAGCGGCGGTTGGGAACGACTGACCCCGGCCAAGGACGAGCGGCCGAAGCCGGCGCATCTCGCACTGATGCGGAGCGCGCGGGCACGCTTCAGGCGCCGGCCCGAGTCCGGCCGCCGGTCGAGGTAGGCCGTGTCGACCGAACCCGCGCTCAGAATGCGCCCGGTGCGTGCGGGGGTCATCGACGTCGGTTCGAACACGGTTCGCCTGCTGGTCGCACGCGCGACGCAGCAGGGGCTGGAGCCGCTGCTGAGCGAGCGAACCTACGTCGGCCTCGCCGCCGACATCGAGCGCCTGGGCGCAGTCTCCGACGAGAAGCTCGCGCTGGTGCGCGGAGTCGCCGCGCAGTACTCGAAGCTTGCGATGGAGCTCGGCGCCGATCGGCTCGAGGTGATCGTTACCGCGCCCGGGCGGCAGACCGCGAACGCCGCCGAGCTCCACGCAGGCGCTCGCTTCCGCGACGCAGGCACCCGTCCGCCAGCTGACGGCGGAGGAGGAGGGGCGGCTCGCCTATTCGGGTGCGGTCGGGAGCTGCCGTTCCATTCCGGGCTCGGTCGCCGTCGTGGACGTCGGCGGTGGGTCGACGCAGCTCATGGTCGGCGCCGGCAAGGAGCCTGCGTGGCTCCGCTGCCTCGACATCGGCTCGCTCAGGCTGACCGAGCGCCATCTCGACTCGGATCCGCCGGGCCAAGCGGGCTTCGCAGCCGTCGAGCGTGCGGTCGAGGAGGCGTTCGACGGCTTGACTCCTCCGCTGCCCCTGATGGCGCTCGCGACAGGCGGAACCGCGCGGTCGCTGCGTCGGATCGTGGGGCGCAGGCTCGGAGAGAAGAACTTGACGGCGGCGGCCGCCGACTTCGCGCTGAGGCGCGCCTCCGATCTCGCCGTCGAGCACGACGTGCTTCCCGAGCGGGCACGCGTTCTCCTCGCGGGCACCCTCGTGCTACGGGCGGCCCATCGCCGGCTCGGCGTCAAGCTCGACGTCGCGAAGGGCGGCGTCCGGGAGGGTGCGGTGCGCGGCCTCCTCGCCGAGCTCGGCGAAGTCGCGGCTTAGATCTCGCCGTCGTAGTACTCGACGTTGCCGTCCGAGCGTCGCAGCATGACCTTGTCCGCGTCGCCGCCTGGGCCCGGCCAGACCCCGATCTTGTCGCTGTCGGGGTAGACCGCGATCGCCGGCTCGTTCATGGTCGAGACCATCAGCACCCTGATCGTCTCCTCGGTGCGGTTCGTCACCTTGTGAGCGCCCTCGGGACCCTCGGAGAAGCAGACGACGTCGTCCGGCTCGAGCTGGTGCTCGCCCTCAGGGTCCCGGAGCATGGGCCGTCCGTCGAGCACGATCAGCCACTCCTCGTTCGCGTACTCGTAGTGGTACGGACAGATGCTCTGGCCGGGCGGGATCTCGTACAGCGACGCGCCCAGCTTCTCGGCGCCGATCGACTTCCCGAACCGCGCCATCGCGCCGCGGTAGCCGTCGGGGTCGTCGTCGAACCGCTTGTACTCGAGGGCACTCAGGTTCGTGCGGCGCACGGCTCAGACCTTAATGCGGCCGAGTTCGTGGAGCTCGGAGCCCCCCGCCTCCACGACGACGGTCTCGGCTTTCTTCACCTTCCCGAAGAGCGACTCGAGCGCCGGGCCGCCATGTCCAGAGAGCACCGCCGCCTCTCCGGCGAGGCTTCGGAGGAGCTGGCCGAGGCGCTCCGGGCCGGCGTCCTCGGCGAGGTCCTTGCTGGTCTCGACCTCGAGGCCTCGCGCGCGGGCGAGTGGCTCCACCGTCTGAACGCAGCGGTCGTACGGGCTGGAGAGGATCCGCTCGACCGGGAAGCCGGCGAGCTTCTCCACGAGAGCGTTCGCCTGCTCCTCTCCACGCTCGTCGAGCGGCCGGCGCGCATCGTCCCCCTCCCATTCGTCCTGGTCGCCGGCCGAGGCGTGCCGGACGACGAGGAGCGGCGGCGGCACGGCTCGCAGCACCGCGAGGTCACGCGAGTAGGAGAGCTCGCTCTCCGCGTCGGCGGGGGACAGCCATTTCACCTCGTCCACCTCGTCGTCCGCCTCGAACGAGCCGGACTGCGGCCGCATCGTCCAGTAGCGGACGCGCTTCTGGCGCGCCTTCAGGTCTATGTAGTTCGTGCTGGGGAGCTCGACCCCGAGGGCGGCCCGCAAACCGGTCTCCTCTTCGACCTCGCGCAGCGCCGTCTCCTCGTCGGTTTCGTCGTCGTGGGCCTTGCCCTTCGGGAACGTCCAGTCGCGGTAGCGGGGACGGTGGACGAGCAGAACCTCCATCCCGTCCGGGCCGACGCGGCGGAGAACGCCGCCCGCGGCGCGGACCTGCCGGTTCAGCGCCACGCGTCGTCGCCCGCACGCCGGAGGCGCTTCCACGCCTTCGGCCAGGCGGCGCGGGACACCGCGCGACGCGCCCGCTGACGCTCGATCAGCCGGCCGGCGGCGAGCGCCGTGCGGCCCGTACCACGCACGCGGGCAACAAGGTCGCGGATGCGCTCTTCGGCGACCGCGGCGTCCTGATGGTCGCCGAGCACGTCCTGGAACTCCTTGGCGCGACGGATGAACGCGTTCTCGCCGCCTGCCGCCTCTGCCGAGTAGCGGGCGCGCTTTGCGGTGATTCGGAGGTCGTGCAACTCGTCGTCCGACGGGTTCTTGCCGAGCTTCTCTGCGCGCTTGCGCAGTCGCCGGAAATCCGCCGCCGCCGTATCGTCGAGGCGCTCGCCGTCCTTGAAGGCCGGTGGGTCGTCGAGCTCGTCCAGCAGCGCGCGATAGCGAGGAGAGTCGAAAGCGGTGACGAGCTCACGGCGCGCCGCCTGACGCTCGTCGTCGAGCAGCTCCAGGATCGCGCCGAAGCCGGCGGCCTCCTCGATCGTCGCGAGCTCCTCGAGGAGATTGGCAATGAGGACGTCCCGGTCGCGAACCTCGCCGAGGACGCCGCCGAGCCAGCGAAGCTCGTCTCGTAGGCGCGCAGCGCGATCTGGGTCGGCAACCTGCGCGCGGGTCGACCGCAGGAGAGACCTGAGCCGCCTCGTGGCGACGCGTTGCTTGTGCACCTCCTCGGGATCCACGCCGAGGCGCGCACCTGGCTCGCGCTCGGCGATCTCCTCGGCGTGGGCGCGCAAAACCCGCTGCAGTTCGTCGTCGACGACCAGCTCGGCGTCGCGCAGGGGGTGGAGAACCCGCATGGACTCATCGTAGTTATCCACACCTGTGGATGATTCTCGGGGCGAACGTTCACCCCGCGTTCACCCTCGGGAGTGGTAAGACCTGCTGCGATGCGCGGCCGGGTCGGTTTGTATGCGGCGGCCGGCGCGGCCTTCGTGGTCGCGTTGGTGCTCGCCATCCTCGGGGTGGGCGAGGTCGAGGGCGCGCTCTCGAACTGGCAGGCGCTCGTCCTTGGACTGGTACAGGGCGCGACGGAGCTCCTGCCGATCTCGTCCTCGGGCCACCTGATCCTCGTCCCCTGGCTGGCCGACTGGACCTACCTCCAGCAGGACGACGAGTTCAACCAGACCTTCGACGTCGCGCTGCATCTCGGCACGCTCGCCGCCGTCGTCGGCTACTTCTGGCGCGATCTCTGGCGGCTGCTCGTGGCGTGGGCCGGCTCGGTCCGGCGCAGGGCGATCTCGACGCCGGACGAGCGGCTCGCCTGGTTCGCCTTCATCGCGACCATTCCCGCCGGCTTCGTCGGGATCATCGGGGGCGACTTCATCACCGAGCAACTCGGCGAGCCCTGGCAGATCGCGATCCTGCTGGCGGTCTTCGGGGTCGTCCTCTGGATCGCCGACCGCACTCCGGCTAGGCGCGACCTCGAGTCGCTGTCGATCCGGGACGCAGCGCTGATCGGCGTCGCGCAGGCCGCGTCGCTCGCACCCGGTGTCTCGCGGTCCGGGATCACGATCTCGGTCGGCCGCTTCCTCGGCCTCAACCGGGACGCCGCGGCGAGGATGTCGTTCCTGCTCCTCGTGCCGACGACGGCCGGCGCGGTCCTCTGGAAAGGCGTGACCGACGTGCTGCTGGGCGATCTGCCCGACGGCTGGCAGGGCCCGTTCGTCGTCGGCGTCCTTGCGGCGGCGGCGAGCGGCCTGCTGGCGATCATCTTCCTCCTCGGCTTCGTTCGGCGGCACACCTACACGCCGTTTGTCGTCTACCGCCTGATCCTCGCGGCGATCGTGCTGCTGCTGATCGCGACGGGAGTGCGCTCCGCGACCTTCTGACCCACCCAGAACCCTCAACGTCCCTCAAGGGGGTCAGACCCCCTTGAGGTAAGTCGAGGTTTTGTGTCGAAAGCGTGCCGTTACCGTGCCGCGCGACGCCGGGCCAAACCGGCTGCCCTACCGTCGATCGCGTGCCGCGTTTGCCTCGCGTCGAGATCCCCGGTGGCGTCTACCACGTCAACACGGTTGCCGTGCATGAAGCGCTCCTCTACCGCGACGACAAGGACCGGCGACGGTGGCTCCGCCTCCTCGCGACAGTGGTCGCGATGTTTCGCTGGACATGTTGCTCGTACTGCCTCGTCAGCAATCACTACCACCTCGTGGTCCGAATCGAGACGGCGAACCTGGCGCGAGGCATGCAGTACCTCAACGCACGCCATGCGGAGATGTTCAACCGCCGATACAAGCGGCGGCGCCACCTCTTCGGAGCGCGCTACCACGCCGAACATCTCCAACGGGACAGCCACGCTCTCGAGGTCTGCCGCTACGTCCCGTTGAACGCTGTCCGCGCCGGCCTGAGCCCGACGCCGGAGGACTGGCCGTGGAGCAGCTACGCGGCGACCGCCGGCCTTGCGCCGGTGCCGTCCTTCTTAGACACCTCGTGGGTGCTCAGCCTTTTCGCTCGTGATTCCGAGACTGCGCAGCTGCGTTTTCGCGCGTTCGTCGCGGACGGGTTGGCGCGTAACCCTCAACTAGCCTCAAGTGGGTCTGACCCCTCGAGGCAACTTGAGGTTTCGTGACCGAAGTGGGTCAGAAGACCAGATAGACGACTTCGCCGACAAGCGCCGGCTTCTCCGCGTCCTTGATCTCCACCTCGACGCCGACGTGGTAGAGGATGCCCTCCCCACGGCGCTCGCTGTGCAGCAACTTCGCCTTCAAGCGAACTTGCGACCCGACAGGGACCGGCGCGGTGAAGCGCACCTTCTCCGTGCCGTAGTTGATCCCCATTCGCGCGTCCGAGACGCTGATCACCTGGGACATGAAGTAGGGCAGCATCGAGAGCGTGAGATAGCCGTGGGCCACGGTCCCCCCGAACGGGCCTTGAGCGGCCATGTCCGGGTCGACGTGGATCCACTGGTGGTCGTGCGTGGCATCGGCGAAGCGGTTCACCTGATCCTGCTCGATCGTCTCCCACTCGCTCGCGCCGAGGTCGCGCTCGCCGGAGGACTCGAGCTCCGCCAGGGTCAGCGTCGTCGTCATGCCGTCGCCCGCTCCGAGATCTTCGCCCGCAGCGCCTTCCGGTCGATCTTCCCGACCGGGGTGAGCGGGATGGATGAGACCAGGTGCACCTCGCGCGGGTATTTGTAGCCCCCGATCCGCTGCTTGCTCCACGCCACGAGCTCCGCCTCCTCGAGCTCATGGCCGCGCAGCTCGACGAAGGCGACGACCTCCTCGCCGTGCTCGCCGTCGGGGCGGCCGACGACCGCGGCGGCCACGACGGCGGGATGCTCGAGCAGCGCCTCCTCGACGTCCCGCGGGAAGACGTTGAAGCCGCCGCGGATGATCAGGTCCTTCTTGCGGTCGACGACGTAGAGGTAGCCCTCGTCGTCGAGACGGCCGAGGTCGCCCGTGTGGAGCCAGCCGTCGCGGATCGCCTCTGCGGTCTGCTCCGGCTCGTTCCAGTAGCCGAGCATCACCGACGGGGAGCGGACGCAGATCTCGCCGATCTCATCGTCGCCGTCGATCCGAACCTCGACGCCCGGCGCAGGCGTGCCCACCGAGCCGAGTCGAGCCTCGCCGGGACGAGTAGACGTGACGAGCGCCGAGCTCTCGGTCAGCCCGTACCCCTCGCGAACTTCGACGTGCGGCACACGGGCGATGAATGCCTCAGCGACCTCGACCGGCAGCGGCGAGCCGCCGGAGACGACGTAGCGCAGCTCGGAGAGGTCGTGATCCTCGAGCGGCTGCGCAAGCAACAGCTGAAGCATCGACGGGACGACCGCGGTGATCTGCGTCCGATGCTCCTGCATGAGCTCGAGGAAGCGGCCCGGATCGAACCAGCGCATCAACACCGCGGGGTGCTGCTCGACCGCATGGAGCCCCACGACGGTGACGAGCAACCCATAAGCGTGCGAGAGCGGCAGGGCGAGCAGCCCGCGAGCAATCCCCGGGACATTGCCGGCGTCGTGTCCCGCCTTCCCCGCGTGCCAGAGGTTCTCGTGCGAGAGGGCGACCCCCTTCGCGCGGCCCGTGGTTCCGCCCGTGTAGAGGAGCGCGGCCGGATCGGCGGCGTCGCGCGGGACGATCTCGAGCGGATCCGCCTCTTCCAGCCAGCCGAATGCGTCGGTCGTGACCACAAGCGCGTCGCCGGCCGCCTCGCGAGCGTTGTCCGCGAGCTCGGGCGTGGCGAGGACGACCTTGGCGCCGGAGTTCTCGACGATGTGCGCGAGCTCGGTCGGTGGGAGCAAGAAGATCGCCGGCGTCACGACGGCGCCCACGCGCCAGATCGCCTCGTAGGCCATCCCGACCTCGGGACAGTTCGCCATCAGCACGACGACGCGGTCGCCCGGCTGGACACCACAGCAGCGGAGCCCGCCGGCCAGCCGCGCAGCGCGGTCGTGCAGCTCGGACGCCCGCAGCCAGCTTCCCTCGAACCAGAGCGACTCGTAGTCCCCGAGCAGCTCGAGGGACTCCTCCGCCGCGCGTGCGAGGTTCAGGTCAGCCAACCCGCATCGACTGGCCGCCGGCTTTCGCCATCATCGCGACCATCCCCTCGGGCGCAACGCCGTCCGGGAAGCGCTCACGGAGCTCCGTGAGCAGCTCGTCGGCGTCCCAACGGCCGTCCTTGGCAAAAAGCTCGCCCGCGTCCCAGCCCCGGAGCATGTTGATCGACCCGCCCCAGACGAAGAAGCACTGCCCGGTGATCTCCTGCGCCTCGTCCGCGGCCAGCGCCACGACGAGCGGCGACATGTTCGCGGGATCGAGCGGGTCGAACTCGCCCCGTCTCGGCTCCGGCAGGTCGCCGAACGTCTCCTCGGTCATGCGCGTTCGCGCGTTCGGCGCGAGGCAGTTGACGGTGACGCCGTAACGCTGCAGCTCCTGCGCGGCGATCAGCGTGAGGCCGGCGATCGCCGCCTTCGCGGCGCCGTAGTTCGCCTGGCCGATGTTCCCGAAGACCCCCGACGGGCTCGACGTGTTGATCACGCGCGCCCTGAGCTTCTCGCCGCCCTTCGCCTTCTCCCGCCAGTACGCAGCCGCGTGGCGCGTCGGCGCGAAGTGGCCCTTGAGGTGCACCGCGATGACCGCGTCCCACTCCGCCTCGCTCATGTTCACGAGCATCCGGTCGCGCAGGATCCCGGCGTTACACACGAGGATGTCGAGGCCTTCGTAGCGCTCGATCGCACGCCGAACCATGTTCTCCGCGGCCACGAAATCGGAGACGTCGTCGTAGTTCGCGACCGCCTCGCCCCCGGCCTCGACGATCTCGTTCACGACGTCCTGCGCGGGCGTGGAGTCCGAGCCCTCGCCGGCAAGCGAGGCGCCGACGTCGTTGACGACCACCTTCGCCCCCGCCTCGGCGAGGGCCAGCGCGTGCTCGCGGCCGATGCCGCGACCTGCGCCGGTCACGATCGCCACCTTCCCCTCGAGCGACGGCATGCGAGGATCGTACGACTTGTTCCAGGGGAGTGACATCCAGAACGCGATCTACGTCTCGGGCGAATCCCCGTGGCCGATCTCGCCGGAGGACTGGGAGGCGCGCGCCGCGGAGAAGCTCGAGCCCGGCCCGTTCGACTACATCGCGGGTGGCGCCGGGGCCGAAGCAACGATGCGGGCGAACCTCGAGGCGTTCGAACGCCGGCGTCTGCGGCCGAGGATGCTGACCGGGAACCGGGAGCGCGACATCTCGGTCGAGGTGCTCGGAACGCGCTCCCCGGCGCCGTTCTTCCTCGCGCCGGTCGGCGTGCTGTCGATCGCGCACGCCGAGGGCGAGGTGGCCGTGGCGCGGGCCGCAGCGGCGACGGGCGTGCCGCTGGTCCTCTCGAGCGCGGCGTCCCACTCGCTGGAGGAGGTCGCCGAGGCAGGCGGAGACGCGCCGCGCTGGTTCCAGCTCTACTGGATCAACGACCGCGAAGTCGCGATGAGCCTCGTCCAGCGGGCCGAGTCGGCCGGGTACGGGGCGATCGTCGTCACGCTCGACACGCTGACGCTCGGCTGGCGCCCGCGCGACCTCGCCAAGGCGTACCTCCCGTTCGTCACGGGCGAGGGTTGCGCGCAGTTCTTCTCCGACCCGGTGTTCCGGAGCCGCCTCGACCGCCCGCCCGAGGAGGACATGCTCGCAGCGGCCGTCGCCATGCTGGCCACGTTTTCGAACCTCGGGCTCACCTGGGACGACCTGCAGTGGCTGCGCGGGCAGACGAGCCTCCCGCTGCTCGTCAAGGGCGTGCTCACCGGCGAGGACGCGATCCGCGCGAAGGAGTGCGGCGTGGACGGCGTGGTCGTCTCGAACCACGGCGGGCGCCAGGTGGACGGCGCGGTCGCCGCGCTCGACGCGCTCGTCGAGGTTCGGGAGGCGCTCGGGCCGGACGCGGTCGTCCTGATGGACAGCGGGATCAGGCGCGGCGCCGACGTCCTGAAGGCGCTGGCGCTGGGGGCGGACGCCGTCCTGCTGGGCCGGCCCTACGCCTACGGGCTCGCCGTCGGCGGCCAGGAGGGCGTCGAGACCGTGATCCGGCACCTGATGGCGGAGACCGACCTGACCCTCGCGCTGCTCGGCGGCACCCGGGCAACCGACCTCGACTCGTCATGGATCGCGGCGTCGTCCTGAGCGAGCTCGAGCGGTTCGGCGTCGAGGAGATCGACCTCGACGAGCCCGGGCCGGGCGAGGCCCGCGTGCGGATCGAGGCCACCGGCGTCTGTCATTCCGATCTCCACATCGCCCGGACCGGCCACGGCCATCCGCTGCCCGTGCTGCTCGGCCACGAGGGAGCGGGCGTCGTCGAGGAGATCGGCGACGGCGTGGAGCACGTCGCTCCCGGCGACCCGGTGATCGTCGGCTGGCGCTCGCCCTGCGGGGAGTGCCGCTGGTGTCTCCGCGGTGCACCACATCTGTGCCGCACGCCGCCCGTCGCCGCAGGCCGGATGCGCGCACGGGACGGCCGCGAGCTCATGGGCGCCTTCCGCGCCGGCACGTTCGCCACGCGGACCGTCTTGCACGGAGCATCGCTCGTCCGGCTGCCGGTGGAGCTTCCCGCGGAAGAGGCCTGCCTGATCGGCTGCGCGGTGGCGACCGGCGTCTGCTCGGTGCTGAAGACGGCCGAGGTCTGGGAGGGCGCGCGGGTCGGGGTGATCGGCTGCGGGGCGGTCGGCCTGTCGGTGATCCAGGGCGCGAAGGTCGCAGGCGCCGACGAGATCCACGCACTCGACCTCGACGAACGGAAACTCGAGGCGGCGAAGCGTTTCGGCGCGACGCACACCGGCGACGGTGAGGCCAAGCGGCTCGACTTCGTCTTCGACGTCGTGGGACGCCCCGAGACCGTCGCGCAGGGGCTCGCGATGCTCGGTCACGCGGGGACGCTCGTCTACATCGGGCTGCCGCAGCCCGGCGCCGAGGCCGCGTTGCGCCTCGACTACGCCTTCGACCGGCGGGTGCGCATCCTCGTCTCCCACGGCGGCGACCACGTGCCGACGGAGGACTTCCCGAAGCTCGCGCAGCTCGCAGCCGACGGCCGCATCGACCTGGCCGGAATGGTCACGAAGCGGATCGCGTTGGACGACGTGGTGCAGGCGTTCGAGGACATGGAGTCGGGCGAGGTCATCCGCTCTGTGATCGTCCAGTGAAGGTCCCGCCACCCGTCGCCGAGCTGATCGGGATCGACCTCGTCGAGGCCGGGGGCGGCGAGTGCACGATGAAGCTCGAGGCGGAGGAGCGGCACTCGAACCCGATGGGCACGATCCACGGCGGGATCCTCTGCGACCTCGCCGATGCGGCGATGGGCATGGCGTTCTTCTCCACGCTCGAGGAGGGCGAGAGCTTCACGACACTCGAGCTGAAGATGAACTACCTCCGTCCGTTCTGGACGGGCACGCTGATCGCCCACGGCAAGGTGATCTCGCGCGGGAAGACCGTCGGGCTGGCGGAGTGCCGGATCGTGGACGCCCAGGACCGCCTGATCGCGCACGCGACGAGCACCTGCATGGCGCTCCGTGGGGACGCCGCGCAGGGCCGCTAGCTCGAGATCAGGTCGGCGTAGTCGGGGTCGGCCTCGGGGTTCCAGCCGGGCGTCAAGTGCCTGCGGCGGATCAGCTCGGCGTCCGCGCCGTCGAGGAGCCGCGTTTGGAGTGACCTGACCAGCTGGTCGAGCTGCCGGCGGAAGTGGAGCGCTCCGAACTCCGGTTCGGCGACCGAGCGGCGTATCCGCGTGGCGAGCTCCTCAGAAGCCCCGCTCTGCTCGACCGCGAGGTCGACGGACTCATAGCGAGCCAGGTCACGGAGCACCTGCGCGCACAGGACGTTGTGCGTCCCCTCCCAGCTCTCGAAGACGATCGCGTCGCGCCAGAGGCGCGGCAGCGGTGAGAAGTCCTCGATCGTCCCGTTGCCGCCGAGCGTCTCGATCCCGCGGCGGACGACCTTCGTCGCGGCGAGCGACGTCACGACCTTGTTCGCGTTCACGAGGATCCGGTGCCATGCGATGTCCTCCTCGGACGCCTCGCCGTCGGCGATCCGGGCGACGAGCTCCGTCAGCTCCGCGGTCGACGTGATCGCGGCCTGCGTCTCGGCCTTCATCACCGCGAGGTTCTCCCGCACCAGCGGGAACTCGACGATCGGCCGGCCGAACGCCGCTCGCTCGCGTGCGAACTCCGACGCCACGTCGTAGGCCCGCTGCATCAGCCCCGCCGAGCCGACCGCGTTGAGCCAGCGCGAGGTGTTGAGGACGCTCACGGCCGTGCGAAAACCCTCCTCCAGCGCTCCGATCGGGTACCCCTCGGCCCCATCGAACTCGATCTCGCCCGTGGCGAGAGCCCGCGTCCCCAGCTTGTCCTTCAACCGCCGGATCCGGAAGCCGCCGCCGGCTCGCGGGACGAGGAAGCACGCGATCCCGGCCGTCCCGTCCGGCGCCCCTCGTGGCCGCGCCGTGACCAGGAATTGATCCGCGTCGGCCACGGAGCAGAACCACTTCTCGCCGTGAAGCCGCCACAGATCGCCGTCAGGCACCGCCTCGACCAGGTTCGCGCCGACGTCCGATCCGCCGTGCCGCTCGGTCAGGAACTGCGCGCCTCGCTCGGCGCGGTCGTAGTCGGTCTCGAGCAGGGGCGGCAGGAACCGATCGCGCAGCTCGTCCGACGCGTGTGCCCGCAGCGCCCCTACCAGCCCGGTAGTGCAAACCACCGGACAGGCGTGGCCGCCCTCGCCCGCCTGCGCGAGCTCGAAGAAGAGCGCGGCCTGCTCGCGCGCCGTCGCGCCGACGATCCCCGTCGCCCACACGGCCCGGCCCGCCTCGTGGTAGGCGGGATGGAACTCGATCTCACCGTCGACGAGACGGGGCGGATGCCGCTCGCACGCGGCGACCAACTCCTCGAAGTCGCTGCTAACGGCGGATACCACGGGTATAGGCTAAGCGTCGTGGACCTGAGAGACAGCCCCGACGAAGCCGCCTTCCGCGATCAGGTCCGCGCCTGGCTCCAGGACAACCTGCCCGCGGGAGACTCGCGGGAGTGGAGCCGGAAGATGTACGACGCGGGCTACGCCGGCCTGACCTGGCCCGAGGAGTACGGCGGCCACGGCGCGCCGTACAGCCACCAGGCGATCGTGCTCGAGGAGTTCGCGCGCGCCGAGGCCCCGCAGCACATGGGCGTGATCGGCCTCGGCATGGCCGGCCCGACGATCATGGCGCACGGCACCGAGGAGCAGAAACGCCACTACCTGCCGAAGATCCTCTCGGCAGAGGAGATCTGGTGCCAGGGGTTCTCGGAGCCCGGAGCCGGCTCGGACCTCTCCGCGGTGCGCACGTCGATCATCGAGCAGAACGGCTCGTTCGTCGTCAACGGCCAGAAGGTCTGGTCGTCGTTCGCGCACATCGCCGAGCACTGCATCCTCGTCGGCCGCAGCGACCCCGAGTCGCAGCGCCACGAGGGACTCACGTACATCATCGTCGACATGAAGGCGCCGGGCGTCGAAGTCCGGCCGCTCACCCAGATCACCGGCGAGGCCGAGTTCAACGAGATCTTCTTCTCCGACGTCGAGGTGCCGAAGGAGAACCTGCTCGGCGAGATCGGCGGCGGCTGGCAGGTCGCGATGACGACACTGCTCCACGAGCGCGGCACGCTGGGCTTCGCGCTCGGCGGCGCCCTCGAGGCGCAGGTCGGAAAGCTCGTCGCGCTGACGAAGGAGCGCGGCGCTGACGACCCGATCATCCGCGACCGGGTCGCGCAGGAGTGGATCGAGCTCCAGGCGCTGAAGATGACGAACTACCGATCGCTGACCGCGCTGATGCAGACCGGCATTCCCGGCCCGGAGGGCTCGGTGTCGAAGCTCCACTGGTCGGAGCAGAACCAGCGGCTGACCAAGCTCGCGATGGAGATCCTCGGGGGCGAGGACGACGGATACTGGCGCCACCAGCAGCTGCGCAGCCGCGGCAACACGATCGAGGCGGGGACGTCGGAGATCCTCCGCAACATCATCGCCGAGCGCGTGCTCGGCCTCCCGAGGAGCAGATAGTGCAATTCGCGTTCACCGAAGAGCAGGAGCTGCTGCGCCGCGAGGCGCGCGACGCGCTCCAGAACGGCGGTTGGAGCAAGGACGAGATCGCCTCCGCCGAGCTGAGCCTCGTCGACCAGGCCGTCCTCTTCGAGGAGGCGGGCAGGGCGAACGTCGGCGAATCGCTTTTCGACGAGTCGCGGCCGGAGCACGAGCGGCTGGCGATGCTGGCGCTCGAGGCGGTCGGGATCGGCAAGAAGGCGCTCGACCTCGCGATCGAGTACGCGAAGGACCGCGAGCAGTTCGGCCGGAAGATCGGCGTCTACCAGGCTGTCTCCCACCAACTCGCCGACACGTTCGTCGAGACCGAGCTGGCGCGCTCCCTGGCGTACTGGGCGGCCTGGACCGTCGCCGAGGACGACGAGCAGGCGCCGATCGCCGTCGCGGCGGCGAAGTCCTACGCGTTCGGACGCCGCGGTCGCGGCCTGCGAGCGCTCGATCCAGGTGCACGGCGGCATCGGCTTCACCTGGGAGCACGTGCTCCACGAGTACTACAAGCGCGCCCTCTGGATCCAGGCGTACGGCGGCTATCCGCGCGCGCAACGCGCGAAGATCGCCGACTGGCTGCTCGACTGATGAACACAGCGCTCGTGACGGGCGCCTCGTCGGGGATCGGAGCTGCCTGCGCCGCGCGACTCGCGCGCCGCGGCTGGCGCGTGCTCGCCGGGGTGCGGCGGGAGGGGACGGCGCCGCCCGGCACCGAGGAGCTGATCCTGGACGTCACCGACCCGCCCGCGCTCGAGCTCGACGAGCTCCACGGGCTCGTCAACAACGCTGGTGTCGCGGTGGCCGGGCCGCTCGAGTTCCTCGACGCCGAGGCGCTGCGGGAGCAGCTCGAGGTCAACGTGGTGGGCCAGCTCCGAGTGACACAGGCGGCGCTGCCCGCCCTTCGTCGCTCCGGAGGCCGCATCGTCAACGTCGGGTCGATCTCGGGGCGCAGCGCACTGCCGTTCCTCGGTGCCTACGCGATGTCGAAGTTCGCGTTCGAGGCGATGACCGACTCGCTGCGGATGGAGCTTCGCCCGTGGGGGATCCACGTCGCGATCGTCGAGCCCGGGACGATCAAGACGCCGATGTGGACGCGCGACCGCCCGGATCCGCCGGCCGCGGCGATCGAGCTCTACGGCGATCGGATCGCGAGGTTCCGCGAGTACGCGCTGAAGCGAAGCGCGGGGGTGCGCCGGCCGAGGCCGTCGCGAAGGTCGTCGAGGACGCGCTGACGGCGGAGCGACCGAAGGCGCGCTACCTCGTCGGCCGCGACGCACGGCTCCGGGCAGGCGTCGAGCGCCTGCCGGAACGGGTTCGAGACAGGGTCTACAACCGAGTGCTCCTGGGAGGGACGTGATGGGTTACGGCAAGACAACGCTGGACGAGCTGGGCGAGGGGCCCGGCTTTCGCAAGGTGAGGCAGGCGGTCGGCGTGACGGCGTTCGGCGTGAACGGCGTCGTCTACCCGGCAGGGCAGGAGGGCTTCCTGCACTACCACGACGAGCAGGACGAGCTGTACTTCGTCCACAGCGGCCGGGCGACGTTCGAGGTCGAGGGGGAGGAGTTCGAGCTCGGCCCGGGCGGTGTCGTCCACGTCGAGTCCACGACGCCGCGGAAGATCTCGAACCGCGGCGACGAGGAGCTCGTACTGCTGATCGTCGGCGCGAAGGACGGCTATGTGGGGCGCGACGGGCAGCTGGTCGACATGGAGCGCGACCTGCCGCGCCGTCAGGCCTTTACCAGCGGCGAGAAATAGGGAACCATTTCCGCACCTACCGAGGAGGCACGCGCTCGATGAACGGCTTGATGATGGATTACCAGCTGACGATCCCTCCGATCCTGCGGCGCGCGGAGACGTTCTTCGGCGACCAGGAGGTCGTCACGCGCATGCCCGACAAGAGCTTTCACCGGTACACCTACCGGGACATGGCGGCGCGGGCCAAGCAGCTCGCCGTCGCGCTGCAGAAGCTCGGGTTGAGCCCCGGCGATCGGGTCGCGACGCTCTGCTGGAACCACTATCAGCACCTCGAGGCCTACTTCGGGATCCCGTGCGGCGGGTTCGTCCTCCACACCCTCAACCTCCGCCTCCACCCCGACGACCTGACCTACATCGCGAGTCACGGCGACGACAAGGCCGTGATCGTCGACAAGAGCCTGCTGCCGCTGCTCGAGCAGTTCCAGGGCGGGACGAAGATCGAGCACGTCTTCGTCGTCGAGGACTCCTACGAGGAGCTGCTCGGCACCGCGAGCCCGGACGAGTGGGAGGAGCCGGAGCTCGAGGAGAACGCCGCCGCCGCCATGTGCTTCACGAGCGGCACGACGGGACAGCCGAAGGGCGTCGTCTACTCCCACCGCTCGACGATCCTCCACGCGCTCGGCGTCGCGGCGCTGTCGCCGCTCGGTGAGCGGGTGGCGCACGAGGACACGCTGCTGCCGGTCGTGCCGATGTTCCACGCGAACGCGTGGGGCTATCCGTACCTCGCGGCGATGCTCGGCTCGAAGCTCGTCTTCCCGGGCCCGCATCTCGATCCGGAGAGCCTGCTCGAGGACTTCGTCCAGGAGAAGGTGACCTGGACCGCCGGCGTCCCGACGATCTGGATGGGGATGCTGCAGATGCTCGACGCGAACCCCGGCAAGTGGGACCTCTCGGGCATGAAGGGGATGCTCGTCGGCGGCTCTGCAGTCCCGCGGGCGATGATCGCGGCGTACAAGGAGCGCCACGGGCTCAACGTCGTCCAGGGCTGGGGCATGACGGAGACCTCGCCCGTCGCGTCGGTCACGGACTTCATCGGCGACCTGCGCGACGCCGACCAGGACACGAAGTTCGACTACGTCGCGATGGCCGGAATCCCCCTTCCGTTCGTCGAGATTCGCGTTCGCGCGGATGGCAAGGAAGTCCCGTGGGACGCCGAGTCGATGGGCGAGCTCGAGGTGCGCGGCCCGTGGGTCGCAGCCGGGTACTACGACGACTCGTCGCAGGCCGACCGCTGGACGGACGACGGCTGGTTCAAGACCGGCGACATCGTCTCGATGCACCCGCGCGGCTTCATCCAGATCAAGGATCGCTCGAAGGACGTGATCAAGTCCGGCGGCGAGTGGATCTCCTCCGTCGAGGTCGAGAACGCGCTGATGTCCCATCCCGCCGTGGCCGAAGCTGCCGTGATCGCGGTTCCCGACGAGAAGTGGGCCGAGCGGCCGCTGGCGGCGGTCGTACTCAAGGAAGGGCAGACGGCGACCGCGGAGGAGCTGCGCGAGCACATCGCGCCGAAGTTCGCGAAATGGTGGCTGCCGGAGCGCTTCGAGTTCGTGGACGAGATCCCGAAGACGAGCGTCGGGAAGTTCAGGAAGACGGCGCTGCGGGAGCAGTTCGCGGAGGAGAAAGTCCCGGCCTCTTCGTGAAGGCGGTTCTCCTTCGGGAAACGGGAGGACCGGAGCAGCTCGAGCTCACGGAGGTTCCCGACCCGGAGCCCGGGGACGGGCAGGTCGTCGTGCGGGTGCGCGCCGCGGGAGTGAACTTCGCGGACGTGCTGGTTCGGCAGGGCCGGTATCCGCAGCCGCCCGAGCTGCCGGCTGTGCCCGGGTCGGAGGTCGCGGGCGACGTGGACGGACGGCGCGTGATGGCGCTGCCCACGGGCGGTGGCTACGCGGAGGCGGTCGTGGCGGACGAGGCGCTGGTCGTCCCGCTGCCGGACGGCGCGTCGTACGAGGAGGGCGCGGGCTTTCTCCTGACCTACCTGACCGCGTGGATCCCGCTCACCCGGCAGGTGCGGGTGGGCGAAGGCGTCGGTGGTGCTGGTGCACGCCGGGTCGGGTGGCGTCGGCGCCGCTTCGATCCAGCTCGCGAAGCACCTCGGGGCGCGGGTCGTCGCGACGGCGAGCACGGAGGAGAAGCGTCAGGTGGCGCGGGAGCAGGGCGCGGACGAGGTCTTCGGCTACGACGACTTCGGCGACGTGCGGGCCGACGTGGTGCTCGATCCCGTCGGCGGCGACGTCTTCACGCGGAGCTTCGGCGTCCTGAAGCCGATGGGCGCCGTCGTGGCGATCGGCTTCGCCGGGGGCTGGTGGGAGCCGATGGACCCGGCGCCGCTCGTCGGACGGAATCTCTCGCTGCACGGCTTCTACCTCGGGCGGCTGATGCGCCACGAGCCCGGGTTGGTGCGCGAGGCGGTCGGCGAGCTGCTCGAGCTGTGGTCCTCGGGTGGGATCAAGCCGCTGGTCGGCGCGACCTTCCCACTGGAGCAGGCCGGCGCGGCGCACGAGCTGATCGAGGCGCGCAAGCACGTCGGCAAGGTCGTCCTTGTTCCCTGAGGACGGCGCTTGGTGACAGGCTCGGCGGGCGGGATCGGGCAGGCGATCGTCGCGCGGCTGAAAGCCGAGGGCGCAGAGGTCGCCGAGCTCGACCTCGTCACGGGTTTCGACGTCACCGACCCAACGGCGTGGCAGTCGGTCGACCGCGTAGAGCTCGCGTGCCTGAACGCCGGCGTCGTGACGAGCACGTCCGACATCACCGAGCTGACCCGTGAGGAGTACGAGCACGTGGTCGCAGTGAACCTCGACGGCGTCGTCTACGGGGTGCGGCGCCTCGCTCGGGAGATGGAGGAGGGCGACACGATCGTCGTCACGGCATCGTTGGCCGGCCTGACCGGCGTCGAGGGCGACCCGATCTACGCGCTGACGAAGCACGCGGTCATCGGGTTGGTGCGGTCGGTCGCGCCGCAGCTGGCGGAGCGCGGTATCACGATCAACGCGGTCTGCCCGGGGTTCGCGGACACGCCGATGGTGGCCGGCGAGCTCCGCGCGTCGCTGGAAGCCGCCGGGTTCCCGCTGCTCACCGCCGAGGACGTAGCGGAGGCCGTGATTCGAGCCGCGCAGAGCGAAGGAACGGGCGAGGCGTGGATCGTCCAACCGGGCCGCGAACCGGAGCCCTACCGGTTCCGAGGCATCCCAGGCCCACGCGTCGAGGGCCGGGAAGGCGTCGCCCCACCTCTCTGACTTCGAAACCCTCAACCTCCCTCAAGGGGGTCAGACCCACTTGAGGCTAGTTGAGGCTTGTTCGCTCGCTAGTTCGGACTCGTCCGATCGGCGACCTTGACGAGGGCCTTGCCGCGGTTCTCGCCGCGCAGCATCCCCATGAATGCGGCGGGCGCGTTCTCGAGCCCCTCGGTGACGTCTTCGCGCCAGCGGATCTCGCCCTCCGCGACCCAGCGGGCCAGCCGCATCGCCGCCTCGTCGAAACGGTGCGCGTAATCGGTGATCAGGAAGCCCTCCATCCGCGCCCGGTAGACGATCAGCAGACTCGGGTGAAAGGTGGGCTGCGGCTCCGAGAGGTTGTACTGCGAGATCTGGCCGCAGATCGCGATCCGCGCGCCGACGGTCAGCCGCCCGTGGACGGCCGCGGACACCTCGCCGCCGACGTTGTCGAAGTACACGTCGACCCCGTCCGGGCAGGCGGCCTTCAGCGCGGCGCGGAATCCCTCGTCCTTGTAGTCGAGCGCGACGTCGTAGCCGTAGAGCGTGCAGTCGGTGCACTTGTCCGGACCGCCGGCGATTCCGACGGTACGGCAGCCCATCAGCTTCGCGATCTGGCCGACGACCTGGCCCACGGCGCCCGCCGCACCCGACACGACCACGGTGTCGCCCGGCTTCGGCTGCCCCACGTCGAGCAGCCCGAAGTAGGCCGTCATCCCCGTCATCCCCACTACGTGAAGGGCGAGGGTCGGCGGGTCGAGGATCTCCGGGATCTTCCGCAGCGTGCCGCTGCGCGCGACCGCATACTCCTGCCAGCCGAGCTGACCGACGACGAGATCGCCGGGCGAGAACCGTCCGTCCTGGCTCTCGACGACCTCGCCGATCGCCTGCGCCGTCATCACGTCGCCCACCTCGAGCGCCTGCGCGTAGGAGCGCGTCTGACTCATTCGGCCGCGCTGGTATGGATCGACGGACACCCAGAGCACCCGCACGGCCACCTCGCCGGGCCCCGGCTCGCCGACCTCGGTCTCGTCCACCGCGAAGTCCGAGTCCTTCGGAAACCCGTCGGGCCGCGCCGCCATCGTCACGCGCCGGTTGGTCTTCACGAGAACCGCCACGTCCCACCTCCTTCGAACTCCTTCAGGATCCGCCGGCTGACGACCATGCGATGCACCTCGTCGGGACCGTCGTAGATCCGCGCGGCGCGCGCGGACGCGTACATCTCCGCGAGCGGCGTCTCGTCCGTCAGCCCCCGCGCGCCGTGCACCTGGATCGCCCGGTCGATCACCTCGCCGAGCACCCGCGCCGCGTAGAACTTGATCACCGAGACCTCGACCCGCGCCTCGTCGCCCTCGTCGATCTTGTGCGCCGCGTCGAGCGTCATCAGCCGGCAGGCGTGGATCTCGGCCGCCGAGTCCGCGATCCAGTTCTGGATGGTCTGCTTGTCGGCGAGACGCGAGCCGAATGCCTCGCGCTCGAGCGAGTAGGTGCACATCAGCTCGAACGCCCGCTGCATCTGGCCCAGCCAGCGCATGACGTGGTGGATCCGCCCGGGGCCGAGACGCTTCTGCGCGATGCGGAACCCGTCTCCGGGCTCGCCGAGCGTGTTGTCGACCGGGACCCGCACCCCGCGGTAGAGCACCTCGCAGTGCGTCGACCAGCCGCTCCCCGCGTGTCCCATCACCGGCACGGCCCGGACGACCTCGACCCCCGGCGTGTCGGCGGGGACGATGATCTGCGACGCGCGGCGGTGTGGCTCCGCGTCGGGATCCGTCACCGCCATCACGATCCCGAACGCCGCTCCGTCCGCTCCCGACGAGAACCACTTGTGGCCGTCGACCACCCAATCGTCGCCGTCGCGCACCGCTCTGGTCCGCAGCGTCGTGGGGTCGGATCCCGGCACCTCGGGCTCGGTCATCGAGAAGAACGACCGAGCCTCGCCCGCCACGAGCGGTCGCAGGAAGCGCTCCTTCTGCTCGTCCGTGCCGAACATGTGGAGGATCTCCGCGTTCCCGGCGTCCGGTGCCTGGCACCCGAAGACGAGCTGCGCGTAGGCGGACCGCCCGATCTCTTCGTTCAGGTGCGCGTAGGCGAGGAACCCCTGCCCCGTCCCGCCGGCCTCGGGCGGAACGTGCGGCGCCCAGAGCCCCTGGGACTTCGCCTTCGCCTGCAGCGAGCGGATCAGGTCGGCGTCGTCGGCATGCAGCGCGCGCTCGTTCGGGTAGACGTGCTCCTCCATGAACGCGCGGTAGCGCGCGCGGAGCTCTTGGAGCTCCTCGGTCGGCGCGAGCGCCGCGACCGTCATCGCGCGCTGCCCCGTGCCGGCAGCGACCTCAACCGGGTCCAGGCATTCGCAGCGCCGACGAGCCCTCGCTCGACAACCGACCCCTGCGCCGGCAAGAGACCGACCTGCCGCGCGAACGACGCGCCGTCGTAGTAGATCGTGTTGTGTCGGACGAGCCCGTCCTCGATCTCCATCAAGTCAAGCCCGCGGAGCTCGAGCGGCGAGCCTGTCGCACGGATGCCCAGAAACGGCTCTCCGATGAAGGTGGCGCTTACGACCCACTGCACGGCCGCTCGGCGGTCGTCGGCGACCACAGCAAGCGGATGGATCACGAAGTCTGGAAAGGCCGCGAACATCTCGTCGTAGAACACGCGGATCGCGGCTCGCCCACGGAACATCCCGACCACGACGAAATCGTCGACGCAATCCTCGTGTACATAACGGAGGACCTCGTCGATGTCGCGGGTGCTCAAGGCGGCGAAAACGGCATCCGCAACCTCGGCCGGTGTGCGAGTGGGGGCGTCCGTCCGCACCTCCTGAACCTTATCCCGTCGCCCTAGAATTCCGCCTCCGAGGACATGACACCCGCATCGTTCTTCGACGATATCCCGGAGGCCGAGCTCCGCGAGCTGCTCGAACGGCTGCCGCGCCGCCGGTATCCCCGGGGCGCCGTCGTGGTAGCGGAGGGCGAGACGCGACACGAGATCTGCGTGATGCAGTCCGGTTCGGCCGACGTGCTCGTCTCGGACCGCCACGGCGTCGAGCATGTCGTCGGCCGCGTCGGCCCGGGGACGACGATCGGAGAGATGTCGGCGTTCACGGGCATGCCGGCCGCCGCGAGCGTGCGTGCCGCAGAAGAGCTCGAGGTCGTCGTCATCGACGACTTCGAATCCCTCTGCGCCGCCTTTCCCCAGGTCTACAGAAACGTCGGCGCGATCCTTTCCGACCGCCTCGCGCGAACGGACCGCCTCGTCGCGCGCGAGGATGTCGGCAGGCTGTTGGTGTTGGAGGACCGCGGCGCGCCGCAGCTCCTCGGGTACGCCCTGGCGTGCTCGATCGCCTGGCACACGCGCGCGTCAACGCTCTTCGTGCTTGTAACCGATGCTCCGGACGAGGACGTCCGGCGGCTCGCCCGTTCCGCTCGGGAGCCACCAAACGAGGCTCGCGCGGTCGTCACCGTCGCCGTCCCGACTACCCCGGACTCGCTCGCGGCGACGATCGCCGAGCTTCGGGCCGGCTGGGAGCACGTCATCGTGTCCGGCGGCGTCGTCCTGGCCGAGGACGCGCAGCACGCCCGCGTGCCCGAAAGCGTCCCGCCCCTCGACGCCGCCGATCACTCCGCCCTGACGGCCGGCCTTCTCTCCCTCGAGACGCCGGCTGGCGCCGCCTTGGGCTCGACCGCGCGGATCCTCGCCGGCCTCAGGGTGGGAGTCGCGCTCGGCGCGGGAAGCATCCGCGGGTACGCGCACTGGGGCGTGATGGACGCACTGGCCGAGATGGGCATTCCGGTGGACATGATCGCCGGAAGCAGCGTCGGGGGCTCGGTCGCGGCGATATGGGCGTGTGGCCATTCGGGGTCGGAAGGGGTCGACGTCTTCACCCGCTCCGCCTCGACGCTGTTCCGGCCGACGCTGCCCATGCGAAGCATGCTCTCGAACCGAGCACTCTCGCGTAGCCTGGACGACCTCTTCGGCGACGCGAGGATCGAAGACGTCGAACCGCCGCTCGCGATTACGACGACTGACCTCAGGGCGCGCCGCCTGGTAGTCCTCCGCCGAGGAAGCGTCGCGCGCGCCGTCCTCGCGACCCTCGCGATCCCGGGGATCTATCCGCCCTTGAGAAGCGGCTCCGACATCCTCGTCGACGGCGGCGTGCTCGAACCCGTTCCGATTACGGTCGCGGCGGAGATGGGCGCCGACGTGGTGGTCGGCGTGCGCCTGCTTGCCAGGTCGGCACCGGACGAGCCACGGGGAGAGCTCCGGGAAGAGTCGACAGCCCGACAGCCGTCGGCGCTCGGCACGATTATGCGGTCGATCGAGATCATGCAGACGCGCGTGAGCCCCGAGCCGGTCGAGGCAACGACGATCGTGATCACGCCGGAGCTCGAGAACATCCCGTCGATGAAACTGAGGAACTTCTCAGCGGGTCGACGTTACGTCGAGCCGGGTCGTGCCGAGGCGCTCGCCGCGCACCCGCGGCTCGCCGCCGCGCTTCCGTGGATTCGGCGCTAGACCACCGCGCGCAGGTCAGCGATCGCAGCCATTAGCCTGTCGGTGGCGGTCTCCACCGACGTGCCGTCGAGATCGACGGGCCGCCCGTAGCGCACGCTCAGCCTGGGAAGACGAAGCAGCCGGTCGGTGCCGTTGATCGCCGCCGGCACGAGCGGCGCGCCTGCCTCCAGCGCGATGCGCGCCGCGCCGGTACGCGGCCGCGGCTCGACGGTACGCCGAAGGCCCTTCCGCGCCCTGGCGCCCTCGGGGAAGATGCCGACGACTTCCCCGGCACGCACGAGATCGACCGCAGTTGCGATCGCCGCCCCGTCGTCCGCACCTCGCTGAACGGGGAAGCCGCCCACCGCCCGAAGGGGCGGCCCGATGATCGAGTTGAACAGCTCCGCCCTCGACATGAAGTGGACGATCCGCGAGGGAAAGAGCGGGAGCGCCATCGGCCACGGGTCGAAGTTCGACTCGTGGTTCGCGGCGAGAACGAACCCGCCCGATGTCGGCACGTTCTCTGCCCCGCACACGCGGAGGCGGAACACGCCGTAGAGAACCGGGAACGAGGAGAGCCAGACGAACGAATACAGCGGCCAGCGGCGCCAAACGCGCCCGGCTACCCCCACTGCAGGACGGTGACGACCCTGTCTTCGTTCGTATGGCGAAGGCGACCGGCGAGGAGCGTCGCCAGCGAGCGGTAGACGCCCGCGGCGAGTTGCAGGTGCGCCTCTAGCAGCTCGTCGACGTCCTCGAGCACGTGCGCCTCTACATCGTTGAGCGCGACGACCGAGGCAGTGGTCGTCGATCCGTTGAGATAGGAAACTTCGCCCACCAGGGCGCCGGCGGCGAGCTGCGCGAGCGGGACGCGCCCACCTAGGTGGTCCTTCTCCACGCTGACGGCTCCACTGGCGATGACGTACATCGCATGCAACCGAGTCCCCTCGGCAATCAGCACGTCGCCCTGAGCGAACGCCACGGTCCGGCTGTGCGACCGGAGTAGCTCGAGGTCGTCACGATTTACGAAAGGAAAGGCGGTCTCAAACGCGTCCATCGCCGTCCCCTCCCAGCGCCGACTGCGCGTCGGCGACCGCCTCTGCGATCACGCTTGGCAGCTGACGAACCGCGTCCTCCTCGTGCGACGCCATGACTTGGAGCCGGAAACGCGACGCGCCGAGCGCGACCGCCGGAAACTCGAAGAAGTTGATGAGGATGCCGCGATCGGTGACGAGCTTCGTCGCCAAGCGGCCGACCGCCTCGTCGCCGACTGGGACGATCACGATCGCCGACGGCAAGCCCGGGCAATCGATACCGGCCGCCGCGAAGGCGTCGCGGAGTGCATTCACGGCGAGCATCAGGCTCTCCCGGAGGCGATCGCCCTCGTCCGACCTGACGATCGCGAGCGCCTGGTCGACGATTGCCGTCTGCATCGGCGAAAGCGCGTTCGAGAACGTCGCCGCGTTCCCAAAAGCCCGCACGTAGTCGACCGCGGCGCGCGAATTCGACGCGAGGAAGCCACCGTTCGACGCGAACGTCTTCGAGAAGCTCCCCATCACGAGGTCGATCTTCCCGGTCATCCCCTGGATGCCGATCTGCCCCGTCCCCCCCGGGCCGAGCGCGCCGAGATCGTGCGCGACGTCAACCAACAGGGTCGCCTCGAGCTCGTGGCAGAGCTCCTGCAGAGCCCGCAGATCCGGGGTGTCTGAGTCGAGGGAGTACAGGCCTTCGGTCACCACCAGCACCGCGGCGTCGGCGTCGTCGGCGCGGATCGCCTGGAGCTTCGCCCGCACGTCGCCGACGTCGTTGTGCTCGTTCCGGACGACGCGCTGTGTCGCTGCGAAAGCCCCTGCCTGGAGGCAGGCGTGCGCGAGCTTGTCGAGGATCACGTAGTCGTAGCCGCGGACGAGGCCTACGATCGAGCCGAACCCGGCACCCCAGCCCGTCGGGAAGAGCAGCACGCTCTCGAGCTCGACGAAGGCTGCGAGATTAGCCTCGAGGAGGCGCGACAGCCGTGTGTTGCCCTGGAGGATGGCGGAGCTGGCGCTGTGCGGGCCGAGCTCGGCGAGCGCGTGAGTGGCGGCCTCGTGCACGAGCGGGTGGCTGCCGAGCGCAAGGTAGTCCTGCGAGCCGAAGTTGGTCCCCGCGAGCGGGCGCCCGCTCTCGTCGACCGTCTCCGTCTGGGGCCGCGGGGGGCCGTGCAGCGCACGCACGTAGGGCCAGAGAGCGGCGTCGCGTCGCGCCTGGAGCCAATCCTCGAACGGCTGTGTCCGACCGAGGAGTTCGCGACCGCGCGGCGCCGCGAATTCCACGAGGTTCCGCCGCAGCGCTTCGTCGCTGCGATCCAGCACCGGCGCCCCGGACGTGACCTCGTCGCCACCCAAGCTACTGCGAGCGTACGACGCGCCAGGGGTCTATGCAACCGGAACGCGATGTACTACATTCGGCCGCGTGGCCGAAGGGGCCGTCGCCGAGGCGCCGACGGGTGCCGACTACCGAGAGCTGAAGCAGCGGATCGCAGCCGCCGGGCTGCTCGACCGGCAGCCGCGCTACTACGCGCCGAAGATCGCCCTCACGATCGGGGTGTACCTCTCGGCGCTCGCCACGATCCCCTTCGCGTCGTCGCTCTGGAGCGCGATGGTCCTCGCGCTCCTCGCCGGGCTCCTCTCCATCCAGGTCGGGTTCCTGCTGCACGACGTCGCCCACCGCCAGGTGTTCCCGCCGGGCCTACGAGCAGATGTGCTGCTCCTCGTCACTGGGCCGCTCCTGTCGGGAGTCGGCGGCGACTGGTGGAAGCGGAAGCACGACCTGCACCACGCTCACCCGAACGACGCGGAGCGTGATCCCGACGTGCAGATCTCGTTCCTCGCTTTCAGCCCCGAGCAGTCGACGACCAAGTCGCGTCTGGTCGCGTTCGTGACGCGCTATCAGGCGTACGTGATCTTCCCCATGCTCCTCTTCGAAGGGCTGCAGCTCCGCGCAGCGACCGTGAAGCATCTCGTCACCGGCCGGCCCCGGCACGCCGTCCTCGAGGGCGTGTTTTTCGCGATGAACGTCGTCGGTTACGTCACGCTGTTCACGCTCGCCGTTGGCTGGCCCGCGGCGCTTGTCGCCCTCTTCGTTCGGGAGGCCGCGCTCGGCGTATACGCGGGGATGGTCTTCGCGCCGAACCACAAGGGGATGCCAATGGTGGAGGGCGAGCACGAGTTCACGTTCCTCGAGCGGCAGGTGCTCACGTCACGCAACGTCCGCGGCAACGCGCTTGTGGACTGGTGGTACGGCGGGCTCAACTATCAGATCGAGCACCATCTCTTCCCGACGCTGCCGCGGAACCTCCTCAGCAGAACACGGCCGCTGGTGAAGGCGTTCTGTGCGGAGCGGGGGCTTCGATACCACGAGACGAGCCTCGCGCAATCCTTCCGGGAGATCTTCGCCGGGCTCCATGAGGCGAGCGCACCGCTGCGCCAGTCGTAGCGCCGAGGGCCGGAGACTCGTAGCATCGGCGGGCAATGCGCCTGGGCTTCTACATGGGCTATGCGCCGCCCGGGACGAACCCGACGGAGCTGGTCGCCCTCGCGCTGGAGGCCGAGCGGCTCGGTTACGACTCGGCCTGGGCAGCCGAGGCTTGGGGGACCGACGCGGTGACCGTCCTATCGTGGCTCGCAGCAAAGACCTCGAAGCTCAAGGTCGGCTCGGCCATCCTTCAGATCCCGGCTCGAACACCCGCCAACACCGCGATGACCGCCGCAACGCTCGACCTGATGTCCGGCGGGCGGTTCCTGCTCGGGCTGGGCGTCTCCGGCCCACAGGTCGTCGAGGGCTGGCACGGCGAGCCCTGGGGGAAGCCGCTGGGAAAGACGCGGGAGTACGTCGAGATGGTGCGGACGGTCCTCCGCCGCGAGACGCTCCAGCACGACGGCGAGCACTACCAGGTGCCGTTCGCAGGCCCCGGCGCAACGGGGCTCGGGAAGCCGCTGAAGCTGATGGCGCGCCCGCTCCGCGCGGACATCCCGATCTACCTCGCGGTCTTCAAGCCGCGAGCTGTCAAGCTCGCCGCGGAGATCGCGGACGGCTGGCTGCCGATCTTCTTCTCGCCCGAGCGGGCCCGCGACACGTTCCCCGCGCCGTTCGAGCGAGGAGACGCCTTCGACATCGCCCCCGCGGTGCCCGCGCTCGTTTCGGACGACCTCGAGTCGGCGCGCGACGCGATGCGGCCGTACTACGCGCTGTACGTCGGCGGCATGGGCGCGCGCGGAAAGAACTTCTACAACGACCTCGTGTCGAGCTACGGCTTCGAGGCGGACGCGAAGAAGATCCAGGACCTGTTCCTCGACGGCAAGCAGCGGGATGCGGCGGCGGCGGTTCCTGATGCGCTGATCGACGAGATGACGCTCGTCGGCCCTCCGGCCCGGATCAAAGACCGCCTCGCGGCCTGGCAAGACTCCGGGGCGACCACGATGCTGATCTCCGCGCGCGACGAGAACACGTTGCGCGCCGTTGCGGAGGTGATGGGATGAACCTGTTCGACCTCTCAGGCAAGACCGCGATCGTCACCGGCGGCGGGAAGGGGATCGGCCGTCAGATGGCCGAGGGCCTCGCGGAAGCAGGCGCCAACCTCGTCCTCTGCGCGCGGCAGGCGGAACGCTGCGAGCAGACCGCTGCGGAGCTCGAGCAGCTCGGCGTCAAGGCGATCGGGCTCGGCTGCGACGTCCGCGACCCCGACCAGGTGCAGGCCGTCGTGGCGCGAACCGTCGACGAGTTTGGCAGCGTGGACGTCCTCGTCAACAACGCCGGGGTCGTCTGGGGCGCGACGCCGGAGGACATGCCGCTCGAGGGCTGGCAGAAGGTCGTGGACGTCAACCTGACGGGCGTCTTCCTCTTCGCGCAGGCCGCGGGCCGCACGATGATCGAGCGCCACGGCGGGTCGATCGTGAACATCGCCTCGGTCGCCGGGCTCCACGGCGCTCCGCCCGAGATCGTCAACACCGTCGTCTACCACGCGACGAAGGGCGGCGTGATCGCGTTCACGCGGGACCTGGCGTGGAAGTGGGCGGCGCACGGCATCCGCGTCAACGCGATCGCTCCCGGCTGGTTCCCTTCGGACATGGCGAACTTCGTGATCGAGCACGCGGGCGAGGATCTCGTCCGGCGTGTCCCGCTCGGACGGTTCGGCGGCCCCGAGGACCTGAAGGGCCCGGTCGTCTTCCTCGCCTCGGACGCGGGGGCGTACGTCACCGGCCACACCCTCGTCGTCGACGGAGGCCAATCGGCTTGAGCGCCGCCCCTTGGGCGGACGAGCTGGCGGAGAGGCTCGGGCGTCCCGTCGAATCGATGCGGCTGCTGGCCGGTGGTGCCTCGAAGGAGGCGTGGGCAGTGGAGGCCGGGGGCGAGCGGCTGCTCGTGCGCCGAGCGCTCGGCGGTGTGATCCACGAGGACACGCTCCCGCTCGAGCAGGAGTTCAAGGTGCTCGAGGCCGCGCTCGAGGGCGGGGTGAAGGTGCCGCGCCCCGTCGCCTACCTCGGGGAGCTCGGGGGCCGCGAGGCGTTCGCGATGGAGCTCGTCGAGGGCGAGACGATCGGCCGGCGGATCGTTCGCGACCCACCGCCGGGCCTCGACACGCAGCTCGCCGAAGAGGTCGCCAAGATCCATGCGATTCCCGCCGAGCGGCTGCCGTTCCTCCACACCGGCGACGTCTTGGCCCGATTCGAACACGAGCTCGACACCGTCGGCGAGCCGCACCCGGCGATCGAGTACGGCCTCTGGTGGCTCCGCGCGCACCGACCCGAGCCGCTCCCCGACGTCGTCTCCCACGGGGACTTCCGGATCGGCAACGTGGTCGTCTCGGAGCGCGGGCTCGAGTACCTGCTCGACTGGGAGTTCGCGCACCTCGCCGATCCCCGCGAAGACGTCTGCTGGCCGTTCGTCCGCGCCTGGCGGTTCGGCGCAGACGACCGAAGGCTGGGCGGCGTCGCCGAGCCGGGGCCGTACCTCGCGCGGTACGCAGAGCTGACCGGCGTCGAGATCGACGAAGCCGACCTCACGTGGTGGGAGGTGCTCGGCAACGTGAAGTGGGCCGTCGGCTGCCTGACGCAATGTCGCCGCCACCTGACCGGCCTCGATCGGAGCGTCGAGTACGCCGTCCTCGGCAGGATGGCGGCGGAGATGGAGTACGAGCTGCTCGACCTGATCGAACATGCCTGACCGCCCGACCGCGCCGGAGCTGATCGAGGCCGTGTTCGAGTTCCTCTCGACCGAGGTCCTGCCGACCCTCGACGACCACCGGCTGAAGTTTCGGACACTGGTCGCGATGAACGCACTCGGGATCGCGAGGCGGGAGCTCGAGGCAAGTAACGGTCTGTTACTAGGTCACGACCAAGCGCGCGATCTGGCCCGGCAGATTCGGGCCGGCGAGCCGCCCGAGGGCGCGCACGAACTGCTGAAGGGGCACGTCGCGGCGAAACTCCGCATCTCGAACCCTGGCTACCTCGAGCGCTACGAGTGAACCGCCGACGGATCTACCTGATGCGGCACGGTCAGGTCGCGTACTTCGAGGACGGCCGGCCGCTCGACCCGCACGACGTTCCGCTGACGGCCGAGGGACGCGAGCAGGCGGTGGCGGCGCGCGAGCTCCTCGCCGGGATCGAACTCGACCGCGTGATCACGAGCGGCCTGCCGCGCACCGTCGAGACCGCGAGCCTCGTCGCCCCCGCCGTCGAGCCGGAGGTGTGGCCCGAGCTGCGCGAGATCGAGTCGGGGCGCCTCGCTGACATCCCCGAGGACGAGCTCGAAGACGTGTTCCTGAACGCGTGGCGCGACGTCGTTCCGGAGGACAAGCCGTTTCTCGGCGGCGAGACGATCGGCTCGCTCCTCGACCGCGTCCTGCCCGCCCTCGACCGGCTGATCGCCGACCCAGATTGGGACGTGGTCCTCGCCGTCCTCCACGGCGCCGTCAACCGCGCGATCCTCTCGCACGCTCTGACCGGCGGCAGGCTCTTCCTCGGGAACCTCGAGCAATCGCCGGGTTGCCTGAACGTCCTCGACGTGGGCGACGAGGACTGGGTGGTGCGGGCAGTCGGCATCACGCCGCTCGACCTCGCGCATCGCGGGGGTCGGCTACGGACGATGGAAGAGCTCTGGGCGGAGTTCAGGCCGCCTGGGCGATCCTGAGGCTCTCGAGGCGGTCGCGGGTTGCGCGGCGCGCGGCTTCGAAGACGGCTGAATCACCGAACAGGTGGTACTGCCAGTTCGCCGCCACGGCGTACGAGTCCAGCTCGAAGGTGATCTCGCGGGGGCTGATCGAGTCGTCGAGCTCACTGTTGGCTTGCGCCGTCTCGACGGCGTGCTCGAGGTACGACATCCATGTGCGGAGCATGTCCTCGATCCGGTCGCGGACCGGTCCCGGCCGATGACTGAACTCGACCGAGGTGGCAGCAAAGAAGCAGCCGCCGGGGAAGCGCTGCTGCTCGAGGTAGCGGAGCTTGTTGTCGCACAGCGCCCAGACTCGCGGCAGACCCCTCGGCGCCGCGCGCGCCGGCGCGATGACTTCGTCGACAACGAGCAGGGCGGCGTGCTCGACGGTCGCGATCTGCAGCTCTTCCTTCGAGCCGAAGTGGGCGAAGAGCCCGCTCTTGCTCATTCCCGTCGCCTCGGCGAGCCGCCCGATCGACAGGGACTCGAGACCCTCCTGCGTAGCCAGGTCGGCGGCAGTGGTCAGGATCGCTTGGCGAGTGCGCTCGCCCTTCGTTTTCAGCACGATCGTTTGTGTCGATTCAGTGTTCACAGGCGGAGCATAGCGCATTGACTTGACAGAATAGTACGATCGTTCTATTATCCCTCTCATGGGAACCGACCACATCACCGTCTTCGTCAAGGACTACGACGCGAGCAAGCGCTTCTACCAGGAAGTGCTCGCGCCGCTCGGGCTGGTCACGCTCCTCGACTGGCCGGACAACCGCCGCGTGTACTTCGGCCGGCCGGGCGAGCCCAGCTCGCTGTGGCTTGTCGAGTCGGAGCTCGGCGGGCGGCTCGAGGTGACGCTTCCGGCGAAGGACGAGGGCGCCGTGCACTCGTTCCGGAACACCGCGATCGCCGCAGGCGCTCGTCTCGAAGGCGCTCGGGTTCTCGACTTCGACGGCAACACACTCGAGGCCGTCCACCGCGGCGAGGAAGCCGCGGCGCTCCGCCCCGCTGCCGCGTAACGTTCTCCGCCATGGAGAATCTGGCGCAGATCGCGCCGCTCGCCGGAACCCTGGGCATCGAGCTCGCGCGGGCCGACGCCGAGGAGGTCCGGGGCGGGATGGACTGGGCTCCGGAGCGCTGCACCGCCGGAGGCGTCCTCCACGGCGGGGCGATCATGGCCTTCGCGGACACGCTCGGCGGCGTCTGCGCCTTCCTGAACCTCCCCGAAGGCGCCGCCACTACCGCGACGGTCGAGTCGAAGACGAACTTCTTCCGCGCGGTCCGCGAGGGTCGTGTGGAGGGCGTGACAAAGCCGCTGCACATCGGCCGCAGCTTCATCGTCGCGCAGACCGACGTCTACGACTCAGAGCAGCGCCACGTCGCGCAGGTCACGCAGACGCAGGCCGTTCTCAGTTAGCGCCTAGAGGTCGAGCCTTGCACGGGCGAAGTCGTACATCGATTCCGTCGCGGCGCGCGAGAGGGCCAACGGGAAGCTGGTGAAGCCGTGGACGCACTCGGGCCACACTCGGAGCTCAGTTTCGTTGCCGGCCATGCGCCACCGGGCCTCCATGAACAAGCTGTCGTCGAGCAGCGGATCGAGGTCGCCGATCGTGAAGAGCGCCGGCGGCATGTCGCTCAGGTCGGCGTAGAGCGGCGAGATGTCGGGATCGCGCAGCTCGTCGCCGCTCCGGTCGCCGACGAACTGCCGTCCGAACCACCGCATGATCGGCGTGGAGATGACCAAGTTCCGCTCGCCCCACAGCCGCTGACTCGGCGTCATGGAGAGGTCGAAGGCGCCGAAGACGAGGTTCGCGGCGCGGAACGCCCTGCGAATGCCGTGCAGGTCCCGGAGGCGGAGCAGCGTCACCGTGGCGAGCTGGGCGCCGGCCGACTCACCTCCGATTGCGAGCACATTCGGCAGGCCGAGCTCGTCGAGACCCCGGTCGAGCAACCAAATCGCCGCGTCCTCGCAATCGTCCGGCGCGGCGGGGTACGGATGCTCCGGCGAGAGACGGTACCCGACGCTGATCGCGCACAGCCCGGTCGCCTCGACCATGTCCCAGAGGCGCACGTCGTACTCGTCGCACTCGCCGAGCACCCAGCCGCCGCCATGGAGGTGGAAGTAGACGCCGGTCGCCTCCCTTTCGGGCCTGAGCACACGCAGCCGGATCTCGCCGTCCCGGCCGGGAATGACTTGGTCCCGCGCCTGCGGCAGGAACTCCGGCGGCGGCCAGATCCCTCGGCCCTCGCGCCGCACACGCCGCGAGACCTCGGGCGGCACGTCGCACACCGGTTGCTGCGTCGCGATCAAGCGTTCGAGCTCCGCGTTGAACGCCCGGGTCTCGGCAAGGGCTGCCTCGTCGAGCGCGACGCTCAGTTGAGCCGTTCCACGATCATCGCCATTCCCTGCCCGCCGCCGACGCACATCGTCTCGAGCCCGATCGTCTTGTCCATCGTCTCGAGGTCGTTCAACAGGGTGTTCATGATCCGCGCGCCGGTCATCCCGTAGGGGTGGCCGAGCGCGATCGCGCCGCCGTTCGGGTTCAGCTGGTCGCTGAACGGATCGATGCCGAGCTCGCGGCAGACCGGAAGCACCTGGGCTGCGAACGCTTCGTTCAGCTCGACTACGTCCACGTCGTCGATCGTCATCCCGGCGGTCTCCAGCACCTTGCGGACCGCCCCGATCGGGCCGACACCCATGATCTCGGGCTCGACGCCGGAGACGGACGAGGCAATGATTCGCGCCCGCGGCTTCAGCCCGAGCTCCCCGGCGCGCGTCTCGCTCATCACGACCACCGCGGCAGCGCCGTCGTTCAGCGGGCACGAGTTGCCGGCCGTGACCCGGCCGCCCGGCTTGAACACCGGCTCGAGCTCGGCCAGCTTTTCGACCGTCGACCCGCGGCGAGGTCCGTCGTCGGCCGAAACGCCGTCCCATGACGTGATCTCCCGCTCGAAGAAACCACTGTCCTGCGCGGCGACCGCGCGCTCCTGTGATCGCTGCGCGAAGCGGTCCATGTCCTCGCGCGAGACGTCCCAGCGCTCGGCGACGTTCTCGGCCGTCATGCCCATCGGGATGTAGACGTTCGCGATCGGCGCGTCGTCCCCGAAGAGTTTCGGGTGGATCTCCTCCTCGCTTTTCGGATAGCCGTCGACCTGCGTGATCGACTCGACTCCCGCGGCGACGAAGACGTCGCCCTCCCCCGCTCTGATCGCGTGGTGCGCCATGCGGATCGTCTGGAGCGACGACGCGCAGAATCGGTTCACGGTCGTGCCTGGCACCCCTGCGGGCAGACCGGCGAGCAGCGCCGCGCGGCGCGCGAGGTTCATCCCTTGCTTCTGCTCCGGGAAGCCACAGCCCACCATCACGTCGACGATCTCGGCGCGGTCGAGGTCGGGAACCTTGTTCAGCGCCGCGTCGATCGCGAACGCGAGCGAGGTCGTCGGGCCGCGCGTCGACCAGCGAGCCCTTCTTCGCGCGGCCGATCGGCGTGCGCGCCGTGGAAACGATCACTGCGTCAGACAAAAGCGTTCTCCATTTCTAGTTACGCGGAGCCAGACTGAAGTCTGGCACCGCATCAGCTGAATGCGCTGACGTCCGTCAGCGCACGTCCGATGATCAGCTTCTGAATCTGGCTGGTGCCCTCGTAGAGGGTAGTGACGCGGGCGTCCCTGAGGTACTTCCCGACCGGGTACTCGTCCACGTAGCCGTAGCCGCCGTGGATCTGAACCGCGGCGTTCGCGGCACGCACAGCCGCCTCGCTCGCGTAGTACTTCGCGATCGACGACTCGAGCGTGTGGCGGACCCCCGAATCAGCGGCGAGCGCCGCCCGCCAGGTGAGGAGTCGCGCCGCGTCGGTCTCCACCGCGATCTCCGCGAGCAGCTCCTGGACGAGCTGGAACGACGCGATCGGCCGTCCGAACTGCTGGCGGTTCTTCGCATAGGCCACGCACGCCTCGAGGCAGCCCTGGCCGATCCCGACACAACCGGCGGCCAGCGAGATCCGGCCGTTGTCGAGCGCGGAGAGCGCGACCTTCATGCCGCCGCCTTCCTCACCGAGCACCGCATCCGGCCCGACCCGCACGCCGTCGAGCGTGAGCTCGGCGGTGTCCTGCGCGCGCAGCCCGAGCTTGCCCTTGATCAGCTGCGTCGAGAACCCCTCCGAGTCGGTCGGGACGAGGAAGCACGTGATCCCGGCCTCGGCGCGCGCAAAGAGGAGCGCC
Source organism: uncultured Actinomycetes bacterium (assembly GCA_963721345.1). Classification (GTDB taxonomy): domain Bacteria; phylum Actinomycetota; class Thermoleophilia; order Gaiellales; family Gaiellaceae; genus JACDAN01. Next base: position 1,224,380 of record CAVRIT010000001.1, read on the forward strand.
AGTCCGGCCCACGAGCCGAGGGTGATGAAGACCTTCGAGCCGGTGATCCGCCAGCCGTCGCCGTCGCGCTCGGCGCGGGTCGTCAGGCTGGAGGGGTCTGACCCCGAGCCGGGCTCCGTGAGCGCGTAGCAGCCGAGCGCCTCCCCGCTCCCGAGGCGCGGGATCCACTCTGCCTGCTGCTCGTCCGTCCCCCACCGCTTGATCGTCTTGCCGACGAGGCCGACGTTAACGGAGACGATCCCGCGCACCGAGGAGTCGACCCGGCCGAGCTCCTCCATCACCAGCGAGTAGGAGACGGTGTCGAGCTCCCAGCCGGCGAGGAACCCGATCTCGGCGAGCTTCGGCACCACCCCTCGGTCCATCGTCTCGTCGCGATCCCAATCCCGAACGTGCGGCGCGAGCTCGCGGTCGACGAACTCGCGCGCGGAGCTGCGAATCAGCTCCTGCTCGGGTGTCAGCGTGAGATCCATGAAATGCGACGGGGCCGCTCGAGAGCGGCCCCGTCATTCTGATCTGTCGGAGGCCTAGCGGCCCTTGTAGAGCGAGCTGATCTCCTGCCAGCTTCCGTTGTTGTACCGGATGACCTTCCCCTGATCGATCGGGAAGCGGTCCTTCGCCGACGTCTTCACCCGGACACCCTTCAACGCGTACGGGTTGACCCAGTTCATCTTCGCGGTCGCCGCCATGAGCGACGCGCGCGTCGGGTTCCTCCCTGCGGCGTACATGAGCCTCACGAAGTCGTACGCCTTCGCGACCCCGTAGTAGTAGAACGTGTTGCGGATGTCGATCCCGCCCTCAGGGCCGTGCTTGGCCATGATCCGGCGGTACGACCTGATCGCCGCGTCGTTCTTGTACTTCGGATTCGAGTTGTTCTTCAGGTAGCCGGTGCTGATTGCGCCGTTCACGAAGTCCTGACCCACTGTCCGGGCCGCCGCCGCCATGACCGCGTCGGTCGCGGCGACGGAGTTGATCACGATCTGGTCAGGCCTCCACGCGAGCCCCCGCGCGGTCCCGAGGGCCCGCACTGTGGGCGTCCCGGCAGTCGTGATCAGGACCCACGTGTCAGCGCCGGACGCCTTCTGACGGGCGATCTGCGACGCGTAGCTCGAGTCCGTGACCTCGTAGCTGAGCTCGGACACGATCATGGTGCTCGCCCGAGTCCCGAGACCCTGCTTGACGCCGCGCAGGTAGTCCTTACCGTAGTCGTCGTTCTGGTAGAAGATCGCGATCTTCCCGCTGGGCCGGTTCTGCAGGATCCAGCGAGCGTAGATGCGACCTTCGGCCACGTAGTCCGTCTGCCAGCCGCTCGTCCAGGGGAACTGCTTGTAGTGCAGACCCCAGTAGCTGGCGCCCGTCGACACCAGGACGTGCGGGACCTTGCGCTGGTTGAGCATCGGACGGATCGCAAGGTTGACCTCGGTGCCTAGTGAACCGACGACGGCGAACACCTTGTCCTCGAGGACGAGCTTGTTCGTCATCTGGATCGCATTCGCCGGGTTGTAGCCGTCGTCGTAGACGATGAAGTTGATCGACCGGCCGTAGACCCCCTTCTTGCCATCAGGCCCCTTCCGCGCGTTCACGAACCTGAAGTACGACTCCATGCCCCGCGCGATCGGGGAGTACGAGGAGACGGGCCCGCTGAGCGGGAACGTGCCGCCGATCTTGATCGATTTGCTCGTGATCCCAGGCGCCGCTTGGGTCGCCTCGGACCGAGCAAACGCGCCTGGCAGCGCCACCGTCAACGCAGCGGCAAGTGCCAAAAGCGCGAGAACAATCTTTCTCATACTGTGACTCCTCCTTGACATGCGGGGTGTCAGACCCCCGGGGAACACCACCAAGAGTTAGACGCTGGAGAAAGCCTAAGGGTTAGGCAGCTTTACGCCAACTCCGTCGTGTCGCGGCGACGGAAGCGCCCCGTTCGCACCGCGCCGACGACGGCGCGGATCAGCCCGGCCACGCCGCCTGGGAGGAGCAGCATGATCACGATCAGGAAGACGCCGAAGACGACCGCAGGCGCCTGATCCGCGAACTCCCAGTCGAACAGCGGTGGATTCTGCGAATAGATTGGGAGGAACTGCAGCAGGAGGGCGCCGAACACGGCTCCGGCGAGTGATCCCAGGCCTCCGATCACGGCCGCGGCGAGCAGCAGGATCGACTCGCTGACCGGGAACGTGTCGGGATTGACGTACGAGGTCTCGATCACGAACAGTGCCCCTGCAGCGCCCGCATAGGCGGCCGAGACCGCGAAAGCCAGCGTCTTGTAGAGCGAAGGATTGACACCCGAAGAGGTCGCTGCGACTTCCCCGTCCCTGATCGCGCGCCACGCCCGCCCAACGCGGCCGCGTACGAGCAGCCACGCGCCGACGAACAGGATCCCGGCCGTTACCCACGCCTCGTAGTAGAGCCAGTGCCTGGTCGAGATGTCCCAACCGAAGGGCGTCTCCGGGAGCGGGGTGTTGATGCCGCCGCCGCCGCCGGTCACGTTGTCGAAGCGTTTCATCAGAATCGGGAACGACACCGCGACGGCGAGCGTCGCGAGGGCAAGCGACACACCACCGAGGCGAAGCGCCGGGATCCCGATCAGGAATCCGATCACCCCCGTGACGACGAACGCGATCGGGATAGTGAAAACGGGGCGCATGCCATCGCCGAGCGGCATCCAGTCCGGCGGAGCGAGCAGGAGCATCTCCATCCCAGGACGTCCGAGGGTGAGGAACGCGCTGACGTAGGCGCCGACACCGACGAGGGCGAAGTGGCCGAGCGAGATCTGACCGCTGTAGCCCGTGAGGATGTTGAGACCGAGGATTGCGATCACGAAGATCGCCACGCGGGTGAACTGCAGCAGCCGGAACTCGCCCATGACGCGAGGCAGGAGGGCGACGACGATGAACGTCGCCATGAAGATGAGCGGGCCGATCGAGTGGCGGAGGTACGGCCTGACCCGCGTCACACCCGCCGCACCACCTTGTGCCCGAAGAGGCCCTGAGGCCTGACGAGAAGCGCGATCAGGAGTACGGCGAATGCGGCGGGGAGCCGGAGCTCGCCGCCGATGAAGTCGACGTACGTGCCGAGGATGTTGATCAGTACTCCGAGGATGAGGCCTCCCACCACGGCGCCGACCGGGCTGTCGATCCCGCCCAGGACGGCGGCGGCAAACGAGTAGATCAGGATGATCAGCATCAGGTTGGGATCGAGGAACTGCGTCGGCGCGGCCATCATCCCGGCGACTGCGCCGAGCATCGCGGCGAACCCCCAGCCGAGGGCGAGCATCAACCCGACCCGGACGCCGAGCAGGCGGCTCGCGTCCTGGCTGTTCGCCACCGCCCGCATCACGAGCCCGATGGTCGTGAAGCGGAAGAAGGCCCACAGCAGGGTCACCGTCGTCAGGGTGACGGCGAGCACGCCGATGTCCTGTTTCGAGATGACGACGCCGGCGATCTCCGTCGTCTCCTGCGGGAACGGCGTCTCGAAGGCCTTCACCTGCGGATCCCAGATCCAGCCGCTGAGGCCGTTGAGAGCGACCAAGAGGCCGATCGTCACGATCACGATCACGATCTCCGGACGGTGCTCGACCGGCCTGATGATCGTCCGCTCCACCGCCGCGCCGAAGACGAACGCGATCACGAGCGTCAGCGCGAAGGCCGGCCAATACGGCATGTGGTTCATCAGCGACCAAGCGATGAACGTCGTGAACGTCGCCATCTCGCCCTGCGCGAAGTTGAGGATGTCCGTCGCCCGGTAGATGAGGACGAGCGCGAGCGCGAGGCTCGCGAAGATCGCACCCTGAGCGAGGCCGCTGACGACCTGCTGCCAGTAGCCCGACCAGCTGAAGAGCTCCTCGGTCTGCGTGAGAACGAGACCGAGGAGGACGAGCCCGAGAACCGCCGCGAGCACGCCGCCTATGCCGAGGATTGCCGTACGCAGGCCCGGGGAGACGTCGAGCTCGGGCAAGGCGGGTAGGCGCGGCATGTCCATCAGTAACCGAGGTAGGACTTTCGAACGCCTTCGTGGCGGCTGAGCTCGTCGCTCGTCCCCTCCACCGCCACCTTCCCGACCTCGAGCACGTAAGCCCTCGCCGCCACGTCGAGCGCGATCGTCGCGTTCTGCTCGACCACGAGCACGGTGAGGCCGTCCTCCTCGTTCAGCCGCTTCACGATCGCGAAGAGCTCCCGGACGATCGTCGGCGCCAGGCCGAGCGACGGCTCGTCGAGCATCAGCAGCTTCGGGCGAGCGATCAGCGCGCGTCCCAGCGCCAACATCTGCTGCTCGCCGCCGCTGAGGGTCGCCGCCGGCTGGTCGCGGCGTCGCTCGAGCCAGGGGAAGTAGCCAACGACGCGCTTCGCTTCCTCCCCGAAAGAGCCGCCCCTCGCGCCGACCGCGCCCATCCGGAGGTTCTCCCACACCGTCAGCTCGGGGAAGAGGCCGCGCCCCTCGGGGACGTGGGCCACGCCTTGTCGCGCAATATGCTCGGGGCTGCGTCGGGCGATCCGCTTCCCGTTGAAGGCGATGTCGCCGCTCGTCCGGGTCATGCTCGAGATGGAACGCAGGGTCGTGGTCTTTCCTGCGCCGTTCGCGCCGAGAATCGCCACGACCTCTCCGTCGTCGACCTCGAGCGACACGCCGTGCAGCGCCCGAATCGGGCCGTAGCGCGCATGGACGTCCTTCAGCTCAAGCAGCGGCATCTCTCGCCTCCGAGGTAGGCCTCGACGACCTCAGGGTTCTCCTGGACCTCCTTGGGCGTCCCGTCCGCGAGCGTGCTTGCCGAAGTTGAGGACGTGCACGCGATCGCAGATCGCCATCACGAGCGCCATGTGGTGTTCGACGACGAGGAGGGTCAGGTCGTAGTCCTTGCGCAGGCGCCGGACGAGCGACGAGAGCTCCTCCACCTCTTCGTGGTTGAGCCCACCGGCCGGCTCGTCGAGCAGGAGCAGCCGTGGACGCGAGACGAGGGCGCGCGCGAGCTCGATCCGCTTCAGCGTCCCGAACGGGAGCCCGGCGGCGGGACGACCGGCGAGATGCCCGAGGTTCAGGTAGTCGAGCGTCTCGTGCGCGAGCTTCGCGCCCTTCCGCTCGCCGAAGGGGTGCAGCCGGGTGTGCGCGCCGACGAGGACGTTCTCGGTCACCGTCATCGTCGGAAAGAGCACGACATTCTGGAATGTGCGCGCGATGCCCGGCGGATCACACGGTGCGCTCGAGTGCTTCAGGAGGTCGCGACCGTCGAAGGTCACGCGGCCGGAGTCAGGCTTGTAGACCCGCGTGATGACGTTGAACAGCGTCGTCTTCCCGGCGCCGTTCGGACCGATCAGTCCGGCGACGGCTCCCTCGTCCACCGCAAGCGACACGTCGTCCAGGGCGACGATCCCCCCGAAGCGTAGGGTCACGTTGTCGACGCTGAGGAGCGACACGGGCCGCGATCATAAGGTGCAATGAAGGACCTGGACGGCGGCATCAAACGCGTGACGTTCGCTCTCCCCCTCGGGATCGACCACGTGCACTGCTACCTCCTCCCCGCGTCGGACGGCGGCTGGACGCTCGTCGACACGGGGCTCGGGCTGCCCGACGCGCCCGATCGGTGGCGTGCGTTGCTGGCCGACCTCGGAGGTCCGGTCCGGCGGATCGTGATCACGCATTTCCATCCCGACCACATCGGCGCAGCGGCCGACGTCGTCGATCTGACCGGCGCGCCGGTGCTCCAGGGGCGCGAGGACTACGAGCAGTGCCTCCGTGTCTGGGGCGAGCGGCGGAACGTGGAGCTGATGCCCGAGTACCTTCGCGCGCATGGCGCGCCGGAGTCCGAGGTGGACGCGTTCGTGGGGGAGGCGGGTGTGTTCTCGCGGTTCGTGCGCTTCGTCCGCGATCCGGAGCCGCTCGAGCCGGGGGACACGGTGGACGGCTGGGAGGTGCTGCACCTCCCGGGCCACGCCGACGGGCATCTGGCGCTGCTTCGTGACGGCGTGCTGGTGGCGGGTGACACGCTGCTCGGCTCGATCACCCCGAACGTCGGGTTGTGGCCCGAATCGCGGCCGAATCCGCTGGCCGACTACCTTCAGTCGCTGGCGACGATCGTCGCGCTGGAGCCGCGCCTCGCGCTCCCCGGACATCACGAACCGCTGGAGGATCCCGCCGGGCGCGCGCTCGAGATCGCGGCGCATCACCACGCGCGTCTCGAGGAGACGATGGATGCGTTGCGGGGGCGACCGCAGACCGCGTACGACGTCTCGCTGATCTTGTTCCCGGACGACCTGCCGCCGGCGCTGCGGCGGTTCGCGCTCACCGAGACTCGGGCGCACCTCGAGTATCCTCGTGCACGAGGGGCAGGTGGAGCGGATGAACGTCGACGACCGGGTTACGTACGCCGTGAGCGGGTAGAAGCGCGGCGTGACGGATTTCGGCTACGCCCTGTCGTCGGAGGAGCACGGGCCCAACGCGCTCGTCGACAACGCTCGTCGAGCGGAGGAGACCGGCTTCGAGTTCGCGATGATCTCCGACCACTTCCACCCGTGGACGGACAGCCAGGGCCAGAGCCCGTTCGTCTGGGCCGTGATCGGGGGCATCGCGAAGGAGACCGAGCGTCTGCGGCTCGGGACGGGTGTGACGTGTCCGATCATCCGCATCCACCCGGCGATCATCGCGCAGGCGTCGGCGACGGCGGGCGTGATGATGGACGGGCGTTTCTTCCTGGGGCTCGGCACCGGAGAGAACCTGAACGAGCACGTGGTCGGGGAGGGCTGGCCGCCGCCCGACGAGCGCCTTGCGATGTTCGAGGAGGCCATCGAGGTCATCCGCCTGCTCTGGGAGGGCGGCGAACAGACCTTCCGCGGCGACTTCTACGACGTCGAGAACGCTCGGATCTACACGCTGCCGGAGCGTCGGCTCGAGCTGGCAATCGCCGCGGGGAAGCCGAAGGCGGCGGAGCTCGCGGGTCGGCTCGGGGACGCGTTCATCAGCACCACGCCCGACTCCGAGATCCTCGGGGCGTTCGACGGCGCCGGTGGCAGCGGGAAGCCGAAGTACGGGCAGATCACGGTCTGCTGGGCGGCGACCGAGGAAGGGGCTGCGAAAACGGCGTGCGAGATCTGGCCGAACGCGGCGCTCGGCGGCGACCTCACGTACGAGCTGCCGCGCCCCGCGCACTTCGAGCAGGCGACGGAGTGGGTAACGGCGGATGCAATCGCCGAGGAGATCCCGTGCGGCCCGGACCCCGAGCGCTACCTCGAGGACATCAAGGCGTACGAGGAGGCCGGGTACACGCACATCTACTTCCACCAGATCGGTCCCGACCAGGAGGGGTTCTTCCGCTTCTGGTCGGACGAGCTCCAGCCGAAGCTCTGACCCGACCTGAGGTCTGACCCCGAAACGAATCTGCACCAACATTCGCCCCGCGGCCGAACGGCGGGTCGGCGGGGGCTACGTTCGTTCGGTGCCCCGCCCCCCTCGCCTCCAAGTCGCCGGCGGCGTCTACCACGTCACCGCGCAGGCGAACACCGGCCGGATCGCTTTTGCGGATGACGACGATCGTGGTCACTTCCTCGAGCTCTTCGCCGAGGTTGTCCACAAGCGCAACTGGTCGTGCCGGTCGTACTGCTTGCTCTCGACGCACTACCACCTTCTCTTTCTCACGCCCGAACCGGACCTGGCAGCCGGGATGCAGTACCTCAACGGATGCTTTGCGCAATGGGCGAATCGGCGACGCGGAGAGGAAGGACACGTCTTCAAGCGGCGATATGCGTCGAAGGAGGTCACGAGCGAGGGCCATGCACTCGAGGTTCATCGCTACATCGCGCTCAATCCCGTCCGAGCGGGACTTCGTCCGGAATCCGCTCTCGTGGCCCTGGAGCAGCTTCAGCGCGCTTCTCGGCGGGCGCCCACCGGCCGGCTTTCTCGACGTTCAGTCGGTGATGGAAGAGTTCGGGCCGAACCCGGTGAGCGCGCGCCGGCGACTGCGGGCGTTCGTTTGGGACGGGCTTGCTGAGGACGTGGCGTAGTCGGGCGGTTGAGTCGCTTCGACTCAAGGGGTCTGACCCCGAGCTGCGGCTCTGGTCTAATCGCGGCGTGAAGTTCGATCGCCGCGAACTGGCCGGCGCGGTTGCCGACCTCGGCGTGCTCGTGCCGATCGCCGTCGCGCTGATCGTCTCCAACGGGCTCTCGGCGACCGCCGTCCTGCTGCCGGCCGGGCTGCTCTACGTTGCGGCGGCGTTCGTGTACGGCCTGCCGATCCCTGTCCAGCCGCTCAAGGCTTTCGGCGCGATCGCGATCGCAAAGGGGCTCGGCTCCGACGAGATCGCAGCCGGCGCGCTGCTCATGGGCGTCACGTTCGTGCTCCTGGGACGGCTGCAGGTTGCTCGATTTCGCAGCGCGCGCCTTCCCGAAGGCACTCATCCGAGGCGTGCAGCTCACCGTAGGCCTGCTGTTCCTGAAAATCGCCTGGGGACTCGTGCTCGACCCGCCGAAGGCGTTCGCCGAGCACGCGCTCGACGCAGCTCCGGCCGCGATACTCGCCGCGCTCGCCGTCGTCGCCGCCCTCACGCTCCGCCGATACCCGATCGCGCTCGCGCTCGTCGCCTTCGGCGGAACGGTGATGGTTTGGCGGGAAGCGGACGACGCGGCGCTCGGCCCGTCCGCCCTCGAGCTTCCGTCCCTCAGCTGGGCGGCGATCACGACCGCGTTCACGGTCCTCGTCCTGCCGCAGCTACCCCTCTCGTTCGCGAACTCCTGCCTCGCGACAGCGGACGCCGCACGCGTCTACTTCGGAGACAAGGCGCGCGCCGTGCGCCCCGGCCGCCTGGCGACGAGCTTCGGCTCGGCCAACCTCCTCGCAGGAGCCCTGAGCGGCATGCCGGTTTGCCACGGCGCGGGCGGGCTGACCGCCCACGTCGTCTTCGGCGCGCGGACCGGCGGCGCGCCGCTCGTCATGGGCGTGGCGCTCCTGACCCTCGCCGTGGGATTCGGCGCCGGGCTGGCGGCGCTGCTCACCGCGTTCCCGCTTCCGATCCTGGCGGCCCTCCTCGCCACCGCGGGCCTCCTCCACATCGGCCTCCTGCGAGATCTCAGCGGCGCGCGCCACTGGGCGCTGGCCCTCGCCATCGGGCTCGTCGGCTACCAGGTACACCTCGGCCTGGCGCTGGCCGGCGGACTCGCCGTCTACTGGGGCGTGCGGTTCGCAGCGGCCCTCGTCTCCTGGCGGCCGAGAACCGCGTGAAGGACGACTCCGCGCCGGCCTGGGGCATCGAGCCGGTCCCCGAACGGCTGCGGACGCTCGGCCCGTGGGACCTGACCGTCCTCTGGGGGAACCTCGGCGTCTCGCTGCTCGTGCTCGTGATCGGCGCGCTGCTCGTGCCCGCACTCAGCCTGCGCGACGCGCTGCTCGCGATTCTCGTCGGCGGCCTGATCGGCAATCTCATGGTCGGCACGGCCGGGATGATCGGCGCCGACGCCCGCGTTCCGTCGATGGTGTTGCTGCGCGCGCCGCTCGGCCGCCGCGGCTCCTACGTCCCCACCGCGCTGAACGCGCTCCAGTGCCTCGGCTGGGCCACCTTCGAGCTGATCATCATCGCCGCCGCTGCGAGCGCCCTCTCCGACGAGCTCTTCGGCGTGCAGGCGAAGACGGCCTGGACGATCGGGTTCGGGGCCCTCGCCGCCGCCTTCGCGCTCCTCGGCCCCGTGGGGTTCGTCCGCCGGATCCTCCGCCGCTTCGGCTTGTGGATCGTCCTGGCGTCACTCGCCTACCTCACCTACTGGGCGTTGTCTGAAGCGGACGTCGGCGCGCTCTGGGACGCCCCCGCCGAGGGCGGCTCGTCGTTCTGGCTCGGCGTCGACCTCGTGATCGCGATCACGGTCTCGTGGGTGCCGCTCGTCTCCGACTACACCCGCTTCGCGCGAGATCGCAGCGCGGCGTTCTGGGGCTCGGGCGGCGGCTACTTCCTCGGCGGCACCTGGATCCTCGTGCTCGGCGTCTTCATCGTGTTGAGCCGCGGCGTCTCCGATCCGGTCGAGATCCCGCCGGCCGTCGCAGCGGCGGGACTCGCGGCCGCGCTCGCGCTCCTCGCGATCACGCTGGACGAGACGGATGAAGCCTTCGCGAACATCTACTCCGCCGCCGTCTCGCTCCAGAACGCCCTGCCGGCGATCGAGCAGCGCGTGCTGATCGCCCTGGTGGCCGTCCTCGCCACACTGGGCGCGCTCTTCGTCGAGCTCCGCAACTACGAGTCCTTCCTGCTCCTGCTCGGCTCGTTCTTCGTGCCGCTCTTCGGCGTCCTGCTCGCCGACTGGCTGGCCGCCGGCGCGCGGTACGGGCGCTCGCGCATCTTCGACGCGCCGGCCTGGCGCCCGGGGATGCTCGCCGCCTGGCTCCTCGGGTTCCTCCTCTACCACTGGCTGCACGAACCGCCGCTCGGCCCGTCCTGGTGGGTCGACGTGGTCGAGGAAACGAAGCAGCAGAACCTCGGAATCGGCGCCTCGCTCCCGAGCTTCGCGGTGTCCTTCGTGCTCGCGCTCGCCCTCGGCTCGCTCGGGTCTCGGTTGCCGCAGACTGCTTCAAAGTGGTAAGGAGATGCCACCTAAGTGGCTGAGGTCGAATTCGACGACGTAGCGAAGGTCTTCCCCGACGGAACACGAGCCGTCTCGGACCTGAATCTGCGCGCTGACGATGGCGAGTTCATGGTGCTCGTCGGGCCCTCCGGCTGCGGGAAGACGACGGCCCTCCGGATGGTCGCGGGCCTCGAGGAGATCAGCGAGGGCCAGATCAAGATCGGCGATCGGGTCGTGAACGACGTGGCGCCGCGCGACCGCGACATCGCGATGGTCTTCCAGAGCTACGCGCTGTACCCGCACCTGACCGTCTACGACAACATCGCCTTCAGCCTGCGGCTGCGGAAGACGCCGAAAGCGGAGATCGACAAGCGTGTGCGGGAGGCGGGCCGGATCCTCGACCTCGAGACGCTTCTCGACCGGAAGCCGCGGGCGCTCTCAGGCGGCCAGCGCCAGCGCGTGGCGATGGGCCGGGCGATCGTCCGGCAGCCGGCGGCATTCCTGATGGACGAGCCGCTCTCGAACCTCGACGCGAAGCTCCGCGTGCAGATGCGCGCGGAAATCTCGAAGCTCCAGCGTGAGATCGGCGTCACGACGATCTACGTCACGCACGACCAGGTCGAGGCGATGACGATGGGCGATCGCGTGGCGGTGATGCGGCGCGGCGAGCTGCAGCAGGTCGCGCCGCCGCAAGAGCTCTACGACCGGCCGAGGAACCTCTTCGTGGGCGGCTTCATCGGCTCGCCGGCGATGAACCTCCTCGAGGCGACGCTCGAACGCCAGAACGGCAATCTCGCCGTGAAGCTCGGCAGCCAGACACTGCGGCTCGACGACGCGATCGAGTCCGCGCGACCCGCGCTCCGGGACTACGAGGGCCGCCAGATCGTCGCCGGGATCCGCCCGGAGCAGCTCGAGGACGCCGCGATCGCGGACGACATCCCGCCCGACCGCCGGATCCGCGGCGAGGTGGAGCTGCGCGAGGCGCTCGGCTCCGAGCTGATGGTCCACCTGAGGCTGGACGCGCGGCCTGCGATGACCGAGGAGGTCAAGGAGCTGGCGGAGGACGCGGGCGCGACGGCGGAGCAGTTCGCCGGCGGAGACGCGCGCCAGGCGGTCGTCGTCGGGCGGTTCAGCCCTGACTCGAAGGTTCAGGGGGGCGAGACTGCCGAGATCGCGGTCGACACACGCTCCCTCCACTTCTTCGACACCGAGACAGGAACAGCCATCTACGACACACAAGGAACGAAAGGAGCCAGCGAATGAGACGCACGACGTTGTTGTGGATCGCGGCGCTCGCGGCCCTCGTCCTCGCACTCGGCGCTTGCGGCGGCGACGACGGCGGAGGGACGGACGAAGGCGACGGCGAGGTCACGATCTTCTCGCTCTGGGGCGGGAGCGAGGAAGAGGCGTTCAAGAAGGTGCTCGCCCAGTTCACCGAGGAGACCGGCATCCGGACGAAGTACGAGTCCGCGCGCGACTTCCTCCCGGTGATCCGGACACGCCTCAACGCAGGGAACCCACCTGAGGTCGGCATCCTGCCGCGGCCCGGCTTCGTGGCGGAGCTCGCCCGGGACGATGCGCTGATCTCGCTCGAGGACCTCGGTCTCGAGGTGGACACGATCAACGAGAACTACGGCGAGACCTGGATCGATCTCGCGACCTTCGAGCGCGACCAGTACGGCGTCGTCGTGAAGGCCAACTCGAAGAGCACGGTCTGGTACAAGCCGAGCTCTTTCGAGGAGAACCAGTATGAGGTCCCGACCACCTGGGACGAGCTGAACGACATCGTCGTCGGCTACGACGGAAAGGGTATGGAACCGTGGGCCGTCGGAGCACAGGGCCGCGACAACTCGTGGACGCTGACCGACTGGTTCGAGCAGATCTACGTCCGTACCGCAGGTGGCGAGAGCTACGACAAGCTCTTTGCGGGCGACCTCGCCTTCAACGACGAAACGGTGAAGGAAGCGCTTCGCGAGATGCTCAAGCACGTGAATGACAAACACGTGCTCGGGGGCATCGACACCGCCCTCAGCATCAGCTTCCAGGACGGCATCGCCAGGGTTTTCGGCACCGACCCGAAGGCGGAGATGTACATGCTCGGCGGCTTCGTCGGCGGCATCGCCATCGGCGCGAATCCGAGCCTCAAGCCGGGTGAGGACATCGACTTCTTCCCCTTCCCGACGATCAAGGAGGAGCACGGGAACCCGCTGGTCGGCGCCGGCGACATCGCGGCCGCGTTCGTGAACAACGACGACGCCGCGAAGCTGATCGAGTACCTCTCGACCCCCGAGGCCGGGAAGCTCTGGGTCGGGACAGGCGCGATCGTGTCGCCGAACAAGGGCGTAACGGAGGCGGACTACCCGAACGAGCTCTCGAGCAAGGAGGCGCAGCAGGTCGTCAACGCGGAGTCCTTCCGCTTCGACGGCTCCGACCTTCTGCCCGGCACGCTCGGCCAGGACTTCGGGACGCTCCTGCAGCAGATCATCAGGAACCCAGCACGGATGGACAACCTGCTGGAGGACTACCAGGCCGAGGCCGAGAAGGCCTTCGGCTAGGCAGATCGATTGAGCAGCACCGCCGTCCCCGGACCCGTCGGTAGACCCCGGGGGCGGCGGCTGTCTGCCCTCTTCTCGCGCTCCGGCTGGCAGGGGCTCCTGTTCATCGCCCCTGCCCTCGTCGTCCTGAGCGTCCTCGTCGTTTACCCGCTCATCTACACGATCGTCCTCAGCTTCGCCGACACGAACGCGAGGCTGAAGATCGTCGACTGGGTCGGCTTCGAGAACTACAAGACGCTCTTCACCGAGGACAAGGAGTTCCTCGATCTCGAGGCGTTCCCGCCGACGGGCGCGTTCGTGAACAACCTGAAGTGGGTCGTTCTCTACACGACGCTCTCGCTCGGCCTCGGCCTGCTCATCGCCGTGCTCGCGGCGCGTGTCCGCTACGAGTCGTTCCTGAAGGCGATCGTGTTCATCCCGATGGCGATCTCGGCGACAGCCGTCGCGATCATCTGGAAGTTCGTCTACGACCCCGACCCCGACGTGGGCTCGCTGAACGCGCTGATCACGCTCGCCGGCGGCGAGGCCCAGGCGTGGTACGGCCGCGAGGACCTCGTCAACTACGCGCTGATCTGGGCGTACGTCTGGTCGTCGACCGGGTTCGCGATGGTCGTCCTCTCCGCCGCCCTCAAGGGGATCTCGGAGGAGGTGATCGAGGCGGCGCGAACCGACGGCGCTTCGGAGCTGGACATCTTCCGGCGCATCCAGCTGCCGCTCCTCTCCCTGCCGATCGCCGTCGTCACCGTCTGGCTCCTGATCAACGTGATCAAGGTGTTCGACATCATCTACGTCCTCACCGGAGGCGGCCCGGGCGGTGCGAGCGAGGTGATCGCCTTCTCGATGTACGACGAGACCTTCACGAACGGGGAGGCCGGCTACGGCGCCGCCGTGGCCGTCGTGATGTTGCTGCTGATCATCCCGATCATGCTGTTCAACATCAGCCGCTTCCGGAGCGAGAAGGTGGCCGGCTGATGGCCACCGCCGAGGCATCCGCGTATCGCCCCGCGAAACGGACGACAAGCGAGCGGCTCGTCCGGTTCCTGCGGAAGTCGCCCGTCCACCTCGCGCTGCTGATCGTCGCGTTCGTCTGGCTTGTCCCGACCCTCGGCCTTCTCCTCACGTCGTTCAGGGAGCCGGCCGAGATCACGAGCTCGAGCTGGTGGAGCGCGCTCCTCGAGTGGCGCTACACGCTCGCGAACTACGACCGAGTGCTCGAGCGCGCCAGCATGGACGTGAGCTTCGTCAACAGCCTCCTGATCACGATCCCGTCCACGCTGTTGCCGCTCGCGATCGCGGCCCTCGCGGCGTACGCCTTTTCGTGGATCAGCTTCCCGTTCCGCGACACGATCTTCCTCATGGTCGTCGCACTGATGATCGTCCCGATCCAGATGGCGCTGGTGCCGCTGCTGCGCATCTTCCGCGACCTCGGGATTGCGAACAACCTGGGAGGCATCATCCTCGCGCACACCGCCTTCGGCCTCCCGCTGGGCATCTTCCTGCTGCGGAACTTCTTCATCGCGCTGCCACGAGACCTGATCGAGGCGGCGCGCGTCGACGGCGCGTCGAACCTGAAGATCTTCCTCCGCGTCGTCGTCCCGCTCTCGGTTCCGGCGCTCGCCTCGTTCGCGATCTTCCAGTTCCTCTGGGTCTGGAACGACCTGCTGATGGCGCTCGTGTTCGTCCAGAACTCCGACCTCTGGCCGATGACGATCCGCGTCAACCAGATGCAGTCGCAGTTCGGGATCGAGTGGCACCTGCTGAGCGCCGGCGCATTCCTGCTGATGGGCGTGCCGCTGCTCGTGTTCTTCGCGCTGCAGCGCTATTTCGTGCAGGGCCTACTGGCCGGCTCGGTCAAGTAGGCGGCGTACGGCCTCGGCGTAGCGACCGGCCTCGCGGATGCCGAGCTCGCCCGGCCGGAGCTCGACGACGAACGCACGGCTCCGCGGGAACGCCGCGTGCTGCCAGGCCGTCGCGGCGCCGGGTGGCCACGGCAGGCGGCGGAAGCGCATGCCGGCGAGGCGCGCGTAACGTCGGCCGATCGCGACGCTCGGTCCCCAGGCCCGGACGAGTCTCTGCGGCTGATGGAACCAGATCGTGATGTCCGGCCTCAGGCGGCGGATCAACGCCATCGCCACCTGCGTCTCGCGCTCGGAGGCCGACCCGGCCGGCGGGAAGTTCCGGTTGAGGTCGACGCCGCGGGAGTTCGTGCGGCGCTTCGCGGCGTGGCCGTCCGGGTTCAGGTCCGGGACGATCCAGAGCGAGCCGCGTCGAGGCCGCGCCGTGTGGAGCAGGCGGGTCGCGACGACCGAACCCGCGCACTCGTTTCCGTGGATGCAGCCGACGACGAGGATCCGCGGCCGCCGCTCGCCGCCGATCGTGAAGGCGCGGATCTCCTGGCCGCGTGTGCTCTGCCCGATCACCTCGGACCGGAAGCCGTCGCCGGGGAGCCGAACGTGCATGTGGTTGTCGTGGTACGCGGGGAGCACCTCGACGATCGCGGGCGGACCCTTCAGCCGAGTCGCCGGGCCGACGAAGGCCTTCGCGGCGCCCGCCGCCACGAACCGCGCAGCGAGGTCCTGCGCCAACACGCGGTCGATCTGCCGCGGCACTCGGGGCGGGAGCTCGCGGCGGTCCCGGCGCGGGTAGTAGACGTCGACGTCGAGGCCGTTCTGGTGCGAGGCGTGGCCGATGCCGCCGTACCGCGCACCGAAGTCGCCGCCGCGTGGACGCGAGAGATCGCCGACGAGGACGCGCGGCGCGCCGGGATGCGCCGCGGCGTACTCCTCGATCACGCGCGAGAGCATTCGAATCAACCGAGCGTTGCCGTATCGACGCCACTCGCGGTTCGGCGAGCGCTTCCGGACCGGGTCCCAGGTGACGAAGTGCTCGCCCTTGGCTTCGAGCCGCACGCCGCCGGCGAGCGAGCCGTCCCACGGCACTCCCGCGGAGCGGGATTGCGCCTGGGCGCCTGTCAACGCCAGAGCAGCAGCGGCGATGATGATCCGTCCCGCCATACAGGAAGCTACGCACATCGACGCGCCCAGGTCCCCCGTCCACCTCGTCCCGCACACGCACTGGGACCGCGAGTGGTACCTGCCGTTCCAGCGCTTCCGCCTGAAGCTCGTCCGGCTGGTCGACACCCTGCTCGACCTGATGGAAGAGGACGAGCGCTACCGCTTCACGCTCGACGGCCAGCTCGTCACGCTCGACGACTACCTCGAGGTGCGGCCCGAAGCGGCGCCGCGCGTCCGCCGGCTCGTCGAGGAGGGACGGCTCGCGATCGGCCCCTGGCTCGTGCTGATGGACGAGTTCCTGATCTCCGGCGAGACGATCCTCCGCAACCTCGAGTACGGACAGCGCCGCGCCGAGGAGTTCGGCGGCGCGATGCCCGTCGGCTACCTGCCGGACATGTTCGGCCATGTCGCGCAGATGCCCCAGCTGCTGCGACTCGGCGGAATCGACCGCGCTGTCCTCTGGCGCGGCGTGCCCGCGGCGATCTCGACGCACGAGTTCGACTGGGAGGGACAGGACGGCTCGGTCGTCCGCGTGGAGTACCTCCCGTTCGGGTACGGCAACGGCGCGTACCTGCTCGACGTCCCCGGCCGGCTCGGCCGGCGGGTGGAGGAGCTTCGCGAGTCGCTGCGGCCGTTCTTCGCCGACGACCCGGTGCTCGCGATGTACGGCACCGACCACATGGAGCCGCTCGCCCGGCTCGCCGATCTGGTGGAGGAGAGCGGCGCCGCGGTGCAGCTCTCGACCCTGCCGGACTACCTCGACGGCGCCGGCCGGCGCGACCTGCCGCACTGGCGGGGCGAGCTGCGCTCCAGCGCCCGCGCCAACATGCTGATGGGGACGCTGTCTGCGCGACTCGACCTGAAGGCGGCGATGGCGCGCGCCGAGCGCGCGCTGACCCGTTACGCCGAGCCGTTCCAGGCGCTGTACGGGACGGCGTGGCCCGAGCGGCTGCTCGAGCTCGCGTGGCGCCGGGTGATCGAATGCTCGGCGCACGACTCGATCTGCGGCTGCTCGGTCGACGAGGTCTCGGCGCAGGTGCTCGTCCGCTGCGCGGAGGCCGAGCAGATCGCGATGGGGCTCGCCGAGGACGCGGCGCGCGAGGCGGCACGTCGCGCCCCGCTCGGCACCTTTGTCGCGTTCAACCCCTCCCCGCGAGAGCGCACAGGACTCGTGGAGCTCGAGCTGGCAGTCCCGGACGAGTGGGACGAGGTCGTGCTTGACGTCGACGGGCGGCTCGTCGCGACGCAGGAGGTCCACCGCAACGAGCCGCTCGTCCATAGCGAAACGGTTCGCGGCTCCCAGGTCTCCGAGTGGCTCGACCGCCGCATCTTCGGACGGCGGATCTTCGACCGGCGCCTGAACGGGCTCGTCCTGGAGGACCTCCGCGCGACCCTCGAGGTGGACGACGAGGACCGGCCGATCTGGCTGGACGTCGAGGAGCTGAAGCGCGAGTTGCGGGCCGCGACGGCCGGCGACGAGCGGGAGTGGGAGGTTCGGATCGTGGCGCAGCCGCGGCGCACCGTCGTGGCGCAGGTTCCCGCGCCGCCGCTCGGCTGGGTCGCCGTCGAGGCGATGGCCGGCACGGCAGAGCTCGACCATCCGGTCAGCGGCGACGGGCGACGGCTCGAGAACGGGCTCGTCTCCGTCGAGGTGGACGAGGACGGAACCTTCGCGCTCAACGGTGTTTCCGGAGTCGGCCGGCTCGTGGACGGCGGCGACGAGGGAGACAGCTACAACTACGCGCCGCCCGTCGAGGATCACGTGGTCGAGCGGCCGGACGAGGTGCGCGTGGAGGCGTCAGCGCTCGGGCCGGTGCGCGGCGAGCTCCGGATCGCCCGGTCGTATCGCTGGTCGCGCGACGAGGTTCCGGTCGAGGTCGCGACGAGCGTGGAGCTCCGGGCCGGCGAGCCGTTCTGCCGCGTGCAGGTCTCGTTCGACAACCCGTGCAGCGATCACCGGCTGCGCTTTCACGTTCCGCTCGCACGCGAGGCGAGCTTGTCGTTCGCGGAGGGGCAGTTCGCCGTCGTCGAGCGCGGCCTGGCCGCCGAGAGCGGCATCGGCGAGGTTGCGCTGCCGACGTTTCCCGGCCTACGGCTTCGTCGACGCCGGCGGGACCGCGGTCCTCCTGGAGCATCCGGTGGAGTACGAGCTCGTCGAGGGGCGCGAGCTCGCACTCACCGTCCTGCGGGCGACGGGGTTGATCAGCCGCAGCGCCCACCGCTACCGCGAAGTGCCGGCCGGTCCCGAGATCCCGATCCCCGACGGCCAGTGCCGGAAGCCGTGGAGCGTTGGCTTCGCGCTCATGCCGCATTCCGGCGCCTGGCACGAGGACGGCCTGCTGGCGGCGCTGGACCGCTACCTCCACCCGTTCGTCGTCGTCCCGGGCCAGGCGCTCGACGGACCGCGACGCGCAAACGGCCCGGAGCTCAGCGGGGAGGGTGTCGTCCTCTCAGCCCTTCGTCGGGAGGGCCGCCGCCTGCAGGCGACACTGGCGTGCGAGCATCCCTCGCCGGTGCAGGCGAGATTCGGGGAGGCCGAGCTGGACCTCCGCGCGTGGGAGGTTCGTCGGGTCGAGCTCTAGAGGGTGAACTCGCCGCGGGCGACGACGACCGCCGAGCCGCCCACTTCCACAGCGGTGACCTCGTCGCGCGAGCCCTCGGCGCGGGCGTACAGCTTGGACGGCCGGCCGATCTCGGCGCCCTGTGAGATCTCGATCTCGTCGCCGAACTCGATCCGGCCGTGGCGGGCCAGGTGGACAGCGAGCGGCCCGGCCGCCGATCCCGTCGCGGGGTCCTCCGGAATGCCGGCCGCCGGCCAGAACATCCGGTTCGTCCAGCGACGTCCTTCGCCACCGAAGACGTTGATCCCGAGGACGGGCGGGAGCTCGCCGAGTCGGCCGAGGTCGGGCTTTAGAGCTGCGACGGCATCCACCGACGGGAGCCCGACGTACACGTGGCGCATCCCGTTGTCGTACAACTCGACGGGGAGCTCCGACCGTTCGACGCCGAGAACGGCAAGCAGCTCCTGCTCGCCGTCGTAGGGCTCGACGGCGGGGAGAGGCTGCGCCATCCGCCCGAAGACGATCCGGCCGCTCTCATCCCGGTCGAGCGTCAGCGGGACGGTCCCGGCTCCCGTCTCGAGCCGGATCACGCCGAGCTGGAGCGGCGCCGCCAGAACGAACGCCGTCCCGAGTGTCGGGTGGCCGGCGAACGGGAGCTCGGAGGACGGCGTGAAGATCCGGATCTTCGCGTGGCCGTCGCTTTCGGCCCGGTAGACGAACACGGTCTCGGAGAAGTTGATCTCCCTCGCAAGCGGCTGAAGGAGCTCCTCCGGGAGCTCCCGAGCGTCGGTGAAGACCGCAACCTGGTTCCCGGCAAGCGGCGTGTCGGTGAAGACATCGGCGACGACGTAGCGGAAGCCGGCCATCGCCCGACTCTAGCGACGGGAACCGGCGTTCCCCCAGCGGTGTACCACGGCACTTGCGCCTCGTCCTCTACGCCGTCCTGGCCCTTGCCGTCACAACAGCCGCGCCCTCTGGGGCGCCGAAGCTGATCTCGAGCGGTCCCGCGCAGGTCGGCGCTCGCTGGACCGGCGTCCTGGCGGCGCCCGGCCGCCCGCGCGTCACCGCGCGGCTCGGCGCCTCGCGCACCACCGTTGCCGTCGCTCGCCTGAGCCGCGGTCGCTTCCGCCTCCGTGCGGTGTTCAGCGCCCCAGGAAGGTGGCTGCTGATCGCCGACGGAAAGCGGGCCGGGGCGGTACTCGTCCGAGCCCGGCCGGCGCGGCTGACGAACGCCGCGGACATCGCCGTGGAACCAAGCGGCGCGTTGCTCGTCGCCGACCTGTCGAATCGGGTCTTCCGCCAGGCCGGCGAGCGCCTGACACTCGTCGCGGGAAACGGCCGCGACGGGCGCACGGGAGACGGCGGGCCCGCGGTTCGCGCGGCGATCGGGTTCCCCGTCGAGGTGGCGCTGGATCCCACGGGTGGGTTCGGGATCGTGCACGGCGAGCGCTGGATCCGGCACGTCGATCCGCGCGGAACGATTCGCACCGTCGCGGAGTTCGTGCGCCCGACGGCCCTCGCCTACGACTCCGCCGGCAACCTCTGGGTCTCAGAGATCGACGGCCGCGTTCACCGTCGAGACCGAAGCACCGGCGCGCTCACGACGTACTCCGGCTTCCACCAGCCTCACGGGCTGGACGTCGCGGCGGACGGGACGGTCTACGTTTGCGACACGTTCAACAACCGCGTGCAGAGGATCACGCCGGACGGACAGGTCACGACACTCGCAGGAGGGCTCAACCTCCCGGTCGACCTCGACATCGGACCGGAGGGAGACGTCTACGTCGCGGACTTCAACGGGAACCGCGTCCTGCGGATCACCCCGGCGGGCACCGTGTCCGTCGTCGCGACCGGCGTTGCCGGTACGAACTCTGTGGCCGTCGGCGCGGACAGGGCGATCTACGTCACGCAGCGCGGCCTGGCGAGGGTCAGGCGCATCCCGCCCGGCGGCTAGAGGCCTCTAGGTCTCGGAAGACGCCGAGTCGCGGTTCTCGAAGCGCTCGTTGCGGTCCTCGGACGCCACGTCCTCCTCGGCGGACCCGGCGGCGGCCGCATCCGTGGCCGGAAGCGCGTCGAATCCCGGGACGAAGTCCATGGCAGGTCCCGGCGAGATCAGCGACATCGCCTCGCGGGCCGGAAGGACAGCTGCCTCGGCCTCGGGCTCGTCGTCGCGCTCGTGCTCGTCTTCCCCCACGCTTCTGTCATTCCCGCGCCAACCGCAGCTCACACCTGACGTCCTACCCAGCGACGCTTCGGTGCGGTCCATAGGCGCGGGCTGACCCCCCATACGCGCCGGGCCGGGCGCGACTCGGCACGCCGCCCGGCTGGACCGCGCCGAACGACGTAGCGTTCTCCCCGATGAACGCGGTGGAGGTCACAGGGCTCCGAAAGTCGTACGACGGCGTCGAAGCTGTCCGCGGGATCGACTTCGAGTTCCGCGAGGGCGAGGTCTTCGGCCTGCTCGGCCCGAACGGCGCCGGGAAGACGACGACTGTGGAGATCCTCGTCGGCTATCGCCGGCGGGACGCGGGCGAGGTGCGCGTCCTCGGCGTGGATCCCGAGCGCGCCGACCAACACTGGCGCGGCCGGATCGGGGTCGTGCCGCAGAGCGGCGAGCTCTTTCCCACGATGACGGTGCGCGAGCACCTCGCGCTCTTCGCCGGCTACTACGAGCACCCGCGGCCCGTGGAGGAGGTCTTGAAGCTCGTCGGACTCGAGGAGAAGGCGAACGCGAAGAGCCGCACGCTGTCCGGCGGCCAGAAGCGGCGACTCGACTTCGGCGTGGCGCTCGTCGGCGATCCGGAGCTGCTCTTCCTCGACGAGCCGACGACCGGCTTCGATCCCTCGGCGCGACGCGCCGCGTGGGAGACGATCCGCTCGCTGCGCTCGCTCGGCAAGACGATCCTGCTGACCACGCACTACATCGAGGAGGCGCACCGTCTGGCCGATCGGGTCGCGGTGCTCCGCAGCGGCCAGATCGTCGCGTCCGGAACACCCGCCGAGCTGATCGCCCAGGCACCCGCGACCGTCATCCGCTACCGGTACGACGGCCAGGAGGTCGTGACCGAGACAGAGGATCCCGTCCGGGAGCTGTACGAGCTGACCCACCGCGCGCTCCAAGACGGCCTGAAGCTCGAGGCGCTCGAGGTACACCGCCCGACGCTCGAAGATGTCTACCTGTCGCTGACCGAAGGAGAGCAGCCGGAGTGAGGCTCCTCGTGCATCAGTTCCGGGCGGAGCAGCGGCTCTTCTGGCGGAGCCCCGAGCTCGCGTTCTTCACCTTCCTGCTGCCGATCCTCTTCTTCCTGCTGCTCGGGTCGGCCTACGGCGACAACGAGATCGACGGCGTCAGCGGCTACCAGTACCTCCTGGCGGGGATGATCGGGTACGGCGCCGCCGCGACGACTTTCGCGGGGCTGGCGCTGATCCTCGTGATCCGTCGCGAGTCGGGCGTGCTCAAGCGCCTCCGCGCAACGCCGCTGCCGCCCGCGACCTACGTCGCCGCCGTGCTCGTCTCGATCATCCTCGTCTTCGTCGCCGAGGCGGCGATCCTGATCGCGATCGGACGCTTCGGCTTCGACGTGCCGCTCGCCCACTCCCTTCCCTCACTCGTCGTGGTCATCCTCCTCGGGGCGGGGTCGTTCGCCGCCCTCGGCATCGGCCTGACCGCGCTCATCCGCAGCGCGGAGGGCTCCTCCGCGGTGGTCAACGCGCTCTACCTGCCGCTGTCGTTCATCTCCGGGGCCTTCTTCTCGGAGGACAGCTTCCCGGAGTTCCTCCAGACGCTGGCTGCGCTGCTCCCGCTCAGCCACCTGATCGAACTGGCACGAGACGTGATGGTGCGGGGCGACACCGTCCTGGAGCACCTCGACCACGTCGCTGTCATCGCGATCTGGGGCATTGTTGGGCTCGTCGTCGCCATCCGCGGATTCCGCTGGGAGCCGCGCGAGCGTTAGGCGGTTAGACGTTTAGCGTTGTGGGTACTAAACGGCGGCATGAGAGCTGACCTGGACACCCTCGCGTTCGCCGTGCACGAGCAGCATCCGCCTGCCCTCGAGGTGCGGGTGAACTTCGGCATGTTCGCGGGACGCGAGGCCACGCCCGCCGAGATCGACGACTTAGCATCGCAGCTCCTGGAGAAGATCGGATCGGTCTCCATCGTCTCGGAAGAGCGGCACGAGATCGACGCACACTCCGAGGCGTCGGTCCATCAGGTGCGGATCGAGATCGGCGCCGAGTCGCTGCCGGAAGATCGCACCCGGCGCGAGGAGTTCGCGGGACGCCTGATCGAGACCGCGGAACGCTGGGCCGGCGCCTGCATCGCCGAGCGCCACGCCGAAGTCAGCGAGCAGTAGCCCTCCTCTCGAGGTCGTCGGCGAGCCGGCCGAGCGCCCGCTCCGCCTGGTGCGTCGCCACGGGACCCAACGCCTGATTCCCCAGGCCGCTGAAGAGACCGGCCGCGTCGACTTCCGCCTGCCAGCGCATCTGCGTGCCGTCGCCGTCGGGCTCGAGGTCGAACGCACTGTCGACCGACACACGACCCCCGAGACTCTTCCCCCAGGCGCGCAGCCGGGCGTGCTCCGGAGGCCGGGAATCGTCCAGGCGCACCGAGAACCTCACCCGGAAGCCGCCGGGAAGCGGCGGCCGCACGACGACGCTCCACTCGTCGCCGTTCGCGTCGATCAGCTCGATCGCCGAGAAGGCGGACGCGATCTGCTCGGGGTCCGTCAGCGCCGCATAGACGTCCTCCGGCGGAGCTGCGAAGTGCTGCTCGCCTTCGATCTGCACGTGAGAAAGCTAGTGCACGGTTAGCGCTGACCCTAGGGAAGCCGGGCAGGTAGACCTCACGGGAGGCAGCGCTACTCTCCCGGCTAGCCCCCGTAGCTCAGTGGATAGAGCAGCGGTTTCCTAAACCGCGTGCGCAAGTTCGATTCTTGCCGGGGGCATGCCCGCGTTGCTGGGCCAGATCTACCGAGGTCGAGGCGTATGCGCGTCCGTCTTCGCAGGAGGCGGGAGGGCCGCAGAACTCCGAGCCTCTACGAGCTACGGGGTGATCGTGAGCGGAATCGTTCTCTGACCGGGTTTGATGCTGCCGTAGTTGATGACGGCCTTCTGGTTGCCAGTCAGTTCGATCTCGCGCGTCTCCAGCTCTCTGACCTTTTTCTGCGCATGGTGCGCGAGGGTGATCCTGAAGGTTTGGGCGCCGGCGCCCGCGTCGTGGAACGTCAGCGTTCCATTAGCGCGGTCGTTCTGACTCGTCAGGAGCGAACCGGGTTGGAGGGAGATCGCCTTGATGCCGATTCGGTACGCCTTGCCGGAGCCGGCGAGGCCGACGTGGAACAGCGGTGATTGGGTCTGCCCCGCTGCGCTTCGGTACGCGAATCTCCCGACCGCTCCGGAGACCTGGAATGTGTTGCGGTCGCCTGGTCGTATGCGCAGGTTGTCGATCGCGGCGTCGCGGTTCGGGCCGATCATCGACAAGTACTCGGTGTCGGCGTGGCGCAGACCGCTGCCGTCGATGGTGACGTTGAGGTTGAGATGCGCCGGGATGCGGTACAGCGGCTCTTGGCGCCCCCGCCACCCGGCGGCCGTCTTCGGCCTGACGGCGCTGGCGCCCGGAATCTCGCTGACGAACCGGCTCCCGACGTAACCGAGTCGACGGCCCTGCTCGTCGACGATCAAGAGGTGGGCGTGGTTGAACGGATTGCCTTCGAGACGGAGCTCGTTGAAGCGCGGCGCCTTGGAACTCCGCGGAGCGCAGAACGGGCACTGCTGCACACCGAGACCGGGCGTGATGGGAGAGAGCGTGAGCGTCTTCGTCTTCGCGTTTCCTTTGTACAGGCTGCCCGGCTGGCCCGGATCGAACTCGTAGCTCCACGTGTCGGCGCGTGTGTCGATGTGGAGCCTGCGCGTGACGCCGGGAAAGTTGTTGTCGTAGATCAAGACGTCGAAGCGTCCGGGGCCGCGTTCCTCGACGGCGTAAGGCGTGATCTCGTGCCCTCCCAGGTATCCAGGTTTGTAGATCCCCAAGCCGTAGGTCTCTCCACCGCGTTTTCGCAAGGCCGCGATCAAGACCCGCAGGATTTCGCTGGGCGATCCGGAGACCGTCTTGTCTATGACCTCCGGCAACACTTGCCACGTGAAGGCGTAGGCGATCGCCCGCTGCAGCCGCACGTTCCCGCCGAGTCGCACGTTGTAGGTCCGTCGCCCAAAAGCGGGGTACAGATCTCGGAAGACCATCAGGCTGAGCACAGACATACCAGTGCAGTGCCCGCCGCTCATCTCCCGGTTCTGCTGTTTCAGCCACACCTCCCCGGGCGGCGTCAACACACAAGCGCCCTTCTGTGTGATGAACGAGCAGGCCCTGCTGCCGAACAGCATCCGGACCTCGTTCGCGGACAGATTCGCCTTCCCCGCCCCGTAGTTCCCGAACGCGAACCCGTCAACCTTGGGCCGAAAGCCGCTGTCAGCGACGATCTTTCCGCCCGCCGCACCGGCCCCGCCGAGCGCCACGGTCAAGGTCGCAACGACAAGCGACAAACCGGTGCCCAGAAATGTCAGACGGCGCAGAGTCATCGGCTCGGGATCGGGTCGCCGTAGAGCGCTCTCGAGGCAGCCGGCGGCGCGACCGCGCGAACGTCAGGGCTCGCTCCGCAGGCTTTCCCGAGGAGGAGCGACGGCGATCTGCATCCGAACGCCGGAATGTCGATGCGCTCGAAAGCCGCAGCAACGATTGCGGTTTTTCGCATCAAACCCTTTCGTCGCCCTCACGACCGAAGGTACTCCTGCTTCACCCGTCTGTCAAACGAGCTGACCCGTGTCGCCCGCGCGGACCCGCCCCTTGTCTGGCGCCGATTCCGAAGGCTCGACCTACGGACACGCACCGCGCGCATCGCCCAAGTGCGTCGTTCCCAACGTGAAGGGCAAGACGCTCGCCGCCGCGAAACGGGCGCTCGTGGCGAAGCGCTGCCGCGTTGGCACGATCTCCCGCGCCTTCTCGAAGAGCGCCAAGCTCGGGCGCGTCATCTCGCAGGCGCCCGTCCGAGGGACACGGCCGAACGGGACCCGCGTCAACCTGAAGATCAGCCGCGGGCGAAAGCGCTAGCCCTCGAGCGCTGCGCGAGCCGCTACGTCGAACGGCGTCAGGTCGATCGGCACCAGTTGCCTGATCCTGTCGTCGTGGGCGACCGTCTCGTTCCGCAACCCTTCGATCAACGGCCTCGCGACACCGGCGTTGACCGGCGTCACGAGATGCAGCCAGAGCGACGATAGGCGCGGTGTCAGCACGGGTACCTCGACGATGACGGGATGCTTCCCGCGAAGGCGCGCGATGCGCTCGATCATCTCGCGGTAGGTCATGGTCTCCGGCCCGCCGACGTCGAACTCGCCGCCGACCGCCGCCTCGAGGCCGCAGACGCCCGCGAGGTACGCGACGACATCCGGCAGAGCGATCGGCTGCGTCCGGGTCGAGACCCACCGCGGCGTCACCATCGCGGGCAACCGGTTCACGAGCGCGACGATGGTCTCGAACGCGGCGCTGCCTCGGCCGACGACCATCGCCGCGCGGAGAGTCGTCACCGGAACCGATGTCGAGGCCAGGCGCCTGCCGGTCTCGCGGCGGCTGCGGAGGTGGGGCGACAGGTCGGGCGAGTCGTCGCCGAGCCCGCCGAGGTAAACGAGTTGCCTGACGCCGGCACGCTCGGCCTCGCGCGCCGTCGTCTCCGCAGCCTCGAGATCCTTGCCCTCGAAGTCCGTGCTGCCGAGCGAGTGGACGAGGTAGTAGGCGATCTCGACGCCCTCGAGAACCCGCGCCACTGAGTCCCGGTTGGTCGCGTCGGCGACCTTCCAGGAGACGGCGCCCTCGTCGGCCCGCTCGTTGCGCGAGACCGCCACGACCTCGTGGTCTGGGGCAAGTGCGGCGAGCAGCGGCTCGCCGATCGTGCCCGAAGCGCCGAAGACCGCGATCCTCATCGCCCGGCCTCCGCGATCAGCCTCGAGAAGTAGCGGCGACTCACGGCGACGTGAATGCGGCTCTGCACTCGGTTGTAGAGCGCGCCCGTCCAGTCGGGTCTGCCCTGGCGCGCGGCGAGGCGCGGAAAGAACCCCCGGATCGCAGACCGCACGACCGGAGCGGCTCCGCCGACCTGCTCGAAGACGATCTCCCCGGCGGCGCGTTGGGCGAGCAGGCCTCCCGCGATTGGATACCTGCAGCAGACGAGCGCGTCCGTCACCTCGAAGCTCGGTGCATCGAACCGGAGGAGCGCCGGGCCTCGGCCGAGAACACGAAGCTCGACCGTGCCGTCACGCTCCCGGGCTCGGACGAGCCGGCCGGTCGCCCGCTCGACCTCTTGCCAGTACGCGCTGCCCAGGTGGGTCGCACCGCCCTCGGAGAACTCGACCACCGGCGAACGGAGCTCGGCGCGCTGCTCCGACTCGACCGCGCCGTCGCCCGTCTGACGTTGTCGCGACTGCCACCCCTCCACCTGCACGACGGTACAGCCCGGCCGGGCATGCTCCCTGCCGATGCTCAGCGAAGCGATACCGCTGCATCTTTCGAGCGGCGCCGAGGCCTGGGTGACGAACGGCCTCGAGCCGAGCACGATCATCTGGCTCGGCGGCGGGCGCGAAGCGGAGGAGCCGGGCACGTGGAGCGCGAGCAACGAGTGGCTCGTTCGCCGGCTTGCGCCGTCGTTCCCCGAGCTCGGCTTCGTCGAGGTTCGCTACCGGGTGAAGTCCTGGAAGCGGCTGGAGCTCTGCGTCGAGGATGCCCTGGCCGCGGTGCAGTCGGCGCTGGAAGGCGGTGCTGAGCGCATCGCGCTGGTCGGGTTCTCGATGGGTGGGGCTGTCGCGGTGTCCGCCGCCGCCCACCCCGCCGTCGACGCGGTCGTCGGGCTCGCGCCCTGGCTTCCCGACGAGCTTCCGCTCGAGCCTCTGGCGGGCCGGCGGCTCGACGTGATCCATGGCTCGCTCGACCGAGGGCTACCCGGAATCCCCGGCGTCACCGCGGCGAGCTCGAGGCGCGGCTTCGAGCGGGCGAGACGATTCACGACCGGCGGCGACTACACCCTGATCCGCGGCGGCTTCCACGGCGCCGCGGTCCGCGCGCGCTGGGGTCTGACCCCGCTTCCCCGAGCCCGCCGGTGGGCCGAGCTCGTCGGCCGGACACTCGAGCGGTTTCAGACGTCCTGAGGCGCGATCTTCCGGGCCTGGCGCTCGGGCGGAATCCTGACGACGCGCCAGGCGAGCCCGCACTTCTCCAGCGCCCAGATCACCCAACCGCCGGGATCGAGCTCGAAGCGCCGCAGACCGTGGAAGGCCGAGGAGGGAAACGCGTGGTGGTTGTTGTGCCACGACTCCCCGAAGGACAGCCAGGAGAGCCACCAGACGTTGCGCGACTCGTCGCTGGTCCCGAACCGGCGGCCGCCCCAGAAGTGACAGATGGAGTTGATCGAGAACGTCACGTGGTGCAGCAGGAAGATGCGAACGGCGCCGCCCCAGATCATTCCGGCCCAGAAGCCGTACCAGCCGCCGATGAGCGCCCACCCGACCACGGCGGGAACGAGCAGCGAGATCGCCACGGTCGGGACGAAGAGCTTCGAGATCAACCGCAGTCCCCGGTCGGCGAGCAGATCCTTCGCGTACTTCGCCTGATCGGCTCGACCGGCCAGGGTGAACAGCCAGCCGGTGTGTGCGTGCCAGAGACCCTTGAGCCCCTCCCACGCGCCGTCGCCATACCCGGCGTGAGGGCTGTGCGGGTCGCCGTCCTGGTCTGAGAACTGGTGGTGCTTGCGATGGTCGGCGACCCAGGCGAGGATCGGTCCCTCGACCGCCATCTGGCCGAGCACGGCGAACACGTAACGCATCGGAGCGTAGGTCTCGAACGATCGGTGCGTGAACAGCCGGTGATACCCGACCGTGATCCCGAAGCCGGTGAGGAGATACCCCACGACCAGGATCGCGATCTCCGTCGGGCCGACCATGCGGTCCCAGAGCAGGACGATCGCCACCAGGAGACCGACGACCGGCATGCCGAGACCGAAGAGATTCACGAGCTTGTGCGTGCGCGTCACGGTTTTAGGATGCCCAGATCGCAGATTTTGAACTCAGGCCCCGCCTTCGCGGAGTTTCGCACACGTATGCGTTCTTCATCTCGCTCCTCCTGGGAGTGCTGCTCGTTGCCCTGGCCTCGGGCACGACCGGGCGGGCGGCGGCGGCGGTGTTCGCCTCGGCGACCGCGGTGATGTTCGCGGTCAGCGCGCTGTACCACCGAGTCACCTGGGAGCCGGGACCGAGACGCTGGATGCGGCGACTCGACCATGCCGCCATCTACCTGCTGATCGCCGGGACCTATACGCCCTTTGCGCTCCTGGCGCTCTCCGGCGCCTGGCGCTGGACGATCCTGGCCATAGCCTGGGGCGGCGCGCTCGCCGCGATCGTGCTCAAGCTGGCCTGGGTCGACTCGCCGAAGTGGCTGGCTGCCACCATCGGAATCGCCCTCGGGTGGGTGGGGGTCGTCGCTCTGCCGCAGATCTGGGATCACGCCGGCCCTGGAGCCGTGCTGCTGCTCGCCCTCGGCGGAATCCTGTACACCGCAGGCGCCGTGGTGTACGCGATGCGGCGCCCCGATCCGGTTCCCGAGGTCTTCGGCTACCACGAGCTCTTTCACGCCCTCGTGATCGCCGCGGCGGCCTGCCAGTATGGAGCGGTCGCGCTCTTCGTCACGAACTAGATTTTTCGCCGGGGGCGGTTCGGGCCCCACTTGGAGCGGCCTCTTCGGCCTGAGTAGACCAGCCGCTTGGGGGCGACGCGCATGCCCTGCTGCTCGAACTGGTCCTGCTCGCCGAGGCTGCGGGCGACGTGGCTGACCTCGGCTTGCTGCTCCGGGAGGACGAGGGTGATGCCCGTCCCGTCGCGGCCCGCCCGGGCCGTCCGCCCGACTCGGTGCGTGTAGCCGGTGTTGTCGGCGGGTGGATCGAAGTTGATCACGTGCGAGATGTCGTCGAGGTCGAGGCCGCGCGCCGCGACGTCGGTCGCGACGAGCGTCGAGACCTTGCCGGCCTCGAACTGCGCGAGGGCGCGCTCGCGGGCTCCCTGCCCCATGTCGCCGTGCATCGCCGCGGCGTTCACGCCGTGACGGCGGAGCCGCTGCACCAGCCGGTCGGCGCCGCGCTTCGTACGAACGAAGACCAGCGTGAGCCCGTCGTCGTGGTTCAGCATCTTCACGAGCGTCTCGACCTTGCCTTCGGCGGTGACGCCGACGAACCGATGCTCGGTCTCCCCTCGCTCCAGCTCCGCAGGAAGCCCTGCATCGATGCGGCTCGGGTTCTGCGTGTAGGCCCGCGCGAGCCCGGCGACTTCGCCGTCGAGCGTCGCGGAGAAGAACATCGTCTGCCGCTTGCGTGGCAGCCGCCGGACGATCGTGTCGACCTGCGGCTGGAAGCCCATGTCGAGCATGCGGTCGGCCTCGTCGAGGACGAGGATCTGGATCCGGTCGAGGTTGATGAGCCGGCGATTCGCCAGATCCTCCAGGCGTCCCGGAGTGGCGACGAGGATGTGCGCGCTCTTCGCAGCCTTTGCCTGCGCGGAGACGGAAGTACCCCCGTAGGCGACGGCGACCCGAAGGCCTCGTGCGCGCGCGACGTCGGCGAACTCCTCGGCCACCTGGACGGCCAGCTCGCGCGTCGGGACGAGCACGAGCGCCGACGGCCTCGTGTCGGCAGCGTCGAGGCGCTGCACGATCGGCACCGCAAACGCCAGGGTCTTACCCGAGCCTGTCGGGGACTTCGCCAGCACGTCGTTCCCCGCAAGCGCGTCCGGCAAGACGAGGGTCTGGATCGAGAAGGGGATATGGATCGATCGGCGCCGCAGCGCCTCGATGATGGGTTCGGCCACGCCGAGACCCGCAAATGACTCCTGTTGCATGTGGTTCTCCTTCAGTTCGGTTCGAGATTCGCCTGCCTCGAAACCGCCGAAGAAGAAACGAGAAGCTCACCTCACGGGCTCGGCCGGATGCCGTCCCTGCGCTCAGAGTAGCTGAGATTCGAGCTTCTGCCCGGCTGTGCGAACATCTGTTCGTGCACGAGGAGGCGACGATTCTGCACGCGGACGCCGACGCGTTCTTCGCATCGGTCGAGCAGCGGGACGACCCGCGTCTCCAGGGCCGGCCGGTGATCGTCGGCGGCGGCGTGGTGCTCGCAGCGAGCTACGAGGCCAAGGCCTACGGCGTGGAGACGCCCATGAGCGTCGGCCGCGCGCGCCGGCTCTGTCCCGACGCGATCCTGGTCCGGCCACGCATGTCCGCCTATTCCGAGGCGAGCAAGGCGTTGTACCGAGTCTTCGACGACACGACGCCGCTGGTCGAGGGTCTGTCGATCGACGAGGCCTTCCTCGACGTCCGCGGCCTTCGCCGTCTCGCGGGCACACCGGTCGAGATCGCGCGGCGATTGCGGCAGGCGGTGCGGCAGCGGGTCGGCCTGCCGGTCACCGTCGGCGTAGCGAGGACGAAGCATCTCGCCAAGGTCGCGAGCGCCGTGGCAAAGCCCGACGGATTGCTCGTCATCCCCCCGGACCGGGAGCTCGCGTTCCTCCATCCGCTTCCCGTCGAGCGGCTGTGGGGTGTCGGTCGGGTGACGTCGACGAAACTCCGTGGCGCGGGCATCACGACGGTGGGCCGGCTCGCCGAGCTTCCGGAGGCGACGCTCGTCTCGCTGCTCGGTCGCGCATCGGGACGCCACCTCCACGCACTCGCCCACAACCGCGATCTGCGACGGGTGGATGTGCGACGCCGCCGGCGCTCGATTGGGTCACAGCGCGCCCTCGGCCGTGCGCCGACGTCGCTCGAGGAGGTGGATGCGTCGGTCATCGCGCTCGTCGACCGCGTCACCCGCCGAATGCGCGCGGCCGGACGAGTCGGCGGCACCGTGGTACTTCGACTGCGCTTCGACGACTTCTCCAGGGCGACGCGCTCCGAGACTCTGGTTCGGCCGACTGCGAACACACACGCGATCCTCACCACGGCTCGCGAACTGCTGACGATCGCGGTGCCGATGATCCAGCAGCGAGGCATCACCCTCGTCGGCGTCTCGGTCAGCAACCTCGCCGACGGGCGTGGGATCCAACTCGCGCTCCCGCTCGACAGCCCCTACAGCGACGCTCTCGACGTCGCGATCGACGAGGCGCGGGTGCGCTTCGGGTCCACCGCGATCACCAGAGCGGTGCTCCTGGGTCGTGACACCGGGCTGACCGTGCCGCTGCTCCCAGATTGACAAACCGAACATATGTTCGCTTTCATCTGGGGGATGCAGCTCGCGCTCGATGCCCTCGATCGGCTGGTGGAGGCCCTCGAGGAGCGCGGACCGCTCTCGGCGGTGGACGCCGCGCGTTCGCTCTTCGCTACCCCGTCGATCTCGGACGGGCTGGCCTGCTCCCTGCTGGGCGATGTCACCGCGGGCGACAGTCGCATCGTCTGCACCGGGACGACGGTGTCCCTGGCGACAGCGGGGCCGGACCCTCTGCTGGAGGAAGCCGAATTCGTCGTCTTCGACCTCGAGACGACAGGGCTCTCGGCCACGCAGAGTCGGATCTGCGAGATCGGAGCGGTTCGAGTCAGGGCGCTCGAACCCGTCGACTCGTTCCAGTCGCTCGTGAACCCGGGAGTGGCACTGCCGGAGCCGATCGCGCAGCTCACCGGCCTTCGCGAGCACGAGCTGCGGCGCGCGCCGCCGGTCTCGAGCGTCCTGACACGGTTCCTGGCGTTTGCGGGCGACGAGCTCCTCGTGGCGCACAACGCCCGTTTCGACCAGCGCTTCCTCGAGCGCCAGCTCGTCCTCCGGCACGGCAGGCGGCTGTCCGAGCCGCCGCTCTGCACCGCGGCGCTTGCGCGGCGCTTGCTCGAGGGCCGCGTGCGACGCGTCGGCCTAGCCTCGCTCGCGCAGTTCTTCGGCGTGTCGACGACGCCGTGCCACCGCGCGCTTCCCGACGCCGAGGCGACGGCCGAGGTGCTCGTGCGCCTGATCGGACTGGCCCAGGAGCTCGGTGCGAGGCGGCTCTCCGAGCTCCGCGCGCTGGCCGCGCCGCGCAAGCGCCGTGTCTACGGCAAGCGGTCGCTCGCCCGCGGGGCGCCGACGCGGCCGGGCGTCTACCTGTTTCGCGACCGGCACGACCAGGTGCTCTACGTCGGTCGCGCCCGCGACCTGCGCGCGCGACTGCGCTCCTACTTCCGGAGCGAACGTCAGCGGCCTTCGGTCGAGGCGGCTCTCCTCGCGCTCGACCGCATCGAGTGGCGCGTCCTGGGCTCGGAGTTCGAGGCCGCGCTCGAGGAGCTCCGGCTGATCCGGGAGCTCCAACCGCCGGCGAACTCGCGCAGCAGGAGGAAGGAGCACGGGGTCTATCTCAAGCGCCGTGGCGAAGACTTCGTCGTGTCCAAGACCCCGACCGGGCTCGGTCCGATCGGAAGCCGCCGGCGAGCCTCCCTGGCTGCGCGTGCGCTTTCGGCCAGCACTCCGGAGGAGCTGGACACGCTCCTGGAAGGCGGTCCGCTTCCACGGTTGAAGGGACGGCTGTCACATCTCGCAGACAGCCTTCGCTACGAGGAGGCGGCCCGTCTCCGGGACCGGGTCGAGGCGCTCGAGCACATCCTCGACCGCCTGCGCCGACTGGAGCGGCTGCGCACACTCGAGCTTTGCCTGATCGCACCGGCCGTCGAGCCCGGGTGGCGGAGGGCGTTCTTCGTCGCGGGCGGGGGCGTCTGCGCGGTGCGCTCCCTGCCGCCGGGAGGCGGAGCGAGGCTCGAGCTCGGCGCGGGGAAGGCGCTCTGTCACGCGGCGCGCGGAAAGGCCGACGAGCCGTTGACGCCGGAGCAGGCAGAAGATCTCCTGCTCGTGGATGGATTCGCCCGCCGTCCCCCGCCAGAGCTCGAGGTGCTGCCGCTCTAGCGGAAGTTCGAGCGGTTTCAGACGTTCGGGACGGCAGGCGCTTCGGGCGCCTCGCGGCTGTGACGGCTGCGCCACGCCAGGACGCCGATGCCGAGCAGAGCGGCCTCGACGAGCGTGATCGCGAGCCGGTTCAGCACCGTCGCGCCCAGCGCAACCGGCGCGGGGACGACCGCCAGCATCAGCCCGTACATTGACGCCTCCCGCACACCGAGCCCCGACGGCGCGAGGATCGAGAGCACGGCGACGATCGCCCCGACCGCGGCCGTGCCGCCGAGGAATGCCGCTGACTCGAACCCGGTGTCGCCGCCGAGCGAACGGATCAGGAACAGCACCGCCACGCCGCCGACGACCCAGCTGACGGAGTAGAAGACGAGCAGCCCCAGCATCGTCCGCCACGGAAGCGTCGGCGGCTCCGCCGCGCCGAAGGGTCGAAACGCCACGCGCGCGACGCTTCGGAAGACCCGCGGGTGAAGCAGGCCGGCCACGCCGAGCCCGAAGAGGACGACGGGCCAGATCGGCACGTTCCACCCGGAGACGAACGGCAGCGCGCAGACGAGGACGAGCACGCCGGCAACCGCGGACAGACCGGCCTCGAGCAGGATCGAGGCGACCACGACCGACGTCTTGTCGATCCCGCCGGCCTTCCGCAGCCAGAGGACGCGCGCGGCGGGCGTCCAGATCCCGCCTGGGATGTACTTCGCGAGCATCGACGCCATCTCGGACTGGAGGGCGACCGGGTAGGAGGTCCGGATGCCGAGCGCGCGCAGGATCCACTGCCAGCCGAGGACGAACATCAGGTAGTAGCCGGCGAGGATCGCGCAGGCGACGCCGAGCAGCAGGGGATCTGC
Source organism: uncultured Actinomycetes bacterium (assembly GCA_963721345.1). Lineage (GTDB taxonomy): Bacteria > Actinomycetota > Thermoleophilia > Gaiellales > Gaiellaceae > JACDAN01. The sequence continues at coordinate 1,258,818 of CAVRIT010000001.1, forward strand.
GTCGCGCAACCGCGGCAGCGCGTCGTTCCAGGTGTCGCGCAGTGCCCAGTAGAAGAACGCCGACAGCGCGGCGAGAAGGAGCGCCTGGACCCCGATGACGAGCCACCGCCGAGCCGCCAGCTTCGCGAGCGATTCCTGCATGCCCACCACCGTAATCCCCCGCGGTGAGCTCGCCAAGGACCGTCTGGGCTAGCCCGCAAGCCGCAGCGCGACGACCGCCGCGGCGTCGGCCATCTGGTCGAGCACGCGGAGGTCGACGTTCTTCAGCGCGTCGCACGCCTTGTGATAGCAGGAGTCGAACGGCTGCCCCGCGACACCGCCGAAGCGCTGCGCGGCGTCCGCCTGCTTCGGTGCATCGGCGCCGGTGAACAGACCGCCGACGGGCGCGTCGATCCTGCGCGAACGGCGCGTGGTCGGAAGAGCCGCCCAGCGCGATCTCCTCGAGCGGCAGTCGCCGCGACGCGAAGAACGCGCGGAACAGCTGCTCGATCCGCGCCGAGCCCGGGGGCGCCGTGTCGCCGTCGTAGACGAAGCGGCCGAAGTTCGGCGAGCCGACCATGTCGAAGTTGAGCACCGCGCGGAACCCGCGCTGCTGCGCCGCGCTCAGGCTGTTGACGTAGGCGGTCGAGCCGACGAGCCCCAGTTCCTCGGCGCCCCAGAAGGCGAACCGGAGCCGACGAGCGGGACGGACTCCGAGCCGCCGCGCCTGCCGGGCGATCTCCAGCACGAGCGACGATCCGGAGGCGTTGTCGTTGATCCCCGGACCGTTCGCCACGGAGTCGAGATGCGCGCCCAGGAGCACCGTCCCGGCTCTCCGCCCGGGAAGGTCCGCGATCACGTTCGCCGCCCGCGCTCGCCGGCTCACGGCGGAAACCGAGACGCGCAGCCGCACGGTCTCCGCCTGCAATGACCGCTCGAGCTCCGAGCCGAGCGTCGAGGAGATCATCAGCACCGGGATGCCGATGCCCGGGCCCCCTAGCGTCGCCGCGATCGGGGCGACCCGGCCGGTACCGCCGTCGTTTGCGATCAGCGCGGCGCTCGCACCGGCAGCTTTCGCGTTCCGCGCCTTCTGGGTGAAGAAGCAGGTCCCTCGACGCATCAGGGCGATCGCGCCGGAGGGAAAGCGGGCGAAGTCGGATTGCTGGCAACCGCTCGCCGCCGACCCCGGGACGGAGACGACCTGGCCGGTGACCGTGCCCCCGCCCGAGTAGCGCAGCGTGAGGTAGTCGCGTCCGTGTGGATACCGCGTTGCGCCGGAGCCGACGCGCTCGACGACGGGCGGCCGCGTCTCCCGGAACAGGTCGTACGAAAACGAGTGGAGCCTCGGCCGGTAGCCGGCCTGCCGGAGCTGCCGCGCCACATAGGCCACCGACTGCTCGTAGCCGCGGGTGCCGGTCGCGCGTGACCCGCCGTTCCGGCGTGCGATCGCGGCGAACTGCACCAGATGAGCCCTCAGCCGCTTGGCCGTCACCGCCCGAGCGAGGGCATCGGGGCCCGGAGCGGCGGAACCCGCCGTTGGCGCCTCACTCGAGCCGGAACCGCATCCGGCCCCCGCCGCGAGCACGGCGCAGAGCCCGATCGTGAGAGCCAGGGTTCGCACCGTCGCTTCGTAAGGACGGCTCCCCCGGGACGATGTTTGTTGCGCGGAGATTGTGGTGCATCTTATAGTTCGGTACGGACTATGACGTACCGAACTATCCCACTCGTCGCGGTGGTGATTGCCATCGGCCTTCTCCTTCTGTCTCCGAGCGCGACGGGATCCGCCCATGACGCGCCGGCCGACATCCGGAACCTCGTCGCCCAGCTCGAGGAGCAGCACCCCGACCCGTACCACTCGATCTCGCGAGCGGAGTTCCGCCACGCGGCGGACGACCTCGCAGCGCGTGCGCCGAGCCTGCGACGCGACCAGCTCGTCGTGGGCGTGATGCGCTTGCTGGCGATGCTCGGCGAGCGCGACGGCCACAGCGGGATTCATCCGCTCAGCCCCGTGGCCGGACAGAACTTGCGCGCCTTCCCGCTCCGGCTCTACCGCTTCCCTGAGGGTCTCTACGTCGCCCGTGCGCAGGACGGTTCGCTCGTCGGCGCCCGTGTGGCGGCAATCGGCGGCGTCCCGATGGAGGACGTCGAGGCTCGGCTTCGGCCGCTGATCACGCGGGACAACGAGTGGACGGTCCTCGATCGGCTTCCCTTCTTCGCCGTGGTCGCGGAGGTGCTGGGCGGCCTCGATCTCGCCCCGGTCTACACCTTCGAGCTGCGCGACGGCAGCCGTCGCGAGGTCGCCTTCGAAACCGTCTCGATCGCGCGGCACGTGCAGCTCTTCGGCGGCTGGTGGGAAGCGACGACGCGGCCGGGAAGCCAACCGCTCTACCACCGGCTCCGCAACATTCCCTATGCGCTGTCCCGCATCGACCGGGGCCGGGCCCTCTACGTCACCTACAACCAGGTCACATCGCCCGGCTCGGTGCCGGACCGGCTCGTCCGACTCACACGGAAGAGGAGCGTGCGGCGCGTCATCGTCGACCTGCGGCTGAACGGCGGCGGCGACAACACCACCTATCACGGCTTCGTCCAGGCGCTCCGGCATCCCCGGATCAACCGGCCGGGGAAGCTGCGGATTCTCATCGGCCGGCGAACGTTCTCTGCTGCCGGGAACTTCGCCGGTGAGGTCGACCGGCGCACGCGGGCTCAGTTCTACGGCGAGCCGACGGGCGGCTCGCCGAGTCAGTGGGGCGACTCGGCGCTGATCCCCCTCCCGTCGATCGGGATCACCGCGGCGACGGCCGTCTCCTACCAGGGATCACCGGCGGACCGCCGTCTTGCGACCTACCCGACCGTCCCCGTCGCGACCCGGGCTGCCGACTTCTTCGCGGGTCGAGACCCGGTCCTCGCCGCGGCGCTCCGCTGATGCTCACCACGACCGAAGCGGCGCTCCTCGGGCTCTTGCGGAAGGGGCCGATGTCGGGCTACGACCTACAGAAGGACATCCACCGCAGCGTCGGCTACTTCTGGGCGCCTGCGAAGACGCAGACGTACGCGACCCTTCCCAAGCTCGTCGCGGCGGGGTACGCGACGCAGGAGAGGATCGTGCAGGACGCGCGTCCCGACAAGACCGTGTATGCGATCACGGGCGCGGGGCGAGAGGCGCTGCGAGAGTGGGTCGAGGACGCGCCGCTGGACGCCGGACAGGGCCGCAACCTGATCCTCCTGAAGCTCTATTTCGGCGACGGTGTCGACCAGGATGCGCTCGTCCGGCAGCTTCGGGAGCGGCGCGAGGACGCAGAGCGCCTGCTGGAAGAGCTCGAGCAGCTCGAGCGAGACGGCGCAGGGACATCGAGATACGAGGCGATCACGCGACGCTGGGGCTTTCTCTATGCGGAGGCGCTGCGGCGCTGGACGGAGGAAGCGGAGGCTGCCCTCGCGGAGGCGCGGCCGGCCCACGCCCGCCGAGCTCGATAGCTTCGCCCTAATCTCCGCGCGTGGCCGCCGACCGGATCGACGCGGCGCTCGCCGCACGGGCGCGCCCCACGTCTGCGGTCGACATGTCGCCTCCGGTGGCGCCGAACCTGCCGCGCCGCGAGATTCCGGGCGCCAAGGAAGTCGGGCGGAACACACTCGAGACGCTGCTCTTCCGCGGAGCATCGACGCCGATCGCGCTAGGCCTCGTCGTCCTCCAGAGCAGGTTCCTCGAGCCCGAGGGACGCGGCGCGTTCGTCGTCGCGGTCCTCGGCGTCACGATCTTCTCGCGGTTGCTCGGCCAGCTCGGCGTCGCGGTCGTCAACCGCATGGCCGAGCCGGGCGCGGACCTGCGACGGCTCGTCCAGCGGGCACTCGCCCTCGGCATCGTGCTGGGCGCAGCGGGCAGCGGGATCGTCTTCGCGGTCGGCTCCGCTACTGAAGATCTGTCCGCCGGCGTCGCGCTCCTCGCTGCGCTGGCCCTCGTGCCGAACGTCCTCTGGCAGACCGTTTCGGGCGTCCTGCTCGGGCTCGCCCGGGTTCGGCTCTGGAACTACATCCAGATCCTGCCCCCGATCCTCACGATCGCCGGGATGCTCGTGCTCGTCGTCGCGCTGGACGGCGGCGTCGCCGGCGCTGTCGGCGCATGGGCGGCCGCAAATGCCGTGACGGCGGTCGTGGCGCTCGCGGCTGCACAACGCGCGTGGCGTCCCGCGGACATCCCCAACGTCGTCGACCCGGTCTCGCGGGCACTCGCCCGCTTCGCGATCACGATGGGCGCGGTTCAGGTCGTGAACCTGCTGAGCTATCGAGCGGAGCTCTTCATCCTCCGCCGGTTCGAGAGCCTGGCCGACGTCGGGATCTACTCGATCGCGATGCAGGCCGCCGAGGCGATGTGGCTCGTCGCGGGTGCGATCGCCACTGCGGTGACGGCGCCGGCCGTCCACGAAACGGAGGACCGCGCCGCCCGGCTGATCGCACGCTCGGGGCTACGCGCGCTGCTCCTGACGGCCGGCGTCGCCCTCGTCGTGGCTGCCGCCGCGCCGTTTCTGATCCCACTCCTCTTCGGCGACGACTTCTCCGACGCGGTCGAGCCGCTCTGGGTGCTCCTCCCGGGCATCGTGGCCTACGCGCCGGTGACGGTGCTCGTGGTCTACCTCTCGGTGCGACGCGGCCGTCCGCGCCTGAGCCTGGCCGTCTCCGTCGTGGCGATGATCGTGACGACGGTGGCCGCGTTCGCGTTCATCCCGCTGTGGGGTACGACGGGCGCGGCCCTCGCGAGCACCGCCGGCTATGTCGCCGGCGGTCTGCTCGCCTGGTTCTTCTTCTTGCGCCTGCGCTCCTAGGTCGTGTCGATCTCGACCGGCTCGGAGTTTGCCGATTCGCCGCGGCCGTTAATCGACCGAACCACGCAGTAGTGAACCGCGTTGTCAGCCAGTTCGAACCTGTGCTCTGTGGCCTCGCTCGTCGAGACCGGCTTCACGTCTTCAGGGCTTGCTTCAGCGCAGAGGACCACGTATTTCTCGGCGCCTTTGACTGGACTCCAGCTGAGTTGGTATGTGTCACCTTCGACGCGCGCGGCCTCGAGGTTCGTCGGCGGGGCGAGCGTCGCATCTTGCGGGGCAGGGGGCGGTGGGGCCGTGGTCGGCGGCGGCGGAGGCGGTGGCGCCGTCGTCGGCGGCGGCGGGGCGGTAGTTGCCGGGGGCGGAGGTGGCGGCGCGCTGGGCGGCGGGACGCTGAGAGTGAGGGGCAAGACCTGGCTGGTGTGGACGCCCCGGGGTGTAGAGCGAATAGGTCCTCTCGGTCAGCGATGCGTTGTCGACGGCGCCCAGTATCCCGAGCTTCGAGAAGGCGAGTCGCAATACGGTGTTGCTGCCCTCGCGCAAATCGAGCGAAGCGGCCCTCTGGTGCTGCGGGTCGTTCGTCTGGCCCTGAACCACGGAGGAATCGAACCAGTCTTCGAGGATGGAGAGCGGGTTTCGGTCCGTCGTGACATCGAAGGAAGCGATCGAGACCGCTTCCGCCGTGTACGGCGTCCCGGAGGCGGCGCCGGCGCCGGAGCCGCTCTGCTGGGAGTAGAGGGTGGTGAGCGTTTGATCCACGACAATCGGGCCAACGGCCTGGATGTCCTGAAGAGTCTGGGTCGCCAACTTGAACGTGAACCCGTCGAGAGCGTCGGCGGGATCCGCATTCAAGCCCCCGCTGAAGGTCTCGTCACGTTCGACGGTCTGTGGCTGCACGGTCAGCTTGATGAGGGCGGTGGAGGCATTCTCGGACGTGATCTTCGGGAAGACGATCTGTCGGATGTGAGTGTTGTCCAATTCCAAGCTGAGGAGTCCGTCGCCTCGCGCATCGAACGCCCTCAGCTGGAGATCCTTCCGCGTTGCCTGCCGGGCAAGAGTCTGGTTGAACCAGTCGTAGAGCGCGCTGTTCATCGCGGGCTTGAACCGAAGGACGCACGAGGTGAAGGACTTGCGCGGCGTTTGCCCCCCGCTCCTCCGAGGTCCATCCGCGCGCCACAGGTCTCGACGGAGACGAGCCGACCCATGACGGCACCGTCCAGCCGGAGCTCCCACGTGTCAGCCGCGACGTCTTGCCCCGTCAAGGTTCCGAGTCGACGATCGTCCCCACCCACCGCGAAGAGTCCGATACCTGTGATGACGATCAGCCCAAGAACCGCAAGGACTGCGCCGATGGCGACGCTCAAGACGGATTAGAACCCGGAATTCTTCCCTCTACTTGATCGCGACCTCGAGCTCCTCGGAGCTCTTGGACTGGCTCCCGCCGCGGACGGCGCGGATCACGAAGAAGACCGTCGTTCCAGGCTCGAGCCTCGTGGCCGTGTAGCCCGGGTCTCTCGTCTCCGCGAGGGGCGCATAGGTCCCGCCCGAGCGGGAGGACGAGAGGATCACGTACCCGTCCGCGCCCTTCACGGGATCCCAGGCGAGCACGACCGTCCCAGCCTCGCCTACCTCGGCCGTCACGCCCGTGGGCGGGCTGGGTGGCTCGACCGGAACCGTCGGCGCCGCGGAGGTGGTCGTGGGCGCAGGGTTCGGCGCGGGCGGTGGGGGTGTGGGTGTCGTGGCAGGAGGCGGCGGAGTCGGAGGCGGGGCAGGCGGCGGTGCCCCCAGCGCCAAAGCCGCCCCTTCGACGTACAGCCCGAAGCGGTCTCGAATGACCGAGCCGGCATTGCCGAAGCTGCTGAGGCCGAGCGGCTCCCAGCTTCGGACTCCCACGCCGCTGAACGTCAGCGTGAACTTGGTGACCGTGCCGGCCTTGATCTGGATGGTCATCGTCTTCTCGTTCGCGGCCGAGTTCTGGCCGTTGACGGCGAAGTCCGTGAACCACTGGCGGAAGCCCCCCGTGGGGTGTCGGAGGACCACGATCTCCGGGTCGCCGTACCTCAACGCGACGTTCGCCCCCGCGGCCTCCTGCCGGAACGACAAGCCCGAGATCTTGCCGATGTCCTGGCCGCCCGTGATTCCCGACACCGTCGCGGCGAAACCGTTGACGAAGATCGCCTGATGCGTGGAGCCGGTCGGCCCCGAGGGCGTAAACGTGCCACAGCAGGCGGCGTACTCGGTCACCGCGGTCGGGCGGAGGGTCATGTCCATCACGAGCTCCTCGTCGAGCGCGTCGCCGTCGAGGTTGCTCAGCGAGACTTCGACCAACGCGTCCTGGATGTGGATGCCGGTTTGCGGCACGCCTGTCCGATCGGGATTGACGAGCCAGAAGCTGGGACGGCCCGCGTTCCCGGCCAGGATCTCGCCGAGCATGGAGTAGAACGGATCGCGCATCCTCGTGAAGCTCAGCACGCAGGGCGTCAGGCTCGTCGCCGACGGCTGCTTGGTGACGGCGCCGTTCGCGTCGACCGCGAGAGTGACGGCAGCTTCCTTGCCGCATCCCGACATCGCGCGTACCTGGCCGAGAAACTGACCGCCTCCCGGCGCGACGCGGTAGAGATGCGTGCCGTACGACCTCTCGTACTCGTCCGCCCGGGCCGCGCTGATCGCTCCCACGATCCTCGAATCGTCCCCGCCTTTCAGAACAGCGATCGCCCCGAGGCCGAGCGGGACGACGATCAGGAACGCGACGAGTAGCGCGATGAGGGTGCGTCTGCTCACTCCTACCTCCGGATGACCCTAGGGAACGGACCAGCAAGTCACAAGACGCGCGCCACGCGGAAAATCTTCCCTCAGAGTCGTCCCGCGTCCACGATCCGCTGCAGGAACTGCTGCGTCCGCGGCTCACGAGGGGAGCTAGAAGATCTGCTCCGGCGGCCCCTGCTCCAGGATCACGCCCTGGTCGAGGAAGCAGACGCGGTTCGCGATCTCGCGCGCGAAGCCCATCTCGTGCGTGGCGATCAGCATCGTCATCCCGCCGGCCGCGAGCTCCCGGATCACGTTCAGCACCTCGCCGACGAGCTCCGGGTCGAGCGCGCTCGTCACCTCGTCGAGCATCATCAGCTGGGGCTGCATCGCGAGGGCCCGGACGATCGCGACCCGCTGCTGTTGCCCGCCCGAGAGACGGTCGGGATAGTCGTCGCGCCTGTCCGCGAGCCCGAAGCGCTCGAGCAGCTCGATCCCACGCGACTCGGCCTCGGCGCGCGACAGCCCCAGCACCTCCCGTGGGGCGAGGGTGACGTTGCGCAGCACCGTCATGTGCGGGAAGAGGTTGAAGGCCTGGAAGACGATCCCGATCCCCCGCCGCACGCGGTTCGGGTCGACCCCGGGGACCGTAACCTCGACCCCGTCCACGAAGATCCGGCCGGCGTCGATCGGCTCGAGCAGGTTGACGCAGCGCAGGAGGGTGGACTTGCCGGAGCCCGACGCGCCGATCAGGCAGACGACCTGATGCTCCTCCACCGCGAGGTCGACCCCGTGGAGCACCTCGACCTGGTCGAACGACTTCCTGACCCCCTGCAGCTCGACGGCGATCATCGCGTCCTTCGCCGCTGCCGCGCCGCGACCCAGTCGGTGAACCGCGCCATCGGGATCGTCAGCAGGATGAACAGGAGCGCCGTCACGAGGTACGGCGTGTAGTCGAAGCGGCCGTAGACCTCGATCTGCGACTGGCGGAACGCCTCGACCGGCCCGATCAGCGCCACGAGCGCCGTGTCCTTCTGCAGGCCGATGAAGTCGTTCAGAAGCGGTGGGATCACGCGCCGCACGGCCTGTGGGACGACGACGAAGCGCAGGGCCTGCGGATGGGTGAGGCCGAGGGACCGCGCCGCGGCCTCCTGGCTCGGATGGATCGACTCGATGCCCGCCCGATACACCTCGCTGACGTACGCCGAGTAGACGAGGACGAGCGAGACGATGCCCCAGAAGAAGGTCGAGCTCGGCACCCCGGAGAGGTCGAGCGTCGGGATCGCGAAGCCGAACAGGAAGATCACGAGGATGGTCGGGACGCCGCGGAAGAAGTCGGTGTAGAGAAGCGCCATCAGCCGCAGCGGGAAGAAGACCGGGCCGGGCAGGCTGCGAAGCACCGCGATCGCCAGGCCCACGATCAGGATGAACACCTCGGCGATCAGGAAGATCTTGATGTTGACGAGGAGCTTCGGCGCGATCTCCGGCAGCGTCTCGCGGAAGACCTCCCAGTCGAAGAATCTCGACTTGACCTCGTCCCAGCCCGGAGAGTTGACGACGATCAGGGCCAGCGCCGTGAAGAAGACGAGCGTGCTCGCCGCGGCGATCAGCGTGCTGCGAGCCGCCCCGCCGCCCCCGAGGATGCGGGACGAGCGATTGCCTGACGCTGGTCTACTCGAGGATCGGGGCGCTGCCGCCGAGCCACTTCTGCTCGAGCCGGTCGATCGTGCCGTCCTCGTGAAGAGCCGCGATCGCCTTGTCGACACACGGCGTGAGCGGGCTGTCCTTCTGGAGCACGACACCGAAGTACTCCCCGCCCTCCTCAGCCGGCAGGCGGCCCACCACCGTGCCGCCCTTGAGCTGCACCGCAGCCATGTAGAGCGCCGTCGGGAAGTCCACCGCGCCGCCGTCGATCTGCTTCGCCGTGATCGCGGAGATCACGTCGTTGTTCGTGTCGTACACCGACGGCTCCTGATCCGGCTGGATCCGATCATTGATCGCCTCGAGGCTGGTCGTCCCGACGACGGCGCCCAGCTTCTTGTCCTTCAGGTCGGCGATGGCCTTCGCCTGCGCGATCGGATTGGCCTCGAGCCCCACGATCGCCTGCTCGACGTCGTAGTAGGAGTCGCTGAAATCGACCGCCTCGGCGCGCTCGGGCTTGTGCGAGATCTGGTTGATGTCGAAATCGAAGTTCTTGTCTCCCGGCTTGAAGGCCTGGAGGAAGGGCACCGCGATCCACTTGACCTCGTTCTCGGAGAAGCCGAGCTCGCTGGCGATGCCGTACGCGACCTCTTGCTCGTAGCCCTTCTTCGTCGGCGTCGTGGTCGGATCCCACGGATCGAACTGCTTCGTCCCCTCGAACCACGGCGGGAACGCCGGGTTGTCGGTGCCGATCGTCAGCTGACCGGGCGTGACGAGGTCGAGCGAGCCTTTCTCGCAGGAGATCTCGATCTCGGAGCTCGTCGTGTCGGCGCCGGCTTCGCCGTTGCCGTCGTCGTCACCACCGCAGCTCGCAGCGGCGAGCGCGAGGAGGACCAGCAGAAGCGCGAGGAGGGTCTTGCGCATGCGTAGGAACCCTAACCGTCGATCTCGATGTGGCGCACGGGGACACCGGAGTCCTCGACCGCCTTGCGGAGCGCCTCGTCCTCCAGCCAGGTCGACTGCTCGTCCGGCCGGGTGACGACGACGATCTCGTCGGGCTTGAAGGTGCGGAGCGCGTCGTCCACGTCCTGCGCCGCGTCGGTGTTCTGGCTCGTCGGATCGACCTCGACGTTCGCCTGGCCCAGCGCCGCCTCCGCCGCGCTCTGCGCTGCGCGATCGGCCTCGGCCCGAGCGTCGTCCTCGGCTCCGGTCAGCCAGGCGATTTTCGAAACCTTCGCCGCCGGCGCCACGACGCGAACCTCGTCGGCGGATTCGAGCTCGCGGCGCAGCTGCTCCTCGTCGGCCACTGCCGTGGTCACGACCAGAACCTTCTTCCCAGCCACGCCGCGAGCTTAGTGGCGATCAGCCCGTCTTCGCGGAAACCGCGTTCGAGTTCGCCGAATCGCCGTCCGCGTGCACGGCGTAGACGGCGAAGTAGTGGACGGCGTCGCTCCTCAGGCCGGCCACGCCGAAGGTCGTCTCCTTCGTCTCCTCGAGCTCGCGGTACTCACCGTCCGGATCGGTCTTCATCAGCACGACGTAGCTGAGGGCGCCGGGTGCGGCCTCCCAGCTCAGGTCGATCTCGCCCTCGCCTGCGCCTGTCGCTGCGGCGAGCCCGGTCGGCACCGCAAGTGCCGGCTTCGCCTCGCCGGTCCCGCCGGACATGCCCTTCGGCAGGAAGCCCTTCGCGAGGACGGTGTCGGAGATCACGACGTTCCCCTGAGTGCCGGGCGCGTCGTTCCCGAGCACGACGACTGCATTGCTGGGCTTGGCGCTGATGTCGAGCCCGCGCCCGATCCCGTTTACGGCCTCGACGACTAGCGCCGCCACCTTGTCGGCCGACTCTTCCTTTCCGATCCGGATCGGCACGCCCTTGGCGACGCCGTTCGAGTCGAACTCGAACATGACCGGCGGGTTGACGCCGTCCGCGAGTGTGAAGGTCTCGCCGTCCACCAGGCTGATCGCCGCCGGCACCGAGATCTGGCCCTGCGCGGCTGCCGCAGCCGGCGGAGCGGGAGGCGTCGGCGTCGGAGTCGGAGTCGGAGTCGGCGTGGGACTCGGAGTCGGCGCTGGCGCGGGAGCCATGGTCACCGCTCCCAACTTTCCTATGACGAAGGACGCCTGCTCGACGTAGACGTGGTAGGTCTTGGTGGCGACCGAGCCCTTTTGAGCCCCCTCCTTGGCCGCCTCCTCGCCAGCCTTGAAAATGCCCAGCCCGCCGAGCGAGAGCGTGGCGAGCACGTCCTTTGTGTTCGCACTCAGGTACTCGATCGTCGCCGACTTCTCGTTCGCTTCGGCGTTCGAGCCTTTGATGACGAAGTCGTCGAACCAGGTGTCGACGAGCGAGCTGTCGGCGGTGGAGATCGTGAACGACAAGTCGCCCAGTTGAAGCGGGCCGAGTGCCCCCTTCTGGGCGAGGCGAGCCTCACCGAGATCTTCTTGGACGACCTCTTGAGTGGCCTCGAGCCCGCTGATCTGCTTGGTCCTGCTCAGTTCGTCCCCGCCAAGCCTGAACCTGAAGTTGGAGGCAAGCCATTTCTTCTGAGCCTTCGCGCTGCCCGACACTCCCTTGACGGTCGCGCCACTGCCCTTGACGGTCTGAGCCTGCTCCGGCTGGATCGTCAGCTCGATCGTGGCGCTGTCCTTGGCGTTCTCGGCGCCAACCTCCGGGAACTTCACGCTGGTGATGTAGGCGCCTGACAGCGTCGTCCGCGACCTCTCCTTGTAGTCGTAGTCCGCAGAGATGACCGTGAGGTTCTTCGCCGACTGCTTGCGGCCCAGCATGTCGGAGATCCACTGGTACAGAGCCTTGTCCATGTCGAGACCGACCTGGATGACACAAGCGTCGTACACCGGATTGCTGATGTGCTTCTTGACGACGCCGTTCGCGTCGACCTGCTCCTTGACGACGTTGGCGCCGATGCCGCATCCCTCGACGTTGCTGACCCCGCTGGTGACGCCCTCGAGCTCGAGCGCATAACGCGCGGCCACGTATGACCGCTTGTCGGAAGAGATCGCGCCAACGCTGCGATCGTCGTCTGCGATCAAAAGGCCGAGGCTCGTCACGGCGATCAGGCCGAGGATTGCGATTGCTGCTCCGATGACGACGCGCTTGCTCACCTCGACCTCCGATCGACGATAGGACGTTTTGTCACGTACTTCAAGACGACGAAGGAGCGAGGAATCTTCCCCTCTTCACTTTTGTGCCAAATGGTGCTATTGCTCAGGCGTCCGGATGACGCTGCGGAGAGGCTGGAGAGGCCTGAGGCTCGGGGGAATCACGGTGCTGGCCGCCGCTTTCGCCGCGCTGACGCTCGCCGCCGAGACGTCTGCCGGGGTCCAGGTCCGCTTCGATCAGGGCTACCTCGTGATCGAGGGAGACCATGAGGTCGGCGGCGCGCCCGACGTGAACGACTCGATCGTCGTCACCAGAGGCGTCGACGGCTTTGTCAAGGTGAACGGCCTCAACCGTCCGGCGGGCCCGGTGCGCGCCGTGGACGTCGACTACCTCGCGATCGTCGCCGGCGAGGGGAACAACACGATTGACCTGCGCGGAATCAACTCGCTCGACTTCCCGAACCTCGCCGGCCCGTACGCTCGAATCGACGTCACCGCGGGAAGCGGCAACGACACGGTCACGGGCAGCGGCGTCGCGGACTTCGTCGTCCTGAACGGCGGGGGGCTGGACATCGCATACGGCGAGGGCGGCGCCGACGAGCTCTGGGGCGACGGGTACATCACGCCGACGGTCGTCGGGAACGACCGGCTGATCGGCGGCACGGGCGACGACGTGATCCAGCCCGGGCTCGGCACGGATGAGGCTGACGGCGGATCCGGCGCCGATCTCCTGTACTTCGCCGGTGGGAGCGGCGCGGACACACTCGGCCCCACCAACCCGCTTCAGTCGGGCACGAACAGCGTGAGCTTCCTGAACATCGAAGCGCTGAACCTGTACGGGGGCGGCGGGGCCGACACGCTGACGGGCCTAGGGGGCGACGACTCGCTGAGCGGCGGCCCAGGGAACGACATCGTCAGCGGTGGCATCGGCGGCCGTGACGGGATGGGCTTCTTCGGCGGGTTCGGGGACGAGACCATCACCGTCGGCCCGACGACGGTAAGCAACGGCACCGAGACGGACACGCATTCGAACGTCGACTGGTTCTACGTCAATGGCGGCGGGGGGAACGACATCCTGCTCGGCGGCGACGGCGACGACGTGCTGGAGAACGACATCGACGTGACCGAGTTCCACGGTGGGGCGGGGAACGACACGATCGGCGTCCAGGCGTCCCCGGGCAGCCACACGGCGATGCCCGGCGACGGGACACTCGACGGTCACACCTACAGGTCGATCGAGTCGTTCGGGATCTTCGTCTACGGCGGAACCGCCCAGATCACGACCGGCGGCGGAGACGACTTCCTGATCGGCTACGGCGATGCGAGCGTCCTGGACTCAGGGGCAGGCGACGACATCCTCCACGGGGGCGCCGCGGCAACACTGCGCGGCGGGCCCGGGGGTGATGGATTGTTCTTCAGCGTCGACGGCGCCACAGTCGACGGGGGACCGGGCTCCGATCTCTACGACGTGTACTTCGACCGAATCTTCCAACTCAGTCGGCTCAGGCTCTCGCTCCCCGAGCGCGCGATGTTCATCCGCGACCGGGCTGCGGTCCGGGTCGCGTCGACGAGCGCCTTGGCGGCGACCGCGACGATCAACGACACGGGCTCGGGCGATGGGGACGTCCTCCAGGTGAACGGATGCTTCGACGTCACCGGCAGCGCAACCCACATCACTATGCGCGACCAGTCGATCGGCTACGCGGGCCTCGAAGGGCTGCCGTGCGGCTTTGCGGCTCCTCAGCCGCCGGCTCCCCAGCCTCCCGCACCGCAGCCGCCGGCACCTCAGCCTCCCGCGCCTCAGCCTCCGGCACCACAACCTCCTGCGCCGCAGCCCCAGCCGAAGCCGAAGCCGAAGGTGGCGCCGAAGAAGTTCGCGGTCTGCCACAACGGGCGGACGAAGAAGCTGACGAAGAAGCAGATCGCGACGCTCCGGAAGCAGATCGCGAAGGCGAACAAGAAGAAGAGCGTCAAGAAGAAGCAGACGCTGAAGATGGGCGCCTGCAAGAAGAAGCCCAAGCGCCGCTAGTACCATCGCGCCAGAGCCCTCTCGAGAAAGGACGAGCATGAGCCTGATCGCGCGCCTCGACGACGCCCGCCGCAGCCGGAACATCCTCGAGCACCCGTTCTACACGCGCTGGGAGCGCGGCGAGCTCACCCGCTCAGAGCTCGCGACCTACACCGGCGAGTACCGCTACGCGGTGAGCGCGCTGGCAGACGCCGCCGCCGCAGCAGCGCCGCTGGCAGGCTCGGAGCACGCCGAGGAGGAGCGCGACCACGTCGACCTCTGGGACCAGTTCGCGACCGAACTGGACGCAGACCTCGAGCGCACCCCGCGCGCCGAGACGCAGACCTGCGCGGCAGCGTGGACGTCAGCCGCCGACCCGCTGGAGGCCCTGGCGATCCTGTACGCAATCGAAGCGGGCCAGCCGGAAGTCAGCGAAACGAAGCTGAAGGGCCTCGTCGACCACTACGACTTCGAAGAGAGCGGCACGGGCACGGCGTACTTCCGCCTGCACGCCGAGAAGGACCACGAGCACGCAGCCCACTCGAGAGAGCTCCTCGAAAAGCATGCAACGAAAGAAGACGAAGACCGTCTCGTAGCCGCAGCCAAACGAGCCCTAGACGGCAACTGGACCCTCCTGGACGGAGTCAGCACCTAGTCCGCGGAAGCGGGACATGGCCCGTTCCGCCCACAACCGCAGCTAGAGAAGGAGCCGCGCGCCGGCCCAGCCGGCGCCCGGCTCACCTCGGAAAAAGTCGCCAAGACTTTTTCCGACGAGGGGGATGCACGCACCCAGACCACAAGTTCCCCGGCGAGCCGGCATCCCCCAAGACATAGCCGGGGCCCGACGTCCGGGTTCCGGGAGGCCAGGTGCGGCGTGGCACCCGTGGCCCGGGCGACAGGCCCCGGCTATCTTCGCGGAATGAGGAACGCGCTCGTGCTTGCGGTCCTGGCCGGCCTTTGGGGGGGTGGCCTGGCGGGCGCGGCCTCGCCGCGATGGCAGTCTGCGGCGGCCGTCCCCGTCCCGAGGACGGAGGTCGCCGCCGCACCCTTCGGCCGTGAGATCGCCGTCGTCGGCGGCTACCTCGCCGACGGCCGCAACTCGGCGCGTGCCGACGCCTACTCGCCGGCCACCAACCGCTGGCGCCGCCTGCCGAGCCTCCCTGCCACGGTGGACCACGCGATGGCCGCAGGCCGCGGATCGGCGCTCTACGTGCTCGGCGGCTACGCGCCGGGGTCGGCGCCCCTCGCGACCGCCCACGTCCTCCGCGGGAACCGGTGGGTGGCGCTGCCGCAGATGCCCGCTCCCCGCGCGGCGGCCGGCGCCGCCGTCGTCCGCGACAAGCTCTACGTCGTCGGCGGCGTGGAGGCCCCCGGCCGCCTGGCGCGCGACGCGTTCGTCTTCGACTTCGACGCCCGACGCTGGTCGGTGATCGCCGGGCCGAGGCCGCGGGAGCATCTCGGCGCGGCGGCGCTGGGCGGGACCGTCTACGCCGTCGCCGGTCGAACCGGCGGCCTCGACACGAACCTCGACGTCGTCGAGGCCTACGACGCGGGGGCGAACCGGTGGCGTGGCATCCCGCGGGTGCCCGAGGCACGCGGCGGCACCGCCGCAACGGCCGTCGCTGGAAGGCTTCTCTCCGTGGGCGGAGAGGAGCCGGGCGGGACGCTCCGCAAGGTCTACGCGTACAACCCGAGCTCGAGACGCTGGACGCGGCTCGCCGACCTGCCCCGTCCGCGCCACGGCCTCGGGCTCGTCGGTTTTCGTGGACGCGCCTACGCGCTCGCCGGTGGACCGCAGCCCGGCCTCACCGTCTCTAGCTCGAATCAGGTCCTACGACTCCGGCCGTAGGCCCGTCGCGACCACCTTCTGCCCGTCGCGCTGGTACACGACGTCGACCGAGTCGTGCTTCCGGTAGGTGCCGGCAACGCCGAGGAAGATGCTCGTCCAGCGCGCCGCGCCGAGCCTGCCCTCGTGGTGGAGCTCGCGGTCGAAGACGAGCGTCCGGCCCAGGACGCGGTAGTCCCGGCCGGCTTCCTGGGGCACGCCGTTGACGAAGACCTGGAACTCCTCCGGGACGTCGGGCGGAAGCTCCACTCGCGATCGAGCCACCTTCATAGAATGCCCTCGCCGTGGTCGTCGCCCACCTTTTGGCTGCCGCCGGTGTGACACCGGTCGAACCGGCTTCGCCGAACACCGACCGGATCGAGGATCTCTACTGGTTCGTGGGCTTCTGGGCGGCCGTGGTGGGCCTCGCCGTCGCAGTGCCGCTCGTGCTCTTCATCGCGCGCTACCGGAGCCGCGGGCGTCCCCGGACGGTGGAGGGGCCGCAGATCCACGGCAGCACCCGCCTGGAGATCGCCTGGACCGCGGTGCCGGTCGTGATCCTCCTGACGGTGATCGGCTTCACGCTGTACAAGCTGCCGGGGATCACGCTCGACGCGAGGGCCGGCGAGGAAGTGCTCGAAGTGCGGGTCGAGGGACGCCAGTTCTACTGGCAGTACCGGTACCCGAACGGCGTGATCGCGATCGACCGGCTACGGGCGCCCGCCGACAACCTCGTCGAGCTCGAGATCACCGCGCCCGAGAGCGACGTGATCCACAGCTACTGGGTGCCCGAGCTCTTCCCCAAGTTCGACGCCATCCCGGGCAAGACGACGAGGACCTCCTTCCGTGGACGACCCGGGGTCTACCAGGGCCAGTGCGCGGAGTTCTGCGGCATCCAGCACGCGTTGATGTTCGCCGAGGTCGAGGTGATCCCGCGGGAGGAGTTCGCCGCCTGGCTCGACGCGGAGGCCGAGCGCCAGCAGAGCGGCGAGTCCGACCTCGGGAAGCAGATCTTCGAGGGCGCATGCGTGAAGTGCCACGGCGAAGCTGGGAAGGGGCTGATCGGCCCCGGCTTCAGCGCAGCGACGGTCTCGAACGTGGCAGCCGTCGCGGAGATCGTCCGGAACGGCCGCGGCCGGATGCCGGCGATCGGGGAGGAGTGGGACGAGCGTCAGATGCAGGCGCTGACGAACTACCTGAAGGAGCGGTTCGCTGAGCACCAGGGCTGAGACACCGAGGTACCCCGTGCCCTGGACGCAGGGTCGCTTCGCGAGCTGGGTCGCGACGGTCGACCACAAGCGCATCGGGATCCTCTACATCGTCACGAGCCTGCTCTTCTTCGTGGCGGGCGGGGTGATGGCGCTCCTGATCCGGACGCAGCTCGCACAGCCGGACATGGACGTCGTCACGCAGGACTCCTACAACCAGCTGTTCACCATGCACGGGACGACGATGATCTTCCTGGTCGTCGTTCCGATCTTCGCGGGCTTCGCCAACTTCCTCGTTCCCCTGATGATCGGTGCGCGCGACGTCGCCTTCCCGCGCCTGAACGCCCTCTCGTACTGGCTCTTCCTCTTCGGCGGCGTAGTGCTCCTCGGCAGCTTCTTCGCCGCGGACGGAGCGGCGCGGACCGGCTGGACCGGCTACCCGCCCCTCTCGACCGATGCGAGCGGCAACGGCCAGGACCTCTGGATCGTCGGGCTCCACGTCCTGTCGATCTCGTCGCTCGTCGGGGCGATCAACTTCCTGGTGACGATCCACAACATGCGCACCGCGGGGATGACCTGGATGCGCCTGCCGCTCTTCGTCTGGGCGGTCGAGATCTACGCCGCGCTGCTCGTCGTCGTCCTGCCGGCGCTGACGGCGGGCCTGACCATGCTCCTGCTCGACCGGCAGGGCTGGACGCACTTCTTCATCCCGGACGAGGGCGGCGACGCCGTGCTCTACCAGCACGTCTTCTGGTTCTTCGGCCACCCCGAGGTCTACATCATGATCCTGCCGGCGATGGGGATCATCTCCGAGGTGATCCCCGTCTTCTCGCGCAAGCCGATCTTCGGCTACAAGGCGATCGCCTTCTCGACGGTCGCGATCGGCTTCTACTCGCTGCTCGTCTGGGCCCACCACATGTTCACCGTGGGCCTGCCGATCGGGCTCCAGGTCTGGTTCATGATCGCGTCACTGACGATCGCCGTCCCGACCGGCGTGAAGATCTTCAACTGGCTCGCGACGACCTGGCGCGGGAACCTGATCTTCGACACGGCGATGCTCTGGGCGCTGGGCTTTATCGCTGTCTTCACGATCGGCGGCCTCTCGGGGATCTTCGTCGCCGTCTTCCCGTTCGACTGGCAGGTGCACGACACGTACTTCATCGTCGCCCACCTCCACTACGTGCTCTTCGGCGGCTCGGTGTTCGGGATCTTCGCGGGGCTCTACTTCTGGTGGCCGAAGATGTTCGGGCGCTACCTGAACGAGAAGCTCGGGAAGTGGCACTTCTGGCTCACGTTCGTCGGCTTCAACCTCGCGTTCTTCCCGCAGCACTTCCTCGGTCTCGACGGGATGCCGCGCCGCGTCTACAGCTATCGCGACGACGACCTCTGGGCCACCTACAACCTGATCTCGACCCTCGGCTCATACGTGATGGGGCTCGGCGTGCTCCTCTTCATCATCAACGTGTTCTGGTCGCGCCGGCGGAGCCCGCGGGCGGTCAACGACCCCTGGCTGGCGGACACGCTCGAGTGGTACACGACCTCGCCGCCGCCGCCGCACAACTTCGACCGGGTTCCGTACGTGACGAGCGCCCGGCCCTTGCGGGACGTGCGCCGCCGGATGCAGGAGCGACGCGCGTGAGAGCCGGGCCGTGGCTTCGGCTCTGCAGCGTCGGTGCGGCGGGCGTCTCCGCGCTCGCCGTCGCGAGCGGCGAGCTCGGGGTCGCGCACCGCGCGCTCGTCCTCGTCGCCCTGCCGCTGCTCGTCGCAACGGCGCTCGGCGCCTGGTTCGCGCACCGCGACGCGTTCCCGCTGGCCGCGTCGGCGCTCGTCGTCTTCCTCGCGGCGGTGGCGAGCTGGTGGTCCGCGTCGCTCCATCTCGCGCTGGCGGGCGCCGCGCTCGCGCTTATCGTGCTGACGACTGCGCGGCTCTATCGCGGCGCGCCGACCGCGCCGGTCGCCTGGCGCGACTACGTCGCGCTGACGAAGCCGCGGATCATGTCGCTGCTGCTCCTGACCGGCGCCGCCGGGATGTTCGTCGGCGCCCAAGGGGTCCCGGATCTCGGGTTGTTCGCGGCGACGATGCTCGGGCTCGCGCTCGCCTGCGGCGGGGCAAGCGCCCTGAACCACGTGCTCGACCGCGACATCGACCGGTCGATGGGCCGCACGTCCCGCCGGCCGGTTGCCGGCGGCCGGGTCAGCCCCGAGCTCGCGCTGGAGTTCGGGCTGGCGCTCTCGGCGCTCTCGTTCGTCATCCTCGGCTCGCTCGTCAACGTGCTCGCCGCGGTGCTGGCGCTCGTCGGGAACCTCTTCTACGTGCTCGTCTACACACGGCTGCTCAAGCGCTCGACGCCGCAGAACATCGTGATCGGCGGCGCAGCGGGGGCGGTTCCGCCGCTGGTCGGCTGGGCGGCTGCGACGGGAAACCTGACGCTGCCGGCCCTGTATCTCTTCCTGATCGTGTTCTTCTGGACGCCGCCGCACTTCTGGGCGCTCGCGCTGCTGATCAAGCGCGACTACGAGGCGGCGAAGATCCCGATGCTGCCGGTCGTGCGCGGCGACCGCGAGACGGCGCGCCAGATCCTGCTCTACACCGTCGTGCTCGTCGGGCTGACGCTCGTGCCCTTCTTCACCGGGACGTTCGGGCCGCTGTACCTGGTGGCCGCCGTGCTGCTCGGGGCGCAGTTCCTGCGGCTCGCCTGGTCGCTGCGCCGCGAGCTCACCCCTCGCCGGGCGAGTGTCCTCTTCCACTACTCCCTCGCCTACCTGGCGCTGCTCTTCGTCGCCATGGCGGTCGAGCCGGTGCTCCTGTGACCGAGCCGCTGCCGGAGCCCCGCCCCGTCGAGGTCACCGTCGAGCCGGTGGAGCCTGACGCCGAGCTCGCCCACCGCAACAACGTCTTCGGGCTCGCGCTCTTCGGCCTCTTCCTGCTGATCTTCGGCGGGACGTTCGTGATCGCCTTCGTCTACCTGGCGATCGCCTGAACGACGGCATCTTCCTCGCGAAAGCCGAGCAGGCCCGCAGCGGCATCCCCCTCGCCGTCAAGGATCTCTTCGACACGGCGGGGCTGACGACGACCTACGGCTCGATCGTGTTCGCCGACCACGTCCCCGAGCGGACGGCCACCGCCGTGACGCAGCTCGAGGAGGCGGGTTACGCGAACGTCGGCAAGACGAACCTCCACGAGTTCGCCTACGGGGTCACCTCGCAGAATCCGCACTTCGGGACCGTCCCCAACCCGGTTGCACCGGGCCGGGTCGCGGGCGGCTCGAGCGGGGGGTCGGCGGCGGCGCTCGCCGCGGGCCTCGCTGACGCGGCGCTCGGAACGGACTCCGGGGGCTCGATCAGGATCCCGGCGGCGTGCTGCCGCGTCGTCGGCTTCAAGCCGAGCTTCGGGCTCGTGTCGCTCGACGGCGTCTTCCCGCTCGCTCCCACGTTCGACCACGGGGGGCCGATGGCTCGGACGGTGGAGGACTGCGTCCGGATGATGGAGATCCTCGTGCCGGGCTTCGAGCTGCCGCGCGACGCCGCCCCCAAGATCGCGACCGCCTGGGGCGCCGACGAGAGCCTCGGGGCCGCGGCGATCGACTTCCCGCTCGCCGAGGACCTCGGGCCGGCGTTCATGCACGAGGTCGCAGGCGTCCACCGGGAGCTCTTCGCCGAGCACCGGGACTCGTACGGCGAGAACGTCGGCGCCAAGGTCGAGCGATGCCTTGCGGTGACGGAGGCGGAGGACGCTGCGGCGCGCCGGCGACGCGAGGACTACCGCTCGGACGCCGAGGCCGCGCTCGACGGCTTCGACCTGCTGATCACGCCGACGCTCGCCATCGAGCCGCCTCCGGCGGACGTCGACGAGCTCACCGTCCGCGAAGCGCTGATCCGGTTCACGTTCCCGTTCAACTGCCTCGGCTGGCCGGCCCTGTCGCTCCCGATCGGCGCGACGTCGGTCCAGATCGTCGGACCGCCCGGCACAGACGCCCTCGTCCTCACCGCCGGGCTGTCCCTCGATCGAGGGACTGCCTGATGGCGAAACCTGCCGAAAACCCCCTTGGCCATGCCTGCGGTTCGTATTGCTGCCGTCATCCTGACGTTCTTTGCGTTTGCGCCCGTTGCGAACGCGGCGAAGCCTGCTCCCACGGGCCTGAAGCCCTTCCTGCTCCGCGCTGACGAGACGCCGGTCCGAACGTTCTCGCGCACGCCGTCGTTCGCGTGGAAGCCGGTCCGCGGCGCCGTCCGCTACGAGTTCGAGCTCGCCACCAAGAGCAAGTTCACGGACGGCTCGATGATCTGGCGGACCGAGGCGCTGAAGACGCCGACCGTCGCGATCCCCCTCGCGCTGCCCTGGATGACCGGCTCGCCCTACGCACTGTGGGGGCACGTTCGTGCGATCACGCGGAGCGGCGTCACGAAGTGGAGCGCACCGTACGGGTTCAACATGCGCTGGTCGAGCGTCCCGCAGGCCGACGCGAGCCCGCCCGGCCTCGTGCGTTGGCAGCCCGTGGAGGGCGCGACCGGCTACCACGTCTGGTTTCTCGGCCCCAACAAGCGCATCGCGACGAAGACGAACGTCGCGGACGAGCGCGAGTACTGGACGTTCCACCAGGAGTCTGCGATCACCGGGACGGTGCAGTGGCGCGTCCGCGCCGTGCGCTCGAAGCTCGGTGCGACGCTGAACGGGATGCCCTCGGTCACGTACGGCCCGTGGAGCCCCGTATACGTCGACCTCAACCCGCCGATCTCCGTCGCGAGCATGTCGCTCTTCGGCATGGCCTCCGACGCCTACTCGAGCCAGCCGTCGCCGTTCCGCCTGATGCCCGCGCTCGCCTACACCGGAAGCATGGGCTACAGCGACCGGTTCGCCTCGGGCACGCCGGCGCGGGAGCTCTACCGCACGTACATCTCGACCGACGTCGACTGCGTCAACATCGTCTACAAGGGCTCCGTCGTCGGCTCGCCCGCCTGGGCGCCACGTACGACCGGCGCGCTCGTGATGCCCAAGACGCCCGAGGAGCTGGCCGAGGCGCGCACCGCGTGGCTGATCAGCGACGGCAAGCAGGGTGACACCATGTTCGCCGTCGACGGCGCCAAGGTCGCCGAGAACGAGTCGCTGATGGAGGCTGCGAGCGGCAGCACCGGCGGCAGTGGCAGCGGAGGATCAGGCACCGGCTCGCCCGCGTCCGACGAGGACAAGGTCGAGGCGGCCTCGCTCTCTCCGCCGCTCGTCGACCTCTGGGACAACGGCTGGCCCGAGCACCGCTACTACTACACCGTCGTCCCGGTTGCGGTCACCGACCTCGATCTCGACAACAAGCTCGAGTACTACGACACGGAGCTCCCGCAGGACGTGTGCGCCGCGGGCCGGGTCTACACCTTCGGAAAGACGAGCGAGGCTGCGGCGGCCACGGCCGGCGCGGCGCCGTACGTGTCGGGCATGAGCCCGAACGGACAGCTCTTCACCGCGAACCGCGCGCGTCCGTCGGTCTATGGCTCGCCCCTCGTCGCGTGGAAGCCGGCGCTCGGCGCCGACCGCTACGAGGTGCAGTGGAGCAGGAAGGCCTACCCGTGGAGCAAGGTCGGCTTGGTGGAGACGCCGTCGACCGCGGCGAACCTCCCGCTCGGCCCAGGCCGCTGGTACTACCGGGTGCGCGGCATTTCGCTCGCGCTGCCCGAGGGCGGCCGCCAGATGACGTGGTCCGACCCGGTTGCGATCCGGGTGTCGAAGCCCGTCTTCAAGATCGTCCGCTAGGCGTCCCTACGAGCCGACGATCGTGACGACCGCCTCTGCAAGACGGCGGTCGATCGTGAAGATGCGATCGAGGCCCGTGATCTCGAGCGTGCGCAGAACGCGACGGTCATCCGTGACGATCACGAGATCGCCGCCGCGCGAAAGGAACTGCGGGCGGTAGCGGAGCAGGATTCCCAGGGTGGTGGAATCGATGAAGCTGACCTCTGAGAGATCGACGGCGACTCCTGTGGCGCCGAGCCCAAGCACACCCTGAAGTGCGCGGTCGAGCTCGGGCGCGGTATGGAGATCCGCCTCACCTGTGACCGTCACGATGAAGGCGTCGCCGCCGACATCCGCCGTCTTGACGCTGAACTCGAGCACCGACATGTCCTGACGGTAGCCCGCAGCCTCTGAGTGTTGTGCCGAGGCTGTGTGGGGATTCCCTTACACGGTCGACAGCTTGTAACCGACGCCGCGGATCGTGACGATGCGCTTCGGCTGGACCGGGTCGTCCTCGAGCTTTTGCCGCAGGTTCGAGACGTGGATGTCACAGGCGCGCTGATCGCCGACGTACTCGCTGTCCCAGAGGTGCTGCATGATCTCGCGCCTGCTGAAGACGCGCTCAGGATCCCCGGCGAGCAGCAGGAGCAGCTTGAACTCCGACGGGGTCAACCGCTTCACCACGCCCTCTACGCGCGCTTCGTGGCGGAGGGGGTCGAGCTCGAGCGACCCGACGCGGATCACGGAGGTGGCCCCGGCCCGGTCCAGCTCGCGGCGGCGGATGATCGCGCGGATCCTTCCGATCAGCTCGGCCATCGAGAACGGCTTCGCGAGGTAGTCGTCCGCGCCGATCTCGAGGCCGAGGACGCGGTCGAGCTCGGCACCCTTCGCCGTGAGCATCACGATCGGGACGCTGCTCTCGCCCCGTAGCCGCCGGCAGACCTCAGTACCGGACATCCGCGGCAGCATCAGGTCGAGGACGACCACGTCGTACTCGCGGCCCAGGGCTGCGTCGAGAGCGGTCTCACCGTCCCCGACGAGATCCACGTCGAACCCCTCGTTCCGGAGCGCGTAGCCGACGCTGTCGAGGATTGCGGGCTCGTCGTCGACGACCAGAATCCGGCTCATCGGCTCACGATGCTGGCCGCCCTCGGAAGCCGCAGCCGGACGATGGTGCCCGCTCCGACGGTGGAGTCGAGCTCGAGCTGTCCGCCGAGCGCGTCGGCGACGGCGCGAACGATCGCGAGCCCGAGACCGAAGCCCGGGCTTGCCTCGGTCTCGCCACGGTAGAAGCGCTCAAAGACGCGCGAACGGTCTGCGGCCGGAATCCCCGCACCCGTGTCGCTGATGGTGATCTCGACCATCTCCTCGGCGAGCTTGCGTGCGCCGAGCACGATCCGACCTGATTTCGTCATCTTGGCTGCGTTCTCCGCAAGGTTCACCGCGGCCTGTTCCACGAGCTCGCGATTCGTAATCACCGCCAGCGTCTTCGGACAGTCGATCTCCAGCTCGACCCCCGGAGCGAGGCGGAGCCCCCGGCCGACTTCCTCGAGCAGCGGACTCAGCGCGACGAGCTCGTCGCGCGGCGCCTCGACGCCGATGTCCGAGCGAGCGAGGACCAGCAGGGCACGGGCGAGGCGGGCGAGGCGGTCGGCCTCACGTTCGATGTGGCCGAGGAACAAGTCGCGCTGCGGGCCGTCCTTGGCGCCCGCCTGGAGCACTTCGACCGCGCTGATGATCGCCGCGAGGGGACTCTGTAGCTCGTGCGCAGCGTTCGTGACGAAGTCGCGTTCAGCACGCTCCGTCCGCTCGCGCACCGTGACGTCTCGGAAGATCGAGAGGCCCCCCATCTGCTCCCCGGCCGGATCGATGATCGGCGCCGTGCTGATCTCGAACACTGCGTGCCGGCCGTCGATGACGAGCTCGAGCATCTCGCCGTGCACGATCTCCCCGTTTGCGAGCGTTCGGGCAATCGGCCGTTCGGCGGGAGAGACAGGGGTGCCGTCCATTCGGTAGGCCTCGGACTCGTACCAGCCCGCGAATTCCGCCGGGTCGCTCTTGCCGAAGATTCGGAGCGCCTCAGCGTTCACGATCAGGGGCGTCCCTTCCCGGTCGACGACCGCCAGACCCACGGGGAAGTTCTCGACGACGGCCTCGAGGAGGATCCCCTCCTTGTCTTCCTGCGCTACCCGCTCTCGTTTCGTGAATCCCTTTGCCATCAGGAAGCGAACTCAAGCAATAATCGAGCGATGGACGAGCGGGGCCTCCGTGTCGGCAAGAACGAAGTCGTGTTCCGAGAGATCAACGAGCGCCTGCGCGAGCTTGGCGAAGGCTTCAGCCTGGTTGCCGAAGAGGCCGAGTTCGTCTGTGAATGTGGAAGCACCATCTGCACCGAGCGCCTCACGATGCCGCTCCCGCGATACGAGGAGATTCGCTCAGACCCAAAGCGCTTCTTCGTCCTCAAGGGTCACGAGATCCCCGAGTACGAGAAGGTCGTCGAGGAGTCCGAGCGCTATCTGGTCGTCGAGAAGCTGCCCGGTGGGCCGGCAGGCCTCGCGATCAAGGAAGACCCGCGCTCCTGACGGCGCCCTCGTAGACCGGATCGCGGACATAGACGTCGAGCTCCGCCGAGAGCAGCTCGCTCGGGTCGTCCGCTGCGCCGATGGGAAGGCTCTCCGCGACCTCGACGACGACGTCCGCTTCGGCGCGCGCCCGGAGCCAGCCCGCGACGAGCGATGCCTCGGCCGGGGGCCCTGTCACCCGCTTCGGGAGCTCGGGCCACGCCTTTGCGAGCGCTTCGCGCCACGGGAGCGTCCGCCGCCACGCGATGTCGGAAACGGCGACCTGGTCGAACACCGACGCGAGCTCGGCATAGCTGTCCGGGACGTCGGGCCACTCGGCCGAATCGACGACCAAGCGATCGACCATGTCGGCGAGCTGGACGAATGTCGCGCCGCCGAAGTCGGGGCGCCCGCGCCAGCGGAGGAAGACCGGGAGGTCGGGAAGGAGGAGCGGCAGCGCGATGCTGGCGGGGGCAAGCGCCCGAGCGCCGCTGAGGCGGAGCTCGACAACCTCGTTGCAGAGGTGGCGCATGCCCCCCGGCACCTCGTAGCACTCGAGCAGAGCGCGGGCCGCCAGGCCGTCCTCCGCCTCGGGCTGGGGGAAGAGCAAGATCGTTCGGGAGGGGTGGAGCTCGGCGAGGCCGGCCAGAGTGGCGGTGGCCGCCTGCTGCCACTCCGGCGGTACCCAGGCGAGGTGCGTCAGCACGCTCGTCCGGAGGTTCCGCTTCCCCTCGAAGCCGCGGCGAAGCCGGAGCTCGATGAGCGCCTGCTCGATCTCCGCAACGGACGCACACTCGTCCGTCCACTCGTCGACGTGCGCTACCTGTGCCACTCGATGAGCTCCTGCGCGGCCTGAGGGCCCCAGTTTCCGGCGGCGTAGTTCGGGAACGAGGGGCGATCCCGCTCCCCCGCCGCGACGATCGCGTCCACGAGAGCCCACTGCTCCTCGATCTCGTCCGCGCGGGTGAAGAGCGTGGCGTCACCGAGCATGGCGTCGAGGATCAACCGCTCGTACGCCTCCGGCAGCCCGGTGCGGAAGGCTCCGCCGTAGAGGAAGTCCATGTGCACGGTGCGGACGCGCATGCCTTCCCCGGGCACCTTCGCGCCGATTGCCAGCGAGACGCCCTCGTTCGGCTGGATGTGCACGATCAGCAGGTTCGGGCGGAGCTCGGCCGCGTCCTCGAACAGCGGATGTGGGACGCGCTTGAACTGGATCGCAATCGTCGTCTCGCGCCGGGGAAGACGCTTTCCCGTGCGGATGTAGAACGGCGTGTCGGCCCAGCGCCAGTTGTCCACCTGCAGCTTGGCCGCGACGAAGGTCTCGACCTCCGAGTGCGGGTCGACGCTCTCCTCCTCGCGGTATCCCGGCACCGGCTCGCCTTCGATGAACCCAGGGCCGTACTGGCCGCGGACGACCTCGCTCGGCGCCGGCGTGGCGAGCGCTTTCAGCATCTTCAGCTTCTCGTTGCGAACGGCGTCGGCGGTGAAGTCGATCGGCGGCTCCATCCCGGTCAGCGCGACGAGCTGGAGGAGGTGATTCTGGAAGACGTCGCGAATCGCGCCGGCCTGCTCGTAGAACGCCGCGCGGTTCTCGATTCCGAGCGACTCGGCGACTGTGATCTGCACGTGGTCGATGAACTGCCGGTTCCAGACCGGCTCGAAGATCCCGTTGGCGAAGCGCAGGGCGAGCAGGTTCTGGACCGTGTCCTTGCCCAGGTAGTGGTCGATGCGGAAGACCTCGTCCTCGGTGAAGGCGCGGCTCAGAAGCGTGTTGAGCTCGCGGGCCGACTGCAGGTCGTGTCCGAACGGCTTCTCGATGATCAGCCGGGTCCAGCCGGTCGTCGTGCGGCGCTCGCCGATCTCCTCCACGAGCTTCGGCATCGCCTCGGGCGGGACCGCGAGGTAGTAGACGCGGTTGCCCCGCGTGCCGAACTCCTGGTCGAGGTCGTTGAGGCAGCGGATGACGCGATCCTGGCCCTCCTCGTCCGCGAACTCGCTCGCGATGTAGCGGGTCCGCGAGGCGAGGCGCTCCCAGACGTCCTCACGGATCTCGTCACGGCCGAACTCGCGCACCCCCGCCTCCATCCGCGCGACGAACTCCTCGGTCGTCTGCGCGGACCGCGCCACGCCGAGCACGGCGAAGTGCTCGGGTAGCAGCTCGCGGTAGGCGAGCGCGTAGAGGGCGGGGAAGATCTTGCGCCGGGTGAGGTCGCCCGACGCGCCGAAGATCGTCAAAACGCACGGCTCGGGCCTCCGCTTGACCTCGAGCCCCTCGAGGAGCGGGTTCTCAGTCGGTGTGTCGGAGAGCGTGTCCACCGAACTGGTTCCTGAGGGCTGCGTTGACCTTGGCCGAGAACGACTCGTCCCGGCGCGAGTCGAAGCGGGCATAGAGCGCGGCGGTGATCACGGGGAGCGGGACCGCCGTTTCGATCGCCTGCTCGACCGTCCACCGGCCCTCTCCGGAGTCCTCGACGTAGCCTCGGATGCTCGCGAGCCCGGGATCCTCCTGCAGCGCGCGGGTCAGGAGGTCGAGCAGCCAGCTGCGCACGACCGACCCGTGGCGCCAGAGCTCGGCGACCTGAGCGAGGTCGAGGTCGAACTCGGACGCCTGCATCAGGTCGAACCCCTCGGCGTAGGCCTGCATCAGCCCGTACTCGACGCCGTTGTGGACCATCTTCACGAAGTGGCCAGCGCCCGACGGGCCGACATGGGCGAACCCACCCGCCGGCGCAAGCGCCTCGAAGATCGGCGCCAGGCGGCCGATCGGCTCGGGATCGCCGCCGGCCATCAGCGCGAAGCCCTCCTCCAGTCCCCAGATTCCGCCCGAGACGCCGACGTCCACGAAGTGGAGCTCACGCTGCTCGGCCTCTTGGTTCCGCCGCTGCGAGTCGCGGAAGTTCGAGTTGCCTCCGTCGACGATCGCATCGCCGGGCTCGAGGATCGGGAGGAGCTGGCTGAACGTCGTCTCGGTGATCTCGCCCGCGGGAATCATCAGCCACACGTGGCGAGGCGGCTCGAGCTGCGCGACGAGCTCCTCGAGGGAGCGGGCCGTCGCCTCGACCTGCGGGTCGTAGGTCTGGATCTCGTGGCCCGCGCGGCGAAGCCGCTCGGTCATCCCCGAGCCCATCCGGCCCAGACCCACCATTCCCAGCTTCACAGCGTCACCCGTACCACGCGGCGCCCGCGCTCTTGGAGCGCCTGGAGGTCACCTTCGGCCTGCGCTGCGATGAGGTCGCGAAAGCCGTACGACTGCCCTGGGATCTTCAGGTCCTGGCCGAAATCGTCCACCACTTGGACGAAGAATCCGTTTTCGGGCCCGCCTTTGTGGAGCTGTCCGGTCGAATGGAGATAGCGCGGCCCCAGCCCGACCGACACCGCGGCTCCGGTCGCCTCCGCCCGCCGCACGAACGGCTCCAGCTCCCGCTCCCGGGCCGGATCGACGAACGCCAGCACGGCCACGTAGCTCCCCGGCCCCGCGGCGTCCATCAACACGTCCAGGTCCCCTTCGGACCCCGTGGCGGTGCCAGGCACCCGGCCACGGCCCGAAAGGACGGCCTGGGTCTTGTCCTTCGCGGCCTGCACGTCGGGCTGGTCGAACGGGTTGATGCCGAGAAGGGACCCAGCGACGGCCGTCGCGAACTCCCAGCGGAAGAACTCCTGCCCGAGCTCGTAGGGGTCGTCGAGCCGGATGTCGGCCGGCTCGCCTCCGCGCTCCACCGGGACGATCCCCTTGCCGACCTTGCCCGTGGACTCCGCGACGAGCTGCTCGACCCAGAGCCCGAAGTCGCCCTCGACCTGGAGGAACTGCGTCTCCGCGAGCCGCAGGCCCAGCTCGAGGCCGGGATTCCCCTCCTCGAGACGGCAAGCCTCCCGCATCTCCTCGGCACGATCGAGGAGCCGGTTGACGTCGATCCCCATCAGCACCGCGGGCAGCACGCCGAACACCGACAGCGCCGAGTAGCGGCCGCCGATCGTCGGCTCGCCGTAGAACACGTCCTCGGAGATCTCGGTAAGCGGCGAACCGGGATCCGTGATCACGACGAAGCGCGCGCCGAGCTTCGCGAAGTAGGCGACGTGGCTCCGCGTCTCGATCGTCGTCCCGGACTTCGACGCCGCGACGAAGAGCGTGCTCTCGACGTCGATCGACTCCTGGAGCCGCCGGACCGCCGAGGGGTGCGTCGTGTCGAGAACGTGGAAGTGATCGACGCCGAACGCGCGTCGCATCACCTCGGGGGCCAAGCTCGAGCCGCCCATCCCGAGCAGCACCACCTGATCGAAGTCGACGGCCGTCGCGAACTCGAGCAGCTCGTGCACCCGCTCCCGCATCCGCGAGGGCTCGTCGAGCCACCCGAGCCAGTGCGCCTCGTCGCCGCCTGTCCAGACCGACGGGTCGCGCTGCCAGATGCGCTCGACCAGCTCAGCCGGCGCGAGGGTGCTCACGCCGAAACGAGCTGGCCCCGCTTGGCGCGAATCCCCTCGAGCAGCTCCTCGAAGGAGTCGGCGAACTTCTGCACGCCCTCCTCCTCGAGGACGCGCGTCACGTCGTCGTAGTCGATACCGGCCTGGGCGAGCTCGGCGAAGAGCTGCCGCGCCTCGTCCACCTCCTGCTCGAGCGTGACGCCGCGCACCTCGCCGTGCTCCTGGAACGCCTCGATCGTCTCGCGCGGCATCGTGTTCACCGTGTCGGGGCCGATCAGCTCCTCCACGTACATCACGTCGCGGTAGTCCGGGTTCTTCGTCGAGGTCGAGGCCCAGAGGCAGCGCTGCGGCGATGCGCCCTTCGCGGCCAGCGCCTCCCAGCGGGGCCCAGCGAAGATCTCCTGGTAACGCTGGTATGCGAGCTTCGCATTCGCCACGGCGAGCCGCCCCTTCAAATGGTCATGACCCTCGAGCCGCTTGTCGGCCTCGGTGTCGACGCGGGAGACGAAGAAGCTCGCGACGGAGGTGACGTGGGTCGGGTCGCCGCCCGCCTCGACGAGACGCTCGATGCCGCGGATGTACGCCTCCGCGACCTCGGCGTAGCGCTCGAGCGAGAAGATCAGCGTCACGTTGATGCTCTTGCCACGGGCGATCATCTCCTCGATGGCGGGCAGCCCCTCCTTGGTCGCGGGGATCTTCACGTAGAGGTTCGGCTTGTCGATCTCCGCGTGGAAGCGCTGCGCCTGCTCGATCGTTCCGTCGGTGTCACGGGCGAGCCCGGGCTCCACCTCGAACGAGACGTAGCCGTCCAGCCCTTCGGTCCCGTCCCAGACCGACCGGAACAGGTCGCACGCCTCGCGGATGTCGTCGGAGGCGAGGCGGAAGAAGATCTCCTTCGGATCGTCGACCTCCGCCATGACCTCCCGGAGCTGCTCGTCGTACCAGTCGCCCTCGGCCATCGCCTTCTGGAAGATCGTCGGATTCGACGTGACGCCGACGACAGCGTCCTCGTCCATCATCCGCGCGAGCTCGCCGGTGCGCAGCCACTCGCGCGAGAGTGAGTCGATCCAGACGCTCTGGCCGAGCTCGCTGAGCTGGTGAAGCCGTGACTTAGACACCCGAAGCCTCTCTTTCCATCGCCTCGATCTTCTCAAGCCTCCTGCGGTAACGCTCTCCGCCGTCGAACCGGGCGGCGAGGAAGGCACGGATCAGCTCCCCCGCCAGGTCCGCTCCGATCACGCCCGAGCCGATGCAGAGGACGTTCATGTCGTCGTGCTCCACGCCCTGGTGCGCCGAGTACGTGTCGTGGCAGATCGCCGCGCGAATTCCCGGCAGCTTGCAGGCCGCGATCGACGCGCCGACCCCCGAGCCGCAGACGAGAATTCCGCGCTCGGCGTCGCCGGAGCGGATCGCCTCGCCGACCTCGCGCGACTTGTCCGGATAGTCGACCGGCTCGTCGTTGTCGGTTCCGAGGTCCACCGGCTCGTGACCGAGCGAGCGCACCTCGTCGAGGACGCGATCGCGCAGCTTGATGCCCCGATGGTCGAAACCCACCGCAACCTTCATGCTCGTCTACGTTACTCGGCAGATGCAGGGCCCGGAACTCTGGCGGGAGCTCGGACAACAGCTGCGCGTCGACGCGGTGCGCGCCAGCGCGAAGGCCGGCTCGGGACATCCCACCTCGTCGATGTCGGCGGCGGACCTCGCCGCGGTGCTGCTCGCAGAGCACTTCCGCTACGACTTCGACGATCCGAAGAGCCCGGCGAACGACCGCCTCGTCTTCTCGAAAGGCCACGCCTCGCCGCTCGTCTACGGCCTCTTCCGCGCCGCCGGGGTGCTGTCGGAGGAGGAGTTCGGCACCTACCGGCAGTTCGGCAGCCGCCTCGAGGGCCATCCGACGCCCGTCCTCCCCTGGGTCGACGTTGCGACGGGATCGCTGGGCCAGGGCCTGCCGATCGGGGTCGGCATGGCACTCGCCGGCAAGCGCCTCGACCGGCTGCCCTTCCGCGTCTGGGCGATCTGCGGCGACAGCGAGATGGCCGAGGGCTCGATGTGGGAAGCCGCCGAGCATGCCGCCTTCTACGAGCTCGACAACCTCACCGCGATCATCGACGTGAACCGGCTCGGACAGCGCGGCGAGACGATGCACGGCTGGGACCTCTCGTCCTACTCCGAGCGGCTGCGCGCCTTCGGCTGGCACGCGATCGAGGTCGACGGGCACGACGTCGAGGAGATCGACGCGGCCTACCGCGAGGCGGAATCGACGACCGGCAAGCCGACTGCGGTCGTCGCGAGGACGCTCAAGGGCAAGGGGTACTCCGAGGTCGAGGACCAGGGCGGCTGGCACGGCAAGGCGGTGGCCGAGGACGCGGTGGAGGAGCTCGGCGGCGTTCGCAACATCACCGTCGACGTGCCGAAGCCCGCGACGGGCGAGCGTCATCGGTTCGATCCTCCGGGAACGCCCGAGTGGCCGAGCTACGAGGTCGGCTCCAAGGTGTCGACGCGGAAGGCGTACGGCGACGCGCTTGCGGCACTCGGCGGCGAGGACGGAATGGTTGTCGCGCTCGACGGCGAGGTCTCCAACTCGACTTACTCGGAGATCTTCCGCGACGCGCACCCCGAGCGCTTCTTCGAGATGTACATCGCCGAGCAGCAGCTGGCCGCCGCCGCAGTCGGGATGCAGGTGCTCGGCTGGAAGCCGTTCGCCTCCACCTTCGCGGCGTTTTGGAGCCGCGCGTACGACTTCGTCCGGATGGCGGCGATCAGCCGCGCGACGCTGAAGCTCTGCGGCTCGCACGCCGGAGTCTCGATCGGCGAGGACGGGCCGTCGCAGATGGCGCTCGAGGATCTCGCCGAGTTCCGTGCGATCCACGGCTCCACCGTCCTCTACCCCTGCGACGGGAACCAGACGGCGAACCTCGTGCGCGCCATGGGCGACATCGAGGGCATCTCGTTCCTCCGCACCACGCGGGGCGACACGGACGTCATCTACGGCTCGGAGGAGGAGTTCCCCGTCGGCGGCAGCAAGACGGTGCGCTCGTCGGACGATGACGACGTGACGGTCATCGCGGCGGGCATCACGCTTCACGAGGCGCTGAAGGCCGCCCTGGAGCTCGACGGCGAGGGGATCTCGCTCCGTGTGATCGACTGCTACTCGGTCAAGCCGATCGACGCCGAGACGCTACGCGCGATCACGACACCGATCGTCACGGTCGAAGACCACTGGGCGGAAGGAGGGCTAGGCGAGGCTGTCCTCGCCGCGCTCGCGGAGCTTGACGAGCGCCAGCCGGTGACGATCCTCGCCGTCCGCGAGCTGCCGCACTCCGGCAAGCCGGCCGAGCTCCTGGCTGCCGCGGGAATCGACGCCGAGGCGATCGCCGCCGCGGCGCGGAAGCTCGTTCCCGCTGGAACACACGCCTAAGCGTCGAGATCGACGCGGACAGTGAGCAGGTCCGTGCCCATCAGCCGCACGACCCGGGCGTTCAGGCTCGGCAGGGTGCGCTGACGCTCGATCGGATCATCGTCGGGGAGCAGGTGCGCCGTCCCCGTCCGCCACCGACCCTCGACGAACACGCGCACTCGAGGGTCCGCCTGGATGTTCCGGACGTAGCCGGCGCGGCGGCCGTGCTCGGCGACGATCCAGAACGTGTCGCCGTCGAGCCCGTTGCCGACGGGGTTCGTGCGCGGAAGGCCCGTCCTCCGCCCGACGGTCTCGAGGATCGCCCAGCCGCGCAGGATCCGGGCACGGACGAGCAGCGTGACGAGAGGGTTGACGACGTAGCGGGCCAGCGCCGTCGTGAACCTGCGCTTCAGACGACCTCCTCGAGATTCGCGAGGGCACGTTCGAAGAGCCTTCCCAGCCACGCTCGCCCGCCAAGCGCGAGCAGGATGCGGTCGGGAAGCCACGGATCGATCACCTCGGCGGAGAGGGCAACGCGCGAACCGTCGCCGTCGGGCTCGATCCGCCAGGCGATGAGGCCGGTCGTTCCGCCGCGGAGATCGGCCCGGCCCGCGACAAGCGACGGCGGTTCGGCTTCGAGCACTCGCGTGTGAGCTCGGCGTGACAGGCCGAGCGGCCCGCGGAGCCGGATCACGCCGACCCGCTCGTCGGCCTCCTCCACCTCGAGAAACGCGCGCTCGAGCCGCCAGTGGTTTCGGAGGTCGGCGAGAAACTCGAAGACGCGCTCGGGCGGCGCCGAGATCCGGCGCTCTGCCGAGATCAAGCGGCGCGGCGCAGCTGCTCGTCGAGCGGGACGAGCGGGAGCTGGAAGGTGCGCACCGCCTCCTCGTTCGAGACGACGTTGTCGCCGGTCTCGAGCATCGTCAGCAGGTCTCGCGTCAGCGGAATGTTGCCGGGCAGCCGCTCCGTGACGGCTGCCGGGATCTTCATCAGGCTCGTCGGGAGGTGGAGCGTCGGCCGGCGGCGGATCCGGAGCACGGCGCGGATCCTCTGCCACAGCTCGTTCCAGGTGACGACGTCCGGGCCGCCCAGCTCGAAGGTGCGATTCGCTGCCTCCTCCTTCTCCACCGCCTGCGCGAAGTAGGCGCCGACGTCGTCGACCCAGATCGGCTGGATCCGCTGCTCGCCGCTGCCGACGATCCCGGTGACCGGCGCCAGGCGCGCCATGCGCATGAAGGTGGGAAGGATCCCGCCGTCCCGGCCGAAGACGAAGCTCGGCCGGAAGATCACGTGCTCGAGCTCGGACGCCTTCACGTCCTGCTCCTGCGTCCACTTGGCGTTGAAGTACGGGACGAGGTCCTTCGTCTCCTCGTTCGTCCCGAGTGCGCTCATCAACACGAATCGGCCGGCCTCGGCCTGCTTGGCGGCGGCGATCAGGTTCCGCGTGCCTTCCACCATCACCCGCTGGAATGCGGCGCCCGAGCCCTGGCGGATCGCGACGAGGTGCACGACCACGTCCATGCCCGCCGTCGCCAGCCCGAGGCTCGCCGAGTCGGTCATGTCGCCACGAACCGCTTCTGCATCGGTAACGCCGGCGCGCGCCGCCGAGCCCGGCTTCCGCTCCAGCACGCGCACCTCGTGGCCGGCGGCGACGATCGCGTTCGCGACCTTCGGGCCGACGAACCCGGTCGCCCCGGTGACGAGGACCCTCAAGCCCGTGCTCGATCGAAGTTCTGCCAGTAGCGGGAGGGCGTGGGGCCCTTCTGGCCCTGGTATTTCGAGCCGAGCTGGCCGGAGCCGTAGGGCGTCTCCGCAGGCTCCGAGAGCTGGACGAACGAGAGCTGCCCGATCTTCATCGCGTAGTAGATCGTGATCGGGAGGTTCGCGACGTTCGAGAGCTCGAGCGTGACGTGACCGTCCCAGCCCGGGTCGATGAAGCCCGCCGTCGAGTGGATCAGCAGGCCGAGGCGGCCGAGGCTCGACTTCCCCTCGAGCCGGGCCACCAGGTCGTCCGGCAGGCGGATCCGCTCGAGGGTCGAGGCGAGCACGAACTCGCCCGGGTGGAGGATGAACGGCGACTCGTCGTCGATCTCCACCAGTTCCGTCAGGTCCTCCTGGGGCTCCTTGACGTCGATGAACGGGTAGCGCGCGTTGTGAAAGACGCGGAAGTAGCGGTCGACGCGGACGTCGACGCTCGACGGCTGGAGCAGGGACTCGTCGTAGGGATCGATCTCGATCCGTCCCTCGGCGATCAAGCGGCGGATCGTGCGGTCGGAGAGAACCACTAGAGGACTGCGCCCGCGGCGCGGCTCAGCTCCGAGAACTCGGGGTCGGTCAGCTCGAGCGACGCCGCCGCGACGTTCTCCTCCAGGTGCTCCAGCGACGACGTGCCGGGGATCGGGAGCATCGCGGGCGAGCGGCGAAGGAGCCAGGCAAGTGCAACCTGCGCCTGTGTCGCGCCCTTGGCGGAGGCGATCTCGGCGAGGCGCCCGCCGCCGCGCGTGAGGTCGCCGAACCCGAGCGGAAACCACGGGAGGAATGCGATCCCGTCCTGCTCGCACGTTTCGAGCACAACCTCGGAGTGCCGGTCGACGAGGTTGTAGCGGTTCTGAACGGAGACGATCGTCGCGAGCCGACGGGACTCCGCAAGCTGGCGCGCGTCGACGTTCGAGAGGCCGATGTGACGGATCTTGCCCTCGTTCTGGAGCTCGACGAGAGTGCCCACGGAGTCCTCGAGCGGGACGCTCGGATCGACCGCGTGGAGCTGGTAGAGGTCGATGCGCTCGACCCGCAGCCGCTCCAGGCTCGCCTCGCAGGAAGCACGGAGGTTCTCGGGCCGGCCGTCCCGGATCCACTCCCCGGCCCGCTCGTGGCGGAGGCCGCCCTTCGTCGCGATCACGAGCTCCTCGGGATACGGGTGGAGGGCGTCGGCGATCTGCCGTTCGCTCACCTCGGGCCCGTAGGACGCCGCCGTGTCGATCAGGGTCACGCCGAGCTCCACGGCCCGGCGGAGAACAGCCTTCGCGTTCTCGGGATCGTCGGGCTCGCCGATCACACCCGGCCCCGTGAGGCGCATCGCCCCGAAGCCCATTCGGTTGACGGTGACGTCGCCGATGGCGACCGTGGTATCCGCTGCCATCCGGCCGGAACCTAGCGTAGAGTCCCGCGCCGTGGGCCTCTACGACTGGCTGCTCTTCCTGCACGTTGGGTCCGCCTTCGCCCTCATGGCGGCGTTCGTGACGTTCTGGGTGGTCGCCGTCGCGGCCAGGAACGTCGACCGCCCGCGAGACTCCCTTCGGTACTTCCGGGTTGCGGGCCCGGCGAACGTCCTGGTCATCGCGGGCACCATCGGCACGCTGATCTTCGGGATCTGGCTGGCGATCTACATGGACGAGTACCAGCTTTGGGATGGCTGGATTCTCGCAGCGCTCGCGCTCTGGCTGATCGCAACCGTGACCGGCGCGCTGGGCGGAAAGACATATGCCGAGGCGCAGAAGCTGGCGGCGAGGCTCGAGACCGAGCAACGAGCTGACGAGCCGAGCACCGAGCTTCGAGCGATGCTCAAGGACCGTCGCGCAATGTGGCTGAACGTCATCGCGTATGCCGCCACGCTGCTGATCCTCCTCGACATGATCTACAAGCCCGGGGCATGAGCGTCCTCGCCGCAATCCGGCCGGACGACTGGAACTTTCCGCTGCTCTTGCACGTGGTCGGCGCGATGCTCCTGGTCGGTGGCCTGCTCACCGCGGTGACGGCGCTGATCCTCGGCTGGAGACGCGACTCCCCGTTCTATGCGCGCCTCGGTTTCTGGACGCTGCTCGTCGTGGCGCTGCCGAGCTGGATTCTGATGCGCGTCGGGGCGCAGCTGATCTACGACAAGTGGAACTTCGACGAGGACGACGAGCCGGGGTGGGTCGGGATCGGCTGGATCACCGCCGAGCCCGGTCTTCTCGTCCTGCTCATCTCGATCGTCCTCACCGGGGTCGGCGCGCGGCGGCTGCGCCGCTCCGAGGGAGGAACGAGCGTGCTCGTGCGGATCGGCGCCGTCTTCGCCACCCTGCTGCTCGTCGCCTACCTCGTCGCGGTTTGGGCGATGACCGCGAAGCCGGACTAGCGCTAGACCAGCGAGAGCTGGCGGTGGGGCTCGAAGCCCGAAACGCCGACGCCGACGAGCCTGAGCGCGCCGGGACGGTCCCCGAGCGCGCGGTCGAGGAGCGCGCAGGCCAGCTCGTGGATGCGGTCCGGGTCGTCCGTGCCGACGGGAAGCGTCGTCGAGCGGCTGCGGATCGCGAAGTCCGGGTAGCGAACCTTCGTCGTGATCGTCCGGGCCGTCTCGCCGTCGCGGCGGAGATACTCGGCGAGCGCCTCGGCCATCGGGCGGAGCTCGGCACGGAGTTGTTCCACGTCGGAGATGTCGCGCGCGAAGGTCTCTTCCTGGCTGATCGAGACGCGCTGGCTCTGTAGGTCGAGCGGACGCGGGTCGATGCCGCGAGCCCGGTCGCGGAGGAGAGCGCCGACCCTCCCGGGGAGGAGCGCGCGGAGGCGGTCGTCGGGGAGAGCGGCGAGGGCGCCGATCGTCTCGATCCCAGCGGAGCGGAGGCGCGCCTCGGCTCGCGGTCCGACGCCCGGGAGCCGGCGAACGTCGAACGGCGACAGGAACTCCGCTTCCTTCCCGGGCCGCACGACGACGAGCCCGCCGGGCTTCCGTTGGTCGCTCGCGATCTTCGAGACCACCTTGCAGCTCGAGACGCCGAGCGAGCACGTGAGGCTCGTCGCGCCACGGACGGCCGTCTGGACCGCCTCGGCGAGCGGCCGCGCATCGGCGAAATCGGCGGCGACCTCGGCGAGGTCGAGGTAGCCCTCGTCCATTCCCGTGCGCTCGACGGTGGGGACGACCTGGCGCACCGCGTCCCAGACGGCCCGCGAGTAGGTCGAGTACACGCCCTTGCGCGGCCGGACGAACACCGCATGCGGACAGCGTCGCAGCGCCTCCGCACAGCTCATCGCCGAGTGGATCCCGAAGCGGCGCGCGACGTAGTTCGCAGTCGCCACCACGCCTCGTCCATGGGGATCCCCGCCCACGACGAGAGGCTTCTCGCGCAGCGAGGGATCTTCGAGCTCCTCGACGGCGGCGAAGAAGGCGTCCAGGTCGAGGTGCGCGACGATCAGGGGGCGAGGCGCTGAATCTGCCATTGCCCACCATCTTGGCGGGCGTAGCGGAAGCGATCGTGGAGTCGGCTGTCGCGGTGCTGCCAGAACTCCCAATGCTCCGGCTCGAGCCGGTAGCCGCCCCAGTGCGGCGGGAGGGGCACGTCGCGTCCCGCGAACTCGCGCTCGAGCTCGGCGACGCGCGTCTCGAGTACGTCCCGCGATGCGATCGGCTCACTCTGTGCCGAGGCCCACGCAGCGATCTGGCCGTCGCGCGGTCTTGTCCGGAAGTACTCCTCGGACTCGTCGTGCCCAAGCCGCGGTCACCGGCCCCTCGATTCGCACCTGGCGGCGCAGCGAGTGCCAGTAAAAGAGGAGCGCGCCGCGGGGGTTGTCGTCGAGCTCGCGCGCCTTCCGGCTCCCGTGACCCGTATGGAACTTGAAGCCGTGCTCGTCGAACCCCTTCGCGAGCACCATCCGCACCGACGGACGGCCCTCGGCGTCCGCGGTCGCCAGCGCCACCGCCTCGGGAAACTCGATCGAGCCCCCCGCCTCCTCGAACCAGCGCCGGAACTGCTCGAGCGGGTCGGGGTCGAGATCGCCACGGCGCAGCTCGTTCATGAATACGGAGTATTCAGTATGCAAAGCGCCGGTCGCTCCGCTATCGTCGACGGCATGGCGACGACGAAGACGATCGACCTCCGCACCGAGATCCCAGGCCCCCGCTCCCGCGAGATCATCGAGCGCAAGGAACGGGTGATCGCCGACCCACTCTCGCTCACCTTCCCGATCGTGATCGAGCGCGCCGAGGGCGCCACGCTGACCGACGTAGACGGAAACACGTTCATCGATTTCACCGGCGGCGTCGGCTGTCTCAACGTCGGTCACTCGCATCCTCGGGTCGTCGAGGCGGCGCAGGAGCAGCTCGAGCGCTTCAGCCACACGGACTTCACGATCGTCCCGTATGAGGTCTACGTCACGCTCGCCGAGCGCCTTTGCGAGCTCGCGCCGATCCCGAACGCGAAGGCAGCGTTCTTCAACGCGGGCACCGAGGCCGTCGAGAACGCGATCAAGTTCGCGCGCTCGTACACCAAGCGGCCGGCCGTCATCGCGTTCGAGGGCGGCTTCCACGGACGCACCCTCCTGTCGCTCTCGCTGACCTCGAAGACGCATCCGTACAAGGCGGGGCTCGGCCCGTTCGCGCCGGAGGTCTACCGCGTGCCGTTCCCGAACGACTACCGCGGTCCCTCGGCCGAGGAAGCGCTCGCGGCGCTGGAGCGCGCGCTCGTCACCCAGGTCGCCGCGGAGACCGTCGCCGCGATCGTGATCGAGCCCGTGCAGGGCGAGGGCGGCTTCATGGTCGCACCGCGGGAGTTCATGACCGGCGTGCGCCGAATCTGCGACGAGCACGGGATCGTGATGGTCGTCGACGAGGTTCAGACTGGCTTCGCCCGCACCGGCAAGCTCTTTGCGATCGAGCACTACGACGTGGAGCCCGATCTCATCACGATCGCGAAGTCGATCGCGATGGGACTGCCGCTCTCGGGCGTGATCGGAAAGCCGGAGATCATGGACTCGCCGGGGGACTCCGCGATCGGCGGCACCTACGTCGGGAACCCGGTCGCCCAGGCCGCCGCGCTGGCCGTGCTCGACGTGATCAGCGACGAGGACCTCTGCGCCCGCGCCACGACCCTCGGGAACCAGTTCCGCGAGCGGATGGCCGCGTGGCAGCAGCGCTTCCCGCAGATCGGGGACGTCCGCGGGGTCGGCGCGATGTGCGCGATCGAGCTCGTCGAGGATCCAGGGTCGAAGACGCCGGCGCCGAAACTCGCTTCCGCCGTCACCGACGCAGCGGCGGAGCGCGGCCTGCTCCTCCTCAAGTCCGGCATCTACGGGAACTGCATCCGGGTGCTGACGCCGCTCACCCTCTCCGACGCCGAGCTCGACGAGGCGCTCGCCGTCTGGGAGGACTCGCTGGAAGCCGTCCTTTCCTGACGTAACCTCTCCCCGCATGTCTGCGGGAGACCTGATCGCGGGCCGCTACGAGCTGATCGAGCTGATCGGCCGCGGCGGGATGTCGAGCGTCTGGCGCTCGCACGACCGTCTGCTCGACCGCATCGTCGCGATCAAGGTGCTCCACGAGCAGTACACGACGGACGAGGAGTACGTCGAGCGCTTCCGCCGGGAGGCGCGCTCCGTCGCGCAGCTGAGCCACCCGAACATCGTCACCGTGATCGACAGGGGCGAGGAGGACGGGCGTCAGTACATCGTCTTCGAGTACGTCGAGGGCGAAAACCTCAAGCAGCTGCTCGAGCGAACGGGTGCGCTGCCGCTGCGCGACGCGCTCCTGCTCGGCCTCCAGATGGCCCGGGCCCTGGGGTTCGCCCACGAGCGCGGCCTGATCCACCGCGACGTCAAGCCGCAGAACGTGCTGCTGAACGACGAGGGGCAGGCGAAGATGACCGACTACGGGATCGCGCGCGACGTGGGCGTCGAGGGCGTGACGATCACCGGCACCGTCCTCGGCACCAGCGAGTACATCGCGCCCGAGCAGGCGCGCGGCCAGCGCGTCGACGCGCAAACGGACGTCTACTCGCTCGGCGTGGTGCTCTACGAGCTCCTCACGGGCCAGGTCCCGTTCGAGGGCGAGAACTTCGTCGCCGTCGCGCTGCGCCACGTGAACGAGCCGGCGCCGAGCGTCCTCGAGCGCCGTCCCGACTGCCCGCCCCGGCTGGGGATGGCGGTCGAGCGCGCAATGGCGAAGCGGCCGGAGGACCGGTTTGCCTCGATGGGCGAGCTCGTCGACGAGCTCGAAACGTGCCTCGCGGAGCTCGATCCGGCCTCGGAGGAGGCGACGATGATCTCGCGCGGCCCGGTCGTCCCACCCTCCCGGCAACAGCGGCCCGCACGCCAAGGCAGGAGAAAGCGAGGCGGAATCCTCTGGCCGATCGCAGCCGTCGCCGCAGTGCTCGGGATCGCCGCGCTCGCCGCGATCGGGGCGATGGCGCTGCGCGACGACGACGACGGGGCAGCAGCGTCGAACGGCCAGCCCATCCGGCTGGCCGGGGTCGGAGCGTACGATCCGCCGCCGGGCGACAACGAGGAGCACGACGCCGAGGCGCCCGAAGCGACCGACGGCGACCCGTCGACCTCGTGGAGCACGGAGAGCTACAACTCGGACCTCAGCAGGCTGAAGGACGGGGTTGGCCTCGTGCTCGACGCGCAGCGCGAGGTCGAGCCCGAGACGATCGTCGTGACATCCGCGACACCGGGCTTCACGGCAGAGATACGCACCGGCGCCGAGCCGACGGGCCCCTTCCCGACCAAGGTCTCGGACTCGCAGACGGTGGGCGAGCGGACGAGGTTCGAGCTGAACGACGCGAAGGCACGGTTCTTCGTGGTCTGGATCACCGAGATTCCCGGCGGCTCGCGCGCCGAGATCAACCAGGTCACCGCCCGCTGACGCTGGACCTGCCCGCCGAGCCCGACGTCCTCGCGCGACTCGTCGAGTGGGGCGAGTCGGATCCGGCGATCCGCGCCCTGATCCTCACGAGCAGCCGCGCGCATCCCGACGGCGGTGCCGACCACCTCTCGGACTACGACGTGATCGTCGCGGTGCGCGACGCCGGAAACATCTCCGTGAACGACTACGGGGAACCGATGGCGGGCTGGGGCGACCAGAGCAACGTGCTCGGTCTCCCGACGCACTTCCGCGGGCTCCTCCACCGCGACGGCGTGCGGATCGACTTCACGATCTGGCCGGCGGCTCTCCTCCAGCGCGTGGCGGACGCGGAAGCCCTCCCCGCTGACCTCGACGTCGGCTACCGCGTGTTGCTCGACAAGGACGGCGCCACCAACGGTTGGACGCCGCCGAGCTACCGCGCCCACATCCCGGGACCGCCGACGCAGGACGAGTACGACGCGCTCGTCCACGAGTTCTGGTGGTCGACCACCTACGTCGCGAAGGCGCTCTGGCGCGGCGAGCTCTTCT
Source organism: uncultured Actinomycetes bacterium (assembly GCA_963721345.1). Classification (GTDB taxonomy): domain Bacteria; phylum Actinomycetota; class Thermoleophilia; order Gaiellales; family Gaiellaceae; genus JACDAN01. The sequence goes on from CAVRIT010000001.1 coordinate 1,301,399, forward strand.
TCGCGAAGTACATCCTCGAGCACGACGTGAAGGGCACCGCCCTGCGGCGCATGCTCGAGTGGCGCATCGAGCTCGACCACGACTGGACGCTCCGGCCCGGCGCCTACGGGCGCGGTCTCGAGAGCCGCCTGGCGCCCGAGCTGTGGGCGGAGCTGGAGGCGACCTACGTCGGCGTGGATCCGGACGAGAACTGGGAGGCGCTCTTCCGGACGGCAGCGCTCTTCCGCCGCGTCGCGAACGAGGTCTCGGACGACCTCGGCCTCACCTACCCGCAGGCCGACGACGACGGCGTCACCGCCTTCCTCGAAGGGATCCGCGAGCTGCCGCGCTAGAGGGTTGATGGGAAATTGGGCCGCAGCCGGGGGCGCTCCAGACCAAGCCGGGCAGTGTGGTCGTTCGCGGCGCGTAGCGGAGCTACGTGTCGCGGGCGAACGCGCTGATCCGGCGCCGTGTCTGGGGCGTCATCCGGCCCGGCGGAATTTCCCATCAGCCCTCACTACTAGTACTCGAGCCTGGCGCGCCGGTCATGGCGCTCGAGCGCGAGCTGGATCAGCCGGTCGAGGAGCTCCGGGTAGGGGATCCCCGAAGCCTCGAAGAGCTTGGCGTAGACACTCGTCGCGGTGAACCCGGGGATCGTGTTCAGCTCGTTCACCAGCACGTCTCCGTCGCTGGTCACGAAGCAGTCGGCGCGCGCCATCCCTTCGCAGTCAGACGCGACGAAGGCGTCGACCGAGACCTGCTGCACACGCTCGATCGCCTCCTCCGAGACGCGCGGCGGGATCACCAGGTCCATCCCGCCCTCGTCGTACTTCGCCGAGTAGTCGTACCAGTCGACCCCCGAGAAGCCGTGGGAGACGATCTCGCCTGGAATCGACGCGATCGGCTCGCGGTTCCCGAGCACGCCGCACTCGACCTCGACCCCGTCGACGAACTCCTCGACGAGCACCTTCTCGTCGTGCCGCCGCGCGAGCTCGACCGCGGCGCCAAGCTCGTCCTCGCTCTGCACCTTCGTGATCCCCACGGACGATCCGAGCCGCGCCGGCTTCACGAACACCGGGTAGCCGAACGGGTTCTCCGGCCGGTCGCCGTTCCGGAGCGTGACGGAGCGCGTGACCGGGATGCCCTTGTCACGCAAGACCGACTTGAAGAGATCCTTGTCCATGCAGAGCGCCGAGGCCGTCACTCCCGCCCCGACGTACGGCACGCCGGCCAGCTCGAGCAGCCCTTGCACGGTCCCGTCCTCGCCGAACGGGCCGTGGAGGATCGGCAGGACGACATCGACGGAGCCCAGCGTCTCGGGCGGCGAGCCCGTCGGCACGGGAAGGGTTTCCGCGACGGGACGCCCCAGCTCTCGCGTCGCGCCCGAGTTCAGCTCCCAGCGCCCGTCGCGCCCGATCTCGATCGTCTCGACGTCATAGCGGTCGGCGTCCAGCGCCTCGATCACCGAGCGGGCCGAGGCGACGGAGATCTCGTGCTCGCTCGAGCGGCCGCCCGCGATCACGGCGACGCGGACCCGCTCGGTCACGGCGATGGTGGCGGAGGTGGAGGCTCCTCGCTCGGCGCAAGCCGGCCGATGTAGAGCGTCACGGTCGATCCCGGCTCTGCCTCCTCGCCGGGACCGGGCGTCTGGCTGAGCACGACCCCGTCCTCCTCGGGGTTGTCGGTGCCCGTGTCGCGGATTTCGACCACCCACCCGTCGTTCTCGAGCGTCGCCTGCGCCGAGGCCTCGTCCTGTCCGAGCACGTCCGGCACTGTCGTCCCGGACTGTCCCGTCGAGACGCTCAGCGTCACCTCGGTGCCCGGCGGGTGGAGCTCGCCCGGGCCCGGGTCCTGCCCGACGACCTGACCCTTCGGCGCCGAGTCGTCCACGTCGGAACGAACCGGCGTGAAGCCCTCCGCCCGCAATTGTCGGGACGCCTCCGCGAAAGACAGGCCGATCACGCTCGGGATGCCAATGTTCTGCTGGCCCTTCGAGATGTTGATCCGGACCGTGCCGCCCTTCACGACGCTCGTTCCGCCCTTCGGATCCTGCGCGATCACCGTTCCAACGGGCCTGTCGGAGAAGATCTCGTGAGTGTCGGGGACAAGGCCGGCGGCGCGAAGGGTCACCTCCGCTGCGGCTTCCCGCGCGCCGACCACGTCGGGCACCGCGACCCGCGGCTTGCCGGTCGAGACGAAGACCTGCACGGCATTGCCCTTCGGCACCCGCTCCCCGGCATCCGGCGACTGGCGGAAGACGATCCCGACGGCGAAGGTGTCGTGGGAGCGGTTGACCTTCACGGGCCGCAGGCCGGCGTCCTGGATGTTCTTCCGCGCCTCGGGCCAACGCTGGCCCTCGACGAACGGCACGCCGGCGAGCTCGTTCGCGTCCAGCTGGTCGGAGATCTGGTTCCAGATGAAGAAACCGGCGACGAGCGCCCCCGCGAGCAGCAGCAAACCGAGCAGCCACGGCCAGAACGCCCGGCGCCTACGGCGTGGCTCCTCGTAGTCGTAGTAGCGCTGCTCGTAGCGCCGCTCTGTCGGCGGCGCGACGACCGGACGCCGTGAGACCATCGTCGGCGCCGTGTCGACGACGCCCGCGCCCGAGAGGACGGCGGTGGCGGCCTCCGCGGTCTCAGCCGTAACGCCCGCGCCGCCCTCGACCCGCGCGAGCTCGCGCTCCATCTCTTCCGCGCTCTGGAAGCGATCCTCGGGATCCTTGGCGAGCGCTCGCAGCACGATCATGTCGAGGTCGGCAGGGACCTCCGGACGGATGGCCGACGGAGCGCGCGGCACCTCCGACAAGTGCTTCATCGCGATCTCGAGCGGGGTCTCGCCGGTGAACGGGAGCGCCCCGGTCAGGACCTCGTACAGGAGGATGCCGACGGAGTAGATGTCCGAGCGCTGGTCGACCGGCGCGCCGCGCGCCTGTTCCGGAGAGAGGTACTGCGCCGTGCCGACGATCGACCCGGCCTCGGTCATCTGACTCGCAGCGGTGCGTGAGATCCCGAAGTCCGTCACCTTGAAGCGCGGGTCGCCGTCGGACGAGCCGTCCTGGGCGAGCAGGACGTTGTGCGGCTTGATGTCTCGGTGGACGATCCCGCGCCGGTGCGCGAAGCCGACGGCGCGCAGCACCTGGCGGGCGATCTCGATCGCACTCGCGATCGGCAATGGTCCCGCGGCGACGATCCGGTCCTTCAGGCTCCGGCCCTCGAGGTACTCCATCGCGATGTAGTAGGTGCCCTCGGCCTCGCCGCGGTCGTAGACCGAGACGATGTTGGGATGCGAGAGCCCGGCGGCGTTCTTCGCCTCGCGGCGGAAGCGCTCGACGAACGAGTCGTCGCTCGCGTGGCGGTCGTTCAGGATCTTGATCGCGACCCTGCGGCCGAGCTCTTCGTCCTCGGCGAGGTAGACGTTCGCCATTCCGCCCGAGCCGAGCTTGCGGACGATGCGGTAGCGCCCGTCGAAGAGCGTGTTGATCAGCGTGTCGGTAACAGCCACTGGACTAACCGTTCTTCTTCGACGGGCGACGTAAGAGTGCCTCCATGATCTCCTTCGCGATCGGGGCCGCGGTGGAGCCGCCGGTGCCGCTCTGGTTCTGAAGCACGACGGCGATCGCGACCTTCGGGTCGTCCACCGGCGCGAAGGAGATAAACCACGTCGTGTTGCGTCCCTGGCGGCCGGTCTCCGCGGTCCCGGTCTTGCCGCCGACGCGGACACCGGAGACCTGCGCTGCGGTGCCGGTCCCGCCCGAGACGACGCCCTCCATCATCTTGGCGATCGCATCCGCGACCTCGGGCTTCACCGCGCGCCGCAGCTCGTTGGGCTCCGTCTTCACGAGGGTCGACCCGTCGGGCTTGCGGACCCGGTCGGTGAGGTAGGGCTCCATCACGATGCCCTTGTTGCCGATCGCGCCTGCGACCATCGCCATCTGGAGCGGGGTGACGAGCATCCGCTCCTGGCCGAACGCGAGCCGGCCTGGGTCGGCGCGGGACTCCAGCGAACGCGGCAAGAGCTTCCCGTTCCGGTAGAGGCCGCTCGGCGAGCGCTCGCCGGAGGGGAGATCGATGGGCGGATCCTCGTAGAAGCCGAACCGCCGCGCGTAGTCGAGGATCAGCGGCGGCCCGAGCTTCTTGCCCATCTCGCAGAACGACGAGTTGATCGAGTTGACCATCGCCTGGGTGAAGTTCACGTTGCCGAAGGGCGATGACGTGTCGTAGTTCGTGACGCGCTCGCCGTACTCGATGCAGTAACCGGGGTCGTTGAAGGTCGAGTCGACGGAGTACTTGCCGGAGTCGAGCGCCGCGGCGGCGGTCACGACCTTGAAGATCGACCCCGGCGCGAAGAGACCGTTGGACGCCCGGTTGAGAAGCGGCGCGATGCCACACGGCCCCGCCCCACGCTGGATCCGCGAGAAGTTGCGCTCGACGAGGTTCGGGTCGTAGCTCGGGCTCGACGCCATCACGAGCACCTTCCCGGTCTTCGGCTCGAGGGCCACCGCTGCGCCGCACTGGCCGCCAAGCGCGCGCAGCGCCGTCCGCTGGGCCGCAGGACGTACGGTGAGGATGACGTCGTTCCCCTCGATCGTCCCTCCGCGGAGCCGGTCGAGCGTGGTGTCGACGAGGGTGGCGAGGTTCGCGTTCGCGCCGGTCAGGTAGTCGTTCCGTGACTGCTCGACCCCCGACCGGGACCGCGCCTGCGTCGAGTAGCCGACGACGTGGCCGAAGCGCTCGCGGGACGGGTAGTGGCGGAAGTAGAAGGTCTTGCCGCTGACCCGGCGAGGGCGATTGACGGCGAGCTTCGACCCGTCTGACGCGAAGATCCCGCCTCGCTTGATCGTGAACTGCGCGACGACCTTGATCGCGTTGTCGCGGCGGTCCGCCAGGCTGGGCGCGGCCCACGCCTGCCAGTACGTCGTTCCGACGATCAGCGAGATGATGAGCACGAGCGAGGCGACGGCGAGGCGGCTGATCTGCTGGTTCATCGCTCTAACGCCTGGTTCGCACGGTTGGAGACCAGCAGCAGCCCGGCGAGCAGCACGAAGTTGACGACGATGCTCGATCCGCCGTAGCTGACGAACGGGAGCGTGATCCCGGTCAGCGGGATCAGCCGGACGATGCCGCCGATGATGATGAACGCCTGCAGCGTGAAGGCGAAGGTGAGACCGACCGCAAGAAGCTTCGAGAAGCCGTCCTGCGCGAGCAGCGCGATCCGGAAGCCGCGCGCCGCGAACAGCATGTACACGAGCAGGAAGCCGCAGATCCCCACCAGCCCGAGCTCTTGCGCCAGCGCCGAGTAGATGAAGTCCGTGTTCAGGTACGGGATCAGCCAGTTGCCGTCGGCGTCCGTGTACGTCCCCTGGCCGAGCCCGGCGCCGCCGAATCCCCCGTTGGCGATCGAGTAGAGCGACTGGATCGTCTGGTAGCCGTCGCCGTAGGGCTCGGCCCACGGGTCGAGCCAGATCTGGACGCGCTCCTGCACGCGCGGGATCACCTGGTAGAGCGCCGCCGCCCCGCCGACGAAGAGCACGGCGCCTGCCGCCACGAACCACACCTGCGCGGTCGCGACGTACAGCATCGCGAGGAAAATCCCGAAGTAGAGGAGCCCGCCGCCGAGGTCGTTCGTCACGGCGAGGACGAGCATCGCGCAACCCCAGACCAGGAGCAGCGGCCCGAGATCCTTCAGCCGGAACTGCGCCAGCACCTCGCGCTTCTCCCGGAGGTAGCCGGCCAGGAAGACGATCAGCAGGATCTTCGCCAGCTCGCCGGGCTGGAAGTGCAGCGGCCCGACCTGCACCCACAGCCGCGCGCCGTTCACCGTCTTGCCGATGATCGGCATGGCTGGCAGCAGGAGCAGCAGGATCGCGCTCAGCCCGAACAGGTACTTGTAGCTCTCGAGCTTGCGGAAGTCGCCGTGGAGGAGGAAGAGCGTCGCGGCGAAGGCGCCGAGGCCGATCACGATCCAGAGGCCCTGCCTGAAGGCGTCGTGCTCGCCGAGGCGGTAGATCTCGGTCAGCCCGATGCCGGTGAGAAGCCCCGCCATCGGCAGCAGGTACGGGTCGGCCTTCGGGACCGTGACACGGGCGATCGCGTGCGCCGCGACGTAGAGGCCGAGGAAGAAGAGACCGTACGAGAGCGAAGCGGAGTTGACGACCTCCTGGCGCGCGATGTAGACGCTCGCGAAGCCGAAGCCGACGAGCGTCCCGACGACGACCAGGCTGGCGAGCTCTCGGTTTCGCAGGCTGAGCATCACGACTGTTCGAGCAGCCAGAGGACGGCCGCCGCGATCATCAGCAGCACGGCGAGGGCCGCGAAGATCGGCAGCACTCGCCCGCGTCGCGGCTCGTCCTTGGGCTCCTCGACGACCTCGACCGGGGGCACGGCGTGGCTCTCGTCCATCGTGTCCTCGTCCTCGGTGACGGCGGAGGTGACGACGGTGTCCTCCGTGAGCTCACCCGGCTCCGCCGCGCCCGCGACCTCGAAGAAGACGACGGTGATGTTGTCCTCGCCGCCGCCGCGGTTCGCGGCGTTGACGAGTGCGCGAGCCGCCTCCTCGAGGTTGGAGCGATTGCGCTCGACGGCGTCGAGGATCGTCTCGTCGTCGACCATCGTCGTGAGGCCGTCGGAGCAGAGGAGGAAGAGGTCGCCGGGCGCCGCCTCGACGGAGAAGGTGTCGACGTCCACGTCAGCCTCCGTGCCGAGCGCCCGCGTGATCACCGAGCGCTGCGGATGCGCCTCGGCCTCCTCCGGCGTCAGCTTGCCGCTCCGGACGAGCTCCGCGACGAGGGAGTGGTCGTCGGTCAGCTGCTCCAGCCGGCCGTTGCGGATGAGGTACGCGCGGGAGTCGCCGACGTGGCCGATCGCCACGCTGTCCTCCTCGATCAGCGCGACGGTCATCGTCGTGCCCATCCCGGAGACGTCGCGATCCTCGCTCGCGCGGCGAAACACACGGCGGTTCGCTTCCTCGATCAGCGCTGTGACGCGCGCCTCGCCGCTCTCGCCGTCGACGCCGCTCTCCTGCAGGGCGGTCGCCGCAAGCCCGGATGCGACCTCGCCCGCCTTCGCACCGCCCATCCCGTCGGCGACCGCGAACAGCGGCGGCTCGACGACGTAGGAGTCCTCGTTGTGGCGGCGCCGGCGTCCGGGGTGCGAAAGCGCCGCGGTCTTTCCCAGCCTCATAGCTCGTACCTCAGGTCGGTCTCGCCGACGCGGATGACGTCGCCCGGCGTGAGCTTGCGCGGCCGGGTCAGCTTCGTCCCGTTCAGGAACGTCCCGTTCGTGGACTCCAGGTCGTGGAGCCAGACGCCGTCGCGGCGTGGCTCGATGCGCGCGTGCTGCACCGATGCGAACTCGTCCGTGTCGAGGACGAGATCGTTCTCCTCAGCACGCCCGAGTGTGACCGGAGCGGAGTCCAGCTCACGCTCCGTCCCCGGGTCGAGCGTTGGGCTCGAGAGCACGACGAGCATCCCGGTGTGCGTCCGGCCGAGACCCGCGGCCGCAGCCTGCTGGGGCCCGAGGACGAAGCTCTCCTGCGGCAACCGAAGGTCCTTGGCCACGGAGCGCACGATCCGCCAGATGAAGAGGTAGAGCAGGAATAGGAATCCCAACTTGAGCCCGAGCAGTACCGCTTCGACCTCGACGGCGCCGACGATCATGAGCGCGTGAAGACGAGCTCGGTCGAGCCGAGCGTGATCCTGTCCCCCTCGTCGAGCTTCGACCGCTTCAGCTGCTTGCCGTTCACCGCGATCCCGTTCGTGGAGCCGAGGTCGACGACCCAGTAGCCCGAGCCCTCCTGCCGGATCTCTGCGTGCCGGCGCGAGACGTTGGGGTCTGAGACCCTGATGTCGCAGTCCTTGGAGCGGCCGATCACCATGCTCGGCTTGCGGAGCTCGTGTGACGTCCCGCCGATCGTCACCGCGGCCGGCGGCTCCGGCTCGGGCTCGGGCTCGAGACCCAGCTCCTCGGCCGACGCCAGCTCCGTCTCCGCCGGGACTGCGCGATAGACGCGGGTGGCGCCCGGCTCGGGCGCCTGCTCGGGCTCCTGCTCGGGCGACTCGCGCTGGATCATCCGGTTGGCGATCCCGAACAGGCCGACCTCCAGGTCGTCGTCGGTCTCGAAGGAGACGTCGGGCTTGGAGAGCAGCACGTAGCTCTCTCGGCGGGAGTGCTCGAGGAGGTACTGCTGGAGCTCCTTGATCAGCGCGTCCTCGTAGCTCTCGAACTGCTCGCGGTCGCCGGGGGACAGATAGACCACGTACTCGTTCGGCGCGTAGACCTGCGACACGGAGACCATCTTGTAGTCGTCCATCTCCTTCGCGAGCTTGCGCGCGAGCTCGACCGGCTGCACGTTCCGGCGGAAGGCGCGCCCGAACGCGCCCTCGAAGAGCGATTCGATTTTCTGCTCGATAGTGCGCAGCACGGCTAGTGGCCCTCCCGGCAATACACGTCGGCTTCGGGCCCGCGATCACGCTGCGCCAGAGCCCACGCTCGTCCTTGCCAAGGCTGCCGGCCTTGGCATCGGTCGATCGCGACCTCTGGCTTGGTGCTCACGACCCCGAAGCTCGACAGCATTACCGGAAGAGCCACTGGCGCCCGAGTCTAGCGGGCAGCTTTCAGGCCGAGCGTTACGCAGCAGAGCCAGATTCCGGCGACTACGGGCACTGCGTTGACGGCTGCAACGGGCAAGAGCAGCAGTCCGAGCGCCGCGGCGCCGAGCCCCGCGATCGGCCAGAGGCCGCGTTTCGCGGCGAGCGGCAGAAGCGCAGCCAGGCCGCCGAAGACCAGTGCCGCCAGAAGGAGCTCCGGCCGGGCCGCGAGACCGCTTAGAAGGGCGGTGATCACCGCTCCGACGTCCTCGCTTCCCGCCAGGCCGAGCTCTGGCGCCCCGCGCTCGCTCAGCGGCATGCTCGCTCCCGCGAGGCCCGCGGCGATCGCAGCGATCAGGACGGCGAGGCCGGCGTGGACGCCGCGCCAGACAGCGCTTCGGACATAGAGGACGAGCAACGGCAGGAGGGCGGCTGCGCCGATCGGGGCGAGGAGTGAGCCCGCAGCCGCGACGAGGCCTTCCTCCGGCCGGCGCCAGGTCGCGACGATCCAGGCGAGCGCGAGGATCGAGTACGCGACGGCGAGTCCGAGCGAAGCGTTCCCGAGCGGAAGCACGGCGGTCGCGAGGGCGATTGCGAGGCCGAGCCTCGGCCGGAACGCAGCCACCGCGGCGGTGAGCGCGGCCAGTCCCCATCCCCAGCCCGCGGGATAGAAGGGCACCAGTGCCGCAGTCCCGCCGACGAAGAGTGCGGCTGAGGCTGCGGCGGCGGTTCGGCGGAGAGGCGGTGCCTCGAGGCGCGGCAGCTGCCGCTTGGCCGAGGCGCGCCGGCCCGCCGTCCTCGCATCCCGAAGGCGTTGAGCAAGCTGGAGGGCCGGTGGACGGCGGGATGGATCGAGGACCAGCGCGCGGTCGACGACGTCGATCACCGGGCGGGGAAGATCGGGCCGGACCTCGGCGAGCGACGGCGCGCCTTCCTCGATCCTGTGCGCGGTCTGGATCGGCGAAGACGTCCAGAACGGGTGGTAGCCGGCCAGCGCTTCCCACAGCAGCACGCCGACGGCCCAGACATCCGCGGCGTAGGTGGCCTCCTCACCGCGGAGCCGCTCGGGCGAGATGTAGGCGAGCGTTCCCGGGACGTCACCCGCGGCGGTCAGCGTCTCGGCCTCGGTGAACTGGGCGAGGCCGAAGTCGAGGAGACGTACCTCCAGCTGCTCGGCGTCCGCCACGAGCACGTTGGTCGGCTTGACGTCCCGGTGGACGATCCCGTTCGCGTGGGCGTGCGCGAGACCCTCGAGGATCTGCGCGGCGATCTCGAGCGCGGCGGCGTCGTGCACCTCACCGGCGCGGATCCGGTCGCGAAGCGTCTGGCCGGGGACGTACTCGTAGGCGATGTAGACGTTGCGGCTGTCTCCCGCACACGCGTATGCGCGCAGGCAGCGCGGGTGGCGCAGCCGGGCAGCCGCCTCGGCCTCGCGCTCAGCCCGCGTTCCCGCCTTCCCCTCGCGGGGGACGATCTTGAGCGCGACGTCGAGCCCGTTCGACTCGTCGCGGGCAAGCCAAACCGAGCCCGAGCCGCCGCTTCCGAGCGGCCGCAGGGGGCGGTAGCGGCCCAGAACGAGGTCACTGGCCGGAAGTGGCGCGACTGCTGTCGCCATGTGCGAACCGGGTTAGGCACAGCGCTGCGAACTCCTCTTGCTGCGGTGCAAGCCGGGTCACGCGGTAGGCTCGTCACGGCGCGATGTCTGAGCGCGACAGCACCGAGATCGAATTCGACTTCTTCGAGGAACCGGCGACCACGGAGGCCGCTGGGCCCGAACGGCCGCCGAGGCGGGGGCGGCGTTCGCGTCGACCGCCGGGGCCGCCGTCGGGACTGACACCCATCCTCCGACTGGTCGGCCTGATCAGCCTCGCCATCCTCGTCGTCGTGCTGCTCGTCTTCTGGGTCTCCAGCTGCCGGGGCGAGGCAAAGCAGAACCTGTATGCCGACTACATGACGTCGGTGGGAGAGATCGCGGACGCGTCGGAGAAGATCGGCGCCGACCTCAACGCAGCACTCATCCGCCCCGAGATCCGCCAGGCCGAGCTCGTTCGCACGCTCGACGGCCTCGCCGACCAGCAGGTGCAGCTCGTCGACCGGGCCGAGGCGCTCGACGAGCCTGGGCCGCTGCGTGACGAGCACGACGAGTTCGTCGAGTCGCTGCAGTACCGGGTCAGCGGACTCAACGGCATCGGCAACGCGTTCTCCGGCCAGATCCGCAATGCGACGCGGGCGGGCGAGTTGCTGGCGGCGCAGGCCCGGCGCCTGGTGGCGAGCGACGTCGTCTGGGACGACGGATTCAAGGATCCGGCGCGCGCCGAGCTGCGCAGCCAGGGGATCCAGAACGTGAACGTCCCCGACTCGAACTTCGTTCAGAACCCGACGCTCGCGACGACGGCCACGATGACGTCGGTCTGGAATCGCATCCGCGGCGGCGCGACGGGCGGTACCACTGCCCCGGGCAGTCACGGCCACAACCTCGTCTCGGTGAAGGTGGCCGGAGGAGCCACGCTCTCCACGGACGAGCTGAACGAGATCGTCGCGACCACCGATCTCAGCTTCGAGGTCACCTTCGAGAACTCGGGAGAGTCGACCGAGACCGGCGTGCAGGTGACGCTGACGATCCAAAAGACCCCGGAGCCCATCGTCCGACGCCAGACAGTGGACGTCACCGAAGAGGGCCAACAGGAGACCGTCGTCTTCAAGAACATCACGAACGTCCCGTTCGTGCGGCGGACGACGCTTCAGGTCGAAGTCAAGGAAGTACCGGGCGAACAAAATTTGGCGAACAACACCGCCGAGTACCCGGTCATTTTCTCGTACCCGGGCGGCTAGCGAGAGAAGTCGCCGAGGGACGGGCTTCGCCCGTCCCGAGCGCTTCGGTTCATCGAGAGGGAAGAGCCAGGAACCGTCTGGGCCGCGCGCCGGCGAAGCCGGCGCCCGTGCTTCACACTTTCGGCGAAAGTCGTGAGACTTTCGCCGAGCTAGTTGGCCATCGCCCGCTCGACCGCTTCCTGCTCCTCCGGGGAGAGCGCGACCGGGGCTTTTCCGTGGTCGAGCTCCTTCACGTAGATCCGGGCGTAGTCGCGGCCCTGGATCGCCGTGAAGACGACTCCCGTGCGTGCCGCGTCGAGGAAGACGAGCGACGCGGACTGGTGGCCGCCGGCGCCTTCGTAGGCGTCGTAGCGGACGATCGACGTCTTCGAGACGCACCCGTCGACGCGCCGGTCGACGCGGGAGAGACCCGCTGCGACCTCGTCGACCGCACGGTGCAGATCGTCGATTCGCGCCTGCAGCGAGACGGCGAAGTCGACGAGATCCGACTTGCCGCCGCCCAACAGCACCATCTGCGCCTCGCGTACCCGCCTCATCTTGAACCAGAGGTAGAGAACGACGCAGACGGCGACGAACGCCGCCGCGCACGCGCCGATCGCGATCCACGCCGCCGTAGTGGCCGAGACGTCCACGGCCGGAGATCCTAGTCTGGCGCCTCCGCGCGCTCGCGGCTCGCTATCGTTTTGGACCCTCATGGGCCAGGTTCTCGTCCTGAATGCGAGCTACGAGCCACTGAACGTGACTTCGGTGCGCCGCGCCCATGTGCTGGTCTTCAAGGGCAAGGCCGAGGTGATCGAGCAGCTGGAGCAGGCACTCCACTCCGCGACTGACACCTATCCGTGGCCGCACGTGATCCGGCTCGTCACGTACGTGTCGGTGCCGCGTACCGTCCAACGGAAGATCTCGAGAAGAGCGCTGTTCGCCCGGGATGGGTGGCGCTGCGTCTACTGCGGCACATCGAACGGCCGCCTGACCCTCGACCACGTCATCCCACGCAGCCGAGGCGGTGACTCCGTCTGGGAGAACGTCGTCACCTCGTGTGCGCCATGCAACCTGAAGAAGGGCAACCGCCTCCTCGACGAGATCGAGATGGTGCTGCGCACCAAGCCCCGGGTCCCGCAGCCTGTTCTGTACATCCGGCTCGCGACACCAAGGATTCCCGACGGCTGGCGGCAGTACCTGCCGGACCTCGGCGAAGCTACAGCCGCCGCCTAGTCCCGCTCCACGGGCAGGCCCAGCGTCTCCCACTGGCTCCACGAGCCCGGGTAGAGCCGCGCCTCGCGCCCGGCGAGCGCCAGCCTGTGCACGACCACCGACGCGGTCACCCCAGAGCCGCAGTAGACGACGAGCTCACCGCCCGGCAGCTCGGGGAGCTGCTCGTTCCACGGCGTGTTGACGGCACCCGGGATGCGGCCCGGCACCTTGTCGATCGCGTTCTCCTCGCCGCGCCACCGCGACGGGAGCCGGGCGTCCATGAGGACGAGCTCGCCACGCCGGCGCTCGATCTCGTCCGCGTCGATCGTGTCGCCTTCGCGCTCGCGTGGTGTGAACACAGCGTGCTCGATCGCCTCTTCACCCACCGACAGCGGCCCGCGCCACGCGTCCAGACCGCCTGCGAGCACCGCGCAGTCGTCGTGGCCGAAGTGGCGCAGCAGCCACCAGAGCCGCTCGGCGCCGCCCATGTCCCCGTACGCGACGACGTAGACGCCCGTCGCCGATCCCCGCACGGCCTGCAGCCGCCGCGAAGCGCTCCGCGCTCGGCAGCGGATGACGCCCCTGCCCCTCGACCGACAGGTCGGAGAGATCCTTGTCCACGTCGAGGAACGACGCGCCCGGGATGTGGCCGGCGAGGTAGGGCTCCCGCCCCTTGCTGGGCTTCCCCAGCTCCCAGCGGCAGTCGACGAACTGGTAGCGCATCCCGCGATTGTGACGTCCGACCTCTCGGCGGCGTATGTAGGGCATGAAGGTCTTGAAGATCACAGCTGCTGCACTACTCGTGCTCGCCGTCGCCGCGCTCGCCGGCGTCGGCGTTCCGGAAACCGCTGGTGGGGCGAGCGACGACCCCCGCGACGGCATCACCGTCACGGGTGAAGGAAAGGCAACGGCGACGCCGGACCGCACGGGCATGTCGTTCGGCGTCCAGAGCGAGGGGACGACCGCGGAGCAAGCGCTCGCTGTGAACTCCGCAGCGGTACGCCGGCTCGTCGACGCACTCAAAGCGGCCGGCGTTGCCTCGAAGGACCTGAAGACCGAGCACTTCGACGTCTCCCCGCGCTGGGACGGAGACAAGGTTCCCGAGCAGCGCGGCTACCAGGCGAACGCGTCGGTCACGGTCAGCAACCAACCGCTCGACCGCGCGAGCCGGCTGAGCGAGATCGGCGTCAAGTCGGGCGCCGACACCGTCTCCGGCCCTGGCCTCGTGGTCGCGGACCCGAAGGGCGAGTACCAGGACGCCCTCAAGCGCGCTTTCGCCGACGCCCGGTCCAAGGCGGAGGTGCTCGCGGCCGCAGGCGGCGTCTCGCTCGGCGAGGTCACCGCGATCGTCGAAGGCAGTCAGCCGCAGCCGTACTTCGCCATGGAGGCGCGGGCGGCCGACGCCAAAATGCCGATCGAGCCGGGCTCGCAGGAGATCGCCGCCTCGGTGACGGTGACCTTCGCGATCCGCTAAGCGGCGGGCCGTCCGAGCCGCAGCGGGAGCGGGAGGGCGCAACGCGCACATACGGTGCGCGCGGCGCCCTTTCGCTCGCCACGCTCGACCGGGATCGGCTTGGCACAGATACAGGTCTTCATGCGGTCTCCGTGACTGGTTCGGGGACAGGACGAACGGGTTCGCGATGGTGGTGGCCGTTGCCGAGCAGGTGGCCGTGAGATTCCGTCCCGTAGCCTCCCGGGACCGGGATGTAGAACTCGGGGTAGCCCCACATACCGTGCTCCGAGACATCGAGCCCGGCGGTCTCGACCTCCGGCTCGACGCGGATCCCCCACAGCGCCTTCATCGCCCAGAGCAAACCGAACGACGCGGCGAAGGTGAACACACCGACCGCCAGAAGCCCGACCGCCTGGACGCCGAGCTGGTGGAAGCTGCCCGTGTACCAGAGCCCCCCAGTCCCGGTCGCGAGGTTCGAGGCGAGCGCCGGAACCGCGAAGATCCCGGTCGCCAGCGTCCCCCACACGCCCGCCATCCCGTGGACGGCGACCGCGCCGATCGGGTCGTCGATCCGGATCCGCTCGACGAAAAGGACGCCGAGCACGGCGATCGCGCCGGCGACGAGGCCGATCAGGATCGCGGCCCACGGCGCGACAAACCCCGCGGCCGCCGTCACCGCGACGAGCGCCGCGATCACGCCGTTCAGCATCATCGAGAGGTCGGGCTTGCGGAGCACGAGCCAGGACACCGTGACCGCGCCGAGCGCGCCGGCCGCCGCCGCGACGTTCGTCGTCAGCGCGACGTAGGCGAAGTAGCCGAGCCGCTCGCCGGTGACGACGCCGAGCGTCGACCCCGGGTTGAACCCGAACCAGCCGAACCAGAGGATCAGCACGCCGAGCGTGACGTACGCCATGTTGTGGCCCGGGATCGCGTTCGGCTTCCCGTCCTGGTCGAACTTGCCGATGCGCGGGCCCAGCAAGATCGCGCCGGCGAGCGCAGCCAGTGCGCCCTGATAGTGGACGACCGTCGAGCCGGCGAAGTCCTGCATCCCGAGCGCGAACAGCCAACCGTCCGGATGCCAGATCCAGTGCGAGACGACCGAGTAGACGAGCGTGAACGCGGCGCCGAAGGCGAAGTACACGTAGAGCTTCGTCCGCTCCGCCATCGCGCCCCAGACGATCGCCAGCGACACCGCCGCGAAGACGACCTGGAACAGGTAGCCCGCGCCGGCCGGGATCGAGCCGAACCAGCTGAAGGGCTCCGCCCCGATCGCGAGGAGGGTCTCGGAGGAAGGCGCGAATCCCGAGCCGCCGACAATCCCGTTCCCCCCGTCGCCGAACGCGATGCCGTAGCCGACGAAGTAGTAGACGAGCGACGCGATCCCGAGCACGAGCACGTTCTTCGCGGCGATGTGCCCGGCGTTCTTCATCCGCGTCAGGCCTGCCTCGAGGAACGCGAACCCGGCCTGCATGAACATCACGAGGATCGCCGCGAAGACGACCCACACCGTGCTAGTGACGATCAGCGTCTCCCGGCTCATACGCGCTCGGCCTCCTCGAGCCTCAGCCCGGTCCGGTTGTGCGTGACGCTCTCGACAGGCGTCGTCCAGACGATCCCGTCCCCCGACTCGCTGCCGCTCCGCGCCGCGTCGACGATCGCGTCCACGACCGCGTCGGCCCGCTCGTCGGAGACGATGAAGGTCAGCACGGCCTTCGGCAGGAACCGCGACTCGAAGATTCGTCCGCGGTACTCGTGCGTGATCCCCCGCTGCCGCCCGTGGCCGATCGCCTCGACCACGGTGACGCCGACATGTCCCGTCTGGTGCTCGACCGCGTCGATCACCGTCTCGACGCGCTCCCTGATCACTACTGCCTCCACCTTGGTCACGCCGACCTCCGTTCCATGAGCACGACGTCCCGCCAGGCGCCGTGGTGTTGTCCGAGTCGCTCGCGCGTCCCGACCACGCGGAACCCGCAGCGCTTGTGCAACTCGATCGACGCCTCGTTCTCCGCGAAGATCCCGGCCTGGATCGTCCAGAGGCCGTCCCGATCGGCGCCCGCAAGAAGGTCGTCGAGCAAGGCCCGGCCGACGCCTCGTCCCTGCGCGGAATCGGCCACGTACACGCTGTCCTCCGCGACACCGGCGTAGCAGCAGCGCTCCGACACCGGCGAGAGCGCGGCCCAGCCGACCACTTCGCCGCCCTCGAGGGCCACCAGGCGATGGCCCTCGAGGTGCGTCTTGTCCCAGTCCTCCCACGAGGGAGCCTCGCTCTCGAACGTGGCGTCGCCGCCGGCGATCCCCTCTTCGAAGATCACCCTCACGGCCGGCCAGTCGTCGTGCCGCAGCTCCCTCACCTCCAACTCAGCAGTCGAAGTAGAGGGAGAACTCGGCCGGATGGGGCCGGAGCCGAACGGTGTCGACCTCGGTCTCGCGCTTGTACGCGATCCAGGTCTCGATCAGCTCCTCGCTGAAGACTCCGCCGCGGGTCAGGAACTCGTGGTCGGTCTCCAACGCGTCGAGCGACTCCGCCAGCGAGCCCGGAACCTGGGGGATGCCTCCCCGCTCCTCCTCGAAGAGATCGAAGTCGGCCGGGGCGCCCGGATCGAGCTCCTTCTCGATCCCGTCGAGGCCCGCCATCAGCATCGCCGAGAACGCGAGGTACGGGTTGGCCGCAGCGTCCGGACACCGGAACTCGACCCGCTTCGCCTTCGGCGAGTCGGAGTACATCGGGATCCGGATGCACGCCGAGCGGTTCCGCTGCGAGTAGACGAGGTTCACCGGCGCCTCGTAGCCCGGGACGAGCCGGCGGTACGAGTTCGTCGTCGGCGCGCAGAAGGCGAGCAGCGCCGGCGCGTGAGTCAGCAGCCCGCCGATGTAGGAGCGCGCGACCTTGGAAAGACCGGCGTAGCCGTCCTTGTCCGCCATCAGCGTCTCGCCGCTGCGCCACAGCGACTGGTGGGTGTGCATGCCCGAGCCGTTGTCGCCGAAGATCGGCTTCGGCATGAAGGTCACGCACTTTCCCGCCGCTCGAGCGACGTTCTTGACCACGTACTTGTAGGTCATGATCTGGTCGCCCATCCGCGTCAGCGGCTGGTAGCGGAGGTCGATCTCGCACTGGCCGCCGGACGCGACCTCGTGGTGGTGGAACTCACACGGGATGCCGAGCCGCTCGAGCGTCAGCACCATGCGCGTGCGGAGGTCGCTCAGCGTGTCGTGCGGCGCCGGCGGGAAGTAGCCCTCCTTCTCGCGCACCGTGTAGCCGAGGCCCGGCTTGCCCGGAGTTCCAGTGGCCCTCGGCCGAGTCGACGGAGTAGTGGGAGCGGTTGGGCCCGAGCTCGTACGAGACCTCGTCGAAGACGAAGAACTCGCACTCGGGCCCGAAGTACGCCGTGTCCGCGATACCCGAGTCGGCGAGGTACGCCTCGGCGCGGCGGGCGACGCCACGCGGGTCCTTGCCGTAGGGCTCGCGCGTGATCGGGTCGGCGATCTCGCAGACGAGCGACAGCGTCGGTGTCTCGGTGAACGGATCGAGGATCGCGCTCGACGGATCCGGCATCAGGAGCATGTCGGACTCCGAGATCCCCTGCCAGCCGCGGATCGAGGAGCCGTCGAACCCGAGCCCTTCGTCGAACGACGACTCGTCGAACGCCGAGACCGGCAGCGTCATGTGCTGCCAGGTCCCGAGCAGGTCGCAGAACTTCAGGTCGACCATCTGGGCCTGGGTCTCTCCCGCCCACGCGATCGCCTCCTTGGGAGCCGGCACCGTGCCGTTCGCCAGGTAGTGCTTCGTCTCGAGCTCGCTCACTTTTTTCCCTCCTTGAACGCGAAAAAGCCCCAGGACTCGAAGAAGTCCTGAGGCTCCATTGCCTCGGCGCGCACCTTCGGCGGCGCGTGCCTGATCGGAAAGTAGCGCGTCGCCCGGACGGAGGCAACCCCGCTTTCGGGTAGGCCGAACTTGACCCGCGCGACCGGCGCTGGCTAAGGTGCGCCCACTGTGATGTTCCCGGTCGGCTGACGAGCTTCATCGGCGCGCGGGCCTCCCGCGAGGCCTGACGAAGCCTTCCCTCGTCCCGTTTCAGACCGTAGGAGACATCGCATGACCGCAACGCACAACTCGAATGGAACGCCCGCTGTCGTCGTGAACGGCCTCCGCAAGGAGTTCGTCCGCAACGATGGCCGGCGGCACGGGATCCGGAGACGCCGGAAGCGCGTCGCGGCGCTCGACGGTGTGACGTTCGAGGTTCGTCGGGGCGAGACCGTGGCGATCCTCGGGCAGAACGGCTCGGGCAAGTCGACGCTGATCCGGCTGCTCTCGACGCTCCTGCTGCACGAGGGCGGGGAGGCCCGCATCTTCGGCCACGACGTCTTCACCGAGACGAGACCCGTCCGACGGCTGATCAATCGCGTGTCCGTGGAGGCCTCGTTCTTCAAGAAGATGTCCGCGGTCGAGAACCTCAGCTACGCGGCCCGCTTCTACGGCATGTCGCCCAGAACCACGAGGACGCAGATCCCCGCGATCCTGAAGCGCGTCGGTTTCCCCGCTGACCGGATCGACGAGCCGCTCGAGGACATGTCCCGGGGCATGCAGCAGAAGGTCGCCCTCGCCAGGGCGCTGCTGACGGCTCCGATCCTCCTGCTCCTCGACGAGCCGACGACGGGGCTCGACCCGCGCTCCAAGGTCGAGATCCAGCAGTTCATCCGCGAGATCCGCGAGACACATGACGCCACGGTGCTGCTCTGCACCCACGACCTCGCGGAGGCCGAGGAGCTCGCAGAGCGGGTCGGGATCCTGGACCGCGGCAGGTTGATCGAGCTCGCCCCGGCCGACGAGCTGAAGCGGAAGTACGGCGCGGAGACGCTGGAAGAGGCGTTCTTCGCAGCGACCGGCAAAGCGTTCGAGGACGAGCCGGCGGAGGACGAAGACTGATGCCTCAGGGAGCCGCAGCCGTTCTCCGCCACGAGCTGATCGGGCTCGCCGGCGTCTTCGAGCGCAACGTCTACCTCGTCAAGCGCTACATCTGGTGGGACGTCGCGTTCTTCGTCTGGACGATCGCCAACACGCTGACGATCGTCTTCATCGGCGAGGGCGTGGAGGCCGCGGGCGGCCAGATCGACGTCGAGCGGACGACGACCACGCTGCTCGTCGGCGCCGTCGTGTGGGCCTACCTCGGGGTGATCTTCGAGATCCTCACCGAGACGGTCGCGTGGGAGCGCTGGGAGGGGACGATCGAGTACACGTTCATGGCGCCGCTGTCGCGGCCAGTGCACCTGTTCGGGATGGGCCTGTTCTCGATCGTCTACGGGATCATCCGCGCGATCCTGCTGTTCGGCGTCGTCGCGCTCTTCTTCGACCTCGACCTCTCGAATGCCAACTTCGTCGCAGCGCTCGTCCTGCTGCTCGTCGGGTCGTTCTCGTTCATCGGCATCGGGATGATGTGCGCCGTCCTGCCGTTGATCTCTCCGGAGAAAGGCACCCAGCTCGGGTTCATGGCGCAGGGCATCCTGCTCGTCGTCTCGGGCGTCTACTACTCCGTCGAGGTGCTCCCCGAGTGGATGCAGTGGCTCGCGACGATCTCGCCCGCGACCTACGCCCTGGAGGGCCTTCGTGCGGCGATCCTCGACGGGGAGGGACTGAGCTCGATGGGCCCGGAGCTGTTTGCCCTCGTGGTGATCGGAATCGTGACGATTCCGCTCGGTCTCTGGGTCTTCCGCCGCGGCGAGCGGTACGCGAAGCGGCACGGGAAGCTGAAGCGGTCGGGATGATTCGCCGCGCCGAGACCGAAGCCGACCTCGCCGTCTGGTGCGAAGTGTGGGGCGCGATCACGCCGCGCGAGCCGGTGCGCGTGGAGGATCAGCTACGGCGGCTCGAACGGCAGCCCGAGCGGCTGCAACTCCTTGCGGACGACGTGGGCATCGGACTTGTCGCACCGTCGGATTCGCCCGGTCGTCTCTTCCTCGCTGTCCGCGTCCTCCCGGAAGCACGAGGCCGCGGCCTCGGCTCTGCGCTTTTCGACGAGCTGGTGGAGCATGCCCGGCGATTCGAGCCGGACTGGCTCTCAGGGCCCGTGTCGGCAGCAGAACCCGACTCGCTCGCCTGGGCCGACCGGCGCGGGTTCCGGGAATACCGGCGGGACGTCGAGCTCGTGCGCCGGCTTCGGGGTGACGAGCGTTATCCGCCGCCACTCGACGGAATCCAGATCGTGGAAGTCACGCCTGAGCTCCGAGACGCGGCCTATGCGCTCACACGCGAAGCCTGGGAGGACTTGCCTGTTGGAATCCCCGTCGAGACGCCGAGCTTCGACAGCTGGCTCGAGGAGGATCTCGCAGGTCCGATCGCCTTCACTGCGATGGACGGCGACGAGCTCGTCGGCTTCGCCGCGCTCATGGCGCGCGACGAGCCAGGGCTGCTGGAGCACGGTCTCACTGCGACTAGGCGAACGCACCGCCGGCGGGGGATCGCAACGACTCTCAAGCAGACACAGATCGCCTGGGCAGCGGCTAACGGCTACCGCGAGCTCATTACGTTCACCCAGGACGGGAACGAGGGCATGCATGCGATCAACCTCGCGCTTGGGTATGAGGAACAGCCTGCCTGGATCGTGGTGCGCCGACGCCCGTGAGACGGCTCGACGCGCTGCACGTCTACTACGGGATCGAGTTCTTCGAGGACATCGCGCGGCATGCGGCTTTCACCGTGCTCGCCGTCTATCTGGTGCGCGACGTCGGCCTCAACCCGCTCGAGCTCGTGCTGATCGGGACCGTCGGAGAGATCAGCTACTTCCTGCTCGAGGTGCCGACCGGCGCGATCGCGGACACCTACAGCCGCCGCGCGTCGGTGATCCTCGGGCTTTTCGTCAGCGGCATCTCCGCGATCGTGATGGCGATGACGCACGACTATCCGGTGCTCCTCGCGGGCTCGGTCCTCTGGGGACTCGGAGGTGCGCTGATGAGCGGGGCATACGAGGCGTGGATCACGGACGAGCACGGCGTCGACGGCATCACGGGCGTCTTCCTCCGCGGCGCGCAGTGGGCCTATTCAGGCGCGATCCTCGGGGCGATCCTCGGCGTGGCCGTGGCAACGCAGGACCTCGCGGCGGCCGTCGTCTTCGGCGGTGTCGTCTGGATCGCCACGGGGTTCGCGTGCCTGCTCGTGATGCCCGAGCACGGGTTCAGGCGCCGTCCTCGGCACGAGCGGCTCTCCGCCACGCGTGAGCTGCGGAAGAACGCGTCGGCAGGCGTTCGCCTCATCCGGGGGCACCACGTGCTCCTGCTCATCGTGGGGATCACCTTCTTCGCGGGCGCGGCGTCGGAAGGGCTGGACCGGCTCTGGGAGGCGCACTTCATCCGCGACGTCGGCCTGCCCGAGCTCTGGGGACTCGACCCGGTCGTCTGGTTCGGCGTCTTCAACGTCGTCGGGCTCGCCGCAGGCATCGTGATCACCTCGTTCCTCGTCCCGCGGTTCGGCAATGCGAGCGACAAGCAGCTCGCGGGGGCGCTCTTCGTGATCACCGGCGTTCTCAGCGTCGCGATGGTCGTCTTCGGGCTGGCCGGCGGATTCGCGCTCGCGGCCGGCGCGTACCTCCTCGCACGGCTCGCCCGCCGCATCATCGAGCCGCTCTACGCCGCGTGGCTCAACCGGAACATCGAGGACTCGAGCATCCGCGCCACGGTGAACTCACTCGTCGGGCAGTCGGATGCAGTGGGTGAGATCGCCGGCGGGCCGGTCATCGGCGTGGTGGGAACGGTCTCGGGGATGCGCGCAGCCCTCGTCGCCTCGGGCTTGCTGCTCACCCCGGCCCTCGCGTTGTACGGGCGGGCGCTCCGGCACGGCGGCCGCGAGCCGGAGCTCGAGGAAGCCGAAGCGCCCGCCTGAGGGAGTACGCTCGGTTGATTCGCGCCCCCCAACTGGTTCTCGGCCTGGCTGTGACGGTCGTCGCAGCCCTAATCGCAATTCCGGCGATGGCGCTCGCCTCGACGGGCGGCGAGAGTGGGCCGCTCATAGCTCTCGCGGCGGCGGGATCGCGGCGGTGGCGGTCGTGATCATCTTCCAGTACGGATGACACCGCGCGGGCTACGCGGGCGCCTCGGGACGTAGCCGAAGCGCCCGCTGAGGACGAGCTGCCTAGTTCTGCCAGTGACGGCGATCCGGGTTCGGATCGCGCGTTCCCGACTTGGCAAAGCCGCGGCTGACGATGTACGCGGCTGTCACGATCGACGTGATCAGCCAGGCGCGCGGCGCATCCAGGTTGTCGGCCTGCCACGCTGCAATCAAGACGCCGGCACCGACCACGAGAAACGCCAGGAACTCGCTCGTCATGAAGAACGGCTTGGTCTCGGCGAAGGGCCGGTTTCCGTAGCCGAACAACTGATCGGCGATGCCGGGCTGCTGCTGCTGCCCGTCTTGCGTCCTGTCTCTGATCGCGGTGTCACCGCGTTGCTGGTCGTACGACATGTGGTCCCCTCCCAGTCGTGGTTTCAAGGAATCGCTCAAGCCCGCTCCTTCCGCGCGAAGACGGATCGACTTCACGTCCGCGCTGCGGACGATGGTGTCGTCGCCTAGCCGTACGAAAGCCGCGGACTCCAGCTGTCGAAGCACGTCGTCCAAGACGGCCGCAGAGCTCATTCCTCCGAGCGAGGCTTCGAGCTCTCTGCCCTGTTCCAGTTCGACGCGCAGTACGGTCCGGGTCGCAGGAGCGACCCCCTCCGAAATCGTCACCAATTCACCCCCTCCTCGGACGAACTCCTCCGACCCAGCATGTCCGCCGAGCGAGGACGAGAAACGGGATTCGTGTTTGGCTTTGCTTACGTGTTAGGCTCCGCGCGTTCGGAGGCAACGGAGCCTCGGGCCCTGCCCGGGGCTTTTCGCATTTCAAGGAGGCACACATGGCGCAGGTCGAGAGCAGAGCGAGAGCAACGTCGGACGTCGACGACCGGAAGAAGGTGCTCAAGCGGATCCAGGACGAGGGCGTCGAGTTCCTCCTGCTGTGGTTCACGGATCTCGAGGGACACCTCAAGAGCTTCGCGGTCACTCCCGCCGAGATGGAGGCAGCACTGGACGACGGGATGGGGTTCGACGGGTCGTCGATCACGGGGTTCAACGCGATCGAGGAGTCCGACATGGTCGCGATCCCCGACCCGCGAACGTTCCAGCTGATGCCGTGGCGCGAGGGCGAGACGAAGGTCGCCCGGATGATCTGCGACGTCGTCACGCCGGACGGGGAGCCGTACGACGGCGACCCGCGCTTCGTGCTGCGCCGCGCGCTCGAGCGGATGAAGTCGATGGGCTTCGACACGTTCAACGTCGGCCCCGAGCTCGAGTACTTCCTCTTCCGCAACGACAAGGGGACGGAGACGCTCGACGAGGGCGGCTATTTCGCCATGACCACGATGGACGCTGCGAGCGAGCTCCGGCAGGAGACGGTGCGCGCGCTGGAGGGAATGGGGATCCCGATCGAGTACGTCCACCACGAGGTGGGGCCGTCGCAGCACGAGATCGACATGCGGTTCGCGCCGGCGCTGGAGATGGCCGACCACACGATCACCTACCGCCTGATCGTCAAGGAGATCGCGAAGAAGGCCGGCTTCCACGCGACCTTCATGCCGAAGCCGATCTTCGGCGAGAACGGGTCCGGGATGCACACGCACATGTCCCTGTTCACCGACGGCCGGAACACCTTCTTCGACGGCGAGGACAAGTGGCACCTCTCCGACACGGGCAAGGCGTTCATCGCCGGGCAGCTGAGGCACGCGCGCGAGATCTCCGCCGTCTTCGCGCAGTGGGTCAACTCGTACAAGCGGCTCGTCCCGGGCTACGAGGCGCCGGTGTACGTCGCCTGGTCGCAGCGGAACCGCTCCGCCCTGATCCGGATCCCGCTCTACAAGCCGGGATCGGAGCAGGCGACACGTGCGGAGATCCGCTGCCCCGATCCCGCCTGCAACCCGTACCTGACCTTCGCGACGCTGCTGCATGCGGGGTTGGAGGGGATCGAGCAGGGCTACGAGCTCCCCGAGCCGATGGAGACGAACCTCTACCACCTCACCCCGGAGCAGCGGCGCGAGCGCGGGATCGTCGCGCTGCCGGAGACGCTGGGCGAGGCGATCGACGAGCTTTCGCAGTCGGAGCTCGCGCGCAAGGCTCTCGGCAAGCACATCTTCGAGCGCTACGTCGAGCTCAAGCGCAAGGAGTGGGACGAGTACCGCGTCCAGCTCACCGAGTGGGAGCTGGAGCGCTACCTACCCGTCTTGTAGGCACCCGGACCGACCACACAAAAGGTTGGCGGGGACAGGATGAATCCTGTCCCCGCAAAGCTCCCTGAACGACCACGAGCCGCATTCGCAGCTCGCGGTCGGCCGTCAGTTCGTCCCACCCGCCGCAGAGGTGGGCAGGACTCGAACATTGTCCCTGCTGAGGGGCGGTTTGGCTAGGTCTGCCTAGAGGAAAGGCGCGAATCTAGAGGAAAGCGCGAATCGCCTCGCGGGCGACGCTGAGCCCGACGACACCGCTCGTGCCGTCGACTTCCCGGATCGTGTCGGCCGGGACGAGCCGGCGGCGGCGCGAGAGGAAGCCCGAGCGCACAGAGAGGGCGTCGGGGACATCAGGCGCGGTGCCGTACATCGGACACTCGACGCGACCGACGATCCGTCCTCGAACATCCGCGACGAGATAGCCGATCGTCCGGCGAAGGTCGGGGAGGACGGGGGCCGCGGCTTCGCTCACAAGCTGAAACCTACGACGCGCGTATCAGCGTTTTTCGCATCGACGGTAAGGAGTTTGTTAGAGCCACCGGCTGTCGCGGACTCGGCTCGCTCTCGGCACAGACACGGCACGACTTCTGCGATACCGTCCGTGCAAGGGACTTCACCCCCACCCGGGTGGGGGTTAGCGAGTAGGGCCTTCCTACAATCGGATGCATGGATGCGCCCGCCCGGCACCTGCGGCTGCTGACCGAGACGATCGCCGCGGTCAACTCGACGCTCGACCTCGAGGAGGTGCTCGCGCTCGTCGCGCGCAAGGTCGCGGAGGCGCTCGGCACCGAGGCGTGCTTCGTCTACCTCTACGACGAGGCCGCCGACGAGCTCGTCCTTCGCGCCACGCACGGCACCGCCGTCGAGGCGATGACTCGCCGGCCCCGAATGCGCCCCGGCGAAGGCATCACGGGAACGGCGGCCGCCGAGCGCACGCCGATCATGATCCCCGGCCAAGCCCATCTCGATCCGCGCTTCAAGGGCTTCCCGAACCTCCCAGAAGACGAGTACGAGTCGATCCTCGCGGTGCCGATCCTCGCGCGCGAGACGCTCGCCGGAGCGCTCAACGTCAGGACCTTGCGGCCACGAGAGTTCACGAGCGACGAGATCGAGCTGCTCGTGGCGATCGCCGACCAGGTCGCACAGACGATCGGGCACGCCAAGCTCTACAGCGATGCGCAGCAACGAGTCGCGGAGCTCGAGGCGCTTGCGCAGATCTCGGAGGCGGTCTCGGAGTCGCTCTACCTCGAGGAGTCCCTCGAGGCGATCGTGAAGACGACCGTCGACGCGGTCGGGGCGACCGGTGCAGCGCTCGTCCTGGAAGACGGGAACGTCGCGTGGCCGGAAGGGCGCGCCGGCGCGCATGCTGTTCGCCTTCCTCTCCGCTGGAAGGGACGGCAGATCGGCGAGCTCGTCTGCGACCGCGACGCGCCGTTCACCGAGCAGGAGCGCGCCCTGCTCGCGTCGATCGCCCACCACGCCGCGGTCGCACTCGAGCACGGCCGCGCCGTGATGCGTGGCGTCCTCGCTCAGGAGATCCACCACCGCGTGAAGAACAACCTCCAGACCGTCGCCTCGCTGCTTCGCCTTCAAGCGCGCTCCGCCGACGGAATCGACCCCCGCAAGGCGCTCGACGACTCGGCGAACCGGATCCTCGCCATCGCCGCCGTACACGAAGTGCTCACCGAGCGCCGCCACGACGACGTCGAGCTCTCCCAGCTCCTCGACCGCCTCCGCGCGATGCTCGTCCAGGGGCTCGGCTCGCCCAAGCGGATCGAGGCCGACCTCGAAGAGATCTCGCTCGCAGGCAATCAGGCGACGGCGCTCGCGCTCGTCTTCAGCGAGCTGCTCCAGAACGCGCTGGAGCACGGCGGAGAGCAGATCACCGTCCAGCTTGCTCGCAAGGACGGCAGTGTCGTGCTCGCGATCGCGGACGATGGCGCGGGGGTCTCGGATGAGCCCTCCGGGACCGGCCTGTCGATCGTCGGCGCACTCGTCCGCGACGAGCTTCGCGGCACCCTCGCCCTCCAGTCGAACGGCGGGCTCCGCGTCGAGGTCTCGTTCCCGGCGTGAGGATCCTGATCGCAGAGGACGAGACGATCATCCGCCTCGACCTCCGCAAGCTGCTGGAAGAGGCCGGTCACGAGGTCTGCGCAGAGGCCCGTGACGGCGTCGAGGCGATCGAGCTGGTCGGCGAGCACGAGCCGGACCTCGCGATCCTCGACGTGAAGATGCCGAGACTCGACGGCATCGAGGCGGCGAAGCGCATCCTCGAAGAGCGCCCGATCCCGATCGTGATGCTGACCGCCTACGGGCAGGACGAGCTCGTCGCGCGTGCCGTCGAAGCCGGCGTCTTCGGCTACCTCGTCAAGCCGTTCCGCGAGACCGATCTGCTGCCCGCGATCGCGACCGCCCGTGCCCGGCACGAGGAGCTGACGGCGCTGCGAGAGGAGGCGGACTCCCTCGCGGATGCACTGGCGGCGCGGAAAGCGATCGAGCGGGCGAAAGGGCTCCTGATGGAACGCGACGGCCTCTCGGAGGAGGAGGCATTCAAGCGCCTGCGGAAGGCCAGCCAACTCTCCGGCAAGCCGCTCAAGGTCGTCGCGGAGGCGTTGATCGCGACACTGACGGACTAGCAGGCCGCTAGGCCTTCTCGAAGAGCGTTTCCCAGCGAGCGAGCAGCTGCTGGAGCTCGTCGCGGGCGGCACGGTGCGCGGTGAGCAGCTCGACGTTGCCCCAGTCCTCCGCCAAGCGCGCCTCGAGGTCGGCGACGGCCTGCTCCTGCTGCGCGATCTCGTTCTCGATGCGCTCGAGCGCCGACGGGCCCGACGGCCTCGGCGACGGCGCCCTCGTCTTCTTCGGCTTCGGCGCAGGCTCGGGCGCCTCGGCGCGCTCCCGCTCTTCGCGGCGACGGATCAGGTCGGCCCACCCGCCTTCGTACGAGCGCAGCGCCCGGTCCTCGATCGCAAGCGTCCTCCGAGCGACGGCGTCGAGCAGCGCGCGGTCGTGGGAGACGAGCAGCACGGTCCCGGGGAACGCCTCGAGCGCCGCCTCCAGCGCCTCGCGGCTCTCGAGGTCGAGGTGGTTCGTCGGCTCGTCGAGAACGAGGAAGTTCGCGCCGGACGCGACCACCACCGCGAGCGCAAGGCGACGTCGCTCGCCGCCGGAGAGCACCGCGACCTGCTTCTGGTGCTCCTCCCAGCCGGAGAAGAGAAAGCGGCCGAGGAGGTTCTGCGCGAGTGGGCGCGAGAGCCCAGTCATGCTCTGGACGCAGTCGAGGACCGTGCCGCGGTCGTCGAGCTCCAGCTCCTGCTGGGAGAAGTACGCGGCCTCGACCCCGTGCCCGATGCGGACATGCCCCGCGCGCGGCTCGCGCCGTCCCAGCATGGTCTCGAGCAGCGTCGTCTTGCCCGAGCCGTTCGGGCCGACAAGCCCCACGTGCTCTTCGCGCTCGACGGCGAAGGAGACGTCTTCGAGCAACGCCTTCTCCCCCGCCGAGAGCGCCAACTTCTCGGCCTCCACCACCGTTCGACCACTTCGCGGCGGCTTCAGGAACTCGAACCCCAGCGAGCGCTGCCGCCTCGTCAGGTTCTCGAGCTCGGCGGCGGACTGCCCGCGCTCCGTCGAGAGCCGCGAGATGTGCGTCAGCTTCGCTTGGGCCTGCTTCGCCTTCGACTTCTTGTAGCGGAACCGCGCCACGAACCGTTCGAGGCGGGCGATGTCGGCGTCGAGCCGCCCGACCTCCTTCTCGGCCTGCTGCGCGCGGGCGACCTTCTCCAGCCGCCACTTGTGCCACGGCCCGGCGAAGTAGAGCGAGCGTCCGCCGCTCAGCTCGAGCACGGCGTTCGTCACCGACTCGAGGAACCAGCGGTCGTGCGCAACGAGGATCACTGCGGCGTCGAGGGATTGCAGCTCGCGTTCGAGCCACTCGATGCTCTCGACGTCGAGATGGTTCGTCGGCTCGTCGAGCAGCAGGAGATCGGGATCGCCGGCGAGCGAGCGCGCCAGCGACCCGCGCGTCAGCTCCCCTCCGGAGAACGTGTCGAGCTCCCGATCGAGGTCTGCGTCGGAGAAACCGAGCCCTCGCACGACTCCGGCGGTCCGCTCCCGCCACGCGTAGCCGCCCGCGTGCTCGAGCCGCGATTGCGCCACGGCGTAGCGGTCGAGCGTGGCGCCGTCGTGCTGGCCTTCCGCCATCACCTGCTCCAAGTCGCGCAGCTCGCCCTCCAGGGCGATCAGATCGGCTGCGCCCGAAAGGACGTACTCGCGCAGCGTCAGCCCACGCTGGAGCGGCGGCCGCTGGTCGTGCAGCGCGACCCGCGTCCCTTTGGAGAACGCGAGCTCGCCGCCGTCGACGCCGAGCTCCCCCGCAAGCATGCGAAGCAGCGTCGTCTTCCCGGCACCGTTGGGCCCGGCAAGCGAGAGCCGGTCGCGGCGCTCGACCTTGAACGAGATGCCGTCGAACAGCGCGTCTCCCGCGATGTCCTTGCGCAAGTTGTTTGCGATTACGACTGCCATATCTCTCCGAAAAAGAAGGGGGCCGCTTTCCAGCGGCCCCCATTCCGAATACCAGCGGTGGACTTGGTAGAGGCGCTTACCTGCTCGGCTCGGTGCCGGCGGCGCGTAGCGCGTCGTCCCCCACGCTGGCTAGGCGATTCCCGTCAGGTCACGGGGACACGCCCCTACCCGCTGGTACCTCCACTGCCCGTACTTGAAGATTTCACTACCGGACCACCTCCTTTCCGCGGTAGTCGAACTGTAGCGTCTACCTCAGGACGGCGGAAAGCTCTAACCCTCGATCGAGGGGCACCGTCACGGACACGAGCGTCGGGTCCGCCTGCCGGTGGCGCGAGTAGTCGCCGAGGGTGTCCTCGTGGGAGAGCACGTTGTCCGCGACGAAGAGCGCGCCCGGCTCGACCTTTGGCCGGGCGAGGCCGAACAGCGCCTCGTAGTCGTCCTTCTCGGCGTCGATGAAGACGATGTCGAAGACGTCGTCGATCGCCGGCAGCGTTTCGAGCGCGTCGCCCTCGATCAGCTCCGCCGTCTCTTCCAGACCCGCCTCGGCGACGTTGCGCCGCCAGGCCTCGGCCTTTGCGGGGTCGGACTCGAGCGAGAGGACGCGGCCGCCCAGGTGGCGGACGCCTGCGGCGAGCCAGATCGTCGAGTAGCCCCGCGATCCGCCGATCTCCAGCACCTCGCAGTCCGTCTGCGGAGCGACGAGCGCGAAGAGGAACCGGCCGGTCGTCGCCGCCACTTGCCGGGAGCGCTGCTCGGGCGGCAAGCCGCGCTCACGCTCGTCGGCGTCCTCCGCCTCGAGGCGCGACAGCACCGTGCGAACACGGTCGTCCAACATCTCGCCATTCTCCCCAACACCCGGCTCGCCCGGCCGTGTCCTGGTGCCTGGCACCACCGGACCCGCCGCTGCGGCCAGGGGTCGACGTGGCCGGACGTGTCAGGTGACGTCGACTTTGACCCAGCCGTCCTCGACGACGACCGGAAACGTGTCCACCGGCTCGTAGGCCGGAAGGGTCAGTGGGCGACCCGTGCAGATGTCGAATCTGGACCCGTGCCGAGGGCAGGTGACCACCCGCTCCTCGGGATCCCAGTCGCCCTCGGCCAGCGGCCCGTCGTCGTGTGAGCAGCGGTCTTCGATCGCGCAGTACTCGCCGTCGAGGTTGAAGACGCCGACCGCGATCGACCCGGCCCGAACGATCTTCACCGACCCCGGCGGAAGCTCATCCACCGGAGCGACGTCCAGCAGCGCCACTAGCGCACGCGGAATTCTTCGTCCAGGCCCGCCCACTCCTCGGGGAGCGGCGTGTCCTTCGCGCGGTGGAGCGCGACCTTCAGCACGCCCAGCCCGAGCAGCGCGCACTTGATCCGGATCGGCGACATGTTGGGGATCCCGATTTCCTCGAGCAACTCGTCCTTCGACAGCTCGCCGACCTCGCTCGCAGTCCTCCCCTGCACCATCTCGGTCAGCATCGACGTCGCCGCCTGGCTGATCGCGCAGCCGCGCCCGGAGAACTTCACCTCGTCGATCGTCTCGCCGTCGTCGCCGAACGCGACGTAGATCGCGACCTCGTCGCCGCACAGCGGGTTCATGCCCTCCGCCTCGGCGTCGGCGTCTTCGATCACCCCGTGTCCACGCGGGTTCTTGTAGTGGTCGAGAATGACTTCCCGATAGAGGTCGTCCATGCGATCCAGGCTAACCGAAGACCTTGCGGACGCGGAGTAGCCCATCCACCAGCCGGTCGATCTCCTCCGGCACCGTGTAGAGGTAGAAGCTCGCGCGGTTCGTCGCCGCGACGCCGAGACGCTGCATCAGCGGCTGGCAGCAGTGGTGGCCGGCGCGGATCGCCACGCCCTCCCAGTCGAGCACCTGCGCGACGTCGTGCGGATGGACGCCTTCCATGTTGAAGCTGACGATGCCCGCGCGGCGCTCCGGGGGCGGGCCGTACAGCACGATCCCGGGCACCTCGCCCAGGCGCTCGAGTGCGTAGTTCAGGAGATCGTGCTCGTGCTGCTCGATCGCCTCGAGCCCGACACCGGTGATGTAGTCGACCGCCGCGCCGAACCCGACGGCCTCCGCGATCGGCGCCGTGCCGGCCTCGAACTTGTGCGGCAGGTCGCCCCAGGTCGTCTCCTCGAACTGCACCTTCTTGATCATGTGGCCGCCGAGGTTGAACGGCTCCATCGACTCGAGCAGCTCCCGCCGCCCCCAGAGCGCGCCGACGCCGCTCGGCCCGCACAGCTTGTGCGCCGAGAACGCGAGGAAGTCGCAGCCCATGGTCTGGACGTCGATCGCGCGGTGCGGCGCCGCCTGCGCCGCGTCGACCACGACGATCGCGCCCCGGTCGTGCGCCCAGGCCACCACCCCCTCGATGGGATTGACCGTGCCGAGAGCATTCGAGACGAGGTTCGCCGCGACCACCTTGACCTTCGCGTCGCCGGCGATCCCGTCGAGCGACTCGAGGTCGAGCTCGCCGCTCTCGGTCAGCGGGATCATCCGGAACTCGGCCCCGGTGCGCCGGGCGATGTACTGCCACGGAACGAAGTTGGAATGGTGCTCGAGCTCGGTGACGACGACGGCGTCGCCCGGCCCGAGGTTGGTCATCCCCCACGCGTACGCCACGAGGTTCAACGACTCCGTCGCGTTGCGCGTGAAGATCAGCTCGCGCGAGGTCGGAGCGTTGACGAGCCGAGCGATCTTCTCCCGCGCGCCTTCGAAGCCCTCGGTCGCCCGCTCGGCGAGTGTGTAGACCCCGCGGTGGACGTTCGCATATGACGTCTCGTAGAAGTGCGTCATTGCTTCGAGCACCTGCCGCGGCTTCTGCGCCGTCACGGCGGAGTCGAGGTAGGCGAGCGGCTTGCCGTTGATCTCCTGCGCAAGGATCGGAAAATCCGCGCGCAGCGCATGCGCGTCGAGCTTGATTTCCGCGCCGACAGCCATGTGGCAATCGTACCCCCCGTCACCCACAGTGCCCGGCCGGGCGAGTACCCTTAGGGCTGCGTGAAGCTTCGGATCCTTCTCCTGGCGCTCATTCCGGCGCTTGCTGGCTGCGGCGGGGGCGGTGACGACGGGAACGGCGACGCAACCGGCTCGGACAGCCCCGGCGCGAAGATCTTCGCCGCGCAGGGCTGCGGCAGCTGTCACACGTTCAAGCCGGCCGGCTCAAGCGGAACGATCGGCCCGAACCTCGACGAGAGCACGATCGACGAGGTCGAGGCGATCGAGCAGATTCGGGACGGCGGCGGCGGGATGCCCGCATTCGCCGAGAAGCTCACGTTCCAGGAGATCGAGGACGTCGCCAAGTTCGTTACCGAGGGTCGAGAGGCGGCTTCGGGCGCCGGCGGCGGGGGGTCCGTCGTTGGCCCTTTTCGTCCTGACAGCACTCGGCTAGAGGGCTGCCTCGACTCCGACTGCCGGCGCCAGGCGTTCGGCAACATCGCCTTCCGCGAGGGGCCCGACAAGGCGCTCGACCAGTTCGACGAGAAAATGGCCGACCAGCCGGTCGAGGCGGACTGCCACCGCATCGCGCACACGATCGGCGCGGCATCGCTCGAGTACTACGACGGCAGCGTCGCGAAGGCGCTTGCGAACGGACGCGCCAGCTGCTGGTCCGGCTACTACCACGGAGTCGTCGAGCGTTCTTTCTCGGGGACGAAGGAGGCACAGCTTGCGCAGAAGTCGCGCGAGATCTGCGCCGACCCGGAGATCCGCCGCACGAGCTTCCTCGCCTATCAGTGCGTCCACGGGCTCGGGCATGGGCTGATGATCCACACGGGCTACGACCTCCCTGGCTCGCTCGGGATCTGCGACAAGCTCGAGACCGGCTGGGACTCCGATTCCTGCGAGGCCGGCGTCTTCATGGAGAACATCTCGTCCTCGTACGGCGTGAAGTCGAGGTGGCTCCGCGACAACGACCTGATCTACCCGTGCAACACGATCAAGGAGCGCTACAAGCTCTACTGCTACCTGATGGTGACCTCGCGGATCCTGGAGAAGACGGGCTACAACTGGCAGAAGACCGTCGTGACCTGCCGGCGGAGCGACAAGGGCTGGGTGGCGACGTGCTTCCAGTCACTCGGGCGCGACGCATCCGGGAACACGCGGCAGGACGTCCCGAGGATCCTCGAGCTCTGCGCCCTCGCGGGCAACATGACGCGCGAGTGTGTCTACGGCGCCGCTCGCGACATCACGTCGAACGACGCCAGCCCGCGGCGGTCGAAGACCCTGTGCGAGACCGCGCCGGTAGCTCATCGTCCGTACTGCTTCGAGGGCATCGGGACGATCATCGGCGGGTTCCACGCCGAGCGAGCAGGGCGCCGGGCTGAGTGCAAGAAGGTGACGACGCGCCACTTCACCGACTGCGCCCGCGGCGCGGTCGCGCTCTAGCCCCAGTCGGCGAAGCTTCCCCGTGTGAGCTGTCTGGGCCAGGCCCGCAGGTCGACGCGACCGACGACGAGCCCTTCGCGGTCGTTCTCCCACAGCAGTCGTGTCCCGTCAGGCGACCACGCGAGGGTCCATTCCTCCGACGCCGTCCCCACCTGGCGACAGCGGCCGCCGCGCGTGGGCACGACCCTCACGAGCCAGCGGTTCAGACCGCGCGTTGGGCGGGAGTCGAGGAAAGCGATCTGCCGCCCATCCCGCGAGGGGACCGGTCGCTCGGCGTTCTCGGCACGGCAGATCCGGCGCAGGCCGCGACCAGTCGGTCGAACGGCGTAGAGGTCCGAGCCCCTGAAGGGCCCACGCTGACGCGCGAAGACGATCCAGTCGCGGATCCAAGACGGGTCGGTACCGGGCCTCAGCGTGCGAACCGCACCGTTGCCCACGGCGACGATCGCCAGCGTCGGGCCGTTGGTAACGCTCGAAGACGATTGACTGGCCCGCCGGGTGACCAGGCGTAGTTCGCACGGAGGTCGTTCGTGTACACGTTCGCCTCCACCAGGCGCCTCCGTATGCGCCCGTCGCTGCGGACGAGCCAGAGATCGGCACAGAGCGGCGATGGATCGCCGCCGCTGTCGCTCTGGCACCGCTCCGCGAGGAACGCGATCCACCGGCCGCCGGGCGACCAGGACAGCTCAGTCAGCTGAGAGTCAACCCGCACCGGGATCTGCCGGAGGAGCTTTCCCGTTCGGCTTCGAACGACGATTCCCGGCCCGCCGACCGCTGCGATCAGCCGACTGTCGGGTGAAATCACCGGTTTGGCCTCGTGTCCACCGCCGCTCGTCAGTCGGCGCAGCCCGGAACCGTCGCCGCGGATCGAGAAGAGCTCCTGGTGATTCCCCACCTTTCGTTCGAAGACGATCAGGTCCGGCGGGACCGCGGCGGTCGCTGGGACGGCCAGCGCGCCGACCGCGACCAGTCCGACCGTGACGATCTTCACGACCGGAACGGTACGACTCGCCGGTTAGACACCAATTACACCGCCGTAAATTCTCGTCGTCGAGTTGTTAGTGCCGAGTTCAGCGCTTCCGCGGCTTGCCGCTCGAGACGACGAGCGAGACCTTCGTTCCCCGCGGCATGAGCCTGTTCCACCTCGGCTTCTGCGCGAGGACGATCCCGGCACGGGCGACGCGGGAAGGCCTCCGCGTGATCTTTCCGACACGGCAGCCCCGTTGCGTGATCCGGCGACGCGCGATACGCAAGGACTGACCGACGACTTTCGGCACAGGGCAGCGGCGCAGGTGCGGCGGAGGCGGGGGCTTCGGCGGCCGCGGCTCCAGCGGCAAGACGAACGTGCGATCCTCGCCGAAGGTCGTCCCACCGCCGTTGGACGCGACGACGCGGAAGTGGTACGCCCCTCCGGGTTGCAGGCCGGTGAAGAGCGCGCTCACCGCCGTCGCGTTGCTGCCGGACGCCGGGATGTTGGTAACCGGGCTCTGCTGGCCGTAGGCCGTCGTCGTACCGAGCTCGATGTAGGCGGCCGTTGCAGCTCCGTTCGGCCCGACCCGGCCGTGGAGGCGAACCTGCGTCGGCTGAATCTCCGTCCAGAAGCCCGTCGAGACCATCGGTGTCGGGCCCAGGGCCTGCTCGCACCCGACGACCTGGTCGATCCAGTCGATCGTCGCATGGTCGCCCGCACCCGGCCCACAGTCGTTCTCGTCGAGGTTTCCGTCACGGCTCGAGATGCGGTCGTCGCCCTCGCCGCCGCTGGCCGAGTCGGACCCGCCGCCTCCGTCGAGGCTGTCGTTCCCGCCGAGCCCGAAGAGGAAGTTCTCGCCGCCGTTCCCCACCAGCGTGTCGTTTCCGGCCCCGCCAACGAGGTCTTCGATGTCGGCGGCGATCGTGTCCTGCTCGCCCGGCTCGCCGTCGTCGGCGACGCCGTCGAGATCCGCCGTGACACCGGCGGAACGATCCGAGTAGTCCGCCAGGTCGAAGCCGAAGCCGCCGTTCAGGGCGTCGGCGCCGGAGCCGCCGGTCAGGATGTCGTCCCCGAAACCCCCGCGCAGGTCGTCGTTGCCGGGACCGCCGAAGAGCAGGTTGCCCCTGTCGTCGCCGGTCAGGATGTCGTTCCCCGAGCCGCCGATCAGGCCCTCGATCGACGAGTCGACCGTGTCACCCTCGCCCTGAGCGCCGTCGTTGCCGGCGGCACCGCCGATGTCGACCGTCACAGGGTTGGCGTGCGCCGTGTAGTCGGCGGCGTCGAAGCCGAAACCACCGATCAGCTCGTCCGGGCCAAGCCCGCCGTCGAGCAGGTCGTCACCAGGCCCTCCGTCGAGCTCGTTCGCGCCCGAGGTCCCGACGAGCTCGTCGTCGCCGGAGCCGCTCGCGATCGCCTCGAGGTCGGAGCCGAGCGTGTCGCGCTCACCCACCTCTCCGTCGTCTTGAGCCTGGTCGTCGAGATCGGCGAGGACGTCGCCGTCGCGATCGGAGTAGTCGACGAGGTCGTAGCCGGCACCGCCGTTCACGACGTCGGCGCCCATTCCACCGCTGAGCGTGTCGTCGCCGGGGCTGCCGGTGAGGGTGTCGTTTCCGTCACCGCCCCAGATGCCTTCGAACTCCCGCAGGACGTCGTTCTCCCCGGCCTGGCCGTCGTCGCCCTCGTCCTCCAGGTCGACTGACAGCGGCGCCGAGCGCTCGCTGTAGTCGACGATGTCGGCGCCCGGGCCGGCGATCAGCACGTCGGGGCCCAGACCTCCGTTGATGACGTCGTCACCGGCGCCCCCTTCGAGCCGATTGGCGTTGCCCGTGCCGACCAGCTCGTCGTGGCCGGGACCACCGACGGCGTCTTCGATCTCCGTGAGTACGTCCCCGAAGGCCGTCCCGGCCTCGAGATCCACGACCACCCCGTACTGGTGGTCCGAATAGTCGGCGCGGTCGGTTCCCGCCCCGCCCTCCAACACGTCGGCGCCTTCCCCGCCCCGAAGCATGTTGTCGGCGTCATTGCCCCTGAGGACGTCGTTCGAGTTGCCGCCGATGATTCCCTCGACGTCGGTACCAACGTTGTCCGAGGCGCCGCTCGGCCCGTCGTTCGCGACGCCGTCCAGGCTGACGTTGACCTGAAAGAGGCGCGAGTAATCCGCCGTGTCAGTTCCTGCGCCGCCGCCGAGGACGTTCGACTCGTACCCCATGTAGCCGGGATTGAGGACGTCGTTGCCGCCCGCTCCGGAGATCGTGTCGTTGCCGGACCCTCCGTCGAGGTAGTTGTCTCCGCTCGACCCGACGAGGGTGTCGTTGCCGCCGCCGGAGATCACCCGCTCGACGTCGCTGCCGACATTGTCGTTCTCTCCTGCGGCGCCGTCCCCTGAGGCGTCGTCCAGCGTCACGCTCACAGCGACGTGTGCGTATTCGTAGCTGACGCGGTCGACGCCCGGTCCCCCGATCATCGTGTCGGCCCCGTTCCCGCTGTGGGCTCCGAACAGGTCGTCGCCTTCTCCGCCGTTCCAGGTGTCGTCACCGCCGTCGTAGACGCCCTCGAAGACCTCATCACCAGGCCCGCCGAGCTCGACGTCGTTCCCGGCGTCCCCGAAGAGGCTGTCTGCCGCCCCTCCGCCGACCAACGTGTCGTTTCCGCCCGCGCCCCGCAGCGTGTTCGGCGCCGCATTCCCGGTCAGCTCGTCGGCGCCTGAGCCACCCTCGATGTGTTCGACGTCGGCCCCGACCGTGTCACCCTCACCCGGCTCGCCATCGTCGCCTACTGACCCGTCGAGGTCGACAGTGACACCGGTCGAGCGATCCGAATACTTGACCGTGTCGTCGCCGTCGCCGCCGTTCACGACGTCGGCGCCGAGACCTCCGTCGAGCGAGTCCATCCAGCCGAAGCCCTTCAGAACGTCATCGCCCGGCCCGCCCTTGAGCGTCTCCCCGCTCGACGCTCCGTTGAGCGTGTCGTTTCCGTCTTCTCCGTACAGCTCGTCGGCGGGGCCGCATTGGCCGGTACCGCCGGCATTCAACGTGTCGTTTCCAAGCCCGCCGTACAGGCGCCCGTAACAGACCCCCGCCCCGACCGTGAGCACATCGTTGCCAGATCCGCCCTTTACCTCCTCTCCTCTGAGCGAGGAAAAGGTCGCACTGTCGTCACCGTCCCGCGTGTCGAGAACGAGCGTGTCGATGCCCCCGAACCCCGTCCCGCACCGGACCTCGTGATCGGAGACAGATGAGCAGCCCATGCCCGGCGTGATCACGGACCCGGGGTCGATGACCCGGAAGAACAGCGGTTCGGGCTTCGTGATCGTCACCAGGTTCGTTTCCCCAGGGCCGGCGGTGAACTCGACGTAGATGCTGTAAGCGCGCACGTCGGATGCGAACGACGGACTCGCACAGATCGCACCGGCCGCGAAGACGACTGTGCACGCGGCTACGAAGCGGCGCACGGCGATTCGCCTGGTTGGAGCTCCTGCGGCTCATCGACGGTCTCGGAATAGCGTCCCACTCATCGCAAGCAAGGTCAATAGGCAATGGGCCTACAAACGGCATGCAGCTCGGTGCGGCCCGTCTTAGGTCTGCGGGATGCGGGCCTCGAGGGCCTCGCCGAGTGCTTCGCGCACCGGCTCGAGCTCGATCCGGTCGAGGACGTCCGAGAAGAACCCCCGGACGATCAGTCGCTCGGCCTCGCTGCGCGGAAGACCTCGCGACATCGAGTAGAAGAGCTGCTCGCGGTCGACCTGGCTGACCGTCGCCCCATGCGTGCAGCGCACGTCGTTGGCGAGGATCTCGAGCCCCGGGATGGGGACCGCGTGCGTCGTCGGCGACAGCATCAGGTTGCGGTTCTCCTGGTAGGCGTTCGTGCGCTGCGCGTCCTCCTCGACGCGGATCATTCCGCGCCACACGGCGGTCGCCTCGTCGCGCAGTGCCCCCTTGAACGCGAAGTCCGAGGTCGTGTTCGGCGCCGAGTGGAGCTGATAGGTGTCGTAGTCCAGGTGCTGGTCGCTGTCGGCGAAATAGGCGCCGGTCACCCGCGAGGTCGCCCCCGGCCCGGTCAAGTCGTTCTGGATCCAGGTCTTGCCCTTCTTCGAGCCAAACCCGCCGGCGACCCAGTCCAGCTCGGCGTCGCGCTCGACCCGCGCATGGTGCGACGCGAAGTGCCAGGTCTCCTGCGAGAGGTTCTGGATCGAGACGTACTCGAGCTTCGCGGCCTGCTCGACGTAGAGCTCGGCGACGACGTTCGTGTAGCCGGCGAGCTCCGGCGAGGCGGAGACGTACTCCTCGATCAGAGAGAACCGGCTCTCCGGTTCAGCGATCACGAGCAGGCGGAAGAAGAGAGCGCCGCCCTCGTTCGAGTTGAGAATCCGGACCGCGAGCGGCTGCTCCAGCTCGACGCCCTTCGGGACGACGACCAGCAGGCCGTGCTTCCAGACTGCGGCGTTGTGCGCGGCGAACTTCTCGTCCGTTCCGACGAGCTGCCCGAGCCGCTCGTGATCCTCGAAGGGCTCGAACGTCACGCCCTCCGGCGAGCTTGCGATCTCGATCGCGTTCTCGCCGACGATGGCAAGACCCGAGACATCCACATCCAGCATCGTCTCGCCGGGCCGTGTCGCGGGGTCAGACCCCTGGATGTGGCCGTTGCGGACGAACGCGTCGGGATCGAAGTCCCGAAGGTCGGTGAAGCGCCAGTGCTCGTCGGCGGTCGACGGCATCGGTAGCTCGGCGTACCGCGCGATCGCAGCTTCCCTATTCAAGCGGTGCGTACCTCCGGTGAAGGATCAGCACGTTGCCGTCCGGATCCTTGACGAAGCCCATGTGGCAGACCCCGGAGTCCTTCACCCCCATCACCTCGGCGCCGGCGGCCCGAAGCTCCTCGACGGCCGCCTCGACGTCGCGCACCCGCAGCGCGATGCCGTTCTCGTTCGGCAAGAACGGCTCGTCCTGCTTCTCCGGCTCCCAGAGCTCGAGCGTCACGTTCGACGTCTCGAAGTCGTCCGGGCTGTAGGAATGCGAAGGTAACCCCAAAGTCTCGCCGTAGAACCGCTTGGCGCGCTCGAGATCGCGAGTGGGAATCGAGACGAAGTCGACGCGCTCGATCTCGATCACGCCGTCGGTGCGTAACGGCGGTGCAGCATCAGCGAGTTCCCCTCGGTGTCCTGGAAGAACGCCATGTGGCAGACGCCGGAGTCGAGTATGTCACCGGAGAACTCGATGCCACGTGCCTCGAGGTCGGCGCGTGCCTGCTCGACGTCGGGAACGCGGAGCGCGATCGGCGCACCGTGCTTCCCGACCTCACGCCCTACCGACTTGAAGTTGAAGAGCGAGATCGTGGTGTTGCCGGTCTCGAACTCGGCGAACGTGCCTTCGCGGCCTTGCGACTTGGAGAGGCCGAGCGTCTCGCTGTAGAAGCGCTCAGCCCGCTCGAGGTCTTCGACCGGGAGCGTGACGAAGTCGGTGCGCTCGACCTCGATCAACCGACGGAGCCTTCCATCTGGAGCTGGATCAGCCGGTTCAGCTCGACTGCGTACTCCAGAGGAAGTTCTTTCGTGATCGGCTCGACAAACCCGGAGACGATCATCGCGCTCGCCTCGGACTCGGTGAGGCCGCGGCTCATCAGGTAGAAGAGCTGCTCCTCGCCGATCTTCGACACCGTCGCCTCGTGGCCGATGTCGACGTTGTCCTCGTCGATCTTCATGTACGGGTAGGTGTCGGAGCGCGAGTCCTCGTCGAGGATCAGCGCGTCGCAGACGACCTTGGACTTCGAGCCCGTGGCGCCCTTGGCGACCTCGAGCAGCCCGCGGTAGCCGGCCCGGCCGCCGTTCTTCGAGATCGACTTGGAGGTGATCACGGACGTGGTGTTCGGCGCGACGTGGACGGCCTTGCCGCCCGCGTCCTGGTGCTGGCCCTCGCCGGCGAAGGCGATCGAGAGCACCTCGCCGTGGGCCCGCTCACCGAGCAGCCAGATCGCCGGGTACTTCATCGTCAGCTTGGAGCCGAGGTTCCCGTCGACCCACTCCATCGTCGCGTCCTCGTAGGCGACCGCGCGCTTGGTGACGAGGTTGTAGACGT
Source organism: uncultured Actinomycetes bacterium (assembly GCA_963721345.1). GTDB lineage: Bacteria > Actinomycetota > Thermoleophilia > Gaiellales > Gaiellaceae > JACDAN01. The sequence goes on from CAVRIT010000001.1 coordinate 1,341,626, forward strand.
TCGTCGACCAGTTCTGGATCGTCGTGTAGCGACAACGCGCGCCCTTCTTGACGATGATCTCGACGACCGCCGAGTGCAGCGAGTCGCTCGAGTAGATCGGCGCGGTGCAGCCCTCGACGTAGTGCACGAAGGCGCCTTCGTCGACGATGATCAGCGTGCGCTCGAACTGGCCCATGTTCTCCGCGTTGATGCGGAAGTAGGCCTGGAGCGGCATCTCGATCTTCACCCCCGGCGGCACGTAGATGAACGAGCCGCCCGACCAAACGGCGGAGTTCAGCGCCGCGAACTTGTTGTCGTTCTGCGGGATGATCGTCCCGAAGTACTGCTTGACGAGCTCCTCGTGCTCCCGGAGCCCGGAGTCCATGTCCAGGAAGAGCACGCCCTGGGCCTCGAGGTCCTCCTTCAGCTTGTGGTAGACGACCTCGCTCTCGTACTGCGCGCCGACCCCGGCCAGGTACTTCTTCTCGGCCTCGGGGATCCCAAGCTTGTCCCAGGTGTCCTTGATGTCGGCCGGCAAATCCTCCCACTTGTTGGCCTGCTTCTCGGTCGGCCGGATGTAATAGAAGATGTTGTCGAAGTCGATGCCGGTGACGTCGCCGCCCCAGCTCGGGAGCGGACGCGCCATGAAGTACTCGAGCGACTTGAGCCTGAACTTGCGCATCCAGTCGGGCTCGTTCTTGTGCTCGGAGATCGCCGCGACGAGCTCGGCCGACAGGCCGCGGCCGGACTTGAAGAAGTAGTCCTCGGCCGCGTCGGGAGAGTGGAAGCCGTACTTGTAGTCGCTGCCGATCTCGGCGACTACCTGCGTCTCGGTTTCCGTAACTGCAGCCATTAGCTCACCTTCTCTGGGATGAAGGCCTCATAGCCTTCTGCTTCCAGTGTATGCGCGAGCTCGGGGCCGCCCTCGGCGACGAACCTGCCGTCGACGAAAACGTGGACGAAATCGGGGGTGATGTAGTTGAGGATCCGCTGGTAGTGCGTGATCACGAGCGCGCCCATATCGGGACCGACGAGCTCGCGCACACCGCCGGCGACGATCTTCAGCGCGTCGATGTCGAGCCCCGAGTCGGTCTCGTCGAGCACGGCGATGCGAGGCTTGAGCAGCGCCATCTGCAGGATCTCGACGCGCTTCTTCTCGCCGCCTGAGAAGCCGTCGTTGACGTAGCGCTGCGCGAGCTCCTTCGGGATGCGCAGACGCTCCATCGCGCCCATCATCTCCTTGCGGAACTCCGGGATCGGGATCGGGTCGTCCTGCCCGCCCGCGCGCGCCTTGCGGATCGCGTTGATCGCCGAGCGCATGAAGCTCGTCACCGTCACGCCCGGAATGGCGTGGGGGTACTGGAACGCCAGGAACAACCCGCGCTGTGCGCGCTCGTCGGCGCCGAGCTCCGTCACGTCCTGGCCGTCGAGGAGGATCTGGCCCTCGGTGATCTCGTACGCCGGGTGCCCCATCAGGGCGTACGCCAGAGTGGACTTGCCCGAGCCGTTCGGGCCCATGACGGCGTGAATCTGATCCGTGTCGACGGACAGGTCGACGCCCTTGACGATCTCCGTGCCGTCCTCGAGCGCGACATGCAGGTTCTTGAGCTCCAGTAGCGCCAAATCGCTCCCTTGCACAAACGTGGCGGGCCCAACGCCCGCCTCAGGGCCTCATCGTAGCAATGGGGCTCCGCGCCCCAGTGCCGACAGAAACCGCTGCTAGGGTGACCTTATGCCCTTCGGCATCGGGCTTCCGGAGATCCTGATCTTCCTCGTCGTCGTCCTTCTCCTCTTCGGGGCGTCGCGCGTACCCGAGATCGGGCGCTCGGTCGGCAAGGGGATGCGTGAGTTCAAGGACGCCGTGACCGGGCGGGACGACGAGCCCTCACCGCCGCTGCCGCGCGCGCCGGACGACGAGGAGAACGTCGCCTCGCCACCGCGCGAGCGCGACACCGTTTCCTAGGGACGTGGCCCGCCTGAGGCGCTTGCCGCGCCGCCTCGGCTACGGCGAGGAGGCGACGCTCGTCGAGCACCTCGACGAGCTCCGAACGCGGCTGATCGTCTCGCTGGCTGCGGTCGGCCTCGCCTTCCTCGTCACCTACTACTTCCACGAGACGCTCGTCGAGTGGCTCATGCGCCCGCTTCCGGACGATCGGCAGCTCGTCACTCTCGGCGTGGCGGAGCCCTTCACGACCAGCCTGAAGGTGAGCTTCTACGCGGCGCTCGCGTTGGCCTTTCCGGTGCTGGTGTGGCAGGCCTGGAGCTTCTTCGCTCCGGCGGTGGAGGAGGGGCGACAGCGGGTCGTCGTTCGCTTCGTCGCCCTCGCAACGGTGCTCTTCGCCGGCGGGCTGGCGTTCGCGTACTTCGTCGTGCTCCCGCCCGCGCTCGACTTCCTCACCAGCTTCGACGAGCAGCTCTACGACACGCAGATCCGAGCGAGCTACTACCTCTCGTTCGTCGCGCTGATGATCTTCGCCACCGGCCTGATCTTCCAGCTGCCCATCTTCGTCCTGGCGCTCGTCCGCCTGCGGATCCTCACATCGGCCCAGCTGCGCCGGAACCGGAAGATCGCCTACGTGGGGCTGCTCGGCGGCGCGATCCTCCTTCCGACCGTCGACCCGGTGTCGCTCGCGCTCGAGGTCGCGCCGCTCTGGATCCTGTTCGAGCTTTCGATCTGGGCCTCCGTCGTGATGGAGCGCCGCTGGGAAGCGGGAGCACTCAAGCCCGCCTCGCTACGCTAGGCCGCACATGGCCAGATCCGCACAACGGCGTAACCGACAGCAGCAGGAGCGACGTCCCAAGCCGCGCGCCGCGGCGCCCGTCAAGCGACCGGTGCCGTCCTACGAGGACGAGATGTTCTTCCCCCGCCTGCGGCGGAAGGCGAAGTGGGTGTTCGTATTCCTGGCGCTCGTCTTCGGCGTCGGGTTCGTGGTCTTCGGCGTCGGCGGCAACCTGCCCGGCACGGGCATCGGCGACATCTTCGCCGGGCTCGGGCAGGGCGACGGCGCGGCATCCGAAGGCGATGCCCGAGACAAGATCAAGGAGAGCCCAAGCGACCCCGACGGGTATTTCGAGCTCGCGACGGCGCTCCAGCAGAACGGCAAGATCGACCAGGCGATCACGCCGCTCTCCCGGTACGTCCAGCTCCGGCCACGCGACCAAAACGGGCTCAACCAGCTGGCGGGCCTCTACCTGACGCAGGCGCGCCGCGCCCAGGACGAAGCCGCGCGGCTCCAGTTCGAGGTCTCGCAGCTCACAGGGGCCGGGTTCGTCCCCGACCAGTCGAGCCAGTTCGGCCAGCGCTTCTCGCAGGGACAGATCGTGCAGAACCTCTCGGGCGAGCTCAACGCGAAGCTGAGCCAGGAGTACTTCAAGGCGCAGCAGGCGTACAAGAGCGCGTCGGACACCTACGGCAAGCTGATCGCCGCGACACCCGACGCCGAGGAGGCCGAGCAGCCGTCGATCTTCCTCCAGCACGCCTTCGCCGCTCAATCGGCGAACGAGCTTCAGACGGCGATCCTCGCGTACCGCCGCTACCTCGACCTCGCGCCCGACTCCCCACAGGAGGAAGGCGTCAAAGCGCAGATCAAGCAGCTCGAGCAGGCGCTGAAAGCACAGTCGGCGCAGCGGTAGACTCCCGGAGCTTTCGACGGGAGGGACGGGTGAACTTCGACATCAAGACCGAGCAACTCGACGGAAACGCCTACGTGATCGCACTCGCGGGCGAGGTCGACCTCTACACGGCACCGGAGTTCAAGCAGCAGCTCCTCGACGTGATCGGGCAGGGCGCCAAGGAGGTCGTCGTCGACTTTTCGGACACGACGTTCATCGACTCGACGACGCTCGGCGTCCTCGTCGGCGGCGTCAAGCGACTGCGGACGAACGAAGGGCAGCTGTCCCTCGTCTGCAGCGACCGCAACATCACCAAGATCTTCGAGATCACCGGCCTCGACCGCGTCTTCACGATCTACGGCACTCGCGACGAGGCGCTCGCAGGGATCGGGTCGGCGACTCAGCCCTCCGCTTGAAAGTTGCCGTCCTCGCGCTGGCGGCACTCGCGCTAGCCGGGTGCGGGACGGAAGGCCTCACGGACGAGAACGTCGACGTCTCTCAGGGCAAGCTTCTGTTCAAGCAGAAATGCGGCGCCTGCCACACGCTGAGCGAAGCGGATACGCAGGGAAGCACCTCGAATGCGGCCACCGGCGGCCCGAACCTGGATCACGCGTTCGCGGCCCCACGCACTGAGGGGTTCGACGAAAGCACGATCCGGGAGACCGTACGGCACCAGATCGACTTCGCGGCTGAACCGATGCCGCGCGACCTCGTCGTGGGCGTCGAGGCAGACGCCGTCGCGGCCTACGTCGCGCAGGTCGCTGCGGATCCCAAGGCAAGGGTCGCGCTGCCCGCAGGCGCCGGCGGGGACGATCCAAAGCTGCTCTTCGAGTCGAACTGCGCCACCTGCCATGTGCTGTCGGATGCCGGCACCACCGGCGAGATCGGCCCGAACCTCGATCAGGTGCAGACAACGCTCCAGCGGGCCATGCGCCAGATCGCAAACGGCGGCGGAGGGATGCCAGCCTTCAAGAGTCAGCTCAGCCAGGAACAGATCCGCGAGCTCGCTGAGTACATCGTCCGCGTGGGCGGCAAGTCCGGCTAACGCGCGACTTCGGCCTCGAGATCCACGACCACGTGGGTGACAGGGACGTCGAAGCGCTCCCGAGCTCGGCGCACGACGCCCCGCTCCAGCCACTGAGAGCGGCCTTCCGGGTGGGTCGAGATGATGATCTCGTCCGCGCCGAAGCTTCTCAGCGCATCCTCGATCGCCTGGAGCGGGTCGGCGTCTCCGACCTCGCCCTCCGCGGCGATGCCGGCCTCCCTCAACTGCAGGAGGCTCTGCTCGAGCCGCTGGTGCGCCGCAGCCCGCGGCCCGTCCTCGTCGGACGAGAAGTAGCGCATCGGCGACATCAGGGCGGGGCAGACGACCCGCACGCGCGCCTCGACGCCCTCGGACCGCCGGTGGATCTCGTCGCGCAGGGTCTCGCCGCCGACGGTCTCGTTCGCGATCACGAGAATCCGCCGCTCGCCGGGCTCGCTCGGACGGACGATCGTTGCCGGCTGAGTCGACTCACGCCGCGCGCGGATCACCGCCGCCACGGCGACCGCTGTGAGCACGACGAAGACGGCCAGGCCGAGCCACTTGTTGATCGCGGCCGCTACGACGATCAGCGCGAAGTAGCCGATCGAGAGGAGCACCATCCGAAACGCGTCTGCCTCACTGCGGAACGGATTCAGCACGGGACTCCTAGAGGAGGTAGACCGTCGCGTACACCACGATCCACATTACGTCGACGAAGTGCCAGTAGATCCCTGGAATCTCGACACCGGCGTGGTGGGCCGCCGAGAAGTGCCCGCGGAAGGCGCGGATCGTGGCGAAGGTCAGGAGCGTCAGACCGACGAAGACATGGGCGCCGTGCAGGCCTGTGAGCCCGTAGAAGATCGTGCCGAACGCCCCGTCCTCCGGGCTGAACCCGACGCGCGAGTACTCGCGGAACTGGGTCAGCAGGAACGTGATGCCAAGGGCAAGAGTGAGGACCAGGCCGGCTTGGAGGCCGACGCGGTTGCCGCGCTTGATCGACTGCAGGGCCCAGTGGATCGTGAAGCTCGACGTGACGAGAATCGCGGTGTTCACGCCGGCGACGAACTTCGGCAGCTCGAACGGCTCGAGCGGCCACGCCGCCTCCCCGTTGACGCGCACGAAGAAGTACGCGGTGAAGAACGAGCCGAACAGCATCACCTCGGAGGCGATGAAGAGCAGCATCCCGAACACCGCCGGCTCGACCCGCGAGCTCTTGTTCGCTTCCGGCGGATGGAGCGCGTGGCCGTCGTGCGCGTCGTGCGCTGCTTCGGCGTGCGCCGTCACGACTCGACGGTCTCCACGGGCTCCGCCCCGACCTCCTCGGCCGAGATCACGACGTGCTCGACCGGAATCTTCGCGTCGTTGTGGAGGCGCTGGACGAGGTTGCGCCGCAGCCACGGCGACTGGGCGGGGGCGAAGGTCGAGACGATGACCTCGTCCACACGCTCGTCCTTGATCGCCTGCATCGCGGCGGTGTAGGGATCGGGGTGCGCCACCTGCCCGTGGGCGTCGATGCCCGCCGCGCGAAGCTCCGAGAGAGCGCGCCGCAGCCGCCGCTCGGCCGCGGGGTGCGCCGACTGCGTCGGGTCGCTCTGCGGCGAGATGATCAGGAAGCTGGCGGCCCCGCGCGAGGCGCGCTCGCGGATCCGGTCGAGCAGCGCGTCGCCGACGACCGTCTCGTTTGCGATCACGAGCACGTTCGTCTCGCCCTCCTCGCCGCCCGGCTCCGTCACCACGTGCTCGACGGGAATGACGCCGGCGGCGTTCTTGACCCGATCGACCACGTTCTTTCGCAGCCAGCCGGACTTCTCGACGGGATGGGTCGAGAGGATGATGTCGGTGGGGGGCGGATCGAGCATGCCGAGAGCGTCACGGACCGCGTCCTCCGGATCGTTCTCGACGACGAGCCCGTGGGCCGGGATGCCGGCCTCGCGGAGCGCGGACAGCGCGCGGTCGAGTCGGCGCCCCGCCGCAGCCCGGCGCGTGTCCTCGTAGACGACGTACCCCACGCTCGAGCCGCTGACCGGCGCGATCACGGTCACGAGCTCGACGTCCTGCTCGCTCGCCTTCGCCTTGACGGCCTCGATCAGAGGACGCCCGGTGACGGTCTCGTTCGCGATCACCAGCAGGTGCCTCACGCGCGGACCTCGTCTTCCTTCTCGTGCTCGGCGCGAACGATCTCACGGTCGCCGTTGAAGACCGCGTGCCGCGCGCCGGGCACGCCGTACTCGTACGGGTTGCCGACGACCTGCGGGATCTCGTCGAAGTTGAAGAGCGGCGGCGGCGAGGAGACCTGCCACTCGAGCGTGAGCCCCCGCCACGGGTTGGCCGGCGCGCGAGCGCCCCGGGCCCAGCTGACGATCATGTTGTAGACGAAGACGAGGAACGAGACGCCGAGCGCGAAGGACGCGATCGAGATGAAGAGGTTCCACTCGCTGAACTGGTCCTCGTAGGTGTAGACGCGCCGCGGCATCCCCTGGATCCCGATGATGTGCATCGGGAAGAAGGTCGCGTTGAACGCGACGAACGTCACCCAGAAGTGGAGCTTCCCGAGCCGCTCGTTGTACATGCGGCCCGTCATCTTCGGGAACCAGTAGTAGATCCCGGCGAAGATCGTGAACAGCGAGCCGCCGAGCAGCACGTAGTGGATGTGCGCCACGATGAAGTAGGTGTCCGAGGCGTGAATCGTGATCGGGACCGCGCCGAGGAAGATCCCCGACAGGCCGCCGATCACGAACTGGGAGACGAACCCGAGCCCCCATAACATCGGCGTCGAGAAGTTGATCCGACCCTCCCAGGTCGTGGCTAACCACGAGAAGACCTTGATCCCGGTCGGGACCGCGATCAGCAGCGTCGTGATCATCATCGGGATCCGCAGCCACGTCGCCATCCCGGCCACGAACATGTGGTGGGCCCAGACCGAGAAGCCGAGGATCAGGATCGCGACGAGCGATAAGGCCATCAGGCGGTAGCCGAAGATCGGCTTCCGGGACATCGTCGAGATCACCTCGGAGACGATCCCGAAGCCGGGCAGGATCATGATGTAGACGGCCGGGTGGGAGTAGAACCAGAAGATGTGCTGGTACCCCAGCGGGTAGCCGCCACCCTCGACGTCGAAGAAGTTCGTGTGCATGATCTTGTCGAACATCACGAAGAACTGCGATCCCGCGATGAACGGCGTCGCGATCACGACCAGCAGTGACGTCGTGAAGTTCGCCCAGACGAGCAGCGGCATGCGCCAGAACGTCATCCCGGGCGCACGCATGGTCACGATCGTGACCAGGAAGTTGAGCGCGGTCATGATCGAGGACGCACCTGCCCACTGGACCGCCATCGAGAAGAAGACGTTCCCGAACGGCTGCTCCACGGAGAGCGGCGTGTAGTTCGTCCAGCCGGCCCCAAACCCGGGCACGGCGAAGCTCGAGAGCATCATGATCCCGGCGATCGGGAGCAGCCAGTACGAGAGGGCGTTCAGCCTCGGGAACGCCATGTCCGGCGCGCCGATCATCAGCGGCAGCACGTAGTTCGCAAGCCCGGCGAACGCGGGAATCACGAACAGGAAGATCATCAGCGAGGCGTGGACCGAGAACAGCTGGTTGTAGCCCTGCGGGTCGACGAAGTCCGCCTCCGGCTTCGCCAGCTCGGCGCGGACGAGCATCGCCAGGAGCCCGCCGGCGAGGAAGAAGAAGATCGTCGTCGAGACGTACTGGATCCCGATCACCTTGTGATCGGTGTTGATCCGGAAGTAGTCCGTCCAGCGCCGCGCGCCGTGCCCTGAGTGGTCCTCGGGCTTGGTCGGTTGGCCGAACGCCCAGGCGAGCCAGTAGTCGAAGGCTCCGAGGCCGGCGAGGAAGCCGAGCGGCGCCATCGTCAGCGCGGCGACGGTGATGATCGCCTCCCACAGGAGGATCGGGTCCCAGCCTGCGAGCCAGCGGATCCCGACGACGATCCCGAAGCCGATCCCGAAGAACAGCGCGGTCATCCACAGCGCGCGGATCCAGCCCGCGCCCAGCAAGCGACGGCGCATCGTCGAGCTCACCTAGCCCCCCTCCACGTGTTGAACGCCGATTGCGACATGACGATAGCCCGCGTCCGCATCAGCGCATGGCCGTGACCGCACAGCTCGGTGCAGATGAATCTGAAGTTGCCGATCTTGGTCGGCGTGACCGTGATCTCGGTCACAAGGCCGGGCACTGCGTCCTGCTTTTGACGGAACTCGGGCACCCAGAAGGAGTGGATCACCTCTCGCGCGGTCAGGTGCAGGCGCGCGGGCCGATCGATGGGGAGGAGGAGACTCGGCGAGCTCTTGCAGCGTTTGTCGACCGCTCCGGAGCCCTGCTCGAAGCAGATGAAGCCGTCGACGTCGGGCGCGCTTCCCTGCGGCGGGTAGGCGACGAGCCAGGCGAACTGCTGGCCGAGGATCTCGACCCGCATCGCGTTCGCCGGCTCCCGGTCGTTCTGCGCGAGAGCGACCGAGCTGACGACGATCATCGCCAGCACGAGGATCAGCGGGACGACCGTCCAGACGATCTCGATCCCCGTGTGGCCGTGGACGGGCGGCCCGTCTGAGTCGTCGTCCGGCTTGGCGCGGAACTTGACGAGGGAGTAGACGCTTACCGAGGCGACGACGGCGAAGATCGCAATGCAGATCGCCGTGACGAACCAGAAGACGAAGTCGATCCGCTCGCCTTCCTTCGACGCCTGCTCGGGGAGCCACGGGATGAAGATCGCGACCGCGGTCGCCGCCGCGGCGAGCAGGAGAGCGACGAGCACGACGCGAATGACCGACCCTGCGCGCACTTCCGCGAGCCTACAAGCTGCGGGCGAGCGTTAGGGCGACCAAGAGAACGGGTACTGCGTGGGTGCCTAGGGAGACGTAAACGAAGGAGGAAGACCGCAATGGGACTAGGGGTTAGCCTGTTTTTGATCGCGATCGGCGCGATCCTCGTGTGGGGTGTCCAGACGGACATCGCCGGCATCAGCGAGGACGCGATCGGTTGGATCCTGATGATCGTCGGGGGCGCAGGGCTCTTGATCTCGATGATGTTCTGGTCGAGCTGGGGCGGGCCGGGCTACTTCGGCCGCCGCCGCGAGACGTACGTGGAGGATCGTCCTCCGCCGCCGGCCTAGAACGGACACGCCGGCAAAGCCGGCATGTCCTCTTTGGTCGGCGTCGCCTAGTCGACGCCTTAGAGGCCGGTTAGGGGATCGATAGCTGCGCCACGGAGCCGCACCTCGAAATGGAGGTGCGGCCCCGTCGCACGTCCGGTCGCTCCGACGGTGCCGACACGCGCCGCGGGGAGGACGAGCTGGCCGCGCCTTACCGCTACACCTGCGAGGTGGGCGTACCAGGTGCGTACGCCGCCGCCGTGCTCGATCACGACGAGGTTGCCCCAGCCCCCTGGGTTCCAGCCTGCGAAGGTGACGCGACCTGCAGCGGCGGCCGTCACGAGCGTCCCCGTCGCAGCCGGGTAGTCGAGTCCGGTGTGGAAGCGATTGCCGCGCGGGCCGAAGAGGTCCGTGTAGGGCCCGGCGACCGGCGCAACGAGCCTGATCGGGCAGGCGGGCATCGGAAGCTTGAGCGCCGCGACGACCGCGGCTCCAGCCCGACCGTCGGCCGGAAGTCCCGCCCACTGCTGGAACTTGCGAAGCGCGCTGTCCGTCGACGCGCCGAAGTGACCGTCGAGGCTTCCCGACGGAAAACCGTGTGACGCGAGAGCGAATTGCAGTGCCGCAACGTCCCAGCCGCGCATGCCGGTCGCGAGCACACGCTTGCCGAGCGGCGCAGGTCGCGCATACCGGCCGAGCGCTCGTCTGGTCTTCGCACCCGGAACGCCGTCGACGGCGATGCCCGCACGGCGCTGAAGCCGCTTGACCGCCGTGACCGTGCCCGTGCCCAGGACGCCGTCGACGGAGCCGCCGTAGAGGCCTTTGGAGCGCAGCCCCACCTGCAGCGCGGCGATCTCAGGGTCGCCTGCCGCAAGCGCGTTGGGCGCGAGCAGGAGGACAGCAAAAACTGTGGCGGCCGCAGTTCTCATGGGACTCAACCCCTACGAACGGGGCAGGTCCCTGTATCGGCAGCTATTGCAGGACTTTTAGCCCGGTCGCCTAGTGCGTCATCTCGTATCGCCGCCCGACTTCCTCCCAGTTCACCACGTTCCACCAGGCCGCCAGGTAGTCGGGACGGCGGTTTTGGTAGTTGAGGTAGTAGGCGTGCTCCCAGACGTCGATGCCGAGGATCGGCGTCTTGCCCTCGCTGAGCGGCGTGTCCTGGTTCGGGGTGGACATCACCGCGAGTGACCCGTTGTCCGCAACGAGCCAGGTCCAACCGCTGCCGAAGCGCTTCACTCCCGCCTCGTTCACCTGCTCCTTAAGCGCGTCGGCCCCGCCGAAAGCCGAGGCGATGGCGTCGCCCAGCGCGCCGTCTGGCTCGCCTCCGCCGCCTGGGCTCATGATCTCCCAGAAGAGACTGTGGTTCGCGTGGCCGCCGGCGTTGTTCCGGACGGCGGTGCGGATGTCCTCGGGCAGCGAATCGAGGCTCTGCAGCACCTCCTCCACGGGCCGGTCGGCCCACTCGGTGCCCTCCAGCGCCTTGTTGGCGTTGTCCACGTAGGCCTGGTGGTGCTTGTCGTGGTGGACGCGCATCGTCCGCTCGTCGATGTGCGGCTCGAGCGCGTCGTAGTCGTACGGAAGCGGCGGGACTTCGAACGGCATGGCTCCTCCTCTGGCGGGTACCGGAGAGCCTAAAACGCCCGGCTACACTGCCGCTCGCGGGCCGTTAGCTCAGTTGGTAGAGCAGGGGACTCTTAATCCCAAGGTCGAAGGTTCGAATCCTTCACGGCCCACCTCTCTCGAGCGGAAGTCCGGCCGCCTTCGGCGACCATGACGACTTCCGCTCGAATCGCTCTTCTCCGAGATCCTGTGTTTGCCAACGCCGGCGGAGCCGGCATCGGCGGCGTGCACTTACAGGTGGCTAACAGGGTCAAACTACCCTGGGACTGCGATGAGATTCCTGCGGATTTTTGTCTTTGGTGCCCTTGTGGCGGTGCCTTTTGCTGCCGCGGCTTCGAGCAGCGTCGATGCCGCACCCGAAGCGGAATGCAGCCAGACGTCCACCGGCCTGACCCCGCTCACCGATCTCGGCAAGCGGCGGTACCGCGGTCACCTCGGGGGGCTCTATCCCGGGGGGGTGAACGCGCCGTCCCGGCCGTACCTCCGGCAAGGGCTTACCGCGGCGAAGCGCGTTCGTCCCGTCAACGGGCGAGTGGTCGTGTTGTCGATCGGAGCGGCCCACGCGTCGCAGGAATTCCAGGCGATGATGCGCCTCGCCGCCGGGGACCAGAAGGTGAGCCCTGCGGTGAAGCTCGTGGACGGGGCGATCGCTGGATGGGACGCGCGGCGCGCGGCGCGCCCGGCGGCCGGCTACTGGCAGGCCGTCGACAAGCGGCTGGCCGCGGCTGGATCGTCCCAGCGCGAGGTGCAGGCGGTCTGGCTCAAGGAGTCGATCGCCGGCGAGGACCGGCGTTTCCCGCACGACGCGAAAGCGCTACGCGCGAACCTGCGGACGATCGTCCAGCTCCTCCAGCGGCGCTTCCCGAACCTCCGCCTGATCTACGTGTCGAGCAGGACCTATGCCGGCTACGCCGTGACCTCGCTCAACCCGGAGCCTGCCGCCTACCACAGCGGCTTTGCCGCACGGTGGCTGGTCGAGGACCGCATCGCCGGAAGGATCAAGGGCCCGTGGATCGGCTGGGGGCCCTACCTCTGGACGGACGGGCAGCGCGGCCGCTCCGACGGACTCGTCTGGACCTGCGACGACGTGAAGAAGGACGGTACGCATCCTTCGCCCGCAGGCTCCGCCAAGGTCGCGCGGCTCCTACTCCAGCACTTCGGGTCGGATCCGACTGCAAAGAGCTGGTTTTCGGGCCGCTGAGAACCTTGTAAAAACTGTCTCTTTCGTCGTACCCTGACCTGAAATAGAGGCTGGGGTCGGACGGGTTCCAGCCCATGCGAACTGGAGGGCTTGGGGCATGAAAAGCAAGAGCGGCACGCTGGCACTCGTACTCTCTGCGACCGCGCTGGTGGTCGCATTTCTGGGTTCCGTGGCCTACGGCGAGGCGGCTGCCAAGCCCTTTGCTGACGACGCGAAGTCCGCGCCTGCCGCAAAGCGCGGCCCGCGCGGCCCGCGCGGCCTAAAGGGGCCGCCTGGTCCACGGGGTCCGCAGGGACTACCCGGCTCCGCGGGGCCTGCGGGTCCTCAGGGCTTGAAGGGGGACCCCGGGCCGCAAGGACCGGCCGGCGCACCCGGTGCCCAGGGGCCAAAGGGCGACAAGGGCGACGCCGGGGCGACCTGGGACACCTTGACCGGGAAACCTGACGGCTTTGCCGACAACGTCGACGACGTCGCAACGGTCCCGACGACGGTCTGCCCTGCGAACAACTTCATCAGGTCGATCTCGTCCATTCTCGCGACATGTGCCGGCACCGCGGATGACTCGCTCCGCCTCGGCGGCCGCCCGGCGGCCGACTACCAGCGCATTCTGCAGCAGTCTTGCGCTCCGACGTTCGCGATCAAGTCCATCGCCCCGGACGGGACCGTCACCTGCGGCGAAGCGCAGGAGTTCGCCCACCAGAGCTGCACGGAGGGAATCGAACGCCTCTTTCCCGACGGGAACGTCCACTGCGTCCAAGGGGAGAACTTCAATCGCGTCGGGTTTGCGAACGAACACCTCTCGCTCGCGAACCCGGGCGGCGAGATCTTCATGGACGCCAAGTCGCTTCATTTGAATGCGAATCAGGCTGACGGGTCTCGCATCGGCCTCAACGCCGGATCTGACGGCAAACTGCAGATCGGCCGCTGGGTGAACGTCCCCGGAGAGGGATGGGTGTTTCGCGGTTGGGACTTCAACAACGGGGAGCCCCTCACGCAGTCGCTCGCGATCGGCACGGATCCCCTCTCCTCGGCGACGATCCACCAGGACCGGACGACCGGGGACCTGATCTTCGGGAACGGCGACCGCGAGTTCATCTTCAACGGCAACTCGTTCCACCTGAACACGCCCGACATCGAGATCAACGGCCGCGAGCCGTTCTTCTTCGAGAAAGATCCAGAGACGGGCGACCTCGTGATCGTGCACCCCGACCCGACGAAGGAGTTCGTCTTCGATGGCTCCGCCTCGTTCGACGTGTTCACGAGCAAGGGAACCTTCCGGATCAGCGACACCGGCTCGATCCTGCTCAGGGGCGACAAGGGCAACGCCTTCATCTCCAGCAACGGCGGGATCATCCTCGAGAACGAGTCCGGCCATCTCAATATGGGCGCGAGCGGCCAGACCCACATCAGGAGGCGGACTACGGGACCGGCGGCAAAGTTCGAGGGGACGACCGCCTCGGCGCCGTTCGAGGTCAGCCCGGATTCGGCGAAGGTCGACAACCTCGACGCCGACAAGCTCGACGGCAAGGACTCGGACGACTTCGGGACCGGGTTCCAGCGACAGCCGAACGGCGATCTCAGGATTGCCAACCCCGGGAAGGAGTTCATCTTCGACTCGAACTCGTTCCACGTGAACGTTCCGGACGCGAGCAACGTCACGCTCAACGAAAAGCCGCTCGCCGTCAAGGACGACATCACGTGGTCGAATCTGCAGGGAATCCCAGCGGACATCGCAGACGGCGACGACGCCGGCACCGGAGGCGGTCTCCCCGAAACACAGAAGGCGTTCACGCGGGATCCTGGCACGGAGGCGCTCGACATCCGCGGCAACTCGATCAACCTTGGCGTCCCGGCGACGGGCCCGCACACGAGTCATCTGCTGCTCGACTCGGCCGGCGCCGCCTTCGGGAACCCGAACGGGAGCGTGCAGATTGCACCGAACGGGACGAGCCTCTTCGGGAGCCCGGAATCAACGCTGTTTCTCGGGCACGACGGAGCGTCGTTCTTCGGAAACGCGCAGAACGGCTTGTTCTTCGCGCCGAGCGGCCAGGCGTCGATCGAAGACACGACGAAGGTGACGAACTTCAACGCCGATCTCTTCGACGATCTGAACTCGACGGACTTCCTGAGGTCCGGGCCGGGGACCGTCTTGAACACACACCTGGCCACGGGCGCGGTCACCGGCAACAAGATTCAGATGCCGCTCTCGCTGGCCGGTACAAGCGGATCGACTGGATTCGTCCTGAACGTACGACGGCACGGGAATCGTCCATGTTCGTCAACAACAACGGTAGTGGTGGTGGCCTCAATGTCACCACGGGCGGCACCGGCCTTGCGCCAGCGCAATTCACGAATACCAGCCCATCCGGAAAGGCACTCGTCCTCAACGGAAGCAACACGTTCACCAGCAGCGGCACGGAGCCGACCCTCGCGCTGACGAAGTCCGCACCCGGCTCGCTTGTGCTCCAGACCACCGGTGACAGCCTCTTCACCGGAAACACCCACGTAAACGGCACTCTGAGCACGAGCGGTGCGAAGCCGTTCCGTATCCCGCATCCACTAGATCCATCCAAGGAGCTGTGGCACGCCGCGATGGAGTCGCCACAGCCGATGAACGTCTACACGGGCAACGTACGAACCGACCGGCGCGGCTTCTCCGTCGTGAAGCTCCCGCGGTACTTCGACGCGATCAACCGCGACTTCCGCTACCAGCTGACTGTGGTCGGGAAGAGCTTCGCCCGGGCGATCGTCTGGAAGGAGATCGCCGGGAACCGGTTCACGATCCGCACCGACGAGCCCGGCGTGAAGGTCTCCTGGCAGGTGACCGCGCAGCGGGACGACGCGTACATGCGGAAGCACCCGTTCAAGGCAGAGCGCGACAAGCACTGAGACCCCGGCACGGCCGGGAGCCTGCCGCTGCGTAGGCTCCCGGCCGTGAAGGTGCTGTCCGTCGTCGGGAACAGGCCGCAGTTCATCAAGTCCGCGCCGATGTCGGTCGCGCTGCGCGACCGGGGAATCGACGAGGTCGTCGTCCACACCGGCCAGCACTACGACCACGAGCTCTCGGCCGTGTTCTTCGACGAGCTCGAGCTCCCGGCGCCCGACTACAGCCTCGACCTCCAGACCGCCGATCCGGCGCTCCTCGAGCCCGGTATCCGCGGCGTGATTGCGTTCGAACGGCCCGACTGGATGCTCGTCTTCGGCGACACGAACTCGACGCTCGCCGGCGCGCGTGCCGCTGGAGACACGCCCGTGGCGCACGTGGAGGCCGGGCTTCGCAGCGACGATCTCACGATGCCGGAGGAGCACAATCGCATCGAAGTCGACCGGATCTCGTCACTCCTCTTCTGCCCGGACGAGCGTTCCGCGGATGTCCTCCGCGGCGAGGGGTCGAAGGCCGAATCGAGGTCGTCGGCGACGTGATGGCGGACGCGAATCAGCGGCTCGCGCCGATCGCGCGCGAGCGCTCGAACATCCTCGCTGCGCTGGATCTCGAACCGGGCGGCTACGGCGTGGCGACGGTCCACCGCGAGGCCAACGTGCGTCCCGAACGGCTCGCGCGGATCATGGAGGGCCTGCGCCGCATCGACATGCCCGTCGTGTTCCCGGCCCACCCACGCACGGCCGCCGTGGCCACTGTCCAGGGACTGTCCCTGGACAATGTCCGCTCGATACGGCCCCTGGGGTACCTCGACTTCGCGGCGCTCGCGTCGCAGGCCCGCGTGATCCTCACGGACTCCGGTGGGCTCCAGAAGGAGGCGTACTGGTACGGGGTGCCGTGCGTGACGATGCGTCCGTCGACGGAATGGAAGGACACCGTGGAGGTCGGGGCGAACGTGCTCGTAGACGACGATCCCGACGCGATCGCCTCTGCCGCGGCCAGCGCCGCGATGCCGCCGAACCGTCCGCAGCTCTACGGTGACGGGCACGCGGCGGAACGGATCGCAGGGGTCCTGACTAGCCTTTGACCATGCTCGAGGAGACGCTGAAACCCGAGACGCACGCCGAGCCTCAGACGGCGACGTGGGATGTCGCCGTCGTCGGCGCAGGCTACGTCGGGGTACCGCTCGCTCACACGCTCGCCACGGCGGGACGCTCGGTCCTGCTGATCGACATCTCCGAAGACGTCGTCGCCTCGCTCAACCGCGGCGAGAGCCACATCGTCGACGTCCCGTCTGAGCAGCTCGCCCAGCTCGTGCGTGACGGCCAGATCCGAGCCACGACCGACTACGACGAGCTGCGCACCGCCGACGCGATCCTGATCGCCCTTCCGACGCCGCTCTCGAAGCAACGCGAGCCCGACCTGTCGATCGTGGTCTCCGCGACCGAGCAAATTGCGACGCGACTCCGCAACGGGCACCTCGTGATCCTCGAGTCGACCACCTACCCGCGCACGACGCGCGAGGTGATCCAGCCGATCCTCGAGCGCACGGGCCTCAAGGTCGGCAGCGACTTCCACCTGGCGTTCTCCCCCGAGCGCGTCGACCCGGGCAACAAGACCTGGACGACGAAGAACGTGCCGAAGGTCGTAGGCGGCGTCACGCCGGCCTGCACCGAGCGTGCCGCCCAGCTCTACGAGGGCGCCGTCGACTCGGTCCACCGCGTGTCGACCCCCGAGGCGGCCGAGCTGACGAAGCTGCTCGAGAACATCTTCCGGTCGGTCAACATCGCGCTCGTCAACGAGCTGGCGCAGCTCTGCGAGCGGATGGAGATCGACTTCTGGGAGGTGATCGAGGCCGCGGCGACCAAGCCCTTCGGCTTCATGAGCTTCCAGCCGGGGCCGGGCCTCGGCGGCCACTGCATCCCGATCGACCCCTTCTACCTCACCTGGAAGGCGCGGGAGTACGACTTCTACACGGAGTTCATCGAGCTGGCCGGGAAGGTCAACGAGAACATGCCGTACTACTGCCGCTCGCTCGTTTCGCAGGCGCTGAACCACGGCCGGCAGAAGTCCCTGAGCGGTGCGAAGGTCCTCGTCCTCGGCGTGGCGTACAAGGGCGACATCGGCGACACGCGCGAGTCGCCGGCGCTCAAGCTGATCGAGCTCCTTCGTGCGGCAGGCGCAGACATCGCATACCACGACCCGTTTGTCCCGGAGTTGGACGAGGCGGGCCTGACGTCGGTCGAGCTGGATCCGGGCGCGTACGACTGCGTGGTGATCGTTACCGCCCACTCCCAGATCGACTACGCGGATCTCGTCGAGCGCTCCCACGTGGTCGTCGACCTCCGGAACGCGACAGGCGCCGAGGGACGCGCCAACCCGAAGGTCTGGACGCTGTGATCAAGGTCGGCCTCGCCGGCCTCGGCTACTGGGGACCGAACCTCGCGCGGAACTTCGACGAGCTCGCGGAGCTCACGTGGCTCTGCGATCTCTCGCCGGAGCTCCTCGACCGATTCGGCGGCCGGTACCCGAGCGCACGCACGACGAGCCGGTTCGAGGACCTGCTGGACGACGACGAGCTCGACGCCGTCGTCGTCGCAACGCCGGTCCCGACGCACTACGAGCTCGCGCGTCAGGCGCTCGCAGCAGGCAAGCACGTCTTCGTCGAGAAGCCCCCGGCCCTCGCAGGGTCCGAGGCGGACGAGCTGGTCGCACTCGCGGAGGAGCGCAACCTCGTCCTCCTCCCCGGCCACCTCCTCCTCTACCACCCCGCAGTCGCCAAGCTGGGCGAGCTGATCGAGTCCGGCGAGCTCGGCGACATCCTCTACATCTACGGGAACCGCCAGAACCTCGGCCAGATCCGCAAGGACGAGAACGCGCTCTGGTCGCTCGGCGTCCACGACCTCTCGGTGATCCTGCATCTGGTCGGCGAGGAGCCGAACGAGGTCTGGGCCCGAGGGGAGTCGTTCATCCACCCGGGTGTCGAGGACGTGGTCTTCTGCTACCTCCGCTTCCCGTCGGGCGTCGTCGCGCATATGCACCTCTCGTGGCTCGACCCGCACAAGATGCGGAAGCTCACGGTCGTCGGCAGCAACAAGATGGCGGTCTTCGACGACATGGAGCTCGAGCGGAAGGTCACGGTCTACGACAAGGGCACCGAGCAGCGCGCGGAGTCCTACGGCGAATGGCGGACGCGGACCGGCGACATCTACATCCCGAAGATCGCGAACGACGAGCCGCTGCGCCTCGAGTGCCGCCACTTCCTCCAGCTCGTCGCCGGCGACGGCGAACCGCATGGCGCGGCGCGCGACGGCGCGGCGGTCGTGCGCGTCCTCGAGCAGCTGCAGGCTTCCCTAGAGCGAGCGCCGGTCTGAGCCACACCCTCGGCCAGAACGTCGTCGTCCACCCCGGGACCGTGATCGGCGACGGGTGCCAGATCGGCGACAACGTCGTCCTCGGGAAGCAGCCGGCGCTCTCGCCTCGGTCGACTGCAAAGCGCGAGCAGCTCCCCCCGCTCGAGCTCGGCGAGGGGACGATCGTCGGAGCGGGCGCGGTCGTCTTCGCGGGGACGAAGGTCGGCGCGCGGTCGATCATCGGTGACCAGAGCTGCGTCAGGGAGCGCTGCGAGCTCGGCGAGGACGTCGTCGTCGGGCGCGGCTCGCTCGTCGAGAACGACACCCGGATCGGCGCGCGCACGAAGATCCAGGCGAACGCCTACGTGACGGCCTACTCCACGCTCGAGGAAGACGTCTTCATCGCGCCGTGCGTCGTCACCACGAACGACAACTACATGGGGCGGACCGAGAAGCGCCACGCACTGAGACGCGGACCGACGATCCGCCGCGGCGCGCGTGTCGGAGGCGGCGCGGTGCTCCTCCCCGGGATCGAGATCGGCGAAGAGTCGTTCGTCGGCGCCGGCGCGGTGGTGATCCGCGACGTGCCGCCGCGATCGGTGGTCGTTGGGAACCCCGCTCGAGTGATCCGCGAGGTGCCGGAGGAAGAGCTGCTACCGGACTAGCTTCAAGGTGTACGAGCCCGCGCCGGGCTCGGTGATCTTGACCTGGACGTAGTAGCGGCCGGCGCGGAAGGCGCGGAACCGCAGTGCGTCGTTCGCTCCCGGGCTCGAGGATCGTTTCGCCCACCCGCCGCTCAGCGTGCGGACGTCGTCGAGCCGTCGCGTTCCAGGCCGCCAGATCACGAGCGCGACCTCACGCGCTTCGCCACCGAAGAGTCTCATCCGCAGGAGCTGGCGCGGCTTCAAATGCACCGCGTAGACATCGTTTTGATCGTCCCAGTAGTCGATCGTGGCGCGAATCGTCGCGCTGCGCCGCTTAACGGTGCGCGCGTGGGCACCGGCGTCGTCGTTGCCCTCGTAGCGGTCTCTCTGCGGCTGCCCGCGCGCCCACTCGACGGCTTCCGCGACGTCGAGCCGACCCCAGCCCGTCTGCGGGTCGCGCCCGTCCACGCAGCGCCGACAGCCCGTCTCCGTCGTCTGGTCGACCGCCGAGCGCTGAAGCATGTGCACGACCTGATCGGCGGTCAGCTGCGGCCAGGTGCTGCGCATGAGCGCGGCCGCGGCGGAGGTGATCGCGGTAGCGAAGGACGTGCCGTGCGGGCGCCGGTACTCCGCCGGACCGCAGTCGGAGTACCCCTGCTCCAGGCACCCGGGGCGCTGCTCGGTGATCTGACGCGGCAGCGTGGAGAAGAGCTCGTCCCCCGGCGCTGAAAGGTCGTTGTAGACGGCGTCGCGGTTCGAGTACATCGGCACGGAACCGTCCCGTGCGAGGGCGCTGACGCCGAGTACGTGCGGGAGCGCCGCCGGGTAGCTCGCGTACTGCCACGGCAGCTCCGGAGCCTTGTCGCCGTTCCCCACCGCCGCGACGACGACGACGCCACGCCGGGTCGCGTACTCGACCGCGCTCGCCTCGAGCGGGGAGTAGCCGTCACCGACGGGATCGAACGGGTTCCGGAAGCCGCCGAGACTGAGGTTGATCACCCGCGCGCCCTTGTCGACCGCCCAGCGGATCGCGCGGGCTTCGGCCTCGAGCGGCACGACGCCGTCCGAGCGGACGACCTTCGCGACCAGGAGCTTCGACGGGAACGCCATGCCCGCGATCCCCTCGGTGTCGAGCCGAGCGGAGATCAGCCCGGCGACGAACGTCCCGTGCCCGAGCCCGTCGTGGAAGGCGGATCCGCCGACGAACGTGTTCGCCCCCGCGATCCGGCCGCGGAACTCCGGATGGTCGGCGTCGATCCCCGAGTCGATCACCGCAACCTTGGTGGTTCGGAGCCACGACGGCTGCTTGAGCCACGCGTCGAAGCCGTGGACGGCCGGGATGTACCACTGCCGCACGAACAGCGGGTCGGTGGGGACGAAGGCCACGCGGCGGCGCGCCGACAGCTGCTCCACGTACTCCACTCCGCGGAGACCGGCGAACGCGCGAGGATTCTCGGCGTCGACGGCAACGGCGAACGGCCCGATCGGCGACGCGGTGTTCCCGGTGCGCGCCTCGAGCGTTCGGGCGAGAGCCTCGACGTCCGTCCCCGGCCCCACGCCGACGGCGTAGCGAGCGGCGTCTGCAGCACCCGGAAGGGCGAGCGCGATAACCATCGCCGCAGTGAGGAATCTCATGGCACCACCAGTGTCGAGCTCGTACCGGCCACCAGGCCGCGACCCGGGGACGGCACCCTGGCACGGTAACTCCCCGACGTCACGTCGAGGGTTGCCAGGAACTTGCCGCCTGCCCCGACGGTGGTCCGGGCGACGACCTGCCAGGCAGGGCCGTTCAGCCGCAGGATCTCGACCGCCGTTCCCTCGAGCGCGGGGCGGACGCTGCCCTCGAGCTGCGAGAGATCGCCGGGCGCTGTGAGCGCGACCCGTGGCGCGACGCCGACCGTGACCGCGTCGGTGCGAACCGTCCCGGAGACGAGGCGATAGCGGGCCGTCGCGGTGGGCTTGACGGTGACGGTGAACGCGCCGTCGCCGGCCGGCTGGACGGGGACCGTCGCGGTCCACGTCGACCCACGGAGCTGCTCGAGAACCGGCCGCTCGACGTGGCGCGCCACACCGGTGAGCCGACCCGCCGCGCCGTAGGAAATCGGCTTTCCGAGCGGCGGCAGCGCGAGCACCCCGACGCGGAACCAGGTCGAGCGCAGCCCAAGGGCGCGCCGGAAGTCTCCGCCGCGGACGCTCGACTCCCCGAGGGTGCCGATCGCCAGCACCGTGGGCACTCGTCCTGAAGCGTTCACCGTGGTTCGAACGTCGGTGAGCCGGCCCCTCGCCTTGAGCACCTGTTGCATCCGCCGGCCGGAGATGACGACCGGGCCCCAGGTGTGGTGCGGCGAGATCGAGTCGTACGGGTCGTTGACGGAAACCAGGTAGGGCACCGGGTTCGAGCCCGGCCAGGCGTCGGCGACCGACGCCGTGCGGCCACCCGACGTCGAGTGGAAGTACGTCGTCGCGATGCTGCCGGCGTGCATCAGAACCTGTCCGGCGGTCTCCTCGACCGCCTCGTTCGTCGTGTCCTCCTCCTCGTCGATGCCGCGATAGACCTGACTGCGCACATCGGGGAAGAGGTCGTACGCCCCACCGACCTTGCGGGTTGCCAGTGCGTAAGAACGCGCGGCGACGGCCTGGGCCTTGAGCACCTCGGCGGGCCAGTCGTCCGGCACCTCGGCGGGCACGACGCCGTAGAGGTACTGCTCGAGGCCGACGACGTTGATCGCTCTCAGCCGCCCGCCGACCAGGTCGACCTTGATCGCCCCGCGATAGCGGCGCCCGAGGCGGAGCGGCTCCTCGCCTGGGAGGAAGACCGCCGGCCAGTCGAGTGCGACCCGCCGCTTGGCGCCCTTCGTCTTCACCTTCAGCCCGGGGCCGAACACGTGCTTCCCGGCAGGGAGCTTGCGAATCCGTCCGTTCGGACCGCGGACGCGAAAGTCAGCCGTCGACTCCACGGTCAGCTGCCGCTTGCCCGAGGCGAGCAGCACGCGGACCTTGGACACCGGAGCGCGCTCGATCGTCGTCCCGCGGTAGTAGTGGGCGAGGATGCGGTCGTAGGTCATCCCCTTGCGCGCGAAGCCGTGCGCGCCCCACTGGCTCAGGCCGACGCCGTGCCCCCAACCCCGTCCGGCGACGACGAAGACGGCCCCGTTCGGCGGGGCCGAGGCACGCGGCTTCCGGGCTTCCGAGGCACCGAGGGTGGTTCCGGCCGCGAGGAAGCCGCAGAGGACGCCTGCTGTCAGGACAAGTGCGCGAGACATGCTTAGGTGACCCGTGTTCCGGCAGGAACTGTTCTGAGGCTAGCGCATCGCCCGTCCGAAATACGGTTTCCTTACAGGGTGTTCACGGGTACTTCGGGGCGATGAAGTCGGACAACCACGGGCTTCCGCCGCGGTACACGGACGTCCAGCACATCGCCCGGGGCGGGATGGGCGACGTCTACCGCGCGACGGACACCGTCCTGGGCCGGACCGTCGCGATCAAGGTTCTCGCGGAGCGTTACGCGGACGACGAGGACATCAAGCGGCGGTTCAAGAACGAGGGCCTCGCGGCGGCACGACTCTCCGGCGCGCCTTCGACGGTGACGATCTTCGACGTCGGCGAGGACGGCGGATCGCCGTACCTCGTCATGGAGTACCTCGAGGGCGGGTCGCTCGAGCAGCGGCTTCGGCGAGGCCGCCCTGATCCCGCCGACGCGCTCCGCTGGCTCGAGCAGGCGGCCGCTGGGCTCGACGCCGGGCACGCAGCGGGCGTCGTCCACCGCGACGTGAAGCCGGGGAACCTGCTCCTCGACTCGCGCGACGAGATCCACGTCGCCGACTTCGGCGTCGCGAGCGCCGCCGGGCTCGACTCGCTGACGATGACCGGAATGGTGCTCGGCACCGCCGGCTACCTCTCCCCGGAGCAGGCCCAGGGACAACGAGCGACGCCGGAGAGCGACCGGTACGCGCTGGGTGTCGTGGCCTGGGAGCTTTTGACCGGCAAGCGGCCGTTCGAGTCGGAAAGTCCTACCGCCGAGGCGACCTCCCATGTCAATGCGCCGATTCCGTCGATCTCGCCCCAGCTCGATCCGGTGTTCCGGCGCGCGCTCGCGAAGGACCCGAAGGAGCGCTACCCGAGCGCGGCGGTCTTCGTGTCCGACCTGCGTCGAGCACTCGAGCCCGAGCCGACGGAGGAGACCGTCGCGGTTGCTTCAGGGGGACCTCCTCCTCCTCGGCGCCGGCCGAGCCTGCTCGTCCCGGCCCTCATCGTCGGCGCACTGCTCCTCCTCGGCGGCGGCATCGCCGTTGCAGGGCTCCTCGACGACGATTCCGAGCCGCAGACGACCACCGTCGTGCAGGTCACGACGGCGCGAGGGACCGTGACCACGGTGCAAAGGACGGTCACCGCCGAGCCGAAGACGACGGCGACCACCCAGACGACCGCGCCGACCACGACGGCGCCGCCGCCTCCGCCCGCCACCGGCCAGAGCGGCCAACAGCTCACCGACGAGGCAACGGCGCTGCTCGCGCAGGGCCGGTGGACCGAGGCGGAGGCAGTGGCGCGGCAAGCGGTGGCGAAGCTGCAGGGCTCCGGCGAGACATACGAGGCTTACGCGGAGTACAACCTCGGCCGGGCCCTCGCCGAGCAGGGCAAGTGTGAGGAGGCGCTGGAGCACCTGAACCGCTCCGAGGAGCTCCAAGGCTCGCGCCCGCCGATCACCGCCGCCAAGGAGAAATGCTCGTAAGCTTGCGCGCGTGAATCTGCTCGTCACAGGCGCGGCCGGCTTCATCGGCTCGAACTTCGTCCACTACTGGGTCGAGCGGCACCCGGACGACCGGGTCGTCGCTCTCGACCTGCTCACCTACGCCGGGAACCGCGCCAACCTCGAGGGCGTGGAGCAGCAGATCGACTTCGTCGAAGGGGACATCGCCGACCTCGAGCTCGGCCGTCGACTCCTCGAGCAGTACGACATCGGCGTCGTCGTGAACTTCGCGGCGGAATCCCACAACAGCCTGGCCGTGGTCGATCCCCGGCGCTTCTTCCACACGAACGTGATGGGGACCCAGACGCTCCTCGAGGCAGCGCGGGACGTCGGCGGCCTCGAGCGGTTCCATCACGTGTCGACCTGCGAGGTCTACGGCGACCTCCCGCTGGACAGCGACGAGGAGTTCACCGAGGACTCTCCGTACCTGCCGAGGACGCCGTACAACGCGTCGAAGGCGGGCGCCGACCACGCCGTCCGCTCCTACCACGAGACGTTCGGCATCCCGATCTCGATCACGAACTGCTCGAACAACTACGGTCCGTACCAGTTTCCGGAGAAGGTGATTCCGCTGTTCGTCACGAACGCGCTCGACGACCAGCCGCTCCCGATGTACGCCTCGACGCAGAACAAGCGCGAGTGGCTCCACGTGCGCGACCACTGCCGCGCGATCGAGCTCGTCCTGGACGCGGACGCCGTCGGCGAGACCTACAACGTCGGCTCGGGCGTCGAAGCCTCGATCGAGGAGATCGCCGGCCTCGTCCTCGAGCTGACCGGCAAGCCCGAGTCCCTGAAGACGATCGTCCCGGACCGCCCCGGCCACGATCGGCGCTACTTGCTGGACTCCTCGAAGCTGCGCAAGAAGCTGGGCTGGGAGCCGGAGATCTCCTGGGAGGAGGGCCTGCGCGAGACCGTCGAGTGGTACGCGGCGAACCGGGACTGGTGGGAGCCGCTGAAAGAGCGAGCCCCGGTCCAGGAAACCGCCTGGCAGCGCTAGCCGAGTCGCTCGAGACAGGCGCGAAGGCCGTCGCGCCAGTGCGGTAGGCGCGGGGCGTTCTCCCGCTCGCTGCGCAGCACCGAGTACGCCGGACGCGGCGCTGGGGCGCCGAACTCCTCCGTCGTGATTCGGCGGACGCGGCAGTCGAGTCCCGCCTGCTCGAAGATCGCCTCCGCGAAGTCGGCCCACGTGCAATCCCCCTCCGCCGCGAGGTGCCAGACCCCGTGCGGGAGCTCGATCAGCTTTCGGGTCGCCTCGGCGAGATGCCCGACGTAGGTCGGCGCGCCGCGCTGGTCGTCGACTACCGCGACCTCGTCGCGCTCGGCGCCGAGTCGCAGCATCGTCCGGAGGAAGTTGTGGCCCGTCGAGCCGAAGAGCCACGAAGAGCGGACGATCCAGCCGTCGCGGACCTCCTGTTCTCCCTCGAGCTTCGTCCGCCCGTAGACCCCGAGCGGGTTCGTCGCGTCCGACTCGACGTACGGCTCACGCTTTGTCCCGTCGAAGACGTAGTCGCTCGAGTAGTAGACGACGGGCGCGCCGAGCGCGACGACGTTCCTCGTCCCGTCGACGTTTGCCCGCGCAGCAGCGTCGGGATCGGACTCGGCGTCGTCGACCTTCGTCCACGCGGCGGCGTGGAGCACGAGCTCCGGGCGCTCGTCGAGCGGGTACGGCTCCGCAACGTCCCACTCCGTCCGGGATAGGGCACGCGCATCCGGGAAGACCTCGGCGAGCGCCGTCCCCAGCTGCCCGCCGGCGCCGGTAATGAGGATCAAGGCTTGTTCGCGCCGTTCGAGCGGACGAAGTCGTTCACCGCGTAGTACGCGTCGATCGACTCGCCGGCGTCGCCCCAGAAGCCTTCGACGATGTCGTACTGCATCGTCCCCTGGTCGATGAACCAGTTGTTGACGTCCGTGATCTCGAGCTCGCCGCGGCCCGACGGCTCGAGCTCCGGGATGACCTCGAAGACGCTCGGGTCGTAGAAGTAGATCCCCGTCACCGCGAACTCGCTCGGTGGCGTCTCGGGTTTCTCGTGGATCTTCACCACCCGCCCGTTCTCCAGCTCCGGGACGCCGAGGTGGCGAAGGTGCTCCGGCTCGTCCTCCCGCGCGAGGAGGATGCGCGCACCCGCCCCCTGCTCCTCGAAGTTCTCGACCGCATGCTTGATCGACCGCTCGAGCACGTTGTCGGCGAGCATCACGATGATCGGCTCACCGCCCGCGAAGCGCTCCGCGAGGCCGAGTGCCTCGGCGATCCCGCCCGCCCGCTCCTGGTACGCGTAGGAGAGGCGGTCGATTCCCCACTCGTGGCCGTTCCCGAGCAGGCGGAGGAACTCGCCTGCGTGGGTCCCGCCCGTGACGACCATCAGCTCCCGGACGTCGCAGGTCACGAGCGCCTCGATGGCGTACGTCACCATCGGCCGGTCGTAGATCGGCAGGAGGTGCTTGTTGGTGATTCGCGTGAGCGGATGGAGCCGCGTCCCGCTGCCCCCCGCCAGGATGACGCCCTTCATCGGCCGCCGATGCTACGGGTTAGGGTGCGCCCATGAGCGAGAACGAGCGCGAGCACCTCGTCGACACCGACCCCGAGGTTCTCCAGGGCGAGGACGACATCCCGCGCCAGCCGGCGCCGCCGCTCGATCCCTACACGCCGGAGCCCGGCCCGGGACCCGGCGAGCGAGCGCGCCTTCAACGTCATGCGCTGGGCGTGGGTGCCGATCATCTTCGGGGCGTTCCTGATCCTGATCGCGATCTTCCGTTAAGGAGCCGTCTCGCCGGCCGAGAGGTCGCAGAGCGATGTCAAGGCTACGATTCACACGGAAATGGGGCGTCGGAGAGACCTCAAGGACGAGATCGACGAGCTGTTCGCGGACCTCTGGCAGGTCTCGCGGCTCGCGAGGCCGCGGCGTGGCTTTCGCCCGCCGCTGAACTCGTTTCGCACGGAGGATCCACCTTCTTTCACGGTCGTCGTGGAGCTCGCGGGCGTCGAGTCCGACCAGATCCGGGTCACTGCCGCAGACGGCATGCTGGTGATCGCCGGGGAGCGGCGCCGCCAGCCCTGCGAGGGACGGATCTACGAGCAGATCGAGATCGAGTACGGCCCGTTCGAGCGCGTCGTGCAGCTTCCCGAGGACGCCGACATCCCCCGCGCCGAGGCGCGCTACGAGCGCGGGCTGCTGACGATCGAGCTCCCCATCGCCGTGAAGCCGGCGCGGACACAACCCGTTCCGATCGAGATTCAGAGGCGGTCATGACCGAGATCGAGATTCAGCCGGCGGAGGCCCTCGACGACGAGGCAGTGGAGATCCCGACGGACCTCCCGGTCCTGCCGCTCAAGGAGACGGTCGTCTTCCCGGACTCTGCAGCCCCCCTCGCCATCGGGCAGGAGCGCTCGATCCAGCTGATCGACGACGTGGTCGCACGAGACGGCCTCCTGGCGCTCGTCACGGTCAAGAGCCCCGAGATCGAGCAGCCGGGCTGGGAGGACCTGTACGAGGTCGGCACCGCCGCGAAGGTCCACAAGCTGATCAAGGTGCCGGACGGGACGCTGCGGATCCTCGTCCAGGGTCTCCAGCGCATCCACCTCGACAAGCGCGTGCAAGACGAGCCATACCTTGTCGGCTCGTTCTCCGAGCTCCCCGATGTCGGCAGTGAATCCGTCGAGGCCGAGGCGCTCACCCGCAACGTGCAGATGCTGTTCGGACGCATCGTCGGGCTTGTCCCGTACCTCCCCGCCGAGCTCGAGCTCGCGGCGGCGAACGTCGACGATCCCGGGGCGCTCTCGCACCTCATCGCGTCCACGCTGAGGCTGAAGACCGAGGAGAAGCAGCAGCTGCTGGCCGAGCCCGACATCGAGCGGCGCCTTCGCGCGCTGTCGGCGATGCTCAGCCGCGAGCTCGAGGTGTTCGAGCTCGGGACGAAGATCCAGTCCCAGGTTCAATCGGAGCTCGACAAGGGCCAGCGCGAGTACTTCCTCCGCCAGCAGTTGAAGGCGATCCAGGAGGAGCTCGGCGAGGGCGACCCCGAGCAGGCCGAGCTGCAGGAGCTGCGGGAGCAGGTCGAGGAAGCCAAGCTGCCGGAGGGGGTCCGGAAGGCGGTCGACCGCGAGCTCGGTCGCCTGGAGCGCCTGCCCGCGGCCTCCGCGGAGTACGGCGTCATCCGCACCTACCTCGACTGGATCCTCTCGCTGCCCTGGTCGAAGACCACCAAGGACAACCTCGACCTCGAGCGCGCCCGGCAGATCCTCGACGAGGACCACTACGACCTCGAGAAGGTCAAGGACCGGATCATCGAGTCGCTGGCCGTCGCCAAGCTCAAGAACGACGTCTCCGGGTCGATCCTGCTCTTCGTCGGCCCGCCCGGGGTGGGCAAGACCTCGCTGGGCCAGTCCATCGCCCGGACGCTCGATCGCGAGTTCGTCCGGATCTCCGTGGGCGGCGTTCGCGACGAATCCGAGATCCGCGGCCACCGCCGCACCTACATCGGCGCGATGCCCGGCACGATCATCCGCGCGCTGCGCGACGCCGAGTCGAGCAACCCGGTCTTCCTGATCGACGAGATCGACAAGATGGGCGCCGACTTCCGCGGCGATCCGGCCAGCGCGATGCTCGAGGTGCTCGACCCCGAGCAGCACTCCACCTATCGCGATCACTATCTCGACCTTCCATACGACCTGTCCAAGGTTCTCTTCATCGCGACAGCGAACCAGCTCGAGACGATCCCTTCCCCACTCCTCGACCGGATGGACGTGATCCATCTATCCGGCTACACGGAGGACGAGAAGCTCGGCATCGCCAAGCGCTACCTGGTGCCCAAGCAGCTCGAGTCGCACGGGCTCGCCGAGCAGAAGGTCTCGATCACCGACGGCGCGCTTCGAACCGTGATCCGCGAGTACACGCGCGAAGCTGGTGTCCGCAACCTCGAACGGCAGATCGCTGCGCTCTCACGAAAAGCGGCGCGGCGTGTGGCGGAAGGGAAGTCCCGCGGCGCCACTCGGATCGACGAGCGGCGGGTCCGGACCTGGCTTGGCCCGCGGCGCTTCGCGGGCGAGATCCGCCGGCGCACGGCAGACCCCGGGGTCGCGACCGGCTTGGCCGTCACGGCGACGGGCGGCGACGTCCTCTTCATCGAGGCGAGCGCGTACCCGGGCCGTGGCCGGCTGCGTGTGACCGGACAGCTCGGCGAAGTGATGCAGGAGTCGGCTCACGCCGCGCTGTCTTGGGTCCGCTCGCACAACGAGCTGCTCGGGCTCGACGCCGAGTGGTTCGGCAAACACGACATCCACGTCCACGTTCCCGCCGGCGCGGTGCCGAAGGACGGCCCGTCGGCCGGCATCACCATGGTCACCGCGATCGTCTCCCTCGTGAGCGGCATGCCCGTCTCGGAAGAGGTCGCGATGACGGGCGAGGTGACGCTGACCGGGCAGGTGCTCGCGATCGGCGGGCTCCGCGACAAGGCCCTCGCGGCGCAGCGCGCGGGCGTCCACACCGTCGTGATCCCCAAGGAGAACGAGCCCGATCTCGACGATCTCCCCGCGGAGACACGCAAAGGGCTGGAGTTCGTCCTCGCCGACCATGTCGACGACGTGCTCGCCGCGGCGTTCGACGGGGCGTCTCCCGTGCAGCGCCCTCGGGGCGTAGGATCGCGGGAGCGGCAGGCCGCCGCTCGGGCGTAGTCCGGCGTTTGCAGGCGCCTAGCGCCGGGTACAGGCCACGGACGCAACCGAAAACGACAGAAACGACACGAAAGGACGGCCGAAATGGCCAAGGCAAAAGACAGGTTTTCCGACGCAAAGCCTTACGTGGCGCGAGCCCTCCAGGACGAAGAGGTCCGCGAGAACGTCAAGAGCGCGATCTTCGCGGCTCGCGAGATCTACGACGAGCTGCTCGGCGGGCGGCGCCCGACCGCCGTCGCCGCGAGAGTCGCCACTGACAAGGACATCCAGGACAACCTCCGGACCGCGATCGACGACCTGAAGAAGGCCGCGAACCGCGTCCAGGGCAAGAAGGAGCACTCGAACCGCAACGCAACGCTCCTGCTGACCGGGATCGTCCTCGGCGTCCTCTTCAACCCGCTCACCGGTCCGCAGACGCGCGAGTGGATCTCCGGGCGCATCTTCGGCGAGGACGACGACACATCGTCCGCGTCGTCCGGCGGGAACAGCAACAGCGCCTAGAGGTCTGGGCCTAGGGGCCGCCCAGGCGGCGCGCAAGCGCCTGCAACCGGTCGCGCCCACCGGCGGCCGCGCTCGAGAACGGACCGTGGGCGGGCGAGTCGGTGTCCCGAAGCACGCGCCTCAGCGACCCGGGCTCGAGCCCTGAGCCCGTCGAGATGTCGCGCGCCTGGAGCAGGATCGCGCCGGGCTTCGGCGCGCTGCTCGAGTCGGAGATCGGCGGCGCCCAGCCCGAGACGCCGGTGAGCGGCACGTCCACGAGCCGCCGCCATGCGTTCAGGTACGGGTGCGGCGCGACGACTCCGTCGTAGCCCAGGTAGATCAGCGACGCGGGGTGGATCTCGAAGTGGACGTGCGGCGGCGTCGCCTCGGCGTCGCCGGTGTTCCCGACGAACCCGAGCACGTCACCCGCGCGCACCTGCGCACCGTTCACCGCCAGCGGCGAGAACGCAGAGAGGTGGGCGTAGTAGAACTCGTTGCCGGCGAGATCCTGGAGCCAGAGCCGAAGCCCCCCGACGTCGTTCCAGCCGACCGAGTAGACGATGCCGTTCGCGACGGCCAGGACAGGAGCCCCGAGCGGCGCGAAGATGTCCGCTCCGTGGTGCCAGCCCGTGTTCGCGCGTGCAGCGCCGAATGTGTCCGAGTACGACGCCGAGCCGTAGACCGGGAAGACGTAGCCGCCCGCGGTGAGCGTCGGGAACACGCCGAACGGGATCTGACGGATCGGCGCGACAGACGTCTTTCGCTTCCGCTTCCCGGCTGGCTTCGGCTCGAGCTTCGACGGACGATCGAGGGCCGGCAGCTTCGGCCTCTGCGGCGCGATTCCGCGCTCGGCCGAGACGTCGACGTGTCCGACGAGGATGGTGGTTCCGGCCGGAACGCCGCGGTGCTCGGCTGTCAGCTCGACCACCAGCCCGGTCACGCGGGTCTGGAAGCCTCTGGCCTTGCCGACGAACGTCGCGCCGGACTGCGGGAGAATCGAGACCGTTCCCCATGAGCCGTACGCCACGCTCGTCCCCGGTGATGCGCCGACCGCCTGGCCGAGGACGACGAGACCGTTGACGGCGGAGCGCGTGGCCTCACCGGTGATGACCTCACCGGCCTTCGCCGTACCGCGCACGGTGATCGAGCTCGCCGTGATCTCGCCTCCGAACAGCGAGAGCGCCGAGACCTCAGCCGAGCCGACCGCTGTTGTCGTCTCTCCCGCGACGCCCGTGACCGACGAAGACACCGACCCGGCCTGTGCGATCGAGCCGTCCGCGGGGTACGCGAAGTTCCCGCCGACCCCCACGCCGTCCGGCGGCCCGCTCACGACTCCGGCGCTGGAGCCACCCTGTCCGGGGACGGAAACCTGGATGCCGACAACGCGGGCGCTCGGCGTGCCGCGGCTCGTCGCGGAGGTCGCGCCCAACGAGCCGCTGAGCGCCAGCACCGCACCGAGCGCGAACACGACTGAGAGTCGCTTGGCCAAGGCGATGCAGACTATTCGCTCCAGCGGCGAGCGGCTGCTGTTTCACGCTTGACGAAAGTGAGAATCATTATCATCTTCGCGTGGCCGAGTCTGAAGATCCGCGTGCCGAGTATCGGGGCCTGCGCCTCCCTTCGAACCTGCGTCTGACTGCCCAGCGCCGGGCTGTGCTCGACCTTGTCGCCGACAGCGACGGCAGCTTCACGGCGGCCGAGCTCTTCCAAAAGGGGCGACGGCGGCATCGGAGCCTCGGGCTCGCGACCGTCTACCGGACCGTGGAGCTCCTCCGCCGCACTGGATCGGTTCGTCCGCTCGTCGGCGCCTCGAAGCCGATGTACGTCCGCTGCGAGCCGGGTCACCATCACCACCTGGTGTGCCTCAGCTGCGGTGGAGTCGAGGAGACGGAGCTCTGCGGGGCGCCTTCGCCTGCCGAGCTGCGCCGGCGCTACGGGTTCCGCGCGGAGGGTCACGAGCTCGACGTGTACGGCACCTGCGCGCGCTGCGCATGAGCTGGATCGCCGTCCCACTCGCCGGGCTCACCGTCCTCTCCACCCTCGCGGGCGGGGCGCTGGCGATGCGCCTGCACCGCGAGCTGAAGACGGCGATCGCGCTCTCCGGCGGCATCGTCGTCGCCGTCGCGCTCTTCGACCTGATTCCCGAGGCGCTCGAAGCCGTGGCCGACGAGCGGCTCGTGATGACCCTCGTCGGCGCCGGCTTCGTGCTCTTCTTCGTCGCGGACCGTTTCCTCGTCCTCCACCACCGCGACGACCCCGAGCAGGTTCACGCGCACGGGCAAGTGGGAGCGCTCGGTGCGGGAGCGCTCGCCTTCCACACCTTCACCGACGGGCTCGGCATCGGGCTCGCGTTCGGGCTCGACACCGAGACGGGGATCTTCGTCCTGCTCGCCGTCGTCTCGCACGACTTCGCCGACGGGATCAACGCCGTCACGTTCATCCTCCGACAGGGGGGTACCCGCTCGTCCGCGCTGCGCTGGCTCGGGCTCGTCGCCGTCGCGCCGCTGTTCGGCGCCCTGGTCGGCTCGGCGGTCGAGATCTCGGAGGAGACGCTCGGCCAGCTGCTCGCGGTTTACGCGGGGATCTTCCTCTTCATCGGTGCGACCGACCTGCTACCGGAGGCGCATGACCACCCGTCGTGGAAGCGGCTCGCGGTGACGCTCGCCGGCTTCGCGGCGGTTTTCGGGATCACGTTCTTCCTGGAGGGTTAGGCGCTGTCCAGCTGGCGCTGCGCGAACTCGCGGAACCGTCGCCGGGTCTCTTCGTCCGGTCCGAGCGGCTCGTCGTCGTCGCCGTAGGCCGGGTCTGCCGCGATCTCCTCCGCCACGGCGCGCACCTCACGGGCGACGGCGGCTCGATGCTGGGGGCTCGCCAGGAGCTGGTCGACCCACGTCTCGCTCCCGTCGTAGGGAGTGAGATCCTGCTCCACGAGGAGCTCGCCGAGCAGCAGGCCGACCCGGATGTAGGCAAACGTTCGGAAGGCGAGCATCCGGCGCGGCGAGCCGACCAGTGCGTCGAGCTCCGGATCCTCCTCCTGCAACTGAGCGACGATCGTCCCGATGGGCTCGTCGACGAGCGGGATCCACAGCTCCTCGGGCTTGGTCATCGAGCAGAGTCTAGGAGCGAAACGCGCGCAGGGCTAGCTGGGCGGCGACGATCAGCATCAGCAGCGCAAAGAGCCGGCGCAGGACATCCTCGGACAGAGCGTCGGCCACACGCACTCCCGCCTCGACTCCGACGATCGACGCGACGCCGATCAGTCCGGCAGCGCGCCACGCGACATTTCCGTAGCGGTGCTGCTGCCAGGCGCCGGCCGCCGCCGCGGGGAGGATGGCGGCGAGCGAGGTCGCCTCGGCCTCCAGCTGGCTGAGGCCGATCGCCAGGGCCAGGGTCGGGACGAAGAGGATCCCGCCGCCGACGCCGAACAAGCCGGCGGCGACGCCCGCGGCGAGGCCGAGCACGAGTGCAAGGGCGATCGTGCTCATCAGAGGAGGAGGGCGACTCCGAGCGCGGCGAGGAGCGCTGCAAGCGCGAAGGTGAGGGTGCGGACAGGCAGTCGCTGCTGGAGCGCGGCTCCTGCGACGGCTCCCACAGCAGCCGGGACCCCGACCAGCGCGGCGTAGCCGAAGTGGACCTCGTCGCGGACGCCGTAGGCAATCGTCCCCACGAGGGCGATCAGCACGATTGCCGCGAGTGACGTCCCGGTGGCTGTTCGAGGCGGGAACGCCGCGGCCAGGATGAGCAGCGGGACGATCACGATGCCCGCCGCCGACCCCGAAGAGCGCGCTGAAGAATCCGGCGACAAGCCCGATGAGCACCAGCCGCACCGTCATATCCTAGGTTCGTGAGCGCACCGGTCCTGCTGGTCCGCCTCCGGAGTGACCCGGAGCAGGCTGCGATCCTGCTCGACGTGGACGGGACGCTGGCGCCGATCGTCGAGCGTCCGGAGGACGCCGCCGTGCCGGGGGAGACGCGCGAGGAGGTCGTCCGCCTCGCCGCGAGCTATGCCCTGGTCGCCTGCGTCAGCGGACGTTCGGCCGCGGACGCCCGGCGGCTGGTCGGCGTCGACGGAGTCGAGTACGTCGGTGTCCACGGGCTCGAGTCCGACCCGGAGGCGCGCCGGTACGCGCCGCAGCTCGAGGCGTTTGCCGAACGCATCGCGTGGCCGTGGACCGTGGAGAGCAAGGCGGGCGTCACGCTCTCCTTCCACTACCGCGAGGCGGACGACGCGGCGGACGCCACGCGGCGTGTCGAAGAGCTCGCGCGTGCGGCGGAGGAGGCCGGCCTGTCGCCGCACCACGGCCGGAAGGTGATCGAAGTGCGACCCCCGGTGTCGGCGGACAAAGGCACGGCCGTCCGCCGGCTACTCGATGGGCGCCCGGTCTCGCGCGCCATGTACGCGGGAGACGACACGACCGACCTGGACGCCTTTCGGGGACTCGAAGAGTCCGGTCTCGAGGTCGCGCTGAAGGTCAGCGTCGCCTCACCGGAGATGAACCCGGCGCTGCTCACCCGGGCCGACCTGGTCGTCGACGGCCCGGGTGAGCTGCTGGGTCTGCTGAGAACCCTCTAGGCAGCCTCGAGCAGCGGCTCGGGGACTTCCTCTTCCGCTGTCTCGAGGTCTTCGCGGCGGATCAGGATCAGCGCAACGAGGATCCCGACAGCGGCCACCCCTGCCGCCCAGACGAACGCGGTCTCGAAGCCGCTCGTCAGCGCGTCCGGCACGGGCGTGCCCGCTGCAACCTCGCCGCTCGTCGTGGTCGTCGCGATCGTCGAGAGCGCCGCGATACCGAGCGCGCCCCCGATCTGCTGGGAAGTGTTGAAGAGGCCTGACGCGAGGCCCGCCTCGGAAGGCGCGACTCCCGCAAGGGCGGCGATCGAGATCGGCACGAACGAGAAGCCGAGCCCAGCCGCGATGAGCAGGAAGCCTGGCAGGAGGTCGCTCGCATACGACCCGCCGACCGAGACCTGCGTGAAGTACAGGAGCCCGACGGTCAGAAACGTCATGCCTGCGACGATCGTGGGCTTGACGCCGACCCGGTTGACGAGCTGCGCGGCCACCGTCGACCAGAGGATGGCAGTGCCGGCGACGGCGAGATACGCGACGCCCGTCCGCATCGGCGAGTAGGTCAGCACCTGCTGCATGTAGAGCGTCAGCATCAGGAACATCGAGAACGTCACCGTCCCGAGGATCAGCCCCGCCAGGTTCGCCGCGCTGACCGTCCGGATCCGGAAGATCGAGAACGGCATCAGTGGTTCCTGGACGCGAGCTTCCCAGGCCACGAAGGCCGCGAGGAGAACCCCGGCGATGGCGAACAACCCGATCGTCTCCATCGAGGTCCAGCCGTAGCCGCTGGCCTGCGTGATCACGTAGACGAGCGTGACGAGCCCGCTGGTGACGAGCACCGCTCCCGGGATGTCGAAGCTCTTGACTCGGGCGTCACGGCTTTCCTTCAGCAGAAGGGGCGTGAGAGCGAGTGCGGCGAGCCCGACCGGGACGTTGATGTAGAAGATCCACTCCCAGCTGAGCCAGTCGGTGAGCACTCCACCGAGCAGCACGCCGGCGACCGCGCCGAACGCCCCGACGGCTCCCCAAACACCGAGAGCTGCGTTCCGCTCACGGCCCTCCGAGAACGTCGTCATCAGGATCGAGAGCGCCGCCGGCGTGATCATTGCCGCTCCGAGGCCCTGGATCGCCCGCGCGACGATGAGTGCGTCGTCACTCCACGCCAGTCCCGAGAGCAGTGAGGCGGCGCTGAAGACGACGAGACCGGCGACGAACAATCGCCGGCGTCCGAGGAGATCGGCGGCTCGACCGCCGAGGAGCAGGAACCCTCCGAAGAACAGCGCATACGCGCTGATCACCCACTGGAGGTTCTCCTGCGAGAATCCGAGATCCGCCTTGATCGACGGCAGTGCGACGTTCACGATCGCGATGTCGAGCACGACCATGAACTGAACTGTGGCGAGCAGCGCGAGCGCCAGCCACTTGCGGTGGGCCGTTTCGACCATCACACCGTCCTTTCAGAGGGGGTCACTTGCGTGGAAGACGATCGGCTTGCTTGAAAATCGACAGGCACGGCTTGCGAAGGTACAGCTTTTACTTTCATTTCGCAAGTCATTACTACCAAAACGCAACAACCCAAGCTATACTTCCGCTCGATGGCCAAGGGTTACGCGCAGTTCTGTCCCGTCGCCCACGCACTCGAGCTGATCGGCGAGCGCTGGGCGCTGCTCGTCGTCCGCGAGCTGTTGAACGGTCCGAAGCGCTACACGGATCTCGCGGGGGCGCTACCGGGAATCGGCACGAACATCCTGGCGAACCGCCTCCGCGACCTGGAGCGCGCCGGAATCGTCGCGCAGCGGCGCCTTCCTCCGCCCGGCGCAGCCAACGTCTACGAGCTCACGCCCTACGGCGAGGAGCTACGCGAGCCCCTCTACGCGCTGGCGCGGTGGGGCGCGAGATCGCTCGGCCCACCGCGTCCCGACGACGCGATGGCGCCCGGCTGGCTCGTGAACGCCGTGCGCGCGACGGCGTCCGGCTGGGACGGCGATCCCGGCTGTGGTCTTCGAGCTCCGCGCCGGCGACGACGATGTCGTGACGGTCCGGTTCGAGGACGGCGAGCCGATCGTCGAGCCGGGCGCGTCGGAGGCCGACGTCGTGATCGAAACCGATCCCGGCGACGCTCTTCTGCGTCGCCTCGCGCGAGCAATCCGTGAAGGAAGCGATCGGCGCCGGGGCGATCAAGGTCGCCGGCAAGCGCTCAGACGCGGAGCGCTTCCTCTCGACACTCACGTTCGACGAGCACCGGCACTCAGGCCAGCTCGAGCACGTCTGACAGCCGCTCGACGTAGCGGCCGGTCCAGCGCTCACCCTCCGGTGTGAGTGCCTCGCCGGGCGCTCGGAGCTGGAGCGCCGTCATCCCCGCCCGCTCGGCGCCCGGCAGCTCGTCGTTCGCCCCGTCGCCGACGAAGAGGCAATCGGGGAGGCTCGACCCCCAGCTCACCCGCCGCGAGCTCGTAGATCTCGCGGTCCGGCTTGCTGAAGCCGACCGAGCAGGAGAAGACGGTGGAATCGAACAGGTCGGCGAAGGGCGTGCGCTCCCAGACGTCCGGGACGTCCTGCGAGCACGCGCTGATCATCCCGAGCTTGTGGCCGCGTCGGCGCAGCTCTTCGAGCGTCGATACGGCGTCGGGCCGCGGGACGAGCGACTCGAACGTCCAGTCGCGGCGGATCTTCACGATCGCCGCGAGATCGCCCGTCAGTCCCAGCTCCTCGGCGATCGAGCGGAGGTGCGGCTCGATCGGCCCGATCTCCCGCTCGCGACGGCGGCCGAGCCAGAGCTCCTCGAAGGTGTCGTGGTCTGCTCCCCAGGCCTCCACCAGCCGCCCGTACATCTCTCGCGCCGACTCGACCGGGAACGGCACCAGCGTCTGCCAGAGGTCGAAGATGACGCCGCGGTACCTCACCGTTTCACCTTCTTCCACGGTCTCGTGTTCGCGACGTGCTGCTTCGTGAGCCACGCGCGGCGCGCCTGGGCGACGCCGAGCTCGACGTAGTCGAGCGCGCCGAGCTCGTGCGCGTCGGTCGAGATGACGATCGGGAGCCCCGCTTCTCCCACGAACCGGGCATGGGTGTGGCGAAGGTCGAGCCGGTCGGGCTGAGAGTTGATCTCTAGGTAGGTGCCGGTCTCGATCCCCTTCGCGGCGACCTGCTCGATGTCGAGATCGACTCCATCACGCCGGTTGAGCTTCCGCGCCGTCGGGTGACCGATGCAGTCGACGTGGGGGTTCTCCATCGCGGCAAGCACGCGCTCGGTCGGGCTCTTGTCGAACGCCGAG
Source organism: uncultured Actinomycetes bacterium (assembly GCA_963721345.1). Classification (GTDB taxonomy): domain Bacteria; phylum Actinomycetota; class Thermoleophilia; order Gaiellales; family Gaiellaceae; genus JACDAN01. Next base: position 1,379,789 of record CAVRIT010000001.1, read on the forward strand.
TGGAGCGAGGCGATCACCCAGTCGCACTCGGCGAGCTGCTCGTCGGGGAAGTCCAGCGTTCCGTCCACGCGGATGCTCGCCTCGATCCCGCGGAGAAGCTCGAATGGGGCGAGCTTCTTCCGCAGCTTCGCAATCTCCTTGCCCTGAGCCTCGAACCGGCCGTCGCGCAGATAGTGGGCGTGGTCGGTGATCGCGACGAACTCGTAGCCTCGGTCGCGCGCCGCCGTCGCCATCTCCTCGAGGGTGTTCTTGCCGTCGTTCGACCACGTCGAGTGCATGTGGAGGTCGCCGCGGAGATCTGAGACCTCGACGAGCTTCGGCAGCTCGTTCTTCCGCGCCGCGTCGAGCTCCCCACGGCCTTCGCGCAGCTCGGGCGGGATCCACCGGTAGCCGAGCTGCTCGTAGAGCTCCTCCTCGGTCGTCGCCGTGAGGACCTCTCCCGACTCGACGTTCTTGACGCCGTACTCCGAGATCGACAGTCCACGCCGAACGGCGTCCTCGCGCAGCGCGACGTTGTGCTCCTTGGAGCCCGTGAAGTGCTGGAGGAGGTTGCCGTAGGACTCCGGCGGGACGACACGGAGATCGAAGCGCAGGCCGTCGTGCGAGACGACCGTCGCCTTCGTCTTCCCTTTTGCCTCGACCTCGGCGACCCAGCGCAGCTTCGTGAAGTACTCGGTCAGCGCAGCAGGATCGCCGGCCGTCGCGATGATGTCGAGATCCTTGACCGTCTCGGTTCGACGGCGGACCGACCCGGCCTCGGAGACCTCGTTCGACGCCTCGTGGGCCTTCAGCACCTCGACCACGGCCTGTACCGCGGGCAGCGCCTTCGCGAGCAGTGTCCGCTTCTCCTTGGGCTTCTCGGCGAGCGCCTTGAGGATCCTCTCCTCGGTCTTCGCGCCCAGGCCGGGGAGCGTCCGCAGCCGCTCGGTCTCGGCTGCGTGCCGTAGCTCGTCGACCGTGGTGATCCCGAGCTCCTGCCAGATCCGGCGTGCGGTCTTCGGGCCGAGCGCGGGTAGCCGGAGGAACTCGGCGACGCCTGCCGGGATCTTCGCCTTGCGCTTCGTCAGCGCCTCGATCTCGCCCGTGTCGACGATCTGGACGATCTTGCTCTCGATCGTCGCGCCGATCCCCGGCAGGCTTTTCGCCCGCCCGTCGAGCGCGAGCTGGGCGATCGGGCTGCCGCTCGAGCGGATCTGGTCGGCGGCACGGCGGTAGGCGAGCACGCGGAACTGCTGCTCGCCCTCGAGCTCGAGCAGGTCGGCCAGCAGGTCGAACTGGTCGGCCACCTGAGCGTTCCGCGGGAGCGTCACGGCCATGGTGCCGATCATAGGTACGAGCCCGCACCAACCCTCGACCACCCTCAAGGGGGTCTGACCCCTTGAGGGTGGTTGAGCTTTCGTCACGGATGTGTGACGTCCGGCTCTGGAGCACGCCTGCTGCTCACCAAAACCCTCGACCTGCCTCAACGGGGTCTGACCCCGGGACATGGCTAGGTGGACAGTTGCGCCACTGCCTTTGACAGGCTTCCAGCGTGCTCTGCGTCTGCCTCCCCACCTACAACGAACGGGAGAACCTCGAGGCGATGATCGAGGCGCTCGGCAAGGAGATCGGCGACGGGGACGTCGTGCTCGTGATCGACGACAGCTCGCCCGACGGGACAGGCGAGATCGCCGACCGGCTCGCGGCCGAACGTGCGTGGGTCCGGGTGCTGCACCGGCCCAACAAGGAAGGCCTCGGACCCGCGTACCTGGCGGGCTTCCGTCAGGCACTCGAGCTCGGCGCGGACCTGGTGATGGAGATGGACTGCGACTTCTCCCACGACCCGGCCGACGTACCGCGCCTGGTTGCCGCCACCGCGGACGCCGACCTCGTGATCGGTTCGCGCTATGTCCCCGGCGGCGGGACGAGGAACTGGGGACTGCTCCGGCGCCTGATCTCCCGGGGGGGATCCCTGTACGCGCAGCTCCTCCTGGGCGTCCCGGTCCGCGACCTCACCGGCGGGTTCAAGTGCTACCGCCGTGTGGTGCTCGAGACGATCGACCTCGACGCGATCGACTCCAAGGGCTATGCGTTCCAGATCGAGACGACCTACCGGGCGATCCGCGCGGGCTTCCGGGTCGAGGAGGCTCCCATCGTCTTCGTCGACCGCGAGGTCGGCGGCTCGAAGATGAGCAAGGCGATCGTCCTCGAGGCCGTGTGGAAGGTCCCGGCGCTGAGGCTCGCTACGCTTCGAAGCCGTGCGTGAGGTCACCGACGCGACGTTCGAGCAAGACGTGCTCCAGGCCGGCGGTCCCGTCGTCGTCGACTTCTGGGCGCCGTGGTGCGGGCCGTGTCATGCGATCGTGCCGGTGCTCGAGAGCCTCGAGCACGAAGCCGGAGACCGCATCTCGTTCCTCAAGTTGAACGTGGACGAGAACCCGGTCACGTCCTCGCGCTACGAGATCCTCTCGATCCCGACGGTGACCCTCTTCCAGCAGGGCGAGGCGAAGGGGACCCTGCTCGGGGCGCGTCGGCGCTCCGCGTACGAGGAGCTGCTACGCGAAGTGCTCCCAGCCGCCGAGCTCCACGGCCACGCCGAAGCGCCGTAGCTCGACCCCCTCGCCGGGCTCGCAGCGGCCGATCACGTGGAACGCCTCGGCGGGAACCGCGGCGAGCAGCTCGTAGTCCTCACCGAAGCCGAGATCCTCGATCGCCGCGCCCTCGGCGAGCGGCACGCGCTCGAGCTCGACGACGCAGCGCACGCCCGAGCGGGACGCGATATGGCCAAGGTCCTGCTCGAGCCCGTCCGAGATGTCCAGCATCGCGTGCGCGGTGCGGGCGAGCTCGCGGCCTTCGGCGGTACGAATCGGCGGCCGCACGAACCGCTGCTCGCGGAAGGCGGCGCCGGCTGCACCAAGCGGGCCGGTGACGACAAGCAGGTCGCCGGGCTTCGCCCCCGCGCGCCCTGGAACCCGCTCCGAGCGGCCGATCGCCGTCACGCTGAGGTAGACGCGGTCGGCGGCCGTCGTGTCACCGCCGAGCACGGGTACACCGGCCTCGCGGATCCCTTCGTACAGCTCCACGACGTCCTCGACTGCCGTCTCGCCCGGAAGGCCGAGACTGACGATCAGCGCATCCGGCTCGGCGCCCGCCGCAGAGAGGTCGCTGACGTTGACCGCCGACGCCCGAAAGCCGAGATCGCGCCACGAGATCCAGCCGAGCCGGAAGTGGGTTCCCTCGACGAGCGCGTCCTGTGTGAGCACGCGGCCGTCCAGCTCCGCAGCGTCGTTCTCGATCCCGACGGCGAGCCCGCGGCGCTCGAGCTCTGCGAGCAGGCCGAGCTCTCCGAGCTCAGAGAGCTTCACGCACCTCGGCAATTCGCGAGGCGGCGCGAATCACCGCCACCCCGAAGGCGCCCGCGTCGATGCACTCTCCGGCGTTCGTCTCGTCGATCCCGCCGATCGCGATCACCGGGATGCGGACGGCGTCGCTGATCTCCTTGAGGCCGTCGAGCCCGATCGGCGGGCCGGCGTCGGGCTTGCTCGGCGTCTCCCAGACCGGTCCCGCGCCGATGTACGTCGCCCCGTCCTCCTCGGCCTGATTGGCCTCCTGCGGTGTCGTCGCGGATCGACCGATGAGCATGCCCGCCTCGATCGCAAGCTCCATCCCTTCGTCGTCACGGCCGAGGTGGACACCGTCCGCGAGGAGCGCCAGTGCGGCCTGGACGTCGTCGTTGACCAGGAACGTCACCCCCTCCTGCACGCAGAGGAGCCGGTACGGCGCACCCTGGTCGATGAGATCCTCCGTCGTCGCCCCCTTCAGCCGGAGCTGGATCACCGTCGCGCCGCCGTCGATCGCGCCCTGGGCGGTCTCGAAGTCGCTGACGATCGCATGGAGCTTCATTCCGTGATTCTCGCCCTTCCGTCGAGCGTTGCGGGATCGAGGCTGTAGAGCGCGTCGTAGAGCAAGGCGTGGAAGGTGCCCGGGCCCTTGGCCTCGCGTGCGGCGTCCTCGCCCGCCACGCCGAATGCGGCGAGCGCCTCCGCCGCTGCCTCGAGCGGCGCGTCGGGCTTCGTCGCGAGAAACGCGCCCGTGATCGCCGTGGACATGCAGCCGGTGCCGCTGACCGTTCCGAGCAGCTCGTGGCCGTTCGCGACCGAGAGGACTCGCTCGCCGTCGGAGACATGATCGACAGGGCCGGTGACCGAGGCCACGACGCCGAGTGCTCGCGCAGCCTCCCGCGCGAGCTCCTCCGCCGAGCCGCCGACGTCGATCGACTCGACGCCGCGAATCTCGGCGTCGCGGCCGGCGAGCGTTGCGATCTCAGCTGCGTTGCCGCGGACGACGGCGACCGGCAGCTCGGCCAGCAGCTGCTTCGCTGTCTCGGTTCGGAAGCGGGTCGCGCCTGCTCCGACAGGATCGAGCACGATCGGGCCGCTCGCCGCCCGGCCGGCGAGCAGCATCGCCTCGACCCAGTGCTCCGACAGCGTCCCGATGTTGAGCACCAACGCGCCGGCGACCGCCGCCATCTCCTCCACCTCCTGCGGCGCGTGGGCCATCACCGGTAGCGCCCCGAGCGCGAGCGTCGCGTTCGCCGTCTCGTTCATGACGACGTAGTTCGTGATCTGGTGGACGAGCGGCCTACGCTCGCGCAGCTCGTGCAGCGTCCGGCCGGGAGAGACCGGCATCGCGCTCCTTCAGGTCGATGACGTCGACGGGGCCTTCGCCACTCCCCAGCTCCACCAGGCCGTTGCGCACCGCGCCGGCGGCCGCGTCGGCCGCACCGCGCGCCGCTTCGACCAGGGGCGCTCCGTGAGCCAGGAGCGCGGCAAGCGTCGCCGAGTGGGTACAGCCCGCACCGTGCGTCGCGGGGACCTCGTGGCGTGCGACGGGGATCTCCGTGTGCTCCACCCCGTCGAAGAGGTGATCGACCGGAGGGTCGCCGTGGCCGCCTGTGACGACGACCGCGGCTGCGCCGAGCTCGTGGATCCGCTCCGCGAGCTCGCGGCGGTTGCCGGCTCCGACGAGAGCCTCGGCCTCCATCAGGTTCGGCGTGACGACGGTGGCGAGCGGGAGGATCCGCGTCACGAGCGAGTCGACAGCATCGTCCTGGAGCAGCCGCGCGCCCGAGCTCGCGACCATCACGGGGTCGACGACGAGCGGCACCGGGTGCTCGCCGAGCCAGTCCGCCACGACCTCGATCAGCTCGCGCGAGAACAGCATCCCCGTCTTGGCAGCGTCGACGCCGATGTCGTCCCAGACGGCGTCGAGCTGCTGGCGCACGAATCCGGCCGGAACCTCGTGCACCGCACTGACGCCCATCGTGTTCTGCGCGGTGAGAGCAACCACGGCGCTCATCCCGTGGCATCCCGCCGCCGCGAACGCCTTCAGGTCGGCCTGGATCCCGGCGCCCCCGCCGGAGTCGGACCCTGCAATCGTGAGACAACGAGGAACGCTCATAACTCCCTTCGCCGGCATGACCCGGATCAGGTTCGACGGGTGTGATCTCAGCCGCGTTCAGCGGCACCCCGGTCGGTCGAGACTAGCATCGTCGAGATGGCCACCGAGGTCGCGCACTGGGACGACCTCCTCACCGGCGAGGAGCTCGCGCACCTTGCCTTCGAGCCCGCGCGCGGCGCGAGAACCGAGCCCTTGCCAGACGACCTGCACCCGAAGGTTCGCGAGGCGCTCGCGGCTTCCGGTGTCGACGAGCTCTTCGCCCACCAGACCGAGGCGTGGGAGGCGGCGAGTCGCGGCGAGCATCTGATCGTCACCACCGGGACTGCATCCGGGAAGACCCTCGCCTTCAACCTTCCCGTGCTCGACGCGCTCGCGCGCGAGCCGAAGCAGCGCGCGCTCTACCTCTACCCCACAAAGGCGCTCGCACAGGATCAGATCCGCGCGCTGGGCGAGCTGCGTCCTCCGCGCGTCAAGCCCGCGATCTACGACGGCGACACGCCGAGCGACCAGCGGTGGCAGGTGCGCAAGTGGGCGAACCTGATCCTGACGAACCCGGACATGCTCCACGTCGGCGTTCTCCCACACCACGACCGGTGGGGCGACGTGCTCTCGAACCTCCGCTACGTCGTCGTCGACGAGGCGCACGTCTACCGCGGTGTCTTCGGGTCGCACGTCGCGAACGTGCTCCGCCGGCTCCGGCGGCTCGCACGGGTCTACGGCGCTGACCCGCAGTTCCTGCTCGCCTCGGCGACGATCGCCAATCCCGGTGAGCTCGCCGAACGACTGCTCGGCGTCGAGACGTCCGTGATCGACCAGGACGCAGCGCCGAAGGCCGAGCGGACGATCGCGCTCTGGAACCCGCCGCTGACCGACGAGGAGCTCGGCCTGCGCGCGAGCGCGCTGGGCGAGGCATCGCGGCTGATGGCGGCGCTCGTCGAGCGCGGCGTGCGGACGCTCTGCTTCGCGAAGAGCCGGAAGGCGGCCGAGCTCGTCCACCGCTTCACGGCGCAGCGGCTCGGGGACGCCACGCGGCTCTCGCCGTACCGCGCGGGCTACACACCGGCGCAGCGTCGCGAGATCGAGCGGAGGCTCGTCGAGGGCGACCTCCTCGGGGTGAGCGCAACCAACGCGCTCGAGCTCGGGATCGACGTCGGCCTGCTCGACGCGGTGATCTGCGTGGGCTTTCCGGGCACCGTTGCCAGCCTGAGGCAGCAGTGGGGACGCGCCGGGCGGCGGGGTCACGGGCTCGCGGTGCTCGTGGCGTCCGAGGACGCACTCGACCAGTTCTTCATGCGCGAGCCCGAGGCGCTGCTCGACCGGCGAGTCGAGGCGGCGATCCTGGACCACGCGAACCCGCGCGTCCTCGACGGCCACGTTCGATCGGCAGCCTTCGAAGCGCCGCTGGACGAGAAGGACGCCGAGACGCTCGGGCCGGAAGCACTCGAGCGCGCGGCCCAGCTTCCGGAGCTCCGCCACACGAAGAGCGGCTACGTCTGGGCCGGCCGCGACTACCCAGCGGGTCGATTCGGCCTGCGATCGGCCACTCCCGACTCCTTCACGGTCGTCGACACCTCCAGCGGAACGCTGCTCGGGCTCGTCGAGCAGGAACGCGCGTACTCCACCGTCCACACGGGCGCCGTCTATCTCCATCTCGGCGAGTCGTACCGCGTGATCGGCCTCGACCTGGAGGAGCGCACCGCACTGGTCGAGCCGTTCGCCGGCGACGAGTACACACAGGCGAAGAAGGACACGATGACCGCGATTCTCAGCACGGCTCGGACCGAGCAGCGCCTCGGCGTCGATCTCTCCTTCGGCGCGGTCACCGTGACGGAGCAGGTCATCGCCTACCAGCGCAAGCGGATCAGCGACGGCGAGACGATCGAGACCGTGGCGCTCGAGCTCCCGCAGACGGAGTTCGAGACCGAGGCGGTCTGGTTCGTGCCCGAGCCGTGGATGCTCGAGGGGCTCGAGGAGATGCCACGGCTGCTGGGATCGCTGCACGCCGCCGAGCACTCGCTGATCGCGCTGCTGCCGCTCTGGGCGATGTGCGACCGCTGGGACATCGGCGGGCTGTCCACGAACCTCCACTTTCAGACCGGCCGTCCGACGATCTTCGTCTACGACGGCCACGCCGGAGGCGTCGGGATCACCGAGCGCGGGTTCGAGCGGTTCGAGGGCTGGACGGCGGACACCGCGAAGCTGCTCGAAGGCTGCCCGTGCGAGCACGGCTGCCCCTCGTGCGTCCAGTCGCCGAAGTGCGGCAACCTGAACGAGCCGCTCGACAAGAGTGGCGCGTTGACGCTGCTCCAGCGCATGCTGTCGATTTGAGCCCGCGCCGTTCGTCGTCACCACGACAGCGACTGAAAGGAGAGGCATGGAATACCTCGCTTTGATCCATGGAGACGAAAACGCCTGGGAGACGATGGGCGACGACGAGCGGCAGGCCGTCTACCAGCGTTATATGGACTTCTCCCAGCGGGACGAAGTCGTCGGCGGCGCGGAGCTCCAGCCGACGGGAACCGCAACGACCGTGCAGGTTCGCAACGGCGACCGGCTCGTCACGGACGGTCCCTACGCGGAGGTGAAGGAGGCGCTCGGCGGTTTCTTCATCCTCGACTGCGGGTCGATCGACGAGGCGTGCAAGCTCGCTGCGGAGATCCCGGCGGCGGAGCACGGCGCGATCGAGGTCCGCCCCGTCTACGTGCGAGAGGAGAGCTGAGATGCGCTACGCGATGCTGGTCTACAACGACCAAGAGCCGTGGCTCGAGATGTCGGAGGAGGAATCGGCGAAGGCGAGCGAGGCGTCGCTGCCGAAGTGGTACGCCTTCTTCGAGGAGCTCGGCAAGGCCGACCCGAACATGAGCGGCAAGGAGCTCGACGACATCCGCACCGCCAAGACGGTCCGGGTGCGCGACGGCGAGCTCATGATCACCGACGGGCCGTTCGCCGAGACGAAGGAGCAGATCGGCGGCTTCTTCGACACGACCCTTCCCGACCTCGACACCGCGCTCGAGTACGCGGCGAAGATCCCGGCGTCCGAGTACGGCTCGATCGAGGTCCGGCCCGTGGTGGAGCGCGACTGACCGACGTCGCTTCCGTTTTCCGGGAGGAGTGGGGCCGTGCGGTTGCCATTCTCATCCGCGTCCTCGGCGACTTCGACCTCGCCGAGGACGCGGTGCAGGACGCCTTCGAGGCGGCGCTGGAGCGGTGGCCGGCGGACGGGACGCCGCGAAATCCCGGAGCGTGGATCGTCACGACGGCTCGGAACCGGGCGATCGACCGAATCCGGCGCGATCGGACGCTGGCCCGGAAGACGGAGCTCCTGCAGCGCCTTGCCGAGCTGCCGGAGGACGAGGACTCGAGTGAGCACGATCCCCGACGACCGGCTGGCGCTCGTCTTCACCTGTTGCCACCCGGCGCTCGCGACCGACGCCCAGGTGGCGCTGACGCTGCGCGAGGTCGGCGGGCTCGCGACGCCCGAGATCGCCCGCGCGTTTCTGACCGCCGAGCCGACGATGGCCCAGCGACTCGTCCGGGCGAAGCGCAAGATCCGCGACGCCGGGATCCCGTTCCGCGTGCCGCGAGACGAGGAGCTTCCCGACCGGCTCGACGCCGTCCTCGCGATCCTCTACCTCGTCTTCAACGAGGGCTATAGCGCCTCCGGCGGGGACTCGCTCGTGCGTCGCGAGCTCTGCGACGAGGCGATCCGCCTCGCCAAGCTGCTCGCGGTGCTGATGCCCGACGAGCCCGAGGCGCTCGGATTGCTCGCGCTCATGCTCTTCCACGATTCGCGCCGCGCGGCACGCACCGGGCCGAGCGGCGAGCTGATCCTGCTGGAGGATCAGGACCGCTCGCTCTGGGACCGCGACCGGATCGAAGAGGGACGTCGCGTACTCGAGCGGGCTGCGCGGCTCGGGCGCGTCGGCGTGTACCAGTTGCAGGCCGCAATCGCGTCGCTGCATGCGGAGGGCACGACGGACTGGGCTGCCGTCGCCGGCCTCTACGGAGCGCTCGGCCGTCTGGCGCCCTCGCCGATCGTCGAGCTCAACCGGGCCGTCGCGGTCGCCATGGCGGACGGGTGCGACGAAGGCCTCGACCTGATCGACCGCATCGAGGGCCTCGACGACTACCACCTGCTCCACGCGGCGCGCGCCGATCTCCTGCGGCGGCTGGGACGCCGTGACGAGGCAGCGGGTGCGTACCGCCGGGCCCTCGAGCTCGCTCAGAATCCGGTCGAGCGCGGGTTCCTCGAGGGCCGCCTGGCGCAGCTCTCGTAGCGAAGAGCGATGCTAGGAGGCGACTGGTGACTGACGAGCTCGCCCGCATCCATCGCTTCGAGCGCGAGATCGAGCTCGCCGGGGGAGACGAGATCCCGTCACCGCTCGGCTACGGCATGGTCACCGCCGAGCTACCGCTCCGTCACGACTCGAACTTCCTCTTCCTCGAGCGTGCGGACACGGTGGACGAGGCGATCGCCGAGGTCGACCGCGTGCTGGGCGGAGCCGGCCGTGACTATCGCGTGCTCGTCACGTTCGATCCCGAGCTCGGTGAGCGCTTTCGCCCCATGTTCAGCTCGCGCGGCTGGCGCACGATGCGCCACATCTTCATGGTCCAGCGGCGCGAGCCCGGGAAGAGCGTCGATCTGGCGGTCGTCCGCGAGGTCGACGAGGCAGCCCTCCGTCCGGGCCGCACGGCGGCGATCCTCTCGTATCCGTGGGGAACGCCGGCGCTCGCCGAGGAGCTGCTCGACTCGAAGATCCACCTGGGCCGGCGCGCCCGCACCCGCTTCTTCGGAGTGGAGTCCGGCGGCGAGATCGTCGCCTGGACCGACCTCTACGTCGCGCAAGGCGTGGCGCAGATCGAAGACGTCGCCACCATCGAGGAGCACCGCGGCAAGGGCTATGCGACAGCGGTCGTACTCAAGGCGATCGAGGAAGGCCGCCGCGAGGGCGCCGACCTCGTCTTCCTCGTCGCCGACGGCGAGGACTGGCCCCGACACCTCTACGAACGCCTCGGCTTCGACGAGGTCGGGCCGCTCTACAAGTTCGTCACGCCCTGAGAGGGTTGATGGGAAATTCAGCCGCAGCCGGGGGCGCTCCAGACCAAGCCGGGCAGTGTGGTCGTTCGCGGCGCGTAGCAGCGCTACGTGTCGCGGGCGAACGCGCTGATCCGGCGCCGTGTCTGGGGCGTCATCCGGCCCGGGTGAATTTCGCGTCAGGCCTCTATACGAGTCACTCGTTCGGGGGAGGCCGGAAAGTCAGGTCCGTCCGATGATTCGTGACGCATGCGGCGAAGTACCAGCGATCGGATCGCTCCGATCCTAGTGATGGGTGGAGCGATGGCAGCGTTCCCGGCTGCGGCGGGACACTTCTTCGCGCGGGACAAGGTCACGTTCGGCGGTGAGCTGCACTTCGTCGGCGTCGGGCTGACTGCCCTCGCGGCGACCGCCGCTGCGATCGCCTTGACGATCATCGGTGCGCGCCGGAACGACGGCCGCACGGTGCTGATCGGCACGGCGTTCTCGGTCATGGCCGCGCTGCTCGCGCTCCACGGAATCGCAACGCCGGACATCCTGATCGGCATGAACGGCGTCGTTTCGTTCACCGGCGGCGCGACGCTCCCGATCGGAGGAGCAATTCTCGCGCTCGCCGCGGTGCCACAGTTCCGCCGGCCCGGCAACGTGCGCATCCTGCTGATCGGGCAGGCCGTGCTCCTCGTCGCAGTGCTCGCGCTCGGCGCCTCTGCGTTCGCCTTCCCTCAGCTCGTACCAGGCGTCCCGGAGCCCGGTAGCCCCGCGGCGCTCGCGCTGCTCGCGGTCGGTCTGGCGTTCTACGGGGCCCTCGCCTGGCGCGCGCTCCGCACCTTCCTCTTGACCCACCGCCACGCCGACCTGCTCGTCGTGATCGGGATCGTCTGGCTCGCAGCCGCGATCCCACCCGCGATGCTCCTGCGCTACTTCGAGCTCGGCTGGTGGCTCGGCCACGGATTTGAGCTGGTGGGAATCGCGATCGTCGGGGTTCCCGTCGCGCTCGACCTGCGTCGCGTCGCCCAGTCGCGACCGCTCGCCGGCGACCTGTCCCCCTGCGAGCTCGTCCGCTCCGAGGAGGCATTCCTCGGCTCGCACGTCCGAGCCCTGATGATCTCCCTCGCCGAGAAGGACGAGTACACGGAGGAACACACGCGCCGCGTCGCTCTCCGCGCAGTGCAGGTCGGCGAGGAGCTCGGCCTCTCGCCGGTTCAGCTTCGCGACCTCGCCACCGGAGCGCTCGTCCACGACATCGGCAAGCTGGTCGTCCCCGATTCGATCCTGAAGAAGCCGGACACGCTCACCCGGTCCGAGTTCGCCGTCGTCAAGCGGCACTCGGAGAACGGCTACCGGACGCTCAAGGAGCTCGGCTTCCGCGAGTCGGTTCGCCGGCTGGTCCGCGACCACCACGAGCGGCTCGACGGCTCGGGCTACCCCCGCGAGATCTCGGGCCCCCAGATCTCGCTCGAAGCGCGGATCCTCGCGGCGTGCGACGTCTACGACGCGCTGATCTCGAACCGCGTGTACCGCGAGGCATTCACGCACGAGCAGGCGATGGCGATCCTGCACAAGGAGAGCGGCCTCAAGCTCGACCGGCGCTGCGTCGCGGCGCTCGAGCGTGTGCTCGGGCGCGAGCGGATTCCCGAAGCGATCGCCGTCTAGAACTTCCGGATCGCTCGCAGCGCGGCGCCCAGGGACTGGCGCCCGTGCAGAACGGGCTCGAAGAGATCGCCGTGCTCCTCGACCCGCCGCCGTACGACGTCCATCGTGAACGCGCGTGGATCGAGGCCCTCGTTGACCTCGTCCCAGCGCAGCGGGGTCGACACCGGCGCTCCCTCACGCGGGCGCACCGAGTAGACCGACGCGATCGTCTTGCCCTCCCCGTTCTGGTTTGAGTCGATCAGCACCCCGCGCCGCTTGGCGCGCGTCCACTCTGTGGTGACAAGCCCGCGGTGCGTCCGCGCCAGCGCCGAGGCGATGATCTCGGAGAACTCGCGTGTCTCGTCGAACGTGTGCCGGCGGGCGATCGGGACGAGCACGTGGATCCCGTCCGAGCCGCTCGTCTTGACGACGCTCTCGAGCTCGAGCGTGTCGAGTGCCTGCTTGACGAGCAGCGCGACCTCGACGGTCTCCTTGAAGCCGACGTCGTCCGAGGGGTCGAGGTCGAAGAGGACGAAGTCGGGCCGGCCGGGCTTGTCGACGCGCGAGTACCACGTGTTCAGGTCGATACAGCCCATGTTCACCATCCAGAGAAGCGCCAGCTGGTCGTTCGCCAGCGGGGCGCGGATCTTCCTGCGCTGTCTCGGCGATTCGCGGGTCGAGACGACGATCTCGACCGTCGGGATCCATTCCGGCATGTGCTTCGGCGCATCCTTCTGGAAGAAGAACTTGCCGTAGGCCCCGTCCGGGTAGCGCTTCAGCGTGAACGGACGATTCTTGAGATGCGGGACGACTGCCGGCGCGACGTCGCGGTAGTAGGCGAGCAGGTCGCCCTTCGTGATCCCTACCTCGGGCCAGAAGGGCTTGTCGAGGTTGGACAGCTTGAGCACCCGCTTGCCCTTGCGAATCTCGGCCGGGATCTGCTCGGGTTCCTCGCGCCGCACGTCCGTCGCCTCTTTGTCCTCGCGCAGGCCCTGGTAGGACGGCGCCCGCAGCCGGTCATCGTGCGTCCACTCGACGAACTCGACCTCGGCGACGAGCCTCGGCTCGACCCAGCGCACCGCGTCCTTGCGCACCTTCGGCATCTTCGGAACCTCGCGGAACGGGGAGCTCTTGCGCTCCAGCGGCTTCAGCTTGGCGAGCAGTCGATCGATCTCGTCATCGGTGAAGCCGGTGCCGACATTGCCTGCGTAGATCAGCTCCTCGCCTTGCCAGTGGCCGAGCACCAGCGAGCCGAACCGGCCTGACCGCCGGCCCTGCCCGAGCGTGTAGCCCGCGATCACGAACTCCTGCCGGCCGTGCGTCTTGACCTTCAGCCACTCGCGGGAGCGCTTCCCCGGGAGGTACTGCGAGTCGCGTTTCTTGGCGATGATCCCCTCGAAGCGCTCGTTCTGCGCCGCGCGGTACAGCGCGTCTCCGTCGTCGAACGACTCCGAGAACTGCACCACCTTCTGGCGATGGTCGATCAGCTCGCGAAGCCGGCGCCGGCGCTCCTCGAGCGGCCGGTCGACCAGCGGCTCGCCCTCGAGCTCGAGCAGGTCGAACGCGGCGAAGACGTAGCGCGTCCCGCTCTTGCCCTGCTGCATCGCGGAGAAGGTCGCGCGGCCTTCCTCGTCGAGCGCGCAGACCTCGCCGTCGAGGACGCAGTCCGGCGTCTTGAGCGCGCGTCCGAGCGCCCTGGCGACAGGCTCGAAGCGCGCGGTGAGGTCGTTGCCGTTCCTGCTCGTGAGCGTCGCGTCTCCCCCGTGGACGTCGACGATCGCGCGGTAGCCGTCCCACTTGACCTCGAACACCCAATCCTGCCCCCGGGGCACCTCCTTCGCGAGGGTCGCGGACATGGGGCGGTAGCGGCGGCGCTTCCCCTGCGGCGCCACGACCGTCTCGTCGCGCTTTCGAAGCAGCAGCCAGTTCTTCGGATTGCCGTCGAGCTTCGCGGGGACGAGCGTCCAGGTTCCCTCGAGCCGCTCGCCGTGCAGCCGCACGGTCAGCCCTCCGTTGCGCTTCTCCTCCAGGAGCTCGTAGGTGCCACGGTCCCAGACCTCGACCAGCCCCGCTCCGTACTGGCCCTGGGGGATCTCGCCTTCGAAGGTCGCATACTCGAGCGGGTGGTCCTCGACGTGGACGGCCAGCGCGCGCTGCCCCGGCTCGAGCGGGACGCCCTTCGGCACCGCCCAGCTCGCGAGCGCGCCGTTTCGCTCGAGACGGAAGTCGTAGTGCAGGCGGCGGGCGTCGTGGCGCTGGACGACGAAGATCGGCGCCTTACCCTTCTTCTTGCCTCCGAAGGGCTCCGGCGTCTTCTTCGGGTCTCGCTTCTTCCGGTACTCCCCGAGCTTGGCCAACCTGTAGAAACCGGCAGATTCCTAGTTACGAACGGGTGCAGCCTGCGTGGACAACCCTGTGGAAGCTGTGGATCCCGAGAACACCCCGATCGCGCGGAAACGAGCCCGGCGCCGGCGTCGCAGCTCGTCTCCAGGAACGTCCACCAGATCTTCGATCGAGCTCTGTAGCCCCTCGTTCAGCAGGCGCGCCGCCTCGTCCGTGTCCGTGTGAGCGCCGCCCGGCGGCTCCGGAACAACGGCGTCGACCACCCCGAGCTGGAGGCAGTTTGCGGCGTCGGGCTTCAGCGCTGCGGCGGCCTTCACCTTCTCTCCCGCGTCGCGCCAGAGGATCGCAGCGCAGCCCTCGGGCGAGATCACGCTGTACATCGCGTTCTCCTGCATCAGGACGCGATCGGCGAGCGCGGTGGCGATCGCACCGCCCGAGCCTCCCTCGCCGATGATGCAGGCGACGATCGGGATCGTGAGCCGGCTCATGAGCGCCTGTGACCGTGCGATGGCGCCTCCCTGGCCGTGCTGCTCGGCTGCAACTCCCGGGTAGGCGCCGGGCGTGTCGATCAGCGAGACGATCGGAAAGCGGTGACGCTCGGCCAGGTCCATGACGCGCATGGCCTTGCGGTAGCCCTCGGGGTAGGTCATGCCGAAGTTCCGGCGCGTCCGCTCGTGGACGTCACGGCCCTTCTGGTGCCCCATGAACGCAACGGTCCGGCCGTGGAAGCTCGCGAGCCCGGTGATCATCGCGGGGTCTTCCGCCCGGGACCGATCGCCGTGGAGCTCGACGAAGTCGTCGAAGATCCGCTCGATGTAGTCGAGCGAGTAGGGACGATCGGGGTGCCGTGCGAGCTCGATGTGCTGCCAGATCTCCTCGTCGCTCGCCTCGGAGATCTTCTCGAGCTGGCGCTGGAGCCGCGCAAGCTCGCCGGAGATCCGCGCGCCGCGGAGCAGTCCGAGCCCCTTCAGCCGGCCCAAGCGGTCCCGCAGGTGAAGCTCGGCCTCACCCGGCATGGGCCGTCACTTGCTGAACAGCCGGAGCACCCGGCCGAGGTAGGGACGGAGGTCGCGACGCCCGACGATGCCGTCGAGGTGGCCGAAACGGAGGTTGGACTCGGCGAGCCCGAAGTCCTCGGGCAGCTTCTCGCGCGTCGTCTGCTGGACGACCCGCGGGCCGGTGAAGGCGAGCAGCGCGCCGGGCTCGGCCACGATGATGTCTCCCAGCGACGCGAAGCTCGCGATCACGCCGGCCGTGGTCGGATGCGCCATGACGCTGATCATCGCGCCGCCGGCGTCCTTCAGGTCCTCGACCGCGCACACCGTCTTCGGCAGCTGCATCAGCGAGAGGATCCCCTCCTGCATGCGAGCGCCGCCCGACGAGGTCACGCTGACGAGCGGGACGCCGCGCTCCGCGGCGCTCTCACAGGCCCGTGCGAACTTCTCGCCGACGACACTCCCCATCGAGCCGCCCATGAACGCGAAGTCCATGACGCTGAGCTCGCACGGAACCCGCTCGATCGCCGCCGCGCCGATCACGATCGCGTCGCCCATACCGGTGGCGACCTCTGCTTCGGCGAGCCGCTCGGGATAGGGACGCAGGTCGAAGAACTCGAGCGGGTCCTCGGAGCGGAGGTCCGCAGCCTCCTCCTCGAACGTCCGCTCGTCGGCGAGCTGCTTGATCCGTTCCCGAGCCCGGACCGGAAAGTGGTGGTTGCACTGCGGGCAGACGCGCAGGTTCTCCGCGAGCTCGTCGTCGCGGTAGTGAGATCCGCAACCCGGGCACGTGTTCGGATGCGGCTTCTCGTTGCTCGCGGGCTCCGGGAGGTTGCGGTGCTCGATCGAGACGTCGATGCGCTCCGCCACGGACCCCACTCTAGAACCCAGCGGCGGTTGCCAGGCGCGTGAGTGCCGGAACGTTCCGTTCCTCCGCCAGAAATGCGGTGAAGCCCACGCCGAGGACGGGGACGCCACGAACGATCCGCTCGACCTCTGAGACCGAGAGCCCGCCCGGCTCGGGCATGAACGGCGCCACCTCCGCCTCGTCGAGGGCGTCGAAGTCGACCGCGACGTATGCGCCCTGCGTGCCTTCGAGCGCGCGGTCGACCACGTCGGGCCCGGTCCCGACGCCGGTCGCTGCGATGAACTCCTCTTCGGGAGGGTCGAGGTTCCGCGCGCCGATCAGCGCGACGTCTTCCGCCTGCACGGCGCCCGAGTCGATCAGGCGTCGCAGCGGCGTCGCCCACTCGTTCCCGGACGGCGAGCTCTCGATCGTGTTCAGGTCGCCGTGCGCGTCGAACCACAGGACTGCGATCCGGCCGTGCCGCGCCGCGAGACCCTCGGCGGCGCCGATGTGCGCGCAGCAGCACCCTCCGACCACGATCGGCCGGTCCGGCAGCTCACGCGCCAGCCCGAGGCTCTGCGCCGCAAGTGTGTCCTCGTCGACGGTCGCCGCCTCAGGGTAGGGCAGCTCGATCAGGGCGCCCTGCGCCATCGCCTCGCCGCCGCGGCCCCAGGCGCGCGGAACGCGGACGAGCCCCGCGCCGAAGGCTCGGCCGCACGAGTGACACTCGTAGCCGTCGTCGACGGCGACCGCGGTGTGCGCGCGGCAGTCGGGGCAGATCGCTCGAAGCCTCGACATCAGAGAGGCTGCTCGTAGACGTCGCTGCGGCGGATGACCTGCATTCCGGCGCTCTCGTAGAGCTTGTTCGCTCCCGTGAGGCTGTCCGCGTCTACCCCAAGCGCCGCCGCGTGGAAGCCGCGACGCCGGAACTCCTCGAAGGAGTGCAGCAGCAGGGCCCGCCCGAGTCCTTTACGGCGCCAGGGCTTGCGAACGCCGAGCACGCTCACCCACCCGACCCCCTTCTCCGCCTCGTGTTCGCGGTTGAGCGCCAGCCCCGCGATCTCACCGCCGTCCTCCGCGAGGAACCACAGCGAGGGGTCGAAGCCTTCGCGCATCAGCCAGTGCTCCCATTCGTTCTTGGGGCTCCGGACGTACTCCCAGTGCTCCTCGAACGACTCCTGGTGCGCCTCGTAGACGCGCTCTGCGTCGTCCGGCGTGCCTGGGCGAACCTCGACGCCGTCGGGCCAGGACGGCTCCGTCCGGCTCGCCGTCCAGCTCGATCCGCATCCGGTAGAAGTGCCGAATCACGCGCATGCCGCGCGCCTCGAACAGGCGCTTGGTCGCGTCGTCGATACTCGCGGTGTGGAGGCGGAGAACTTCGCCGCCACGCTCTCTCGCGCGGTTCTCGACCCAGTCGAGCAGCGCGAGACGAATCTCGTCGGACTCGGACGGCGGCACGCGAAGATCGACCCAGTAGATCGGCTCAGGCTCCGGATCGACGTCGACGTAGCCGACGAACTCGCCGTCGACGACAGCGATGCGCATGTCCGTCTCCGGGTTCAGCTTGGGGCCGGTGAGCCAACGTCCGCATCGACTCCACGCTCTCCTCGGGCTCGCCGTAGAGCTCGCTCGAGTCCCGGTTGATCAGATCGGTGAGCGCGGGGAGATCCTCGAGCGTGGGAGCCCGCAGCTCGAGGCTCATGCCGATGGGACGAGCTCGTCCAGCGTGTCCGGCAGCGCGCTGAGGTCGGAAAGCTCGCGGTCCGGCTCTGGGTCCGCCTGCTCGTCGAGCCGGTTGATCCACACGGTGCGGAGGCCAAGCTCCCGCGCCGGCGCGATGTCGTGGAACAGGCTCGCCGCGACGTGGACGTGGTGCGCCTTGTCGGCGGTCGTCGTCTCGAAGAAGCGCTCCCAGTGGACGGGCGCCGGCTTATACGAACCGAGCTCGCCGGCCACGATCGCCAGGTCGAACGGCACTCCGATCAGCTTCATGGACTCCGAGATCAGATCGCGATCCGAGTTCGAGAGGATCACGAGGTTCCAGCCTCTTAGCCGGAGCTCCGCGAGTGCTTCGGACACCTCGGAAAACGGCTCCCAGTCCGGGAGGGACTTTGCCAGGGCGTCCGATTCGCCCTCCGGAATCGGCAGGCGCTCCTCCTCGGCGAGCCTGATCAAAGCCTGGGTCAGGACTGCGCGATAGGGAAGCGAACCGTCCTGCTCGATCTCGGGCTCGAGCTGGTGGAAGCGCTCGAGGAGCTCAGGAGCTCGCTCGACGCCGAAGAGCTGCTCGAGCACCCTGAGGATGCCGCCGTTCCAGTCGATCAGCGTCCCGTAGCAGTCAAATGTCGCCCAGCGTTGCATCACGCGAGCCTATCCAGAGGCCGCGGAACGGGTTCAGCCCGTTCCGCCGTCAGCGAAACTCGCGGATGACGATGCAGGCGTTGTGGCCGCCGAAGCCGAACGAGTTGGACATGGCGGTCTTGACCTCAGCCTCGCGCGCCTCGTTCGGGATGTAGTCGAGGTCGCACTCCGGGTCCGGCTCGTCGTAGTTGATCGTCGGCGGAAGGACGTTCCTGTTCACCGCCAGCGTCGCGAAGATCGCTTCGATCGCTCCGGCGGCGCCGAGACAGTGGCCTGTCGAGCCTTTCGTCGACGAGACAGGTGTGTTCCGCGCGTTCTCTTCGCCCAGCGCGAGCTTGATCACGCGAGTCTCGCTGGCGTCGCCGAGCGGCGTCGACGTTCCATGGGCGTTGATGTAGTCGACCTCGTCGGCGTTCACCCCGGCGTCGGCGAGCGCCATCGTCATCGCGCGTGCCGGATTCTCGCCGGTGGGATCCGGCTCCGTGACGTGGCGTGCGTCGGACGAAAGCCCGTAGCCGAGGAGCTCGGCGTAGATCTTCGCGTCGCGCGCCTGGGCGTGCTCCAGAGCCTCGACGACGACGACCGCGCCCGCCTCGCCCATCACGAAACCGTCGCGGCCCGCGTCGAACGGGCGGCTCGCCACCTCCGGCGCGTCGTTCCGCCGGGAGAGCGCTCGCATCGCGCTGAAGCCCGCGATCCCGACGCGCGTGATCCCGGCCTCAGTCCCACCGGCGAGCATGACGTCCGCGCGTCCCAGACGGATTGCGTCGGTCGCTTCCCCGATCGCCATGTTCGATGCGGCGCAGGCCGTGCACTGCGATGAGAGCGGCCCACGCGTGCCCAGGTACATCGAGACCCACCCGGCGCCCATGTTCGGGATGATCTGCGGGATCGAAAAGGGGTTCACGCGGTCCGGCCCGCGCTCGAGCAGCGTCTCGAAGCAGTCCTGGAAGGCCTTGAGCCCGCCGATCCCGGTCGCGATCGACGCGCCGATCCGGTCGGCCTCCGGCTCGATCTCGAGCCCGGCATCGTCCCGGGCCTGGATCGCGGCGGCGACGATCATCTGCGCGAAGCGATCCATGCGCCGCGCCTGCTTCTTCTCGATCCACTCGGCCGGATCGAAGTCCTTCAACTCGCACGCGAAGTGGACTGGGTACTCGCTCGCGTCGAACTGCTTGATCTCGTCCGCACCCGAGCGCCCGGCGATCAGGTTCTGCCAGCTCGTCTCGAAGTCGTTCCCGAGCGGCGAGACAGCGCCCAGCCCCGTGATCACCACGCGTCTCCGGCCGTTGCTCGAGTACGTGCTCACATCCCCAGCCCTCCGTCGACCAGCAGAACCTCTCCTGTCACGAACGCCGCGGCGTCCGAACACAGGAAGCGTACGGCCCCGGCGACGTCCTCCGGATCGCCGAGGCGGCCGAGCGGAGTGTTCGCCAGCATCGCCTGCTGCAGCTCTTCGGGCAGCTCGTTGGTCAGGCGGGTCGTGATGTAGCCGGGCGCGACGACGTTTGCGCGCACCCCGCGACTCCCGAGCTCGCGCGCCAGAGCCTTGGTGAAGCCGATGATCCCGGCCTTCGAGGCGGAGTAGTTCGTCTGGCCGGGGTTCCCGTGGAGGCCGACGACGCTCGAGATGTTCACGATCGCGCCCGACCGCCGCTTCATCATCCCGCGGGTCACGGCACGACAGGTGTTGAAGGTGCCGCGGAGGTTCGTGTCGATCACGACGTCCCAGTCCTCGTCCGACATCCGCGCCAGGAGGCCGTCGCGCGTGACCCCGGCGTTGTTGACGAGGATGTCGACGTCGCCCGCCTCCTCGACGAGCCGTTTCGCCTCGTCCGGGTTCGAGACGTCGGCCTGCACGGCCCGCCCGCCGATCTCGGCGACCGCTTCCTCAGCCTCGTCGGCGCCGGAGCGGTAGCCGACCACGACCTGCGCGCCGGCCTTGGCGAGCTCGGCCGCAATCGCGCGTCCGATGCCGCGCGAGCCGCCCGTGACGAGCGCCGTTCGCCCTTCCAGGGAGCAGAAGTCCACCGTCTAGACCGCGTCTTCGGCCTTCTGGAGACTCGCGACGTTGTTCACGGAGATCGTCTTCACGCCCCGGTCGATCCGCTTGACCAGGCCGGAGAGCACGTTGCCGGGCCCGACCTCCACGAAGGTCTTGACGCCTTCCTTGACCAGCCCCCGCGCCGCCTGGGTGAACTTGACCGGCGCCGTCACCTGCTCGACCAGCAGGCCGGCCATCCGCTGAGCCGGCTCGATCTTCGCCGTGACGGTCGACATGAACGGCGCAACCGGGTCGGCGAAGCGAACCTTGCCGACCGCCGGCTTCAGGCGCTCCGCCGCCTTGGCGACGAGCGGGCTGTGAAATGCGCCGGAGACCTTGAGCAAAACCGTGCGCTTCGCGCCGAGCGTGGACGCGCGGTGGATCAGTTCTTCGACCGCGCTGGCCTTCCCCGAGACGACGATCTGCCCGGGGCAGTTGTAGTTCGCGGGCCACACGTCCTCGATCTCGGAGCAGAGCTGCTCGACGACCGCGTCGTCCAGACCGAGGATCGCCGCCATCTTGCCGTTGCTCTCACGAGCCGCCTCGTCCATGGCCAGCCCGCGCTCCCGAACGAGCTTGATCGCTTCGCTCGTGTCGAGCGAGTTGGCCGCCGCGATCGCCGCGAACTCTCCGACCGAGTGCCCGACCACGTAGTCGGGCGCGATCCCGCGCGCCCGCAGCGCCGCGAGCACGGCGAGGCTCGTCGCGACGAGCGCCGGCTGCTGGACGTCCGTCCGGACGAGCTCGTCAAGCGGCGCTTCGAAGCAGAGCCGTCTCAGGTCGAGGCCGGAGGCCTCGGAGCCCACGCGGTAGACCTCCATCGCTTCGGGGACCGCCTCGGCGATCTCCCGCCCCATCCCCTCCTCGAGTGAGCCCTGGCCTGGAAAGCAAAATGCGATCACGTCGTCCTCCCGTTCGCGGTCCACTCCATCAGCGCCGAGCCCCACGTGAGTCCGGCGCCCATTCCCGTCATCAGCACAGTCGTTCCAGGCTGGAGTCTCCCGTCCGCCTCTGCATCTGCGAGGGCGAGCGGGATCGAGCCCGACGAGGTGTTTCCATACCTGTCCACGTTCACGATCACGCGATCTTCCGGGATTCCCAGCTTCTTCGTCGCGTAATCGATGATCCGCGTGTTCGCCTGGTGCGGCACGTAGACGTCGACGTCATCGATCGTGCGCCCCACCTCGTCCAGCAGCGCCTCGGCCGATGACACCATCACGCGTGTGGCGAACTTGAACACCTCCCGGCCGTTCATCTTCACCAGCTTGTCCGCGTTCTCGAACGTGCGCGAGCCGCTTCCGGGAAGCCAGAGGTGCTCGCCGCCGCCGCCGTCGGCGCCCAGCTCGAAACCGAGGAAACCACCCTCATCGACCCGTTCGAGCACCACCGCGCCCGCGCCGTCGCCGAAAAGGACGAGCGTCGAACGGTCGGTCCAGTCGAGGATCTTCGAGAGGACGTCGCCGCCGACGACCAGCGCCTTCTTCGAGAGACCCGACGTGACCATCGAGTGGGCCTGCGCCAGCGCGTAGACGAAGCCCGTGCAGCCTGCGAGCAGGTCGTAGGCCGCGGCGTCGGGCGCGGGCAGCAGGTCACCGAGGAGCGCGCCAGTCGTCGGAAACATCATGTCGGGCGTCACCGTCGCGACGATGATCAGGTCGAGCTCCTCCGGCTTGACCCCAGCCCGGTCGAGGGCGATGCGCGCAGCGGGGAGCGCGAGGTCGGTCATCGCCTGCTCCGGCGCGGCGATCCTGCGCTCCCGGATGCCGGTGCGCTCGACGATCCACTCGTCCGTTGTGTCGACGAGCGTCGAGAGCTCGTCGTTCGTGAGCACGCGCTCGGGTGTGTAGGTGCCGAGGCCGGTGATCGAGACCGGCGCGCCGTTCGAGCGGCCGATCACTGTTCGACGGCGAAGGTGAGCGTGCCGCGCGCCGCCAGTTTCCCGTCGACTGTCGCGGTTGCCTTACCGCGCCCGATGGGGCCTCGCATCCGCTCGATCTCGCACGTGAGCTCGAGCTCGTCGCCCGGCTCCACGACGCGCTTGAAGCGGACGCCGTCGATCCCCGCGAAAAGCGCGAGCTTGCCGCGGTTCTCTTCCTGCATGAGCACGGCCACGGCGCCTGCCTGCGCCATCGCCTCGACGATCAGCACGCCCGGCATGATCGGGCGGCCCGGAAAATGGCCGCTCAGGTACCACTCGTCGGGCCGGACGCGCTTGCGCGCGACGACGCGCTCCCCGGGCGAGAGCTCCACGACCTCGTCCAACAGGAGGAATGGGTCGCGGTGCGGCAGGATCGCCTCGATCTCGTCACGTGTGAGAACGGACAATCCGGTGAGTCTAGTCTCGCGGAGGTGACCGCCGATTCGCTAGCGCCGGAGACGGTCGAGCCGCTTTTGCGGGGGCGCTTCGGCTGGCCGTACACGTACCTTGAACGCGTCGAGTCGACGCAGCGCGAGCTTCCGGTGGATGCGCCCGAGGGCGCCGTCGCCGTCGCCGAGGAGCAGACGGCCGGCCGCGGTCGCCTCGGCCGGCGCTGGCTCGCGCCGCCGGGGACAAGCGTGCTCATGTCGGTCAACCTGCGGCCGCCAGTTCCGACCGAGCGGCTGCCGGAGCTGTCGATCGTCGCGGGGCGGGCGGTGGTGGACGCTGTCGCCGCGACGACTGGGATCAGCGCCGAGCTGAAGTTCCCGAACGACCTTCTGGTCGGCGGCCGGAAAGTCGCCGGCATCCTCGCGGAGGCACGAGACGGCAGGGTCGTGCTCGGGATCGGAATCAACGTCAACCTCGAGGAGGCGGAGCTCCCGGTCGACGTCGCGACACCCGCCACCTCGCTCCTCGTCGAGACCGGCGGGAGGATTCCGCGTGCCGCGCTTCTCGCGGCCGTCCTCGAACGGCTGGAGGCTCGCTACGACGAGTGGGTCAGCGAAGCCGGAGTCGCGCGCTGACGTTTCCCGCCGCGTCCTCGGCGAACACATCCAACCGCTTGAAGGGACGCGCCAGCACCACGTTGAAGATCCCGGCCCTCGGCCGCCGAACGGTCACCAAAACGCCGTCGGCGACGAACGTCACCGTTGCGGGCTCGCTCAGGGACACGCGCAGCGGCCGCTTCGACGTTCGCTTCAGCACGGGCTTGACCCGGTCGAGCCGAAGCTTGTACTCCTGCGTCACCGAGCCGACGGGGTCCGTCACGGTGAGTGCGAGGCGATAGCTCCCGTCGGCTGCCCGCCCGTCCCAGGCGAGCGCCTGCGGTCCTGCCGGCAGCTCGCCGGAGACGAGAGACGCCAGCGGCGTGGTGCCGCGAAGCACGTCGAGGCGCACGAGGGACGGCACGGCGAGGTTGAACGAGATCGCGGCTGAGTCGTTGCGCCCGTCGGCGTTCGGCGAGAGCTCCGTCGGGACGACGGTGAAGCCCGAAAGGGTGCGCGAGAGCACGACGGGCACAGCCGTCGTGAGCTGCCGACCCGCGGGGCCGCGGGCGGTGAGGACGAGCTGGTACCGGCCGTCGGGATACGCACCGCCGTCCCAGGTGAACACCTGCGGTCCGGCAGGAAGCGCACCGCTGAACAGCCTTCCGAGCGGCGTCGCGTCCTCCGCCTGAAGGTCGATGGAGAGCGTGGCCGGAGCACCGAGGCGATAGTTGATCCGCGTCACGTCCGTCAGCCCGTCGCCGTTCGGCGTGAACCCCGCAGGCGTGGCCCGGACGCCCTCGAGCGTCAGGGCGCCCGCAGCGCTCGCCAGCGTTCCGGTCGCAGGCCGGAGAGTCGGACCGGCGCCGATGCTGTACGTGTAGGTGCCCGGCGTCACAAGTCGCGCGTCCCATGTCCATCGCACGGTGCTGCCGAACCCCGTGCCGACTGCGACCGGCTTCTGGGCCGCGTCGAAGACGGTCACGCTCCAGGACAACGCGCTCGAGAGACGGGCCGTGAAGCTCACCAGCCCGCCGATCGAGCCTTCGATCGTGGGTGAGTAGAGCTTCGGCAGGCCGATCGCGGCCGCGCTCTTCGCGAGCGCGTCGAGCTGGCCGTAGAGGCCGCTCCCCGGGCAGCTCGTGTAGCCCGTGTCGCGATGGCCGGAAACCGCCCGGATCGACACCGGCAGGCCTTTGCGGAACTTCGGATTCCCGGAGGACACGACGGGCGAGCGTCCCACCGGATGGACGTGTGCAACGTCGAGACGCCAGGCGATCAGCCGGCTGATCGCGTTCCGCGCCGCGGCCGACGGCTTCCGTCCGTCGTAGGTGCCGAGCAGCGCGATCCCGACCGAGCCGGTGTTGAACCCCTGCGCGTGCGCGCCGATCACGTTCCGCTCGATCCCGCCGTAGCGACCTTCGAAGACCTGGCCGAAGCGATCGACGAGAAAGTTGTAGCCGATGTCGTCCCAGCCGTTCCCGAGCACGTGGTAGGTCTGGATGCCGCGCACGATCGCCGCCGACTGCCCACGCGAGTACGCGGACGCGCCTGCGGTGTGGTGGACGACCGCCGTGACGACCGACGGGGCGAAGTCCGGGTTGTCCCGCCGGATCGCCTCGTTCGCCCGCCAGCTCTTGCGGAGGATGATCTTCGGCGTGCCCGCCATCTGGAGCACCGGGTCGGCGACAGCCTCCTCCGGGCTCCAGACGAAGTGCGCACGGACCCGTTCGACCCGACCGCGCGTCCGAACCTGCACGCGCTCCGCCGGCCCAGTCCACCACGGATTGCCGATCCGCCAGGAGCGCGTCCGGCGGGCCTCGTCCGTGCCTCTGTCCGGGAGATCCTCCGGCTCGGCGCCGGCCTCGTGCCACGCGCTCCAGCCGCGCTCACCGCGAACCCGGAAGAACACGCGTCCCTGCCCCCGCCAGTGGAGCCCCAGCAGGTTGAACCGCGTCGGCGCCTCGGCAGCCGCGAGTGTGCGGACATTCCCGACGGGAAGGTCGCGCGTGACGAGCGTCGCCTCCGCCCAGGCGGTCGACGGCAAGGCAAGCGCGACGATGGCAGCGACGAGCAGTCTCATCCGACCCCGACCCAGGTTGTCAGCGTGGCCTGCCGGGCGCAAGGGTCTTGATACGATCCTTACACCGTGAAAAGCCGCGCTCTGCGGGCACTTTTGACTGCGTTCGCGGCACTCGCGATCGTTCCTGCCGCACATGCCGCCACACCGCGAGTGCTCGCGGTGGAGTTCGACAACGACGTCAACCCGGTCACGGCGGACTACGTCACCGGCGAGATCGAGCGGGCCAACGACGAGAAATACGACGCCGTCGTGATCCTGCTCGACACCCCGGGCGGCCTCGGCGAGTCGATGAAGCAGATCTACGAGGCGCAGCTCGCGTCGAAGGTCCCGGTCATCGTCTACGTGTCGCCCGACGGAGCCTGGGCGGCCTCCGCGGGTGTCTGGATCGGTGAGGCGGGCGACATCCTGGCGATGGCGCCGCAGACCAACATCGGCTCCTCGACGCCGATCAACGTCGGCGGGGAAGACATCCAAAAGGATCTGCGGAACAAGGTCGTGAACAACGCCGTCGCCTCGCTCGAGTCGATCATGCGCGAGCACGGACGCGACGAGTCGTGGGCGGAGGAAGCGGTGCGCGACGGCAAGAACCTGGCCGCTCGCGACGCCCTCGAGCGAAACGTGATCGACGTCGTCTCATCCTCGCTGCCGGCCCTGCTGAACGAGATCGACGGGCGCAAGACGAAGCCGAAGGGCATCGTGCTGAACACCGCCGGGGCGACGGTCGAGCGCGTGGAGATGTCGCTGTGGAAGCGCGTCCTCGACACGCTGATCGACCCGAACCTGATCGTGATCCTGATGTCGATCGGCTTGCTGGGCCTGACGATCGAGCTGTGGAGCCCGGGGCTGATCTTCCCGGGAACCGTCGGCGCGATCGCGCTGATCATCGGCCTGTTCGGCCTGCAGGTCCTGCCCGTGAGCTGGGCAGGGCTTCTCCTGATGATGCTCGCGGCCGTTTTCTTCGCAGCCGAGATGTTCGTCATGAGCCACGGCGCACTTGCGCTCGCAGGCGCCGTCTGCTTCGTGATCGGCTCGCTGATGCTGTTCGATCCCGCCGGCGAGAACTACCA
Source organism: uncultured Actinomycetes bacterium (assembly GCA_963721345.1). Taxonomy (GTDB): domain Bacteria; phylum Actinomycetota; class Thermoleophilia; order Gaiellales; family Gaiellaceae; genus JACDAN01. Next base: position 1,406,539 of record CAVRIT010000001.1, read on the forward strand.
GGTGACGCTCGAAGTGGCGCTGATCGTGGCCGCCTCGATGGCCCTGATGGTCGGCTTCGCCGTCGCCAAGATCGTCCAGGCCCGAAAGGCAACCGTCGTCACGGGCCAGGAGGAGCTGGTCGGCCAGATCGGGGTCGTACGGGAGACACTCGATCCGGAGGGGCTCGTGTTCGTCCACGGCGAGCTGTGGCGCGCGAGGACGAGCGGCGACGCGGTTGCCTCCGGCGAATCGGTACGCGTCGACGGTCTCGAGGACGCTCTGACCCTGAGCGTGTCTTCCGCGACGTAGGATCCGGCCGTGGGCGTTCTGATCGCAGTCGGTGTCATCGCGCTGATCGTGATCATCCTGCTGTCGGCGTCGGTGCGCGTCGCGCGGGAGTACGAGCGCGGCGTGATCTTCCGTCTCGGCCGCCTCAAGTCGCCGCCCAAGGGCCCAGGCCTCTTCCTGCTGATTCCGATCATCGACAAGATGATCCGCGTCGACCTGCGGACGGTGACGCTCAACGTCCCGCCGCAGGAGGTGATCACGCGGGACAACGTTCCGGTTCGCGTCAACGCGGTCGCCTACTTCCGGATCATCGACCCCGAGCGGGCGATCGTCCAGGTCGAGAACTTCATGGTCGCCACCTCCCAGATCGCGCAGACCACCCTGCGGAGCGTCCTCGGCCAGCACATGCTCGACGAGCTGCTGTCGGAGCGCGACAAGATCAACACGATCCTCCAGCAGATCATCGACGAGGCCACGGCCCCCTGGGGCGTCAAGGTCTCGATCGTCGAGGTGAAGGACGTCGAGATCCCCGGCGGCATGCAGCGCGCGATGGCGCGGCAGGCGGAAGCCGAGCGCGAGCGGCGCGCGAAGGTGATCGCGGCCGAGGGTGAGTTCCAGGCTTCCGAGCAGCTGAAGAACGCCGCGCTCGTCCTCGCCGAGAACCCGATGTCGCTCCAGCTCCGGTTCCTGCAGACGATGCTCGAGATCAGCTCGGAACGCTCTTCGACGATCATCCTGCCGCTCCCGATCGAGCTCTTCGGGCCGTTTCTCGACGGCAACCGCAGCTGACGGACATCCAGGTAGATCCGTTAACCGGGCGGCGTGTCGTCTTCGCGCCGCGTCGCGGAGATCGTCCGGGCGCCTGGCTGCCGGAGATCGAGCCGCCAACAGACGAGGAGCTCGAGAGCTGCCCGTTTTGTGCCGGCCGTGAGGACCGAACGCCGCCGGAGACGCTCCGCATCGGTGACCCGTGGCGCGTGCGCGTCGTACCGAACCTCTACCCCGCGTTCGAGAGGCAGGAGGTCGTCATCCACTCGCCGGAGCACCTCCGATCTTTCGCCGACCTCGACGACGGGCAGGTCGAGTCGGTCGCCGAAGCGTGGGAGCAGCGGGCTGCGCCGTACGCGCTCGTCAACGAGGGACGCCTCGCCGGCGCGAGCCTGCCGCACGTCCACTCGCAACTCGTCTGGCTCGGACCTGCCCGAGGAGGACACGTCCGACCTACCCGAGTTGCTCCGGCCCTATCCGCTCCAGCGGCGAGGTGGAGTCGTCTCCGCCGTCCATCCCGCCGGCGCGAGCCCCTACGAGAGCCTGATCGCAGCCGAAGAGGACGGCGCGCGGCTCGCAGACGGCCTCATCCTGCTGCGCGACCTCGTGCGGCAGCTGCGGAGCGCCGAAGGGCGCGAGACCGTGGAACGCGTGGCTTCACCCGGGTCCCCCGTGGCACTTCCACTTCGTGCCGCGCCTCACCGCCGTCGCCGGGATCGAGCTCGGCGCAGGGATCTACGTCAATGTGATGCCGCCGGACCGCGCGGCCGAGCGACTGGGAGCCACTCAGGGGTTGAGGCTGGGGGCCGGCGCCGCGTCGCGCTCGCGCTCCCGGAACCGGCGAGCGGCCTCGATCGCCGCCCCGAGGTTCAGGCCCTTGTCCTTCGCCTGCTTGATCAGCATCACGGTCTCGACCGCGTCCATGTCGTAGATCCGCTGCTTGCGGCCCTTCGTCGGGATCTTGGCCTTGTTCGTCCAGTAGTCGAGCTGCATCTTGGAGATGCCGGCGATCTGGCAGACCTGGCCAAGGTAGAGCTCGACCTTGTCGAAATGCTTCGACAGATCGATTGGTTCGAGCAGATCAGCTTGTGTGCTTGGAGGCATACAGCACCCCTCTTCGATTCAGATTTCCCAACCCCTGGCTAGGAAGATAACGCTCCAGAGCAGGAATGGGAAGGGGGAACCGCACTAAAAGCTGTAGAAGCTGTCGCTTCGAGCGGCGAAAAAGGGCGTCAGCCCGCCGGAATCTCCACGGGTACCGCCTCGCCGCCTTCGCCTTCCTCTTCGCCCTCGGCCTCTGCAGCCTCGACGACCGGCGCCAGCGCGGAGACGCGCTCGGCCTTGCGGAGGCGCACGACGATCACGCCCTGGGTCGAGCGGCCGAGACGCTTGATGTCGTCGGCAGACATGCGGATCACGGTCCCGCCGGTGGAGATGAGCATCACCTGGTAGCCCTCCCGCACCACCCGGGCGCCGGCCAGCTGACCCTTTGCCTCCGTCAGCTGCACGGTCTTCACGCCGAGCCCGCCGCGACCTTTCACCGGGTACTCGTCAATCCGCGTCCGCTTCCCGTAGCCGTTCTCGGTCACGACCAGGAGGTCGGCGTCGTTCTCCGCGCGGTTGATCTCGATCACGGCGTCGCCCTTGCGAAGGTTCATGCCCCGCACACCGCCCGTCGCGCGCCCCATCGGGCGAGCGTCCTTCTCGTGGAAGCGGATCGCCTGGCCCTTGCGGGAGACCATCAAGATGTCGTCGTCCCCATCTGTGTGCACGACGCCGATCAGCTCGTCCTTGTCACGCAGGTTGATCGCGATGATCCCGTCCGACTTGAGGGGCGTGTTGTACTCCTGGAACTTCGTTTTCTTGACGATCCCGTTCTTCGTCGCCAGGACGAGATACTCGGCCTCCTGGAAGTCGCGTGTCGCGATCACGGCGCGAATCGTCTCGGTCTGCTGGAAGGGGAGGAAGTTCGCGATCGCGCGGCCCTTCGACTGGCGCGTCCCGAGCGGGAGCTCGTGCACCTTGAGCCGGTAGACCTTTCCGACGCTCGTGAAGAAGAGGATGTAGTCGTGGGTCGAGGCGACGAAGAGGTGCTGGATGTAGTCCTCGTCCTTCAGGTCCATTCCCATCACGCCGATCCCGCCACGCCGCTGCTCCCGGTAGGTGGTGACCGGTAGCCGCTTGATGTAGCCGGATCGCGTGATCGCGATGACCATGTCCTCTTCCGCGATCAGGTCCTCGAGCTCGAGCTCCTCCTCGGCGGCGACGACCTCGGTTCGGCGGTCGTCGTTCCGGCCGTAGATCTCGCGGATCTCGTTCAGCTCGTCGCGGATGACCCCGTCGATCCGTGCCGGGTCGCTCAGGATCGCGCGCAGCTCGGCGATGCGCTCCTGCAGGTCGGCGTACTCGTCCTGCACCTCCTTGCGCCCGAGTGCCGTCAGGCGCTGCAGCCGCAGGTCGAGGATCGCCTGGGACTGGATCTCGGAGAGCTCGAACTCCTCCTGGAGCCCCGTGCGGGCGGCCTCGACGTCCGCCGAGCCTCGAATCAGCGCGATCACGGCATCGAGGTTGTCGAGCGCGATCAGGTAGCCGGCGAGGACATGCGCGCGCGCTTCGGCCTTGCGCAGGTCGAACTTCGACCGGCGCGTGACGATCTCGCGCTGGTACTCGAGGTAGTAACGGATCAGCTCGAGCAGCGAGAGCGTCTTCGGCACGCCGTCGACGAGCGCGACGGCGTTGTAGCCGAAGGTCGTCTGCAACGGCGTGTGCTTGAAGAGCTTGTTCAGGGCGACCTGCGGCACGGCTTCGCGCTTCAGCTCGACGTAGATGCGCATCCCGTCCTTGTCGGAGTGGTCCTGCAGCGCGTCGTCGCTCATCGGCACCTCGTTGAGCGTGCCGGCCTTGACGTGGTCGGCGATCTTCTCGATCACGCCGCCCTCGCCCGCCTTGCGAACCCCGTACGGAAGCTCGGTGATGATGATCGCGCTCTTGCCGCCGCGAAGCTGCTCGATGTGGGCGCGGCCGCGCACGATGATGCGCCCGCGACCCGAGCGGTAGGCGTCCTTGATCCCGGAGCGGCCGACGATCGAGCCGCCCGTCGGGAAGTCGGGGCCCTTGACGTGCTTGGCGAGCCGCTCGACGTCGATGTCCGGCTCGTCGATCATCGCCAGGATCGCGTTGATCACCTCGCCGAGGTTGTGCGGTGGGATGTTGGTCGCCATGCCGACGGCGATCCCGGCAGAGCCGTTGACGAGCAGGTTCGGGAACCGGGAGGGGAGAACGCTGGGCTCGCGGCGCGACTCGTCGTAGTTCGGGACGAAGTCGACCGTGTCGGCCTCGATGTCCCGCAGCATCTCCGTTGCCATGCGGGACAACCGCGCCTCGCTGTAGCGCATCGCCGCCGGTGGGTCGCCGTCGACCGACCCGAAGTAACCCTGGCCGTCGACGAGCGGGTAGCGCAGCGAGAACGGCTGCGCCATCCGGACGAGCGCGTCGTAGATCGCCGAGTCGCCGTGTGGGTGGAAGTTGCCCATCACGTCGCCCACGACCCGCGCCGACTTCCGCGTCGGCCGGTTCGGCTGCAACCCCGCCTCGTGCATCGAATAGAGGACGCGCCGGTGAACCGGCTTCAGCCCGTCACGGGCGTCCGGCAGGGCGCGCGAGACGATCACGCTCATCGCGTAGTCGAGGAAGCTCGAGCGGATCTCGCTGTCGAGCTCGCGCGACTCGATGCGGCCGGCCGCTCCAGGCGGCGGCTGGCCCGTCACATCAGACATCTAGGAAGCGCACGTCGAGGGCGTTTTGCTCGATGAACAGGCGCCGCGGCTCGACCTCGTCGCCCATCAGGCGCGAGAACCAGAGATCCGCGGCCGCAGCGTCTTCTACGTCCACGCGGATCAGCATTCGCTTCGCCGGGTCCATCGTCGTCTCGCGGAGCTCGTCGCCGTTCATCTCCCCGAGCCCTTTGAAACGCGTGATCTGCATGCCCTGCTTCGCGAGCGTGAACGCCTGCGCCCGAAGGGCCTCAAACGTCTCCGCGCGCGCCTCGGTCTTGCCCACCTGCAACGTGAACGGCGGAAAGCCGCCGAGAATGTCCGCCAGGCGGGCATGCGCGCTTCGTACGTGCTCGTAGATCGGCGATGCGAGGAGCTCCGCCGGGACGAGCACGTCGGTCGTCGCGCTGGTCTCCACCTCGACGATCCGCACCCGTAGGCCGTCGGCGCCGGCGTCCGGCGAGAGCTCGTAGCCGTTGACGCCCTGCGCGGAAAGCTCCTTCGCAGCGTCCTTCGGCGAGGTCGCCGCAGTCTCGACGAGGCCGTGGCCGATGACGAAGTCGGCTGGGACGTTCCCGAAGTCCGAGCGGAGCCGGGCCGACCATCCCTCGAACTCGGTCAGCGCGCGGGCGAACCGCCCGAAGCGGGTCTCGGTCAGCTTCACCGCCTCGCCGCCGCGAGCCGCGACCTCGATCCCGGGGAACCGCTCCCGCACGAGCAGGTCCTCGAGCTGCGCCTCCTTCTCGAGGTAGGACTGCTGGTTGCCGAGCCGCACGAGGTAGAGCGGCGGCACGGCGACGTAGATGTGGCCCCGCTCGAACAGCTCCTCCATGTGCCGATAGAGGAAGGTGAGGACGAGCGTGCGGATATGCGCGCCGTCCACGTCGGCGTCGGTCATGACGATGACCCGGTGGTAGCGGAGCTTCGCGATGTCGAAGTCCTCGCCGATCCCGGTGCCGATCACCTGCACGAGCGTCTGGATCTCGGTGTTCGAGAGCACCTTGTCGATCCGGTTCTTCTCGGAGTTGATGATCTTGCCGCGCAGCGGGAGAATCGCCTGGTTCGACTTGTCGCGCGCTTCCTTCGCGGCTCCGCCGGCCGAGTTGCCCTCGACGATGAAGAGCTCGGCGAGCTCCGGGTCGCGAATCTGGCAATCGGCGAACTTCTTCGCCATCTCGCCGCCGAACGCGCCCTTGCGCCGAGTCAGCTCGCGAGCCTTGCGCGCGGCCTGGCGCGCATTCCGCGCGGCGAGCGCCTTCTGAAAGATCTTCTTCGCCTCGGCCGGGTTCTCCTCGAGGAACTCCGACAGGCGAGCGTTCACCGTCGACTCGACGAGACCCTTGACCCCGGGGTTTCCAAGCTTGGTCTTCGTCTGGCCCTCGAACTGCGGGTTGCGCATCTTGATCGAGATGACCGCGGCGAGACCCTCGCGCGTGTCCTCCCCCTCGAGGTTGTCCTCCTTCTCCTTCAGGAGGTTCTGGTCTCGGGCGTACTTGTTCAGCGTTCGCGTCAGCGCGGCGTTGAAGCCGGAGAGGTGCGTTCCGCCCTCGTGGGTGTTGATGTTGTTCGCGAATGAGTAGACCGACTCGACGTACTTCGTGTTCCACTGCATCGCGACCTCGACCTGCCCCTGCTCGCTCTCGCCCTCGAAGTAGACGATGTGCTTGTGGATCGGCTCTTTCGCCCCGTTCACGTACGCGACGAAGTCGCGAATCCCGCCGTCGTACTTGAATTCGATCCGCTCGCCACCGGCGCGATCGTCGACCAGGCAGATCGCAAGGCTTCGGGTCAGGAACGCCGTCTCACGGAGTCGTTGGACGAGCGTCTCCCACTCGAACTCGACCTCCTCGAAGATCTCGGCGTCGGGGAGGAAGGTGATCGTCGTGCCCGTGTCGCCCTTCTTCTCGGTCTTCCCCTCGACCTTGAGCGGCGTGACGGGCTCGCCGCGGGCGAACTCCTGGCGATGGATCTTTCCGTCGCGGTGGATCTCCAGCTTCAGCCACTCCGAGAGTGCGTTCACGACCGAGACGCCGACGCCGTGCAGGCCGCCGGAGACCTTGTAGCCCTCGCCGCCGAACTTGCCGCCTGCGTGGAGCTTCGTGAGAACGACCGTCGCCGCAGGGAGCCCCTGGTCGGCCATCACGTCGACGGGGATCCCGGAGCCGTTGTCGGAGACGGTCACGGAATTGTCCGGATGGAGCGTCACCTCGATGCGATCGGCACGCCCGGCAAGCGCCTCGTCGACCGAGTTGTCGACCACCTCGTAGACCAGGTGGTGGAGGCCTCGCTCGCCGGTCGAGCCGATGTACATGCCCGGGCGGAGCCGGACCGGCTCGAGGCCTTCGAGGACAGTGATGTCCTTTGCGGTGTACGCTGCTTCAGCCAAAAGAAAAAAGCCCTGCTAATTGCCGCTTTTAGGGCCAGGACTAGTCTACCAGACGAGGCGGTCGTCCCGTCGCCTTGGCGAGGCTTGCAGCAGCAGCTTTCGCAACGATTTTGCGCAGATTTTCGTCCTCGATCGTCGCGGCAAGCCGCTCGGCCTCCCGGCGGTCCTCCTCCGTCGGCTCGAGTGAGGTCTCGGGGCTTTCGGCGAAGTCTCCGGTGTGGGCTCCGGCAGCCTGCCGGGAGCGAAGCGGAGCTGCCTCGGCGCGTCCGCCCCGAGCGCGTCCGCCAGGCGCTGCCGGATGTCCGCTTCGAGCAGGCCGAGCTCGAACGCCCAGGCCGACGAGCTGGTCGCGACGTGCAGGGTGCCGTCCCGGGACACTCGGGCCGGCCACGCATTTCGCGCGATCGCGTCGCCCGCGACGCCCGGCCAGGCCTCGACGATCTCGGCCATGGCCCCAGCCGGCCCGAACCGCCCGAGCTCCCGCCGGACGTCGTCACCGATGCGTTCCGGGAAGCGCGTCACGCTGCCCTTCGCGCGCTGCCGGGCTCGACCTCGACGAGCTCGTTCGGCGCGACCGGCAGCGCCTCGGCCGTCGTCGCGGTCAGCACCGCCTGGCCGCCGGTGCGGCGAAGTCGCTCGACCAGGATCGCGCGGCGGTCGGAATCGAGCTCCGACAGGACGTCGTCGAGCAGTAGGAGCGGCGGCGCCGGGGTGCGACTCGAGATCAGCTCGGCCTCGGCGAGCAGCAGCGAAAGGACGGCGAGGCGCTGCTCGCCCTGCGAGCCATAGCTCCGGAGGTCGCGTCCCCCTGCCGTTACAGCGACGTCGTGCAGGTGGGGACCGGCGCCGGTGGAGCCCCTCGCGACGTCCTGGTCGAGCCGGGCTTCGAGCTCGTCGCGCGAAGGCGCCTCGCCGTCGTAGACGAGCTCGCCCAGGCCCAACCTGAACTCCTCGGCCAGCTCGGCGAAGGCAGGCGAGAGCAGCGCCACGAGCTCGCGGCGCGTCTCGACGAGCTCGCCGCCGAGCGCGGCGACGCGATCGGTCCACGGCGCGACGGCATCCGGCGGCGAGAAGCCGGCGGCGAGGCGCCTGAGCGCGGCGTTCCGCTGCGCAAGTGCCGCTGCGTACTCCGTCGGGACACCTGTCCTGGTCGGGAAGAGCCGCCCGAGACTGCGATCGAAGTACGCGCGGCGCACGGCGGGGCCGCCCTTGACGACCGCGAGACGGTCCGGGGTGAAGACGAGCGTCGGCAGCTTGGAGCGAAGCTCCTCGGCCGCGCGTAGCGGAGCGCCGTTCAGCTTGGCGCGACGCGCCTCGCCGGCCTGGAGCGTCACTTCCACGGCCATCACTGCTCCACCCCGCTCCGCAGCGACCTCGATCCGTGCACCCTGCTCCCCGAAGCGGATCAGCTGCACGTCCGAGCGCGTCCGCGGCGAGAAGCCCTGGGAGGCGACGTGGAGGCTCTCCAGCAGGTTCGTCTTGCCCGCGCCGTTCGGTCCCACGGCAAGCACGATCCCCGGCTCGAGCTCGAGCTCGAGGCGCGCGTACGAGCGGTAGTCGCGGAGCTCGAGCGTCCGGACGATCAGCCCGTCTAGCCGGCGAGACGGATGGGCATGATCAGGTACGAGTAGTCCTCGGCAGAGCCCTGCAGGACGGCTGGGCGAAGCGGGCTGATCAGCTTCAGCTTCAGCTCGTCGCCCTCGGCCGACTCGATCCCCTCACGCAGGAACTCCGGGTTGAAGCCGATGTCGAGCGGCTCGCCGGAGAAGGAGACGGGCATCGACTCGCGCCCTTCCCCGACGTCCTGGGTCTGCGCGGACACCGTCAGCTCGCCCTCGGCGAAGCGCAGCCGGAGCGGCGCGTTTCGCTGCGCCATCACCGACACGCGGCGCACGACGTCGAGGAGCTCTTCGCGGGGCAGCACCAGCTCGTGCTCGAACGCCTCCGGCATTAGTTGCCGATAGTTCGGGAACTGACCTTCGATCCGGCGCGTCGTCAGCAGGACGCCCTCGCTGGCGAAAATCACCTGGTTCTCCTGCACGCCGAGCTTGAGCTCCGACTCGCCGGCGGCAAGGCGTCCGAGCTCGAGCAGGGCGCGGGCCGGGACAATCGCGTCGAGCTCCGGCGCAGAGGTGGACATCGACGTCTCCTTCACGGCCAGCCGGTACGAGTCCGTGGCGGCCATGATCAACTTGTCGCCCTCGAAGCGGACGAGGATGCCGGTGAGCACCGGGCGCGACTCGTCCCGCGATGCAGCCCGCCCCACCTTCGCGGCGGTGGCGAGCAGCGCCTCGGCGTCGATGGTCTGCATCTCGGCGCCGGCCGGCTCGGGCAACCGCGGGAAGTCCTCGGCGTTGTAGGTGTGGATTCGGTAGCTGGCGGAGCCGCTGACGATCTCCACCACGCCTTCGCCCTGGCGATGCTCCAGCGCGACCTCGTCTCCGGGCAGCAGTCGCGCGAGATCGACCAGCAGCTTTCCCGGAACCACGACCGCGCCCTCGGAGTCGACGCTGCCCTCGAGCGACGTTCGCAGCGAGAGCTCCATGTCGGTTGCCGCGAGGTGCAGCCGCCCCTCCTCGGCACGCAGCAGCACACCGGCGAGGACCTGCACTGTGGTGCGGGTCGACGCGGCGCGCGAGACGATCGACACCTGACGGATGAACTCGTCTCGCGGCGAGGTGATCTTCAGGGCGGCGCCGCTCACAACATCAGCTTCAATCATTTAAGTAAATCCTCTTGTAGTAGCTATAGAGAGTGTGGAACACGGGGAAGACGCCGTTTCTCCGCTCGGGAAGCCAGATCTCCCTGGGGACGAAAAGTGGGGGCAACTCACGACTTTGCACAGGGTGCGAAGGGCGGTCCGAAAGCGTCCACAGAATCAGCCGGCCTGCTTGACGCGCGCGGTCAACTCTTGCACCAGGTTGTACACAGAGCGATCTTCGCGGATCAGGCGCGCGATCTTGGAGGTTGCGTGGATCACCGTGGTGTGGTCGCGCCCTCCGAAGTGCCTGCCGATCTTGGGCAGCGACGAGTCGGTGAGCTCGCGCGAGAGGTACATCGCGACCTGGCGCGGGTAGACGATGTTCTGCGAGCGCTTGTCGCCGATCAACTCTTCCTTCGAAAGACCAAAGCGCTCCGAGACCTCGTCCTGGATCCGCTCGATCGAGACCTGCGCAGCTTCACCTTGCGGGAAGACGTCGCGGAGGACGTCCTGGGCGAGGTCCACGGTCATCGGACGGCCGGTGAGCGACGCGAAGGCGACCACCCTCGTGAGTGCGCCCTCGAGCTCGCGGATGTTCGTCGACACGCGGCCGGCGATGAACGTCATCAGCTCGGTGTCCGCGACCTGGATCCCGTCGGTTCGCGCCTTCTTCTGCAGGATCGCGATGCGCGTTTCGAGGTCGGGCGGCTGGATGTCGGTCATCAGCCCCCACTCGAAGCGCGACCGCAGCCGCTGCTCGAGCGTCGCGATCTGGCGCGGCGGGCGGTCAGACGAGATCACGATCTGCTTGCCGGCTTCGTAGAGCGTGTTGAAGGTGTGGAAGAACTCCTCCTGGATCCGCTCCTTGTGCTCGAGGAACTGGATGTCGTCGATGAGGAGCACGCCGAACGTGCGATAGCGCTGCTTGAACCCCTCGATCCGCTTGTCGCGGAGCGAGTTGATGAAGTCGTTCATGAAGCGCTCGCTCGTGACGTAGCAGACCGAGAGGTCTCCCGAATGCTCGCCGACGTACTGTCCGATCGCCTGGAGGAGATGGGTCTTCCCGAGCCCGGTGCCGCCGTAGATGAACAGCGGGTTGTAGGCCTGCGCCGGCGCCTCGGCCACCGCGAGCGCCGCTGCGTGGGCGAAGCGGTTGGACGAGCCGATCACGAACGAGTCGAACGTGTACTTCGGGTTCAGCCCCTCGATGCGGGGGCTCGGCTTCGTCTCCTGCTCCCGTTTTCCCGGCTCCGTCTCCTGGACGTCGAACTCGATGCGCCGCTCGTCACCGACGGCATCGCGGACAGCAGCGTCGATCAGACCGAGGAAATGTCCCTCGATCCACTCGCGCGTGAAGTCGTTCGGGACGCGCAGCGTGAACGACTCGTTCGACAGGTCGACACCGGCGGCATCCGAGAACCAGGTGCGGTAGGTCGACTCGTTGAGCGCGCTCCGCAGCCGCTCCGAAACCTCGTTCCACAGGTCCTCTGCTGTGAGCAGCTGCTGTCGCGCCACGCCGGAGTTGGTGCTCCTCTCGTTCGACCGGGAAGCGGCGAGCATAGCAGCGTCCAGAGCGCCGCTCAATGGCGTCCGGCGACGTGTCCGCCGAGCAGAAAAGATGCCGATTTGCAGGCACTTTCTTGCGTTCCCCAGCGTCCTCCACATCTGTGGAGAACCACGCCGCACAAGCTGTATTCATCGGGGAAAACACGTCGGGCGCAGGGGGTTTCCCGTCCGACGCGAGACGGCAACCGCTGTGGAAAAGCCTGTGACTCGATGGCTCTCTATACTGGCCCGCGCCCCGTCGAGGGGCAGCGATCCTCTTCTCTCACCTCTCTCGTGAAACGCACCTATCAGCCCAACGTTCGTCGGCGCAAGCGCCGGCACGGCTTCCGGGCGCGGATGGCGACGCGGGGCGGACGGGCGATCCTGAAGCGGCGCAGGGCTCGCGGACGCAAGCGTCTCTCCGCCTAGGCCGGGCCCTAGCTGTCCCCCGCCGCCGTGCAGCGCCGCCACCGCCTGTCTCGCTCGCGCGACTTCGATGCCGTGTACCGGCAGGGCCGGTCCGTCTCGACGCGCTTCCTCGTCCTGTACCGCTTCGATCGCGAGGAGGAGAGCGACGCGCGACTCGGGATCGCGGTGCCGAAGAAGATCGGCGGCGCGGTGGTCCGGAATCGAATCAAGCGGCGGCTCCGCGAGGTCTGGCGGGAGCTCCTGCCGGAGATTCCGGCCGGCGCCGACTACGTCCTCCTCGTGCGAGCTCCTCTCGCCGAGGCCGAGGGCCGGGATGAGGCCTGGCTTCGCGAGCGCGTGCAGGAAGTGCTCGGGAAGGCTCAGGCATGAGGTTCGTCGCGATCGCCGGGGTCTATGCGTACCGCTACACGCTTGGTGCGATCTTTCCGGCGACCTGCAAGTACCACCCGTCCTGCTCGCAGTACGCGATCGACGCGCTGCGCTGCCACGGGCTGTTCCGCGGCTCCGTCCTTGCCGCCTGGCGCCTGCTCCGCTGTAACCCCTGGAGCCACGGCGGAGTCGACCATGCCGCCGACCAGAGGCTGTTTCGATGATCCAACTGAGCATTTTGACGCCCGTCGAAGACGTCCTCACGTGGGCGCTCGAGTGGTTGCACGTCTCCGCCGGCTTCACCTGGGCCTGGTCGGTCGTCGCCTTGACCATCGCCGTGCGAGTGCTGCTCGTGCCGCTGACCGTCCGGCAGATCCACTCGATGCAGCGGATGCAGCAGTACCTGCCGCAGATGAAGGAGATCCAGAAGCGCTACAAGACGGACCGGAAGCGGCAGAACGAGGAGCTGATGAAGTTCTACCGGGAGCACCAGATCAACCCTGCCTCCTCGTGCCTGCCGATCCTCCCGCAGATCCCGATCTTCTTCGCCCTCTACTTCGTCCTGCGGGACTTCGACGAGGAGATCTTCCCCAAGTACGACGAAGGTCCGGACGCGCTCCAGTGGCTCTACTTCGTCCCTGACATCACCGCCAACATCACCGACCACTGGTCGGGCTACGTGATGCTGGCCGTCTACGTCGCCAGCCAGGTCGCGTCGACCTGGTACATGCCGATGCCCTCGACCAGTCAGGCGCAGCGGTACATCTTCCTCGCGCTGCCCTTCGTCTTCGCGCTGTTCATCATCAACCCGCCGGGCGGCGCGGAGTTCCCGGTCGGCCTGCTCATCTACTGGATGACGACGAACCTGTGGACAGTCGGCCAGGGGATCGTGACGCGGCGGTTGCGGGAGCAGATCCAGCCGGTGACCGCGAAACGGTCGTCGAGGACGCCGCCCAAAGAGGCTCGCGACAACGCTGCGGCTGTGGCGGACGAGCCCAAGGGCCAGAAGCCACCACCTCCCCCGCGGCGCGTGAAGCGCAAGAAGAAGCGGGCGAAGCGGTGAGCGAGGAGCTTCGCGTCGAGTCGGAGGGGGAGACCGTCGGCGAGGCGAAGTGGGCGGCGCTGCGGGAGCTCGAGAAGCTCGATCCGACGCTCGACAAGTCGGCCGTGCGATTCCAGGTCGTTTCCGAGGGCGAGCGCGGGATCCTCGGCGTCGGCTACTCGCCTGCGCGCGTGATCGCCGTCGTGGAGCCGAACGGGGCCGCGGCGCCGGCTCGCGAGGAGTCGGAGGCGGCTGCCCTCGTCCGCGAGCTCGTGACCCGGATCACGTCGGGGATCGGGATCTCGTGCCGGGTCGAGATCACGGAGACGGCCGACGGGATCGTTGCGACCTGCTTCGGACGCGACCTGGGACTGCTGATCGGACGCCACGGGCAGACGATCGACGCGATCCAGTACCTGTCCAACGCGATCCTCGCTCGGCAGGGCCTCGGGATCTCCACCGTCGTCGACGCCGCGGGTTACCGAGCGCGCCGCGAGGCCACGCTTCGCTCGCTGGCGACCAGTGCCGCCGAGCAGGCGCGGCGGACCGGCGACCGCGTCGAGCTCGAGCCGATGACCTCGGTCGAGCGCAAGATCGTCCACGTGAGCCTTCAGGACACCGACGGCGTGGAGACGACGAGCGAGGGAACCGAGCCGAACCGCTTCGTCGTTGTCCTCCCCGGTTCTTGAGCGCTGGCTTCAGGGCGTCCTCGAGACGCCCGGCCTGACCTCGCTCGAGGATCCCGCCGAGGCGCGGCGGATGCTCCTGGAGGACAGCCTGCGCGCCGTGGACACCGTTCGTGGGCTCGAGGGGCCGATCGTGGACGTCGGGTCGGGAGGCGGGGCGCCGGGAATCCCGCTCGCAGCGTCGCTGGCGGACCGCGAGGTGACGCTGCTCGAGGCGGAGCGGCGCAAGACCGAGTTCCTCGAGCGCTGGACCGACGAGCTCCCGAACCTGCGGGTCGTCTGGGGTCGCGCGGAGGAGCAGCCGGTAGACGAGTACGGCGTCGCCGTCGCCAAGGCGCTGGCGCCGCCGCCCGTCGCAGTGGAGTGGTGCCTGCCGCTGGTCCGATCCCGGCGGCGCGGTCGTCCTCTGGGTCGGGCCGACCGCGGAGCTCGACCGCGTGGCGCGTGTGGCCGAGCAGCTCGCCGGGGCTCCGCCGGAAGATCGCGACGGCCTCGTCGTCATCCGGAAGGTCGGGCCGACGCCCGAGGGCTTCCCGCGGCGCTCCGGCGTCGCCAGGAAACGTCCGTTGGCCTGAGTAGCGTGCGCGCTGCGGCATGGCCATCTACGCGCTCGCCAACCAGAAGGGAGGGGTCGGGAAGACGACCACTGCGGTCAACCTCGCGGCCTGCCTCGCCGAGGCCGGCGAGAAGACGCTGCTCGTCGACCTCGACCCGCAGGCGAACGCGACCTCCGGCCTGGGCGAAAGCGCCAACGGGACGTCGAGCTTCGACCTCCTGGACGGCGCGCCGGCGAACGAGCTCGCTGCAAGCACGCGCTTCGCGAACCTCGAACTGATTCCGGCTCGCCCAGATCTGGCCGGCGCTGCGGCGTCGCTCGCGCTACGCGGCGACGCCGAGCATTACCTCGCCGAGGCGCTGCGTCCGGCTGCATCGGAGTACAGCTACGTGTTCCTCGACTGCCCGCCGTCGCTCGGCCCCTTGACGGTGAACGCGCTTGCCGCCGCCGACCGGGTGCTCGTGCCGGTGCAGGCCGAGTACTACGCGCTCGAGGGCGTCGCGCAGATCCTCGGCTCGATCGAAGCCGTTCGCGCCCGTCTCAACCCGCGGCTGACGCTGGCCGGACTGCTTCTGACGATGGTCGATGGCCGGACTCGGCTTGCCGGCGACGTCTCGCAGGAGCTCGAGCGCCACTTCGGTCCGCTGCTGTTCAAGACTCGTGTACCGCGTTCTGTCCGGATCGCCGAGGCGCCGAGTCACGGCTTGCCGGTGATCGCCTACGACCGGCGGTCCGCCGGCGCCGATGCGTACTGGAAGGTGGCGATGGAGCTTGTCGAGCGCAACTAACCCCGCACCGGCGCGGCGTGGCCTGGGACGTGGCCTCGAGGTGCTGATGGGCGGCGCCCCGCCGACGGAGCTGGCGCAACTCCCGGTCGATCACGTCCACCCGAACCCGCGCCAGCCCAGGCGCCGCTTCGACCACGAGTCGACCGCGGCGCTCGCCGAGTCGCTTCGGGCGCAGGGTCTCGTCCAACCTGTCGTCGTCCGCTCCCGGGCTGCGGGCGGCTACGAGCTGATCGCCGGCGAGCGGCGCTGGCGGGCTGCACGCGAGGCGGGGATGGAGACGATTCCGGCGGTCGTCCGTGAGACGGGCGATCGCGACGCGCTCCTGCTCGGGCTCGTCGAGAACGTGGCCCGCGAGCAGCTGACGCCCGTGGAAGAGGCGCGCGCCTACGCCCTTCTGATCGACGAGTTCGAGCTCGGCCTCGGCGAGATCGCCGAGCGGGTCGGCCGCTCGAAGCCGTCGGTCTCCAACCGGATGCGCCTGCTGGACCTGCCGGAGGACGTGCTGGCGATGCTCGAGCGCGGCGAGCTGACCGAGGGACATGCGCGCGCCGTGCTGGCGGTGCCGGACCACGACGAACGGCGGCGGCTGGCACGCGAGATCGTCCGCCGGGGCTGGTCGGTGCGCGAGGCCGAGCGGGCGGCCCGCTGGGCCGGAGCCCGGCGCAAGCCGCGGCGAGCGCGCACGGTGGTGGATCCGGAGCTCGCCGACCGCGTCCGCACCGCGGCGGAGCGGCTGACCGGACGCTCGGTTCACCTGCGCCAGACGAAGCTCGAGATCTCGTTCGCCGACGAGGTCGAGCTCGCGGAGCTCGCCGAAGCGCTCGAACACGCAATTTCCGGCTAGGCCGTACCCATTGGGCGAGGTCGCCCGTTGGTGGGGTAATGCTTACGCTGCTTCAGCAGGACATCGAGTGGCTCGAGGCCATCTCGCAGGACGATGACGCCAGGGCGCTCTTCCTCCGGATGGCGGCCCTTTCGCAGGAGGGCCGGATCGAGCCGTTCCTGACCGAGCTACGGCAGGACAGCGAGCTTGACGAGCACACGAAGGGAACCGTCGCCGAGCTAGCGCAGGACGGCGCGTTCCTCCAGGCAGTCGCGGACTACCTCCGCAACACGCTCGTCCTGCACTAGCTCTGGCTTACCGCACGCTCACCCGCTGACGAAGCACGGTCGTTCGTCCCAGCACGTCCACGAACGTCAACCGCAGCGTGTAACTGCCCCGAGCGAGCCGGCTGCCGGCTCGGAGCGAGATCCTGCCCTCTGCGCCCGGTGTGACCCCGCGGGCTCCGCTCGCGTAGACACGTTTCCCTCGCGTGAGGTGGGCTTGTACTCGCATCGTGCTGCTGGCCGCCCGGAAACGCACGGTGCAGACGACTGTCACCTTGCCGCGCTTGAGCTTGCTCGGCTTGCACGTGACGACCGCGTCGCGGCCGTTGGCGCCCGCAGGTCCACGCGGCCCCGTTGCACCCTGTGGGCCACTTGGGCCGGGCGCTCCGCCGGGACCCGTGGTCCGCCGGGACCCGTCGGGCCACTGGGGCCGGGCGGGCCGGCAGGCCCTGTCGGGCCGGAGGGACCGCTGGGCGGGGCAGTGGCCACTCCCAAGAGCCGAACTTCATACGTCGCCGGCGTGGCGTTCGTGTCCAGGACGAGCGTGGCCTCTCGTGACCCTTCCTTGTCGTCCTGAGGCGCGAAGCGAACCCAGAGTGTGCACGTCTCTCCGCCCGGCAGCGGCCCGCGACAGGTCGAGGCGCCGATGAGGTAGTCAGCTGCGCCGGGCCCCTCGAAGCTCTCACCGACGACGTGGAGATCGGCGGCGCCGAGATTCGTGACGGTGACCTCCTGAGGCGCGCTCACCGTGCCTTCGGGCTGCGGGCGGAAGTCGAGCCCGCGAGGCCCAACCGATCCTTGCGCCTGCGTCAGAGCCGCCGGGATCGGGCTCACCTGGCCGGAGGTGTTGGCGCCCCAGCACGCGACGGCGCCCGTGGTTCTGACTGCGCATGTGTGCGAGTAGCCCGCGCTGAGACCGACGAAGGTTCCGGCAGGAGGTGTCGCGCGCCCGTGGGCGTTGTCCCCTACGCAGGAGAGGGTCGAGTCGTCCCTGATCGCGCATGAGTGGTCGTACCCCGAGTCGACGGCGCTGAAGATCCCGGCAGCCGGGGTCGGCAGGGGCGCTCCGTTGGAGCTGTGGCCGCCCCAACAGGTGATCGAGCGGTCGACCGTGAGGAGCCCGCATCCGTGAGTGCCTCCGGCGCCGGCAGTCGTGAAGCTCCCGGGTGGAGGGCTCCCGCGGCCGTAGGAGTTGTAGCCCCAGCAGAGGATCGCCCCGTCGTCCCTCACTGCACAGCTCCAGGTCGTACCGGCCGTGTTGCCGGCGCTGACGGTGCTGTAGGTGCCGGTGGGCGCCACGTTGTGCGGCGGTGACTGCGTGTTCCTTCCCCAGCAGACGAGAGTTCCGTTCGTTCTCACACCACAGGAATGGTCGCCGCCGGCGCTGACCGAGCTGAAGGTCCCGACCGCAGGGGTCGCCTCACCGTCGTCGTTCTTCCCCCAGCACGCGACCGTCGCATCGGTTCTGACCGCACATGTGTGCAAGCCGCCAGCGTCGACGGAGGAGAACGTCCCGGGCGGTGGCGCCGACTGCGCATGGCTGTTCGAGCCCCAACAGACGAGCGTCTGATCGATCTTGATCGCGCACGTATGGCCGCCGCCACTGGCCACCTTCGCCTCGGCGTTCGCGCTCGCCGGCACGGCGCCCGCGAAGACGAGCCCCGCCAGGAACACCGCCGCGAAGCTCCACCTGGCCCGACCCGTTGCGAGTCGCACAGTCACTCCATGCACAGCGAACCTCCCCAATCTCCGATGTAGCCGCCGGAGCGGCCCCCCAGGACGGTCGCCGAAAGGCTCGGCGTATCCGTTGACCCCTCGAATCACGTAGACACGATGTTCCGCGCCCTATACCCAGGGTACAGCGGCGTTCCTGTGAATACGAGGGGCGGATCGCTGAACGGAAAAAACCCCCGCAGTCGCAGGGGCTTCCAAGTGGGCGATCGTGGATTCGAACCACGGACCTCCGCCTTATCAGAGCGGCGCTCTAACCAACTGAGCTAATCGCCCGCGAGGGGACGATGGTAGCGGAGCCTCCCCGGAGTTTGCGGAAGGGGCCCAGGGCTATCATCAGAAAGGGTCGCGGATGTACGAGATGCTCATCTACGGGGTCAGCTTCGACTTGGTCGGCAAGCAGCCGATCGTGCTGCTGAAGACGGCCGACGGGAACAAGTTCCTGCCGATCTGGATCGGCCACCCCGAGGCCGCTGCGATCCTGATGAAGCTTCAGGGCGCTTCGACCCCCCGTCCGATGACCCACGACCTGGTCACGGACATGCTCGAGCAGCTCGACGCCGAGGTCACGCAGATCACGGTGACCGAGCTTCGCGACAACACCTTCTACGCGAGCATCACCGTCCGGCAGAACGGCGCCGAGATCGAGATCGACTCCCGGCCGTCCGATGCGATCGCCATTGCGGTCCGGTCCGACGCGCCGATCTTCGCCGCGGAGCGCGTGATCGAGGAATCCGCGATCGAGTTCGAGGGCGAAGAGGTGAACGAGGAGGAGATCGTCGACGAGTTCCGCAGGTTCCTCGACGACGTGTCGCCGGACCAGTTCGCCGTCGGCGAGGAGGAAGAGCAGAACTAGAGCAGTACGCCCAGGATCATCTGGGTGCCGTTGAAGACGCCGTGCATGAGCATCGCCGGGTAGATGCTCCCCGTCCGGCTCCGGACGAACGCCAGCGCCGCGCCGATCACGAAGAACACCGGCAGGCCCTCCACGAACCCGTGGGCCAGCGCGAAGGCGATGCTCGTGAAGACGATCGCCACGAGGTCGTTGAACTGGCGGGCCAGCAGCGTGAAGCCGATGCCGCGGTAGACCAGCTCCTCGACGATCGGGACGATCAGCGCGGCGAGGACGAAGTTGACGAGAAACGGCGGGACGCGGGCCGAGGTGATTCGCTCGGGATCGAGCCCCTGCTCCTCGCCCGCGTGGAAGATCTGCTCGAGCAATCCCGCGAGGAGCAGCATCGTCACGAAGGCGGCGAGCGCGATCCCGAGCGCCCGTCCCCACGATGCAGGACGCCGCAGCGCGAAAGCCTCACGCGTGTCGAGACCGGTCGCGAGCAGCAGGGCGAAGCTCAGGAGCAGGAGGTAGAAGACGAGCCCGAAGGCTGCTGTGTCATAGCGGTAGAAGGTGTCGCGCGCCGGCTCGTCGTCGGACGCCGCGCGACCTCCGAAGGTCATCACGGCCAGGGAGCCGACCAGCAGCCACCAGCCGATCAGACGCCGCTGCACCTGGCGTTCGGTCATGCCACCCATTGCCACAGGGCCCACTGGACGCAAACCAGCCCGAGGAGCATGGCGCTCACCGCGACCATCGGCGTATGGACCCGTTCGCGTTGTCCGAGCGAGGCCAGCGCGAGGAAGAGCGGGAAGACGACGAGGCCGAAGCGCGGCATCGACAGCAGCGGCCAGCGTTCGCTCGGAACGCTCAGCGGAATCGCCAGGCTGAGTGCCGCGAACAGGCCGTAGGGCGCGCCGAACCTTCGCCAGGCGACGACGGTCAGCGCTGCGAAGAGGACGAGGAACGCGAGCTGCTGGAGGTTCACCGCCGCGACTCGATCGGGATCCGCGTCCTGAACCGCGGTCCAGTACCGGGTCGAGTCGGATCCGGAGGCGAGCTGCCGGACTCCCGCCCAGCCGGCGCGGAGGCCTTCCCACAACCCACCCAGCGGCCCGGCCCACGAGAGCTCGCGTGACCAGACGTCCTGGGCGCGAACGAACGCGAACGCGTCACCGACGCGCCACCAGAGGTACAGCGGGTAGAGCGCGAACAGGGCCGGTGCGACGGACAAGCCGAGGAGCGCCTCCCGTCGCCGCGGCACACGCCACGCGATCAGCACGAGCGCCGGCAGCAAGGCGATCCCCACAGGCCTCGTCAACCAGGCCAGCCCGGCCGCCACCCCCGCGCCGAGGAATCGGCCCCGCTCGGCCAGGACGAACGACGCAAGAGCGAGGAAGAGGAAGAGCGCTTCGCTGTAGACGGCGCCGAGGAAGATCGCGAACGGGAAGACGGCGAGATAGACGACGGCGCGCCGCGCGCCGTCGAGTCCGAGGCGCGGAACCGCCAGGCGGTGAAGGAGCGCAAAGGCGCCGAGCGCCGCCGCCAGCGAGACGATTACGCCTGCCAGGACGTAGTGGCCGAGCAGGATGCGTCCCAGAACGCCGACGAGGAGCGGGTACAGCGGGTAGAAGGCCGCCGCTGCTTCCTCGGTCGCGCCGTAGCCGTCCTCGGCGATCCGCAGGAACCAGACACTGTCCCAGCGGGCCCACACGTCGACGAGGAAGCCGAGCTCGTTCGTGTACTCGTCGCGGTCCCATCGCGCGGCCTCCGGATGCCGGTTTGGCTCGAAGGCGAGGTAGGCGAAGGCCACCACGGCCCAGATCGCCGTCCTGCTCCACAGGAACACGTCGAGAATAGGGCGGATGGCGCCACGCTACTTCACGCTGGAGGAGGCAAACGCAGCCCTCGTCGAGCTCCGGCCGCTCGCGGAACGGATGGTCGAGCTACGGCGCGAGCTCGTCGAGGCGCAGAGCACGCGGGCCGCCCTCGGCGCGCAGGTCGGCACGAACGGGGGCGACCTGACGCCCTCGGACTTCGCCGAAGCCGACGAGGAGCTGGAGCAGGCGGCCTCGGCGCTGGCTGAGTGCATCGAGCGCATCCAGGCCGCGGGTGTGCTGATCAAGGACCTCGACCGGGGGCTGCTCGACTTCCCGTCGCTCAGGGAGGGCGAGGAGGTCCTCCTCTGCTGGCACGTGGGAGAGGACGAGATCCGCTACTGGCACGGGTTGGAAGAGGGCTTCCAAGGCCGGAAACCGGTCGACGACGCCGAATAGCGGGGCGTGGATGCCTGGGAACGGCTGATCGTCGTCTGCGCCGTGATCGCCGGCGCGGCGGTGCTCGCGAAGTTCGTCGACATGCGGATGGCCCGGCGCGAGCTTCAGCCGCGGGCCGAAACCCGCTACCGCGTCCTCCGGCGCAGCATCATGGGCGCGATCATCTTCATCGGCGTCCTCTCGGCGCTGCTCGTGATTCCCCAGGTCAGGGCGATCGCGGGCGGACTGCTCGCGTCCTCGGCGATCCTCGGCCTCGTCATCGGCTTCGCGGCCCAGCGGACACTCGCGAACTTCGTCGCCGGCGTGATGATCGGCCTCGCCCAGCCGATCCGCCTCGGGGACCGTGTCGCAGTTGCCGAAGGAGAAGGCGTGGTCGAGGAGATCGGGCTCGTCTACACGCGGATCAAGCAGGACGACCGCACGCGGCTCGTGATCCCGAACGACCGGCTCGCCTCGGATACCATCAAGAACTCGACGATCGTGACCCGGGAGCGGCTGGCCGAGATCACGGTGCCGGTACCCCGAGACAAGGATTTGCAGACCGTGGTCGACCTCCTCAAAGACGTTGCGACACCCTCCGAGCTTCTCGTCACTGGGCTGAACGGCGACGCCGTGATCACGCTGCGCAGCCGGGCCGACGACGAGGAGGCTGCGCGCCGGCTCGAGAGTGAGCTGCGGCTGAGCGTGCACAGCCGGCTGCGCGACGCCGGCGTCTACAAATGAGCCCGTCCGAACGGCGCCGCCTTCGTGCGGCGGAGCTCGAGGAGGACGGCTTTCGGCGCCGAGCCAGGCGTCGGCGCCGCCGGGATCGCGCCAAGCACCGCCGCAAGATCGCGATCATCGGCGCGCTGCTCGTCGTCATGCTCGCGCTGGTCGCTGCGGGCGGCATCACCGGCGCGGCCACGGTTGCGCCTCGGTGCGACCTCGACAAGCTGAGGCCGGTCGAAATCGGCCAGAACTCGTTCGTCTACGCCGCCGACGGATCGCTGCTCGGCTCGATCCCGGCGGAGAAGAACCGTCAGCCCGTCGCGCTCAACCGCATCAGCAAGTGGATGCGGCTGGCGACGATCGCGATCGAGGATCGCCGCTTCTACAAGCACAGCGGCATCGACCTCGAGGGCATCGCCCGCGCGCTGGCTGCGGACGTCCGCGCCGGGAAGGTCGTCGAGGGCGGCTCGACGATCACGCAGCAGCTCGTCCGCAACCTCTACATCAGTCGTGAGGTCACCTTCGAGCGGAAGCTGATCGAGGCCTGCCTCGCTGTCCGGCTGAACAACCGGCGTTCGAAGGGGTGGATCCTCGAGAGCTACCTCAACACCGTCTACTACGGCGCGCACGCGTACGGCGTCCAGGCCGCGTCGCAGACGTACTTCTCGAAGCCGGCGTGGAAGCTCGGCCTCGGCCAGTCGGCGCTTCTCGCCGGGCTGACGCACGCCCCGTCCGTCTACGACCCGCTGAACAAGCCGGCCTCCGCGCTCAGGCGACGCGACCAGGTTCTGCAGGCGATGCTCGCCAACGGTGCGATCACGCAGCGGCAGTACGCGGCCGCGATTGCCGATCGCCAGCTCCGGCTCCGGCCCGGGAAGGTCTACACGCGAATTCGCGAGCCGTACTTCTTCAGCTTCGTCCGCGAGCAGCTGATCGCCCAGTACGGGGCGAACACCGTGCGCTCCGGAGGCTTGCGTGTCTACACAACGATCGACCGGCGCTTCCAGCAGCAGGCGCGGAACGCCATCCTCCGGACGCTGCCGTACCGGGACGACCCCGCTGCGGCGATCGTGTCGATCAACCCGGCGAACGGTGCGATCCGCGCGATGGCGGCGGTGACGCCAGGGCGGCGGGGGAACCAGTTCAACCTCGCCTCACAGGCGCGGCGCCAGGCCGGCTCGACGTTCAAGACGTTCGTCCTGGCGGCCGCGGTGGCCGAGGGTGTCGACCCCGACTCGACGTTCTACACCTCATCGCCGTTCCGCTACCAGCCCGACCCGCTGAGCGAGCCCTGGGAAGTGACCGTCTACGACAAGACGAGCTACCTCGGCTCGACCTCGATCTCGCGCGCGACGCTCGCCTCCGACAACACTGTCTTCGCGCAGCTCACCCTCGACCTCGGGCCGGAGAAGGTGGCCGCGATGGCCCATCGCCTGGGAGTTCGCTCGAACCTGAAGACGAAGGAGGGCGTGTACGTCCCGTCGCTCGGTCTCGGCTCGGCGGGCGTGTCGCCGTTGGACATGGCTTCGGCGTACGCAACGCTGGCGGCGGGCGGCATCTACTCGGAGCCGATGGCGATCCGCAAGGTCGTCCTCCCGATTCACGGCGGCACCGTCGACACCGATGCCGGCTGGGGCAAACCCCAGCGCCGCCGCGTGATCGCGGACTGGGTCGCCGACGAGATCAACGAGATCCTCGAGGACAACGTCGACCAGGGCACGGGCACCGGGGCGGGAATCTTCTTCGACCGGCCTACCGCGGGAAAGACGGGCACGACCGACGACCACACGGACGCCTGGTTCTGCGGTTACACGCCGAATCTCTCGACGACGGTGTGGGTCGGGTATCCGCAGGCGCAGATCCCGATGGAGAACGTCCACGGGATCTCCGTGGCGGGCGGCACCTTCCCGGCGACGATCTGGAACCTCTTCATGCGCTCGGCGATCGGGAACACGCCGGCGGTGGAGTTCCCGGAGCCGCAGTCCGAGCCGGAGTGGAGCGAGTTCGACAGCGGCCAGTACGCGAACGACTACGACGAGGACTACACCCCCTACTACCCGCCGTCCCCGTCCCCCGAGCCCCCGCCGTCCCCCGAGCCCGCGCCGCCCGCTCCGCCGCCCCCACCCGCGCCGGAGCCGCAGCCCGAGCCTGGGCCGACTCCCCCGCCTCCGCCTCAGCCCCCGCCCCGCGACGAGTAGCCGGCCCGATCTTCGCGCCGCGCTGCGCGCGAGCGCGCTCCTGACGCCGGTCTACCTCGCTGCGGCCGCGATGCCTCAGGGTGGCCTCTTCCGCGGCCGCGAATACCGCGACGTCGGCCTCTACGGGGAGTACGCCCAGGGCTTCCTCGACGGTCGAATTCCCTATCGCGACGTCTTCGTCGAGTACCCGCCGGGCGCGTTCGCCGTGCTCGTGCCGCCGGCACTCCTCTCGGAGGACGCGTACCGGCACGCGTTCAAGGCGCTCATGGCGCTTGTCGGGATCGCGACGCTGGTCGTGGCCGCGCTGATCCTCGCTCGGCTCGGCGCCGGGCGGGCTCGTCTCTACGGCGCGCTGGCTGCGATCGCGCTCGCGCCGCTCGCGCTCGGGCCGGTGTCGCTCAACACCTACGACCCGTGGCCGGCGCTGCTCGTCGCGGCTTCGGTGTGCGCCCTGCTCTACGCGCGGCCCGTGCTTGCCTTCGGCCTGCTCGGTCTCGCCGTCACCGCGAAGCTCTACCCGGGCGCGCTCCTGCCGCTCTTCTGTCTCGCGGTCTGGCCGCGGGCTCTGACGCGTCCGCTGCTTGCCTTTGCCGCGGTCGTTGCCGCTGCTTTCGCGCCGTTTGCGGTCGTCGGCTGGGACGGCGTGTGGGCGAGCCTCGAGGCGCAGGGCGGGCGCGCTCTTCAGCTCGAGAGCCTCGGCGGAGCCCTTCTCGGTACCGCCGACCGGCTCGGCCTCTACGACGCGTCGGTCGTCACGGGATCGACCGCCGCGCTCTCGCGCGACCTCGCGGGATCGCTGCCGGACGCCTTCGCGTGGGGGACGTCTGTGCTCCAGGCGGCTGCTGTTGCCGGCGCAGCGTGGCTCTTTGCCCGCGGCCGGCGCGACGGTGAGCGCATCGTCGCGGGCGCCGCGGCGACCCTCGCCGGCTTCCTCGCGTTCTCACGGTTCATCTCGCCGCAGTACCTCGTCTGGCTCGTGCCGCTCGTGCCGCTCGTGGCCCCTCCGCTCGGCGTGGTCGCTACCGCCGTTCTCGCGACCGCGATGCTGCTCGGGCAGCTGTGGTTCTTCCACTACCGGGACGTCTTCGCGCTTGAGGGGACCGTCTGGCTCGTCGTCCTGCGGGATGCGCTGCTCGTTGCTCTCTACGGCGTGCTGGTGGCCGCCGTCCTGCGCCTCAGGACGAAGACGCCGTCCTCCTCGAGCACCGTCGACCAGTCGCCGCTTGCGAGGAGCGCTGCCAGTGGGATCCCAGCGGTGGACGGCGACGAGCGCCGATCGAGATAGGACGCGCGGCGAAGGTCGACCGCGACCCATTCGGCTTCGCGGATGACGGGGAAGCTGAGGATGCGGCGGCGCGCAGAGAGATGGGCGCCGAGGCCGTTCGTGCTGCTGACCGGAGCGCCCGCGGGGATCAGGGCGATGGCTCGGGCCGCGATGCGGTCGTGCGCCGATCTGCGGTCCGGGACGAGCTCGCCCTCACGCAGGGGGCCGACGAGCACCGCGCCCAGGAGCGACGCGACGAGCACGACCGGGGCGAGGCGGGGACGGCGGGCGACGCCGAACACGGCTCCGGCGACGAGGAAGGGAACGATCGGCGCGGTGTAGTGGAACTCGATCGACGTCTGGGTCGAGACGTCCGAGAGGACGTTGGCGGCGAGCTCCGGCAGCGCGCCGAGGAGTACGAGCGGCGCGGCCAGGAACGCTGCGGCGAGCGGGAGCGCCAGCTCGAGGATGTAGGCGAGGTCGCGGCCCTCGGTGATCGCGTCGAGGATGACGAGTGGATCGGTGACGGCCGTCTTCGCGATCCCGCCGAGCGACCCGCCGACGGCGTCGTAGCGTTCGAAGAAGGCCGACGACTCGCCGCTGCGGAAGTGCGGGATCACGACGCTGAGGAAGAAGAGGCCCAGCGCCGCGCCGGCGACGGCAAGCGCGGTGCCCGCCAGGCGCCGCCGGCGCGAGACCGCGTACCACACCCCGAGCCCGGCGATCGCCAGCGCCACCTCCTCCTTCGTCAGCGCGGCGAGGCCGAGGAACGGCAGAGCCGCGAGGAGGCGTCCCTCGTCCAGGTACCACACGGCGTAGAGCAGAAGCGGGCAGGCGAAGGCGACCGCGTGGAACTCGTCGAGTGCGAGCCACTGGACCGGCGGGTAGACGAGGTAGGCGATGCCCAGCAGGGCCGCCGCACGCTCCGAGCGCAGGTGCTTCCGAGCCAGCCAGAAGACGGGCAGCGCGCCCAGCGCGATCGCCGCCGCCTGGACGACGAGCAGCAACGCCGGGCTCGGCCACGCCCACCACAGCGGCGCGAACGCGGCCAACAGCGGGTCGACGTGCGCGCCGAGGCGGTTGACTTGCTCGCCGCTCAGGTCCGTCACCTCCAGCGGGCGGCCTTCGGCCGTGGACCAGACGGCCTGAACCATGTTGCCGAGGTCGAACCGGCCTGTCTCGAAGGCGTGATGCTCGAGCGCAGCGAGCGTGCCGAAGCCGGCGACGTAGACGGCCATCCCCGCCCACACCGCGCCCGCGGGGGTGAGCGCCCGGCGCCATCGGATCACAGGAGGCTCTCGATCAGCGACCGCCAGCGGGCTCCCAGCACCTCTTCGCTCGCGCGCTCTCGGTAGGTCGCCAGTCCGGCCTCCCCGAGACGCCGGCCCAACGCAGGATCGCCGGTCAGTCGGCGCAACGCCCCGGCGAGCGCGGCCGGGTCCCCAGGTGGGACGAGCAGCGCGTTCTCCTCGTCTGTCAACAGCTCGCGCGCTGCAGCGGTGTCCGCCGTCACGAGCGGCACGCCGCAGGCGAGAGCCTGGAACGCCTTGTTCGGGATCACGCGGGCGGCTTTGTCCGAGCGTCCGAAGATTCCGAGCGCGCACGCGGCGCGCCGCAACTCGCCCGGGAGGCGCTCGTACTCCACCCAGGGTGCCCACTCGACATTCTCCGGCCGCGCGTCGAGTAGCGGCTGGAGCTGCCCGCTCCCGATCACGCGCACCCGGACCTCCGGTGCGAGCCGCGCGGCCTCCAAGATCGTCTCGAGGCCGTGCAGCGGAATGAGCTTGCCGACAAAGAGCGCCGTCGGTGGGCCTTCCGGGCTCCAGCCTGGTCCGAAGACACGCTCCTCCGCGCCGACGAGACACACGGGGACGCGCTCTCGCGGGATCCCCGCGAGCTCGGCGAGGAAGTCGGCGTTCGCATCGGTGTCCGCGACGACCAGGTCCGCAGCCCGGAGCGCGCGACGATCGATCGCCTGGAGCAGGCGGGCGGGCAGCGACCCGCGACGGAAGCGCCCGCGGTCGCCGACGAAGGTGTCGA
Source organism: uncultured Actinomycetes bacterium (assembly GCA_963721345.1). Classification (GTDB taxonomy): domain Bacteria; phylum Actinomycetota; class Thermoleophilia; order Gaiellales; family Gaiellaceae; genus JACDAN01. The sequence goes on from CAVRIT010000001.1 coordinate 1,434,006, forward strand.
CGAGCGAGACGAGCGGGTTGAAGACGACGGGTCGCCCTCGCGCAAAGCGCCGCGCCGCCGGGAGGTCGAAGTGGCCGGGATAGCCGACGAGGACCGCATCTACATCCTCCGAACGCGCACGGAGCAAGCGAAGCTCGGCCCGAGCGAGGCGTGGAAGGACGCGGGCTCCCGCGTTCCACTTCTGCTCTTGCCCCTCCCACACGGCCTCGTGCCGCTCGACGACCTCGACACCGGCGCGACGCAGGCACGACACCACCTGGGCGTTGCGCGGGTAGCGGCGCTCGTAGGTCCCGAAGTAGGCGACCCGCACGCGGCTAGCGCGGCAGGGACTCGCGTACGCGCGGCGCGAGCACCTCGTCCACGTGCAGCTCGTCGGCGGCGCCGGAGCGCTCCTCGTGGTGGCTCGTGATCAGCTCGCTGAGAAGTCCGAGCGAGAAGAACTGGAGACCGACGACGACGAGCAGGACGCCCAGCGTCAGCAGCGGGCGGTGCCCGATCGCCTCCCCGGCCACCTTGAGCACTGTGAGATAGACGAGCAGCGCCGTCCCGATCGCGCTCATCACGAGCCCCACTCCCCCGAACAGGTGCAGCGGCCGGTGCCGGTAGCGGCCCATGAACCACACGGTGAGGAAGTCGAGGAAGCCTCGGAAGTACCGCTCGAATCCGTAACGGGAACGACCGTGCGCCCGCGGCCGGTGGTTGACCGGCAGCTCGGCGACGCGGTAGCCGCGGTCGTGGGCGAGCACCGGGACGAACCGGTGGAGCTCCCCGTAGATCCGGAGGCTCCGGACGACCTCCGCGCGGTACGCCTTCAGTCCGCAGTTGAGGTCGTGCAGGCGAAGTCCGGCGACCCGGCCGACGACGGTGTTGAAGACTTTCGACGGCAGCCGCCGGCTGAGCGGGTCCCGCCGCTGCGCCTTCCAGCCCGAGACGAGGTCGAATCCCTCGTCCAGCTTGGCGAGCAGCCGCGGGATCTCGGCGGGATCATCCTGCAGGTCCGCGTCGATCGTGACCACGATGTCTCCCGCCGCATGCCTGAACCCGGCGGCGAGGGCTGCCGCCTTGCCGAAATTCCGCCGTAGCCGGACGACCTTGACGTTGTCCTGCGCGGCGTGGAGGCGTGTGAGGGCCGCGAAGGATCCATCGGTCGAGCCGTCGTCGACGAAAACCGCCTCCCACTCCCGCTCGAGCGGCTGGAGGGCTGCGCGGAGCTCGTCGTAGAGCGGACCGACGCTCCGCTCCTCGTCGTGCACCGGGACGACGACGGAGATCACGCGAGTAGCTTATTCACGCTTTGGCCAGCCTCCTCTCACTCGAGGAAGCGCAGCGTCGGATCCTCGAACGCGTTGTGCCCCTGCCCGCCGAGCAGGTGGCGTTGGAGCAGGCGGCGGGCCGCGTGCTCGCGGAGACGGCGAGCTCCCGGGTCGACCTCCCGCCGTTCGATGCATCGGCGATGGACGGGTTCGCGCTGCGCGCTGCGGAGACCCCCGGCCGCCTGCCGGTCGCCGAGCGCATTGCAGCCGGACGCCCGGCTACGCGCGAGCTGAGGCCGGGGGAGGCGATGGGGATCGCAACCGGCGGCGCGGTTCCCGCCGGCGCCGATGCCGTCATCCCGCTCGAGTATGTTGTCGATCATGGCAACTCTATCGAGATTGCTGAACGCGTTGTCGAGACAGCCAACATACGTCCACGCGGAGGCGATCTTCGCGCCGGTGAGGACGTCGTGCGCGCTGGCACCCGGCTGGGCCCCGCCCAGCTCGGCGCCCTCGCCGCAGCGGGTGTCGCGGAGGTCGCGGTGGCGCGCCGACCGCGCGCCGCCGTCCTTTCGACGGGCTCCGAGCTTCGCCGCCCGGGAGAGGAGCTCGAGCCGGGACAAATCTATGAAGCCAACGGCGTGATCCTCGCGGCGCAGCTGCGGTCGGCCGGCGCCGAGGCCGCGGAGCTCGAGCCGGTCGCGGATGACGAGGCCGCACACCGGCGGGCCCTGGAGCAGGGTCTCGAGGCGGACGTCCTGGTCAGCTCGGGTGGCGTCTCGGTCGGCCCACACGACCTGGTTCGCTCGATCGGTGCCGAGGTCGGTGTGGAGGAGGTGTTCTGGGGCGTCTCGGTCAAGCCTGGCAAGCCACTGTGGTTCGGCGTCCGCGAGGGGACGCTGGTCTTCGGGCTGCCGGGCAATCCGGTCTCTTCGCTCGTGTGCTTCGAGCTCTTCGTGCGGCCCGCAGTGCTCGCCCTGCAGGGGCACGCCGAGCCGCTGCCCCGTTTCGAGATTGGGCGACTCGCTCGCGCGGTCAAACCGGATCGCGTCCGAACCGAGCTGATGCGTGCTCGCTCGAGCCGCGCCGAGGAGGCGGTCGAGCTCGACGTGGTGACCGGCCAGGAGTCGCACATGATCGCCCGGGCTGCCGCGGCTGATGCGCTCGCGCTGGTCCCGGCCGGCGAGGCCGAGCTGCCGGCCGGTTCGCCGGTCAGCTTCCTGCGGCTCGCTTGAGCGGCTCGGCCGCGCGCCACGAGAGCGCGATGAGAAGCAGGCGCCGCACGAGCTCGCGGACGGGTCCGCGAGGCGGACGCTCCTGGGCGCTCGGGTAAGGCGCGTATCGCCCGGCGCTGGCCGCGGCCAGCTGCCCGGCGGCGGCCAGCCAGGCGAGGCTGATCGCGATCGCGGGCAGCGGGACGTAGCCGAGTGCGACGAGCTGAGCGAGGTACCACGGCGCCTCCAGTCCGAGCTCGAATCGCCTGGCGAGCGAGCCGATGAGCAGCAGCGGTCCAACGAAGCCGGCGGCTAGCACGGCACCGCGGATCCACGCCCGGTGGTGCCGAACCTGTGGCAGCCAGAGCCACGCATGGAGCGAAGGGAGCACGAAGATCAGCGCGAAGGGATTCGTCGCCACGGTGAGGAGCGCGACGACGCCGAGCGCAAGAAGTGCTGCAGTCTGTCCGGCCAGCTCCTCCTCCGCGCTGACCGATCTCCGTGGGAGCAGCCGATCCCGCGCGACGAGCCATCCCGCCACGGCGAGTGCGCCGAAGAAACCAAAAACGAGCACGGGCACGTCGCCGGCGAAGTCGGTGTCAGGGGACGGCGGCCTCGGTGCGCCGTCGCCCCAGGCCCCGAGCAGGGCGAGCACGCCGAAAGCTGCGCCGACCCAGAACCAGAACGCGGTCCTCGTGCGGTAGCTGCGGAACGCCGGCGCGAGCGGGATACGCCGCCGGCGGCAGCGCGCAAAGAGGTCCACCGCCGCGAGCAGGAACGGCAACAGCGCCGCGATCAGGACCAGCTTGATCGCCCAGCCGCGGATGATGCGGGGACCGAGGTAGACGTAAGTGGCACTCGATCCCGGCAGCGCGACACCCTCCTCCAGCGCGGCGAAGACCGCTTCGGTGACCCCTCCCGCCTGCCCGATGCGCCGCGGGGTGAGGCCGTCGACCGTGTCGTTGACCGGGTTCGGCGGACGCTCGTCGGCGCTCGTCAGGGTCACGGCGGGCAGGGCGCGGCCGACGAACGGCGCTTGCTCGTAGAGGCTGAAGGGGAACGCGAGGTCGATGAGCTGTCCGAATGCGCTCGCGCGGCGTGGCTCTGTGCCGGTTCGCTCCCGGATGCGAGTTGCGACCGTTTGCACGTAGGTGACGTCAGGCGACCGGGAACGATCGCCGGCGAGCTCGACCCGGAGGCTCTGGGGCCCGCCGACCGCGGTCAGGTTCATGACGGCCTCGACCCTGCTCCGATAAGGCGAGCGTTCCAGGAACCGGACTGCCCCGAGGCCTCCGAACGCTCCGCCGTCCGTCGAGAGGAAGACCACCGTGTGCGCCGGCCCGATCGGGTCGATTGCGCGCCCCGGTGCGGGCGTGCGACGCAAGCCGTACCCTCGCGCCAGCTCCAGCAGGGCGCCGGTGCCCGATGCGTTGTCGTTTGCTCCCGGGCTGAGGCCGACGTTGTCGCGGTGCGCCATCACGACCAGCGTGGCGCCCGAACGCCCTGGGGCGACCGCGAATACGTTCTGCATCTGCACGGTGCCTTGCCCGGGGATGGAGCCCTCGAACGAGTCACGTTGCACGTTGAATCCGTAGGTGCGGAGCCGTCCCGCCACCCAATCCGCAGCACCGACCGCGTCCTGGGACCCCGGCGGGCGTTTGGGGAACTGCAAGGCCAGTTCGCGAGCCGCTTCCACCGCCGTCTGCTGGTCGAACGAGGGCGGCAGAGATGCGGGAGGAAGTGCTTCGGGGCGGGTAACCGTGAATGCGGCGATCAGCAGCGGGATCGACACCAGCAGCAGGGTGCCGCGGTAGGTGCGCGCGTTCACGGGGCGCTCGAGCGAGCCCGGCCGTGGCCGCCGCCGCGCAGATGGGGGCCGGAGCGCGGCCATATGCCGGGGCTATAGTAGGGAGGGCCGGTCGGCTGCGCCGATACCCGGTGGAGAAACGTCCGTGCCCGAGTCCTCGACCATTCTCCTCGTCGACGACGAGGATTCCATCCAGAAGCTCCTTTCGTACCCACTCGAGCGCGACGGGTTTCGCGTGCTCGCCGCCCGTGACGGCGAGGAGGCTCTGGCGAAGTTCTCCAGCGAGCCAATCGATCTCGTCGTCCTCGACCTGATGCTGCCCAAGGTGGACGGCCTCGAGGTCTGCAAGCGGCTTCGTGCGCAGAGCACCGTGCCGATCATCATGCTCACCGCGCGGGACGACGAGCTCGACAAGGTTCTCGGGCTCGAGCTCGGCGCGGACGACTACATCACCAAGCCGTTCTCGATTCGCGAGTTCCGCAGCCGGGTTCGCGCGCTGCTGCGCCGGGCGTCACTGCCCGCCCAGGCCGACCAGCGGCGGACGGAGGCGATCGAGACCGACGGATTGAGGGTCGACCCGGCACGTCGCACCGTCGAGGCGCACGGCGAGGCGATCCAGCTCACCTACGTGGAATTCGAGCTTCTGCGCACGCTCGCGGGGAATCCGGGGCAGGTGTTCAGCCGCCGGCGTTTGCTCGAGTCGCTGTGGGGCGACTCCGCCTACCGCGAGCCGAGGACGATCGACGTGCATGTGCGGCACCTGCGCGAGAAGCTGGAGCAGGATCCGAGTAACCCAGAATTCATCTTGACCGTGCGCGGCGCGGGCTACCGTTTCCGGGAGGCATGAATCGGCTTAGGACCGTCGGGCTCAAGCTGACGCTGGCACTCGCCGGCCTCGTCGCCGGCGCGCTGGCCATCGTCTACCTCGCAGTCGTCCCCTCGCTCGAGGATCGCCTGATCGACAAGCGCCAGAACGAGCTGACCCTGGCTGCGCGCGACGTGATCGGGGAGATCCAACAGAACGAGAGCCCCGTGATCGGGCTCGACGAGATCCTGTCGGTCTCGGCGGACGAGCAGGGTGTCCGGCTCACGGTCTTCGAGTATCTGCGCGACACGCCCGTGCACCTGGTCAACAAGGCGGACTCGACGCAGTTCGGGCCGGTAATCACGCGCGACCCCGTGGCCCAGCGGGCCGCCGAGCACGACAGGACCGAGCGAGGGGTCGTGCGGCGTGGCGGGCAGGAGTTCGCCGAGGTCGCCGTACCGTTCGAGAACCGGATCCTGGTGATCGGCGCTCGAATCGACGAAGGCACGATCTCCCTCGTGCAGCGAAGGCTGCTGCTGGCGGGCCTGATCGCGCTGCTGATCGCCGCTGTCGCGGGATTCGGGCTCGCCCGCATCTTCGCCCGGCGCATCCGGCGTCTCGAGCGCGCCGCGCACCGCATCGCCGGCGGCCGGTTTGACGAACCGGTGCTGGACCGGAGCGAGGACGAGCTGGGCGAGCTCGCGAGGGCGTTCGACGACATGCGCAAGCGCCTCGCCGCACTCGAGCGCGCTCGCCGAGAGTTCATCGCGAACGCCTCGCACGAGCTGCGCACACCGATCTTCGCGCTGGGTGGTCATCTCGAGCTCCTGACCGACGAAGAGGTCGACGGCGCAACGCGCGAGGAGTTTCTCGAGGAGATGCGTCTCCAGGTCGAGCGGCTGACGAAGCTGACGACCGACCTCCTCGATCTCTCGCGGATCGACGCCGGCCGTCTTCGCGTCGAGTTCGCGCCGGTCGACCTCTCCGACGTCGCGGGATCGCTCGTCGCCGAGTTTCGCGGCGTCGGCCGCGGCAGCGAGCACGCCCTGGTCGTGGACGGCGGTGGAGAAGCTCTCGCGCTCGCCGACGAGGAGCGCGTCCGCCAGATCGGGCGAATCCTGCTGGAGAACGCGATCGTTCACACCCCCGCCGGGACGGAGGTGCACGTCTCGGTCGGGGAGGACGACGGCGCAGCGCTCCTGCAGATCGAGGACGACGGCCCGGGCATCGGCCCCGACGACCGCGAACAGGTCTTCGAGCGCTTCTACCGCTCGGCGACCGCCGTGAAGGCCGGAAGCGGGCTGGGCCTCGCGATTGCGAGCGAGCTAGCCGCGGTGATGGGCGGCGAGATCGACTTGGAGTCCCGACCCGGTAAGACGGTTTTCACACTGCGGCTCCCGCGGACCCAGGTCCTGGCCGGTGAGCCAGAGCCCGCTCTGGCTGTGTAGCTGGCGTTTTCCCGTGAAATGGGTGTCCTTTTGGGACATGGCGAGCACCGAACACCGCTCGTGCGCGGTCCGGAGTCTCTGAATCCTGCATGGCTACAGTGAGACGACCATGCGTCCGAGAGTCGTTATCGCACTCGTTCTCGCCGCCGCCCTCATGGGCGGCGTCTTGTCTGCGCTGCTCGTGACTGCCGGCCTCGGCGGAAAGTCGACCGAGACGGTCGTCGTCCCGGGCGACTCGCCGGTGCCGATCCAGCGCCGGTTCCCGACGACGGGTGCCAAGCCGCTGCTCGGCAACGGGTTCGATCCGGCCGCGATCTATCAATCGCGCAGCAGCGGCGTCGTCACCGTCTATTCGTTCTTCGACGGCCGCCCCGAGGACGAGCACGCCGCACAGGGATCCGGGTTCGTGGTCTCGAAGCGCGGCGAGATTCTCACCAGTGCCCACGTCGTCACGACGGCGGGGCAGGGTGAGCGGGACCCGGACGGCGCCTCGCGCGTCTTCGTGGCGTTCGTCGACGGGGACCGTGTGCCGGCTCGCCTTGTCGGCTGGGACCTCTACGACGACGTGGCGGTGCTGCGGGTGGATCCTGATGCGCATCGCCTCGAGCCCGTCCCGCTGGGAGACTCTGCGGCCGTCGTCGTCGGCGAGCCCGTCGCCGCGATGGGCAGTCCGTTCGGGAACGAGAACTCACTCGCCGTCGGCGTCGTCTCGGCGACGCAGCGATCGATCGGTTCGTTGACCTCCGACTACACCGTCCCCGACGCGATTCAGACCGACGCCCCGATCACGCATGGAAACTCCGGCGGGCCGCTCTTCGATGCCCGCGGCCGGGTGATCGGCATCAACGCGCAGATTCGCAGCCAGTCCGGCCAAGCCGAGGGCGTGGGCTTCGCGATCCCGATCAACGCTGCCAAGAGATCGCTCGAGCAGCTCGTCCGCACCGGACGCGTCGCGTACGCCTACGTGGGCGTGAACGCCGAGGATCTGACGCCGTCGATCGCACGGCGGCTCGACTACAGCGTCGACCGGGGCGCCGTCGTCGCCTGCGTGGTGCCCGAGAGCCCCGGCCAGCGGGCGGGCCTTCGCGGTGGGAGCGAGCGACGTCAGCTCAACGGTGTGGAGTTCCGCCATGGCGGCGACATCGTTGTCGCAATTGGCAACAGACCGGTGGACGACGCGGATGATCTCGTCCGGGTTGTGAGCGAGGCGCTGGTGCCCGGTCAGGTCGCTCAGTTCGCGCTCGTCCGGAACGGCCGTCGCATCACTGTGCCCGTCAGGATGGGTGAGCGTCCCTCCCGGCCGGCCCCGCAGTGTTGACAGCTCGCGTTTAGCGACTCTGCCGACAGGAGATAGGGGAGCTTGGAGAGAATTGGCCACGTTCCGGCCGAAATCTGGCGGAACCTGGCTTAACCACAGCGGCGAGGCGGAATTGAACCCAGCAAGTGCAGATTCGAACGGGTCGCACACCGTGCGGCTGACGATCCCCGCGAAGGCCGAGTACATCACGCTGGTCCGGCTTGCGCTGAGTGGGCTCTCCAGCCTCCGCCCGCTCCCTGAGGAGACCCTCGGCGATCTCAAGCTCGCCGTCACGGAAGCATGTTCCAACTCCGTCCGTCACGCGTACCGCGACGACCGGTCGGGCGACGTCCAGGTCGTGTACGAGCTGCATGCCGACCGCCTCGTCGTGGAAGTGTGGGACGAAGGCGAGGGGTTTGCCGCGGGCGAGCATCCCCCGATTGCCACCGACGGCGCGCTCAACGAAGGCGGTCTCGGGATCGCGATCATCCGCGAGCTCGCCGACGAGCTCGAGTTCGGTCCCGGCGCAGGCGGGAAGGGATCTCGCCTTCGGTTCGTAAAGTTCATTCAGGACTAGTCCGAGACTGCCGTTATCCTCGCCCGCGGCCCGGCTGAGGGCCTCCCTTGATGCTGCATCCCGTCAACGTCGGTCAGAAGTCGCTCAGCGACTACGCCACCATCGTCGGCCGCGGCCTGATGGGGGAGATTCAGCGACTCGCCGAGTCCATGCAGGGGAAACGAGTCCTGCACCTGTCGGCGACGGCGTTCGGCGGGGGCGTGGCGGAGATCAACTACACGCTCGTCCCGCTCATGCGAAGCGCCGGTCTCGATGCGGAGTGGCGGATCATCCACGGCGAAGACGAGTTCTTCAACGTCACGAAGAAGATTCACAACGCGCTGCAGGGGAGCCCGGTCGGTCTCGACGCCTCCGAAGAGGAGATCTTCCACCGCTACAACGCGCTGAACGCGGCAGAGCTCGACGAGTCGGCGTACGACTACGTGATCATCCACGACCCGCAGCCCGCGGCCGTGATCGATCACTTTCCCGATCGCCGCGCCCGCTGGATCTGGCGCTGCCATATCGACCTCTCGGAGCCGAACCGGGACGTCCTCGAGGTCCTGGTGCCCTCGCTCGTGCGCTATGACGCAGCGATTTTCCACCGTCCCGAGTACGTTCCGGCAACCGAGCAGCTCCCGGAGGCGTTCATCTGGCCGCCGGCGATCGATCCGCTGGCGCCGAAGAACATGGCACTCTCATCCGAGGACGCCGCGTACATCGTCGACCAGTTCGGGATCGACGTCGAGCGTCCGGTCCTGACACAGGTCTCGCGGTTCGATCCCTGGAAGGATCCGTTGGGCGTGATCGACGCGTTCCGGGTCGTGCGGCGCGACCATCCCGGCCTCCAGTTGGCGCTCGTCGGCTCGATGGCGCACGACGACCCCGAGGGGTGGGAGTTCTACAACCAGACCGTCGAGTACGCCGCGGGCGATCCCGACATCTTCATCCTCTCCAACCTCAACAACGTGGGCGCGATCGAGGTCAACGCCTTCCAGGTCCACTCTGCGGCCGTGCTCCAGAAGTCGATCCGGGAGGGCTTCGGCCTCACCGTCACCGAGGGGCTGTGGAAGGCCCGCCCGACGGTCGGCGGCCGCGCCGGTGGGATCCCGTCGCAGATCCAGGACGGCCAGACCGGCTGGCTCGTCGACTCGGTCGAGGAGTGCGCCGAGGCGTGCCACCAGATCCTCACCGACCCGGACGAGGCGTTGGCCCGCGGACGCCGGGGGAAGGAGTACGTGCGGCGCGAGTTCCTGATGCCGCGGCTCCTTCGCGACTGGCTCGCGCTCTTCAACCGGCTCGACGGCAAGGACATCGGCGAGACCCAGCTCGTGACCGCTTCGGGCAGCCCGGCCTGACGCGACCACTGGGGTAGGGTCAAAGGCGATGACGGATCGCCGCAAGCTGATCGTCGTCTCGAACCGTCCCCCAGTCGCCTTCGCACTGGACGGCGAGGGCCGGCGCGTCGCCCGACGCGGCGGCGGCGGGCTGGTTACGGCGCTCCGAAGCCTCGTGGCGCTCCACGACGTGACCTGGGTCGCGAGCGCGATGAGCGACGAGGATCGGGCCGTCGCGGCCGAGAGCGGCGGCTCCGCGATCGACGAGGTCGCGCGGGACGGGTCGCCGTATCGCCTTCGGCTCGTCGCGCATGACGAAACGGCCTACGACTGGTTCTACAACGTCGTCTCCAACCCGACGCTGTGGTTCCTTCAGCACTACCTGTGGGACCTCGCGCGGGCACCGAACCTCGACCGGGGGCTGCACCTCGCATGGGAGGAGGGCTACGTCGCGGTCAACGCCGGCTTCGCCGATGCGGTCCTGGCGGAGCTCGACAGCCAGCCCGACGCGCTCGTCTGGTTCCACGACTACCACCTGTACCTGGCTCCGCGGTTCGTCCGGGCGCACCGCCCGGACGCCGCCTTGTCCCACTTCGTGCACATCCCGTGGCCGGAGCCCGACTACTGGCGCGTCCTCCCCGAGCCGATACGCGTCGCCCTCCACGACGGCTTGCTCGCGAACGACGTCGTCGGGTTCCACACCGAGCGCTGGAAGCGCAACTTCCTCCGCTCCTGCGTCGACATCGTCGGCGCCGAATGCAACTTCGTGACCGGGAGCGCGGAGTACGAGGGCCGGCCGGTGTCCGTCAATGCCCGACCGCTCTCGGTGGACCCTTCGGAGTTCGACGAGCTCGCCTCGAGTCCCGAGGTGCTCGAGCTGGAGCAGCAGCTCGAGGCGCGGCGCCCCGAGTTGCTCGTACTCCGCGTCGACCGCACCGACCCGTCCAAGAACGTCGTGCGGGGCTTTCGCGCCTTCGAGCGGCTCCTTACCGACCACCCGGAGCTCCACGGGCGGGTCGGGATGCTCGCGCTGCTCGACCCGACGCGGCAGGACATTCCGGAGTACTCGGAGTATCTCGGCGCGATTCAGCGCACGGCGCGGGTCGTCAACGACCACTTCCAGACGGAGAGCTGGACGCCGATCGAGGTGAGGATCGAGGACAACTTCCTCGAGGCCGTCGCCGCGTACAAGCAGTACGACGTCCTCCTCGTCAACGCGATCTTCGACGGCCTCAACCTTGTCGCGAAGGAAGCGCCGCTCGTGAACGCCCGTGACGGGGTGCTCATCCTGTCCGAGAACACCGGTGCTCACGAGACGCTGGCCGATTGGGCGTTGACGGTGAACCCGTTCGACATCGCGGGGCAGGCCGAGGCGATGCGCGTCGCGCTGGAGATGCCGCGCGAGGAGCGGCGCGAGCGGCTGGCGGGCCTGCGTGGGCACGTTCGAGAGCACGATCTCTCGGAGTGGGTCGAAGGGCAGCTCCGCGACGTGGACCGTGCGCGCAGCTCACACGCCGGCACGAGCTCGTGACCGATTTTTCCCATGTGGATTCGGAAGGCGGGATCCGGATGGTGGACGTCGGGGCGAAGCCGACTTCGCGTCGGCGGGCGACAGCCCGGGCGCGAGTGACGATGGCGGCGGAGACGGCGGCCAAGTTGCGCGAGCTCCCCAAGGGCGACGCGCTCGTCGTCGCCCAACTCGCCGGCGTGATGGCCGCGAAGCGGACGAGCGAGCTGATTCCCCTCTGCCATCCGTTGCCGCTCACGTCCATCGACGTGGATGTCGCCGTCCAGGACAACGCCGTCGAGATCACGAGCACGGTCGAGACCGTCGCGCAGACCGGCGTGGAGATGGAGGCGCTCGTCGCGGCGAGCGTCGCCGCGCTCACGGTCTACGACATGGCGAAAGCGGTCGACGACGGGATGGAGGTCGCGGAGGTACGGCTCCTCGAGAAGACGAAGGGGCCTGCTTGAAGGCGGCGGTGCTCACCGTCTCGGACGGCGTTGCGCGTGGGGAGCGGGACGACGAGAGCGGGAAGATCCTCGGCGAGTTGCTCGCGCGTGAGGGCTACGAGGTCGCGCGGAGGGTCGTGCCCGACGAGCGCAGCGAGATTGCCGAGGCGATCGAAGAGCTGACGGACGAGGCCGCGCTCGTCCTGACGACGGGCGGCACGGGAGTCGCACCGCGGGACGTCACGCCGGAAGCGACGGCGTCGGTGGTCGAGCGCCAGGTGCCGGGGATCGCGGAGGCTCTGCGCGCCGACGCGGCGGGCCGAACACCGCACGGGTTGCTCTCCCGGGGCGTGGCGGGGGTGCGTGGCACGGCACTCGTGGTCAACCTGCCCGGGTCTCCGGGAGGCTGCCGAGACGGGTTCGCCGTCCTGAAGGAGGCGTTGCCGCATGCGCTTCGGCTGCTTGCCGGAGAGCAGGGGGGCCACCGGCAGACGTGACCCTTCGCGCGGTGGCCACGCCGCCGCAGCGTCACGCTTTCGACACGGTTTGGTGCGCCATGCGTGCGGAGTTCGTCGCTACGATCGCATCGGGGAGGAGGTGGGCGGTGCCTAATCACAGAGACCAGGGCACGCCGCCGCGGTGATCCGCGCCCGTGGGCTCGGCAGGCGCTACGGGGACAAGCGCGTCCTCGCCGGTCTCGACCTCGATGTCGCCCGTGGCGAGCTGTTGCTGGTCACCGGCGCGAATGGCTCGGGGAAGACGACCCTGCTCCGGCTCATCGCGGGCCTGATCGTCCCGACGTCGGGCTCGCTCGAAGTCGCAGTCGACCGCGCGAGCATCGGCTTTCTCGCCCACGAGCCGCTCGTCTACCGCGAGCTGTCGCCGCTCGAGAATCTCGACCTCTACGGTCGCCTGTACCGGATCCCGGAACGCCGGGAGCGGATCGGAATGCTGCTGGAGCGATACGGCTTGTGGGATGCCCGCCGCGAGCGAACCGACTCGCTCTCGCGCGGGATGCTCCAGCGGCTGGCGCTCTGCAGGACGCTGCTCCACGATCCCCTGCTGCTGCTTTTCGACGAGCCCTTCAACGCGTTGGATTCGGCGGGCATCGAGCTTCTGCTCGGCGAGCTAGCGGAACGTGAGCAGCGGACGATCGTCGTCTCGAGCCATCAGCCGGAGCGGATCGGCGACCTGCCGAGCTCGCGGCTCGCGCTGGGCGCGGCGTGAGCGCCTATTTCTCGGACGTCGCTGCGCTGGCGCGCAAAGATCTGCGGGTCGAGCTGCGCTCGCGCGACACCGTCCCCGCGCTCCTGCTCTTCGTGGTCGGCAGCCTCGTCGTCTTCCACTTCGCGCTTGCGGAGGACTCTCCGCCGGCCGCCGCCGGGATGCTGTGGATCGCGCTTTTGTTCACAGCATTGCTCGCGCTCGTCCGCACGTTCGTCGCCGAACGGGAGGACGGGATGATCGACGGGCTCCTGCTCGCACCCTGCGACCGCAGCGCAATCTGGCTTGGCAAGACCTTGAGCGTCGTCGTCTTCCTCGTCCTCGCGGAGCTCGTCGCGCTGCCCGCATTCGCGCTGCTGTACGAGCCCGTCGGGTGGGACCTCGTCGCCGGCGTGGCGCTCGCCAACATCGGTATCGCCTCGGTAGGGACGCTCCTCGGTGCGATGGCGGCCGCCGCGCGCGCTCGCGAGCTGCTGCTGCCGCTCCTGTTCATGCCGCTCGCGATCCCGATCGTCGTGGGCGGCGTCGGAGCGACGCTGGCTGACGATCCGGCCCGCTACCTCGGCTTCCTGGTGCTGTACGACCTCATCTTTGCGATCCTCTCCTGGGCAAGCTTTGAGTACGTCGTTACGGAATAACGGCGCGGTCGTCCTCGCTCTGGCGGCGGCCGTGCTCCTCACCGCTGGGCTGACGCTCGGGCTGCTCGTCGCGCCCGAGGACGCGGACCAGGGACCGAGCCAGCGGATCTTCTACATCCACGTGCCCCTGGCGCTGACGGCCTACGTGTGTTTCGGCTGGGGGGCGTGGAAGGCGTTTCGGCTGCTCTGGCGCGACGATGCGCGCGCCGACCTGGAGAGCTACACGGCGGTGCACATGGGCGTGATCTTCGGGCTCCTCACGCTGATCACCGGGTCGATCTGGGCGAAGATCTCCTGGGGCGTCTGGTGGACCTGGGACGAGCGGCAGCTCGTCTTGTTCCTGATCCTCTTCCTCTTCTACTCGGCGTACTTCATGCTCCGATACTCGACGCCGCCCGGCCCGAGGCGTGCCCGCACCTCAGCCGTCTACGCACTCTTCGGCGCGGCGCTCGTTCCGGTGAGCTTTCTCGCGATCCGCCTCACGGACCAGCTCCTGCATCCGGCCCCTGTCTTCAACCGCGACGGCCCGCAGATGTCCGCGTCGATGTTCATCACCTTCTGCATCTGTCTTGGGGCCATGCTCACGCTCGCCGGCGCCCTCTACCTGATCGAGCTGAGCGGCAAGCGCGTCGACGGGCGCCTCAAGGAACTGCGGGAGCTGTTGTCTTCGTGAGCACCGGCGAGAAATACCTGGCGGCGGCTTACCTCGTGCTCTTCGCGGCCGTCTTGCTCTACGTCGTCCTGATCGCGCTCAAACTGTCGCGGATGGAACGCGAGCTGGAAGAGCTGGCACGACTCGCGAGGGAGCGCACCGGTGGCTGAGCTGCTCGTCTGGCCGGCGCTCTTCGCGTACGGCGAAGCCGCGATCGCCTACGCCGGGGCTGCTCGGAACCCTGGGTCGCTCGGACGGATCGCGACTTGGGGCGTGCGGCTCGGCTGGCTGGCGCAGACCGCGCTGCTCGTCGGCCAAGCCGCCCGCGCCGAGGGCTTCCCGTGGAGCACCTGGGCGGGCTCACTCAACCTGTTCGTCTGGCTCGTGGTGGGCGCCTACCTGATCTGGGGCTGCAGCCCCAGATTTCGCCTGCTCGGTCTCGCGGTCATGCCGCCTGCCGCGGCACTACTCGCCGTCTCCTATCTGGCCGGAGGCACCGACGCGCGAAGCGCGACTGAGTGGAGCGACGTCGTGCTCGTCTTGCACGTCGCGTTCGTGCTGACGGCGTTCGCCGGTTTCACGGTCGCCGCGGGGCTCGCCGCGCTCGAGCTGTGGGAGGAGCGCCTGCTCAAGCACCGGCGCGCGGGGATCCTGCGGCTCCGGCTGCCCTCGCTCGTCGCGCTCGACCGCCTGACGGTCACGACGACGGCGGTGTCGCTGGCGGCTCTGACGATTGGTCTCGTCCCCGGGTTCGCGCGCATCCCGGGTCACGGCGTCGACCTGCTGATCGCCGCCACGCTCGGCGCGTGGCTCCTCTACGCCTCGATCCTCTACCTCCGTCTGCGGACGGGCCGCCGCGCGCTGGCCGCGCGTCTGTCGATTGCCGGCCTGGGCGTCGTCCTTGCCCTTCAGCTCGGCCTGCTGGCAACCCACGTCGCATGAATCTGCTGCTGGTCGGAACCTCGCATCGCCTCGCTCCGATCGAAGTCAGGGAGCGCGTGGCGGTCGACGCCGACGGCGCGGCCGCACTTGGCGTCGAGTTGGCAGGAGAGGGCGAAGCCGTGTGCCTCTCGACCTGTAACCGGACGGAGCTCTATCTCGTGGCCGCCGACGGCGCAGACTCGGACCGTCGCGCGACACGGGCGCTCGCGGACCTCGCGGGGATCGACGCCGCCGAGCTCGAGCCCTATCTGTACCGGCTGGACGGCGAGTCCGTTGCGGTTCACCTCTTCCAAGTCGCCGCCGGCCTCGACTCGCTCGTTCCAGGCGAGAGCGAGATCCTCGGGCAGGTGCGAACCGCGTTCGAGCGTGGGACCGCCGGCCCACTCCTCGACCGCCTGTTCCGCGACGCGCTCCACACCGGGAAGAGAGTGCGGACGGAGACGGCGATCGCCGAGAGCCCCGGCACCACGTCGTCGGCGGCCGCCGCTCTCGCAGCTCAGGTCTTCGGCGACCTCGACGGCTCACGAATCGCGATCGTCGGCGCCGGCAAGATCGGGACGCTCGCGGCTCGACGGTTGATCAAGCGCGGCGCGAAGCTCTCGTTCGTCGCGAATCGCACCTCGGCGCGCAGCGATGCCCTTACCGCGAAGCTCGGCGGCGAGACGCTCCCGATCGACCGGCTCACCGAGGCGCTGGCGTCTGCCGACATCGTCGTCTCCTCCACGAGCTCGCCGGAATTCGTTCTGACCAGGGAGGCGGTCAGCGGGGCCTTGCCCACACGAAAGGGCCGGCCGTTGCTCTTGATCGATCTCGCCGTGCCGCGCGACGTCGATCCGACGGTCAACGAGCTCCCCGACTGCTACCTCTACGACATCGACGATCTCGAGGCAGTGGTCGCGGAGACGATGGCGGGGCGAGAGGGAGAGTTCGCCAAGGCCGAAGCGATCGCGGTCGCCGAGGCGGGGCGTTTCCGCGATTGGCTCGCGACGCGTGCCGTCGTTCCGACGATTGCGTCCCTGCGCGAGCGCGCCGAGCAGATCCGCCGGAGCGAGCTCGCGAAGGCGAGCGGCTGGCTCTCCGAGCTCTCGGAGCGGGAGCAGACCGCCGTCGAGTCGCTGACGAGCCAGCTCGTGAACAAGCTCCTGCACGAGCCAATCGTGCGCCTGAAGGACGCAGCCGCAGCCGCCGAGCGCCGTGGTCCTGAGAATCGGGTCGAGGGGTAGCCGGCTCGCCCTGACCCAGGCGGAGCTCGCGGTCGAAAGGCTGCGGCGCCCCGGCCTGGAGTTCGCGCTGGTGCCCGTCACGACGGCCGGCGACAGGGACCGCAGCAAGCCGTTCGGTGAGATCGGCAGCCGTGGCGTCTTCGTCAAGGAGCTCGAGGAGGCGCTGCTCGACCACCGGATCGACGTCGCCGTGCATTCGGCCAAGGACATGACCTCGACCGACACGGATGGGCTGGCGGTCGGTGCCTATCTGCCTCGCGAGGATCCCCGCGACGCGCTGTGCGGCGTGGCGGAGCTTCGCCCCGGGCTGCGGATCGGCACCGCATCGGCCCGCCGTCGGGCGCAGCTCCTCGCGCTCGAGCCCGATCTCCGGATCGAGCCGCTCCGCGGGAACATCGACACCCGGCTTCGAAAACGGGGGGAGCGCGGGCTGGACGCGATTGTCCTCGCGGCGTGCGGGCTCGACCGCCTCGGGCTCGGCGACGAGATCGACCGGCGGTTCGAGCCCGACGAGCTCCTGCCGGAGGCGGGTCAGGGTGCGCTCGCGCTCCAGGTGCGGGCGAGCGAGGAAGAGCTCGTCGCGGGGGCCGACGACGTGGAGACACGCAGTCGCGTGGAGCCCGAGCGGGCGTGTGTGGCGGCGATCGGCGGGGGTTGCCTCGCCCCGGTCGCAGCCCACCACGACGGCGAGACGCTGACGGCCCTCGTCGCCGACGAAGACGGGACGTGGATCGAGCGGCGGTCCGGCGACGATCCGGCGGCGCTCGCCGCCGAGCTCGTCGCGCTGGCCCGGTGAGGATCCTGCTGACCCGGCCAGAGGGCCGGAACGAGCGACTCGCCGCGGCGCTGCGGGAACGAGGTCACGAGGTGCAGATCGCCCCGCTGATCGCGGTCGAGCCGCTTGGCAACGAGCCGGTTGACCTCGACGGGTACGACTGGCTCGTCGTCACGAGTCTGACTGGGGCCCGCGAGATACGACGACGCGGGAGAGGACGCGCCGTGGGGATTGCGGCGATCGGCCCGGCGACGGCTGAGGCTCTGGGGGGAGCCGACCTCGTTGCGGCGGAGTCGACACAGGAGGGGCTGCTCGCGGTCCTTCCCCGACCCGCCGGGCGCGTCCTGTTCGCGGGAGCGGAGAGTGCTCGCCGTCTCCTCGTCGACGAGCTCGACGCGGACTTCGTTCCGCTCTACCGGACCAGCGAGCTGCGCCCGGCGCTCCCCCCGAACGTCGACGCCGTCGTTCTCGCCTCGCCGTCCGCAGCGAGGGCTCTCGCGGCGCTCGGCGCCGATCTTCCCGCGATCTCGATCGGGCCGGAGACGACCAGAGCTGCGGAGGACCGAGGGATCCGCATCCTGCAGGAGGCGCGAACCCACGATTCCGACGGTCTCGTCGAGGCGATAGCGTCCGCGCGATGGTGATCACGTTCTTGTCCGACTTCGGGCTCGAGGACGACTTCGTGGGCACCTGTCACGGCGTGATCAAGCGGATCGCGCCGGAGGCGGACGTGATCGACATCACGCACGGCATCGAGCCGCAGAGCATCTTGCAGGGAGCGCTCGTGCTCGCGAACACGCTGCCCTACATGCCGGCGGGCGTGCACATGGCCGTAGTCGACCCGGAGGTCGGCACGCCGCGTCGCGCCGTCGTGCTGCGGTCCGGCGACGGGCGCATGTTCGTGGGGCCCGACAACGGCCTGCTCCTTCCCGCTGCGGAGCGCATGGGCGGGATCGACGCGGCGTTCGAGATCACGAACCGGAAGTACGCACTCGAGCCGGTGTCGGCGACGTTTCACGGCCGCGACGTCTTTTCGCCTGCGGCTGCGCACCTTGCAGGTGGGCTGGATCCCGCCGAGCTCGGCATCGCGTTCGACACGGCGACGCTCGTGCGGCTCGAGCTCCCGCAGCCGGAGATCGGCCAGCACCGGGTCCGTGCGACGTGTCTCTACGTCGACCGGTTCGGCAACATCCATCTGAACCTCAACGCTTCTCAAGTCGAGCCACTCGGGATGGTTCCGGGCCGCCGGATCGAGGCCGAGGTCGCAATGGAGCGGTTCTACGCACTCGCGACCCGGACGTTCGCCGACACCCGTGTCGGCGACATCGTGCTGTACGAGGACGCGTACCGGAACATCGCACTCGCCATCGCTCGCGGGAACGCGGCCGAGACGTTCGGGATCCGCGCCGGCATGGAGGTTCGGCTACGCCCGGACTAGGAGTCGGGATCGGCCGCCGCTTCGCTCGGTTCGCCACGAACGCCACGGTTCGCTGGCCGCGTACGTGGCCGCTCCTGCGGCCCCTGGTTCGTTTCCAGTTTCACCGGCTGGCGCCGGTCTGGGACGCCATGCGCCTCGAAGACACCTTCGCGGCGTACGAGGCGGCGCTCGATCGCGTCAGCGGTCCTCTCGAGCGAGCGCTCGACGTCGGCACGGGAACCGGCGCTGGAGCGCGGATCCTACGAGAGCGCTTTCCGGACGCCGAGGTCACGGGCGTGGATCTGGCCGAGGGAATGCTCGGAGAGGCGCGCCGGCTGGTGCCCGGCGCCTCCTTCGTCCAGGCCGACGCGGCGGATCTGCCCTTCGGCGACGCGTCGTTCGATCTCGTCGCGCAGAACAACATGATCCCGTTCGTGGACGAGCTCGCGCGGGTGCTGCGGCCCGGCGGGTGGGCGGTCTTCGCCTTCTCCTCCGGGCCGGAAACGCCCATCTGGGTGAAGCCGTCCGTCCTCCGGCGTCAGCTGGAGCAGCGCGGTTTCACGGACTTTGCGGAAATCCCGGCGGGGCGTGGCGTCGCACTACTTGCTCGTCGAGACAAACCGCACTAGGGTGCTGGCCAAGAGGGCGTTCGCGACGCGGTAGCACCGGTCCGGACGTCCTTTTTTCGCGTGGCTAGACTGGCCCGACCGGGCGAGGTAGCTCAGTTGGTAGAGCACACGGCTGAAAACCGTGGTGTCGCCGGTTCGATTCCGGCCCTCGCCACCTCACCCTCACTTAGGGTTGAAGGCGACTCATGAACCGCGTGAAGGAGATCCTCGACGAGAAGGGCCACGACGTCCTCCAGATCGCGGGCGACGTGTCCGTCTTCGACGCGGTCAAGCGCATGGTCGAAGCGGGCACCGGCTCCCTGCTCGTCACCGAGGAGGGCGAGGTTGCCGGAATCTTCACCGAGCGCGACTACCTCAGGCGGATGACCCTCGAGGACCGCGACGACAAGGAGACCGCCGTTCGCGAGGTGATGTCCTCACCTCTCGTCGTCGTCACGCCCGAGATCACGATCGACGAGTGCATGGCGATGATGACCGACCGGCGGATCCGTCACCTGCCGGTCGTCGAGGAGGAGAAGGTCGTCGGCGTCGTCTCGATCGGGGACGTCGTCAAGTTCAAGTCGAAGCAGCAGACGTTCGAGATCAAGTACCTGACGGACTACATCACCTCGAGCTGAGCTCGGCGAGGGCGCCGGGCAGGCCCGCATTCAAGATGTAGCCAGCGTGCTCGGGATCCTCTACGACATTCACGGCAATACCGAAGCGCTCGACGCGGTGCTTGCCGAGGCCGAGCGCGCGGGGGTGGATCGGTACCTGCTCGGGGGCGACTACGGGACACCGGGCCCTGCGCCGCTCGAGACGCTGGAGCGGCTGCGCGCGCTCCCCGACGCGACGTGGATTCGCGGCAACGGCGAGCGGTGGCTGCGCGAACCGCCTCCGGATCGCTCGATCCGCGAGGCGTATGCGGCGCTCGACCTGCCGGAGGACGTCGTCGACTGGCTCTACGACTTGCCGTTCGAGACCGAGCTCGACGGAAACCTCTACGTCCACGGCTCGCCGATCGCCGACGACCAGAGCTTTCCGCCGAAGGCCGACGAGGACGACGAGCGGCTTCTCGGGGACGTCCACGGCCGGACGGTGGTCTTCGGCCACAGCCATCGGCAGTTCCGTCGCGCCGGCCCGCGTCACACGGATCTGGTCAACCCGGGCAGCGTGGGAATGCCGCTCGACGGAGACGTGCGTGCGGCGTGGGCCACGTGGGACGGCGAGTTCGCCTTCCGCCGTACGGAGTACGACGTCGAGCGGGCCGCGGCCGCCTACCGTGCGCTCGGCGGGAACTTCGGCGAGCTGGCGGCGTCGCGCGTGCTCAAAGGCAGCGATTAGTAGATGGTTGATGCCACGATCTCGCGCGTCCGGCTGCGCGATCTGACGCGACGAGGCCGCTCCTGCACCGTCACCAGCCCGCGTTGCGGGCCGTTGCCGGTGCATGCGCTTCGCGCCGCCGCCCCGGCACCGATGCTGCCAGCATCGCCGCCGTGACGCCGACGCGCCCTCGTCGGCCAGCTCACGCCCCGGACGGGCGATCTCATGGCATCACCCATCTAGGCAAGCGAGGCATCCAAGGACACCTCGACGTTGCCCTTGAGCGCCTGGGAGACCGGGCAGTTCTCGTAGGCCTCGTCAGCCGCTCGGCGGAAGCCGTCCTCGTCGAGCCCCTCGACCTGCCCGCGGATCGAGAGCTCCATCGTGGTCATCCGGAAGCCGGCGTCCGTCTTGTCGAAGGTGGCTTTCGCCTCGGTGTCCAGGCGCTGGGGAGGGGTGCCGGCCTGGGCGAGGGCGTGAGCGAGCGCCATCGAGACGCACGTCGCGTGCGCTGCGGCGATGAGCTCCTCCGGGCTCGTGTTCTGGTCGGCTTGCTCTGCCCGCGAGCTCCACTTGACCTTGGCGTTCTGAACGACGCCGCTCTGAGTCGAGACCTCGCCCGACCCGCCCATCAGGTCGCCGTGCCAACTCGCCGTAGCGGTGCGCTCAACCGCCATCGCCATCCTCCTTCTCCTCGCCGGAACCGGACGGCCGATAGTACTGACGCCCCTTCAGCTCGGCGGGCAGGTGGTCGACCTCGAACCCGCGCGGGTCGGAGTGCGGGTAGATGTAGCCCTTGCCGCGCCCGAGCTTCTTCGCGCCGCTGTAGTGGGCGTCTCGCAGCGGCGCCGGCGGACGGAGGTGCCCGTGCTCCCGGACGTCCTTCTGCGCCTCGCGAAGCGCGACGATGACCGCGTTCGACTTCGGAGCGCGGGCCAGGTAGATCGCTGCCTGGGCGAGGTTCAGCTCCGCCTCGGGCAGGCCGACGTGCTCGACCGCATGGGCTGCAGCGACCGCGACCTGCAGCGCGCGCGGGTCCGCGTTGCCGATGTCCTCGGACGCGAGGATGACCATGCGCCGCGCGACGAACCGCGCGTCCTCGCCGCCCTCCAGCATTGCAGCGAGGTAGTAGACGGACGCGTCGGGGTCCGAGCCGCGCATCGACTTGATGAACGCGGAGACGAAGTCGTAGTGCGCATCGCCTCCCTTGTCGTAGACGAGCGGCCGCTTGCGCGCTGCGTCCTCGACGTGCTCCTCGGTGACCGGCCCGCCCTCGGCGCGCGCGGTCTGCACCGCCAGCTCGAGAATGTTCAGCGCGTTCCGTGCATCGCCGCCGGCTCGGCGTGCGGTCAGCGCGACGAGCTCGTCGGGCAACTCGGAGTCGAGCTCCTCGACGCCGCGCCGGACCACCGTGGCGAGGTTCTCTTCCGACAACGGCTCCAGCTCGTAGATCTGCGATCGGCTAAGAAGGGCGGAGTTCACCTCGAAGTAGGGGTTCTCGGTCGTCGCCCCGATCAGCGTCACGACGGCTTCCTCGACGGCCGGGAGCAACGCGTCCTGCTGCGCCTTGTTGAAACGGTGGATCTCGTCGAGGAAGAGGATCGTCCGCTCGCCGGCAGCTCCGAGCCGCTCTCGGCCTCTCGCGATCGTCTCCCGGACGTCCTTGACCGATGCCGAGACGGCCGAGAGCTCCTCGAACGCCGCGCCGGTCTGGTTGGCGACGATCCGCGCCAGCGTCGTCTTCCCGCTGCCCGGCGGGCCGTACAGGATCATCGAGCCGACGCGGTCCTCCTCGATCGCGAGCCGCAACGCCGAGCCCTTGCCCAGGATGTGCTCCTGGCCGACGAACTCGTCCAGCCGTTTGGGCCGGAGGCGCAGCGCAAGCGGAGCTACTGCAGGCAGCCGCTGGTCGGCCGCGTCTGAGAACAGGTCGCCCAAGGCAGGAAAAGTATGCTCCGAGCGTGGCAACGGTCTCGCTGCGGCAAGAGGCCGCGACCCTGCTCCAGGAGCTGATCCGGCTCGACACGGTCAACCCGCCGGGCAACGAGACGCGTGCGGCGGAGCATCTCCGCGGCTATCTCGAGGAGAACGGCGTGGCGTGCGAGCTGTACGCGAAGGTGCCTGAGCGGGCCAACCTCGTGGCTCGGATTCCGGGCAGCGGCGACGGGCCGCGCCTCGTGCTGCTCTCGCACACCGACACCGTCCTGGCAGATCCCGCTGAGTGGGAGCTCGATCCATGGTCCGGCGAGCTTCGCGACACTCAGATCTGGGGTCGCGGGGCGCTCGACATGAAGGGCCAAGTCGCAGCGAGCGCCGTGACGATCGCGTCGCTGGCGCGCGAGGGGTTCGAGCCTGCCGGCGACCTGATCTTCGCGGCGTGCGCCGACGAAGAGGTCGGCGAGGGATTCGGCCTCCAGTGGCTCGTCGAGGCCCATCCCGGCGCGGTCGAGGCCGAGTACTGCATCAACGAGGGAGGCGGCGACCGGCTGGTGCTCGACGGGCGCGCTTTCTGGGTCTGCTCGACGGCGGAGAAGATGAGCGCGCCGTTCCGGCTGACGCTGCACGGCCGGAGCGGGCACGCCTCGCGTCCGGGCATCGCCGACAACGCTCTCGTCAAGGCCGCGCCGATCGTCGAGCTGCTCGGCGGCTTCCGCGACAAGCCGAAGCTCGGTCCGGAGGTCGAGGCGTTCCTGCTGGCGGTCTGCGGACACGCACCGACAGCCGAAGGCGCCGTCGCAGCGGCGCGCGTGGTTCACCCGATGGCCGGCGACATCATCGAGCCGCTGCTCGGGACGACGCTTTCGCCGACGATGATCTCGGCGTCGCAGAAACGGAACGTGATCCCGAACCGCTGCGAGATCACCGTCGACTGCCGGATCCTGCCCGAGGACACGCAGGCCGACGTCGAGGCGGAGGTCGCCGCGATGCTCGAGGGCGCCGAGTACGACTTCGAGTGGATCGAGGCGCAAGGCGGCACCCGCTCGCCGGTCGACTCGCCGCTGTGGAACGTCATCGAGGAGTTCGTCGCCGAGCTCGAGCCCGAGGCGACGGCGGTGCCGCTCCTGCTCTCGGGCTTCACCGACAGCCACTGGATGCGGCAGGCATTCGGGACCGTGTCCTACGGCTTCTTTCCGATGAGAACGATGGAGTCCGAGCTGGCCGCACGTCTGATCCACTCGGCCGACGAGCGCATCGAGTTGGACGACCTCGAGCTCGGCGTGCGGTTCCTGCGCCATGCGGCGCACGCGATCGGCTCGCTAGCGTAGGTCCCATGGAGAAGCTCAGGCTCGGCGGGATGGCGCTTGCGAACGGCGTGCTCGTCCACGGGCCGAACGCATGGGCCTGCGCGGTCCGTCTCCCCGACGGCACGTTGAAACAGGTGGCGGATTTCAAGCGGTTTCGCGCCGCGAGGGTTGACCAACCGCTCCTTCGCGGGCCGGCACGTGTACTCGAGGTGTTCGCGCTGCTGCCCGAGGTGCGTCGGCGGCTGCCCGAGGCGCGGCTGCCGTTCGAGCGGCCGGCGGTCATCGTCGCGATGGCGGCGGGCGCCGTAGCGACGCAGATCGTTCGCCGGTCGAGGATGGGTCACGCCGCGCAGGAGCTGATCGCGGGGATCGCCTCGCTGGCGCCGGCTGCGGTCGCGCTGCGCGGTAGCGCTCTGGCCGCCTACCACGGCGCGGAGCACATCTCGATCGGCAGCTACGAGCACGGCGCGCCGCGGGAGAAGGAGCACGAGCGCTGTGGCTCCCATCTCGTCGGCCCGCTGCTGGTCACCATGGCGGCGGGCAACACGCTCGCGGCGAGGGCGCCCGAGCAGTTCCGCGGACCCGCTCGCCTTGCGGCATCGCTCGGGGCGCTCGCAGCTTCCACGGAGATCTTCGGCTGGATGTCGCGACACCCCGACAGCCGTCTCACCAACCTCCTGGCGAAGCCCGGCCACGAGCTCCAGCATCGGCTCGCGACGGAGGATCCGTCGCCCGAGCAGCTCGAGGTGGCGGAGGCCGCGCTGTCCGCGTGCCTCCGGCTCGAAGAGGAGGCGGCGCGCTGAGCGTCGAGACGCGTGCGAACCGGCTGCCGCCGGAGATCTTCGACCTCCCGGTCGAGAAGATGCGGGAGGGCTACTACACCGACGAGTACTTCAACCAGACGCGCCGCGTCCTGCTGGAGGACGAGCGGCGCCCGCGCGTCGTGATGCAGGTCTTCCAGAAGCGGAACGCGATGCTCGCGGGGGTCGACGAGGCGATCGCGATCCTCAAGCTCTGCGCGGACGACTGGGACGCCCTCACCGTCCACGCGCTCTACGAGGGGGACGAGATCTCCCCCTGGGAGACGGTGATGACGATCGAGGGCGACTACCCGAGCTTCGCTCACCTCGAGACGCTGTACCTCGGCGTGCTCGCCCGGCGCACGATGATCGCGACGAACGTGAAGCGTGTCGTGGAGGCGGCGAACGGGAAGCCGATCATCTTCATGCCGGCTCGCTACGACCATCACCGCGTCCAGACGGGCGACGGCTACGCGGCGTTCGTCGCCGGCGCTCGGATCGGCATGCCGATCGGCGTGACGACCGAAGCGAACGCGTCCTGGTGGGGCGGGCGTGCGATCGGGACCGTGCCGCACGCGCTGATCAGCGCCTATGGCGGGAACACGGTGCTCGCCGCGACGAAGTTCGCGGAGCACAGCGATCCCGAGACGAACATCGTGGTGCTCGCCGACTTCGAGAACGATTCCGTCAGAACCTCGCTCGAGGTGGCGCGCGCGCTGCGTGACCGGCTGTGGGGCGTCCGGCTGGACACCTCGCGAACGATGGTCGACCGCTCGCTGTGGAACGAGCTGGGCGACTTCGACCCTCGGGGGGTCAACGAGCGGCTCGTGCGAAAAGTGCGGGAGGCGCTCGACCGAGACGGCTTCGAGCGTGTGAGGATCGTCGTCTCCGGCGGCATGAACGCCGAGCGGATCGGCGAGTTCGAGGCGATGGGCGTACCCGTCGACTCTTACGGGGTCGGCTCGGCGCTGATTCGCGGCGAGAACGACTTCACCGCCGACGTCGTGCTCTCCGACGGACAACCGGCCGCCAAAGCCGGGCGGCGGTACCGCCCGAACGCCCGGCTCGCGCTCGTCGAGTGACCCGCGTCCTCTGGGACGTCGACACGCAGGTCGACTTCATGCTCCCCGACGGGAAGCTCTATGTCCCGGGCGCCGAGGAGACGATTCCGGCCATGGCCCGATTGGTCGAGGCGGCGCGCGATGCGGGAGTGGTTCACGTCGCCTCTGCCGACGACCACGAGCTGACGGACCCCGAGATCTCCGACGAGCCGGACTTCCGGAACACCTATCCACCGCACTGCCTTCGGGGCACACGCGGCGCGCAGAAGATCTCGGCCACCGAGCAGGACGACCCGCTGCCGCTCTCGTCCGTGCCATTTCCGCCCGGGCTGATCCCGGGGCTGGTCGACGGTCGGCGCGAGGTGCTGCTGCTGAAGAAGAACTTCAACGTCTTCACGAACCCGAACACCGATCCGCTCCTCGACGCGCTCGACCCTGAGGAGATCGTGGTCTTCGGCGTGGCGACCGACGTTTGCGACGACGCAGCGATCCGAGGCTTCCTGCAGCGTGGGCGCAAGGTCGCGTTCGTCGAGGAAGCGGCTCGCGGGCTGGACGAGGCCCGCGTCGCATCGTGCACCGCCGACTGGCGTAAGGACGGCGTTCAGTTCCTCGGGGTGGAGGAAGCGGTCGGCCGGCTCGGGTTGTAGGGCCAGGAAACCTTCAAGCCCAGGCCGGATCTGCCGATAGGCGCACCATGCCCTTCGACGTGTTCGAGGTGCTTCGCGGTGTCGGGAGCATCATGTTCATCTGGCTCCCGATCGTCATGTTCGGGCTGATCATCTACCTGCTCTGGCGCACCCTTCAGGTGATGCCGCGGGTGAAGACGACCGAGGTCAAGCAGAGCTCGCGGAGCGCGGTCTCGTGGGAAGAGGTGGCCGGCCTCGACGAGGCGAAGGCCGAGATGCGCGAGGTCGTCGACTTCCTGCGGCATCCCAAGCGCTTCGAGCGGCTCGGCGCGCGCGTTCCGAAGGGAATCCTGCTCCACGGTCCACCCGGCACCGGCAAGACGCTGCTGGCGAAGGCGGTCGCGCATGAGTCCGGCGCGAGCTTCTACTCCCAGAGCGCCTCGGCGTTCGTCGAGATGTTCGCCGGCCTCGGCGCTGCCCGCATCCGAAAGCTCTTCGAGCAGGCGCGCGAGGATGCACCTGCGATCGTCTTCATCGACGAGCTCGACGCTGTCGGCATGAAGCGCACCGGCGGCGGCGGCGGCGATCGCGAGCACGACCAGACGCTGAACCAGCTCCTCGTCGAGCTCGACGGCTTCACGAAGTCCGAGGGCCAGGTGATCGTGATGGGCGCCTCGAACCGGCTGGACAACCTCGATCCGGCGCTCCTACGGCCCGGCCGGTTCGACCGGCAGATCCTCGTCTCGCCTCCCGACCTCGCCGGCCGCGAGGAGATCATCAAAGTGCATACGCGCGGAAAGCCGCTTGCTCCGGACGTCGACCTCCACGTCGTGGCGCGCCACACGGCCGGACTGACGGGCGCCGATCTGGCGAACATCGCCAACGAGGCCGCGATCTTCGCCGGCCGCGAGGACCGCAACGACATCACCTCCGCGAACTTCGAGGCTGCGATGGAACGGATCGTCGCCGGCCTGCAGCAGAAGCGCGTCGTCACCGAAAAGGAGAAGCGGATTCTCGCTTACCACGAGGCCGGGCACGCCGTGATGGCGTACCTGATGGGCGATCCGGTCCAGAAGGCGACGATCGTCGCCCGCGGTGAGGCCCTCGGCTACACGTTCCACCTGCCCGAGGAGGAGCGCTATCTACACACGCGCGAAGAGCTGATCGACTGGATGACGATCGGGCTCGCCGGTCGCGCCGCGGAGCACGTCGTGTTCGGCCGCGTTACCAACGGGGCCGCCAGCGATCTCGAGAAGGTCACGCTGCTGGCCCGCGCAATGGTCTTCGAGTTCGGAATGGCCGAAGGTGTCGTCTCGCGGACGATGCGCGCCGACAACTACGCCCTCTCCGAGGAAACCAAGCGGCTCCGCGACAGCGAGCAGGCCCGGCTGACCGACGGCGCCTACGAAGAGGCGATCCGCCTGCTCGAGAAGCATCGCTCGCCGCTCGACCGCGTGGCCGGTGCGCTGCTCGAAAAAGAGACGCTAGGTCGCGCCGACCTCGACCAGTTGCTTGCCGACGTCATCGCCGAGTCCCACTCCTCCGACGCCGTAGGCGTTGTGCGCGCCCTCCCTCAGCGCGAGCAGGCGTAAGTAGCATCGGAGCCGGGTGCGGCTCCAGCGAATCCACCACCTCGGGATGGCGGTCGAGGACCTCGACGAGGCCGTCTCGACCTACGAACGTCTCTTCGGAGCGGCCGTCGAGCATCGCGGGACGCTCGAGGACCAGGGTGTCGAGGCGGTTTCCGTTCTGCTCGGAGAGAGCCGCGTCGAGCTGATGGCGCCGACGGATGACGAGACGCCCGTCGGGAAGTTCCTCGGGAAACGGGGGCCGGGGATGCACCACGTCGCCTACGAAGTGGCTGACCTCCCGGCGGCGCTTCGCGAGCTCGCCCAGCAGGGCGCGCAGCTCATCGACGACCAGCCGCGCCGCGGGCTTTTCGGCCTCCAAGTCGCCTTCGTCCACCCGGACTCGGCACACGGCGTACTCTGCGAGCTGGTGACCGATGGCGAGTAACGAGCACGACACCCGAATCGAGCTCGGCTTCGAGGGAAGCCAGATCATGAGCGCGCTGGTCACGTCCGATGCGGCGGACCAGCTCGAGTCGGCGCTCGATGCCGGCAAGGGCGGCACGCTCTTCTTGGACGCCGAGGACGGGCGCTACACAGTGGTGCTGGGCCGGGTCGTGTACCTCAAGCGCTTTGCCCGAGAGGGACGACTCGGCTTCGTCAACTAGTTAGTTTGCGACGTAAGGCGGGCATCGCTTACGACGAGTGCGGGAGGACGGCATAGCGGCTGCGCCTGCCATGAAGCGGCGCGAGGACAACGGAAGAGTTCGCGGGCTCGTCGAGCGCGCGCAGCGCGGCGACCGCTCGGCGCTCGAAGAGCTCTACCTCATCCACTTCGATCGCATCTACAGCTACCTGCACCTGAGCGTCGGGAGCCGGCACGACGCGGAGGACCTGACGACCCAGACGTTCGTGAAGATGCTCGAGGCGATCGGCCGGTTCCAGTGGCGATCAGTCCCGTTCTCGGCCTGGCTCTTCCGCATCGCGCACAACCTCGCGATGGACCACTTCCGGGCGAACCGCCGCTGGCAGCCGGAAGAAGAGATCCCGGAGTCGGTACAGGGCGAGGAGCGCTCGGCGGAGGAGACGGCGCTGGCCGCGCTCGCCGACACGAGCATGCTCACCCTCATCGAGCGTCTCTCCCCGGAGCAGCGACAGGTGCTGACCCTGAAGTTCGTGTTTCGCTTCTCCAACGCCGAGGCCGCGGCGATTCTCGGGAAGACCGAGGGCGCGGTGAAGTCGCTGCAGCACCGCGCGCTTGCGTCGCTGCAGAAGCACGTGGCTCGCTAGCCGTTGGACATCGGGATCGTCGGGCCTCCGGGCTCGGGCAAGACGACGCTGTTCACCGCGCTGACGGGTGTGAGGCCCGAGGGGTACGGCACACCGCACGTCGGCATCGCGGCGATCCCGGACGGGCGGCTCGCGGCGGTGGCCGCGATCGAGGGGTCCCCGAAGCTCACCCCGGCGACGATCCAGTTGATCGACGTCCCGGGGACGGCGGAGGCACAGCTCGGCGGCGTGCGGAGAGCGGAGGCGCTGCTCGCCGTCGTCCGCGACGAGGCCGACCTTCCCTCGCTCGAGCTCGAGCTGCTCGTGGCCGACCGCGACCACGTCGAGCGGCGGCTCGAGCGGGTCCGCAAGGAGGCGAAGTCGGGAAGCCGGGAGCTCCGGGACGAGGTTGCGCTGCTCGAGCGTCTCCTGGAGCACATCGACGAGGAGCGGCCGCTGCGCGACTTCCCGGGTGCGCTGCCGCGGGAGCTCGAGCCGCTGACGACGAAACCGGTGATTCCGATCGTGAACGGCCCGGGCGGAACCGATCTGGTGCTGGAGGCCGAGCTTCGAGAGCTTCCCGAGGCCGAGGCGGCGCAGTTCCGGGACGGCGACGTGTCGGCGCTGGACGACGTCGTGCGCCGGTTGGCGGAAGCGCTCGACCTCATCGTCTTCTTCACCGCAGGGGACAAAGAGGCGAGAGCCTGGACGCTTCGCCGCGGCGCAACCGCCCTCGAGGCGGCCGCGGCGATCCACACGGACATCGCCAGGGGGTTCATCCGCTGCGAGGTGATCGGCTGGAAGGACTTCGTCGACGCCGGCTCCCGGGCGGAGGCAGCACGGCGGGGCGTGCAGCGGCTCGAGGGCAAGGAGTACGTTGTGGAGGACGGCGACGTCCTCAACATCCGGTTCAACGTCTGACGGCTACAAACTGGCGCTTTTGACGTCTAAGGCATCTGGACCCGCACTCCGGACCCCCTTAATGGCACGAAAACAACGGCTGTCCCTATATTGATGCGTCGATGACCAGCGTCGAGCGCACCGCCGAGCGCAAGGACGAGCGGCTCGAACGAGCCGTCGACGTCGCCGGGCGCCTGCTCGACAACATCGAGATCGCGATCCGTGGGAAGCGCGAGGAGGTCAAGCTTGTGCTCGCCGCGATCGCCTGCAAGGGGCACGTGCTGTTCGAGGACGTGCCGGGGACGGCGAAGACCGTGCTCGCGCGCGCCATCGCGCAATCGATCGAGGGCGCGCAGCCGTCGCGCATCCAGTGCACGCCGGACCTTCAGCCGACGGACGTCACGGGCCTGTCGATCTGGAACCAGCAGACCCGCGACTTCGAGTTCCGGGCCGGGCCGATCTTCGCGAACGTCGTGCTCGTCGACGAGATCAACCGTGCGATGCCCAAGACGCAGTCGTCGCTGCTGGAGGCGATGGCCGAGCGGCAGGTGACGACCGACGGCGTGACGCGCGAGCTCATCGAGCCGTTCGTCGTCCTCGCGACGCAGAACCCGATCGAGCTCGAGGGAACCTTCCCGCTGCCCGAGGCGCAGCTCGACCGCTTCTTCATCCGGACGGCCCTCGGCTATCCGGGCGGCGAGGACGAGCTCAACATCGTCCGCGACCAGCTCCACGGCCACCCGCTGGGCGAGCTCGAGACCGCCGTCGGGGTCGAGGACGTCATTCACCTACAGGATGCGACCACCGAGGTCTACGTCGACGAGCTGCTGCAGCGGTGGATCATCGACCTCGTCCGCTCGACGAGGGAGCTCGACATTGTCGCGATCGGCGCCTCGGTCCGCGGCAGCCTCGCGCTCGAGCGCGCTGCGCGCGGGTGGGCACTGCTGTCCGGCCGCGACTACGTCCTGCCCGAGGACATCGAGCTGCTGTTCCTCCCCGTGATCGGCCACAGGATCCTGTTCACGCCGTCGTTCCTCGTCGAGGTGCGCAAGATCGGGCGCGAACAGGCGCTCGAGAGCTTCCGTGACCGCTGCCTGGCAGCCGCGCCGAGGCCACGGGGCACGCTCGGCAGCGACGGCGAGGTGGTCCCGCTCTCTCCCCATGAGCGGACCGACTGAGCTCAGCTTCCCGCTCGTCCCCCGCCGCCGGCTGATCGGACTCGCCTTCGGGAGCGCGCACAGCGCGAAGCGGGGGAAGGGGTCGGACGTCGCGAGCTCCCGCCCCTACCAGCCTGGCGACGACGTCGACGCGATCGACTGGGCCGCCTCCGCGAAGCTGTCGTCGGCGCACGCGACCGACGAGTTCATCGTCCGTGAGCGCTACGCCGAGGAAGCGCCGCGCGTCGTGATCTTGTGCGACCGGCGGCCCGCGATGGCGCTCTACCCCGAGGGCTACCCGTGGCTCTCGAAGCCGAAGGTGATGCTCGAGGCGGGCTCGATGATCGCCGACAGCACTGCGAAGGCGCGTGGACTGATCGGGTACCTCGACTTTGCCAACGGCGACGCCGCGTCGCCGTTCTGGCGCCCGCCGCACGGCCAGACCGACTTCTGGCGCGTGAAGGAGTCGCATCTGCTCTGGCCGCAGTACCTGGCGCCGGAGAACAATCTCGAGCTGGCGTTCGACTTTCTCGCGCCGCTCCGCCGTGCGCTTCCGGCCGGGACGTTCGTCTTCGTCGCGTCCGATTTCCTGAACATGCCGTCACCGGATGCCTGGGCGATGATCGTCGAGCTTCCGTGGGAGATCGTCCCGATCGTGATCCAGGATCCGGTTTGGGAGCAGAGCTTCCCGGACGTCTCCTCGGTGGTGATCCCGTTGATCGACCCACGTTCGGGGAAGCTGAAGCTCGTGCGGCTGAGCGGGCGGGAGGCGCGTGAGCGGCGCGCGGCGAACCAGGAGCGCGCAGCGGCCACGATCTCGCTCCTGAACGGGCTCGGCCTCGAGCCGGTCGTGATCACGACCACGGACCGCGACCGGATCTACAGCAGCTTCCTCGAGTGGCACGAGCTGCGGCGTCTCTCCGCAAGGATGGCCGCGTGATCCAGCGTCGTCACTTCGGCGCGCTGATCGCGCTCATCGTGCTCGGTGTCGCCGCGGCGGCCTTCCTCGTGTGGCGTGCCTGGGACCGGGACGCCGAAGGCTCGCTGAGCGATCCGATCGCTGCGACCGGGACGTTCACGCCGCAGCAGCATCTCTTCGGCGATCCCATCCGCGCCCGCATCGACGTGGTGCTCGACGCGAAAGAGGTCGCTCCCGAGAGTGTCAAGCTGAATGTCAAGTTCGCGCCGTACCGGACGCTGCACCCGCCGACCCGGACGGAGAGCACCGCCGGACCGGTGACGCGCATCCGTTATCTGTACGACCTCGCGTGTCTCGGTTACCGCTGCCTGCCCGTCGGGCAGCGGCGCTTCGACCTTCGCAGCGCCTCGGTGGAGTACCGGACAGCGTCGGGCGGTGCCGGCGAGACGATCGAGATCGACTGGCCGACCGTCTACGCCGCGGGGAGGATTCCCGCCGCGCGGCTCTGGGAGGCGCGCCTCCGGGCTGACTATCGCGACCTCGGGGAGCCCACCTATCGCGTGTCGCCCGGCCTCGTGCAGGTGGTTGCGATCGTGCTCGCGGCGCTGTTCGCCGCGGCCGGACTGATTCTCCTCGCCCGGCTGCTTCCGCTCGTTCGCTGGGCGGAGCGCCTGGGACTGAAAACCGTCGACACCCGCACTCCGCTCGAGCGGGCGCTGGCGCGAGTGCACGAGACCGCCGATCGGCCCGACGAGGGCAGGCGGGCGCTCGACCGCCTTGCGCTGGAGCTGCGACGGGCGCGGGAGCCCGAGCTGGCCCTCGTGGCAAGTCGTCTCGCCTGGTCGCGGGAGTTCCCGCTCGACGGACGGCTGACGACGCTGTCGGGCGAGGTCGAGCGGCGGATCGGGGAGGCGCCGGCATGAAGCTCCGCGACCGTCAGGGGATTCCGCTCGCGGACGCCGACGCGCTTGACCGGCCGGCGCGCAAGCACACCGCGATTCGCGTGTTGCTGGCGGCAGGCCTACTGGCCTCGATCTTCGGCGCGGTGCTCTTCGCCCAGCGGCCGGGGGAGGGGGAGCGGGTTCTCGCCAAGGGCGCGGACAGCGGCGTGATCGTGCTCGACCTCTCGGCGAGCATCGGGCAGCCTGGCCGCACCGTGGTCGACCCGTTCGAGTATCTCGCCGACACGGGTCAGGAGTTCGGGCTCGTGATCTTCTCCGGTCGGGCGTATGAGGCGATTCCGCCCGGCACGAGCTCGGCGGAGCTCCGCCCGATCATTCGGGCGCTCCTGCCGTTCCCCGACGTCTGCCTCGCCCGCACCGACATCCAGTGCCCGGACGGAACGCGGCGCGTCGTCCCGGACAGTCCCGAGGGCGAGCGCATCCGGACGCTCTCGACCACCCCGTGGGACAGCAACTTCCGCGGCGGCACCGAGATCTCCATCGGCCTCGCGATGGCCCGCGAGATGCTGGAACGCCACAAGATGAAGGAGCACGGCGCGCTCCTGATCAGCGATCTCGACGACGCCAACATCGACATCCCGAACCTCACGCGTGAGTTGATCACCTATCGCAACGAAGGGATCCCGCTGCACGTCGTCGCCCTCGCGCCGTTCGACGACGACCGCTTCTTCTTCGAGCGGATCCTCGGCAAGGACGCCTTCGTCGATCGCGCCGACATGACCCCGGGACTCGACGCTCGCCGCCGCGCCCAGCGGGCCGGCGTCCCCGAGGGGCTCGCGGGGCTGGGGCTGCTGCTCCTGGCGCTGCTTGCGCTGAACGAGCACTTCTGCGGCCGGCTGGCCTGGAGGACCGAACGATGAGTCGAAGGCGTCGCATCGGAACGATCGCCCCGATCGTCGTCCTCTTCGCGCTCGCGATCGTCGCGGCGCTGGTCGCTCGCGACGCCGCCGCCGTGCGCCACAGCATGGAGCGCGGCGACCTGACGTTCCTCGAGGGGCAGCCCGTCTACGACCAGCTCTGGCTGATCGACACCACGACGCCCTTCGCGTCCGACCTCTTCGGGATCGAGGATGACCTCCTCTACCGTCATGCGCTCCGGAAGTACGCGGCCGAGGAACGGCGGCAGCTGGGGCGCGTGACGTTCTCGGGCCCCGGCCTTCGAGCAGAGGCCCAGGCGGCGTTGAGCATCGCCGAGCACTCCGATCTCTCAGCGCGCCGCAAGGCGACGCTCGCGACGCTGCAGGGGATCCTGGCATGGGACGAGACCCTGACGAACCCCCTCGACGCCTCGGGTCTTGCGCTTCAGTCGCTGGAGCACATCCAGCGTGCGGTGAAGACCGACCCGAGCCACGTCGACGCGAAGTACAGCCTGGAGTACCTCCTGCGCAACGTCGATCCGGACTCGAACCCGCAGCGCCAGCGCCAGTTCGTGCCCGCGGACATCGAGGCGCGGAGCACGCCGGGCGGCGGCGGCGATCGCCGCGGCCAGGGCTACTAGGTGAGGATCACGTTCCTCACACCCGGGGCCGCCCTCGTCGCGCTCGCGGTGATCCTGCCGCTCATTGCGTTCTTCCGCACCGAGCGGCGCGTCGAGCGCGTGCGCTCGCTGCTTCGGCTCGCGGCGCCGGGAGGCTCGCCGCGGCTGACGATCGCCGCGATCGTGTCCGTCGCGGTGCTGCTCGGGATCGCCGCCGCGCAGCCCGTGCTCGAGGATTGGACCGACCGTCCCGAGCGCGTCGACGCGCAGGTGTTCCTCGCGCTCGACACCTCACGCTCGATGCTTGCGTCCGCGGGGCCGGGCCAGCCGTCGCGCTTCGACCGAGCAGCC
Organism: uncultured Actinomycetes bacterium; assembly: GCA_963721345.1. GTDB lineage: Bacteria > Actinomycetota > Thermoleophilia > Gaiellales > Gaiellaceae > JACDAN01. The sequence continues at coordinate 1,468,813 of CAVRIT010000001.1, forward strand.
GCGTCAGCTCGGCAGCTGCGCGACGGGCTTGGCGAGGTGCCCGTCGGGATCGCCACGATGACCGACCGGGTTCTGCCGCACCTGTTCCCGACGACGAACCGGGCGTCGTTCGACGCCGTCCTCCAGTGGTCTGTGGGAGTCGACCGGCCGCCCTCCGACCAGGCTCAGAACCGCCGTGCGACGTCGCTCGAGGCGACGAGCTTCTTCGCGACCGGCAACTACTTCCGTGGAGCCAAGCGGCGCGTCCTCGTGCTGTTCACCGACGCGGAGACGCTCCGCTTCCGAACCGAGGAGATCACCGGGGACTTCGCCGGGAAGGGGATCCACACCGTGCTGCTGCGCTTCTGGGGCCCGAACGAGCGGGTCTACGGCCCGGACGGTCTGGAGCCGGCGTACGTGCCTGAGCCGAGCAGCGCCGAGAACGCGCAGCGCTACGCGCAGGCGGTCAAGGGCGAGACCTTCGACGAGGGGGAGCTTCCGGCCGTCCTCGATTCGGTGCGGTCGAGGCTCGGCTCCGAGTCGACCGTGACGAGCGTGAAGACGGTCGAGATCGCGCCGCTCGGCCCGTACCTCCTCTTCGCCGCGCTGCTACCGCTCGGCTTCCTCCTCGTCCGCCGAAACTTGGCCTAGTCGGCCGGCTTCGTCGCGGCCACCGCGTCGAGCTGGTTCGCGTGGTAGAGCACGGCAGCCTCGGCGGTTCGTGCCGAGCGGCCTTCGTGATGGACAGCGACGGCGTGGATCAGCTCGGCCAGGACCGTCGGATCGAGTCCGTCCGCGCGCGACTCGATCAGCCTGATCCCGAGCTGGACGTGGCCGAGCAGCCGCCCCTCGTCGGTCGGGCGGAACGTCGGGCCTCGGGTGAGCTCCAATGTGCGGCCGGCGTCGTGCAGGATCGCCGCGGCAACGAGCAGATCCGCGCGGAGCCGAGGGTGCACCTGCGCGGCGTCCCGGCAGATCGTGGCCACGGCGACCGTGTGCTGGAGCAGCCCGCCCGCGTAGTCGTGGTGGACGTCGGGGCTCGCGGGCAGCTCCCGGAGCCTCGCGCGGAAGCGCTCGTCGGCGAGGAAGCGCGTGACGAGCGAGCTCAGGCCTGGGTGCGAGAGCTCGCCGGCGAGGAACTCGAGGAATCCGTCGAGCTCGTCGGCGTCCCGCCGGAGACCCGGCGTCAGCGCCGCCGCGTCCTCCTCCGCAGGCTCGAGCGAGCGGACGTCGAGCTGGAGCCGGTCTCGGTATCTGTCGACGCGGCCGAGGACGCGCACCGCGTCGCCCTCGCCGAAGCGTCCGTCCAGCAGCTCCACGTCGCTCCAGACTCGCGCTTCGATCCGGCCGCTCGGGTCGACGAGCTCGAGGGCGAGGTAGTCCGAGCCCGACTTCGTGCGCCGCCGTTCCTTCCTCGCGACCGCGTAGACACCCTCGACCACCCGGTCCTGCTGCAGCTCGGCGATCGCGCTCACGGCCCGAGTCTAGGGACGAAACAGGATGGTACGCTCGACCGGAATGGCCGTTGTGAAGCCGTTTCGCGCCGCGCTGTACGACGAGAACGTCGCCGGTCCGCTCGCCGACCTCGTGGCCCCGCCGTACGACGTGATCGACGACGCGCAGCGCGAGGACCTCCTGGCACGCAGCCCGTTCAACGTCGTGCACCTGACGCTGCCCGACGACGAGCAGGACGCGGCCCGGCTCTGGCGCGAGTGGCTTTCCGACGGCGTCGTCGTGCAGGACGACCGTGCGGCCTTCTGGGCGCTGGAGCAGGACTACGTCGGGCCCGACGGCGTCCCGCGCACGCGGCGGGGTCTGGTGGCCTCGCTCAAGCCCGAGCCATACGAGAACCGGGTGGTACTGCCGCACGAGCGAACGCATGCCGGTCCGAAGGAGGGGAGGCTGCGACTCCTCCACGCCACGGGCGTCCACTTCGAGCCGCTCTTCCTCCTGTACGACGGCGCGCCGCTCTTCGACTTTCCCGCCGGGCCGCCGGATCTGGAGACGGTGGACGTGAAGCTGTGGCGGATCCCTCCCGAGGGCATCGCCGAGGCGTTCGCCGACAAGCAGCTCCTGATCGCTGATGGGCACCACCGGTACGAGACGGCGCTGGCGTACGGCGCCGAGTTCATCCCGGTCGTGCTCGTCTCCACCGATGACCCCGGGTTGACGATCTTCCCGACCCACCGCATCGCGGGCGAGCTGAACGGCGTCGACGGAGAGCGCTTCGAGGACGTCCAGCAGGCGATCGAGCAGCTGGACGGGGCGCCGCTGGGCCGGGCGGCGACGGTGGTCTACCGGCGCGACGGTCAAAGCGCGCTCGTCCAGGGCGGTGAAGGCGAGCTCGACGTCCAGCTGGTCGAGTCCCTCGCGCCGGAGGAAGTGAGCTACACCCCCTCCATCCAGGAAGCCGTCGCTGCGGTCGACGGCGGTCGAGCCGCGGGTGCCTTCATCGTCCGGCCGACCCGCATCGAGGACGTCTTCCGCTTCGCCGAGCGCGGCGAGACTCTCCCGCAGAAGACGACCTACTTCTATCCCAAGCTCCTCTCGGGCCTCCTGTTTCACCCCGACGAGTGAAACCGTGGCTCGACGCCTGCCGCGCCGCGGCAGCGGACATCCGGGGCGTGCTCGAGGAGCTGCCGACCCGCAGCGAGCGCGAGCCGGTGCTCGCGACAGGCGACGGCGGGGACGAGACGACCGCGATCGACGACGCGGCCGAGCGGGCGGTCGTGGCGCAGCTCGAGGCGCTGCACCGCGACGGTCACGAGTTTCTGCTCGTCTCGGAGGAGCTCGGTGAGCGGGCATTCGGCGACTCGCAGACACGCGTGGTGGTCGATCCGATCGACGGCTCGGTGAACGCGAAGCGCGGGCTGCGGCATTTCTGTCTCTCGATTGCCGTCGCGGACGGGTCGGCGATGGGCGACGTCCAGTTCGGCTACGTCTACGACTTCGGCTCGGGCGAGGAGTGGACAGCGACACGGGACGGCGGCGCGCAGCTCGACGGGAAGCCGCTCGGCGGCGTCCGCCCGAAAGAGAAGGTCGAGCTGCTCGTCATGGAGGGGACCCTGTCGGGGTCGATCGCCGACAGCGCCGTCGCGCTCGCCGGGTACGCGCAGCGGTTCCGCGTCATGGGCTCGCTCGCCCTCGGGCTCTGCCAGCTTGCGGCGGGCCGCGTGGACGCTGTCTGCTCGCTGCGCGACGCGCGCGCCGTGGACATCGCGGCTGCACAGCTGCTCGTCCGCGAGTGTGGGATCCCGATCGGCTTCGCGGACGCGGGCCCGTGGGACGTCGTGCCGCTCGACAACGCGCCGAGATCCCTCGTGGTCGCCGCGCCGACCGAGGAGTTGAAGGATCTGCTCGCGGAGATCTTGGTCATGTGACCCCGCACTCCTGGCCGCCGCCGGCTCCCGCCGGGCGAAGCCCGGCTCCGCCGCCGCCTGACGCCGCTGGCCGCGCGCTGCTCTCCAGGCCCGTGCTGGAAGCACTGTGCCCTCCGGCATCGCACACCCAGCGACGTCCCAGGAGCGCGAGGTGAGCCAAGTTTGCATCGGCTGCAGGGAGCTGCTTGGCGTCTGACTGTGGATCTCTGGCACATCACGGGGCCTTGGTACGGATGGTGCTCGGACTTTTAGGCCGCTGATACCGTCTTTTCGACGATGCAACCCACGCCTGACCAGATCACCGGCGCGCTCTCGCGCGTGATCGACCCTGAGCTCCGAAAGCCCGTCACCGAGCTCGGGATGGTGCGCAACGTCGACGTGCGGGGCGACCACGCCGCGGTCACGATCGCGCTCACCGTCCCCGGCTGTCCGCTCAGGCACAGCTTCGAGGAGCAGGTGCAGCGGGAGGTCGGGGCGCTGCCGGGAATCGCCTCGGTCTCGCTCGACTTCGACGTGATGAGCCCCGAGGAGAAAGCGGCGCTGACGGCGCGCCTGCGCGGCGGCGTCGAGCCCCGCACGAAGGGCCTTTCGCTCGACCGTGCGACCCGCGTGATCGCCGTCGCCAGCGGCAAGGGCGGTGTCGGAAAGTCGACGCTGACCGCGAACCTCGCTGCGGTTTTCGCTCGGCTCGGCCACCGAACCGGCGTCTTGGACGCAGACGTCTACGGCCACTCGATCCCGCACATGCTGGGCGTTCACCAGAGGCCGGTCGTCGTCGACCGGATGATCGTCCCGCCGGTCCGCGGCGAGCTGAAGCTGATGTCGATCGGGTTCTTCCTCGACGACAACGCGCCGGTGATGTGGCGCGGGCCGATGCTGCACAAGGCGCTCGAGCAGTTTCTCTCCGACGTCCACTGGGGCGAGCTGGACACGCTCGTCGTGGACATGCCCCCCGGCACCGGCGACGTTTCGATCTCGCTGGGGCAGCTGCTGCCCCGCGCCGAAGTTCTCGTCGTCACGACGCCGCAGCCTGTGGCGCAGCGGGTCGCGGTGCGCGCGGCTCAGATGGCCGAGAAGACGAACATGCGGCTGATCGGCGCGGTCGAGAACATGTCATACCTCGCCGGCACCGGCGAGGAGCTCTTCGGCTCGGGCGGCGGCGAGGCGCTTGCGGCCGAGATCGGTGTGCCCCTGCTCGCCCGCATCCCGCTCGACCCCGCGCTGCGCGAGGCAGCCGACCGGGGCGAGCCGCTCGTCTGGGAGGACCCGTCGTCCGAGACCTCGGCGGCGATCGCCGGGCTGGCCGAAGCCGTCGTGGCGACGCGACGGGAAGAGGGGCTCGGCATCGCCAAGCCCCTCCCCCTCGCAACAGCCGGTTCCTAGCGGCGCTTCTTCTTCCGGTGCTTCCGGCGCTCGCCGTCGCGGGCGTCGCAGCCGCCACTCTGGATGCGGGCCGACGCCATCGTCGGCGCGTTGCCGCCGATCGAGCCGGTGAACGAGCCGTTGGGCCCGATCGTCCCCGTCAGGACGCCGAGAAGCCGGCCGCTGCCGGACGTGTCCTCGACGGTCGATCCGCTCTTGTCGTGGGCCCACCCGATGACGTATCCCTCGAGCTGCCCGTTGCGGTGCACGGCGACGAAGCGGGCGTGGGTGCCCGTCTTCTCACCGCGGATTCTCAGCCAGCCGGTGACGTGACCGCGATCGGTCGTCGTGTTGATCACGCCGTGGGCGACGAACTTGAGCGTGCCCGACAGCCGGGGATCGCCGGTAGCCGTTCCGGACGCCTTCGACCAGAACTCGCGATACGCGCCGTCCTCCCCGGTGCATGTCGTGTTCTTGATCTGCGCCTGGGACGCATTCAGCGCAGCCGCGGCAGAGTCGCTGTGGGTCTTGCCGCGCTTACCGTGCGCGACCGCGGCTCCCGTGGCGACGAGCGCGAGCGCGCCGACGACCAGGAGCCAGAGCTTGAGCTTTCTCATAGGTGTTGCCAACCCCCCGTTTCGATTTACTCCCAGGACATGCCCGATCGACGCCGTTTCCCGCGCGTGTAGGTGTAAGAAGTTCGTGAGGATGTGGAGGAATGCGGCCTGACGAAGCTCTCCAGGAGCTGCGGGCGCTCGGGTTGGGCGAGCGCGAGGCGGGCATCCTGGCCGACCACTTCCTCGACGCGGAGCGGCGGGGCAAGACCGGCCACGGCCTGACCCGCATCGCCTGGCTGGCGGGACAGGACTTCGACCCCGCCGCACAGCCCGTTCGCACACACGCGGAAGAGGGGTACGAGCGCTGGGACGGCGCGGGCGCTCTCGGCTACCTCACGCTTGCGGCGATCTGCGACGCGGTGCTCGCCGCGCCGCCGCAGCGGGCCCGGGTCGTCGTCGCTTCGAACTGCTTTCCGAGCGGCGTCCTCGGGTACTGGACGCGCAAGCTGGCTCAAGGGGAGCTCGTCGCCGCGCTGACGGCGACGTCGCCGAAACGGCTGGCGCGCCCCGAGGGCGGTCCGCCTCTCGCCGGCACGAATCCGCTCTCGATCGCGATCCCCAGCTCGGACGGACACCCGGTCGTCGCGGACGTCTCGATGGGGACGTTCACCTACGGCGACGTCCTCGAAGGGCGCGCGTCCGAGGACGACCTCGTCCCGTTCGGGGGCGAGCACGCGCACAAGGCCTTCGCGCTGGCGCTCGGGCTTCAGCTCCTCGTGGACGCGCTGGCGGGCGAGGGTTACGGCGCAGTGCTCGTCGTCGCGCGGCCGGAGGCCGATCCGGTCCCCGCTTTGCGCCGGCTCGCGGGCGACGTGCGACTGCCGGGCGATACCAAGGCTTAACCAAGGGTTTCCCCAACCGTGGCGCGGGTTTGCCCGCCCTTGGGCGGCCGGCGGCAAGCCTGTGGTCGTGATCAAAGGAGGACTCATGAACAAGCTCGTCATCGGCCTGGCGGCATTCGTTCTGCTCAGCGCCGGAGGTGCGCTCGCAGGGGGCGCGATCAGCGACTCCTCCGACGACGACTCGGCGACGACCACGGCGACGACGGCCGGCACGACCACGACCGGAACGACCACGAACGACACGACCACGAACGACACGACCACAACGACACGACCACGATGGACACCACCACGGTCGGCACGACCACCTCGGCGACCGAGACGGGCGCGGACGTCAGCGGCCCGTGTGACGAGGCCGAGCACGCGAACGACCCACGGTGCCAGGGCGGCTCCGTCCGCGACGACGACGCGCAGTGGCCGGCGCGGCGGGCGGAGCGGGAAGCGGACGACGACCGCTGCGGGGCCGAACCGCGGCTCCGACGACCCACGACAACGACCACGACGACTAGGAGGAACGGAAGATGAAGACGATCGGTGTACTGCTCGCCTCCGGGATCGCCCTGATCGCCCTGGCCATCCCCGCTCTCGGCTCGGGCGCCGCGCAGACGGTCCGGGTGAACGAGGTCGACGGCCGCATCTCGCTGTCGGCCCGGCCGAAGGGCGGAGTCGTGAAGTTCGTCGTCCGCAACGCGGGTGACGAGGGGCACGACTTCTGGCTCCGCGGCGGTGGGAAGCGCTGGAAGACGCGCGTCCTCGGCGTCGGGAGCTCGGCGACGCTGACGGCGCGGCTGAAGAAGGGCGTCCGCTACTCCTATTGGTGCGGCGTCAGCGACCACGCCGAGGAAGGAATGCGCGGAAGCTTCGTCGCCCGCTAGTAGAGGCCTGATGGGAAATTCACCCGGGCCGGATGACGCCCCAGACACGGCGCCGGATCAGCGCGTTCGCCCGCGACACGTAGCTCCGCTACGCGCCGCGAACGACCCCGCTGCCCGGCTTGGTCTGGAGCGCCCCCGGCTGCGGCTGAATTTCCCATCAACCCTCTAGCCGCCCGCGACGACGGCAAAGTCGAGGCGGTCTTCGGCTCTCCCCGGGACCGCCTCGGCACTTTTGCACTTCCGGGTACAAAGCACGGGAATGCGCTTCGGAAAACGCACCATTCTCCTCGTCGAGGACGAGGAGTCCATCACCGCCCCGCTCGTCGAGGCACTCGAGCGGGAGGGGTTCGACACCGCGGTCTCGAGGACGGCGGGCGAGTCCCTCGACCTCGCCGAGCGCGTGAAACCCGACCTCGTTCTGCTCGACGTGATGCTGCCCGACGGCTCCGGCTTCGACGTCTGCCGTGAGCTGCGGGCGCGGTCCCGCGTCCCGATCATCATGCTCACCGCGCGGGGCGAGGAGGCGGACCGCGTGGCCGGCCTCGAGCTCGGCGCGGACGATTACGTCGTCAAGCCGTTCAGCGCCCGCGAGCTCGTGGCGCGGGTGCGGGCGGTGCTCCGGCGCGCAGCCGAGGCGGGAGAGCGTCGGGTCGACGGCGCCACGGAGATCGGCGAGCTGCGCGTCGACCCTGGGCGACGCACCGCTACCTTCCGAGGTGACGAGCTCGAGCTCAGCCGCAAGGAGTTCGACCTGCTCCGGCTACTCGCAGACAACGCCGGCTCGGTCGTGACGCGAGAGCGGCTGATCGACGAGGTCTGGGACACGAATTGGTTCGGCTCGACGAAGACGCTCGACGTCCACGTCAGCGGGCTCCGCAAGAAGCTCGAGGACGATCCGGGGACGCCCCGGTACATCCATACCGTGCGCGGTGTCGGCTTCCGGTTCGCGTCCCCGGACGACGTATGAGAGCCAGAAGCCTGCGCACCCAGCTGCTCGCGGCCTTCGCCTATGTGCTCGTGCTGGTGATCGTGGCGCTCGAGGTGCCGCTGATGCTGAACGTGGCGCGACGGGTCGACGCTGAGGTCAAGGCGCAGGCGGCCGCCGAGTCGCAGCTGATCGCCGCCAGCGCGGCGGGCCGGATGGGTGAGCGCGGGGAGCTCCAGAGGATCGTCGAGGAGGCCGAGGACGAGCTCGGTGGGCGCGTGATCGTCGTCGATCGGGAGGGCAGTCTCGTGGCGGACTCTGACGAGCTCGTTGCGGGCGAGTACGGCGACCGCCCGGAGATCCGGACCGCGCTCTCGGAGGGGCGGATCGCCCAGGGCCGCCGCTTCAGCGACACGCTCGGCGAGTCGCTCCTCTACACCGCCGTGCCGATCGTGCGTGGGGAAGACCGCGTGGGCGCCGTCCGCGTGACGCAGAGCGTCGACGCGATCGATGCTCGGGTGCGGCGCGACCTCGCCGGGCTCGCGGGCATCGGGCTGATCGCGCTCGTTCTCGGGCTCGCGTTCGCCTGGGTGCTGGCGGGGACTCTGGCGCGCCCGCTCCAGCATCTGGCGGCGACCGCGCGGCGCGTCGAGGCCGGCGACCTCGAAGCCCGGGCCGAGCCGGAGGGCTCCTCGGAGCATCGCGAGGTCGCGCACGCCTTCAACGACATGACTCAGCGCCTGGGCGGCGTGCTCGAGGCCCAACGACAGTTCGTCGCCAACGCGTCCCACCAGCTCCGCACGCCCCTGACCGGGCTCCGGCTGCGGCTCGAGGCGGCGTCGCTCAAGGCCGGCCCGGAGCTGCGGGACGAGCTGGAGGCTGCCGAGCGCGAGGTCGAGCGTCTCGCCCGGTTGCTGACGGCGCTCCTGACGCTGGCACGGGAGGGCGATCGCCCCACGGCGCTCGCCGCGGTCGCGCTCGGGGAGGTCGCCGACGAAGCTGCCGAGCGCTGGAGCGCGCGCGCCGAGCAGGCCGGGCACGAGCTTGTCGTCGACTGCCGCACCGACGCCGTCGCGCAGGCCTCGGCCGAGGACCTGGCGATCGTCGCCGACAACCTGATCGAGAACGCGATCAAGTACTCGAGCGACGGCAGGTGACGGTGGAGTGCGGTGAGGACGGAGACGAGGTGTATCTGGCGGTGCTCGACGAAGGTCCGGGAATCGAAGAGGGCGAGCAGGAGCAGGTCTTCGAGCGGTTCTCGCGCGGGAGCGGAGGACAGAGCGCGCCGGGAACCGGGCTCGGGCTGGCGCTCGTAGCGACATTGGCCCGGCGCTGGGGAGGCTCGGCGCGGATCGCGAACCGGCCCGAGGGCGGAGCACGGGCGGAGATTCGGCTGCCGCGCGCGTCCGCGTCTTTGCAAACCGCGAACAGAGACCTGGACGAGGCTTTACCCGGCCGCGTCTAGCCTGGATCCATGCGTCTGGCCCTCGTCCTCATTCTCGGGCTCGTCTTCGCAACGGGTCTCGGGCTCGGCGCGCACATCATCGCGCGCGACACCGTGGCGCTACCCGTGTCCAGCATCGAGGCCGGCGACCGGCTGGCTCCCGTGCAGACGACGACCGAGCGACAGACGGCGCGGCGAGCGAGCACGATCACGCAGCGGTCGACGACAACCACCGCGAGGGGTCGCACGACGGCGGCGACACGACCCGAGGTGGAAACCGATGAAGACAACTCGGGACGAGGACGGGGCCGGGGTCGCGGCCGCGGCGGCAACAGCGGTAGCGGCGGCGGCGGAAGCGGAAGCGGAAGCGGAAGCGACTCGGACGACTAGCCCAGGAGCTCGACGAAGCGCGAATCCGACCGGATCGCGTCGAAGTCGGTGTCGGTCGTCGCCAGGTCGCGAAAGCTGTCGTCCCCGGCGATCGACTCGCGCAGGTGCTCGATCGCCTCGTCCGGCCGCCCGAGCAGGCTCTCGGCGCACGCGAGGTTGTAGAGGACGGTGGGGTCGCCCGGATTCTCCTCCTGCACCTTGGTCAGGTGCTGGTGGGCCTTGTCGTACTCCTTCGTCGCGAAATAGCTGAGCGCCGGAGCCGAGCGCTCCCAGTTCGACGGCGTGAATGCCTCGCCCGGGCGCCCGCCGACGGCGAGCACGGTCGTGTCGTCCTCGGCGGCGACGGCGCCGCGTTTCACGCCCGGGTCGGCGACGAAGACGACGGTCCCGGTCGGCGCATCGATCGTCTCGCCGTCCACGGTGAACGTCGCCCGCCCGCTCAACACGAGATAGAGCTCCTCGTGCCGTGGGCTCCGCGGGCCGTCCTCGACGTGCTCGCTGATCACCTGCGAGCCCTTCGGCGCGCTCCACGCGTTGATGCCGAAGCTCGTGACGCCGAGGTGGTGGCGGATCGCAGACCACGAGCCCCCGGGGGTGGACGCCGGAAACTCCATCTCGTCGAGAGCGGCGACCTTGAACTTCTCGCTCACGAGCGAACCCTCAGCTCCTCGAGCACGATCGGGTCGACCGACTCGACGCCGTCGACGCGTTCCTCGAGGTTCTCCGTGCCCGCCCAGCGCACGAATGCGTCCCCGAGCTCGCCCTCGTAGCCGAGCCGGGCGAGGCGCTCACGGAGCTCACCGGCAAGCTCCTCGTCGACCGGGAGCCACTGATCGCGCGGCGTGACGCCGAAGATCGCCTGGTGCAGGCCGTAGAGACGCCGCAGCTCTTCGAGCGGGCGTTCGTGGTCGTCCACGCGCAGATCGACGATCTCGTCCGAGAGGTTGGCGTAGCCACCGTCCTTCTCCACGACGATCAGCGCCGCGGATTGTTGGCCGCGGCTGTCGCCTCCCGCAGCCTGCGCGGCGTCGAGCACGTCCATCAGCCGCTCGGCCAGCGGCTTGCCCTCGGTCTGCTCGAAGGTCTCCGCCATCGCGTCGACCGTCTCGGCCGACACGAGGATGTTCCCCTGGACGGCGTAGCAGTGCCCGGTCCGGCCACCTGCCCAGTCGAGGCACTCGTCGCCGGTGTAGGTCGCGGCGCGGCCCTCGGCGTCGACGATCCCCAGTTGACGGTGCGCGCGGCCGTCGTCCGCCGAGGTCAGGCGCCCGACCACGTCCTCGGCCGACAGTCCCTCGCGGAGGAGGTCGAGCCCGTTCGGCCCGTACTGTGGGTTCGCGTAGGCCTGGGTCGCCACCGCTCCGACATGGGGCTGGGCCCAGGGCACGACGGAGCCGACCGCGAGGAACTTCGACTGCGTGGCGACACCCCACTGGCCGGCTTCGAGGTCGCAGGCCACGATCGAGTACGTCCCGTAGGTCATCGCGATCAGGTCGAGATCGACGAGGGCACGCTGATCCTGCGGGACGAGCACCGACGAGACCTCCGGCCGTTTCAGCGCTGCGAGGACGGCGTCGGGCGAGGCCGCGCGCACCACCACCGGCCTACCTTCCTCGAACGCGGCGCGCATCGCCTCGTCGTCCAGCTCGTCCAGCACGAGAGCGCCGTCCACGTCCAGCTCACCGTCGACGGCGATCTGCGGGACCTTGCGGCCCGTGGCGCCGAACCAGCGTTCCCTCAAACCGTGATCGTCTCGCCCGGCTCCGGCGTCAGCAGCTCGACGTCCGTGAGCTCGCGCAGCTCCTCCGGTGTGCCGGTGAGGATCGGGAACGTCCCGTAGTGGCACGGGAAGCACTGCTTGACGTTCAGGAGCTCGAGCGCCACCGCGGCCTCGCGCGGATCCATGGTGAAGTGACCGCCGATCGGGAGGATCGCGACGTCCGGCTCGTAGATCCGCGCGATCAGCTGCATGTCCATGAAGACCGACGTGTCGCCCGCGAAGTAGAGCTTCGTCCCGTTCTCGGCCTCGACCACGAAGCCGCAGGACTCGCCCGTGTAGGCGCCGTCGTCGCTCGCGGACGAGTGCCGCGCGTCGGTGAGCGTCAGCTTCACTCCGTCGACGTCCTGGGTACCGCCCTTGTTGATCCCGGGCACCTCACCGACGTTCGCCCCCTGGCTCCCGAGCCACTTCTTCAACTCGATCTGGGCCACGACGGTGGGCGAGTGGCGCGCGATCAGGTCGACGCTCGAGCCGACGTGGTCGCCGTGCCCGTGCGTCAGCGCGAGGATGTCGATGCGTTCCGGCTCCTTCTCGTCGTCCGGACAGTTCGGGTTGTCGAGGAACGGGTCGACGTAGACACGCTTACCGCCTGGGGTGTCGAAGCGGAAGGCGGCGTGGCCGAGCCACGTCAGGGCGACATCGGGCATTGATCCTCCTTGGTCTGGGCCGCGGTGAGCCTAACGAAGCGCGATCAGCACGTACGCGGTGACGGGTGCAGATTTCCCCTTCAGCTCCAAGGAGCCGAGCGGCGAGGTCTCCGCGCTCTCGCCGAGCGCGTCATACGTCGCCTGTCCGATCACGACTTGCCCCGGCTCGGCATGCGTCTGAAGCCGCGCGGCGAGGTTTGTGGTGTCGCCGATGGCTGTGAAGCTCCGCTGCTCCGCCGTGCCCACGTTTCCGACGATCGCAGGCCCTGTATTGATCCCGACGCGGAAGCGCGGGCGACTGGGCTCGGCCGACGCCAGCTCCTCCGCGGCGTGCTGGAGCGCGAGCCCGGCTCGAGCCGCCAGGGTTGCGTGGTCGGGCTGATCGGCCGCGGCGTTGAAGACGACCATGATCGCGTCGCCCGCGAACCGCTCGATCATCCCGCCGTGCTCACCGAGCACCGCGGGGACGGCCCGCGCCCAGTACTCGTTCAGCATCGTGAGGACCTCGGCCGGCGAGTGGCGCTCGGAGAACGCAGTGAAGCCCTGGAGGTCGGCGAAGAGGACACTGACCTCCCGCTCCTCGCCGCCGAGCTCCGCGATCCCGGGCTCGTCGCGGAGCCGGGCGGCGAGCTGCGGAGAGAGGTAAGGGCGCAGCAGGCCCTCGACGGCTTCGATCTCGCGTCCTGCGCGCTCGACGACCGCCGCCTCGTCGCGCGCGAGCCCGAAGCGCCTGCGGAGCTCCTCGCCGCCGACCCCCTCGGCGGCGGCTTTCACAGCCGTTGCATAGCCCTGGTCGATGCGCCCGAGCGTGTCGTCGAGGTAGAGCGCCGCGAACGGCTCGCCGTGCGTCCGCTCCCGCAGCGCGGTGTACGCAACCAGCCCGAACGCGGCTGCCATCAGCAGGTGCCACTCCCACCACGAGGCGTGCCAGTTGCGGGAGAAGGCGACGGCGATTGCGGCTTCGCCGAGGAGGATCCAGGCGGCGGTGACACCGGCCAGGACCGCGGACCGGCGCCGGCGATAGAGCTGCCAGTAGCGCCAGGCGGCGAAGGCGAACAGGATCACTGCGGGGACGCCGAGCGCGGCGAGCCAGCGGTCGGCCGAGTCCTCGGTGAGCGGCTGGTCGAGCGGCGGAACCTCGAAGAGCGACAACGCCGCCCAGCCGGCGATCAGCCCCGCCGTACTCCAGAGAAAGGCCCTGCGGAAGGCCAAGAGGCCGGACGGCGAGTCGAGCGCGGAGATCGCAGCCCACCCCGACGCGAGCAGAAGGCCGACGGAGGTCGCGATCGTGAAGCCCGCGTTCTTCCCTTCCAGCAGGACGCCGGGCGTCGCGAGCGCATGCAGGCCGAGAAAGCCCGCGCTCGTGAGGAATGCCAGCGACACGAAGAACAGTCGGGCGTCTGCCCGCCGGATGGCCGTGTCGCTCGTCAGCGCTCCCAGCGCAACGCTCACCACGGAGATGCTGAGGACAAGCCAGAAGTGCGCGGGGTGGTGCTCCCAGTGGACGTCCAGGTCGGGCGCGGCCAGGAGCAGTGCCAGCCCGCCGAGAGGAAGCGCGATCAGGAGCGGCCAGAGGATCACTGCGGCAGGACCACCCTACTCCGCGTCGAAACGCCGCGTCATGACCCGCCAGCTCGCTCCCGCAGCACTCCTCGTCGCAGCGGGGCTCGCCGACGCCGCGGGCCGTTCCGACCTCGCCCTCTACGCACTCTTGGCCGCAGTCCCGGTGATCGCAGCCGTCGCGCTGAAGGGCTACGGCGACCTGGTCTCCGGCGACGGCGGGAGCCCGCTCGAGACCTCGCTCTGGGTCGTAGCGCTCCTGCTCGTCACGGCCGGCGCGTCGATCCCGACCTTCTGGGGCACGGCGCTCGTGATCTGCCTCGGCCTCATCGCCGTCCAGGGCGCGGTCGCCCTGACCGCCGAGCTGCGGCGGATCTAAAGCGGCAGCTGCGCCGCGGCCTGCTCGGCGAGGTCGATCAACGGCTCAACGGCGAAGAAGGACACGACCGTCACGGCGGTGCACGCGACGACGGCCGACTGAAGGAGCGCCTCGCGAGGCGGTGAGCCGCCGGCCGGCGCCAGCTGGACGTCGGGCATCCGCATGTAGAGGGCTCGCACGACCGCGAGGTAGTAGTAGAGGCTGATCGCGGTGCCCGCGACGCCGGCGATCACGAGCCACCACAGGCCGGCCTCGTAGGCCGCGGCGAAGACGTAGAACTTGCCGACGAACCCGCCTGTCAGGGGAAAGCCGGCGAAGGCCAGCATGAAGATCCACATGCCGACACCGAACAGCGGACGCTCCCAGCCCAAGCCTGCGACGTTGTCGAGCGTCACGCGCTCGCCGAGCTCCCGCTCGCGCGCTGCGACCACGGCGAACGCGCCGAGCGACGCCGCTCCGTACGGGACGAGGTAGTAGAGCAGCGCCTTCGCGCCGAGCCCGTTGTTCGCTGCGACCGCGATCAGCATGAACCCGGCGTGCGAGACGGACGAGTACGCCAGCATGCGCTTCAGATTGCGCTGGACGAGCGCGGCGATGTTGCCGACGGCGAGCGAGACACACGCGATCACCGCGATGGCGATCGTCCAGAGCTCCTCCTCCGCGGGAAACGCCGTCACGAGGACGCGCATGGCGAGCACGAGCGCGACCGCCTTCGTCGCGGCCGACATGAATGCCGTCACGGGGGTCGGCGCGCCCTCGTAGACGTCCGGCGTCCACATGTGGAACGGCGCGGCGGAAGCCTTGAAGCCGAGCCCGGCGATGATCATCGCCAGCCCGGCGAGTGTGAGTCCGTCGTTCGCGCCTCGCTCCTCGAGCGCGGCTGCGATCTCGCCGAACTGGAGCTCGCCCGTTGCGCCGTAGACGAGCGCGAGCCCGAAGAGCAGGATCGCCGAGCCGAAGCTCCCGACGATGAGGTACTTGAGGCCGGCTTCGAGCGAGCTCACGACGTCGATCTCGATCGCACAGAGGATGTAGAGGCAGATCGAGAACCACTCGAGCCCGAGGAAGAGCGTCATCAGGTCGTTGGCCTGGACGAGGAAGACCATCCCGGCGGCCGCTGCGGCAAGCAACGCGTAGTACTCGCCCACGTGCTCGGCGCGTGTGCGCTGGCCGTAGGAGATCGCGACCGCCACGAGGCCGGCGCCGGCGATCACGATCTGCGCGAATGCGCCGAAGCGGTCGCGGACCATCGCGTCGGCGACCTCGAGCGTCGCCTCCGGCGTCTCGGAGAAGAGCAGCCCGGCCAGGACCCCGGATGCCACGAACCCGAGGGCGGCGGTCGAGGCGGAAAAGATCTTCCGCGCGCCCGCCGGGACGAGGACCGCGCCGAGCAGGGCCAGCGCGGCCGCGGCGAGCAGCGCCAGCGACGGCGAGAGCGCGAACCAGTCGACGGTGGGCTTCGTCACCCGAACGGCAGGTGGTCGGTGATCGCCGCGGGCCAGGCGGACAGGACGAGGAGGGACGCGACGAGCGGGACGACGACCGCGAGCTCCGCGGGCCGGAGGTCCATCGCCTCGTCGGGGACGGACGAGCCGACCTGCCCGTGGAGGACGGCGGAGATCAGGCGGAGCATGTACATCGCCGCGAGCACGATCGCCACAGCGCCGACCACTGCCCAGCCCCAGCCTTCGGTGAAGACTCCGGCCAGGATCAGGAACTCACCGGCGAACGCGGCCGAGCCGGGGACGGCGAGCGCGATCACGCCGACGATCATCAGCAGCGTGGCCAGGGCCGGCCGGCCCCGCGCCATCCCGCCGAGCCGCGCAAACTCGCCCGTGGCCGCCCGCCGCTCGATCACCCCGGCGAGGAGGAAGAGCGCCGCCGACATCAGGCCGTGGTTGACCATCTGCAGGACCGCCCCGGTGAAGCCAGTGTCGTTCAGCGCGAAGACACCGAGCGTGATCAGGCTCATCTGGGCCAGGCTCGAGTAGGCGAGCACGCCGCGGACGTCGGGAGCGCGGAAGGCGACGATCGAGCCGTAGATCAGTCCGATCGAGGCGAGCGCGAGCAGGAGCGGCTGGAGATCCTCCGCCGGCTGGGGGAACTTGGTCACCGCGATCGCCAGGAGGCCGTACGTGGCCGCCTTCGAGACGACGCCGGACAGCACCGCGGCGACCTCGGGAGGTGCCTCGCGATACGCGTCTGGCAGCCACCCGTGGAGCGGGAAGAGCGGCGCCTTGACGGCGAAAGCTACGACGAAGCCGAGGAAGAGCCACTCGTTGTCGCTGGGGGCGACTCCGTAGTCGAACGACCCACGCTCGATGCCGAGCACGACGATCGAAGCGAGCATCAGCAGCGAGCCCGCCATCGTGTAGATGACGAACTTGATCGTCGCTCCGAGCCGTCCCGGCCCGCCCCAGACACCGACGACCACGTAGAGCGGGATCAGCATCGCCTCGAAGAAGACGTAGAAGACGAGCAGGTCCTGCGCCGCGAAGACGCCGACGACGGCGCCGGTGAGGAAGAGCATCAGCCCGAAGTACGCGCGTGGTCGCTCGCGCCCGGCCCAGAAGGCGTAGGCGATCGCCGCCCCGATCACGACGACGGTCATGCCGACAAGCCAGAGCGCCGTCCCCGAGAGCGCGACGTGGTACGAGACGCCGAGGTCGCCGAACCACGTCTCCTGCTGGTCGAACTGCAGCCCCTCGCCGAACTCGAAGCGGATCAGCGCGTTGACCCAGATCCCGACCTCGACGAGCGCCGCCAAGAGCGCGAACGAGCCGGCTGCCTGATTCGACCACGGCAGCAGCCAGACGAGGAGCGCCGCCGCGACGGGAAACAGGATCAGGATTGTGGTCAGCCAGTCGTTCACGCGCGCACCGCCAGGAAGACGAGGGTGAGGAGCGCAGCGCCGCTCCCGAGGGCGAGCGCGTAGGTGCGGAGCACGCCCGTCTGGGCCTGCGTGACGCGGACGGCCAGCTCACGCGTCCCGTCCGTGAGACCACGAATCGAGCCGGCGATCAGCGGGCCCTCGACGAACTTCATCGCGGCGGTGCCCGACCAGGCGGCCGGGCGATAGAAGAGCACGTCGTAGAGCTCGTCGAAGTAGAGCTTGTGCTCGAGCAGGCGCTGCGCCGCTGCGAAGCGCGGCACTTCGCTGCGCCGTGCCGAGTAGAACCACCAGGCGACGGAGATCCCGGCCGCGCCTAGCGCGACGGCGATCACGCTCGTCACCGCGTCCTGCATGCCGGTGGGCTCGACTCCCGAGTGCGCCACGGGCTCGATCCAGTCGGAGAGCGGGTGCCAGAGCCCGGGGACCTGGATCCACCCACCCACCACCGAGAGGACGGCGAGCACGCCGACCGGCCACGCCATCCAGAGCGCGGGCAGCGTGTGGCCGGGCCGGTGCAGATGCTCGCGGACGTACGCCGAGGGCTCGCCGCCGAAGACGACGAAGATCATCCGGAAGGCGTACAGGCCGGTCAGGAAGGTGCCGACGAGCCCGATCGCCCAGAGGATCTGGCCATAGGTCCCGGCCTCGAGCGCGGCGGCCAGCAGCGAGTCCTTCGAGAAGAAGCCGGCGAAGGGCGGGATCCCGGCGAGCGCGAGCGCACCGATCAGCATCACCGCGTGCGTTCGCGGCATCAGGCGGCGCAGCCCTCCCATCTTGCGGATGTCCTGCTCTCCGGCGAGGGCGTGGATCACGATGCCGGCGGCGAGGAAGAGCAGCGCCTTGAAGAAGGCGTGCGTCATCAGGTGGAACATCGAGTTCCCGTACGAGAGCAGCCCCGCGCCGAGGAACATGTAGCCGATCTGGGACATCGTCGAGTAGGCGATGACGCGCTTGATGTCGGTCTGGACAAGCGCGACGAACCCTGCGACGAGGAGCGTCACGGCGCCGAGGCCCGCAGCGAGATCCTGCACCGCCGGCGCCTGCTCGAAGATCGGGTTGAGGCGGACGAGCATGTAGACGCCGGCGGTGACCATCGTCGCGGCGTGGATGAGCGCGCTGACCGGCGTCGGGCCCTCCATCGCGTCCGGGAGCCAGGTGTGGAGCGGGATCTGCGCGGACTTGGCTACGGCGCCGCCGAGCAGCCCCAGCGCGACGAGCGTCATGGCCCAGTCGTCCACCCCTTCCACGGCGTCGAAGACGCCGCCGTACTCGAGGGTCCCGACGCGTTGGATCAGCAGGAAGAGGGCAAGCGCCATCGTCGCGTCGCCGAACGCGTTCATGATGAACGCCTTCTTGGCCGCGGCGATCGCCTCGGGCCGCTCCTGGTGGTAGCCGATCAGGAGGTACGAGCACAGGCCGACGAGGCCCCAGCCGGCGAGCAGGATCAGGAGGTCGGCGCTCTGGACGAGCAAGAGCATCGAGAAGACGAACAGCGCCATGTAGGCGAAGTAGCGGCGCTCCTCGTCGTCCCCGTCCATGTAGCCGACGGAGTAGGCGACGATCAGGAAGCCGACCCCCGAGACGACGAGCATCATGAAGACCGAGAGCGGGTCGACCAGGATCGAGAGGCCGACCTCGAAGTCGGGCGCCGAGAGCCACGTCCAGAGGGTCGAGGTGTGCGAGCGCTCCTCTGCGCGCTCGTCGAGCAGCAGGAAGAAGGCGACGAGCGCCGCGACGAACGAGGTCAGCACGGAGAGGGTCGCGAGGTAGCCGGCCGCCCGGCGGGAGATGCGCGTCCCACCGAGCGTGATCAGCACTGCCGCTCCGAGCGGTGAGAGCAGGCAGGTCCAGGCGGCGGTCGTCATCCGCGCAGCGTGTTCAGCCGGTCGACGTCGAGCGGCACGCGGTTTCGGTTGAGCGCGACGACCAGCCCGAGCCCGACGACCACCTCGGACGCGGCGACGGCCATCACGGCGAGCGCGAAGACCTGTCCGGCGGTGTCGCCGTGGTGCCGCGCGAACCCGATCAGGGCGAGGTTCGCGGCGTTGAGCATGATCTCCAGCGACAGCAGGACGATCAGCGGATTGCGTCGCCGGAGGACCCCGAGGACGCCGACTGCGAAGAGGAACGCCGACAGCGTCAGGTACCAGCTGACGTCCGGGCCCTTCACCGGCTCCTCCCGCGCTCGCTGCCGAGGATCACGCCGCCCACCGCGGCCACGAGCAGGACGATCGAGGTGATCTCGAAGGCCAGCAGGTGGTCTGTGAGGAAGATCTCGCCGAGCGTCGCCGGGCCGCCGAAGGCTTCGCCCACGCTCGCCTCGCTGTCCAGCCGTCCGGCGGTGGTGAGGCCGACCGCGACGACGATGTTCACGAGGATGGCGCCGGCGGCGATGACCGCCGCGACGTCCTGCCAGCCTGGGCCGCCTTCGAAGGGCGCGTCGGCCCGGCCGCCGACGTAGGCGATCACGAACAGGAACATCACCATCACCGCGCCCGCATAGACGAGCACCTGGGCGGCGGCGACGAACTCGGCGGCCAGCAGCAGATACAGGACGGCGAGCGATGCGAGGTTCCCGATCAGCGCGAGCGCCGAGTAGAACGGGTTCCCGAAGCTGATCACGGCGATGCCCGAGCCGAGGCACGCGATGCCGGCCACGAACCACACCGCCCAGACGAGGATGTCGCCCACTACGACCTGGCCTTGTAGGCCGGGATCGGGGTGTCGAACAGGTCGCGGTCGGCGACCGGCATGCGCTTCACCGGCTCGGCGAGCAGCATGTCCTTCGTGTAGATCATGTCGTCGCGCGAGTACTCCGACAGCTCGTACTCGGCCTCGAGCGTGATCGCGTCGAACGGGCAGGCGATCTCGCAGTAGCCGCAGAAGATGCAGCGGCTCAGGTTGATCTCGTAGATCCGCGCGTAGCGCTCGCCCGGCGAGACGCGGTTCGCCGGCGTGTTCTCGGCCGCGACGACGCGGATGCAGTCGGCAGGACACGCGGCGGCGCACAGCGAGCAGCCGATGCACTTCTCGAGTCCGTCCGCATGGAGCCAAAGGCGGTGGCGTCCACGGAACCTCGGGTAGACCGGCCGCTTCTCCTCCGGGTACTGCTGGGTGATCGGCTTCTTGAAGATCTGCTTCAGCGTGACGCCGAAGCCGGTGAACGAACTGAAGGGCTGAGGACTCACAGCGCGACCACCAGCGCGGCGGTGACGACGGCGTTGACCGTCGCCACGGGGAGCAGGACCTTCCAGCCGAATGCCATCAGCTGGTCGTACCGCAGGCGCGGCACGGTCGTCCGCAGCCAGATGAAGATGAAGATGACGGCCAGCAGCTTGAGCACGAACCAGATCGGGCCGAGGGCGTCGACCGGGCCGAGCCAGCCGCCGAGAAAGAGGGTCACGCAGAGCGCCGAGAGCACGATCATGTTGATGTACTCGGCCATCGAGAAGAGGCCGAAGCGCATGCCGCTGTACTCGGTGAGGTAGCCCGCGACGAGCTCCGTCTCGGCTTCGGGCAGGTCGAACGGCGCGCGGTTCGTCTCCGCCACCCCGGCGACGAAGAAGACGAGCAGGCCGACGATCTGCGGCACGGCGTACCACCAGCCGACCTCCTGTTGGTGAACGATGTCCACGAGCGAGAGCGACCCGGCCATCAGCACGACGCCGAGCACGGACAGGGCGAGTGACACCTCGTAGGAGACGAGCTGCGCACAGGTGCGCATCGAACCGAGCAGCGAGTACTTGGAGTCGGACGCCCAGCCGCCGACGATGAAGCCGTAGATCCCGACGGAGCCCAGCGCGAAGAGCAGGATCAGGCCGATCGAGACGTTCGCGACCTGACCGCTGATGTAGTAGTCGTCGACGTGCCAGCCCTCGCCGAAGGGGATCACGGCGAAGGCGGCGAGCGCGGTCGCGGCGGACAGCGCCGGCGCGAAGATGTACAGCGAACCGATCGCGTCCGAGGGGTAGAACGACTCCTTGCGGATCAGCTTCACGAGGTCGGCGATCGGCTGGAGGATCCCGCGCGGCCCGGCGCGGTTCGGCCCGTAGCGCAGCTGCATCCTCCCGATCAGCTTCCGCTCGACGAGCGTCATGTACGCGAAGGTGAGGAGGAGCACGTTGATGATCACGAACGCCTTGATGGCGTCGATCCACCACGGCTCGTTCACGCGCTCACCTCGACCCGGCTCTCCAGCCCCTCGGCGTGGTCGGCGGAGATCCGGGCGACGCCGGGCGGGACGTCATCGGCAAGCCGGGCGCGTAGCGTGGCGCTCGTCCCGTTGGAGCGGACCGTGACCTCCTGTCCGGTGCGGATCCCGAGGCGCTCGCCGTCGGCACGAGCAAGCTCGACTTCGGGCTCGGGGCGCTGAAAGTGCAATTCGGGCACACGTTCCACGGCCGGGCCGGAGAACAGCGGCCGATAGGTGACGAGCCGCATTCCCCCCTCCATATGTCCCTGCGAGACAGGACTAGTGTCTGACACTCCGGCGTCCCCGGCGACAGGTTCCGAGGGGACGGGTTCCGGGAGGGGAGCCTGCTCGCCCACGGCGCCGTACGGCCGCCCGCCGTAGACGATCGCCGAGACCTCCTCGAACACCTTCGACGGGTGGGGCGAGAGCTCGACGTCGAAGCGCTCGGCCAGCCGGGAGAGGAACGCCAGCTCGTCCGGCGACGGGGGAATCACGGAGCGGCGCAGGCGCTGCAGCCTGCCCTCCAGGTTGACGTACGTCCCGTCGCGCTCGAGGTAGCTCGTCGCCGGCAGGACGAGGTCGGCGAGCGGGACGACCAGGCGGCGGAACATCGCAATCGCGATCACGGACTCGGCCTGCTCGGCGAGCGCCTGCACGTGCGGGTCGGCGGCGGCCTCGTCGCCCGAGATGACGAGCAGCGAGATCGGCTCCGGGTTCGCCGCCTCCGCGTCGCCGGCGGCTGCCCACGCGTCCGCCACGCCGCGTCCGTTCGCCGTCTGCGGTAGATGGAACCCGGCGCAGCCGAGTGAGGACGCGAGCCGGGCCACCTCGACGCCGCCGTCGTCTCCGCCCGACCAGATGATTACGCCGCGCTCGGCGGAGCGGAGCCGCTCCTCGTCCGGCGAGTACAGGATCTCCGCACCGCTTCTGCGCGCAAGCCGCACCCAGAGGTCGACGATGGGCGCTCGCTCGCCGACGGGCTCGTCACCGAGAATCGCGACGACGTCTGCGTCCCCGATCGCCGAGAGCGGCGCCCGCACGGCGTCGAGCGCGTGGTCGACCGTCTCCGGCATCACGGCGCAGTCCGCACCGAGCCCCTGGCGCATCAGCTTGCCCAGCCCGTAGGCGACCTCGACCGTCTCCGACCCGGAGAGGGCGGTGACGATCCGCCCCTCGGCGCCGCGCAGCATCCGCTCCGCCTCGTCGAGCGCGTCGTCCCAGCCGAGCTCCTCGTAGCGCGGCGTCCCCCGGCGCAGCGGATCGGTCACGCGGTCCTGCGCGCCGAGATGCCCGTAGGCGAATCGCCCTTTGTCGCACAGCCACCCGCGATCGACCTCGGGGTGGTTCCGCGACAGGATCCGGCGCACCTTCCCCTCGCGCGTGGTGGCGTGGATGTTGCAGCCGACCGGGCACATGCCGCAGACGGACGGCACGTTCTGGATCTCCCACGGGCGCGCCTCGAAACGGTAGGTCGTCGAGGTGAGCGCGCCGACCGGGCAAAGCTCGATCACGTTGCCGCTGAACCGGCCGCGGTACGGCTCGTCCTGGAACGTCGCGATCACCGACATCGCTCCGCGGTTCCGCGCGACGAGCTGGCCGTCCTCGGCGACCTCTTCGGAGAAGCGGGTGCAGCGGTAGCAGAGGATGCAGCGCTCGCGGTCGAGCGCGATCAGCGGGCTGATCGGGATCGGCTTGTCCACCGTGCGCTTCGCGAAGTTCATCCGGGTCGCGCCTGGGCCCCAGCGGAAGGTCAGGTCCTGCAGCGGGCACTCGCCGCCCTTGTCGCAGATCGGACAGTCGAGCGGGTGGTTGACGAGGATGAACTCGAGCGTCGCGTCCTGCCCGTCGGCCGCCTTCTCCGAGGACTGCGCCGTCTTGACCGCGAGCCCGTCGGTCGCCGTCAGCGTGCAGCCGGCCTGGAGCTTCGGCATCCCCTCGACTTCGACGAGGCACATGCGGCACGCTCCGACCGGGGGCCCGAGGCGAGGCTCGTAACAGAAGACGGGGATCTCGATGCCCCCCGCCGCCGCCGTCTCGACAAGCCCGGTTCCCTTCGGGACCTGCACCTCGACGCCGTCAACGGTCACCGTGACCAACTCGATGGAGCTCATGCCGGCACCTCGGCCATCGCGGTGTGCGTGTGCTGGTCGCTCGGCGCCGGGACGCCCTCGATCGACGACTCTCCGCCGTACGGGCAGCGGCCCTCGTCGATGTGCCGCTGGAACTCCTCGCGGAACTTCGAGACGTAGCTCCCGACGCAGTAGACGGCGAAGTCGCCGAGCGCGCAGAGCGACTTGCCGAGAATCCGGTCGCAGACGTTGACGACGAGATCGAGATCCGCCTGCGTTCCGTCGCCCGACTCGATCCGCTCCAGCAGCTGGACGAGCCAGCGAGTCCCCTCGCGGCACGGCGTGCACTTGCCGCACGACTCGTGCATGTAGAACTTCTCCGCCCGCAGCGCGAGCTGCACCATGCAGGCCCGGTCGTCGACCACGATCACGGCGGCCGAGCCCAGGAACGAGCCCGCGGCCTGGACGGAGTCGAAGTCGAGCGGTACGTCGAGCTGGTCGGGCGTGAACACGGGCACCGACGAGCCGCCGGGGATGATCGCCTTGAGCCCGCGCCCCTCGGCCACGCCGTGTCCGTGGTCGAAGATCAGCTCGCGGATCGTCGTGCCGAGCGGCAGCTCGTAGTTGCCGGGCCGGTTGACGTTTCCCGACAGCGAGTAGACGACCGTCCCGGGCGCCGACTCCACGCCGAGCTGCCTGTAGCGCTCGACCCCGAGGTCGAAGATCGCGGGCACGCTGGCGAGCGTCTGGACGTTGTTGATCAGCGTCGGCTGCATGTAGAGGCCCGCGACGGGCGGGAACGGCGGCCGAGGGCGAGGTTGGCCCCGGTTGCCCTCGAGCGATTCGAGCAGCGCCGATTCCTCACCGCAGATGTACGCGCCCGCACCGCGGTGGACGACCACCGAGACGTCGCCGAAGACGCCCGAGGCGCGCGCTTCCTCGACGGCGGCCTCGAGCACGAGGTACTCCGCGAGGTACTCCCCGCGGATGTAGATGAAGACGGCGTCAGCGTCGAGTGCGTGCGCCGCGATCAGGCAGCCCTCGAGGAGACGGTGAGGGACGCGGAGCATGATCTCGCGGTCTTTGAACGCGCCGGGCTCGGACTCGTCGGCGTTGACGACGACATAGGCCGGACCGCTCCGTTTCTCCGGAGGCGGAACGAGGCTCAGCTTCCGGCCCATCGGGAAGCCCGCACCGCCGCGCCCGCGCAGCGCGGCGTCGTTGATCTGCTCGACGACGGTCTCGCGGGTCATCCCGCGGGCCTTCTCGACCGACGAGTAGCCGCCGACCGCACGGTACTCGTCGAGCCGCGTGAGGTCGCGCTCGTCGGCGCCCTGGAGAACGGTCAGCTCAGCTGCCACGGAGCTCCTGGACGAGTGCCGGAACGTCCTCGGGCTTCGTCGGCTCGCGATAACGGCTGTCGATGACGACGACCGGTGCGTAGCCGCAACCGCCGGCGCACTCGACCAGCCTGAAGGTCACTTCGCCGTCGTCAGACGTCTCGCCCGGCGGAATGCCGAGCTCGGCCTCGAACGCGTCGACGACCTCCTTCGCGCCGACGAGCGCGCAGGACAGGTTCGTGCACACCTCGACGATGTGGCGGCCGACCGGCTCGAGGTTGTACATGTCGTAGAAGGACGCGACCGCCTCCACCTGGGCCGCCGGCAACTCCATCGCGTCCGCGACCTCCCGTAGCGCCTGGGGCGGAAGCCAGCCGCCGTACCGCTCCTGCGCCAAGCGCAGCGCGCCCATGATCGCCGAGCGGTCTTGCGGGTAGCGCTGACGGAGGCGACGCACCTCCGCGACGAAATCGCTCACCGGTCCACCTCGCCCATGACGGTGTCGAGTGAGCCGACGATCGCGATCAGGTCGGCGACCAGCGCATCCTGCATGCAGGTGGCCGTGGCCTCGAGAGCGACGAACGACGGCGCGCGGAACTTCACGCGCCACGGCCGCGCCCCACCGTCGGAGACGGCGTAGCAGCCGAGCTCTCCCCGCGGCGACTCGATCGGCACGTACACCTCGCCCTCCGGAACCCGGAAGCCCTCGGTGACGATCTTGAAGTGGTGGATCAGCGACTCCATCGAGGTGTGGAGCTCGTGGCGCGGCGGCAGCACGACCTTGCGGTCGTCGGCGATCCACGGCTCGCCCTCCATGCTCTCGAGCCGGTCGAGGCACTGGTCAACGATCCGGACCGACTGCCGCATCTCGTCCATGTGGACGCGGTAACGGTCGTACACGTCGCCGTTCTCGTAGACGGGCACGTCGAACTCGATGTCGCCGTATGCGAGGTACGGCTCGTTCTTCCGCAGATCCCAGTCGACCCCCGACGCGCGCAGCACCGGCCCCGACTGCCCGAGCGCGATCGCGTCGTCGGCGGAGAGGAGGCCGATGCCGACGGTCCGCTCGAGCCAGATCTCGTTTCGGGTGAGCAGCCCCTCGTAGTCGTCGATCGCCTTCGGCATCCACTCGACGAAGCGGCGGGCCTCGGGATAGAACCCGCGGGGGATGTCCTCGGCGAGCCCGCCGACCTGGAAGTAGCGCGTGTGCATCCGCGTCCCGGCGACGAGCTCGTGCAGGTCGAGGATGAGGTCGCGCTCGCGGAACGCGTACCAGAAGACCGAGATCGCACCGAGCTCGAGCGCCCCGGTCCCGAGCCAGACGAGGTGCGAGTGGATCCGGTTCAGCTCGCAGAGCAGCGTCCGCATCCAGCGCGCTTTCTCGGGAGTCTCGAGGGCGAGCAGCTTCTCGACGGCGAGGACGAAGACGAGCTCGTTGTTCTGGAAGGACAGGTAGTCGATGCGCGGTGCGTAGGTGATCCCCTTCCACCACGACTTGTGCTCCATGTTCTTCTCGAAGCCGGTGTGCAGGTAGCCGATCACCGCCCGCAGGCCGACGACGTCCTCGCCGTTCAGGTCGACGACGAGCCGGAGGACGCCGTGGGTCGACGGATGGTTCGGCCCGAAGTTGACCTGGAGGAGGTTCTCGCTCTGCCGCAGCCCTTCCGGGATCTGCAGGATCGTGGGGATCGGCGAGGGGATATGCGTCCCCTCGTAGATCTTCGGCCGCTCGACGATTGCCACGGCCTCTTACTCCTCGTCCGAGAAGCGGACGGGCTCGCCGCCGAGCGGGTAGTCCTTGCGCAGCGGGTGCCCCTCCCAGTCGTCTTCCATGATGATCCTGGTCAGGTTGGGGTGGCCCTCGAAGC
The DNA here is from genome assembly GCA_963721345.1 of uncultured Actinomycetes bacterium. Lineage (GTDB taxonomy): Bacteria > Actinomycetota > Thermoleophilia > Gaiellales > Gaiellaceae > JACDAN01. The sequence goes on from CAVRIT010000001.1 coordinate 1,495,355, forward strand.
GGATCCCCATCAGGTCGAACGCCTCCCGCTCGTGCCAGTCCGCCGTCGGCCAGATCGGCACCACGCTCTGGACGCTCTCACCGTCGTCTAGCCAGACCTGGACGCGCACCCTCGGGGCTCCGTCGCGCAGCGCCAGCAGGTGGTAGTTCACGGCGAAGCGCTTGGCTTTCGGCTTCGGCACCCGCGCGTGGCCCTGCGAGGCGACGGAGACGCCGAGCGTGGCCGGCTGGTTGACGTCGCGCCCGGCGGAGGTGCCGTAGTAGCCGGCGACGCCTCGCGCACCCCAGCCGAGGTAGTCGGTCGGCGTGATGTCCGAGAGGAAGCGGAAGCCTTCGACGTCGCGGAGGTGGAGGCACGCCTCGGTCAGGCGGGCAGGGTCGACGACGAGCGTCGTCTCGCCGTGCTCCTCCCTCGTCTCGACGAGGCCGGGGGTTCCTTCGTACGTCAGGACGCCACCCCGCGGATCTCGTAGGCGGGCGGCACCCCCGCGTGGATCTTCTCCTGCAGGCGGACGATCCCCTCGATCACGGCCTCGGGCCGCGGGGGACAGCCGGGCACGTGGATGTCGACGGGGACGATCTTGTCGACGCCCTGCAGCACGGCGTAGTTGTTGAACATCCCGCCGGAGCTCGCGCAGGCGCCCATCGCCATCACCCACTTCGGCTCGAGCATCTGGTCGTAGATCTGCCGCAGCGGGGCGGACATCTTGTGCGCGACCCGCCCGGAGACGATCAGCAGGTCCGACTGGCGCGGCGTGGAGCGAAAGACCTCGGCGCCGAAGCGTGCGCTGTCGTAGCGCGAGGTGACGATCGACATCATCTCGATCGCGCAGCACGCAAGGCCGAAGGTCGCCGGCCAGATCGAGTAGCCCTGCGCCCACGCCACCGCCTTCTCGACCGTCGTGAGCATGAGCTTCTCCTCGAGGTCGCCGAGCTCGGACTCGAAGACCCCCGGGCCCTTGTCGGGCCAGAGGACGCGCTCGGAGCGGAGGCCGTAGTCCTTCAGGCGCTTTTGCGCCAATCGAGCGCCCCCTTTCGCCAGATGTAGACGTACGCCAGCGCGAGGATCCCGATGAAGAACAAGAGCTCCCAGAACCCGTACCACCCGAGGTCCTCGAGCACGACGGCAAGCGGGTAGAGGAAGACGATCTCGATGTCGAAGACGATGAAGAGCAGCGCCGTCAGGTAGAAGCTGATCGTGAACCGCTCGATGTGCGGCGCTCCCTGAGAGACGCCTGACTCGAACGGCAGCGACCTCGTCCGGTTGCGCGCGCTCGGCTTCGTCGCGAAGGCGAAGGACATGGCGATCATCGAGAGTGGGATCGCGACCGCGAACGCGCCGTAGATCAGAAACGGCAGCCAGTTATCGAGCATTGCTGCGTGCCCCCGCGGGCGTCACCGTGGCGGAACACTACACCCTTCACGGCTGCCACGAACAACCCCCGAAACGGCTCAACAAAGCGTGAACCAGTTGTTACAAAGTCCCCCCTCCGACGGCCCCCGCGCGGGGGAGGGCGAGCGCCGGACCCGCTGCTACGATGGCCCCAAGATGGAGCTCACCGAACGTCCGATCACGATCGTCTCGCTCACTGAGCGCGCGGCCTCGAAGATCACCGAGCTGATGGCCGAGGAGCCTGCGGGCGAGGCCGAGGTGCTGCGCATCGCAATTCAGGGCGGCGGCTGCTCGGGGTTCGAGTACGCGCTGGGCTTCGACCGCGGCGCGATGGAGGGCGACCAGGAGCTCGACGCCGGCGGGATCCGCGTCGTCGTCGACCCGTACAGCGCGCCGTACCTCGCGGGCACCGAGATCGACTTCGTCGAAGGCCTCCAGGGCGGCTTCGCGATCAACAACCCGAACGCCGTCTCCTCGTGCGGCTGCGGCCACTCGTTCCAGGTCGCCGAGGGCGAGGATCCTGGGGCTGCCCACGGCGGCGGCTGCGGCTCCGGCTGTAGTCACTAGCACCTTTACGATTCCCCCGGCATGAGCACCGCCGACGTCGTCGACGTCACGATCCTGGGCGCGGGGCCGTCGGGCCTCTCCGCGGCGTACTACGTCGGGCACCGCGACGGGACCGTCCGCATCGTCGAGTCGCTCGAGCAGATCGGCGGCCAGGTCGCGGCGACCTATCCGGAGAAGCACGTCTTCGACGTCGCGGGCTTCCCGAAGGTCCTCGGCCAGAAGCTGGTCGACATGTGCGCCGAGCAGGGACTCCAGTACGGCGCGGACGTCCGGCTCGGCGAGGAGGCGAAGACGCTGGAGCGCCTGAGCTCAAACGGCGAGGAGGTGCTGGCGCTCACGACGGACAAGGGCAACACCTACGTCTCGCGCGCGATGATCATCACCGCCGGCCACGGCGCATTCGAACCGCGGCGCCTCGGGGTCGAGGGGATCGACGACTGGCTCGGACGCGGCCTGCACTACGTCGTCCGCGAGAAGGCGCAGTTCGCCGGCAAGCGCTGCGTGATCGTCGGCGGCGGGGACTCGGCGCTCGACTGGACGCTCGGCCTCCAGGACACGGCCGACCTGCCGATCACGCTCGTCCACCGCCGCGACCGGTTCCGTGCGCTGGAGTCTTCGATGAACGAGGCGCGCCGGCTCGAGGGTGAGGGCGCCGTCCGGATCCTGACGCCGCACGAAGTGCGCGACGTCCATGGTGACGGCTCGATCGAGGCGGTGTCGATCGAGAACACCGCAACCGGCGAGCTGGAGCGCTATGACTGCGAGGCGCTGATCACCCTGCTCGGGTTCGTCTCGCACCTCGGCGCGATCGCCGATTGGGGCCTCGAGCTCGAGGGCAAGCGCCAGATCCGGATCGACCCGATGACCTGCGAGACGTCGATGCCGGGCGTCTACGCAGCCGGCGACGTCGCCGGCTACCCGGGGAAGATCACGCTGATCACGGTCGGCATGGGCGAAGCGGCAATCGCCGCGAACAACGCGATCGCTCAAATCCGCGGCGAAAAAGTTCAGCCCAAGTACTCGACGGACTAGGCGTCCCCTCGCTCAGTGCGGGCTACCGCGCCGTGGGCGGACGGTCGTCCCGTCCCTCGTTCGAGGGATGTGACGGAAGGCACGAGACGCCGACTTCGCCTTCGTGGAGACGTATCGCGTGGAGTGTCTGTCCTGTGGAACGCGGCGAATCGTCGTCGGCGGCCACCATCACCACGTCGATCCGGGCGAGTGCCAGCGTTGCGGCTACGTCGGCTGGGCTCTGTCGGACGAGCTGACGAACGCGGTGCGCCAGCAGCTGCGCGATCGACCCGTCGAACGCCGCCGCCTCCGCACCGTCTAGCCCGCCAGGACGAGTGTCAGACACTCGTCGTGTCTCCGAGAGACAGGGTCGGCGACACTAGACTGATCGCGTGGCCGACGTCGAAACGCGCACCGAGCTCTGGGGCGACGAGACGCGCAAGGCCGTCGCCAACTTCGAGATCTCCGGGGAGCCGATCCCGGCTTCCGTCGCACACTGGCTGGGCCGGATCAAGGGCGCCGCGGCACGCGTGAACGCCGAGCTCGGGCTGCTCGATTCCGAGAAGGCGGAGCGCATCGCGAGCGCCGCGGACCGCGTCGCGTCCGGCGAGCTCGACGACCAGTTTCCGATTGACGTCTTCCAGACCGGCTCCGGGACGTCCTCGAACATGAACGCGAACGAGGTGATCGCCACACTCGCCGGCGAGGACGTCCACGCGAACGACGACGTGAACATGGGGCAGTCGTCCAACGACGTCTTCCCGTCGGCTGTCCACCTCGCGGCACTCGAGCAGGTGACGAACGACCTGCTCCCCGCGCTCGACGGTCTCGCTTCGGCGCTCGAGCGGAAAGCGACGGAGTTCGACGACGTCGTGAAGTCGGGCCGGACACACCTGATGGACGCCGTGCCCGTCACTCTCGGCCAGGAGTTCGGCGGCTATGCGGCGCAGGTCCGGCAGGGGATCGAGCGAGTCGGCGACACGCTCCAGCGCGTCGGCCAGATCCCGCTCGGCGGCACCGCCGTCGGGACCGGGCTCAACACCCATCCCGAGTTCGCGGAGAAGGTGCGCACGCTGCTGAGCAGCGAGACGGGGCTGACGATCTCCACGCCTGCCCACCCCTTCGAGGCCCAATCCGCCCGCGATGCGCTGGTCGAGCTCTCCGGCGCGCTCAAGACCGTCGCGGTGTCGCTGACCAAGATCGCGAACGACATTCGCTGGCTGGGGTCCGGCCCACGGGCCGGCCTCTCCGAGATCTTCCTCCCCGAGCTCCAGAAGGGGAGCTCGATCATGCCGGGGAAGGTCAACCCGGTCATCCCGGAAGTGGTGACACAGGTTGCCGCGCAGGTGATCGGCAACGACCAGGCGATCACCGTGGGCGGCATGCAGGGCCACTTCGAGCTGAACGTCTTCGTGCCGCTCCTCGCCAGGAACCTGCTCGACTCGATCCGCTTGACGGCGGCCGCGTCGCGCGTCTTCGCGGAGAAGTGCGTCGCCGGCATCGAGGCCAACCGCGAGCAGGCCGAGCGGTACGCCGAGCTGACCCTTTCCGCGGCGACGGCGCTCAACCCGTACATCGGCTACGACCGGGCCGCGGAGATCGTGAAGACCGCGGCGAGCAGTGGCCGCCCGCTGCGCGAGGTCGCCCGCGAGGCCGGGGTCTCGGACGAGATCCTCGACCAGGCGCTCGACTATCGCGCCATGGCCAAGCCGCATTAGCAACGGTAATTCCCTCGCGAGAGGGAGTGCCGCGACCCGGGCGAATACCGAAAAGGCTCTCACGAAGGGCTCTCGTCGTTTTGGCCGCCCCTGGGCGGCGCGAGTTCTCAGCCGCGATTACGACGCCTGGAGGGACCCTGCTCAATCCGAGATCATCGATTCTGGCCACCGTCGCAGCGTTGATCGCTGCCGGACTGGCCGGAACGGGCGCTTTCGCCGCAGCCGTGCCCGCTCGGGCGGGCGAGGCCAAGCCAGGCGTCGTTCGCGGCGGCATCCGTTACGTCGACCCCGACTTTCCGTTTCGTCTGAAGGTCGCCGGCGGCAAGCTCGCGTCGGTCGGGTCGCTCGCCCGCCCTCGTCGCGCGCAACGCCGCTTCCGGCTGAGCTCGCACGAGCCGGCGCTCGGCGAGCCGCGCTACTGGGCAGGCCTCGACATCGTCCAGGGCGCGCTCTACCCGAAGGAGTTCACGCTGCGCGGCGTGGGGCGCAAGATCGAGGTCTGGGTCTCGACCGACCTGGACTTCATGCCCGGCGACTGCCGCAACGGGGCACGCACCACGGTGACCGACGGCCAGGTGCGCGATCTCGTCCGCGCCTTCGACCGGAACATCTATCCGCGCGAGTCGCTCGTGTTCAGCGTCCCGCCTTCACGGGACGGCTCGGGCGCGCTCGTCGGCCCGCCGTTCCACCCGCAGGGCCCCGGTGACCGCACCGTTGTGCTGGTCGACAACGTCCGCGACGAGTCGTTCTACGACCTGAACAACTCGCAGGACTTCGGCTACGTCGTCGGTATCTACTCGTCGGCGCTCGACCGGCTGTTCGACCGGAACATGATGACGATCGACGCCTTCGACTGGCTCCACCGCACGGGTGCCCGCCCGGCCGACGAGCCGGCCGAAGGTGACAACTGCCGGCACGCCCCTGCCTACCCGCACCTGATCGAGGGCGTCTTCGCCCACGAGTACGAGCACCTGCTCGAGGAGCACGAGGACGGGGATGAAGCCCTCTGGGTCGACGAAGGGCTCGCCGAGTGGGCGCGGACGCTGACCGGCTACGTCCAGCCGTGGCGCTCGCCCTCCGACCCGCGCCTCGACAACCACCTCGCCTGCTTCTTGAACGGCGGCTCCGAGAACTCGTTGACGCTGTGGGGTGACGGCCCGGACGCGAACTGCGAGTACGGGTCCGTCTACACGTTCATGGAGTACCTCGCGGGACGGTTCGGCATCCGGGTGATGACGGCGCTCCACCGCGCTGACGCCAACGGGCTCGCCGGCCTGCAGGAGGCGCTCGGCCCCCGGGCCGACGCGCGGGAGGTCCTTCACGACTGGGCCGCCGCGATGGCGCTAGACAGCGCGATCGGCAGGCGACACGAGCGGCAGCTGCGTGACCTCCGCGCGCCGACGCTCGACGCCTCGGTCGACTGGGACTCCCCCGGCTCGTACGCCGCGCCGGGCGCTCCGCCGAACGGCGCCGACTACGTGCGGCTCCGCCGCGCCGACGGCCGCTACCTCCGCGCCCGCGATCTGCAGAGCCTGACCTTCGACGGAGCTTCGGCGATCCCCGGTCTTCCCGTCGAGTGGGGCGTCGACACGGCGCCGCCGGCCGGCGGTCCGGCCGCGCTCTACACCGGCGCCGGCAACAACCTCGACCGCACGATCGTCCGACAGCTCACCGTGCCCGCCGGCTCGCCGGAGCTCGCCTTCCAGGCGCAGTGGAACGTGGAAGAGGACCCGACCGGCGGTTGGGACTTCACGTTCGTGCAGGTCTCGACGGACGGCGGAGCGACGTACCAGAGCATCGCCTGCACGAGCTCGCGGAACGACGCGAGCCCGTTCGCTCGGCCGGTCATGCACCAGAACCTCCCCGGCTACACCGCGTACTCCGGCGGCTGGCGCGACGAGCGCTGCGACCTCTCGGCGTTCGCCGGACGGTCGATTCTGCTCGCCTTCCGCCACCTCACCGACGGCTCCGTGCCAGGCGACCCCGACGACCCGGCTGCGACGATCCCGCCCGGCTTCTGGCTGCGCGGCCTCACGCTGAACGGGGCATCGGTCGCCGACGGCGCGAGCCTCGTCGGCTGGATGTCTCCGTCCCAGGCGCGCCCCACCGCGGTCCACGGCTTCACGCTCCAGCTCGTCGCCTACTCTTCGCGGGGCAACGGCGGCGTCGACCGCGCGACGATCCGGCTCGACGGCAGCCACGACGCGCGCCTGACCCGCTCGCAGCTTCACCGTCTGCTCGGTGGGCACGCGGACGTGGTCGGCGCGGTCGTGATGTACGACGAGCCAACCGAGCAGGTGTTCGCGCTACGCCCCGTATCGCCTGACGGTGAACGGCGCTCTCCAGCCCGGCGGCTGAAGCGCTGATCCGCAAGCTTGTTTGAAATTTCCCAAAACGGCGCTAACATCCCACGCGATGCCGCCGATAGCGGCATCTCTATGTAGAGGGGTCTCAGTTCCGAAAGGGGAGATGGATGAGAGTTCGACGGACTGTGCCCGGGGCGCTGCTTGCGCTCTTGGCACTACTGACGGTCGCTTTCTCGGCGTCTGCGGGGGCGGGTACAAGCGCTTCCAAGGCACCCGCCGATGCGCGGGTTGCGGAGCCGGCGACGACGCACAACCTGCCGGGTCCGATGACGCGGGAGTTCGAAGCCCGCAAGGAGGCGGCACTCGAGCTGAAGCTCCACGGCGACGCCCGTGGGAACGTGGTTCGGCTCGGCAAGAACAAGTACGTCGAGCTCGGGCGTTTGAAGACAGACCCGGTGTTCGTCGTGATCGCCGAGTTCGACAACAGACGGCACTCGGCGTACCCCGACACGGCGGCCGGGTGTCCCCCGGGCACCGTCGTCGGCGTGAGCTGCTTCCCGGGCGACGGGACCCCGCAGACTTTTGAGGGTCCGGCGCACAACAAGATCGCCGCGCCGAACCGCGCGGTCGACAACTCGACGCTCTGGAAGGCCGACTACAACGTCGCGCACTACCAGAACATGTACTTCGACCGCATGGCCCGGTACTTCGAGCGGCAGTCGTCGAACCGCTACTCGGTCATGGGATCCAGCCCGGCGGGCCGCGAGGTTCACGGCTGGGTGAAGGTCCCGTTCAACGAGGCGCGGTACGGCCGTGACTACTGCGGCGACATCGTCTGCAACAGCACCTGGTTCCTGATCCGCGACGCGATGTCGTTCTGGGTCAAGGGCCAGCTCGACTCCGGCAAGACGACGACGCAGGTCGCGGACTACCTGAAGCAGTTCGACAAGTGGGATCGCTACGACCTCGACGGCGACGGGAACTTCGACGAGCCCGACGGGTTCATCGACCACTTCCAGATCGTCCACGCCGGTGGCGACCAGGCCGCTGGTGACCCGCATCAGGGCACGGACGCGATCTGGAGCCACCGCTGGTACGCCCAGATCCAGGGCGGCGGCCCGGGCGGTCTGCCGGGCGTCAACGCCGGCGGCTGCGTCCCGGCGTCGGGACTCCCTCGGCCTGCGGGTCGGGCGGCGTCGCGGGGCTCATCCCGAACAACCCGACGGGCGTCTGGGTCGGCGACTACACGATCCAGCCCGAGAACGGCGGCCTCGGCGTGTTCGCGCACGAGTACGCCCACGATCTCGGCCTGCCGGATCTCTACGACACCTCGGGCAACACCGGCGGTGCCGAGAACTCGACCGGCTTCTGGACGCTCATGAGCTCCGGCGCGAACATCGGCGACGGTGGTCGCAACGGCATCGGCGACGCCCCGATCGACCTGGGCGCATGGGAGAAGTTCCAGCTCGGCTGGCTGGGCTGCGACACGTGTCCGGGCGGCAAGTTCTACGAGGTCGTCAACTACGGCGAGCGGAAGAGGATCAAGCTCGGCCCGAACGACGCCGCGTCGAAGCTCGGGCAGCAGGCTGCTTTCGTCAATGCTGCCCGACAAGGAGAAGCGAGTCGTCCTCGCAAATCCGGCGAGCGGCACGATGCTCTTCTGGAGCCAGATGGGCGACGACCTCAACAACACCATGACGAGGTCTGTCTCCGGCGGCGGCACGCTGACCGCGAAGGTGCAGTACGAGATCGAGGCGGACTGGGACTACGCCTTCCTCGAGGCGTCGTCGAACGGCGGCACGACCTGGACGCCGATCGCGAACAACCTGTCGGACAAGGTCAGTGATCACACGAACCCCGGCGACCACAACCACAGCGGGTTCAACTCGAGCGACACCGGCATCACGGGCTCGAGCGGCGGTGTCTACAGGGACCTCACCGCCACGCTGCCTGCCGGCACGAACATGGTGCGGTTCCGCTACCAGACCGACGCCGCCGTCGTCGAGAAGGGCTTCATCGTCGACGACATCAAGCTCGACGGTGCCCTGATCGGCGGGGCAGAGACTGACACGGAAGGCTGGACGTTCGCACGGCTTCCAGCGGACGACCGGCACCGAGGTCAGCTTCCACCTGAACGCGTACGTGATGGAGAACCGGCAGTACGACGAGTACGACCGGTCGCTCCGCACCGCGTACAACTTCGGGTTCCTGAACACGAAGCCGGACTGGGTCGAGCACTACCCGTACCAGGACGGCCTGCTGATCAGCTACTGGGACGAGTCGTTCTCCAACAACAGGTCGGCGACCATCCCGGCGGCGGCCTGATCCTGCCCGTCGACGCGCACCGAGTCGAACGAGCACTGGGCCAACGGGCAGTACATGCGGCAGCGGATCCAGACCTACGACTCGACCTTCGGGACCGAGCGGACCGACCGGATCACGTTGCACCTGAACAGCGAGCCGACGACGATCCGCTCCAAGCCGGCGGTTCGGCTGTTCGACGACGTACGCTCGTGGTGGACGCGGCAACGACGGCCACACGGCGGCAGCGCACGGTCGCTTCCAGCCGGGTTGGACGGGCGTCAACGTGCCTCAGACGGGGACGAAGATCAAGGTCCTCGGTGAGAGCCACGGCGATCGCGTCATGTCGGTCGAGGTCAATCCGCGTAGCGGTGGCCGCGACGATGACGACGACGACGACTGAGTCGGCGTAGCTGAATGAAGTACGCGAGGGCCGCCTTCGGGCGGCCCTCGTTGTTCTCGGCTCCGGACACCTACAATCGTCCGTATGAGCGAGCCAGAGACCACGAACGACGAGCTCGAAGCGCAGAACGGCGAGCTGCTGCCCGACCGCGAGGCGATGTCGGTGATCACCCCGCTCGGGGAGGATCTGACTGTCGCCGACCCGAAGTTCGGCGGCGAGCCCGGATTACCACCGCCTCGCGACTAGCGCTCTGCATCGCGCTGGCCGCGGTCGCCGGCTGCGGAGGTACCGCCGGCTCCGTCGAGCGCGCCGACCTACCCGGGGCCGTGCTCCAGGCCGAGGATGCGCCTCCCTCGTTCACGGAGACGTTCGAGGGACCGCGTGGCGACGCGGGCTGGGAGGTGCGTTTCCGCGACCGGGTGACCTTCGTAGCGTCGCGCGTAGAGCTCTTCCGCGGAAGGTCGTCGGCCGAGAAAGAGCTCTACGCGGCGCTGGAAGAAGCGCGGGGACGTTCATGGCAATTGATCGACGATCCGGGCCTCGGCGATGTGTCGTTTGCCGCCACGCGCCTGCGGCGATCGACGCGCGTCTACCGCGTGGCTTGGCAAGACGCGAACGTCGTCGCCGAGCTCGAGATCAGCGGCCCTGACGGGCTGCTCGCGCTCTCAGGCGCGCTGGAGCTCGCGCGCAAGCAGGAGCAGCGGATCGAAAGAGCCGCGGACTAGTACGCGACCGCGCCGCGGCCGGTTTCGGCTGCGTGGCGCTGCTCGTCCGCTCGGTACGACGAACGCACCAGCGGCCCCGAGAAGACGGAGCCGAAGCCGAGTGCTTCGCCCTGCTCGCGGAACCAGCGGAACTCGTCGGGGTGTACCCAGCGGTCGATCTGCGCGTGCTTCGCGGAGGGCTGCAGGTACTGGCCGATCGTCACGACGTCGACGCCGTTTGAGCGCAGATCACGCATCGTCTCGACGACCTCGTCGTTCGTCTCTCCGAGCCCGACGATGATCCCGGACTTCGTGAGGACGTCGTAGTCGGCGAGCTCCTTCGCGCGGCGCAGCAGCCACAGCGCCTTGTCGTAGGACGCCTTGGCGCCGCGCATACGGCGATGGAGCCGTCGCACGGTCTCGATGTTGTGGTTGAAGACCTCGGGGCGCTCGGCGAGGACGGTGCGCAGCGCCTCCTCCTCGACGCCGAGGAAGTCCGGCGTCAGGAGCTCGACGGACGCCGACGGCGCCTTCGCCCTGAGTGCCCGGACTGTCGCTGCGAAATGGCCGGCGCCGCGATCGGGCAGGTCGTCGCGGTCCACGGAGGTCACGACGACGTGCTCCAGTCCCATCTGCGCCGCGGCGTGCGCGAGGCGTAGCGGCTCGAGCGGATCCGGCGGGTGCTCCGGCCGGCCCGAGTTCACGTAGCAGTAGCGGCACGCCCGGGTGCACGTGTCGCCGAGGATCTGGAATGTCGCCGTGCCGCGCCCCCAGCACTCGGCGATGTTGGGGCAGCGGGCCTCCTCGCAGACCGTGTGAAGGCCGGATCCGTGGATCAGCTTGCGGACGTCGAGGTAGTGCGAATCCGCGCTCGGCGCGCGGACCTTCATCCACGGCGGCCGGCGGGGCCGCTCCGCGACGGGCAGCGACTTCACGGCCTCAGTGTACGGGCGGCGCCTCCTGGAACGCGAAAGGCGGCGGAACCCCTTCCGCCGCCTTTACGTCGCCGCATCCAACCGCTCCGCCCAAATCGCGCTCGAGGAAAGCTTCACCCAGTCTTGGCGGTATCACCCACTTGCGCCATGCCTCGTTCGAGCAGTCTTGATCCCTCGTTCGAGGGAATCTGCGCGGCTACCACTCCTTGTACGGATCCAGGTAGACATCGTCGACCTGGAAAGCCGCGCCGCTGTCGCTGCTTCGGAAGCGGAAGGCGACGGCCCGTACGCCGAGCAGGCCGCACAGGTTCGTCAAGGTCAGCCGCACACGGGGTGACGGCGCCCAGGTGCCGCTCGCCGTCACGGTCCCGCCGTCCAGGAGGGCTACCACGCTCGCCCAAGAGGCTCTTGACGACGATGTCGACCTTGAGGCTGCCTCCCGAGCCGACGCTGCGCACGAAGAACCGGGAATGCCAGTCTCCGAAGGCGAAGCAGACGGTCTGCGAGAGCGCCGAGCTGCCGGGCGGCAGGTACAGCGATCGAGAGTCGGTGGCCGAGTTCGCGTAGAAGGTCTCGTTGCCCGAGACGATCTTCGCGCCGCCCGACAACGACCACGACGGGGCTCCGGCTTCGAAGGAGCCGCCGGGCACGAGTACGTAGTTCGCCGAGTCGCCCCAAGGCGCGAAGACCTGCGAAGGGCTGCCGCAGCCCGAAGCGGGCGGCGTCCCGATGATGCCGGCCTCCGCGGTGCGCGTCGCGCTCAGAGCGGCGAGGCCCGCAAGCACCCCGACCATGAGGAGGAGGGCGATGCGCGGGTGACGGGCTGCAGACGTCACGTGTCTCAGTCTCGGGAACCTGCGCTTCTCTGCATCACCCCTCCGGGGGAGACCGGGGCTTCCTTGATCACTCGTTCGAGGGAATTCGGCTCGCGGGCCCCTTGGAAAGCGCCGATTTCTCGTTCGGAATGTCCACTGCGGCGGCAGGTGGCTCTTCGGGTCTCGACCCGGCGACCGAGCGGATCATCGAAGAGCGGCGGGCCCGCCGGTTGAGCCGGCTCGCGGTCCGCGAGCGCCGTTCGCTGATCGTCTCCGTCGCGGCCTTCCTGGGCGTCGCGATCTTCATGGTCGAGGCGATTCCGAGCGAGCGGGCCCCCGGGGCATTCGCAACGCTCCTACTCGTCGGGCTCTACGCGCTGGCGTACCGCCTGGACTTCGAGATCGCGATGGGGTCGGCGGTCCCGACACAGCTCGTACTGGTGCCGATGCTGTTCGTCCTTCCCACGGGGCTCGTGCCGCTCGCCGTCGCCTCTGGCGTCCTGCTCGGCAGCCTGGTGGAGTACGCGGGAGGCAATCTCCATTTCGAGCGGGTGTTCATCCGTCTGGGGGGTTGCTGGCACGCGGTTGGCCCAGCACTCGTACTGGGTCTCGCCGGCGAGCCGAGCCCTGACCTGGCCGATTGGCCGATCTACCTCGCGGCGCTCGGCGCACAGTTCGCCCTCGAGTATGGAAGCACCGCGTTGCGGGGATGGGCGACGCTCGGCGGTCCGCCCAAGGTCCACTTGCGGATGATGGCGTGGGTCTGGATGGTCGACGGCGCTCTCGGTGCGGTCGGCCTGGCGGTCGCATTCGCGGCAACGGACTCGCTGTACGGCGTCGTGCTCGCCTTGCCTCTCGTGGGGCTCCTCTCGGTCTTCGCGCGTGAGCGCCGGGTGCGGATCGACCACGAGCTCGAGCTCCGAGATGCCTATCGCGGCACCGCGTTCCTGCTCGGCGACGTCGTCGAGGCGGACGACGGGTACACCGGCGAGCACAGCCGCGACGTCGTCGCGCTCACGCTTTCCGTAGCGGACGAACTGGGTCTCTCGGAGCGCGAGCGCCGCGATGCCGAGTTCGCCGCGCTGCTCCACGACGTCGGAAAGATCCGCGTCCCCAACGAGATCATCAACAAGCCCGGGAAGCTGACTTCCGAGGAGTGGGAGCTGATGAAACAGCACACGATCGAGGGTGAGCGTCTCCTCCACCGCGTCGGCGGCCTGCTCGGCGAGATCGGCAAGATCGTGCGGTCCTGTCACGAGAGGCATGACGGGACGGGTTACCCCGACGGCCTCGCCGGCGAGGAGATCCCGATCGTCGCGCGGGTCGTTGCGGCCTGCGATGCGTACAACGCGATGACGACCGATCGGAGCTACCGCCAGGCCCTGTCGCGGGACGACGCAGTCGCCGAGCTACGCCGCAGTGCCGGGACGCAGTTCGACCCGCAGGTCGTCGACGCCCTGATCGCCGCGAGCGCCTAGGTCCTCGAAGCGCAGGTCGAAGACCTCTTCGACCGCCCGGGCGGCGTGCGGCTTGACCTCGTCGACGGTCACGGGCCGGCCTAGCTCGCGGGCGAGGGTCGTGAACGCCGCGTCCTCCAGGCCGCACGCCGTGATCCACTCGGTGAACGGCGCGGGGTCGAGGTCGACGTTGAGCGCGTACCCGTGCGTCGTCACCCACTTCGCGATGTGGACACCGATCGACGCGATCTTCCTGGGAGGCCGCTCCAGCCAGATGCCGGTGAGGCCGTCGATGCGTGTCGCCTCGACGCCGAGCGCCGAGATCGTCCGGATCAGCGCCTCCTCGAGGTCGCGGCAGTAGCGCTTGACGTCCTGGCCGTGGCGGGTGAGGTCGAGGATCGGGTAGCAGACGAGCTGGCCGGGGGCGTGGTAGGTCGACTTGCCGCCCCGGTCGGTCTCGACGATCTCGGCCGTCGTTCCCTCCGGGAGGTGGAGCTCGCCCTGCTCGGCGCGTCGTCCGAGCGTGATCACCGGCGGGTGCTCGAGCAGGAGCACGGTGTCCGGAATCTCCCCACGGAGAACGCCGTCGGCAAGCGTTCGCTGGAGATCCCACGCCTCGCGGTAGGGGATCGTCCCGAGGTCGTGCAGGTTCGCGTTCATTCCTTGCGGGGCAAGCCGTCGTCCGGCAGCGTCTCCCACGACGCGACGGAGCGAACGTAGGTGTGGAGCTCGGGCCGCCGGTCGCCGAGGCCGTCGTCGATCGCGCTCAGCCTGACGCTGCACTCCTCGGACTCCGGCCAGCCCCCGCCGAAGAGGTTCGAGCCGCAGACCGAGCAGAACGTCTTCGCGCTGCCCTCGTCGGGCTGGTACGTCGTGAGCCGGTCGCGCCCCTCCTGCACCTCGATCCACTCCGTCCGGGAGCGCCCGTTCGCCGTGCCGACGCCGCCCGAGATCCGCTTGCAGGAGGTGCAGTGGCAGAAGCTGAGCCTGACGAACGGCTCGCGTACCGTGAAGCGCACGGCCCCGCACCAGCAGCTCCCCTCCATCGCGCTCATGCGCCACCCAGCGTAGTCGTCCCGTCCACGAGCTCCGAGACGGTCTCGAGCCAGGCGGCGATGGGCGAGCCGTACTCCTCGGTTTGCTCGGCGGGGAGTCCCTCCAACGTCCGTTTCCACAACACAGCGCGCGAGACGCCGTGGAGGAGGTACCCGTCGGAGAAGAGCTCCCGGAGCTCGACCATCGGCGCGAAGCGCGTGAACGGCTCGAGATAGAGGTCGCGGAGCCGCTCGACCTCGGGTGAGCCGTGGTCGGCGCCCGCGCGTTCTACCGCGATGCGCAGCGACTGGAGCGGCCCGAGGAACGGATGGCTCACGACGGCTTCGGCCCAGTCGATGAAGACCGGCCGGCCACCGCGCACGAAGATGTTTCCGTCGTGCGCCTCCATGTGGGCGAGTGTGAACGGGACGGTGCCGGCCAGCCGTTCCGCGGCTGCGGTCACCGCCTCGAGACGGTCGCCGCCGAGCTCGGCGTAGCGCTCGGGCAGCAGCTCGGGCCGGTCGTCTGGTGTTCCGAGGTCGAGGGCGTCGTCTGCGGCCTCCATGAAGTCGATCTGCACTTCGGCGTAGAGCGGGAGAATCTCCTCCCAGGAGGGGGTGGGATCTCCCGCGTCATGGACGTCGCGAAGCCGTGGGCCCACGTCGTGGGTGAGCAGCCTGGGCCCGTTCCACGCGACGACATCGGGAAGGCAGTCCGGCCGGATGCGCGCGAGGCGTTCGGTCAGCGCCGGCTCGAAGGTGTTGGCCGGATGGTTCTCCTTGAACCAGAGGTCCCCGCCGGCCGAGGGAACTCGCACGATCGCCGACCAAGCGCGGGCCCAGACGAGCTCGACCTCGCCGCTACGGGTTACTCGCTCGTCGATCCACGCAGTCGCGTCTTCGAGCCAGCCCGGCTCCTCCCAAGCTAATACGCGGCTTCGTCCCAGGTCTCGAGCTTCTGCTTCAGGTCGCGCAGGAAGCGACCCGCGAGGGCGCCGTCGACCAGGCGATGGTCGTAGGTCAGCGTGATGTTCATGATCGGCCGGATCGCGATCACGTCCTTGTCCAGCTCGTCCTGGATCACCCACGGCCGCTTGACGAGGGCGTAGGTGCCGAGGATCCCCGCCTGCGGCTGGCTGATCACCGGCGTTCCGTGGAACGTGCCGTAGCCGCCCGGGTTCGTGATCGTGAAGGTCCCGCCCTGCACCTCGTCCGGCGTCAGCTGCTTGTTGCGCGCGCGCTCGGCGATGTCCGTGACAGCGCGGGCCATGCCGAGCAGGTTCAGGCCCTCGGCGTTCTTCACCACCGGGACGATCAGGCCCTTGCCGTCGGCGAGCTCGACCGCGAAGCCGAGGTTGACGTAGTTCCGGGTGACGATCTTCTCGCCGCGGATCTCGCCGTTGATCCACGGGTACTCCTTGAGCGTGTCGACGACGGCTCGCGCGACGAAGATCAGATAGGTCGGGTTGACGCCGTAGCCCTTCTGGAACTCGGGCTTCAGCTTCTCGCGGAGCGCCACGACCTTCGCCATGTCGACCTCGATCGCGCTCGTCACGTGAGCCGAGGTGTCGAGCGAGCGCCGCATGTGCTCGGCGATCCCCTTGCGCATCGCGCTCATCGGCTCTTCCTGCTCGCCGCCGACAGCCTCGGGCTGGGCGGGGGCAGGGGCCGGCGCTGGCGCCGGTTGCGGCGCGGCGGCGGCCGGCGCTGGTGCGGGCTCGGCCTGCTCGGGGGCGGGCTCAGGTTCCGGCGCGGGTGGTGCTTCTGTTGCCGGCGGCGCCTCGGGGGCTGCGGCTTGCGCCTGCCCGCCGCCCTCCACGAACGCCAGGATGTCCTTCTTCGTCACGCGCCCGCCGCGTCCCGTGCCCTGCACCTGAGAGACGTCGACGCCGTGCTCGGAGGCGATCCGCGCGACGACGGGCGACACGAAGCTCTTGCCGTCCTGGCTCGCGTCCGCAGTCGCCTCGGCCGGCGGAGGCGCGGCGGGCGCGGGAGCGGGCGCCGGAGTCTCCGCGCTCGAGACGGCGCTCGCCTCGGCGGCGGCTTGGGCAGTCGCGGGCTCGGGCTCGGGCTCGTGCTCGGGCTCGGGAGCAGCTTCGGGCGCCGGCTCCGCGGGCGCTTCCTCGGCGGGCGCCGCGCCCGGCGCGCCGATCACGGCGAGCCTCGTTCCGACCTCGACCGTCTCACCTTCCTGGACGAGGATCTGCTGGACGACTCCGCTACCCGGGCTCGGCACCTCGGTGTCGACCTTGTCCGTGGAGATCTCGAGCAGCGGCTCGTCGGCCTGGATCTCCTCGCCTTCGGCCTTCAGCCACTTCGTGATCGTCCCCTCGGAGACGGAGACGCCCATCTGGGGCATCACGACGTCGACGGCGGTTGGCGTGGCCATCAGTCCCTAATACTCGGCAAGCTCGCGTAGCCCTGCGACGACGTCGTCGACCTGCGGGATGTACGCCTTCTCGAGCGGGGGAGAGAACGGGACCGGGGCGTCCGGCGCGGTGACCCGCTTCACCGGCGCGTCGAGGTGCTCGAACGCGTCCTCGGCGATCGTCGCCGCGATCTCTCCACCGAAGCCGCCCGTCCGCGTGTCCTCGTGGAGGACGAGCACCTTCGAGGTCTTGTGGACGCTCTCGAGCACGGCCTGGCGGTCCCACGGGATCAGCGTGCGCAGGTCGAGGATCTCGACCGAGACGCCGTCCGAGTCGAGCTGGTTCGCTGCCTCGTCGGCGGTGTAGACCATCGCGCCCCAGGTGACCACCGTGAGGTCGTCGCCTTCGCGGTGCACGCGGGCCTTCCCGAACGGCGTGGTGTAGCGCTCTTCCGGCACGTCGGCCTTGATCCGGCGGTAGAGGTGCTTGTGCTCGAAGTAGAGGACGGGGTTGGGGTCCTCGATCGCGCTGATCAGCAAGCCCTTGGCGTCCTCCGGCGTTGCCGGGCAGACGATCTTCAGGCCCGGGATGTGCGCGAACGAGCTCTCCGGGTTCTGCGAGTGGAACGGCCCGCCCGAGAAGCCACCGCCCGAGGGCAGCCGGACGACGATCGGGATCGGCGTGCCGACGCGGTAGAACTGCTTGGCGGCCACCGTGACGAGCTGGTCCCAGGCGCACGAGACGAAGTCGGCGAACTGCATCTCGGCGACGGGCCGCATGCCCATGATCGCCGCGCCCGTGCAGCCGCCGACGATCGCCGTCTCCGAGAGCGGCGAGTCGATCACGCGCCACGGGCCGAACTCCTCCTGGAAGCCGAGCGTGACCTTGAAGGCCCCGCCGTAGACCCCGACGTCCTCGCCGATCACGAAGACGCGCTTGTCGCGCCGCATCTCCTGCCGGAGACCGTCGGAAATTGCCTGCAAATACGTTAGTTCGGCCATTACTTGTGGTGGGGCGTGTCGAGGTCTTCGGGGCGCGCGAACACCTTGTCCGCGACGGTGGAGGGATCGGGCAGCGGCGATGTCTCCGCGCGCTCGATCGCCTGGCTCAGCGTCCGCTTGACGCCTGCCGCGACATCGTCCTCCTCCTCGTCGGTCATGTTCGCGTTTTCCCGCAGCCAGGAACGGAAGCGCTCGATCGGGTCGCGCTTCGCCCACTCTTCGAAGAGCTCCTTCGGGACGTAGAACGCATCGTCGTGGACGGCATGGCCCTCCATGCGGAGCGTCATCGACTCGATCAGGGTCGGGCCGCCGCCCTGCCGCGCCTTCTCGATCGCGCGCTTGACCTCCCGGTAGACGGCGAGGACGTCCGTACCGTCGACAACGACGCCCTCGAACCCATAGGCGGCGCCGCGGTCGGCCAGCGTCTCGCACGCGTACTCGAGGTGCGTCGGCGTGGAGTAGGCCCACTGGTTGTTGTCGCAGATGAACACGACCGGGAGGCGGCGGACGCCGGCGAGGTTCATGCCCTCGTGCGCGTCGCCCCGCGCCGAGGCGCCCTCGCCGAACCAGCCGACGGCGACGCGTGACTCCTCGCGAATCCGGAACGCGAGCGCACAGCCGACGGCCACGGGCAGCATCGCCGGCAGGTGGCTGACCATCGCGATCAGCCCCAGTTGCGCGTCGGCCATGTGGACGTTGCCGTCGCGCCCCCGGGTCGGCCCGTCCTCGCGGCCCATGTACTGCGCAAAGATCCGCCACGGCTCGACGCCCCGCGTGACGTGGACGCCCATGTCGCGGTGGAGCGGCGTGCCGACGTCCTCGGCGCTCATCGCGGTCGCGGCCCCGACGGACGATGCCTCGTTTCCGCGCCCCGTGTAGAACGAGCCAGGGATCTTCCCCTGCTTGTACAGAATGTGGCCGCGCTCCTCGATCCCGCGGGTGAGGAGCATGTTGCGGTAGATCGTCAGCAGGTCCTCGCGATCGA
Organism: uncultured Actinomycetes bacterium; assembly: GCA_963721345.1. Taxonomy (GTDB): domain Bacteria; phylum Actinomycetota; class Thermoleophilia; order Gaiellales; family Gaiellaceae; genus JACDAN01. The sequence continues at coordinate 1,514,353 of CAVRIT010000001.1, forward strand.
GGCCCGCCTCGCGGATCTCGGTCAGGGAGCCGACAGGCTCGGCTTCGCGGATCGCCATCGGGGCGAAACTCTAACGATCGGCGTCGTCGGCGAGAGTCGCGCCCTCGTAGAGCACGACCGTTCCCGCCAGGAAGTCGGGGAGGCCGCGCCGCCGGCGGTCGAAGAGCACCGGCAGGTAGCCGGCGAACAACGGAACGATGGCGACGACCGTGCCCACCACCCGGAGGAAGGCGCGCCCGAGGGACGGTGGACGGCCCTCCCGCACGACCAGGCGGAGCCGCAGCAGCCGCATGCCGGGTGTCTGCCCGGCCCCGCTCCAGAAGACGACGAAGTACGTCCCGGCGATCAGCGCCCAGCCGGACGCCAGCAGAACCCCGACGAGCCATTCCGGTCGCAAGGTTCCGACCAGGGTGGAGATCAGGGCGACCATTGCCGACAGGGAGACGAAGACCAGGAGGATCACGGACGCGTCGATGGCCATTGCCATTGCTCTGGTCGCGATTCCGGCGAACGGAGAGGGGCTCGGACGAGGACGTCGATCGAGGCGATCGTCGAGCTGCACGGCGCGGGACCGAACGCTGCCGACGAGCTCCTCGGCGAGCCCGGTCGTCTGTCGTGCGAGCGCCGCTCGCATCTCCGGGCTCTCCACGAGCTCTCGGATCGCACGCCGCATGGGCTCGCTGCGCGCGACGGCGTCGGCGAGCTCCGACGTGCGCGGGCTGGCGAGCGCGTCTTTCACGGCTCGATCGAGCGCGCCGCTCGCTGCGAGCTCCGCGACGACACGCTCGACGACGCGATGCCTCACGGCGGAGTGCACGACCTCCTCGGGGAGCTTGGTGGAGAACGCCCGGTCGATCAGGGGTGCAAGCTCGCGAACGAGCACGTCGTCCGGCGTCGCCGCGATCTGGTCGCGGGACGCTCGCGCTGCGGCGCGCGCGGGCAGGGACGCGATGCGGGTCAGCACTGCACGAACTGGTATCGCACCGGCGACCGCCAGATCATCGCCCGCCGCGGGCATTCACCCAGGTGAGCCGACGGCCCTAGTGGCCAAGCCCCGCCTTGAGGCCGACGATCAGGAGGCCCAACGCGAGGTTGATCCCCACGGTTACCGTCGTTCCGAGCCTGCTGAGCCGCTCGACCCGCGCGTAGCCGATCCCCTGGACGAGCAGCGTCGTGAGGCCGAAGCCCATTGCCAGCCAGAGGGCGGTCGACTCGCGGAGCAGGCCGACTGCGCCGAGGACGAGCGCCGTAACAGGCGCCGCGGCTGCGAGGGGAATCGCGAGCTCGCGGCGTGCGACGCTGACGAACTCCGCGCGGTCCAGCCGCCGGCCGAGGCTGATGGTCTCGGCCAGGGCATCGGCGTACACGTGCGCGATCCAGAGCACGAGCACGGTGCCGGCGGCGATTCCGGCGAGCTGCCCCGCATTCGCGGCCCCTCCGGAGCCGGCCGCGATCGCGCCCATCACGACGATCGTCCCGTAGACCGTCCCGGCGATCGTGTCGCGCGAGCCGACGACGACGCGCGTGATCCGGCTCGCCCGCGTCACGGCGACGAGCAACCCTCTACGCGGGTCGCAGCCGCATGCGCTTCGGGAGGTTACGCACCTCGAAGGCGACGACGCACTGCCAGACGCCGGTCACGATTGCCCAGACCCCGGTCAGCGTGATGAGGACGGCGATCGTCACGCCGGGACGGCGCATCGCCCAGACGCCGATCGGAATCTCGATCAGTCCGAGAGCGAGCACGAGCCACCAGTGGGGAGCGTGGCGGTTGGCGATGGCGCCCACGACGCGTAGCACGCCGCTCGAGATCACCCAGATCCCGATGAAGACGCCCAGCGTGTAGAGGCTCTTGTCCGGCCAGACGAGGAGCGCGAGGCCGGCGCCGGCCCCCACGAGGCCGCCGACGACGTTCGTGGTGCGATCACCGCCGTCGAGCGGCTTCGTCACGAGCCACGCGGCGCCCTGGATGATGAAGAACGCGCCGATGAAGGCCGCCAGGCTGTCAAGGCTCCAATCGACGCTCAGGATGATCCCGCCGAACACCAGCGAGATCACCCCGGTCAGGAGATAGAGCCCCCACATCGACGCTGCTTTCTCGGCGTCTTCGGGATCGAACTCCGCTCGCGAGCTGAATGGGTTGAGCAGCACCGGCTCGCGTCGCTACAGGCGCTCGCCGCCGAACGCCTCGCCGTGGATCGTCAGCGCGTACATCGACGTGATGATCAGCCCCATGGTCACCGCGGTCCAGATCGGGAAGGCCGCGAGGAAGATCATCTGGCCCATCGCACTGAAGAGGAGCATGCCGATCGCGGTGAAGCGCGCCCACTGCTTCCCGCCGAGGATCCCGATACCGGTCAGCACCTGGACCACGCCCACGGTCAGCCAGAAGCCGCCCCAGACGTCGTAGTTCTCCACGACGAGAAGGCCCTCCGGCGTCACCGCGAAGTACTTCTGGTCGGTCAGTCCGATGATCCCCTGGAGGACGTTGAACCCTCCGAGCATGATCATCAGCAGGCCCGCGAACTTCACCCAGCCGACCTGCTGCGGCCTGGTGGAGGCCCCTTCCTGTGTGTTCACTGTCGACATCGACCGTCTCCTCCTTTCACGGGCCTAGGACTGCTTACGGAAGGCCGCCCACTCGGGCAGCCTGGTCGCGCGCCGAGCCTGCCGTCGGGCGGCTCTCCCACTCAGCGTCGTACTCCGGCGTCTTCGGCCTGACGATCTGGTAGATCAGTGCGCCAAGCAGCGGGAACGCGATGATCAGCAGCGTCCAGCCGGCCTTGGCGAAGCCCGAGTGGTCGTCACGCCGGAAGTTGTCGACCAGCACGACGATGACGAGCGAGATGATCATGAACCAGATGGACGTCACGGCGATGAGCCAGAAGACGTCCCAGAACGTGAACTCCTCGGCGATCAGCATCGGTTGTCCCTCCTAAGCAGGTTCGATTTGCTCACGATGCGAGGCTAGGACGGCGTCCACCGGGTGACACCACCCGGGGCCGCACTTCACCCAGGTGAGTTGCTCTCCGCAAACAGGCGCGGGCGCCCAAGGGACGCCCGCGCCATGTGCCGCGTCTGTGAAGCTACGCCGTGGTACCGAGCGCCTTGAGCTTCAGCGCCTCGTACTCCTGATCGCTGAGCACGCCGCGTGACCGGAGCTCGCTGAGCTTCTCGAGCTCGTCGGCGGTCGAGACGCCGGCGGCGGCTCGCTGGGCCGCCTCCGCCTGGGTCATCATCCGCACGTCCTGGGCCGTCATCTTCGGACGCGAGATCACGTACGACAGCGCGCCGATGAACGGGAGGATGATCATGAAGACGATCCACGCAGCCTTCTTGAATCCCGTCAGATCCTCCCGTCGGAAGACGTCGCCGATCAGGGCGATGAAGAGCCAGATCGCCATGACCCAGAAGAAAAAGACGAACATCCACCAGAAGGCGTCCCAGAATGAAGTCTCGGCAATAAGCACAGTTCCTCCTCTCGTGACTGCCGGGATTGTCGTTCGAGCCGTTGTGGGCGTCTTCACCCGGAGGACACGATCACCCGGGTGACACGGTTCGAGGCACCGGCGGTCCCCGTTCAGGCATGATTTAGAAGCTTTCGACAGATTTCCCACATGACCGATGCGACTCTTGCCTCTGCGGAACACACCGACGAACGGGGTGGACCGCTAGGGCCGTCGATCTGGCGCGGACATTCGCATGCGGTACTGGAGCGCGCCCGCCTGACCCGGACGCTGGAGGGCGCGCGGAACGAGCTGATCCTGCTGGCGGCTCCGCCCGGCTTCGGCAAGACAACGCTCTTGCACCAGTGGGAAGACGTGGACGAGCGGCCTTTCGCCTGGCTCTCGGTCGAGGCGGCGAGCAACGATCCCGTCCTCTTCTGGACACGGATCTTCGAGGCCATTCGCGCCGTCGAGCCGAGTTTCGAAAGCGCCGGCGAGATGGCGCTGCGGTCTCCCCAGGCAGACATCCTCGGCACCGTCGTGCCGCTGCTCGCCCACGAGCTTCGCGCGCTCAATCGCGAGCTCGTGCTCGTCCTGGACGACTACCAGGCGATCGAGAGCCGGCTTTGTCACGACTCCATCTCGCTGCTCCTGGACTGGCTGCCGCAGGACGTCACGCTGGTTCTCTCCACGCGCGCCGATCCTCCGATCCCTGTCGGCGTCCTGCGGGCCAGGGGCGAGCTGCTCGAGCTCCGCGCCGTCGACCTCTGCTTCACCGCGGACGAAGAGGCGGCGCTCCTGAACGAGAAGCTCGGCCTCAGGCTCGGGCCGGCGACGCTGGCCACGTTGCACGAACGCACGGAGGGGTGGCCCGCCGGCGTGTACCTCGCGTCGCTGTCGCTCCAGAAGACCGAGGACCGCACCGAGTTCGTCGCCGGCTTCAGGGGCTCGAACCGGCACGTCGTCGACTATCTGACCGAGGTCGTGCTCGACTCGCTCGACCCGACGCAGCGAGAGTTCCTGCTCGCGGCCTCGATCCTCGAGTCGGTCTGTGCTCCACTTGCCGAGGCCGTGACGGGCGAGGCGGATTCGGCGGATCTGCTCGATGCGGTCGAGCAGGCGAATCTCTTCCTGCTCGCGCTCGACGAAGAGCGCCGTTGGTATCGCTTCCACCAGCTCTTCCGGGAGCTGCTCCGTGCTCAGCTCATGCGCCACAGCCCTGAGCGGGCCCTGACGCTTCACCGGAGGGCGTACGAGTGGTACGCGGAGGCGGGACACGTGGACGAGGCGATTCGCCACGCCGTAGCTGCGCGAGATGTCGGGGCAGCGATCGAACTGGTGCTGGAACGCTGGTCCCCGCAGCTCAGCTGCGCCGCGGCCCACACGACGCTGCGTCGCCTCGACTTCCTGCCGAGGGACGCTGTCTCAGGCGACGCTCGCCTGCTGATCACGAAAGCGTGGGCGGTGAGCGTGGTGGGAGAGCGCCTCGATGCCCTTCGCGCGCTCGAGGCGGCAGCTGCCGTCGGGCTCGAGGGACACTTTCCGGACGGAAGCTCGCTGGAGGCGGCCGCGGCAGCCGTCGAGGCGTGCCTGCCCCGCGGTGACGTAGGCGAGATGCTCACCGCCTCCCGGCGCGCCAAGGCTCTGGAGAACGGGCTGGGACCGGCCTGGGCGCCCCTGGTTCAGCTGTCGCGCGGCTGGGCCGAGTATCTCGCGGGCAACTGGAAGAAGGCCGAGGCGTCGCTGCAAGAGGCGGCGGCGTCGGCGACCGACCTCGAGCAGTGGCTCCACGTCTCGATTGCGAAGGCGCTCTACTCCCGGGTCGCGCTCGCCACCGAGGACCAGGAGGTCGCGGCGGCGTTCGCGAACGGTTCGATCGAGGTGCTCGAGGCACACGAAGTCGCCGACACCTTTGCGTGCGGCGTGGCCGACCTGGCGCTCGGCGCCGTCCTCGCCCGCTCGAACGCGGACAGCGCGGAACAGGCTCTCGACCGGGGGCTCGACCGGCTGCGGAGCCAGTCCGAGCCGCTGCTCGTCGCCGAGGCGGCGATCGCGCTCGCGCCGGTCCGCCGGGCCCTACGAGGGCCGAAGGCGGGGCGTGAGTGCATCGAGGAGGCCCGCACGGTGCTCGACGGCTGCGGCGATCCCGGGATCCTCGCCGACCGGCTGGAGCGTGTGGCCCGCACGCTCACGCCTGCCTATCGGAGGGCCAAGGGGCAGACCGACCTCACCGAGCGCGAGCTGGAGGTGCTTCGCTATCTGGCCGACGGGCTTCCGAAACGGGACATCGGCACAGCCCTCTTCCTCTCGTACAACACGATCCACTCCCACACGAAGTCGATCTACCAGAAGCTGGCGGTCTCCTCGCGCGAAGCGGCCGTGGCGAGGGCGCGCGAGCTCGGCGCGCTCTGATCACCTGGGTGAAAGGCAGCCGTGGGTGAAGCCCCCGAGCTGCCGGGGCGCGATCCTGAAGCCGTGACACCGCCGCAGGCCAAAGAGAACGAGGGCGGCGCCGGACAGCATCGGCTGCTCGTCGCCGTGCTCGTCGCGCTTGGGGCCCTCTGCATCCTCGTCTCGACCGTCAGCGTCTGGGTGAGGGATGTGGCGCTGGACTCCGACGCGTGGGTCGACCAGAGCGGCAAGCTCCTCGAGAGCCCCGAGATCCAGGACGCGCTCGCCGCGTTCATCGTCGAAGAGGCGTACTCCGCGGGAGAGGTGCAGGCACAGCTCGAAGCCGCGCTTCGGCCCGAGCTCAAGCCGCTTGCGGGCCCGGCGTCCGCCCAGCTGCAGTCGGTCGCGACCGAGGCCGCTGCTCGTGCGCTCGCGAGGCCCCGTGTCCAGGAGCTCTGGCGGACGGCCAACCGGGCTGGTCACGAGCAGCTCATTGCGGTGCTCGAAGGCGAGACGGAGCGCGTGACGCTCGTCGACGACTCGGTCGTGCTCGATCTCGACGCCATGGTCGCCAACGTTGCGGCGAGGATCGGCGTCGGAGAGGGCGCAACGCAGCGGATTCAGGACCGGGTGGAGCCGATCGTGATCATGCAGTCCGACCAGCTCGAGACCGCCCAGCAGGCCGTGCGGGCCGTGAAAGCTCTCTCGATCTGGCCGTTCCTCATCGGGCTCGCCCTCTGGGCCGGGGCCGTCTACCTCGCGGCCGGACGGCGACGCACGACGCTCCGCGCGATGGCGCTGTCGCTGATCGCACTCGGCGTGATCCTGCTCGTCGGCCGCCGGCTCGGAGGGAACGCGGTCGTCGACTCCCTCGTGCAAGCCGAATCGATGAAGCCGGCCGTGCGCGATGTCTGGGCGATCTTCACGGGGCTCCTCGCCGAATCGGCTGTCGCTGGCATCGCGGTCGGCCTGATCGCGCTCGCGGCGCTGTGGCTGGCGGGACCGGGGCTCCGCGCGACCGCAGTCCGCCGCTGGCTGGCGCCGACGTTCCGCGATCGCCCTCTGCTAGTCCACGGAGCCCTCGCCGGGGCCATCCTGCTCGTTCTCCTCTGGGGCCCCGTGGGCACGCCCCGCCGCGTGATCTCGCTCGTGGTCGTCATGGCTCTCGCCTTCGCCGGCCTCGAGCTGCTGCGCCGGCAGGCGGTGCGCGAGTTTCCCGACGAGAGCGGCGGCATGAGCCTGGCAGCGGCGTTTGCCCAGGTGCGTGCCGGGTCTCGGCAGAGCGGGCCCGTGACCGACGACGCGGTCGCCCGACTCGAGCGGCTCACCGCGCTCCACGAGCGGGGCGCCCTCACGGACGACGAGTACGAAGCCGAGAAGACGCTCCTCCTGACCTGACCTGAGGTCAGGAGTGGCGAGAACTACGGGGGCTGGCGCTGGTCCTTGCATCGCCGTAGCCGTACTCGCGTGGGTCGTCTACCCTCGCCGCCGAAGCTAGACCTTCGGTCTTTTGCTCCACCCAGAGGAACGCCTCGGCCATTCGCCGAGGCGTTCGTCACCTGTAGAAGGGTCTCCTTCCGCGCCGACGGTCAGAGGCCCAGGATCTGCTTCTTCTTCGCCTCGAACTCTGCGTCGTTGATGATGCCCTGGTCCCGGAGACTTGCGAGCTTCTGGAGCTCGGCGCCGTAATCCGGCGCAGCGGGCGCGGGCGGCGGGGCCGCGTACTGCGGCTCGGCGTATTGCGGCTCTGCGTATTGCGGCTCCGGCTCGTTGTACATGGCCATCTGCCGGCGCGACGTGCGGCGCGCGGTGCGCCTCGCGACTCTGCGGCTCGGTCCGAACATCGTGTTTTCTCCTCTCCTCGACTGCTTCCTACTCGGCGAGTGCCAGCTCGTCCGCTTCCTCGGCGGCGAGCATCCCGATCGCGACGAGGTTCTCCGGGCGAACCCAGCCGTCCGCGAGCGGATAGCCGTTCGCGTTCCGAATCGCGTCGCGCAGCGGGATCGCCCAGCGGTGCTCGAGCAGGATGACGGCCGCTGCCGTGTTCTCGGGGATGTCTTCGAGCACGTCCCACATCTCGTCGTCGCCCAGGGGCTCTCCTTCGGCGGCAGCTGCGATTCCCGCTGCAGCGCCGGCCTTGGCGCCTTCCATCCCCGCAGCGCCGAGGCCGACCAGCGCGCCGACGACCGCGCCGAACTCCGCCTCTTCGTCCTCGGTGAGGTCGCTTCGCCGCAGCTTCTTGATCTCGCCCTGCTCGTCCTTGTGGACGACCACGCCGTCGATCACACGGATCGTGTCGTTCTCTTTCAGCCGGTCGAGCTCGGCGAGCACCTCGCCCTGGAAGTTGGGGTCGACGAACCCGAGTACGAGCAGCTGCACTGGCCCAATTGCCATCTCTGCCTCCTTTGGTGGCTCAGCTTCGACGATCGCAGCGTGGGAACGGGGATACCTCCCCCGCTGCGCCGGTTCACCCGGGTGAACGGCGCGTTGTCGTCCCGGCAGACCCGTAATGTTGACCTTCTGCGCATGGCTGCTTCGCGCTCCGGCCGTACCGGCTCTCCGTTCCTGGCGCGCGGTCGCTTCCAGGAGCGGATGGCGCGCGCGGTCTCGTCGGGGCGGATCTTTCCCTACCTCGCACTCTCGACCGCCGCCCTCGCGGTGGTTACCGGCTTCGTCGTCCGCCTGATCGCACCGAACGACTTCCACTCCTTCGGCGAGGGAGTCTGGTGGGCCGTCGAGACGCTCGCGACGGTGGGCTACGGGGACGTCGTGCCCACGAGCCCATGGGGCCGCGTCGTCGGCAGCATCGTGATCGTCTGCGGCGTGACGTTTCTCGCCTTCCTGACCGCCACCGTGACCTCGCTGTTCGTGGCCTCCGTCCAACGGGAGGCGGCGGCGGAGGAGACCGAGCTGCGCGCGACGAGCGACGAAGAGACACGTGCGCTGCTCCGGCAGGTGCTCGAGCGGCTCGAGGCCGTCGAGTCGACGATGAAGCGCAGGGACGGCTAGCGGTGGCCGCCGCCCGCTCCGCTGCGACCATCGTCTTGCTGACGCTCGCTGCGGGCCAGTTCCTCATGACCCTCGACAGCTCGGTCATGAACGTCTCGATCGCGACGGTGGCCAAGGACGTCGGCACGACCGTCACGGGGATCCAGGGTGCGATCACCGCATACACCCTGGTGATGGCGGCGCTGATGATCACGGGCGCCAAGATCGGCGCGATCATCGGCCGCAAGCGCGCATTCGCGATCGGGTGCGTGATCTACGGCGTCGGCTCGTTCGTCACCTCGATCGCCCCGAGCCTGCCGGTGCTCCTCTTCGGCTGGTCGTTCCTCGAGGGTGTCGGGGCGGCGCTGATCCTGCCCGCGATCGTTGCCCTCGTCGCCGGCAACTTCCCAATCGAGCGGCGCCCGGCCGCCTACGGGCTAGTGGCGGCGGCCGGCGCTGTGGCGGTCGCCGTCGGGCCGCTGATCGGAGGCTTCGCCACGACGTACTTCTCCTGGCGCTGGGTGTTCGCCGGCGAAGTCGTCCTCGTCGCCGTCATCCTGCTCTTCGCTCGTCGCATCGAAGACGCGCCCTCGGAGAAGCGGCCGCAGCTGGACTTCGTCGGCTCCGTCCTCTCCGCGCTCGGCCTCGCCCTCATCGTGTTCGGCATCCTCCGCTCCGGGGAGTGGGGCTGGATCCAGCCGCGCGCAGGAGGGCCTTCCTGGGCCGGCCTTTCGCCGACCGTGTGGCTCGTGCTGGGCGGCGTGTTCGTGATCTGGGTGTTCTCGCGCTGGCAGATCCGCCGAGTCGAGCGCGGCGAGGAACCCCTCGTCCGTCCGGGCATGCTGCGAAACCGCCAGCTGAGCGGCGGCCTGCTGATGTTCTTCTTCCAGTACCTCGTCCAAGCGGGGTTCTTCTTCGTCGTGCCGCTCTACCTCTCGGTGTGCCTCGGCCTGAGCGCGCTCGACACGGGCGTTCGACTACTGCCGTTGTCGGTGACGCTGCTCGTGGCCGCGCTCGGGATCCCTCGCTTCGCCCCGAACGTGTCACCGCGCTTCGTCGTTCGCGTCGGGCTGCTCTCGCTCCTGGCCGGAACGGTCGTTCTGCTCGGCGCACTCGACGAGAGCTCGGGCCCCGAGATCGTCTTCCTGCCGATGCTGCTGATCGGGCTCGGGATCGGCGCGCTTGCCTCCCAGCTCGGCAGCGTCACCGTCTCCGCGGTGTCGGACGAGGAGAGCCCGGAGGTTGGCGGTGTTCAGAACACGATGACGAATCTCGGCGCCTCGATCGGGACGGCGCTTGCCGGCTCGATCCTGATCGCCACCGTCACCGCGGCGTTCGTCACGAACATCCAGCAGAGCCCGGCGATCCCGCAGAGCGTCAAGGCGCAGGCCGAGGTCGAGCTCGCCGGCGGCGTGCCCTTCGTCTCGGACACCGACCTCCGGAACGCACTCGACGAGGCCGGGGCGGCGACGCCGGCGGCCGACGATGCCATCGAGGCGTACGGCGACGCACGGATCAGCGGCCTCAAAGCGGCGCTTGCGATCCTCGCGCTGATGGCGCTCCTTGCGCTCTTCCTCACCGGCCGCATCCCGACGAGGCAGCCGGGAGCGCCTGCCCCGGCAACCTAGGCTCAGAGCAGCGGCGAGACCACGGCGAAGGCGGTCGCCTTCAGCCGCTCCTTCGCGCCGGTGAGGGCGAAGCCCGGGGTGGAGACGGCTTCGGCCGGTACGGAGAACCGCTCCTCGAACTGCGACGCCAGCTCGCGCGACCGGATTCGTAGGTCGATCTCGAAGAACCGGCGCAAGCTCCACGCCTCGAGGTTGCAGGTGCCCGCGAGCACCTCCTCGCCGTCGCGGACGAAGGCCTTGGCGTGGAGCATCGCCGGATGCTCGAGGATCCTCACTCCGGCGTCGAGCAGCTTCGGATGGTGGTAGCGCTGGGCCGCCGCGCAGGCCCAGTTGTTCGCGTTCCGCGGCACGAAGAGGCGGACCTGGACGCCGCGGCGGGCCGCCTGCTCGATCCTCCCGATCATCCGGCGGTCGGTGACGTACGGGTTCACGACGTCGAGTGTCTCGTGGGCGCCGTCGAGGAGAGCCGCGATCGCATCCGTGATCGGGCGGAGCCTGCCCGGGGCGTTGTGGAGGACGACCGCCGGGATGCCGCCCTCCTCCTGCGGCGGGAAGAGCGTGCCGAGCGCGTCGGGCGGCACGGAACCGCCCAGCCAGCGGAAGCTGGCGAGAAAGACGAGCTGCAACTGGGAGACCACCGGGCCCGTCACCCGCAGGAACAGGTCGTGGAAGCGCCCGTCCTCGAAGTGATCCTCGATGCCGGCGCCGCCCACCCAGCCGATCCGGCCGTCAACCACGAAGACCTTCCGATGGTCGACGTGCCCGAGCGCGCCGAGGTTCCAGCGGACGGGGCCGGCGCCGCCCAGCGGGCCGGCCTGCGCTCGCAGCTTCGTGGCGCGTGACGTGCAGACCTGGACGCCGGCGGCCACGAGCCGCTCGTAGAAGTCCTTCGAACCTCCCTCGGGATCGGACCCGTTGCGGTCGACGACCAGACGGACCGGGACGCCTTCGGCTGCCTTCGCCACGAGCGCCGCCTCGAATGCATCACCGACCTGACCTGGGCGGAAGCCGAACTGGTTGACGTGCACCGAGGAGGACGCCCCGGCGATGTCCTCGAGCATGAGCGGGAAGAAGTTCCGGCCCTCGACGTGGACGTCGGCCGATGTGGCCGTGCTCTCGTGAAACACGATCGCCAGCTCGCGCCGCTCGACGCGGGCAGCCGAGGCGAGCCGCTGCGCATGGGCGCGGATCGCGTCGTCAGTGACCGGGCTCGGCATGCGCTACCCCGCCTTCCGGCGGCGTCGTGTGCGGGCCCCGGATGTGCTTCCAGACGGCGTCGAGGATGATCGCGAGCAGTGCGATTGCCACGATCGCCGTGAAGGTCTCCGGCGCATTGCGGAGGGTGTCGATCGCGAAGAAGACGAGGACGACGGCCGTCGCCGCGATCGCCGTGAGGATGATCGCCGCGTTGGAGCCTGTCTCGGACCGCAGCCGCAGCGCCGAGATCCCGACCAGCAGGAAGATCATCAGCGAGCACGCGCTCCCGACGGACGCGATCGCCGAGAGGTCGACGAGGTTGGCGACGACGAGGACGATCCCGCCGGTGATCAGCATTCCGGCGTGCTTGCCCAGGGGGGAGCCGCGGCCGAAGAACGGCGGGAACTGCCCGACCTCGGCCAGCATCGCCGTCAGGCCGCCGGACGCGTACAGCGTCGCGTTCACCGAGGACGAGGTCGCGAGGAGCGCGGCGATCGCCATGATCGTGAAGCCGGCGTCTCCCAGCGCGGGCCGGGCGGCCTCGGCGATCGCGGTCTCGCCGTAGCCGATCACCTCGGTCACGGTGAGCGTCCCGAAGACGCCGATCGCGATCAGGACGTAGGTCAAGGTCGTCACTCCGAGGGCGAGGTACATGGCCTTCGGGAGCTCACGGGCGGGCTCGCGTAGGTCTCCGACCGTGAAGGTGATCACGCTGAATCCCAGGTAGGCGAAGAACGTGAGAGCGACGCTCGCGAGGATGTCCGAGAACGACGGGTAGCCGCTGAAGGCGAGCAGGTCGAAATCGATGTCGACGATGGTCACCGCGATGAAGACGGCGAAGACTCCGAGCAGCAGGAAGACGATCAGCGACTGGGCCCGGTCGACGAAGCTCGCGCCGATCAGGTTGATCGCAACCATCGCGACCACGATGCCCGAGGTGAAAAGGCGGTCCCAGCCGCCGCCCGCGTCGTCGCCCACGAACAGCGAGGTGGCGTAGCTGCCGAAGGCGACGGCCACCATCGAGCACACGATCACGATCGCGGCGAAGTAGCCGAGCCACGAGGCGATTCCGACCAGGCGGCCGTTGCCGAATCCTTGAAGCAGATAGGCGATCAGCCCGCCGGATGACGGGTACCGCACTCCCAGCTTGACCGTCGTGTAGCCGAGCAGTGCGGCGACGATCCCTGCCAGCAGGAAGGACAGCCAGACGGCGGAGCCGGCGACGGCGCCCGCTTCGCCCAGCAGGGCGAAGATCCCGGCGCCGACCATCGCCCCGATGCCGAGGAAGGCGGCGCCGCGGGCGGTCATTCGGAGAACAGGGCGACCGTCGTGCCGGTGGTGTCCGCCTCAGCGGCCGCGATCATCGACGCTACGCTCGAACGTCGACCGGCCGGCTCAGCGCCCAGATGATCCAGACGTCGAGCGCGATGATCAGCAATGACCACCACGGGTAGTAGGGGACGAAGGCGAAGTTGACGAGGGCGCTCAGAACGGCGAGCGCGATGCCGACGATTCGGGCCCAGGTCGCGCCGGAGAAGACGTAGATCCCCGCGACCACCGCGAGTGCCCCGGCCAGCAGGTGGATCCAGCCCCACGCAGTGATGTCGAATTCGAACCAGTAGTTCTGCGTCGCGACGTAGAACTGGTCGTCGACGAGCGCGGCCAGCCCCGCGAGGAAGTGGAACCCGCCGATCAGCAGCAACAGCACACCGGCGAACGTCGTCCCTGCCGTCACCCAGCCGCTGGGCTCGCGTCGATAGCTCTGCTCCGTCATCGTTCGCTCCTCCTCGCTGTCGGCGTCCGGACGATCATCCCTACGGGACTGTCGGCGTGTCCTCACCCAGCGGGGGCGTTCACCCAGGTGAGTGCGGCGACAAGGCGATGAATTCGCGGCTCCCGGGCCCGACACTGGCGCTATGCCTCAGGGGTATGCGTCGCGATCAGGGGAGAAGGCGGTGCGCTACCGGATCGTGATCCGGGGAACGATCGTGCAGCCCCTGGTCGGGCCGCTCACAGGGATGACGAGCGAGGCCGACGGGGACGAGTCAGTGATCGTCGGCGACATCGTCGACCAGGCTCAACTCCGAGGGGTGATCGGATGGCTGACCGACCTGGGCGTCGAGATCGTCAGCATCAACCCGGCTCCGGCTCCGGAGAGGGCTTCACCAGGGTGATCTGCGGCCGCGGGTGAGGTCGGTCGCGGCTCGGCGCCGGATACTCGGGAGGCGATGACCTCCGTCGAGACACCTCCGCGGAGCGCCCCCGGCGTGGGCCGTGCGGCACGGCGCGCCGAGGTCCTCGACCTGGTGCGCGTGACGCTCGTCGTCGTCGGCGTGGTTCTGGCCGTCGCCGCGGCGCTGCTCGGTCTCTGGGTCGTCCGCGAGACGATCGTCTGGCTGGTCGCCGCCGGCTTTCTCGCCTTCTCGATCGAGCCCTTGGTGCGGTTCTTCCAGCGGCGGGGCGCCGGTCACGGGTTGGCCATGACCCTCGCGTTCCTCGTGATCGCCGCCGTGATCGTCGGCATCGTCGTCGCGATCCTCCCTGCGGTCGCCGACGGGGCGCGGCAGCTGGCCGATCAGGTTCCGGCCTACGTCGAGCAGCTTCAGGACACGCAGGCGTCGGACGCGCTGAACGCCGACGGCGCCGTCGAGACGGCAGGCGCCGCGGTCGAGGACTCCGCGAACTTCTTCTCGGGGTCGAACTCCTTCCTCGATGCGGTCGGCGCGTTCGCCTCCGGGGCGTTCGCCGTCTTCATGATCTTCACGTTCACCCTGTACTTCCTCGTCTACGGGCGCGACCTCGTCGGCAGGGCCGAGCGGCGGCTGCCCCTCAACGCGCGCCTTCCCTTCCGGAAGGCGATCGGTGAGATGTTCGAGATGAACCAGGGCTACTGGTACGGGAAGTTCCTGATCGGCGTGATCGCCGGGCTCACGACCTACGTGACGATGAGGCTGCTCGGACTGCCCTACGCCGCTCCGCTCGCCCTGTTCGTCGGGATCACGGATCTGATCCCGAACATCGGCGCGACGCTGGGGACGATCCCGGTCGTGGTCGTCGGCCTGCTCGAAGAGCCCTGGAAGGGGGTCGTCGCGGGCGCGGTCCTCATCCTCTACCAGCAGGTCGAGAACAACCTGCTCACTCCGCGGGTTTTCAAGAGGACGGTCGAGATCCACCCGTTCCTCTCCGTGGTCACCGTGCTCGTGTTCACCGCGCTGTTCGGGATCGTCGGGGCGCTCGTCGCCGTTCCCGTCACCCGGGCGATCCAGATCACGATCGGTGCGGTTCAGGAGACGCGAAGGACGGCTCCGGAATGACCAGCGCAGCGACGACCGCAGCCGGGCTCCTTCCGTACCGCCACCGCAGCCGCCGGAGCCGGCTGCTCGGAATTGCCGCTTGGTTCGCCGGGATCGCGCTCGCGATCGCGGTCCTCGACATCCTCGGCGTGGACGTCGTCGGCTGGATCGAGAACCTCTGGGACGTACTCACCGAGGTGTCCATCGGCTACCTCGTCGCGGGACTCGCGTTGCAGACGGTCCAGACGACGCTCACCGCTCTGGGCTGGTTCGCGATTCTTCGCGCGGGCTACCCGTCCTCGGGCCTCGGCTACCGCCACGTGCTCGCCTGCTATGCCGCGGGCATCGCGCTGAACGGCTTCCTGCCGGCCAACATCGGGACGCTCGTCATGCTCCTGATGTTCCTGTCGATCATTCCGGGCGGGACGTTCCCCGGGATGCTCGGCGGCATGATGGTGCAGAAGATCTTCTTCACGATCGCCGGGACGGTCGTCTACCTCTACCTCTTCCTGTCCGTGCCCGGATCGTTCGAGCTGCAGCTCGGCGGGCCGCACGACCACCCGGTGCTGACGATCAGCCTGATCGTCGGCGGGATCGCGCTCGTCGTCATCCTCGGGCGGATCTTCTGGAAGAAGCTCCAGGGGCTCTGGGAGAAGGCCAAGGAGGGCGGCGCGATCCTCGCGACGCCGCGAAAGTACCTCGTCCAGGTCGTTCTCCCGTCCCTCGGCGCCTGGCTGGCGAAGCTCGGAGTCACCGGCGTCTTCCTCGCCGCCTACGGGATCCCGGTCACCTTCCACACGATCATGTCCGTGATCGGCGGCAACTCGCTGGCCAACACCGTTTCGGCGACCCCCGGGGGGGTCGGCATCAACCAGGCGGTGAACGCCGCGGCGTTGAACGACGTGACGGACGCCGCGACGGCGACCGCGTACTCGATCGGCCAGCAGCTCACCGTCACGGCGTGGAACATCCTCTTCGCAATCGCGATCGTCGTCTGGGCGTTCGGATGGTCGGGCGGGAAGCAGCTCGTGCAGTCGTCCTACGTCGAGGCGAAGGCGAAGGCCGCGCAGCAGAAGGCAGACCGCGCCGCGCGCAAGGAGGCGAAGAAGGCGGAGCGGCTCGCCGCGGACGGATGACCGAGCACGCCCAGCGGGTGGCGTGGCACCCCGCGCGGCCTCGCTTCCGCCCGCTGCGCCTCGTCCTCTCGGGACTCACGGCGGCGGCGGCGCTGCTGGGCGCTGCGGCAATCGTCCCCGGCGTCGCGGCCGAGACCTTCTGGGGGGCGCTCGCGGTCGCGATCGTCGTGGCCGTCCTGAATGCCTGCCTGCCGCCGGTCATCGCGTCGCTGCGCCTGCCGTTCACGCTCGCGCTCGGCTTCGTGATCGTCCTGCTCGTCGACGCCGCGATGCTCTGGTGGGCCTCGGAGCTCGTCGCCGACACGTTCACCGTCGACTCGTTCTGGTGGGCGCTCCTCGCCGCGCTCGTCGCCTCCGCGTTCAGCCTCGTGCTCGAGGTCGTGTTCGGCTCGAACGACGACGACACGTACACGCTGCGAGTGACCCAGCGGATCGCCCGGCGATCCGGTGAGCGCGTCGAGACCGACGTGCCCGGGATCGTGTACCTGGAGATCGACGGGCTTGCTCTCCCGGTGCTCCGGCGGGCGATGCGGGACGGCAGCTGCCCGACGCTCGCCCGCTGGCTCGCGGAGGGGACACACCGCCTAGCCGAGTGGGAGACCGATCTGTCGTCGCAGACGGGTGCGAGCCAGGCGGGGATCCTGCTCGGCTCGAACGACGACATCCCCGCGTTCCGCTGGGTGGAGAAGGAGACCGGCCGGCTGATGACCTGCTCCGCGCCGGCGGACTGCGCCGAGATCGAGGGGCGCCGGCCCGGCCCGGGTCTCCTCGTGAACGGCGGCGCCAGCCGCGGCAACCTTCTCTCGGGCGGCGCGGAGCACGTCATCCTCACCGTCAGTCGCATCGACGCCGAGAAAGGGGCGAATCCCGGCTACCGCGTCTTCTTCGCGAACGGATTCAACGTCACGCGCGCGCTCGTGCTCTTCACCTGGGAAGGGTTGCTCGAGCTCGTGGCGGCGGCGCGTCAACGCCGCCGGGACGTTCGCCCACGCGGACACCGTGGCGGCGTCTACCCGTTGATGCGGGCTGCGCTCTGCGTCGTCGTCCGCGACCTGATCGTCTACGGCGTCCTCACGGACATGATGAAGGGCCGCCCCGCGATCTACGCGACCTTCTCGAGCTACGACGAGGTCGCCCACCACTCGGGCCTCGAGCGCATCGACACGCTCGAGGCGCTGCGCAAGCTCGACGAGCAGCTGGGGCGGATCGACCGGGCTCGACCCTATGCGCCGAGGCCCTACGAGCTCGTCGTCCTCTCCGACCACGGCCAGACTCAGGGAGCGACCTTCAAGCAGCGGAACGGGTACTCGCTCGAGGACCTCGTGCAGCGCTCGGTGAGCACGGGCGACGTGCGGGGCATCGCCGGTGGAGACGAGCAGCACGCTCTGGTCGGGCTCGCGGTGCAGGAGGCGGGCGGGCCGTCCCGCAAGCGGAAGCAGCTGAAGAACGTCGTCGGGGACAGGAAGGTCGTCGTGCTCGGCTCCGGCAACCTCGGTCTCATCTATCTCATGGACGAGCCGCGACGGCTACTCCGAGAGGAGATCGACGAGCGCCATCCCTCGCTCCTGCCCGCGCTCCGCGATCACCCGCACATCGGCTGGGTGCTCGTCCGCTCGGAGGGGGACGGCCCCGTCGTGCTCGGTCCGCGCGGCGCCCGCTATCTCGCCGACGGCAGAGTCGAGGGAGAGGATCCCCTGGCCCCGTTCTCTCCGCGCGCCGGCCGGCATCTGCTTCGGACCGACGGTTTCGACCACGTCGCGGACATCATGGTCGGGAGCTTCTACGACCCAGTCCTCGACGAGGGGTGCGCGTTCGAGGAGCTGATCTCGTTTCACGGCGGCCTCGGCGGCCCCCAGACCCAGGCGTTCATCCTCTATCCGTCCACGCTGCCGCCCGTGCACGAGCCGGTCGTGGGCGCCGGCGCCGTCCACGAGGTCCTCGTGGACTGGCGCGAGCACCTCCAGGGTTCACCTCGAGTGAAAGGAGCACCCAATGTGTCGCTGGCTCGCGTACTTCGGTGACCCCATCGCGATCGACACGCTCGTCCTCCGCCGGCAGAACTCACTGATCGACCAGAGCCTCCATTCGCGGCAGGGAGCGACGCCGACGAACGGCGACGGCTTCGGGATCGGCTGGTACGACGAGCTGGGCGGGATGCCCGGCGTGTACCGGAGCGTCCATCCGGCCTGGAACGACCGGAATCTCCGCGAGCTCGCCGCGCACATCCGCTCTCCGCTCTTCTTCGCGCACATCCGTGCCTCTACCGGCACCGCGGTGCAGGAGACGAACACGCACCCGTTCCGTCACGGGCGTTGGTTGTTCATGCACAACGGGCTCGTGCGGGAGTTCCCGCGGATCCGGCGCGATCTGCTGCTCGCGGTGGAGCCGGCGTTGATCCCCGAGATCGAGGGGTCGACGGACTCCGAGCTCCTCTTCTACCTGGCACTGACGTTCGGTCTCGAGGAAGACCCGGTCGCCGGGCTCGAGCGGATGGCCGGCTTTGTCGAGGACGTGGGGGAGCGACACGAAATCGAGCACCCGCTGCAGATGTCCGTCGCCGTGACCGACGGGGAGCGGATCATCGCCGCGCGTTACTCGAGCGAGCACGAGTCGCGCTCGCTCTACTTCAGCACCGACGCTCGCTCCTTGAAGGCGCTGTACCCGGACGTCGAGGAGCTCCAGGCGCTCTCGGACGAGGCGCGAGCGGTCGTCTCCGAGCCGCTCGGCGACCTCGAAGGGGCCTGGAACGAGGTGCCCGAGTCCTCGATCGGGATCGTCCAGGAAGGCGAGGACGAGCTGCAGCCGTTCGTGCCGCGGAGGGCTGCGGCGCTGAGCGTGCCGGCGCCGGTCTAGAGCTCCAGTGACTCGCCGGGGTGGAGGACCCGGACCTCCACCTCGGGAGCGGCCTCGGCGGCGAAGGCGGCGAACCGCTTGCCCGGCTCGGTGAGGTAGCTCGGTTCGAGTCTGCTGATCCCGAGGGGGTGGAGCACGCCCCAGTGCATCGGGACGGCCATCCGTGGGCGGATCAGGCGGAGCGCGTCGGCGGCGCGGCGGGGGTCGAGGTGGCCCGCGCCGAGGCGCGGTCCCCAGCCGCCGATCGGCAGCAGGGCGAGATCGAGGTCGTCGGAGGCAAGCTCGGCCATCTCCGGGAAGACGTCGGTATCGCCAGCGAAGTAGAGCTTGTGGCTGCCCTCGAGGACGAATCCGAGCGGGGTCGTCCGGAAAGGGCCGGGCATCCGTCCGTGGTGTGCCTTCGTGGCTCGCACGCCGACGCTCCCGAGCAGGGTCGATTCCCCCGGGTGAAGCTCCGCGACGTTGGCGAACCCGCGTCGCCGCACTCGCTTGGCGGTCCCGGGCGGCCCGATCACGAGCACCTCGCGGTCGAGCTGTGCGAGTGAGCGCGGGTCGAAGTGGTCACGGTGGAAGTGAGAGAGGAGCACGGCGTCGAGCCCGTCGGTAAGCGCGGGATCTCTGGCCCTGCGGCGCGCGCCGAGAAACGTCACGCGGTCGCGGAGCAGCGGATCGGTCAGAAAACGGGTGCCGTCGAGCTCGATCAGCACCGTCGCATGTCCGACCAGCGTCACCCGCATCCGCCGGCCACCGTATCGCGGTCACCCAGCTAAGGTCGGGTCGTGGGCAAGGCCGGGAACTGGCTGAAGGAGGAACGGCGCAAGACCCTCGGCGACTGGGTCGCCGTCTGCCTCAGGTGCGGGTTCGCGCAGCGCTACTTCGAGCAGTGGGAGGCGGAGCTGCCGGCCGAGTGTCCGCAGTGCTCGGGCGAGCTGCGGCACCGCTGTCCGGGCTGCGGCGCGCGGTTCGACTCCGCCTTCGCGGTCGAGTGCCTGGAGTGCGGCGGGGAGCTGAGACCGGCCGAGCTCTTCGGCACGCCGATCCGCAAGCCCGGCCGCTAGGCCGAGTTCTTGATCTCGGAGAAACGGATGATGGTGACCGTGTCCTCCGCGCCGATCGGCCGGTTGTAGAGCTGGCCGAGCCAGTTCGCCATCTCGTCGGGCCGGCGGATCTCCGGGTTGTCGTGCTCGATCTCACGCGGCGACAGGTCGGCGAGCTGCTTCACGTCCACCTTGTCGATCACCGCGTCGAAGACCTTCTCGCGTGGGCCGAAACGGGCGCCGACGAGCACCTGGACGACCATGCCCTTCTTGTACTTCGCGGACTTGTCGCCCAGCCGGATCGTCGCGGTCTTCCGCCGGTTGCGCAACTGGTCCACGACCAGGGGTGAGTAGAAATTCAGGGCGTACATCGGTTCGGCCACCGAGGCCGCCGGATCATACGGGCTTGTCCATCAACACCGCCAGTGCCTTCCTTGCCATGTCCTTCTCGCCGCGGTAGGCAAGCAGGCGCGGGGCGTCTTCGAGAGGGAACCAGCGAGCCTCGGCGACCTCGTGGCGGAACGCGGCCGGGACGTCGTCGATGCGCCCGCGCCGGTAGCGCACGAGGTAGAAGCTCACGACCTTGAAGATTCGCCGGCCGCCACGCGTGTAGACGTAGCGCACGTCGCCGAGCTTGCCCGCGGAGACGCCCTCGAGCCCGGTCTCCTCCGTCACCTCCCGCAGCGCCGTCGCCTCGGGGTCCTCTCCCCGTGCGATGTTCCCTTTCGGCAACGCCCAGGTGCCTTTCCGCCTGCCTCCGGGACGGATTGCGGCAAGCCACCAGCGGCCCCGTAGACGGCGGACGACCACGGCTCCGGCGGAGAATTCGCTGGGCACCCCTCGGTTTGTAACAAACCGGTGCGTGCTGGTTGCACAGAGGCTCAGAACGCCGGTAGAATGCGCTGGCACTCCACCCCCATGAGTGCCAAGTACTGTCACAAAGTCTGTGAACGAGGAGGTAGGTTGATGGAATTGCAGCCTTTGGGCGACCGCTTGATCGTCGAAGCCCTCGAAGACGAGGAGACGACGGCCAGCGGCATCGTCCTACCGGACACGGCGAAGGAGAAGCCGCAGCGCGGCCGCGTCCTGGCCGTCGGCCCCGGTTCCCGCAACGACCGCGGTGAGCTCATCCCGCTCGAGGTGTCGAAGGGCGACGAGATCGTCTTCTCCAAGTACGGCGGGACCGAGTTCAAGCTCGGCGCCGAGGAGTACCTGATCCTGCGGGAGTCCGACGTGCTCGCGAAGGTCGCGGGCGGCGGCTCGAAGTCCGGATCCAAGAAGAAGGAGCTGGCTGGCGCGAGCGCCTAGCCACGAAACGGAGGAATACGCGAATGGCACACAAGGAGCTCAAGTTCAACGAGGAGGCACGCCGCGCGCTCGAGCGGGGCGTGAACATCCTCGCGGACGCAGTGAAGGTCACGCTCGGCCCGAAGGGCCGCTACGTCGTCCTCGACAAGAAGTTCGGCGCGCCCACGATCACCAACGACGGCGTGACGATCGCACGTGAGATCGAGGTCGAGGACGTCTTCGAGAACCAGGGCGCGCAGCTCGTCCGCGAGGTCGCGACGGCGACGAACGACGTCGCCGGCGACGGGACGACCACGGCGACCGTTCTGGCTCAGGCGATCGTGCGCGAAGGCCTGAAGAACGTGGCCGCCGGCGCGAACCCGATGGGGATCAAGCGCGGCATCGAGGCGGCGGTCGACGCGGTCGTCGAGAACCTCAAGAAGCAGTCGAAGGAGATCTCGGGCAAGGAGGACATCGCCCGGGTCGCGTCCATCTCGTCGCGCGAGCGCGAGATCGGTGACGTCATCGCCGAGGCGATCGACAAGGTCGGCAAGGACGGCGTCGTGAACGTCGAGGAAGGCCAGACCTTCGGTCTCGAGCTCGAGTTCACGGAGGGCATGCAGTTCGACAAGGGCTACCTGTCGCCCTACATGATCACCGACGCCGAGCGCATGGAGGCCGTGCTCGACGATCCGTACATCCTGGTCGCGAACCAGAAGATCGGAGCCGTCAAGGACATCCTGCCGGTGCTCGAGCAGGTCATCCAGCAGGGTCGTCCGCTGCTGATCGTGGCAGAGGACGTCGAGGGTGAGTCCCTCGCGACCATCGTCGTCAACAAGCTCCGGGGCACGTTCACGGCCGTTGCCGTGAAGGCACCGGGCTTCGGCGATCGCCGCAAGCGCATGCTCGAGGACATCGCGATCCTCACGGGTGCCGAGGTGATCACCGAGGAGATGGGCCTGAAGCTCGAGAACACGAAGGTCGACCAGCTCGGCAAGGCCCGCCGTGTCGTGATCGACAAGGACTCGACCACGATCATCGACGGCGCCGGCGACGCCGACGGGATCAAGGGCCGGATCAAGCAGCTGAAGTCGGAGATCGAGAACACCGACTCTGACTTCGACCGCGAGAAGCTCCAGGAGCGGCTCGCGAAGCTGGCCGGCGGCGTTGCGGTGATCAAGGTCGGCGCCGCGACGGAGACGGAGATGAAGGAGAAGAAGCACCGCGTCGAGGACGCCGTGCAGGCCACCCGGGCCGCCCTCGAGGAGGGCATCGTCCCGGGCGGCGGTGTCGCGCTGCTCAACGGTGCCGAGTCGATCAACCTCGACAAGCTCGAGGGCGACGACCGCACCGGCGCGAACATCATCGTTCGGGCGCTGGAGGAGCCGATCCGCCAGCTCGCTGCGAACGCGGGCCTCGAGGGCTCCGTCGTCGTGGACAAGGTGCGGAACGCGCAGCCCGGCCACGGCCTGAACGTCGACACCGGAGAGGTCGAGGACCTGGTCAAGGCCGGGATCATCGACCCGACCATGGTCACGCGCTCGGCGCTGCAGAACGCCGCGTCGATCGCCAAGAACATCCTCACCACCGAGGCCGTCGTGGCCGAGGCGCCCGAGAAGCAGCCGGCGATGGCCGGCGGCGGGATGCCGGATATGGGCGGAATGATGTAAGGGCGTGGGGGAACCCCTGGTTCCCCCACGGACCCCCTCCTTGACCACGGGGGTTTGGTTTGATCGGGGACGGAGCCGGCGCAGCGCCTGCTCCGTCCCTTGTCTTTGTGTGTTGTGTGCCTCCCGCCGGGCTAAGCCCGGCTCCGGCGGCGGATCGCCGCTTGCGCCACGGCGTTCTTGGGTGTGTTCACCCGTTCGGGGGAGTGTGGGCCTTCCGCGCCCGCCGATACCTGGGGCACCCACCTCCCCCACCCCTCATGAAGCGGCCCGATTGGGGTCGCTTCCTGAAGACAAAGAGGCCTGGCGATGTGCCAGGCCTCTTCGTTTTTCGGCAGTCGGGTTAGGGCGATCGGCCGCCGGAGCGCGGCTTGGCCGCGCGGGAGGCTCACAGACCCAAAGACCGTTGGACGCTAGTGCGCTGTGGCGGCTCCGTCCGCGGTGGTATCTCGCCTCCGCTGGCAAGGAGGGGGTCCGTGGGGGAACCAGGGGTTCCCCCACGCTCTTAGAAGCCGTATCTCTCTTCTTTCCAGTAGTCCGCGTCGTTGTGGTAGCCGAGGCGCTCCCAGAAGCCCGGGTCGTCGTGGGCCTTGAGCTCGATTCCCCGCAGCCACTTCGCGCTCTTCCAGAAGTAGCGCGACGGGATCATCAGGCGCAGCGGCCAGCCGTGCTCCGGCGTCAGCGGCTCGCCGTCGGCCTCGTACGCGATCAGCGCGTTCTCGTCCTGCAGCGCGGTGAGGGGGACGTTCGCGGTGTAGTCCTGCTCGGCGTGCGCCACGACGTAGCGCGCGCTCGGCTTCGGCTTCACGAGCCTGGCCAGCTCGTTCCAGTGGACGCCCTTGAAGCTCGTGTCGAAGCGGCTCCAGCGGGTGACGCAGTGGATGTCGACCGTCACCTCTCGTGCCGGGAGCGCGAGGAAGTCCTGCCACGAGAGCGTGACCGGCTCTTCGACCTCCCCGAACACTCCGAAGTCCCACGTCGACAGGTCGGTCTTCGGGATCGTCCCGGCGTGGAGCACGGGCCACTTCTCCGTCAGGTACTGACCGGGAGGGAGGCGCGCCGGGTCGTAGCCGGCCTCCTCGACCTTGCGCTCGGCGCGTGACCGGAACATGGATTTCTAGACTAGATCCCGTGCAGATCGTTACGCCGAGCGCTGTCGCGCGACCCCGGGACTACGTCGCAGTCCGGGGCCCGGACGCGAACGACTTCCTGCAGCGCATGGTCTCGAACGACGTCGATCTGGCTCCCTGCCCGGCGCTTCTCCTCACACCCAAGGCCCGCGTGATCGCGCCGCTCGTCGTGGTCCGGCGGGCCGAGGACGACTATTTGCTGTTGACGGAGCCCGGCCTTGGCGAGGTCGTGCGCTCGACCCTCCTCCGCGCGCGCTTCGCGGCGAAGGTCGAGGTCGAGCTCGAAAGCCACACCTCCGTGATCGTGTTCGGGCCGGGTGACGGGATTCCGAACGACGAGTACGGCGTGCCGGCCATGGAGGCCCTCGACGCCGACACGCCGTCGGAGCCGGCCGACAAGGAGGAACTGGAGCGCATCCGGATCCGAGCCCGCCGTCCTCGCTGGGGACACGAGATCGATGATCGCATCCTCCCCGCCGAGGCCGGGCTCACCGAGACTCACGTCAGCTTCACCAAGGGCTGCTACCCGGGCCAGGAGCCGATCGCGCGGCTGCATCACCGAGGCAAGGTGAATCGACAGCTTCGCGTCATCGAGGTGGACGGCGCCCCCGAGCCCGAGACCGAGCTCGCGCACGGCGACAAGATCGTCGGGCGCATAACCTCGTCGGTCCCGGGGCTGGCCCTGGCGTATGTCAGGACCGACGTTCCGGAAGACGCGCCGCTGCGCCCAACCTGAGCCGGACGCGCGAGGGGCCCGCCGGAACGGGCCCCTCGTGATCTTCGGGCGAGCGCCTCGGCTACTCGGTGAACGGCCCCTCGCTCTTCTCTGAGGGCACGCACACCCGCCTCGGCGCCGTCACGCGCACGCTGTCGCTGCCGAACTGGTCGCGAGTGTTGACGGTGCGCGCCGCGAAGCCGGGAGTATGCGAGACGATCCGATAGCAGACCAGGTGGTCTTCATCGCTCACGATCGGCTCCTCCTCCATGCCTGCGCGGTGCTTGACGACCGGGTTGCACAGCTCCCGTGCTCGATCCACGCGCGCCGACAACGAGCCGAACTGGTCACGCAGCCCCATCGTCTCGCTGGCGAACCGTGGCGACTCCGACGTGACGTCGTAGCACTCGTAGTGCTGGATCGTCGTCGGCGCCGTTCCCGGCGTCCCTGCGAGGGTCTTCGCCGCCGGCGTGCAGAGCGTCAGAGGGCGACCGATCCGCAGCGTCGAGTCCCCGACGAACTGGTTGCGCACGTGCACCGTCCGTGCGGCGGACGGAAGTACCGGCAGCCCGTAGCACGTCAGGTGCGCTTCGTCGTCGACGATCAGCTCGGGGTCTCGGCCCGTACGACGCTTCTCGACCGGGTTCATCAGCCACTCGATCTCCTCGACCCGCACCGTTCGCGTGCCGAATTGGTCGACGAGCGTCACGTTTTCCTCGGTGACGCGCTCCGGCTGTGCGGTGTCGTAGGACTCGTAGTGCTGCACGACGTGGGTTCCCGGACAGTCCTCGTCGACCATGCCGTCGCCGTCGTTGTCGATCCCGTCACCGCAGATCTCGACTCCGGGCGGAGGAGCAAAGCCCGGGCAGATCTTGACCAGGCTGTTGTGACTTCCGACCGTGCCGTTGTCGTACCGGATCCCGTCCTGGGTGAGGTAGATGCAGCCGTCAGGGCCGACAGCCGAAAGGTCACCGCGGAACCCTCCACTCGCGAACAACGATTCCGTCGGCGGCTGGCTGTAGTCGTCGCCGGGGAAGTCATAGCGCTTCATCGTGCCGTCGATGTTGTTGGTGACCACGAACCGCGGCGGCGTTGCATGAAACGAGATGCCGTCCGGCTCCGACGTGATCGGGTTGTCGCGGATCATCGCCCCCGTGTCCCCGTTGAGCACAGTCAGCCTGAAGTCCGGCGACCGCGTGGACAGGAACAGGTAGTCGCCCGAAGGATCGAAGGCGATGCCGTCGATGAAGGTGTCCACCGTGGCGCTCGAGAACGTGGCCGACGTCGTCAGGGCCGGATCGACCTGGAGGATGGCACCGGTCGAGCCGACGTACATGAGGTTGCCCGTCTCGGGATCGACTGCGATGCCGAGCGCGTTCCCCGCCGGGCCGAAAGGCCCGCCGGTCGGCGCTCCCGTGTTCGGATCGAGGCGCACGACCCCGCCGCCCGTGTTCGTGTAGACGCTCCCGTTCGGGTGGTTGGCCATGCCGCAGCCTGCGTTGCTCGGGAGCACGACCTCCGTGTGGAGCTCGGTGGTCGGATCCTCGGCCGGCGGCACCGCGGGAACAGTCCGCAGATACTTGTGCAGCTCGCTGCCGGAGAACTGGCAGTCGTCGACGATCGGGTTCCCGGTGGAGTCGAAGGCAACCCCGCCCATGAAGTGCGGCGAGCGCCCGAACACGTCCTGCGTATACGGCGCCTGCAAGAAGGTGAACGACATACCGTCCATGGGCTCGTGAACCGCCGAAGCGCCGGTCACGAGCGCGAACGGGACAGTCACCGCCAGGATCGCAACCGATCTCATGAGCCACCTGCGCATACCAACCTCCGAATAAGGGGAACCTCAACCGTACGACGTACGGGTGGCCGCGACGAACGGTGGTCGTCCGATCTTGGTGAGGCGACCGCCCTACGGCATTCCCCTTGAACGGATCATCCTTTCGTCGTAGCTTTCAGTGAGTGGCGAGCGGGGCCACCAGGGGAGAGGGAGCGATCGCGATCGTCGACGACGACCCGGCGCTGCTCGAGCTCGTCTCGGACGTGCTCGAGGAAGCCGGGTACGCGACCTGGTCTGCGTGCAGCGGCGAGGAGGCGTTGCGCGAGGCGCAGCGCGTCCGGCCTGCGCTTGTCGTCCTCGACGTTCGTCTTCCCGGGTGCTCCGGGTACGAGGTCTGCCGCTCCCTTCGATCGCTCTATGGCGACGAGCTGCCCATCATCTTCATCTCGGGCGAGCGAACCGAGTCCTTCGACCGGGTGGCGGGACTGCTCATCGGCGGGGACGACTACCTGGTCAAGCCGTTTGCACCGGACGAGCTCGTCGCGCGCGTGCGCGCACTGCTGCGGCGGTCAGGAAGTTCCCACGCCAACGGCGCGCAGCTCACCGCGCGCGAGCTCGAGGTGTTGCTGCTGCTGGCCGACGGCCTCGAGCAGCCCGAGATCGCCCGGAGACTGACGATCAGCCCGAAGACGGTCGGAACCCACATCGAGCACGTGCTCGGAAAGTTGGGGGTCCACAGCCGCGCGCAGGCGGTCGCCGTCGCGTACCGCAGCGGGATGACCGGCGCGCCGGAGTAGCCCGATGCGCCCGGCACGATTCGAACGTGCGACCTCTGCCTCCGCAGGGCAGCGCTCTATCCCCTGAGCTACGGGCGCCTAGGAGCCCAGCCAGTCTAGCGCCGCCAGAACGGCCTCCTGGCCGCGGCGCCGACCGGCTCTTCGCCGAGCGCACGCGCGGCGGCGAGCAGGTCTTCGGTGCGCAGTCTCATCAGCTCGTCGCGCTCGAGCGACGCGAGCTCGCTGCCCTGCACCTGGGCGAGGCGCAGCGCCTGGGCGTTCAAGGCCTGCTCGAACAGCGTTCGGGCGAAGCGCGCGTTGCCGAAGCCCTCGCCGCGGACCGGCCCGGCGAGGATGCGACGAAGCGCGTCCTGCGCGGCGTCGTCGAGGACGTACTCGTGCTCCCGCGCGAACTTCCCCGTGATCGCGACCAGCTCGTCGGTCGAGTAGTCGGGGAAGACGATCTCGCGAGCGAAGCGCGAGCGAAGGCCGGGGTTCGAGTCGAGGAAGCGCTCCATCAACCGCGGGTACCCGGCGACGATCACGACGAGGCGATGGCGGTAGTCCTCCATCCGCTTCAGGAGCGTCTCGACCGCCTCGGGCCCGAAGTCGAGGCGGTCCTCGGGCGTCGCCAGCGCATACGCCTCGTCGATGAAGAGGACGCCGTCGAGCGCCCGCCGGATCGCACGCTCGGTCTTGATCGCCGTCAGTCCCACGTACTGTCCGACGAGTCCCGCGCGGTCGACCTCGACCAGGTGGCCACGGCGCAGGAGACCCATTGCGCGATACATCTGCGCGAGCAGCCGCGCCACGGTCGTCTTGCCCGTCCCCGGGTTGCCGAGAAAGACGAGGTGCTGTGAAGTGGCCACCTCCGGCAGGCCGTGTCGCTCGCGCTCGGCTTGCACCTGCAGGAACGCGACGAGCGCCCGAACCTGCTCTTTCACCGAGTCCAGGCCGATCAGGGCGTCGAGCTCGGCCTGGAGCTCGTCGAGGCTCGGCGACGGCTCGGGCTTTCGCAGCGCGTCGACCTGATCGGCGAGCCACTCGGCGCCGTCGCCCCCCGCGGTCGAGCGGAGCCGCTCCCCGAGCGTTCGCAGCCCGCGGGACACTTCGTCGAGCGGATTCCGCGACATGACGCCCGGCACGGTAGCTTCACCGCCTTCGATGACGGAGTTCCGGAAGACGATCGGCGACGCGTACACCTTCGAGGGCGACTCGATCGAGCTCGGGCGCGGCGTGCACGACGGGAAGCTGGAGCGCGAGGCCGTGGTTCGCCTCCCGCTCGCCACGTCGAACCGGCACGGCTTGATCGCAGGCGCGACGGGAACCGGCAAGACCCGGACGCTCCAGCTGATCGCGGAGCAGCTCTCGGCGGCAGGTGTGCCGGTCGTCGCGGCGGACATCAAGGGCGACGTCTCGGGCATCGCGCAGGCCGGCGAGAAGGGAGGCCCGGCCGAGA
Organism: uncultured Actinomycetes bacterium; assembly: GCA_963721345.1. Taxonomy (GTDB): domain Bacteria; phylum Actinomycetota; class Thermoleophilia; order Gaiellales; family Gaiellaceae; genus JACDAN01. Next base: position 1,543,133 of record CAVRIT010000001.1, read on the forward strand.
AGAGGGCCGGGGAGCTCGGGCAGGACTGGGAGCCGCAGGGCTTTCCGGCCGAGTACCTCTCGATCGGCGGAATCGGTCCGGGCGTCCCGGTGCGAGCGACCGTCTCGGACTTCGGGCCGCTGCTTCTCGCCAAGATCCTGGAGGCCAACCAGACGCAGGAGCAGAGCCTGTCGCTCGTCTTCCGCTACGCGGACGAGAGGGGCCTGCCGATCGTGGACCTCGCAGATCTCAGGGCGCTCCTCACCTTCTTCGACTCCGAGGAGGGCAAGGCGGAGCTGAAGACGATCGGCGGTGTCTCCTCGGCGACGATCGGCGTCCTGCTCCGCTCGCTCGTCCAGCTCGAGGACGGGGGCGGCACCGAGTTCTTCGGCGAGCCGCAGTTCGAGATCGCCGACCTGCTGCGGACCGCGCCGGACGGGCGCGGCGTGATCTCGTGCCTCGAGCTCGCGGCGGCGCAGGACAAGCCGCGGCTCTTCTCCACCGTGCTGATGTGGCTCCTCGCAGAGCTGTTCGAGCAGCTGCCGGAAGTGGGTGACGTCCCGAAGCCCAAGGTCGTCTTCTTCTTCGACGAGGCGCACCTGCTGTTCGCCGACGCGACGGACGCGTTCCTCGACTCGGTGGTGCAGACCGTCCGACTGATCCGCTCGAAGGGCGTCGGTGTCTTCTTCATCACCCAGACGCCGAAGGACATCCACCCGGACGTGCTCGCCCAGCTCGGGAACCGGATCCAGCACGCGCTGCGCGCGTTCACGCCGCAGGACGCGAAAGCGCTGAAGGCGACCGTGTCGACGTTCCCGACCTCCGAGCTCTACGACCTCGAGGAGCTGCTGCCCCAGCTCGGGACGGGCGAGGCTGCGGTGACGATCCTCTCCGAGAGCGGCGTGCCCACCCCTGTCGTCCACACGAAGCTGCGTGGGCCCGAGGCGCACATGAAGCCGGCCGACGATCTCGACGGAGCGGCGAAGGCGTCCCCGCTCTACGCGAAGTACGGGACGCGCGTCGACCGCGAGAGCGCGCGCGAGCTGCTCGCCGCCCGCATCGAGCGTCAGGCGCCGGAGGAGGCGCCTCCCGGCGAGGTCTTGCCGCGGAAGGAGCCGCGCCGGCAGTCCGGAGGCACCGCGAAGGCCGATCCGCTCACCGACTTTCTCGGCTCGCGCGCGGGCAAGCAGGTGCAGCGCGAGGTCATCCGCGGCGTGTTCGGGATGCTTCGCAAGCGCCTCTGAGATGCCGCTCTACCTCACGGAGGAAGAGGTCGAGAAGCTGCTGTCGCCCGCCGACGCGATCGCCGCCGTCGAAGCGTGCTTCGAACGGCTCGCGCGCGGCGTGATCGACAACCGCCCGCGGACGCGGCAGAAGGTCGAAGGCGGCGTCTTCGCGGTGATGTCGGCGGTTGACGACGAGCTGCACCGCGCCGGGGTCAAGAGCTACGCCTGGGTTCCGTCCGGAACGCCGTTTGTGGTCTGCCTGTTCGACGTGGAGCGCGGGGAGCTCGCCGCGGTGATCGAGGCCGACAAGCTGGGCCAGCTGCGGACGGGGGCCGCGAGTGCGGTCGCCGCGAGGTACCTCGCGCGCGAAGGCGCCAAGTCGCTCGGGGTGCTCGGCTGCGGTTGGCAGGCGCGCAGCCAGGTGCAGTGCATCCGGGAGGCGGTGCCCACCATCGACCGGGTCGTCGCCTACTGCCGTACCGAGGAGAGCCTCGAGCGCTTCTGCGAGGAGGTGGGCGCCGAGGCCGGCGAGACGCACCGTGATGCGGGCGAGCAGGACGTCGTCGTGACGGTCACGACGTCACGCGACCCCGTTCTCCGCGGGGAGTGGCTGGCGCCGGGCGCGCTCGTCTGCGCCGTCGGCGCAAACGACCGGCGGGCGCGGGAGCTCGACAACGCCGTGATCGAGCGCGCAGGCTTCATCTGCTGCGACTCGCGCGACCAGGCGAAGCTCGAGTCCGGCGACCTGATCGAGCCGGTGGAGCAGGGGTTGCTCGACTGGCTCGAGGTCCACGAGCTCCAGGACGTCGTCGCCGGTGAGATTCAGGGGCGCCAGGACCCCGAGGACATCGTCCTGTTCAAGTCGAACGGGATCGCGGCGTGGGACGTCGCCTCGCGACGCTCGCCGTCGAACGCGCCCGCGAGCGGGGCGTCGGCCGGGAGCTCTAGCTGCCCTGCTGCTTCGCGGTCTCGACGGTGTCGCGTCCCAGGGCGCGGATCACCTCGGGCCGGTCGAGGAGCCGCTCGCGCTCGCCGGGCGTCGTTCGGTTCTTGATGTACGGGTCGTCGAGTATCTCGGCGAGCGCGCGCCCCCGCTCGTGCTCGCGGATCACGTAGGCGGCGATCCGGTCCTCGCCCGAGGAGCGCGCGAAGAGGAACGAGAACGGGCTGCGAAGGAAATCGCGGAACGCCACGACGCGCGATTCTACGACGAGATCAGCTCGAACGACCGGGCCGACTCGGCGAACGTCTGCTTGTACGTGTCGGCCTGGTCGGGCAGCGTCGTGAACGTGATGACGTACGCCTTGGCGCCCTTCCGGACGAAGTACTGGTCGGCGCTGACGCGTCGCTTCGCGCCCTGGTTCTGGATCTCGTAGCTCCAGGTCAGGCGCATCGCGGGCCCCGCCGGCAGGTCGGCCTTCGTCGGCTCACCGACCTGCGCCGAGGGGATGCCTCGGAGCGGCTCCAGGTTCTGCTGCACCCATTGCTCGAGCTGCATCGACGGCGGGATCGGCGCGACGATCACGTTCAGGTTCGTCGCGAACTCGTCCTTGATCTCGGGGTCGAAGGAGATGAACTGCAGCGCGTCGGTCTGCGTCGCCATGTCGAGGAACTGGGCGAAATCGGGGTTCTCCTGCTTGAACTCCTCGACGGCCGGTCCCTCGAGGTCGTCGATCGTCTTCCAGTCCGACGGCGCCGAGACCGCGAAGCCGGCCTTCGCCACCTCGTAGCGCTTCAGGCCGTTCGAGCTCGACTCTCCGTTCTCGCCCCCGCTTCCGCCGCCGCATGCCGCGAGGCCGGCGAGGAGGACGCTCGTGAGAAGTGCGGTTAGCCGCACGGCCGATCCATACCCACATCCTGCTGCATGACGCGGCCCGTGGTGATCTCGGGGCCGCTCTTTGTTTGCGGGGCGGTGCGTCCCGTTTGCTCTATCGTCTCGCGCGATGGCGGTAGCGACCGAGCGCGAGTACCTGCTCTTCATCAACGGCGAGGCGGCAGAGCCCGCCGACGGCGAGCTCCGCGAGCTGACGGAGCCGGCGACCGGCGAACCGCTCGGCAAGGTCGCGCTCGCCGGCGAGAAGGACGTCGATCGGGCCGTGGAAGCGGCCCGCGCCGCGCTCGACGGCGACTGGGGCAGGACGCCGCCGACCGAGCGCTCGCGGCTCCTGCATGCGCTCGCCGACGCGATCGTCGCGAACCGCAAGGAGCTCGCCGAGCTCGAGTCGCGCAACGTCGGTAAGGCGATCTCGTCGGTCAAGGCAGAGCTGCACGGCGCGGCCGAGAACTTCCGTTTCTTCGCGTCGGCGATCGGGACGATCGCCGGCCGTTCGAACCCGATCGGCGGCTCGCTCCTCTTCTACTCGCTCAAGGAGCCGGTCGGCGTCGCGGCGCAGATCGTCCCCTGGAACTACCCGCTGATGATGGCGACGTGGAAGCTCTCGCCGGCGCTCGCGGCGGGCTGCTCGGTCGTCCTCAAGCCGGACGAGGCGACGCCGCTGACCGCGCTGCGGATCGCCGAGCTCGCGTCGGAGGTCGGCTTCCCGCCGGGCGCGATCAACGTCGTCCCCGGCGGCGGACCGACGACCGGCGCCTATCTCGTCAGCCACCCCGGGGTCGACAAGGTGGCGTTCACCGGATCGACGGCGACCGGCGCGGAGGTGATGAAGCTCGCGTCGAACGGGATCAAGCGGCTGACGCTCGAGCTCGGCGGCAAGAGCCCGAACCTCGTCTTCGCCGACGCCAACCTCGCCGATGCGATCCCGAGCTCGGTGTGGTCGATCTATTACTCGGCCGGGCAGAGCTGCGAGGCGCGCTCGCGGGTTCTCGTGGAGAAGCCGCTGTACGACGAGTTCGTCAGCCAGTTCGCCGACGCCGCGGGCCGGATCAAGGTCGGCGACCCGCTCGACCCCGAGACGCAGATGGGCTCGCTCGTCTCGCAGAACCACCGGGATCGCGTCCACGGCTTGGTGGAGAAGGGGCGAGAGGAGGGCGCAGAGGTCGTGATCGGCGGCGAGCCGGGCGACGGGAACGGCGCCTTCTACCCGCCGACCGTGATCGCGAAGGTCGACAATGCGATGACCGTCGCGCAGGAGGAGATCTTCGGCCCGGTCGTCACCGTGATCCCCTTCGAGGACGAGAAGGACGCGGTGCGGATCGCGAACGACGTCCGCTACGGGCTGATGGCGACGGTGTGGACCGGCGATCCCGGACGCGGGCATCGCCTCGCGCGTCAGATCAAGGCGGGGACTGTCGGGATCAACATGCCTTACACGGCCTTCCCCGGGATCCCGTTCGGCGGCTACAAGCAGTCGGGCTTCGGCCGGGAGCTCGGGATCGACACGCTCGAGCTGTATCTGGAGACGAAGAGCGTGATCGTCTCCACCTCGCCGAAGCCGATCAACCCCTTCGGGCTCTAGCGGCTTGCGGTATCGCTGGGCCGTCCTGGCGGCAGGGACGGCGGCTCAGGCCGGGCTCGCTGCCGTCTTCATCGGCGTCCCGGTTCTCGCGCCGGCCCTGCGCGACGAGTTCGGCCTTTCGATCTCGGAGGTTGGCCTTGCTGTCTCGAGCCTCTGGATCGGCCCGATCCTCACGCTGCTCGGCTGGGGCATGCTCGCGGACCGGTTCGGCGAGCGCATCGTGCTGTCGAGCGGGCTCACGCTGTGCGGGCTGGCCACCGTCGCCGCCGGTCAGGCGAACGACTTCACGACCTTCATCGTCCTGCTGTTCTTCGCGGGAGCCACGGGATCCAGCGTCAATGCGGCCAGCGCCCGGGCCGTCATGCAGTGGTTCCCGCCCGAGGAACGCGGGTTCGCGCTCGGGATCCGGCAGACGGCGATCCCGCTCGGCGGAGGGTTCGCCGCGCTCATGCTCCCTCTGGCAGAGCGGACGGGTGGGCTAGAGGCTGCGTTCGGGCTTCTCGGCGCGTTCTGCCTGCTCAGCGCGGCGGTCGCCGCGGTGGTGATTCGCGAAGCGCCCGCCCGCGACACGGAGTTCGAGCCGGAGGCCGTGGGCTGGACACTTCGAGACCGTCGCGTGTGGACGCTCTCGTTCGGCAGCGCGCTCTATTTGTTCGCCCAGGTCCCGGTGATGTCGTTCACGGTGCTCTTCCTCTACGACGTTCACGGGTTGTCGGAGGCGGAAGCCGCCGGCGTCCTCGTCGCCTGCCAGGTGGGGGCTGCGGCCGGACGAATCGGTGCCGGACGCCTGTCTGACCGCCTCGGAACCCGGCTCCGGCCGTTACGGTGGATCGGGCTGGCGAGCGCGAGCATCCTGCTCGTGACCGCGCTGCTCGCGGAGAACGGGACGAGGGTCATCGCCGTCACGCTCGTCGTGGCCAGCGCGATCTCGATGGCGTGGAACGGGCTCTCCCTGACCGCGGCCGCCGAGCTGGCGGGGCGTGCTCGCAGCGGCGCGGCGATCGGCTTCCAGCAGTCGATGCTCTCGCTCGTCGGAGTGGGCGTCCCGATCGCGTTCGCCGCAATCGTCGAGGCGACCTCGTGGCGGACGGCGTTCGGGCTCTCGGCTCTCGGCCCACTGGCCGGCTGGCTGATGCTCGGGACGCTGCGCGAACGGGTATGAGCGAGAGGTGCACCTCTATCCCGAGCTTCGAGGCCCGCGCTCGAGGGCGGTCGTGGCCGATCTGGCGTCGATCGCACTGCTCGTTCTCTTCGCCTGGGCCGGCCTGAAGGTTCACGACGCGGTCGACCGGCTCGCCGTGCTCGGCGAGGGCGTCCAGGCGAGTGGCAACGCGGTCCAGGGAGGGTTCGAATCCGCGGCCGACGCCGTGGACGGCGCGCCGCTCGTCGGCGACGACCTCGCCGACGGACTGCGGACGGCCGGTGAGGAATCGGGCGGCGAGGTCGTCGAGCTCGGCGAGAGCGGCGAGGAGAGCGCCCATGACCTCGCGAACGTGCTCGGCGTCGCGACCTTTGCGTTGCCCGGCGCGCTGTTGCTCTGGATCTGGCTACCGGGCCGGGTCGGTCAGGTCCGCCGCCTGCGGTGGGCCTCGTCCGTGCTCGGCGAGCGCGAGACGGAGGAGCGCCGCCGCCTGGTCGCGATGCGCGCCGCGTTCTCGCTCCCGTACGGGCAGCTGCTCGCCTACACGCAGGATCCGATGGGCGATCTCGAGAGCGGCCGCTACGACGCGCTTGTCGCGGCCGCTCTCGAAGACGCGGGACTGAAGGCGGCTCCTAGATCCAGCTGAGCTCCTGCTGGAGGATCGGGACGGCGAAGTAGAGCGCGAAGGCGAACGCCGACGCGTACATCAGCGGATGGACGCGCGCCCACTGCCCCTGGCAGATCCGAATCCAGACGTAGGCGATGAAGCCCGCCGCGATGCCGTCGGTGATCGAGAACGTGAACGGCATGAACATGATCGTGATGGCCGCTGAGAGGCCGAGGGCGACGTCGTGGAAGTCGATGCCGGCGAGCCGCCGCTCCGGGGTCGTGGGGCGGCTGCCGACCGGCGGCTCGCCCGCGCCTGGGTCGTGTCGGAGCGGGTCGCCGGACTCGAGCTCCGCCTCCTCCTCGACCTCGGTCAGGACGGAGATCATCAGCCAGCCGACGATGATCAGGGCCGGTGCGGTGGCTTGCGGCGGCACCATCCCGATCAGCGGCGCGAGGAACATGAACGGGAAGAAGAGAACGCCGGTGACGACGCTCACCCACCCGGTTCGGCCGCCGACACCGACGCCGGACGCCGACTCGATGTAGGTCGTGGCCGAGGAAGCCGACGCGAAGCCGCCGGCTGCCGCGGCGACGGAGTCCACGAGCAGCGGCTTCTGGATCTCCGGCATCTCGCCCTGCTGGTTCACGTAGCCGGCTTGCCGGCCGACCCCGACGAGCGTCCCCATCGTGTCGAAGAAGTCGGCGAGGAAGAGCGTGAAGACGAGCGCCAGCGCCGCCACGAACGGCAGCGTCGAGAACGCGTCGAAGCTGATGTCGCCGACGATGCTGAAGTCCGGGCTCTGGACGATGTCGTCCGGCCAGCGAGCCCAGCCGACGACCTCCTCGGGGTAGACGTCGGCGGCGTAGTTGACGATCGTCGCGAAGACGGTCGTCAGGACGATGCCGACGAGCAGGTCGCCCGGGAAGCCTCGTGCGCGCAGCCCCATCGTCAGCAGGAGACCGAAGAGCACGATCACGACGCTCCAGGTGGTGAACGGCGTCAGGTCGGTCGGCGTGGGCGTCTCGCGCCCCTGGACCAGGCCTGAGTTGTAGAGGCCGATGAACGCGATGAAGAGGCCGATCCCGACGGCGATCGCCTTCTTCAGCTCGAGCGGGATGGCCCGCATGATCGCCTCGCGGAGCCCGAGCACGACGAGCAGCGTGATCGCCAAGCCTTCGATCACCACGAGCCCCATGGCTTCCGGGAAGCCGAGGCCGTTGTCGGCGACGAGTGTGAACGCGACGACGGCGTTCAGCCCGAGGCCCGGCGCGATCGCATAGGCCATGTTGGTGTAGAGGCCCATGATGATCGTCATCACTCCGGCGACGAGGCACGTCGACGTGAGGACGGCGTCGAACTCGAGGCCGGCGTTCTCGAGCCCTTGCACCCCGGCGAACGAGAGAATCGCGGGGTTCACGAAGATGATGTAGGACATGACGATGAAGGTCGTGATGCCGGCGACGGTGTCTGTGCGCGGCGTAGTCCGTCGCTCGCGGAACTTGAAGAAGCGATGGAAGGACGACGACTCGGTCGCGGCGGCGCGTTCGCTCATGCAGAAGCTCCTTTCCGCAGGTACGTGAGCGCGACCTTAAAACAGCGGCTGGACGACGTTTTCCACATCGGGAACGGCGTCGGGGCGAATCGCGTCGGCGGGACACTTGAGGAGGACGAGGCCTGCCACCTGGCGGTCGGCTGGATGGAGGAGGCGGGCCTCTCGGTGGAGGTCGACGAGCGCGGAAACGTGGTTGGACGGCTCCCGGGCTCGCGGCCCGAGCTGCCTGAGGTCTGGACGGGGTCGCACCTGGATTCCGTGCCGCAGGGCGGTCGGTACGACGGGGCGCTCGGCGTCGTCGCGGGGCTCGAGGCGGTCACGGCGATCGGGCCGTCGGAGCGAACCTTGGGCGTCGTCGTCTTCCGCGACGAGGAAACGGGATGCCACGGGTCGCGCTGGCGGGTGCGCAACGGCGCGCTGCCTGGGTTCTACGTGGAGCTGCACGTCGAGCAGGGGCCGCGGCTCGAGCGCGCGGGCGCGCCGCTCGCCGTCGTGTCGTCCATTGCCGGGATCATCCGGTGCACGCGGACCTTTACCGGGCGGGCCGACCACGCGGGCACGACGCCGATGGACGTTCGACAGGACGCCCTGACCGCGGCGGCGGAGTACGTGCTCGAGGTGCGCGACCGCGCGGCGGAGATCGACGACGCGGTGGCGACGGTGGGCCAACTGGACCTCGAGCCGGGCGCCGCGAACGTCGTCCCGGCGGAGGTTCGGGTGACCGTGGACGCGAGGGCGCCCGACCAGGAGCGGCTCGATCGCCTCGTGTCCGCGCTGGGCCTGGAGGACGCGCACTACCGAATCCCACCCGTTGCGATGTCCGACAGCGTTCGCGCGATCCTCCGCGAGGAGATCGAGTCACGGGGCCAGCCCGTGGTCGAGCTGACCTCCGGCGCGGGCCACGACGCAGCTCCGCTCGGAGGGGCAGGCGTCCAGTCCGGGATGCTCTTCGTCCGGAGCCTGGCGGGCGGCGCGAGCCACTCGCCGGACGAGCACTCGAGCGACGAAGACATCGGCCTTGCGGTCGATGTCCTTTCGACCACGCTCGAGCGCCTCGCCGCTTCTTAACGGGACCAGGTCCCTTAAGGGGCAAGCTGCGCTTCGCGGCCCACAGATTCAACGCAACCGCGCGCCGGGCCGTTTACGGGACCAGGTCCACGCGCGGAACCGTGACCTAACGTTCGCGGAACTGAATCGGCTGGGCGCCTTCCCAGAGGGTCAGCCGACCGAGCTCCTTCAGGTGCTCCTGCCCCTCGACGAGCGTCGCGAAGTGGTTCGCCCAGAGCTCGCCGGCCTTGCTCTTGAAGTGGCAGTAGCCGTAGGGGAAGAGAAGCTCCGTCTCGCTCTCGCCGCCCGGGTAGAGGGCCAGCTCGCCCGGATGCGGATACGAGGTCGCGTTCTCCGGGCCGATGCCGAGGTCGCGGTCTCCCCAGGGGATCCAGTTCGACTCCCCGCTCCAGCGGCAGTGGATGATCCGGTCCTCGAGCGGCAGCATCGCGCGGAACGCGGCAACCGTGTCCGGCGCCAGTTCCTCCTCGAAACGGGCGACGAACGTGAACGGGCCGGCGGTGATCTCGAGCACGCCCGGAACCTACTCCACCGAGTCAAGCCAGGCGCCGAGCGTCTCCCGCTCCTCGTCGGTCATCCCCGTGACGTTGCCGAGCGGCATCGCCTCGGTTCGCACCGCCTGTTCCTCCACCGCGGCCGACTGGTCGACGATCTGCTCGCGGGTCTCGAGCACGACGCCGCCGGGCGGCGCGTCGAACCCCTCCTCCGTCGGGTTCTGCGCATGACAGGGAACGCACCGCTGCTGCACGATCGCCACCGCCTTCGCCTCGTCCACCTGCGCTCCGGACGACCCGCCTCCCTCGTCCGGCCGGATCGCCACGGCGAGCAGAACAGCAGCCAAGAACGCGCTCGCCAGGATCCACCACCGCGTCCGACCCGCGTGCCGCAGGTTGAAGAAGTGGCGGATCCACGCTCCGATCAGCGCGAGCGCGACGAGCACCAGCCACGCATGCTCGTGCCCGTAGGTGAAGGCGAAGTGGTTCGAGATCATCGTGAAGACGACCGGCAGCGTCAGGTAGTTGTTGTGCACGGAGCGCCGCTTCGCCTCGAGCCCCGGAGCAGGATCCGGCTCCCGCCCAGCCTCCTTCGCCCGGATGAGCTCCCAGTGCGCGGGGATGATGTTGAAGAGGACGTTGGCCGCCATGATCGTCCCGAGCATCGCGCCTACCTGGAGGTAAGCGGCCCGTCCCGAGAAGACCTGGGCCGCGCCGTAGGCCGACGCCACGACCAGCCCGAGCAGCAGCAGGCCGACGACGACGTCGCTCTTGAAGAGCATGCAGGCGAGGTCGTAGACGACCCACGCGGCGGCCAGCCCGATCAGGCTGACGCCGATCGCCGCCGCCACCGGGATGTCCGCGACGGACTCGTCGATCAGGTACGTCTCGGCGTTCCAGTAGTAGAGGACGACGAGCAGCCCGAAACCCGACAGCCACGTCGCGTACGCCTCCCACTTGAACCAGTGCAGCGGCTCCGGCAGCTCGGCCGGCGCAACGCGGTACTTGGTCATCCGGTAGAAGCCGCCACCGTGGATCTCCCACGACTCGCCGGCGACGCCCTCCTCCTCGACGCGCGGCCGCCCGAGGTGGTTGTCCAGCGCGACGAAGTAGAACGACGTCCCGATCCACACGATCCCGGCGACCACGTGCAGCCAGCGGAACCCGAGCTCGAGCCAGTCCTTCCAGTAGGGGTCGATCAGCGCGAGCGCCAACGGTCCTGCGCAATCGCGACGAGGTCGCGGATTCCGGTCTCGAGCTCCTCCTCAGGCGTGTTGGCGAGCCGGTCCCTGAGCACCTCGAGAATCTCCTCACGCGGGCGGCCCGCGACATGGACGACGAAGCGGAAGCCGAACTTCTCCTCGTAGACCTGGTTCAGGTAGGCGAGCTCCGTCAGCACCGCAGGGTTGCCGCCGTGCTGCTCGGGCGAGGGCTCGCCGATCCTCGGGTGCGCCGCGAGCGCCTCGACCTTGTCCTCCGCCGGCAGCTCGAGCGCGATCTCCTCGGCCCGGCCCAGCGGATCGACCGTCTCGGCCAGCACGGAGACGAGGGTGCTCGGCCCGCTGAAGAGCTCCTCGAGCTCCTCGCGGCTCAGCTGCCCCGGTAGCTCGCGCATCCGAAGGGAGAGACGAGGAGCGGGACGTGGTAATGGCCGTCGTCGAGCCTGACCTCGAGCTCGACGCGGCGGAAGAACGGCGACGGCGGGTGGAAGACGAGGCGGTAGTCACCCGGGCCGAGGTCGGCGCCGAGCTCGGCGATCCGCCCGTCGCCGTCGGTCTCGCCGGAGCCGATCCGCTCGTCGCCGCGGAGGAGCTCGACGAGCACGCCGCTCGCCGGCACTCCGCGGCCGGTGTCGAGCACGTGGGTCGAGAGCGAGACGCTCACGGGAGGAATCTTCGCGCCTCCGCGCGATGCTCGCGCGCGATCTCGTCCTCGTCGGCGCGGACAAGCTGTCCGTCGCGCACGATCTCCTCTCCGCCGACGTAGAGGCGGTCGACTCGGTGCGGCGCCGACAGGACGAGCCCCGCGACCAGATCCGCGGCACCGGCGAGCTGGAGCCGGTCGGTCGACCAGACGGCGAGGTCGGCCCGCTTGCCCGGCTCGAGCGAGCCGACGTCGTCGCGGCGGAGCACTTCTGCGCCGCCGCGCGTCGCCAGTCGCAGCGCGTCGCGGGCGGTCATCGCCTCGGGCCCGCCGCGGCCGCGCGCGACGAGCAGCGCCTGCTTCACGTCGAAGAAGAGGTCGCTGCGCTCGTTCGACGCGGAGCCGTCGACGCCGAGCCCCACGCGCACCCCCGCATCGAGGAGGTCGCGGACCGGCGCGACTCCGGCGCCGAGCCGGAGGTTCGAGGTCGGGCAGTGCGCCACGCCCGTCCCCGTGTCCGCGAACCGCTGGACCTCGGCCCCGGAGAGGTGGACGCAGTGCGCGCACCAGACGTCCTCGGCGAGCCAGCCGAGTTGCTCGAGGTACTCGACCGGGGTGCAGCCGTAGAGCTCCTGGCAGTACGCCTCCTCCTCGGCCGTCTCCGCCAGGTGCGTGTGCAGCGGCACGCCCAGGCGGCGGGCGAGCTCCGCGGACTCCCGCATGAGCTCCTTCGTGACCGAGAACGGGGAGCACGGGGCGACGGCGATGTCGACCCCACTGGCCGCGAGTTGCTCGGTCTCCGCGAGGATCGTGTCGAGGTCCTCGACCAGGGAGTCCGGCGGAAGGCCGCCCTGCGATTCGCCGAGGTCCATCGAGCCGCGTCCAAAGACCAGCCGCACGCCGATCGATTCCGCAGCGCGAAGGAGCGCTTCGCCGATGCCGCTCTCCCCACGCGGGAAGACGTAGTGGTGGTCGAAGACCGTCGTGCAGCCCGACAGCGCGAGCTCGGCGAGCCCGGTTCGCGCGGCGGCGTACTCCGAATCGGCGTCGATCCGGGCCCAGACGGGATAGAGCGTCTTGAGCCACGTGAAGAGGTCCGCCTGCTGAGCCTGCGCCCGAGTGAGGGTCTGGTACAGGTGGTGGTGGGTGTTGACCAGGCCCGGAGTGACGACAGCCCCGCCGAGGTCGACACGCTCGTCCGCCTCGGGCGGCGCGCCGCCGCCGGCCGCTTCGACCCGGCCCTCCGAGATCAACACCCAGCCGTCCTCGTGCTCCGTTCGCGCGTCGTCCATGGTCACGACCCACGCGCCGTGCAACAGCGTGCTCATATCTGCAGCGGGACGAGCTCGAAGCGGTCGACATCGACGAGCCCGCGGTCGGTGATCTTCAGGCTCGGGATCACGGACAGGGCCAGGAACGCCATCGACTGGAACGGCGACGCCAGCTCGCAGCCGAGCTCGCGCGCAGCGTCGACGCACGCCCTGCTCGCAGCGATCACGTCGTCCAGAGGCTCGTCGGAGAGGAGCCCGGCAATCGGGAGCTTGAGCTCCGCCTTCACGATTCCGGCGTCCACCACGACCACGCCGCCGCCCGTGTCGGCGAGGCGCCGAACAGCGCGAAGCATGTCGTCGTCCTTGGCGCCGACGACGACGATGTTGTGCGCGTCGTGGGCGACCGTCGAGGCGATCGCTCCGCTCCGCAACCCGAAGCCACGGACGAGCCCGAGACCCACGCGACCTGTCCCCAGGTGCCGCTCGACGACGGCGATCTTCAAGAGGTCTCGCTCGGTATCGGACACCGCCCGGCCGTTCTCGACGCGCGGTGTGTCAGTCAGAGAGTCCGTGACGATCTGGTCCGGGACGATCCCGATCACTCGCGCCTGCCCGTCTCCCTCCCACGGCACCACGAAGTCGTTCGTGGCGAGCGGGCGGATCCGGACGGTGTGCCGGACCCACTCGGGCACCTCGGGCCGCGGGATCTCCTCGACGTGCCGGCCGGCCTTCAGCACGACATCGGGCTCGAAGCGCTCCAGGTCGGGGAGGACGAGCACGTCGGCCTGGTAGCCGGGGGCGAGCGCGCCGAAGTCGCGCAGGCCGTGCCACTGCGCCGGGTTGAAGCTCGCCATCACGAGCGCGTCCTCCGGCGCGACGCCGGCCGCGACCGCCTCGCGCACCATCGAGTTGACGTGGCCCTCCTCGGCGATGTGCTCCGGTTCGCGATCGTCGGTGCAGAAGGCCAGGCGATGGGGCCCGAACTCGTGGACGAGCGGCAGCAGCTCATGGAGGTTCCGCGCGCCCGACGCCTCGCGGATCAGCACCCACATCCCGACCCGCAGTCGCTGCCGGGCCTCCTCGAGCGTGCTCATCTCGTGGTCGGAGCGAATGCCGGCCGCGGCGTAGGCGTTCAGCCCTTTTCCGAGCAGCGAGGGCGCGTGGCCGTCGACGTGCGTCGCTCCCGGCAGGGCGAGCTTCGCCAGCTCGGCGTCGCTACCCGAGACGACGCCCGGGAAGTTCATCATCTCCGCCAGCCCCAGCACGCGGCGGCGGCGGAGCAGCCCCTCGAGGTCGCCTGGAAGGAGGGGGCGCCGCGGCGACTCGAACTCCGAGGCCGGGACGCACGAAGACGCCATGAAGAACACGTCCAGCGGCAGGTCGTGGCAGAGGTCGGCCAGCCAGTGGACGCCGTCGGTTCCGAGCACGTTTGCGATCTCGTGCGGGTCGGCCACCACCGCCGTCGTGCCCAGGGGCAGGACGAGCCGGGCGAACTCGTCGACGAGCAGCTTCGAGGATTCGAGGTGCATGTGCGCGTCGATGAACCCGGGTACGACGTGCTTCCCCGTCGCGTCGAGCGTCTCCAAGCCCTCGTAGTCGCCTAGGCCGGCCACGTAGCCGTCCGCGATCGCCAGGTCGCCCTCCAGCCACTCGCGCGTGAAGACGGAGAAGACCCGGCCACCCCGGATGACGAGGTCGGCGGGCTCGTCGCCTCGGGCGACCGCCAAGCGGTGCGCAAGTTCGGGCATTGCAGGAGGAACGTACTAGCCTTGCGCGGGTGGACGTGCTGACTCCGCGCACGCTGGACGAGGCGCTCGCGCTGAAGGCGGAGCGGCCCGACGCCGTTCCGATCGAGGGCGGTACGGACCTGATGGTCGAGCTCAACTTCGATCGAGCCCGGCCTGCGGCGATCCTCAACCTGAACGAGGTCGGCGAGCTGAAGGGCTGGTCTCGCGACGACGGCGCGCTCAGGCTCGGCGCCGGTCTCACGTACACGAAGATCAGGCGCGAGCTGCGGGACGAGCTCCCGGCGCTCGCCGAGGCCTCGCGCACCGTCGGCTCGCCGCAGATCCAGAACCGGGGGACGGTCGGCGGCAATCTCGGGACGGCCTCGCCCGCCGGCGACGCGCTACCGCCGCTGCTGATCGACGACGCGGAGGTCGAGCTTGCGAGCAGGCGCGGCGTTCGCCGGATGCCTGTTCGCGAGTTCCTGGTCGGCCCGAAGCGGAACGCGCTCGAGCCGGACGAGCTGATCACGGCCGTGCTTGTCAGCCCGAGCGGCGCGAAGCAGACGTTCATGAAGGTCGGGCCGCGGAACGCGATGGTGATCGCGGTCTGCTCCCTCGCGCTCTCGGCGGACCGCGAGCGGGGTGAGCTGCGCGCGTCGTACGGCTCGGCGGGCCCCGTCACGGGGCTCGTCGTCGCACCGATCGAGCACCGCGCCGGCTTTGCGGAGCAGGTCGCGGCCGCGGCAAGCCCGATCGACGACGTCCGAGGCACCGCCGCCTACCGGCGTCACGCCCTCCGGGTCTTGACGGAGCGGGCCCTCGACCGGTGCCTCGCATGAAGATCACGCTCCGCGTCAACGGCATGGAGCGCGAAACGGAGATCTGGGAGGGCGAGAGCCTGCTCTACGCGCTGCGCGAGCGGCTCGGCCTTCCGGGATCGAAAAATGCCTGTGAGCAGGGAGAGTGCGGCTCGTGCTCGGTTCTCCTGGACGGCGAGCTCGTGTGCGCCTGCCTTGTCCTCGCCGCTCAGGCCGACGGCCACGAGCTCGTCACGGTGGAAGGCCTTGGCCAGAACGGACAGCTCCATCCAGTCCAGGAGGCGTTCACGGAGACGGGCGCCGTCCAGTGCGGCTTCTGTACTCCGGGGCTGATCGTCGCAACGGTCGACCTCCTCGCGCGCACGCCGGACCCGTCCGACGATCAGATCCGCGAAGCGCTCTCGGGCAACCTCTGCCGCTGCACGGGCTACGTGAAGATCTTCGACGCGGTCCGGCTGGCGGCGGGCCGGGCATGAGTACGACGCGCACAGTCCCGAAGATCGAGCTCGGCCGGATCGGCGAGAGCGTCCGGCGCGTCGACGCGATCCCGAAGGTCACCGGCGAGTTCGCCTACTCCAGCGACCTCGTGGACGCGGGGATGCTGTGGGGGCACACGCTGCGGAGCCCGCACGCCCACGCGCTGATCCGGTCGATCGACATCTCGGAGGCGCTGACCACGCCCGGCGTCCACGCGGTGCTCACCCACGAGGACGTGCCGGGCGACAAGCGCTACGGGCTCGAGTTCGCCGACCAGCCCGTGCTCGCCTTCGACCGCGTCCGCTACTTCGGAGAGCCGGTCGTCGTCGTGGCGGCCGAGCATCCCGAGCAGGCGCGCCGGGCGGCGGCCAGGATCGTCGTCGAGTACGAGCCGCTCGAGCCGGTTGTGGACATGGAGCGCGCCGCGGACCAGGACCCGATCCACCCGCAGCACTGGACGGTCGGTCACGGATTCCGCGACGACCCCCGGCCGAACGTCGTCCGCGACATGCGGATCGTCCACGGCGACCCCGACGCCGAGGGCGAGGTGTCCGTGGAGGGCTACTACGAGCTCGGGATCCAGGATCAGGCGTTCCTCGGGCCTGAGTCAGGGCTCGCCGTGCCGGACGGCGAGGGCGGCATCGACATCTACGTCGCGACGCAGTGGCTCCACGTCGACCGCGACCAGGTCGCGCCGTGCCTCGGGCTGGAGGCAGACCAGGTGCGGATCCACCTCGCGGGGGTGGGGGGCGCGTTCGGCGGGCGGGAGGATCTCTCGATGCAAGTGCACGGCGCGATGCTCGCGCTGCACACGAACCGGCCGGTGAAGATCGTCTACTCGCGCGAGGAGTCGTTCTTCGGGCATGTCCACCGGCACCCCGCGCGGATCTGGGCCGAGCACCGGGCGAACCGCGACGGGAAGCTCGTCTGCGTCCGGATGCGGATCCTGCTCGACGGCGGGGCGTACGCGTCGTCTTCCACGGCTGTCACGTCCAACGCGGCGTCGTTCGCGCCGGGCCCGTACTCGGTGGAGAACGCGCTGATCGAGTCGACCTGCGTCTACACGAACAACCCGCCGTGCGGCGCGATGCGCGGGTTCGGCGCGGTGCAGAGCTGCTTTGCGGGCGAAGCCCAGATGGACAAGCTCGCCGCGGCGCTGGAGATCGATCCGGTCGAGCTGCGGCTGCGAAACGCGCTCGCGCCGGGCGACTCGCTGCCCACGGGACAGCGGATCACCGGTTCGCTGCCCGTCGCCGAAGTGATCGAGCGTGCCGCGGCGATGCCCGTCCCGGAGCCGGAGGAGATGCTGCGCGACCCGATCCGCCTGCCCGGAGGCGCCGGGAACACGACCCGCGGCGAGGGTGTCAAGCGCGGGGTGGGCTTCGCCGTCGGCTTCAAGAACATCGGCTACTCGGAGGGCTTCGACGACTACACGGCGGCTCGCGTGCGGCTCTACTCGGACGGGAACGGCGAGCTGGCCGCCGAGGTGTACTGCGCTGCCGCGGAGGTCGGCCAGGGTGTGACGAACGTGATCCTCCAGACGGCGCGCACCGAGCTCGACACCTCGAACGTCGTCCTTGCGCCCCACACCACCTCCACCGTGGGCTCGGCTGGCTCGGCATCGGCGTCACGGATGACGTGGATGGCGTCGGGCGCGGTGCAGACCGCGTGCCAGGCCGTGAACGACGAGCTGGCGAAGCGCGGCGGGAAGCTGGGGGCGGGTGAGGAGATCGACCTCGAGCGGATCTACCGCCACCCACGTACGACGCCGCTCGATCCGGAGACCGGACAGATCACGGGCGAGCGGGCCCACGTCGCGCTGGCGGTGGCGGCGATGCGGGTCGTCGTCGAGGTGGACGTCGAGCTCGGGCTGACGCGGGTGGTCTGGATCGGGACGGCGCAGGACGTCGGCAAGGCGATCAACCCGCAAGCCGTCTACGGGCAGATCGAGGGCGGCACCGCGCAGGGCCTCGGGCTGGCGTTGATGGAGGAGATCCAGACGCGCGACGGCCTGATCACGAATGCGAGCTTCACCGACTACCTGATCCCGACGACGCTCGACATGCCTCCCGTGGTGGCCGAGCTGATCGAGGACCCCGAGCCGGACGCGCCCTACGGCGTGAAGGGAGTCGGCGAGCCGCCGACGGTCGTCTCGACCGCGGCGATCATGTCCGCGATGCGGGCCGCGACGGGCCGTGAGCTCACCCGCGTCCCGGTCAAGCCGGACGACATCTGCCTGTAAGGCGTTTCACTCTCGCCGCAATACCTCAACCACCCTCAAGGGGGTCTGACCCCGTTGAGACAGGTTGAGGGTTGGTGCCTAAACGCCGACGTCGATTGGCTCGCCGGCAGGTCCGTCTTCGATGAGTTGGCGGAGGAAGTACGGGAGACGGGTCGGGTAGACGACCTCGTCCGACCGCTCGAGCTCGTCGAGCGTCCACCAGCGCACCTCGTAGACGCCTTCGGCTCTGAGCTGTTCGTTGGTGAACGCGGGGCGAGGCTCGAATGCCGGGACGCGGAGGAGCACGAAGCGCTCGCTCTGGTCGATGATCCTGCCGTCCCAGAGAAACGATTCGCGTCGCGTCCAGATCAGCGGACCGAGCTCGACGTCATCGAGTCCCGTCTCCTCCAGCAACTCGCGGCGCAGTCCCGTCTCCAACTCCTCGCCGGGGTCGAGCCCACCGCCGGGCGTCGTCCAGAAGACCTCGCCGCTGTCGGGGTGCACGAGCCGCGTCAGCAGGACGCGGTTTTCTGGATCCAGGACGACGGCGCGCGCCGCATCCCGCAGAACGGGCCTCATGTCCGTGAAAGCGAGAGCGCGGCGCCGGCCATCAGAAGCGCCAGCCCGAGAAGGCGCCAGCGGTCGAGCGGGATCACGTCCTGCCCGAAGAGGCCGTAGCGGTCGATCACCGCGCCCATCACGAGGTTGCCCGCGATCACGATGCCGATCGTCGCGGTGACGCCGATGCGCGGCGGGCCGACGGTGATCGCCAACACGATGTAGATGCTCATCAGCCCGCCGATCCAGAGCCATGCCGGCTCGTGGATCGCGGCGCGCACGCCGCTGAAGCTCCGCTCCCAGACCAGTAGCAGCACCAGCCCGCAGATGAGCCCGACGATCACGGAGAACGCGACCGCCGGCACGACTCCGACCCGCTCGCCCAGCTCCCCCATCACCGCAGCCTGGACTGCACCGGCGAGGCCCGCCGTCGCCGTCAACGCGACCGCTAGAGCCGTCCCGCTCGACACGGGGCGAAGCTATACGCTCACGCGCGTCGCCGACGACCGAAGGGAGTGCGGATGGTCCGAGTCTTCGTCCTCTATGAGCAGGAGCCAGACGCCGAGCGCTACGAGCAGCACGCCGAGCTCTGCCGGAAGGTTCCGGGCGGGACGTTCCGGCACGGGAAGGTCTTCGGAGCGCCGATGGGCGAGCCCAAGTTCCCCTACTACGCCGAGTGGGAGTTCGCGGACATGGATGCGTTCAAGGCCGCGGCCCGGACGGAGGAGTTCATGGCGACCGGCAAGGACGCGATGGAGATGGGCGTCCCGTTCCACGTCCACTTCGCGGAGATCGATGGCTGAACCGGATTACCCGAGCCCGGTCGCGCCGGACGAGCTCGGCTTCGAGCACATCGTCTACGAGAAGGCGCCGCCCCGCGCGACGATCACGTTCAACCGCCCGGAGGTCCTGAACGCCTTCAACTTCAAGATGCTCCGCGAGCTGGCGCGCGCCTGCGAGGACGCATCGTGGGACGACAACATCCGCGTCGTCGTGCTCACCGGGACAGGCCGGGCGTTCTGCGTCGGCGCCGACCTCGCGACCTGGGCGGAGGACTACATCGACAAGCCGACCGAGTACTGGAAGTGGTTCGGCGCGTTCAAGGACGCTCACGATCGCCTGCGAGAGATCGGGAAGCCGACGCTCGCCCGGATCAATGGGATCGCGGTCGGCGGCGGCAACGAGTTCCAGATGGCGTGCGACCTGGCCGTGATGGTGGACGACGCCTACATCCGCCACGTCGGGCCCGAGCACGGCTCCGTCCCGGCCGGCGGCGCGACGCAGTGGCTCTCGATCATGGTCGGCGACCGCCGTGCCCGCGAGATCGTGCTCATGTGCGAAGAGATCCCCGCCAAGCAGGCGGAGGAGTGGGGGCTCGTGAACTGGGCCGTCCCGGCGGCGGAGCTCGACGCCAAGACCGACGCCGTCGTGGAGAACCTCGCCCGCAAGCTGCCGCAGACGACGCGCTACGCGAAGCAGCACCTCAACTTCTGGCGTGACCTCGCGTGGCACGAGACGATCAACCACGCGCGCGACTGGCTCGCGCTGTCGATGGCGACCGAGGAGCCGAAGGCCGCGATCGAGAAGTTCTTGAAGAAGCGGTGAGCGAGGAGCTCGTCCTCGTCGAGCGCGACGAGCCTGTAGCCGTCGTCCTGCTCAACCGCCCGAAGCAGCTGAATGCGCTCTCCGACGAGTTGATGAGTGCGCTGGTCGACACGCTGCGCGAGCTCGACGGGGACCCGGCGATCCGCTGCATCGTCGTCGGCGGTGGTGAGCGCGCCTTCGCGGCCGGCGCCGACATCGCGCAACTGGCGCAGGCTTCGCCGGTCGAGATGTACTACCAGCGGCGGGTCGACCGCTGGGACGAGATCCGCGTGCTGTGGACGCCGCTCGTCGCAGCGGTCTCCGGCTTCTGCCTCGGCGGCGGCTGCGAGCTCGCGATGGCGTGCGACCTGATCGTTGCCTCCGAGACCGCGAAGTTCGGACAGCCCGAGACCGGGCTTGGGCTGATCCCCGGCGCCGGCGGGACGCAGCGGCTGACGCGGGCGGTCGGCAAGTCCGTTGCGATGGATGTCATCCTCAGCGGGCGGTTCCTGTCGGCGGACGAGGCACTTCGCGCGGGCCTCGTCGCGAGAGTCGTCGCCAAGGAGGCATGGCTCGAGGAGGCGAAGCGGGTCGCGCGGGATATCGCCGCGAAGGGGCCCGTCGCGACGCGGCTAGCAAAAGAGGCCGTCGATCGGGCGTTCGAAGGGCCGCTGACCCTTGGCGTCGAGTACGAGCGGCGCCTGCTCTATCTTGCTCTGGCGTCGGAGGATGCAAAGGAGGGGCTGACGGCGTTTCTCGAGAAGCGCAAACCGGAGTTCAGAGGGAGGTAGGCATGGCCAACGTGGACGAGTTGCTCAAGGGCGCGCAGGACGCGATGACCGTGAGGCGGGTCTACGGGGATGCCCTCGAAACCGAGGGAGCAACGGTCGTCCCGGCCGCGGTGGTGCGTGGCGGAGGAGGGGGCGGCGGCGATTCCGATCACAACGGCGGGGGCGGCTTCGGCCTTCAGGCCAGGCCCGTCGGCGCCTGGGTGATTCGGGACGGCGACGCCGTCTGGAAGCCGGCCGTCGACGTCAACCGCATCGCGCTGTATGCGTTCCTCCTCGGCGTGCTGCTCGCGCTGGGACGACGCTAGACCGCGAGCTCGACCGGGCGAAGCGCGACGCTGAGCTCCTCGCCGCGGCGAACGATGGTCGCGGTCGCAGTCGAGCCGATCAGCTCGCCGACCATCAGGCGTTGCAAGTCGTCGACCCCCTCCACGGGGACGTCGTCCAGGGCCACGATCAGATCCTCGGGGCGCAGGCCGGCCGCCGCCGCCGGGCTGTCGTCCGCCACCTCGACGATCTCGACCGCAGTCGATCGGCCTACCTGAGCGGCGACGCGCGGGGGCAGGGGCCGAGAGCCTCCGGCGATACCGATGTAGGCTCGCCGGAAGCGGCCCTCACTCATCAGCGCGGCGACGATCTTGCGCGTCGTCACGTCGATCGGAACCGCGAGGCCGAGCCCCACCCCCGCAACTGCGGTGTTGATCCCGACGACGCGGCCCTGGCCGTCCGAGAGCGCGCCGCCGGAGTTCCCGGGGTTGAGCGCCGCGTCGGTCTGGATCACGTTCTCGACCAGCCGGTACTGGCGGCGCGAGCGAACCGGGAGCGAGCGGCCGAGCGCCGAGACGACGCCGGCGGTCACCGACCCGGCGAAGCCATGAGGGTTTCCGATCGCCACGACGAGCTGGCCCACACGCAGGCCCTCCGCGTCGCCGAGCTCTGCAGGCTTGACGTCGTGGCTCTCGAGCCGAAGGACGGCGAGGTCGGAGAGCGGGTCCGAGCCGACGATCTCGAAGACCAGCTCGCTGCCGTCCACGAACGAGGCCTGACCGGAGCCATCGGTGCGCTCGACCACGTGTGCCGAGGTCAGCATGAACCCGTCGGGGGTGATTACGACGCCGCTCCCCGCGCCGTCCAGCCGCCGGCCTCCGCGGACACGTCGCGAGACGCGGAGGTTCGCAACGGAGGGGGAGAGACGCTCGGCGACTTTCGTGACGACCTCTGAGTAGGCGTCGAGCGCTTCGCGCTCGGTTGGCATGTCGCGCGGCGCCGCGCCGTGATTGTCGGCGTGTCGCTCGGCGCGAACGAGCCTCAGGGAGGTCACGCGCTCAAGGTAGCTCCGGAGCGCGGGCTCGCGGCGGTCGCAGCGAGGGTCCGAACCCCACCCACCCGGGGAATGGAACCCAGCGCAAACGCTATCGGCCGGCTGCGCGCGGGTCCGTGCCGGAAATGCGCCAAGATTGCGCCAATGGCTGCCGCCGAAGTCGAGACCAGCCGGGACGGCGCCGTCCTCACGATCACGCTCAACCGGCCCGACGTCCTGAATGCCTTCAACAAGGCGATGCACGACGCGCTTGCCGCGGCGCTGAAGGAGGCGCGCGATCCCGAGATCCGCGCCGTCGTCGTCACCGGCGCGGGGCGGGGGTTCTGCGTCGGCCAGGACTTGACCGAGTTTCAGGAGGCAGCCGGCGACATCGCCGAGCGCCTCCGGACGAGCTACCACCCGAACATCCATGCGGTGCGCGCGCTCGAGAAGCCGGTGATCGCCGCGGTCAACGGTCCCGCCGCGGGCGCCGGGCTCTCGTTCGCAGCCGCGTGCGACATGCGGATCGCAGCGGACTCCGCCACCTTCATCCCCGCCTTCGTCAACATCGGCCTCATTCCAGATGCAGGTGGGACGTTCTTCATCTCGAGACTGCTCGGCCCCGTTCGTGCGTTCGAATGGATGTCGTCGGGCCGCCGCCTCACAGCCGAAGAGGCTCAGCAGTGGGGTCTGGTCTCCGAGGTCGTGGAGGCGGAGAACCTCGCCGGGCGCGTCGCCGAGCTCGCGGCCAAGGTTGCCGCCATGCCGACTCGTGCGATCGGGATGACGAAGCGCTTGTTCGACGCGGCACCCACGAACACGCTCGACGAGCAGCTCGAGCTGGAAGCGCAGCTCCAGTCCGCGGCGACCAAGAGTGACGACTTCCGGGAGGGCGTCACCGCCTTCCTCGAGAAGCGAGACCCGAATTTCACCGGTCGGTAGCTACAGCGCGCCGCACGCACCGCAGTGCAACGTTCCGACATGCCGGGCTGAGTCGCAGGTCGTGCAGCTCGCGACCACCTCCCGGCCGCAACCCTCGCAACGGCGGTTGCCGCGCACGGGATAGCCGCAGAACGGGCACTCTCGCTTCTTCACCCGGCGAAGCGGTAGACGTCGCGCGAGGTAGCGCTGCAGCACGACGAAGGCGGCGAGCGTGAGCGCGATCCCGATGAGCGAGAGGACGAGCGGGCCGAGGTCGAGCGGGTCGACGTAGTCCGTGATGTAGTCGGCGGCGAGGACGAATGCGAGGATCGCCGCGTACGCGGCGACCGCCCCCGCGATGGTGAAGTAGCGGGATCCGCGGCGCCGTAGGCGGGCCAGCAGCCAGTAGCCGAGGGCCAGCGAGCCCGCGACGAACGCGAGCCGAAGCAGGAACGTGAGGAGCGCCCGCCGATCCTCTCGCTCTGCGGACCTCTCGGCGACGCGCTCGGATGCAGCCCGGGCTGCAGGCTGCGCGGCGGCGACCGCCGCGCGGGCCGAGGCCACGCCACGCTGCGCTTCGTTGTACCGCGTCTGGGCGCCCTGGTACTCGCGTTCGAGCGCGGGGGCGCGACGTCCGGCGTCGAGCGCCGTGCGATAGGCCTCGCGACGAAGCTCGAGGTTCTGCCGTGCGGCCGCCTGCTCGCGCCGTGCTGCCGCCAACTGCCGGTGCGCGTCCTCCAGCCGGTTCATCGCGGCCCGATCCCGCGCGTTGGGCTGCGCGACCCCGACCGCCGCGCGCACCTCGTCGTCGATCCGCTGATACGTCCAGACTCCCCCGATCAGGAGAAAGACCGTCAGAACGACGGCGAGCAGCTTCTCGCTCTTCGTGGTCTGGATCTCCTCGACGTCTACGCGTGTGCTCATCTCGAGTCTCCTTTCGTCCGCGGTCTCAACTCGACGTTGAGCTCGCAGTCGAGCGCGTTTGCGATCCGCAGGAGCGTGTCGATCCGCGGCGGGCGGCCGCCCGACTCGAGCCGGGCGATCGCCGACTGCGTCGTTGCGGTCAGTTCGGCGAGCTCGGCCTGGGAGAGCCGGAGGACCTTTCGCCGCGCAGTGACCTGCTCGGCGATGCCTGCAAAGAACCAGCCCTGATCCGGATCGACCTGGGCGAGCCGCTCGCGCAGCCGCTCGATCCTGTTCATAGCAAGTATGCTATTATAGCAAACGAGCTATGTCAAGCTCGGAGCACGCTGAGGATCTCGCCGTCCTCCGGGAACCGGCCCTCGTCGTGCTTCGAGAACACGAGCTCACCGTCGCGGAGCACGTCGAACTGGCCCTTACCGCCTGGGATGTCGCGCGCTTCGATCCCGTTCGCGTTCAACTCGGCCGCGAGACTCGCGGCCCGGGCGTCATAGCCCGCTCAGGTGGGGCAGTAGTAGATCTCGACGGCCACGGCCGTGAGCCTACCCTCAGCCGACGACGGGAGTAGAGTCGCCACATGACCTGGCTGATCGCTCTGCTGGTCCTCATCGCGGTCCTCGCGATCGTCCTCGTCGTCTACTACAACCGGTTCGTCCGGCTGCGGAACCGCGTCGACAACGCGTGGGCGCAGATCGAGGTGCAGCTGAAGCGGCGCTGGGATCTGATCCCGAACCTCATCGAGACCGTGAAGGGGTACGCAGCGCACGAGCGGGAGACGTTCCAGAACGTGACCGAAGCGCGCGCGGCGGCGCAGCAGGCCAACACGCCGGCGGAGGCGGCCCAGGCGGAGAATCTCCTCGACCGAGCTCTGGGGCGCCTGTTCGCGGTCGCCGAGGCCTACCCCGAACTGCAGGCCGACGAGAACTTCCGGCAGCTCCAGGACGAGCTTGCGGGCACCGAGAATCGAATCGCGGTTTCGCGTCAGGTCTACAACGACACGGTGCTGACGTTCAACAACGCGATCCAGACCGTCCCGGGTGTTTTCCTCGCCGGGCCGTTCGGGTTCTCGAAGCGCGAGTTCTTCGACGTCGAAGACGACGCTGAGCGCGAGCCGCCGCGCGTCAGCTTCACATCCGCGAGCTGACGGCCGTGCCGCGCACGATCGCGGCGGTCCTTGCCGGCCTGCTCCTCGCCTGCATCCTGGCCGGGACTGCGGCGGCGCGTTCCTACACGCTCGTCGCGAGCGACGTCCGAGTCGTCGTCGGCCCCTCCGGGGAGCTGGCTGTCGAGGAACGGATCACGGTGGACTTCTCCGGCGGGGTCTTCACCTTCGGGTACCGGGACATCCCGCTGCGCGCGGGGGAGGAGATCGACGGCATCGCCGTGATCGAGGGCGGCCGGCGGTACACGGAGGGTGCTCCCACAGCTCTCGAGCCGGGAGGGCCGCCCGGGACGTTCGGCGTCGAGCGCAGCCGCGACCAGGTTCGGATCGTCTGGCGGTTCGCGGCCATTACGGCTCGGACCTTCACGTTGCGCTACCGATTCCGCGGGCTCGCCGTGGCGTACGACGACGTCGTCGACGTCAACCTCAAGGTCTGGGGCGACGAGTGGGAGCAGCCGCTCGGCCGTTTGACCGCGACGATGACGGGCCCCGCCGACGTCGTTCGCGCCTGGGGACATCCGGTCTGGGTGCGCGGGGACGTCACCCTCGCCGGACGGCGGGCCGAGCTCCGCGCGCTTGACATCCCGGCGCGGCAGTTCGTCGAGCTCCGGGCGCTCTACCCGCGGAGCGCGTTCACCTCGACGGCGGCGATGCGCGTGGAGCAGGGCGACGGGCTCGCGAAGATCACGGCGGAGGAGCTCGCCGACGCCGAGTCGTACGAGCGGGATCACGAGCGCATCGACGCCGCCTTGCGGCGTCCCTGGCTGAGCGGCGTCACGCTGCTCGCCCTGGGGACGCTGCCCGGCTTCCTGCTCGCCGGCTCTGTCTTCTGGCTCTTCGGGCGCGAGCGGAAGACGACCTACGACCGCGAGTACGAGCAGGAGCCGCCGACGGAGACCCAGCCGGCGCTGGTTCCGACGCTGCTGCGGCAGGGCGGCACTCCCGGCTCATATGAGTTCACGGCGACGCTCTTCGACCTGATCCGGCGGGGGCACTACCACTCGACGCCCACGACCACCGAGCGCGAGGTCTGGGGCGGGCTGCGCACCGAGCAAGTCCACGATCTCGAGCTTGCGCCCGGCGACCAGACGGCCCCGCTGAGCGCGTGGGAGCGCGACGTCGCTGACGTCGTCGACGCGGTGCTCGACGGCGGAACCGAGCGCCTGTCGCGGTTCCGCGACGAGATCGAGGACGAGCGCAAGGAGATGGCGCCACGGTTCACGCAGTTCAAGGCGGACGTCCAGACGGAAGTGCGGAACCGCCGCTGGCTCAAGCACCGCGGCGCGATCCCGCTCGTCATCGGCCTCGTCGTGTTCCTCGGCCTCGGCGCGCTGCTCATGTGGAGGGCGATCGACGGTTGGCGCTCGGTCTACCCGCGCTGGGGCGACGTCGTGCTGCTCGCCCTCGGGATCTGCTCGCTCGTGAACGCGGCGATCGTCCTCGGCGCGCTCACCCAGCGGAAGCTCTGGCGGCGGCGCTCTCGGGAAGCGGAAGTCGAGGCGGAGCGCTGGGACGCGTTCCGGCGCTACATCACGGACTTCCCTCGCCTGCACGAGGCTGCCCCCGCGACGCTCGCCCTCTGGGAGCGTTTCCTCGTCTACGGGATCGCGTTCGGGATCGCCGACCGCGTGCTGCAGGCGGCGCACCTGCACATGCCGGAGGAGCTTGCGCGCGCGAGCACGGTCTACTGGATCTCGCCCAACGGCGACCTCGGATCCGGCGCCAGCGCGATGTCGATCGGCGACCTGTCTTCGGGATTCGGCTCGGCGCTCGCCCCGCCTTCGTCCGGATCGGGCGGCGGCGGCGGCGGCTTCTCCGGCGGCGGCGGGGGAGGCGGCGGTGGCGGAGGCGGGGGCTTCGGCTAGCCGCGGCCCGCCGGCTCTCAACTGACGCAAACGCGTCATGTGCAGACTCGGCGGAAGCCGTAGCGTTGCCGCATGAAACCGCGCTCATCGCCATGAGGCCATCGAGCTTGACGGCCCGAGAGCGCGAGGTGCTCCTTTGGGTTGTCCGTGGAAAGACGAACCGAGAAATCGCCGCCAACCTGTGGATCGCTCCCAGCACCGTCAGGAAGCACCTCGAGAACATCTACGAGAAGCTCGACGTATCGACCCGCGCCGGCGCTGTGGGGCGCGTCTTGGGCGGATTCTCCGAATCGGAGGCCGTCGCCCCACCGTCGGGAAACGGTAAGAGCTCGTAGATCGTCTTGAACTGCTCGAACGGCTGCCGGCAGCTCTTGCCGTAGCGCGCATCGACGCCGCCTTGCCCTCGGGGTTCGGGTCTGCGCTCGCCCCACCCTCGTCCGGCTCGGGCGGAGGAGGCGGCGGGTTCGGCTAGCGGCACACACATGGGGCCCCGCAGGGTCTCCATAATCGAGGTCAGCCGTGCTGCAAGGACGATCGATCGAGCTCCGCCCGATCCGAGAGGCTGATCTCGAGGCAGCCTACGCTGCGCACTCCAGAATCTCTGACCGCGGCGCGTACTTCCCGCTCGGCGTGATGTCGGAGCCCGCCTTCCGACGCGAGTTCTCAGAGAACGGCTTCTGGGAGCGGGAGAAGGGCACGCTGCTGATGGCCACTCCCGAGGACGAGATCGCTGGCCACATCGAGTTCTTCAAACCGGTCAGCTACTGGGACGCGTTCGAGCTCTCCTACCAGCTCTACGGCGACCGCTTCGCAGGTCGCGGCTACACGACCGAAGCCGTGCAGTTGGTCGTCGACTACCTGTTCGCAACAAAGAAGCAGCATCGGATCCACCTCGTGATCCACCCCGAGAACGCGGCATCCCGCCGTGTGGCCGAGAAGTGTGGGTTCGTCTTGGAGGGGACCGTCCGCGGCGCGTTCTTCAATCAAGGCGAGAACCACGACGTGCTGCTCTACTCGCTCGTCCGGACCGACCAGCGGCCCTGGCACGCCTCGACCGAGGCTAGATCGTCTTGAACTGCTCGAACGGCTGCCGGCAGCTCTTGCAGTAGCGCAGCGAGCGGCACGGCGTCGGGCCGAAGATGTTCTCCAGCTCCGTCTCCGTCGACCCGCAGTACGGACAGCGGAAAGAGCCCTTCTGGAGCTGGACGAGCTGTGGCGCGCCCGGTTGCCGCGGCGCGGGCGGCGCGAGGCCTGCCTCGCGGAGCTTCTCGCGTCCCTCCGGCGTGATCTTGTCGGTCGACCACGAGTCGTCGGAGATCACCTGGATCTCGGGCTCCCCGCCGAGCTCGCGCACCTTCGCCGCCATCTGGTCGCGCATCACCTCGAGCGCCGGGCAGCCGAGGAAGGTGGGCGTGAACTCGACCCGGACACGCCCGTCCTCGACGGCTACGTCGCGCACGACGCCCAGGTCGACGAGCGAGATCACCGGGATCTCGGGATCGGGGATCTCGGCGAGCGCGTCCCAGACTGCCTGCGCGGTCACCACGTCGCACCCACCACCGAACGCCGCACCATCGTCATCTCTTCCCAGAGCTCGGCGAGCTCCGAACCCTGTCCGCCCGGCTCCCCGACGAGCGGCCGGAGCTCCTCGAGCGCCGCGGCGTACTCGGGCATGCCGTCCAGCCGCTCGTGCCACATCTGCGCGTGCATGCGGTGGTACGCCTCTTCCCGGTCGATCTTCGCCGCGAGCCCCGCGACCTCCGGGTCGTCGGACTCCATCAGCTCGCGCAGCCGCCGCTCGTCGTCCTGTTCGTAGAGATAGTGGCGCGCGATCGTGCGCGCCCAGTCGGGGACCAGGCGGAGCTCGACGAGCCTCGAGCACGCGTACTCCTCCGGCTTCCGGTCGAAGGCGAGCTCGTCGGCGGTCGTCCCGAGCTCGCGTGCGGCGAGCTCGTACAACGCCCGCGCGTGGCCGATCTCGTTCTGCGCGATCGACGAGAACGCGACGTCCTCCTCGAGGAAGGGCGCGATTCCCGTCCACTCGGAGTTGCGCCAGCCGAGGACGAGCTCGTCGTCAGCGATCGCCAGCAGCTGCTGTGCCCGCTCGCTCACGCGCCTCCTTCAGCTTCTCCTTCAGCGGATACCCGTCGACGCGGTGGTAGTTCTTCTGCAGCTCGTCGACGAACTCGTCGATCTCGAAGATCTCGTCGCGCGGGACGACCCAGAGCGCGACGGACTCGCCGCGCCGGCCGTACTGCTCCCGCGCGTACCACTCGGCGAAAGCCCGATCGGGCGCTTCGACGGAACCAGCGTGCGCGAACGCCTGCCCCTTGCGCTCCTGCCGGAACACCTCGTAGATCACGCCGCGGCGGCGAGGACGGTCCGGCGCACCCACTCGGTCTCGTCCCGCGTGGTCCGACGAAGCTCGAGCCGCTCCGCGGTCTTCGGGCCGTGGCCGGTGACGACATGCTTGAGCTCGTCCCAGTCGGGCTCGGTGTACTCCCAGACGCCGTCGTCGCGCTTCCGCAGCTTCGGGTCGGGCACGGTCAGCCCCAGCTCCCAGATCTGCGGGACGTAGCCGTCGAGGAACTGCTGGCGCGCCTCCTCGTTCCCCTGGCTCTTGATCCGCCAGATGAACATCGGATCCTCCTCGCGCGAGATCGGGTTGCCGTGGAACTGCATCAGCGGGCCCCACCAGCGGTCGAGCGCCTCCTGGACGAGCTCGCGCTGCTCGGCGGCGCCGTTCATCATCGTCAGGATCACGTCGCGCCCGTGGAGGATGTGGAACGACTCCTCCCAGCAGATCTTCTTCATGATCCGTGCGTAGGGCGCGTACGAGCACTTGAGGAGCGCCTTCTGGCTGATGATCGCCGCGGCGTCGACGAGCCACGCGATCACGCCGACGTCGCCCCAGGTCTTCGTCGGGTAGTGGAAGACGTTGTGGAACTTGGACTTACCCGAGATCAGGTCATCGAGGCACTGCTCGCGCGGCTTCCCGAGGTCCTCGACGACGCGGTAGATCAGCTGCGCGTGGCCGACCTCGTCCTGCACCTTCGCGGTGAGGGCGAGCTTCCGCTGGAGGGTCGGCGCGCGGAGGATCCATTCGCGCTCGGGTAGGACGCCCATCAGCTCGGAGTTGCCGTGCATCTCGATGAACTTCACGAGCTTCGCGCGGTACTCGTCGGGCATCGGGTCGGTCGTCTCGACCTGCCCGCCGCCCTGCACGTACTCGAGGAATTCCTGGTCGTTCACGGCGCACTCCCTTCCGAACGGTCGTTAGGAATCGTACCCGAGTTTGGACCGGGAAAACCGCGGGTATCTGTTGTCACGTGAGGCCGCGGCTCCTCCTGGTGCTCTTCCTGTCCCTTGCGCTGCCCGGCTCTGCATCGGCCCACGATCTCTTCGACCACAAGCCGCCGACGACGGCGCCGGAGCAGACGGTCGGCACCACCTTCAACTCGGGCGGCCCCGGCGCGAAGTGGGAGCTCCTGACGACGATCCTCACCGGGAACCCGCACACTGACCTCGACTTCTTCACGCGCGGCGGGGACACCTATGCGTCGGTCGGCACGCTCGCGCTCGGACCGAACTCCGGCGGCCAGACGATCGTCAGGCTGACGGAGGGCGGCAAGGTCGAGCCGTCGTTCGTCGCCGGCCATCCGTCGGCCGACTGCCCTAGCGACGCGGCGGCCGCGCTCGGCCTGCAGCACGACGCCGAGGCGGCGCCCAAGGAGAACGCACAGCTCGTCCTCGACGCGACCGACAACGAGGGCCGCTGCCACGACGGCGGCGCCACGTTCGGCCTCGGCGACGACGTGAAGGGCGGGCTCGAGATCATCGACGTCACCGACCCGGCCAACCCGGTGGAGATCGGGCTCACGAGCCACATCGGCGAGGCGCACACCGTGAACGTCGACCCGAAGCGGCCCCACATCGCGTTCGCCGTGACCTCCGACACCGTCGGGGTCACGTGCGACGACGCGCGCCTCACGTGCATGCGCGCGAACGAGAGCGCTGCGAGCAGCCAGCGCTTCAACCTCGACGGCTTCGAGGTCGTCGACCTCTCGTCGTGCATGAACTTCCCGGCCGGCACGACGACCGACCAGAAGCGAGCTGCCTGCCGGCCCCAGGTCTACCGCTACCGCTACGGGAGCCCGTTCTGGGCGCTCGGCCACACGGCCGACGCGCTGGCGGGCTGTCACGAGCTCGAGATCTACCCCGACGACAAGCTGACCTGCGCGAGCATCAACGCGACGCTGGTATTCGACCTGAGCGGCGCCTTCGACGACAACGGCACACCGACGAACTACCTGGACGACAAGCCGCGTGGTACGCCGCTCCCCTGCCGTGTCCGGGCGAGCTCGACGCTGGTCACGAACGAGTGGTTTACGGGCGCAATGGTGACCGACTGTGTCTACGACGACGGCGGGGAGGAGCTGACCGTCCCCCGCTGGCAGACCCTCGGCTCACCGTCCCTCGACAACGTCGCGTTCGTCGGCAGCGCGTTCCACCAAGGGCGCGGCGCGCCGCAGCCGTCGACGGAGGACGTCGACGTCTCGCACGAGGCGGAGCTCACCCACTCGGGCAAGTTCGTCCTCGCCACGGACGAGCGTGGAGGCGGCGTAACACCGCCCGGCGCGACCTGCGCGCCGGCGGCGGACAACCCGCAGGGGAACGGCGGTATCCATGCGTACGCGGTCGACCGGCTGCTCACGAGCTCGCCCGACACCGCGGAGGAGGCCTGGGCGTCCTACGCGCGCACCCCGGGCGGCGCCAAGGCCATCTATCGCACCCCGATCCACACCCAGCCGCAGTCCACGCTGTGCACGTCGCACGTCTTCCACCAGATCCCCGGCCAGAACCGGATCTTCATGGGCTGGTACTCGCAGGGGACGCAGGTCGTCGACTACGTGGAGCATCCTGACGGGACGATCTCGTTCCAGCAGGCGGGCTGGTTCATTCCGGAGAACGCGAACACGTGGGTCTCGGCCGTCTTCAAGACCCAGCAGAACCCCGACTGCTCCTTCACGTACTGGGGCGCGACCGGAGACTTCAATCTCGCCGCCGCCGGTCGGAACGCGATCGACGTTTACAAGGTCACGCTCCCGCCCCCGCCGAACGTCGCCTGCACGCCGAGCCAGCCGCCGCCCGCGCCGATGCCGGGCGCGCCGCCGGCGCCTCCCCCGGTAAGGACACCTGCCGTTTCCCCCTGCACGATCAACGGCACGAGCGGCGCCGACCGCCTCACGGGCACGGCACGCGCCGACGTCATCTGCGGGCGCGGCGGCAACGACACGATCTCGGGGCTCGGCGGCAACGACAAGCTGTACGGCGGAGCGGGAAACGATCGCGTCCTCGGCGGTTTCGGGACTGACCGTCTCTACGGCGGACCGGGCGCCGATCGCCTCTACGGCGACGCAGGCGCCGACCTCCTCGCTGGTGACGGCGGAAACGATCGCCTCTATGCGGGCGCCGGACGCAATCGCCTTCTCGGCAAGCAGGGCAACGACCTGCTGTGGGCGCGGAACCGCGCGCGAGACCGCGTCGCCGGGGGCTCCGGCAAGGACAGAGCCGTACTCGACCGGTTCGACCTCGCGAAGTACATCGAGCGTCTGATCAGGCGCTAGGTTCCACATATGGCGACGAGGCGCGCCGAGCTGACACGTCAGGCTGCCCGCCTCTTCGCCGAGCGCGGCTACCACGGAACGTCGATCGGCGACCTCGCGAAGGCGCTCGGCGTCCAGAAGGGCTCGCTCTACGCGCACATCGACTCGAAGCAGGACCTGCTCTACGAGGCGGTGCGCGAGGGCGCCGAGGCGTTCCACGCCGCGCTCGACGCGATCCCCGAGGACGTGAAGGTCACCGACCGCATCCGCCTGGCGCTCCGCGCGCACCTGCGAGTGGTCGCGGAGCAGCTCGACGTGGCGACGGTCTTCGTCCGGGAGTGGCGCTACCTCGAAGGTGAGCGGGCCGAGGAGTTTCTAACGGAGCGCCGCCGCTACGAGGAGCGTTTCCGCGCGCTCTTCCGCGAGGGGCGGGAGCGCGGCGAGCTGCGCACCGACCTCGACGACCACGCGGCTGTGCTGCTCGTCCTCTCCGCGGCCAATTGGGCGTACACCTGGCTGCCCGAAGGCGCGGACACAGACGAGCTGGCGGACCGGTTCTTCGCGATCCTCGTCGAGGGAGTTCGGGGCTACGCGACGCCGATCGCTTGACTTCGCTCGATAGACGTTTAAAGATCGACGCCGGGGGGCTTGCAGAAGTTCGAACAGAAGGGGAAGGCGAATGCGACTCAAGCTCCTCGGCGTGGCCGCCATTGTGGCCGCGCTCGGCGTGGTCATCCCCGGCTCCGCGCTCTCGAACGTCAACATCACCGAGCACGCCGACGGCGTGTCCGAGTTCGATAGCCGGGTCGGAAGGCTCGCGCCCACAGCGATTCAGCGCACACATCTCAAGCGTCTCAAGGCACGGGCGACCTGGAACCAGTTCGGGACGCCGGCCACTCTGTCCCGGAACGGCAAGTTCCTGGCACGCGGCATTCGCGCGAAGACGGCGCCCGACGCGGCGCGGTGGTATCTGAACCGCCACAAGGCCCTCTTCGGGCTCACCTCGCTCGCGGGCCTCCGGCTCGAGAGCGCGAACAGGCTTGCCGGCAGCAACGGCTACGCGGTGGGCTACCGGCAGGTCTTCGATCGGCTCGAGGCGGCCGAGGGCGGCCTGGTCACGGTCGGCGTCACCGGCACGGCACGGCGCGGCTGGAAGGTCTCGTTCGTCTCCTCGTCGCTGACCCGCGACAGGACGCTCGCCGCCACGATCAGCCTCTCGGCAGCTTCCGCCTGGGTGCAGGCGGCGCGGTCCGTGGGACTCAGCGTGTCGGTCGCGAATGTCCTCAAGCGGCGTACCTCGCGCGGCTGGACACGCTTCTCCGTCGGCGGGCTGGGCGACTCGCAGAGCGTCCGCGCCGTCGCGTTCCCGACGATCCGGCGCGGCGTCGCTCCGGCGTTCGAGGCCATCGTCCTCAAGGCGAAGGACGGATTGGGCTTCAAGGTGATCGTCGACGCACGTAGCGGAGCAACCCTCGCCCGCACGAGCCTCGTGCACCACGCCTTCAAGCCGATGGCCGCCGAGGCCTACACGTTCAGCGGCGAGCTGGCCGCCGTGGACGGCGCGTGCAACGATCACGGGCCGTTCGCCATCGGCGCCGGCAACCGTGCTCTCGACGGCTTCGTCGCCGCGACGAACCCGTTGAACGACATCGTCCTCGAGCTCTACAAGGACGGCGTCCTGCTGCAGCACGCGGACACGCTGAACTCGCCGGAGTCGTTCCACTACGAGCCGGCCGGCGGCGTCCCCGCGGGCAACTACGTGATCAAGGTCTGCGACTTCGACGGACCGGGCAACGTCCCGTTCGTCGAGCCGCGCACTTACACGGGCACGCTGACCGGCGATGCGTCGCCGGCGCCACAGCCCTACCTCGCCCGGTGGGAGGCGTTCCCCAACAGCCCGCCGCTGCACACCGTGGCCGGGTACCCGTGGAACCATCCGGACACCGATACTCGCGAGACGTTCTGCTGGTTCGCGACACCTGGCTGCGAGCACGTGCTCGGCAACTTCCCGCTCGGTGCGCGAGGCCCGTGGGACCACGACCACAAGCTCAACACACCGACGCTGACGACGCGCGGCAACAACGCCAAGTCAGCAACGTCGTGGACCGACCCGTCGCTACCGAGCCCGCCGCAGTACATGCCGGTGAGCCCGGTTCGCGACTACACGTTCCCGTGGACGAACGACTGGAACAACCGGCAGTGCGAGCCGACTCCCGGAGCGCCCGGCGCGACCTGGGACGACTCCGCTGCCACGGTGAACCTGTTCGTCGCACACAACCGGATGCACGACTGGGCGTACTACCTCGGCTTCACCGAGCGGAACTGGAACGCCCAGGACTACAACTTCGGCCTGACCGAGCGGCGTCAGGAGAACGATCCGATCATCGGCAACGTCCAGGCCGGTGCTCTGCCGCCCGCCAAGTCGCGTGACAACGCCAACATGATCACGCTTCCGGACGGGCTGCCCTCGATCACGAACATGTACTTCTGGCAGCCGCTCGCGGGCGCGTTCTACGCCCCGTGCGTCGACGGTGACTACGACATGAGCGTCATCGGCCACGAGTACGGCCACATGATCGAGAACCGCATGATCGGCAAGGGCAACGTCCGCTCCGGCCATCACGCCGGCGCGATGGGCGAGTCCCACGGCGACATGTTCGGTATGGAGTATCTGAATGGCAACGTGTTCGGGCCGGTCTCCGACGAGAACCCCTTCGCGAGCGGTCCGTACGACACCGGCAACAAGCTCCGGGCCATCCGCAACTACGGGATGAACTTCCCGACGGTGGGTGCGGATCCGAGGCCGAGCATGCAGCTCACGACCAACGCGCTGAACTTCAGCGCGATGGGCTACGACCTCACCGGTCCGACGCTGACGTCGTCGAGCCAGGTCCACGCCAACGGCGAGATCTGGAGCAAGACGAACTTCGTCATCAGGCAGTTGCTCGTCGACAAATACGACGACGACTTCCCGTACGACGACGAGGATCTCCAGTACGCGTGTGCGAACGGCGAGCTGCCGGCGTACGCGTGTCCGGGAAACCGGCGCTGGATCCAGCTCGTCTTCGACGCGATGCTGCTGATGCCGACGAACCCGACGATGATCCAGGCCCGGGACGCCACACTGGCTGCCGACCTGACGCGGTTCGGCGGAGCCAATCAGCGTGAGCTCTGGCTCGGCTACGCCCGGCAAGGCATGGGCGCCGGCGCCACGAGCACGAACAACTCACTCGCGGAGTCGGACACCGATCCGAGCCCGAGCTGGGAGTCGCCGGAGCACAACAACGGCACCGTCATGTTCGATGCCGAGACGAAGGCAGGCGTTCCGATCACGAACGCCCGCTTCTATGTCGGTCACTACGAGGCACGCGTCTCGCCGATCGCGGACACCAACCCCGCGACAACGGGCGCGAACCTCGACAACGTGGCGATGATGGCGCCCGGAACCTACGAGTTCCTGGCCCACGCCCCGGGCTACGGCGTCTTCCGCTTCGAGAAGACCGTTTACGCAGGCGAGACGACCACGTTCGCCGTCCGGTTCGCCCTGAACGTGGCCTCTGCGAACGCGGGCGCCGTCGGCCACGGGCGACACGAACGGAGCGGACGCCGCCGCACAGGCGGCAACGCTCCGGAACCTGATCGACGACACCGAGGCCACGCAGTGGGAGACCCCGGGCAACACGACGGGGCCGCTCTCGGTGGACGGCAAGAAGGTCACGATCGATCTCGCAGGCACGGACCCGGTGACGGTCGCCGACGTCCAGGTCAGCGCGATGCTTCGCTCGGGCCAGAACCGCTTCACGGCAGTGCGGCAGTTCCAGGTCTGGGCGTGCAACAACGGCGGCGCGACGTTCAGTCACGACGGGCCGCTGGCCGACTGCTCGACCGACGCGGCCTTCAGGCTCGTGTACACGAGTCCGGCCGATGCGTTCCCGGGCAACTCTCCACGCCCGGTGGCGCCGTCGCTGATCCTGCGGTCGTTCGACATCCCGAACACGAAGGCGACCCACCTGCGGTTCGTCGTGAAGACGAACCAGTGCACAGGGGGGCCGAACTTCCTCGGTGAGCAGGACGCAGATCCGGCAAACGCCACGGACTGCCCGAGCGCCGCACCCGCCACGACGAAGTTCGTCCGGGCCGCGGAGCTCCAGGCGTTCAGCACGGACTCGAGCGTCTACCGCCGCTAGGGAAGGACACCAGACGCACGCGGAGAGGGCCGGCAACCGCCGGCCCTCTCCTTGCTGGCATGGTGCGCGTGATGAGTCGGCTTCTCCTTGTCGTCAACCCGCAGGCGAGCGCCGTGACCGAGGAGCGGACGGCCGCCGTGCGCGCTGCACTGGGCCCGGACGCGGAGGTCGTCCGCACCGAGCGTCCGGGCCACGCGGTCGACCTCGTCCGAGACGCCGACGCGGAAGTCGTGGTCGTCTTCGGCGGGGACGGCGCGTTCAACGAGGCGCTCAACGGCGTTCGGCCGGGCGTGACTTTGGGCTTCGTGCCGGGCGGCGGCTCCAGCG
Organism: uncultured Actinomycetes bacterium; assembly: GCA_963721345.1. Classification (GTDB taxonomy): domain Bacteria; phylum Actinomycetota; class Thermoleophilia; order Gaiellales; family Gaiellaceae; genus JACDAN01. The sequence goes on from CAVRIT010000001.1 coordinate 1,580,215, forward strand.
TGCTCCCGCGCGCGCTCGGGCTTCCGCGTGACCCGCAGGAAGCGGCGCGGCGGATCAAAGTCGGCCGCACGAGGGAGATCTCCGTCGGCCGCGTCAACGGACGGCGGTTCGGGTTCGCCGCGGCGCTCGGCTTCCCCGCCGAGATCGTGCGGCGCGTCGACGACCTCGGACGCGCGGACGGCCGCCGCCCGCCGGATCGAACGTTCGCGACGACGATCGCCCGCGCGCTGATCGAGCGGCGCGGCCGGCTCGACCCGGTTCTCGAGGTCGAGGGCGAGCCGGCGGCGTTCGCGCTCATCGCGAACGGGAACCCGTACACGTACTTCGGCCGCCTGCCGCTCCGCTTTGCGCCCGACGCTCGGTTCGAGGCCGGCCTCGACGTGGTCGCGCCGCGGCAGGTGCGGGGCAGGTCGATCCCGCGCTTGCTCGGCGCCGCGCTGCTCGGGCGGCGTGCGTCCGGCGTCGTCTACCGCCGCGATCTCGATCGTGTCCGGATCGAGTTCGCGAAACCGCTTGCGCTGCAGGTGGACGGCGAGGATCTCGGCGACGTCGAAGAGGCAACCGTCGAGGCCGAGCGCGCAGCAGTCACAATTCTCGTGTGATCGCCAGGCTCGCGACGGTGCTCGTGGTGGGTGTCGTCGCAACCGCGGTCCCGGCAGGCGCAGCGGAGAGGTCGACGCCGGGCTGGCAGCGGATCGAGCCGGGCGGGCGGACGTCCTGCGCGCGGGGCGGCAAGTTCGCGTTCTGGCTTCGCCGCGGCGACCCCAAGAAGGTCGTCGTGTACTTCCAGGGCGGCGGCGGCTGCTTCGATGTCCGCAGCTGCGCGCCGGGGAGCAGCTGGTTCGACGACAGCGTGGACTTCCTCGACGATCCCGGCTTCCAGGGGGGCATGTTCGACCTCGGGGACACACGGAACCCGTTTCGCGGCTGGTCCTTCCTCTACGTCCCGTCCTGCACCGGTGACGTCCACATCGGCGACGGGGTCGCCCGCTACGGCAAGACGACGATCCGGCATCGCGGCTGGCCGAACGCCCGGGCCGCTCTGACGCGGGCCTTCCGCGAGTTCCCGTCACCAGAGACCGTGTTCGTCACGGGCTGCAGCGCGGGCAGCGTCGGGTCCGCGTTCCACGTGCCCGCGGTCCTGCAGCGCTGGCCGCGCGCCCGCGTGACCCAACTGGGCGATTCCCTCGCCTTCCTCTTCCACCGGCCGATCTCGCTCGTCGGCTGGGGCGCCCACGCACGCTTCCCCGGCTTCTTCCGGATCGGGAACAGGCGGTTCACGATGGCGGAGTACGAGCGGGCGCTGACCAAGCGCTACCCGACGCGGACGTTCGCGCGCGTCAACTACGCGTCCGACAACGTCCAGGAGCGCTTCTACGAGGCGCTCGGTGGGAAACCGGCCGACTTCGAGCCGCGGCTTCGCCGAGTCGAGGCGCAACTGAAGCGGATACCCAACTATCGGTCTTACCTCGCCTGCGGCGGCGATCACTGCGTGACGCCGGTCGATCGGTTCTACTCGCTCGAGGTCGGCGGCGTGCGCTTCCGGGACTGGGTGCAGCGCCTCGCGGCCGGCCGGAACGTCGGCTGCCCCACCTGCCGTCGCTGACCGGATAGCCTCTTTCGCTGGAATGGCCCAGGTTCTTCGCGACGAGCGGGAGCTTCGCCGAGTGATCGGCGACGGCGAGGCGCTACCCGACGGCGAGGTCGAGGGGCTCTCGGAGAACGACCTGCTCGAGCTCTACCGCGGCATGGTGCTCCTGCGCACCTACGACGAGCGCTCGGTCGTCTACCACCGGCAGGGGCGAATCGGCACCTACGCGATCTTCTGGAACCACGAGGCGATGCAGGCCGGCGCCGTGTACGCGCTCGATCGTGACGACTGGATCTTCCCCAGCTACCGCGAGTCGGCGATCGCGCTCCTCCGCGGCATGCCCGCCTCGACGATCCTCTCGTGGTGGCGCGGCCACCCCGTGGGCTGGTGGAACCCCGTCGACTACAACGTCGCGTCGATCTGCGTGCCGATCGGGACGCACGTGCCGCATGCGGTCGGCCTGGCCTGGGGGAAGAAGCTCCGCGGCGAGCGGGCCTGCGCGATCGCCTTCTTCGGCGACGGCGCGACCTCCGAGGGAGCGTTCCACGAGGGTGCCAACTTCGCCGGCGTGATGCGCGCCCCGGCGATCCTCTTCTGCAACAACAACGGCTGGGCGATCTCGACGCCGCGTGTCGGCCCAGACCGCGGCGGAGACGCTCGCCGACAAGGCGGCCGGCTACGGGATGCCGGGCGTGCGGGTGGACGGGCTGGACGTGCTCGCCGTCTACGAGGCGACCCGCGAGGCGGTCGAGCGGGCGAGGGCGGGCGAGGGCCCCACGTTCATCGAGGCCGTGAGCTACCGCGCAGCGCCGCACGCGACCGCGGACGACCCGAGCGGCGTACATCGATCTCGAGCGCGTCGAGGAGGAGAAGCGGAACGAGTGCCTCGGCCGCTACGAGCGCTACCTGCTGCGGGCGGGTGTGCTGACGACCGAGCTCGCCGAGCAGATCCGCGCCGAGGCTGCCGACGTGATGCGCGAGGGGATCGCCGCGGCCGAGGCCGAGCCCGACGCCGATCCGGAGCTGCTGTTCGAGAACGCCTACGTCGATCCACCCCCGGGGCTGCGCGATGGCTGAGCGCTTGCTCGTCGAAGCGATCAACGACTGCTTCCAGGTCGAGCTCGAGCGCGACGAGAACGTCATGGTCATGGGCGAGGACGTCGGGCGCGCCGGGGGCGTCTTCCGCGCGACTGCCGGACTGCGCGATCGCTTCGGGCCGGACCGCTGCGTCGACACGCCGCTGGCCGAAGCCGGGATCCTCGGCACCGCGGTGGGGCTCTGCATGGCCGGCTGGCGGCCGGTCTGCGAGATGCAGTACGACGCCTTCAGCTACCCGGCGCTCGACCAGCTGATCACCCACGTCGGGCGCTACCGCTGGCGGACCGGGGGCGGGATGGAGTTCCCGCTGACGATCCGGATGCCGTACGGCGGAGGTGTCCGCGCGCCGGAGCTCCACGACGACTCGCCGGAGGCGTACTACGTCCACACACCGGGCGTGAAGGTCGCGATTCCGTCGACTCCGGCCGATGCGAAGGGCTTGCTCGCGGCGGCGATCCGCGATCCGGATCCCGTGGTGATCTTCGAGCCCAAGCTCCACTACCGGACGATGCGCGGCGAGGTGCCGGAGGGCGAGCACGTCGTCCCGCTGGGGAAGGCGCGGCTGGCGCGGGAGGGGACGGACGTGACGCTCGTCGCCTACGGCGCCATGGTGCCGCTGTCGGAGCAGGTGGCTGACGCGATGGAGGGCGAGGCGTCGATCGAGGTGCTGGACATCCGCTCGCTGAAGCCGCTCGACGAGGACGCGCTGCTGGAGTCGGCCGCGAAGACGGGGCGCGTCGTGATCGTCCAGGAGGCCCCGCGGGTGGCGGGGTACGGCGCCGAGCTGGCGGCCATCCTCGCCGAGAAGGCGATCCTCGATCTCCGGGGGCCGGTGCTGCGCGTCACGGGCTACGACGTTCCCGTACCCGTACTGGCAGATCGAGGATGCGTACATGCCCTCGGTCGAGCGGGTGAGCGCGGCGGTGCGCAAGCTGCTCGAGTTCTAGTGGCCTTCACGAGCTGCCGCTCGACGCGCGGGTGCTCCACGGTCACTTCTCGCGCGAGCTCGAGCCGGTGCTCGAGATCGACTCCGGAGACTCGGTGCGCTTCTCGACGCCGAACAACGCCTGGCGGATTCGGCCCGACGAGCAGATCGAGTCGGATGAACCCCAAGCTCGACACGGGGCACGCGATGGCGGGGCCGATCGCAGTTCGCGGCGCTCGACGTGGTCAGACGCTGGCGATTCGATCGACGAGGTGACGCCGTCCGACTGGGGCGAGACGTTCGCCGACGACCACCGCGTCGAGTGGCAGTTGGCGGACGGGGTCGGGCGAGCTTTGGGGCGCGAGGTCGAGTTGGCGCCGTTCCTCGGCGTCATGGGGATGCCGCCTCCGGAGCCCGGCGTCCACGCCACCCGACCGCCGCGGCGCTGGGGCGGAAACATCGACTGCAAGGAGCTCGTGGCGGGCTCGACGCTCTACCTGCCGATCCCGGTCGACGGTGCGCTCTTCTCCGCCGGAGACGGTCACGCCGCACAGGGGGACGGCGAGGTCTCGGGCTACGCGATCGAGACGCCGACGACGGCGCAGCTGACCTTCGAGCTGCGTGACGACCTGCGGCTCGAGTGGCCGATCGCGCGGATCGAGGGCGCGTGGCTGACGTTTGGCTTCGACGAGGTCCTCGGCCGCGCCGCGCGGATCGCAGTCGACGGGATGGTCGCGCTGATGGGCCGCGAGCTCGGCGTGAAAGGACCGGACGCGCTGATCCTCGCGAGCGTCGGCGTCGATCTGCGGGTGACGCAGGTGGTCAACGAGACGATGGGTGTCCACGCCGTCCTGCGCGACGACGCGTTCGGGTGAGCGAGCGCCTGCGGCTGATCCTCGAGCGCGCGCAGTCCGGGTACCGGCTGCGCGACGCGGCGTCCGGCGAGATCGTGCGCTGGGAGGATCCGCGGATCCGCGTCGTCCACGTGGCCGGGGTGTCGTATCGCGCGGAGTCTCTGCCCGATCCCTCGTTCGACCCGGGGCGCCTGCTGGCGCTCGTCCCGGAGCCCGACAACGAGCACGACCCGAACGCGGTCGGCATCTGGAACGAGGGACGCACGCTGCAGCTCGGCTACGTGCCGCGGGAGGTCGCGCCGGAGCTCGCCGGCGACGAGCAGGCGGTCTCGCTCTGGCGGGTCGAGGGCGGTCTGCGCGTGCTGATCGCGCCCGGCCGACGCCTGGATCGGCCGCCCGAGATAGATTCCGCCGCCGTGGCGTACGAGTTCAAGCTGCCGGACCTGGGAGAGGGCCTGACGGAGGGCGAGATCGCCCGTTGGCTCGTCCAGGAGGGCCAGGAGGTCGCCGAGGACGACCCGCTCGTCGAGATCCAGACGGACAAGACGACCGTCGAGATCCCGTCACCGGCGGCCGGCAAGGTCGCGCGGATTATGGTCGGCGAAGGCGAAGTGGTCCCGGTCGGGACGGTCCTCGTCGTGATCGGGGAAGACGGCGCAGCGCCGGCCGAAGCAGAGGCGACGGTGACGGACACGTCCCAAACCTCCGTTGAGTCCAGGCCGCTCATGGGGTCTGGCACCGAACCGAAGATCCGGGCGACTCCGCTGATCCGCCGGATGGCGGACGAGCTGAGTGTCGATCTGGCTCGACTACAGGGATCGGGGCCGCAGGGTCGGATCACGGAAGAGGACGTGCGGGGCGCCGCTTCGGACGGGGGTCTGACCCCGAGCGCGGCTACGGAGGGGCGCCGCGAGCCGCTCCGCGGCGTGCGGAGGCTGATCGCCGAGCACATGGCTCGGGCCCACCGCGAGGTGCCGCCGGTCACTTGGGTGGAGGAGGCGGACTTCGGCGACGTCGATCGCGAGAAGCTCGTCGCGACGACGCTCAAGGCCTGCGCCGCAGCGCTCGCCGAGTTCCCCGAGCTGAACGCGCGGCTCGAGGGCGACGAGATCGTCTACCTCGACCGTTACGACATCGGGGTCGCGATCCAAACCGACGACGGGCTCGTCGTCCCGGTCGTCAGGGACTGCGACTCACGATCGCTGGACGAGCTCGACGCCGACGTGCGTCGACTGGCCGCGGCCGCCCGCGCCGGAACGCTGAAGCCGGAGGAGCTGCGAGGCTCGACGTTCACCGTCACGAGCGCAGGCAAGCTCGCCGGCCTCTTCCAGACGCCGATCGTCAACCACCCGGAGGTGGCGATCCTCAGCCTGGGCCGGATCGCCGACCGCCCCGTAGTGCGTGACGGCCAGGTCGTGGCCCGCCCGGTGGGCCACGTCGCGCTCGACCTTCGACCACCGAGTGGTCGACGGGGCCCGGGCGGCGGAGTTCGGCTTGGCCGTCATCCGCCGCCTCGAGCAGCCGTCGGTCTAGGCGTTAGTCCTCGTCGTTGTCGTCGCCGAACAGGAACGGCGCCGGACCGGTGTACTCCTTCTGGTCGCGGTCACTGATCTGGCCGCGGATCTCGCCACCGCCGAACGTCGCGGTGTGCACGTTGGCGTAGGTGTGGCCGACCTTGATCGCTGCGATCAGCTCGTCCCACTCGCGGTCGTTCCCGACGCCCGTCCCGGGGCCGAGCCCACGACCGGTCGCGAGGAGGTCGTTCGGCCGGAAGGTTCCGTGCACGGTCCCACCAGCAGCCGGCGGACACACGGGCGGCGTGGATGCCGGTGCGGGTGGCGGCGTGGGTGGGAGAGCCGGGTCCCGTCGCACAGCCAGACGGCGATCGGGCCGTTCACCGCGCGCGACGAGAAGTGGATGTGCGCCTGTGTCACTGCGGACTCGAGGCCGCCGTAGGTCAGCGTGTACTCGACGCTGTCCTCGTTCCGGTTGACCTTCATCCGGAAGGTGCCGAAGCCCGCCGTCGAGACCGACTGGTTCTCCTGGTACCCATTGAGCCGGGCACCTTCTCTCCCGTCTCCATCGCCGTGGGCCGTCGCAACGGCGCCGATTCCGAGCACGCCGATCGCGACGAACACCAGAACTGCGATCTTCCTCATTCTCCCCTCCTTGTCGTTTTCCCCAATTCCAATACGGAGCGAAGGCGGGATCGGATGAGGTGCGGGGCGGCTCGCTGCGGCTGGGAGCCACCCCGCGCGCGGCAGGGTAGCGCCCCGCGATGGACGTGGCGCCGCGCCATCCACCTAGACTCACTCGAATGTGGGATGTCTACTGGGTCGGCGTCTTCCTCGGCCTCGGCGTCGGCCTTGGCGTCGCCGTAGCGGGATTGCTCGGCGGCAGGCGCTCCGCGGCGGTGGCGGCCGCGGTCGTCGCAGCGGCGATCGGCGTCGGCCTCGGGCTCCTGTTCGGGGGGATCGAAGACGGCGTCGCAGGTGGGCTCGGCGCCCTGCTGGGCGCTCTCGGCACGCAGCGCGTCCTCAGCGGCACGCTTCGCCGCGGCGGAACGCGCGGTGCGGCCGCGGCGCTCCTGCTCGCCGTCGGTCTGCTGCTCGCGCTCCTCGCTCTGATCCCGCTCGTCGGCTTCGTCGAAGCGGCGGCGATCCCACTGCTTGCGGCGCGACTGCGACGGCGCGACCCGGAGCGTTATGCAGGACTCCGCATCCTTGCCCGCGACTAAGTCCCTCATCCTCGTCGTCATCGACGGCCTGACGGCGGACGTCTTCGAACGCGCTGTCGAGAGCCGCTCCGCGCCGACCCTCGCGTCTCTTGCCGAACACGGCGCCTACGCGCGGGCGACGTCGGTCTTTCCGTCCCTCACCCCGGTCTGCCTCGCCTCGCTCGCGACGGGCGGCGGTCCGGACGTTCACCACATCCCGCACCTCGTCTGGTACCACCGCGGCGAGGGTCGGGTGGTCGAGTACGGCTCGTCCTTCGGGGCGATCCGCGCCGCAGGAGCCCGCCGCTCGATGCGCGACGCGATCGTCGAGATGAACGCCGAACACCTGGCCCGCAGTGCGGTCACCGTCTACGAGGCGCTCGAGGACGACGGCTTCGTGACGGCGGCGGTGAACGTCCCCTGCTACCGCGGGAGGACGACACACGTGCCGACGGTCCCCGGTTTCGTGCGGCCGGTGAACGGACCGCGCCGATTCTTCTACTACAACCTGTTCGAGTCGGACATCACGGGCGCCCCGCTCGCCGTCCGTGAGCGGGCGATGGGATCGATCGACGCCTACGCCGCCGCGGTCGGCCGCTGGCTCGTGACCCGCGACGGTTTCGACTTCCTCTTCTTCTACCTGCCGGACTACGACTTCGCGTCCCACGCGCTCGGCCCGGGCGCCGCGCACGAAGCGCTGGCGCGCAGCGACAAGGCGGTCGCCGCGCTGGTCGAGGCGGCAGGAGGGCTCAGACGCGTTCCTCGAGCGCTACGACGTCGTCGTCTGCTCCGACCACGGCCAGACGCAGGTGGAGCGGGCGGTGCGGCTGCAGGATCTCGTCGCCGATCCGGAGACGCTGGTGACTGCGTCGAACCGAGCCGGGATGGTCTACCTGATGCCGGGCTCCACGGTCGACGCGAGGGCAGTCGCGGAGCGCCTCGCCCGAGCCGACGCCGTCGACGTCGCGCTGTTCCGCGAGGGCGACGGTGCGTACGCCGCACGCGGCGACGAGGTCATCCCGCTCGAGGCGGCCGACGACGGCTGGAAGAGTCGAGCGCTGCACGCCCTCGCGAACCCGAACAGCGGCGAGGTGATCGTCTCGGCGGCAGCCGGTGTGGAGTTCGTCGACCTGGGCGGGCGCCACCACGCAGGCGGCGGGTCACACGGCTCGCTGCTCGACGGCGACTCCGTGGTGCCGATGCTCGTGGTCGGCGACGGACCGGCGCCCTCGAGCATCACGGGCGTCGCGCCGCTCGTCCTTCGCCACTTCGGCGTCGAGGCTCCCGCGTATGCCCGTGCCGCCTGAGCGTTCGCGGATGGTGGAGCACCAGCTGCGCCGCCGCGACATCGTGAACGAGCGCGTCCTCGAGGCGATGGAACGCGTGCCCCGGGAGCTGTTCGTGCCGGAGGACCTCCGGCGCCGAGCCTTCGACGACGCGGCGCTCCCGATCGGCGGCGGCCAGACGATCTCGCAGCCGTACATGGTCGCGCGGATCGCCGAGGAGCTGGGGCTCGACGGTGACGAGAAGGTGCTCGACGTCGGGACCGGCTCCGGCTACCAGGCCGCGGTGCTCTCCGAGCTCGCGGACCGCGTTCACACGATCGAGCGGATCCCCGAGCTCGCCGAAGCGGCCGAGCGAAACCTGGCCTCCGCCGGGTACGACCAGGTTTCCGTCCACGTGGGAGACGGCTCGCGCGGCCTCGCCCAGCACGCTCCGTACGGCGCCATCGCCGTCGCAGCTGCGGCACCCGGCTTTCCGCAGGCGCTCTACGACCAGCTGCGGCCGGGCGGCCGCCTCGTCGTGCCCATCGGGGGCCGGCGCGGCCAACGCCTCGAGGTGATCGTGCGGAGCCCGGAAGGACCGGCCGTCGCCCGGTCGGTACCGTGTCGGTTCGTCCCGCTCGTCGGCGAGGAGGGGTTTCCGGACTGACGAGGTTCGCACAGAGGGGGGTTGGGCATAGAGGTGGGCGAGATGGGTGACTGGCTCTGGCGCAAGGTGACCCTGCACGGGCTCAGCGTGGGCCGCGTGGTCGACGCGATCCTCGACCGTGAGAAGGGCGAGCTGATCGGCTTCGAGGTCCGCTGCGAGGACGGCCGGCACCGCTACCTGCCCCGTGCCGCGTCCCACGACGACGGCAGCTCGATCGCGATCGACTCGCCGCTCGCACTGCTGGACTCGGATCAGCTGGACTTCTACCGCCGCCGCGGCGTCCCGGTCCGCCGCCAGGAAGAGCCCGCGGCATGACCCGGTAAGTTTCCTTTCGGCCGTGTCGCGTTCGCCAGCCATGTCGCTCGCTCTCGACCGTGAGCGTTGGGGCGCGGCTCTCCGCAAGTCCTCGAACTGGGTGCAACTGGCCAAGTTCGCGACGGTGGGGGCGAGCGGCTACGTCGTCAACCTCGCCGTCTTCAGCGCGCTGCTCGTCGAGGCGGATTGGCATCACCGAGCCGCAGCCACCGCGTCGTTCCTCGTCGCGGTCACCAGCAACTACACGTGGAACCGGCTCTGGACGTTCCGCGGCGCACGCGGCCACGTCGCGTACCAGGGGCTGCGCTTTCTGGTCGTCGCTCTCTGCGCGCTGGCGGCGAACCTCCTGATCCTGGAAGCACTCATCTGGCTCGGCGTTCCCAAGATCCCCGCGCAGGCGATCGCCATCGTGCTCGTCATGCCGCTGAACTTCGTCGGCAACAAGCTCTGGAGCTTTCGGCGGGTCGTCTAGCGCTCGGCGCCGCGCTCGCGGCGCTGCTGCTCGCCCCCGCCGCCTCCGCGGCTCCCTCTCGACTCGACGAGCAGGCCGCGACCACGGCGTTCCTCAGACACGAGAAGGTCGCCGAGTGGCTCGACCGCTACCCGGCGAAGGGGATCGTCAAGGACGCGACACTGAAGGACGGGGTCTGGACCGTCCACGTCTGGTGGGGCAAGGCAGGCGAGATCGCGACGGGCAAGGTGGACGACGCCTCGGGCCGCGTGACGGAGGCATGGACGGGCCCGCAGGTCGCCTGGAAGATGGCGCGCGGCTACGACGGCGCCTTCGGCGGCAAGACGATCAACCGCGTCGCCGTCTGGCTCGTGTTCTGCGCGGTCTTCCTGATCGGGCTGGTGGACTGGCGCCGGCCGCTGGGGCTCCGCACGCTCGACCTGGCCGCCCTGCTCTCGTTCTCGGTCTCCCTCTGGTTCTTCAACCGCGGCGACATCTTCACCGCCATGCCGCTCGCCTATCCGGCGTTCGCCTATCTCCTCGCGCGGATGGTGTGGGTCGGCCTCCGCGGGCGAGGCCCGTCCCGCAGCGCCGCGTTCTGGCCCGTCTGGGTGCTCGCCGCGGCGACGGTGTTCCTCGCCGGCTTCCGGATCGGCCTCAACCTCGAAGGGTCGAACGTGATCGACGTCGGCTACTCGGGCGTGATCGGCGCGCACCGCATCGTCAACGGCGAGGCGCCCTACGGACACATGCCGGTGCAGGGGAAGCTGCGGGCCTGTGGGCAGGCCGACGCCGAGGGCGAGATCCGGGAGCGGATCCAGACGAACGGGCGCTGCGAATCGTCCAACGAGCGGGGTGACACCTACGGTCCGGTCGCCTACCTCGCCTACGTACCCGGCTACGTGATGCTCGGCTGGACGGGGAAGTGGGACTCGCTGCCCGCGGCGCACTTCACCTCGCTACTTATCGACATCCTGGCGATGGTCGGCCTGGCGCTCGTCGGCCGTCGCTTCGGCGGGCTCCGCCTCGCCGCGGCGCTGCCCTTCGCCTGGGCTGCCTATCCCTTCACCCAGTACGCCTCCAACTCGAACACGAACGACGCGCTGCCGCCCCTCCTGCTGATCTGGGGGTTCTGGCTCGTCTCGTCACCTTCGGCGCGCGGCGCTTTCGCCGCGCTCGCCGGCTGGGCGAAGTTCAGCGCGCTGCTCGTGGCGCCCCTGTGGGCCGGTTACCCCGAGGCGGTGAGATTGCGCCGGCCGCGCGGCGTCCTTCCGTATCTGGCCGGGTTCGCCGCGGCGACGCTCGTCGCGTTCTCCGTCCTCCTGCTCGAGCCCGATCCGGTCCACGCCGCGCGAGTCTTCTGGGACCGGACGGTCGCCTGGCAGCTCACGCGCGAGTCCCCGTTCTCGATCTGGGACTGGGGTCAGTACCACGCTGCGGGAATCCCGGATCTGCGGCTCGTCCAGCTCCCGCTGATCGCCGCCGTTCTGTCGGGCGCTGTGGCGCTTGCCTTCTATCCGCGGCGTCGCTCGCCGCTGCAGCTCGCGGCGCTGACGGCGGCCGTGCTGATCGGGTTCGAGCTGGTGCTGACCCACTGGTCGTACCTCTACATCCCGTGGTTTTTCCCCTTTGCGGCCTTCGCCGTCCTGGCCGCGTCTCGCGCGGATGCAGCTCCGGTTCGTTAGCGCCGCGCTCGGCGTCGCCCTGTTCCTCGTCTCGTGGGGCCTGCTGCACCACGGCTTCTACGCACGCGACCAGATCACGGACGTGCCCGTCTACGAGCGCTACGGCGAGGCGATGACGCGCGGCGAGGTTCCGTACCGGGACTTCTCCGTCGAGTATCCGCCTGCGGCGCTCCCCGTCTTCGCCGCTCCGGCGATCGGCGACGGCGACTACCGCCGGCGTTTCGAGGGACTGATGGCGGCGCTGGGGGTCGCCTGCGTGCTGCTCGTCGCGGCGGTGTCCGCGTCGTGGTGGGCGCCGATCTTCGTCGGCGCCGCGCCGCTCCTGCTCGGCTCGGTCGTGCTGTCGCGCTTCGATCTCTGGCCGGCGGCCCTCACCGCAGCCGCTTTGGCTCTCCTCGTGTCGGGACGGTCGAGGCTCGGGCTCGGCGCGCTCGGTCTCGCGACGGCGGCGAAGCTCTACCCCGCGGTGATCGCGCCGATCGCCGTGGCGCACGTCTGGCGCACACGCGGTCGCCGCGAGGCCATGGTCTGCGGGGGCGCGTTTGCCGGCGTGATCGCCGCCGTGCTCCTCCCGTTCGTCGCGATCTCGCCCAGCGGTGTCTGGGACGCTGTGTGGGGACAGGCCGGCCGGCCGCTCCAGATCGAGAGTCTCGGCGCCGGGCTGCTGCTCGTCTCGCACCAGCTGTTCGGCCTCGGGCTCACGATGGAGTCGAGCCACGGCTCCCAGAACCTCGCGGGCGACGGGGCGTCGGCGCTCGCCGTCCTTTCGACCCTGATCCAGGCGGCGGTGCTCGTCGCGATCTGGGTCTGGCATGCGCGCGGGCCGGCGACTCGCGAGCGGCTCCTGACGGCTTCCGCGGCGGCGGTCTGCGCGTTCATCGCATTCGGGAAGGTCCTCTCGCCGCAGTTTCTGATCTGGCTGATCCCACTCGTGCCGCTCGTCGGGCTCTCGGTGACCGCGGTGCTCGCCGCAGCGCTCGTCCTGACCCAGCTCTGGTTCCCGTTCCGCTACTGGGAGCTCGCGCTGGAGTTCGACGCGGCGGCGTCGTGGCTCGTCCTGGCACGCGACGTGGTGCTCGTCGGGCTTACGACTCTGCTGGTGCTTCGAGTGCGACGCGCACGAGCTCGCAGCTCGTAGCCCGCCCGTCGTCGCCGCACTCGACCAAGCAGCCCTCGAGCCGGACGTCGCCCGCCGCCGTCCGGAACCGAATCGGCATCCCGGTGCGCATCTGCTCGACGGCGAGCTCAGTGATCACGCCGATCACCGAGTCGTGCGGACCGGTCATCCCGGCGTCGGTGATCGCCGCCGTGCCCGCGGCGGACACCCGCGCGTCGTTGGTCTGGATGTGCGTGTGCGTGCCGAGTACCGCAGTGACCTTGCCGTCGAGGTAGGCGGCCATCGCGACCTTCTCGCTCGTCGCCTCGCCGTGGAAGTCGACGACGATCACGGGCGTCGATCTGCGCGCCTCCGCGACGAGGTCGTCGACCAACTCCCACGGCCCGTGCGGCGGCGCGAGGAAGAGCTGGCCGAGGAGGTTGATCACCGCGACGCCGTTCACGATCGTCAGCCCGCGCCCCGGGGTGTGATCGGAGAGGTTCGCGGGGCGGATAACGTGGTCGGTCTCCGCGAGGTACGGCGCGATCTCCTTGCGCCGGAAGGTGTGGTTGCCGAGCGTGATCACGTCGGCGCCCGACGCGAGGATCTTCTCCGCGAGCTGTGGCGTGATGCCGAGGCCGTCCGCCGCGTTCTCCCCGTTCACGACGCAGAAGTCGGCGCCGAGCTCCTCGCGCACGGAGGGCAGCAGCCGTTCCACGGCGCGCATCCCCGGCGCGCCGTTGACGTCTGCAACGAAAAGGAGTTTCAGGGGAGCGCGAGCGTCGCGGCGGGGTGCACCTCGAGCGACACGTGGTTCCCCGCGTCCTGCGTGTAGCGCGCGAGGGCCTGCCGCTCGACGCGCGAGAAGTCGAGCACGGTGCCGATCTTCGAGGTCGCCGAGGTCACCGCGGCGCCGACGGTCAGCGCCGGGTCCGAGCGGAGGTGGGTGAGCGAGACGACGAGCGACGGGGCGCTGGCCGGCTGGATGTCGATCCGGCTCCCGAGGCGGCGGCCGCCGATCACGAAGTCGGTGATTCCGACGATCGTCCCGTCGACCGGCGTGTACACGTCCGTGCCGGGCGCTGCGCCGACATCGAGCACCGCCGTCGCCGGACCGTCGCCGCCGAGCTGGTAGTACGCGATCCCGCTGCCGCCCGTGCCGAACACGCGGCGGAAGAGCCGGCCGAGGACGCCCTCGTTCGCACGTCGGCCGACCGGCTCGAGCTCGAGCGCGCCGTTGTCGACGCCGTGGTAGCCGATCGCCGTCACGCGCGCCTGCGAGATCGGGAGCTGGACCCGAAGCGAGTCACGCATCGCGACGATCTGCGGCCGCGGCGGCCCGGTCGGCAGCAGGCGCTGAGCGGGAGCCGGTCCGCTTCGTGCCGGCTGCGCGTCGTTCGAGCCGAACGCCGACAGGAGCAGCGTCAGCCCCACCGCGGCGAGCGCGACGACGAGAACGGCGAGCCGCCTCGCGCGCTGACGGCCCTGGACGCGGCGCCGTCGGGCCCGACGGGCCTGTTCGACCGCCTTGCGGGATCGCAACGGCGGTGCGCTAACGGGCCTGCGGGCAGGCTTCAACTGGGCACTTCGTGACACGCCGGAGGGGGAGTCTAAGGCCAAATCATCGGAAACCTCGTAACGATCGAGCGCGAGGTTCCCATCTAGCGCGAAATCCCAGTCCCAGGCCGGTGGCCTGAGGACGACGATCTCGGCAGACTGCTCATCGCGATGTCCCCGCCTCCCGTGCCGAAGATCGAGATTCCGCGCTGGATCCAGCTGGTGGGCCTGCCGCTCGCCCTGCTCTTCCTCTGGACGCTGGCGAGCACGGTGGCTCACGTCGTCTTCCTCTTCCTCGTCTCGGCGCTGATCGCGCTCCTGCTCGACCCGATCGTGCGGGCGCTGGGGCGGCTACGGATTCCGCGTGGGTTCTCGATCGCCGTCGTCTACCTGAGCTTTGCCGCGGCGCTGATCATCTCCGTGATCGCGTTGGGCGCGATCGTCGTCGATCAGTCGCGCGAGGCTGCGGACCGGATCGACACCTACCTTACGGTCGAGCGCGGACAGAGCCGCCAGACCGACGCCGAGCGCGCCGTCGACCGCCTGCAAGCCTGGCTCGACGACCACGGGCTCGAGCGGATCGAAGTCCGGGAGCAGGGGCAGGACCTGGCGCAGTCGCTGCGGGACGCGGATCCGCAGGAGTACACGAGCCGCGCGATCGACTTCCTCGAAGGCGCGGCGCTCTCGATCTTCGAGCTCCTCTTCAGCTTCGTCCTGATCGTCGTCGTCTCGATCTACATGCTCCTGGACATGGGACGGCTCTCGGCGGCGATCGACCGCCGCTTCCCGCCGCACGCGGGCTCCGGGTCGCTGATCCCGCGGATCGAGAGCGCGCTCGCCGGCTACGTCCGGGGCCAGGTGCTGCTCTCGCTGATCATCGGCGTCAGCGCCGGGGTTGGGCTCTGGGTGCTCGGCGTCCTCGGCTGGGCCGAGGGGATGGACCAGTACGCGCTGCTCTTCGGGGCCTGGGTGGGCCTGATGGAGCTGATTCCGTACCTCGGGCCGTGGCTGGGTGCGATCCCGCCGGTGATCTACGCGCTGATCGTGGATCCGGTGTCGGCGATCTGGGTCACGCTCCTCTTCCTCGGGATCCACCAGATCGAGGGCCACATCGTCGTCCCGAAAGTGATGGGGAGCGCCCTCCGCCTACACCCCTTGCTCGTGATCTTCGGGCTGCTCGCCGGAGGAGAGATCTACGGCCTGCCAGGGGTGCTCGTGGCGCTGCCCATGCTGGCCGGGTTTCGGGCGCTGTGGGAGTTCACGAGCGAGCGCGTGCAGCTCGAGTCGTGGCGCGAGGGCGGACCCGTGCCCGTCGAGGTGGAGGTCGAGGAGGCGCCGCGGCCTCCTCCGGCGGCTAACGTCCGTTCGACATGAGTGCCTTCCCGGTCACGCGGCTTCGCCGACTGCGCCGGACGGGTGCGCTCCGCTCGCTCGTCCGCGAAACGCGCCTCGACCTGGACGATTTCGTTCTGCCCGTCTTCGTCGCACCGGAGCCCCTGCAACACGAGCAGTTGCCGGCGATGTCGCGGTTCACCGTGGAGCAGCTCGTCGCGGAGGCCGAGGAATCCGCCGCGCTCGGGATCCAGGCACTGCTGCTCTTCGGCATCCCCGAGGAGAAGGACGAGCAGGGGTCGGGCGCGTGGGACGACGACGGGATCGTCCAGCAGGCGCTCCGCGCGGTGCGCGAGCGCGTCCCGCAGCTCGTGCTCGTCACCGACGTCTGTCTCTGCGAGTACACCTCCCACGGGCACTGCGGCGTGCTCGACGGCGACGAGGTGGCGAACGACGAGTCGCTCGAGCTGCTCGCCCGCACAGCGGTCAGCCACGTCGAGGCCGGGGCCGACGCCGTCGCGCCGAGCGACATGATGGACGGCCGGGTGGGCGCGCTGCGCGCCGCACTCGACGACGCCGGCTTCGAGGCGACGCCGATCCTCAGCTACGCGGCGAAGTACGCGTCCGCGTTCTACGGGCCGTTCCGTGAGGCGGCGGACTCCGCGCCGTCGTTCGGCGACCGCCGCGGGTACCAGATGGACCCGGCGAACGTCCGCGAGGCGCTGCGCGAGTGCGAGCTCGACGTTGCCGAGGGGGCGGACCTGCTGATGGTGAAGCCGGCGCTGCCGAACCTCGACGTGATCCGCGCGGTGCGCGACCGCTTCGACCTGCCCGTCGCGGCGTACAACGTGTCGGGCGAGTACGCGATGGTCAAGGCCGCGGGCGCCGCGGGCTGGATGGACGAGCGGGCCGCGGCGATCGAGTCGCTGACTGCGATCAAGCGCGCGGGCGCCGACGTGATCGTCACGTACTGGGCGAAGGAGCTCGCCCGGTGGCTCTGAGAGCCGCAACGGATCTCTTCCGGCGAGCGCAGCGCGTGATCCCCGGCGGGGTGAACTCGCCCGTGCGCTCGATGAAGGCAGTCGGGCTCGACGAGCCGTTCTTCGTCCGCCGCGGCGACCGCGCGTATCTCGAAACCGAGGACGGCGAGCGCCTCCTCGACTGGGTCTGCTCCTGGGGCGCGCTGATCTTCGGGCACGCGGATCCCGAGACGGTGGAGGCGGTGCGTGAGGCGGCGCTCGACGGGACGAGCTACGGCGCGCCGACCGAGCGCGAGGTGCTGCTCGCCGAGGAGATCGTCGATGCGGTTCCGTCGGTCGAGCTGGTGCGGCTCGTCTCCTCGGGCACCGAGGCGGCGATGAGCGCGATTCGCCTTGCCCGCGGAGCGACGAGGCGCGACCGGATCCTGAAGTTCGCCGGCTGCTACCACGGCCATGTCGACGCCCTGCTCGCCGAGGCGGGCTCGGGCGTGGCGACGTTCGGGATTCCGGCCACGCCGGGCGTCCCGACCGGCGTCACCGGGGACACGATCGTCTGCCCCTTCAACGACCTCGACGCGGCGGCGGCCGCCGCCGCGAAGCACGGCGAGGGGCTTGCCTGCATCATCGTCGAGCCCGTGGCCGGGAACATGGGCGTCGTGCCGCCGGCCGACGGGTTCCTCGAGGGTCTGCGGCGGCTCTGCGACGCATCGGGCGCGCTCCTCGTCTTCGACGAGGTGATCACCGGCTTCCGGGTGGCGCGCGGGGGCGCGCAGGAGCGCTACGGCGTCATGCCCGACCTCACGATCCTGGGGAAGATCGTCGGCGGCGGGTTGCCCCTCGCGGCCTTCGGGGGCAGGGCCGACGTCATGCGCGAGCTCGCTCCGTCCGGGCCTGTCTACCAGGCCGGCACGCTTTCCGGGAATCCGCTCGCCACCGCTGCGGGGCTCTCCGTGCTCCCCCGCCTGCGCGACCCAGGGGTCTACGAGGAGCTCGAGCGGCGCGGTGCACGGCTCGAGGCTGGGCTGACCGGGCACGGCCGCGTCGAGCGCGTCGGCGCGATGGCGACGCTCTTCGCCGAGGACACGGAGCAGTACGCCGCCCTCTTTCGGCACCTGCTCGAGCGCGGGATCTACGTCGCGCCGTCGCAGTACGAGGCGATGTTCATCTCGCTCGCCCACGGAGACGAGGAGATCGACCGAACGATCGAGGCAGTTGCAGATTTCGCGGCATGACGTCGTCGATGCGCTGAGCGAGCCCGGCGCGGGCGAGCTCGAGCCCGTCTTTTCCGCGCTCGCCGAGCAGCGGTTCGCGCTCGGCCTCGAGACGATCTACGAGGGCTATCTCGTCCACTACGGAACGCCCCGGCTCCACGAGCCGCAGGACGGCGACGCGGCGCTCGTCCTCGGGGACTACCTCTATGCGCAGGGCCTCGCGCGGATCGCGTCGCTGGGAGAGGTCGCTGCGGTCGCCGACCTCGCCGAGCTGATCTCGCTCTGCGCCCAGGCTCGCGCCGAAGGTCGCCCCGGGGACGGCGAGGCCTGGGCCGCGACGGCGGCGCTGCTCGGCCACGGCAGACTGGAGGAGGCGAGGCTGGCACTCAGCCGCCGTGGCGATCCGGAGCCGCTCGAGGCTCTCGCACGGTCAGCCGCGGGCGAAGAGCCTGTCGAGCGGGCACTGGCAGCCCACGCCCGCCTCCTTGGTTAGCATCGCTGCGGCATGGGGTTTCTGACGGCAGCCATCCTCCTTGCGCAGGAGGGGCAGGAGGTGCATATCGATCCCGCCGAGGAGGGCCTCAAGGTGATCACGGGGATGCTGATCACCGGTTTGATCTTCATCTCGGTGATCGCGCTCGGCCAGCTGTCGAAGTGGGCTTCCCACCGCCGCCACGCGCGGCGACCCCAAAGTTACTGACGGTCACTTGCGGCATTCGCCACGTCGTTGACACGGTGCGCTGCCCGTCGGTCTAATCCGTTTCGTAGACTCGCCGCGGAGCCTTAGAGGAGGGCACGCTGGAGCCGCACGGCGAAGACCACAACGCACATACGCCGGCGCCGACCATCTGGCCGGTCGGTTTCGCCGTCGGCATCGCCTGCCTGCTCGCCGGCCTGGTCGTCAGTAGGCCGGCGGCGATCGCCGGCGCCGTGATCGCGGTCGTCTTCGGATTCCTCTGGGCACGCGACGCCATGAGGACCGACCGCGTGACGCGCGACACCGGCGGCCCGCCGCCGAGCACTGACGCCGCGCCAGTTCCGGCCGACGCCGGACCGCCTGCGCTGCCCGCGTCGGACGAGGAACCCACGCGTTACCCCCGGAACACGTTCCTCGAGCTGACCACGCTCGGGCTCGGCGGGGTCATCACCGCGATCGTCGCGCTGCCCGTTGTCGGCTTCGCGGTTCTGCCGGCCTTCACCGACCAGGAGCTCGAGGGGATCGACCTCGGGCCGACGGACAACTTCCCCGAAAACGACTGGATGGAGGCGACGTACCTCGCGAACCCCGAGCTGGGCGAGGTCTCCAGGCGCACGGCGTTCGTCCGGTACAACGGCATGGTCGAGGACCTGCCGAGCTACACGATCATCTCGAACCGCTGCGTGCACCTCGGCTGCCCGGTACAGGCGAGCGGGCCACGAAACGACGAGGAGCGGAAGTCGGTGGAGACCGACCAGGCCGACCTGACTCTGACCCCCGTCCTGCCGGCGAACTTCAGCTGCCCGTGCCACGGCGGCGCCTACGACACCGAGGGGAACCGCCTCTCGGGCCCGCCGGTCCGCGCGATGGATCGCTACAAGTTCGCGATCGTCGACGGCAACCTTCACCTCCTCGAGCCGTACAGCGTCGGCTCGGTGGAGGGCACCGGCGGAACCGCGACGATCACCGCCTACGGGATCCAGGGGCCCGGTGAGCACGTCGACGGCCTCTCGGGCTGGCTCTACCCGATCCAGCCGCAGGATCTCCGCTGATGGCATCGGCGACCCCGCCCGTCCCTCCGCCCAGCCGCCGCAAGCAGGGCCTCACCGACAAGGTGATCGCGCTCGTGATGCTCCCGCTGCACTGGCTCGAGGAGCGCTCGGGCCTCGTGGGCGGGGTGAAGTACTTCCTCTTCCGGAAGGTCCCGTCCGACATGAACTGGTTCCACACGCTCGGCTCGGCGACCCTCACGGCGTTCCTCGTCCAGGCCGGCACCGGCGTGATCCTCGCGATGTACTACCGGCCGGATCCGGACCGCGCCTACGAGTCGATCCGCCACATCACGGACGAGGTGACGCTCGGTTGGCTCGTCCGCGGGACGCACCGCTGGGGCGCGAGCGTCTTCATCATCCTGATGTTCTTCCACATGGCGCGGGTCTTCCTGTTCGGCGCCTACAAGTACCCGCGCGAGCTGAACTGGATCATCGGCATCCTGCTGCTCGTCCTGGGGATGCTCGAGGGCTTCACGGGGTACCTGCTTCCGTGGGATCAGACGGCGTACTGGGCGACGGTCGTCGGTATCAACCTGAACGGCACGGGGCCGGTGATGGGGCCGTTGCTGGCGCAGTTCTTACGCGGCGGAGACGAGGTGACGGGTGACACGCTCACCCGCTTCTACGCCATGCACATGCTGCTCTTGCCCGGGGCGATCGCGGGCCTGATCGGGCTGCACCTCTACCTCGTTGTGCGCCTCGGCGTCTCCTCGCCGCCGTGGTCCTCCGAGGCCGCCGGCGCGGAGCGCGACGAGGTCGAGCCTCGCGGGCCGGGTCTTGTCCGGCCAAGAGCTCGCGGGAGGCTGGCGCGTTGAGTCGCGCCACCGATCAGCGCAAGTCGTACCACCAGCGCTACAAGGAGGACGTCGACCGCCGCGGGAAGCCGTTCTACCCGTATGTGATGTTCCACGACACGGTGATGAGCCTCGTTGTCGTCACCGTGATCACCGCCCTCGCCTGCATCTGGTACCTGACGGCGGAGAACGTCGGCGAGGGTGCGTCGAAGCCCGGCTGGCTCGGTGTTCTCTACGAGGACAAGGCCGACCCGGGGACGACCAGCTTCACGCCGCGGCCGGACTGGTACTTCTACTTCCTCTTCTACCTCCTGCGGATCTTCAAGTGGCCCGACACGGTGGTTCTCGGCACCGTCGGGATCCCCACGATCCTGCTGGTGATCGCGCTCGTCCTGCCGTTCCTCGACCGCCGGATGGAGCGGCGCCCGCTGCGGCGCCCGGTGGCGATGATCACGATGATCGTCACCGCGATCTCGATGGGCGTCCTCACCTACAAGGGCGCGACGGCCGAAGAGGGCGGCGCCGGCGACGTCGACCTCTGGATGGAGAAGTTCAACCTGCCCGAACAGGCACGCGAAGGGGCTGAGATCTTCGCGGTTTCCGGCTGCCTCAACTGCCACGTCTACGACGCCGTAGGCACCTCGGTGGGACCGGAGCTCACGGAGGAGGGGACGAAGGGCCGGGGCATCGCGTGGCAGGTCCGCCATCTCGAGAACCCCGCCGCGGTGACGCCGGGATCCACCATGCCGCCGTTCGAGCAGCTCGGGCGGGAGAACCTCCGCAAGCTCGCGATCTTCCTCGAAGCCTCCAAGGGCGAGGCCGGCGGGACCGAGTCCGAAGGCGAATAACGTGAGCATCGAGAGCGGGACGCTGACGCGGACCGAGGTGCGCTCGATGTTCGACCGGCTCGCGCCGGTGTACGACCCGATGAACGTCGTGATGACCGCCGGGCTGGACGGGCGGTGGCGCCGCCTCACGGCCCAGGCGGTGGTCGAGCCCGGAGCACGCGTGCTGGACGTCTGCTGCGGCACCGGCGACCTTGCGCTCGCCGCCCACGCCGAGGGCGGACGGGTCACGGGCCTCGACTTCTCGGAGCCGATGCTCGAGCGCGCGCGCCGGAAGTCCTCGGAGGTCGAGTGGGTGCGCGGCGACCTGCTGGAGCTTCCCTTCGAGGACGCGAGCTTCGACGCCGTCACGGTGGGATTCGGGGTCCGCCACGTCGAGGAGCTCGGTGCGGCGCTGCGCGAGCTCCGGCGCGTGCTGAGGAGCGGCGGGCGGCTGGCCGTGCTCGATCTCGTCCGGCCGCGCGGGGCGTTGGCGCTCTTCTACCGGGTCTGGTTCGACGCACTGATCCCGCTCGCCGGCCGGTTGCTCCCGGGCGGCGCGGCGTACACGTATCTGCCCGCGAGCGTGCGGCGATTTCCGGGTCCGCGGGAGCTCGAGGCCGAGCTCCGCGCCGCCGGCTTCGACCCGGTTGCGCACCGCCTGCTCGCCGGGAGCATCGTCGTCCTGCTCGTCGGGGAGGCGGCGTGAGGACGCTCGCCGCAGTTCAGGCCGCGCCCGGCCTCGACGCGTATCTCGACGAGGTCGAGGGACGTCTGCGCGCGACGGTCGAGAGCCATCCCGGGACCGCTGCGGAAGCGGGCGCCGAAGCTCTCGCTGCGGGAGGGAAGCGCCTCAGGCCGCTGCTCGTCTTCCTCTCGGCCCCGGACGAGCCGCCGGTCGCCGCGGGCGTTGCGGTCGAGCTCGTCCACATGGCGAGCCTCGTCCACGACGACCTGATCGACCGGGCGGCGCTCCGGCGGGGCCACGCCACTGCCTGGCGGACGCACGGCGCGGTCGCCGCGCGAGCCACAGGCGACTACCTCTTCGGCCGCGCCTTCTCGGAGCTCGCGGGGTCAGGCGACGCCGCCGGGGTGGAGATCCTCGCCGGGACGGCTCTCGCCCTGGTGCGTGGTGAAGCGATGCAGCACGCGCAGGCTCACCGGCCGGAGACGACCGTGGAGGAGTACCTGGAGCGCTGCTCGCTCAAGACGGCGGACCTCTTTCGCGCCTCCTGCCTCCTCGCGACGCACGACGAGCGCCTCGGCCGCTTCGGGCACGCCCTGGGCCTCGCTTTCCAGATCACGGACGACATCCTCGACTGCACGGGCTCGACGATCGAGACGGGCAAGGTCGCGGGCAACGACCTACGCGAGGGAACGCCGACGCTCCCATTGCTCCTCGCGGCGCGGGAGGATCAGGTCGTTCGCGACGCGCTGGCCGGCGGCACTCTCGACGGCGCGCTCGTACGAGTCGCGGCCACGGGCGCGCTCGACGCAGCGCGGGACGTGGCGCTGCGCTATGCCGCCGAGGCCCGGTCCCACCTGGAGGCAGGCCACTACCGCCCCGAGCTGGAGGCGCTGACGCACATCGTCGTCGAGCGCCGCGCGTGAGCACTCCGGCTCGTTATCGTCCAGGCTGATGGGGCTGCTACCCGAGCCGATCGAGGCACTTCTGGAAACGGCGCTCGTGAGCGAGTTGACCGTGATCGACTCCAAGGGACAGCCTGTGACCCATCCGCTGATCCCGCTCTACGACGGCGAGGTGATCTACCTCACGTCCAGCATCCTCTTCTCGAAGAAGCTCGAGCACATCAAGGCGAACCCCAAGGTGTCGCTCTCGATCAGCGACCCCGCAGCGGTGACGATGGACCGCTTCGCGCGCGCCACGATCCAGGGCGACGCGACGGTCGACGACTCCGACCTCCACGCCGGCTGGGAGCGCGTGCTGCCGCTCTGGCGCGCGAAGGAGCCGGCGATCGACTTCTTCCTCGGCAAGCGCGTCGCGCTGCCGCTCTTCTTCGAGCGCGCCGTGATCGAGGTGCGGCCGCGCAAGGCGTTTCTCTGGGAGGAGGGACGGACCGACCGCCCGCCGCAGGTGTTCGACGTCGTCCCGGCTCTCGCATGAAGCCCTCGCAGGAGCTGATGGGCAGCCTCGAGGAGCGCTTCGCGCACGCCGTGATCGCGTTCGTCGGCGACGACGGGTACCCGTTGTCGGTTGCGAGCGAGTTCAAGGTCGACGCCGAGCGCGGCGTGATCGTCCTCCAGGACGCCGCGGGGGAGGCGCAGCCGCCGGAAAACGAGCGCGTCAACGTCGTCTTCAGCCACATCCGCCCGCAGCCGGGGATCGGCTACGACGAGCGGCGCTACGTCTCGCTGTGGGGGCCGCTGCGCCGCACGGGCGACGGCCTCGAACTGACGGCCGAGCGCGAGCTGCACTGGGACGAGGAGGAGATGACCTTCTTCGAGCTGTCGGAGCGCGGCGTGCCGCAGGCGCACCGGTACCTGCAGCAGGTCTCCGAGGAGACGGGTCGCGAGGTGCGCCCCAAGCTCGCGTTCGGCTGGCTGTTCCTGCGCGCGACGCGGCTGCCGTTCCTGACCGCGACCTTCGTGCCCGTGCTGCTCGGGATCGCGATCGCTGCCTGGACGAACGGCTTCAGCTGGTGGCTCGCGCTCCTGACGCTCGTCGGTGCCGCGTGCATCCACCTCGGGCTCAACGTCGCGAACGACGTCTTCGACACGACGAGCGGGGCCGACGCGGCGAACGTCAACCCGACGCAGTTCAGCGGCGGGTCCCGCGTCGTGCACTACGGGCTGATGTCGCTGCGCGGCATCACGCTGCTCTCCGCGGGCTTCTACGCCGTCGGGATTGCGATCGGCGTCTACCTCGCGGCGACCCGTGGCTGGGATCTCCTCTGGCTCGGGATCGCCGGCGCGCTCCTCAGCGTCTTCTACACCGCGCCGCCGCTCAAGCTGGTCCACCGCGGCCTCGGCGAGATCGACGTCTTCCTCGGCTTCGGCGCGATCATGACCCTCGGCGCGTACTTCGTCCAGGCGCAGGAGTACGGCCTCGAGCCGCTCCTCGCGTCGATCCCCGTCGGGATCCTGGTCGCGCTGATCCTCTACGTGAACGAGGTTCCGGACCGCCCCGCGGACGCAGCGGTGGGGAAGCGAACACTGCCCGTGCGCTTCTCGAAGGACGCGATCGTCAAGGGCTACGCGGCGGCGGTGATCCTGACCTTCGCGTCGATCGTGGTGTTCGCCGTAGGAGGCTGGATCGTCCGGCCGGCGATCATCGCGGTCGCCGCAGCCCCGCTCGCCCTCCCGGTCTACCGCGCGCTGCGGGACCACTACGAGGAGCCGTACACGTTGATGCCCGCGATGGCGAAGAACGTCCAGCTCCACCTCGCCACCGGCGTCCTGCTGATCATCGGGTACCTGATCGCCATCACCGCGGACGCGGCCTGGGAAGACCCGCCGTCCTTCCTCACCTGACGCAGGCGACGATCCCCTGGGACTGGTACCGCGACCCCGCGGTGCTGGAGCGGGAGCACGACGCGATCTTCGCGAGCTCCTGGCAGTACGTCGGGGTGCTGGGGGAAGACAACGTCGTTCCCGGCTGGGCCGGGCGGGTGCCGGTCGTCGTCGTGCGCGCCGAGGACGGGAAGGAGCGCGCGTTCGTCAACGTCTGCCGCCACCGCGGGTCGGTCGTCGTGGAAGACGCCGGGGCCCGGAAGACGCTTCAGTGCCCCTACCACGCGTGGACGTACAGCCTCGACGGGTCGCTCCGTTCGGCGCCGCGGTCCGAGCGGGAAGGCGTGGATCTCTCGGACGTGTCGCTCGAGCCGGTGCGGCTCGACGCCTGGGGCCCGTTCCGGTTCGTGAACCTCGACGGGGACGCACCGCCGTTGGCCGAGTTGCTCGGCGAGATCCCGGAGCGGCTCGCCGCCGCCGGGCTCGACGTCGACCAGCTCGTCTTTCACCACCGAGCGGACTGGGAGGTTGCGGCGAACTGGAAGATCGCGTGCGAGAACTTCCTCGAGTGCTACCACTGCGCCGTCGCGCACCCGGGCTTCTCGGCGACGGTGGACGTCTCGCCCGACGGCTACGAGCTGGACGCGGGCGAGTGGCGGTGGAGCCAGTTCGGCCAGCTGCGGAGCCGCGGTGACGCCGAGCTTCCGGTCGGCCAGTTCCACTTCCTCTGGCCGAACACCGGGATCAACGTCTTCCCCGGCCGGCCGAACCTCTCGATCGGCCCGATGCTGCCTCTGGCCCCCGACCGGACGCGCCGGATCCTGGACTACTTCTTCGCGTCCGACGCCACCCAGGAGTGGATCGCGGAGTTCAGCGCGTTCGACGACGAGGTGGGGCGGGAGGACGCGCGCCTCGTAGAGCTCGTGCAGCGCGGGGCGGGGTCGGGCGCGATCGCGGAGGGACGCCTCCTCCCGCAGAGCGAGCAGCTCGTCGCAGGCTTCCAGGCCCGCGTGCGCGAAGCGCTCTCCGGCTAGCCGCCGCCGGCGGCTTCGGCGCTCCGCAGCCCGCGCAAGGCAAACACCGAGAACAGGAACACCAGCGCGATCGCCGCGCCGAAGGCGTACGTCACGTGCTCCGGCGCGCCGGCGATCAGGCTGCGCCCAGCCTCGAGGAACAGGGTCACGGGGTTGAGCCGGGCGATGAACTCCAGCCACTCGGCGAGCAGCTCGATCGGCACGAAGACCGGTGCGAAGAAGAGGCTGAGGAAGATCGGCAGCTGCATCAGCGGCGCCGCCTGGAGCGTTCGCAGCCGCATTGCGACGCCGGCGGACCACATCAGCCCGCAGAGGTTCGCCAGCAATGCGAGGGCGTAGAGCCCGAACAGGTCGACCCCGTTCCCGCCGACCTCCATCCCCGCGAGCAGCGCGACGACCGTCAGCACCCCCGCGGTCACCGACCAGCGGCCGAGCGCGCCGATCGCGTAGCCGAGCAGGATTCCGCGCCGGTCGGGCGCGGCGATCATCAGCCTCCGCGCGAAGCCGGTCTCGAAGTCGCGGACGATCCCGAATCCCGTGAAGACCCCGGCGAACGCAGCCGACTGGATCAGGACGAACACGAACTGGAAGGCCGTGTAGCCGACGGGGAACTGGAAGCCGGGCAGGTCGTTGATGCGCGACAGCCCGCCGGCGAACGCCACGAAGAAGAACATCGGAAACGCGAGCCCGGGGAGGAGCAGCGACGGCGTCGTGAAGTTGTTGTGCACCATCCGCCACCCGACGGCGAGAGCGACCGACAGTGTCACGTCCGCGCCATCCGTCCGCGCAGCGCCAGCGACGAGAGGGAGAGCCCGACGATCGAGAGGCCGATCGCGATCGAGAAGCCCAGCACGAGCGCCTGTGCGTCCCAGCCGGAGATCACGAGGCTCCGGATCGCCTCGATCAGGTAGGACACCGGGTTCAGGGACGCCGCCACGCGGAACCAGTCGGTCTCGATCAGGTTGCGCGGCAGGTTCATCGACGAGATGAACAGGAAGACGAAGAACACCGGGAAGAGGCTGTGGACCGCCTCGGTCGACCCCGTCCAGAGCGCGGCGAGAGCGCCGAACGACCCGAAGGCGAGCACGATCAGGATCGAGAGGGCGAAGATCACGAGCGCGCCGAGGACGCCCGTCTCGAGGCGCACGCCGACCGCAAGGCCGATCGCGAGGTACCAGATCGCCTGGAGGAATCCCATCGCGACGACCCCGCCGAGGTGTCCCACGAGCAGCGCGGCACTCTGCATCGGCGTCAGCGACAGGCGGTTGAGGAAGCCCGTCTGGATGTCGCGGGCGAGGTCGACTCCCGAGTTGACCGTCGCGAACAGCGACCCCTGGATGAACGGGAAGGCCAGGAAGAAGGCGAGGAACGACGTGGTCGGGAACCCAGGCAGGCTGGTGGCCGCGTCCAGGCCGCCCGAGTTCACCGCCATGAGGGCGAGCGGGAAGATGAGCGGTGTGATCCAGTTCGCAGGCTGGCGCGCGGTGCGGATCACCGACCGCCTGGCGAGGTGGAAGACCTGCGCCCCTACTCCGGTTCGGACGGTTCCTCCGATCCCTCGAGCGATCGTCCGGTCTTCGCGAGGAAGACGTCGTCCAGCGTCGGCGCGTGGAGGTGCAGGTCGGCGACGCGAATGTGGGCCGAGTCCAGCGCCCGGACGACGTCGGTGAGATCACCCCGCCCGTCGAGCCTGACCGCCGCCCCTGTCGTGGACGGCTGAAGCTCGCCGAACTGCGCGAGCACCTGCTCCACGGCGCCGGCCTCCGTCCCGTTCGCGGGGAGCGCCTCGAGCGTCGGGCGGCCGATCTCGGCCTTGAGGCTGGCAGGCGTGCCCTCGGCGACGATTCGCCCGTGGTCGATGATCCCCACGCGGTCGGCGAGCAGGTCGGCCTCCTCGAGGTACTGCGTCGTGAGGAAGACGGTGACGCCCTCGTCCCGTTTGAGCCGCACCACCTCGTCCCAGAGGGCGCTGCGGCTCTGCGGGTCGAGGCCGGTCGTCGGCTCGTCGAGGAAGAGGATGCGGGGATGGTGGGCCAGCGCGAGCGCCAGGTCGAGCCGGCGCTTCATGCCGCCCGAGTAGCCGCCGATCTTCCGGTCCGCCGCCAGCCGTAGGCCAACCCGTTCGAGCAGCTCGTCGGTTCGCGGCACGCGCTCCCGGCGCCGCACGCCGTGAAGCGCGAGCTGGAGCTTCAAGTGCTCCCGTCCAGTCAGCAACGGGTCGAGCGCGGCCTCCTGCAGCGCCGCGCCGATCGTCCTGCGGACCGCCGGCCCCTCCTTCACGACATCGTGGCCGCCGACCCGGGCGGTGCCGGCGGTGGGCGGCAGCAGCGTCGTCAGCATGTGGACGGTCGTGGACTTCCCGGCGCCGTTCGGGCCGAGGAAGCCGTAGATCTCTCCAGGTGCGACGTCGAGATCGATGCCCGCTACGGCGTGGATCCCACCCTTGAACTCGCGGACGAGGCCGCGGACTTCGATCGCCTGGTCCACGCGTTCACCCTACCCACCGCCGCCTTGGGGTCAGGTCTTGCGCTGCCACTCCGCGGCGGTCATGCGTCAACGCAAGACCTGACCCCACCGGCCCGGCTGTACGGATCGTGTAAAGCCTCCCCGGTTTGGGTAGCCTGACTCGCGGGTCGTGCTGTGCAGAGCTTTCATTTGTTGCCTGCTTGCAGGCATTTTCGCGTCGCCGGCGGCGGGGGCCGTCCAGACGCTCATGCCGGGCGTCACGTACGAGAAGCGGCTGCAGTTCACACGCTTCGGACCGATGCGCCTCCACATCCTCAGCGCGCCGAAGCCGGACGGCGCCCTCTACAAGGTGCAGCCGGTGCTCTCGAACGGCGCGGTCGTCGGGCGCGAGCGCGTGACGTCGATGCAGCGCCGCGCGGAACAGAGCGCGACGACGGCCGGCGTCAACGGCGACCTGTTCACGTGGGCCGACGGCATCCCCTCGAGCGGGTTGATCCAGGACGGGATCCTCAAGACGACGCCGCACCCGAAGCGCTCCATGGTCGGTGTCGACACCGTGGGGAACCTCCGCGTTGAGCGCGTCGCGATGCTCGCGACCTGGCAGGGATCGGGCCCGCGGCGGCCCGTCCACCTCCTCAACCGCCCGCCCGGCCCGAACGGCACTTCGCTGTACACCCCGGCCTACGGGACGTCGACGCCGCCGAACAACGGCGCCGTCGAGGCCGTGCTCTCACCCTTCCCCGCCGCGACACCGCACACGGAGCTCGTCGGGTTCGTCACGGAGAACCGGCGCGGGGGCACGCCGATCCCGCCGGGCGGAGCCGTTCTCGCCGCGAAGGGCTCGCAGGCCCAGCGGCTCGCGGTGGAGGCCGCCGCGGGCCAGCTCGTCACCGTCCGCCTGATCCTCCGCCCCGAGTGGCGCGATGTGCCGGAGGCCCTGGGCGGGGGCCCGGTGCTCGTCCGGAACGGCGCGCCGATCTTCCGCGCCGGCGAGGACTTCGGGACGTACCACCTGAACCGGCGTCACCCGCGCACAGCGGTCGGTCAGCGCGCCGACGGGCGGATCATCATGCTCGTCGTCGACGGTCGGCGGCCCGGCTACTCCGCGGGCATGACGAACTTCGAGCTCGCGCAGATGATGATCCGGCTCGGCGCGGTCACCGCGTCCGGGCTCGACGCGGGCGGCTCGTCGACGATGGCGTTCGACGGGCAATTGCTCAGCCGTCCGTCCGACACGAGCGGCGAGCGGATGGTCGCCGAGTCTCTGCTGGTCAGCTACTCCGGCGTCTACGCGCCGGCGCCCGAGCTGACGTTCTCCCCCAACGGGGACGGGGCGGGCGACAAGCAGACGCTGCGGTTCAAGGTCGTCAAGCAGTCGTCGGTGACCGCGACGCTGACCGGCCCCGGCGGGATCACGCGGACGCTCGACGCCGGCGAGCGCCGGCCGGGCGTCTACGAGTTCGACTGGCCGGGGCGCGTCAACGGCACGCCCGAGCCGGAGGGGCGGTGGCGCCTGACCGTCCGGGCGACGGACAGCGAAGGCCGCAGCTCGGTCGCCGAACGCGGCTTCTACCTCAACAACACGCTCGGGTTCATCACCGTGAGCCCGCTGCGGGCCAACCTGCACCGCCGCCGTGGCGGACGTGTCGCGATCGGCTTCCAGCTCACGCGGGCCTCCCGCGTGGACGTGACGATCACGTCGAAGACCGGCCAGCTGCTGCGCGTCGTGCGCAGCGCGCGGGCGCCTGCAGGCCGGGTGATCGTGCACTGGAACGGCAAGTACCCGAACGGGAAGACCGTCTTCTCGGGGACGTACGTCGCCAAGGTGACCGCTCACACGAGCGCGGGGCGGGTCGACCTGGCGCGGTCGTTCCGCGTGCGCAGGCGCTAGCTTCCGCGCGTGCTCCACGAAATCACCGAGGCGCTGACCTCGCTGATCGGCGACCACGGCGTCTACGCCGTCTTCGCGCTGATGCTGATCGACGCCGTGCTGCCGGCGGCGAGCGAGCTCGTGATGGTCTACGCGGGCGCCGTCGCGGCCGGAGCGTTCGCGGGCCAGGACGTCGTCCTCTTCGGGAGGCACATCGACTCGGAGACGTGGGCCTGGTTCACGATGGCGATGGCCGGGGGCATCGGCTACATCATCGGCTCGATCATCGGCTGGGCGATCGGGTACTACGGCGGGCGGCCGTTCCTCGAGCGCCGCGGCCGCTGGGTGCACATCACGCCGGACCGGCTGGAGCGCGCCGAGCGCTGGTTCGACCGGTACGGCGACTGGGCGGTCTTCCTCGGCCGGATGACACCGGTCGTCCGCTCGTTCATCGCCATCCCGGCCGGCGTCGCGAAGATGCCGCTCGGCCGCTACACGCTGCTGACGATCCCGGGCTCGCTGCTGTGGGCGTTCGCGTTCGCCGGGGCCGGTTGGGCCGCCGGAGCGAGCTGGGAGCACTTCCACCACGGTTTCCGGTACGCCGAGTACGTTGTCGCAGCGGTCATCGTGGCGGTGATCGTCGGCGCGATCGTCCATCATCGACGTGGCACTAAGATGAGCCGCCGTGCCGAAGATCCCGCTCGTTGACGTCAAGGCGCAGTACGCGCCGCTGATGGAGGAGTTGCGGGAGCGCTTCGAGGCCGTCCTCGACTCCTCGACGTTCATCCGCGGCCCGCAGGTCCAGGCCTTCGAGGAGGAGGCGGCCGTCTACCTCGGTGCGAAACGCACCGTCGGGGTCGCGAACGGCACCGATGCGCTGGTGCTCGTGCTCGATGCGATGGGGATCGGGCCTGGCGACGAGGTGATCTGTCCGGCGTTCACCTTCTACGCGACCGCCGAGTCGATCGCGCGCCGCGGCGCGACGCCGGTCTTCGCGGACATCGATCCCGCCACGCTCAACCTGGATCCCGAGGACGTTGCCGGCCGGATCACCGACCGGACGCGGGCGATCATGCCGGTCCACCTGTTCGGGAGGCCGGCGCCGATCGAGGAGCTGGCCGGTCACGGCTTGCCGATCATCGAGGACGCGGCGCAGGCCTTCGGCTCGCCCGGCATCGCGCAGTCGGTCGCCTCGACGTTCAGCTTCTACCCGACGAAGAATCTGTTCTGCCTCGGCGACGGAGGACTCGTCGCGGCGAATGACGAAGAGTTGGCCGACCGGATCCGGATGCTCGCCTTCCACGGTTCGCGCGACAAGACCGACTTCCAGTTCGTGGGCTACAACTCCCGCCTCGACGAGCTGCAGGCCGCGTTCCTGCGGGTCTTCCTCACGCACCTCGACGAATGGACGCGAGGGCGGCGGGAGGCCGCGGCACGGTACGCCGAGCTCGGCCTCGGCGACCTCGTCCAGATCCCGGAGGACGAGCAGGGGCACGTCTACCACCTGTTCGTCTGCCGCTCGCCGGAGCGCGACCGCATCCGCGAGGCGCTCGGCGCCGCGGACATCGCGTCGGCGACGTACTACACGACGCCGCTCCACCTCCAGCCTGCGCTCCGCTTCCTGGGCTGGGAGCCCGGCTCGCTGCCCGCCACCGAGGACGCCGGCCGCGAGAACTTCTCGATCCCGCTGTGGCCGGGCATCTCCGCGGAGGTGCAGGAGCGCGTTGTCCAGACAGTCCGGTCCGCCGTCGGAGTGGGCGTCGGATGAATCTCATGGTCAACCGCCACCGGCTGTGGCAGCTGGTCGCCGATGCCGGCCTGATCGCCGCAGCGTGGTACCTCGCCTTCCAGCTGCGCTTCGACTTCAACGTTCCGCCGACCTTCGAGGAGGGCCTGCTCGCCACGACGCTGCTCGTCGTTGCGATCAAGCTGGCGGTCTTCGTCGCGCTCGGCTTCTACAACCGCTGGTGGCGTTATGTGTCCACGAAGGACATGTGGCGAGCGGCGCTCGGCGTTCTCGTGGCGTCGGTGCTCGCCGCCCTCGCGATCTACTTCGGCGATCCGTTCGAGCGGCGGCTCCCGCGAGGTGTCGTGCTGATGGACTTCGTGCTCCTGCTCGGGTTCGTCGCCGGCTCGCGGTTGGCGGCGAGGACGATCTTCGAGCGCCCGACGGCTTCGAGCCTCGTCGCGCGGGGCAAGGAAGTCATCGTCGTCGGCGCGGGGGATGCCGGTCAGCTCGTGATCCGCGAGATGCAGCGATCGCGTCAGCTCGGCTACACGCCCATCGGGCTCGTCGACGACGACCCGAGGAAGAAGAACCTGCGCGTCCACGGCGTGCGTGTGCTCGGTAGGACGGACGAGCTGCCGCACGTCCTCCGCGACAACCGTCCCGACGAGCTCCTGATCGCGATCCCGTCGGCCTCCGGTGAGGACCGGCAGAAGATCGTCGAGATCGCGCGGCGCGAGGGCGTCGCCGTCAAGACGCTGCCCGGGCTCTACGAGCTGATCGCGGACGAGGAGAACCTCGCGGGGCGCATCCGGCCGGTGCAGGTCGAGGACGTCCTCGGCCGCGAGCCCGTGGAGGTCGACATCGAGGCGATCTCGGAGTACCTGCGCGACGAGACCGTGCTCGTCACCGGCGCGGGTGGCTCGATCGGCTCCGAGCTCTGCCGCCAGATCTCGCGGTGCGGTCCGGCGCGTCTCGTGCTCGTCGACCAGGCCGAGACGCCGCTCTTCGAGATCGAACGCGAGCTCGTGGACGAGCGCCAGTTCACGGCGAGCATCCCGGTGCTGGCCGACGTCTCGAACCGAACACGGATGCGCCACGTCTTCGAGCGCTACCGCCCCGGCGTCGTCTTCCACTCCGCGGCCTACAAGCACGTTCCGCTGATGGAGGCGAACCCGCTCGAGTCGGTGCGCAACAACGTCCTCGCCACGAAGGTCGTCGCCGACACGGCGGTCGAGTACGACGCGAAGCGCTTCGTCCTGATCTCGACGGACAAGGCGCTGAACCCGAAGGCGGTCTACGGGCAGTGCAAGGCGCTCTGCGAGTGGATCGTGGAGGCGTACGGGTGCCGGGCCGACGTGCCCACGCGGTTCGTCGCCGTGCGCTTCGGCAACGTCTTGGGCTCCGCGGGCAGCGTGATCACGATCTTCAAGCGCCAGATCGAGCAGGGCGGGCCGGTCACGATCACGCACCCGGAGATGACGCGCTACTTCATGACCATCCCGGAGGCCGTCGTCGCTGGTCGTCCAGGCCGGGTCGATCGGCGGCGCCGGAGAGATCTACGTGCTCGACATGGGCGAGCCGGTCTCGATCCTCGAGCTCGCCCGCGACATGATCCGGCTCTCCGGCAAGGAGCCCGAGCGGGACATCCCGTTCAACTACATCGGCGTGAGGGCCGGCGAGAAGCTCCACGAAGAGCTGTGGGGCGCGGACGAGGAGATCGCCTCGACGGGGCATCCGAAGATCCAGCGGGCCAGGCGCAGGCCGATCAGCGCCGAGTGGCTGGACGAGGAGCTCGTCGAGCTGGAGCGATTGGTGCACGACGGCGAGACGCTCGAGGCCGTCTCCCGGCTCTCGACGATGATGAAGGCCCCGGTTCGCCTAGGGCTGGGGCGCGAGCAGCAGGTCGAGCAGCTTGACGGGATCGCGCCGGACGCGCGCCGCGCCCGCTGACTCCCGCTTCCTGACGACGAGCGCCCGCGGGTCGGTGATCGGCACGAGCCTTCCCTGGCGGATCAGCTCCTCGTCAACGCCGCCGAGGCGGCCGCCGAACGTCGTGTAGACGGGCACGCCGAGGGCCGCGGCCTCGCGGTTCATCGTCCCGCCCGCCGAGACGACGAGGTCGCTGAGCGCGATCAGGCTCTGCGCGTCCACCGCATGTTCGGGAACGACCAGCGCGGGCAGCGCGAGGGAGCGGACGTACTCGCCCTGCTCCTTCGTTCGCGGCAACACGACCGCGTGCAGGTCCTCCTGGCGGCCCAGGTGCTCGAGCACCTGCGGGAAGAGCGGGTTCGAGCGCCGGTGGTAGAGCGACACATCGGGCGGTGTGCGGACGACGACGAGGGTGCGCTCGGGATCGAGCGACAGGCGGTCGACGATCGAGCGGTCCGGCTGGAAGTCCGAGAGGTAGTACTCCTCCTTCAGTCCCTCGTACTGCCGCAGCTTCGGGGGTCTGACCCCGAACCGCGCGAGGCGGTCCTCGGGGATCGCGTCGGGGACGACGACGTGCGTCGCAGCGCGCAGCCCAAGCTGGTGCTGGAGCCACGCGTACTCGTAGTCGAACGTCGTCGAGCTCGGGATGCCGAGGCGCCGCGCGGTGATCGTCAGCTCATGCGATCCGTGGGCCAGCGCGTGGTCGAAGTTCCGTCCCTTGGCCCAGCGCCGCAGCGCGCCGAGTCGCGAAGTCAGCGCGCGCGCCTTTCCCAGGCGGGAGCGGCCGCCGTGACGCCCGAAGACCTCGGCCTCGATGCCGTGCAGCTCCAGGAGCTCGAGCGTCTGGGCGTAGCTCCGCGCGGTGACCTCGACCTCGTCCCCTCGCTCGCGCAGGATCTGCATCAGGGGCCGGAACACCAGCACATGCGCCGGCGCGGTCATGTCGATCCAGACTCTCAAGCGACGGCTGCGGAGACGGACGGCTCGCGAAGCGCCCCGGGCTGCCGCTCGACGTGACGCTCGTACCAGAGGGTGAAGGCGAGCAGGCCCCAGAGCTGGCGCGACAGGTCTTCCTTGCCCGCGACGTGCCGGTCGATCAGCCGTGTGACGGGCTCGGGGCGGAAGAACGCCTGGCGGCGCAGCGTCTCGGCGGAGAGCACGTCCCGCGCGAAGGGCTCGAGCTCGCCGCGCAGCCACGCGGCGGCCGGAATCGAGAACCCTCGCTTGCGCCCGTAGACGATCCGCCGCGGCAGAAGCGGCTCGGCCGCCTTCCGCAGCAGCCGCTTCTTGCGCATGCCGCTGACCTTCAGCTTCGTCGGCAGCGCCTGCGCCAGACCGGCGACGAGCGGGTCGAGGTACGGGACGCGCGCCTCGAGCGAATGGGCCATCGACGCGCGATCGGTCTTCACGAGCAGGTCGTCGACCAGGTACGTGCCGAGGTCGACGTCCTGGAGCCGGGCGAGCAGCTCGGCGCCCTCGGTCTCGCGGTACCTCGCGCGCAGCAGGTCGACGGGGTCGAGGTCGGAGCGGTGGACGGCCAGCTCGGCGCGCGCCTCCGGCGAGAAGATCTCTTTCCAGGCGTGGTGCCGCTCGAGCGGCGGGAGCGAGGCACCGCGGACGAACCGCTTTGCCTTGTAGTCGAAACTCGCCTTGCGGCTCGAGCTCGGCAGGCGCTCGACGAGCGGGCGTGCCAGCGGCGCGAACCGGCCGACCCGCAGCGCGAGGAGATCGGCGGCGTAGGTGTAGTAGCCGCCGAAGAGCTCGTCGCCGCCCTCCCCGGAGAGCGCGACCTTGACGTGTGAGGCGGCGAGCTGGGAGACCAGGTAGGTCGGGAGCGCGGAAGAGTCGGCGAACGGCTCGTCGAACGCTTCGGCGAGAGCGGGCAGCAGGAGCGCGGCGTCCGGCCGCACCACGAGCTCCTCGTGACGAGTGCCGTAGCGCTCCGCCACCGAGCGCGCATCGCCGAGCTCGTCGAACGACCGCTCCTCGAATCCGATCGAGAAGGTGTGCACGGTGCCGCCGCTCTCCTGGGCGGCGAGCGCAGCGAGGAGCGACGAATCGACGCCGCCCGAGAGCAGCACGCCGACCGGCACGTCTGAGATCAGGTGCGCCCGCACCGAGTCGCGCAGTCGCGCGCGGAGCTCCTCGGCGAGCTCGTCTTCGTTCTCCCGCCGCACGTCGGCTGCGGCAACCGGGGCCGGCCGGGCGAAGCGCAAAACGCGGGCCTCGCCCTCCTCCCAGACGAGCACGTGCCCCGGCAGCAGCTTCCTGACGTCGCGGAAGATCGAGTACGGGCCGGGAATGGAGTTGAAGGCCAGAAACGCCTCGAGCGCGTCGAAGTCGATCTCGCCGCGCGGCAGGGCGCGCAGCTCGGAGGCGAACGCGAGCCCGTCGCCGTCGACGCGGTAGTAGAGCGGCTTGATCCCGAACGCGTCACGCGCGAGCACCAGGCGGCGGCGCCGCGCGTCCCAGACCGCGACGGCGAACATCCCGCGGAGCAGCTCCGCGAAGCCCTCGCCGTGCTCCTCGTAGAGATGCACGAGCACCTCGGTGTCGGACTGCGTGGCGAACCGGTGCCCGGCCGCCTCGAGGCGGGCCCGCAGTTCTCGGTAGTTGTAGATCTCGCCGTTCTGGACGACGTGCACGGAGCCGTCCTCGTTCGCGATCGGCTGGTCGCCCGTTGCGAGGTCGATGATCGAGAGCCGGCGCGAGGCGAGGCCGGCGGGACCGTCCACGAGCTGCCCGTCCGAGTCGGGGCCGCGATGGACGAGCGTGGCGCTCATCGCGCGCAGCCGCTCGGGGTCGACCGCGCCGCCGCGCGACACGAGTCCGCAAATGCCACACATCAGCGGCTCAGCCTACTTTTGTCGGTCGGACCGCCCCGCGCAGCGACTGCCGCAGCACGCGCCAGCCCGTCGCGCCGAGCGTCCGGAGGTAGAGCCCCACGGAGCGGTCGGCGATCCACTCGAGGTCGTGGGAGAGCTTCTCCGCCATCGACGCCTCGTACCCGCGGCGCACCTGCGCAAAGCCGGTCAGGCCGGGGCGCACGACGAGTCGCTGCCAGTAGGCGGGCAGATCGGACGCGAGCTGCTCGAAGAAGATCGGGCGAATAGGGCGGGGCCCGACCAGGCTCATCTGGCCGCGGAGGACGTTGAAGAGCTGTGGCAGCTCGTCGAGCTGGGTCGCCCGGAGCCAGCGGCCGACGCGTGTCCGCTCCTCCCGCGTCAGCGCGACGAGCTCCGGGCCGAGGAACGGCCCGAGGCGCTCCTCCGCGCCGGCGCGCAGCGTGCGGAACTTCAGCATCGTGTAGAACTCGCCGCCGCGCCCGACCCGACGGCCGCGATAGAAGACGGGACGCCCGCTCGTTGCGACGATCGCGAGTGCGAGCAGCGCCATCGGGATCGAGGCGACTACGAGGAACAGCGTCGCGAGCACGACGTCGAGGACGCGGAGCGTCGCATCGACACGCTCACGCCGTGGGCTTTCCCTCGCCCGCCGGATGAAGCTCTCGGAGAGCGAGGAGGGCTGCTGGGCCATCGGATCGATCCTAGTAAGCGCGAGGGCCGGCTTGTGCCGGCCCTCGCGGGTCCTTCAGGACGAGACGGCGTCAGTCGTCGTCGTCGTCGTCATCGTCGTGGTCTCCGCCCCCTTGGCTGCCGGGGACGTACAAGGCCAGCAACTGCCCGTTCTCGCCCATGCTGCTGTTGGGCTTCAGTGACGGGCCGGGCTGCGGGACCTGGCTGTTGTGCCCCTGCACGTCCAGGAGCCACCAGTCCTTCCCGAGCACGTCCCGGGCGTCGATGATTCCGGACGACTCCCACGTGCCGGGAAGGCAGCCCGCGCAGGGCTCGGCGTTCGGGTACGTCGGCGGAGTTCCCGGAGGCGTGTTGACGCGCGCCACCGATCGCAGCGACTTGTCCGCGAAGCGGTACTCCATAACCCGGTTGTGCTGGGCCCGGAAGGCCGACTCGCGGTCCTCCTGGATCATCAGCACGCGCTCCGACGTATCCATGTTGTCCGGATTGACGATGTCGTCGTTGTGCGGTGCGTCGCCGTTGAGGATCATCCGCATCGTCGATCCCCTGGTCGGGTCGTTCCAATTGAAGTCGAACTGGTAGACCCGCCCCCTCGGTGTGGGCGACGGCGGCACTGTGACCGGCGCCTTGCCGGTATCGGCGATGAAGACGCGGCTCTCCTTGCCGCGGAGCGAAGCGAGGTCCTCCATCCGGTCGAAGCGGAACGCGCCTTCACGCGTGGCCGCGGCCTTCAGGGTGACGTCGTTTTCGTTGTCCGGATGTTGCGTGAGCCTCACCCAGTGCCCGTGGACCACCTGGTCCTTCGAGACGACCTCGGCGTTGCTCTTCTCCTCGCCCGCGTCAGGCACGAACACGTGGAGTGCGCCTTGACGGCCCGTGATCCCACCCTTGAACGTCGGTGCGAAGTAGGCGTAGAAGTACGCGGGCTGGCCAGGCCGGAAGTCGTCCTCAGTAGTCGCGAAGACCCACTGCTTGAGGCGAAGCGGCAGGACGTTCTCGTGCTGAAGGTGACCGAAATGCTCGGTGTCGCGCCACATGCCGGTCTCCGCATCCATCACGATCGAGCTGCCGTCATGCGCCGGCCCCGGCGGCTGCCCCGCGATCGGAACCGCTTCCTCGCCCGTGAAGTAGAACGGCTTGCCGCCGACGATCCTCAGGGTCGCCGAGCAGAAGCGCTCGTAGCCCTCAAGCCCGGTGAAGGCATATTCGGCCGAGTGCACACTCCGCGTCTCGCGGTCGATCACGAGCCTCGAGATGCGCGTGTCGACGAGCGGCGGGTTGTTCGGGAACGACCGGCCGAGCTCGTGATTCATCATCGCGACGAACTCGCGCGACCCACCGCCGTGGAGCCAATCCCAGCGGCTCTTCTTCTGGTTGTAGGCGCCGAGCCCGTCCGGAATGCCGGACATCTGGTAGTCGTCGTCGACGCCGGGGTCTCCCGCCGGGACGATGTCGCCGACGGTGAGGATCTTGTCGACCACTACGCCCGGAGCAGTGCCGACCATGAAGTACGGCCTCGTCGTCTTCACCCCGGGCCCGCCGTGCGAGGCGACCGCGCCACTGACGAGAAATGCTGCGACGAGGGCGCACACCGCCACCGCCGCAGAAACTGCTCTTCGCATTGCCTCTCCCCCTGTTCGGTTGGTAGAGGGAAGTATTTCGTAGTCCGCGTGTCGATGCGAGTCCTCTCCGGTGTGGGTCTGGATGCATAAGATTCGCTTATGGACACCCGCCAGCTCGCAGCCTTCTGCGCGGTCGTCGACCGGCGCAGCTTCTCGCAGGCCGCCGAGCAGCTCGGCGTCACCCAGCCGGCGGTGAGCTTGCAGATCCGTTCGCTTGAAAAACGGCTTGGCCAGCGACTTCTCGACCGCTCCGGGCGGCGGGTGGAGCCGACCGAGGCCGGCCAGCGCCTGTATCGCAGCGCCCAGCGCCTGCTTGCGCTGGAGCAGCAGCTTCTGGAGGAAGTGGCCGGCGAGGGTGAGGGGGAACTCGCTGGCCGCCTCGAGATCGGATGCTCCACCGGGCCGGGGGCGACGATCCTCCCGCTGCTGCTCTGCGAGTTCCAGGCGGCGAATCCCGGCGTGACGATCTCTCTGTCTGTCAGCGACACGCAGCACGTCATCGACGCGGTGGCCCAGCGCGAGCTCGAGCTCGGCGTGGTGGGCGCGGCGCCGAGGCACCGCGGCGTGAGCTTCGAGCCCTTCTTCCGCGACGAGGTCGTCCTCGCCGTTCCGCCGAAGCACCGGCTCGCGGGCAAGACCGTGAGTCTCGACGAGCTCCGCCGGGAGACCTTGATCGTGATGCAGGAGGGCGCAGGGGTCCGGCAGATGATCGAGGACGAGCTGCGCGAGGCCGGGCTGAAGTTGCGCGACCTCGACGTGCGGCTCGAGCTCGGGCTCCAGGAGTCGGTGAAAGCCGCAGTCGCCGCGGGGCACGGCGTGACGTTCATCTCCCGCTCGTCGATGGAGCCGGAGCTGGCTTCGGGGAGCCTCGCTGCGTCGCGGGTCAAGGGGCTCGACCCGGCGCGCGAGATCTCGCTCGTGCGTTCCACCGGGCGGACGCCGAGCCGCGTCGCGGAGGCGTTCGTCGAGTTCGCGCGCGAGCGCGTGCCGTGATCGTCCGTTGGGGGCTCGATCTGCTGCCGGGCCTCCTCGACGAGGTGGGCATCGAGCGGCCGTTCCTCGTCGCGGGGCCGAGGTGGAACGACCTGGCGATCGAGGCTGCCGAACGGTGGACGGAGATCCCGTCGCACCGCATCGAGGTTCCGGCCGGCGTGGACGGGGTCGTCGCGGTAGGAGGCGGCAGCGCAATCGATACGGCGAAGGCGGCATCCGCGCAGGGCGGCTTGCCGCTCGTCTCGGTGCCGACGACCTACTCGGGCGCCGAGTGGCCGTCGTTCTTCGGCGTGCGCGACCCCGACAGGCGGATGCGGGGCGGCGGCGCCGGGGCGCACCTCGCCGGGATCGTCTACGACCCGGAGCTGACGCTCGAATTGCCGCGCGCGGAGACCGTGGGAACCGCGCTGAACGCGCTGGCGCACACCGCCGAGGCGCTGTACCACCCGGCGCGGAATCCGGAGTCGGACCGGCTGTCGCTGGACGGCGCGCGCTCAATCGCGCACGCGCTGCCCAAAGTGGTCGACGAGCCCGGAGACCTCGCCCACAGGACTCGTCTTCTGGAGGGCGCGGCGGCGGCAGGCGAGGCGCTTGCCCGCTCCGGCCTCTGCCTGGGCCATGCGATGGCGCAGGCGCTAGGAGGCCGCTACGGACTGTCGCATGGCGCGATGAACGCGCTGTGCCTGCCGCCGGCGCTGCGCTTCAACGGGTCCGTGGCGGCGGACGCAATCGGACGGTTCGCACAAGCCATCGGCGAAGAGGACGCCCCGGCGCGAGTCCAAGAGCTCGCGCGCCTAGGCGGCTTCGAGCGGCTACGCGAGTTTGAGGTGCCAGAGGACGAGCTTGGCGACGTCGCTGCGGCTGCCGCAGAGCGGGCCGGCGCGAAGGCGAATCCGCGCGCGGCCTCGGCCGTCGAGATCGCCGGGCTCCTGCGCGAGATCTACTAACGCGGGCAGGCGCCTGCGGCGGGCTGTCCGCCCGGGCCTGCCAGGAACCAGTCACCGCGCTCGACGCAGTACCGGAACTGGTCGGCCCAGACGAGCGTCACGCCGTCCGGAGCCTTGCCGGCGTAGGTGCCGGTCGACTTGTGGCTGAACTCGATCGCCGTTGCTGCGGCCAGCAGGATGGCGCTCGGTGCTTTCTCGCTCGTCTGAAAGCTCTGCCGGGTCCACATCATCCCGGCGATCGCCAGCGCGCAGAGGATCCCGACGAGGCCGACCGTCTTGACCATGCCTTCTGTATCGGCTCCAACGGTAGAAATAATGAATACTTATCGAAAGCATTAGAGACATGCTGGTACGCTTTGCCCGTGGGCGAAAGGCTTTCTTTCGACGTGCTCGTGATCGGCTCCGGGGCGTCCGGGCTGGCCGCTGCGGTCTCTGCCGAGCGCGCCGGTGCACGGGTCGCTTTGGCGACGAAAGGCGCGCTCCAGTCCTGTAACTCCGCCAAGGCCCAGGGCGGGATCCAGGCGGCGTTCGGGGAGGACGACTCGCCGGAGATTCACGCCGAGGACGTCTGGCGCAGCTCGCACGAGACAGCCGACCGGCGGCTCGTCGAGATCCTCACCGGCGAGGCGCCTTCGGCAATCCACTGGCTCGAGGAGCTCGGCGTCGAGTTCACGCGTGAGAACGGCGGCTACCGGCTCGCCCGCTGCGGCGGCGCGACGCGCAAGCGGCTGCTCCAGGTCGGCGATCGCACGGGGCTCGCGATCACCATGGCGCTGAAGGACGCGTTCGAGGCGGGCTCTGGCACCGCCTTCCCGAAGTCTCCGCTCGCCGCGCTCGAGCCCACCGAAAACGGCTGGCGCGCGACGTGCGGCGACCACGTGATCGACGCAGGCACCGTCGTCCTCGCGGCGGGCGGGCGCTGCTTTCGCGAGGCGGCCGAGCGCGGCGAGCTGTCGACCAACCATCCCGGCGCGACCGGCGAGGTGACGCAGATCGCGCGGGATCTCGGCGCGGAGGCGCGCGACCTCGACGCGCTGCAGTACCACCCGAACGGCGGCGCCTGGCCGGCGACGATGCAGGGCTACTCGATTCCCGAGACGACGCGGGCCTACGGCGCGGTGCTCCTCAACGCGGACGGCGATGAGTTCACGGACTCGCTGGGCCCGCGCGACGAGGTGTCGCAGGCAATCTTCGACGAGGTCGAGAAGGGCAAGGGCGTCGAGACCGAGGACGGCCGCCCGGCGGTCTACCTCGACACGACGCGAATTGCGGAGGCCGACGCCCAGGTGTCGCTTCCGTACATGCTCCGGCGGTACCGTTCCGGCGGGATCGACCCGCTCGCCGAGCCGATCCTCACCTACCCGGTGCTCCACTACCAGAACGGCGGGCTCGTGATCGACGAGCACGGGCAGACGACGATCGAAGGGATCTACGCCGCGGGCGAGATCGCGGGCGGCACGCACGGAAGGAACCGGATGATGGGCAACTCGCTCCTGGAATGCACGGTGTTCGGCCGGCGCGCCGGCAAGGCCGCGGCTGCGAAGGCGGCGGCATGAGTACGGTCGAGCTCGACCTCCAGCAGGCAGTCGAGGACGCCGCGGCGCACCTCTACGTCTGGGGACTGAAGGACATCCCGCAGGACCTGCGCGATGCCTTGGCCGCGGCGTCGGAGCGTGAGACGTCGATCCCGGGCCAGCGCGTGCTCCAGACGATCCTCAAGAACGTCCAGGTCGCCGAGCGCGAGAACAACCTCGTCTGCCAGGACACGGGCATCGCCGTCTACTACTGCCGGGTCGGCGAGCACTTCCCGCTCCATCCGGCGCGGATCTACCAGGCGCTCTACGACGGGACGATGCGCGCGACGCTCGACCACCCGCTGCGCTCGAACACCGTCCACACGCTGACGCGGGAGAACACCGGGCCGAACGTCGGCTATCGCGTCCCGATCGTCCACTGGGATTTCGTCGCCGACTGGGACGGGCTCGACGTCAAGTGCGTCCCGAAGGGCTCGGGGTCGGAGAACATGAGCTTCCTGAAGATGTGCGTCCCCGCCGACGGCGTGAAGGGGATCAAGCAGTTCGTGCTCGAGTCGATCGTCGGCGCAGGTGGAAAGCCGTGCCCACCTGGAATCGTCGGGGTCGGAATCGGCGGGTCGGCTGACTACGCGATGCACCTCGCCAAGGAAGCGATTGCGCGCCCCGTCGGCACTCGGAACCCGGATCCGCTCGTGGCCGAGCTCGAGGACGAGCTCTACAGGCTGCTGAACGAGACCGGCATCGGGCCGATGGGGCTCGGCGGGGACGTCACGGTCCTCCAGTGCCACATCGAGCACGCGGACACGCACATGACGCTCAATCCGGTGGCTGTGAACTACCAGTGCTGGGCGGCGCGACGCGCCTCGGCGCGCATCGCGGCCGACGGGACGACGGAGTTCGATCGCGATGCCTGAGCATCGGCTGACATTCCCAGCCTCCGAGGAGGACATCCGCAAGCTCCGCGCCGGCGACCTCGTCACTGTGGACGGCCACATCTTCGGGATCCGCGACCGGACGCAGATCCGGATCTTCGACCAGGGCGTCGAGCCGCCGGTCGACCTCAGCGGCTCGTTCCTGCTCCACAC
The DNA here is from genome assembly GCA_963721345.1 of uncultured Actinomycetes bacterium. Lineage (GTDB taxonomy): Bacteria > Actinomycetota > Thermoleophilia > Gaiellales > Gaiellaceae > JACDAN01. The sequence continues at coordinate 1,623,542 of CAVRIT010000001.1, forward strand.
CGCGCCCAACGTGCGGAAGCGCGAGGACGGCGGCTACGACCCGATGTGCATCGGGACGACGACGAGCGCCCGCATGGTGCGCTTCACCGAGCCGCTCGGCCGCGACTACGGCGTGCGCGCCATCTGCGGCAAGGGCGGCCTGCCCGACGAGGCGATCGAGCCGATGCGGCAGTACGGGATGGTCTACTTCGCGATCGTCGGCGGCGCCGCTGCGCTCGAGACCACCCAGATCGAGGAGATCGAGGAGGTCTACTGGGAGGAGCTGATGCCCGAGTGCCTCTGGAAGTTCCGCGTGAAGGACTTCGGGCCGCTCTGGGTCGGGATCGACGCCCACGGCAACTCGATGTTCCACGACGTCAACGAGGCGGCGAACAAGCGCCTGGAGAAGATCCTTGCTGAGCTTTGAGCCCCGCAGCGGCGGCCTGACCCATGTTCTCGACAAGGGCCTCGGGCCCCGCGGCTGGGAGGACGTGCTCGAGACCTCCGGCGACTACATCGACGTGATCAAGCTCGGCTGGGGGACGGCCTACGTGACGGCGAATCTCCGCCACAAGCTCGACGTGCTCCGCGACAGGCGCGTCGTGATCGGCGGAACCTTCTTCGAGGCGGTCTGGGCGACCGGTCAGGTCGACGAGTACAAGCGTTGGCTCGGCGAGCTGGGCCTGACCCATGTGGAGATCTCCGACGGCGCGGTCGACGTGCAGCGCGAGCAGAAGCTCGAGCTGATCGCCGACTTTGCACGCGACTTCACCGTCCTCTCGGAGGTCGGCTCGAAGGACTCCGAGGTCGAGTTCTCGTCGGACGAGTGGACGAGCTGGCTGCGCGAGGAGCTCGACGCGGGCGCCTGGAAGGTGATCACCGAGGCGCGCGAGGGCGGCAGCTCGGGGATCTTCACGAACGCCGGCGAGATGCGAACCGAACTGATCGAGGACATCGGTGGCGCGGTGGAGCTCGACGACGTCATCTTCGAGGCGCCGACGAAGTCCGCGCAAGTGTGGTTCATCAAGCAGTTCGGCCCGGCCGTGAACCTCGGGAACATCCCGCCCGACGAGGTGATCCCGCTCGAGACGCTGCGCCGCGGGCTCCGCGCCGACACGCTGAAGGAGGTGTTGCTTGGCGACCGCACCCCCACTTCCTGAGCAGGACTTCGAAGCGATGCGCGCGGAGGACCTGCTCCGGTGGGCCCACGAGGAGTACGGCGACAAGCTCTGCCTCACCTGCTCGTGGCAGAAGCAGTCGTCGGTGCTCGTCCACATGGTCTCGCAACTCGGTCTCGACATCCCGATCATCGAGCTCGATACGCACCTCTTCTTCCGCGAGACCTACGAGACGCGCGACCAGCTGGTCGAGCGCTACGGCCTGAGCCTTCTCCCTCCGCCGCCGGTGATCACCGTGGCGGAGCAGCACAAGCGCGAGGGCCCGAACCTCTGGGAGCGCGACCCGGACCGCTGCTGCCACATCCGCAAGGTCGAGCCGCTGCTCGACGCGCTGAAGCCGTACGGCGCGTGGATCTCCGGGATCCGCCGCGACCAGTCGCCGTCCCGCGCGACCACGCCGAAGGTGCAGTGGTCGGAGCGCTACGGCGTCTGGAAGATCCACCCGCTCGCGGACTGGGACGAGCGCCTGGTCTGGGGCTACATCCAGGTCAACGAGATTCCGTACAACCCGCTGCACGACGGCGGCTACCGGTCGATCGGCTGCATGCCGTGCACGAAGCCGGTCGCTCCCGGCGAGGAGGAGCGGGCCGGACGCTGGGCCGGCTCCGACAAGCTCGAGTGCGGCATCCACCTCGACACACCGGTCATCGACGCGAAGAAGGAGACAAATGCCTGACGGATTCACCCTCTGGTTCACGGGCCTCAGCGGCGCCGGGAAGACGACGATCGCCGAGATCGTCGGGCCCGAGCTCGAGCGCCGCGGCCACCTGGTCGAGTACCTGGACGGCGACGTCGTCCGCACGCACCTCTCGAAGGGTCTCGGCTTCTCGAAGGAGGACCGCGACACGAACATCGAGCGCATCGGCTGGGTCGCCTCGCGGCTGACCCGCCACGGGGCAGCGGTGCTCGTCTCCGCGATCTCGCCCTACGAGGAGACCCGCCGTCATGCCCGCGGGATGGTCGAGGAGCACGGCTCCTTCATCGAGGTGCACATCGCGACCTCGGTCGAGGAGTGCGCCCGCCGGGACGTCAAGGGTCTCTACGAGAAGGCGTTCAGCGGCGAGATCAAGGAGTTCACTGGCGTCTCGGATCCCTACGAGGAGCCGAGCAACCCCGAGCTCAAGATCGAGACGGAGGAGCATCCGCCGGAGGAGTCGGCGCGGATCGTCATCGACAAGCTCGAGCAGCTCGGTCTGACCCGGGCCGAGGTGGCCGCATGAGCCAGGTCTCGGTGCCAGGCACACGGACAGGTCTGATCGCCGCCCACGGCGGAGAGCTCGTCGACCGGACCGGGGAGCGACCTGACGACTTGAACGGCCTGGAGGTCGTCGGATTGACCTCCCGGGAGTTGTCCGACCTGGACATGCTTGCTTCGGGCGCCTTGAGCCCCCTCGAAGGGTTCATGAACCGCGAGGACTACGAGCGAGTCGTCGAGGAGATGCGGCTGGCGAGCGGCCTCCCCTGGGCGCTTCCGGTCTGCCTCGCCGTGGATGAGGCGCCGAAGGGCGACCGGGTAGCACTGGCCGACGAGTCCGGCCGGCCCGTCGCCGTGCTCGACGTCGAGGAGACCTACGAATACGACAAGGAACGGGAAGCGGAACAGTGTTTCCGTACGACCGATGACGCGCATCCCGGGGTGGCGCGTCTCTACGAGCAGAAGCCGGTCTACCTCGCGGGCCGCGTGACCGTCTTCGAGCGGGCGGAGCCTCCCTTCCCGGAGCTCGCGCTCGACCCGGCCGAGACCCGGGGCGAGTTCGAGAAGCGGGGCTGGCGGCGCATCGTCGGCTTCCAGACGCGCAACCCCATCCACCGGGCGCACGAGTACCTGACGAAGACCGCGCTCGAGACCGTCGACGGGCTGCTGATCCATCCGCTCGTCGGCGACACGAAGTCGGACGACGTGCCGGCGGCGACCCGCGTGGAGTGCTACCGCGTCCTGGTGGACAACTACTACCCGCAGGACCGCGTCGTCGTCTCGGCTTTCCCGGCGGCGATGCGCTACGCGGGTCCGCGGGAGGCCATCTGGCACGCGATCTGCCGCAAGAACTACGGCTGCTCGCACTTCATCGTCGGCCGCGACCACGCCGGCGTGGGGGACTACTACGGCTCCTACGACGCACAGCAGATCTTCGACGAGTTCGAGCCGCACGAGCTCGACATCGAGCCGATGTTCTTCGAGCACGCGGTCTACTGCAAGCGGTGCGAGGCGATGGTCTCGCCGAAGACCTGCCCGCACGGCGGGGACGACCACGTCTTCCTCTCCGGGACGAAGGTGCGCGAGATGCTGACGAACGGTGAGGTCCCGCCGGTCGAGTTTTCGCGGCCCGAGGTCGCCGAAGTGCTCATCAGTGCCTACCGCGCTTGACAACGCAGGGGCCTCACGGATAGAAACGGCTAATCGGTGAGATTAGTGTTTCCAATCCAAGGAGGCCCCATGCGTATTCTCATTCTGGCAGTTCTGGCTCTGGCCCTCGTCGGCTGCGGCGGTGTGTCCGAGGCCGGCTCCGACGGCTCGAAGCTGACCCTCGCCGCCTATTCGACGCCGCGCGAGGTCTACTCCGAGCTGACGAAGAGCTTCGCGAAGACCGACGCCGGTGAGGGAGTCGCGTTCGACGAGTCCTACGGCAGCTCCGGCGAGCAGAGCCGAGCCGTCGAGTCAGGTCTGCCGGCGGACGTGGTGGCCTTCTCCCTCGCGCCGGACGTCGATCGGCTCGTCGAGGCCGACCTCGTCGGGGGCACGTGGGCCGACGACGAGCACAAGGGCATGGTCACGAACTCCGTCGTCGTCTTCGCGGTGCGGAAAGGCAACCCGGAGGGGATCAAGACCTGGGACGACCTGGTGCGCGACGGGATCGAGGTGATCGAGCCGAACCCGTTCACGTCCGGTGGAGCCCGATGGAACGTCATGGCCGCCTACGGCGCGCGACGTAAGCAAGGCGAGACGCACGAGCAGGCCGTCCAGTACCTCCGCGAGCTGTTCAGGCACGTGTCGGTGCAGGACAAGAGCGCGCGGGAGTCGCTCCAGACCTTCACCGGTGGAAAGGGCGACGTGCTGCTCGCCTACGAGAACGAGGCGATCCTCGCGAAGGAGAAGGGCGAGGAGCTCGACTACGTCGTTCCCGAGCAGACGATCCTGATCGAGAACCCCGTGGCGGTGACGAAGGACGCGCCCGAGTCGGCCGCGGCCTTCCTCGACTACATCCGGTCGGAGGAGGCGCAGCGCGTCTTCGGCAAGGCCGGCTATAGGCCGGTGAACGAGGCGGTCGCCGGGGAGTTCGAGTTCCCGAAGCCGGCCGGCCTGTTCACGATCGAGGATGTCGGCGGCTGGGACGAGGTGCAGAAGCGGTTCTTCGACCGCGAGGACGGGATCATGGCCGGCATCCAGCGGGAGGTGGGCGCCGCACTTGAGTAGCGTTGCGGTCCCCGCACCGAGGCGGCGTCGTTCCGCCCCCCTCTCCCTCGGGATCTCGACCGCGTACCTCAGCGTGATCGTCCTGATCCCGCTTGCAGCGCTCACGCTACGCTCGCTCGAGGGCGGTTTGAGCACGTTCTGGGACGCCGTGACCGATCCGCAAGCGGTCGCGTCGCTGAAGCTGACGTTCGTCGTCTCGCTCGTCGTCGTGGCGATCAACGCCGTTGCCGGAACGCTCGTCGCCTGGGTGCTCGTGCGGGACTCCTTCCGCGGGAAGACCGTCGTGAACGCGCTGATCGACCTGCCTTTCGCGCTGCCGACGATCGTGGCGGGCCTGACGCTGCTCGCGCTTTACGGGCCGAAGAGCCCGGTCGGGGTGAACGTGGCGTACACGCAGGCCGCGCTCGTGCTCGCGCTCCTCTTCGTGACGCTCCCCTTCGTCGTGCGTACGGTCCAGCCCGTGCTGCTCGAGCTCGACCGGGACATGGAGGAGGCGGCGCAGTCGCTGGGCGCGACGTCGCTCCAGACGTTCAGGCGGGTCATCTTCCCGAACCTCTTCCCGGCGATCCTCTCGGGGACGGCGCTCGGCTTCGCACGGGCGCTCGGGGAGTTCGGGGCGGTCGTTCTGATCTCGGGCAATCAGCCCTTCCAGACGGAGGTCGCGTCCGTGTACATCTTCGGGCAGATCGAGAGCGACAACGTGACCGGTGCGGCGGCGGTGTCCGTCGTCCTGCTCGTCGCCTCGCTCGGCGTCCTGCTCTCGATCGGCGGCATCCGCCGCTGGGCCACGAGGCACGATGGTTAGGTACGCGCTTCGCTTCACGGCTCTGGGGTACCTCGCCGCGCTCCTCGTCGCGCCCGTCGGGCTCGTCGCCTACCGCGCGTTCGAGGACGGCATCGGGGCGTTCGTTGCCGCGATCACCACTCCCGAGGCGCTCCACGCTCTCTGGCTCACGCTCATCATCGCGCTCATCGCCGTCCCGCTGAACACGGTCTTCGGGATCATGTGCGCCCTCGCGATCGTCAGGCGGCGCTTCCGCGGCCACGGGCTCGTGAACTCCGTCGTCGACCTGCCGCTGGCGCTGTCCCCGGTCGTCGTAGGGCTCGCGCTCGTGCTCGTGTACGGCCGGAACGGCTGGTGGGGCGGGTGGCTGATCGACAGCGGCTTCGACGTCATCTACGCGCTGCCCGGGATGGTGCTCGCGACGATCTTCGTCTCGCTGCCGTTCGTCGTCCGTGAGGTCGTGCCCGTGCTCCGCGAGATCGGCGACGAGCAGGAGCAGGCCGCGTCCACCCTCGGCGCCTCGTCGTGGCAGACGTTCTGGAGGATCACGCTGCCCGCGATCCGATGGGGCGTTGCCTACGGCGTCGTGCTGACAACGGCGCGGGCGTTGGGCGAGTTCGGCGCGGTCAGCGTCGTCTCCGGACGCATCGCGGGCCGGACCGAGACGATGACCCTCCACGTCGAGGAACGCTTCCAGGCGTTCGAGGTGCAGGACGCGTACGCGTCCTCCGTCGTCCTGGCGCTGCTCGCGGTAACCACCCTGCTCGTGATGACGGCGCTCCGGAGGGAGGAGTAATGGCGATCGAGGCACGGAGCATCACGAAGCACTTCGGCGACTTCTGCGCGCTCGACGATGTCTCCGTGAACGTCGAGAGCGGGTCGCTCACGGCGCTCCTGGGCCCAAGCGGCAGCGGGAAGTCGACTCTCCTTCGCGTGATCGCCGGCCTCGAGGATCCCGACGCCGGGGAAGTGTTCATCTCCGGCGAGGAGGCGACCAGCGTCTCGCCGCAGAAGCGCGGCGTCGGCTTCGTCTTCCAGCACTACGCGGCCTTCAAGCACATGACCGTCTGGGACAACGTGGCCTTCGGCCTCACGATCCGGAAGCGCCCGAGGGCCGAGATCGACTCGCGCGTTTCCCAACTACTCGAGCTGGTCCAGCTGAACGGGCTCGCGAAGCGCTACCCGGCGCAGCTCTCCGGGGGCCAGCGCCAGCGCATGGCGCTCGCGAGGGCGCTCGCGGTCGAGCCCAAGGTGCTGCTGCTCGACGAGCCGTTCGGCGCGCTCGACGCGCGGGTCCGCAAGGAGCTCCGCGCGTGGCTCCGCCGCCTCCACGACGAGGTGCACGTGACGACGATCTTCGTCACCCACGATCAGGAAGAGGCGATGGAGATCGCCGACCAGATCGTGCTGATGAACGAGGGCCGCGTCGAGCAGGTGGGAGGCGCGCGGGACCTCTACGAACGTCCGGCGAACGAGTTCGTCATGAGCTTCGTCGGACCGGTGAGCAGCTTCGGAGGAGAGCTCGTCCGGCCGCACGACATCGAGGTCAGCCGCGAGCCGAACGGCTCGGGCCGGCAGGCGACTGTCGACCGCGTCGTCCACCTCGGCTTCGAAGTGCGCGCCGACCTCACGCTGGACGACGGGCGAGAGGTCTGGGTCCAGATGACGCGCGCAGAAGCCGAGGAGCTCGAGCTGCGGGAGGGCTCCCGCGTCTACGCGGTCAAGGCCAGGAAGGGCAAGTAGGTCGTCAGGTCGACGACCGCGACGGCGGGTAGCTCGTCGTTGCGGCAGCGGACGCGATCGAGGCCCGCGGCCAGCGGACGGGTGAACCAGCGCTCGAAGATCTGGCGGCGCTGGATCTCCTTCAGCGCGGCGACGACGGCCGGCCGGGCGACGGAGAGCGGGAACGTCCCGAGCGGGTACGCCTCGTCCTCGGAGCGCACCTTGAAGAAGCCGTCCGACGTCCGGATGCGGTTCCACTTCTTTCCCGGGGCGATCGCGAAGATCTGCGGCGGAGCCAGGGAGCCGATCGCCAGACCCTCGCGACGCTCGCCGAGCCACCAGGCCCGCGGCTTCACCTGGACGAGGCGGGCGGGGCTATCGGCGACGCTCTCGTAGTAGCTCGCCACCTGCTCGGCCGTCGGCGCCGCGACGCGGAAGCGGCGGCCCATCCGCTGCTGCCGAAGCTCGTCCGCGATGACGGCGCGCGCGAGCGCCTCTGTGGCCCGTTCCCGCCGGAGCGCCGCGCGGTACCCACGCCGGCTGCCGCGGAACCGGTAGGCGATGATCTCGCGCTCCGCCGCGCGAACGTCCGCCGCGTCGACGTTGACGAGCGTCTCGAGAACGGCCCGTGCGTAGGCCGCCGAGAACGCGACGTCGCGGTTCCCGGTCAGGCGCGTGAGTTGCGACATCTCACCGCCCGAGATCACCTCGTCGTCGATCGCACACTGTGCACCGGCCGGCAGGACGACCTGGCCCTGCGTCAGCGTCGCGTCGAACTCAGGCCCGGCGGCGACCGGCCCGTTGCAGAGGCGCGGGTCGCGTGCCCACAGGTACACACACGCGGCCGCCTCTTTGTCCGGGTCGGCCTGAGCCGCATTCCGCGCGAGCCAGCCCCACGACCACACGCTGCCGATCCTGGTCTCCTTCGCGACCTGCTTGGCGGCGAGCGCCTGCATCTTCACGTGCTCGAACCAGGGGATCGCGCTCATCGTCCCGCGGTTCGAGGCCTGGAAGCCGAGCATCAGCCCGACCTTCTTCGCAGGGATCCCGAGATCGGTGAACGTGCGAACCGCCTCGCGGAACCGCATGCGCATCTGGCGGCTGCCGGCGATCGCGCCTTCGCGGTGGACCAGCCGGCCGGAGTAGTAGACCTCCTGCACCAGGTCGGCGTAGTGGGCCGCCTCGCGCCACCACAGCCCGGCGTCGCCCTCGGTGTACGGGCGGCTCGAGATCAGCAGCATCGGTCGTGCGCCGAGCTCCTTCAGGGTCCGCAGGAAGATGATCACGTTGTGGCGGTAGCGGGCGTTCGTCGCCGTCCACGGGGTCGTCAGGTGGGCGCCGAAGAGCTCGTTCAGCGCCATCCACGGGCGGGCGCAGGCCGACGAGGCTTGGGCGCGGAAGAAGATGCGCTGGGCCCAGTCCCGCGCCACCTCCGGGTCGGTCGGCTTGTCGGGCGTCCCGACGCGGTTGTTGAGATAGAAGTCCCAGTAGACGGTCTTCGCGCCCGCGGCGCGCAGCTGCGGCGGGAAGAGGAAGTTGCCCGCCGCCGCGATCACGCCGGGCCGCGCGAACCGGTGCCAGAACGGAACCGAGCCGTCGGCGAAGTCGATCCACGCCGTGCCGCTCGTGGGCAGGCCGCAGGAGTCGACGGTCGATGCCGCAGGCGCGGGACGCGCCGTCGAAGCGGACGCGGAGCAGGCGATCGCTATGACCCCCGCGAGGACGAGAAGCCTCCTCACATGCACGATCGTAGCTAGCGCCCTCACTAGACTCGCCGAGCCTTTGCCGCACCTGCGCACCTTCCTCGTCCTACTCCTCCTGGCCGGGATCGCCGCGGCCTTCGTCGTCACCGAGGACCTCAAGCTCCAGCCCGATCCGATCGCGCGGCCCCAGCTCGACAAGACGTTCTCGCCGGCCTGCAAGTGCGAGAAGGCGACTGCCCGGATCGCGTTCCGGCTGCGCGAGCCCGACTCGCTGACCCTGACGATCGCCGACGACCAGGGCGAGGTCGTCCGCACGCTCCTTCGCAACGCGTCGTTCCGGCCGGGCGACCACGCCTTCGGCTGGGACGGGCGCGACCAGGCTGGGAAGCTGCTCCCGGAGGGTCGCTACCAGGCGCGCGTGGAGCTCCGCAAGCTCGGCCGGGCGATCGAGTTCCCGCAGACGATCCGCCTGGACGCTACGGCGCCGAGAACGCGAGTCGTCGGCGTGAGCCGCCGCGTGATCTCCCCGGACGGCGACGGTCGGGGCGATGCGATCACGATCCGCTACCGGGTCAGTGAGCCGTCGTTCGTCCTCCTGCTGGTCAACGGCCGGCGGCAGATCCGGTCGAAGCCGGGCAAGCAGGCGATCCGCTGGGCCCCCCGGCGGCTCCGCCCGGGGCTCGAGGAGCTGCAACTCGTCGCCGAGGACCTCGCGGGGAACCGCCGACCCGCCAGGCCGTTCTTCGTGCAGGTGCGGTACCTCGAGCTGTCGCCGTCACGGCTCCGCGTGTTCCCGCGCCGTGCGATCACGGTCCGCGTCTCGACCGACTACCCGAGCTACCAATGGCGGCTCGGGCGCAGGCGCGGCGTGGCCCGCACGCACACGCTCAGGCTCCGCGCTCCCGCGACTCCAGGCCGCTACCGCCTCAGGATCTCGGCCGGCGGACGCCGGGACGCAACCACCGTGCTCGTACGACGCCGCCGCTAGCCTGGGACGCCTTGCCCGGCATGCGGTACCTGGTCGCGCTGGCCCTCGCGAGCGCGCTCGGCTTCGGGGTCGCCTTCGGTTTCTGGCTCCACGACTACGCCACGATCGACGAGGTGCGCGGCTCCACGACCGAGGAGTTCGTCACGACGCAGGTGAAGACGCCCGAGCAGAAGCGGCCTCGCAAGGTCGTCCTCCGTCTGCCGTGGCCGACCTATGGCCTGAACGTGCAGCGGACGCACGCCGCCGCCGACTTCAAGCTGCGTCCGCCATACCGGACGCGCTGGAGCTTCAGCACGGGCCACGTCCTTGAGTTCCCGCCCTCGCTCGCCTACGGGCGCCTCTACGTGGCGCAGCAGCGCGGCCGCTTCTTCGCGCTCCACCACCGGACCGGAAAGGTCGTCTGGGAGCGGCGCTTCAACCACTGCTCGGCCGCGTCGCCGACGATCGCGTACCGCGTCGTCTACCACGCGTGGATGCAGCCGCTGCCCTGCAATCGCTTTCCGCGGAACCAGCCGGGCCTGCTCGTCGCCATGTCCGCCCGTACCGGGAAGATCATCTGGCGCTTCCGCGGTTCCGGTCCGCTCGAGACCTCGCCGCTCGTGATCGGGAGGACGATCTACGTCGGCTCCTGGGACCACAAGCTCTACGCGATCAACATCTACACGGGGAAGGTGCGGTGGACCTTCACGGCCGACCACGAGGTGAACAGCTCCCCCGCCTACAGCGGCGGCAAGGTCTACTTCGGCACCGACGGGGGAAGCGTGTACGCCGTCGACGGGCGGACCGGAAAGCAGGTCTGGCGGGCCCAGTCCCTGCCGCGGTTCGGTCGCCGCGAGTACTTCTATCCCACACCCACGATCGCCTACGGACGCGTGTACATCGGGAACACCGACGGCACGCTCTACGCCTTCGGCGCAAGGACCGGGCGGCTGCTCTGGGCGCGGCAGGCGGGCACCTACATCTACACGGCTGCGGCGGTCTGGAAGCAGCGCGTCTACGTCGGGACGTACGACGGGTGGTTCAAGGCGTTCAACGCCGCCACAGGCGACGAGATCTGGCGCTACTCGGCCGCCTCCGCGGTTCACGGCGCGCCGACTGTGATGGACGGGCTCGTCTACTTCGCGACCTGCCCGCGCTGCGGACGGAACGCGTCACGCTATGCCAAGAGCGGGCCGCGCGGAACGTGGGCCCTGAACGCGACGACCGGGAAGCTCGTCTGGAGCTTCCCGGACGGCGTCTTCTCGCCGATCGTCGCCGACAGCGGGCGCGTCTATCTGGCCGGCCGCTCGCGGCTGTTCAGCTTCGCTGAGCGGTGGACCGATCCACCCGGTCGTAAAGGGAAAGCGCGAAAGCCACGAGCAAGGCGGTCAGCGGCCAGATCAGATACGAGTTCTGGAAGACCCGCCCGAGGTAGAGCAGCACGAAGATCGAGCTAGCGAAGCCGGCCGCTCCGAGCCAGAGCTCCCGTAGCCGCCACTGCCTCCAGAGAAGCCACGCCGTGAACGGCAGCCAAACGAGAAGAGCGAGCGGCAGGAACGGGTACGAGCCGAAGCGGTCGTCGAGGACGCCGGTCTCGACGAGCACCCCGGCGAGCCCGTAGCCGATGATCCGGTAGGTCTGCGCGCCGTAGGCGATCGTGTCGTCCCAGAGCGCGCCCGGATCGGCGATCGCAAACGGCACGATCCCGGCCAGGAGCACTCCGGCGAAGACTGCGGCGGCTCGGTTCAGCAGCGGGCGAGGGACGCCGCGGGCGATCAGCATCACGACGAGGAAGGGCAGCGCGACGATCGCGAACTGCTTCAGCAGGATCGCCCCGGCGAGGCACGCCGCGGCGAGGAGCACGCGTCTACGCACGACGAACGCGAAGGCGAGCACGGTCAGGAGCAGGCTCGGCGCGTCGGCGGTCCCGAACCAGGCGCCGCGGATGGCCAGCGGGTTCGCGGCGAGGGCGGCGCCGAGCGCGAGCTGCCAGTGGAGCGGTGCGGCGAAGAGCAACGCGGCGGCGCCGAGTGCGAGCGTGCAGAGCAGGACGAAGAGCCGGTAGTCGTCGAACGGCCTCGGCAGCAGCCGCCAGGCGGCTGCGGTCAGCGCCGTGCCGGGGAAGTACGCGAAGTGGTCGAGCGCGACCTGCCGCACTTCCTCGTCCGCGTCGACCGCCGGATACCAGCGCTCGAGCCCCGTCTCCCGGTAGTCGTAGCCGTACGGGCTCTCCCCGTCGAGGACGAGCTCGCCCGCGAGGTCGATCTGGTAGGTCGAGTCGTTCACGTGATACCAGGGCTCACTCGAGTCCCGCAGGCCCACCTGGAGCAGGGTCGCGGGGAGGACGAGCAGTCCGACCACCACAGCCGTCGCGGCCACGACGAACCAGCGCGGGACGACGGCGAGTGCAAGCGCCACCGCGGCGGCCACCACGACGACCAGCCCGCCGACGAGCGCCGCGGCGCGGAGGAGCGCCTCGTCGAACTCGCCGTCGGCGACCTCGACGAGCGGACCGAACAGGCCTCGGGCGTCTACGGAGCTCGGCGTGAACGGCCACGCGTCCGACCCGAGCTCGGGAACCGCGATCGCGACGAGGATCCCGAGGACGCCGAGCACGATCCCGGCTTCCCGGCGCGTCACCTCGCCGGGACCGGGTGTCCGGTGGGCGCCGGCCCGCGTTTCGCCGCCTCGAGCGCCGGCTCACGCGCGAGTGCGGGCGCAGCGAGGTAGGCCGCCCCGATTCCGAGCGTGAGCCAGGTGACCGGGTCCTCGAAGAAGCCGCTGTAGGCGAGCGCGTGGACGAAGAGGGCGAGCAGCACGGCCCCCAGCGAGAGCGCGAGAGGGAAGTCGCGGTAGCGGAGCAGCAGGATCATCCGGATCGTGGCCGCCAGGAGCAGCACGTAGACGATGAGCCCGAGCGCGCCCAGCTCGGCGGCGACGGTCAGCGGCGTCGTGTGTGAGACGAAGCGGGCCGTGCGAGCGCCGTTCCGCTCGGCGAGCCCGCGGCTCACCGTCGGCTGAGCGCCGAGGCCGACACCGTGGAGCGGCGCCTCCTGGACGACGTCCAGCGTGCGCTCGACGCGCCACGTGCGGCCGCTCGTCACCTCGCGGAGGGAGTAGTCGCGTGCGCCGACGAGGACAGCTCCCGCGGCGACGATCACCACCACGGCGGTCGCTCCGATCACGGCCCGGCGTGCGAGGCGGTCGCCCGCCACGAGCGTCACGACGAAGGCCACCGCGGCGAGCGCCGCCATGCTCGTCTGCGAGTACGAGAAGTAGAGCCCGGCGAAGAGCAGCGCACCGATCCCCGCCGCGAGGTAGACGTTGATGCGGTTCGTCCAGAGGAGCACGAGCAGGACGGCGAACCCGAGCACGACGTGGCGCCCGTACAGGCTCGGGTCGGTGAAGAGCGACGTGACGCGGAAGAACGGCGAGTACGCATTCGCCACCTCCAGCTGCGGCGAGTAGAAGAGGAGGTCCTTGGTCGCCTCCTGCCACAGGCCGACCGCGGCGAAGACCGATGCGAGCCCGATCGAGATCCAGGCCAGCGCCTTCGGCAGCCACGGTGCCAGCTCTGCGCGGGCGACCACCGCCATGAGCGCGGCGAACGGGAGCAGGAAGAACGCGAGCAGGTTCGTCCCGACGTCGAGGTCGCGCGACCAGAGGAGCGAGAGGGAGGCGAGCGCGAAGAACGCGGAGGCCGGGAGGGCCAGGAACCTCGGCAGCGACGTGACCTCGAGGCCGCGAAGGACGCGCCACAGGTACGCCGTCGTCGCCGCGGCGAGCACGACGTAGAGGGGGAGCAGCCGGCCGAGCTTCCCGCCCTCGGCGACGGCGAACAGGAACCGGTGGTCCCGGTCGAAGTCGAAAGGCAGGCGGAAAGGCGCCGCGAGCACCAGCGCGGGCACCACGAACGCCGGGTACCGGACGAAGACCGTGGACGCAACCGCGAGCACGACGAGCCCCGCCGCTCCGGCTGCGGCGAGCGCCGGCGAGAAACGGCCGGCGTCGGCCAGCAGGACCTCCGCGAGCGCGATCAGGCCGAAGCCCGCGAACAGCGTCAGGCGGCGCCCACCGAGGAGCGCAAGCGCGGCGCCCGCGGCCCCGATGACGCCGGCAAGCTCAGACATCCCAGCCTCGCCCATGCGCGGGGCCGATACTACGTCGCAAATGCTCGCCGCCTGGGAGAGAGTGCTCGTGCTCGCGCCGCACACCGACGACGGGGAGTTCGGCTGCGGCGGGACCCTCGCGCGGCTGGTCGAGTCCGGCACGGAGGTGCGCTACGTCGCGTTCTCGATCGCGACGAGGTCGCTGCCCGAAGGGTTTCCCGCCGGACACGCTCGCCCGGGAGGTGAAGGAGGCGACGGCGGAGCTCGGCATCCCGGAGGAGCAGCTCGTCGTCCACGATTTCGAGGTGCGGACGTTTCCCGAGCACCGCCAGGAAATCCTCGAGCTGCTGATCGCCCTGTGGGACGAGTGGAAGCCGGACGCGGTGCTGCAGCCGAGCCTGCGCGACATCCACCAGGACCACCAGGTCGTCGCCGCCGAGGGGCTGCGCGCCTTCAAGCGCACGACGATCCTCGGGTACGAGATCCCGTGGAACAACTTCGACTTCGGCTACCAGGCGTACTTCGCTCTGGACAAGGCGCACGTGGAGCGGAAGGTCGCGGCGCTCGCGCGCTACGAGTCGCAGCAGCACCGCCGCTACTCCGACCCGGAGTACGTCTGGAACCTGGCGCGCACCCACGGCGTCAACGTGAATCGCGAGTACGCGGAGGTCTTCGAGGTCTACCGCGTCGTCGCGTGAGACGCCGCCGCCCCGGCTTCCATCCCGGATACGGGATCTCCGCCGACCAGGAGGGGATGCTCGAATGGAGCTGGGCGGACGAGCGCCTCGAAGCCTCGCGCAACTACTGGGTCTCCACCGCCGACGAGGACGGGGCACCCACCGCCGCGCCGGTCTGGGGTGTCTGGCTCGACGGCGCGCTCTACTTCGGGACGAACCCGCAGTCACGCAAGGGCCGCAATCTCGCGCGGGACCCGCGCGTAGCGATCCACCTCGAGAGCGGCGACGAGGTCGTGATCCTCTACGGCGAGGTCGAGCCGTACGAGCTCGAGGAGGCCACGGCGGACGCGTACGAGGCGAAGTACGCCCACCGCCCGCCGGGCCTCCTGCGCGTGCGGCCGCGCGTCGTCCTCGCCTGGCGCGAGCACGACTATCCGTCGAGCGCGACGCGGTTCGAGCTCGTCAGCTGACGCCGATCTTCGCCGCGAGCTCGCGGGAGATCGCGTGGTCGGTGCCACCGACCCGAACCGTTACCGGCCCGTCGAACGGCGCCGATTCGCGCACCTCGATCCTGTTCCCGGGGATCAGCTCGAGCTTCGTGAGGTAGCGCAGCACGTCGCCGTCGGCGTCCGGGACGCGTGCGACGGTCGCCTTCGCACCCGGCTCGAGGGCCGAGAGCGGGGTCAGGTCTTGCGTTGCCACATTCAGCTCCGCGTCGGGGATCGGGTCGCCGTGCGGATCGCTGGTCGGAAACCCGAGCGTGCGGTCGATGTGCGCCTCGAGCTCTTCCGACAGCGCGTGCTCGAGCCGGTCGGCCTCCGCGTGGACTGCGTCGATCGGCAGGCCGAGGGTCTCGACGAGGTACTGCTCGAGCAGCCGGTGGTGGCGGATCACCTCGAGCGCGACGCGCCTCCCCGGCTCGGTGAGCGTCGCCCCCTTGTAGCGCTCGTGCTCGACCAGGCCGAGCGTCGCGAGCTTCTTCAGCATCGCGGTCACCGAGGGCTGTGAGACCTCGAGGCGCGCGGCGAGAGAGGAGGTCGTCGCGCGAAGCCCGGAGGCCTCGAGCTTGTAGATCTCCTTCAGGTAGTCCTGGATCGCTTCGGTCAGTTCCATATGCCTCAGTTATGATTTAGGCATGCCTAAGTTTACCCGGAAACAGATTCTGGCAGGAGCTGCGCCGCTTGTCGCGGCCGCGCCCTTCGCCAGGCTCAGCCTCCCGGGCGGCGAACACACGCATTCGAGCGCCTCCCACGCCGGCCATGACCATGCGCGCCTCGGTCACGCGGCGATGATCCGCGACCACGTTCCGGCGCCCGGCGGCCCCAACGACTTGGACGACCTCCTCTATCCGCCGGACGCGCTCCCGTACAAGAAGGGCCGAGTCCGGGAGTACGAGCTGACCGCGATTGACCGGGAGATCGAGATCGCGCCGGGAGTGATCTTCAACGCGTGGACGTACAACGGCACCGTCCCCGGCCCCGTGATCCGCGCGACCGAAGGCGATCTGCTGCGGGTGAAGTTCGTCAACGCCGGTTCGCACCCGCACACGATCCACTTCCACGGGATCCATCCCTCGAACATGGACGGCGTCTTCGAGATCGTCGCGCCCGGCGACTCGTTCACATACGAGTTCCCGGCCCGCCCGGCGGGGATGCACCTCTACCACTGCCACGCGACGCCGCTGAAGAAGCACATCCACAAGGGCCTCTACGGCGCCTTCATCATCGACCCGAAGGAGCCCCGCCCGCCGGCGCAGGAGCTCGTGATGGTGATGAACGGCTACGACACCGACGGCGACGGCGAGAACAACTTCTACACCGTCAACGGCCGGTCGTTCTACTACGCGCGCTACCCGATCGAGGTCAAGCGCTCGCAGACCGTTCGCATCTACCTCGCGAACCTGACCGAGTTCGACCTGATCAACTCCTTCCACCTGCACGGGGACTTCTTCCGCTACTACCCGACGGGGACGGGCGACCAGTTCGAGTTCACCGACACCGTCGTCCAGGGGCAGGGCCAGCGCGGCATCCTCGAGATCGATTTCGCCAACGCCGGGGAGTTCATGTTCCACGCGCACCAGTCCGAGTTCGCCGAGCTCGGGTGGATGGGCTTCTTCGACGTGAAGGATGAGTAGCCGGGCGGAAGCGTCGACCTTCTCACGGAGCTGGCGGCTCTGGGCCTTCGTCCCGCTCGTGCTGCTGACCGCCGTCGTAGCGCTGTTCACGGCGAGCGGCAGTTCGGTGACAGGCCTGCTGGGCGACCAGCCGCCGCCGCCGGACGAGTTCGACATCCGGCGTGTCGAGTTCCATCCCGGCGAGATCCGCATCCGCGTCACGAACCCGCAGCGCGACGATCTGACGATCGCGTCGGTGACGGTCGACGAGGCAATCGTGCCGTTCGACGTCCACGGCCCGCAGACGCTGGGCCGGCTGCGGTCGGCCGAGATCCTCGTCCAGTACGACTGGGTCGAGGAGGAGCCGATCTCGGTGGGCGTCACGAGCTCGACCGGGATCGAGACGACCGAGGAGATCGCCGCGGCGGTGCAGACGCCGACGGCGTCGGCGCGGAGCTTCGTCGGCTACGCGCTGATCGGAGTGCTCGTCGGGATCGTCCCGGTCGCGCTGGGGCTCCTGTGGCTCCCGTCACTGCGGCGGGCAGCGCCGGAGTGGCTCGCCGCCTTCATGGCCCTGACCGCTGGGCTGCTGACGTTCCTCGCAGTCGAGGCGCTGTCGGAGGCGATGGAGCTCCAGGCAGCCCTGCCCAGCGCGCTGGGCGGCGCCGGGCTCGTGCTGCTCGGAGTCTCGCTCAGCTTCCTCACGCTGACGGCACTCTCGTGGCGGCTCAGCGGGGGCGGCTCGGGCGGTGCGAGCGGGTTCGCGCTGGCGACGCTCGTCGCGATCGGCATCGGGGCCCACAACCTCGGCGAGGGTCTCGCGATCGGCTCGTCGTTCGCGCTCGGCGAGCTCGCGCTCGGGACGTTCTTCATCGTCGGCTTCATGGTCCACAACCTCACCGAGGGGCTCGGGATCGCCTCGCCGCTGGCGGAGGGCCGTACCGTCTCGTTCGGTCGGTTGGCGGCGCTCGTGCTGGTCGCGGGCGCGCCCGCGATCCTCGGGGCGTGGATCGGCGGCTTCGTCACGAGCGACATGCTGGGCGTCCTCTTCTTCGCGGCGGCGGCGGGTGCGGCGTTCCAGGTCGTCGTCGAGGTCGGACGCTACGTCGCGCGGCGGGCGCCGGGCGGGCTCGGCTCGCCGCACGTGCTCGGCGGGTTCCTGGCAGGCGTGGCCGTGATGTACGTCACGGGTCTGCTCGTCGCCTAGGGTGTTCGCCGTGGGAAGCGGCTTCGCACCGGTCAAGGAACTGATCAAGGACGTCCCCGGCTGGCTCTCCGACGAGGAGGGCGAGGCGCTCTACGAGCTCGCGCGGGACTGCACCGGGAAGGGCGTGATCGTCGAGATCGGCTCGTGGAAGGGCAAGTCCACGATCTGCCTCGGCCTCGGATCTCGCGAGGGCCGCGGCGTTCGGATCTTCGCCGTCGACCCGCATGCCGACTACCGCCACGGCGAGTTCAAGGAGAACATCGAGCGGGCGGGCATCGCCGACCTCGTCACGCCCGTGAAGGGGCTCTCGCAGGCCGTCGTGGACGACTTCGACGAGCCGATCGAGCTGCTGTTCGTCGACGGCTCGCACGAGGAGGACGACGTCCGTGAGGACTTCGAGAAGTGGGTACCGAAAGTCGTCGAGGGCGGCGTCGTCGCGTTCCACGACACGACGTGGCATCCCGGGGTGCGGAAGGTGGTGGCGGAGAAGATCTTCTCGTCGCGTCAGTTCCGCGACGTGCGGTTCGTGATCGGCTCGACGACGATCGCGTCGAAAGTGGCGCACAACACCGGCCACGACCGGCTTCACGCGCGGCGCGTGCAGGCGACGAAGGCGGTCTTCGGCGCGGTGACCCGCGTGCTCCGGAAGAGGCGCTCCTGGGTCCCGGGCCCGGTGGAGCGGGCCGGCCGTCGCGTTTTCAAGCTCGTCGGTCGCTAGACCGTGACGATTCTGTAACACCGTCTCGCGCCTGCTCTCCCGTCAGGTATCTGTTGTCGAACACGACAACGAAGGGAGCCAGATGAAGTTCATCTTCTTGGTGGTTGCCGCGGCGTGCGCCGTGGTCGCCGCCGGCGTCGGGCTGGCGCAGGATTCGGGCGCGCCGACCGTGATCCACGCGTGCAAGCACCCGTCGGGCGGCTGGTTGCGGCAGGTCGCGTCCGCCTCGCAGTGCCGCCGTCGCGAGAAGCACGTCAGCTGGAGCATCCAGGGTGCAAAGGGCGACAAGGGAGATCCTGGAGCGCCCGGTGCGCCGGGCGCGCCCGGGCCCGCGGGGCCGAAGGGCGACCCGGGAACGGTCGTCACCGGGCTCGGGACCCTGAGAGGCGTGCCGTGCATCGCGTCCGACGATGCCGCCGGTGAGATCGAGGTCACGGTCGCCGGGAACGGCGACATCGCGCTGACCTGCGTCGCCGCGCCGGACGAGGCGCCACCGCCACCTCCCCCGCCACCGCCTCCGGCCGGGTCGGCGAAGCTCGTGATCAACGAGGTCGACTACGACCAGGTCGGTGCGGACTCGAACGGCTTCGTCGAGCTCAAGAACGCCGGCGATGTGGCTGCGGATCTCTCGACGATCGACCTCGTCGCCGTGAACGGAGGTGACGGAAACGAGTACGACCGGGTCGAGCTGACCGGGACGCTCGCACCGGGAGCCCACCTCGACGTGGCGATCGAGCTCCAGAACGGCGCACCGGACGGCCTCGCGCTGCTCGACGGGACAACGCTGCTCGACTCGCTGTCCTACGAAGGGGCGATCACCGTCGCGACGATCGGCTCGCAGACCTACAACCTCGTCGAGGGAACGGTGCTGCCGGCCTCCGCCGAGGACTCCAACTCCGTGGCGGGATCGCTGATCCGCAACCCCGACGGCAAGGACACGAACGACGCGTCCGCCGACTGGGCGTTCACGACGACGATCACGAGAGGGGCGGCGAACGTGATGACGCCGTAGTTCAGAGGCTGCGGTAGATCGCTACCAGGCGGTCGGCGCCCTTGTCCGCGTCGTGGAACTCCTCCACGTAGGCGCGTGACCGGGCGCCGACCCGCCTGCGTTCGTCGGCTGACGCGGCGAGGGTGCCGACTCGCTCCCGGAGTGTCTCCTTGGTGACGGGGACGATCGGGACTTCCGTGCCCAGGCTCTTCTCCGTCTCTTGGACCGCCTCGGGGCGCAGATAGCTGAGCACGGGCTTCCCGAGCGCCATTGCCTCGAGCGCGAAGATCCCGTACCAGCCCGCGTTCAGCTGGTCGACCACGATGTCGGCGCGGGCGTAGCGCTGACGCGCCTCGTCGTGGCGCAGCCCCTCGACGATGTCAAGCTCGACGTCGAGGCCCTCGCATGCCTCGACCACGTGCTCTGTGCCCTTCCGGCCCCGGCTCGAGGGGGCATGGACGACGACCGGCCTCGCGCGATCCTCGGGCGGAGCCGGCGTGTAGTCGCGCAGATCGAGGCCGGGCGGCACGACATGGGCGTCAGGCACCCAGCGCAGCGCGTCGTACGACCCGACGATCCGCGCGTCGGCGCCACGCGCGTACGCCAGCTCCTCGCTCGTCTTGCCACGAATGTCCGAGCCGAGGAAGTGCAGGACCGAGCGCTTCCGCGTCGCCTTCAGGATCGGCCAGGTGAGCTTCCGCGGCACGAGCGTCCAGCCGAAGTAGAAGTGGAACACGTCGGTCTTCGGCAGCAGCCGCAGGAACGCCGGCCACTGCACGGCCTGCCGGCCCCAGAAGCTTCCAGGCCGGTCGAGCGACCAATCCGCCTCCGGATGGAGCTTTTGGCGCTCGACGACGACGAGTTTCGCGTCCACGCCCTTGCGCCGGAGCGCCTGCACGTTCGTCCACGGGATTCCCGCCACGTTCAGCGGGGTGTGGACGACTCTCACGACATCGTGTTCCTGGGACGGCGCTGAGGGTGCGCGGCCGGAGGGGACAGTGTTCGAAACACGGCCCCGGAGAGCCGCGTGCGCTCAGCGGTGTCAGGCGGCGGCGGAGCCGGGCTTCGCCCGGCGGGAGCCGGCGCCGGCCAGGAGCGCGAGGTCAGTCGTCCCACTCCACTTGGTCGAAGTAACGCAAGGCGCGGCGCGTCGGGCGCACGCGTTCGCCAAACGACGCCAGCTCGTCCGCCGAGATCTCGCCGAGCGCGTGCTTCACGCCGAGCCACGGGAGGTTCAGATCCTCCTGGTAGACGATCGTCGAGATCCGCGGGTTGATCTCGATCACCTTGTCGCCGACGAGCTGGATGTTGAAGAAGTGGTCGAGTGAGAGCGCCTCGACGATCTTCGCGGCGATCTCCATCAGCCAGTCGTCGTCGAGCGTCGCGAAGTACATCGCCAGCCCGGCGCGCATGGATTCCCGCGTCTTCGGGTGCCCCAGCGCGATGCGGCCGGCCTCGGCGATCCCGTCGATCGTGCGCTCCATCCCCGAGGCAAGCTCCATCACGAGGAGCGGCGTCTCGTCGTCGCCGAGCAGCTCGACGAGCTCCTCGAGCCGCAGCGCCTCCGCCACACCGGGGCGGTTCGTCAGCAGCTGCTCTCGGCGGTCCGCGCCCGCGGACAGGATCCGAAACCCGCGCGACCCGGACGAGAACGCCGGCTTGATCGCGACGTCCTCCTCGGGATAGCCGAGCTCGCGCGCCGCGTCGCCGACCGCCTCGCCGCCGACGACGCGTCGCCACTTCGGCCCGGGGACGCCGATCTCGTCCAGCAGCGCATAGCTCTCGGCCTTGTCGTTCGACCGCCGCACGGCTTCTGGCGACGCGACCATGACCGCCACATCCTCGAACCGCTCCTTCGACTCGGCGAGCCCCAGCAGATCGAACGAGGACTGCGGCAGGATCGCCTCGACGCCCTCCGAGCGCACCACCTCGAGCATCGCGTCCGCGAAGCCGGGGTCTGACCCTGAGGGAACGAGGTGGAACGAGTCGCAGATATGGCGGCCGACCGCTCGCTCCGCCATGTCGGTTCCGACGACGCGCACCGAGCGCTCCCCGTTCTCGCGCAGCGCGCGCACCAGGGCAGCGGTGCCGGGCGCTCCCGCCGCAGAGACGAGAACGGTGGTCACTTACGAATGAGCGCGAGCTTCGGCCCGAGCGCCTCCGGCTCGCGACCCACCTCGCGGACGAACTCGTCCCAGGCCGAGTTCACGTTCACGTCGTCGGCCACGAGCACGCCGCCCTCGCCCAGCGCGTCCCAGGCGGCCCGGAACTCGAAGCTCATGCACTCGTAGGAGTGCTCGCTGTCGTGCATGAAGAAGTCGATCGCGCCGACCCGCTCGAGCAGCGGCGGGAGCTCGTCCTGCGAGCGCCCGAGCACGAGGTGCCAGCGCTCCCGCAGACCCGGCGGAACCATCCAGCCGGGCTCCTTGCCCGGCGGGATCACCGCGCCGCCCTTTCCGTCCCAGAACTTTCCGGGCTCGTACTCCTCGCCGGCAACTTCCGGAAGGTCGATAGACCACAGCTCGCCGTCGCCGTTGTCTTCCAGCGCCAGCAGCACGAACGCAGTCGAGACGCCGTTGCAGACGCCGGTCTCGACCGCAACGCGCGGTTGCAGCTCGCGCAGCAGGCGGTAGAGGCGCAGGCCCTCGTCGTAGCCGTCGCGGCCCGTGACGCGGCCCGTGTTGTAGCGATGACCGCGCGGGGTCTGGCCCTGAACGGTGTCCCAGAACTCCGCGGCGCGGTCCTCGAGGTGGTCGATCAGGGTCTCGACGGCGCTCACCGGGACGGCATCGTAGTCAGGCGCATGCGCCTCAGCTCCTCCGGGAGGTAGAAGCCGAGCGGGAGCAGCGCGAGCGGGTACACGGCCACGACCGCGATCGCCGCCGCGAGGGGGAAGTCGAGCGTCCTGGCCAGAACGGTCAGCGCCACGGCGACGCCGGCCGCAGTGGCGACGCGGCGCCACTGGTACGGCACCGGGAAGACCTGTTGCGCCTTCCAGGCCATGCCGAGGAAGAGCGTGGCATAGGCGCCGATCGTGGCGACGGCGGCGCCCATCATCCCGAACTCCGGAATCAGCGCGAGGTTCAGCACGACGTTCAGCGCCGCGGCCACGCCGGTGATCACCCAGTTCGAGCGTGTCCGGCGCGCCCGCCCGATCCCGATCACGACGACGATGTACGCGCCGAAGGCGACCGCGGCGAAGGCGAGCGGGGCGACGACGCGCTCGGCGGCGTAGAACTCCTCGGTCGTGAGCAGCTCGACGAGCCACGGCGCGAGCACGCCGAGCGCCAGCGCGAGCCACGACGTGACGGCGACGAGGTACGTCAGGACGAAGCTGTACGTCCGTGCCGCTTCGCGATCGTCCTCGATCGAATAGGCGAAGGCGGGCCACGCAGTGCGGAACGCCGCGAGCAGGAGGATGATCCCCGAGGCGACGCGCACGCCGATCGAGTAGAGCCCGACCTCCTTCGGTCCGGCGAGCTTGACGAGGAAGAAGCGGTCGCTGAAGTTCAAGACCCAGAGGAAGAGCGCGGACGGGACGAGCGGCATGCCGAAGCGGTTCATCTCGCGGAGCAACGGCCGGTCGAGCTCGAGCCCGAGCTGCTCGCGGCGGTAGGCGAGGAGACCGGCGTAGACGAGCAGCGTCCCCGTGAAGTTCCCGACGATGACGCCGATCGGTCCCTGCTCCAAGGCGACCACGAGGAAGAGCGTTGCGCCGACGGTCAGCCCCAGGTTGATCAGCGTCGCGACGAGGTAAGCGGCGGAGCGCTGCTCGACACGGAAGAGCGACGTCATCTGCTCGTAGTTCACGTGGGCCCAGAGCCCGACGAACGCCGCGCGCACGAGGTTGGCGTGCTCGCCGGTGCCGAACAGGAGCTGGGAGATCGGCTCGGCGAGCACCAGGCCCGCGACGAGCCCGGCCGTACCGCTCGCCATCGTGAACCAGAACGACGTGCGGATCACGCGGCGCTGGCCGTCCTCGTCGGCCTCGTCGAAGTAGAAGCGGAAGAACGCGCTCTTCACGCCGGCCGCGAGGAGGACGGTCAGCACCGCCGACAACGCGATCAGCGTCTCGATCAGCCCGTAGTCGGCCGGCGAGAGGTAGCGCGTGTAGACGGGGAGCAGCAGGACGGCGATGAACCGCGAGACGAGCGAGCCGAGGCCGTAGACCGCCGAGTGGCGGGTCAGCTCGCCGAGCCGCTTCCCGAGGCTCACGACAGGTCGATGCGGTCTTCGGCGAGCAGCTCGTGGCGGCGAGCGCGCTCCGCGTCGAGCATCGCGTTCATCGTCTCCCGCATCGTGTCGCCGGGATAGACCCAGATCTCCGGGTGCGTGAGGAGCTGCAGCCACTCGAACTCCGTCCGCTCGAGCTGCTCGTGGGGACAGCCGTGGCGCCAGTGCTGGTTTGAGTCCGAGCGGTAGTGCTCGGGGTCGAAGTAGGGCGGCTGCATGACGTTGACGATGCCGTCGAGCGGCTCCGACATGTAGTCCGGGTTCGGGTTGTGCCAGGCGACGACGGGATCGAACCGTTCGTCGAGGTCGGCGCCCGGCCAGACCGCGTGCAGGCCGACTCCGTGGCCGAGCTCCCGAAGCCGGTTCAGAGCGCGCAGGCCCTCAGGGGACGCGAGGTTGTAGAAGACGCTCTGGGTCATCAGGAAGTACGTCGCGGCGACGCCGGCCTCTGCCTCCAGCTCGGCCAGCGTCAGCGCAGCGTCCAGCGAGAGGTCGACGTCGTGACGCAGCATCAGGTCGCCGGGCTCCGGCGCCGCGTCGAAGAACGAGAACCGGTAGCCGCCGAGCCGGGCGGCGTCCAGCAGCTCACGGTAGTGCTCCAGCGAGAACCCGCAGCTCACGCGACTTCCACGTCCACCAGTCTGGCGGCCGCCTCGGCTCGCTCGACGGCCTCGAGGTTCGTCGCGCCCAGCGCGATCACGTACCCCCGCCGGTCGCCGTCCACCTGCACCGGCCGGATCACCTCTCCCTCGCGGAAGTAGAGGTCGGCCTCGACCACGCCGGGGAACGCCAGCACCTTCTCCAGCCCGCCGAAGCCGACCAGCTTCCCGGTCGGGAGCGGGCCCGGGCTCGCGGTAAGGAACGAGATCGCCATCGGTTGCTGCACGTGCGGCCGCACCAGCTCGTCGGGAACGGGCTCGCCGAGCGCCTGGCGCAGCGCGACCTCGATCAGGTCCACCCCGACGCCGTAGCGCGCCACGAGGTCCATCTGGCCGGCCGGGATCCGCGCGGCGACTTCGATCAGTCGCGCGATGCCGTCGTCGCCCCAGATCACCTGCGGGTACGCGATGCCGTCCCGAAGACCGAGCGCGTGCACCGTCGACCGGCCGACGCGCTCGACCTCCTCCAGTGCATCGCCGAAGAGGGTCGAGGGATACACGTGGGCCACCGCGACGCCGAAGCCGGCGCCGGGCGGGCGCCGCCGGTCGGAGAGCGTGACGACCGTCACGTCGCCGCCTCGCGCGACGAGCAGGCCGTTCACCTCCTGCCCCGGGTGGTAGCTCTCGAGGATCGCCTCCTCGTCTGTCGACTGCGCGAGCGCGGCGTGCAGGTGGCGCTCGACGTTGTCGACCGACGCCACGAGGAAGAGTCCCCGCTGCCCGGCCGAGTCGGCGGGCTTGAGGACGGCGGGAAAGCCGACGGCGTCAGCCGCCCCACGCACCTCTCGGACGTGTCGCAACGCGGCGAAGCGCGGCTGCGGTACCCCGGCGTCGGCCAGCTCACGCCGCATCGCGATCTTGTTTGTCATCAGGTGCGCGGTCTGCCCGCCGATCCCGGGGAGGCCGAGGAGCTCCGCGACGCGCGCCACGACCGGCACCGCGCGGTCGGCGGCGAACGTCATCACGCCGCCGACCCCGTGCCGGCGCCCGACCTCGGCGACGGCTTCGGCGTCGGCGAAGTCCACCACCTCGCCGGCGTCGGCGATCGCGAGACCGGGCGCCTCGTCGCTGCGGTCGACCGCGACCACCCGTGCGCCGAGCTCCTTCACACGCCGGAGCGCCCGCCGCTGGTGGCGTCCGGCCCCCACGAAGAGGACCGAGCTTCCGGCCGTCACTTCTTCTTTTGCTTCTGGATGAAGAGGAACGAGTGCTTGTCCCAGCGCGAGATCTCGCAGCCGTTCGTCCGTTCGAAGCGCGTGCTGACGCTCTCGTCCCGGTAGACGCCCTGCACCGACGCGAGCTGCGGACCGCCGTACTGCTCCGTGCAGATCGCGCCCAGCTCGGTCTCGCGGAACGGATTCTCGACCTCGTCGAGCCGGTCGCAGGCCTCCTCGGCGTCCGGGAAGCTCCCGCCGGGCGGATCGCAGCGCAGCGTCCAGGTCGTGAACTCGCCGGCACCCCGTCGCCGCAGTCCGAGCACGCGCCCGACTCCGCCTGCGGGCCGCGTGTCCTCCCAGGAGACGATCCTGAGGTCGGTCACGCTGTCGGTCGCCTCGGCCGGTCCGCCGCCGTCCGAGCCGCAGCCCGCCAGGACTGCCAGGACGCCGAGAACCCCCACTACACTCGCCACGTGCCTCTTCACGGTAAGCGCATTGTGCTCACAGGCGGCGCAGGTTTCATCGGTACCACGCTATCCCGCCGCCTGATCGCCGACAACGAGCTGGTCGTCCTGGACAATCTGCACCGGGACGCGCTCGCCAACACGGAGCTCGCCGAGCACCCGAATCTCACCTTCGTACAGGCCGACGTGCTCGACGCGGACGCCGTGCGCGAGACGATCCGCGGGGCGACGCACATCGTCCACCTCGCCGCGATCGCCGGGGTCGACACGGTGCTCGAAAGCCCGGTCCGGACGATGCGGGTCAACATGATCGGCACCTACAACGTCCTCGAGGCGGCGCTCGCGACGACCGACACGGTCGAGCGGCTGGTGGAGTTCTCGACGAGCGAGGTGTTCGGCCGGCATGCCTACAAGGTCGAGGAGGTGCACGAGACGGCGCAGGGGTCGGTGGGCGAGGCGCGCTGGACGTATGCCGTTTCGAAGCTGGCCGGAGAGCACATGGCCCATGCGTACTACGACGAGTACGGCCTGCCGGCCTGCTCGGTTCGCCCGTTCAACGTCTACGGGCCGGGGCAGATCGGCGGCGGGGCGATCCGCGCCTTCATCGAGACGATCCTGGTCGGAGAGGACCTCGTGATCCACGGGGACGGGTCTCAGGTTCGCGCCTGGTGCTACGTCGACGACCTCGTCGACGCCCTGCTGCTCGTGCTCGAGCGGCCCGAGGCGGTCGGCGAGGTGTTCAACATCGGCAACGAGCGCTCGGTGCTCACCGTCGTCGAGCTCGCCGAGCGGATCCGCACGCTGATGGGCGCCGACGTCGAGCTCAAGTTCCGCCCGCTCCACTACACCGACGTCGAGATGCGCATCCCGAACGTGGACAAGGCGCGGAAGCTGCTCGGCTGGGAGGCCAAGATCGACCTCGACGAAGGGCTCGCCCGCACGATCGCGTGGTACCGGGACCGGCAGCCGGCTCGCGCGTGATCCGTCTCGCCTGGCCCGATCTCGGCGACGAGGAGCTCGCCGCGATCGCCGAGGTGCTCGAGAGCGGCCAGCTGACGATGGGGCCGAAGGTCGAGGAGTTCGAGGCGCTGCTGGCGGAGGCTTGCGGCGTCGAGCACGCCGTCGCCGTGTCCTCGGGGACTGCCGCGCTGCACCTCGCCGTGCTCGCGCTCGGGATCGGCCCAGGCGACGAGGTGATCGTCCCGGACTACACCTTCCCGGCGACCGCGAACGTCGTCGCGCTGGCCGGCGCAAGGCCGGTGCTCGTCGACGTCGACCCGCAGACGATGAACGTGCGGCCCGAGGCCGTCGCGGGCGCTGTGACGGCTCGCACCCGGGCCGTGCTCGTCGTGCACCTCTTCGGCCGGCCCGCGCGGTGGGAGGAGATCCAGGCGGCGGTGCCCGACGGCGTCGCGCTCCTAGAGGATGCCGCGGGCGCGCTCGGCGCACGGCGCGGAGGGCGCCTCTGCGGCGGGCTGGGGCGTCTCGGCTGCCTCTCGTTCCACCCGCGCAAGATCGTCACGACCGGCGAGGGAGGCGCCGTCACGACCGACGACGCCGAGATCGCCCAGGCGATCCGCACGATGCGCCACCACGGCTGGCACGAGACGGAGATGCCTGCACCCGGCCTGAACTACCGTCTTTCCGACGTCCTCTGCGCGCTGGGGATCCCGCAGCTCCGCCGGCTCGAGGCGATGCTGTCGGAGCGCGAGCGGCTTGTCGCACGCTACGCCGAGCGCCTGCCGGAGCAGGTCCAGGCTCCGTCGGCCGACGACGGCGACCGCCACGGCTGGCAGGCCTACATCGTCCAGCTCGACCGGCGCGACGAGGCGCTCGAGGCGCTGCGCGCCGCGGGCATCCAGGCGCAGATCGGGACGTACGCGCTGCACCGTCTGGGCGCCTACGACGGCCAGGGACCGTTCCCCGGCGCGGACGCCGTCTACGAGCGTGCCCTCGCCCTGCCGTTCCACAACCGCCTGACCGAGGCGGACGTGGAACGCGTCTGCCAAGTGCTCAGCGCGTTCTGACGGGCAGCACGAGGGAGTAGCCCTCGGCCAGGAACGGCACCCGCTCGACCAGGCTTGCGATCTCCTCGGGCGGGAAGCTCCCCTCCTCGGTGACGACCTCGGTGATGAGCTCCGGCGGGACGAGCTCGAAGAGGGACCGCTCGATGTCCGCGAACTCCGGCGCCTGGCTTCCAGGGACCGGCGCGAGCTTGATCACCTCGGCGGCGACGACCGTCGGCACACCGGCATCTGCTGCGGCCTTGGCGAGCGGGATCGTCCCGACCTTGTTGCAGATCGTGCCGTCGGCGAAGACCGTGTCGGCGCCGATCAGCAGGATCGCGGCGTCGGGAACGCGTGACGGCGCGTCGCCGTCCTCGACCAGCTCGACGTCGAAGCCCGCGCCGCGCCACTCGTCGGCGAACGCTCGTCCCTCGCCCACCGGCTCGGAGACCGTGCAGATCACCTTCGCCGGCTTCGTCTGCCGAAACGCCTCGCGGACCGTCCCCGAGGCCGAGTGGGTGATCACCGTCGCCCCGTCGAGTCGCTCCCGCAGCTGGATCGTGATCGAGGCCGCAGCGCGACGGCGTGCGTCGTCGAGCGCCTTCGCCTCCTCCTGGATCATCCGGCGCAGGTCGTCGAGCTCCAGCAGGTGCGCCTCGTGGCCGACCGCAGCCAGCACGCGGCCGACCGCCCCGGCGACGGCGCCGACTCCCGGCCGGCTCGTCGCAAGCTGCCGCCCGGCGTCGCGCAGCCGGTCCAGCAGGTCGTCGCAGCTCGCCGCCTCGAGCTCCGAGAGCTCGGACAGGGTCTCGACTGCGCGCCTCGCCATCCAGCTGGCGCCGTGTGAACGGTCGTCGCGGAGCTCCTGGACTCTGGCGGCGAGGACGGCGGCGGGCACGAGTGGACGAATTGTAGGCTCGATTTCTCGTGCCGCCCGAAATCTCCGTGGTCGTGACCCTCTACAACGAGGACGACACCGTCGGCGAGGTCGTCCGCCGCGCCGTCGGCGCGCTCGAGGGTCTCGGCCGCCCGTGGGAGCTGATCCTCGTCGACGACGGCTCGACGGACGACACGTGGGCTGCGGTGGAGGGTGCGCATGCGGCCGACGAGGAGCGGATCCACGGTGTGCGGCTGAAACGCAACTTCGGCCAGCACCCCGCGATGCACGCTGGGCTCGTTCGGGCGCAAGGTGACGTGCTCGTGACCATGGACGGCGATCTGCAGAACGCTCCGGAGGACATCCCGAAGCTCGTCGCGGCCGTCGACGGCGGCGCCGAGGTCGCGAGTGGACGGCGTGTCGTGCGTCGGGACTCCTGGGGACGGACGCTGCCCTCGCTGCTCGTCAACTCGATGCTGCGGCGCTTCACGGGGGTCTCGATCTCGGACTTCGGTTGCGCGTTCAACGCGTACCGCCGCTCGGGTCTCGAGCCCGCGCTCGGCTCGATCGGCAAGCAGAAGTTCACGAAGGCGCTCGTCCTCTCGACCGGCGCGAGCGTGGTCGAGGTGGACGTGGAGCACGCGCCGCGGGCCGGCAAGTCGCGCTACTCGCCCCTGCGCCTCACGCGTGTCGCCCTGCACGTCCTCGCCGGCTTCTGGCCGCAACCGATCCAGTGGATCGGGCTGATCCTCGGCACGGTCTGCACTCTGGCGACGCTCATCCTCGGCATCTACGCGATCGGCTACTGGATCGCCGAGTCGAACTTCCCCGGCCCGCTGCTCGGCGGCGTCGCGGTGATCTTCGTCCTCGGAATCCAGGGTTTCATGCTGGCCCTCGTGGGCGAGTACCTGGGCCGAATCCAGCGGGACGTCGAAGGCCGCCCGCTCTACACCGTCGACCGGGAGCTGTAGGCGCCTGACGCGACCCTTCGGGCCGCGTCCAGGGGTCTGACCCCGAGACGCGGCTCCGAGAGGCGCGTCCCTAGACGCACCGGAGCCGAGGGCGCGCTTTTTTCTGTGGGCGTCCCTCGAGAAAAGGACATGTCCGTCGGACATGTCCTGCGCTCCGTGGCTGTGGATTGGCGACGCGGGCCCGGCCGGCGCCGGGCCCGCGCCGCCGCCGAGCACGACGCCGTGCCGCAAGAATGCCGCCGATGGTGGGCAACCCAGCGCGCAAGCGCCTTCTCGTCATCGGGGCTGGGCCCGCGCAGCTCGGCCTGCTCGAGGCGGCTCGGGCTCGCGGCGTCTTCACGATCGTCGTCGACCGCGATCCCGCCGCGCCAGGGTTCGCGCTCGCCGACCGCCGCGCGATCATCTCCACCGAGGACGAGCGCGGGATCGAGCGCCTGGCCGCGGCCGAGCGGATCGACGGTGTGATCTCGCCGGGGATCGACTGGCCCGTCGGGATCGCGGCGCGTGTGGCGGCGAAGGCCGGCGTGTCGCATCCGCTCGATCCGCAGGTGGCGGCGCGCGCGGTCTCCAAGGCTCGCCAGCGCGAGTGCTTCGACGCGGCCGGTGTGCCTCAGCCCGCTTCACGTCTCGTCACCGGCGTCGAGGAGGGCCTGCCGGTCCCGTGCGTCGTGAAGGCCCCCGACCGCCAGGGGCAGCGGGGCCTCGCGGTCGTGCGCGAGGAGCGGGAGCTGCGGCCTGCGATCGAGGCCGCGATCGATGCGTCACGCTCGGGCGCGGCGCTCGTCGAGGAGCTTGTCGAGGAGCCCGAGGTGACGGTGAACGCGTTTTCCGTCGACGGCGCCTTCCACCCGCTCACCGTCACCGACCGGATCACCGCGGAGCCGCCGGCCTTCGGTGTCGCGCTCGCCCACGCGTGGCCGTCGGACCGCGAGAGCGACGCAGAGGTTGCCCGGGTCGCCGTGGAGGCGATCGGAATCACGGACGGGCCGTCCTACACCCAGATCCGCGGCGGCAAGGTGATGGAGGTTGCCGCTCGGCTCGGCGGCGGCCACGACGCGGAGCTGTGCGAGGCGGCGCTCGGGGTGGACCTGAACGGGCTGGCGCTGAGCGCCGCGCTCGGCGAGCCCGTGGAAGCGCCGCGTCCGTCGGCGCGCGCCGGCGGTGCCTGCACGGTCTTCATCGTTCCTCCGACCGGCGAGCTGCTCGCGCTCGAGGGCGTCGAGGACGCCGAGCGGGCTGAGGGCGTCCAGCGGGTACGGCTGTACCGCCGGCCCGGTTTCCGCTTCGGCGAGCTGCGCACCGGCGCAGACCGTGCCGGCGCCGTGCTGGCGGTGGGGAACAGCCGCGAAGAGGCGTACGACCGGGCGAAGGCAGCGGCCGCTCTCATACGCTTCCAGACCGATGCAGCTCTCGTCTAGAACGAAGCGGGACACCATGCTCCACTTCCAACCGCCCGCCGTGGGCGAGGAGGAGGTCGAGGCCGCCGCCGACGCGATCCGCTCGGGATGGCTGACGACCGGCCCGCGCGCCGCCGAGCTCGAGCGGCGGATGGCCGAGTACCTCGAGGCCGATCACGTGCTCGCGCTCTACTCGTGCACCGCCGCCCTCCACCTCTCGCTGGTCGCGCTCGGGGTCGGGCCCGGGGACGAGGTGATCACGAGCCCGATCACGTGGCCCTCGACGGCGAACGTGATCGTGCACGTCGGAGCGACGCCAGTCTTCGTCGACGTTCGGGACTCGGACCTGAACATCGATCCCGACCGCGTCACCGAGGCGGTCACCGAGCGGACGAAGGCCGTCATGCCGGTGCACATGGCCGGCCAGCCGTGCGAGCTCGACGCGCTCTGGGCGCTCGGCCTGCCCGTCGTCGAGGACGCGGCGCACGCCCTCGAGAGCTCGTACCGCGGTCGCCGGCTCGGCGGTCTCTCGGACGCGACGTGCTTCTCGCTCTACGCGACGAAGAACCTCACGGCGGGCGAAGGGGGGCTGCTCGCCACCAACCGCTCGGACATCGCCGAGACGGTCGACGGCCTGCGGGTGATGCGCCGGGCGGGCGGCTCGCTCTACGACATCGACGCGCCGGGCTACAAGGCGAACCTCCCGGATGTGCTCGCGGCGATCGCGCTGGTGCAGCTCGGCAAGCTCGAGGGGCACAGGGAGATCCGGGAGCGCCAGTTCGCCGCCTACGACGAGGCGATTGCCGAGCTCGACGGGATCGACCCTCTCGCTCGCGACCCGCGCGACGCGCACGCCTACCACCTCTACGTCGTCCGCATCCGCCCGGAGGAGGCGGGCGGCACGCGGGACGAGTACGGAGCGCTGCTGCGGGAGGAGCAGATCGCGACGAGCATCCACTTCCTCCCCGTTCACACGCTCACCGCCTACCGCCGCCTGCTCGACCCCGTGCCGGAGCTTCCCGTCGCGGAGCTCGCCGGCCAGGAGGTTCTCTCGCTGCCGCTCTCACCCGCCCACTCGGACGACGACATCGCCGACGTGATCGCGGCGCTGCAGCGCGTCCACGCACGCCTGACCGCATGAGCCGCAACGTCAGGGTCGCCCTGACGCTCGTCGTCACCACGCTGGCGACCGCGTACGTCGTCTGGAAGATCGACCTCGCGCGGACCCTCGAGATCGTCGGGGACACGCGTCTCGGGATCTTCGCCGCAGCCGTGGGGATCATGGTCGTCACGACCTGGCCGATGGCGCTGCGCTGGAAGTGGCTGCTCGACGCCGAGGGGATCCACGATCGCCTCGCTTGGCTGACCCGCGCCTACTTCGTCTCCTACGCCGCCGGCCAGGTGTTGCCGACGGCGATCGGCGGCGACGCGTCGCGCATCTACGAGGCCGCCAAGCGCCACCCGGGGAACACGGGCACGATTGCCGGCGCCGTCGTGCTCGAGCGCGCCGTCGGCGGCGCGGCGACGCTCCTCCTCGCCGCCGCGGGGCTGGCTGTCGCGATCGGTGAGTACGACGTCGGGGTCTATCTCTGGATCGAGGCGCTGTTCGTGGTCGCGACGGTCGTCGGCGGGTTCCTCGTCTTCTCGCGTCGTGCGCGGCGGCTGGCTGTCGTGGCTCGGGCCGCTGCTCGCCCGTGTGCGGTTGGAGCGCCCGCTGCGTGCGCTCTACGAGGGCATGCACGGCTTCCGGGAGCACCGTCGCGCGCTCGCCGCCGTCTTCGTCCTCACGATCGGGATCCAGGTGGCGCGGATCCTCTCGATCTGGCTCTGCGGCGAGGCGCTCGGCCTCGGGCTTTCGCCGCGGCCCTACTTCGTCCTCGGGCCGCTGCTCTTTCTCGTGATGCTCGTGCCGTTCACGATCAACGGGCTGGCGGTGCGCGAGGCGTTCTTCATCGACTTCCTCACCCGTCTCGACGTCGACGCGGACGCAGCGGCGGCGACCGGGTTCCTCTTCTTTGCGACAACGATTGCGCTGGCCCTGCCCGGCGCCGCCATCCTGGCGTGGGAGGCGATGCGATCTCCCGCGCGACGGTCGGCTCCCGATGCCTGAGATCGAGGCGGCCGTGGTCACCTACAACGGCCTGCCGCACCTCGAGCGCTGTCTCGAGAGCGTCCGGCCGTACGGGACCGTTGTCGTCGACCACGGTTCGACGGACGGGACGCTCGAGCTCGTGCGCGAGCGCTTTCCCGACGTCCGGCTCGTCGAGCAGGAGAACCGGGGTCTCGCCGCAGGCTGGAACCGCGGCCTCGCGGAGACGGCGGCGCCGTTCGTCGTGGTCCTCAACTCGGATGCCTGGCTCGTCGACGACGCGGCGGAACGGCTCGTCGACTTTGCGCGGGAGCGCGAGGACGCGGGCTTCGTCGCGCCGCGCCTGCTGAACCCGGACGGCACGCTGCAGCCCTCCGTGCGCGCCTTTCCGACGCCCTGGCGTCTCGCCACCGAGTACCTCTTCCTGCGGAAGCTGGCGCCCCGCTCGCGGGCCCTGAACTCGTTCTACGGCGCCGGGTTTCGCCACGACGAGGCGCGCAAAGTCGATTTCGCCAAGGCGGCCGGCTTCCTCCTCCGCCGCGCGGCCTACGACGAGGTCGGGCCGTTCGACGAGGAGTTCTTCCTCTTCAGCGAAGAGACGGACTGGTGTTACCGCGCGCGGGACGCGGGGTGGCGGACGTACTTCTACCCGGGCGCGGAGGTCGTCCACGTCGGCGGCGCGACCTGGCGGCGCGAGTCCGAGACGCTCTTCCGGGAGCAGGTGCGGGGCCACCTTCGCTTCCTGAGAAAGCATCGCGGCCAGAGGACTGCGGCGCGCGCCCGTCGCGTCCTGCTCGCCGGGCTGCGGCTGCGCTCGCTCGTCTTCCGCGGCGAGCGAGGCGATGTCTACCGGAGCACTGCCGACTGGCTGAGATCCGCTCGCTGACGCGGCTTCCGCTGCTCTTCGCGGCGGTGCCGGTGCTCGTCGTCGCGCGGTTCCTGCCGGCGGAGGGGCTTGGACTTGCGCTGCGGCTGTCCGCGGCGACGGTCTGCCTCCTGCTGCCCGGCGTGCTGCTCGCTCGCGCGCTTCGCCTGCCGGGCGCCGCACCCGCCTTCGCGCTCTCGCTCGGTGTCCTCTTCGTCGCGCTCGTCGTCGTCTTCGCCTTCCAGACGTCGATCCTCGTCGCGCTTGCCGTGCTCCTCGCGGTCGCCCTCGCGGCGCTCCCGTTCGCGCTCCGGGAGTGGCAGCGTCTCGACGGCTGGGCGGAGTGGGGGATCCTGGCGCTGGGCGCTGTGTTCGCCGTCCCGATCTGGCGGTTCGGCAGCGCGCTCGGCGGCGACGCGCTCTTCCACCTCGCGCGGGTGCGCAAGCTGGCGGAGCTGGACGGCCTTTCGATCGACGCGGTCTCCGAGTTCTCGGACGGTGGCCCGCACCCCGGGTACGCGTTCCCGCTCTGGCACGGCTTCCTTGCTCTGGTCGCGCGCCTCGCGGGGGTCGACTCGGCCGACGTGGTGCTCCACGAGGCCGCGATCCTCGTTCCTCTCGCATTCCTCCTTGCCTTCGTCGCCGGTCAGGCGGTCTTCGGGACGGTCTGGGGCGGCCTCGCCGTGCTCGCCGGCCAGCTCGCGCTGACCGGGCTGGCGCCCGGAGACGGAGGCGCCTACGACTCGCTGGCGCTGCCCGGTACGGCGTCGCGGCAGCTGATCGTCCCGGTGGTCGTCGCCATGACGTTCCTCTTCGTCAGGCAGCCGCGGGTGGCGTGGATCGCGCCGCTCGTGTCCGCGTCCCTGGCGCTCGCGCTCGTGCACCCGACCTATGCGCTCTTCCTGTTGATCCCGCTCGCCGGGTTCGCGCTGGTGCGCGTGCTCTACGACCGCGGTGACCTGTTTCCGCTCGCCGGTGCGCTCCTGTCGTTGGGAGTGCCGGCCGCAGCGGTCTTCGTCTGGCTCGCGCCCATCATCGAGGACACCGCGGGGCACACTCCCTCCGCCGCCGAGGTCGCGCGGGCGCTCATGCGCTACGGCGCGGAGCTGAACGTTGACAGCCCGGATCGCTATGCCCTCGCGCCCGAGCTCTTCGGCCGCCGCGGTGCGGTGGCGATCGCGGCGCTCGTCTCGATCCCGCTCGCCGCCGCGGCGGCGCGCACCCGCTGGGCGGCCTGGGTGCTCGGCGGCTCGCTGCCGCTCCTGATCGTGATGTCGAGCACGCTCCTGTTTCCACACTTCGCCGACCTCGTCTCGCTCTCGCAGGCTCGGCGCGCGGCGGGCTTCATCCCGGTTGCCTCCGCGTTCGCGGGCGGCTGCATCGTCCTTGCGGGGTTGCTCCGCGGCGCGGCGCTGCCCGTGGCGCTCGCCGCCGGGCTCTGGCTGCACATCACCTGGCCGGGGGACTTCGGCAACGTGGACGACGGCGGTCCCGCGCTGACGACCTGGATCGCGCTCGTGGGTGGGCTCGCCGCGATTCCGGCCGGGTTCTTCCTCTCCCGCCGCTTCAGCCCGATCGAGGACCGAGGGCCGTTCGCCGCGCTCGCCGCGCTCCTCTTCATCCTCCCGGTGGCCTATACGGGGCTGCGCGACTGGGAGCGGGCCGAGCGTCCCAGGCTGCCGCTGACGCCCGGGCTCGTCGAGGCGCTGCAGGAGCGCGTCCCGAACGGCTCGATCGTCTTCTCCGATCTCGAGACGAGCTACCGCATCGCCGCAATGGCGCCCGTCTACGTGGCTGCCGGGCCGCCCGCGCACGTCGCGGACACGGAGGACAACCGGCCCTATGCGCGCCGGCGCGACGTCCAGCGCTTCCTCCGAACCGGCCGGCTCTCGATCCCTCAGCGGTACGGGGCGAGGTGGCTGGTGATCGACCGGGAGCGCTCGTTGCTGCGGCCGGCGCTGCCCGTCGTCCACGCGGACGACCGGTATCTGCTGTACCGGCTCTAGCCTTTCCGGCATGAAGGTCCTTCTCGTGACGCTCTACTTCCCGCCGGCGGGCGGCGGCGGCGTTCAGCGGCCGCTGAAGTTCGCGACCCACCTCCCCGCGCTCGGCATCGAGACGCACGTCCTCGCACCCGAGGATCCGAAGTGGGTCCACCGCGACGAAGACCTCGTGCTTCCGACCCAGGCGTGGGTTCACCGCGTCCGCTACATCGGGCCCAAGGGGCGCCTTCCCGCCGAGGAGCTCCACGGGCTCGAGGGCGTGGAGCGTGCGGCACGGAAGACGGCCCTCGCGTTTCGCCGCGTCCTCGTCCCCGACGAGAACGTGAGCTGGAACCTGACGGCGATCCCCGCTGCGATTCGGATTGCGCGCCGGGAGGGGATCGACGTCATCGTGACGACCTCGCCGCCGACCTCCGTCCACCTCGTCGGCGCCGCGGTGCAGCGCGCGACGGGCGCGAGCTGGATCGCCGACCTCCGCGACTCGATCGTGGCGAACCCGCACCGGCGCGTGGAGTCGCGGCTCGTGCGCGCGAAGGAGGCGATGGGCGCACGCGTCGCGCGGCTGATCGCGCGGCGCGCGGATGCCGTCACTGCTGTCACCGATCCGATCGGCGAGGAGCTTCGGGCGCTGGGAGCGAAGCGGATCGTCACGATTCCGAACGGCATCGACTTCGAGGACTTCGCGGGGCTCGAGTACCGGCCGGCCGAGCGGTTCCGCCTGACGCACACCGGGAGCTTCTTCGGGAAGCGCAGCCCGAGGGCGCTGCTCGAGGCGCTCGCCGGCACCGACGCGGACATCGTCGCGCGCTTCGTCGGCGACTTCCGCTCGTCCGATCGGGAGTGGGCGGAGGAGCTCGATCTGGGCGACCGCCTCGAGCTCCATTCGTACCTTCCGCGCCGCCGTGTGCTCGAGCTCCAGCGGGACTCCGAGGCGCTCCTGCTCCTGATCCCCGACTCGGGCGGCCGCGGCCGCGCCGTGCTCTCGGCCAAGGTGTTCGAGTACCTCGCGGCCGAGCGTCCGATTCTCGCGGTCGTGCCTCCGGACGGCGCGGCCGCCGAGCTGATCCGCGAGACGGGCGCCGGTGTCGTCGTGGCGCCGGACGACGTCGATGGCATCCGCGAGGCGCTCGTCCGCCTCGAGGGAGAGTGGCGCGCGGGCAAGCTGAACGGTTCGCCGCTTCCGGCCGAGGCGCGCGACCGGCTGTCGCGCCGGGCACGAGCGGAGGAGCTGGCCGAGCTCGCCAGGAGCCTCGCGTGACGAGCCGCCTGACGGGGTTCCTGTTTCTCGCGACGCTCTTCTGCCTGAGCTTCGAGAAGATCCAGTGGGAGCTGGCCGGGACGATCGGCCTGTCCGGGATCCTCGCGATCCTCTTCGTCTTCTCCTTCGCGGCGGAACGGCTGTCGCGCATGGAGCGCGGCTTCCCGCGGACCGTCGCGATCGTGCTCCTGTTCGGCCTCGCCTTCCTTGTCGTCTACCTCGCGGGCTTCTTCAACATCGAGACCGAGCAGGCGGCCGCCCAGTTCGCCAAGGGGCTCGCGCGCTTCGCGATCACGTTCTCGTTCGCCGCCGCGGGGGTGGCGTACCTCGCGCGGCAGCCGCTGCGCTTCTACTGGCTCGCGATTGCCGTGCTCTGCGCCGGGATCGCGCTGAACGCGACGTACGGCGTCGTCCAGCTCGCGTTCGCCGAGACCGGGCGAAACCTCGACCAGACGTTGCTCGGCCCACTCGTGGGCGACGCTCGGCAGATCAACTTCTACGGCGCGGTGGAGGGGGCCGACGTCTACCGCCCGAACGCGCTGACGAACGACCCGAACCATCTCGGGATCGTCCTGCTGCTCCCGCTGCTGATCCTCACGCCGATCTATCTGCGGCTCGAGCGCGGGCACCGGCTGAAGCTGCCGCTGGCCGTGCTGCTGCCGTTCCTGCTCCTCGTCGAGCTCGCGACCCTCTCGCGGAGCGGTCTGCTCGGGCTCGCAGTCGGGACGTTGATCCTGCTAATCCCGTACCGGCGGCGCTTCGCTTCGGCCGCGGTCCTCGTCCCGCTCGGCGCGCTCGCGCTCCTGCTCGCCGCGATCGTCTCGCGCCGCGTCGAGTTCTTCGAGACGGTGGTGCGGTCTCGGCTCGACACCGAGGCCGGGTCGGTGTCGACGCACTTCGACGTCTACGAGCTCGTCGGGCCGGCGCTGGACGGCCACGCCCTCTTCGGCCTCGGCCTGAACACGTTCTCGGTCTACTACGAGGCGGTCACCGGGTTGACGAACTGGGGGCCGCACTCCTTCTACGCGGCGCTGGTGATCGAGACCGGGATCGTCGGCGCGGCGCTGTTCGCGACGTTCCTGTGGTGGGTGTTCCGGCGCCTGCGCGCCGGTCATCGCCTCGGGCGGGCGCTGGCGGCTGCGCGTGACCCGCTCGCCGCGCGGGTGAGGCCGCTTGCCTGGGGGCTGACCGCGGCGATCGTTGGCGTCATGGCCGCGAACGCCTTCTACCTGACGATGCAGCAGTCGTACTTCTACGCGCTGACGATGCTCGCTCTGGCGCTGCCCGTCGTGTTCGGCCGGCGGGCGGCCCCGGCTTGAAGGTCGTCGTCCTCACGACGTCGTACCCGCGCCATCCCGGCGACCCGGTCGGCCGCTTCGTTGCGGACGCGGTCGATTGGGTGCGGGCGGCGGGCGTGGACGTCGAGGTCGTGTCGCCCGCGAGCTTCAGGCAGTTCGGGATCGCCTCCGGCCACGGTATTCCGGGGAATCTGCGTCGGCAGCCGTGGAAGGCGCTGCTGCTTCCCGCCTTTCTCGCCGGCTTCGCTCGGGCGGCTCGGCGCTCGGCGCGGGACGCCGACCTCGTCCACGCGCACTGGCTTCCCTCGGCCTTCGCCGCGGCGGCGACCGGCAAGCCGTTCGTCGTCCAGCTCCACGGGTCCGACGCCGAGCTCGCGCGTCGCGGGCGGGCGCTGTGGCGTCCGCTGGTGCGCCGGGCCCAGGCCGTGGTCTGCGTCTCGAACGCGCTCGCAGAGGAGGCGCGTCGGCTCGGCGCCCGCGAGGTGGTCGTGATCCCGCACGGCGTCGACGTCCCGACGCGGGTCGGAGAGGAGGCGGAGCCGCCGGAAGTGCTCTTCGCCGGGCGGCTGTCGCCGGAGAAAGGCGTCCTCGAGCTCGTCGAAGCCGCGCGTGGGCTGAACCTCGTCGTCGCCGGCGACGGGCCGCTGCGCGATCGCGTCCCCCAGGCGCGCGGGTTCGTTCCTCCGGCCGAGCTGGAAGAGCTCTACGCGCGCGCTGCAGTCGTCGCGTGCCCGTCGCATCGCGAGGGGTTCGGCGTCGTCTGCCTCGAGGCGATGGCTCACGGGAAGCCGGTCGTCGCCGGCGCGGTCGGCGGTCTGCTGGAACTGGTCGTCGACGGCGAGACCGGCATCCTCGTCCCGCCGCGCGACGTCGGGGCGCTCAGGATCGCGCTCGAGCGGCTGCTCGAGGACCGAGAGCTGCGACGCCGGCTCGGCGAGGCGGGGCGGCGGCGGGCCGCGGAGCACTTCTCGCGCGACGCGGCCACGCAGCGGACGTTGGAGCTCTACGCCCGGTACGCCGGGAAGTAGCCGGGGCGCGGCGGCTCCGGCACCTCGGACCGCCGCGCGACCAGCTCGTCGTAGCGCTCGCGGTCGGCGACGAGGGTCGCGAAGGCGTACGTGTGCTCCTCGCCGCCGAAGCTCTTCTTGAAGGCGAAGAGGCTGTCGGCGCCGCTCGTTCCGCCGCCGAGGTGCAGCGTCTCGCAGCCACGCTCCGCGGCCCACTCGGCGCCGGCGTGGACGAGCAGCGTCCCCGCCTTCAGCTCCCGGCCGGCGTCGGTCGTGCCGCTCAGGTGGTAGTGGGCGAGCCGCCGGTCGCCGAGGAAGATCGCGGCGCCGACGGTCTCGCCGTCGAGTTTCGCGAGCGCGACGGCCAGCCGGTCGCCCAGTCCGTCGGCGAGCGCCAGGTAGTACTCCGCCGGGAACAGGTAGAGCCCGCCGGCGCCGAGCCGCTCCATCGTCCCGTCGTAGACCGCGCGGAACTCGTCGAGCGCCTCGCCGCCGCCCCAGCGGAGCTCGAGCTCGCGCCGGGCGACGGTCAGATCGGCCTTGCGGCCCTTGGACATCCCGGCGAGCCGGCCGGTCTCGGGATCGATCCGCCGCGGGTCGACGGAGATCGTCGGCCCATGCTCCCGAATCTCCACATCGGGCGAGTCGATTCCGGACAGTTGCCCGGGACCCCCCAGCACAGGGTGTAGCCGAAGCAGGACGCTCACGACGCCGTTCGTCGCACACCAGTCCCGAAGTTGGCTCAGATCCGTGCGTGGACCTGGTCCCGTAAGGGGCAGCACGCCGCCGTAGCCGTACGGGGTCGCGGCGTCGAGGCCCTCCTCGCCGAAGGGCAGCGGGCGGAGGAGGAGCGGGAAGAGCGCGCCGTCCGCCACGACTCCCACCACGCGCCCGTGGCCTGCCGCCTCGTACGCCGCGCAGTACCCGGGGCGGTAGTAGACGTCGGGCGTCGGCGCTTCGTCGACGAGGCGCTCCCAGCGTGGATCGCCCGGCTCGAGCGTGCGCTAAGGAGCGGACGAGCGATGCGACCTGCGCGATGTCCGCGGGCGAGTAGCGCCAGTCGGTCGGGATCGTGAGGATCCGCTCCGCGAGCTCGCGCACCCGCGGGTTCCCGGAGGAGGCCGCGTCGGCCCAGTGCACCGGGCAGTACACGCCGGCCTCGCGCAGCGACTCGCGGACGCGGTCGCGATCCGCCGGCTCGCCGAACGCCAGCACCGCGCCCAGCGGCGCGGCGTCCGCCGACCACTCGGTGAAGACCGGTTCGGCGAGCTCCCAGTCGTGGAGCGCCGTCAGGAGCCGCGCCGTGTTGGAGGCCCGCGCCGCCCGCCACGGCAGCGGCACGCCGCGGACGAGCGCCTCGCGCGTCGCGGGCGCCGCGCCGGCGACCGGCGTCTCCGCCAGCCGCTCCTCGCCCTCGAGCTGCAGCCGGCGGAACCGGTCCTTCAGCTCGTCGTCCCCGCCGGAGAGGTACTCGCCCTTCAGCAGCATCGCCGCCAGCTTGAGCTCGCTCCCCACCGCTCCGCCCGCTGGCTGATCCGGAAGATCGAGTCCGCGCGGCGACCAGAGGATCGCCCCGTCCGGCACCGGCAAGGTCTTGCGCAGCGAGCTGAACGCGTAGTCGGCCTCGGAGGCCGTCGCCCACTCGGAGGCCGGGTCGTGGGCATGGTCCTCCACGAGCACGCACTCCGTCTCCGCGCGCCACGCCTGCCACGCGCCACCCTCGCGCACCCCGAAGTAGTTGACCGCGACCACGACGTCGCGCGGCGACGGCTCGAGCGACTCCCAGCGCGGCTCCGGCCAGCGCGGATCGTCCTCGTAGTACGCAATCTCGGCGACCTCGGCCCACCGCGCGGCCACCTCGTGGCAGAAGTAGTCCGGCAGCCAGAGCCTCGGCGGGCGCAGCCGCACGAGGAGCGCCTGCAGCGCGTGGCGCCCGAGCGCGAACCACACCGCGCCGTCGGGCCAGCGGTGGTGCGGCCCCGGCGGCTCGGCCGGCAGGTGGAACTCGCCGCCGACCTCCCAGCGGGTCGCTGCGATCGCCATCAGGACAACCCCCGCTCGCGGCGCACGGAATCGTGGAGCCCGACGTCGTCCACCTCGGCGTCGGTCTGCGCCGGTTGCGTGCCGCGCATCGTCAGCACCTTGAGCACCGTCAGGCCGAGAATCTTGAGGTCGAGGGCGAGGCTCCGGTTGTCCACGTACCACACGTCAAGCTCGAGTCGCTTCGAGAAGAGGATGGCGTGCCGCCCCTGAACCTGCGCCCAACCGGTCACGCCTGGTTTGACGTCGTGGCGGCGCATCTGTTCGGGGGAGTACCACTTGAGGAACTCCATGAGCAGCGGCCGAGGCCCGATGAAGCTCATGTCCCCGCGGAGGATGTTCCAGAGCTGCGGCAGCTCGTCGAGCGAGAGCTGGCGCATGAAGACGCCGAGCCGCGTGAGTCGCTCCTCGTCCGGCAGCCCCTCCTCGTCGCGCATCGTCCGGAACTTCACGACCTCGAACGGCTCGCCCTTGTAGCCCGGCCGCAGCTGGCGGAAGAACACGGGCGCGCCCATCTTCAGCCGCACCGCCGCCGAGAGCGCGGCGAGGATCGGTGAGAGGACGACGAGGAGCACCGACGCGCCCAGGAAGTCGACTAGCCGCCGCATCCGCGAATCATGGCGTCCGGGAGCGCAGGTAGCCGAGGGAGGCGACGGCCGGCCACGGGTCGTCGCGCGCGAAAACGGCGCGCGCCTTCCGCCCACGCAGGTAGCGCGAGGCGAAGTCCACCGGACCGAGCTCGCGCCGCCGCGCCATCTGCAGCGAGACCCAGACGTCCTTCGCGAGGTAGATCCAGGTGAGCTGGTCGCGAAAGGTCGGGATCGGCGCGACCTCCTTCCCGGTCAGGTCGTCGTAGGCGACCCGCGGCAGGTCGAGATGGCGGTTCGCGGCGAGCGCGGCCCACACCGGCAGGCGCGTGTTCACCTCGAGCAGCTGGAAGCTCCCGTCTCGCGGATCCTGCGCGAACTCGATGTGGGCGATCCCCGTGTAGCCGACGGTTCGAAGGAGCCGCAGCCCGAGCTCGAGCACCGCCGGCTCGTAGTCGACCTCGAAGACGGCGCTCGTCCCGAAGCGGAGCGGCCCCTGGCGCACCTTCCGGCCGACGAGCGTGACGAGCGGCTCGCCCGACCGCCCGACGTAGGCCAGCAGCGAGTAGATGCGCTCGTGCGAGTCAGGGACGATCTCCTGGACGATCGTCTGGAACCCGGCATCGCGCGCCTCGGCCACCGCCGTGAGCGCCTCGCCGACGTCTTCCGCGACCACGGCCTTGTGCCCGAAGGCAAGCGCGTACTCCTGGCCCTCCACGGCCTTCACGAGCAGCGGCGCCTCGAGGCCCGCCTCCCGAACCGCGTCGTCGCTGTCCGCGAGCACCGTGCCCGGCGAGGGAACCTCCGCCTCGGCCGCGGCGAGCGGCAGGAGGTCCTTCCGGCGCAGCCGCTTCACCGCCTCGGCGTCCAGCGGCAGGGGCAGGTCCGCGAGCTCGCGCAGCTCGTCCCAGTGGTCGAGCGCGAACTCGACGTGCTCGTCGCGTTCGGGAAAGAAGACGGCGCGCTCGCCGCCGCGGAGCTGCTCCAGCACAGCCTCGTCGTCTCCGTCCTCGACCACGAGTCGCCGGTCGAGGTACCGCGAGCGGAGCCCGAACTCGTGCGGGTCGCGCGAGATCCCGGTCACCGGCACTCCGCCCCGGCCGAGGCTGCGCGCGACGGCGAGGCCGGCGTGCAGCAATCCGAAAACCACGGCGCGCCTCACGCAGCGACCTCCTCCAGCGTCTGCGCCAGGCGGTCGGCCATCTCGTCCCGGCCGAACTCGCGCTCGGCGAGCGCTCGCGCGTTGCGCCCCATCTCGGCGACGCGCTCCGTATTCGCGCTCAGCGAGCTCAGCGCGCCGGCCAGCGCCTCCGCGTTCCCGCCGGGAACCCAGAGGCCTGCGTCGTTCTCCTCGACGAGGCGGCGCAGCCACCCGTCGAGGTTGACGACGACCGGCTTGCCCGCGGCGAGCGAGTCGAAGAACTTGTTCGGCGAGTTCGTCTCGAGGATCGGGTAGGGCGCGAAGATCGTCAGCGTCACGTCCGCGGCCCCGACGATCCCCGCGAGCTCCTCCTTCGGGACCGAAGGCAGGAAGCGCAGGTTGTCGAGCCCGAGCTCCCGCGCCCGCTCCTCGAGCCGCGGCCGCTCACCGCCGTCACCGAGCGCGACGATCGCGACGCGCTTGTCGCCCCAGCGGCGCAGCGCGCCGGCGGCGTCCACGAGCTGGTCCAGGCCGTTCGCGCGTCCCATCGCCCCGGCGTAGAGCGCGACGAAGCGGTTCTCGAGCCCGTGGCGCGCGCGGAAGCCTTCGTCCACGACGTCGGGCCTGAAGACGTCGAGGTCGGCGGCGTTCGGGATGAAGACGAGCTTCTCGTCGGGGATCCCGCGGCTGCGCAGCTCGTCCAGCGACCC
This sequence comes from uncultured Actinomycetes bacterium, assembly GCA_963721345.1. Classification (GTDB taxonomy): domain Bacteria; phylum Actinomycetota; class Thermoleophilia; order Gaiellales; family Gaiellaceae; genus JACDAN01. Next base: position 1,667,864 of record CAVRIT010000001.1, read on the forward strand.
CTCGCTGAGCACGACGATCCGCTCCGCCCCACCGTACAGCCGGCGCTCCAGCCACTCGGCCGTGCTGATCGCAGCACCACCCTTCAGCGCGCCGAGCTCGACGGGGACGGCCGGCCAGAGGTCACGGATCTCGAAGACGAACGGGACCCGCTTGGCGCGCGCAGTCAGCAGCCCGGCGATCCCGATCGTCAGCGGCGTGGACGAGGCGAAGACGACGTCAGGCTTCCGCTGCAGCGCACCCGCGACGCTCGCGGCGACCGTGAAGGCGGTGAAGGACGCCAGCCGAACAGCGGTGGGGTAGCGGTTCGCGTAGGGGACGTTGAGGTAGAGGACGTCGATCCCGTCGACCTGCTCGCGGGCGACGACGCGCCCCTCGGGCTTCCCTTCGCGGCCTGCCTCGAGCGAGCGCGTGTCGCGGCTGACGATCGTCACGCGGTGGCCGCGGTCGACGAGCCGCCGCGCCAGCTCGTAGGAGCGCGTCGCGGTCGAGCGCCGCCGGGTGGCGAAGTACTGGTGGAAGTAGAGGACGTCCATGCCGTACGGGCTCCAGTGTCACAGTTCCCCCGTGCGCATCGCGCTGCTCGACCCGCCCAGCTACTCGCCGGCCTACGACCACCACCTCGCCTCTGCGCTGGCCGCGCGGGGTCACGAAGTGGAGCTGATCACGTCGCCGTTTCCCCACGGCGAACCGCCGGAGCCGGACGGCTACAGGCGCCGCGAGCTCTTCCTGCCCCTGAGCGGACGGCTCGGGCGTCGCGTTCCACTGCGGCGTGTCCTCAAGGGCGCCGAGTACCTGCCGAGCGTTGCGCGGCTGCTCCGGCAGGTCCGCCGCCTCGAGCCGGACGTCGTCCACGTCCAGTGGCTGCCGCTCCTTCGCCGCGACCTGCGGTGGGTCGAGCGCCTTCCGCGGCCCCGCGTGTTCACCGCACACAACGTCCTCCGTCACTCCGGCGAGACCGATCCCGCCGAGCGGCGCGAGCTCTACGCGCCGTTCGACGCCATCGTCGTCCACACAGCGGGCGGCGTCGAGCAGCTTGCGGAGTGGGGCGTGGAGGCGGTGCGGATCCCCCACGGCACTTTCGGCGTCCCGCCGGCGTCGATCGAGCCGCCGAGGGGCCGGCGGCTGCTCTTCTTCGGCCTGATCCGCGACTACAAGGGCCTCGACGTGCTCGTACGCGCCCTTCCCAAGGTCTCAGGCGCCGAGCTCGTCGTCGCCGGCGACCCGATGGAGCCCGTCGAGCCCGTCCGGCAGCTCGCGCGTGACCTGGGCGTCGACGACCGAATCGAGTGGCGGCTGGGCTACCTCCCGGAGAGCGAGATCGACGCGTTGATGCACGACACGACGATCGCCGTCTTCCCCTACCGCGGGCGGGCGTCCGCCTCGGGTCCGCTGGCCACCGCGCTGGGGCACGGACGCCCTGTCGTCGCTACCGACGTCCTCGGCGAGATCGTCGAGGAGTTCGGGGCCGGGCTCGTGGTGCCGCAGGAGGATCCGGACGCCCTGGCAGCCGCGATCAATCGCTTGCTGAACGATCCCGCGGAGGCGTTCCGGGGTACGGAACGCGCCAGGGACGCGCTTTCCTGGGAGGCGATCGCGGAGGCCCACGAGCGGCTCTACGCCGATCTGGCGGCTAGAGTCGCCCGCTGATGGCCGTGACGGAGCGCCCAAGCCCGCCGCCGGACGTCGACCTCGAGGCCGAGCAGGACGTCGACTTCCGCCGCTACTGGAACGCGGTCCTCGCGCGCTGGTGGCTGCCCGCACTCGGCCTGGTGGCCGGGATCGTCGGCGGCTACGCGCTCGCCCTGGGGAGCGGCGACGTCTACCGCGCCGAGGCGACGCTCTATCTCGGGCAGCCGTTCACGCCGAACGGCGGCGCGCCGGTCCCGGGCCTCGCGACGAACCCGAGCACCGTCAACGAGATCGTCCACAGCGAGAACGTCCTCCAGGAGGTCGCGCGCCTCAGCGGGATGAACCTCGCGAAGCTTCGGGCGAACGTGACCTCGCGGCAGGTCGGCGTCCCCGCCGGCCGCCGGCTCACGCCCGGCCAGACGCCGCTGATCGAGGTCGCGGTCACCGGCTCCAACGCCCGTGTCACGACGCGAGCCGCGAACCTCCTCGCGGCATCGGTGATCGACGACGTCTCGCCCTACGTCGAGGACAAGATCGCGGCGATCCAGGAGCGCATCGACTCCGACGAGCGTGAGCTCGCGGAGAGCGAGCGACGCCTCGATCTCGCCCAGACGGAGCTGAACGCGCTGCTGCGCAGCCGGAACCTGAGCGCCACCGACCGCCTGATCGGGGTCACGACCTTGAACTCGACGATCGGCTCGCTCGTCGAGCGCCGCGGGCTGGTGACGCAGGACCTCCTGGAAGCGAAGCAGGCGCTCTCGCTGGCCGAGAACGTCGAGCAGCCGAGCGTCGTCGAGCGCGCCGCGTCGCGGAAGACCACGGCGCGGAGCGTGAGTCGATCCATGCTCGTCGGCGCGCTGATCGGCCTGATCCTCGGGCTGCTCGCGGCGATCCTCTGGGAGCCCGCTCAGCGGCGCTTCTCGCCGCGGACGACGGAGTGCGCTGATGCTGGACGGTAAGCGGGTCGCGGTCGTCGTCCCGGCCTACGACGAGGAGGCGCTGATCGGGGAGACGCTGGCGACGATCCCCGAGCTGGTGGACAAGATCTACGTCGTCGACGACCACTCGGGCGACGCGACCGCGGAGCGTGCGGCGGAGATCGGAGACCCGCGGGTCGAGATCATCACGCACGCGCAGAACGAGGGCGTGGGGGCGGCGATCGTGACGGGCTACCGGCGCGCACTCGGCGACGAGATCGACGTCGTCTGCGTGATGGCGGCGGACGGCCAGATGGACCCCGCCGACCTCGAGCAACTCGCGGGCGCCGTGGCCCGCGGCGACGTCGACTACGCGAAGGCGAACCGCCTCTTCACCGGGCAGGCCTGGCAGCTGATGCCGCGCCACCGCTATCTCGGCAACGCGATGCTCTCGATGCTGACCAAGATCGCGAGCGGCTACTGGCACGTCGCGGACTCGCAGTCGGGCTACACCGCGATCTCGCGTGAGCAGCTCGAGCGGCTCGACCTCGACCGGATCTACCGGCGCTACGGCTTCCCGAACGACATGCTCGTCCACCTGAACGTCTGGAACGCGCGAGTCCGCGACTTTCCGTCCCGCCCGATCTACGGCGTCGGGGAGCGCTCCGGCATCAAGCTGCCCCGCGTCGTCCCGACCATCGCCTGGCTGCTCCTGAAGGGCTTCTTCTGGCGGCTGCGCGAGAAGTACGTGATCCGCGACTTCCATCCGCTGGTCTTCTTCTACGCGCTCGGGATCCTGATGACCGTGACGGGCCTCGTGCTCGGGGTGGTCGAGACGGCGTTGCGCCTGGCCGGCAACGAGCTGACGGCGCCGACGATGATCCTCGTCGCGCTGCTCCTGATCTCGGGCGTGCAATTCACGCTCTTTGCGATGTGGTTCGACATGGAGTCGAACAAAGACCTCAAATAGCAGCGCTTTTTCGCCCGTAAAGCCTTCGTAAGCTTGGCCGGCGAGCGCCGGACACGCCGCTATCCTCACCCGGCGTGTCTACTGCGGTTGTCACCGGCGGAGCCGGATTCCTCGGCTCTCACCTCTCCGACTACCTCCTGTCCCAGGGCCACCGCGTGATCTGCGTGGACAACCTGGAGACGAGCACGCTCGGCAACCTCGAGCACATTCGCGACGATCGCTTCAAGTTCGTCTACCACGACGTGATCGAGCGGATCGAGATCGACGAGCCGGTGGACTTCGTGTTCCACCTCGCCGCCCTGGCGAGCCCCATCGACTACTTGCGGCAGCCGCTCCATTCGCTGAAGGTCGGCTCGTACGGGACGCACAACGCCCTCGGCCTCGCGAAGTGGAAGCGCGCGCGGTTCCTGCTGGCCTCGACGAGCGAGATCTACGGCGATCCGCAGGTGCACCCGCAGCCGGAGACCTACTGGGGGAACGTGAACCCCACGGGCCCGCGCGGTGTCTACGACGAGGCGAAGCGCTACGGAGAGGCGATGACGATGGCGTACCACCGCCAGCAGGGCGTCGACACGTGCATCGTCCGGATCTTCAACACCTACGGCCCGAGGATGCGCCGCCACGACGGTCGAGCAATCCCGACCTTCATGCGGCAGGCGCTGGAACACAAGCCGCTGACCGTCTTCGGCGACGGGTCGCAGACGCGCAGCTTTTGCTACGTGGACGATCTGGTCAGAGGGCTCTACCTCCTCGCAACGAGCGAGGAGCACATGCCCATGAACCTCGGAAACCCCGGCGAGTTCACGATCATCGAGCTTGCCGATGCCGTGATTCGGGTAACAGAGTCGAGGAGCGAGATCGTCTACGAGGCGCTGCCGGTGGACGATCCGCAGATTCGTCAACCCGACATCACGCGTGCGAAGGAGATTCTCGGTTGGGAGCCAGAGATCGAACTCGAAGAAGGACTGCGGCGAATGCTGCCCAGCCTCGGAAGGGAGCATGTGAGTGTTTAGACGCGTTGCCCTGATTCTGTTCTTGCTGCTCGCCGCCGCGGGGGTCGCGGTGTCCGCGAGCGACAGTGCGAGCTCGGCGCCGGAGCGGCAGACGGCCAGCCCGATCATGGTCGGCTTCTACGACGACGAGCAGGTCTTCGGCCGCACGGCTTGGGCGTTCACGCAGCTGAAGAGCCTCCGCGCGGGGGTCGTGCGGATCACGATCGACTGGAGCTCCGTTGCGCGCCGCCGTCCGGCCGCGCCGTCGGATCCAGCCGACGCGGCGTACAACTGGACGGCGGTCGACACGGTCGTCGCCGAAGCCGCCAAGAACAAGATCCGCGTCCTGGCGGCGATCTACGGAACACCGCGTTGGGCGGGCCCTGGGAAGAACCGGCTGCCGCGGCGCATCGCCGACCTGCGGCAGTTCGCGTTCGCCGCGGCGACGCGCTACAGCGGGACGTTCCAGCTCGGCGAGGGCGACACCGCCCCCAACCTGCCGGCGATCCGCTACTGGCTGGCGTGGAACGAGCCGAACAACCCGGTCTTCCTGAAGCCCCAGTGGAAGATGGTCAAGCGGGTCTGGCGTCCGCAGAGCGCGTTCGACTACGCCAAGATCTGCACGGCGGTCTACTCGGGCGTCCATTCGACCGGCCTCTCGGGCCAGAAGGTCGCCTGCGGTGCGACGGGCCCGCGCGGGAACGATGCGCCGAGAAGCAGCCGCGCCTCGACGTCGCCGCTCGTCTTCTTGCAGTGGCTGCGCCGCGCGGGGCTCAGGCGCTTCGACGCCTACGCGCATCACCCGTACTACGGGAACCGGCTGGAGAAGCCGACGACCGTGCCGAAGTCCGACAAGGCGGTCACGCTCGGGAACATCTCCGTGCTGATCAAGCAGCTGAACCGGAGCTTCGGGCGCAAGCGCCTGTGGATCACCGAGTACGGCTACCAGACGAGGCCGCCGGACCGGCTGTTCGGCGTCTCGTACAGCTCGCAGGCCAAGTACGTGCACCAGGCTGTCGCGCTCGCGAAGAAGACGCGGCGCGTCGACATGTTCGTCTGGTTCCTGATCCGCGACGAGCGTCGCCTGTCCGGGTGGCAGTCCGGCGTGATGACGTCGAGCGGGAAGCGGAAGCCCGCCTTCCGCGCCTTCCAGACGCTGAAGCGATAGCGAGATCTCGTCCGGCGCCCGCGCCTCGCGGGCGCCGGACGTAGCATTCGGAGATGGCGACGAAGGAAGCGCCGCCCGCCGAGCCTTCACGGGTTGACGCGCCTCCCGCGCTCGGAGACATACGCGCCGGCCGACCCCAGCTCCTCGGCAGCCCCGTCACCGTCCTGCTGCGCCGGGTCGCGAGCATCGTCGCGCTGCTCTTTCTCGACCTCTGCGGTCTGGCGCTCGGCGTCTACTCGGCGCTCGTGCTGCGGGCCGTCATCTACGGCGAGCCGGTGCTCTGGGGCGCGATCTGGCGGGTGGAGAGCGACTGGCTCCCGTTCCTCGCGCTCGTCATGGTGCTCGTCTTCTGGCGCGCGGGGCTCTACTCGGAGCGGGAGCGGCGAGGCGGCGCCGGCCGGATCATCGGGTCGCTGATCCTTGTCGGGGTGGTGGGGCTCGCCTTCGGGATCGGCACGAATCACGAGTTCGGGACCTACGGGCTCGCCCCGACGGCGGTCGTCCTGAGCACGGCCTTCATCGGCCTGCTGCGGGCGAGCTACGACGTCGTCACCTCCGACATCTTCCGGATCGCCGGCGTGAAGCGGCGTGCGGTGCTGGTCGGGGACGGCGAGCGCATCGAGCACCTCCATCGCCTGCTCGGCAAGGGGCGAGGCGGGATCGCGTACGAGTTCGTCGGCGCCGTCGGCCCGTCGCCCGAAGGCATGCCGTTCCGCTACCTCGGGACCGCCGCCGAGCTGCCCCGGATCTTCGCCGAGGAGACGTTCGACGAGCTGATCGTCGCGAGCGAGTTCGACGACAAGGCGCTGATCGAGCTCGTGGACGTCGCTCATCGGCGCGGCGTCCGCGTGCGAGCCGCGCCGACGACGGCCGAGCTCCTCACCCAGCGGGCGGAGTACGTGCCGGGGCAGGGCGTGCCCCTCTTCGAGCTTCGGCCGCCGGCATTCGTCGGCGCCGACTGGGTGGTCAAGCGGGCGTTCGACCTGCTCGTCAGCGGCCTCGTCCTCGTCGTCGGGCTCCCGCTCTGGATCGTGATCGCCGTGGCGATCAAGCTCGACTCCCGCGGCCCCGTCTTCTTCCGCGATCGCCGCGTCGGGCTGAACGAGCGCGAGTTCGCGATGATCAAGTTCCGCACGATGTACGACAACGCGGCGCAGCTCCAGCAGCGGCTCGAGGCGCAGAACGAGGCGGAGGGCGCGCTGTTCAAGCTCCGCGACGACCCACGGGTCACGCGAGTCGGCCGCCTGTTGCGGCGTTTCTCGCTCGACGAGGTGCCGCAGGTGCTGAACGTCCTCTCCGGGGCGATGAGCCTGGTCGGGCCGCGGCCGCTGCCGCTCCGGGACTACGAGCTGCTCGAGCCGTGGCACCGGAAGCGCTACCTCGTCCTGCCGGGCATGACGGGCCTGTGGCAGATCGCGGGCCGCTCCGACCTCGGCTTCGACGATCTCGTCCGGCTCGACTTCTATTACCTGGAGAACTGGTCGATCTGGCTGGACATCTCGATCCTCGTGCGCACGATCCCGGCAGTGGTCGGGGCGCGCGGCGCGTACTGACGCCGACCGTCGTCACCGTCGCCTACCACTCGGGCGACGCGCTCGGGCGGCTGTTGGCTTCCGTCGAGGGGGAGGAGGTCGTCGTCGTCGACAACGGCGGCGACGTGGAGGAGCTGGACGGAGTGACGGTGGTCCGGCCGGGCGAGAATCTCGGCTTCGCCGCGGGGAACAACCTCGGCGCTCGTCAGGCGAAGGGCGACGTCCTCGTCTTCCTCAACCCGGACACCGTCGTCGCTCCTGGTGCCCTCGAAGCGCTCGTCGGGCCGCTGGAGGACCCGACCGTCGGAATCGTCTCCGCCCGGCTGCGGCTCATGAACGAGCCCGAGCTGCTCAACTCGGCGGGAAACGAGGTGCATGTGACAGGCATCGCCTGGGCCGGGCTCTACGGCGAGCGGGCGGACACCGTCGACGAGCTCCGAGAGGTCGCGTTCCCGACCGGCGCCGCGATGGCGATTCGCCGCGCGCTCTTCGAAGAGCTCGGCGGCTTCACCGAGGAGCTCTTCATGTACCAGGAGGACCTCGAGCTCGGCTGGCGCGTGCGGCTGCGCGGGCTGCGGATCGTCGTAAGCCCCGGCGCCGACGTCTACCACGACTACGACTTCGCCCGGAACCCCGGCAAGCAGTACCTGCTGGAGCGAAACCGGCTGGCGTTCGTCCTCTCCTCCTACTCGCCGCGCCTCTTGCTCCTCCTCTCGCCGGTGCTCATCTCGGTCGAGGCGGCGATGCTCGCGCTCGCCCTGCGAGAAGGCTGGGCGCGGGACAAGGTCGCGGGCTGGGGCTGGCTGCTGCGGAACGCGGGCTGGCTGCGGCGACACCGGCGGGAGACCCAGGAGCTGCGCAAGGTCGCCGACCGCGAGTTGGCGCGCTGGCTGACGCCGATCGTGTCCCCGGGGATGATCCAGGTGCCGCAGCCGGTGCGCGCGGTCAACCCGCTCGTGGCGCGCTACTGGGATCTCGTCAAGAAGGCTCTGTAGATTGGCAGGGATGGTCGAAGAGGAGCCGGCGGCGGTCGAGGCGACCGACAGCCGCCTTGCAGGGCTGCGCCGGATCGCAATCGTGCCGGCGCTGAACGAGGCCGTCACCGTGGCCGGGGTCGTCCGGGAGATCCGCGAAGTCGATCCGAGCTTCGAGGTTCTCGTCGTCGACGACGGCTCGACGGACGAGACGGCCCAGAAGGCGCTCGACGAAGGCGCACGGGTTCTCCGCCTGCCGCTGAACCTCGGGATCGGCGGCGCGATGCAGGCGGGCTACCTCTTCGCGCTCGAACACGGGTACGACGTCGCGGTCCAGGTCGACGGCGACGGGCAGCACGACCCACGTGAGCTCGGCCGACTGCTCGAGCCGCTGCTCGACGGACGGGCCGACATGGTGATCGGGACGCGCTTCGCCGGCGAGGCGAAGACGTACCGCGCGCCGATCGGCCGGAGCATCGGCATCAGGCTCTTCGCCGCGATCGTCTCGCTGCGCGTGCGGCAGCGGATGACGGACACGACCTCCGGCTTCCGCGCCGTCAACCGCCGCGGGATCGAGGTGTTCGCCGGCGACTACCCGCACGACTATCCCGAGGTGGAGACCGTCGTCACGGCATCGCGCGGCGGGCTCCGCATCACCGAGGTGCCCGTGGCGATGAGGCTGCGCTCCGCCGGCCGCTCGTCGATCACGAACGTCGGCTCCGTCTACTACGTCGTCAAGGTGCTGCTGGCACTCTTCATCGGCTTGCTCCCCCAGGGAAAGGCGACCAAACGATGAGCGTCACCCTCTTCGCCGCACTCTCGTCGATCGTGATCTTCGCGGTCATCATCGAGCTGATCCGCTCGGGCCGGCTCCGCGAGCGCTACGCGCTCCTCTGGCTGGCGACGGCCGGGGTGATCCTCGTCTTCGGCCTCTGGAAGGACCTGCTGAACGAGCTCGCGGGCGTCCTTGGGATCGCCTATCCGCCGAACGCGCTCTTCGTGCTGGCGATGGGGTTCATGCTGCTCCTGCTCCTGCACTACTCGACCGTGATCTCCCGGCTCTCGGACCGGACGACGACGCTGACGCAGCGGATCGCGATCCTGGAGGAGCGGATCCGCTCGCTCGAGACCGCTGAGCCTCCCCAGCCTCAGACGAGACTGCGCGACGTCAGTGGATAAGGAACGGCTCGAACGCATCCTGGGTCGCCCGGAGCGCCCACTGCCGCTCGACGAGCCGCTCGCCCGCCTCGCCGGAAAGCGCATCCTGCTCACGGGGGCCGAGGGAAGCATCGGCATGGCGGCGGCCACCATCCTCGAGCAGGGATCCGAGGTGGTGCGAACCGACAAGGTCGTCGGCGACCCCGCCCTGGACGTGCGCGTCGAGAGCGACGTCAAGGCCGCCCTGGAAGTCGAGCGCCCGGACGTGATTCTCCACCTCGCCGCTGCGAAGTCGGCGCCCGAGGGGGAGCGCGATCCGATGAGCGCGCTGGAGATCAACGTCGTCGGCACGAAGAACGTCCTCACACACGCGCCGGACGGGTGTCTCGTCGTGACGGCGTCCACGTGCAAGGCGTGTGAGCCGGAGACGGCGTACGGGGCGAGCAAGCTCGTCGCCGAACGCGTCACGCTCAACGCCGGGGGCTCCGTCGCCCGCTTCTACAACGTCGTCGAGTCGAGCGGCAACGTCTTCGAGATCTGGGAACAGGTCCCGCGGACGGAGTCGATCCTCGTGACACCGTGCCGCCGGTACTTCATCTCCCTCGCGGAGGCTGTCAGCCTCGTGATCTGGACCGCGATCCTCCCGCCCGGCCGGTACGGGTTCGACCCCGGCGAGCAGCGGGAGATGCACGACGTCGCGGCCGCGCTCTACCCCGATCGCGCCACGCAGTCGGTGCCGCCTCGGCGGGGAGACCGCCTCGCGGAGCCCCTCGCAGCCCGCCACGAGCACGTCGAGCAGGGCGCGATCGAGGGCCTGCTCCGCATCGTCGGGGCGCACGACCTCGCAGCGACGGACGACCGCCTGGAGCCTGCAGTCGGCGCGCGGCGGGTGGTCTCTCCGAGCAGCTAGAGGGCTGATGGGAAATTCAGCCGCAGCCGGGGGCGCTCCAGACCAAGTCGGGCAGCGTGGTCGTTCGCGGCGCGTAGCGGAGCTACGTGTCGCGGGCGAACGCGCTGATCCGGCGCAGTGTCTGGAGCGTCATCCGGCCCGGGTGAATTTCACATCAGGCCTCTTCTAGGACAGCTGCCGGAACCGGCGCCACGACGAGCCCTCGACGGCGTCGAGGACGCGTGGGCTCCGCGAGATCCCGACGAGCCGGTCGGCGAGGCCCACGCCCCGGTCGAGCGCGTACGCGGCCTGGCCGCGGGCTCCCGATATGCGGCGATGAAGCTCCGAGTGCCGTTGCCGGATGCGCGCCGTCTCGGTTTCGGCGGTCCCCCGCGACGCAGGATTCTTGCTCCCGCCGGGGTGCCGGCGCCAGTGCAGCAGGGGCTCGGGCACGTACGTCCCGCGGCGCCCGTGCTCGAGCATGGTGAGCCAGAAGTCCCAGTCGTCGAAGGCGCCTTCGCCGAGATCCTCGGGATAGCCCCCCGCCTCGAGGTAGTCCGCGCGGCGCGTCAAGGCGCTGCCGTTGATGTAGTTGCGGCCGCGGATCAGCGAGAACGCGCTGAACGGCCGTGCGGGCTGCACCCCTGACTCGGCGCCGAACCGCCGCATCGCGCAGTACGCAAACGACGCGCCGGGACGCCGTTCGAGTGCGGCCATGAGCTCCGAGACGTAGGTGGGCTCCAGCCGGTCGTCCGCCGAGAGGAACACGAAATGGTCGCCGCTCGCCTCCCGGGCTCCGCGATTGCACGTCCGTGCAAGGCCCTGGTTCGCCTGTGTGAGGATCCGTGCGCGTCCCTCGTAGCGGGAGGCGACTTCGAGGGAGTCGTCCGTCGAGCCGTCGTCCACGACGACGAGCTCGGTGCTCGCGTAGTCCTGCGCGATCGCGCTGTCGAGGGCCTCGGCGAGGTAGCGCCCGTAGTTGTGGCAGAGGACGACGATGCTGACGAGCGGCGGGCTCATCCTCCGCGGGGCCCGAGCCGGCCGCGGCGGAAGTCGCGCCAGCCCGCGGCAATGGCGGCGAGAGCCTCGCGCCGGCGCGGCAGCCGGAGCGCCTGGGCAGCATGAGCGAGGACGATGACGAGCCGCCGCCGCCACGTCCCGATCGGCCCGAGCGGCGCGTGCCGCTCCAGCACGTGCAGCGTGTTCCGGGTGCTGTAGTAGAGCGTCTTCGGGGACCCCTCGCCCTCGTTCGACGCGGACACCTTGTGCCAGATGCGGCTCTCCGGGACTACGAGGATCCGGTAGCCCGCGTTTCGCGCCCGCAGCGACCAGTCCGTGTCGTCGGCGTAGAGGAAGAGCTCCTCGTCGAACGGCCCGACTTCCTCGAGAACCGGACGCGGGACGAGCATCGCGGCGCCGCAGGCCCGCCCGGTCTCGTGGACGTCGTCGAACTGGCCCCGGTCCACTTCGTTGAAGCCCGTGTGCGCTCCCTGGTAGCCCTTGCGCGGATCGAGCTCCGCGCCGAAGTACCAGATCCGGTCGGGCGGATCGGCGAGATAGATCTTCGGGCACAGCGCGGCCGCGTCCGGGCGCCGGCCCGCCTCGTCGACGAGCGCCGAGACGAACGGCGGATCGACCTCGATGTCGTTGTTGAGGAAGAGAAGATGCTCCGCGCCGAGCTCCACCGCGCGGCGGGCGCCGGCGTTCATCCCCGCGCAGAAGCCCTCGTTCCGCTCGAGCGCGACCACGTCGACCCAGGGGAACCGCTCGGCAAGGAGCTCCACCGTGCCGTCGGTCGAGCCGTTGTCGACGACGATCGTCGTGACCGGCTCGTAGTCGACCTGCTCGAGTGAAGGAAGCGACTCCTCGAGGTCCGAGCCGCCGTTCCAGGAGAGGACAACGAGCGCGACGTGTGGTCTCGCCAGGTCAGCCTGCCTTCCGCGCGCGAAGAACCATCGTCCACCCCAGTCGCCGCAGGGCGGGTGCTCGGCTCAAGCCCTGCTCGATCCGCTCGAGCAGCCGGAGCCCGGGGCTGCCGAGCCTGAGGTAGAGCTCGTCCACCGGGTAGGGAAGGACGAAGTTCACGTAGTCGAGGCGCTCGACCTCGAGGTGCTCCGCGACGAGGCGCTCGAAGGAGGCCGGCGTGAACTCGTGCAGGTGCTCGTTGAACCCGTACCGCCGAACGCGGCGCTTCACGTCGTACGCGAGGTTGAGCGGCGAGAAGCGCGACGGCGTCGACACCGCCAGGACGCCGCCGGGCCGCAGCACCCGCGCTGCCTCGGCGACGGCGCGCCCCGGGTCCGGGACGTGCTCGATCACTTCGGTGAGGAGGGCACGGTCGAACGACTCGTCGGGCAGCGTCAGCGCCTGCGCATCCTCCAGCCGGAGCTCGACCTGCGCTGCAAGGGCGCCGAGATTGCGCCTCGCGAGCGCTAGCGGGGTGGGTGCGAACTCCGTTGCGGTGACGCTCGCTCCGCGCTCGGTGAGCACGCGTGCGTAGACGCCGCTGCCGCACCCGATGTCCAGAACCTCGTCTCCCGGCTGCGCGTCGAGCGCGGCGAGTACCGCTCGGAGCCGGTTTCCGTAGAAGAACCGCTTGTATGGCTCCGGGTGCTCGTAGGTGAGCGCGAGCTCGTCCAGCTCCGCGGCGCGAGACTCGTAGTACGAACGAAGGTCGTCCGTCGCGTCCACGAAGGTCGCTCCGAGGCGGTCGGCGAGCGCGCGGTCGAAATCGGAGTCGCCGACGACGACGACCGACGCCGCCCCGCGCGCATATTCGGGGATCGCCGCGCTCTCGGCCTTCACGGCTCCGAGTGCGCGCCGGTCGAAGACCTCCCGCGGTGCCGGCAGGTCGAGCTCGCGGAAGAACTCGTCCACCACCTCGCGGCTGTTGTGGGTGACCACGGCCAGCTCGACTCCCGTCTCGGCGTACTGCCGGTAGAGCTCGACTCCGACTGGAAGCTCGTGACCGTTCCTGAGGCCGGCGAGCTCGGCCTGCGCGACGATCTCGTCGACCCGCGGATTCTCGGCGAGCCGCAGCGAGAGGTCGTAGATCGTGTGGCCGTCCTTCTCGAGGCCGGACTCGTCCGCAAGTGCCTCGAGGTCGGCGCGCAGCTTCGGGTAGTCAGTCCCGAGGTGGACGATCGTGCCGTCGAAGTCGAAGAGGACTAGGCGTCGACCGTCGTGCTGCGCCACTCGCCCTCCCGAACCAGCTTGAAGCCCATGTCGACCATCCGCACCCAGTAGAGCCCTTCTTCGACGGCGTCGTAGGCGGGGAGCCCGTCGACGTCTTCCCCATAGGCCAGCCGCACGTACGTGTGGGGCATGTTCGCGCCGGCCTCGGCGAGGAAGTTACTCGTCGTGAAGAAGCGCCCGGCGTTGATCTCCGTGACGAGCGGCCGGCCGTCCTCGTCCTCCTTCAGGTCGACGCAGAAGACGCCGGAAGCATTGGTGTCGACGGCCTGCACGGCACGCGTCGCGAGCTCGTTGACGTCGTCGCGACGGACGGTTCGCGCGACCGACGGGCTCGAGCTCTGGCCGCTCGGCATCAGGTGTCCGAAGACGTACTCCAGGCGCTCGCGGGCGGCCGAGGTGACGATCCTGCCGTCCTGCCAGACGCTCTGGAAGGCGAACTCTCGACCCGGCAGGAACTCGCTCACCATGAAATCGTCGATCGACAAGCCGCGCTTCTCGACCCAGTAGCGCGCCCAGGACACGGCCTGCTCGGGCGTCGTGACCGGGAGGCTCGCCCGTGCGCCGGCGCCGCGAACGGCGCGCACCCACGCCTGCTCGCGCGCCTCGAGGATCGACGCAGTCTCGTCGCGCAGGGACTCCTCCGACTCGGCGCGGGCGAACCGCGGCGTCGGCAGACCGGCCTCGGCCATGCGCCCGGCGAAGCTCGCCTTGTCCTGGCAGAGAGTGATGGCCTCGGCCGACGGCAGGAAGGTCCGGGCAGACACACGCTCGTGCTGCTCCGCGAGCAGTCGCACCTCCTGCTCCGGCTGCGGGTGGACCAGCTCCACTCCTTCACGCGCGATCACGGCATTCAGCGCCTCCAGGTACCCCGGGTCGTCCGTGCTCGGGAGCAAGTAGCGGGCATCGACCGGGGACAGCTCGATGTGGTATTTGCTCGTGTCGGTTCCGACCACGTAGAACGGCTCCGGCGCGAGCCGCAGCGAATGAACGAAGTTCGCTGCCGGTGAGCCCCCTGCGCCGGTGACGAGGATTCGTTTCACTGCTCTATCGTGCCGTTCGATGGCGAGGCGGGCGCTTGTCACCGGCATCGGCGGGCAAGACGGCTCGTACCTGGCTGAGCTCCTGCTCGGACACGGCTACGAGGTGTTCGGCACCGTGCTCGGTTCTCCTGACGGCGTCCAGCCCGGGATCGAGGCGTTCGAGCTCGATCTTGCGGACACCGGCGCTGTGGACGCCGCGATCCGCCGGATCCAGCCGGACGAGATCTACCACCTTGCTTCCACGTCCTTCGTCCCGGCCTCGTGGGAAGACCCCGTCGGCACGTCCGGCTTCGCCGCTGCATCGGTCGCGGCGCTGCTCGACGGCCTTCGCCGGGAGCAACCGTCTGGGCGGTTCCTCAATGCTGCGTCGGCCGAGATCTTCGGGGCTCCCGAGCAGGTGCCTCAGACCCAGGAGACACCGGTTGCGCCGATCACGCCGTACGGGGCAGGCAAGGCGTTTGCGCACTTCCTCACGGGCGCCTTCCGCCGTCGCAACCTCCACAGCGTCCTCGGCGATCCTCTACAACCACGAATCGCCACGCCGGCCAGACCATTTCGTGACGCGAAAAGTGAGTCGCGGCGCGGCTGCGATCAGCCTGGGGCTCGAACGCGAGCTCCTGCTCGGCGACCTGACCGGGACGCGTGACTGGGGCTTCGCAGGCGACTATGTCGAGGCGATGTGGCTGATGCTCCAGGCCGACGAGCCCGGCGACGAGATCGTCGCCACCGGCGAGGCGCACACGGTCGAAGAGCTCGTCGCGGCCGCATTCGGACACGTCGGGCTGGATTGGCGAGAGCACGTTCGCCACGACGAGTCCCTTGGGCGGGGAGCGGCCGACTCCAGGGTGCTGGTCGGAGACCCCTCGCACGCGCGTGAGCGCCTCGGTTGGGAGCCGAACGTTCGCTTCGACGAGCTTGTTCGCATGCTCGTCGACGCCGACATCGAGCGCCTTCGCGATCAGGCAGCCGCGCCCGCGTGAGTCGAGTCGCCCGCTGGGCTGCGGTGCTCGCCGTCGGAGCCGCAGCTGTCGCTATCGCCGTGCCTTCGGACGGCGCGGTCACCGTTCTGGGCGGCTCGCCCGCAGGCACCTACAAGGGCGTGATCGAAGGCTTTTATGGGCCGCCCTGGTCCGCATGCCGACCGGCGATCGATGTTCCGGTGGCTCAGCCGGCACGGGCTGAACACCTTCGTCTACGCCCCGAAGGACGATCCCTACCAGCGCGAGCGCTGGCGGAGCCTGTACCCGGACCACGGTGTGTTCCTCAGCTACATGACCGGCGCTCGTCAGTCGCGGTTGCGGTTCGTGTACTCGATCTCCCCTGGGCTGGACATGTGTTACTCCGCGGCATCGGACCGTGAGGCCCTGCTCCGCAAGCTCGACCAGCTTCGGTCGTCGGGCATCACTGCGTTCATGCTCGCCTTCGACGACATCCCGCGGTCGTTCCACTGCCAGGAGGACAAGGGCAGGTACGGCGAGGGCGACGCGGCGCTGGGGCGGGCCCACGCCGAGGTCGCGACGGCGGTCTTCCGGTGGAACCCGCGTGGGAAGCTGATCGTCGTTCCCTCCGACTACGCGGAGGTCGAACGGACGCCCTATCTCGCCGGGCTCACGGCTTCTCTGGCGAAGGGAATCGACATCGCCTGGACGGGCCCCTACGTCGTCCCGTCCCGCATCTCGGTCGCCCACGCCGACGCGATCGCCGGTGTCTACGGCCGGCTCCCCGTGCTTTGGGACAACTACCCGGTGAACGACTTCGCGCGGGACGACCTTCATCTCGGCCCTGTGGCGGGACGGGCGCCGGGACTGCCGGGGCGCCTCGCCGGCTTCCTCTCCAACCCGATGAACGAAGCCTGGGCATCGAGGATCCCGCTGTTCACGGTCGCCGCGTACCTCCGGAACCCGACGGCCTATCGGCCGGACACAGCGTGGCGGGCCGCCGTGCGTGAGCTCGGAGGGCGCCGCGGGGCGCAAACGCTCATGCGGCTGGCCGACAACTCTCAGTCCTCGTCCACGCTGGACGACCCGCGGGCGGCGTGGAGCCGGGAGTCCACCGTGCTCTGGCCGCGTGTGCTGCTCGCAGCGCGCTCGCTTCGTGGATCGCGCTGGTCGGCTCATGTCGCCGGCGCCGATCGCCGGCTGCAGGCCGAGTGGCGGACGTTGGTCGACCTGCCGACCGTGATGCCCCCACTGATTGCAGCGGAGCTGGACCCGTGGACGCGGGCACTCGCCGCGAACGACGATCTGGGTCGGGCCGCACTCGCCTATGTCGCGGCGACGCGCCCGCGGTTCCGGTCCCTTCGGGTTCGCCGGAGCGGTGGGCACTGGAAGGTCTCCGGCCGGGTGCTCGTGCCGGCACGCGCCGAGCTGGACCGCCTGTCGCGAGACGTCGACGTCACAGCCGCGCGCCGTACGCCGCATGCCGAAGGAGACGCCACGGCGGCTCGACTCGCTTCCTGCACGGGCTCGCCGTGGCGAGAAGAGCCTGCACGCCGACCGCGGTTCGCCTGACGCTGGACGGCCGCGCCGTGCAGGTCGGCCCGGCCGGTCGGTTCGTTGCTCGGACGCGCGTCCGGCCCGAACGGCTCGTCGCCGGTGACCGCCGCGGCCTCGGAACGTCGTACGAGCTCCTCGGACGAGACCGATCGATCCCAGCCGCGCAGCCGGCCGAGCGTCGAGCGCGACGCCAGGTGCTCGCGCGGCTTGCCGCAGTGGCCCAGGCCGTGCGCCGCGAGGAGCATCGACGCCCTGCGGCGATACGACGTGCGCCCGCGGAGCATTCGAAGCGTGGCGCGGGCTGCTCGCAGTCTCACGGTTCTCCTACGTCCGTTTCCCGCTCGGCGCTTTCGAGGCGGGAGCCCTGCGGTGCGGAGGCCCGGTCGTCGCTCTGGTGTCGTGGAAGCTCGCCGGGCAGGTCCCGCCGGGTGTCACGATCGGGACGAACGGACAGGGCACACTCGGCCGGCCGACCATGGTCCTCCTGGACAACCGCGGATCGGCTCGCGCCCAGACTGGCGAATCGTCTACGCGCTGCCCTTCTTGCCCTACCCCAACGCGCTCAACGAGTAGACCTCGTCGTGACGGCGCGCCGTCTCGTCCCACGTGAACTTGGCCGCCCGCTCGAGGCCTCGCTCGATCAGCTGCTCCGGCCGCTCCAGCACCGCCACGATCGCCTCGGCGATCTCGTCGACGGACGTCGGCTCGAAGTAGAGCGCGGCGTCGCCGCAGACCTCCGGCAGCGAGCCGGCGCGCGAGACCGCGACGGGCGTGCCGGACGCCATCGCCTCCAGCGGCGGCTGCCCGAAGCCCTCGTAGAGGCTCGGGAAGACGAGCGCCGACGCCGTCGCGGTAGAGGCGGGCGAGCTCCTCCCGCGGAACGCGCCCCCGCACCTCCACGCCCTCCGGCACCGGACCGAGCCGCTCGAGCCCGGTGCCGGTGAGCACGAGCCGCAGCTCCGGCCGAGCCTGCCGCACGCGGCGAGAACGCCTCGAACAACCGTGCGTGGTTCTTGTGCGGCCACGGGTTCGCGGGGTAGAGCAGGAACGGCTGCCGCTCGCCCGAGCCGTCCGGGCGGAAGAGCTCGTGGTCGAGCCCGAGGTGGATCACCTCGACCCGCTCCGGCCGCGATGCCCATCCGCTCGACGAGCGTCTCCTTCACGTGCTCGGAGATCGCGATCACCTTCCGCGCCCGGCGCAGCGACCACCCGTAGACGACGCGGCGATACGCGAGCTCCGCGCGGGAGAAGAACTCGGGGAAGAAGACGTGCTGGATGTCGAGCAGGCTGACCACGGCCGGCGGTTGCTCGACGCGCGGGAGCATCACCGTCAGCGGGAAGTGGATCACGTCGAGCTCGCCGAGCTGCATCTCGCGCCGGAGCTGCCGCGGCGCGACGGCCGCCACGCGCCATCGCGGCGAGCGCGGCCCGGGGATCGACCGGCTCGCGCGGTACGAGCGCACCGTCTTGCCCGGCAGGTCGTCGCCGACGAGCGCTCGACTTGAAGACGCGGTAGTCGTGCTCGCCGACCCGTCCGAGGGCCCGGACGAGCTCCCGCGCGTAGGTCTCCGAGCCCCCGACGACGCCGGGAACGAGCGTGAGAAGGCTGATTCCGACCGTCATATAGGGTGGCGCCGGTGGCGGGTCGCAGAGCGCTGATCACCGGGATCACGGGCCAGGACGGCTCGTATCTCGCGGAGCTGCTGCTGGAAAAAGGCTACGAGGTGTTCGGGATGACACGCCGCGCCTCGACCGAGAACGTCGAGCGGATCGGACATCTGGTCGACCGTTCGAACGCTGATCCAGGGCGACCTGCTCGACCCGCCGTCGCTCGAGTCCGCGCTCCGCTCGGCCGAGCCGCACGAGGTCTACAACCTCGCCGCGCAGAGCTTCGTCCCGACCTCCTGGAACCAGCCCGTGCTGACCGCGGAGTTCACCGGCGTGGGCGTGACGCGGATGCTCGAGGCGGTCGCGCTCGGTCGACCCGGCGATCCGCTTCTACCAGGCCTCCTCGTCGGAGATGTTCGGGAAGGTGCGCGAGGTGCCGCAGAACGAGCAGACGCCGTTCTACCCGCGCTCGCCGTACGGCGTCGCGAAGACCTACGGCCACTACATCACCGTGAACTACCGCGAGTCGTACGGCCTGTACGCGGTGTCGGGGATCCTCTTCAACCACGAGGCGCCGCGCCGCGGGCTCGAGTTCGTGACGCGCAAGATCAGCGACGGCGTCGCGCGCATCAAGCTCGGCCTGGCCGACGAGCTCGCGCTCGGGCAACCTCGACGCCGAGCGCGACTGGGGCTTCGCCGGCGACTACGTCGAGGCGATGTGGCTGATGCTCCAGCAGGACGAGCCGGACGACTACGTCGATCGCGACGGGCGAGCCGCACTCCGTGCGCGAGTTCTGCGAGCTCGCGTTCGCCCATGTCGGGCTCGACTGGGAGCAGCACGTCAAGACCGACCCGGAGTTCCTGCGCCCGGCGGAGGTCGACCAGCTCGTCGGTGACGCGTCGAAGGCGCGCGAGAAGCTCGGCTGGGAGCCGAAGACGTCGTTCCGCGAGCTCGTCGAGATGATGGTCGACGCCGACCTCGCGCGGCTCTCCGTCGCGGGCGCGATCGCGTCGCGGTAGCTCCGGTGTGGCCCGAGGACGGCCTGGAGCGCGTCGGCGCGTGTCCCGTTTGCGGCTCGGCGGACCGGAGCGTCCTCCACGAAGGGCTCAGGGATCGCCTCTTCGACGCACCAGGTTCCTGGGACCTGCAGCACTGCGGGGCCTGCGGCTCGGCGTTCCTCGACCCACGGCCCACCGAGGAGGCGATCGGGCTGGCCTACGAGCGGTACTTCGGCCCCGAGCGGCCGATCGAGGCAGCGGCGCCCAGCGCACGGCGAGCCGCGATCCTGAACGGCTACCTGAACGCGGCGCTTGGCTACGACCTCCGGCCCGCGTCCCCGCTCGGCCGGGTCGTCCCGCTCTTCCCGAAGCGCCGCTGGCGGGCCGAGTGGTCGGTGCGCCACCTGCGGAAGCCGGCCGGCGCGCCGCGCCTGCTCGACGTCGGCTGCGGCACGGGCGAGTTCCTCCTCCGCATGCGGGACGCGGGTTGGGAAGTCGAGCGGCATCGAGCCGGATCCAGCTTCGGCGGAGGTCGCCCGAGAGAAGGGGCTCGACGTCCAGCGCGCCGCGATCGACGAGGCCGAGCTCGACGAGCGCTCGTTCGACGCGCTGACCCTCAACCACGTGATGGAGCACTTCCACGACCCCGGCGCGGCGGTCCGGCGCTGCCTCGCGCTGCTCCGCCCCGGCGGCGTGCTGTGGATCGCGACACCGAACATCGACTCGCTCGGACACGAGCGGTTCGGCGCCGACTGGTTCGGGCTCGACCCGCCGCGCCACCTCGTCCTGTTCACGCCCCGCGCGCTCGAGCGGCTCCTGCGTGAAGTGGGGTTCGGGGACGTCCGCCGCATCCGCGCGTACCGCGCCGAGCTGACCTACCCGGCGAGCGAGGCGCTGCGGCGCGGCGGGGATCCGATCTCGGCGCGCGGGGCGAGCACGCCTTCGCGCCTCGCCGACCTCCGCACCTTCCTCCAGCCGGCGCGCGCCGAGGAGCTGACGATGCTGGCTACGGCACCCGCGGACGGCGGAGGATCGCGAACGCCCGCTTGACCGCCGTTCGGAAGCCGCGCTTGATCACCGCGGCGACGACGGAGAGCCAGACGTAACGCGCGACCTTGACCGTCGCGGGGGCGGGCCGTGAGGGCGCTTCGTCCGCGACGAGCCGGAGCAGCGGCTTCACCGCCTCGGGCCAGGCGTACTGCGGGCGAACCTCCTCGATCGCGCGACGCGCCGCCTGGCTGTCGGCGAGCAACTCTTCGATCGCCGCCACCCATCCGTCGACGTCGCCCGGCGCGACCACCCGTCCCAGGCCGCGCGACTCGACGAGCTCGCCGAGCACGTCGCCGCCGGTCGTGACGATCGGCAGTCCCGCCCAGAGGTAGTCGAGCACCCGCGTCCGGAATGCGAACCGCGTCTCGACGTTGTCCTCGTGCGCCGTCACCCCGAGGTCGGCCTCGAGCAGGTAGTTCGCGCGCTCCTCGTACGGCACCCAGCCGTAGTTGAAGAAGACCGACCGGTCGAGAACCCCGAGCTCCCGCGCCAGCGCCACGGCCTCGTCGGCCATCGTCATCTCCTCGGTCTCGGGGTTCGGGTGCTGGATGCCGAGGAAGTAGAGCTTCACGTCGTCGCGGCGCTCCGCCAGGCGCGCGACGGCACGGATCGGCGTCATCGGATCGAACCAGTTCCAGATGCCGCCGCCCCAGATGAGGACGCGGTCGTCGCTCGCCGATGCCGGGCACGACGCCCTTCAGCGCGGGCTCCGACTTCGGCCGGAGGCTCCGCGGGGAGCCCGAACGGCACGACGTCGATCAGGCGCCGGAGCGACGGATCGCGCGCGTACTCGTCCTGGTCGAGCCGGCCGAGGACGCCGAGCATCCCGAGCCAGAGATCCCTCTGTCGCTCGCTTGCGCAGAGGAACGCCGTCGCCGGTGGCGAGCGCGACCTCCTGGGCGAGGCTGTTCGCCCGGAGCAGCGCGTCCTGGTAGCGCCGCGACGTCGCCTGCCGCGCGAAGAGGCCGAGGTTCTCGACGAGGAACGGGTCGTAGAGGTCGTAGATCACGCGCACCGGCTCCTTCGCCAGCGCGCGCATCGTCCAGGGGAGGAGGTTCTGCGCCACGAGCACGTCGAACTCGCCGCGCGTAGCCGCGGAAGGCGCGGCCGCCGTAGTCCTGGGCCTGCACGACCTCGAAGCCCTCGGGCTCGATCTCGACCGGTCCGGGGGCCATCAGCGTCACGTCGTGTTCCCGCGCCAGCTCCCGCGCGAAGTTCCAGTACCGGATCGCGGGGCCCGCCATCCGCGCGCCGATCCGGTCGTTCGAGACGACGAGGACCTTCACGAGCGGCGGAGCAGCTGAGCCAGCTCGAGCTCGCGGTCGACCCGCAGCGCGAGGAGCAGGACTGCGTAGAGGAGCCCGCCCACCGCCAGGCTGACCACGAACGGCATCGGCACGAAGGTGAGGACGAGGAGCACCGCGGCGCCGGCGCCGACCGCCCGCAGCAGGACGCGGGCGCCCGGGACGAACTGCGTGTACCGCCACACGAGATAGACGGCGCCGGTGACGATCACGACCTGCGTGCCGGTCGCGATCGCGGCGGCGGCGGTGTAGCCGTAGCCCGGGATCAGCGCGAGGTTGAGGCCGAGGTTGACGACGAGCGCGACGAGCGTCAGGAGCAGCACGCGCTGCTGCCGGTCGAGCGCGATCAGCGCGTAGATGAAGAGGCTCGAGAGGAACGAGAACGCGGCGCCGACCATCAGGATCCGCAACGGGAGTCGCGGAGTCGGCGAAGTCCTCGCCCGCCACGACTCGAACGAGGTCGGGCGCCAGCGGCACGGCCACCGCGACCAGGCCCGCCGCCGCGATCACGAGCACGTCGAACGACCGCTGCAGCAGCGAGACGAACTCCGCCGGCCCCGCGACGCTGACGGCGGCGGCGGAGAGCAGCGGGAAGACCGGCGCGAGGAAGAAGGCCGGGAACGGGACGGTCATCTCGAAGAAGCGGTAGGCGACGCCGTAGATGCCGACTTCCTCGGAGTCCTTGAGCAGCGAGAGGATGAGTGCATCGGCACGGAAGTAGATCGTGCCGACGACGACCGCGAGCCCGAGCGGCAGCGCCACCCGGAGCAGCCGCTTCCAGACGGCGAGGTCGAACGACAGCCGGAAGCGCATCAACCTGCGTGAGAAGAGGTAGACGAGGCCCGCGTAGGCGGCCGACCCCACCACCGTCGCGAGCACGAGCGCAGTAGAAGCTCCGGTCCGTGAGCACGAGCGCGATCAGCAGCGCCGCCCGAGCGCCTGCGACAGGATCTCGGCCGCCGCGACGCGGTCCATCCGCAGCCGCACCTGGAAGATCGGCGTCAGCGTGTTCAGGACGAGATCGAAGAGGATCGTCGGCAGCGCGATCAGGATCCCGTTCCGCGCCTGCTCGTCGTCCTCGCCGCCGTAGAGCACGAAGGCGAGCGAGCGCCGGCGAGGACGCGACACCGGCACGGCCAGCGTGAGCCGCAGCGCCACGCGTCTTCCCGACGAGCTCTTCGGACGCTCCACCCGCGGCAGCTCGCGCGCCAGCAGCGTGGGAATGCCCCAGTCGAAGACGAGGGCGAAGAGCGAGATGTAGACCGAGACGACGATGTAGTCGCCGTAGTTCGAGACGCCGAGGTAGCGGGTGAGTAGCGTCGTGACGACGCGCCGAGGCCGAGGACGCCGAAGCGCGCAACGGTCTGCGCGACGGTGTTCCAGGCGACCTGGCGCGCGACGGTCATGCCGAGCGCCTCAGCGCGACGCGTCGATCACGACGATGAAACCGTTGCCGACCTTGTCGTCCGGATCGAGGCAGTCCACGACCGTGAGGCCGAAGCGCTCGCACATGTCGAGGAAGCAATCGCGCGTCCACACCGACCAGTGGTCATGCGGCGGTGCGGACGGCGCGAGGCCGCCCCGCGCCGCCGCAGCTCGAACTCGTCGATCGGCGTCAGCTCGCGGTCGTGGTCGAAGGTGCGATCGCGATGCGGGACGACGACGACGACGTAGCGGCGCGCGACTCGCACCCACTCCTTCGAGGGCGCCGATCGGATCGGGGAAATGCTCGATGACATGCGAGGCGAGGACGAAGTCGACCGAATCGTCCTCGAACGGGAGGTCGTCGCCGGGCGCGACGACGTCGACGGGACGCTTCTTCCCGCACGCGTCCCACTCCTCCTGCTTGAAGATCGTGTCCATCGACCGAACCGGTCGACGTTGACGGCGTCGACGCCGTAGTCGTTGTGAGCGGAGCGCGCCGATCTCGATGCCGCTCAAGCCGTCGCAGGTAGCCGGTGGACGAACTCGGACTCGCGGTTGACGAGCGGCCAGACGCGGCGCCGGACCCACGGTGGGCGCTCCGCATCACCGGAGACCGCGGGCTGAGCACGCGATCGATGGCGGCTCGGCCGTTCAACGCTGATCGGAACCGGCGGCCACGAGGTCTCGATCCTCTGCGGCCGGGCGGCTGTCGACCTCGCCGGCGGAGGATCCCAGCAAGCAGGTGCTTGCGCAGCCCGAGCACGCTGAGGAAGAACGAGCCGAAGAGCGTCTGCACTCCGAGGCCGACCAGGGTCATGCCGAAGAGGGCCTCGTGCACGCGGCCGAGCTCTCGGAAGCCGCCCGATGCCCACTCGGCGAAGATCGCGATCAGGACGCCGCCGCCGATCAGTGTCAGCGCGGCGCCGAGCAGCAGTCCGTGCTCGAGCCGGACCCGGGTCCAGAGCCGCTCGAGCAACGGGTCGTGCTCGTTCAGGTAGAGCAGCGCGTAGCTCCGGGCGAAGAGGCCGAGCTGCACGATCTGCGCGCCGACGAGCGTCGCCAGCGACCCGGCGATCATCGCGTGGATGTACCAGGTGACCCCGAACGCGTCGACCGGCCCGGTTGCGAGCGGAAGCATGATCGCGAGCCCGAGCACGAGCAGCACGAGTCCCGGGATCAGGAAGAGGAACGTCGAGCTGTGGAGGAGCATGAACCGCAGGTGACGCCAGCCGTCCCGCCAGGTGTTCAGCTTCGACTCGCCGATCCGCGGCTGGTAGTCGATCGGGATCTCGCCGACGCGCAGCTTGCGCTTCGACGCCTTGAGGATCATCTCGGAGGCGAACTCCATCCCCGTCGCCTGGAGCTCGAGCCTGGGCACGGCGTACGCGGCGGATCGCGCGCATGCCGCAGTGGGCGTCGGAGACGCGGACGCCGAAGAAGACGTTGAGGATGAACGTGAGGACCGGGTTGCCGATCCAGCGGTGGGCCCACGGCATCGCGCCCTCGGTGGATCTTGCCCTTGAAGCGCGAGCCGAGCACGAGTCGTCGCCCGCCTCGAGCTGGTCGACGAACGCCGGCAGGTCGCGGAGCGGATACGTCCCGTCGGCGTCGGCCATGACGATGTACTCGCCCTGCGCCTCTGCGAGGCCGCGCAGGTAGGCGCTGCCGTAGCCTCGGCGCTCGGCTCGTGGACGACGCGCGCACCGGCCTGCTCCGCCAGCTCGACCGAGCGGTCGGTGGAGCCGTTGTCGACGACGATCACCTCGCCGGGCGCCCGGAGCGCTCGATTCCGGCCCAGCCGTCTCGGACGACGTCGGCGACCCGCGCTTCCTCGTTCAGGCAGGGGATGACGACGGAGACCTCGATCCCGTTCTGCTCGAACACGGCGTTCAAGCTAACAGAGCCCACTGAAGGATCTGTTAGGGGCGCTGGGCGCTCAGTACGCTCCGCGCGTGTCGATCTCCGTCGTGATCGTGGCCTACAACTCCGGGCCCTGCGCTGCTGCGCTGCCTCGACTCGCTCGACGGGACGGCGACGTCGACCAGGTGATCGTCGTCGACAACGGCGACGAGGGGCCCGAGATCGCACGCGGCCGAGGCGCGAGCGTCGGTCCGAGGTCGTGCGCCCGGGCGAGAACGTCGGCTACGCGGCCGGCTGCAACCTCGGCGCGCGGGACGCGCGCGGCGACGTCCTGCTCTTCCTCAATCCGGACACGGTCGTCGAGCCCGGGGCGGTCGCCGAGCTCGCCCGAACCGTGCGCCGATCCGGAGGATCGGCGCGGCGATGGGAAGGCTGCTCCTGCTCTCCGATCCCGACGACGCTCAACTCGCGCGGGGCGGTGATCCACATCGCCGGGCTCGGCTGGTCGGCCGGGCACGGAGAGCCGGCCGAGCACGGTCACGCGACCGGCACGGAGATCACGTACGCGAACGGCTCGGTGCTGGCGATGCGCCGCGAGCTCTTCGAGCAGCTCGGCGGCTTCACCGAGGAGCTCTTCCTCTACCACGAGGATCTCGAGCTCGGCTGGCGGGCGCGGATGCGCGGGCCGCGGATCGTGCTCAATCCCGGCGGCCGACGTGCTGCACGACTACGAGCACGAGCGGAACCCGGCGAAGTACTACTTCATGGAGCGGAACCGGCTCGTCTTCGTCGCCTCGGCGTACTCGGCGCGGCTGCTCCTCCTACTCGCGCCGGTGCTCGTGGTCGCCGAGGTCGGGCTGACGCTGGTCTCGATCCGCGAGGGCTGGTTCCGGGCGAAGGCTCCGGCTGGGGCTGGTGCGCGGCGAACGCCGGCTGGATCGTCGCGTCACCGCCGCACGCTTCAGGTCGGCGCGAACCGTGCCGGACCGGGAGCTGGCCGGGCACCTGACGCCGGTGCTCGACCCGGCGATGATCGAGCTCCCGAAGCGCGGTTCGGTTCGTGAACCCGATGCTCGGCCGCCTACTGGGCGCTCGTCCGCCGGCTGCTCTGAGCCGACTGCGGTGAGCGCCGCCCCCGCCAGGTCGCCAAGCGCACGCTTGAAGCCGGTCAGGTAGGCGCCGGCGCCCCGTCTCCATCTGCGCGCGGAGCGCCTTCGCCGAGACCGACGCGCCGCGCGCTGGAGCTCGCGCCGCTGCCGAAAGATCGGCGGGCAGTCCGCGGAGCGCATCGATCTTCGACCGCAAGCACGGGGCCTGCCTGTCCTCGCGCCGTGTACCACCCGATGTTGAGCACGTTCACGAGCAGGTGCTGGGGGAGGTAGAGCGAGCAGGAGCGGGTCGGCATGTTCTTCGCCCAGGCCCAGACGAGGTTCCGCTGCGAGTGGTAGACGGTGAACGGGCTCTCCTCGCCCGCGGTCGAGAAGCCGACGTGGTGGACGACGGCGCCGGGCACGTAGAAGCAGCGCTCGCCGAGCAGGCGCAGCCGGAAGGCGAGGTCGCTGTCCTCGTAGTACGCGAAGAAGCGTCTCGTCGAAGCCGCCTGCGTCGAGGAACGCGTCTCGCCGGTAGAGCGCCGCCGCGGCGCAGGGCGAGAAGATCTCGCCTGGTTCGAGGTGCGCCTCGGCGCAGCGGCCGTGCCGTTGTCGCGCCGCCACGCCATGCCGCCGACGTGGTAGGCGTCGCCGGTGCCGTCGACCTCGTCGGGTCGTCGGCGCGCAGGAGCAGGCTGCCGAAGAAGCTGTACTCCGGGCGGCGCTCGGCGGCCGTCGAGCAGCCGCTCGAGCCACGTCGGCTGCGGGGAAAGCGTCGGGGTTGAGGAGCGCGACCCAGTCGCAGCCCTCGGCCGCGCGCGACGCCGACGTTGTTCCCGCCGGCGAAGCCCGACGTTCTCGCTCGAGGCGGATCAGCTCGACCTCCGGGAAGCGCTCGGCGATCCGGTCCGGCTGAGCCGTCGGTCGAGGCGTTGTCGACGACGATCGTCCGATCCGGCGGCCTCGTCTGCGCCGCCAGCGCCTCGAGGCAGCGCTCCACGATCTCGCCGCCGTTGAAGTTGACGACGACGACGGCGACGCTCGGCTGCTGCGCCATCGCCGCCGAACCTAGCGACTACCATCGTCCGATGCCGCGGCCCGTGACGGGTCGCCGGTTGCGGAGCCGCCGCTGGTCGCTTCTGAGCGCTGGTCGTCGCTCTTTCTCCTTCCTTCCGTTCCGCTTCAACTGGGCGGTCCAGCGACCCGGCGCCCTGGATCTTCAGCGACGAGCTGCACTACTGGGAGCCGGCCAAGTCGCTCGCCTACACGGGCGCGGTCGGCGATCCGCGAGGTTGCCGGAACCGGCGGCTTCGGCATCCTCTACCCGGTCGCTGCTCGCGCCGGCCTTCCTCCTCTTCGAGCGGCTGCCGGACGCCTACGACGCGGTGAAGGCGATCAACTCGCTGCTGATGTCCCTCGCGGCGGTGCCCGTGTACTTCCTCGCGCGGCGCTACGCGGGGCTCTGGCTCTCGCTGGCCGCCGCCGCGCTGACCGTCGCGGTCCCGTCGCTGACCTACACCGGGAACGTCATGGTCGAGAACGCGTTCTACCCGATCACCGCGGTCTGGCTGCTGCTCCTCGTCCGGATGCTCGATCGTCCGACGCTCCTCCGCCAGGGCCTCGTGATCGGCGGGCTGCTCGCCGCGGTGCTGACCAAGGTGCAGGCGGTCACGCTCGTCCCGGCGCTCGTGACGGCGATCGGGCTCGTCGTGCTGCTCGACGGCCCGTTCCGGCCGAGGCGGCTTGCGCGGGATCTCTGGCGGTTCTGGCCGACCTGGGCGCTGCTCGGCCTCGCGATCCCGGTCGCAGTCGTTCGCCAGGTGCTGCGCGACATGCCGATGCGCGAGCTGCTCGGCGCCTACGCCGCGGTGCTCGACGTCGACTACGACGTGAACGCGCTCGTCGACTGGGCGATCTACCACGTCGCCGCGCTCGACATCGTCCTCGGGTTCGTCCCGTTCGCCGCGTTCCTGCTGATGACGATCTACGGGCTCCGGCCGGCCGCGCCGCGCGACGCTGCGGATCCTCGCGGCGGTCGGGCTCGGGACCGTCTTCTGGTTCGTGCTCGTCGTCTCGGCGTTCGCGACGACGCCGACGGTGGAGCGGATCCTCGAGCGCAACCTCTTCCACGTCGTCCCGCTCTTCTTCGTCGCGCTCGTCGCCTGGATCGCGCGGGGCGCACCGCGCCCGTGGTGGGCCGTGGCGCCGGCCGCCCTCTTCGCCGGGACGCTGACGCTGTCCCTGCCGCTGAACAGCTTCCTCAACACGACGCTGATCCACAGCACGCCGGGCCTCCTTCCGATCTGGCGCTGGCGGGACCGCGCGTTCAGCCCGGAGTCGATCGACGAGGTCGTCGCCGTCGCCGCGATCGCAGCCGCGGCCCTGTTCGTCTCCTGCTTCCGGTTCGCTGGCTCGCGCCGCTGACGATCGCGCTGCTCGGCGTCTACTTCGGCGGCGGCGAGCCGCCCGGTGGAGGGCTTCACGCACCAGGCGTCGGTGGACGCGTACAACACGATCCGCTCGCCGCGCGACTGGATCGACCGCGCGGTCGGGATCAAGGCCGACGTCGCGAGCCTCTACTGGTCAGGCGACCAGTTCCGCTTCTGGGAGGCCGAGATCTTCAACCGGAGCGTCGGGTCCGTCTACAGCTACCCCGGCCCCTACGACGGGCTGCCGGGGCTCGTCGACGTCGACGTCACGCGGAGGGGCGCCGTGCTCCAGGGGGATGGGTCGCCGGTGACGGTGCGCTACCTCCTGACCGACGTGGACACGAAGCTCGGCGTGCCGATCGCGGCGGCTCAGCCCGAAGCCGCGATGGTGCTCAACCAGGTCGACGGCCCGATCGTCCTCCGCGAGCGGGTCGACGGTCTCTTCACCGACCGCTGGTCGGGCGCCCAGGCGACCTACACCCGGTTTGCCTGCGAGGGCGGCGCGGTGGTCGCGACCCTCACGAGCCCGGCCGGTGTGCATCGCACGCCGATGCCGGTCACGGCGTCCGGCGGCGCCGGCGCCCCGCAGACGGTGAGCGTCGCGCCCGCGCGCAGCGCGACGATCCGCACGCCGTTGCGACCCGACGACGGGCTCTGCCAGGTCGTCTACACGATGCCGACCGTCTCGCCCGGGCCCCAGGAGGAGCGCGTCCTCGGCGTCAAGTTCGGCTTCCGCTACGAGCCGCCGTGATGAGCGGCCGAAGGCGGCGGAGGTCGCGGGCGAGCCCGACGAGGAGACGCCGCGGCCCGCTGCCGGTCCCGACCTGGGCGCTGCTCGCGGTGCTGATCGGTGTCTCCACGATCATCCGCCTGATCCTCGGGCTCCGCGACGACGCGGCCTGGATCTTCCCTGACGAGACGGTCTATGCGGAGCTGGCGAAGTCGCTCGCCTACACCGGCGAGTTCTCGCTCCGCGACAACCCCGGGACGAACGGCGTCGGCGTCGTCTACCCGACGCTGATCGCGCCGGCGTACGCCCTCTTCGACCGGGTGCCGGACGCGCACGATGGCGTCAAGGCGATCAACTCGCTGCTGATGTCGCTGACGGCGATCCCGGTCTACTTGATCGCCCGGCGGCTCGTCAGCCGCGCGCTCGCCCTCACCGCCGCGGGTCTCTCGCTGGCCATCCCGGCCATGACCTACAGCGGGCACGGTGATGACCGAGAACGCGTTCTACCCGGTCACCGCGGTCTGGGCGCTGCTGCTGATCCGGGCGCTGGAGCGTCCCACCGTCGGGCGCCAGGCGCTCGTCGTCCTCGGCGATCGGCGTCGCGTACCTGACGCGTCCCCAGGCGGCCACGTTCGCCTTCGTGCTCGTCACGTCGGTCCTGCTCGTCGCGCTGCTCGATCACGGACGGCACTTCTGGCGCGGGCTCTGGGCGTTCCGCGTGACGGGCGGTGCTGCTCGTTCTCGGCGCCGCGGCTGTCGTCGCCCGGCAGCTCCTGCAGCGGAGAGCGCCTCTCCGACGTCATGGGCGCGTACACGCGCTCCGCGACTACTCCTACGCCGTCGCGGCGGTCTCGCACTGGCTCCTCTACCACCTCGCCGAGCTGGTGATCATGCTCGGCGTCTTCCCCTTCGTGGCGCTCATCATCGTCGCGCGCGACGGGCTTGCGGCCCAGCGCGCTGCGGGAGCACCGCATCTTCGCCGCGGTCTCCGTCTCGATGGTCGTGTGGTTCCTGCTCGTCGTCTCGGCGTTCGCGATCGACGCCCGTCGCGCAGCGGATCGTCGAGCGCTACCTCTTCCACGTCGCGCCGCTTCTTCTTCATCGGGCTCATGGTCTGGATCGGCCAGCGCTCGCCGCGGCCGTGGTGGGCGCTCGCGCCTGCAGCGCTCTTCACCGCCGCGCTCCCCGCAGCGCTTCCATTGAACAACTTCCTCAACGACACGGCGGTGCACGACACCGTCGGCCTGCTCGCGATCTGGCGCTGGCGCGACCGGCTCTTCAGCGCGGAGACGATCGACGAGGTCGTGATCGGCGCGGCGATCGCCGCGCGTTCTGCTCGTGGCGCTCGATCCCGCGGCGCTACGCGCATCGTGGTCCCGATCGCGCTCTTCCTGTACTACGCAGCCGTCTCGAGGCCTGTCGAGGCGCGGATCGAACAGGCGTCGCACGGCGCCTGGGAGGCGGGGTGCGCGAGGTGCCCGACTGGGTCGACCGCGAGCGTCGGGCCGGAGCGCCGACGTCGCGCAGGTCTGGACGGGCGGCGGCAACCACTTCGCGTTCTGGGAGAGCGGAGTTCTACAACCGGAGCGTCGGGCCGGTCTACGCGCTGTCCCGGCCCGTACGACGCGTTCGGCCAGCGCCAGGGGGGCGATCCGGCCGGACGGCACGGCCGACTATCAGGGCCGCCCGCTGGAGCTCCCGTACGTCGTCACCGACATCTGGACGAAGCTGCGACGGCGAGCTCGTCGTCGACGAACGCGCCGACCCAGATGGCGGTCTAGCGCGTCGACGGCCCGGTGCGGATCATCGAGCAGCTCCAGGGCCTCTACCCGGACAACTGGACGAGCACGTACCTCGACTACTGGCGCTACCGGTGCAGGAGCGGCGGCTCGCTTCTCCTCGACTATCGAGACGAACCCGGTGCTGCATCCGCGGCCGTTCGTCGTCACCGTCATCGCAGCACGACGTCGTCACCGATCGCATCCGCGTGCCCGCCGCGCCCGGCGAGGAAGGCGTTCACGGTCCGGCTGCGTCCCGCAGGACGGCGTCTGCCGCGTGCACCTCGACATCCCGGCGTCCTTCGCGGCGAAGGAGACGCCGGGCGACCTCCGCTACCTCGGGTCTGCGGATCAACTCGCTGCGCTACGTGCCGCGCGCTGACGCTCGAGCTCGTCGAGCCGCCGCCGCAGCTCCATCGTTCTCCAGCTCGAGCTCGCGGAGCCCGTCGACGACCGCGTGCTCGAACTCGCGCTGCCGCGCCGTGTACGGCCGGATCAGGCGCACGAGCAGTCGCCGGTAGAGCCGGCCCGAGCCCGCCGAGCCGCGACGGCGGCGCCCAGCTCGCCTGCGGGCCGTGGACAGGAAGCCCGCGGCTCGCTCTGACGGCGTCGCACGCACCGCCCCGCCCGAGCCGGCGGCGGTGGAGCTCCGGCACGTGCTCGGACAGGAACGCGGCGGTTCGTTCGATCGAGTGATTCTCGAGGATCGTCTCGCGCCCGCGCTCGGCTCGCTCCCGCGCCTCGTCGGGCTGGTCGGACGACGCGCCGCATCAGCTCGGCCGCGTGATCGAGGTCGGGCTCGGCCCAGGTCGAGCCCGCCGGGTACGGCCCGACGTCCTCGGCGAGCTCCGTCAGCCGGTGGCGCACGAGGTAGGAGTTCTCGTCGTCCATGAACGTCAGGTTGCCCGAGTAGCCGGTCGCGATCGACCGGCTTCCCGAGCGCCATCGCCTCGGCGAGCGTCAGCCCGAAGCCCTCGCTCCGGTGGAGCGAGACCGAGCAGTCGGCGAGCGCGGTGTAGCGCGGCAACCTGCTCGGCCGGCACGAAGCCGTCGACGATGCGGATGTCCGGCCGGCCCGCGGCCGCTGCCTCGAGCGCGCCGCAGGTCGTCGGGGAAGTTGTCGCCGTTGATGCTCTTCACGACGAGCGATCGCGCCGTCGTCGGGCCCGAACGCTCGCGAGTAGGCGTCGATCAGCCCGCCGGGATTCTTCCGCGCGACCGTGCTGTGGAAGTCGAAGACGAAGCTGAAGAGGAAGCGGTCGTCGGCAGGCCGAGGTCGGCGCGGCTCACCGTCGGCCTGCCGTCGGGGGCTCCACGGGAAGCGGGAAGACGAGCGACGGGCACCGCCGTCGCGGCCCGGATCGCCTCGGCGACGAACTCGCTCGCGACCCAGACCTCGTCGACGAACTTCAGCGCGGGCCGGAGGTAGTCCGGGAAGACGTCTCGTCTCCCAGAACCAGACCCCGACCGAGAGTCCGTCCGCGAGAGCAGCTCCCGCGCGGGGCTCTCGGCGAAGCGGATCAGGAGGTGCTCGGCGTTCAGGCAGAGCACGTTGACGTCGTGCAGCTCGCCGTCGGAGTGCTCGAACGCGTGCTCCTGCCGGTGCGGGACGTCCTCGTAAGCGATCGTCGTGTGCGGGATCCCTGCATGGCGGAGCGCCCGGTCGAGCCGCCGCGCGACCTCGCCCTGGCCGAACTCGGCGTGGAAGAAGCCGACGAGGTTGACGCCCGTCAGCCACGGGGCTCCTCGCCGGGCGGCGGCAGGACGGGGTCGTCGAGGTCGCGCGCCGCCTGCGGCTGCGAACGCGAGAGGGCGCCGTTGACGTCGCCGAGCACGGCGGAGTAGTGGAAGCGGCGCTCGTCGAGCCACTCGTCGAGATCCGACGGTTCTGCTGCTTCGATCCCGTCCCGCGCGTCCCCGCCGATGAGCGTGACCCGCGCGGCGGGCCACCGGTGAGCGACCTCCTGTGCGAGCCCGGCGTCTCGCACGACGAGAACCCGAAGCAACGCGATTGCGTCGCGCAGCGCGAGGAGGCGGTGTGGCCACGGTTTCGCCGCGACGACGATCGGGCGGTGCGCGAGCCGCTCGCCCCAGCGCTCGACGAACGCAGCCCGGTTCCGGCGGACGAGCTCCCGCGCCCGCTCGACGGAGCTCGAGCCGTGCTGGAGATGGACGACTCGCGCCGCGGGCTCGAGCACCGTCGGCACGCCTCGCTCGGCGAGCCTGAGGCACAGGTCTGCGTCCTCGTAGTAGCCCGGCGCGAAGCGGTCGTCGAAGCCGCCGAGCTCTCGAAATCGCTCGCGTGGGACGAGCAGGCAGGCGGCGGAGCCGTAGTCGACCTCCCGGCGGAAGGCCCAGCGGGCGTCGTCCGGCGCCGCGCCGGCGCCGAGCGGGAACGTGACGCCGTCGCGGCCCACCGAGCAACCCGCCTCCTGCAGCCGGCCGTCCTCGCCGAGCAGGAGG
Organism: uncultured Actinomycetes bacterium; assembly: GCA_963721345.1. GTDB lineage: Bacteria > Actinomycetota > Thermoleophilia > Gaiellales > Gaiellaceae > JACDAN01. The sequence continues at coordinate 1,701,561 of CAVRIT010000001.1, forward strand.
CCCGTCACCGCCGAGCCTTCCAGCTCGGCGCGCCGCTCCGAGCGCGGCGAGCGCGCCCGGCTCGACGATCGAGTCGCTGTTCAGGAAGCAGAGGAGCTCGGCCGCGGGCGAGCTCCGCACCGCGGTTGCACGACGGGCCGAAGCCGAGGTTGCGGTCGTTGCGGACGATCGTCGTCGCGGGCAAGCCGTCCGGAGCCGCGTCCGGCGACGCGTCGTCCACGACGATCACCTCGCGCTCCTCGCCCAGCTCGGGCGCAAGCGCCTCGAGGGCTCGTCGCGCAACCGGCCAGTTGCCGTGGACGGCCATGACGACGGACGTCTTCATCGCCGCCGCAGCGCCTTGCCGAGCCCGCGGAGCGGCCGCGTGTAGCGAAACGAGCGGGTCTCGACGACCGAGCGGTGGCTCTCGTGCGCGGCGACGAGCTCGGCGTGGAGCTCCTCGATGCGCGCCCGAAGCGCCTCGGCGTCCTGTTCGAGCTGCGCCACGTGCTCCTCGCGTGCGTCCAGCTCCCGCTGGAGGTGCTGCGCCTGGTCGAGCACCTCCTGCACGCGGTCCGCGAACGCGAGTCGCTCCTCCGCGACGTGGCGAGCCAGTTCCTCGTACGCGCGACGGAGCTCGTGATCGGAGGAGGCCACGTCGGCGCGAATCTACGTCACGAGCGCGACGGCTCGGCGGATCTCCTCCATCGCGCGCTCCCACGTGAAGTCGCGCGCGCGCTCCCGCCCGGCGGCACCCATCTCCGCGACGAGCCCTGGATCCTTGCGGAGCTTCTCGACGGCGTCGGCGATCGCACGTCCCGTGGGCTCGACGACGAAGCCCGTCACGCCGTCCTCGACGAACCACGTCAGGCCGCCGCCGTCGGAGCAGACGACCAGCGGCAGGCCGTAGGTCATCGCCTCGACCGCGGTCAGCCCGTAGTCCTCCAGGTACGCCGGCGCGACGGCGCAGAGCGCGCCGGCGTAGAGCTCGTGCAGCTCGTCGCCGGACGCGTCCTCGACGAACTCGACGTTCGACCCGAAGAGCGAGAACTCGAACGACTCCGTCTCGCCGCGGTTCAGCCAGAGATCCTCGGGCTGGAGCGCGTCGAGGTCGACCGCGCTCTTGCTCAGCCGCGTGTCGAGCGCGCGAAGCCACGGGAGCCGCGACCCGACGCCGACGAGGACGCCGCGGAAAGGCGGCCAGGTACTTCAGCGCCTGGATGAAGAGCTCGGCGCGCTTGGGGAACTCGTGGCGGGTGACGCAGATCGCGTAGTCCCCGCCGTTCCCGCGAATCCGCCTCGTCCGGGAGCTCGTCGCGGAACGCGACACCGGCGTGGTAGACGAGCACGTTGTCCGTCAGCCCGTTGAAGCGCTCGAGCCGGCCCTTGACCTCTTCGGACGCGGCCAGGAAGTACGAGACGCCCTCGTAGCGCGGCTGGTCGAGCCGCCGGACGGCCTGCGCGATCACGTCGTGGAGCTCGGGATCGGCGAAGCCGGCCGCGACGTGCACGTCGGCGAGGTCGTAGTAGATCCGGTGGTGGTGCGAGAAGACCGAGAGGTGCCGCTCGTGCTGCACGGCAAGCGACGGCGGCTGGGTCGAGACCATCAGGTCGAAGCCGGAGGTGTCCAGCTCCTCGAAGCTCTGCATCAGCGCGACGTAGCGCTGAAACTCCCAGAGCTCGGGCGCCACGTGGCGCGGGAGTGGGACGTCGTAGGGGAGGCGCGCCACGTCGATCGCGTTCAGGCCGCAGCCAGGTCACCTCGTGGTCGAGCCGGTGGAGCTCGCGCGGCGATCCGCTCGATCACCCGCTCGTAGCCGCCGACGTAGCCGAAGTCCGGCTTCGCGATTCCGATCCGCACGGCCTAGCGGGTGCTGCCGCCGTCGAGCTTCTCGCGCAGCGCCTTCACCTCGTCCTCGAGCTCGCGGACCGCGGCCTGGAGCGTGCGGCGCCAGGTGTCGAGCTCGGGACGCGCACGCTGAAGCGCGTCGTAGGCCTGGTCGGCGCGGCGGCTTGCGGCGTGAACCTGCGCCCGGAGCTCGGCCAGCTGCCGCTCGACCTCGACCTCCATCGGGTGCGCGAGGTGGTCGAACGGATGCCGGTTCAGCTTAGATCAGCGAGCGCACGACGAAGCGCTTGGCGAAGCCTGGTACGAGTCCGCCACGCCCGCCGCCGCTTTCCGCAGCCGCCGGCTCGGGCAGCGGTGCGCCCTCCGCCCGGGCGACGACGCCCTCGACGTAGGTGATCGCGTCTCGCCGGAGCTCGGCCTGCGAGTCCACAGCTACCCGCCGTAGACGAAGGGGAGCGAGTCGGCCACGTCGCGAAGCCGCGGCGCGTTCGCGTCCCGCTCGGACGGGATCAGCTCGATGTCGGGCCACTCGATCCCGACGTCCGGGTCGTCGTACTTGATCCCGGCCTCCTTCTCCGGATCGAAGTACGACGAGCACTTGTAGATCACGTCTGCCAGCTCGCTGAGGACGCAGAAGCCGTGGCCGAAGCCGTCGGGGCAGTAGAGCTGGTGAAGGTTCTCGTCGTTCAGCTCGAACGCCTCCCACTGCGCCGAAGGTCGGCGAGCCCCGGCGGAGGTCGACGACGACGTCGACGATCGAGCCCCGCGCGCAGCGCACGAGCTTCGCCATCCCGGGCTGGAAGTGCATGCCGCGCACGATCCCGTGCTTCGAGCGGGAGTGGTTGTCCTGGACGAAGTCGTCGGTGATCCCGAGCTCCGCGTAGACGTTCTTTCGGTAGGTCTCGTGGAAGAACCCGCGGTGGTCGCCGTGGACAACGGGCTCGATCAGGACCGTGCCTTCGAGGCGACTTTCCAGCCGTTTCACGCGGGCGAGTCTAGTGTCGCCGCGCGCCGCAGCCGGTCGCGCAAACGCCACCACGCCGGCGCCGATCCGCCAGACGCGCGTGTGGTGCATCGACCGGATGACCTCGTGCGCGTCGGTCAGCTCACGGTCGAGCTGCTCCAGGCGCTTGGCGGCGGTCGCCGGGATGTCGGCGCGGTCGATCGTGTCGAGCTCCCTCCGCGCAATGTCGAGCTTTTCGGCGTCGCGGGCGCGCGCGGACTCAAGCTCGATCAGTGCGTCGGCCGACCGGCGCGCTCGTTCCCGCGCCTCCTCCACCTCGTCGCGGAGCGCCGTCCGCTCGCGCGCCAACTGCCCCCGCTCGTCGGCGAGCCGGCGCCGGTCCTCGTCCAGCCGCGCGACGGCGCGATCGATCTCGGCCTGCGCCTCCGCGATCAGCTCCGCGCGGCGGTCGAGATCGCTCTGAGCCTCAGTCTCACGCTCGGGTGCCTTGCTCACGCTGCGGCCTCGGCGAGGAATGGGTAGCGCTCGACGAGTACTGACCATGCCTCGGCGGTGTCGATATTCGTGAGCCCGATCATCGAGTGGCGGTTCGTCCGATAGCGGGCAACTATCTCGGGGACGAGTGTCCCCCGCATGCCGGCCTGCGCCAATGCGCACCACAGTGCGAAATCTTCCCAGCCGTACAGTCGCTCGTCCGTCGGGAAGCCGCCGAGCTCCTCGACCGCGCTGCGGCGCAGCATCGCCATGGCGTCGATGTAGTTCCCGTAGGCGAGCCGCCGCGGATCCCAGTGGTGCCAGCTGAGCAGCCCCGTCGGCCCCTGTGCATCGAACTGCTCGATCACGCCGTAGGCCATCGCCGCCTCTGCGTCCTCGTCGAGCGCGGCGGCGAGCCGCCGGAGGGCGTGCGGGTAGATCGCGTTGTCGGCGTCCAGGAAGAAGACGTACTCGCCGCGCGCCACCTCGATGCCCCGGTTCCGCGCAACGGGCAGCCCGCGGTTCTCGCCGTGCGGCGATCAACCTCGCGCCCAGCCACGGATGCGCCTCCAGCGCGTACTTCGCGGCCTCGAGCGAGTCGTCGGTAGACGCGTCCTCGACGACGATCGCCTCGACTTCCACGTCCTGGGCGCGAGCGACGCTGGCGATTGCCTCGCCGACGACGCCGGCGTAGTTGTAGAGCGTGAGCACCACGCTCACCCGAGGCTTCGTCTCGGTGTACGGCCCGAACGTCCATTCGCGGTCCTCCGGCGCCTTGCACTCGAGCCTCCGAAGTTGCCGCTCGAGCCGGCGTTGCCCGAGCAGGAGGCCCTTGAGTGCGCGGCGCGTGAGATCGAGGTCGCTCGGATCGTCGAGCGCGCGCTCCCACTCGGTCTTCGGATCCTTCAACCTCCTGGGGGCCGGAAGCGTCCCGCGGGCGCTCCGCGGGGGCTCCTGCCTCTGCGCCGAAACGTCCTCGATCGCTTCGGCGAGCGTCGCGATCGTCGTCGCGAGCGGAAGCTGCTCGCGAATGAAGTCGTACGCCGCGCGCCTCACTTCGTCGAGGCGGGCCTCGTCGTCGAGGAGGCGGTCGAGGACGAACGGAAGGGACTCCGGCGCGACGCTGAAGAAGTGCTCGCCGGGTACGAGCGGGTCGTAGCCGTTCGAGTGCTCCGACAGGACGACCGCGCCGTTCGCGACCGCGCCGAGGACTCGCTGCCACTCGAGGTAGGGCGTTTCGTCGCGGTGGACATTGAGCAGGATCCTCGACGAGCGGAGGTGCCGCCACTTCCGCGAGCCCGAGAAGAACGCGGGATCGTCAGCGCTCCGCGGCAGTAGGAACTCGTAGAGATGCAGGGCGCTCGTGCGGTCGCGGAGCGCCCAGCCGCAGTTCGCGAGGATTCTCTGACGACGCTCCGTCGCGCCCCCCATGAACGTCGCGTCGATGGGGCGCTGGCCGGCCTCCCCGCGCCACTCGTCCCACGCGGGGACGTAGCCCAGCCGCAGGAGCCGCGCCTCCACGCCTCGCCGCCCGAGCTCCGCGACCCCCATCGTGTTGATGTCGACGACGGCTCCCGCCGCCGCGCAACGTTGAACGTATCGTCGAACCAGCGCGTGCCCGGCTGCTCGGTGGAGATGACGACGGTTCGAGCCAGATGCGCATTCGATGGATGCGCTGGCCGCTGGGTGAGCGGGAGGTACTCGTGTGGGACGAGCAGGTAGACGACGGCCCGCTCCGGATCGGCGGGAAGTGGTCGACCGCGCGCTCCGTCGGCGACGCCGATGCCTTCGAGAGCGGTCTCGGGACGCTCGACCAGCTCCTCGAAGAACACGTTGTGACCGCTCGGCCGTGACGAAGCAGGCGGTGGAGACGCCTCCGGCGGCGCTCTTCCCGCTGTCGGAACGTGGCAGACGACCCGGCAGGACGTTAGCGTGGCCATCGCCGCGAGTTAGCGCCGCTGGTAGCTTCGCTGCCCGATGGCGGGCGACGGAACCGGTTTCGCTGTCGGCGCACGATGCCACGGAGCAACGGCCTCTCGCCGGAGCCGCCGGAGCGTGGCAAGCACGGTCCTCGTGACGGGAGGCGCCGGCTACATCGGCTCCGTCCTCGTCGGGCGGCTGCTCGAACGCGGCTACCGCGTCCGCGTCCTCGACCGCCTCTACTGGGGCGAGGATCCGCTCGCCCCGGTGCGAGACCGAGTCGAGCTCGTCATCGCCGACGTCCGCGACATCCCGGACGAGCGCGCTCGACGGCGTCGACGGCGTCATCCACCTCGCCGGCCTCTCCAACGACCCGACGGCCGAGTACGACCCGGAGGCGAACTGGCAGATGAACGCGCTCGCCACGGAGGCGCTCGGGCGCGCCTGCGTCGAGCGCGGGCATCGAGCGCGTCGTCTTCGCCTCCTCCTGCTCGCTCTACGACGGCCTGCCGCCGGCGATGCACGACGAGGACACCGAGCTGAAGCCGCGCGGCCCGTACGCCGAGTCGAAGCGCTACGGCGAGCTGAAGCTGCTCGAGCTCGTCGACAAGGGGCTGTCGCCCGGTGATCCTGCGCAACGGGACGGTCTACGGCTGGAGCACGCGGATGCGCTTCGACCTCGTCGTGAACACCTTCGTCAAGGACGCGCTGCTCCAGGGCCGGCTGATCCTCCACGGCGGCGGCTGGATGTGGCGGCCGCTCGTCGACGTCCAGGACGTCTCCGACGCGATGATCGCCACCCTCGAGGCGCCGGACGACCTCGTCCGCGGCGAGATCTTCAACGTCCTCCACTCCAACTACCAGATCCGCGAGCTCGCGATGCTCGTCGCCGGCTCCGTCCAGCTCGCTCGGGCGCACGCGTCGAGCTCGCCGAGACGCCGGCGCCGCCGCGCACGCGCGACTACGAGTGCTCGAACGCGAAGCTCGCGCAACGCCTCGGCTTCATTCCGGTCCGCTCGGTCGTCGAGGCCGTCGCCGACCTGCTCGAGCGCATCGACCTCGAGGACCGCGCGTACCTCAGCGACCCGCGCCACTACAACATCCGCTGGCTCGAGCTGCTGCACGAGCTGCGCCCTCGCATCGAGGCGTTCGGCTCAGTGCTGTGAGCTTCGGCCGCGTCCTGATCACCGGGGCGGGCGGACAGCTCTCGAGCGACCTCGAGGAGGCGCTCGCCGGACGCGCCGAGGTGACGGCGCCTCGCGCAGGCCGAGCTGGACATCGCCGACGACGCGGCGCTCGACGTCGCGTCATGGCAGCGCGGCTTCGACCTCGTCCTCAACTGCGCCGCGTTCCACAACGTCGACGCGTGCGAGCGGGAGGAGGACACGCGCGTTCGAGGTCAACGCCCGGGCCGTCAAGCGGCTCGCGGAGCGCTGCGGCGACGGCGCCGTCTCGTCCACGTCAGCACCAACTACGTCTTCGACGGCGAGCGGGACGAGCCGTACGGCGAGGACGACCTCCCACGGCCGCTCAACATCTACGGCGATCTCGAAGCTCGCCGGCGAGCACGCGGCGCTCGCCTACTGCGACGCGGCGCTCGTCGTCCGCACCGCCGGCCTCTACGGGCGCCACGGAAGCGCCTCGAAGGGCGGCAACTTCGTCGTCCGGATGATCGCGCGGGCCCGGGAGCAGGGCGCGCTGCAGGTCGTCGCGGACCAGCGGCTGACGCCGACGTACACCGGCGATCTCGCCGCTGCGATCGTCGACGCCGTCGCCCGCGGCGCGACGGCGTCGTCCACCTGACGAACGACGGCGAGTGCAACTGGCACGAGTTCACGCGGCGATCATCGAGCTGGCGGGCGTCGACGTCGAGGTGACGCCGACGCACGACCCAGCCGGCTCGCCGCGCCGGCCGCTGAACGGGGTGCTCGCGCGACCTCGCGCCGACGAGCTCGGACTCCCGCGTCTCCGCCACTGGCGCGAAGCGCTCGAGGACTACATGCGGTCCGCGGGGCTGAGGGAGACTGCGGCGCTCACGCCCTCGTAATCACAATGGCGGCGCTGCACGCCGGGGAGTCCGTCGACCAGCGTATTCCCAGGCAATGTAGAAGCCAGCGGTGAAGTCCATGAAGGCTCGGTGCTCGGCTTGCTCCCAACCAGTCCCACATGAAGTCGTCGAGGACGATGTGGGTGTCCGCCGAAGCGGTTCCGCAAGAACGTGAGCGCAGTCATCGTCGATGAGTAGAGATCGGCATCAATGTGGATGAACGAGATGGGCTCGGGGTGCTCGCGAGGAACGGCGGAATCGTCTCGTCGAACCATCCCTTGACGAGCCGGACGTTCGGCTCGACCTCAGGTAGTCGCCTTCCAGGCTGAAGTGGCCGGCGTCGTGCCGCGACCACGCCTCCGGAAGCCTTCGAATGAGTCGAAGCCGTAGAACGTCCGGTCGGGAAAGGATCGAGCCATCTCGTTGATCCAGTGGCCTTCCCAGACACCGAACTCGATATGCAGTCCCGCGGGGTCAGCGGCGGCAACCGCGTCGGCGCGAAGCTGCCCGTGGGTCTTCCCCAGGTGAAGCGGCAGATTGTCGAGTACGAAGGCGGCCGACCGAACGCGAGAGACGACGTCGATCGAGAACTGCATGTCCGTCGACAGGTCGAGGATCGCCTCGCGTACTGCCGCCTTCAATTTCCTCGGGATTCGTCACGACGCGAACCTTGGCATCGCTCGAGTCTACGGTGGGGACGCGGCGCCGCTGCTCGCCCGGCGACGCGCAGCTGCGGCAGCTCTACGGAGCGGCTCGGTCAGCCGCCAGCTCTTGCTGCGCTCGAGGCGGACGACGGCGTCGTGCAACTCTTGCGCCGACGGTCGGCGATTTCCCTGGCCGCGTGCTCCCCTCGCCACGCCGCGCCAAGGCGTTCGTGCTCGGGTCGGATCTCGACGAGCTCCCTAGTCAGCTGCTCGACGCTATGCCGTGCGGCCTCGAGCTCGCGCGGCTCGCCGGGCTCCGGGCGCTCGAGCGTCCTCGAGCGTGGGCACGGGCCGGTCGTCCTTGCGCGCCACGCGCGAGCCCGTGGCTCGACGCCGCCGTTGGTGCAGAAGCCGTGCGGGCTGCACGTCGACGATCTCGAAGCGCCCGGCCCCAGTGCGCCCTCAGCCACCACGGCGAGTGCAGGACCATCGGCCCGCCGAGGTCCCAGCGACTGGCCGGGCTTGAGCACGATTCATCCCGACGCGGTCCTCGTCCCACGGCTCGCTTGCGATGGCACTCCGAGATGCCCTGCGCCGATGAACGTGGCGCATGAGCAGGCCGCCGGGGCGGAGCACGCGGTGCAGCTCGAGCAGCCAGGGGCTCCAGCTCTCGGTCAGGTGCGTGAACACCGACACGACCCAGATCAGGTCGTAGTGCTCGTCCGGCGCCTCGGGAGCGGCGGGAGCACGTCGCTGGCGAAGGCCTGGATGGGCGGGTTGAGGTGCGCGTCGAGCCAGTCCACGCTCGGCACGTCGATGTCGCAGCCCAGAGCTTCTCGGCGCGTCGCGGCCTCGGCCGTGAAGTGGCGCAGCGTCCGCCCGGCGCCGCAGCCGAAGTCGAGCGCGCGCTTGCCCTCGAAGCTCCAGTCGTCCGGGAGGACGGAGACGAGGCTCTCCTTCGCGCCCGGCCGAGCTCGTCGTAGAACAGGAAAGGATCCGCTGCCTCGGCCAGCGAGCCACGCGGTTCGCGAGCTCGAGGGGCGGGTACGGCACTACCGTCGTCACCGCGGCGAGAGCAGGTCGGCGGTCAGCCGGCCGGACAGGGCTCCCTCTATCGTGCCGGCCAGCTCAACGGTGCCGTTCGCGTTGCCGGGAGCTCGCGGTCCCGGAGCGCCCGCAGCATGAAGTAGAAGGCGCGTGCGCGAGGAGGACGTGCTCGTCGCGTGCGAGCTCCTCCGGCGTCGGTCCGGTGATGGCGAAGGCCGGCGTCGATGAAGCGGTCGATCTCGGTGCGCAGCGAAGGCGGCAGCGCGGTCTCGCGTCCGACGAAGCGCGCGAGGCGCGCGAGCTGCGCTCTGCGATTGTCGAAGTAGTCCTCGTAGAAGACGAGGATTCGCTCGCGCCTTCGGTCTGGAGCAGCGACGCCGAGTTGAAGCTTTGGAGCCACAGGTCGGATCGTGTCTGGTCGAGAGGGATGGTCGTCCGGCGGAACGCGTGTTGTGCGAGGCAGCCGACTCGAGCGGGCTCCGCAGGCAGATGACGTAGCTGATGTTCGGGAACGAGCTCTTGCCAGAACGGGAGCGTCGAGCGAGTTTCTAGGGTCTTCCAGCCCCAGAGTCGTGCTGTCGGTCGAAGTGCGATGGCGAGGATCTCGCTGGCCTTCCGTTCAGGGGCGCCAGCTGCGGAGATCGATGCCATCCGGGCGGGAGGTTCGGTTGCCACCAGGTCGTGCCGTGGACGGCGAAGATCTCATCGTTGAGGTCCATGATTGCGCGCTGCTCCCAGAAGCCGCGTGGGTTGTCGTCGGCCTTCGCTTCGAGCATCGTCTCCTCGGGTCCGAGGTCGACGCCCAGCAAGTTGAGAACGCGCGCCGTGACCGAGGAGCCGCTGCGGCCCATGCCGAGGATGCAGAACGCCTCGGATTCGTGAAGAGGCGTGCACGGCATCGCGCGAGTGTATTCAGAGCGCCTTGAGCCGCTCGGGGTGCTTGCGCACGAAGCGCGCGATCCCGCGCCAGTGCCACAGCGTCCGGCGCGTGAGCAGGCGCCGGTCCGTGACCGCCTGCGTGCACGTGCATGACCTTCGCCTGCGGGACGTACCAGCGCTCCCAGCCCGGCCTTCGCGGCTCGGTAGGCGAGGTCGATGTCCTCTCCGTAGAGGCGGAAGCCCTCGTCGAAGCCGCCGAGCTCCTCCCACGTCTCGCGGCGCAGGAGGACGAACGCGCCGAGCAGCCAGTCCGCCTGCGACGGGCTCGGTCGGCTCGACGTCGAGGCCGTAGTGCGACCGCTGGGTGCCGCCGAGCACGCGGCGCAGCGGCGTTCGCCGGACGAGCGTCCCGGACACCGTCGGGAAGCGGCGGCGCGACGGGTTGAGCGTCCCGTCCGGATGCCTGAGCTCCGGCCCGACGATGCCGGCGCGCGGGTGGCGCTCCGCGAAGTCGCGCAGCACGGCGACCGCGTCGGGCGCGGCCTTCGTATCGGGGTTGGCGACCACGACGAACGGCGCGGTGGTCTCGCGGATCCCGCGGTTCGCGTTCGCCGCGAACCCCTTCGGCTGCTCGTTCTGGATCACGGGCACGCCCTGAACCGTCGCGCGGCCCAGGTTGTCGACCACCACGAGCTCGTCGACCTGGGGGATCAGCGCCTCGAGACAGGCCGAGAGCTCCGGCACCGGCTCGTGGACGACGACGACCGCCGCGGTCACAGGAGCTCCCGGTAGACGTCGACCGTCCGCCGCGCGGTCTCCGCCCAGCTGAACTGCGCGGCCCGCGCGAGCCCCGCTGCCCGCAGCTCTGCACGCTTCTCCATGGCATGGAGGATCGCGCCCGCGAGGTCCTCCCGCTCGGCGAACACCGCGGCGCCGCCCGCCACTTCGATCAGCGCCGGGTCCGGCGCAGCGACGACCGGCGTGCCGCTGGCGAGCGCCTCGAGGAGCGGCAGGCCGAAGCCCTCGTAGCGTGACGGAAGGACGACGCAGACGGCGCGGCGGTAGAGCTCGGCGAGCTCGTCCTTCTCGACGTACCCGCGGAGGTCGGCGCCGCGCTCCCGGAGCTCCGCGGCGAGCGCCGGCTCGCGCTCCGGGCCGGCGACGACCAGCGGCATCTGGAGATTCAGCGCGGCCTCGAGCGCGGCGCCCGGGTCCTTGCGCCGCTGCACCGCGCCGACGAAGAGGAGGTAGCCCTCCGGGTCGCCGTCGCCGGGCGCGAACGCGGGGTCGACGCCGTGCGGGATCACCGCGACCCGGTCCTCGCTGAGGCCGTAGAGCTCGACGAGGTCGCGTCGCGTTCGCTCGGAGACCGCGATCACGCGGTGCGCCCGCTTCGCGGATCGCCGGACCGTTGCCTTGAAGACGAAGCGATCCTTGCGCGGCATCGCGTCCGGCCGGCGCTCGAACGACAGGTCGTGGACGGTGAGGACGGAGCGCCCCGAGTGCCAGAGGGGAAGCGCGTGCTGGTAGTGGCCGACCCTCGGCTGCACCCGGCGCAAGAGCCGTGGCAGCTTCCAGGCCATGCGGAGCTCCTGCGAGCCCGCCGGAAGCTCGATCGGCTCGACACCCGGAGGCACCCGCTCGGGATGCCGCGTCACCGCGGCGAACCGCAGGTCCGGCGCGGCCGCCGGGAGCTCTCGCAGGAGGTTCTCGACGTACGTCTCGTCGCCCGTGCGCCGGCGTCCCAGGACGTCGGCGTCGAGGAGCACGTCCGGGGTCACTCGTGCCGGCGGATCCAGAACGCGGCCGGGGAGCCGCCTGCGGCGAGCGCCGGAATGAGCTCGTGGACGCGCTCGGGGCGATCGCGCGAGAGCGCGTGCAGCGCGCAGACCACCTCGTAGCCCGAGTTGAGCGCGAGGAACGCCTGCAGGAGGTACTGCTCGCTCCAGTAGAGGCCGAACCGCTCGGCCCACTCGCGCGGGTACTCGTACGGGAGGAAGATGTCGTGGAAGTGGACGACGACGCCCGGGGCGAGGCGCGGGAGGATCTCCAGGACGATCCGGTTGACTTCGCCGCCGATCTTGACCGTATGCGTCGTGTCGACGATCAGGAAGTCGCCCGCCTCGAGCTCCTCGAAGACCGAGACCGGGACGTCCTGGGCGGAGACCGGCTTGAAGCTCGTGACGCCGCGGGTCTCGGGGCCGGCCACTCCCGGATAGGGGTCGTAGACGTGCAGCTCGCCGCCCTGCTCGCGCACGGCTCCGGCGAGGACGAGCGTCGTGAAGCCCGAGCCGAGCTCGACGATCCGCTGCGGCCGGTGATGGCGGGTCATGGCGTGCAGGAGGTCGGCGTCGCCTCGTCCGTATGACGGGTTGTCCGAGTAGTACCGGTGCGGGCCGGCGTCACGTTCGGGCGGGTCGAACTCGCGAAAGTACGGCTCGAGCTCGCCGAGCAGCTCGAGCTGCCGCTCGAGATCGAAGTCGATGCCCGTGAGCTCGGACCGGCGCTCCCACACCGCCTTGTCGAGCGAGTAGACGTCCGGGATCGGGCTGTAGAAGTTCTTGACGACGATCTGGAAGCCGAGCCGCGAGAGCAGCGAGCGCTCGAACGCGTAGGCGCGGATCGCGGCGTTGCTCCGGTGCAGGTTCGTCAACCGGAGGTTCCCGCGTGCGATGTTGCGCAGCCGCTCGGGCACAAGGGTCGGCATCGAGAGCGGGATGCTAGGCATTTCCAGCGGCTTCCCGGTACACGTCGGCAGTGGCCTTCGCCGCTTTGTCCCAGGTGAAGTCGCTCGCGCGCTCGAGGCCGGCGGCCCGGAGCTCGTCTCGCCGGGCGATCGCCTCACGGATCCCCGCGGCGATCGACTCCACGTCCAGCGGGTCGACGAGCACCGCCGCGTCGCCCGCCAGCTCCGCCGGGGCGCTGTCGGCGGAGGTCACGACGGGCGTCCCGCACGCCATCGCCTCGAGCACCGGCAGCCCGAAGCCCTCGTAGAGCGACGGGTAGGCGAGGCATGCGGCGCCGCGGTAGAGGCGGGCCAGCTCGGCGTCGTCGACGAAGCCCAGCGACTCGACGCCGACGCGCCCCCAGCCCGGGTCTCCGACGACGCGCAGCTCGATGTCCACGAGGCGCGCCGCCTCGGCGAGCCGGTCGAGGTTCTTGCGCGGCTCGCGGGTCCCCACGAAGAGGACGTAGTCGCCCTCGGCGGCCGGCCCCTCCGGCGAGAACTGCGGCTCGACGCCGTGCGGGATCACCCGGACGCGATCCTCGTCGACGCCGAGCAGCTCGACCGACTCGCGGGCGGTGAACTCCGAGACCGCGATCACGCGCGCCGCCGAGCGCGCGAGGCGCGGCAGGAGCGCGCGGCTGTACCCGCGCGTCCAGCGGTTGAACGTGTCGGGGTGCCGGATGACCGCGAGGTCGTGGACGGTGACGACGAGCGGCGTGGACGACAGGAGCGGGCCGCGGTGTCCCGTGCAGTGCAGCACGTCGTCCTTCCGCGCCGCGAGCGGCAAGGCGCCGAGGTACCACGCCGTGTCGCGCGCGACCTTCGCCGCGCGAGACGACCCCGGCATCGAGTGCGGGTTGATCTCCACGCCCTCGAGCCGCGCGAGCAGGTTGCGGACGTAGCGGGCGGTCCCGGCGCGGGTCAGCTCGAGCGGCGAGACGTCGATGCCGACGCGGAGCTCAGCCACGCGCGCCCTCGTAGCCGCGGAGCATTGCTTCGCCGCAGGCGCGCCAGGTGAACTTCGAGGCATGCTCGAGCCCTCGCGGGACGAGCCGGTCGCGCTCTGCGATCGCGCGCTCGATCCCCGCTGCGATCGCCGCCGGGTCGGTCGGGTCGACGCGCACCGCCGCGTCGCCGCTTGCCTCGTCGAGCGACGCGTGCGAGGAGACGACGGCGGGCGTCCCGGACGCCATCGCCTCCACCACCGGGATCCCGAACCCCTCGAAGAGCGAGGGGAAGACGAGCGCCTTCGCGCCGCGGTAGAGCTCGGCGAGCTGCTCGTCGTCGACCGAGCCTGCACCGGCCACCCGCAGCTCCACTCCGGCGATCTTCGCCGCCGCCTCGGCCTGCTCCACGTTCTTGCGCGGCCCCACGCCCACGGCGAGCACGTAGTCGCCGTCCGCTGCGGGCCCGTCGGGCCGGAAGCGCGGATGGATTCCCGGGTAGGCGACGACCAGCCGGTCACGCGGGAACCCGAGTGTCCGCTCGACGTCGTCGGCCGTGTAGTGCGAGTTCGCGAAGATCACGTCGCACGTCTTCGCCGCGTGCTGGTACTTCGGGACATGGAGCGCGCGGGTCGCGTCGTCGACCCACTCCGGGTGGTTCAGCGGCAGCAGGTCGTGGACGGTCGTCGTCCGCAGGCCGGCGCGCTGCGGCGGGTACATCCAGTCCGAGAAGTGGAAGACGTCCAGCGGGCCGGTCAGCCACTCGACCGGCAGGCGCTGCGCGCGGCTCCAGGCCTTCCGCCAGACGTTCGAGGGCGGCGGCACGACGACGAGTCGCCGGTCTCCCGGGATCCCGTCGAGCGCGTGGCGCAGCCGCTGCACGTTGCGCGGGCCGGTGGGGGCGAAGTGGACGAGCTCGTGGCGGCCCGCCGCGGCTTCGGCGAGACCCCCGAGCATCCCCAGCATGTAGTTCCCGATCCCGGTGCGCGGGTGCGAGAGCGGCGTGACGTCCACGACGATTCGCATCACTACACTCGGCTGCCGTGAATCTGTACGCCGACGTCGTCCGCTACCCGGACCTGTTCATGAACATCTTCCGGCGCGAGCTGCACGGGAAGTACCGCGGCTCGGTGCTGGGGCTCGTCTGGACGCTGATCAATCCGCTGGCGCTCATGGCCGTCTACACGTTCGTCTTCTCGGTGCTCCTGAAGGCGTTCGAGATCGAGCACTACCCGCTCTTCATCCTCTCCGGGCTCGTGACGTGGGTGTTCTTCCAGTCGGCGGTGCAGATGTCGGCGTCGAGCCTGTTCGCCCAGCCGACGCTCGTGAAGCAGGTGCGGTTCCCGCGCCACTTCCTGCCGCTGGCGGTCGTCGGGACGAACGTGATCACGCTGCTGGCGATGTTCGCGGTGGTGCTGGTCGCGAACTTCATCTTCATCCCCGAGATGCGGACGACGTTCTGGGTCGCGATTCCTCTGTTGATTCCGTTGATCGCGATGTCATCGGGGCTCGCGGTCGTCGCGGGGTACGTGACGGTCGTGTACCGGGACGTCGAGCACCTGCTCATCACGATCTTCCTGCCGTGGTTCTTCCTCACCCCGGTCTTCTACAACTTCGACCAACTCCCGGGGCTCGACGATCGGCGCTGGCTCGACGAGCATCCTCTACTGGGGGAACTTCGTCTCGCCCTTCGTGCGCGCGATCCGCGATCCGCTCTTCTACGGGCTGTACCCGCGGCTGATCGACGTCGCGTACTGCGTCGTCGTGGCCGGCGTGATGCTCGTGATCGGCGTGGTCGTGGCGCGGCGGATGGACGACCAGGTCGCAGCGACGATCTAGTGGAGCCACTGCTGGTTCAGGCCGCGCGGCGGCGGCCCGTCGCGCGCACGCCCGTCTGGTTCATGCGCCAGGCCGGGCGGACGCTGCCGGGCTACCGGGAGATCCGCAAGCGGTTCTCGCTCTTCGAGGTGTGCCGGCAGCCGGAGCTCTGCGCGGAGGTGACCCTGGAGCCGGTCGAGCGGCACGGGGTGGACGCGGCGGTGATGTTCGCGGACATCATGCTCCCGGTGCTCGGGATGGGGGTCGACGTCGACCTCGTGGAGGGCGTCGGGCCGGTGGTGGATCGGCCCATCGAGTCGCTGGAGGACGTGCGCGCGCTGCGCGTCCCCGAGCCGGAGGAGGCTGTCCCATTCGTGCTGGAGGCCGTGCGGCTGGTTCGAGAGGCGCTGCCGGAGGACAAGGCGCTCGTGGGGTTCTGCGGCGGGCCGTTCACGGTGGCGGGGTACCTGATCGAGGGGCGGCCGACGCGCGACTTCGTCAAGACGAAGCGCTGCATGTTCGGCTCCCCGGAGGTCTGGCACGAGCTGATGGAGCGGCTCAGCGAGACGTTCCTGCGGTACGTGCGGGCGAAGGTGGAGGCGGGAGCCGACGCGATCCAGCTCTTCGACAGCTGGGTCGGCGCGCTCTCGATCGACGACTACGAGGAGTTCGTCGCGCCGTACTCCGAGCGGATCCTCGGCGGCGTGTCGGCGCCGACGATCCACTTCGGGACGGGGACGGCGCATCTGCTGGAGACGATGGCGGCCGCGGGCGGCGACGTGATCGGGCTCGACTGGCGCGTCCGGCTCGACGAGGCGTGGGATCGCGTCGGGCACGACCGGGGCGTGCAGGGGAACCTCGATCCGGCGCTGCTGCTCGGTCCGTGGGAGCGGGTGGAAGCCGGGGTG
This sequence comes from uncultured Actinomycetes bacterium, assembly GCA_963721345.1. GTDB lineage: Bacteria > Actinomycetota > Thermoleophilia > Gaiellales > Gaiellaceae > JACDAN01. The sequence continues at coordinate 1,717,762 of CAVRIT010000001.1, forward strand.
GACGCCGTGCTGCGCGCGGCGGGCGGCCGGCCGGGCCACATCTTCAACCTGGGCCACGGCGTCCTGCCGGACACCGATCCGGCGGTCCTGGCGCGCGTCCGAGAGCTCGTCCACGAACGCACCGCAGCCGTTGCAGCCTAGGCCCGTAGCGCCAGGTCCGTGTGCCTGGCACCGACGCGCGGCTCGCGGAGACAGGTAACGGTCGGCGACGCATGTCCATTCGAGATGCGTGACGCGGTCGTGCTGATGGCCTACGGGTCGCCGGAGCGGCCCGAGGACATCCGGCCTTACCTCGAGGACATCCGTGGGGGGCGCCCGGTCTCCGAGGCGGCAGTGGACGAGCTGACCGAGCGCTACCGGCGGATCGGCGGGCGCTCGCCGCTCGACGAGATCACCGAGCGCCAGCGCGCGGCGCTCGAGCGCGAGCTCGACATCCCCGTCCACGTCGGCATGAAGCACTGGCGGCCGCGGATCGCCGACGCAGTCGACGCGGCGATCGAGGGAGGAGCCGAGCGGATCGTCGGGCTCGTCCTCGCCCCGCACTACTCGAAGCTCTCGATCGCCGGCTACCGGGAGCGGCTGGAGGACGCGCTGGCGGGCCGCGCCGACCTCCGCTTCGTCGAGAGCTGGCACGACCACGGGCCGTTCCTCGACGTCCTCGCCGATCGCGTCCGAGGGACCGAGGCACACGTCGTCTTCACCGCGCACTCGCTGCCCGAGCGGATCCTCCAGACGGGCGATCCGTACCGCGACCAGCTGCTCGAGACCTCGGGCCTCGTCGCCGAGCGCGCCGGTGTCGACGAGCTGGTCCTTCGCCTTCCAGAGCGCGAGCCCGACCGGCGAGCCGTGGCTCGGGCCGGACATCCTCGACGAGCTCGACGCGCTGCATGCGCAAGGCGTCCGCAACGTCCTCGTCTGCCCGGTCGGCTTCGTCTCCGACCACCTCGAGATCCTCTGGGACCTCGACGTGGAAGCCCGCGAGCGCGCCGCCGCGCTCGGCCTCGAGCTCGACCGCATCGAGTCCCTGAACGACGATCCGGCCTTCATCCACGCGCTCGCCGAGCTCGTACGAAGTACCCTCGGACGATGAAACCGGGGTCGGTCCTCGCGGAGAATGTGACCCGCCGCTTCAAGGTGTACCCGCAGCGGCATGTGACGCTGAAAGAGGCGATCGTCCGCCGCCGCCACCTCCGTCCGGTCGAGGTCTGGGCGCTGCGCGGCGTCTCGTTCGGGATCGAGCCTGGCGAGTCCGTCGGCTTCATGGGCCGCAACGGCTCGGGGAAGACGACACTGCTGCGGCTCGTCGCCGGCGTCTTCAAGCCGACGACCGGCAAGCTCTCCGTCTCCGGCCGGGTCGGCTCGCTGCTCGAGCTCGGCGCCGGCTTTCACCCCGACTTCACGGGCCGCGAGAACATCTACCTCAGCGCGTCGATCTACGGCTTGCGCCGCGAGGAGGTCGACGCGCGGCTCGACGAGATCATCGCGTTCAGCGAGCTGGAACGGTTCATCGAGCTGCCGATCCGGACGTACTCGGCGGGGATGCACATGCGCCTCGGCTTCTCCGTCGCCGTGAACGTCAACGCCGACGTACTGCTCCTCGACGAGGTCTTCGCCGTGGGCGACGAGGCGTTCCAGCGGAAGTGCATCCGCCGGATCCTCGACTTCAAGCAGCAGGGGAAGACGATCGCGTTCGTTTCTCACTCGGGCGCCGCACTCGAGCGGATGTGCGATCGCGCGATCCTCCTGCGCCAGGGCGCGATCGAGTACGACGGGGAGACGGGCGAGGCGATCCGCCAGTACCAGGAACAGCTCGCGGGGGAAGAGGCGCCGGCCGAGCGCGCGGGCGGGCTGCAGGAGTGGGGGACTGGCGCGGCACGCGTCAGTGGCGTGACCGTGGAAGGCGCGGACGGTCAGCCGCGCGACCACTTCCTCTCTGGCGAGCCGCTCGTCCTGAAGCTTCGCGTCGAGCCGCACGGCACGGTCGACTCCCCGCTCCTGACGCTCGAGTTCCGCGACGCGGCGGGCGCGCTGCTCGCCACCACGGCCACCGAGCTCGACGGGCTCGGCGTCGTCCGCTACACGCTGCCCAGCCTCCCGCTCGTCGACGGCCGCGTCCACCTGGCCGTCGACCTGACCGGCGCCGGCGGGACGCGCTACCACCGGATCGAGCGGGCGGCGGAGTTCGCGGTCGCGCCGGACGGCGATGGCCGCGGCTGGTTCCGGCTCGACGGCGAGTGGTCGCTGGAGAGCGAGCCCGTGGAGGCACAGGCCGGATGACGACGACGCGCAGCTGTCCCGACTGGCCCGAGCTCTTGGAGCTCGCGCCCGACCTCCACTTCAAGCACTACACCGCCGCCGAGGCTCAGCTTCCCGCCGAGGCGCTGGCGAACGTCGAGGAGATCTCGCTGAGCTCGATCGAGCTCTGCGCCGACCTCGACCACAACGTCTTCAACCCCGATCACACGGACGAGTTGATCGCGGAGGCGCTGCGCGCGACGCACTGGTTCGACCTCCGCGAGTGGATCCGCTCGGGGCCCGGCTCCGCGTCGTAACCCGTTCGAGGGAACTTCCGCAAGTTTTCCACCGCCGGATCGTCTAGTCCGACGACATGCTCTCGTGGCGCAAGCATCCAAAGGACGCGAATCCCGGCATCGAACCGAGCCAAGCGGCGATCCACATCCTGGTCGTCGACGACGACGCCGACCTCCGGATGCTCCTGCGGACGAGCTTCGAGCTCGCGGACATCGTCGTGGAGGAGGCGGAGAACGCGACGGAAGCCGCGAAGCGGGTCGCCGCGCGGCACCCGGACGTGATCGTGCTCGACGTCGGCATGCCGGGCGTGGACGGCATCACGTTCTGCCGAGGGCTCAAGTCCGACCCGAGGACGCGGGACATCCCCGTCGCGCTGCTCACGGGCGACGCGGACGCCGAGGTGGCGGGATGGCACGCCGGCGCGGCGGCATTCCTGCGGAAGCCGTTCAGCCCGCTTGCGCTCCTCACCGTGGTGGAGCGGCTGGCGGCGAGGACCGGGCCCAGGCCTCAGCCGCCGCCGGCCCAACCTCCCGCCGACCGCCAGTTGATGCTCTACGCGCAGGACTTCCGGCACCTGCTCGAGCTGGAGCGCGGCCAGCGCCAGCTCCTCCAGGAGGCCTATCGCGAGACGGTGATCGCGCTTGCCCACGCGCTCGAGGCGAAGGACGGCGGCACCGGCGCGCACTCGGAGCGTGTGCGGCGCTACGCGACCGACCTGTCGGCGGCGGTGGATCCGTACCTGCTCGAGGAGCCGGGCCTGGAGTACGGCTTCATCCTCCACGACGTCGGCAAGATGGCGATCCCGGACGCGATCCTCGGGAAGCAGGAGCCGCTCACGGACTCCGAGCGGCGCCTCCTGGAGAAGCACCCGATCTTCGGTGAGCAGATGGTCGGGAACGCGGCGCTCCTGCGCGGGCACGGCTCAGACGTCGTCCGCTCGCACCACGAGCGCTGGGACGGCCGTGGCTACCCGGAAGGGCTGTCGGGAACGGACATCCCGCTCCCGGCCCGGATCTTCTCCGTCGCGGACGCCCTCGATGCGATGACGAGCGACCGGCCGTATCGATCCGCCCGGGGGTGGTCGGTCGCGGTGGACGAGATCGTCGAGGAGGCGGGGCGCCAGTTCGACCCCGACATCGTCAGCATCTTCCTCTCGCGCGAGGAGGCGCTCCGCCGGATCTACGAGGAGTTCAACCTCGGCGGCGGGGGGTTCCCGGCTTCCTGGAGCGAAGCAGCTCGTGCAGCGGACGGGTATTGACGATGTCGGCCGCCGTCGCCCAGCCGCGCCGCGCCGTCCCGACGGCGAGCGCCATCCCGCCGAGGCCCCGCGTCGAATGAGCATCCGTGTTCGCCACGATGGAGACGCCGGCCTCGATCGCGGCCCGGATGTGCTCGTCTCGAAGGTCGAGGCGGTCCGGGAGTCCATTCGTCTCCAGGGCCGTACCGGTCTCCGCGCACGCGTCGAACAGGCGCTCGAGGTCGACGGCGTTCGGCGGGCGACGGTCGATGAGGCGGCCCGTGGGGTGGCTGATCGCGGACACATGCGGGTTCTCGACGGCGGCAAGGGTCCGCGCGGTGAGCTGATCCTTCGACCCGCGCTGACCGGCGTGGACGCTCGCCATGACCCAGTCCAGCTCGGCGAGGACGGCGTCGGGTAGATCGAGCGCGCCGTCGGGCCGGATGTCGCATTCGATGCCGCGCAGGATCCTGAACGGGGCGAGCGCCTCGTTGGCCTCGGCGATCTCCTCCCCCTGGCGCAGGACGTCGTCGGCGGTGAGGCCCGGGACGACGGTGACCGCGACTGTGTGGTCGCAGATCGCCAGGTACTCGTAGCCCCGTTCGATGGCCGCACGGCCCATCTCCTCGACCGACGCGCGGCCGTCCGACCACGTCGTGTGGCAGTGGAGGTCGCCGCGGATGTCCTGGAGCTCGACGAGCGGCGGGGGCTCGCCGCGGAACGGCTGCTCCCGGAGCTCGGGCGGGCACCACGGGATGCCGAGGCGCTCGTACACCTCCTCCTCCGTGGGCGCGTCGGGGAGCGGCTCCAGCGCGGTGACGTAGTCCGCCGAGCCCGTGGCGCGGACGAACGCCGTCCCGGCCGCCTCCGGCGGCGGAACGTGGAGCTCCACGGGGACGCCCTCGACGGTCACGCCGACCGCGCGGCGCTCCTCCCGCTCCACAACCGCGACTATTTGGGGCAGGTCCTCGAACCGCGCGATGACCCGCTCGGGGTCAGACCCCTTAACAATCACCGCGAGGTGCTCGCAGCGATCCCTGTAACGACGCGGATCTCCGGCGATTTCGCCGTCCATCGCCTCCGCGATCTCGCGAGTCAGTGCCAGACCCCTGTGGAGAAGTAGCGCGCGCGCCGGTCGCTCGACCGAAGGCTCGCGCGCCAGCGCGGCGAGCAGCTTCGCCTCCGTCTTCGGACCGATTCCGGGCACCTCGCGGAGGCGGCCGGCGTCCGCCGCCTCGCGCAACTCGTCCAGCGTGCGAACGCCGAGCGCGTCGCCGATCTCGACCGAGCGCTTCGCGGTCAGCCCGAGCATCCGCCCGACGCCGACGAGGTCCGGCGAGATCCGCTCCTCGAGCTCCTGCAGCTCGTGCAGCTCGCCCGTCTCGACGAGCTCGCGAAGTCGCGTCTCGATCGCCGGTCCGACGCCACGCAGATCCCGAACACGGCCCGAATGGACGAGGTCGCCGAGCTGTGCCGGCGACTCTCGGATCAGGTCGGCGGCGCGGCGATACGCCCGGACGCTGTAGTGGTTCGCCCCGGCCAGCTCGAGCATCGTCGCGAAGGCCTCGAGCTTCGCGGCGTACGAGGCGTTGTCCGGATCGCGGCCTGAGGGCACCGGGGTAGTCTCCCCGTCGTGGCCAGCGTCGTCGTCCCGTTTCGCGCCGCGTCAGCCAAGAGCCGTCTCGACCAGCTGGGCGACGAGGCCCGCGCGGACATTGCGCACCGGATGCTCGGCGGCGTGATCGCTGCCGCGACGGCCGTCGGGCAGACCATCCTCGTCACGGAGCGTGACGCCGGGTGCGCCCGCGCGCTGGCGGCCGAGCACGGCGCCCTCGTCGTCGACGATCCCGGCGACGGACAGGGCGCGGCGGTCGCAGCCGGGCTCGACGAGGTCACGGACTGGCCGGCTCTGGTCGTGAACGCCGACCTCCCGGACGTGCAGCCGCGCGACCTCTTCGCGCTGCTCGGCGCGATGCCGTCGGACGGGATCGCGATCGCCCCCGCGGCGGACGGGACCACCAACGCGCTGGCGCTCGCGCGGGCCGGTCTCTTCGAGCCGCTCTACGGGCCGGGCAGCGCCGCGCGCTTCCGCGCACACGCCGAGCGGCTGGGCGTGCCCGTCGCGGAGCTCCAGGCGCCCGGTCTCGCGCTCGACGTCGACACCGTCGACGAGCTCCAGCTGGTGCCCGGGCCCAACGCGGGATGAACGTCACCGTCCTGAGCGGCGGCGTGGGCGGCGCGCGCTTCGTCCAGGGGGTGCTCGACGCCGTCGACCCGGCCGGGGTGACGGTGATCGGGAACGTCGGCGACGACCTCGAGGTGTTCGGCCTCCACGTCTCGCCCGACCTCGACACGCTGCTCTACACCCTCGGTGGGCGCCACGACGACGAGCGAGGCTGGGGAGTTGCCGGCGAGACCTGGAATGCCCGAGAGACCGCAACCGAGCTCGGCGCCGAGACCTGGTTCCAGCTCGGCGATCGGGACCTCGGCCTCCACCTCGCCCGGGCGGAGTTGCTGGAGCGCGGCGAGCCTTTGTCGAAGATCACCGACCGCTTCGCGCGGGCCCTCGGCATCGAGGCGCGCATCCTCCCGGCGACCGACGACCGGCTCCGGACCTGGGTCGAGACGGACGAAGGCGAGCTGCCGTTCCAGGACTGGTTCGTCCGCCGCCGCCACGAGCCGGAGGTCGACGGCGTCCGCTTCGAAGGCGCAGAAGCCGCCCGGCCCGCTCCGGGCGTGCTCGAGGCGCTCCGCGACGCCGACCTGATCGTGATCGCGCCGAGCAATCCCTTCGTCTCGATCGGACCGGTCCTCGCTGTACAGGAGATCCGCGACGCGATCACCAGCCGACGCGTCCCTTCCGTCGCCGTCAGCCCGGTGATCGGCGGCAAGGCGGTCAAAGGCCCGGCCGACAGGATGCTGAATCGGCTCAAGGGCGGCGCCGGGCCGCTCCAAGTAACAGACTGTTACTTGGGCTTGATCGACGCGCTGGTCTACGACGAGGCCGACGGCGAGGTCGACCTCGGCGAGGTTCGGCCGATCGTCACGAAGACGCTGATGACCGACGCCGCGTCGCGCCGCCGGCTCGCCGAGACCGCCCTCGAGGCCGCGGCCGTCCCGCGATGAGAGTCGCGGTGATCGGAGGAACGGGCGCGTTCGGCCGCGCGCTCGCGGAGAAGCTCCACGCCCTCGGCGAGGACGTGGTGATCGGCTCACGCGACCCGTCCCGCGCGCAGGAGATCGCCGCCGTGATCGGGGTCGACGGCGCCGCGAACGAGGACGCCGTCGTCGGCGCCGACATCGTCATCCTCGCCGTCCGCTCGAATGCCGCGCTCGCCACGGCGCGGGCCCTCGCGGCCCCGCTCGGCGACACGCCGCTCCTCTGCGTCGCGAGCGACCTCACCTTCACGGACAACGGCGTGCTGCCCGGCCGGGCGAGCCACTCGCTGGCCGAGCACGTCGCAGGGATCGTGGACGCTCCTGTCGCCGCGGGGCTCCAGACGGTTCCGGCCGCCCACCTGACCCAGCCCGACCCGCCCGAAGAAGACGCGCTGATCTGCGGCGACGACCCACGCGCGAAAGAGCTCGCGATCGAGCTCGCCGGCCGGCTCGTGACGGGCCGCGCGATCGACGCCGGCCCCCTCGCGAACGCGCGGGCGCTCGAGGGGATGACGGCCGTGATCCTCAACGTGAACCGCCGCTACAAGGCGCATGCCGGCGTGAAGCTCACCGGCCTGAAGTGACCGTCAGCGTCATCCCTGTCACAGGCCTTCCGGAGGTGGAGGAGGGGGACGACCTCGCGGCGCTGCTCGCCGACGCCGCCGATCTCCGGCCGGGTGACGTGCTCGTCGTGGCCCAGAAGGTCGTCTCGAAGGCTGAGGGGCGGGTGGCCTACCTCGACGACGTCGAGCCGTCGGAGCAGGCACGCGGCTCGCGGCCGACCGGGACCCGCGCGAGCTCGAGGTGATCCTGCGCGAGGCGGCGCGGCTAGTCCGAACCCGCCCGCCGCTCGTGATCGCCGAGACCCGACACGGCTTCGTGTGCGCCTCGGCCGGAGTCGACCACTCCAACGCGAAAGGCGCCGGAACCCTCGTCCTGCTGCCGATCGACCCCGATGCCTCGGCCCGCCGTCTCTCCGAGCAGCTCGGCGTCCCGGTCATCGTCAGCGACTCGTTCGGCCGGCCGTTCCGCCAAGGGACGACCGATGTCGCGATCGGCGTCGCCGGCTTCGCTCCACTGCTCGACCTCCGTGGCGTCCGCGACGCCGCCGGCTACGAGCTCCGCACGACGGCGATCGCGATCGCCGACGAGATCGCAGGCGCAGCCGAGCTCGTGATGGGCAAGACGGACGGCATCCCGGCGGCGATCGTCCGAGGTCTCGAGCTCGAAGGCGACGGGACGGCCCGGGACCTCCTGATGCCGCCCGAACGCGACCTGTTCCGATGAGCCGCTCCCGCTACCTCCTGTCGATGCCCGAGCGCGCCATCCGCGCTGCGGCGGCGTTCGTGGGCGGCACGGTGCACGAAAGCGCGCAGGTGCTCCTCCCACGGCTCGTTCGGCGCTCGCGCTTCTACGAGGTGAGCGCGAAGAACCTCCTGCGGATCCTGGTCGAGGGCGTCGGCGCCGTCGAGCCGAGCCGCCAGGCCGAGCCCCAAGCCGCACCGCCGAAGGAGCTTGCGATGCGGAAGGGCGCAGGCAACGTGGTCGAGCTCGGCTCCTTCCTCGCCTTCGGCTTCTCGCCGCTCTGGCTGCTCGCGGGAGCCTCGGACGTCACGCGCGGCTCCCGCGTCTACCTCCGGGAGCTCGTGGAGGAGCTCAAGGCGGCCGGCGTGGTCGCTCAGGGCGCGGACATCGGGTCGGTCGACGAGCTGCTGGGCGTGCTCGAGGGAACCTCGGGCCGCACGGCGATGCTGATCGACCTCCCGCCGCTCGAGATCGAGGAGCTCAAGACCTCGCTGCGAGAGCTGCGCGACGGGGCGGCCGACCTGCCGAAACCTGAGGAGCTCGCCCGGGTCTACGCGAGCCTTCGTAAGGAAGCGGCCCAGGAGCGAGGATCGATCCTCGAGGTCTCGAGCGGCGTCGGCCTGGCGTTCCTGCTCTCCGCCCGGAACGTCTCGCGCACGCACCTCGTCACGCCGTACCAGGAGGACTGGAGGCCGATGCGCGACGAAGGCTTCATCGCCTACGCACGCCGGGTCGGCCGCCCCTACGCTCGGGCGGTGACGAGCCACTTCCACCCCGAGCGGGCGACGTACACCCAGCGCTTCCTCGGCCGCAACGACCCGGGCTCGACCGCACGCTTCTGCGACGAGTTCGACGGCAGCTTCGGCTGGGAGATGCACGAGCGGCTGAAGCGAGCCTCGCACGCCGTCGCGCTCGAGGGGAAGGTCTGGATCTTCGACCCGGTCGGCTGGGAGCCGGCGCTGGAGCGGATCTCCGAGCTGGGCGAGCCCGCGGGTGTCGTGCAGCTGCTCGATCGCCACGAGCGGGATTCGGCGGCCGTGGCGGCACGCTTCGGGATTCCACACCACGTCGTCCCCGACGAGCTGCCGGACTCGGGGATCGAGCTCGTGCAGATCGTGGGCTCGCGGTTCTGGAAGGAATGCGCTGCCTGGATCCCGAGCCTGGAGACGCTGGTCTGCGCGGACGCACTGGGCACGATCGCGTACTTCCGCACGCCGGACGAGCCGGTCGGCGTCCACCCGCTCCTCCGGCTACGCCCGCCGCGCGTGCTCCGGAGCTATGCGCCGCAGCACATCCTCTGCGGCCACGGCCGGGGAGTCCACGGGCCGGAAGCGGCCCCCGCGCTCCAGGAGGCGCTCCGAACCTCCCGCCGGCGACTCCCGAAGGCCCTCGTGAACTCGGTCAGGCGGCGCTGAGAATGCCGTTGTCGGAATAGATCCGGCGGATCCGCTCGACGTCGTCCAGCGAGTCGAAGAAGGTGTCCAGCACGTCCGGGTCGAATGCCCCGCCGCGTTCGGCCCGCATGATCGAGACCGCTTCGTCCACGCCGAACGCGCGCGCCCGGTAGGGCCGGGAGCTCGTCAGCGCGTCGAAGACGTCGCAGACCGCCGCGATTCGCCCCTCCAGGGGGATCTCGGCGTTGCACAGGCCATGTGGATAACCCTGTCCGTCGACCCGCTCGTGGTGGGTCAGCGCAATCGTGGCCGCGAGCTCGACGAGCTCGGAGGACGAGCCCGACAGCAGCTCGTGGCCGAGCGTCGTGTGCGTCTGCATCTCGCGCCGCTCGTCCTCGGTCAGCTTCCCCGGCTTCGCGAGGATCCGGTCCGGGATGCCGAGCTTGCCGATGTCGTGGAGCAGGCTCGCCGTCTGCACGAGCGCGGCGTGCGGGCCGGGCATCCCGAGCTCCGAGGCGAGCAGCCGGCAGCACGCCGCCATCCTCTCGACGTGGCGCCCGGTCTGCGAGTCCCGGAACTCGATCGCGAGCGCAAGCCGGTGGATCGTCTCCTCGCGGGAGTGGGCGACGGCGTCCTCGAGGCTGCGCCGAAGCGCCCGCGACTCTTGCTCGAGCGCGCGCCGGTGGAGCGCGTTCTTCACGGTGATCGCAAGCTCCGTGGCGCGGAACGGCTTCAGCAGATAGTCGTACGCGCCGAGCTCGAGCGCGTTCTGGACGACGGCGACGTCGTCCGAGCCGCTCATCATCACGAGCGCGACGTCGGGTGCGAGCCCCGCGATCTCCTCGGCCAGCTCCAGCCCCGAGCAGGGGCCGAGGAAGAGGTCGCAGAGGCACAGCGAGATGTCGTCGTCGCGCAGCGCGGCGCGCGCCTCGTCCGGCGTCGCTGCGACCACCGCGCGGCACCCCTGCTCCTCGAGCAGGGCGGTCGTCAGTTCAAGGATTCCCTGGTCGTCGTCGACGACGAGGATTGCTGGTTGCCCGGTATGGGGCTGTGTCGCGTGCTGCTGCACTTTTCACCCCCACCACTGGATGCCGGACGGCGGCGCAACTTGTCATCTACCTGTGGACAATGTGGACAATTGTTTCCACAGTTGTGGAAGAGATTTCCGCCGAGCGCGTGGTTAACCTATGTGGATGGCCAAGAAGCGGCAAACCTTCGGCAAGATCCAGCGTGAGCGCGAGCGCGCCGAGAAGCGCGTGCGCAAGCAGGAGAAGAAGGAAGAGAAGAAGGCCGCGGTGGAAGCGGGGTTCGTCTTCGACTTCGAGACGGGCGAGTACACGGCTCCGGCCGGCGCGGACGCGCCGCCCACCGACGAGCCGGCGGAGGAGCCCGAGACGGGCGTCACTCCACCGGCCGAGACCCGCTCCTAGCGCCCGCCTAGGTTTCGGTCGGCACCGGCGCCTGCTCGGGCGGGTCTGCGCGGCGGCCCCCGGCTTGCGGCGGCTCGATCGTGATGTTCGGCAGCAGCCGGTCGAGCCAGCGCGGCATGTACCACGACTTCTCGCCGAGCACGGTGAGGAAGGCGGGGACGAGCGTCATCCTGATCAGCAGGGCGTCCGTGAGGATCGCGACGGCGAGCAGGAGCCCGAACTCCTTCGAGATCCGGTCGGCGGTGAGGACGAATGCCGCGAAGACGGTGCCCATGATCAGCGCCGCCGCCACGACCACGCGGCCGATCGCGGCGATCCCGTGCTCGACCGCGGCTCGCGTATCCAGCCCGTTGACGTGCTCCTCCCTGATCCGGCTCATCAGGAAGACCATGTAGTCCATCGAGAGGCCGAACAGGATCGCGAAGGCGATCGGTGGTACGAAGGTCTCGATCGGCCCGGTGCGGTCGAGGCCGGTCAGCCCGAGGAGGTGGCCCTCCTGCACCACCAGCGTGAGCACGCCGAAGCCGACGAACGCCGAGAGGATCGTCGTGATCGCCGCGGTCAGCGAGATCACGATCGAGCGGAACGCCATCGCCAGCACGATGAACGTGACGCCGATGATGTAGAGCAGGAAGAGCGGCAGCCGCTCCATGATCCGGTCGCCGATGTCCGCGAACGCCGCGGTCACGCCTGAGACGTAGGCGACCGAGTCGCCCTGCGTCGCCGCGGGGATGACCTCGTCGCGCAGCCGGTCGACGAGCTGTTCGGTCTCCTCGTCCTGCGGGGCCGAGAGCGGGGTCACGAAGACGAGCGCGACCGTCTTCGGGTCGTTGAACTGCGGCTCGCCGGCCGACGCCACGCCGTCGAGCGTGCGCACCTCGTCATAGATCCGTTGTGGCGCCTGCGCGTCGCCGTTCACGTCGACGACGATCGGGATCGGGCCGTTGAATCCGGCGCCGAAGCCCTCGGCGAGGAGGTCGTACGCGCGCCGCGCGGTCTGCGCGTCCGGCTGCGTCCCCTGGTCGGCTGCGCCGAGACGCACGAGCGCCGACGAGCCGGCCAGCGCGAGGGTGGCGAGCAGCACCACGACGAAGACGACCTTCGCGTTCGAGGTGACGAACCGGCCCCATCGCGCGATCGGGGTGCGCTCCCGCGCCGCTTCCGAATCGTCGATCTGCCGGAGGAAGGGGATTTTCAGCCGGTCGATCTTGTGCCCGAGCAGCCGCAGGATCGCGAGCAGCAGCGAGTTCGCGATCAGCACGGTGGTGAGCACGCCCAGGGCGCTTCCGATCCCGAGCTTGGTCACGAAATCCATGCCGAAGAACGCAAGCCCGGTGACGGAGATCGCGACCGTCAGGCCCGCGAAGAGCACGGCTCGGCCGGCCGAAGCGCCGGCCTCGGCCGCGGCGTCCACCGGCGAGAGGCCCTCGTGGAGCAGCTGTCGGAATCGGGTCACGATGAAGAGCGAGTAGTCGATCCCGACGCCCAGCCCGATCATCGACACGAGCAGCGGCGTGATCGTGTTGATGGTCGTCAGCCCGGCGAGGATGAAGAGCAGCAGGAACGCGGTCATGAGCGCCGTCAGCGCCAGCGCGATGGGCTGCGCGGCGGCAACGACCGTCCGGAAGACGAAGAGCAGCACGAGCAGCGCCGCGAGCAAGCCGAGCAGCTCCTGCGTCCCCTGCTCGATCGGCGGGAACTCGGCGTCGCCGTTGAACTCCGCGGTGATCCCCGCGGCCTGCACCGACTCGCGAACGGACTCCTGGACAGCGAGGACGGCCTCCCGGTCGGTGTCGAAGATCACCCGGTCGAACTGAGCCTCGGCGTACGCGATGCGGCCGTCGTCGGAGAGCGTGTCAGCGGTGAACGGGTTGCCGACGCTCTCCAGGCCCGCCGTGTCCTTCGTCGCCTTGAACTCGGAAGTCTTCAGCTTCGCGATCGCGGCGTTGACCGCAGCCTTGCGTTCCGGCGTGTCGAGCCGCTCACCCGGCGGCGCGGCGAGGACGACGTTCAGGACGCCGCCCTTCTCCTCGGCGAACTCCTCCTCGATCAGGTCGGTCGCCTTCTGGGTCTCGGAGCCGGGAATCTCGAACTCGTCCTTGAGGCTGCCGCCGACCGTCGCCACCAGGGCGATCAGGACGGCGATGATCCCGAGCCAGGCGCCGATGACGCGCCAGGGATGCTCGGCGTTGGCGCGCGTCCAGCGCGCGAGGGCTCCGGTCGAGAGGCGTTCGTGGGCGAGGCGGCGTTCGCTCATGTGGAGGGGTCCCTTCTGGTCGATTCGAAAGTCAGACTAGGTAGCGGCGACGGATTCATCGGTAGGTTTACCAAGGTTTCACCAGGTCGATGCCAGTTCGTAACCGCGTCACGCCGCAGGGAGAGCTCGTCGCCGTGCCGGAACGCGGGCTCGTCTACGGAAACCGCGGCTGCCTGCACGACGCTGAGGGCCGAATCAAGCGGCGCTGGGCGACGAAGCGCTGGATCGCCTGCCGGCTCGAGTTCCGCGGCCGGCGCCGCCGGCCGCTCATGCAGCCGGGGAGGTACACCGAGCTCTTCTTCCTGGACGAAGCGACGGCCTTTGCCGCGGGTCACCGTCCGTGCGCCGAGTGCCGGAGGCAGGACCATGTGCGGTTCAACGAGATCTGGCGCGAGCTTCATCCCGGACAGCGAGGCGTGGACGCGATCGACGCGCAGCTGCACGAGGAGCGGCTGGCGGGGCCGTGGGAGGGTGAGCCGGCGGACGGCGCGTTCGTCCTCGAGGAGGGCGAGCCGTGGCTCGTGCTCGGCGGCGAGCTGCTGCGCTGGACGCCGGGCGGCTACACCGAGCGCCGGGCCGCGCCGAAACGCGCGGAGGTGATCACGCCGCCCTCGCTGGTCGAAGTCCTACGCCGCGGGTGGGAAGGCGCGGTCCCGCTGCTGCATCCGTCCGCGGCCCCGCCGGCGGCAACGACGTAGGGTGGCTCTCGCCATGCCGGGAGGGAGACACGTCGGGCTTGCCGGCTGCGGCGCGTGGGGCAGGTTCATCCTCCGCGATCTCGTCGCGCTCGGGTGCGAGGTGTCGGTGGTCGCCCGCTCCGATCGAAGCAGGCAATTCGCGGACGAGGGCGGCGCGACGAGAGTCACGGCCTCGCTGGCCGAGCTGCCGGACGTCGACGGAATCGTCGTCGCGACGCCCACCACCACCCATGCGGAGGTCGTCGACGAGGCGCTCGGGCGGGGCGTTCCCATCTACGTCGAGAAGCCGTTGACCAACGACCCGGACGAGGCGGAACGCCTAGCCGCAACCGCTCCTGACTCACTGTTCGTCATGGACAAGTGGCGCTATCACCCCGGTGTCGAGCTTCTCGGGGCGATCGCGCGCGACGGGCAGCTCGGCCGGGTGATCGGCGTGAGGACGACTCGTGTCGGGTGGGGCAACCCACACCACGACGTCGACGCCGTGTGGATCCTTGCGCCCCACGACTTGTCGATCGGGCTGGAGATCCTGGGTGCACTCCCGCCGGCGATCAACGCGGTTGCCGACGCGTCCAACGGGGCGGTGAACGGCCTAGTCGGCTTCCTCGGCGGGGATCCGTGGCTGGTTTTCGAGGTCTCGGCGCGTGCGGCCGAGCGCCGGCGCCAGGTCATGCTCGTGTGCGAAGACGGGATCGCCGTCCTCGCAGACGGTTACAGCGAGGAGGTGCGGATCGTGCGTGGCGCGGCACCCGAGGAGACAAACGTCCCCGTGGAGACGAGGCCCATCTCGACAGAGCTGCCGCTGTTGAGAGAGCTGCGCGCCTTCGTGGAGCATCTGGACGGCGGCCCGCCGCCCCGAAGCAGCGCCGCCGAGGGTGCGGAGATCGTCCGCACAATCTCCGGGCTGCGTTCACTCGCCGGCCTCCCGGCGTGACGCCCGCGGCGACCGTCCTCGTTCCCACGCACGACCACGGGCCGACGCTCCTCCGATCCGTCAGGAGCGCGCTCGCGCAGACGGTTCAAGACCTCGAGGTCTTCGTCGTCGGCGACGGTGTGCCCGACGTCACCCGCGAGTGCATGGCGGAGCTGACCTCGGAGGACGAGCGGGTCCGCTTCTTCGACCAGCCGAAGGGACCGCGGCACGGCGAGATCCATCGGCACGAGGCGCTCCAGGAGGCCCGCGGCGAGATCGTCTGCTACCTCGCCGACGACGACCTCCTGCTGCCGGGTCACGTGGAGCACTTGCGTGAGCTTCTGGCGGAGGCGGATTTCGCGCACTCGAAGCCTTTCTGGATCAACGCCGACGGCGGCGTGCGCCCGCTGCTGGTCGATCTCGGGCGACCCTCCTACCTGGAGATGCATCTCGCCGGCGAGAACCGGATTCCGCTGTCGTGCGGCGCGCACACGCTCGCGCACTACCGGCGGCTGCCGGCCGGCTGGAGGACGACGCCGGACGGAACTCCCACGGACCTCTACATGTGGCAGCAGATCCTGAGCGCCCCGGGCATGCGCGCCGTCAGCGGGAACCGCCCGACGGTCCTCCACTTTCCGAGCCCGGCGAGGACGGAGTGGAGCATCGACGAGCGTCTGGCCGAGCTGGACGCCTGGTTCGAGCGGCTGGCCGACCCGGGACTGGAAGCTGAGCTCGACGGCCTGATCGCCGAGGCGCTGGAGCGCGACCTGGCGTGGTACCGGGGCCAGCTCGAGTGGCACCAGGGCGAGGAAGCTCGCGCGCGGAGCGACGCAGAGCGGCTGCAAACCGAGCTGCACGCCCTGACGGCGGATCGAGCGAGCCTGGCCGCTCGGGTCGCCGAGCTCGACGCGGAGACCCTGCGGCTCACCGCTCGAATCGAAGAGCTAGGGACTCAGCTGGTGGACGTCGACGCGGAGCGCGCGCTCTTCGACCAGCGCCTCGCAGAGCTCTCGTCGTCGGTGACTTGGCGCCTCCGTGCCCGACTCGTCGGGCTGCCGGTCGTCGGCGCGCTGATCAGATTGGCTGCCAGGGCTCTAGCTCCTCGAGCAGGGCCCTGAGCGGCTGGCTGGCGGCGTCGCGATCCGACACATGGGCCGACTGAACGGGCCACTCGATCTCCAGCTCGGGGTCGTCCCAGCGGCAACCCAGCTCGTCGGATCGGATCCCAGTACTCCGTGACGGCGTAGACGTGGACCGACGGCTCGGGGAAGTAGAAGCCGTGGGCGACGCCGTGGGGGATGATCAGCGCGGCCGGCCGTTCGGCGTCGAGTTGGACGAGCGCGCTCAGGCCCTCAGTGGGCGATCCACGGCGCAGGTCGCGCAGCCCCACCATCGCGCGCCCGATGGGGACCGTCAGGTAGTCGTCGTGGCGGAGGTGGACGTGGACGCCGCGCACGACACCCGACTCGGAGCGAACCGCGTTCCACTGGATCGGCGCAACGCCCGTCTCCCACTCGGCGCGGTAGAGCTCCAGGAAGACGCCCCGGTCGTCGCCGTGCGGCTCGAGCGGGCGGAGGATCGTGTTCGTCGGAAGCTCTGGGGCTGCCACGCTCATGTGACGGTTATATCGCGGGGCCTTAGCCTAGCGTCGGACAACGCCATAGGGTGGGGCGCTCATGAGGGTTCGCAGACGGACGGGGGTGGCGGCGATTCTCACCGGCGTCCTCTTCTTCGCGGGGCAGGGTGGGCAGCTCGTCTTCGGCGACGCCGTTCCGGACGCCGTCTACGTTCCGCTCGGCGTCGGCGGCTTCGTTGCGCTGGCCGTCGCGCTCTGGGGACTGCGCGAGCTGATCGCCGGGACGCGCCTGGGCCGGCTCGGGATCCGCGCGGCGCTCGTCGGCGTGGCGTTCCTGTGCCTGTTCGGCGTTCAGCTCCTGGTCGAGGTCGTCGTCCGGCTCTGGGGCGCGCGTGGGTCTTCCCCCTCGTGGCCGTCGCCGGCCTGGTCATGGCGCTCTTCCTGAACGCCCTTGGAGTCCACGACATCGGGCTGTTCGTCTTCGAGGCCGCGTGGGTCGCGCTCGGCGTCGCACTGCTCCGCCGGACCGCGGCATCCTCGTGATCTACGCGGTCGTGCAGCGGCAGCGGGGTTCGAAGTGGGACCTCTCGAAGCCGATGGAGGAGCAGATCCTCTGGAACGAGCACGCGGCGTTCATGGAGGAGCTCGTCGATCGAGGCTTCGTGGTCCTCGGCGGGCCGGTCGGCGACGAGGGGCGCGTGCTCCTGATCGTGCAAGCTGACGGGGAGGACGAGATTCGCGCAACGCTCGCCGAGGATCCGTGGAGCGAGGACCTCTTGCTGATCGCCGGCATCGACCGCTGGACGATCCGGCTCGGCGGGCTACCCGGCCGAGATCAGCACGACGCCGGCCAGCGCTGACACCACTCCGACGAGCTGGACGCGATCGACGCGCTCGCCGAGGACGATCGCTGCGAGCGCGACGGTCGTCACCGGATAGAGCGTCGCGAGCACCGAGACGACGCTGACCTCCCCCAGGCTCGCGGCGGCGGCGAAGAGCGTGTTGCCGGCCGTGTCGAGGATCCCGATCATCGCGATCGCGCCGAGGTGGCCGCGGGCCGCGCTCAGCGGCGGCCGGAGCACGAGCCACGCGGCCGAGGCGAGCACGGCCACCGTCAGCCGGAACACGAGCGCGGCCCAGAGGAAGTCCTGCTCGCTCGCCTCGTGCATCGGCACGTAGTAGCCCCCGAACCCGATCACGGCCGCGATCGCCCACGGCACGCCGGCGGCGATGCGAACCTCGCCGGCGCCTTGTCGCTCGAAGGAGGCAAGCGCCACGCCCGCCAGTGCGAGCACGAAGCCGAGCAGCTGGAGCTGTGCCACGTCGTCGCCGGTGGCGATCCCGAAGATCACGGGGACGATCGCCCCGACGGCGGCGATCGGCGCGACCACGCTGATCGAGCCGACGGCCATGCCGCGGTAGAACGACGCCAGGCCGATCGTCCCGCAGACGCCGGCCGGCACCGCCCAGAGAATCGACGGGCCGGGCGGCGCGTTCCCGGCGATCGCGACGACCAGCCCGATCGCGATCACACCCGACACCTGCGCGAGCAGCAGGACGACGAGGAGCGGAACCGTGCGGCTCTTGAGCCCGCCGAGGAAGTCGGCGACGCCCCAGGCCACGCTCGCCAGCAGCGCCGCAGCGGCGGTCATGCCCGGAAGCTATCCCTTCGCCAGCGGGCAAGATCCGCGAGATGAATCTCCGCGCCGACCTCGTCCGGATCGTCGACAGCTACGCGAGCCTGCTCGTGCTCCTGCTCGCGAACTTCTTTCTGCTGGAGCTGATCGAAGACCCACGCTGGGGCGCGCTCCTCAGCACGCTGCTCGCGGCGGCGGCGCTCGTCGTCGCGATTAGCGACCCGAGCACGGGCCACCGGATCACGCGGCGCCACGCGATCCAGATCCTCGCCTGTGTAGCCCTGGCGCCGCTCGTCCTCTTCGTCGACTCGCCGGAGCTCCTCGGGCTGACCTACCTCCTGCCGGCGATGCTCCTCGTGACGGCGACGCTGCCGGTGACGATCAACCGCGTCGTGCATCACAAGCGGATCACGCACGAGACGGTGCTAGGGGCCCTGTGCGCCTATGTGCTGATCGGGCTGCTGTTCGCCTTCCTCTACCTCGCCGTGCACGAGCTGCGGGAGGAGTCGTTCTTCGCGCAGCCGGGCGAGCACGTCCAGTCGGAGTTCGTCTACTTCAGCTTCGTGGCGCTGACCACGCTGGGTTTCGGCGACCTCTCGCCGGCAGTCGGGCTTCCGCAAGCGCTGACAGTGCTCGAGGCACTCGTCGGCCAGATCTTCCTCGTGACGCTCGTCGCCCGGCTTGTCACCCTCTGGGTGCGCCAGAGCGAGCGCAGTGACGGCTGAAGCAAGAAGGGCGGCAGGCTCAGGCCCGCCGCCCTCCGCTGCTCATTGGGTCAGCTGTTGTCCTTGACCCACTTGATGCATTGACCCTGGTTCTTGAACGCCGGGTCGTTGAACGTCATCCAACCGCCGTCCTTGCAGTCGTCCTTCGAGCTCGGCCGCCGGCCGACCTCGAAGTCGTAGATCGTGTCGTTGAACTGCACGCCGTCGGTCGCGACGGTGTAGCCGGGGTTGTTGGTGCCGATGTTGACGCCGATCCCGACCACGACGGCGTTCGGGCACAACGTCTTCACCGTGTCGAGCGTGTAGAGCGGCGGGCCGCCTGCTCCGGCGACGAGGCCGCAGTCAAGGACGGTGCGCGAGGACCAGAACAGCCCCTCGTCCACGTCCCAGTACTGCCACTGGCCGTTGACGACGACGCCGTTCCAGTACGGCTCGTAGACGAGCGTCGTGAAGCCACCGGGCGTCGCGAGGCCGTTCGCGTCGATCTGAAGCTGGTACGAAGCCGCGGCGATCGGCGGCTGAACCGTGGTTGCCTGGAACGTCCAGTACGACAGCGCATCGACATCCGCGAGCGGTGTTCCGGCCATCGTGTGGTTGTAGAGGCCGGCCTTGTCGCCGGGATTGAGCGTCGTCGTCAGCTCGAGCGAGCCGTCGCCGAGCCCGGGCGGTGCTCCGTACTCCTCCGTCCACTCGACGGTGCCGCCGCCGCGCGTGTCGTCCTGCGTCCAGCCGGCCGAGTTCTGGGTGACGATGACCCGGTCGGCCGCCACGGCGATGCCGGCAAACGCCAGAACGCCGAGAACGGCGATGATCGCGGCCGCGCCAAAGCGCCGCGTTTTGAACTGCTGCATGTATCCCCCCGATTGTCGTTTGTGCCGCATAAACGTGCGCAGCGCGGCATCGTAACCGCGATCTCGGCCGTGCGCCCTACTGCGGTGGGCGCTGGGAGACCTGCGCGTCCGACGGACGCATGAGCGTGTACACGAGCAGGCCGACGAACGGGATGAGCAGCATGATGATCGCCCACGCCGACTTCGCCGCGGTGGTGAGATCCTGGCGCCGCCAGACGTCCATCACCGCGCGTACCCAGAGGACGAGGAAGAAGACGAGGATCGCCCCGATCAGGAGCTCCATGAAACCCACAGCGTCGATCGTAGCCGGGTTGCGCCGCCGGGGCACAATCGAACCGTGAGCACCCGCGTTCTCTCGCCCGTCCTCGTCGGGCGCCAGGAGGAGCTGTCCAAGCTCGAGGACGCCCTGCTCGCCGCCAACCGCGGCGACGGGCGCTTCGTGCTTCTCGGCGGCGAGGCCGGGATCGGCAAGACCCGGCTCGCGCGCGAGCTCGCGCGGCGGGCGACGAAGCTCGGCGGCGACGTGCTCTGGGGAAGCTGCTCAGAGGCCGAGCTCGCGCTGCCCTATCTCCCCTTCGTCGAGGCGATCGGCAAGCGGCTGGACGAGCAGGACACGGGCGCTTTGCGCGCCGAGCTCGGAGCGATGGTCGCGGAGCTCGCGCAGGTCTTCCCGCAGCTCGGCGACGGCACCCCCGCCCCGACCGGCGACCCGGCCCAGGCGAAGCTGCGGCTCTTCGAGTCCTTCGTCGCGCTGCTCGACCTCTGGGCGCACTCGAGCACCCAGCTGCTCGTCCTCGACGACCTCCACTGGGCCGACAGCTCGACCCGCGAGCTGCTCGAGTACGCCGCGCGTCGACTCGCAAGGAGCCGCGTGATGCTGCTCGCCACCTACCGGAGCGACGAGCTCGACCGCACCCACCCCCTCACGCGCGCCGTCCAGACCTGGCGGCGGAGCGGTCTGGCCGAGGCTGTCGCGGTCGAGGCGCTGGCGCTCCCGCAGACCGAGGAGATGATCGCCGCGATCCTGGGCACGGACGACGTCAGCGCCCAGCTCGCCTCCTCGATCCATGCCCGCGCCGAGGGGAACCCGTTCGTGCTCGAGGAGATGCTGCGCGAGGCGTACGACCGCGGCGAGATCTCGGGGGCCGACGCCTTCGAGCTCCCCGAGACGGTCCGCGAGGCCGTGCTGCTTCGTCTCGGCCGGCTCGACGCGGAGCACGTCGACGTGCTGCGGTCCGCGGCGGTGCTCGGCCGCTCCTTCGACTACCGGCTGCTGGTGGCCGTCGCCGAAGCGGACGAGCACAGCGTCCTCTCGGCGCTCGAGGCGGCGGTCTCGCAGCAGCTGCTCGACGAGGACGCGGAGGCCGGCAACCGCTACAGCTGGCGCCACGCTCTCACGCAGGAGGCGATCGCCGGCGACACCGTGCTCCCCAAGCGAATGCGCGCGCACTCACGGACCGCCGACGCGCTGCTCGAGTCCGGCGGCAGTGCCCTGGCCGTCGCTCGCCATCTGCTGGCGGCAGGGCGGTCGGAGGAAGCGGTCGAAGCGTGCTTTCGCGCCGCCGACGAGGCCGAGCGGGCGATCGCCTTCGTCGAGGCCGTCGAGGTTCTCGAGCGCGTGCTACCCAACGTCGCGGACCCACGGGACCGGGCGTTGCTGCTCTTCCGGATGGGACGTCTCCGCTGGCTCAACGGAGAGCCCACGGCGGCCGAGCAGCTCCTGGCCGAGGCGATCCCGCCGCTGGACGAGCTCGGGCTGACGACCGAGGCCGCGGAGGCGCGGATCCATCTCGGCCGCGCGTACTGGGAGCTCGACCGGCCCGCCGAGGCGATGGCGACGGTCGAGCAGGCGCGCGAGGCCCTGGAGGTCGACGGCCCCTCGGCCGGACTGGCGCTCGCACATCTCCGCCTCGCGGGCCTTCACGCGTTCCAGCTCGACTTCGAACGCTCGCAGGAGGCTGGGAAACGCGCCGCCGAGATCGCCGAAGCAGCCTCTGCCGACTTCGAGCGGCTATGGGCGCTCTCGTTCGTCGCCCTCGGTTCCTTCGGGAGCCGTCGAGGGCTCGAGCTCTTCGGACAGGTCTACGACGAGGCCATCGCGAAGCGCTACTCGATCATCCCCGGGAACATCCTGCACAACGAGATTTGGGACCGCGTGCACAGCCTTGCCGGCGGGCTCCCCGAGGTCGTCGACCGGTACAAGGACGTGCCGTATGACGCCTGGTCGGCGGTCGGAGTCGAGGTCTCGAAGAGCTGGGCTCTGCTGGCGAGCGGCACGCCGCGCGCCGCGCTCGAGCAGGCGGAACAGGCGATCGCGCGCCACGAGAGCCACGGCAACCCGAAGTTCCAGTGGCGCGGGGCCCTGGCCGCCGCGGACGCGCTGGTCGAGCTGGGACGCGGCCCCGAGGCAGCCGACGTGCTTCCCGCCGCCTTCGAAGGGGAACGAGCTCCAGGATGTCGTGTACGACACCTCGGCGCGGATCGGGGTCGCGGTCCTGCTCGGACGCGAGGCCGAGGCTGCCGAGCTCGGGCGGCGAGCCGTCGGCCACGAGCGGCTGTTGCGGATCCGCGGGCTCCTCCCGCTCGCCGTCGAGGGCCTGCTCGCTGTCGGAGCGGTCGACGAGGCGCAGGACGCCGTGCGGCGAGCGAAGGAGACGCCTATCGAGCTCGGGGAGGCCGGGGTCGACCTCGCGGAGGGTCGCGTGTTGCTCGCCGCTGGTCGAGCCGAGGAGGCACTGCCGCTCCTGGAGCGCGCGAAGGCCGGTTTCGAGTCGGTCGGGCTGCGCCTCTGGGCGTGGCGCTCGGCGGTCGCCGCGGGCGAGGCGGCCGGCAAGGCCGGCGACCCAGAGGCCGCCCGCAAGCTCCTCGAGCCGGTAGTCGCCGAAGCCCACGACGCAGGCTCCATCCGCGTGCGGGACGATTCGCTCGCCGCCGCCGAACGCGTGGGGGTGAACCTCGCGAGGCCGGAGGACGAGCCGGACGCCGAGTCGTCGACGCCGGGGCCGATCACGGCCGGCGAGCGGCTCGTGACGTCGATGTTCGCGGACGTCCGGGGCTACACGCCGATCGCGGCGGCGAGCACCCCCGACGATCTGGCCGACCGCATCACGACGCTCCACCGCTGGGCCGCGTCCGAGGTGGGCAAACGGCAAGGGATCGTCGACAAGTTCGCCGGGGACGCGGTGATGGCGACCTTCAACGCCACCGGCGCCCGGGTCGACCACGCGGCGCTCGCCCTGGATGCGGCACTCGCCCTCCGGGACAAGGCCGCCTTGATGGACCTGCCGCTCGGGATCGGCATCGCCGTCGGCCCGGCCGTCGTCAGCCGCTCCGGCAGCGAGGGAAACGTGAGCGTGCTGGGCTCGACGACGAACCTGGCCGCCAGGCTCCAGACTGCGGCCGGCGGCGGCGACATCCTGCTCAGCGACGAGGCGTTCCGCCGCGTCGCCGCGTGGCTGACCGAACGCGGGTTGGCCGCAGAGCGGGAGGAGCTGGAGCTGAAGGGCTTCGACGGAGCCCAGCCGGCGTACCGGCTCGCGAGCCCGCTGTCGACGGCGTCCGATGCGGAGTAGAGTCGCTCGGAGTCCCCAAAGAAGGAGGCACCGTGCCACTTGCCCGAATTGTGAGCTTTGACGGCGTCAGCAGCGACCGAATGGCCGATATGCAGCGCGAGATGGAGGAAAGCGAGCGCCCGGACGACGTGCCCGCGAAAGAGATCGTCGTCCTCCACGATCCCGAAGCCGAGAAGTCCCTCGTGATCCTTTTCTTCGACAACGAGGACGACTACCGGCGCGGCGACGAGGCGCTGAACGCCATGCCGGCAGGCGATACGCCCGGTCAGCGCACTTCGGTCGCGAAGTACGAGGTCGCGGCGCGCATGAGCGAGTAGCAGCCGGCTAGCCGATGTAGCCCTGCGCGGCGGCGTATTCCTCGGCCACGCCTTTCGGGACGCAGAAGGCCCAGGCGTCCTCGACCAGCTCGTGCATCTCCGTTCCGTCGATGGCCGCGAGGTCGACGTGGACCCAGTTGTAACGAAGGTCGGACGCGCCTGGCAGCGAGAACTTCTCAGGGTCTTGCTCGACGAGCGCGTCGCGCAGCTCCTTGGGGAAGGCGAATCCCATCGTGGAGCCGTCTCGGGAGAACGAGAGATAGACGATTCGGCCGATCCGGAACTTCACCCGGCCTTGCACGAACGCCTCGCTCGATCGAGGAAGCGTGCTCGCGAACGCGCGAACCTCGTCCACCGCGACCACGGCTCAGTAGCTCTTCGTCTCGACCGTTTCGACGATCCGAGCCTGCGGGCCTTCGAGCCCGAGCTGGTCGCCCACGCGGCCCCAGAGCTCCTGCAGCCCGCTGCGGAACTTCTCCGCCTCGCCCTGGCTGTCGAACTCGAGCTCGATCAAGACGTGGTTCGGGTCGTCGGCCAGGCGCGCGATGCGGTAGCGCCGCACGCCGCCCTGCTCGCGGCCGACGGGGTCGCCGTCGAACGCCTCCTTCCAGCGGTCGAAGTCGCGGACCTTGTGCTCGATCTGCAGGATGGGCACTTCAGTAGCCTCCCATAAGTCGCTGTTGTCTACTGCTTTGCCGGCCTCCCTCGAACCCGCCTCCACCAGCGTCGTCTCGGCGCGCGGCGTCCTCAAGCGCTACGGCAAGACCGTCGCGCTCGCCGGCCTCGACGTCGAGATCGGCCCCGGCATCACCGGCCTGCTCGGCTCGAACGGCGCCGGCAAGACGACGTTCATCTCGCTGATCCTCGGGTTGCGCGGCCGGGACGACGGCGAGCTGACCGTGCTCGGCCAGGATCCCGCAACCGCCGGGATCGACGTGAGGGCCCGGATCGGCTACGCGCCGGAACACCACGATCTCCCCGCCGAGCTCGCGGCGAGCGACTTCGTCCGCCACCTGGCCGAGATGCACCTCCTGCCGTCCCGCGCCGCCGTCCAGCGCGCGAACGACGCGCTCTGGCTCGTCGGGCTCGGCGAGGAGCGCTTCCGTCCGGTCGGGACGATGTCCACGGGCCAGCGGCAGCGCGTGAAGCTGGCGGCTGCGATCGCGCACGACCCGGAGCTCGTGCTCCTCGACGAGCCGACCGACGGGCTCGACCCGGTGCAGCGGACGGAGATGCTCGACCTGATCCGCCGGATCGGCACCGACTTCGGCATGGACATCGTGGTCTCGTCCCACCACCTCGAGGAGGTGGAGCGGATCTGCGACGGGGTCGTGATCGTGGAGGGCGGCGAGGTCGTCCACGCCGGGACCCTCGCGGCCCTTCGCCGAGGGCCGGAGGGTCTCGTCGTCGAGGTGGACGACAGGGCCGACGAGCTCGCGGCGATGCTCGAGGCCCGCGGCCTGGACGTGTCACTCCATGACGGCGTGCTGCTCCTCGGAGGCGACGACGCCGTCTACGACGCGGTTCGCGACGCCGTCGCCGAGCTCGGCGTGGGTCTCAGGCGGCTCGCGCCGCGAGGGCGCACGCTCGAGGACGTCTACATGGGGACGGGCTCGTGACGAGCGACGCACGGCTCTTCGACCTCGGCTATCGCTCGTACGACGGGCCTCGCGAGCGCCCGGCGCGAGCGATCCTCACCCTGGCCGGCTTCACCGTCCGGCGGGTGCTCGGCCTCGGCCGCGGCGCCCGGCACAAGGTGTTGCCGGCGATCACCCTCGCGATTGCGTTCCTTCCCGCGCTGGGGTCGGTCACCTTCGCGATCCTCGCGAACAACGTCGCGGCCGCCGACCTGATCTCGTACGGCGACTACACGTTCTTCATCGGGAGCGCCCTCGCGCTCTTCGCGGCGCTGATCGCTCCCGAGGCGCTCTGCCCGGATCGGCGGAGCGGGATGCTCGGCCTCTACCTCGCCGGCCCGCTCGACCGCAACCGCTACCTCGCGGCCAAGGGAGTCGGCGTGCTCGCCGTCATGCTGCTGATCACCGTCGGGCCGCTGCTCTTCATGTTCGCGGCCTTCGTGATCGCCGGCTTCGGGCCGAGCGCCGGAGAGACGCCGAAGCTGCTGCTGCGAATCCTGGCCTCGGGGATCACGACAGCGCTGCTCTACGCCGCGCTGTCGATGGCCGTCTCGAGCTTCACGACCCGCCGCGCCGCGGCAGCGGTCGGCGTCGTGCTCGCGCTCTTCGTCCCGGTCAGCGTCGCCCGGGCCGCGATCGAGGGTGGGGGTGCGCCCGACGAGCTCGACCTCGTCAGCCTGCCGTTCGTCGCCTCCGAGCTCTCGTACCGGATCTTCGGCGAGGCGCCCGCGGATGCCGAACCGATCTCGCAGCTCGCCACGTGGGTCATCGCCCTCGGGTGGGGCCTCGGCGTCCTGGTGTGCGCGCTCGTGTGCTGGGTGCGCTACCGGCGGATCGAGGCATTTCGTTGAGCGCCCCGGAGGCGCGCGTCGTCGTCGACGGCGTGTCGAAGTGGTTCGGCGCGCTCGTCGCGGTGTCGGACGTCAGCTTCGAGGTCGGTCCCGGCGTGACCGCGCTCCTCGGCCCGAACGGCGCCGGCAAGTCGACGATGTTCCGGATGCTGTGCGGGCTCGCGCGGCCCTCCAAGGGCACGGTGCGCGTGCTCGGCCGCGACCCGCGCGCCGACATCGGCGTCACCCGGCAGATCGGGCTGGTGCCCCAGCAGGAGGGCGTGTTCGAGCCGTTCACCGCGCTCGAGTTCGTCACTCTCACCGCGAAGCTGCACGGGCTCGCGGATCCCGAGGCTGCCGCAAAAGCGGCGCTCGGGCAGGTCGACCTGGATCCCGCCGATCGCCGGCGCCTCCCGTCGTACTCGAAGGGAATGCGGCAGCGGGTGAAGTTGGCGCAGGGGATCGTCCACGACCCGCAGGTGCTCGTCCTCGACGAGCCTCTGACGGGCCTCGATCCGCGCCAGCGGGCGGATCAGGTCGCGCTGTTCCGGCGGCTGGGCGCCGAGGGGCGCTGCGTGATCGTCTCCAGCCACGTGCTCGACGAAGTGCAGCGGCTCGGTTCTCGCGTGCTCGTGATGTCGCAGGGACGGCTCGCGGCGGCAGGCGATTTCCGCGAGCTGCGGGCGCTGATGGACGACCGGCCGATGCGAATCCGTGTCCGGACAGACCGTCCACGGGAGCTTGCCGGCGCGCTGCTCGAAAGCGGCGTCGCCGTGGGTGTGCGGCTCGACGGCGACGAGCTGCTCGAGCTCGACACGAGCGACGCCAGGGCGTTGTCGAGCGCGCTCGCGCCGGCGGCGCGTGACCGGCAGGCACGCCTGTATGAGGTCCAGCCGCTCGACGCGGACCTCGAGGGCGTCTTCCGCTACCTGGTGCAGCGGTGAGCACGACAGCCGTACCTGCCCGCCCCGCGACCTCCGGGACGCTCTATGCCCTCTACCGGCTGCTGCTGCGCACGCAGATCACGATCCCGCGGCTCGTTGGCATCGGCGGGCTCGGCGCCCTCTCCCTCCTGATCGGCCTCTTCATCCGGCTCGATCCGAACGCCAACACGGCACAGGCGACGGCGGACACGGTCTCGGCGTTCGGGCTCGGAGTGCTCGTTCCGCTGGCCTCGCTCTGGCTCGGCACATCGGTCGTCGGCGATCTCGTCGAGGACCGCCTCCTCGTCTACGTCTGGCTGAAGCCGGTCCCGCGGTGGCAGCTTCCGGCAGCCGCTGTGCTCGCGACGGTGAGCGTCGTCATCCCGTCTGACCGCGGTGCCCCTCGCCCTGTCGACGATCGTCGCCGGCGCGCCGGATGTCCTTCCGGCGGCGTTCCTCTCCACCTCGCTCGGGGCCCTGGCGTACACGGGCCTGTTCGTCGCGGCGGGGCTCTGGTTCCGGCGGGCCGTCTGGTGGTCGCTCGCCTTCGTCCTGCTGTGGGAGAACGGCGTCGGCAGCATCTCCGAGGGCGCCGCGCGCTTCACCGTGGTCGGGTGGACGTCGTCGATCCTCGGCGCGGCACCGGATGTCGACGTGTCGCGCGAAGCCGGCTCGGCAGCCGTCGCCGTGATCGTCCTGGTCGCGATCGCGATCGCAGGCTGGCTCGCTGCGACGTGGCGGTACGGCCGAGCGGACGTCGACTAGGACGAGGCGAGCAGCGAGCGCGACTCGGCGCGGGCCTCGCGCCACCACACCAGCTCGTAGGTGTGCAACGCCAGCCAGATCGCGGTGACGAGCGCCAGTGCGGCGAGCGCGGGAACCGCCGTTGCGACAGGAACGACGGCTAGGAACAGCAGCGCGGCGACGAAACGGCCGCGACTCACCGTCAGCCGCCGCTCGAGCCGGATTCGGATCGCCGAGTACGCCAGCAGGTAGATAGCGCTTCCGCCGCAGAGCGCGAAAGCGACCACAGAATCGAGCTCGGCTCCGACCTCGCCGACGATGGTCTTCATCGCAAATGCGAAGAGCACGATCCCGACGATCATCGGGAAATGCGCGTAGGTGTAGGCCGCGCGGGCGAACGCCACCCGTTCGGCGCCCTCGAGGCCGGCGAGCATGCGCTCTCCGCGGATCGAGAAGAAATCGAAGTAGGCGAGCCAGAACGAGGTGGCGACGAGGATGCCGAGGATCGCGGCCACGACCTCGCCGAGCCCGATGCCGATCCCCGTTGCGCCGATCCCGATGGAAATGAACGCCTCGCCGAGCGCGATGATCAGCACGAGCCCGTGGCGCTCCGCGAAGTGCGTCGGGTGCACCTGCCAGCCGGTCGATCCAGTCAGTGCGGCGCCTATGTAGCTGCACCCGAGGGCGGCGAGCCAGAGCCAGATCCGCGCGCCGTCCATGAAGCCCGCGACGAGGATGAGAGTCGCGCCGAGCAGCGTCCACGGCGCCAGTCGAAGCACCGCACCAAGTAGATCCGGGTTGCCGCGGCCGGCGAGGGCGTAGAGCCCGGCGTGCATCGCGCAGACGACGAAGAATGCCGCGCCGAAGAGCACGCCGTCGTCGTCGAAGACGCCGGGCACCGCAAGTGCCGCGACGAAGATCGCGATCAGCGCGACGAGCAGCGCGGCGCCCACGACGCCGTCCTCGGGGTCGACGATGTTCGTCAGCCAGGCATAGGCAGCCCATGCCCACCACAGCGCGGCCAGCACGAGCACGCCGCGCCCCATTCCGGCGAACGTCGGGTCGTCGGCGAGCAGCGTCGCGACCTGGGTGAACGCGAACACGAAGACGAGGTCGAAGAAGAGCTCTCGCGGCGTGACGCGGTGCTCTTGGTCGACTGCCGTCGCGACCATCCAGTCGCGACCTTACCCCGCGATCCGGTGAGAGGACGGGGCGCCGGTGGGCGCCCCGTCCTGAGCTTGTCTAGCCGTTGATGCCGGCGCTGAACTTGATCGTTGCGCCCCCGGGCTGCATCGAGAAGTCGCGCTTGGCGGTCGTCTCGGCGGTGGTCTCTTTCGTACCGAGTAGGTCGGCCTCCGTGAGTACCGTGCCGCTGAAGTTGACCTCCATCAGCATTTGCGTGCGCGTCGCATCTAGCAGCGAGAGCGTGATGTTCTTCTGGGTCGGGGACCCCTTCATCAGCTGGTCGACCCACGGGTCGAACTCGGTGGTCGGCTCATTCACCGTGAGCGTGAGCTTGTCCAGCTTGGCGGCGCCGGCGCTGAGCGACCGCTCGAGACCTTCCGCCGCGACCGGCACCTCGAACGCCCACGAGGCGACCTTGGTCACCTTGGACTTGTCGGGGCCGTCGACCGAGAAGTTGCTGACGAGGAGTTTCGGCGTCTTCGTTCCCAGGGTGCCGACGGTGGCTCCCGAGCCCGCGGTCTTCCTGATCGTCTCCGGTGTCAGCGTCACCTCGAACAACGCCGTCTCTACGCTCGCAGCGTCCAGCGCAGGAAGCGCGAACCGCGTGAGAACAGCGCTGGTGAGATCCAGCCGGGTCTGAGCCTTGTAGTTGAGGTCCGTGACGACGATCGCTGCGTTCCTGACGGCGTTCTTGCCGCTGAGCGCGTCGATGATCCAGGTGTAGAGCGGCTGGCCCATGCCGCCCCCGAACTGGAGCGTGCAGGGCTCGTACCTGACCGACGACGTCTTCGGGGAGTCAGGGCCCAGGCTGGCGGTCTCAGCATGGATGCCGCAACCGGACACGCTCTTCAGGAACCCGGCGGACGCTCCGTTGACCTCGAGTACGAAGTGTCCGGCGCTGTAGGAGCGTGTCGTGAGTGCGCCGGCACGCCGCTCGTCGTCGTCTCCGGAGAGCGTGACGTAGGCGAGGCCGCCGACGAGGACGGCCAGAACTGCAACTGCAACGAGGACGATCGTCTTTGTGTTCATGACTTCAAGACGCTAGGACGATTCGTCTTCTTCCACAAGGGCCGCCGAACCGCGTCAGCGAAGCGCCTCCTCGAACCGCGGGTCGTCGCGTACCGCGGCGAAGTCGTCGTCTCTGCGCGCATCGTCCCGGAACCGCGGGAGCAGCTCGACCGACCGTCGTAGGTGGGCGAACGTCTCGTCGCCGGTCTCGCCCGCCATTGTCGCGAAGCACGCGTAGTTGTAGTGCAGGCCCGCGTGGTCCGGCATGCGCTCGAGGGCGCTGCGGACCGCTTCGAGCGCGTCGGCGTAGCGCTCCTCGCCATAGGCCTCCATCGACTCGCTGTGGAACGGCCACGCCTCACCCCAGATGATGCCCTGGTACGCCTCGCCGGGCGTGCCACCGACGGCCAGAACAGTTCCGTCCCCGGTCGCCTTTCGCCGCGCCTCTGGGCCGGCGTAGACCAGCGTCCCCGGCGCCGCGTCGACCGTCTCGCCTTCGACTTCGAAGGTCACCTTCCCGTCGAGGACGATGTACAGCTCCTCCTGGCCCGAACCGGCCTCGTCGTGGTCGTTGATCACCGTGCCATCGTCGCCGGGCGTGAATACGTTAATCCCGAACGACTGGATCCCGAGGTGCTCGCGCACCGGAATGTCTCTGCCGCGCCGCTCCATGTCGTCGAGGCGCGCGACTTGCCAGTTCGGCTTGTCGGTCATCTGGTTCACCCTCTCTCAGTCGAAAACGAACAGCAGCGGTAGGACTACCACGACTGCGCCCGCCCAGAGAGCGAAGACAGGCAGGTACGTCGTCTGCCAGCGCTCGAGCCGGTGGAGCCTGCTGCGTCCGGTGAGGAAGCGGGCGGAGAGCCACGCGGCGCCGGCGAGGTTCACGAGGAGGACGAGGTTGAGGCCGAGCGCCGCCGTTCGGTTCGGGGTGAAGCCGAGGTCGCCGATCCGGGCGATCATCGAGCCGAGCACCATCACGTCGAGGATCAGGGCGCTGACGACGGCGACGAGCTGGATGCGGTCCATCCAGTTCGGCGAGGAGGACGGCTCGCGCGCGGACATCCCGTACAGGACGAGCGCGAGGACGACCACGAGCAGGGCGTCGAAGACGCTGACGAGGTCGCGGTCGAACGCGTCGCCGAGCGTCACGGCGTACGCGACGACGGCGACGGCGAGCATGATCGCGAAGAGCGGCGTGAAGATCATCCCGAGCACCGGCGCCATGTTCTCCACGACCCGCTGCTTCGACTCGACGAGCCACGCGGCGACGATCACGGCACCCGCCGCGCCTGACGGCAAGACCCACTCGATGATCCGCTCGACGTCGACACCGGCGGGCTCGAGGATGGCCGCGGTCAGCCCCATGAGCACGCCGCCGCCGAGCGCGATCAGCACGTAGTAGATGAACCACTCGCCGGTGAAGCGGACGAAGTCCATGCGCCGCTCGTGCGATCGGACCGTGCCGCCCATGTACGGGAAGGCGACCGCGAACCAGAGCACGACGGGCAGGTGGAGCGCGACGAGCGCCTCGGTGGACGAGTCCGTGTCCCAGGGGTAGAGGTTGACGACGAGCGCAGCGAGCGCGAACGGCGCCGCGGTCAGCGCCCATCCGCGGGCGTCGAGCTGCCGCCGGTAGGCGAAGAATCCGGCGAGGAACGGCAGCACGAAGAGGCTGAGGTTCCGGAAGAACCAGCTCGGCTCCTCGTCGGGGAAGTCCGCAGCGAGGCGTGCGATCTGGATCGCGACGGCCGCAGCGAGCGCGAAGCCGAGCGGCTCGATCCAGCTCGTGGCCGCGCGCGCCGGCTCGTCGTCAGCGCGGAAGAGCTGCTTCCAGAGCCGCCCGCTGTGCTCGCGTGCGTACTCGCGGGAGAGGCCGTCGAGGTCGCCCATCCGCTTGACGGCGACGAGGAACGCCTCGTCGTCCGCGAGCCCGGCCGAGTTCAGCTCGGCGATCTGGCCGCGAAGGTGATCCTCGAGCTCGTCGACATCGCGGCCGTTGACGCCGGGCGCGCTCGCGACGTAGGCGCGCCACTCTGCGATCTGCGACTCGACGCTCATGCCTTCTCCAGAGCGGTCAGCAGCACACCGGACCCAGGCCAGACGTCATTCAGCGCGCGGGTCACGGTCTCCCACTGCCGGCGGTGATCCGCAAGCGCCGCGTCGCCCGTCGTCGGTGACCGAGTAGTACTTGCGGCGACGCCCTTCAGGCGACTTCCGCCACTCGGTCGTCACGTGCCCGAGCCGCTCGAGCCGGTGGAGCAGCGGGTAGAGCATCCCGTCGGTCCACTCGAGCTCGCCGCCGGAGAGCGCACGCACCCGCTTGAGGATGGCGTAGCCGTAGCTCTCACCCTCCGCGAGGATCGCGAGCACGAGCGGCGTCGCCGCGGCCGCGACTAGGTCCTTGTCGATGTGCATGCGCGCTCCACAGCTCGAACGTACTATGCATAGAAGCACAAGGTATAGAGTGACCGCAAGGTTGCGACGAAATCGTCGCGCGCTACACCCAGGTTAAGACCGGCTTGGGTCGAGACGACGTTGGATCTGGCTCGCGCTGATCGGCACCTCGTGGCGTCAAGGGGAGGTCCGACGCCGTTCTTAGACTTGCCTCTTCCATGAAGTCAATCTCCTTGTTTTCTGGGGCTGGAGGCCTTGATCTCGGATGCGAGGCGGCTGGCTTCTCGACGATCGCGGCGGTCGAATTGGACCCGACGGCGCGGGAGACGATGCTGGCCAATCGGCCACAGCACTTCGGCGAACTCGACTCTCCCCGCGTCTTCGCCGATATCACCGAAGTCAGCGGGCACCAGCTACTGAATGCAAGTGAGACACAAGCTGGCGAGGTCGACTTGCTCCATGGGGGCCCTCCATGCACGCCATTCTCGAAATCGGGCTACTGGCTTGAGTACAAGAGAAAAGGCGCCGACCCGAACGCCTCGCTCCTTGACGAGTACGTGCGCATTCTGCGTGAGGTCCGTCCCCGGGCGTTTCTCATGGAGAACGTCTACGGGCTCGCGTACCGCAACCACAACCAGTCCGTCTTTCGACGGTTCGGTCGAAGTGTCAGGGACGCTGGCTACACCTTCGACGCGAAGGTTCTGCTCGCGGCCGATTTCGGCGTTCCACAGCTTCGGCAGCGCCTCTTCTGCGTCGGGCTGCGAAGAGAGTGCCTAGAGCAGCCCGACGAGTGGCGTTTTGCCTGGCCGGCGCCTTCGCACAGCGGTCCTCACGAAACACGCACGGGTTGGAACGAAGACCTTCCTCCCGCACGTGTCCTCTCAGGAAGCATTTGCCGGGCTCGATCCGACTAACAACCCGCCCGAGCAGGAGGAGCTGGTGACGGGGCGCTACGCGGCGGAGTTGCGCGCTATCCCGCCCGGGGAGAACTATCTGTATTGGACGGCAGAGCGCGGTCACAGAGCCCCACGCTTCCGATGGCGTTCCCGGTACTGGAGCTTCCTTTTGAAGCTGAATCCCGAACGTCCCTCACCGACTATTCAGGGACAGCCAGGGCCCTGGGTTGGGCCGTTCCACTGGGAGAACCGCCGACTGAGGGTGCCCGAGCTCAAGCGCCTTATGACATTTCCGGATGACTTCAAAGTGCTTGGTTCCCGACGAGCACAGCAACTACAGCTGGGCAACGCAGTCCCGCCCCTCCTTGGCGAGGTCATCGGTCGTGCGCTGGCCGAGGAACTGACTCGAGTGGCCGTTGCTGGCTCGCGCGATCACACTGCCGTAGCAGCCTAAGCTGCGGCCGTGGGTATCACGATCCCGGCGGATCGGCTCGCCGAGGTGCTGGACGCCGCGGTCACCCGAGCCGAATCCGATGCAGTCCTCTCCGAACTCTGGCTCAGCCGTGTCGAGAGGATTGGAGAGTGCCCGTCAAAGACGTATGTCGCCGCACTCGGGACTGCTCTGCTCGCGAAGGCAAGCGATGAGCGCGTAGACGCGCTGGCCGTCAAGAGCAAGGCGGGCCCCCGCGCTTACTCCATGCGAGGTGTTGCCAAGACGCTCGTTGAGAAGGCGCCGATCTACGGCTACCACCTCGGTCGACGGGGGCCAGAGCCGCTCAACAATCAGCCGTGGTTCGGAACGGATCGCGTCGACCGGTTCGAGAACGTGAGACGAGACGCAATGCCCTACCACCGTGACCTCATCCGGTGGCTAACCGAACTCAATGCGTTGAGCGAGGAGGAGGCGCTCGACGCGCTGGCGGCGTTTCTCCGTCTTCGGATCGCCTTCGCCGAGGTTGAGCGCTCCGCCCTTGCAAGGATCGCGGTCAAGCCAGCAAGCGATCTAGCAAGCCTCGCGGGGAAGCTCCGCATTTTCATCAACGATGATCCCGAGGGGGGTCGGCGAGGTCAGGCTCTTGTTGCGGCGCTGCTTGACCTGGCGTTCGATGAGGTGAGCTTGGCGCCTATCAATGCTCCGACCGAGATCGATGTCTCCGTGACGGAGGACGGTCAATTGCTGCTTGGCATCGAGGTCAAGCAGAAGCCCGTCGAAGAAGCGACTGCGCTTCACCTGGCTGAGGAGGTCGCGAGTCGCGGGGCCGACAAGGGGCTCCCCGTTGCGCCGGCTCCTGAGCAGCGCCTGCTAGATAGGGAGCGCGTGCGGCGACAGGCGTTCGATGAGCACGGTGTACTCCTTGCAGTTTGGGAGGGACCTGACGAGCGAGTCGCGCAGGCCGCACTCGCCGCGCCCCTGCGCGCGAGCGAGTTCGCAGCCGAAGCGCCGGCCGCGTATCTGCGGCGTATGCAGTCTCATGGGGTCAGCTTGGAAGGACAGCAGTATTGGTCTGATCTGGTAGCCGCTGCCAAGCTCTCGCTGAGAGCATCCGCGATCCGTGCTGCGGCCAGGTCGACGGGCTCGTGTTCCCACGTCCGGATGACGCTCCAACCAGCGGCGGACAGGATGCGGTTGTTCCTTCGGTCACGAAGCATATTGCGGCGGATCTTCGGGCCCCAGTAGTGGGCGTTCGTCCTCGGCGGCTTCCCGTGCTGAGGGCAGGCATGCCAGAAACACCCGTCCACGAAGACCGCGATCTTCTCTTTACTGAAAACGACATCCGCGCGGCAATTCAATGAAGGCACCGGGCGTGCGTTGATCCGGTAGCGAAACCCGCGCCGGAACAATTCTGATCGAAGAGCTGCCTCGGGACGCGTGTCGGTCCCCCTTGTTTCCCCGCATCACTGCGCGTGCGTTCGTCGAGGACGCTTCGGGCGGTTTCGGAAGCTTTGCATTGTCTGCGTTTGTGACGCCCATGCCCAGCCGCAGAATAGGCAATTCAGAATTGATGCGCCGAGTCGGGCTGGCTCTACCCTTCGGCTAGTCCTTCGGTTGAAGGTCGTCGGCGGGTGGCGACTCGGCGAGCATCCTCGCGCGAACGGCGCTGGCCCAGACCTCAAGGCGATTCCGGTCGTCAGCGTAAACGTCCTCGATGAGCTCGAGCAGACGGATCCGATCTAGCAGAAAGTTCAGAGTACGGCGGATCTCGCCAGCGCGGGGGTGCGTCCTGGAGACTGCGAAAGGGACGGCGAGTGCCGTTAGCGGATCGCGACCGAAGTCGAGCCACCCGCGCCACGCTCCTACGGTTCCTGCGATCTCGATGGCCTTCGCTTCCCAGTCTTCACGAACCGTGCACTGCGCCAGGATTGTGAGAAAATCCGCGCGTCCGTCTGCAAATGGAATCCACACCAGTACATCAACCCCAGCATCGTTCTTGGCGGGATTCCGGGGTTCGGTACCTTCGTCTAGCTTGATCAACTGGCTAAGCCAACCGATAGCGTCGGGAAACCCCGTGGGGCGTCCGTCGCTCGCTGGCGTCCCAAAGCGCACGCCCTGAGCTCGGCTTCGAACTTCGCCTTAATCGCCTTCATCACGAGCCGATCGAAGTAGCGATCGATTGCGCGGTACTCGCGCTCGCGTCGGATGGGCGACTGCGGGAACGACAACCAGAGTAGAAACTCGTAAAGCAGCGAGTCTATCGCTGGATTTCTCACTACCGACGCGCCGTCCGACGAGAAAGGGTATGAGCTGGGAGCGCGCCGAGCTCTCGACTCAACTTCGTTGAGAAGAAGTCCCACCTCGACGTCTCCCTCCCTCGCTGCGCTCTCGGCCAAGGCGACGCATCATTTCGGCGCGGGAAAACTCCTCTTTCTCTTCGAGAATAACGAGAGCCTCTGCCAATCGGCGAGGCTGTCAGCATCTCGGCTATCGGGAGATTCTACAAGTGCCTCAGGCACGTAGGGCTTCTTCCAACGTCGCGACGCTCGACGCGCAGTTTTCTACCCATCCGCGCACTTCGGTATCAGCGGAGTGCGTGCCAATGTCTTGGCGCGCAGCCTGGAGTGCGTTGTTTGCCCGCGAAAGGCGACTGATGAGCCTGCTCCGGCTTCCGGCGACCGCCTCGGTCGCGACCTCGAGATCCCGCGTACTCCGCAGAGCGCTGAGTCCTTCTGCAGTCCGAATTGTGCGGCCGAGAGTCGGGATATCACGCGAGTCGCTGATGACCGGATCGTTCTGGGCATCGCCGAAGAGCCACGAAAGGACCTCTGCGGTTCTGGATGCGTCGGGGTCTTTGATCGGCCAGTAGCCAGCTCGAACGCTGCCGGGCGCGCCGGCCCCAAGGTGGGTCCGAATCGGAGCCGACTCCATCGCGCGCGTAAACACGCCGAATTTCCCCTCAGCCTCGGTGGTGTCGATGTCGAATTTCTCACGAGCTTGCTGGACGATCGAGTAGTTTCTGTAGGCGGCCCGGACTTCGCTTTCTGACTCGCCGACAAGTTCAGAGACCTGAGCGAAGACTCATTCCCTCTTTGTCGATGAACCGGGAGATGAAGACAGCCTTGGGGTAAGGGTCCCATTCTTCGATTCCAGCGATGTGACGGTACCCGATGATAGGCGCAACCTCGTCGTGTGATTCCACCTTGATAACTGGAACGCCGCGGGCTGGGATATCCGCTTGGTCAACCAGACGCTCCCATTCGCGCCGGCGACGGCCAACAAGCTCTCTGGCCCGGACGTCCGTCAGCAATTTCAGCGCGACCAGGCGCCGATTGCCTTCCACCACCGTGAACGTCTTATCTTCAGCGTGTGGAATAACGATGAGCGGCTCAGAGGCGAAGAAGCCGTGGAGTGCAATAGAGCGGCCAATTAGTATTGGCTCGTACGTTTTCTCGATGTATTGCAGCATCGCGTCTTGCGACCGATCCTCGAGACTTGATGGAAGACGAGGGTTTTCGGGATCAAGAAGAAGCTGCTCTAAGCGAACGTACTCGATGCGATCCGCAATGGCCATGCAACGCTCCTTCTTGCCTATACGGTGGTTGACAAGGCCTTTCGTGGCACAGGTGGGATTTCCTCGGCTGGTGGTGCATGAGCAGACGAGAACTCGGTTGGCCGCAGACGAGCAGCCTGAGGGCAGATGCGAAGCTAAGCCGCTCTGATCCGGCTAGCTGCAGCCGGTGTTCGTGCCGCAGTCGCGGCACGTGTAGCAGCTGCCCGTTCGCACCATCCGGCCGCCGCACCTTGCGCACTCGACTGCGTCGTCCCACTGGTTGAAGAGCGCCGTCTGGCCCGGCGTGGCGATCTCGCCCGGCTCCGCGACGTTCACCGCCGGCGCTGTGCCGCCCGCTGCATACGCCGCTGCCATCCGCGCCTTCACCTCGGGCGAGAGGATCCCCGCGTCCTCCTGCTGGTCGACCGTGAGGAACTTCTTGCCCATCCAGCGGAAGATGTAGTCGACGATCGACTTCGCGACTGCGGATGTCCTCGTCGTTCGTCAGGCCGCTCGGCTCGAAGCGCATGTGGCTGAACTTCGAGACGTAGACCTCGAGCGGCACGCCGTACTGGAGGCCCAGCGAGACCGAGATCATGAAGGAGTTCATCAGCCCCGCCAGGGTCGTCCCTTCCTTCGCGATGTCGACGAAGATGTCGCCCGGCGTCGAGTCCTCGAACAGGCCGACGTGGATGTAGCCCTCGTAGTCGCCGACGCGGAACTTGCGGCCGACCTCGACGCGATCCTCCGGCAGACGCCGGCGGCGCGGGGCGGCCACACCCGGAGTGATGACGGCCAGCTTGTCGCTCTTCCCTGAGAGCGGCTGCGCGACCTTGCAGTTGTCGCGGTAGATCGCGATCGCCTTCACGCCGAGCTTCCAGGCATCCCGGAAGAGATCGCCGACCTCGTCGACCGTCGCGTGCTCGGGCAGGTTCACCGTCTTCGAGATCGCGCCCGAGATGAACGGCTGGACCGCGCCCATCATCTTCACGTGGCCCATGTAGTGGATCGCGCGCTCGCCGATCGCGCAGTCGAAGACCGGGTAGTGCTCCGGCTTGACGTACGGCGCGCCGACGACCGAGTTCTTCTCGTCGACGTACGCCTCGATCTCGGCGCCCTCGTCCGGCGAGTAGCCGAGCTTCTCGAGCGCCATCGGGACGGTCTTGTTGAGGATCGTGAGCTCGCCGCCGCCGACGAGCTTCTTCGACTTCACGAGCGAGAAGTCGGGCTCGACGCCGGTCGTGTCGCAATCCATCATGAAGCTGATCGTCCCGGTCGGCGCCAGCACCGTGGCCTGCGCGTTCCGGAAGCCGTTGACCTCGCCGGCGTCCAGCGCCTCGTCCCACGCCCGGCGGCTCGCCGACAGCAGATCCGCAGGAACCGAGCCCGAGTGCTCGATGTTCCCGACCGCCGCGCGGTGCTTGGCGATCACGCCGATCATCGCCGCGGCGTTCCGCTGGTAGCCCTCGAACGGGCCCATCCGCTTCGCGACCTCGGCCGACTTGCGGTACGCCCGGCCGGTCATCAGCGCGGTGATCGCCGCCGAGTACGCCCGGCCCTCGTCGGAGTCGTACGCGAGCCCGCGCGCCATCAGCAGCGCGCCGAGGTTCGCGTAGCCCAGCCCGAGCTGGCGGTAGTCGACCGCGTTCTTGCCGATCTCAGGCGTCGGATACGAGGAGAACCCGACCAGGATCTCCTGCGCCAGGAACACCGTGTCGACCGCGTGCTCGAACGCCTCGATGTCGAGCTCGCCGTCTTCGCGGCGGAACTTCATCAGGTTCAGCGAGGCGAGGTTGCACGCCGAGTCGTCGATCGACATGTACTCCGAGCACGGGTTGGACGCGTTGATCCGGCCCGTGTTCGGCAGCGTGTGCCACGAGTTGATCGTCGTGTCGTACTGGACGCCCGGATCCGCGCAGCGCCAGGCCGCCTCGGCCATGTCGCGCAGCAGCTTCCGGGCCTTGACGGTGTCGACGACGGCGCCGTCGGTGCGCGCCGTCAGGTTCCACTCGGCGTCGGTCTCGACGGCCTCCATGAAGGAGTCGGTGACGCGGACCGAGTTGTTCGCGTTCTGGTACTGGATCGAGGCCCAGTCCGGCGAGTCGAGCGACATGTCGTAGCCGGCCGCCTCGAGGACGCGCGCCTTCTCCTCCTCCTTGGCCTTGCACCAGATGAACTCCTCGACATCCGGGTGGTCGACGTCGAGGACGACCATCTTGGCCGCGCGCCGCGTCTTGCCGCCGGACTTGATCGTCCCGGCCGACGCGTCGGCGCCGCGCATGAATGACACGGGGCCGCTCGCATAGCCGCCCTTGGAGAGCTGCTCCTTCGAGGAGCGGAGGTCGCTGAGGTTGACGCCCGAGCCCGAGCCGCCGCGGAAGATCACGCCTTCCCGCCGGATCCAGTCGAGGATCGACTCCATCGAGTCGTCGATCGAGAGGATGAAGCAGGCCGAGCACTGCGGCTTCTCCTCGAAGCCGACGTTGAACCAGACCGGCGAGTTGAACGCCGCGAGCTGGTTGACGAGGATCGCCTTGAGCTCGTCCTCGAAGGTCTGCGCCTCTTCCTCGTCGGCGAAGTAGCCGCCGTCGCGCCCCCAGCCGCCGATCGTGTCGACGATCCGGCCGATCATCTGCTTCACGCTCGTCTCGCGCTCCGGCGAGCCCAGCCGGCCGCGGAAGTACTTCTGCGCGACGATGTTCGTGGCCGTCTGCGACCAGAACTTCGGGAACTCGACGTCCTTCTGCTCGAAGACCGGCTTGTCCTTGCCCGGGATGTGGGCGTTGCGGACCTCCCACTCGACCTCTGCGAAGGGGTCGCGTCCCGGGATCGTGAACAGGCGGCGGACACCGAGCTTGGCGGTGTCGTCGACGACGGAATCTGGGGTCTGAACTTGCTCGGCGCTGGCCATTGCGGAACCTCCCGGACAGGTTAGTTCGAGGACTCGTCCGTGGGGCGTGGGGCGCTCCGCGGGCGGACCTGAGAAGGTAGAAGGAGGGTCGGACGGAGTGGGTACCGTCTAGTCGGCGCGAG
Organism: uncultured Actinomycetes bacterium; assembly: GCA_963721345.1. Taxonomy (GTDB): domain Bacteria; phylum Actinomycetota; class Thermoleophilia; order Gaiellales; family Gaiellaceae; genus JACDAN01. The sequence goes on from CAVRIT010000001.1 coordinate 1,758,004, forward strand.
TCTTGCGCGCGAGCACCTTGCGGTGTGCGAAGCCCGCGGCGCCCGCGGTCATCAGCACCAGCGCGAGCCCGACGAGGATCAGCAGCGGCAGCGGGAAGGAGTCGGCGCTCGTCTGTGTCGGGTTGAGCGCCTTGTCGAGCGGGCTTTCGTCGTCGGCCTGCTCGTTGGCCTGGTTCGTGAGCTCCTCGGCCTCGGCCTGGGTGATGTTCGGCCTCGTCGGCTGCTTGGTGGTGCCTCCGACGCCGGCCAGCGAGCGGCCGTCGTCCTGCAGCGCCAGGTCGATCTTCTCCTCGATGTCGCTGTAGGCGCGGATGTCCTCGGGCAGGTTCCGACGGGCATCCTCGAGGCACCGGGAGGAGTAGATGCCGTCGATCCGGCCGTTGTCGAGCCAGTCGTCGATCACCTTCTCCCAGCACGGTTTCGCGGCCTGCGCGGGAGCGGAAAGCGAGAGGAACCCGGCCGTGGCGACCAGAGCTGCGGCGGCCAGGAAGGCCAGCCGACGGGTAGGGGAGGTCCACGGCGAAGCCGACATCAGACAGCAGTTTGCCCGAGGGGGGTGATTCGAACCTCAACACGGTGTAAACGGTTTGTTAGCGCGGCGCAGCCCTCGAGGCGGTGGTAGCTTCGCCGTCGATGCGCGCGGGCCTTCTACGGGGAGCCGGTGCGCAGCCTGGCCTCGCCGTCGGGGGCGTCGCGTGGGCGCTCTGCGGGCTCGCGCTCTTCTTCGGCGGAGGGTCGTCGTACGCGCCGCTGGTCTGGATCGGCGGGCTGGCGCTCCTCGCCGCCGGGCTTGCGCTGGCCGCCGTGTTCTGGGGGGCGCTGCCGGCGCCGCGGCTCGATCGCGCCGGGTGGGCGGTCGTCGGCTGTCTCGCCGCGCTCGTCGTCTGGATGGGGATCTCGATCCTCTGGTCGGTCGCGCCCGACAACTCGTGGGAGTACCTGAACCGCGGGCTCGTCTACCTCGCGTTCTTCGTCCTGGGGGTGGTGGTTGCCTCGGCGTTGCCTGCTGCCCCGCGACTCGCCGCCTACGGGCTCGCCGTCCTGCTCGCGGCGGTGATGGTCTGGGCTCTGGCGGGCAAGGTTGTCCCGAACCTCTTCCCGGACGGAGCCCGCGTCGCGCGGCTGCGCGATCCGATCGACTACTGGAACGGGCTCGCGCTGCTCGCGGCGGTGGCGCTGCCGCTCGGGCTCTGGCTCGCGCTGCGCCGGGACCACCGGCGGGCGGCCCGCGTCGCCGGGATCCTGCTGCTCTACCTCGCGGGTGTGACGATGCTGCTCACCTACTCGCGCGGTGGGCTGGCGGTGGCCGTCGTCACGCTCGCCCTCTTCCTCGCGCTTTCCCGGCAGCGCGTCGAGGCGCTCATCGCCGCGACCCTGGCCGGGCTGCCCGCGGCGCTCGTCGCCGCCTGGGCGTTCACCGAGCCCGGCGTCTCGTCCGACCTGCAGGCCTACGACGTGCGGCTGCGGGACGGGATCCAGTTCGGCGTCGTCTTCCTGTTCGTGGCGGCGGCTCTGGCGGTCGCTGCGCACGAGCTGATCGAGCGCGAGGACCGCCGGCGACTCCCGACGCTGTCGAACCGGTGGCTTGCAGTGCTCGCAGCGGTCGTGCTCGTTGCCGGCATCGGCGCGGCGAGCACGCGGTGGGACGAGTTCACGGACCCGACGAGCTCGGCCGGCGCCGGTCCCGAGCGGTTCAACGAGCTCAACCTGAACAGCCGCTGGACGTGGTGGGAGGAGGCGTGGCACGCTCTTCGCGGACGACCCCGTCGGGGGAGTCGGGGCCGGGGCGTTCGTGATCGCGCGGCGTCCGATCCGGGAGAACACGACCTACGCGCTCGAGCCCCACAACCTGGCGCTGCAGTTCATGGCCGAGACCGGGATCGTCGGCTTCCTGCTCTTCGCCGGCGTGGTGGGGGCCGCCGGGATCGCGGTGGTGCGCACCGTGCGGCTGCTCGACGAGCGTGAGGCGGCGGCGGCCTCGGCGCTCGGGGTCGGCGTGCTCGCGTACCTCCTCCACGCGCTCGTGGACTACGACTGGGACTTCGTCGCGCTGACCGCGCCGCTGATGGTCGTGCTCGGCGTGCTCGTGGCGGCCGGGCGAGGAGGCGTCACGAGACGGCGCTCGGCGCTCTGGGCTGCCGCGCCGCTCGTCCTCCTGCCGGCGCTCGTGTTCTCGCTCGCCTCGCCGTGGCTCGCCGACCGGAAGGTGCGGGAGGCGTTCGCGGCGATCGTCGAGAACGATCCGCAGGAGGCGCTCGACCACGCCGAGGCCGCGCGGACTCTCAATCCGCTGTCGATCGACCCGCTGCTCGCGATCGCGGCGGTGCACGAGCTGCGCGGCGACGAGCGTGCCGCGCTGCGCTACTACGTCGAGGCGGTCGAGCTCCAGCCCGAGAACTTCCGCTCCTGGTACGAGCTCGGGCGGTTCGAGTACAGCATCGGGTTCACCGAGCTCGGGATCGAGCACCTGAAGCGCTCGCGCGAGCTCGACTCGCTGGGGCCCGCGAACGACATCCTCGTTACGCTCGGCCTGTGACTCGCCGCGGCGACCTGCTCGTCGCCGGCGCCGCGGGACTGCTCGCGCTGGTCGGCGCCGCGCTCTTCCTCCGGCTGTGGCGCGGCGACCTGGGCGTGCCGCTCGAGTACTTCGGCGACGTCAACCTCCAGCACGCGCTCGTGCGGCTCGTGCACGACAACCTCTGGTTCTACGAGAACGGGCGGCTCGGCGCGCCGTCGGGGCTCGAGCTCTACGACTACCCGGTGCTGAGCGGCGAGACGCTGAACGTGCTCGCCGTCTGGCTGCTCGGGCTGGTCGGCTTCGGCTCCGCGGCGGCGATGAACGTCTTCTACGTGCTGACCTATCCGGCGGCTGCGGTCGCTGCGTACCTCGTGCTGCGGCGGCTCGGCGCGGACTGGGGCGCCTCGCTCGTCTGCGCGGTGCTGTTTGCGCTCGCGCCGTACCACTTCATCCGCGGCGAGACGCATCTCTGGCTCTCGGCGTACTACGCCGTGCCCGTCGGCGCCTACCTCGCGCTGAGCGTGCTCGGCGGGGACGAGTGGCGGCGCCGCTGGCTGTATCCCGGCCTGCTCGCGGCGCTCGTCGCGCTCGCCTCGGGCTCGTTCTACTACTCGGCGTTCACGGTGCTGCTCGTCGTCGTGGCGGTGGTGCTGCGGTACGTCGCGACGCGGGAGCGGCGGGCGGTCGTGGCGGGCGGGTTCGTCGTCGGCGTGATCGTCGCGGTCTCGCTCGTCCAGCTCGCGCCGACGATGGTCTACCGGGCGGCGAACGGGCGGAACGACGAGGTCGCGAAGCGCTTCAGCTACGAGAGCGAGGTCTACTCGCTGAAGCTGTCGCAGCTCGTCTTCCCCGTCGACGGGCACCGGATCGACGCGCTGGCGCGGGTCAAGCAGCGCTACAGCGAGCGGTTCGCGCCCGGTGACGCGCGTGCGGCGGCGCTCGGGATCGTCGGCACCGCGGGGCTCGCGTGGTTGCTGGCCGTCTGCTTCGGGGCGCTCGCCGGGCGTCGCGCGCCGCCGCGCCACGTCCAGCTCGCCGCGCTGACGCTGACGGCGTTCCTGTTCGCGACGGTGGGCGGGCTCGGGACGGTCGTGTCGGGGGCCTGGTCGCAGACGCGCGCCTGGAACCGGCTCTCGATCTTCATCGCGTTCTTCGCGATCGCGGCGGTGGCGCTCGGGCTGACGGCGCTCCGGCGGCGACTGAGCGTTCCGGCGTTCGCGGCGGTGCTCGCCGCGGTGCTCCTCGTCGGGCTCTACGACCAGACGAGCGACTCGTACATCCCGGACTACCCCGTACTGAAGGGCCTGTGGGCACATGACCGCGAGTTCTTCGGCTCGCTCGACCGGGACGGCGCGATGGTCGTCCAGCTGCCGTACGAGCCGTTCCCCGAGCCCCCGGTCGTGCGGCAGGCGGTGTACGAGCCGGCGAAGGCGTTCCTGCACACCGGCGAGACGCGCTGGAGCTGGGGCGCGATGCGCGGTCGCGAAGGGGACTGGCTGGCGCCGCTCGCCGATAGCCCGGCGGCGGAGATCGTCGCGGCGGCGAGGCAGCGGGACTTCGACGCAATCGTCGTCGACCGGATCGGCTACAACGACGACGGCGCGGCGATCGAGGCGCAGCTGACGGAAGAGCTCGGCGCGCCGCGGCGCAGCCCGAATCTCCGCTTCCTCTACTACGGGCTCTAGCACGAACGCCGATACCGTCGGCGCCTCACGACCAACCCTCGACCTCCCTCGAGGGGTCAGACCCCCTTGAGGGTTGGTCGAGACATTGCGACGAAAGTGTTGCGGGGGATGCGCTGAATGCGAGCGCCGAAAGTCCGTCTGCCCGTGGCGGCTACGCGGCAAGCGGCCCTGGCCAACCTCCGGGGTCAGACCCCTTGAGGGTTGGTCGAGACATCGCAACGAAAGTGTGACGGCTTGTCCGCGTCTCGGCGCCGCGCTCACCGAGCGCCCGCCCTGCGGTTTGGTCGCCTGGCTCGCGTCTAGGCGACGACGACGACGACGTGCGCGCCGAACAGGTCGCGGACGGTCAGCCCGTCGAGCGGGCCGACGATCTTGATCCGCATGTCGCGCGCCAGGCGCATCGCCTCGCCGCGGAAGCCCGGGCGGTACATGACTGTGCTGCGCATGTAGTCCGTGCGGGTCGCGTTCCCGACCTCGCCGATCGTGTAGCCGCGACCGCGCACACGCGACGCGGCCTCGTGGGCGGCCCCGGGGACACCGTTTCCGTTCAGCACCATCACGGCGGTGTCCCCGCGGGCGAGCCGGGGGACTGACGAGCCGACCTTCGGCTTCTTGGGAGCAGGCGCGGCGGCCACGCCCAGGGTGCGGTCGCGGGCGGTGTCGCGCATCCTCTCGGTCAGCGGCTTGCCGACGAGGATCACCCCTGCGGCGAGGATGATCACGAGCTCGACCGCTGCTACGGCGCTGGCGACGAGGGTCGCGGTCCGCCAGGGGCGGATGAGGATGTCGACTGGGACCGGCTGCTCCACGGCGGACGCCTTTTTCGCCTGGACCCGCCACTATCCTCCCGCTCGTGTTCGTCACTTTCGAGGGCGTCGACGGCTCGGGCAAGTCGACTCAGGCCGAGCTGCTCGCGGAGTGGCTGCAGGGGGAGGGCCGCGAGGTCGTCACGACGCGCGAGCCGGGGGGCACCCCGCTGGGCGAGCAGGTGCGCGAGCTGATCCTGAACGGCGAGGTCATGTCGCCCTGGACCGAGGCCGCGCTGTTCACGGCAGCGCGCGCCGAGCTGGTCGACCGCGTGATCGGCCCGGCCCTCGCCGAGGGAGCCGACGTCGTCTGCGACCGCTACCTCGATTCCTCGCTCGCCTACCAGGGTGCGGCGCGCGGCCTCGGCGTCGAGCGGGTGCTCGCCTTCAACGTCGAGGCGATCCGCGGGATCCTCCCCGACCTCACGTTCCTGCTCCTCGTCGACGTCGACGAGGCTCGCAAGCGCTCCGACGCGGCCCGTGACCGGATCGAGCGGGAGGGCGAGGCGTTCCTCATCCTCGTCGACAACGGCTACCGGCAGCTGGCCGGGCTCTTCCCGCAGCGCATCGTCGCCATCGAGGCGGGCGGGAGCATCCACGACATCGCGAAGGAGGTTCGTGAACACGTTCGAGAACGTGCCGGAGCAGGCTGAGGCGAAGCGGCTGCTGGCCGCGGCGCTCGAGGAGGGGCCGGCGCACGCGTATCTCTTCCACGGGCCCGCTGGAGTGGGGAAGCGTCAGCTGGCCCTGGCGTTCGCCTCGGCGTTGCTGGGCGGCGATCCGCGTGTCGAGCGGCGCTCGCACCCCGACCTCTACGTGCTCGAGCCGCTCGGCGACCAGATTCGGATCGACGCGATCCGCGAGCTGCGCCGCGACCTCCACATGCGCCCGTTCGAGGCGGACCGGCGCGTGTACCTGATCTTCGGCGCGCACGTGATGAACGACGAGGCCGCCGACGCGCTGCTGAAAGATCTGGAAGAGCCGCCGCCCTACGCCGTCATGGTCCTCGTCGCGGACGACGTCGGCCCGATGCCGCAGACGATCCTCTCGCGCTGCCAGGCGGTCCCGTTCCGGCGGTTGTCAGAGCGCGCCGTGCGGGAGGCGATCTCGGCGCGGGCCGCGGGACTCAGCCCGAACGAGGAGGCGGCGCTCGCCCGGGTCGCGGCGGGACGGCTCGACCGGGTCGACCGGCTGCTCGATCCCCGCGCGGCTGAGCGGCGCGCTTCGCTGCTTCGCGTCGCGCGTGCGGTCTACCGCGACGCGGCGTTCGAGCCGGCCGAGGCCGCGGCCACCGTGGTCGAGGCTGCGGGGGAGCGAGCGAAGGAAGCGCGCGAGCGCGCGGAGCAGGCGCTCGAGACGATGGATCTTCCGGCCCGCGAGGCGGAGCAGTGGCTGCGGCGCGCGGCGCGCGGCGCCGAGCGGGAGGAGCTCCTGCTGGCGCTGGAGGAGCTCGGCGCGTGGTACCGAGACCTGATCGCCGTCGCCGTTGGAGCTGAGACCACCGCGATCCATGTCGACCACCTCGACGAGCTCCGCGAGGACGCCTCCGCCGAGCGCTCGGCTGCCGCCGAGGCCGCGGCTGAGCTGGTGCGGCAGACCTGGCGCGAGCTCCAGGAGCTTCAGCTCCAGGCCCCACTCGCCTTCGAGGCGCTGTTCGTCCAGCTCCGGCGCGCCTTCGCCGGCTCGCTGGTCGCCGTTTGAGGCGCATCCTTCTCCTGCTCGCCGTCCTGGTGGCGGCCGGGTGCGGCGGGGAGGACCCCGCGCAGGAGCTCGGCCTGGCGGACCTCGAGGCGCGCATGCTCCGCCTCAGCGACCTGCCGGAGGGCTTTCGCTACGGCGACGACCGGGGCTGCAGCGAAGTCGGGACGACCGAGGGGCAGGAGCCGGAGCTCGACGAGTTCCTGATCGAGACGCAGCCGAGCGGCTGCATCGTCGAGTTCTCGCGGGAGTGGGGCGGTGAGCCGTGGCTGGTGCACGCCGCGCTCTTCGTGTTCGGCTCGGAGGAGGAGGCCCGTCGCGGTTGGGGGATGCGCAAGACGCTCTTCGGGAGCTTCGTCCCGATCTTCTTCACGACCGAGCACGGGCAAGGCGACGCCGTGCGCTTCGACTCACGCGGCGAGCTCAAGCGTGCAGCGGGCGAGGCGTGGCGGGACGGGCGGCTCGTCGTCGCCGTCCACGAGGAGGGTCTTGCCGGTGAGCGGGGACGCGAGTTCGCCGCCGAGGTCGCGGAGAAGCAGCGGGAGCGAATCGAGTCGCCGTCGAGCCCCGCGGCGGAGGATGACCGTGAGGTCGCCCTGGAGGATCCGGCGATCGCGATCCCGGTCTACTGGCTCGGCCGGGAGTTCGAGCCGGCCGGACTGCCGAAGCTGACGCTCGAGTCGAGCTCGCACGAGCGTGGCGGCGGGCCGGGGAACGACGTGAAGATCGACTACCGGGGCGGCGTGACGCTGGACCTCTGGCGACCGGAGGCCTGGCAGCGGTTTGCCGAGACGCGGCTCGGGCGGCTCGCGCGGTGCCAGGCACAAGGACGGGTCCGGATCTGCCGGGCCCCGATCGGCCACTGGCTCGCGCAGGTGCACCACGACGAGGTGGTCGTCGCGGTGAACATGCCGTACTGCTTCACGTGCAGCCGCCCGGCCGACGACCCGTACAACTCGCGCGAGGCGATCGAGGCAGTGGTGAGCGGGCTGCGCCGGCGCTGAGCTTCACCAACCTTTCTGCTTTCAAACGGTTACGCGTATGGCTTCTGCGGGTAGCACCAGCGAGTCAACTGTCGTCTGTCCGCGCGAGCGGAAAGAGGGAGAGATCAGATGAAGAGACTCGTGCTACTTGCAGTCGTCGCGGCAGTCGTCGGCCTGGGCGTCGCCCCGGGCGCCTTGGCGGCCGATTACCGCTGTCCGCCGGGGTCGACGGTGGTCCCGCCCGTCGTCGACGGAAACGTCATCGTCCAGCCGGGCGCGTTCTGCATCGGCTTCGGCTCGCAGATCAAGGGCAATGTGGAGGTCCTCCCGAACGCGATCGGCTTCCACCTCCACGGCGGAAACGTGGTTGGGAACGTCCAGGCCGAGAATCCCCAGTTCGACATCCGGATCTTCGTCGCGACCGTTCGCGGCAGCATCCAGATCAAGAAGACGCGCCCCGGCACAGCCGGCGCGATCTGCCGGAGCGAGGTCTTCGGCGACATCATCCTCGAGGAGAACGCGGGAATCACGACCGTCGGGATCGGATTCCCCACAGACGTCTGCACTGCCGGCAACACCGTCCACGGCCAGGTGAAGCTGGGCAAGAACGTGTTCTCCGGGATCTGGAACGTCCAGGGGAACACGATCCTCGCGGCGCCCGTGTGCGCGACTGTCGCCAACCCGACGCTCTGCGGCGGCTTGATGGGCAACCTGCAGGTGTTCGACAACGTGATCACCGCGGGTCAGCTGAACATCAGCGCGAACTCGGTACGCGAGGATCTCCAGGTGGTCAAGAACAGCGGCACGACGCGCGTCATCGGCAATCAGATCGGCGAGAACCTCCAGTGCTTCGAGAACACGCCGCCTCCGGTGTCGCTCGGCAACTTCGCTCGAGACCGGCAGGGGCAGTGCCTCGCCTGAGATCGGCTCGCGGGAGGGTCGGCAGCAGCCGGCCCTCCCGCACATCCACGGCGGCGGAGCGCGGCTAAGCTAGGCCTGTCTGCCGACGTAGCTCAGCTGGTAGAGCACTTCACTCGTAATGAAGGGGTCCCCGGTTCGAGTCCGGGCGTCGGCTTCATTCCTCTGCGTCGGGCAGCGGTCCGACGAACTCGACGCCGTACTCCTTGCTGGCTTGCTTGATCTGCGCCCGGTCGATCGACTCGAGCGGCGGTAGGCCTCCCGGTCTCGAAGGCAGCGTGATCGCCCGGTAGAACTCCCCATGCCGGGGCGTGGTGAGAACCAGGTAGCGGGCCGTTTCCGACTCGACTCGGAACCCGTGAACGGTTCCGCCGGGTAGATGTGCGAACGAACCGGCCTTCGCCCGAACCCCGGGCTGGTCCCCGATGTAGAGGGTGAGCTCGCCCTCGAGCACGTAAAACGACTCCATGTCGTCCCGGTGCACGTGCAGCGGGACGCTATCCCCGCTCTTCGCGATCTCGTCGACCAGAGTGAACGCCCCTTCCGTCTGCTCCCCCGTGGCAAGGAAGTACGTGGACGTCTCTCCCATCCAGCGAAGCTCGGCCTCTCCGGGTTGGTGCAGATATGCGCCGGCAACCAAGCGGCCGACAGTACACCTTCGCCACAAGGCCTGCATGTGCAGGACTTTTGTGCTGATACTGCGCCGCGATGATGATCACGGAGCGCTCGAAGCGCGTCATCCCGTTCCGTCCGCACGACGCGAAGCGCGTCGGTGAGGGCTGCTTCTACCTCGACCAGATCGTCTGGCTGAACGGCGACTCGATCGAGCTCGGCGACCGGGTCGGCTTCAACTACGGCTGCTACGTGAACGGCTACGGCGGCCTCCGGATCGGCGACCGCTCGATCGTCGGCCCCTACTCGATGATCCACACGGCCAACCACGAGATGGACCCGGAGCGGCCGATCGTCGATCAGGGCTGGACGAAGAGCCCGGTGGAGATCGGCGTGGACTGCTGGATCGGAATGGGCGTGTGCATCCTCCCCGGAGCTCGGATCGGCGACGGGTGCATCGTCGGGGCGGGCAGCGTCGTCGTGGCCGGCGAGCTCGAGCCGAACTCCGTCGCCGTCGGCAACCCGGCCCGCATCATCAAGAAGCGCTGATGCGCGTCCTCTTCCTGCAGCAGCAGCCCTGCGTGCGGGCGCTCAAGTACGCCGTCGCCCTGCGTGCCGCTGACCCGCGGCTCGAGCTCGCCTTCGCGTACCAGGGGAAGACGCTGACGGAGTGGTACGGCTCGGGCGACGAGCTCTTCGAGCGCTGGTGGAACCTCGGTTCGGATCCTGAGGCCGGCCTGCGGGGCGCGGTGGAGGAGTTCCGGCCGGACCTGATCCACAGCCACAACCTGCCGGACTCCCTGACCGCGATCGCCCTGGAGCTCTTCGCCGGCAGGATCCCGATCGTCCACGACGTCCACGACCTCCAGAGCCTCAGGCGGACGCCCTACGAGCACGGCTTCCCCGAGCCCGGAGAGACGCTTGCCCTCGAGCGACTCGCGGTCGAGCACTGCTCGGCGCTCGTCGCGGTCTCGGAGGAGCTCCTCGACGAGATCCGAGCCCGCTATCGCCCGCCTGCCCGGACGCTGGTCCTCCCGAACTACGCGCTCCGCCGAGACCTGCCCTCGGCGTTGCCGCCCGCGAACGGGAACGGACACCCGCCGCGGCTCGTCTACCAGGGGACGCTCTCCACGAACGGCGGCCACTACGACCTGCGCGAGATTTTCCGCCGGATCGTCAAGGAAGGCCTCGCGCTCGACGTGTACCCCTCCCGTCCCGTGCCCGAGTACGCCGGCCTTTCCGGCGTCCGCCTCCACGCCACGCTCCCGCCGCAGCGGCTGCTCGCCGCGCTGCCCGCGTACGACTTCGGCTGGGCGGGCTTCAACTCGGACCTGAACGGGGCGCACCTCGACACCTGCCTGCCCAACAAGGCGTACGAGTACGTGGGCTGCGGGCTGCCGGTCCTGACGCTGTCGCACCGGGCGCTCTCGCGGCTGGTAGCCGAACGGGGCCTCGGCCTGAGCCTCTCGACGATCGACGGCCTCGGGGATCAGCTCGCGGCGCTCGACCGCGTGGAGCTCCGCCGCACGATCGCGTCGGCTCGGCTCGGCCTCACGATGGAGGCGAACATCCACCGGCTTCGGGACCTCTACGAGTCGGTCGCCTAATCCCCGAACTGTGCGATCGCTAGCCGGCGCGCGGAACGGCGTAGTAGAGCCTCCGTGCGACGCTGGATCGTTTCAGGCGCCGGCGAAGGCGGATGCCGCCGACGAGCAGCTCGACTGCGGCCCGGCCGCGCAGCGTCTGCGCGAGCCCGATCCCCTCGTGGATCGGCTCGAACCGGTCGGTGAAGCGTTGTTTGTGCGGCGCGGCCCCGCCGAGCAGCTCCACCCGCGTGACCCCCTCGGCGGCCGCGAGCTCGAGCGACTGCAGCTTGACCTCGTAGCCGGGAGCGAAGCGGGCGTAGGCGGGGTCGAAGGCCATCGTCACGCCATATGCCCGTCCCGCCAGGTGAAGCGCGAGCGCGAAGGCGACGGCCGCGCCGCCGACGCGGAGTGTGACGAGGCGAGGCACCTCGGTCTCGGAGAGGCGTCGTATCGCAGCGCGGTGGAAGTCCCTCCCCACGGACGTCGCGAAGCCGGACGGATCGCGGCGGCCCCGCCATCGCAAGGCATGGACGCGAAAGGCGTCGTCGAGCGCGGTGTCCAGCTCCGCGCGGGTGCGCGCCACCGAGATCTCGACCGGGCCCATCGTTTCGAGTCGACGCATTCGCCGCCGCCGCTCGCTGCGGGCTTTCGAGGACATCCTCGCGCGGTAGACGTCGTCCCACGGTCCGTCGAGGTCGAGCACCGGCGCCTCGAGCCGCTCGAGCACGTGCAGCGAGGCTGCCGGCAATGCGGCCGCGAGACGGCTCGACCCCGGAAGGCCGAAGAGGTCGGCGAAGTCGTGCCGCCCGGAGAGCGCCCGCTCGGCCAGCTCGCCGACGACCGAGGGCGGCTCGCTCGGCGCGATCAGCGCATCGGCCAGGATCGCCCCGTTCCCCCCGAGGAACTCAGTCACACGCAGCCCGGCGCGACGACGCGTGCAGAGGGGCAGCGCGCCGACGAGGCGTCCGTCGCGATGTGCGACGTGGACGGTCAGCTCACCGCTGTCGCCGTAGTGACGCCACCACTCCACGAGCCACCCGTGCAGCAAGAAGGGGCTCGGCCGCGGCATTGCGCAGACGAGCTCGTCCCAGCCGTCGAGGGACTCGAACTCGGCCTCGGATGAGATCCTCCCCAGCTGGAACGTCATCGACCAGGGCGCAGGAGCACGGAAGAGAACGTCTTCGCGCAGATCGCGAGGTCGACGACGATGTTCCGATGCCGGATGTACCAGAGGTCGTAGGAGAGCTTGTCCGCGGCGCCGTCGACGTCCGACGCGTAGTCGCGACGCAGCTGAGCCCAGCCCGTGATCCCGGGCTTGACGAGCAGGCGCCGCGTGAAGAACGGCACGGCCTCCTCGAGCATGGGGATGAACTCAGGCCGCTCCGGCCGCGGGCCGACGATCGACATCTCGCCCTTGAGGACGTTGACGAGCTGGGGGAGCTCGTCCAGGTGCGTACGGCGTAGCACCCGCCCCGCGCGGGTGACACGAGGGTCGCAATGGGCGGCGAAGGCCGGCCGGCCCGGTTCCTCTGCGTCGAGGCCCATCGTCCGGAACTTGAACATCGTGAACCGCCGGCCCCCTTCGCCGACCCGTGTCTGCCGGTACACGATCGGGCCCGGCGTGAGCCGGATGAGGGCGACGACGACGAGCATCGCCGGTGCGGCGAGGAGCAGCAGAACCGACGCGACGAGGACGTCAAACGTGCGCTTCGCGAACCGTGTGTACGGCCGCTGCCACAGGTGGAAGATGCTCATGAACCACGCGGGCTTCAGGCCCTCGAGCGGGATCCGCCCGAACGCGTGGTCGAAGAACTGCGCGTGGCCGACGACCTTGACGCCGGCATCGGGAGCGCTGAGTAGCCGGTCGAGCGCCTTTGTGGAGCTCTCTCCGTCCGTGAGCAGGATCAGATCCGGTCGCTGCTCGTCGATCACGCGAGCGAGCTCTGCGACCGTCCCGAGTCGCGCCGGATCGCGAACGTCGTCGTCGACGGCGCCGACGACGGTGAACGGCGCATGACCCTCGAACGAGATCGCCTCGGCGACCTCCTCCGCGCAGCTCGACGGCCCCACGACGAGGACTCGCTGCCTGCCGAGGACGCGCGCGGACATGCATTCCCAGAGCGTGGCGAGCGTGAAGACCGATAGAGCGAGCAAGAGGATCGTCGACGAAGACATCCCGAGCCCGGGCACCCACAGCGCCACTGCCGAGACGCCGACGGCTCCGGTCACGGTTCCGACCGCACAGCGAACGGGGGCCCCAAGGGTGAAGTGGACCGCCGAGAAGGCGCTGCGAAGCGCGGTCAACCACACGGCCATCAGGAGCGACGACGCGGATAGGGCTACACCCGACGGCCCGAACCGGTAGGCCATGAGGGCGTAGCACGGGACCCAGACGATGGCGATGCGGCCAACGCCCGTCACCCATCTCGCGTCGACCTTCGTTGCGGTTGAAACGTCCGCCGACCAGGAGTGCGCCCGAGGCTCCACATCAAAAAGGTTCCCCAGGCGGGGCTCGCCGAGCCGAAAAATTGGAATCTCCCAAGACGAGGTGAAGCGGATCGTCGTCACGGGCCCGGTCGGCGCCGGAAAGTCGCGCCTCGCGCACGAGCTCGGTCGTGCGCTGGGGATCCGCGTCATCCACATCGACGCGCTCTACTGGGGGCCCGGGTGGGTCGCTACGCCCCCCGACGAGTTTGCCGCGATCCAGCGGCGCGAGCTCGGCGCCGAATCGTGGATCGTCGACGGCCAGTTCGACGACATGGACGGCGACTGGCTGCGCGCAGCCGACACGGTCGTGTTCCTCGACGCACCGGTGTTTCGCTGCCTCCGGCACGTGACACGCCGGCGGCTGAACGGCGGTGGGGGTGCCGGCGCGCCGGGCGGACCGCCGGCGCGCGCCCACCATGCGCTCGCCAAGTTCGCGCGCAACCAGTGGCGGTACCGCCGCAGCGTGCGCCGCGCGATCCTCGCCGAGCTCGAGCGGGAGCGTCGCCGGCGCGAAGTCGTGGTGCTGAGACGCCGGCAGGATGCGGCCGCGTTCCTCCAGGCCGTGGACTCGGCCGCTTCGGGCGGGGGCACCTTCTAGATGTGGGCGCGCCGACCGCCTCCGCCGCGCTGAGCCTGCGCACGATCTCGACCGAGAGCTCGTTCGCAGCGCTCGGCGACGAGTGGGACGAGCTCGTCCGCTCGAGACCACGCCCGAGCCCCTTCCTCCTGCAGGCGTGGCTCCTCGAGTGGTGGCGCCACTACGGTGCCGGTGGCGAGCTTGCGGTCCACGTCGCCCATAGGCACGGCCGCCTGGTCGGCGCGCTCCCACTCTGCGTGCTGCCGCAGCACGGCCTGCGCGTGCTGTCGTTCGTCGGCGGCGACACGGCGCTCGCGGACCTTCTCGTTGCGGACGGCGAGAGCGGGGAGGTCGCCGCGGCCCTCTGTCGCCGCGCCGTGTCGCCGCAGCACGACTACGCCGACTTCATGGGATTGCCGGCGGAGAGCCGGCTGGTAGCGGAGCTCGGCTCGTCTGGGCTGACGCTGATCGAGCGCGCGGAGTCTCCGGTGCTCGACCTAAGCCGGGGGTGGGAAGCGGTGTACACGTCGAAGCTCTCGTCGAAGCAGCGCAACCACCACCGGCGCAGGCGCCGGCAGCTCGCCGCGGAGGGACGGGTTGAGGTTGAGGTCGCGCGCGCGCCGGACGAGCTCGAACGTGCGCTCGAGGAGGCGTTCCGCCTGCACCGCCTGAGGTGGGCGGGCCGTCCTGATGGATCCGGCTTCGCCTCGCCGGTCGGCCGCCGGTTCCACCGCGCGGTCGTCCAAGCCCTCGCAGCGCTCGACGTCCCCCGGATCGTGACGCTCAAGATCGACGGCCGTGCCGTCGCGTTCCACTATTACTTCGCGCTCGAGCGGCGGATGTACGTCCACCGGATCGCCTTCGATCCGGCCTTCGGACGGTTCTCCCCCGGGTTGATCAACACGCTCGACGCGATCGAGGCGGCGGCGGAGGAGGGCGCAACGAGGGTCGAGTTCCTCGGGGGCGCCGAGCGGTACAAGCTCGAGCTCGCCGACCACTTGGAGCCGCTCTACGAGGCCCTGGGCTTGGCGTCCGGCGTGAAAGGCAGGGCCGCTGCCGCGCAACGGGTCGCCACGATCCGCCTGCGGAGGCGGCTGAAGCGTTCGCCTGCGCTCCGGCGCTTCTACTTCGAACGCCTTGCCCCGATCCGTCGCCTGGTGAAAGGACACACGTGAGGGGCGAGGCGGCGTTCTACGCGATGAAGGCCGCGGGGACACGTGCGCGCTCTGCTGCGTGGCTGGCGCGCACAGGCGGCCGGACCGACACCGACGGCCTCCGGATGCTCGTCTACCACCGCGTGTCGAACGACCGCGACGAGCTGGCGGTCAGCACCGACGACTTCCGCCGCCAGATGGACCACCTCGCCTCCGAGTCGTACCGCGTGGTGGATGTCGTCGAGGCCGTTGCACGCCTCGATTCCGGCCTGCGAGGGCGCACCATCGGCCTCAGCTTCGACGACGGCTATCTCGACGTGGCCGAGCACGCGCTCGACGCGCTCGCGGCACACGGTTTTCGCGCGACGGTCTTCGTGGCGCCTGCGGTCGTCGACGGCAATGCGTGGTTCGACTGGTACCGCTCACAGCCGGAGCTCCTGGACTGGACCGAGATCTCCGAGCTCGACCGTGACGGGACCCTGCGGTTCGAGGCGCACTCGCTGACGCACCCGAACCTGACGGCGCTCGACGACCATGTCGCGCGGCACGAGATCGCCGGGTCGAAGCGCGAGCTCGAGCTGAGGCTCGGCCGTTCGGTGCAGGCGTTCGCGTACCCGACGGGGCTCTTCGGTGCCCGGGAGCGCCGACTGGTCGCGGAAGCGGGCTTCCGCATCGCGGTGTCGTGCGAACCGGGCGTCAACACGGCGACCACAGATCGCTTCGCGCTCCGCCGCCGCCAGATCGACGGTCGCGACAACCTGCTCGACTTCCGCGCCAAGGTCGCCGGCGGTCACGACACGCCGCTGCCGCTGCGGGCGACCTATCGCCGCCGCCGCTATGGCGTCACCGCTCTCGGGGGACGCTGAGTGCGGCGGCCCCGTGTCCTCCTCGTGATCACGCTTGCCGAGGTCGGTGGCGCACAGAGCTACGTCGCCTCGCTGCTGCCGGCGCTCGTCGACCGCTTCGAAGTCGTCGTCGCGGCGCACGGGTCGGGGCCGCTCCGAGGCGCCGCCGAGCTCGCGGGCGCACGCTTCGTCTCGCTCAGGCACGTGCGGCGCCCGATTCGGCCGTGGCGAGACCTGGCGGGACTGTTCGAGCTGTACGTCCTTTTTCGGCGCGAGTGTCCGGACATCGTCCACGCGAACAGCTCGAAAGCCGGGCTCCTCGGACGCCTTGCCGCGTTCGCCGCGGGCGTCCCGATTCGCGTCTTCACGGCGCACGGCTGGGCATTTGCGGCGAGAACCGGCCTGACCGCCCGCTGCTACAGGTGGGCGGATCGGCTCGTCCGGCCGCTCACGACGGTGACGGTCTGCGTCTCCGAGCACGACCGGCTCGCGGGCATCCGCGCCCGGACCTGCAGCGCGGACCGCACCATCCTGATCCGCAACGGCATCCCGCTCGACTCGGCTCCCCGCGCCCGCCACTTCGAGCGCGCGCGACCGCTTCTCGTCTCGGTGGGTCGGCTGAAGGCACCCAAGGACTTCCTCACGCTCGTCCGCGCCTTCGCGCTGCTCCCCGCGGACGCGTTCGAGGCGTTGATCGTCGGCGAAGGTCCCGGGAGAGCCCGGCTGGAGCGCGAGCTCCGCCGGCTCGGGCTCGAGGGACGGGTGACCCTCGCCGGGGAGCGAGCCGACGTGACGGCGGTGCTGGCGTTCTCGGATGTCTTCGTGCTCGCAAGCCTCTCCGAAGGGCTTCCGGTTTCCGTGCTGGAGGCGATGGCCGCCGAGCTTCCGGTCGTCGCGACGAGCGTCGGAGGCATCCCGGAGCTCGTCGTAGACGGGAAGACAGGCTTGCTTGTTCGACCACGTGACCCCAAAGCGCTGCGCGACGCCCTCGCGCGGCTCCTCGACGACCGCGACCTGAGACGCCGGCTCGGAGCCATCGGCCGTGTCCGGGCCGAGACGCTCTTCGGCGTCGAGCCCTTCCGCCGCGCGCATGTCGAGCTCTACGCCGCCGAGCTCGCCCGCCGCAGCCTGCCGGTTCCCCACGGACGCCCGACTCTCGTCCGTTCGGCCTAGATGGAGCTCGTCTATCCCATCCCGACGCGCGGCGCGGCGACTCGGGCGCTGGCACTCTGCGTGGGGGCGGCGATCCTGCTGTCGCTCTTCGTCGGCGCGGCGGTAGTCCTCTCCCGGAACCCGCTGCCCGTCCCGATGCTGCTCGCCGGGGGAATCGGCCTCGCGATCACGCTCCTGCTCGCCCTCGTTCGCTTCGACGCGGTGGTCGTCCTCGGGGTGCTCCTGCTCGCCGCGGTTCGCCTCGAGCCGGCGCCCGCCGACATCGTCTTCGCAGTCGCCATCGCCGTCGCAGTCGCGACGGGCGCCGTGCGGCTCGGCCGCGCCCCGCTGAGCGTGACGGCGCTCGTCGTGCTCTTTCTCGCGCTCAACCTGCTCGCGGCGGTCGAGGTCGCCGACGCCTCGAGGGCGGCGGAGTTCTTCGCGATCACGCTCTACCTCGGGATCTTCGCCGTCTGGCTCGCGGCGTACGTGAGCTCAGCGCGCCGCGCGCGCCTCGTCGTCGTCGCGTACCTCGTTGCCGCTGTCGTCTCGGCGGCCGTCGCGTGCCTTGCGCTCTTTACCCCACTACCGGCTGCGAACGCGTTCGTGGACGGCCCACGAGCGCAGGGTCTGTTCAAGGACCCGAACGTCTTCGGCCCGTTCCTCGTCCCCGCCGCACTGATCCTGATGGAGGAGAGCGTCGCGCCCCGGCTCCTCCGCCTGCGCACCGTGACGAAGCTCCTCCTGCTGTCGATCGTGGTCACCGGCGTTCTCTTCTCGTTCTCACGCGCGGCGTGGCTCAACCTCGCAGTCGGCACGGCCGTCCTCCTCGTGATCCTGGCGCTGCGGCGCGGCGGCGCACGCAGGGCGATGACGCTCTTCGTCGTCCTGCTCCTGGCTTCGGTCGCGCTCTTCGGCGCGGTCTCGGCGACCTCCACGGCCTCGTTCCTGCGCCAGCGCGCCTCGTTCCAGGTCTACGACGTCGATCGGTTCGGAGCTCAGGTCTCCGGAATCGACCTCGCGACGCAGTATCCGCTCGGGATCGGGCCGGGGCAGTTCGAGCGGGTCTCGGAGCTCTCGGCTCACAGCACGTACGTCCGAGCTCTCGCGGAGCAGGGCGTCCTCGGGATGGTGGTCTTCTTCGCGCTCATGCTTCTGACGCTCGGCTTTGCGGCCCGGAACGCCGCCGCCGGGACCACGACGATGGGCATCGGTTCAGCGGCGCTTCTGGCGGCCTGGTGCGGCCTCCTTGCCAACAGCCTCTTCATCGACACGCTGCACTGGCGACACCTATGGCTCGTCGCCGCCCTGATCTGGGCCGGAGCGGCGGTCGCCCGCGCCTATCCCTCCAGGTATGCGGGGTGAGCGCCACGGGCGCCCACGATCACGAGGCCGAGCGCCTTCACGTCGAGCCGCGCGAGGAGCTCGCGGAGGGCAATCGCATTCTCCGGGGTCATCCGGTCGGGGCGGCAGACGATGAGCAGGCCGTCGGCGCGGTGGGCGAGCACCTGGCTGTCGACCAGGCCGAGGAGCGGTGGGCCGTCGAGCAGGACGTAGTCGTAGTCGCTGCCCCTGACGTCGTCGAAGAACTTGTCGAGCGTGTCGCTCGCCAGCAGCTGCGAGGGGTCCGGAGGTGTTCGTCCGCTCGCGAGGACGTGGAGGCTTCCGGCCTCCGCGCCGCGGCCTCCCGTGCGGACGGCGCTCATCTCCGCGGCGCCGCTCGACCCGTTCCTTCGCGCCGCGGTGAGGACCTCGGCGAGCCCGGGCGTCTGGGCCACGTCGAAGAGCTCGTGGAGCCGCGGCCAGCGCATGTCGGCGGAGATGAGCCAGGTCCGCAGGCCCGCGTGCGAGAGGACGAGCCCAAGCGCAGCCGTGACCTCCGACTTGCCCTCGCCGTGCAGAGCGCTCGTCACGAGCACGGTGCGCTGCTCGGTCGGCGGGAGCAGCCTCCGCAGGGACGCTTGGAGGGTCTGGTACGCCTCGTACTCGACGGCCTTCAGCTGCTTCGGCCCGTGGCCGAGGCGACGGCGGACGTAGGGGACCTCCACGAGGACGGGCAGGTCGAGGAGCCGGCCGAGCTCGCGCGAGTTGGTCACCCGAGGCTTGAGCTGCGCCCGGGCGAGCGCGACCAGCACGGCGATGAACGCCGCGGCGAAGAACCCGAAGAGCGCGTTTCGCGCCGGGCGTGGTGCGTAGGGCTTCGCCGGGGGCCGGGCCGCCTCGGCCAGCTCGAGCTCGGAGCCCGAGCCGGCGGCGACGAAGTTGAGGTCCGTCAGCCGCTCGCGAATGGACGCGCGCTCCTCGGCGGCCGGGATGCCGCGGACGCCTTGGAGCCGGGCGAGCGCCCGCTGGAGGGTCCCACGCGCCCGTGCGAGCCGCAGCCGCTCCACCCGCCGCCCCTCGGCAAGGAAGGAGATGGCGACCGCATTGGCGATGCGTGCCGCACCGGCGGCGCTCTCGTCGGTGGCGACGACGTTGATGATGTTGGCGGCAGGATCGACCGACGCCTCTACCTTCCCCTCGAGCGCCGCCGCGGTCGTGAGCCGCAGCCGGCGAGCGGCCCGACGCAGGTTCTCGCGAGTCGTCAGCAGTGCCTGGATCGTGGCGAGGCGGCGTTCGACCGACTCTGCGTCGCGGGTCTCGAGAGGGTCGGCTGCGCCTTCGACCACGACCTTCGCGCTCGCGCGATACGTCTCGGACAGGCTGCTGGAGACCACAAAGACGGCGGCCGTCAACGGGACGACGATCAGGAGGATCAGGAGCCAGCTGCGGCGAAGGGCGGCGAGGTAGCGGCCGAGCTCGATCGGCTCCTCCGGCGGCGGCCGGTCGGCCACATGCCAGCCGGCGCCGTTGCCGGTCGTCGAGAGATCCGCCATCCTCGTCTTCAAGGTGCCGTCGCGCGGCGCGCGCGAACCCTCACGGCGCTCCTCGTCGCGACGGGTCTCGTCGCGGGCTGCGACCGCGCATCGGAGCCGCCGGTGGCCGGCGCTCTCTCGTCGGGGCAGGCGATCAGCGTCGCCTACGCGGGGCCGCGCGAAATCACGCGGCCGACGGCGCTTCGCGCTCGGGCGAGCAGCCGTTCCGCGCGGGTCATCGCGGTGACGTTCGTGCTCGACGGGCGCCCGGTCGGCTCGGACACGACCCGGCCCTACGCGTTCGACGTCGATCCGGCCTTCCTGCCGCACGGCCGCGGGCTTCTCCGCGTCGTCGCTGTCGACAGCCTTGGGCGCCGCGCCTCGGCGGCTCCTGTCGCCGTCAGCGTCTCCGGCTCCCGCGGGCACATCGTCAGGGCCTCTCCGGAGCGTGGACTCGGCCGCGCCCTCGAGGCGCTCCGGCGCGGTGATGTCACCGTGCAGCTCGCCCCCGGCCGCTACCGCCTCAGCGAGGTCAGGCTCGGCAGCGGCGCGCGCCTCGTCGGCTCGGGGCCGCAGACCGTGATCGCCGCGCCGCCGGGCGAGCGCTACTGGGCCCTCCTGATCGCGAAGGGGGACGACATTCGCATCAGCGAGCTGGCGCTCGACGGCGGTGGTCCAGTTCGTGGCGACGACGAAGGCGGGATCGCTGTCGCGGTGTTCGACGGCTCACACGACGTCAGGCTCCAGCGGCTGGACATCAGGCGCGTTCGGACGGACGGCGTCAACACGTGGGGCGCGTACTCCGGCATCTCGGTGCAGGACTCGCGCATCGAGGGCGGCGGAACCGGGGAGGCCGGCTTCGTCGCGCTCGGCTCCGACGAGTCGCGCGACACGAGCGTGATCCGCACGCGCGTCCGTGGGTTCACGTCGTTCGGCATCCTCCTCCAGCAGCAGGAGCACGGGCGCCCTGCGGCCGACCTCCACGGCGTCGTCCTGGACAACGTCGTCAGCGACGTCCGCGACCCGTCTCGCGACGGGTGCTGGACAGCCGCGAAGTACCGGACGCCCGGCTGCGGCACGAACGAGGGCGGCATCTGGACCGGCGGGGTGGCGGCTGCGGTCGTCGGCAACACCGTGCGGCGCGCGAGGTGGGACGGAATCGAGACGGTCGGCTCGTCGACACGGACGGCGATCGTCCGCAACCGGATCTACGACACGCGGACCGGGATCTACCTCGAGCACTCGACGCACCGCTCGCTGATCGCTCACAACCTGATCGTCGACGCCCTCACCGGGATCAACGTGGAGTGGTGGCACGACGGCGAAGGCTCTCGGCGGAACACGTTCGCCGACAACCGCATCGTCGGGGCCGAGACGGGCATCTTCCTCGACGTCGGCAGCAACGGCAACCGCATCGTCAGGAACGTCTTCGTCGGCGGCTCCAGGCCCTCGATCGTCCTCCAGGGAGCCTCGCGGAACCTCGTGCGGGCGAACCGCACATGCGGAGGGCAGGGTCCGGTCGTCGCCTTCGATACTGCGAGGTGGGACGACGGCCGGCTCGCCGAGCCGCGACGGAACCGGGTCTTCGCCAATGAGGCTGCGTGTTGAGGACGGAGACCGACGCCGTCGTCGGGGGCTCGGTGCTCCTGTTCTGGTCGAAGGTGGCCGGGAACGTTGGCTTCTTCGTGGCGGTGTTGATCCTCGCGAGGGCGCTCGGCCCGTCCGGCCGGGGGACGATCGCGTTCCTCCTCGTGACCGTGCTCGTGGCGGCGCGCGTGGCCAATCTCGGGATGGCGGAGGCCACCGCGGTGCTCGTCGCGCGGCGGCCGGCGAAGCGCGGCGCTCTGCTCGCCAACACCCTCGTCGTGGCGTTCGCGACCGCGCTGGTCGCCTCCGTTGCCGCGTGCGCCGTACTGGTCGCGCTCGGCGAGGAGCGGCCGGCCGGGATCGGAGAGGCCGAGCTCGCGGTGATCGTCGGTGCGACCGTCGTGTCCGCGCTCGGAGACGCCGGTCACTCGGTCCTCCTGGGCCGTGGAAGCATCCACGCCATCGCGGTGATCACAGCGAGTGCATCGTGGCTCTACGCACTCATGCTCGTGCTCGTCTGGGCGTTTGACGGGCTGACCGTGCTCGGCGCGGCCCTGGCATGGACCGCCGCGGAGGCCGTCCGCGGTGCGGCGTTCCTGGGCCGGGCGAAGCGTGGGCTGGCGGCGAGACGGCCGGATCTGCGCCTCCTTCGCGAGGCGTTGGGCTTCGGGACGCGCGCCTGGGCCGGGAGCCTGGCGCGGTTCCTGAACTTCCGAACCGACCAGTTGCTCGTCGGCGTGCTCGCGTCGGAGGCGACTCTCGGCATCTACGCCGTCGCGGTAAACGCGTCCGAGGTGCTGCTTTACCTGCCGGCGGCGATGGCGACCGCCCTCCTCCCGGCAGCGGCGCGCTCCGCTGGCCGGGTCGGCGTCGATCACGCGCTGCGCGCATTCCGCTCGGCCGCGGTCGTGACGGCTGTGGCGATGCTCGCAGGCGCGATCCTCGGCCCGGTGCTGCTTCCGCGCATCTTCGGAGCCGAGTACACCGACTCCGTCCCGCCGTTTCTCCTGCTCCTGCCGGGCGCGCTCGGATTCGCCGCCACGGCCGTGTTCTCGTCCGCGCTCGTCGGCGGCGCGTCTCCGGGACTGTCGTCCCTCGGCCCGGTGACGGCGCTCGCGGTCGGGATCGGGCTCGACCTGCTGCTGATCCCCCGATTCGGCGCATCCGGCGCGGCGGCGGCGGCGAGCGCCGCCTTCTTCGCGGGCGGGCTGGCCGCCCTCGCCGCGTTCCGCCGTCGCCACGCATTCCCCTGGCGGGCCGTCATCGCGCCGGAGCGCGGCGATCTCGCCGTCTTCCGCGCGCTCGTGACGCCGCTCCGCGCAGTGCGTTCCGGCTAGGCCTTCGCCCTCGTGGCGCCGACGCGGCGGACGAACGCCTCCCCGGCGGACACACGCCACAGCGCCGCGAGCGCCGCCGCCGCGGCCCGGCCGCGGCGTGTGGCCGGGACGGCGACGGTCTCGAGCCGGGGGTCCTGCGTAGGGAAGCGGTACTTGTAGCCCTCGTCGCCCCCGAGGAAGCGGTACTCGGCAACTCCGGCGTCGACCGCCCTGCGGATCGTCTCGAGCTCCAGGAGCGTTCCGACGGAGTGGCGATCCCATGCCGGGTCGCGCCCCGCCTGGTAGGCGTAGTACGCGTCGTCGAACACAAAGCCATGCTCGAACGAGACGGGCTCGCCGTCGGCCTCGAGGAACAGCAGGCGCAGCCAGCCACGCTTGAGCGCCACGGCAGCGAATTCCCGCTGGAACCGCTCGTGCTCGTCGCAGTAGTTGCATCGTCCGTGCTCGCCGAAGCGCGCACCGTGAAGGCGAAACGCGGTGTCAAGATCGTCTTCGAGCGTCGCCGGGGCGGCGTACCGGTACTCGACCTCGTGCTCCCGCTCGAGCCGGTTCCGTCGGTTGCGCGCGCTCTTCCGTAAGCGCGGGCTGAGCAGGCGCAAGAACGCCGGCCAGGAGTCCGGGAGCTGGAGGATCGGGTAGCCCGTCCTGCGGACGACGCGGCCTCCGAGTGCACGGCCCCAGTCACGGGCGCCGGCGACCCAGTCGCCCACGAAGACGTCGTGCGGCTCGGCAGCGAGTGCGAGCCGGAGCGCCTCTTCGGCCGTCGCGGCGTCGCTGTCCCGACAGATGGGGCCGAGCCGATCGCCGTGGCCGTGGCCGAGCAGACGCAGGATGCGAAGCGGCCGCCGCGACCAGAGGAAGAGCGGGACGATCGCGGCCGTTTCGCCGCCAGCGTTCCGGTAGACGGCGACCCGTGCGGTACGGCCGCGGCCGTAGTGTCGCCACCACAGCTCGTTCCACTCCCACGTGCCAAAGACGTTCCCGCCGCCGGAGGCGAGCCGCTCCCAATCGTCCCTCAGCCCTTGGACGTCCTCCACGAACGCGACCTGCGGCCGCACGGCGGGACCGAGGGCCTACAGCCAGGCGGCGATCAGCACGGCGACCGCGACGATCCCCGCCACACCGACGACGACGAAGTTCGCGGCCAGCGCGAGTGGGACGAAACGCGAGTTGTCGCGTCTCGGCGCTGGGGAGGCGGTCAGCTCCGCAGTCAAACCCTCGGCACCCGGGGTCTGGATCGGGCCGGACGGCGCCGCCGAGCCTGTCGCTCCCGGCCGGCTTCGCCAGATGACGGCACCCGCCAGGACGTCCGTGATGAACTGGTTGAGGCTGACGCCTTCGCGCTCCGACGCCCGTGTCAGCTCGGCGTGGAGCGTCCGCGGCATGCGCAGGAGCAGGCGGCCACTGTGACTGGCGGCTGACCGCGGTTCGGGTATCTCCCGACCGTCCTCGACGGCCGCCTCGAGCCAGGCCGCCATCGCCGCGCGCGCCCCGGCCAGCGCTTCCTCGGGCGTCCGGCCTCGCCCCGTGCCTTCCGGTAGCTCGTCGACGGAGGCCGTCCACGGCTTCGCCGTGTCGTCCGCGTCGCGCACGACCGTCAGGTGGTACGGCAGGGCGGCGTAGTACTCGAGCGAGTGCTCGGCGCGGCGCTGCGTGCTGCTCACCGGCGCCACGGCCACGTCGGGAAGGCGAAGTGGCTCACCCATTGATTGTAGGCACGAAAAAGCCGAGCAAGTCAGCCAATTTCAGGCTCCCGGCGCGAGCTCGGCATGCAGCTTCGCGAGCGCGCGCCGCGTCAGTCGCGAAACGTGGATCTGCGAGACGCCGATCTCTCTCCCGATCTGCCACTGGCTCAGGCCGTCGAAGAACCCGAGTCTGAGCACCCGCCGCTCCCGCTCATCGAGCACGTGAAAGCTTCGGGTGAGGGAGGCGCGATCCTCGCCGAGCTCGTAGCCGGGCTCGACGAGGCTCTCGCCTTCGAGCGCGCCGACGTCGGAGTCGGTGACCTCGGCTACCCGAGCCCTCAGGGTCGGATCGAGCTCAAGGAGCCGCCGGGGAATCCTGACGGGCCAGGCTCGGTCGCGCAGATGGTGCTTGATCTCGCCCTCGATCGTAGGGATTGCGAAGGATGCGAGGTCGACACCACGGTCGAGCTCGAAGCGGTCGATGGCCTTGATCAGTCCGATCGAGCCGATTTGAACCAGATCGTCCAGTGGCTCGCCGCGGCCGACGTGACGCGAGGCGATCTTGCGGACGAGCGGCAGGTACTGGCGCGTGAGGCGGTCACGCGCGCCCAGATCACCGTATCGGTGGTAGCGCCGTAGGAGCTCGCGTGCCACGGCGCGTCGCCTGAGAAGAAGAGAGCGCCCGCGCTGCGGCTGACCGGACGCTCTCATCTCTGTCCCGATTTCTGCTGCGACTGACATTCCTCTCTCCCCTGCCGCAGCTCGGGATAGCCCGTAAACGAATGAACAACAATAACGGATGAATTTCGAGAGTCAAGGGTGAATTTCAGGTTTCGTCTTAACTCACAGGGGCATCTTTCTATTGATGTTCCTTTTGCGAGCATGAATTGGGCGCGGCACCCTCAATCCGGCTTGATAAGCGGTGATATCACGGGTAGCACTACGGCGGTATCAGCCGATATCGTCCGACAGATCATGCCGTCTATCTATCCACAGAAATGCCGTCGTATCTCGGACCGAAAGTAGTATCAGCGGCGTGGCAGGCATTGACACCGGCCGGTCAATGGTGGTACGACCCCGGGTGAGAGCAACGCGGGAGGGACGCTCCGCTATGGAGTGCGATCGGTCGGCGCTGCGGCGGACATCGGCGGTTCTGCTCGTCGCGTGCGCGGCCATGCTGTCTTCCCCGGGCCTCGCCGCCGCGCAGCCGAAGCCGGATCCTGGGCCGCCGCCGCCGCCGCAGCCGAAGCCGGAGTCCCCAGGGAAGACGACCCCCGCGCCGGCGCCTCCTCCTCCGACACCGCCAGCACAGCCACAGGCACGCGTCCAGCCGTCCCCGTCGCCGGCTCCGACGTCGCCCGCCATCGTCCGGGTGCCGGTAGTGGTCGCGCCTACCCCGGCGGCATCGCCCCCGGCGCAGTCCGGGCGCGCGCCACAACGCACGCAGCCGAAGCGCGTGCAGACGACGAAGCAGGCCCGGCGGCGCGCGGCGGCGGCCCCCGCGGTAGCGCGCAAAGCAGCGAAGCGCATCGCCGCGTCGCCGGCAAAGGCCTCCTCGCCCGACATGACGCTCGTCGCGGCCGGGCTCGCCCTGGTCGTGCTCGTTCTGGCGGAGACGGGCTTCCTGGCCCTCTCGACCAGGCTCCTGGCCGGTTAGCGCACCACGACGAACGTACTGGAGCCGACAGGCGGGCCGAAGCGCTTCTCGGACGGTCGCCCGAGGCCCGGCCAGACGAACCAGCGGTAGCGACCCGGCGTGAGCCGGTGGCGGCGGCCCGCATACGTCCACGTACGTCGGAGCTGGAGAGACTCGCGCCGCGGCCAGACGCTGAGGATGCGGCCCCGGCGCCAGAGCTGGACGTTGTAGTACGTGGCGCCCGGGACGGCTTTCCACCCGAGCCGCGGCGGAGCCGAGACCTTCGCGCCGGCCGCGGGCGCATACAGCGGCGCGTTCGGCGTCGCCGTTGCGCCAGCGGTGGCCGCGTTTCCGGCCTCGTCGAACCCGGCGAGCGTGTAGCGGTACGCGCGGCGATTCTCGAGCCCCGTGTCCCTGAACCCCGTCTCCTTGCCGCGGTAGACGACGAGCCCCGATCGCCGGAGCTCGAAGAGCACGGCGTCCGGCGGGGCGGTCCAGTCGAGCGCGACCGCGCGGTTCTCCGCCTTCGCCGACAGGCCGCTCAGCGCGGGCGCCGTCGCGTCGTAGCGGAGCGCAAACAGCGCGGACGTACTCGCGTTTCCGGCGAGATCGCGGCACGACCCGTCAAGGGACGCCGCCGCCGCGTCAGGCCCCGCGTAGCCGGCGCGCGTGCAGCTCTCGATGCCCGACGTCGCGTCCGAGCCCGCGAAGCTGACCTCGAGCGGGCGGTTGTACCAACCGTTCGCGTCGGCGGGGCGGTCAGGCGTGACGCCGGTGATCTGCGGCGGGGTGGAGTCGAACTGCACCGCGAGCGACCCGAGACCCGCGTTTCCCGCGTGGTCGATGCAAAGGCCGCCGACGTGGGCGGACGAGCTGTCCGGCCCGTCGTAGCTCTCCGGGCCCTGGCACGACTCGACACCTGAGACCGCGTCGTCGGCCGCGAACGCGACTGAGACCGCTGTGCGGTACCACCCGTTGGCATCCGGCTCCCGGCTCCGCACGGCGCGCGTCTCCGGCGGCGTAGCGTCGTAGCGGAGCGCGAACGAGCTCGAGCCGACATTGCCGGCGGTGTCGAAACAGGAGCCCAACACGACGCCCGACGCGGTGTCCGGGCCCGAATAGGTGGCCGCCGGACACGATTCCAGGCCCGACGTCCCGTCCGCACCCCGGACGGCGAACGGAACGGGCCGGTGGTACCAACCAGCTCGGTCCGGCGGCCTCGCTGGAATTGCTTCGGTCACCTGCGGCGCCGTCGCGTCGTACCTGAAGCCGAACGCGGCCGACGAGCTCGCGTTGCCGGCCCGGTCGAGGCATGCGCCGGTGAGCGTCGTCCCCGTCGTGTCGGGACCGGCGTACTCGGTCGCAGCCGAGCAGGAGTCCACTCCGGAGGTGGCGTCGGCGCCCGCGAAGCTCACCCCCAGCGGCGCTCGGTACCAGCCGTTGCGATCCGGCGGCCGGGCGGACGGCGTCGCTTCGGGCGGCGTCGCGTCGTAGCGGACCGGAATGGACGCGAGCGCGCTGTTGCCCGCGCTGTCCCTGCAGGTACCGGTGACGAGGGCCAGTGTCGTGTCCGGCCCGGAGTACTCCTGCGGCGCGGCGCAGGAAGCGACACCCGAGACCGGGTCGGCGCCCGCGAACCCGACGGTGACCGCGGCGTTGTGCCAGCCGTTTGCATTCGGGTCCTGCGAGGGTGTCGCCGTGGCCTGCGGCGCCGTGGCGTCGTACTTGAACTCGAAGGAGCCCGAGCCGGCGTTTCCGGCCCGGTCGAGGCAGCCACCGGTCACCGCCGCCGCCGCCAAGTCGGGGCCGGCGTAGGTCGCCGGCGCATCGCATGCACCGACGCCGGAGACGGGGTCGGCCGCCGCGAAGCTCACCGCGAACGGGTGGTTGTACCAGCCGTTCTCGTCCGCGTCACGCCCCGGGTTCGCGGTCACCTGGGGAGCCGTCGAGTCGTACTTGACGACCAGTGAGGCGAAGCCGGCGTTGCCGGCGCGGTCACGACAGGAGCCCCCCACCGTCGCCCCTGCGCTGTCCGGTCCCACGAAGTCCTTCGCGGCGTCGCAATCCTGGATCCCTGCAGTCGCGTCTGTGCCCGCGAACGAGATCGCGAGCGGCGCGTTGTGCCAGCCCTCCGCGTTCGGTGGGCGGGACGGCACGGCGGCGGCCTGCGGCGCGGTGCCGTCGTAGTTCAGCTCGAGCGCCGCGCCGCCCATGTTCCCGGCCTTGTCGCGGCACGCGCCCGCCACCGCGGCGGACGCGCTGTCCGGTCCGGAGTAGCTCTTGGCCGGATCGCAGCTCAGAACGCCTGCGGTCGCGTCCGTCGCGGTGAAGACGACCGAGAGCGCATGGTTGTACCAGCCGGGCGCGTCGGGGGCGCGAGACGGCGCCGCGCTCGTCTGCGGCGCGGTCGCGTCGTAGGAGAACCCGAACGACGCGGGCCCGACGTTGCCCGCCCGGTCCGTACAGGAGCCGTTCACCATCGCCGCCGCGTCGTCCGGGCCGGAGTAGCTCTCGACCTCGTCGCAGCGCTCGACCGCCGACATCTCGTCCGTCCCCGAGTACGCCACCGTGAGCGGGGCGGTGTACCACCCGCTGCCGTTCGGCGCCCGGGACGGCGTCGCGGCAGCCGCGGGCGCCGTCGCGTCGTACTTCAAGGTGTACGAGGCGAGCGCGCCGTTCCCCGCCTTATCCACGCATGTGCCGCTCACCACCGCGGCAAGGCCGTCCGGACCGGCGTACGTCTTCGTCGCGGGACAGCTGTCGAGCCCCGACAAGGAATCGCCGCCGGAGAAGCTCACGCCGAGGGGGGCGTTGTACCAGCCGTTCGCGTTGGGCTGGCGCGACGGCGTCGCGCCAGCCTGGGGTGCCGTCGCGTCGTACCTGATCGGCGCCGAAGCAAGTGCTCCGTTCCCCGCCTTGTCGAAGCAGGTGCCGCTGACCGCGGCAGCGCCGTCGTCAGGCCCCGAGTACGTGCGTTCGGCTGGGCACGAGTCGAGCCCCGAGGTGGCGTCGGTCGCGGCGAACGCGATCGACAGAGGCGCGTTGTACCACCCGTTCGCGTTCGGCTGGCGCGAACGCGTCGCGGTCGCGACGGGCGCCGTCGCGTCGTACCTGAGCGGCAGTGAGGTCGGCGTTCCGTTTCCGGCCTTGTCGAAGCACGTGCCGCCGACCGAGGCGGCGTCGTCGTCAGGCCCCGAGTACGTGCGCTCCGCGGGACAGGAGTCGACTCCCGAGGTGGCGTCCGTCGCGCCGAAGGCGACGGTAAGCGGGGCGTTGTACCAGCCGTTTCCGTTCGCCTGCCGGGACGGCGTCGCCGTCGCCTGCGGCGCGGTCGCGTCGTAGCGAACGGGCAGCGCGTCCGTCTGCGCGTTGCCGGCCTTGTCCCGGCACGCGCCCGCGACGGAGCCCGAGGAAGTGTCGGGGCCGGAGAACCCCTTGGCGGCATCGCAGGAGTCAACTCCGGACGTCGCGTCGGTGGCAGCGAAGGAAACGCTGAGCGCCGCGTTGTACCAGCCGTTTGCGTTCGGTTGCCGCGACGCGGTCGCGGTCGTCTGCGGCGCCGTGGCGTCGAAGTTCAGCGTGACCGAGGCCGCACCGGTGTTCCCCGCCTTGTCGAGACAGGTGCCGCCGACGGACGCCGAGAGGCGGTCGGGCCCGGCGTACGTCTTCTGGGCGTCGCAGGAGTCGAGCCCGGAGAGCCCGTCCGTCCCGGCGAAGGCGACGGTGAGCGGCGCGTTGTACCAGCCCTGGGCGTTCGGCTGGCGCGACGGCGTGGCGGTGGCCTGCGGCGCAGTTGCGTCGAACTTGAACGCGTACGAGGTCGTCGCGCTCTGGTTTCCCGCGCGATCGCGGCACGTCCCGGTCAGGCTCGCGGCAGGGGCGTCCGGCCCCGTGTAGCTCTTGGCTGCGTCGCACGAATCGATCCCGGCGGTGGCGTCGGTGCCGGAGAAGGCGACGCCGAGTCCGGCGTTGAACCAGCCGTTTCCATTCGGCTGGCGGGTTGGCGTCGCGGTCGCCAGCGGGGCGGTCGCGTCGTAGCGCAGCGGCAAGGATGCGGGGGCGACGTTGCCGGCGTTGTCGACGCACGTCCCTGAGACCGCCGCGGCCCCGTCGTCCGGCCCGCCGTACGTCTTCGCTGCGGAGCACGAGGCGGTTCCGGACGTCGCGTCGGCCCCCGCGAAGGCAACGCCGAGCGGCGCGTTGTACCAGCCCTGGGCGTTCGGCTGGCGCGAGGGCGTCGCGGTCGTCGGAGGCGGCGTCGCGTCGTAGCGCAGCGCGTACGACCGCGGCGAGACGTTGCCGGCGAGATCTCGGCACGATCCCGAGACGGACGTGGACGCCGCGTCCGGGCCGCCGTAGGTCTTCGGCGGGTCGCACGACTCGAGCCCCGACATGGCGTCGGCTCCCGCGAACGTGACTGTCAGCGGCGCGTTGTACCAGCCGTTCACGTCCGCGGCCCGCGAGGCGGCCGCGCTCGCCTGCGGCGGGGTCTCGTCGTAGCGGAGCGTGACCTGGCTCGCGGCGCTCTCGTTCCCGGCGACGTCCTCGCAGGTGCCGCTGACGGGGACCGACGGGTCGTCGGGGCCCGCGTACGTCACCTCGGTACAACCCTCGATGCCGGAGACCGCGTCCGAACCTTGGAAGGTGACTGTCAGCGCGTGGTTGTGCCAGCCGTTCGCGTCGGCGGGGGGGACCTGCGCAGTCGCCTGCGGGGGCGTCTCGTCGTACATGAACGGAACGGAGCCGGCGCCCGTGTTCCCGGCCTGGTCGCGGCACGTCCCCGTGAGCGATCCGCCGGCGGTGTCCGGTCCGGCGTAGGACTCGGCCGCAGAGCACGACGCGACGCCGGAAGTTGCGTCGGCCCCGGCGAAACCCGCGGAGAGCTGGTGGTTGTACCAGCCGTTCTCGTCGGGCGGCCGCGAGGGGCTCGCGGTTACCGAGGGCGCCGTCTTGTCGACCTTGAAGACGCGCGAGACGCTCGACTCGCCGCCGTCGCTCTCCGCAGTGCAGCTGAGGCGCGTGCCGGTCGTGTCCGCCGTCAGCGTCCGCGTGTCGCAGCCGGTTGTGGAGAGGATCACCGACTCCGGGTCGGTCACCGACCAGTTGACCGTGACATTGCTTCGGTACCAGCCCGCATCGCCGAGCGTCCCGGTGATCACCGGGAGCACGACCGGCGGCGTCGGGTCTCCCGGGATGTCTGGGAGGCCCGGGGCGCCGGGCGTCAGGAGCAGCGCGACGGCTCCGAGCAGGGGGAGCACAGCGCTTCGCACCGCGGGTCTCTCAGCCGGCCACGACGAACGTGCTACTCCCGAGCAGCCGACCGTACCGTGCCTGGGCGATTCGCCCGAATCCCGGCCAGACGTACCAGCGGTACAGGCCGGGCCGAAGCCGGTGGCGGCGACCCTTGTAGATCCACGTCCGCCGCAGTCGGAGGGTTGGCTTCGCGGGCCAGGCGCTCATGACCTTGCGCCCGCGTACGAGCTGGACGTTGTAGTAGTCCGCTCCCTTCACGGGAGTCCAGGAGAGTTGGGGCGGCGCCGTCACGCGCTCGCCCGGCGCGGGGCCGAGGAGCGCGCCGGTGGCGACGAGGTCGATCTTCTGCTCGGACCGGTTCGCAGCCTGGTCGACGGCGCCGACTCGGTACTCGTACATACGACCGACGACGAGGCCCGTGTCGCGAAAACCCGTATCCGCGCCGCGGTAGACCACTGACTGGCCCTCACCGGTCCGGCCGGGCGCTCGCAGGACCTCGACGGTCTGCGTGTCACTCGACTGTCTCCATGTGATCTGAGCGCTGCGGTTGCCGCGTTGGGCCGTGACCGCGAACAGCGTAGGCGCCGTCGCGTCGTACTTGAGCACCAGCGATGCGCCCGTGCTGTTGCCCGCGACGTCGGCGCAAGACCCGACGACGGCTGCCGTGCTGATGTCGGGGCCACCATAGAGCGACGGAGGAGAACAGGTCGCGATGCCCGAGGTGTCATCGGTTCCGCCAAACGACACCGTCACCGGCCGGTTGTACCAACCGTTTGCGTCGGCCACTCGCTCGGGAACCGCGCTGACGGCCGGTGGTGTCTTGTCGACCTTGACCTTCACCGTGCTGCTACTCGTTCCGCCGTCGCTCGTGGCAGTGCAGGTGACGGGCGTACCCGCGGTGTCGGCGGAGAACGTCTGGACGTTGCAACCCTGCATGTCGATGATGATCGACTCAGGGTCGACGACCAGCCAGCTGAGAGTCACGTTGCCTCTGAACCAACCGGACGCGGGCAGACTCGGCGAGTAGACGGGAGTTACCTGCGGCGGGGTGGAATCTTCCGGGACGCTGCCCGCGCTCGGGGCAAACACGAGCATGCCGAACAGGAGGCTCGCAATGTAAAGCCGCCGCAACGCCGGGTTCGCTCCCAAGGAGTCCCCTCCCCCTGTTGCCCTCGCCGCAGCCTGTCTCGAAGCTACTCCTTTGCTACGGAAGTGTCAATCGCCGAGGTCGGCGATCGCGTCGCGGAGCGCCCGCCTTTCCTCCGCGAGGTTGTGGAACGCCCGGGCGAAGCGCCGCTCGCCCTCCGGTGTGAGACGGAGGTACACCACGCGTCCGTCGTCGGCCGAGCGCTCGCGCCGGACGAGGCCGGCCTGCTCCACGCGGTCGACGAGCTCGGTGACGCTGCTCTGGGCGAGGAGAAGCCGCTTCGCGAGGTCGGTCACCGTCGTTCGCTCGCTCAGGTCTGCGGCGCCTTTCACCAAGAGCAGGATCAGGTACCAGCGAGGCGTGATTTCGCACTCGCGCGCGACGACCTCGGTCTGGTGCTGAAACCGCCGGAGGGCGACTCGGAACTCTGCGACCGAGGCTGCCTGCTGCGGCGTCGGCGACGAGATCCGGGACACGCGGGCAGGATGCCACGGTGCAGAGCGTCTTCGATGCGATCGACGCGTTCTTCGAGACTCTCACCTCGATCCACTGGGCCTGGATCGGGGCAGCGGTCGTCCTCCACCTGGGCCGGATCGCGGCCCGGTCCAGAGCTTGGCGAAATGCGATCGCGGCTGCGTACCCCGACACCGACGTCCCGTGGCGCCAGGTCTTCGGCGGCTATGTCGCGGGCATCGGCGCGAACGCGCTGCTGCCCGGCCGGGGCGGCGACCTGCTCCGGCTGTACATCGTCAAGCACCGTGTCGACGGAGCGACCTACCCGACCCTCGGCGCAACGCTCCTGGCCGACGGGATCTTCGACTTCTTCGCCGCCTCCCTGATCCTCACCTGGGCGCTCTCCGCCGGCGTCCTGCCCGGCGGCGATGTCCTTCCCTCACTCCCGGCTGTCGACTGGCTCTGGGTGGTCGAGAACCCGTCGCAGTTCGTCGTGATCGCGGGCTTCATCGTCGCCGTCTGCCTCGTCGCCGGCGGGCTGGCCCACCACCGAGTCACGGCGTTCTGGGATCGGGTGCGTCAGGGGCTCGCGATCCTGCGGCAGCCCCGCCGGTACCTCCGCGAAGTCGCGCTCTGGGATGCGACGGATTGGGGGCTTCGCCTCGTCGCCGTCTACTGCTTCCTGAATGCGTTCGGGCTGCCGGCCACCGCCTACAACGTCTTCGCCTACCAGGTAGCGGGGAGCCTCGCGACTGTCTTGCCGCTGACGCCGGGAGGAATCGGCACCGAGCAGGCGCTGCTCGTCTACGTCTTCTCAGGCGTCGCGCCGACCTCGCAGATCCTCGCCTTCAGCGTCGGCGTGAAACTCGTGACGATCACGGTCAACGTGACGCTCGGGGTCGCGGCGGTGTTCGTGATGCTCGGCTCGGTCCGCTGGCGCCACCGCGTCGAGCAGGACGCCGCGGAACAGGCTTAGCCTCGACGGTTACGACCCGTTCTTGGCGGCCGCCGCCTCTTCCGGGCCGAGCACCTTCTTCCACCAGTCCGCTTCGCGGTGGTGGAGCGTGCTCTGGGCCTGGGCGACGTAGCTCGCGAGCTCCGCTTCCTTCGCGGCGAGGCGCTTCTCGAGCTCACCGAGCTTCTCCTCGCGCCGTTCGAGCTTCTCGGCCTTGAGGTCGACGTCGGCCTCGAGCGTCGCCTCGCGGGTGTCCAGCACGGCCTCCCGCTCGTCGAGCTCGAGCATGCGCGCCCGGACCGTCTCCTCGGTCTCCGCGAGCCGCTCTTCCTTGCGCTTCGCGCGCTTGGTCTGCGTGTCGCTGAACTGCTCGGCGTCCGCGATCGACGCCTCGCGCTCGGCGAGCTCCCGCTCGCGCTCCTCGAGCCGGGCCTTCATCAGCTCGAGGTCGCGGCCGGCGCTCCGCTCGCCCTCGGCGCGCGTCACCGCCGCCTCGCGGCGGTTCAGCTCCGCTTCGCGGGCGACGAGCGCTGCGTCGCGCTCTTCGACCTCCGTCAGCTTCGCCTCGCCCTCCTGGATCGCGGTGCCGTGGCTGGCGAGCTGGGTGCGGAAGCGCTCCGACTCCACGCGGAGACGCTCGTCGCGCTCGTCGAGCGCCGCCTCGCGTGAGTTCAACTGCTCCTCGGCGGAGAGCATCCGCGTCTCGCGCTTCGCGAAAGTGCGCTCGCGCTCCGACAGCTCCTTCTCGCGCCGGCGGAGATGCTCCTCGCGCTCGGCGAGACCGCCTGCCCGCGCCTCGGTTCGCTGCTTCGCCTGGCGCTCGCGCTCCGTCAGCTCCTGCTCGGCGCGCGTCAGCTTCTCCTCGCGCTTCTGGAGTGACGCGAGCCGCTGCTGCGCCTCGGCGGAGGCCCGCTCGGCCTCCTTGACGTTTTCTTCGCGGCGCTGCAGTTCGACCGAGAGCTTCTCGACCCTCGACTGCTCCGCCCCGAGCTCGGACTTCATGGACTGGAGCCGCTTGCGCTCCGTATCGACTTCCTTGCCGTGCGCGGCGACACGCTGCTCGCGCTCGCGGATGTTCGTCTCGGTCTGGGTGAGCTGGGCGACGCGCTCGTCGAGCTTGACCGCCTCGCGTGAAACATCCGACTCCTCGGTGAGCCGGCGCTCGTAGGCCTCGACCTGCTCCGCGAGGGCGGCGCGGAGCTCCTGCTCCCGCTTCATCGCGGCCGCAAGGTCCTTGCGGAGCGCCACGACCTCGCCGTTCAGAGCTGCGACGGCACCGTCGTCGGCGGCGGCCGATGCGGCCTCGGCCGCCGCCGGCGGCGGCGTCGCGTAGAGATCGACCCGTACGAAGGGAGTATCCGCTTTCGGCTGCTCCGTAACATCTCCGTTCGCCTGCGGGCCACCGTCACGGCGGCGCTGGAGCTGGGCGCGGAGGCCCGTGCCGAAGCCCTGCTCGACCTCGACCTCGCTCTGCTCGTCGGGCTTCTTCTCGGGCTTCTTGGCTGGCATCGGTCTCTCCTCGGATCGCAGTTGGGGACGGTTAGAAAACCTTCTCGAGGTTCATGAACGCGGGCCCGAGGATCACGAGGAAGATCGCCGGGAAGATGAAGAGCACGGTCGGGAAGAGCATCTTGATCGGCGCCTTCATCGCCTTCTCCTCGGCGGCCGCCTGACGGCGCAAGCGCGAGTCGGCGGCCTGCACGCGGAGGATCCGGCCGAGCGAGGTGCCGAGCTGGTCGGCCTGGATGATCGCGCGGGTGAAGGAGGAGAGCTCGGGCGCGTCGACGCGGTCCGCCATTCGCTTCAGGGCGTCCTGGCGACTTTCGCCGATCCGCATCTCGCCGAGCGTGAGGCTGAACTCGTCGGCGAGCGGGCCCTCCATGTGCTCGGTGATCTTCGCGATCGCCCCGTCGAACCCGAGCCCCGCCTCGACGCTCACGGCGAGCAGGTCGAGTGCGTCGGGCAGGTCGGCCTTGACGCGCTCGCGGCGTCCGCGGGCCTTGAGGTTGACGAAGTAGTCCGGGCCGAAGAACCCGGCGGCGGCGAGGCCGACCGTGAACAGGATCCCGGTCGCCGAGCCGGCCAACGAGCTGAACATGACGCCGAGGAGTGCACCGACCACGGCGAAGCCGCCCTTCATGGCAAGGAAGGTCGTCGGCGTGAGCCGCCGGCCGAGCCCCGCGCCGAGGAGCTTGAGCGAGATCGATTCCATGCTCGTCCGTGGGTTGACCTTCAGCACCCACCGGGCGAGCGACTCGCGCATCGGCTCCATCGCGCGCTCCCGGAACTTCTTCGCGTCCAGGGGAGAGGCGATGCGGACGAAGCCGTAGTTCGACGCCCGCTTCATCGAGCGATCTCGCTCGCGGGAGGGAAGCGTCGCGACCTCGCCGATCAGGTAGATCGCGCCGGCGAGGCAGAGAAGTGCGAGGAAGAGCAGCATCACTGTCAGTTCACCCCTTGAACGAGACGATCTTCTTGAGGAGGAGGGAGCCGACGGCCATCATCGAGAAGCCGATGAGCATCAGCTTGTGGCCCGTCGAGCTGTAGTAGAGCGGGGCCATGTAGTCGGAGTTCATGAGCGTGATCGCGGCGGCGATCACGAACGGCAGGCCCATCAGCACGTACGAGCCCGCGCGTCCCATCGCCGTGAGGCCGCGCACCTTGCGGATGAACTGCTGTCGCTGGCGGACGGTGTCGGCGACCATGTCGATCAGCCCGGCGAGGCTTCCGCCGATCTGCCGCTGGATCGAGACGGCCGTGATCACGAACTCGAAGTTCTTGGAGCCGAGCCGTGCCGCCATCTCCTGGAGCGACTCATCGATCGGCCGGCCCAGCTGCGCCTCGGTGAGGACGCGCTTGAGCTCCTTGCTCGCGGGCGGGCGTCCCTCGTCGACGACGGTCTGGAGGCCCTGCTTGAAGCTGTGCCCGGCCTTGAGCGCCGCGGCGAGCGTGATCAGCAGGTCGGGGAGCTGGTTCTCGAACGCACGCGTCCGCTTCTGGCCCTTGAACCAGATGACCGCGAACGGAATCATCGCCGCCCCGGCCATGGCGCCCAGCACGAACAGCTTCCCGGAGAGGAACGCGGTGCTGAACAGGCCCCCGAGCAGCGCGGAGCCGACGGAGAGGTAGACGAACTCGACGGTCCTCAGCGGGACGTCGGCCCGCTCGAGCATCCGGTCGAGCGCCACCCACTGCTTCCAGTGGCCGAAGGTGCGCTCCGTCGCGCGGAAGAGCCCGGCCGCGGCCTGCAGCCGCTCCCGCTCCACCTTGCGCTTCGAGCCCTTCGTCTCGCCGAGGTGCGGCGCGAGCCGCCGCTTCAGCCTCGACCCGCGGACTGAGGTCAGCAAGAAGGTGCCCGACAGCAGGACGAGGAACCCGACGAGCAGGCCCATCAGCTGCGTGCCGACGAAGCTCTCGTAGAAGTGGCTCGGCAGGAGGCCCGAGGCCTCGTCTTGCTTTGCCGGCGTTGCGTCGGCCGGGATCGCGAGGCTGGCCGCGGCGGTGCCCGATCCGGGCAGGCTCGCCTTGAGTGCCAGCTTCTCTCCGGCTCGCGCGGCGGTCAGGTACTCGACCCGCCAGGTTCGCCGGAGCTCCTGGGCGATGCCCGCATAGATCGCGCCGAGCGCCTTGCTCGAGCGGGCGCCGCGGTAGCCCCCGCCCGTCGAGCGCGCGAGGCGCACGAGCGGAGTGGGGTTGAACTGCCTGCTCTCGATCGCGACGACGTAGAGCAGGACGCCGGCCTCGCGCGCCGCGTTGATCGCGTTCTCGAGCGAGGCGGTGCTGCGCGTCTCGTTCCCGTCGGTGACGACGATCACGACGCGCCCGGAGTACGACTCCGTGGCAAACGAGCGCGCCGCCTTGACGACGCCGTCGTAGAGCGTGGTGCCCTGCTGCTTGTCCACGGACAGCGAGCTCAGCGCGCTCGCGGCGTCGGCGGCGATCGGCGAGAACTCGGTCAGCATCACCGGCTTCGTCGCGAAAGTGCCCACCGCGACGCGGTCCTGCGAAAGCTTCGCCCGGAGGAACGCCTTCGCGGCGGCGACGGCGTTCGTGAACGGCTGCCCCTTCATCGACTGCGAGCGGTCGACCAGCAGCGCGACGCTCTTCGCCCGGCTGAGGTTCTCCGCGCGGAGCCCACTGACGGCGTTGCCGTTCTCCGTCACCGTCGGCGACTTCGACACCGGCACGGAACTGACGAGGGTCATGCGCACCCGCGGGTACGACGTCGCGTCGACGCCGGTGACCCGCACGGCTGCCGAGGCGGGGGCGACTGCGCAGAGCGCGGCGGCGCCCGCCAGGATGCCGAGCCGGACGCGGGTCTTCTTCCGCCTCCAGCTCATCGGCTGTACCCCGCCGCGAAGGCCGGACGGAGCTCGATCTCCTCGCGCTCGAAGAAGTTCGCGGGGAGCGAGACGCCGTTCGCCGCCATCTTGTCGAGGAAGTGGGGCTTCAGGCCCGTGCAGTGGAGGGGAGAGAGCAGGGACAAGGTGCGGGCCGCTCCGTCGCCTTCCTCCGGCGGCTTCGCCATGAAGACGTCCTGCAGCGTGATCACTTCGGACTCCATCCGGAGCACCTCGGTGACGTTCGTGACCCGGCGGGAGCCGTCCACGAGCCGGTTGATCTGGATGAGGAGGTCGAACGCGCTCGAGATCTGCTCGCGAATCGCGCGGAGCGGCAGGTCGACGCCGGCGGTCAGCACCAGCGTCTCGAGGCGGGAAAGGGCGTCGCGGGGGGAGTTCGCGTGGATCGTGGTCAGCGAGCCCTCGTGGCCCGTGTTCATCGCCTGGAGCATGTCCAGCGTCTCCGCGCCGCGGACCTCGCCGACGATGATCCGGTCGGGGCGCATGCGGAGCGCGTTCCGGACGAGCTCGCGGATCCGCACTTCGCCCTGGCCCTCGATGTTCGGCGGGCGGGCCTCGAGCGTGATCACGTGCTCCTGCTGGAGCTGGAGCTCGGCCGCGTCCTCGATCGTGACGATGCGCTCGTCGCCGGGGACGAAGGCCGACAGCGCGTTCAGCGTCGTCGTCTTGCCGGTACCGGTACCCCCGGAGATCAGGACGTTGAGCTTGCCGCGAACGCAGGCGGCGAGGAACTGCGCCGACTTCGGCGTCAGCGAGCCGAAGGTGATCAGGTCGTCCATCGTGTACGGGTCGCGCGAGAACTTCCGGATGGTCAGCGTCGGCCCGCGGAGCGACAGCGGCGGGATGATCGCGTTGACGCGGCTCCCGTCGGGGAGACGCGCGTCGACCATCGGCGAGGCCTCGTCGACGCGGCGGCCGACCTGCGAGACGATCTTGTCGATGATCCGGAGCAGGTGGGCGTTGTCGGCGAACGACGTCTCCGTCCGCTCGATCTTGCCGTCCCGCTCGATGAAGATCTGGTCCCAGTTGTTGCACATCACCTCGGTGACGTCGTCGTCGCGGAGCAGCGGCTCCAGCGGCCCGTAGCCGAGGATGTCGTCGGTCAGCTCGCGGACGATCCGGCGGCGCTCCTCACGGGTGAGGGGCGTCCGGTCGAGGGCGAGCTGCTCGGTGACGGCGCGGTGGACCTGCTCGTGCAGATCCTCGGTCGTCTCCGTCGTGAACAGCTGCGGGCCGAGTTTCGCGATGCACGCGTGGTGGACGCGCGTCTTCAGCTCGGCGTAGGGGTCGGCCGTGGTCGACGGCCGTTCCTCGCGCTGCTGCGGCTGTGCGCCGGCGAGCGCGAGCGGCGGCTCCTGGCCGTCCTCGCCCGGCTGTCCGTTCTGTCCCTTGATGCGATCGTGGAGTCCCATGTCGTCCTCCTATGCCTTCGCCAGGGACCGGCTCCGCCAGCCCTTCTTCTTGCTCTGGGCCAGCTCGACCGGCTCGAGCGACTTGGCCATCTCGCGCACGGCGCGCGAGAAGTCCGCCTTCGGATCGGACACGACCGCGGGGTTGCCGCGGTTCACGGCCAGCGGGACTGCGCGATCGCTGGGGATCTCGTAGCGAACGCGCTGCTCGAGGGCCGCCTCGACCTCGCCGCGCTTCATCCCGACGTTCGAGTTCGCGCGGTTGAGGACGACGCGGATCCGCTCCGTCGGGAACGAGAGGAGGTCGAGCGTCTGGAGGCTCAGCCTCACGTTCTTGATCGTCGGAACGTCGAGCCCGCACAGGAGCAGGAGCTCGTCCGTCGAGTCCAGCGTGGCCAGCATCGGCCCGTGGAAGAACGGCGAGGTGTCGACGACGATCATCTCGTACGACTCCTTCGCCACCTCGAGGAGGCGCGAGATCTTGGCCTCCGTGACGAGCTCGGCGTCCTCCGGCCGGATCGGCGCGGGGAGGACGTCGACGCCCGAGGCGTGCCGCGTCGTGTAGCCCGCGAGCTTCTCGGGGTCGAGCTCGCCCGGTGCGACGACCAGGTCGTAGATCGTCTTGTCGGGCTCGATCCCCAGCATGATCGCGGCGTCGCCGAACTGGAGGTCGAGGTCGAGCAGAAGCGTCCGCTTGCCGCCGTGCTTGGCGAAGGCGGTCGCGAGATTGGTCGACATCACCGTCTTGCCGGTGCCGCCCTTGGGCGAGAACACCGTCAGGATCCGGCCGAGCTCGCCGACGTGACTGCTCTTGCCGGCGTGGCAGGCCTTGCGGATCGAGAAGACGACGTTTTCGGGCAGCTGCGGAAGAAGGAGCACGTCCGCGACGTCCGCCTCGAGCGCCGACTCGAGCAGCGCCGAGGCCTCGCCCGAGGCGAGCAGGACGATCGGCGCACGGGTGTACTCGCGGATCGCAGCGAGGTCGTCACCCGGGAGCTCGGAGGCACGCGTCGCGTGCAGGACGGCCTGGAGGTGACCGCCTGCCAGTGCGCCCGCCCCTTCGCGCACGGACTGGCTGCGGCCGACCACGTTCATCTCCGGGTGGTGCGTGAGCGCCTCGGTCAGCTCGTTGAGGCCCTCACAACTCCCCGTGATGTAGATCCGGGTGCCCTCGTGGTAGGTGTTGACGTCGCTCATCGAGCCCTCCTTGCTTTGCGCGGCGCGGTGAACACCGAGCGATCGGTGTCCGCAGGTGCGCGGCTGTCGGCGGCGTCGGTCACCGGCCTGAGCTGGAGCGACCACTCGCCATGCGTGACGAGGTGGAAGAGCTTCTGCGCCTGCGCGTCGCTGACGCGGAGGAGCACCGAGAACGCCTCGTCAGGTCGTGCCGTGAGCTTGCTGTCGACACCGGCGTCGCCGGGTGCCTTGAGCACGAGCAGATCACGTAGGACGACCTTCGTGAACCGTGTGCGCTGCGTTCCCTCGAACTCGAGCGAGCCGACGAAGTCGACGCGGTCGCCCGTCTGGAGCGTGCCCATCAGCAGCTGGTGCTCGCTGCCCGGAACCTGCACGGCGCGGGCACGGCCCTTGAGCTGGGCATAGACACCCTGCTCGCCGAGGGGCTTGAAGCGGTTCAGGGTGACCTGCTCGCCTTCGTAGACCTTCTCGGTCGCGACGAGCTGCTCGATCTGATCCGGCTCGGAGATCGCGCCGGGAACGACGTTCCGCCGTGCAACCTCGACAGCCTTGAGCAAGTTGCGGTCGCCAACCTCGCTGCCCGACGTCCCGACCAGGATCTCGCCGGCGGCGACGTACACGGGCACGAGATCCTCGCCCGACTGCACGGTGCGCTTGTAGTTCGTCACGTAGAAGATCGTCAGCAGCGCGGCGAGAACTGCCAGGGCCACTGCGATCCCGATATTTCGAAGTCTGTAACTCATAGGGGCGGTGTCTCTCCTTGTCTCTACTCGGGATTACTCGATCAGGGCGACGGTTTTTGCTCCAAAATTCGGTTCGCCCGCCGATTCGCTGATGATTCCCTCCCACACCATGTCCTTGAAGTAGCCGTACAAACGCGAGTCCTTCGAACCGTGGATCTCGTAGTCCGTGATGTGAAAGACTGCGAAGCCCACGACGAAGTATTCGAACCCCGACCCCTGCGCGCGGGTCTGGCTGTAGACCGGGAAGAGGAGCTCGGTTTCGTCGCGGAAATTCAGAGCACCTTTGACGTGCGACGAATTCGGCTTCATACCGGGATCCGAGTAGTACCAGCGACCGTTGTCCATGACGGCGTCGAGCCCATTCCTGATCCAGTCGCCGAGAGTCGACGGGCCCGTGCCGCCGTGTGAACTGTCGATGTTGATCAGGCGGAACGCGCCGGGGCCGACCTTGAAGAAGTCCAGAGTCGTCTCGTTGTCCTCGTTCCAGCAAGTCCGACCACACTGCAGCATCGGGTGGGACTCGTCGACGGCAATCGGCGCAGCCCACTTCGCCGCGCTCAGCGTCCCGGTGCGAGCCGCTGCCTTAGCGCGGACGTCGACGAGCGCGTGGTCAAAGAGGTTGGCGAAGAAGCCGGGCGCCGGGCGATCGGTCGTGACCTCGATCGTGTCGTTCGGCGTGACGGTATTTCGGAACTTCACGTTTCCCGCCTCGAGGCCACCGTCGTTCGTGTCGGCATAGTCGAGGGCCGCCAGCTGCGCGGCGGCGGTGTTCGCCGGCAGTTCCTGGGCGCCGGCGAGCGCGGCCGCGTCGGCGTTCGCCTGCAGCTTTCGGTCAGCCCGGTACCACGAGCCGACGTCGATGACGAGCGCCGCCATCCCGATCAGGGCTGTCAGGAACAGCAGCGACAGGACGAGTGACTGGCCGCGCTGGTTCATTCGACCCGCTCCGTCGTGGTGCTGGTCATTCGGCCAGACTTGATCGTTACCCCCATCAACTTGATCGAGTAGGGGTAGCTCGCCGAGACCCTGACCTCGTCGCCGGGATTCCAGGACGACGTGACCGTGATCTGGAGGTCGGCCGCTTTGAGGTCGGTCCCGGCTGTTCGGACCTGAGCGACCGTCGCAGCGACGGGGTCGCTGAGGTGGCGCGCCACGGCGCCCTTACGTGCGCCGGCGCGAACAGCATCCGTCAGCGAGATGTAGTTGTTGAAGGTGATCCCAAACTGGATGATCCCGAAGAGGAGCACCACCATGAGCGGCAGGACCATGGCAAACTCGGTCATGCTCTGACCACGCTCTGAACGGAATGCGGCTCGATTTTTCACGACTCTGGCGGCTCTCTCTTTTCGGTTCTTGCGGGGAAAAACTGCGGGGAGATCTGCGGCGGTGCTGCGGGAATGAGGGGGCGGGCTCTTCGGGCGACGAAGAACCCGCCCGCCATGCCAAACTCAGGGCTAGCTGATGTAGCCGGCGACCCGAGTAATTGCGTTGATGATGTTGCCGGAGAGGAGCGACAGCGCACCGAACACGAGGGCCGTAATTACGGCCAAAACGACCCCGTACTCAGCCATGGTCTGCCCTTCCTCACGCTTCTGCAGCGAGATGAAAAGCTTCTGCACCTGTTTCACCTCCCTTCGGGTTCTCGGTCGGCGCAGTAGGGCCGACGACGACACGTCAACTTCGAAAGGGGTTGAAACGGCTTGTTTCGAGCTCTTGTGTGACGGGGCGAATCCCAGGGTGCTCACGCCGAACCTTTCGGTAGTTCCTTTCGGCGTGGCCGCCCCGCCTAAGGGCTCTCAATTGCCCCCGTCTCATCGTGCTGGTGGCGACTGCGGGCGATCCCTCGATCTGGCGATTCCAAAAGTCGTCCCCCCGTTCGGGGGAACGGTCGCCAGGCCCGGATGCCCGATGAACCGTCCGATTCCGTATGCGGTCGCGGAACTCGAGTCAGAGATCCGCGCCGATGTGGCGGCCTCGGCGCTCTATGAGAGATCGGAGCAAGGCAATGCCACAACGGACGTATCGCTTTTCCAGCCTGATCACCCGGTTCGTTCTTCTGTCGCTGGCCGCCGTCACCCTGTCGGTGCTGCGTCCTGCACGGAAGGCGGAGACCCGGGTGCGGGCGACTCGGCGTCGCCGGTCCGGCGCGCGCAGGGTCGCCGCCAGCCTGTCGTTCGCGACGCTGTTCTTCGCCGGTG
Organism: uncultured Actinomycetes bacterium; assembly: GCA_963721345.1. Classification (GTDB taxonomy): domain Bacteria; phylum Actinomycetota; class Thermoleophilia; order Gaiellales; family Gaiellaceae; genus JACDAN01. The sequence goes on from CAVRIT010000001.1 coordinate 1,801,841, forward strand.
CCGCGTTCTCGGCGGGCGCGGGCGACGTCGTCGCCAATCTCGTCGAGCAGCAGGTTGCGACCGCGGATTCCTCCGCGCTCGAGGCCGCCGCCCCAACTGAAGAGGACGGCTGCGAGACGGTGCGCGGGATGACCGGCGACGGCGAGGATCTCGCCGACGCCACGACCTGCCCGACCGACGCCGAGGGCGAAACCCCGGCCGACACCGCGCCGCTGACCGACCCTGCAGCCGAGGCCGAGGCGCCGCTCTCGGCCGACACGGTGGACTCCGTCGACATGGCGTCGGCGGCGGAGCTCGTCAAGCAGGCCGCCGCCAACGAGGTCGCTGTCGCGAAGGCCGGCTCAGCCGCGCCGGAGAAGGCGGCCCCGACCGTGAGCAACGCGGTACGGGCCGAGGCCACGGCGGCCGCACCGGCCGGCAAGGGCTCGGCGACCAAGGACGACGGCGCCGCGCCGATGCTGAAGCCCGAGACGCAGGCGCACACGCACGCCGGCCAGCACGAGCCGGAGCTCGACGAGCCGAACACAGCCGCGACGATCTGGCTGCAGCGCTCGCTGCCCGACCCGACGCCGCCGTCGAAGCGGCTGACGAAGAAGTTCGCCAAGAACCTGACCCAGGCGTCGCGCAAGCACCGCGTTCACTGGTCGCTCATGCTCGGCGTCCTGCGCGCCCGCGGTCACCGCGGCTCCGCGCCGGCGACGAAGGCCGGGCTCAACCGGCTCGGACGCAACCTCGTCCGTCGCGGCGCGCGCCGTGACCAGTGGTCCGCCGTCCTGTCGCTCGAAGGGCGGACCGCGTTCGCCGACCGCGCGATCGCACTCACCCGTTACCACCGGGCGGTCGGGCTCCGCGCGCTCGTCCGCGGACTCGAGTGGGCCAAGCCGATGCTGACCAAGCGGCTGCTCGCCGACCAGCGCGTCGGGCTCTACTCCGGCGGCAGGCTCGACGTGCTCGCCGGCCGGGTCGACGTCCGCGTCATCGTCCTGATCCGCTTCCTCGCGGAGGCGCACGGTCAGGTCACGGTGACCTCGCTCAAGAGCGGCCACCGGCTGTTCTCGAGGCCCGGCGTCGTGTCGGCGCATATCTACGGCCTCGCCGTGGATATCGCCGCGCTCGGCGGCCAGACGATCACCGGCACGAACCAGCTGCCGGGATCGGTCACGGAGCAGGCAGTGCGCAACATGCTGCTCCTCCCGGCCGAGCTCCGGCCCGTGCAGGTCATCTCCCTGCTCGGCCTGGGCGGCCCGTCGTTCCCGATGGCCAACCACTACGACCACATCCACGCAGGGTTCTAGGAACTGCGGAGAAGCTGCGATGAGCGAAGTCACCCTCAAGCGAGAGAACGGCGAGGTCGTCGTCGACCAGTGCGTCGTCGCCGATTCGCCGGTCTCTCGTCTGAGGGGACTTCTCGGACGCAGCGAGCTGAGGCCGGGCGAGGGGCTGCTGCTCCGCCCGGCTTCAGCGGTCCACACCTGCTTCATGCGCTTCCCGATCGACGTGGTCTTCCTGGACGGAGGACTCCGCGTGCTCGGGATCTCTGACGAGCTTCACCCCTGGCGCGCCGCTTCCAGGCGCGGCGCCCGCGCCGTCCTCGAGCTCCCGGCGGGAGAATCGGCCCGCCGCGGGCTCGAGGTCGGCGACCAGCTTCGCGGCGCCTAGCGGCCCATCTCGCATCCGGCTCCCGAGTAAGGTTCGCGCTGCGCTTGGCTAATTCGACGCACCGCACGGGCGCATTGCTCCTCGTCGCAATCTCTTTCGCGTCCGCCTGCAGCGGAGGCGATCAATCCAGCGATTCGAACGGCTCGAAGGCGCAGCGTTCCGCCGAAGTCGACCACATGCCCGCGGTCGCGAGGGTCGCGAACAGCAACGTCAAGGCACTCGTCGCTCTCAACGCCATTCACACAACGGGTGGCGTTGCATCGTGCGAGATTCGCGTTGTAGGGGAAGAGGCCACGATCGACCTCACCAGCGTGGACGGTTACTGGGCGCAGATTCCCGTCAACTGGCGACTCGCCGAGAACCCGCCGGCCCCGACGAGCGCCGACAAGCTGCGGGAGAGCACCATGGACTTGCCCCTTCCCGACGGCGTCGACGTCCTGCGAATGCAGTTGGGTGCAGCCGGTCAGCCTCCTCCCGAGGAGGGCGCAAGCGCAGGGAGACTCGTTGGCTGTGGCATCAGCGCCGAGGGCGAGCTGGAAGTCGCAGCGACTCGGCCTCGCACCGAGACGCCTCCCGTCACTGCATCCGAGTACGCGGCCGAAGTCCGGCGCCTGCTCGAGCAGTTCGACGCGTACGACATGGGGCTAGCGACGGTTACGGAGCGCGGAAAGACGGTGTACGACTACCGTCGGTTCGCGGACTCGTTCGACGCCTTGGATCCACCGAGCGCGATCGCTTCGAGCCACGAGTCGCTGGTCGACTCCCTCCGCCTTGTCGCCAGGATGATCGCTATCGCGGAGACGCCGGCTGCCGTCGAGTCGCTCCTGACGAGCGCGCCGGTTCTGACGCTCGCCGGCTCGCTGCGCAAGATGCGCGCGTACGCCGGGTCCACCAAGCCGCGGAGCAACGATCCGACGGGTCGCGGCGCATGTTCGAAGAAGGAAGCGGGCCGTCTGGCGAAGGGGGAGTTGAAATCCGCAGTCGGAGGGGCCCCGTACGTGGCGACTTCCGCGTGCGGCGACTTCACCGGGGATGGCGTTCCGGACATGATCTTCCAGGCGACCTGGGGCGCGAGCGCCTTCACCTCCGTCGCGGTGGCTCGAGAGGGCGACGGTTGGCGCCTCGCCCTGACCCGTCAGGGAATGCCGCTCCTCCCGTTCAAAGGCGATGTCATCGCGAGCAAGAAGGTCCTCCGGCCGAACGATCCAAACTGTTGCCCGACCGGTGGCTGGGATCACGAGCGGCTCCACTGGTCCGACGGGAGCCTTCGAGTCGTCGACCGCTTTCACACCGATGACGTGTTCATCTGCTCACCGCTTTCGGGCGAGACGCGAACGTCCAAGGCGGCGAACACCGGCTTGAACGACGACGCCATCTCGGGCATGCTCGCCGCCTGTAAGGAGTAGGCGGACGCGGTAGCTTCTGCCCGCTTGACGGCCCCGGAAGGTTTCAGTAGCTTTGTTTCGGAGCTAGTAGCTACTAACTTTCGCCGCCATCCCGGGAGGAGCCCAGGTGTCTGAGAACGGCAGTCGCGACGGCGCGGTCGTCACCGCGCACGAGATCACACGCCGCTACGGCGAAGGCGAGACCGCCGTCGACGCGCTCCGTGGTGTCTCGCTCGAGGTCGAGCAGGGCAAGCTGACCGCGATCATGGGCCCGTCTGGGTCCGGGAAGTCGACGCTCATGCACATCCTCGCCGCGCTCGACCTACCCACGTCCGGCTACGTGACGATCGCCGACACCCGGCTCGGTGAGCTGAGTGACAAAGAGATCACGAAGATCCGCCGCAAACACATCGGCTTCATCTTCCAGTTCTTCAACCTCCTGCCGATGCTCACCGCGCGGGAGAACATGGAGCTTCCGCTCGCTCTCGCCGGCGAGAAGCCCGATCGCGCCTTCTTCGACGAGCTCGTGAAGCGTGTCGGCCTCGCGGATCGGCTCACGCACCGGCCGTCGGAGCTCTCCGGCGGCCAGCAACAGCGCGTGGCGATCGCCCGCGCGCTCGTCTCGCGGCCCACGGTCGTCTTCGCCGACGAGCCCACCGGCAACCTCGATTCCAAGACCGGCGGCGAGATCCTCGAGCTTCTCCACGAGTCGGTCGAGACCTACGGCCAGACGATGGTGATGGTCACGCACGAGGCACGCGCGGCGGCGGCGGCCGATCGCATTCTCTTCCTGGCCGACGGCAGAATCGTCAAGGACCTGGGCGGCGCCGGGGAAGAGGAGATCCTCGAGACGGTCCGGGACGTCACGCTGACGTGATCCGCGTCGCGCTCCGCGGTCTTACCGGGAGGAAGCTCCGCACTGTTCTGACGGCGTTCGCGATCGTGCTCGGCGTCGCGATGGTGAGCGGCACCTACGTCCTCACCGACACGATCAACAAGGCATTCGACGCGATCTTCTCCGAGTCGTACGCCGGGACCGACGCCGCGATCACCGGCAAGGCGCCCGACATTTCCTTCGAAGGCACCGTGGCCGCCGCGCCCCCGATCCCGGCCTCGCTGCTCGAGCGTGTGCGACAACTGGAGGGTGTCGAGGCGGCGACGGGCACGATCGCCGACGAGACGTCGACGAAGATCGTGAAGCCGGACGGGAAGGCGATCAACACCCAGGGAGCGCCGTCGTTCGGCCTGGGTATCGACCCCACCCAATCCCAGTTCAACCCGCTGAGGCTTGTCGAGGGCACCTGGCCTGCGGCAAAGGACGAGGTGGTGATCGACGCCGGCACCGCCGACAAGCAGAGCTACGAGGTCGGGGAGACGGTCCGGATCGCGACTCTGAAACCGGTTCGGCCGTTCCGCGTCACGGGCATCGCCCGCTATGGCAGCGTCGACTCGCTCGGCAGCGCCACGTTCGCCGTCTTCACGATCCCGGCGGCACAGGAGCTCCTCGACCGCGAGGGCCAGTTCGACATGATCTCGGTCGCCGCGAAGCCCGGCGTGACGCCGGAGGAGCTCGTCAAGGAGATCCAGCCGGTGCTGCCGGTGGAAACGGCCCAAGTCCGAACGGGGGTCGAGCAGGCCCAAGAGGAGTCGGGCGAGGTTGCCGAGTTCACGAGCTTCTTCCAGTACTTCCTGCTCGCCTTCGCTGCCGTCGCCCTCTTCGTCGGCGCGTTCGTCATCTTCAACACGATGTCGATCACCGTCGCGCAGCGAACGCGTGAGCTGGCGACCCTGCGAACGATCGGCGCCTCCCGAGGTCAGCTCAGGCGAGCCGTGCTGCTCGAGGCGTTCGCGATCGGCCTGGTCGCCTCGCTGATCGGCCTCGGCCTCGGCATCCTGCTCGCGGTCGGACTTCAGGCTCTCTTCAAGGTGCTCGGCTTCGAGCTGCCGACGACGGACATGGTGATCGCACCCAGGACGATCATCGTCGCGCTACTCGTGGGTGTCGGCGTCACCTTGCTCGCGGCCTTCGCGCCGGCGCTCAGGGCAACACGGATCTCGCCGATCCTCGCTGTCCGCGAGGGCGCCGAGCTTCCCAAGGGCCGCCTGTCGCGTTTCACCCCGTACATCGCGCTCGTCCTCATCGCCCTGTCGGCGCTCTTGCTGGCCCGCGCGGCGCTCACTGACGATCTGCCGACCAGCGATCGACTGCTCTCGATCGCCGGCGGAGTCCTGTTGCTGTTCGTCGGGATCGCGATGATCTCGTCGAAGCTGGTCCGGCCGCTGGCTGCGGTGATCGGCATTCCGGGCGAGAAGCTTGCAGGGGTGACGGGGTTCCTCGCGCGCAGGAACACGCTCCGGAACCCGGGCCGCACCGCCGCTACGGCGGCCGCGCTGATGATCGGCCTCGCGCTGGTGACGTTCGTGGCGACCCTTTCGAACGGGATGAAAGAGTCGAACCGCGGCGCGATCGAAGAACAGATCGTCGCGGACTACGTGGTGACCTCACAGGACGGGTTCACACCGTTCGTCTCGGGCGCGGGGGACGCGGCGGAGACGGTGCCGGGGATCGAGCTGGCGACCAGCGTCCGCGCCGAGGTGGGTGAGGTGGCAGGGGTCGGCAAGTACATCACCGGGATCGAGACGGACAAGATCGCGGCGGTCTACAACTTCGACTGGGTCACGGGATCCGACGCGGTCCTGTCGCAGCTCGGAGAGAACGGCGCGATCGTCGACAAGGACTTCGCCGAGGACCGCGGCTGGGAGATCGGCACGCCGTTCCAGCTCCTCTCGGCGGCCGGCAGGACGAAGACCCTGGAGGTGCGAGCCACCTACAACCCGCCGCCCTTCTACCAGCTGCTCGGGTCGGTGAGCATCGTCCAGTCCACGTTCGACAAGCTCTACGACCGCCCCCGCAACCAATTCACGTTCATCAACGTCCCCGGTGAGCCGACCCCGGCCAACGAGGAGCCGATCGAGCAGGCGCTCGCCAGCTTCCCCGATGCCAAGGTGCTGACTCGCGAAGGGTGGATCACCCAGCAGGACAAGGAGTTCAACCAGTTCCTGATCATGCTCTACGTCCTCCTTGCCCTCTCGGTGATCATCAGCATCTTCGGGATGATCAACACGCTTGCACTCGCCGTTTACGAGCGCACCAGGGAGCTCGGGATGCTTCGGGCGGTGGGGATGACCCGCTGGCAGGCCCGGACGATGATCGGCTCCGAAAGCGTGATCACGGCGCTGATCGGCGCGGCGATCGGGTTGCCGCTCGGGATGCTCCTGGCAGCACTGGTGACGCGAGCGCTCGAGCAGTACGAGGTGCGCTATGCCGTCCCCCTGACCTCGTTGCTCGCGTTCGCGGTCGTCGCGGTGATCGTCGGCTTGGTCGCGGCGATCATGCCCGCCCAGCGCGCAGCCAAGCTGAACGTCCTGCAGGCTCTTCAGTACGAAGTAACCTCGCGCGCATGGTCTGGGCGATCTCCGGCGGCGCGGGATTCCTCGGGCTGCACCTCGCGCGCCGGCTGATCGCCGAGGGACACGAGGTGCGGTCGCTCGACCTCGTGCCCCTCGACGAGCCCGAGCTGGAGGTCGAGGAGATTCGCGGTGACATTCGCGACGAGCAGGCCTCACGCCGGCTTGTCGACGGCGCGCGCATCCTCGTCCACGCCGCCGCCGCGCTCCCGATCCGGGGCTCGCGCGACGAGATCCGCTCGGTCAACGTCGACGGCACCGCGACGCTGCTCGCCGCAGCCGCCGAAGCGGGGGTGAAGCGCGTGATCCTCGTCTCCTCGACCGCGGTCTACGGCGTCCCCGAGAAGCACCCGATCGAGGAAGACGACCCGCTCGTCGGCGTCGGTCACTACGGCGAGTCGAAGATCGCGGCCGAAGAGGTGTGCCGCGCGTTCATCCGCCGCGGGCTCGACTGCGTGATCGTCCGCCCGAAGACGTTCATCGGGCCCGAGCGGCTCGGCGTCTTCGAGATCCTCTTCGACTGGATTCGCGAGGGACGGCGGATCTACGTCCTGGGCGACGGCTCGAACCGCTACCAGCTGCTCGCCGTGGAGGATCTCGTCGAGGCGATCGTCCGCTCGGGCGCGAAGCGCGCAGCGCGAAACGAGACGCTCAACGTCGGCGCGAGGGAGTTCGGGACGGTCCGCTCAGACCTGCAGGCGCTGATCGACCACGCGGGCTCGTCCAGCCGCGTCACGCCGGTCCCGATCCGCCCTGCCGAGGTCACGCTGCGCGCGCTCGAGCTCGCGCGCCTCTCGCCGCTCGTCGAGTGGCACTACAGGACGGCCCACCGCGACTCCTTCGTCGACGTCTCGCACGCCGAGGAGATCCTCGGCTGGAAGCCGCGCCTCTCGAACGCGCAGACCTTGATCGAGACCTACGACTGGTACCTCGCACACCGCCACGAGATCGCCGACGGCGGCGGTGTCACGCACCGCGTCCCGTGGAACCAGCGCGCACTCGGCGTTCTGAAGAAGATCTCCTGATGGGCGCCCGCGACGACTGGGACGAGTTCTTCGACGAGGTGTACCTCGAGACGTATCCCGCCCGCCTCGGCGAGGAGGAGTCCGCGGAGGAGGCCCTTGCCGCTGCGAAACTGGCGGCGCTCGAGCCCCCGGCCGAGATCCTCGACGCGCCGGGCGGTTTCGGCCGCCACTCGATCCCTCTGGCCCGGGCGGGCTACCGCGTCACCTCGGTCGACCGCTCGTCCGTCCAGCAGGAGGAAGGCCGCCGCCGAGCCGGCGAGGGCGACGGGCCGGAATGGGTTCAGGCGGACTTCCGCGAGCTGCCGTTCGAAGACGAGCGCTTCGACGCGGTGCTCAACCTGTTCACCTCGATCGGCTACCGGGGGGAGGACGCCGATCGAAAGATGCTCGGCGAGTTCCTGCGCGTGCTCAGGCCGGGCGGGGCACTCGTGATGGAGACGCTCCACCGCGACCGGCTGATGGCGATCTTCCAGGAGCGGGGCTGGGAGCCTCTCGGGGACGACGCGCTCTTCGCCGAGGAGCGCCGCTTCGACCACGTGGCCGGCGAGATCGAGACCACGCACATCTTCATCGCCGGCGGCAAGCGGCGAGACGCGACGTTCCGTCTGCGGGTCTACACCGTCACCGAGCTCGTCCGGATGCTGGACGAGCTCGGCTTCGCCGAGATCGAGTGCTTCGGCGACTACGACGGGGCTGAGCTTTCACGCGAGACAAGGGTCGTCGTCCGCGCGCGAAAGCTCGCCCCGCCGGACTAACTACTCTGCAGGCTCGTTCGGGTCTTCCTCGGCGGCGAGCTGGAGCGAGCCTTGCCGCACCTGCTCGAAATGCCGCTGCTGGATCGGCGTCGCCCACCGGATGACCTCGTCGAGCTGACTGTTGCCGGCCTGCTCGTTCATCGTCCCGAGGATCTCCCAGTGGCCGACCTCGCCGGCCTCAGCCATCGTGAGGAACTCGAAGCCGTCGAGCGCGTCGGCGTCCGAGCCGAGGTAGGTCTGCATCATCTCGGTCGCTTCCTGCTTCGTCTCGCGCGCCTTCTCGAGGATCGCGGTCTTCTTGCCGTCGAGCTGCTCGACGACCGACGTCGTCCGCTCCTCCGTCTCGACCGCCTCCTTGCGCATCCGCTGCAGCGCCTGCTTCAGCTCGCCGTCGTCGACGAGCTTCTCGACCTTCTCGGTCGCGCCCTGCGCGGCTTGCGCGAGACCGATGACCTCCGCGATCTTCGTGTCCAGATTGGTCAGCTCTGCCACGTTCACCCCTCCTCCGAGTTCGTTTGTGCGGGCTGAGTACCCAGCCCGCTAGGAGCCAAACTCAGAGGGAAATCTTGCGCGCATAGAAGCCTTCGGCGAGGCCGCTGGGCGAGTTGCACTCCATCCCGCGCAGGCGCATGAGGCCCATGAACAGGTCCTCGGTGAACCAGCGCTTCTCCCGCTGCGACGGGAACGACTCGAGCAGGAGCTCGACCTTCCGTTGCGCCTGCTCTTCGTCCAGCGGGACGAAGACGTTGGGCCGGCCGAGGTCACCGTCGTACTTGGGGATCTCGTACTCGAGGATCAGATGGTCGCGGAAGGTGTTCCACGTCAGCTCGGCGACGAGCCGGTGGTCCTGATGACGGTCCGCCTCGTGGTGGGTGAGGACGAGATCGGGCTCCACACGGCCCTTGAGATCCTCGAAGAACTCCTTCACCTCGGCGGCGTAGGGGAAGAACGCGTCGCGGAAGCCCTGCACCTCCGCCTGGGCGACGCCGTAGGCTGCGGCACTCGCGCGCGCTTCCTCGGCGCGCTCACCCTTGGCGCCGAGCACGACCCAGTGAAGGTCGAGACCGCCGGGCTCCTGCGCGAGCCGCAGCAGCGTCCCGCCGCAGCCGATCTCGATGTCGTCGGCGTGCGAGCCGATCACGAGCACACGGAGCTGCCGCTCGTCGCCGGCGAGCTTGAGCCTGAGCACAGACGCGAGCCTATCCGGAGGCGACGGCGGGCCCGGACTCCCAGACCTGCCACACGCTGCCGCCGCTCTCGACGAGCGCCTCGAGGCGCTGCTTGTCCTTGAGCGTGTCCATCGGCGCCCAGAAGCCTTCGTAGGCGTAGGTGGCGAGCTCGCCGGCCGCGATCAGCCGGTTGAACATCGCCGGGAGATCCTCGCCGGCCTCGAGGTAGTCGAAGACGTCGCGCCGGAAGACGAAGTAGCCGCCGTTGATCCAGAGGCCGCTCTCGGCGATGTCGTGGAACGCCGTGACGTTCGCGCCGTCCGCCGTGACCACGTTGAACGTGTAGTTCGGCCGCACCGACAGCAGGCTCGCGACCTTGCCGGACCCGGCGTGGTGCTCGATCAACGTCGGCAGCGGTACGTCGGTGACCGTGTCGCCGTAGTTCGCGAGGAAGGTGTCCTCGCCCTCGAGCGCGTCGCGCACCGCGTAGAAGCGCTCGCCGATGCTGGAGTCGAGCCCGGTGTCGACGTAGCGGATCCGGAAGTCGTGCGGCGTGCGCTCGAAGTAGTCGCGGATCGCATTCGCCTGGTGGCCGACGCAGACGACGAAGTCCCGGTGCCCGAAGTGGGCGTAGTAGCGCATGATGTGCCAGAGGAGCGGGCGCCCGCCGATCGGGACCATCGGCTTCGGCAACGAGCCCACGGCGCCGCGCAGGCGCATGCCCTGTCCGCCGCAGAAGAGGACGACTTTCACCGCTGACTCAGCTTGAGCGACTCCCGCCGCTCCGGGGATCCCTCATTCGAGGGAAACCAGCTCCCGCAGCCGCTCGGCGTAGCGCGGGGCAGTGGGCTCGTCCTCGTGCCGGAAGTAGCAGTACACGTCGACGCCATTGTCCAAGACGGGCCGGATGCGAGAGGCCCACTCGCGGAGGTCGCCGTCGCTGTACGGGGGCTCACGGAGCCGCAAATAGCGGAAAGGCGCGGTGGCTCCGAGGTCGTTCACGCGCACCGCGTTGTCCGGCAGCTCGAGCTCGGGCTCGCTCCACGAGTCGTGCCGGAAGTCGAACGCGACGCGGAGACCGGGGTCGATCGAGCCGAGCGCCAGCTGGAGGAAACCCTCGTCGCGGGCCGAGCCGACCAGCACGCGGATCGGCCCGAGGCGGTCGCCGAGCCGGCGCACCCGCTCTTCGAAGGTCGCGAGCTCGCCGAGGCGGAAGGCGTTCAGCTTGGGCGCGAAGGTGAAGCCGGACGGCGTCGCCGCGGCCCAGCGCTCGAACTGCTCCTCGGAGGGGATGCGGTAGCCCGTCGTGTTCAGCTCGACGCTCGGCAGCCGCTCCGCGTAGTGGCGAAGGAACTCGGCCGGCTTCGCGCCCGGCGGGTAGAAGCCGGGCTTCCAGCTGGGGTAGGACCAGCCCGAGGTGCCGACCGAGAGCCGCAGTACACTCGAATTCGTGGCCGTCACCCCTGAAGTGATAGCCCAGGGCTCGATTCCGGTCCTGGACCACGGCTTCGTCCGCCTCGACGAGTCGATGGCCGACGACCTCTCGGTCGTGAACGGCGCGCGGGTCAGCTTCGCGCGGCACAAGACGGAGATGGACGACGGTGACGCCGGCCTGATCCGCTTCCTGATGCGCGAGCGGCACGGGACGCCGTTCGAGCACAACGCGTTCCGCTTCCACATCCGCGCGCCGATCTTCGTCGCGCGCGAGTGGTTCCGCCATCGCGTCGGCTCGTTCAACGAGTTCTCGATGCGCTACGCGAAGGCGACCGACGACTTCTACGTCCCGGCGCCGGAGGACGTCCGCAGTCAGGTGGGCAAGCCGGGCGCCTACTCGTTCGAGCCGGTCTCGGACGAAGTTCGCCGAGACCACTCGCGAAGAGCTCCGGCAGGTGTACGAGGCGGCTTTCGCGGCGTACGAGCGGCTCGTCGAGCTCGGCGTCGCGCGCGAGCTGGCGCGGGCGGCGCTGCCCGTCGGGGCCTACACCGAGTTCTACTGGACGGTCAACGCGCGAGCGCTCATGAACTTCCTCTCGCTCCGCAACGCCGAGGCGGCGCAGCGGGAGATCCGGCGCTACGCCGAGGCCTGCGAGAGGTTCTTCGCCGAGCGGATGCCGATCACGTACGAGGCGTTCGTCGCGAACAACCGCACCGCGCCCTAGAGGTTCACCTTGCCCGTCCAGAGGACCTTGTCGTCCTTGTGCGTCTTCGCGTCGTAGTGCAGCACGACCCAGCCGTCGAAGCGGTGCAGGTTGTAGGCCGCGGACATCCGTACCGTCTGTTGGCTGGGTCCCGAGACGTTGAACGTCCCGCAGGTGACGACCGGCTTGCCGTCCCTTGTCAGGGCGAGGGTGTAGTAGTCGCCTCCACGCAGCTTGTCGAGACCCTCGACGGTCACGAGCATCGGCCAGTTGCCGTCGTTGCCTTTGTAGCCGAGCTGGAGCGCGCCTGACACGCCGTCGCCCTTCATCGCGATCGTGTCGCGAATGGCCACGGACGGCTCGTCGAAGCCCCGCGGCCGCCCGGCGAAGTACCCGATCGCGAAGGTCGCGGCGATCAGGACGGCGAAGGCGAGTGCCGTTGCCGCGCGGCGGCTCCACCACCGGCGCCGCTCCTGCTCCTGGGGGACCGGGGCTGAGGTGAGCGCCGGAGAGAGCTCGGGCGGGGGACCCGCCTGGAGCAGCAGCTCGTGCACGCGCCGCAGCCGCTCGCGCTCCTCCGGGTTCTCGATGCCCTCGACCAGCTCGTCGAAGTCGCGCGTCACAGCACGTCCCCCAGCATCTCCGCGAGCCGCGCCAGCCCGGTGCGCGTCCTCGTCTTGACCGTCCCGAGCGGGATGCCCAGCAGGTCGGCGACCTCGGACTGCGAGCGCCCGCCCCAGTAGGCGAGCTCGAGCACGACGCGCTCGTTCTCGGGCAGCGACGCGATCGCGTTGTGGACGCGCCAGGCGACCCAGCCCGACTCGGCGCGTTCGGCCGGCGTCTCGTCCCCAGCCTGCTCGTCGACGCCTTCGACCGGCGGCTCGCGCCGAGCCCTTCCGTTGTCGACGATCGCGTTTCGCGCCACGGCGTAGAGCCAGGGCGCTCCGGGGCCGCGCTCGGGCCGGTAGCTGCGTGCGGCGCGCCAGACCGACGCGAAGGTTTCCTGGACGGCATCCTCCGCGCGGCCGCGGTCCCCGAGCCTTCGCAGCGCGAGCCCGAAGACGGGACGCGCGTAGCGTCGATAGAGGGTCTCGAAGGCGCCCCGGTCCCCCGAACCGACTCGCGTGATCAGTTCCCCGTCGCTGATCTCCCGGTCCACCGGCTGAATGGTTGCGTGTCGAGGCGCAAGCGGCAAGGCAGCCGCTGCTGAAGCGGTCATTTCCTTTGGGTCTACGGCTTCGCGGCGCGCGCGGATTTCAGCAGTGTCCCGCCGTCGACGACGAGTGTCGTGCCTGTGACGAAGTCCGCACCCACGAGAAAGAGAATCGCATCGGCCACGTCTTCCGGCGATCCGATCCGCCCCAGCAGCGTCTCCGCCGCGCGGCGCTCCTCCTGCCCCGGTTCGACCGCGACGGGGCCCGGCGCGATGCCGCACACGCGCACTTCGGGCGCCAGCGCTTTGGCGAAGACCTTGGTGAGCATCGTCAGTGCCGCCTTGGACGAGCAGTGGGCCGCGAACGACACCCACGGCTCGAGGCCCATCGCGTCTTCAATGTTGATCACGAGCCCGCGCGAGGCGCGGAGGTGGGGTATGGCGGCCTGTGTGACGAAGAACGCGCCCTTGGCGGTGACGCCGAATGCCGCCTCCCAGTCGTCCTCGGTCACCTCGTCCACGGGCTTCGGCGTGAACCCCCCCGACGCGCCGTTGACGAGCAGGTCGAGGCCGCCCAGTTCGTCGACCGCGGTGCTGACGAGTGCCCGTGCGCTCTCGACCTCCGAGATGTCGCCGTGCACCCGGCCCGCCGCGAAGACCGTCCAGCCTTCCCCCTCCAGGCGTGCCGAGACCGCCGCGCCGACGCGGCCGGTTCCTCCCGTGACAAGCGCTCGAGGCATTCAGCCCAACTGTAAGGAGTTGTATGGACTTCTTTCGGATTTCAACTTTCGAGGATGCCCTGCGTCCGAATCGGGCAGTAGCGCTTTTAAAAGGGGGGTTCTGCACATGAGAAAGGCTCTACTGCTTGTCGTCTCCATCGTCGCGCTCGTCGCAACGGCTGTCGCCCTTGCGGCGGTCACGAGGGTGGTGTCGATCAAGCCCGCCGGGTTCAGCCCGGCTACCAGAACGATCGACACCGGCGACACGATCCGCTGGCGGAACGACGACACGGTCAACCACCAGGTCGTCGCCGACAACGGGCACTTCGCTTCGCCGGTCTTGCGGCCGACCCAGTCCTACACGAGGGTGTTCAACATTGCCGGTACGTACCGGTACCGCGATGCGTTGGAGCCCGCTGAGCGGGGCACGATCGTCGTCAAGGGCGCGCCGCCCTCGATCTCGATCGCGTCGTCCGCGGGCACCGTCTTCTACGGCCGCGGAATCACGCTCAACGGCCTGATCTCGTCCGGAGCGGCCAACCAGACCGTCGAGATCTGGTCGCGGCCGTTCGACCAGAGCTCGTTCGTCAAGTCGGCCGAGCTGAAGACCGTCACCGCAGGCGGCTACGGCTGGTCGGACACGCCCGACGTGCTGACCGAGTACCAGGCTCGTTGGGGTAGTCGGAGCAGCGCGGTCATCTCGGTCGGCGTGAGGCCGATGATGACCTTCACGCGTCGTCCCGGGTACTTCATCGCCGGGGCGAAGGCCCGCAGCTCGTTGGCGGGCCGCTGGGTCTACCTCCAGCGACGTTCGCCGCTCGCGCAGTGGGTGAACGTCAAGAAGGTGCAGCTCGGCAGCACCGGCGCGAAGCGCTTCACGTACCAGCTGAAGAAGGGGCGGAACGTTCTGCGTCTCTTCATGACGACGAACCAGGCCGGCTCGGGCTACCTCTGGAGCCACAGCCGGACGCTCCTCGTCACCAAGCGCTAGGACAGTTGTTCGGGGCCGGTCGGGGCGTCGTTATGCTCCGCCCGGCCCCGAAGTCTTTGCAAAGGAGAACGTCTTGGCGACGCTTGCGTTCAATCACGAAGAGATCGCTCCGCGCGAGCTGAAGCCGCGCCTCCATGAGCTCGACGGCATCTCGCGGGAGACGGTCGAGGCGCACTACAAGCTCTACCAGGGCTATGTCGCCAAGCGGAACGAGATCCTCGGCAAGCTGGCCGACGTCGATCTCTCAGCCGGGAACCAGGTCTACTCGGAGGTTCGTGCGCTCAAGGTCGACCTGACGTTCGCGATCGGCGGGATCAAGAACCACGAGATCTACTTCGAGCACCTCGGCGGCGACGGGGGAGACCCGAGCGACGCGATCGGCGATCTGATCGAGCGTGACTTCGGGTCAGCAGCCAACTGGAAGGCCGACCTGGCGGCGACGGGGATGGCGGGCCGAGGCTGGGCGTGGACGGCGTACGACTGGGACGAAGGGCGTCTCTTCAACTACATCGGCGACGCGCAGAACACGTTCCCGATCTGGAACGCAACGCCGCTCGTCGCCCTCGACGTCTACGAGCACGCGTACTTCCTCGATTACCAGACCGACCGTGCGTCCTACATCGAGGCGTTCTTCGCGAACCTCGACTGGTCGACGGTCAACGACTGGGTCAACGGGTATCAGATTCCGCTTCGCTGATCGTTTCGCTGAAAGTCTCTCGACTTTCAGCGAGCGTATGAAGCCGGGCGGCCTTCGGCCGCGCGGCCCAGGTGCTGGGCGGCGCTTCCTTCTCTAGGTGCGGTTGTGGCGAAACCGGCTAAGCCGGTTTCGCGGCGAGCCACTCTCTGAGACTGAGGTGTGGCGCGTCTCGTTGCCCGCGAGCTCTGCTCGTAGCTCGCCGACGGTTCCTTCCCGCTCCGCGACGACGTCGTGCGTGTGGATCGTCTCTAGGTTGATCTGGCGCGAGAACAGGAAATCGCCGTCGCCGAGCCCCGGGTAGGTGTCCAGCGTGCCCTGGAGAGCGAGACGCACCGAGTCCTCGACGAAGCGCGGCTGGAGGTGGGCGTGCTCGACGACGAAGAGCTCGTCGGGCCGCTTCAGGAGCTCGTAGACCGGCGAGCTCATCGACGACTCGACGATCTGGACGAGCTGCTCGGCGTTCACGCGCTGCTCGGTGCCGACGAACAGCGTCCCGCGCCCGCGCTGGTTGTGCGTGGCGAGCGGGACGAGCTCGAGGATGCGCTCGACGTCGCCTTCCGCAAACCCGGCCTCGAGCAGGCGGGCCGCAGCCGATCCCCGGACGAGACCCTGCGCGCAGGGGCAGGCGTTGATGCCCGCCGCCTCGACCCCGACGACTCGCCGGACAGCTCGGCCGCTCGCTGCGGCGATCCCGACGAGCGCGACCATCTCCTGCGTCGCGAGGTTCGTGACCGGCGTACGGCGTTCGACCGGATAGCGGGCGACGATCTGGGTCTCCGCGCGGCCCGCGCCCTGCCGCTCGACGACACGCTCCGCGATGTGCGCCGCGAGCTCCTCGATCAGGAACGCCTCCTCGAGCACGACCTCCTCGATCGCCTCCTCGAACACCTCGGGGAAGCGCGACATGTGGACGCCCTTCTGCGCTCCCCCGAGATCGACGGTGCACTCGATCTCGGCCGCGATCAGCTTCTCGGCGTCGCCGTAGCGGATCCGGATCGCCTTGGAGACTCCGCGGACTCCGGCACGAGACAACCCGAGACGCACCTCCGGCTCCGAGGCCTGCAGATCCTCCAGGAAATGGCGCACATCGGTCATGCGTGGATAATGCCCGCGATCAAACACCCAACCGTGGCTCCCCACTTCGCCCAGCTGGTTTCACTCGCGTGCCACGACCTCCGGACGCCGCTCGCGACGGCGTCCGGCTTCGCGCGCACGCTCGAGCGGCTCGACGATCTCGAGCCGCCTGCCGACCGCTACATCGAGATGATCGGCGCCGCGACGGACCAGCTCGCGGAGCTCCTCGACCTGCTCAGCGTCGCCGCCCGGATCCAAGACCAGCGATACGAGCCGCAGCTGCGGACGGCGAACGCGCGCGAGCTGGCCGAGGCAGCCGCGGCACGGATCGGGGATGGGCGCGTCACGATCGACGGAGACGGCGGCGCGGAGGTTCGTGCCGACCCCGACTGGGCGGCCGTCGCGCTCGCTTCGATCGCCGAGGCTGCACGGCGGCACGGTGGTCTGGAGCAGATCGCGCTCAGCGTTGCCGGCGTCCAGGTCGAGATCGGCCCGATCGTCGAGTCCGCCGGCCCCGTCGCGATCGGCGAGGAGCTGCGGGATTTCGCGGCGGCCGTCGGGACGCTCGTTCTGCAAACGAGTGGAGCCGGCGTGGTGCTGCAGGACGGCGCTCTCGTCGTTCGGTTCCCGCCGCCCTAGGGACTCGCTACCTCAGGAGCCGCGACAGCCGCCGGTCCTTCAGCGTCCTCCCACCTGTCTGGCAGGTCGGGCAGTAGAAGATCGTGTGCTCCTCGAAGTCGACCTGGGCGATCGGCGTACCGCAGGCGTGGCACGGCTCGCCGAGCTTCCTGTGGACGCGGTACGTGCGGTCGTCCTTCGCGCCGCGCTCGCGTAGCTCGAGCCCGCGCGCGAGCTCGGCGTCGATCGCGTCCGCCAGGCGCTCCACCTCCTCCGGCCCGAGATCCTTCGTCAGCGCGTACGGCGAGAGCTGCGCGTGGTGGAGGATCTCGTTCGCCCAGGCGCGCCCGATCCCCGCGAGGGCCCGCTGGTCGCGGAGCAGGGAGTGGAGCCGCCGGGAGTCGCCGGCGCAGACCTCGGCGAGCCGCTCGGCGCCGATGCCGTACGCCTCGGGCCCGAGATGCTCCAGCTCGGCCTCGGCCGCCTCCGGCGTGAGCAGCCAGACGCCCGCGCGCTTCTTCGCTCCTGCCTCGGTGAGCACGAGTTGCGCGCCGCCCTGGAACTCCAGCCGGAACGCGGGGGTCTTCGGACCTGCCTCACCGGCTCGGAGGTACTTGAGCCGCCCAGCGGTCATCAGGTGGACGAGCAGGACGAGCTCGCCGTCGTCGGTGGGGAAGAGCAGCCGCTTCCCGCGCCGCTCGACGCCCTCGAAGCGCCGACCCTCGAGCGCCGAGGGCGGCGGGTCGTACGTCTTGAGCGTCGCGATGTGCGCGGGGCCGGCCTTGGCGACGGGGAACGCGCGAACGGGCTCGTCGAGCTGGCGCCGCCACGCCTCCATCTCCGGAAATTCAGGCATCTGGCACTAGGGTCCCGCTTCCATGGCCGAGCCGATCACGGTAGCCGTCAGCCGAGGCGAGACGGTGGAGTCGCGCCATCGCGTTCACGCCGTGGCGGTCCAGGACGGAAACGTGGTCGCGGAGGCGGGGGACGGCGGGCTCCTCACCTTCATGCGCTCGGCGGCCAAGCCGCTTCAGGCCCTGCCTCTCGCGCGTGCCGTGCCGGAGCTGTCCGAAGAGGAGATCGCGATCGCGAGCGCCTCGCACCTCGGGCGCCCCGAGCAGCTGGCGGCGGTGCGCTCGCTCCTCGAGCGCGCGCCGGCGGCCGAGGACGAGCTCGAGTGCGGGGAGGAGGGCGAGCCGCCCGCCAAGATCAAGCACAACTGCTCCGGCAAGCACGCCGGGATGCTCGCGCTCTGCCGGGCGCACGGCTGGGACTCGCGGGGCTATCGCCTGCCCGACCACCCGTGCCAGCGGACGATGCGCACGGAGGTGGCTCGCGCGGCGGACCTCGACGAAACGGAGCTGGAGACGGGCACCGACGGGTGCGGCGTCGTCGCCTTCGCGCTGTCCCTCGAGCGGATGGCGCTCGCCTTCGCACGCCTCGAGCAGCTCGACGGCGGCGACCGCGTGGCGGCGGCGATGAGGGCGCACCCCGCCCTGATCCGTGGGCCCGCCGCGGTCGACACGACGATCATGAGGACGCACGAGGGCTGGATCGCGAAGCTGGGCGCAGAAGGGATCGTCTGCGCCGCCGGTCCACGCGGGCTCGGGGTCGCGCTCAAGGTCGAAGACGGGGCGGGCCGGGTGCTCGGCCCCGCGGTCGCGTCGTTCCTCGCGCGTCTCGGCTTCCCTGTGGAGAAGCTCGAGCGCGTCCCGGTCGAGAACAGCCGGGCCGAGGCGGTCGGCGAGATTCGCGCCGAATAGCACTTGTGGAAAAAAGTGTTTGCCCTCTGTGGAGAGCGTTGTATATTCGAGCGGCCGGAGGGGAGTCGGGGCAATCAACAGCCCGCCTCTCTTCGTGCAGCGGTCGAACCTCCCCGTCCCCCGCACGAGAAAGCGAGGCCCCATGCTCACGGTCGACATCTCGCTCCCCGACGTCGAAGAGCTTCACAAGCTCGTCCAGGAGGGTCAGGAAAGAGGGTTCCTCACCTACGACGAGATCGTCTCGGGGCTCGAGGAGGTCGACCTGACGAAGGAGCAGGTCGAGGACTTCTACACCTACCTGATCGACCACTCGATCGAGCTCGTCGAGGGCGAGCAGCACAAGCACCCGCCCCACGAGCAGCCCGCGCTTGCCGAGGAAGAGGCGAACGCGAAGACGCCGAAGCTCGACCTGACCGTCGAGCCGTCCCTCGACTCGCTGCGGCTCTACCTGCGCGAGATCGGGAAGGTGCCACTCCTCACCGCCGACCAGGAGGTGTACCTCGCGAAGCGGATCGAGCGCGGCGACATGATCGCCAAGACGCAGATGATCGAGGCGAACCTTCGCCTCGTCGTCTCGATCGCGAAGGGGTATCTCGGCCGCGGCCTGTCCTTCCTCGACCTGATCCAGGAGGGTTCGCTCGGGCTGATCAGAGCGGTCGAGAAGTTCGACTACCGCAAGGGCTTCAAGTTCTCGACCTACGCGACGTGGTGGATCCGCCAGGCCGTGACGCGGGCGATCGCCGACAAGGCGCGGACGATCCGCATCCCGGTGCACATGGTCGAGAAGCTGAACAAGGTCGTCCACATCGAGCGCCAGCTCGTGCAGCGTCTCGGCCGGGAGCCAGAGCCCGAGGAGATCGCGCTGGAGCTCGAGATGACGGTGGACGAGGTTCGCGAGATCCTGCGGATGTCCCAGCTACCGGTGTCGCTCGAGAAGCCGATCGGCGAGGACGAAGAGTCGGAGCTCGGCGACTTCGTCGAGGACGACTCGGCCGAGTCGCCGTTCGACACCGCGTCGGTGATGCTGCGGCGCGAAGACGTCCAGAAGGCGCTCGACTCGCTGCCGGATCGCGAGCGGAAGGTGATCGAGCTCCGCTACGGACTGCTCGGGCACCAGCCGTTCACGCTCGAGGAAGTTGGCCGCGCGTTCGGCGTGACGCGCGAGCGCATCCGGCAGATCGAGAACACGACGCTGAAGCGACTCGAAACGCTCCCAGAAGCCCAGGGCCTTCGGGACGCGTCGGCTTAGGCGAGCGAACAAGCCTCAACTTGCCTCAAGGGGCTCTGACCCCCTTGAGGGTGGTCGAGGGTTACGCGACGTCTACGACGGGCTCGACTCGCTCGAGCGGCATGAAGAGCTTGCAGTGCGGACACTTGAGGCCCGCCAGCTCGCTTTTCGGTCCCAGCACCTCGGCACGGAACGGCTTGCGGCAGTGGGCGCAGGTCACGTCGTAGACAGAGCGGTCTTTCCTCATCGGCCAGGAAGCTAGCAGCGGAAAACCGACCCGCTGCGGAATGTGAGCGAAGTCAGGCAAGCTTGCCCGCGTGCCTGACTTCGATCTCACGATCATCGGAGGGGGTCTCGCCTCGGCGCGCGCGATCAAGTCCTACCGCGAGTCCGGCGGCAAGGGCTCGATCGCGCTCCTCTCGCGGGACTCGGCGCTCCCGTACCACCGGCCGCCGCTCTCGAAGCGGCTGCTGCGCGGCGAGACGGACGACGACCCGCTGGTCGAGGACGAGGCGTTCTACGAGGACAACGGCGTCGAGGTCATGCTCGAGACGGACGTGGCGTCCGTCGACGTACGAGACCGGTCGCTCGAGGTCGGATCCTCCGAACGGATCGGCTACCGCAAGCTGCTGATCGCGACCGGCGCCTGGCCAAACCGGCTCGAGGTTCCCGGCAGCGATCTCGAAGGAGTCCACACGCTCCGGACCGTGTCGGACTCGAGGGCGATCCGGGACGCGGCGAAGGACGCGGGCCACGTCGCCGTCGTCGGTGCCGGCTTCATCGGCATGGAGGTGTCCGCATCGCTCCGCCAAACCGGGAAAGACGTGTCGCTGATCCACCTCCGCCGCTGGCTGTTCGAGCAGCTCGGGGTGGAGCAGCTGAGCGAGGAGCTGCGCGCGCTCTATGAGAAGAACGGCGTCCAGCTCGTCGTCGGCCACGAAGTCGAGGCGTTCCAAGGAAACGGTCGAGTCGAGTCTGTGGAAACCGGGAACGGCCGGCGAATCGACGCCGACCTCGTCGTCGTCGGCGTGGGCGTCACGCCGGTGACGGAGTTCCTCGAGGGAAGCGGCATCGAGCTCGACAACGGCGTGGTCGTCAACGAGCGGTTCGAGACCAACGTCCCGGACGTCTACGCCGCAGGCGACGTCGCGAACTTCTTCGATCCGCTCTTCCAGCGCCGGCGTCGGATCGAGCATTGGTCGAACGCGAACTACCAGGGCACGGAGGTCGGCAAGATCCTCGCGGGTGCGGAGGGCGGCTACGACACCGTCTCTAACTTCTTCACGGAGGTCTTCGGGATCACGATCAAGATCTTCGGCGACGCGCGCCGCGACGCCCAAGTGGTCGTCCAGGGCTCGCTCGGAGAAAGCATGTACGCGCTCTACGGCGACAAGAACGAGGAGATCGTCGGCGCGCTGAGCGTCGGCCAGCCGGAGGAGGTCGAGGAGCTGCTCAAAGAGCGAATCCGGACCCGCGCGCCGTTGGGCGACGCTGTTCGTAGAGGGTCTAGGCGACGAACTCGTCCGCGACCGAGAGCGCCTCGTCGAGGATCGCGATGCCCTCGTCGAGCTCCTCCGTCGTGATGTTCAGCGGCGGGCAGACCATGACCACGTTCCAGTGCGTCATGAGGTAGAGCCCGCTGTCGAGTGCCGCCTTCGCCATCCGGGCGACCGGCGCGAACGCCTCGCCCGCGGCGTTGAACGGGACGAGCGGCTCGCGGGTCTCGCGATCCTTCACCAGCTCGACTCCCCAGAAACAGCCGAGACCTCGCACCTCTCCGATCGACGGATGCTGCTCGGCCAGCCCGCGAAGCCGCGACTCGAACTGCGGCCCCATGGCCGCGGCGTGCTCGACGATGCCCTCCTCCTGGAACGCCTCGATCGACGCAACCGCCGAGGCGCAGGCGAGCGGATGGCCGCTGTAGGTCAGTCCGCCCGCGAAGTACTTGTCCCGCACCCACTCCGAGATCCGCTCGGAGACGACCATCGCGCCGAGGGGGACATAGCCCGAGTTGATCCCCTTCGCGACGGTCAGGATGTCCGGGACGACGTCCCAGTTGTCGCACGCGAACCACTTGCCGGTGCGGCCGAAGCCGGCCATGACCTCGTCGCAGATCAGCAGGATGCCGTGGCGGTCGCAGACCTCGCGGATCGACTGGAGGTAGCCGTCGGGCGGGACGATCACGCCGTTCGTCCCGACCACCGTCTCGAGGATCACGGCCGCGACGTTCTGAGGGCCCTCGTACATCAGGAGCTCCTCGAGATGCGGTCCGCCCGAGCAGACCGGACAAGGATCGGGATGGCCCGCGGGGCAGCGGTAGGTGTAGGGGTCGAGCATCCGGACGACGCCCGGGATGCCCGGCTCGGCAAACCAGCGGCGCGGATCGCCGGTGAGCGTGATCCCGCCGGCCGTCGCTCCGTGGTAGGAGCGGTAGCGCGCGATGATCTTGTTCCGGCCCGTGTACCAGCGCGCCAGCTTGATCGCGTTCTCGTTCGCCTCGGCGCCGCCGTTCGTGAAGAACGACATCGTCAGGTCGCCCGGGGTGACCTCCGCGAGCAGCTTCCCGAGGCGGGAGCGCGACTCGGTCGCCATCGGCGGGCCGATCGTCGCGAGCTGCTCGGCCTGCTCCTTGATCGCGGCGACCACCTTCGGGTGCTGGTGGCCGATCGAGACGTTGACGAGCTGGGAGGCGAAGTCGAGGTAGCGCTTCCCGTCGTAATCCCAGAAGTAGCGCCCCTCGCCGCCCGCGACGGCGATCGGCGAGATGGCGTCCTGCACCGACCAGGAGTAGAGGACGTACCGCTTCGCGTCCTCGACGATCTGTCTCCCGAGCTCGGTGTTCTCCTCGACGGTCGCCATCGCGCCGATCCTACCGCTGCGGCTCTGCTAGCTCACCTGCCCGAGGTAGTCGTTCAGGCGGTCGTAGCTCTTGCCGGCGCCGTCGGTCATGCCGGTTGCGAGCACCTGGTCGCGAATCTCCTTCGACGGGTAGCTCATCGTCGTCGTCATGCGCGTCGCGCCGTCCTCCTCGACCAGTTCCAGCGTGATGATCGCCTCGGGGCCCTCCCCGCCGAACTGCTCCGTGTGGACGATCCGCTCGGGCGGCTCGACGTCCGTGAACCGTCCGCTGATCTCGAACGGGTTCGCCCCGGTCCCGGCCTCGGCCCAGCCGTAGCGGAATGCGCCGCCGGGCCGCAGGTCGATCTCGCAGATCGGCATCTCCCAGCCGTCAGGGCCGAGCAGCCACTGCTGGACGTGCTCGGGCTTCGTGAACGCATCCCAGACGAGCTCGCGGGGCGCGTCGAAGAGCCTCGTGGCGACCACGTCGCGGTCGCCCGGGGTCGTGAACGTCGTGGCGCTACTTGCCGTGGCCATGCGTTTCCTCCTTCTGTAGGTCCTGCAGGTAGGCGTCGAGCCGCTCGTAGCTCTCGTCCCAGAAACGGCGGAAGTCGTCGGCCCATTCCGTGACCTCCCGGAGCGGCGCGGCCTCCAGCTCGCAAGGGCGCCACTGCGCGTCCCGTCCGCGCCGGATCAGGCCCGCCCGCTCGAGCACGCGGAGGTGCTTCGAGATCGCAGGCCCGCTCATCGCGAAGGGAGCAGAAAGCTCCTTGACCGTCGCCGCGCCGCCGCTGAGCCGGGCCAGGATCGCGCGCCGGGTCGGGTGGGCGAGGGCGGAGAACGTGAGACTGAGGGTGTCGGCTGCCATGTCCTGTATCGAACCTGTTGGTTAGATAACGAAGAGGTTAACTAACGACGTCTGCCGTGTCAAGCCCTCCGATGTACGCTGGGCGCGAGCACGCAAGGAGGGCAGAAATGACCGAAGTTCTCGAGCAGCAGCAGGAGCGCGGGGCGGAGCTGGGCCGCGTCAGCCACTGGATCGACGGGCGCACCGTTCCGGGCCAGTCGGGCCGCACCGGCCCGGTCTACAACCCCGCGAAGGGGGTGCAGACCAAGGAGGTCGACTTCGCCTCGCCGGAGGAGCTCGACCAGGCGGTCCAGGTCGCCAGGAGGGCCTTCGAGAGCTGGCGCACGGTCTCGCTCTCCAAGCGCCAGGAGCTCTTCTTCGCCATCCGCGAGCTCCTGCACGAGCGCCGCGGGGAGATCGCGGCGATCCTCACCGAGGAGCACGGGAAGGTTCTCTCCGACGCCGGCGGCGAGGTGCAGCGCGGCATCGAGGTGATCGAGTACGTCTGTGGGATCCCCACGCTGCTCAAGGGCGATTACTCCGAGCAGGCCTCGACGGGGATCGACGTCTACTCGATGCGCCAGCCGCTCGGCGTGGTCGCAGGAATCACCCCCTTCAACTTCCCGGCGATGGTGCCCATGTGGATGTGGGCGCCGGCGATCGCCTGCGGCAACACCTTCGTGCTCAAGCCGTCGGAGAAGGATCCGTCGGCCGCCAACTTCACGGCGCAATTGCTGCAGGAGGCGGGGCTGCCCGACGGCGTCTTCAACGTGATCCACGGCGACAAGGTCGCGGTCGACTCGATCCTCGAACACCCCGACATCGCCGCGGTCAGCTTCGTCGGGTCGACGCCGATCGCGAAGTACATCTACGAGACCGGGACGAAGCACGGGAAGCGCGTCCAGGCCCTCGGGGGCGCGAAGAACCACATGATCGTCCTGCCGGACGCCGACATCGACATGGCGGCTGACGCGGCGGTCTCCGCCGCCTACGGCTCGGCCGGCGAGCGCTGCATGGCGATCTCGCACGTCGTCGCCGTCGGCGAGGCAGGCGACGCGCTCGTCGCCGCCATCAAGGACCGGCTGCCGAAGATCAAGGTCGGCGACGGGACCGAGCCCGACGTCGAGATGGGCCCGCTCGTCACCCGTGAGCACCGCGACAAGGTCGCCACGTACCTCGACTCGGGGCCTGCGCAGGGCGCGACGCTCGTCGCCGACGGCCGGGAGTCGGCGCCCGACGGCGACGGCTTCTTCCTCGGCGTGTCCCTGTTGGACAACGTGACGCCTGAGATGGACGCCTACAAGGACGAGATCTTCGGGCCCGTACTCGGTGTCACACGCGTCGGCACCTACGACGAGGCGGTCCGCATGGTCAACGAGAACCCGTACGGCAACGGAACGGCGATCTTCACGCGTGACGGCGGCGTCGCCCGGCAGTTCGAGTTCGACGTCCAGGCGGGGATGGTCGGCATCAACGTGCCGATCCCCGTCCCGGTCGCTTACTACTCGTTCGGCGGTTGGAAGGCCAGCCTGTTCGGCGACCGGCACATCTACGGGCCGGAGGGCATCGACTTCTACACCCGCGGGAAGGTGATCACCTCGCGCTGGCCGGATCCGGCGACGAGCAAGGTCGACCTGGGCTTCCCGCAGACGCGCTGATGGCGCGACGCTGGCTTCCGATCGGGCGGCCGCCCGACACGCCGTTCCACTCGCACTTCACCGGGCGGGTGCGGTCGGCGTCGGCGCCCGAGTTCGTCGCCGGGGGGATCGTCGCGCTCGTCGTGCTGACGCTGGTTGCGTACGCGCTGCGCAGGCGACTCCTCCAGGGCGAGGACGCGCGGGAGCGAGCGGAGTCCCGCTAGTCCCAGTGCCCGCCTGCGCGTCTTGCGGCCAGGAGAATCCCGAGGTCGCCAAGTTCTGCCTCGCGTGCGGACTGCCGCTCGCGCAGGGCGACACTCCGCGCCACGAGGAGCGCCGGCTCGTCAGCGTCCTGTTCGTGGACATGGTCGGATTCACGTCGCTTGCCGAGCGTCTCGACCCGGAGGACGTCCAGGCGCTGCTGCGGCCCTACCACGACGCCGTCCGCAACGAGATCGAGTCCTTCGGCGGCGTCGTCGAGAAGTTCATCGGAGACGCCGTAGTCGGGATGTTCGGCGCGCCGACCGCGTACGGCGACGACGCCGAACGCGCGGTGCGGGCGGCGCTCGCCGTCCGGGACACGATGGTGACGATGGACGACGCGGATACGCGGTTGGAGCTCAAGGTCCGGATCGCCGTCAACACCGGAGAGGCGCTCGTGATCCTCAACGCGCGGCCGGCGCTCGGTGAGGCGATGGTCACGGGCGACGTCGTCAACACCGCCGCACGGCTGCAGACGGCGGCGCCGGTGGGCGGCATCCTCGTCGGGGAGGAGACCTATCGCGCGACGCGGGACGCGATCCTCTACACCTCGGCGCCGCCGGTCGAGGCGAAGGGCAAGGAGGCCGCCATTCCCGCGTGGATCGCGGTTCGCGAGACTCGGCTGCCCGGCGAGCGCCCCGCGCGAGGGCCGCTGGTCGGACGACGCCACGAGCTGGACGTGCTGCGCGGGACCTGGGAGCGGGTCGCGTCGGAGCGCCGGCCGCACCTCGTCACCGTCTTCGGACCGGCGGGTGTCGGGAAGACGCGCCTTGCGGACGAGTTCCTCGCGATGGTCCGGGAGCGGGGAGGCCGCACGCTCCGTGGCCGCGCGCTGCCGTACCGCGACAGCGCGGCGTACTCGGCGCTCGCGTTCCAGCTGAAGCAGCTCACCGCGATCTACGAGACCGACAGCGCCGAAGCGGCGCTCCGAAAGCTGGACCACGTTGTGTCGGCGCTCCTCCCACCCGCGGAGGCGAAGGAGATCGCGAAGCACCTCTCGCTCGTGCTGGGCCTCGACTCGTCGGGAGAGACGTCGGACCGCGAGAGCCTGTTCTTCTCGATCCGAGCCTTCATCGAGGCGCTCGCGGCAAACCAGCCGACGCTGTTCGCGTTCGAGGACCTGCACTGGGGCGACGCGGCCCTCCTCGACGTCGTCGAGCTCCTTGCGTCCGGACTCCGCGACCTGCCGGTGCTCATCCTCGTGCTCGCGAGGCCCGAGCTCCTCGACGAGAGACCGGGCTGGGGCGGCGGGCTGCGCGCCTACACGGCGCTGCCGCTCGATCCGCTGCACGCCGAGGATGCTGCGGCGCTCGCGGCGCACCGGCTCGCCGACGCCGGAGCGGGCGAGCACGCCGACCGCGCCTCGGATCTCGCCGCGATCGCGGACGGGAACCCGCTCTTCATCGAGCAGCTCGCGGCCGCGGTCGCCGAGTCGGGCGACGCCACCGGGCCACTGCCGACCACGGTCCGCGAGATCATCGCCGCGCGGCTCGACGGACTGCCGGCGCGAGAGCGCTCGGTTCTCCTCGACGCAGCGGTCGCCGGCCGCGTCTTCTGGCGCGGGGCGCTCGAGCGCATGACGCCGGACCCGGAGGGCCTGAGCGACGCCCTCGCCGAGCTGGAGCTCAGGGAGCTGCTCAGCAGGCAAACCCGGTCATGGTTCGAGGGCCATCAGCAGTACGCGTTCAACCACGTCCTCGTCCGCGACGTCGCGTACGAGCTGCTCCCCCGCGCGGCGCGCCGCGAGCGGCACCGCGAAACGGCGCTGTTCCTGGAAGAGGTGACCGGGGAGTTCGGCGAGGCGAAGGCCGCGCTCGCTCGCCACTGGCGCGACGCGGGAAGCCCCGAGCGCGCGATCGACTACTTCGTGGCGGCGGGCGAGGACGCCGAGCACGGGTGGGCGAAGGAGCGGGCCTCCTCGCTCTATCGGGAGGCGCTACAGCTCGTCCCCGAGGCCGAGGAGGAACGCCGTCGCGAGTTGGTGCGTAGGGTCGCGCTGGCGGAGACGGCGAGCTACCACGTCTTCGACGCCCGCCAGATGGGTCGGGGCTAACGGCTACTCGGGCGGGAAGTCGGCAGGCGAAACGTCGCCGACGATCTCGTGCAGCGCCTCGATCTCGTGCTGGCCCAGGCGAGTCGAGTGCTCCCTGACGATCTCCTCGTTGGGAGCCCCGTATACGCAGTACGTGTAGACGCTGGCGTCTCCGTCGAGGACGACGTGGCTGTGCTCCCACGTCACCTCGGGGAACTCCTCGTCGACGAGCTCACGCGACCGCCGCCCCACGGCGGGCATCTCGGATTCCGTGACGGCGAACTTTCGGACTATCAGGTAGCGCGGCATGCGGCGAATCGTAGTCACGGTTCGGAGCCTAGGTTGCGGGGAGGCCCTAGCCGTTGGCGCACGGCTTTCGCCAGCCTAGGACTGGTAGATCGCGGCGGCGATGCCGCTCGAGCCTTCCGCCCCGTTCACATGGCTGCTGAAGCCCCCCGCACCGCCGGGGCCGGGGCTGCCGTGCTCGA
The DNA here is from genome assembly GCA_963721345.1 of uncultured Actinomycetes bacterium. Lineage (GTDB taxonomy): Bacteria > Actinomycetota > Thermoleophilia > Gaiellales > Gaiellaceae > JACDAN01. The sequence goes on from CAVRIT010000001.1 coordinate 1,829,786, forward strand.
CCGTGGAGTCAGAGACGGTCGCCGCGGACGAGCCGAGCTTGAGAATCCCGATGCTGGGGCCGCCTGCGCCGCCGCCGCCGGGCCCGCCGTCGCCGCCCCAGCCTCCGTTGCCACCATCGCCGCCGGCGCCGATGTCGCCCGTGCAGTACGCGGCTCCGAAACCTCCCCGGCCTCCGTAGCTTCCGACCCCGCCGTCGCCTCCACGGCCCCCGGCACCGCCGTTCCCAGACTTGATGGCGCTTCCGTGCGAGACGGTCACGGTGGAGTTGAAGAGGTAGACGCCGAACGAGCCGCCGCCGAAGGGGCCGCCGAGGCCTCCCCGGCCGGCCTCTCCACCGCCGCCTCCGCCGCCGCCGCCGTTCCCTGCTCCTTCGTAGCAGAAGAAGAAGCAGTCCTCGCCACCGCCGCCTCCGCCACCGCCGCCGCCGTTTCCGCCGACGCCGTTCTGGCCGCCCTCACCGCTCTGTCCGATCCAGAGGATTCCTGCGCCTGTCGTGGAGTTGCTCCCGGCCCCACCGCGAAAGCCGTCAGCACCGCTCGTGCCGTGGGAGCCGTCGCCCCCGGGACTACCGGGGTCCCAGGCGTAGCCTCCCGTGCCTCCCGGCGTACCGTAGAGGCCGTACGCGCCATCCTCGCCGGTATATCCGGAGGGGCCGCCGTGGCCGCCCTTGCCGCCGTGGTTTCCGTCATAGCCGACGCCGCCGCCGCCGCCGCCGCCCCAGTCGATGTCGTCGCATTCGCCGGGGCCGCCGTTGCCGCCGTTGACTCCCGGTCGGCCGCTGCGTGCGGCCCCGCGGGCGGCTGCGGCGGTTCCTTCTCTAGCGGTGGCGTAGACAGCCTGAAGGCTGGCGGACGAATTGGTGCCTCGGATGCCGTAGGCGCTCCGATTGCCGTCGGCCGTCCCCTCGACAGTCAGATGCTGGAGGACGATGTCGCTGACGTTCTCGAGCCGGATGCCCTCAGGCGCGCCCGTGATCGAGGTCTTCTGAACGAGGGCTCGCGTCCACGTCGCCCCGTCGTAGCCTCCGTAGAGATTGACCCCTGGCGCAACGACCACCCTGCTGTACTCCCCGGCCGCCGCATAGACGTGCTTGGCGGCGGCGTTTGCAGCGAGCATCGCGCCTGAGATCTGACGCATGGGTGCCGCCTTTGTGCCGGGGTTAGCGTCGTCGCCGAGGGGCGAGACGAAGATCGCCTTCGTCTCGGTGCCGTCGATTCCGTCGCAGTTCGAGTCGACGAATGCCATCTCAGGATCGTCCGCCGCGCCCGGGTGGATCGCGGCATCGTCGGGTGCGCAGTCCTGCTCGTTCGGGGAGCCGTCGCCGTCGCGGTCCGGATTCGGGGGCGCCGGCGGCGCGGGAGGTGGAGCGGGCGGCGGCGCTGGCGGAGGAGTTCCGCCTGTGACGCGGCAAGCGGCGGCAGCCTTGCGCTGAAGCCCCTTGAGCTTCACGTGCTGGCCCTTCAGGAATGCCTTGCGCTTCTCGGCCGACTTGTTGCGCTTGAAGTACGCCTTGCGGTTCTTGCCCATCTTTCGCTGGTAGTCCGTCACCGCGGACCGTGCCTTCTGGCACGGCGTCAGGCACGCCCGCCTTGCTACCAGCTGGAGCTTCTTCAGCTTTTGGTTCTGGCGTTTAAGGAACGCCTTACGCCGCTCGGCGTCGGCGGTCGCCTTGAAGAACGCCTTCCGCTGGGCCGCCTGCTTGCGTTTGAAGGTCGCCAGCGTCTTCTTTGTCGCCTTGCAGGATGCCGACTCGACGATCGCGGCAGCGGGCCCGGAGGCGGTTGGACGCTCGGCGTTCGCTACCGCCGCAAGCAGCAGCCCACAGACCAGCGCGGCGACGATGGAGACTAGGCGCATCACGACGGCGCGACCGTCTCGATGATTCGGTCGAACTGGAGCTCCGCCTTCGTCGCAGCGGTGTGTACGACCTCGCGTGAGGTCGCTTCGTAGATCAGAAAGCATGTTTCGTCCTCCGGCATGAAGATCGAGCGCAGGTAGCGCACCGTCGAGCCGTCCTCGTCGAGCACCTCCGCGACCTGGCGGGCGCGCTCGGCGCTTGCCGTGACGCTGTCTGCGTCGCCGCGGGCTACATACAGCTCGACGAGAAATTCGGCCATCGGGGCGACGCTACGCCGATCCCACCCCGGGTCATATCCCGGAAACCTGCAATCTTTGGCTTACCGCAGGCGGGCCGCGAGCTGCGTGCGCGAGCGCACGCCGAGCTTCGCGTAGGCGTGCGAAAGGTGCCGCTCGACCGTGTTCACGGTCACGACGAGCTCCTGCGCGATCTCCTTGTTCGAGAGTCCCTTCGCCGCCAGCTCGACGATGCGGTGCTCCGACGGCGTCAGCTCACCGCTCGGCCGCGGCTTGCGCGCGCTGATGCGTTCGAGCTCCCCGCGCGCCTCCTCCGCCCAGCCCGGAGAGCCGATCTCCTCGAAGACCGTCGACGCCTGTTCGAGAGCTGCGCGTGCCGCGGCCCACCTGCGGTTACGGCGCTGGGCTCGGCCCAGAGCAAGGAGCGCTTGCGCGCTGGCGAAGCGGAACGCCAGCGCGTCATAGTCTGCAGCCGCCTCGGCGAGGAGCCCCGTCGCGCGGTCTTGGTCCTCGGCGAGCAGCAGGAGCCCGTCGCATCGCTTCGCTGTCGCGAGACCCCAGGGATGCTCCTGCTGCTCCGCGAGCGCCCGGAAGCGCCCGGCGACGGCCCGTGCCTCCTCGTGCTCGCCGAGCTCGACGAGGGCTTCGACCAGACCGGCCGCGACCGGGAACGCACCTGCAGCTTCCACGCCCTCACGTCGTGTGTGCTCCCAGACGGGACGGAAGCTCTCGACTGCTCGCTCGGCGTCGTGCGCCAGGAGCGCGATCATCCCGCGCTGCCAGAGTCCCAGGAGGAGATCCCACTTCAGGCCATGCGCTTCGCAGCGGGCGATCGCTTGCTCGTTCCAGCGCTCGGCCTCGTCCGCATCGCCGCGGCCGAGAGCGAGGAAAGCCTGGCAACGCTCGTAGACCTGCTCCCCGAGCAGCCCTCCTTCGGAGGTCTGGCTCCACTCGTCGAGCAGGCGCTCCGCCGAGTCCCAGCAGCCGCCCCAGAGCTCGACCTCGCACAGCTGTTGGCGCAGGACGACAAACGCCCAGGTCGCGCCACGCTCGTCTGCAAGCGCAAGCAGTCCCCGCAGGATCGCGCGCCCCTCCTCCACGTCGCCCCTCGAGGCGATGCGCGCGGCGTTAAGGCGATCGAGTGAACGGACGATGTTGAAAGCGTCGCCCGAGACGGCGTGGAAGCGCTCGCGCAGGTCGTCGATATCGCCTCCTCGCAGCGACCGAGCCAGACCGAGGGCGTGCAGCGCCTCGCGTTCGACCTCGGGCCTCCCGGTCTGTTGTCCCAGCTCGAGGGCCTCGAGCGCCCAAGCCTCACCTTCGGCGATTCGCTCGACCCTTCCGGCCACCACGTATCGCGACTTCCTCGCGAGCACGACGGCGCGCAGCGCCGGATCGGCCTCGCTTTCGGCCAAGGCTCGGTCGAAGTGCTCGGCCATCTCGTCGACGTGCGACGACTCTGTCCACCGACTCTCGGCCAGCACGAGATGAGCGCGCGCCCGGGCCGCCCCGGCGGGCAGCCGCTCGACCTCCGGGAGGAGAAGGTCCGTTGCGCGCTGCGGCTCGCCGGCGACCATCAGGTACTCGGCAAGGGCAATGAGCCGGTCTGCGCGGTCCAGAGAATCAGGCGGCGTCAGGCGCAACGCGTGCTCGGCGAGCGCGACGGCGGTCTCCGCCACCCCTCGTGATGCGGCGCTCCTTGCGGCTGCGGTGAGAACCCCCGCAAGCTCAATGTCCGGCCCTTCCGAGGCGAGGGCGAGGTGGTAGGCGCTCAGTGTCCGGTCGGCGACGACGCCGGCCAGGTCGGCGTGGAGCTCTCGACGCTCAGACGCGGAGGACTTTCGGCGGGCCGCCGCGGCGAGCAGGGGATGCCATGCGCGAATCCGGGCGCCGTCGAGCGCAAGCACCTCGGCCTCGATTGCCTCCTCGATGGTCGCCCGTGCGGCGAACTGCTCAAGCTCGGAGAAGCGAGGTTCGGCGCTCAGCGAAGTGGCGAGCAGCAGCCTGCGGAGCGGCTTCGCCAGCCGCTCGACGCGGTCTCCGAAGAGATCCTCGAGGGCCGTGGGCAAGGCGAACTCCTCGCCGATTCTGGGGAGCTGCCGGCCGACGAGGCTGCGCGCAAGCTCGAGTGCGAAGAGCGGATTCCCGTCGGCGGTTTCGAACAGCCGCCTAAGCACGCGTCGCGGCAGCGTCAGGGCGAGGCGTTCCGAGAGCAGCCGGCGAATCGCCCCGAAGCTCAACGGCCCGACTTCCAGCCGCCGCAGTTCGTGAGCGGAGTCCAGGATGGACGACGCCTCGGATCGCTTGGTGAGCAGCATCCGGATCCGGTGACCCTCCAACCGGCGTGCGGCAAACGTGAGAGCGTCGACGGAGGAAGCGTCGAGCCATTGGACGTCGTCGACGGCAACCAGCACCGGCCGTTGGGTTGCGAGCTCGCGAAGGACATTGAGAAAGGCAACGGCGACCGTCCGAGCCTCGGGCGTACCCCCACTCGGGTCGGCGCGCAGCAGCGCTACTTGCAAGGCATGACATTGCGGCGCAGGCAGTCGGGCGAACGTCTCCGGGCTGACTTCCTCGAGCAGGTCGGAGAGCGCCGTCAGGGAAAGCTCCGCCTCCGCGCCGCTCGGTCTCGCGCTGAGGATGTGAAGGCCGCGCTCCTCCGCGAGCGCGATCCCGGCCTTCCAGAGCGCTGTCTTCCCGATCCCCGGACCGCCGGTGAGCAGGAGCGCTTCCTCGTCGCCGGCCAAGAACTCGGCCAGCATGGTCAGCTCCTGATCGCGCCCGACCAGGGGCACGCTCTCGACGGTCACCGCCTCGGAACTCTAAGACTGCGGCGCTGCGACTTCTAGGCGACCGCGGGCTCGGCCTTGAGCTCCTCGCCGAAGCGGGCACGGGCGACGTACTGCCCGACGCCCGGCGACGCCACGAGCTCGTCGTTCTCGACGAGGACGTTGCCGCGGAGCAGGACGACCTCCGGCGACCCGGTGACCTCCGTTCCCTCGTAGAGGTTGTAGTCGATCTTCGAGTGATGGGTGGACGCCGAGATCGTCAGCTTCTTCTCCGGGTCGAAGACGACGATGTCCGCGTCGGAACCGACCGCGATCGAGCCTTTGCGCGGGTAGAGGCCGAAGAGCTTCGCCGGGCTCGTCGAGAGCAGCTCGACCATCCGGTTGAGCGAGATCCGCCCCGTGCGGACGCCGAACTCGTGGATCATGTGGATTCGGTTCTCGAGCCCCGGCCCGCCGTTCGGGATCTTCGAGAAGTCGTCCCTGCCCATGCTCTTCTGGCCGTCCCAGTTGAAGGCGCAGTGGTCGGTCGAGATCGCGGAGAGGATGTCCGTCCGCACCGCGTTCCAGAGCACGTCCTGGTTCGCCTTGTCGCGCGGGGGCGGCGTGTAGACGTACTTCGCCCCTTCGAAGTTCGGCCGCTCGAGGAACGTGTAGTCCACGAAGAAGTACTGCGTGCACGTCTCGCCCCAGACGTCCCAGCCCTTCTCGCGGGCGATCGCGATCGGCTCGACCGATTCCGCGCAGGAGACGTGGACGACGTAGAGCGGCGCGCCCGCGACCCGCGCCAGCTGGATTGCCCGGTTCGTCGCCTCGCCCTCGGTCTCCGGCGGCCTGGTCAGCGCGTGGTAGCGCGGCTCCGTGTGACCTGCGGCGAGCGCCTCCTTCACGAGCACGTCGATCGCGTCGCCGTTCTCGGCGTGCACCATCACGAGCGCACCCGAGCCCGCAGCGACCTGCATCGAGCGGAACAGCGTCTCGTCGTCGACCATGAGCGCGCCCTTGTAGGCCATGAACAGCTTGTAGGAGGTCACGCCCTGGTCGGGCAGGGATGCGAGCTCCTCCAGCGATCCACCCTCGCGGAGGTCGGTGATCGCCATGTGGTAGCCCATGTCGATCACCTGCTTGCCGTTCGCCTTCGCACGCCACTCGTCCAGCGCCTCCGCGAAGGTCGCACCGGGCGGCTGGATCACGAAGTCGACGTGACAGGTCGTCCCGCCGAACGCCGCCGCCGTCTGCCCCGACTCGACGTCGTCGATCGTGACCGTGCCGCCGAACGGCATGTCCAGATGCGTGTGCGGGTCGACGCCGCCCGGCAGAACGTACTTGCCCGTCGCGTCGATCACCTTGTCGGCCTCGACGGTGTCCGACAGCGATTCGCCGATGAGGGAGATCCGCTCGTTCTCGACGAAGACGTCGCCGACGTAGTCGTCGGCGGCCGTGATCACCCGGCCTCCCTTGATCAGAACGGAACTCATACGGATCTCCCTCCTCGGCTTGGCCTTACTGGCCGCCCTCGGTCAGCTGGACGGTCTCCTTCTGCCAGCTCTCGCCGGTTGTGTCGACGCCGTCGTCCGTCAGCTCTTCGAGCGCGTCCTCGGCGATGTCGGTGCGGTACGAGTCGTCGCTCGCCGGCTTCGAGATGACCTTGCCGTCGAGCGCGATCTGCTTCGTGACGTCCCACGACTCCGTCTCCATGATCCCGACGCCCCGCGGCGCCGGCCAGATCAGCGCGTTGATCTCGTTGAGCATCCACCGCTGGTGGCCCTCGCCGAGCGTCGGCCCGTTGTCGAGCACGATCCGTAGGCAGTCCTCCTGGTTGTCGCGGCAGTAGAGCCAGCCGCGGAAGCTCGCCTTGAGGAACCGCTTGGCGATGTCCTGGTTGTCCTCCTCCTCGATCCAGTCGGCGCGGACGAAGACGCCGTCCTCGAGCGCGCCCGTGCCGAGGTCGGACATCTTCATCACGTTGAGGTCGTCGAGCTGGTAGAGCTCGCCGGTGTCCGGGTCCTTCGACTCCAGCACCTGGGCGAGCTCGTTGTAGGTCATCGCGGCCGCTGCGTCGATGTTGCGCTTCAGGAAGTCCTGCATGTCGAACGGCTGCGCGAAGATCTCGACGTCTTTCTCGGGGTCCATCCCGTTCTTCCGGAGCGCGGCGAAGAGCTTGTGCTCGTTGCCGTTGACCCAGACGCCGACCTTCTTTCCGCGGAGGTCGGTGATCTCATCGAGGCCGGAGTCCTTCCAAGTCACCTCTGTCATCCCGGACCGCGTGAAGACCTGCGCGATGTTGACGATGTCCTGGCCCTTGTCGCGCGTCGCCAGCAGGCTGTCGAGCCAGTTGATCCCGAACTCGGCCTGCCCTCCGAGCACGACCTGCTCGGGGACGATGTCCGGGCCGCCGGGCCGGATCGTGACGTCGAGGTCCTCGTCTTCGTAGAACCCCTGGTCCTTCGCGGCGTAGTAGCCCGCGAACTGGGCCTGCACGACCCACTTCGACTGGAGCGTGACCTTGTCGAGGTCGCCTCCTTCGCCGCCGTCATCGCCGCCGCCGCACGCGGTCAGCGCGAGAACGGCGAACGCGAAGAGGGCGGCGATCACCAACCACCTGCTACGACTCATCCACTTCCCCTTTCCGTGCCTTGAAGGTTCATTCTGACCGCCTTGCCGACGGATGCCAGCTCATCGTAAGCCGCTCCACGACCGCCACTACGCCATAGAACGCGATGCCGAGGATGCTCGCGACGACGATCGCAGCCCACGCGCCGGTGAAGTCGAAGACGCCGGCCTTCTGGCGAATCTGAACGCCGAGCGCGTCGAGCGAGCCGCCGAAGAAGTCGCCCACGATGGCGCCGATCATCGCGAGAACGGTCGCAACCTTCAACCCCGTGAAGATGAACGGCAGGGCGTTCGGGATCCGCACGCGTCGAAAGATCTCCGTCTCACCCGCGGCGTAGGAGCGCATCAGCTCGATCTGCTGGGGTCGCACCGACGTCAGGCCTCGCAGCGTGTTTACGAGGACGGGGAAGAAGCACAGGACCGCGGCGATCACCATCTTCGAGGACTGGTTCAGCGAGCCGAACCAGTTGTTCGTGATCGGCGCGAAGGCGATGATCGGAATCGCGTTGGCGGCGATCGCGAACGGCATGATCGCGATCGCGAGGGTCCGCCACCGTGCGAGCACGAGCGCCGTCATGATCGCCGCGGTGCAGCCGAGCACCCAGCCGCCCACGGCCTCCTCGAACGTGAACCACGCGGCGCTCCACAGAGTGTCGCGCTCGGCGAAGAGCGTCTGCACGATCTCCGAGGGCGGCGGCAACAGGAAGCTCTGGACGTCGAGGCCGCGGACGAGCCCCTCCCACAGCGCGATGCCGAGGACGAAGACGACGGCGGCCGGCGCCCAGTCCCACAGGCTGCGCCCGACGCGCCGCCCCAGGGTCCCGCGCGGGATCGGCTCGACGACTGTGGAGCTCAAAGCCCTTCCTCGGCGGCGATGAACTCCTCCTCGTCCGCTTCCTCCTCGACATCGAAGCCGCCGCCGCGGCGCAGGTGCCGACGGATCTCCCGGACCAGCTCGGCGAACCGCGGCTCCTCCCGCGTCTCCACGCCGCGGGGCTGCGGCAGGTCGACGTCGACGATGCCGACGATCCGCCCCGGTCGAGCCGACATCACGACGACCCGCGTCGACAGGAAGGCGGCCTCGGCGATCGAGTGCGTCACGAAGATGACCGTGCTGCCGCTCTGCTCCCAGATCCGGAGCAGCTCGAGGTTGAGGCGCTCGCGCGTCATCTCGTCGAGCGCGCCGAACGGCTCGTCCATCAGGAGCAGCGGCGGCCGGAACGAGAGGGCGCGGGCGATCGAGACCCGCTGCTGCATCCCGCCGGAGAGCTGCCACGGGTGGTGCCGCTCGAAGCCCTTCAGCTCGACGAGGTCGACGAGCTCCCGCACCCGCTCGCCGCGCTTCCGCCGATCCCAGCCCATCAGCTCGAGCGGCAGCCCGATGTTCTTCTCGACCGTCCGCCAGTCGAAGAGGACGGCGTCCTGGAAGACGATGCCGTAGTCGCGGTCGATCCGCGCCTGGTGGGCGGTCTTGCCGTTGACGACGACCGTGCCGCTCGAGGGCTGGATCAGGTCGCCGACGATCCGGAGCAGCGTCGACTTCCCGCAGCCGGACGGGCCGATCAGCGAGATGAACTCGCGCTCGCCGATCTCGAGGTCGATCTCGTCGAGCGCGCGGACGGAGCCCTGCGCGAAGTCCTTCGAGACCTTCTCGAGCGTGACGACGCTCATGCGACGTGCTCCGGTGCTCGCCGGACGACGATGCGCTCCACGACGACGACGACGAGGAAGAACGTGATGCCGAGGGCCGCGGCGATCAGGTTCGTCGCCCAGAGGTTCTCAGGCGTCGTCGAGTAGTACTGGTTGAAGTTGAGGATGGCGCCGCCGAGCCCGTCCTGGATCGACGCCGGCAGCTCGCCGATGATCGCTCCGACGACGCAGGCCGTAGCGGAGATCTTGAACGCCGTAAAGAGGTAGGGAAGCGATGCCGGGAACCTGAGCTTCCACAGGACCGACCAGGCGCCGGCCGCGTACGAACGCGTCAGCTCGAGCGCGCGTGGGTCGACCGCGGTGAGGCCGCGGAGCGTGTTGATCGTCACCGGGAAAAAGGTGAGGAACGCGGAGATGATCGAGACCGAGAACCAGTCCGGGAAGCCGCGGCCGCCGAACCAGATGACGACCATCGGCGCGATCGCGAGGATCGGGATCGTCTGCGACGCGACGATGTACGGCAGGAAGCTCCGCTGGAGCAGGCGGGAGTGCGCGAGGAGCACGCCGAGGCTGAAGCCGAACGCCGCGCCGAGCGCGAAGCCGACGACGGCTTCCTTCGCCGTGAACAGGGCGGCGTCCCAGAGCACCTCGATCAGCAGGGGCCCGTTGCGCCGGGACGGCTCGAAGAGCTGGGCGACGATGTCGTGGAGGTGCGGCAAAGAGCTGTCGTCGACGACGAAAGACCCGAGCCGCAGTCCGGTCGTCTCCCCGATCCACTTGAACGCTTCCCAGAGCGCCCAGAGCGCGGCGAAGACGGCGACGAACATGGCGGCGCGGGTGGCCACGGTGCGCAGCATTCGCCGATCCTTACCACGTTAGGGTCGCGCCGTGGCACTCGATCCGAGCCGGACCGTGGCCGAGCTGAAAGAGCTCCGCGAGCTGACGGGAACCGGCGACGGCGCGCAGCGCGTCGCCTGGACGGACACGTGGGTTCGAGCGCAGGAGTGGATGGCGTCGAAGCTCGAGGGGACCGGCGCCGAGCTGGAGTTCGACGAGGCGCGGAACCAGTGGTGGACGCTCCGTGGCCGCTCCGACAAGGAGCTCGTGATCGGCGGTCACCTGGACTCCGTGCCGAACGGCGGCTGGCTCGACGGGGCGCTGAACGTGGTCGCCGGCTCGGAGGTGCTGCGGCGGATCGCCGAGGAGGGCGAGCCGCCGGTGACGGTGCGCCTGGTGAGCTGGGCGGACGAGGAGGGAGCGCGCTTCGGCCGTTCGCTCTTCGGCTCGAGCGCCGCGGCCGGCTCGATGCGCGACCAGGACGAGCTGCGGCAGCTGACCGATCGGGACGGGGTGTCGCTGCCGGACGCTATCGGGGCGCACGGCGTCGACCTCGACCGCGCGACGGAGTCGCGAAAGCAGCTCGAGAACGCGGCCGCCTACCTCGAGCTCCACATCGAGCAGGGCCCCGTGCTGGAGTCGATGGACCTTCCGCTCGGCGCGGTGCTTGGCACCTATGGCGTCGAGCGCCACCGGGTCACCTGGCGCGGCCAGGCGGCGCATGCGGGCTCGACCCCGATGGACCAGCGGCGCGATGCGCTCGCCGGCGCCGCCAAGCTCGCGCTCGAGCTGCGGCACATCGCGGCCCGCGCCGGAGGTGGAGCGGTCTGCACCTCGGGCGATGTCGTCTGCTCCCCGGGGATCGTCACCTCGGTGGTCGAGACGGCCGAGCAGCTCCTCGACCAGCGCCACCTCGATGCCGACAAGCTCGCGGCTCTCCTGGCCGACGCGAAGGCGCAGAGCAGCCGGTTCGCCGAGGAGGAGGAGCTCGCGGTCGAGTTCGAGCGCATCTGGAGCATCGAGCCGATCCTCTTCCATGAGCAGCTGATCGAGTTCGCCGACGAGGCCGTCAAGGAGGTCGCCGGGAGCTCGCACCGGCTGCCGAGCGGCCCGCTCCACGACGCAGCGGAAGTCGCGCGGGCGGGCATCCCGACGGTGATGCTCTTCGTCCAGAGTCTCCGCGGGCTCTCCCACACGAAGCTGGAGGACACGAAGGAGGAGCACCTCGAGCTGTCGGTCCAGGCGCTCGACCGCCTCGCCGCGAAGACGATCGACTGGCTCACGTAGCTCGAACGGGGTACATCCGCCGCACTCCGCCTGCCGATACAAACGACATGGACGCGCCGCACGTCCACCATCTCTTCGTGCGCTCCGCCGTGGTCGGTCGACGGCTCGCACCGTTCGCCCTCGCCGCCGCGGTCGCCGGGTTCGGCGTCTGGCTCGCCGCGCTGCACACGGCTCCCGGCTTCGCCGCCGCGGGCTGGGTGCTCGGTGCGCTCGGCGTCGTGCTCGGGCTGATGGCCGCACTGGCCAGCGGCATGGGACTCCTCGCCACGGAGGAACGGAGCGCAGCAGTGCGCGGGCTTGCCATGGGCGCCCTGGCGATCGCCCTCCCGACGCTGCTCGCGGCCCTGACGCTCGTCGCCCTAACGCAGACGTAGCGGCGAATCGAGCCGCGCCGGATCGGTGCGGACGATCCACAGCGTGGTGCAAGCGACGAGCACGAACCCGCCGAGGACGAAGGCGTCGGCGAGGTTGAACGCGAGCGATCCCAGCTCGAGCGGGTTCGGGACGCCGGGCCAGAGAGCCAGCGACCCGACGTTTCCCAAAACCCCTCCGGCGACGATCCCGCCGCCGACGGCCAACGCGGTCGACCGGGTGAGCACGATCGCGCCCGCCCAGAGCACGGCGAGCACGAGCACGACCGCGACGTAGGCGGCGGATCGAGCGTGAAAGTGCGCGGCCCCGGCGACGCCCTTGTGCGCGAGGTCGACCGCAGCAAGAGCGACGGCAGTCGCCGTCAGCGCGAGCGCGCACCGGGCCATGCGGCAAGCCTACGACAGACGGACGAGCACGACGCCGGCGGCGAGTACCAGCATCCCGACCACGCGAAGCAGGGACACGGGCTCCTCCTCGAACCCCACCCAGCCGAAGTGGTCGACGGCGAGCGAGGCGAGCGCCTGCCCGGCGAGGATCAGCGCAACGAGCGTCGCCGCGCCGAGCTTCGGCGCCGTGACGATCGAGCCGAGCACGTAGAACGCACCGAGCAGCCCTCCGGTCCAGACCCACCACGGCGCATCCCCGGCGCGGTCCGGCCAGCCGCGAGACACCGCCAGCACCGCGACGAGCAGCGCCGTCGCGCCGACGAGGAACGAGACGAAGGCGGCCCGAAGCGATCCGCCCACCCACGACGCCAGCGAAGCGTTGATCCCGAACTGGATCGGCAGCATCGCGCCGGCGAGCAGCGCGAACAACATGTAGTTCCAGATTGCCACCGCGCAGATTTCAAGAGAAAATGCTGGTTTCCCTGCTAAGGAGGCCCCATGCTCGACTTCGGCGTCACCGTCCTGCCCGACCCGCCTCACTCGCGCTTCTTCGAGCTGGTCGAGCTGACGGAGAAGCATGGGTTCCACTACGCCTGGACCTACGACTCGCACATCCTCTGGCAGGAGTCCTACGCCACGCTGCCGGTCGCCGCGATGAAGACGGAGACGGTCAAGCTGGGCCACTTCGTGACGAATCCGGGGATCCGAGACCCGACGGTCACCGCGAGCTGGTACGCGACGATGCAGGACCTCTCCAACGGCCGGATGGTGATGGGAATCGGCCGCGGCGACTCGTCGCGCCGCGTCGTCGGCCTGAAGCCGGTGAGAGTCGCTGAGTTCGAGGCGCGCTGCCGGATGATGAAGGACCTGATGAACGGCCGGCCCGTCGTCTGGAACGAGAAGGAGCTCCAGCTCGAATGGGCCAAGGATCTCCCCGAGATCCCGATGTGGATCGCCGGCTACGGCCCGAAGGCGCTGGCCGTCGCGGGCCGCGTCGCCGACGGCGTGATCATCCAGCTCGCCGACCCGCAGATCATCCAGTGGATCATGGACACGGCGCGCAAGGCAGCCGAGGAAGCCGGTCGCGACCCCTCGGAGCTGAAGTGCATCGTTGGCGCGCCGAGCACGATCACGGACGACATCGCCGAGGCCCGGGAACAGGTGCGCTGGTTCCCGGCGATGGTCTCGAACCACGTGATGGACCTGGTCGAGCGCTACGGCTACGACTCGGAGATCCCGGAGGCGCTGACGGACTTCGTCAAGGCCCGGAAGTTCTACGACTACAAGGACCACAGTCGGCAGGGCGCTGCCCACGGGGAGTTCGTGACCGACGAGATCGCGGACCGTTTCACCGTCATCGGCAGCGTCGAGCAGGTCACCGCCAAGCTGCGTGAGCTCGAATCCGTCGGAGTCGACCAGTTCAACATCTACCTCATGACCGAGGGCCAGGAGGAGAACCTGGAGCGGTACGGGAAGGAAATCATCCCGGAGTTCGGAAAGGTGGCCGCGTAGTGGCCGACGAAGTTCCGATCCAGGGCGCGGGCTCCACCGCGAAGGTCCGCAGCGTCGTCTGGGTGATCGTTCTCGAAATCATCACCCTCGGGATCTACGGCTTCTTCTGGTGGTACTTCATCCACCGCGAGCTGCGGGACTACGGGCGGACCAAGAACACCGACGAGCTGGGCACGAGCCCGCTGACCTCACTGCTCGCGATCACGCTCGGGGCGCTCGTCATCGTCCCGATGCTCGTCTCGATCTACAACGGTTTCAAGCGGGTCCAGGCGGCGCAGCGGTTGACGGGCATCGAGCCGATCAACGGCTGGCTCGGCTTGATCCTCTTCCTCGTCTTCTATCCCGCCCTGATGGGCTACATGCAAAGCGGTCTGAACCCGGTCTGGCAGGCGCAGGCCGGGGCGGCGCAGCCGGCTTAACCCGTCCGCAACAACCCACACGCGGCCTCCGCGTCTCTAGCATCCATGGCGAGGCTGCTCGTCGCGCTCGTGGGACTGGCGGTTTTGGCCGGCGGAGCCGCTGCGCACCCGGCGGCGCTCCCGACCGGTAGCTGGGCGGGGGAGGCCCGCTTCACCCGCGGCGGCGGCGCCGAGCCGTTTCCGCTCTCGATCGAGCTGCGCGGCCGGCGCGCCGTCGTCTCGATGGGCTCGGGTCACCCGGCGCGAAGCGAGGTCGCTGCGCGGCTTTCGCGCGGCCGGGTCCGTCTTACGCTTCCGGGCCGGCCGTGGCGTCTGACCCTCGATGCACGGATTCGCGGCAGGAGCCTCGTGGGGGCACTGCGTCAAGGGCCGCTCCGCGGGCGCATCGTCCTGCGGCGCCGCCCTGCGATCGACGCGGCTGCGCTCGGTCTCTACCGCTTCGCAGACGGCTCCCCGCTGGGCGTGACGCACGCGCTCGGCCCCTGGCTCGGGGTCCGTTACGACCAAAGCGAGATCCGCGGCCTCTTCCGCGCCGGTCGAGGGCGCTACGTGATCGGCGCGGGGTTGACGACGCGCAACCCGTCGCCGGGGACGGCGGCTTTCGGCGTGAGCCGGGTTACCTGGAACGGCGAGCCGGCGGAGCGAGTTGCCCTGCGTCAGGAGGAGGTCTGGGTCCGGAGCGGCAGTGCGTACCTCGGCTGCACGCTGACGATCCCGCCGGGAGAGGGGCGGAGGCCCGGCCTCACCTTCAGTCACGGCGCCGGGACCGCGCCCCGCCGGTTCAACTCGAACCTCATGCTCTATGCCAACCACCTCGGCCTCGTGACGCTCACCTGCGACAAGCGCGGCGTCGCGCAGTCCGGCGGGCAGTACCCGGGCGAGTTCCCGAACGCCTCGGCCGTCGGCCAGTACGCGCGCGACCTGGAGGCGCAGGCGCGGTTCCTCGCGCGCCAGCCCGAAGTTGACGCGGCGCGGGTCGGAGTTGCGGGAGCGAGCCAGGCCGGTTGGATCATGCCTCCGGCTGCGGCGCGGGAGCCGGCGATCAAGTTCATGATCGGGCTCGTCGCGCCCACTCTGACCCAGGGGGAGACCGACCTCTGGGCCGATCTGAACGACCAGGGACGCTCGCCGCCGACGCGCAGCGACGAGGACATGGAGGCCGAGGTCCGGCGCAGCGGGCCGTCTGGCGTCGACCCGATGCCGTCGATCCGCGCCATGCGCATTCCCGCGATCTGGCTGTTCGGCGCCAAGGACCGCACCGTCCCGTCGCGGCTCTGCATCGAGCGCCTCGATCCGCTGACTCGGGAGCCCGGCCGCGACTTCTCGTACGTGAACTTCCCCGGCGGGACGCACGGGCTGATCAAGACCGCGAACGGCCTGCTGGACGAGGCGGCGCGCTCGAACCGCCTCGTCGACGGGCTCTACCCGACGATCCGCGACTGGCTCCGCGCGCGGGGCTTCTCACAGATTTCTTAGCGCTCGCTGCCAAACTTCGGCCGTGAAGATCCTGGTCGTCGACGACGAACGCGCCGTGCGCGAGTCGCTGCGGCGGGCGCTCGAGCTGCAGGGCTACGAGGTTCAGCTCGGCGAGTGACGGCGCCGAGGCGCTTGCGCTCCTGGGCGACAACGGCCAGGCCGATGCCGTGGTCCTCGACATCCTCATGCCCGGCGTCGACGGACTCGACGTCTGCCGCCAGCTTCGCCGCCGGGGGAGCGTCGTCCCGGTGCTGATGCTTACTGCACGCGACGCCGTCGGTGACCGCGTCGAAGGCCTCGACGCCGGAGCGGACGACTACCTCGTCAAGCCGTTCGCCCTGGAGGAGCTGCTGGCGCGGATCCGCGCCCTGCTCCGTCGCGGAGCGCCTTCCGTCGACGGCGTGCTCCGCTTCTCCGACCTCGAGCTCGATGCCGCGACGCGCGAGGTGCGCCGCGGCGACGACCGGATCGAGCTCACGCGAACCGAGTTCAACCTGCTCGAGCTGTTCATGCTCAACCCGCGGCAGGTCCTCACGCGGTCGGTCATCTTCGAGCGGGTCTGGGGCTACGACTTCGGTCTGGCGTCCAACTCGCTCGACGTCTACATCGGGTACCTGCGGCGCAAGACCGAGGCAGGCGGCAAGCCACGTCTGATCCAGACGGTCCGCGGCGTCGGCTACTCGTTGCGCGAGGAATGAGCTTTCGCGTCCGCCTGACGCTGGTCGCCGCGGCGGCGGTGGCACTCGCCGTCGTGCTCTCGTCCGCGGTGGCCTACTTCGCCGTGCGTGACCAGCTGCTCGACCAGGTCGATCAGGCGCTCGAGGCACGAGCCGTGCAGATCCAGCGCGATCCTTTCCGGCCGGCGCCGCCGGACCCGACGCTTGGGGAGGCGGGGGGGTACGTCCAGTTCGTCAGTGCGGACGGCCGGGTGCGCCGCCCGCGCGGCGCCGATGTCGCGATCCCGGTGACCGATCGCGTGCTTCAAGTGGCAAATGGGGAGGAGGAGCTGTTCTTTTCCGACGCCGAGATTGCGGACACCCACGTTCGCGTCCTGACGTTCCCGGTTGCGCCCGGCGTCGCGCTTCAAATCCTCCGGCCGCTCGACGAGGTCGACCGCACGCTCGACAGGCTGCGGACGCTCCTGATCCTGATCGCGCTCGGGGGGATCGGGCTGGCGATCGCACTCGGGCTCGTCGTCTCCCGAGCCGCCATGGCGCCCCTGGCGCGACTGACCCGGGCGACCGAGCGCGTGAGGGAGACGCGCGACCTGTCTGAACGGATCGATGCTCGTGGCCAAGACGAGCTCAGCCGCCTCGCCGCGAGCTTCAACGACATGCTCGGCGCGCTGGAGGAGTCGACGAAGGCGCAGCGACAGCTCGTCGCGGACGCCTCCCACGAGCTTCGGACGCCCCTGACGAGTCTCCGCACGAACTTCGAGGTGCTGATGAGCGACCGGGAGCTCGACCCCGACGAGCGGCGGCGCCTACTCGAGGACGTGGTCGAGCAGATCGGCGAGATGACGACGCTCATCACGGAGCTGATCGAGCTCGCGCGCGGCGACCAGCTGCCTGCCGACCCGGTAGACGTGCGGCTGGACGAGGTCGCCGCCGACGCGCTCGACCGCGTTCGGCGCGACCGGCCCGGAGTGGAGTTCCGGGCCGAGCTTCAGGAGTCCGTCGTGCGCGGGGTGCCGGTCTCGCTCGAGCGTGCGATCGGCAACGTGCTCGACAACGCCGCGAAGTGGAGCCCCGCCGGAAGCGAGGTGGAGGTCACTGTCCGCGACGGAGTCGTCACGGTCCGGGATCACGGCCCGGGGATCGACGAATCAGACCTCCCGCACGTCTTCGACCGTTTCTACCGCTCGCCCTCGGCCCGGACGATGCCCGGCTCGGGGCTCGGGCTCGCCATCGTCCGGCAGGTCGCGGAGGCGCACGGGGGCACAGTCGTCGCCGAGCGCGCGGACGGCGGCGGGACGCGGATCACGCTCCGCCTGAACGGCGGCGTCCCGAATTCTTAGACGTGCCTTAGGCCCCTCTTAGGGACGCCTGGTTGTCTTGGAGGCATGAAGAAACGACACCACATCGCCATCGCCGCGGCGCTCGCGCTCTCGGCCGTCGCTGTCGGCGGCGCGATCGCCGCGACCAAGCTCACGCCCAAGCAGGAGAGCCAGGCCGTGATCGACGACGCCGCGAACCAGCTCGGCGTCGAGCCGGCCGAGCTCACCACTGCGCTGAAGCAGGCGTTGAAGAACCGCGTCGACGCGGCCGTTGCGGACGGCCGGCTGACGAAGGAGCAAGCCGCGCGGGTGAAGGAGCGGATCGACGCGGGCGACGCACCGTTGCTCGGCCTCGGGCCGCGGGGCTTCGGCCACCGTCACCACGGGCCGCCGCACGCATTCCACGCGAAGCTCGAGGCCGCGGCGAAGTATCTCGGCATGACCGAGGCGCAGCTCCGCGAGGCGCTCCAGGGCGGCAAGACACTGGCGCAGGTCGCCCGCGCCCGCGGCAAGTCCGTGGACGGGCTCGTCGACGCGCTCGTCGCGGACGCAAAGAAGCGGTTCGGCGCGAACGAGGTGCCGGCCGATCTGAGGGAGCGGATCACCGACATGGTCAACGGCAACCTCCCGCCGCCGCATTTCCGCCGCCACCGCCGCGACGGCGGAGCGGTCTACCGACCAGGCGTGTTCTAGAGATAGGCGCGCGAGAGCTGAGCGAGCAGCGATTCCTCCGGGGAGGCGACGAACTCCGCCGCCCGGAGGATCGCTCTCGCGCCGTGAATCGCGACGTCGTTGCTCGGGTCTGCGAGCGCGACGATCGGAAGTCCGCGGACGAAGCCGATCGGAAGCGTGCGCAGCTCGCGGGCAAAGTCGACGGGAAGCAGCCGCGCCGCGGCGGGATCGAGCGCCAGCGGAGCGATGTCGAGGAAAGGCAGTCCTCGCTGGGCGGCAACCAGGCGGATCACGTCGCTCGGGGTGACGAGCCCGTACTCGGTCAGCACCTCGCCGAGGCGCTTGCCCTCGCTGCGCGCACGGGCCAGTGCGAACTCGACCTCGCTGTGTTCGAGGAGCCCGGCGTCGGCGAGCAGCTTCCCCAGCGGCTCGCGGAGCGTCTCGCGCTCGGTGAGCAGCTCGGCGAGGAGACTCTCGGTCGCGTCGGGCGGAGAGACGAGCATCAGCTCGGGCGAGATGTCCCGTCCCGCGGGCGGCGACGGCACCTCGACGAGCGCCCGGACGAGCTCGAGCCGCGCCCTCAGCCCGTTTCCGAACTCCTGGCGGGGCGTCTCGACCTCTACCGCAAGTGCATCACTCGACCGCATCGTCCTCCCTCAGCGGACTGTAGGGGGCGCGGAAGGCTTGAACCTCCCCCGTTCAGGGCACACGTAAAGGTTCCGTTTGGATGGAAGGAAAGAGGGGCAGAAACCGTTATTAGTGGTGAGAGCGGGTGGGCGCGGCTCGCGCGGCTGCGTACCCGGGAAACCTGAAACAACCTTCGGAGAAGAATGCTGACTGAACTTGCCCTGGCCAGAGACGGCCTAGATTCGGACGCGGCGCTCGCCGCCTTCCTCCAGCATGCACAGGAGCGCGGCTCCGTGCGGGCGGAGGAGCTCGATGCGCTGCGCCAAGAGCTCGACCTCGACGAGGAGACCCTCGCGACGCTCCGCACTGCTCTCGAGGAGGCGGACGTCGAGATCGAGGAAGAGTCCGCAACTGAGATCGATTTGACGCCCTCGGCGCCCACGACCACCGACAGCCTCCAGCTGTTCCTGAACGGAATCGGCCGCTACGAGCTGCTCACGGCCGACCAGGAGGTCGCGCTCGCAAAGCGGATCGAGCGCGGCGACAGCGCGGCGAAGGAGCACATGGTGAACGCGAACCTGCGTCTCGTCGTTTCGCTCGCCAAGCGCTATCAGGGGCACGGGGTGCCTCTGCTCGACCTGATCCAGGACGGCGTGATCGGGCTCAACCGCGCAGTCGAGAAGTTCGACTGGCGGAAGGGCTTCAAGTTCTCGACCTACGCGACCTGGTGGATTCGCCAGGCCTGTCAGCGTGCGGTCGCGAACCAGTCCGCCACGATCCGCGTCCCCGTACACGTGCAGGAGCGCCGCCAGAAGCTGCGGCGCGCCCGCCAGCGCCTGGAGGCGTCCGGCGGCCGGACACCCTCGACCGAGGAGCTCGCGGAGGCCGCGCAGCTCACCGTCGAGCACGCCGAGGAGGCGCTGAGCGCCGTCGAGGCGTCGGTGTCCCTGAACCAGGCGGTGGGCGACGGTGACGCCGAGCTTGGCGACCTGTTCGCGGACACCGCAGCCGACGATCCGGTCGAGCTTGCCGACACGTCGTTCGAGCACGAGCGGCTCCGGCGCGCGCTCACTGCACTGGACGATCGCGAGCGGCAGGTGCTCGAGCTTCGCTTCGGCCTCGGCGCCGGCCGCGGCGAGCAGCGGAGCCTCGAGCAGATCGGCCGCGAGCTCGGCCTGACGCGTGAGCGGATCCGCCAGCTCGAGGCGAGCGCGATGCGCCGGCTCGAGCATCTGCTCGACCGCGACGAAGCCCTGGTCTAAGGAGGACGGGGCGGCCCCGCGCCGCCCCGTCGTCGCCTTATTCCGGAAGACTGCCGACTGATTCGTCAGTCAATCTGCGGCTAGATCGGCGCGGAATCTTCCTCGTTCCTAGGCATACCTGACGCGAAAATCCGCAACTTGCATTTCGGCGGAATTTCCGTAGATTCACACGCCGAATGAGTGGCGTCGGGGTGCCCGGTCCGGCGCCACTCAGGACTTAGGACTGGCGGCGCAGCGCGAGCCGCAGCTGCGCGAGCTGGGCGGGGAGCAGCAGAACTGCGCCGAGCTCGCGAACGAGCAGCAGCACGGGACGACTGCCCGGCGCGGCTTCGACGTCAAGGCGCACGTCGGTCCCGGCCAGCGCCGCGCGCATGAGCGCGCGGGCGCGCGGCATGTGCCACCGGGAGGTCACGACCACGACTTCGCTCGCTCCGAGCTTCCTCGCCGCCGCGGCCACGTTCACGGCGTTCTCGACCGTCGAGCGCGCCTCGGTGTCGCAGACGAGCACGACGTCGGGGCCGGCCCACGCCGCGCGCATCAGGTCGGCCTCGCCGGAGAGGATCACAGTCCCGCGATCGCGGGCGAGACCCTGAGCGTGCGTAAGCCGCTCGGCGCACACGCGGTGGATCGCCGCGTCCCGCCGGCGCGAGTAGCCGAGGACCGCGACGACCCGGCTGCTCATCGACCGCCCCGGCGTAGGTACTTCGCGGTGATCAGCGTGCCGGCGACGGTGAGCACCAGGACGAGTGCCTTCTTCCCCTTGAGCTTGGACTCCCCGCTCGAACGCTCGCGCATCTCCACCGGCACCTCGTCGACCCGCAGCCCCTCCTCGTGGAGGCGAAGGACAGCCTCTACCTCGGGCGCGCCGCTCGTGTAGGGGCGGGCGAGGACCGGCAGCGCCTTGGCGTTCACCGCGTACATGCCGCTCGTCGCATCGTGGAACGGCCGGTCGAGCACCTGCTCCATCGATCGCCGGAGCAGGCCCGTCCCGAAGCGCCGGACCGCGCCGCTCTCGTAGCGTTCGCGCGAGAAGCCGTTGCCGCCCGCGGTTGCGAAGCGCGAGCCGACCGCGACGTCGCAGCGACCGGACCGGACGAGCTCGAGCAGCTTTGCGAGCTCCTCGACGGGATGCTGGCCGTCGGCGTCGACGCGCCCGCAGAACGCATACCCGTGGTCGGCCGCGTAGCCGTACCCGGCCGCGATCGCGGCGCGCAGGCCGCGGTTCTCGCCGAAGGACAGCACCTCGGCGCCGTGCGATCTCGCGACTTCGGCGGTGCCGTCGGTCGAGCCGTCGTCGACGACGAGCACGTCGGCGCCGGCCAGCACTCGGCGCAGGTCCTCGAGGACCGCCGGGAGGTTCGGCTCCTCGTTCCAGGCCGGGATGAAGACGAGCGTGTCGGATGTCGCCACGGTGCTAGTGAAGCACCCCCGCGTCAGGTCAGGAAGTCCAGCAGGAGCTCGTTCACCCGCTCCGGCGCGTCGAGCTGGAGCCAGTGGCCGGCGCCCTCGACCCGCTCGTACCGCCACGGCCCCGTCACGTGCTCGCCCGATGCGGCCATTCCCTCCTCGAGCAGGAAGTGGTCGCCGGTGCTCCAGATCCCGAGCGTCGGCGCGGGAACGGTGGGGAAGGGCCGCCTGCGCTCGAGCTCCCTCGCGGGTGCCGCGTTCGCGCGATACCAGTTGAGCGCGGCCGTCAGCGCGCCGGGACGCGAGAGATCCGCGACATAGCGCTCCACGTCCTCGGCGTCGCCGACCATCTCCCGGAAGAGCCGCCAGTCGTCACGCTGGATCAGCCCCTCGGCGGCGCCCTCGAACTGGAAGAGCAGCTGGTACCACGCCTTCTCGCGCTGGGCGACCGAGGGAGCTCGGATCGCGTTCGGATGCCCGACGGACATCACGACCAGCCGCTCGACGCGCTCGGGCACGAGGGCCGCCAGTGCCCACGCAAGGCCGGCGCCCCAGTCGTGTCCGACGACGTGCGGCCGCTCGACCTCCAGGGCGTCGAGCAGCGCGACGACGTCGGCGATGCTCCGCCTGATCGCGTAGTCCTCCACCGCCGGGGGCATGTCGGAGTCGCCGAAGCCGCGCAGGTCGGGCGCGACGACGCGGAGGCCCGCGCCCATGAGCGCCGGGACCTGCTTGCGCCACAGCCTCGAGGAGTCGGGGAAGCCGTGAAGCAGCAGGACCGGCGTGCCGCCGCCCTCGACCAGCACGTTCAGGCTCACGCCGTCTCCCGCGACCCTTACCGGAGACCTCCGCCCTCTAGCGGCAGGCCCGCCGCGATCCAGTCTTCCTTCCCGCCCGTGTAGTGCCGGACGTTCCGGCAGCCGAGCTCGATCAGCCGCGTCGCCGTCTCGGCGGAGCTGTCGCACGTCGAGCTCGCGCAATAAACGACGACCTCGACCTCCGGGTTCGGCACCCTGCTCGGTCCGCGCTCGGCGACCCACTCCGGCGGGAGATTCACGGCGCCCGGTAGATGCGAGTGCGCGAACGACATCGGCGCGAGTGCATCGACCAGCACGAGCTCGTCGCCGCGCTCGAGCTTTTCCCAAAGCTCCTCGCGGGTGATCTCGGCGAGCGCGGTCACGGTGGTTAGCTTGCCACTGTGGATCGCTACGAGCTCCTCCGGTCGCTGCACGTTCCGGGCGACCCGCTCCTGCTTCCGAACGCGTGGGACGCCGCCACCGCGAAGGTCGTCGCCGAATCCGGGTTCCCCGTGGTCGCGACGACGAGCGGCGGGGTTGCGGAGTCGCTCGGCTACGAGGATCACCAGGGCGCCCCGGCGGAGGAGATGCTCGCCGCGGCGGCGCGGATCGTCCGCGCCGTCGACGTGCCCGTGACGGTCGACGCGGAGGCGGGGTACGGTCTCGAACCTGCCGAGCTCGCCGCGGCGCTCGAGCGCGTGGGCGCCGCCGGGTGCAACCTCGAGGACACCGATCACGGCACCGGCGCGCTCCGGGATCTTCATGAGCAAGCCGAGTGGCTGGCGGCGGTGCGCGAGGCGTCGCCCGCTCTCGTGATCAACGCGCGCATCGACGTCTTCCTGCTCGGCGCCGGCGGCGTGGGGGAGGCGCTGGAGCGCGCACACGCGTACATCGAGGCGGGCGCCGACTGCGTCTACCCGATCACGCTCGCCGATCGTCCGGTACTCGAGGAGTTCGTCTCGCAGGCGGGCGGCCCAGTGAACGTGCTCGCCTTGCCGCAGGCGCCGCCGCTCGAGGAGCTCGCGGAGCTGGGCGTGGCGCGCGTCAGCTACGGGGCGCGGCTCTTCCGCGAGGGCATCGCCGCCTTCGGGCGGTCGCTCCCGTCGGCTTGACTCCCAAGCAGAGAGAGGGCCGCCTCACGGCGGCCCTCTCTCGTTCGTCTCGCTAGACGCGATGCTCGGCAGGCACTGCCGTCGGCGGGGCGGGTTCCGTGGAGAACCGGGCGAAGGCGTCCCTCCAGCTCGTCCGGGACACGCCAATCACGGTTCGGGGGCGCAACTTCCGCGCACGGGAGAGCGTGCGGGTCTCCGCGACGGGACGAGCCCGCCGCGTCCGTGCAACAGCTGCCGGAGGATTCACGGTCACGATCGGCTCGACCGATCCCTGCAACACCCTTCGGGTCGTAGCCGCGGGATCAGCCGGGAGCCGCGCGATCCTCAAGGTGCTGCCGCAGCGCGAGTGTGCTCCGCTGAGGAACCCGTAGAACGCCCCCAGCGGTCGTTCCCGCCGGCCTGACTCCGGTGCATACGATGGACGGGTGAGCCAGTCCGTCGCGACCACCGCTCTAGGCGTCGAGCTCGAGCAGTACCGCCGCGAGCTGACCGCCTACTGCTACCGGATGCTCGCCTCGCCGTTCGAGGCCGAGGACGCCGTCCAGGACACGTTCCTGCGCGCTTGGAAGTCGCTCGACCGCTTCGAGGGCCGCTCGGCGCTCCGCTCGTGGCTCTACCGGATCGCGACGAACGTCTGCCTGGACATGCTGAGCGGGCGGGAGCGAAGAGCGCGGCCCATGGACCTCGGGCCCTCGCGCGAGCCGGTCGTCGAGAACCTGAACACGCTGCCCGAGGCGACCTGGATCCAGCCCGTCCCCGATCCCGCCGTGGAGGTCGAGTCGCGCGAGACGATCCGGCTCGCCTTCGTGGCCGCGCTCCAGCACCTGCCGCCGCGGCAGCGCGCCGTGCTGATCCTGTGCGAGGTGCTCCGCTGGCAGGCGAGCGAGGTCGCGGAACTGCTCGAGACGAGCGTCGCTGCGGTGAACAGCGCGCTCCAGCGTGCGCGCGCAACGCTCGAGGAGAGTCCGCCGCTGGCGACGGAAACCTCGGTCGAGGACGCCGACGAGCAGCTGCTGGCGAGCTACGTCGACGCCTTCCAGCGCTACGACATCGAGGCGCTGACGTCGCTGATCCGCGCCGACGCGATTCAGTCGATGCCGCCGTTCGACCTCTGGCTCGAGGGGCGTGACGACATCTTCGAGTGGTGGTTCGGGCCCGGCAACGGCTGCCGCGGCTCGCGGGTGGTCCCGGCGGCGTCGTTCGCGAACGGCTTCCCCGCCTACGGCCAGTACAAGCCGAGCGAGGGGGGCGGCTACGAGCCCTGGGCGCTCCAGGTCGTCGAGGCCCGCAACGGCAAGATCGGCGAGCTGACCTTCTTCCTCGACACGGCGACGCTGTTCCCGCTGTTCGGCCTGCCGCTGGAGTTCGACTCGTAGTCGGGCAGCACGTCCTCGAGGCCCATGAGCTCGACGAGCCTGCGCAGCCTCTCGGAGGCGTTCATGAGGACGACTCGGCATCCCCGCCGCCGCGCCGCGAGCTGGAGCCGGCAAAGGGCGTCGACGGTGACGATGTCGGCCTCGAGGCTGGTCACGTCGCAGCACACGTCGCGCATCAGATTTACGACTCCCGAGACGGCGAGAACTCATCGGGGAATGACCGATGAGTCTGTTCATCGTTACGAGGTCTAAGCCTTCGAGATCGATGACCGACCGAAAGGAACCGACATGAAGATCGCCGACGAACGCCTCCGCTGGCTGGCGCTCTACGTCCTCTGCCTCGGTGACCTGATGATCGTCCTCGACGGGACGATCGTGAACGTCGCGCTGCCTTCGATCCGGGACGACCTCGGGTTCTCGCAGACGTCGCTGGCGTGGGTCGTCAACGCCTATCTGCTGACGTTCGGCGGCTTCCTGCTGCTCGGCGGGCGGCTCGGCGACCTCTTCGGCCACCGGCGGGTGTTCCTGGGGGGCATCGCGCTCTTCACCACCGCATCGCTCGCTTGCGGCATCGCGAGCTCGCAGGAGATGCTGATCGTCGCGCGTGCGGTGCAAGGGGTCGGCGGCGCAGTGGTGTCCGCGGTCGCCCTGTCGCTGCTGATGGTGCTCTTCACGGAGGCGGCGGATCGAGCAAAGGCGATGGGTGTCTTCGGCTTCGTGCTCTCGGGGGGAGGGGTGATCGGCGTGCTCGCCGGAGGAATCCTCACCGACTTCCTGAGCTGGAACTGGATCTTCCTCGTCAACCTGCCGGTCGGGGTGGCCGTCTACATCCTGGCGAGGCGCCTTCTGCCGGGCGAGCACCTCGCAGTGGAGGATCGGCGCGTCGACTGGGCGGGTGCGATCACCGTCACCGCCTCGCTGATGCTCGCCGTCTACGCGATCATCAACGGCAACGAGAACGGGTGGACCTCGGCGGCGACGCTCGGCGTGCTCGGTCTCGCGGTCGCGCTGTTCGTCACGTTCATCGTGATCGAAGCGAGGATCTCCTCGCCGCTGATGCCGCTCGGGCTCTTCCGGAACCGCAACGTCTCGTCCGCGAACGTCCTCGGCGCCCTGATGGCAGCCGGCATGTTCGCGTACTTCTTCTTCTCGGCGCTCTACCTCCAGCTCGTGCTGGAATACAGCCCCCTGGAGGTCGGCCTCGCGTACCTGCCCGGCACCATGGTCTGGGGCGCGTCGTCGCTGCTCCTCTCCGACAAGCTCGTGATGCGCTACGGGATCAAGCCGCCGCTGCTCGTCGGCCTCGGCCTGATGACCCTTGGGCTCATCCTGCTCGCCCGAGCGCCGGTCGACGGCAACTGGCTCGTCGACATCCTGCCCGCCACGCTCGCCGTGGGCCTCGGCGCCGGGATCGCGTTCAACCCGATCCTGCTGGCCGCGATGAGCGGCGTGCCGCAGGACCAGGCAGGCCTCGCTTCGGGCGTCGTCAACACCGCGTTCATGATGGGCGGCGCTGTCGGGCTCGCCGTGCTCGCCAGCCTTGCCGCCTCACGGACGGAGAACCTTGGCGGCGTAGACGACCTCGCCGCTCTGAACAGCGGCTACCACCTCGCGTTCATCGTCGGCGCCGTGTTTCTCGTCGCTTCGGCGATCGTGGGCGCCGCGTTCCTGCGGGTGGAGAAACCGCAAGCGGTGCACGGCGAGGAGGCTCACGGGATGCCCGCCACGGCCGAAGCTGACTGAATACTGCTAAGCTGCAGGAGGATTAGAGCGAGTTCGGTTTGCGTTTTCGACGCCATCCTCGACCCGTTCGTGACGTATTGAGGAGGTGTTTTTCTCATGGCAAACGGAACCGTAAAGTGGTTTAACGACAGCAAGGGCTACGGCTTCATCACTCCTGATGAAGGGACGAAGGACTTGTTCGTGCACCACAGCAACATCGCCGGCGACGGCTTCAAGTCGCTCGCCGAGGGCGCGCGCGTTTCATTCGAGCCGCAGGAAGGGGCGAAAGGCCCCGAGGCGGCCAACGTGACGCCTGTCGCGTAGCTCGTCCGTGTGGGCCGCGGCCGAGAGGCCGCGGCCCCACCTTCTACGAAGGGACGAAAATTGCGCGAGAAAGAAGAGAAGATCGAGCTTGAAGGCGAAGTGACCGAGGCTCTGCGCGGCCGGATGTTCCGCATCCAGCTCGACAACGGACACGAGACCCTGGGGTACCTCGCGGGTCGCCTGAAGCGCTACCGCATCCGGATCATGCTCGGCGACCGCGTGCGGATCGAGCTCTCCCCGTACGACCTGAACCGCGGGCGGATCGTCTACCGCCTTGGCTAGCGCCGGCATCCGTACGCGCGGAACGATGCTCTGGTTCAACGAAGAGAAAGACCTGGGCGCCCTCCGCACGGACGCGGGCGAGCGGATCGACGTTCCCGGGACGGCGTTCGTGGACGGCGAGAAGCCGGTGGGTCGCTGCGCCGGCAAGGTCGTCGAGTTCGACGAACAACCGGGCCAAGTGGATCGCGTCGCCTTTGTCGTGGAGCCGGAACGAGGCCGCGCGCGGCTTCGGCGTCGGTAGCGGCGTCAGCCGCGAGGCGGGACGACGCGGATGATCCGGTCGTCGCCGCTTTTGGGATCTCCTCGGCCGTCCCGGTTCGAGGTCAGCAGGTAGAGCGCGCCGTCGGGTCCCTGGACGACGTTCCGGATCCGGCCGAACTGCTCGTCGAACAGCCGCTCCACGCCGACCACCCGCGCGCCGGAGATCCGCAGGCGGGCGAGATGCTCGCCGCGTAGCGTCCCGAACACGAAACTGCCGTTCCAGGCCGAGCCGGGCCGCCGGACGAAGGTCGCGCCGGAGGGCGCGATGTTGCCGCTGCCCGTGTGCCAGGCCGCGGGGAGGTACTGGCCCCCGCCGGTGTCCGCGCCCTTCGCGTCAGGCCAGCCGTAGTTGCCTCCCCGGCGGATGATGTTCACCTCGTCACGGTCCTCTGCGCCGAACTCCGTGACGAACAGGCGGCGGCTCCGGGGCTGCCAGTCGAGGCCCTGGATGTTCCGGTGTCCGCGCGAGACGATCTCGGGCCGCCCGCCCGCCCCGCGCGCCTTCGCCAGCGGCAGGCGCAGCATCTTGCCGTTCAGCGAGCGGGGATTCTGCGCGAGCTCCTCGTGGTAGGCCTCGCCGGTCGTGATCCAGAGCGCGCGATCGGGGCCGAACTTGATCCGCCCGCCGTTGTGCGAGTCGCTCGCCTCGATCCCGCCGACGATCCGCCGCCGGTAGACGAGCCTGTCGCGCACGAGGCGGTACCGCAGCACCTCGTTCTCGTCGTTGCGCGCCGTTCGGAAGAGATAGACCAAGCCGTTCTTGCGGAACGCGGGATCGATCGCGAGCCCCAGCAGCCCGCCTTCCTTCCGCCCGCCGGTGTCCACCTCGACGGCGGCGACGACTCGCCGCGTGCGAAAGCCGCGGGAGAAGAGGACGACGCGTCCGGGCCGCTCGGTGACGAGCGCCCGGCGATCCGGCAGGAAGACGAGCTCCCACGGCGCCTCGAGCCCGGTCGCCACGACGGATGTCCGTGCCTGCTCGGCCGCCGCGCTGCCGGCGGCGGTGGCGACGAGGAAGACGACGGTCGCTGCCGCAAGCGCGTACCGGGCCATCACGACGGGATGCTAGCGAGGCGGGCTCAGCTCACTGCTTTCTTCACGAGCGCGACGATCTTCGCCTCGTCGGCGGCGGTCAACTTCTTCAGCGCGAAGGAGGTCGGCCACATGGCGCCGGCGTCGAGGTTCGCCTCGTCGCTGAAGCCGAATGTCGCGTACCTCGACTTGAACTTCTCCGCGCTCTGGAAGAAGCAGACGACCTTGCCGTCCTTGTCGGCATACGCCGGCATCCCGTACCAGGTCTTCGGCGAGAGGGCCGGCGCGCTGGCTTTGACGATTTCATGGATCCGCTTGGCGATGGCGCGGTCCGCCTGCGGCATCTCGGCGATCTTCGCGAGCAGGGCGCTCTCCCCGTCCGCCTTGCGCGCCTCCGCCTTCAGCTCCTGGGCGCGCTCCTTCATCGCGGCCCGTTCCTCGGCCGTGAACCCCGTGGACTTCTTGCTCGCCGCAGTGGTGCTCTTGGCGGACTTCTGCGTGGCCTTCTTCGGGCTCATCGTTCCCTCCTGTCAGGCTCTCCACGAGGCGGGTCTGCCGCTCGACGCCAGATCGTACTGAGCGACCGCTGACCCAGAGGTTCGAAGTCCTGACTCGCCAGGTTTATCGTTGAAGCATGGAGCTCCTCGAGCGCGACGGCGCCCTCGCTGCGCTCGCTGAGGCGCGCGACGCGGCGGCCGGCGGCGAGGGTCGAGTGGTGTTCGTCACCGGCGAGCCTGGGATCGGGAAGACCTCGCTCGTGACGCGGTTTCTGCGCGACCTCGGCGACGGGGCGAGAGTGCTGCTCGGCACCTGCGACGACCTCTCGATCCCCAGACCGCTGGGGCCGGTGCGTGACCTGGCCGGTTCGGTGTCGGGGCCGCTGGAACGGGCGCTCTCGGCCGGGGCCGACGCGCACGAGATCCAGAGCCTGCTCCTGCAGGAGCTCGCTCTTCCGCCCGAGCCGACCGTGCTCGTGCTCGAGGACGTGCACTGGGCGGACGACGCCACCCTCGACTCGATCAACATGCTCGGGAGGAGGATCCGCGCGGTTCCGGCGGTGCTCGTCCTCACCTTCCGGAGCGGCGAGCTTCCGCCCAGCCACCCGCTGCACGCCTTCCTCGGGGCGGTCCGGCCGGACGACTCGGTGTTCCTCGAGCTCGAGCCGCTGTCGAAGATCGGCGGTCGCCTCGCTGGCGGGAGAGGACGACGGGGACGTCTATTCGGCGACCGGCGGCAATCCGTTCTACGTCACCGAGCTCGTGGCCGCCCGAACCGGCGACGGGCCTCCGCCCTCGGTCGCCACGGCTGTCCTCGGACGCGCGTCGAGGCTCGACGAGGCCTCGCGCCGGGTCGTGGAGCTCGTCTCCGTCGTGCCGAACCGCGTTGCCACGGCGGTGCTCGACGCCGTGATGCCGGGCTGGCCCGCGGGGGCGGTAGAGCCGGAGCGCCGCGCGCTGCTCGAGGTCGAGCCGAGCTACGTCCGGTTCCGGCACGAGCTGGCGCGAACCGCGATCAGGTCGAGCATCCCGATCGCCGCCCGGCGCGGGCTCCATGCCGAGATCCTCCAAGCGCTGCTCGCCGCAGGCGCCGACCCCGCCGAGATCGTCCACCACGCGGAGGCGGCGGGCGACGAGGAGGTCGTTGCCGAGTATGCGCTCGTCGCGGCGCGCCGGGCGGCGGCGCTGGAGTCCAACCGGGAGGCGTACTCCCACTACCGGCGCGCCTCCCAGTTCGTCGACCGGATTCCGGCGGCGGAGCGAGCGCGCGTGCTGGAGGAGCTGGCGACCGCCGCGTACGTCGTCGGCCGCCTCGACGGCGCCTTCGTCGGGATCGAGCGCGCGATCGGCTTCTACCGGAGCCTCGGAGACGACGAAGCCGTCGGCCGGTGCCTTCGCGCAATGTCCCGGTTCTACTGGTACGCCGGCGAAGGGCACGCCGCGAAGAAGACGGCGCTCGACGCGGTCGCGATCCTGGAGCCGCTCGGCGAGTCGGTCGAGCTCGCGCGCGCCTACAGCGCGCTCTCGCAGCTCGCGATGCTCGCGAAGGACATCGAGCCGGCCGTGGAGTGGGGCGAGCGAGCGCTCGACCTCGCGACCCGGCTCGGCGACGAGAGAACACGCGCTCATGCGCTGGTGAACCTCGGCAGCTCCGACATCGACGTGGACCGCGCGAGGACCGCGAAGCTCCTCGAGGCGCACCGGGTGGCCGACGCCGCGGGCGACCGGCACGAGGCCGGCCGCGCACTCGTGAACCTCGGCTACTCGCTCTTCTCGTGGATCGAGCCTGCCGCGGCTCGGAGGCAGCTCGAGGACGCTCTGGCGTATGCGACGGAGCACGAGGTGCACACGCTGGCCAGGTATGCCGAGATCACGCTCGCGTGGGACCGACTTCGCGCAGGGGACTGGGAGTCCGCCGAGCGTGCCGTTCGCCGCGATCTCGACAGCGACAGCACCGTCGCGCAGCTCCTCGGCAAGACGGTCCTGACCGATCTCGCGGTGCGGCGCGGCGATGCCGATGCGGCGGAGCTCCTGGCCGACCTCGCGGCCCAGGCCGAGCGGACCGGCGAGATCCAGCGGATGGCACCGGTCCTCGAATTCGAGACCGGCTGGGCGCTGACGACTGGTGCGCCGCTCCCCACGGATCGGTTCGAGGCCGTGCTCGAGGAGGTCGGACGG
Source organism: uncultured Actinomycetes bacterium (assembly GCA_963721345.1). Classification (GTDB taxonomy): domain Bacteria; phylum Actinomycetota; class Thermoleophilia; order Gaiellales; family Gaiellaceae; genus JACDAN01. Next base: position 1,860,764 of record CAVRIT010000001.1, read on the forward strand.
CTCACCGGTGTCCTCGGCTGGTCGGGTACCCGTGTGGTCGCGTGGTCTGCCGTCGCAGGCTTCGACACGGAGCCTGACGACCGGATGCCGGCGCCGTTCGCCGCCATGGTGCGGCGTGACTGGCAGGGAGCGGCCGACGCGTTCGGGGAGGTCGGCTGGACGTACGACCGGGCGCTGATGCTCTCCCTGCTCGATGACGAGGAGGCGCTCCACGAAGCGATCGAGATCGCCCGAGGGCTCGGAGCGGCGCCGCTGGAGCGGCGTCTCGTAAAACGCCTGCGCGAACTCGGGCTGAACGTCCCGGCGGGGCCAAGGGTGGCGACGCGCGCGAACCCCGCCGGCCTGACAGCACGTCAGCTCGAGGTCCTGGAGCTCCTCGCCGAGGGGCTGACGAATGCGGAGATCGCCGAGCGGCTGGTCGTCTCGACGCGAACCGCCGAGCACCACGTCGCAGCAGTGCTGACGAAGCTCGGGGCGACCACGCGGCGCGAGGCCGCGCGGCTCGCCTCCGAGCTTCGAGTTACCTGAGCGTCATTCTCCGGTTCCCAAGTCGACGACCGGGGTGAGCAGGTCGCCCACGTCCGGCCCGATCGTGACCTCGTCGTCGCCGCCGAGCGTCTGCACGAGCAGCGTGTCGGTCGGCTCGCTGCCGACGATCGCCGTCAGGGCCTTCAGGCCCGCAACCGACACCTGCGCGCCGGATCGAGTCACGTCGACCGCGTCGTGCCAGTTCGTGCCGTTCACGATCACCGTGTCGAGCTGGGCGTCGCCGCCCCCGACGCTCGCTGCGAGGTCGATCCGGACGTCGTCGACGTCGGTTCCCCTGAGGTTCCCGACCGCGATCGTGTCGGGGCTGCCCAGTGCGCGGACGGCGATTGCCTCCACGTCGTCGAGCTCCATCACGATGTTGCCCAGGTTCCGTGTGAAGCGGACATGCCCACCGTCGGGCGAGATGTCCATGATCTCCGGGCCGTTGCTGCCGTTGAAGTCGAGCGTGTCCATGCCCGACTGGCCCTCCACGACGTCGTTGCCGTCTCCGGGATCCCACTGGAAGTGGTCGTCCCCGAGCCCGAGCAGCGCCAGGTCGGCGCCCTGGTTGCCGTCGACGAGGTCGTCACCGTCACCGCCGATCAGTCGGTCCGCGCCGTTGCCGCCGCGAACGAGGTCCCCGTCGGGGCCGCCGTCCATGGTCAGCATCGTGAGGGCGGCCACGTTGCCGACGGCCGAGAACGAATCGGCACCGGCGAGCCCGAGCAGGACGAGGTTCTCGACCGCAGTCGTGTCGAGCCTGGACGCCAGCGCCGAGTCCGTCGCGACCTCGAGGCCGTTGGCGAACACGTTGATCTCGTCACCGAGCTCCGTGCCGCTGTAGCGCGCCTCGTCGTCGCCGAGGCCGCCGTCGACGTTGTACGACTCCGGCCCGTGAACCTCGCGGCCGGTGAGGATCGTGTCGTCGCCGCCGAGTGCCTCCACGTTGACCGTGTCGTTCGCCGGCTCGACGCCCTCGACGAGCACCTCCGCGGCGAGGCCCGAGACGATCGGATACCCGCCGGGCGAGGAGAGGCTGACGCGGTCTGCGCCCTCCGTGCCTCGCACGATGACCGCGTCCGGCTGGCCGTCGCCGATTCCGCCGACACCGCTGAGGTCGGCGTCGACGTGCTCGACGTCGGTGCCCGCCAGATCGTTGACGATGACCGTGTCGGGGCTGCCCAACGCGTGGTAGCGCAGATCCTCGACGCCGTCGAGATCCATGACGATGTTGCCGAGGTTGCGTGTGAAGCGGGCCCGCGAGCCGTTGGCCGAAGCCTCGACGATCTCGGGGCCGCCACTGCCGAAGAAGTCGAGCATGTCCTCGCCCGACTGGCCCTCGACGATGTCGCTGCCGTCGCCGGGATCCCACTGGAAGCGGTCGTCGCCGCTACCGAGGAATGCCGTGTCGGCGCCCTGGTTACCGTCGACGGAGTCGTCGCCGTAGCCGCCGATCAGGACGTCCGCGCCGTTGCCGCCGCGAATGTCGTCCTTGTCGGCCCCGCCGTCCATCGTCAGCGCCGTGAGCGGAGCGAGATTGCCGATCGCGGTGATCGTGTCTTCGCCCGCTCCTCCGAGCAGCGAGAGGCTCTCGACCTCGATCGTGTCGAAGCGCGCCGTGCCGGCCGCGAAGGTCGTCACCTCGGGCCCGTTTGCGCTGGCATGGATCTCGTCGCCGGCCGGCGTCCCGCTGAAGCGTGCGACGTCCGCGTCGGCACCGCCTTGCGCGTTGATCGGGATCGGCCCGGAGACACCGATGTCCAGCTCGATCTCGTCAGCGCCGCCCAGCGTCGCCACGTCCAGGTTGTCGAGTGCCTCCTCGCCGCCGAGAACACGCGTCTCGGCCGCGAGGCCTTCGACCACGACGAGCGCACCGGAGTTCGCGAACTCGACGTCGTCGACGCCTTCCGTTCCTCTCGCGACGACCGTGTCGGGCTGGCCGTCTCCGCCGCCGCCGACTCGCGTTGAGATCGACGTCGACCGTCTCGACGTCCGTGCCGGCCAGATCGTTCACGATCGTGGTGTCCGCGTTGCCCAGCGGGCGATAGCTCACGTTCTCGACGTCGGCGAGATCCATGGCGATGTTGCCGATGTTGCGGGTGAAGCGGGCTCGGGAGCCGTTCGCCGAGACCTCGACGAGCTCGGAGGCGGCGCTGCCGTTGAAGTCCAGCACGTCGCTCCCGTACTCCCCGTCGACCGTGTCGCTGCCGTCGCCGGGATCCCACTGAAAGCGGTCGGAGCCGCTTCCGAGGAATGCGGTATCGGCGCCCTGGTTGCCGTCGACGAAGTCGTCGCCGCCGCCGGCGACGAGCGTCTCCGCTTCCGGGCCGCCGATCAGCCTGTCGTCGTCACCTCCGCCTCGAATCGTGACCGCCTCGCCGGCCAGGGAGCCGACCCTGGTCACCTCGTCGTCGCCGCTCCTGGTGTCGACGAGGATCGCAGTGAAGGTGCTTCGGTCGAACGCCAGGTCGGACGTGCCGTCCGAGCCGACGTCGACATGGAGCGTGTCGGTCGTGCCGATCAGCAGGAGCTTGTTGGCTCCGCTGTCGCCGGTGATCTTCAGCGTGCCGGCATCCACCTGCGCGGTGACGGCGGCCATCGCCTGTGAGACGGCGAGGAGCAGCGTCGCGGCGAGCAGGACGCCGAGCACGAGGGTTTTCTTCGATCGGTTCATTGGACTGCGTTCCTTTCGTGTCGGTCGGTTCATGGGTGGAGGACTGCCCTGATTCCGGTCGCGCCGGGAGCTCCGGCGCCGCTTCCGCCCGCTCCGCCGGCCCCGCCGGGCCCAGGCGCTGCGGTTGAAGCCGCGTAGCCCTCGCCGTCCAGGGTCGAGGTCCCGGCCCTGAAGATCGCCACGCTCGGTCCGCCCGCGCCGCCGCCGGCGCCGCCGCCGCGGCCGCCGCGACCGCCTGGGCCGCCGGAGCCGCCCGTTCCGACCTCCTCGAAGCAGAACGGGATGCCCCAGCCTCCGGGGCCCGGGCTGCCGCCCGGTCCGCCGTCGCCGCCCTTGCCGCCCGCGCCGCCGTTCCCGGAGACGATCGAGCTGGAGGCGCGCAGAGTCAGCGTCGAGTTGTGCAGGTAGACACCGAAGGAACCGCCGCCCGCGCCGCCGCGCAGGCCGCCGTCGCCGCCCTCGCCGCCGCCACCGCCGCCGCCGCCACCGCCGCCGCGGCCGTTGTTGACGAAGATGCCGGTCTGGCCTCCGCCGCCGCCGCCACCACCGCCGCCGGTGCCGTGACCTCCCTGGGCTCCGTCCGCACCTGTAGCGCCGGCCCACAGCTCGCCGGCGCCCTGCGTCGTGCTCGACCCGCCGGAGCCGTTCGTGCCCGGGCCGCCGGTGCTGCCGGGGCGCCCGTCGTTCCCGTCCTTGCCGGGGTTGCCCGAGGCGCCGCCGAGCCCGCCGCCGCCGCCGCCGAGGACGCCGAACCCGTTTTCGCCGGCGCCGTCATAGCCGCCGCGCCCGCCGCGTGCGCCTTCCGAGACGGCGCTTCGGCCGGGACTTCCGCCGCCGCCGCCGGCGGAGGAGTCACAGCTTCCGGCCGACCCGAAGCCGCCCTCTTGGCCCGGAAAACCGGTCTCGCCGGTCGCTCCGAAGGCGCCGAGGGCTCCGTCGCCGGCGATCACAGCGACCCGCTCGAGCCTGACGTTGGACTCATGGACGAGCCGGATGCCGTACGCGCTGGCGCCCGCCCCGGGGAGAGTGCTTCCGCGAACGGTCAGGTGCTGGAGCACGACGTTCGCCGCCTTGTCGCCGTAAACGCCCTCGGGCGAGCCGGCGATCGATGTCGTGAGGCCCGCGATCCGGTTCCAGTTCTCGGGCCCGTAGCCGCCGTAGATCTCGACGCGGCTGATCAGCACGACTCGCGCGTACTCACCCGCTGCCGCATACACGTGCTTGCCTGCGGCGTCGGCAGCCGAGACGGCCGCCTGGATCTGCCGCTTCGGCGCCGCCTTCGTCCCCGGGTTCGCGTCGTCGCCGAGCGGGGAGGCGAAGATCGCCTTCTGCTCGTCGCCGTCGATGCCGTCGCAGTTCGAGTCGACGAACGCGAGGTCGGGCACGTCTGCGACGCCCGGCCTGATCGCCGCATCGTTCGGACCGCAGTCCTGCGTGTCGGGAACGCCGTCGCCGTCGCTGTCTGCGAGCGGCGGTGCAGGGGGAGCGGGAGGCTGCTCTTGCTGAGGGCCGCGCCCGTGTGCCCGGACAGCCCGGAAGACTTGCGCCCGAGCCTGGTTTCCGGCCCGGTCCTTGACGGCCTTCGAGGTCGTCCGCCGGTACGAGACCGCCGGGCGGGCCGCGCCGTCCGCGGCGCTGCGCTCAACCAGCGCGATCACGATGGTCTTCGCGCTCGCCGAGCCGACCGAGCGGATCTTGTAGCCGGCGATCCGGAACGGGAAGCGCCCGTCCCGATCGGCGGCGTGCCGAACGCGCTCGGAATAGGTCACGCGCAGCCGGTCGGCCCGCGCGTCGCCGTCGGCGTCCTGCATCGCCGCCGAGACGATTCGCGGCGCACGTGAGTCGGCTGCCGCCGAGGGTGCCGCCACCACGATCGCGGCGGCCAGCAGAGCCAATGCTGAAGAGATGGTCGCTGAGTTCATGACGTGCTCCTTTTGGCGAGTGCTTCGGTGTAGGTGGACGGGATGGCGATGGCGTCGCCGCCGAGCCGGTCCCAGCGATTGGCGAGGGCCACGAGATCGCGCTCGAGCGCGTCGCGCCCGGTGTCGTCGAGCGCCGCGAAGGCCTTCAGGGTCGGCCCGTACCAGAGCCGGAAGAAGTCGACGAAGTCCTCCGCCGAGCGGAACCGCCAGGTGAAGGTCCGCTCGATCACCTCGAGCGAGGAGATCCCGTGGCCGAAGAGCCGGCGCAGGTGCTCGTCAGTGCCCCAGAGCATCGGCGAGACGAGGCCCGCCGGGGGCGGCACGTGGCCGGACACCGTGCGGAAGAGCTCGCCGATGAAGCCCTCGGGCGTCCAGCTCGCCAGGGCGATCGTTCCGCCTGGCCGGGTGACGCGCAGGAGCTCGTCGGCCGCCTGCTGGTGATCCGGTGCGAACATCGACCCGAAGACCGTGGTCACCGCGTCGAAGGAGGCGTCCGGGAAGGGAAGCGCCTCGGCGTCCCCTTCGAGCAGCTCGATCTCGAGCCCCTCGGCGGCCGCCCGCTTTCGGCCCCGCTCGAGCAGAGCCGGGACGTAGTCGACGCCGACCGCGGTGCAGCCGAGCCGCGCTGCGGCGATCGCTGCGTTGCCGCTCCCGGTGGCGACGTCGAGGACGCGCCAGCCGGCGTGGAGGTCGGCCGTGTCGACGAGCTGCTCGGCGACGAGGACGATTCGGCCGGCGACGACGTGGAAGTCGCCGCTGGCCCAGGTCTGCTGCTGCCGCTGCTTGATCGCAGCGAGATCCGGCGTGGTCGATTCTGCTGTGGGGGTCATTCCGTCTCCTTTCGATCGACTCAGTCGACGGTATGACGGCGACCCCCTGGGCCACATCGGAAATCGCTACCCATCTTCCGGGCAGCGCTACCTATCTCCGGCGGGCGCGCCTAGGTGCGGGTAGCGGCGATGCTTGCGCTCTCGACGCCGTAGGTCTTGCAGGCGTCGAGGGCCCGGTCGCTGACGAAGCGGTAGTCGTTGCGCCGGGTCGCGCCGATCGTGAAGCCGGCCGCGACGATCGCGTCGAGGTAGTCGGGCTTCGGGATCGCTCCCGCGATGCAGGCCGCCCAGAGCTCGGTGTTGCGGCGCGTCTTCTCCTTGAGCGGCGTCGCGCTGACGATGTCCGCGATCGCGAGCCGGCCGCCGGGGCGAAGAACCCGGGCAGCCTCCGCGAAGACGCGGTCCTTGACCGGGGAGAGGTTGACGACCCCGTTCGAGATCACGACGTCGAAGCTGCCGTCCTCGAACGGAAGTTCGTCGATACCGGCCGCCACGAACTCCACGTTCTCGATGCCGTGCCGGTCGGCGAGGCTCGTCGCTTTCGCGAGCTGCGCATCGGTGAAGTCGACGCCGACAACGCGTCCCTCGCCCCCGACGATCGCCGCCGTGCAGAACACGTCCGTGCCGGAGCCGGAACCGAGGTCGAGGACCCGGTCACCGGGACCGAGTGCGGCCAGGTCGAGGTGGTAGCCGACGCCCGCGAAGGACGCAAGCGCCAGCACCGGAACCGGCGCCAGGAGCTGCTCGGGGTACCCGAGCCGCAACGCCAGGTCGCGCCCGGTCTCGAAGTGACGCGGCGCGAGCGGATCGGTCGCGACGCCGTGGTACATCTCCTGCACCTGCTGCTCGAGCTGCTCTCGGTCGATCAGGGTCGAGGCGTTCACTTGGTGGGTCGATGACATGACCTCGACGGTACGGCCGCGCCGCCTCCCGGTCAACCGCGGCTGCTACCTATCTTCGGATGGCCGCTACCTATCTCGCGGCGCTGCCAGAGCGTCGCGTTGAGGAAGGCGGCGAGCGTGATAAGTCGACTGAGGACGTAGAGCCAGACGAGCATCGTCGCGGAGGTCCCGAAGGCGCCGTAGGTCTCCTCGGACCTGCCGAGCCGCGGCGCGAAGTAGAAGATGACCGCGACCTGGACGAGGTGGTAGCCGACGGTGACGAGCAGGGCGCCGGGGACGAGCTCGCGCGGGTGCGCCGCACGGTGGGGGAGCAGCCACATCGCAGTGAGCGCGACCCCGGTCGTGACGGTCAGCGTGAAGACAAGTCCGAGGAGCGCGGCGTACCCGAACTGGGCTTCGAGCCATGTCTCGATCAGAGACGCAAGGATCGCGACGAGGAAGAGCCCGTTGAAAATCGGGATCGCGAGGTGCGGGCGGCGCATCCGCGGCGGTTTGAGCTGCCAGGCCAGCGCGTGGGCCAGCACGAGCGCTCGAACCGCGCCGAGGGTGAACCAGGCGAGGAAGACAAGCCCGAAGAGGAGGACGAAGAGCGCGCTTCGGTCACCGATCTGCAGGGCTTCGGAGGCAGCCTGCGCCGAGGCTGCCGCGATGCCGAAGCGGCGCGCGGCCGACTCGAGCCCGTCGGGATCGAGCTCGCTCCAGAAGGAGAGCAGCGCGGCCGTCACCAGGCCGAAAGGCACGAGCCAGAGGAAGATGCGGAATGCGACTCCGCCGGCGATCAGGCCGCCTCCCAGCTCCCGTTCCAAATGCAGCACCTCGCGGACGAAAGGCGCGCCGGGAAGCGCCTCGCCTCGCGCTCGGATCCCCTCCAGGTGCTCGGCCAGCTCCGAGGTGCGCGAGCGTCGTTCCGGCTCCATGCCGCCAGTCTGCATGCAGGGCAGGAACGGCCTGACAGAATCGCGCGGGCTCATGCCTCGGCGCTCGCGACTCCTCGTCCACGCGCTGCTCGCGTTGTCCGTGCTCGTCGTGGCGCCTGCGGCGAGAGCCGACCTCGCCGACGAGGAGGAGCTCGCGAAGCGCCACGCACCGGTCGTGCGGATCGTCGAGCAGCCGGAGGAATGCGGACCGGGGGAGCCCTACGAGCCGATCGACGTCGACCTCCTCTTCGACGAGCCGACCGTCGCGCTGCGCGGGCCGTGGAACGCCGTCGATCTCGTCAAGATCGCGCCGAAAGCCGGAGAGGTCGTCGGGCGCTTCGAGTACCACCTCGACTTTCCGGGCGATGCTCTGAATCCGGGGTGCGACTACGAGCGCTGGACGCGCCGCCTCACCGAGGGCGTGCCCACCACCGTCTACGCCCATGTCGCCACCGACTCCGCCCGCCCCGGACGCCTCGCGCTCCAGTACTGGCTCTTCTACGCATACAACGACTGGAACAACCTGCACGAGGGCGACTGGGAGATGATCCAGCTCGTCTTCGACGCCCGAGACCCGAGCGAGGCGCTCGGACGCGACCCGGTCTCGATCGGCTACAGCCAGCACGAGGGAGCCGAAGGCGCCGAGTGGGACGACGAGAAGCTCGAGCTCGTCGACGGTCGTCGGCCGGTCGTCTACCCGGCTGCCGGCTCGCACGCGAACTTCTTCGACGATGCGTTGTACATCGGCAGCTCGGGCGACCAGGGCGTCGGCTGTGACGATACGCGCGCCCCCCACGTCGATCTCGATCCGAGGGTGCGCACGATCCCCAGCGAAACCGCCGCCGCACGAGCCTCCTTCCCGTGGATTGCGTACGAGGGGCGCTGGGGCGAGCTGCAGGAGGCGTTCTTCAACGGCCCCACCGGCCCGAACCTGAAACGGCAGTGGACCGAGCCGATCCGCTGGTCCGAAGAATGGCGCGAGCGGGCCTACGCCGTGCCGACCGGCGGCCTCCTGGGGACTGGCGCCACCGATTTCTTCTGCACCGCCGTGGCAGCCGGGTCGATAGGCCTGATCCGCTTGCTGCGGGACCCCGCTCTCGTCCTGCTCGTTCTCACGGCGCTGCTGGCGCTCGTGATCTTCGCGGCCCGGCGGTCGACATGGCGACCCACGGCTCCGCTGCGCGTCGCACGCCGGCGCAGCTGGGGGCAGATTCTCGCCGCCGCCGGGCGCATGTACATCGGTCGCGCGCCGCTCTTCCTCGGCATCGGCCTGCTCTTGATTCCGATCACTGCGGTGACGGCCGTGCTTCAGACGCTCCTCTTCGGAGGCTTCGGTCTGCTCGGGGTCGAGACCGGGGGAGAGCAGGCCGGCGCGCTCGTCCTCGTCGCCGTCGCTATCGGCACGACGCTGACGCTGCTCGGGCTCGGCCTCGTCCAGGCTGCGACCGCCTGCGCCCTCGTCGAGGTCGATGCGGGACGGCCGATCGGGCCGATTCGGGCCTACCGGCTCGCCCTCGCGAACATTCGCCCTCTCCTCGGCGCCCTCGGCATCGCAGTGGGGGTCTGGGTGGCGCTCACCCCGACGGGCATCCTGATCCCGGTTGCAATATGGCTCGCCGTTCGGTGGGCGCTGCTCGCGCAGGTCGTCGAGCTCGAGAACCGCTCGGCCCTGAACGCCCTCCGTCGAAGCGCCGAGCTCGTCCGCCACCGCTGGCTGCGCGTAGCCTCGCTCGTCGGAATCGGCGCGGCACTTTCGCTGCTGGCCGGCCCGTTCCTCGGAGCCCTCCTGATCCTCGTCACGAGCGCGCCGCCGGCGGCGCTCAATCTCGTCGCCGGGGTCGTCTATGCGCTCGCTCTGCCGTTCGTCGCCCTGACGACGTCCTACGTGTATTTCGACGCGCGGACGCGCTTCGAGCTCGAGCCGGCGGACGAGGCGCGCGAGCTTCCGGCGGAGATCTCGCTTACGACGTAGCAGGCCCGTTCCTGGGTCTATCGCGACGAATAGGGTTGACCCGCGTGCGCGAGGAGCGGCCGTCTTCCGAGCTTCGGTCTGAGGCGGCGTCCGCACTCCCGACCGAGGCCGCGGCGTTCCGATTCTGGTTGAAGCTCGGAATGATCAGCTTCGGCGGCCCCGCCGGGCAGATCGCGATCATGCACGCCGAGCTTGTCGAGAAGCGGCGCTGGATCTCCGAACGTCGCTTCCTCCACGCCCTCAACTTCTGCATGGCGCTTCCGGGGCCGGAAGCACAACAGCTCGCCTCGTACATCGGCTACTCGATGTTTGGCGTGCGTGGATCGCTTACCGCCGGCGGCCTGTTCGTGCTGCCGTCGTTCGTCCTCCTTTGCGTGATGAGCGCCATCTACGTCGAGTACGGCGAGGTGGCCGCCGTTGCGGGAATCGTGCGCGGGCTCGGAGCTGCCGTGATTGCGCTCGTGGCGGCGGCGGTGCTCAGAGTCGGCGGGCGCGTGATCCACACGCCCTTCGCCCTTGCACTCGCGATCGCAGCGTTCGCCATGCTGATTCTCGGCGTTCCGTTCCCCCTCATCATCGCGCTCGCAGCGTTGACCGGTTACACAGCCGCGCGAAGCTGGCCGGCGCTCCTGGGGAACCCGTCAAGCCACGGAGATGACGACTCAGGCGAGCCATCGTCGGAGTCAGGGCTGCGACGACGGTTCGTCAAGACGCTTGCCGCATGGCTCGTCCCCCTCTCGTTGCTGCTACTCGCGGGTGGCCTAGTCGCAGAGCTAGCAGGGTTCTTCACGCTGGCCGCACTCGTGACGTTCGGCGGCGCATATGCGGTGCTCCCGTTCGTGGCGGACGCTGCGGTCAACCGCTTCGGCTGGCTCTCCGCTGACGACATGGTCGCCGGGCTCGCACTCGGGGAGTCCACGCCGGGGCCGCTGATCATGGTGAACACGTTCGTAGGGTTCCTCGCCGGCTACAACGTCGAAGGCGGGCTCGCCTGGGGGCTGGCCGGAGCGACGATCGCGACCTTTTGTACGTTCGCCCCGTCCTTCGTCTTCATCATCAGCGGCGCTCCGCTCATCGACCGCGTCCGCACGACCGGCGCGTTTGCTTCGTCGCTGAACGGCATCACGATCGCCGTAGTCGGCGTGATCGCGGCGCTCGCCGTGTTCGTCGCGCGCCACGCCGCATTTACGGACGGCGAGCCCGACTGGCTCGTGATCGCCCTCGCCGTCGCCGGGTTCGTCGCCACGGTGCGCTCCAAGATCGGCGTCGTGCCGGTGATCGTGACCTGCGCCGTCGTCGGCCTAGTCGCCAGCGGGTTCGATTGAGCCGCTGAAGGGGGAATCCAGGCGCGCACGACTACCCCAGACGAGGCACCTTGCGTATGGAATCATCGGAGCCGATGACCGCCAGCGAGTGGGACTGGACGCTCAGGGTCTTCGACCACGTCCAGCTCAACGCGAGCGATTACACGGCGTCGACTCGCTTCTACGAGACCGTCTTATCGCCGCTCGGAATCCCGAAGATCGCAGAGCACGAGCAGGAAACGTGGGGCTCGGCGTGGACTGACTTCACGGACCTCAACGTCGTGGACAGGCGACCGCCGACGACCAATCTCCATCTCTGCTTCTACGCGAGGAGCAAAGAGCAGGTTGACGCCTTCCACCGTGCGGGAATCGAGGCCGGTTTTCGGTCGAATGGTGCGCCGGGGTACCGCGACTACGGTCCTGGTTACTACGCGGCTTACCTGCTCGACCCGGATGGGAACAACGTCGAGGCCTTGTACCGCGACGTCGGAAACATCGGCCACGGGGAAGGCGCCGCGCTGCACTGACCACCTCTGGCGTTTTTGGTTAGGCTCACCATCGTGTTCATCGAGGTCGACCGCCCACGATCTCGACCGGCCGGCGGCTCGGCCGGACTTCTGATCGTGGCGGGAGGGCAACGCTGATGTCCACGGCCGACGCCGCCGAAGGCGCCGTCCCCGCCGCCCCCGCGAGGTCCGTCACCGGGCCCTCGTACATCGCCTGGACCGCGCTTGCGCTGATGACGGTGTCATCGGTCGCCAGCCTGCGGCCGGCGCCGACGATGGCCGTCTACGGCCTCGCCTGTGTGTTCCTCTACGTCCTGCCCGCGATCGTGTTCCTGATCCCGACGGCGCTCGTCTCGGCCGAGCTCGCCTCGGGCTGGCCGGGCGGGGTCTATCGATGGGTGACGGAGGGCATCTCGCCCCGCATGGGCTTTACCGCCGCATGGCACCAGTACGCGATGACGCTCTTCTACTACCCGACGCTGCTGTCCTTTGTGGCGGGCACGCTCGCCTACGTGATCGCGCCGGACCTCGCATCGAGCGGCGTCTGGACAGCGGTGGTGATCATCACTGTTTACTGGCTCGGCGTGATCGTGACGTTGCGGGGCGGGATCGGCGTGGTCGCGAAGCTTGCCTCGAGCGGCGTCCTCATCGGCACGCTGATCCCGGGCGCGCTGCTCGTGACGCTCGGGATCGTCTACCTCGCCCAGGGGAACCCGTCCGCCGCGCCGATGGACGCGGATCACATCTTCCCCGCCTGGACAGGGATCGCGAGCATCGTCCTGATCGTGTCGAACTTCGGCGCCTACTCGGGCATGGAGATGAACGCCGTGCACGTCAACCGGCTCCGCGACCCGAGCAAGCAGTTCATCAGGGTGATGCTCGTCGCGACCGGGCTCGTGCTCCTCATCCTGATCCTGCCGCCCCTCGCGATCAGCTGGATCGTCCCGGCGGCAGACGTGAGCCTGACGGCGGGGATCATGCAGGCCTTCGAGGCGGTGCTCGCCTTCTTCGGCATCCAGTGGCTCACGCCGATCATCGCGCTGGCGATCGTGTCCGCATCCCTCGCCGGCTTCCTCACCTGGCTGGCCGGGCCCTCTAGGAGCCTCCTGCTCGTCTCCAGAGAAGGCGGCTACATGCCGCCGTGGTTCCAGCGGACGAACGAGGCGGGCGTGCAGGTGAACATCCTCGCCGCGCAGGGGGTTCTGACCACGATCCTGGCGCTCCTCTACGCATTCGTTCCCGCCGTCTCGAACGCCTACTGGATCTTCATGACGATCACCACGTCGGTCTATCTCCTCATGTACCTGTCGATGTTCCTCGCCGCGTACAACCTCCGCAAGCGACAGCCCGATCATCCGCGCGGCTACCGCGCGCCGGCCCTCACGCTGCTGTGCGCCATGGGCTTCCTCTCCTCGCTCGCGGCGATCGCGATCAGCTTCGTTCCGCCCTCGCAGCTCGGCACGCTCAGCACGACCGGCTACCTCGTGTTCGTCGGCGGCGGGATTGCGCTGCTCGGCGCCATCGTTCCCGCGCTCTTCCTCTGGCTGCGCAAGCCGAGCTGGAAGACGGACGAGCCTCTTCCGGAGGCCCGCGCGTGAGGGAGCGCACGATCTACTGGATCGTCGGCGGCTTCCTCGGCGTGCTGCTGATCGCGATGCTCGTCGGCTGGAACTACGACCGCCAGAACGACGAAGCAAACGCAAAGGCGGCAGAGCTGATCGCCGCCTACGAGGACGCCGGGCTCCGAGCACCGGACCAGGACCAGATCGCGCGGACGCTCGGCGACGACGGGGGCCAGGTGTGCGAGACGGCGGACAGCGAGCTCGTGCAGGGCTACTGGAAGCTGCGGCTCATGGTCGGCGGCGAGTTCTACACCCGCGCCGTCCGGCTCGACGGGCGCATCCGCCAGGGGCTGTCGCTGGTCGTCGACGTCTACTGTCCCGAGAAGCGCCCCGACATCGAGGACCTGTTCGAGGGCTGGGACTTCGACGACACCATCCGCGACTAGCGCAGCGGGCCGTGGCCCAAGACGCTCTCCGCGAACAGATCAAGAACCTGATGCCGCAGGCGTGGGACGACCTCTCGCGCGCGGTGGCGTTCAAGTCGGTCGCCGACGGCAGCGAGCCCGAGCAGTGCGAGCGGATGGTGGAGTGGACGGTTGACGCGCTCTCGGGCGTCGGCGTCCAGGACGTCCGCGCCCACGAGACGGCCGACGGGAGCAAGACCGTCACCGGCCAGGTCCCGGGGCCGACGGGCGCGCCGACAGTCCTCCTCTACTTCCACCACGACGTGCAGCCCGCGGCCGACGAGGGCTGGGAGTCGCCGCCCTGGGAGCTGACCGCCAGGAACGACCGTTGGTACGGGCGGGGCGCCGCCGACTGCAAGGGAAGTCTCACCTCGCACCTGGCCGCGCTGCGCGCGCTGGGTCAAGAGCCGCCCGTGACCGTGAAGATCGTCGGCGAGGGATCCGAGGAGCAGGGGACCGGCGGGCTCGAGCGGTTCGTCGTGGACAACCCCGACGTGCTCCGCGCGGATGCGATTCTCGTCTGCGACACGGGGAACGTCGCGGTCGGCGTGCCGACCCTCACGGCGAGCCTGCGTGGGATGGCGAGAGTCTGGGTGACCGTGCGGACGCTTCAGAGCGCCGTGCACTCGGGCATGTTCGGCGGCGCCGCACCGGACGCGCTCGCTGCGCTCATCCGCATGCTCGACTCCATGCGCGACGAGCGGGGCAACACGACGATTCGCGGGCTCGACGGGACGCAGAAGTGGCCGGGGGCGGCGTATCCCCCCGAGCAGCTGCGGAAGGACGCCGGCGTGCTCGACGGGGTCGACGTCCTGGGTGACGACGTCGCGGACACGCTGTGGGCGCGTCCCGCAGCCACCGTTCTCGGCATCGACTGCCCGCCCGTCGTCGGCTCCTCTGCCGCCGTGCCCCACGAGGCACGCGCCCGAATCGACCTGCGAATCCCGCCCGGCGTGGACGCGAAGGACGCGCAGTCGAAGCTGATCGAGCATCTCGAGGCCGTCGCGCCGTGGAACGTCAAGCTCGAGTTCGAACGAGAGTCCGACGGGCAGGCCTTCAAGGGGGCGACCGAAGGGCCCGGCTTCGATGCCATGTCGAACGCCATGCGCGATGCCTATGGCCGCGAAGTGACCCTCCAGGGCCAGGGCGGCTCGATCCCGCTCTGCACGGTCCTGCAGCAGACGTTCCCCGACGCGGAGATCATGCTGCTCGGCGTGGAGGAGCCGCAGTGTCTGATCCACTCGGCCAACGAGAGCGTCGACCCGACCGAGATCGAGAGGATCGCGCTCGCCGAGGTGCTGTTCATGCACAAATACGCGCAGGCAAGAGCCTCGTAGCGGCCATGGCAACGACCGAGGCTCCCACTCCGTTCACGGCCGAGGACTTCGCCCGGCGGATGGATCGCGCGTCCGAGCAGGCGGAGGCGGCGGGTCTCACCGGCATCCTCGTGGCGCCCGGGCCCGACCTTCTCTACTTCACGGGCTACGAGCCGATCGCGATCACCGAGCGGATCACGATGCTCGTCCTCCAGGCGTCTCGAGAGCCGGCAATGATCGTGCCGGCGCTCGAGCGGCACGACGCCGAGGCCTCGCCGGGAGGCGGAGCCCTGTCGCTCGCCGACTGGTCTGACGGCGCCGACCCCTACGCTGCGACCGCGAAGCTGCTCGACCCGGACGGCAGGTACGCGATCTCGGACGCGGCGTGGGCGATGCACGTGCTCGGCCTGCAGCGAACGCTGCCCGAGTCGGAGTACGTGTCGATGACGAGCACCCTGCCGATGCTCCGCGCCGTCAAAGATGCGGACGAGCTCGAGCGTCTCGCCGCCGCGGGTGCCGCGGCCGATGCGAGCTTCGAGCAGATCAGGCAGGTCCGCTTCGCCGGTCGTCCCGAGAGCGAAGTCGCCTCCGATCTCGCGGGCTTCCTGCGCGAGCACGGCCACTCCGAAGTCGAATTCACCGTCGTCGGCTCAGGCTCGAACGGCGCCAACCCCCACCACGAGTTCGGCGAGCGCGTGATCGAGGAAGGCGACATGGTCGTCCTCGACTTCGGCGGCATCAAGGACGGCTACGCCTCGGACACGACCCGCACGGTTCACGTCGGCGAGCCGGCCGACGACGAACGCGAGGTCTACGAGGTCGTGCGGCAAGCGCAGCAGGCGGGCTTCGAGGCCGTGCGGCCGGGCGTCGAGTGCCAGGAGATCGACCGGGCGGCACGGCGCGTGATCACCGACGCGGGGTACGGCGAGCAGTTCATCCACCGGACGGGGCACGGCATCGGCCTCACGACGCACGAGCCGCCGTACATGATCGAGGGCGACATGAATCCACTCCAGCCGGGGATGTGCTTCTCGATCGAGCCCGGCATCTACCTCACGGGGCGCTTCGGTGTCCGCATCGAGGACATCGTCACCGTCACCGAGGAGGGTGGGCGGCGCCTGAACGACACGACGCACGAGTTGCAGATCGTGGCCTGACCATGTCGGCCCGGTAGCTCGATGGCGGGGTCCGAGCCGCCGGTGGCCACGAGCGAGGCGTCGGAGCAAGCCGAGAAATCCGCCACCGAGCTTCTCCTGCGCTTTACACGGGCCGGGCACCAGGCCGGGTACTCGACGGCAGAGCTCGAAGAGCGAGTCCACGCGCTCGCACGTCACCTCGGGCTGGCCGACGTGCAGATCTCCGCGACCCCGACGATCGTGGAGCTCTCCCTCGGAGCTCTTCCGCACCAGCAGACCTACACCCTTCGCGTGCGCCCGACCGCCGTCGACCTCGACGCGATCGCGCGGCTGGACGAGCTGGTGCAAGGCGTGCTCGACATGCGCCTGAGCACGGATACGGCGCTCGCGGCGCTCGAGGAGATCCAGGCCACGCCGCTCAACCGGCCGTGGCCGGTCCTGCTCGCCGCGTACGCGATCGCAGGTGCCGCGTTGACGCCGATCCTGGGCGGAGGGTGGAGAGAGGCGGCCGCCGCCACGCTCGTCGGACTCGTCGTCGGCGTCATCGCGCTTCCGACGAAGCACAGCGCACGCACGGAGCCGATGATCGCTCCGTTCGCGGCCGTCGCCGCCAGCTTTCTCGCAGCGACGCTCGCGCGAATCGGGCTCGACGCCTCGCCGGACCTCATCACTCTCGCGGCCCTCGTCACGTTCCTGCCGGGCATGCGGCTGACCATCGGCATGCGCGAGCTCGCGACGGAGCACCTCCAGTCCGGCGTCGCGAACACCGCGAGCGCGCTCGTCCAGCTCTTCGGGCTCGTCTTCGGCGTCGGGGTCGGACGCTCGATCGCGGCCAACTGGTTCGGCCCGGTGGAGACGGAGGCGCCGCAGGCGGTGTTCACCGGCATCGAGCTCGGTGCGGCGGCGGCGGCCGGCCTCGTCTTCACCGTGACCCTGCGGGCTCGCTACCGCGATGCCGTCGTGATGTCTGCCGCAACCGCTCTCGCCCTCGGCGCCAACGAGATCGCCGCCCGGATCTTCGGTGACGGTGCGGCCGTCTTCGTCGCGGCCCTCGTGGTCGGGCTCGTGGGCGGGCTGATCGGCCTGCGGCTTCGCCGCTCGCCGCTCGTCTTCATCGTTCCCGGGGTCCTCATGCTCGTCCCGGGGAGCGCCGGCTTCAACAGCCTCCTCCAGATCCTGAGCGACCAGACGGTCAGCGGCATCAACGCCGGATTCGACACGTTCGTCACGGCGATGTCGATCGCCTACGGCTTGATCGTCTCAGCGTCTTTGCTGCCGAGCAGCCGTGGCGCGCGCGGCCCGGCCGACGACGAGGCGGTCGCCCCGTGAGCCGTCACGCAGCGACGCCGGGCGCCGGTCGACGGCGTATCAGGTCCACGCCTCGGATCACGGCCGAAGCCGCAAGCACGAGGGCCGCGACGACGACGAGCACGAGGCCCACGCCCGCACTCGCACCGAGGACCGCGCGGCTGCCGAGCCAGTCCTCGACCGCGGTCCAGAGCATCGCGATCGAGGTGCCGAGCACCCCTGCGACCCCGATCCACGAGCCCCGGTTCATCAGGCGCACCCAGCCGAGGGCGAGGACCCCGAGGATCACGACGAGCCACCCGTCGTTCGGGCTCTCGGCACCGCCGAGCCGTACGGGCCCGGCGCTCGTCCACGTCATGAACGCGCCCAGGACCGCGACGGCTACGGCGATCGTCGGGATCCACCCCGTTTGGAAGGCCACCGACCGACGAGTAGCGTCCTCCGGCAATGCCCGCCGACGCTAACACGGCGCCTCCGCGCCGCGGCCGCCGCGTGCTGGCGGTTCTCGGTCTGGTCGCCGCCGCGCTGTTCGTCTTCGTGTACCGGCAGGCGCTCGGGATCTCGCAGGAGGACGCCTGGCCCCCGCCGCCCGACGCCGTGACCTCGGCTGGCGCGGAGGCCGCCACGCGCGAGTTCGCCGCACGCGGCGGACCGCGGCCCCACGACGCCGCGCTCGACTTCGCCTGGTCGACGGCCGCGACCCTCGACCCGCACGTCGAGGGCGTCGAGTTCTTCCCGCGGATCCTCGCGGACGTCGAGGCGGCTCAGTCGTCCGTGCACATCCTCATGTTCGGCTGGCGCGAGGGCGAGATCGGCACGCAGATGGCCGAGCTCCTCGCACGGAAGCTGCAAGAAGGTGTCGAGGTGCGCGTGATCGTCGACAGGTACGGCTCGCGTCCCTTCGAGGCGGCGCGGGAGATGTTCACCGGCCTCGCGGAAGCGGGGGCCGAGATCGTCGTCAACGACGTCTTCCCGATCGATCGCGATGGTCTGTATCCCGACGACCGCAGCCTCGACTGGCGCCAGGACGAGGTCGGCCGGGCCGATCACCGCAAGCTCTACGTCATCGACGGTGCGGTGGCCTGGACGGGCGGCGCCGGCATCGAGGACCACTTCCGGAACGGCGGCTTCCACGACGTGATGACGCGCGTCACCGGCGACGTCGTGCGTCAGGCGCAAGCGGCGTTCATGACCAGCTTCCGCGGGCACGGCGGGCCGTTGCCCGACGACCTCGCGCGGTACTTCCCGGAGCCCGTCGACGGCGGCTCGACGCCGATCGCCCTCGCGCAGGTGATCCCCGGCGGGTTCGTCGCCGCCACGCAGGCGATCCGAGAGCAGATCGACGGTGCTCGTACGCGGCTCGACGTCATGAACGCGTACTTCACGGACGGCGAGATGATCGACCGGATCGTCGCCGCGGCCCAGCGCGGGGTGAAGGTGCGCGTGGTGCTCTCCGAGCAGTCGAACAACGCGCCCGCAGCGTCGGCGGCCAGACATCGCTATGCGGAGCTGCTGGCGGCCGGCGCCGAGGTGTGGGAGCTCCCGGGGACGGTCGTCCACGCGAAGGTCATCGTCGCCGACGACGTCGTGAGCTTCGGCACGGTGAACCTCGACGCGTGGGCGCTCTACCGCGACTCGGAGATCATGATGATCGCGCGGAGCGCCGCTCTCGCCCAGGCGTTCGAGGAGCGGCTGTTCGAGCCCGACATCGCTCGCTCGAAGCCCGGCAAGCCGCCTGCCGGTGCTCGCGGGCGCATCGGGAGCTGGATCTGGGACAGGCTGGCGTACTTCCTCTGATGCAAGGTTCAGCGGCAACCGGTCGCAACCCCCGGCCCAGGCGGCCAGTCGAACGGCTCGTCGTCAGATGAGTTCCGTCCCCGATCGCAGTCTCAACACCGAAGGCCGATCCACAACCAGCGATCTGGAGGACCAATTGCCCAACCAGGGTGACACTGGCGTTCCCAAGCTCTCCGCCAACGCGATCACGGCTCACCTCGCGGCCACCTTCGCGGGCTTACCCGTCTACGTGCACACGATCGAGCACGCCGACGGCGTCGTCCTCGTCGACACCGGCATGCTCGACTCGACGCCGGAACTGGACGAGGAAGGCGCGCCGGTGCCGATGCCGGAGAACATCCCCCGAGACGTCGTGTGCGTCATCAACACCCATCTTCACTTCGACCACTGCGGCGGCAATCGCCTGTTTCCCGGTGTGCCGATCCACGTTCAGCGACTCGAGCTGCAAGGGCCTCATGACCCGGCCGAATGGGTCGACTTCCCGGGTGCGACCTACGTCGAGCACGACGGCGAGGCGGAGGTGCTCCCCGGCATCCGGCTGCTGCCGACGCCCGGCCACACAAACGGCCACCAGAGCGTCCTTGTCGACACGCCCGACGGGCTCGTCGTCATCGGCGGCGACGTCGCGTACACGTACGACGAACTCGGGAGCGGCGCGACCGAGGGACAGCGGCGCGTGCTCGCCCTAGCCGCTCCGACGTGGCTCACGCACGCTGAAGGTGGGCCGAAAGTTCCCCGCCCGAACTAGGACGACGCGAGCCGGAGCGATCGATTCTCGGAGCTAAGGGGCTAGACCTTCGACTGCCAGAGCGCGATCCGGGCACCGGAAGGAACGGCGAGGATGCTCCGCCAGCCGACCGGGCCCTCACGCGGCTCGAGCACCACTGCCGCCCCGAGCCCGCGAGCTCGCTCGGTCACCTGCACGAGATCGGCGACCTCGACGTAGGGCAGCCATGCGGAGCCCTCGCCGTCGTGCTCGACGATGCCGCCCTCGATCCCGTCGCCGAGCTTCAGCGAGAGGTACGTGCAGTGCCCCACCTCGACTGTCTCCGCGTGCCAGCCGAACAGCCGGGTGTAGAAGTCCGACGCGCGGCCGCAGTTGTCGGTGCGAAGCTCCAGGTGGACGACGGGATCGAGGGAACGCGGACGCATGCCTGCTTAGTTCGACCGGCGGAGCTCGCCGAACTCATCGGCCGAGCGATGAGTTTCGGCGCTCGTGGGCGTCTACCCTGGTGAAGGTGGCTGTTTCGACTTCGACCCAGAGGCACGAGCTGCTCGACGCGGCTCGCGCAGGCGACGAGACCGCGTTCGCGCGCATCGTCGAGGAGCACCGTGCCGAGCTCCAGGCGCACTGCTACCGGATGCTCGGGTCGCTGCACGACGCTGAGGATGCGCTCCAGGAGACGCTGCTTCGCGCCTGGCGCGGGCTGCCCGAGTTCGGCGGCCGCAGCTCGCTGCGCACCTGGCTCTACCGGATCGCGACCAACGCGTCCCTCGACGCGATCGCGCGCCGGCCGAAGCGCGTGCTCCCTGTCGACTACGGCCCGATGGGTACCGGCCTGAACGACGACGTCGGAAAGCCGGTCACCGAATCGGTGTGGATCGAGCCGTACCCGGACGAGGCGCTCGGGTCGGCTGAGGGTTACGCCTCGCCCGAGGCACGCTACGAGCAGCGCGAGGCTGTCGAACTCGCCTTCGTCGCCGCGCTCCAGCTCCTGCCCGCGACCCAGCGCGCGGTCCTCATCCTCCGCGAGGTGCTCGGCTTCTCGGCCAAGGAGGTCTCTGAGTCGCTGGACACGACCGCCGCGTCGGTGAACAGCGCGCTCCAGCGCGCGCGCAAGACGGTCGAGGAGCGGCTGCCCGACCGGAGCCAGCAGGAGACGCTGCGCCTGCTCGGCGACGAGCGGGTGCGCGGGCTCGTCGACGCGTACGTCGATGCCTGGGCGCGAGGCGACGTCGACGACGTCAAGGCACTGCTCGCCGAGGACGCGGTCTTCTCGATGCCGCCGTGGTCGATGTGGTGGCGCGGACGCGACACAATCGCCGCTTTCGCCGCGGACGCGAAGGACGTCTGCGCCAAGGCCCGCGCCCTGCCGGTGCGCGTCAACGGTCAGCAGGCCGTCGCCTACTACGCCGAGGACGCGGAGACCGGCCGCCGCCTGCCGCTCGCGATCGACGTCTTCACGCTCGAAGGCGCGCTGATCAAGGAGATCACGGCGTTCGTCACGCCCGAGATCTTCCCCCGCCTCGGGCTGCCTCCCGAGCTCTAAGCCGCCGAGCGCGCGCACGACCGGGAATCCACCGCGTCCGCAACGCCGGCGACGGACGGCGATCTCGATCCACGTGTACGTGTCTCCCGGCGTGCACCGTCAGTCAGGCTGCGTGTTTAGTTGCCGCTGCCCGGAAGGGTCGGATGGTCGGTGGGATAGACGCCGACCGCGAATCCGTACACGGTCTCGCCCGACCGCGGAAGCTGGTCGAACTCCGCCACCAGCTCCGCCATCCGCTCCCAGAACTCCGACGCCTGCGCCTCCGAGATGCGGGCGTGCCGGATGAAACCCCACAGCTTCCCGTCCCGAGTATGCCGCGGCCGACTCCCGAGCGGCGACCTCGAAGTCGTTGAAGTCCCGAGGCAGCTCGTCGCCGTCCGGGCTCCGCTCGACCCCGACGTAGAACATCCGTGCGGTGCGGCCGTAGAACCGCTCCTCGATCGCCCGCACCCGCCGGGTCCTCACCACCTGCACCAGTCCGGCCTCGTTGAGCACCCTGACGTGGTGGGCGACGGTGCTCTTGTGCCGCTCGAGCGCGATGGCGAGCTCGCCCACCGTCGCCGCACGCTCGTGGAGCAAGCCCAGGATCGTCGTGCGGAGGGGATGGCTGATCGCCTTTACCTGGGAGGGCTCGGTGAGCGCGATTCGGTCGGCGAGCTCGTAGTCAGGGGGAGACGGGTTGCCAGCCATGGTGCAAATAGACTAACATTGCGAAATGTTCCAAATTTCTGAATCAATCGCGGAGGAGGATCGGAGATGACCGAGGTTGTGCTGTACCACCACATCCAGGGGCTGACCGACGGAGTGCGGTCGTTCGCCGACGAGTTGCGGCAGGCGGGGCACACCGTCCACACCCCGGATCTGTTCGACGGGCGCACGTTCGCGACGATGGACGAGGCGTTCGCCGTCGTTCGGGAGGCTGGCGACGCACTCGACGCAAAGGCGGACAGTGCCGCACAGGCGCTGCCGGAGGGGCTGGTGTACGCCGGCATTTCGTGGGGTGTCGGTGCTGCACAGCGGCTCGCCCAGACGCGCGCCGGCGCGCGTGGGGCGCTTCTCTATGAAGCTTGCTTCCCGATCACCGGCGAATACGCCTTCGGCCCATGGCCCAACGACCTGCCCGTTCAAATCCACGGCAAGGCGGACGACGAGTTCTTCGCACACGAAGGCGACATCGATGCTGCCCGCGAACTGGTCGCCATGATCGGGCCCGACCAGGCCGAACTCTTCGTCTACCCCGGCGACGAGCACCTCTTCGTCGACTCCTCGCTTCCCACCTACGACGCCGACGCGGCGACACTGGTGACGCAGCGCACCCTGCACTTCCTCTCCGTGCTGTGACAGCCACGCATGCGAGGGAGCGCTCGATGCCGCTTCGCATGGAAAACCGAAGCGCTGGGTCGCCGCCGCTCGTCGAGCGATGAGTTGCGCGACCTGCAACGGTCCCCGGGATATGAGCGAGCGAGATCCCATACTTGAGTCGTTCGACGCGCTGATTGGCACATGGGCGACCGAGGCAACGCATCCGCTGATCGACGAGGCCGTGCCAGGCAACACCGCGTTCGAGTGGTTGGAGGGCGGGCGCTTCCTCATTCAGCGCTCCCACAACGACCACGAGCTGTTTCCCGACGCGATCTGCGTCATCGGCGCTCCCGAGGGAGGCGACGGGCTGGTCATGGAGTACTTCGACTCGCGCGGCGTGCGCCGGAGCTATGACGTCTCGCTCGGCGACTGCGTACTGCGCATGTGGCGCGACCACCCCGGGTTCGACCAGCGCTTCTCGGCCACGCTCCGGCCCGACGCCTTCGAGGGCCAATGGCAGCTCGCCGAAACGCCGGGCGACTGGCAGGACGACCTGAAGGTGACCTACCGGCGCGCGACTGGCTAGTTGTCCACCGCGCCGAGCTTGTGCTCGTCAGCCACGAGTCGGGCGGTCTCGTGCCAGTCGGTATGCATGCTCACCGCGGCCCGCACGCCGCTGACGAGCTCGTCGATCTGAACCCGACGTTTTCCAGATGTGTCCGGAATGTGTCCGCGTGTTCAACGGACAGACAACAACAAAATCCCGATTTACAGGCACTTTAGATAAGCCCTCTTCCGGACTCGAACCGGAGACCCCCTCCTTACCATGGAGGTGCTCTACCAACTGAGCTAAGAGGGCAGTGCGTCTAGGTTAGCCGCGCGGTCTTCGTACTCGTCGTGCCGGCGCCACCACTCGTACGGCGGGGTTTGCGGGTAGTCCTCGGGCGAATCTTCCCACTCCTCCTGCCGGCCTAGCGGTGTGCGATCGAGGAACGTCCAGACCGGGCCGATCGCCTCGACGCCCCGGCTCGTTGTGAAGTACGTCCGGAAGATCTCGTCGCCCTCCCGGATGAAGACGCTCAGGCCAAAGTCCTCTCCGTCCTGGAACTGCGTCGGGTCCGGCGTCTCGAGGCCCCGGCCGAAGTCGGCGTTGAAGTCGCTCTCGAAGGACGAGTACCACGGGAGCTCCCAGCCCATCCGCTTCCTGTACGCCTCGATCTTCTCGATCGGCGCGCGCGCGACCAGCGCGAGCGACGTGTCCCGCGCGTGGAGGTGGGCCGGGTGCACGACCTGGTCGATGAACATCGAGCACCCAACGCAGCCGGCGTCCTGGCTCGGCCCGAACATGAAGTGGTAGAGCAGGAGCTGGCGCCGCCCTTCGAAGAGATCGACGAGCCGCGCCTTCCCGCCGGGGCCCTCGAAGACGTAGTCCTTGTCGATCCGCACCCGCGGGAGCCGCCGGCGCTCGGCGGCGAGCTCGTCGTGGGCGCGCATGAGCTCCTTCTCCTTCGCGCGCACCTCGTCGAGTGCTGCCTGCCAGTCCGGCTCCGAGACGATCGGCGGAAGGTTCACGACTCGTCCGGATACTCGTCCTTGCGCCAAGCCCGGAAGTCCTCCTGGCGGCCCTTCGGCGTCTGGTCGAGCAGCAGGGAGTGGTAGGGAACGACGATGTCGCGGTCGGGCGCAGCGCGGAAGTACGTCTGGTAGACGACGCCGTCCTCCAGCGCGAAGGCGATCCAGCTCGGGTTCTCGGACATCCCCGTCTCCAGGTCGGTCCCGACCTGCTTCGCCCAGTCCTGGAGCCAGTCGGGCGGCTCCTTCACCAGCTTCTGGATCTCATCGCTGCCGGACACCTGTTTTTTCGTGAGCGCGAGCTCGAAGTCGAACGCGAAGTCGCTGCCGTTGGTCGACACATACGGGAAGGTCCAGCCCATGCGCTGCTTGTAGGCCCGCAGCTTCTCGATCGGCGCGCGCGAGAAGCAGATCAGCGTGACGTCGCGGTGGTTCAGGTGGACGAGCGCGGCGTCGAGGTGGTCGGCGAGGTTGGAGCAGCCGGGACAGGCCGCCTCGTAGCTCGGCCCGAACATGACGTTGTAGGCGAGTAGCTGCGAGCGGCCGTCGAAGAGCTCGGCCAGCGTCTTCTTCCCGTCTTCGGTGTCGAAGACGTACTCCTTGTCGACGCGGACCCACGGCAGGTCGCGCCGGCGCTTCGCGAGCTCTTCGCTGTGCTCGGCGTGCTTCTGCTCCTCCTCGAGCAGCTCCTTGCGGGCTCCGAGCCATTCGTCTCGAGTGACAACGGCGTGATCGGTCATTTCGCCTCCTTGTCTGTCAGACCGGGTGCGACGTGAAGACTCATCGGTTCGTAGGCGGCTGCGATCATCTCGCGATGGCCGTTGTACCTGCCGACCTGCCGATCCGGCGCAACACCGTGCTGCTCGCCAGCGTGCTGGCGGTCAACTCCGGCGTGCTGCAGCTCGTTGCCGCCGTCTCGTCGTTGACCTTCGTGCTCGTCACCGGGTTCGAGAGTCTGCTCGGGCTCGGGCCGGCGATCTTCCTCGTCTCCTCCGCCCTGACGGCGCTGCCCGCGGGGCGGCTCATGGACCGTGTCGGCCGGATCCCCGTGATCGCAGGGGGGTTCGCGCTCGGCGCCATGGGCTGCTGGCTGACCGCGCTAGGGACTGCCGTGGACTCGGCCTTCGCGGTGATCGCCGGCTTCGCACTGGTCGGCTCCTCCGGCGGGGTCGCGCTCCTCGTCCGCACTGCGGCGGGCGACATGTACCCGCCCGAGCGCCGCGCGCGGGGCATCTCGTACGTCCTGTTCGGCGCCGTCTTCGGCGCGATCCTCGGCCCCGCGTTCTTCAGCCCGCTCTTCGCCGGCAAGGACGAGCTCGACGCCGACGTGCTCACGATCCCGTGGATCGCAGCCGGCTTCATCTCGCTGATCGCCCTGGGCCTGGCTCTGGCCGTTCGCCCGGATCCGAAGGTGATCGCCGAGCAGATCGCCTCCGACGCGGGTCAGCCCACAGGGTCGGCCGCGCCGCTCCGGGAGATCGTGCGGCGACCGGGCGTGATCCCCGCGCTGCTCGCCGGATTCGCCTCGATGGGCGTGATGGTCTCAGTGATGAACCTCACGGGCTACGTCGTCGTCGACCACCGCGAGCACGCGCAGCACCTGATCTTCCCGATCATCGGCGCCCACGTCTTCGGCATGTACGCGCTGGTGCTCTTCATCGGCCCGCTGATCGACCGGATCGGGCGGATGCAGGCGCTGATCGGCGGACTGACCATCATGGCGGTGTCCTGTGCGGGCATCCAGTTCTTCGAGGGCGTGGCGATGACGGCGGTGCTGCTCTTCGGTCTCGGTCTCGGCTGGAACCTCTCCTTCGTCGCCGCGACGGCGCAGCTCGCAGACTGCTCGAGCCCGGCGGAGCGCGGGAAGCTCCTCGGCTTCAACGACCTGGGGTCGGCGATGCTCGGCGCCGGCCTGGCGCTGCTCGGAGGCGCAGTGCTCGAGGCCCTGGGCGTCGCGGCACTCGCACTCGGCGCCGCTGTGATCGTGTTGCTGCCGGTCATTCTGATCTTCCGGCGAGGAGTGGGGGCGGGAGGATTCGAACCTCCGAAGGCTGAGCCAACGGGTTTACAGCCCGTCCCCTTTGGCCACTCGGGAACACCCCCAGGGGAAGGCGCATAGTAGCGACGGCCCCCAACTCCACCTAAAGACGAAGGGCAGCCGTGCCGATCAAAGCCGGGTCGCGGCATGGACCTGAACGATCTCCTCTTGCGCGCCGTCTCTGTCGGCGCCACCGATGTTCACATGAAGCTCGGCCGCCCGCCGATCCTTCGGCGCGACGGCTCGCTCGAGCCGCTGCCGAACTGGAACGCCGTGACACCGGCCGACCTCGAGACGGTCCTGGCGACGATCACCGCGACCAACAAGCAAAAGGAGACCGAGTTCCGGTCGACCGGCGAGCTCGATATCGCCTACACGTCGAACGACCTGACGCGCTACCGCGTGAACGGATTCCTCCAGCGTGGCGCGATCTCGTTCGCCTTCCGTGTGATCCCGAAGGAGATTCCGAACTTCGAGCAGCTGCGCATGCCGAAGGGCGTGCAGCGGCTGGCCGATGAGCACCGCGGCCTCGTCCTCGTCACCGGCGCGACCGGGTCGGGAAAGACGACCACGCTCGCCGCGATGCTCGGCCACATCAACCGGACGCGACGGCAGCACATCGTCACGATCGAGGACCCGATCGAGATCCTCCACGAGGATCAGGCCTGCATCGTCAACCAGCGCGAGGTCGGCCTCGACACGCAGTCGTTCGGCCAGGCGCTGCGCCGCGCGCTCCGGCAGGACCCGGACGTGATCCTGATCGGCGAGCTCCGCGACGCTGAGACCGCCGAGACCGCACTGCAGGCCGCCGAGTCCGGCCATCTCGTCTTCTCGACGATGCACACCGTCGACGCTGCCGAGACGATCGCCCGCATGACCGAGTTCTTCCCGGGCGTCAAGCAGCCGCAGATCCGCTCGATCCTCGCCGGCGTCCTGCGCGGCGTCGTCAGCCAGCGGCTTCTGCCCCGTGTCGGCGGCGGCCGTGTCGCGGCGGTCGAGGTGATGGTGACGAACGCGCGCATCGCAGACCTCATCCGCGAGGCCAGGCCCGACGAGATCCACGAGGCGATCGAAGAGGGCGACTTCTTCGACATGCAGACCTTCGCGCAGGCGCTGATCAAGCTCGCGATCAGCGGTGAGATCGACCGCGAGGTCGCGGCGAACGCCTCGACCAACCGCCACGACTTCCTCGTCGCCCTCGAGCGCGCGGAGAAGGTGGATCAGGCAGAGGTGGCGGCGGCGCAGAAGGCCGCCGAAGAGGCCGCCAAGGCCGAGCAACAGGCCGCCGCAGCCGCCCAGGCCGTTCCGGGGCTGCGCGTCGTCCACGAGCCCACGCAGCAATGACCAAGCTTGTAGCGCTTGCGGCCGCGCTTGTCTTGGTCGGAGCTTCGAGCGCGTCCGCCGCGGACGGTCCCGTCTTCTCGGTCGTCGGCTCCGTCGCCGTCGCTCCCGAGCTCCGAGGTGCCGAACGCACCCGGCTCGATCGCGCTGCCGCCTGACTTCACGACCCAGCCGTTCTTCACCCGCACGCTGCTCTTCGACGAGCTGAACGTGCTCTGGCACCGAGCCGGCAACGCCTACGGCATCCCGTGGGAGGTGCTGGCTTCGATCAACAAGATCGAGTCGAACTTCGGCCGCAACATGGGGCCGAGCTCCGCGGGCGCCGTGGGCTGGATGCAGTTCATGCCCAGCACCTGGCTGCGCTGGGGGATGGACGCCACGGGCGACGGCATCTCCGACCCGTGGGATCCCGAGGACGCAGTCTTCGCCGCGGCGCGGTATCTGGCCGCCGCGGGAGCGCGGGAGGATCTCTACCGCGGCGTCTTCGCCTACAACCACGCCGACTGGTACGTCCAGGACGTGCTCGAGCTCGCGCAGATCTACGCGGGCGGCGGCACGATCGCCACCTTCAATCTCGATCGGATGCAGGTCGCGCTCGAGGACGCGCGCGAGCAGGTCGCCGAAGCCAACCAGCTGCTTGCGCGCGCAGAACGAGCCGCCCGGGCCGCACGCCGCACCGAGCGCACCATCGCTCGCCGCGTCGAGGGGACGATGGTCCTGTCCGACCGGCTTGCGCTCGAGCAGCAGGCATACGAGATCGGCGTTCGCTCCGACCGCGCAGCCGAGCTCGTCCAGACCCGGCGCGAGGCGCTCGACGAGGCGCGCGCGGCACTGGACGCCGCACGTTCCGGAGTCACTCTTGCCCCCGCCGCGGGATCCTTGCTCGCAGCGCCGCTGATCTCGGCCGGCTACGCCTTCCCGGTGGGCGGCGGCGCGGCGGCGATCAGCGTCGGCCACCACCACCACGACTATCCGGCAGCCGACATCGCCGCGCCGCAAGGGGCGCCGCTCTACGCACTCACCGACGGCTTCGTCGAAGACGCGTGGCCCACCGGCGCCGGCAACTGCGGCATCGGCTTCAAGCTCGTCGCTGCGGCAGACGGGCGCAGCTGGACGTACTGCCACCTCTCCTACCTCGAGCCCACCGTCGTCCCCGGCGCAGCGCTGTCGACGGGCGCTCCGGTCGGTCTCGTCGGGTCGACCGGTCACTCGACCGGCCCGCACCTTCATCTGCAGACGCGGTCCCGAGCTGACGTATCCCCAGGAGGAGCCGTGGTTTGCGGCGTTCGCCGGGAGCGCGTTCAGCTGGCAGGACCAGCCCGTGGGGCCGCACGACGAGATCTGGGCGGTCGCACCAGTCTCCTCGCCGGTGTTCGAGGTCGTCGAGCAACAGCCTGTTTTCGAGGTCGTCGAGGAAGAGCCGGCGGACGGCGATGTCGTCGAGTTCACGATCTCCTCTTAAGAAACCGGACGGATCTGCCGAAAGTGAGACGGAAGCTGTGGCGGCCCGGCTGACATCCCTGCTCCCGCGCGTAGTTGCGCTGACGGCGATCCTCGTGCTCGCCTCCGCAACGATCTCGTTTGCGGCCGAGAACACGCTCTTGGCGCCGAGGCCCGTCGTCGAGACGGCGGCGCCCGGTCCGGCACTCGTCACCGTGCCAGACGTCCGCGGCCAGGCGTATGTCTTCGCAAAGGGGACGCTCGAGGAGAACGGCTTCGCGTGGCGCGTCACGGGCTCCGTCCACGGCTACTCGGCGAACACCGTCGTCTCCCAGACGCCGGCTCCGGGCTCACGCGTGATCGACACTGGCCTGCCGACGATCTCCCTCGGTCTCACCCGCAACAAGGGGTACGGCGAAGAGGGCATGCCCGAGGACGCCTCGCCCTATCCGGGCACTGCGATCAAGTTCCTGCGCCCGAAGCCGGTCGCCAAGCCTGCGGTCAAGCCGAAGCCGGTCGCCAAGCCTGCGGTCAAGCCGAAGCCGGCCGCCAAGCCCAAGACCACGCCCGCGCCGAAGCCGAAGCCCGTCGCGAAGCCGAAGCCGAAGCCGAAGCCCGCGCCGAAGCCGAAGGCCGCGCCTGTGCGCCAGGCCGCATTCGCGGTTGCCGGCGCACCGAACGAGCCACAGGACGAGATCGCGCTGCCCGAGCGCGCCCGCCGGCTCGAGGCCTGGCTGACCTCGCACAGGAAGCTTTCGAACGCGAACGTCCGGCATTGGCTCTACCAGCACGAGTGGATCGTCACCGGAGCGAAGTTCGGCTGGTGGCAGGGGGCCGAGGCACTCGCGATCCTGATTCGGGTAGACGAGCAGGTCCAGCGTCAGTGGGGCCTCGGCGCCAAGAGCGAAGCCGCCACGAGGCGCGCGCTCGCCGCGGTGCGCGCGAAGAGCCGATGAGCAAGATCCGCCGGCTGCTTGCCCGGGAGTCGGGCTACAGCCTGATCGAGCTGATCCAGGTCATGGCGATCCTCAGCGTGGTCCTCGGCGGGCTCACCACCGTGTTCGTCAGTGCGATGAACTCGGAGGTGGAGATGAACAAGCGCTACCAGTCTCAGCAGGAGGCACGGTTGGCCGTCGACAAGATGCGTCGCGAGATCCATTGCGCCAGCGCCGTGACGCCGACCGGTACCTCCGCCTCGATCACGATCACCCTCCCCGCCCAGTGCCCGACCGCCGGAGGCACGCTGGTCAATATCGTCTACGACACACAGCTCGTCTCGACCGGCAGGTACCGGCTCCGACGGGCCGGCGTGCGGGTTGCGGACTACATCACCGCCGCGAACGCCTTCACCTACACGGCTCCGGCAACGGGGAGGCTGGGGACGCTGCGCGTCGAGCTTCCCGTGAACCTGAATCCGAGTGACACCGGCAAGACCTGGCGGCTTGTTGCAGACATCGTCCTTCGCAACACGACCCGCCTCTAGACGGCTCACTCTTTCGGGGGGCGACATGAGACTTGGGCGGCCGTTGAATGAGTCTGGGCGTGCTCGACGCTCCTACGCGCGCCCTTGCGGCATGCTCGGACTACTCAAGCGGCAGACAGGCTCGGCTCTCGTCATTTCGGTTGGCGTCATGGCTGTGCTCTCGATTTCCGGCACGGCGATGTTCGCCTACACGACCTCGAATGCGCGCTCGACCGGGTACAGCAAGCAGAACGAAATCGCGTTCTCACTCTCCGAGTCGGGACTCAACAACGCGATGGCCGTGCTCTCCAACCCGAGCAACAACGCCCTCGACTCCGACCTGCTTCCTTCCACAGAGGCAACCGCGTCGAGCACGACGCACGAGGGTGGCACTGCCAAGTGGTACGGCACCCTCGACCGGAGCACGGCAATGTGGACGATCACTGCGATCGGCCTTCACAACAACCCGACCGGCTCCGGCGTTGCACAGGTTCGCCGCAAGCTGGTGGCGAAGGTCCCCGTGATCCCGACGAACACGCAGCCGAACAACAACCCGGCCTGGAACTACATCTATGCGCGCGCCACGGGCAGCGCGTGCGACGTCACGCTGAGCAACAACCTGAGCGGGCAGTCGCGCTTCTACGTCGCCGGGAACCTCTGTCTCAGCAACAACGTCGACATCACGTCCGAGTCGCTCATCGTTCGTGGCAACCTCGACCTCTCGAACAACGCAGATGTCGGAACGACGGGAAGCCGCGTCGAGACGCACGTCGGCGGTAACTGCCGCTACGGGGGCGGGTCGTGGACGACGCCGAACTGTGGCGGCAACCAGGACAGCCGTCACATCTTCTCGAAGCTGATGCCGAGCGGGACAACCGGGGTCAATGCAACGAACGTTCCGCTCATCCCGGAGCCCGAGGCGGACTGGGCGGCGTGGTACGAGAACGCGGCACCGGGGCCGGCGCAGAGCTGCACAGGCTCGAGCGGGACGCCGCCGACATTCGACAACAACTACCCGAACCGAAACAACAGCCTCGGGACGTTCGAGCTGACCGCGGGGAGCTCGTACTCGTGCCGGGTCGGGCCCGGGGCGAACACGACGCTGACGGCCGCGATGAACGCGAGTCAGACCACGCTGAACGTCGCTTCGGCCACAGGTTTCCCGACGACGACCTTCCGGGTCCGGGTCGATGACGAGTACATGACGGTGACGAACGGCTTCGGCACGACCACCTGGACCGTGACCCGCGGCGTGAACGGGTCGACGGCCGCCAGTCACGTGAACAGCCAGACGATCACGTGGGACGACTCCGACGCGTCCGGCATGCTGGTCTGGAACTCGACCACCAAGACCCTCACCGTGAAGGGCACGATCTTCATCGACGGCAGCATCAGCCTGACGAACGGAACGCTCAACACCTACAACGGCCAGGCGACGCTGTACCTCTCCGGCGTTTTCTACCAAAACAACAGCACCAAGTTCTGCGGCGGCGTTTCCGGGAGCGATTGCGCTTTTGCAGCCTGGAACCCCAACAACGAGCTGTTGACGGTCGTGACCAACGGGTCGGGCGGCGGCGCGGGTACAGGCAACGGCATCTCGGTCGACAACAACGCTCAGTTCCAGGGCGGACTCTTCGCGACCTACGACGTCGCCTTTTCGAACAACGCACGGTCGGACGGGCCGATCGTCGGCCGAACGGTCAAGTTCTCGAACAACGTCCAGAACGACCAGTTCCCGACGATCACCACGGTCCCCGCCGGGATGCCGGGCAACCCCGAGGTCTACGCCCAGCCGAATCCGCCGCAGATGTTCGCCGGCTAGGCGCAGCACCGCTACCTGCACTGACGAACGCCGACCCTTTTCAGGGATCGCGGCGACGACCGAAAGCGCCGTTATCTCTCAGGAATCCAGCGAGCGGCCCGCTGTCCGAGGCTGCTCGTTTCCAGCAGCCAGCGGTGATCAACCAAATCAAAAAAGCTCTGCCTCGTCTCGAGGCGCTCCTGCGCCGCGAGACTGGCATCGCGCTTGTGATGTCGATGGGCGTCCTCACCGTGCTCACGATCTCCGGGATGACCATGTACATGTACACGGCGGCGAACGCGCGGTCCGGCAACTACAGCAAGCAGGACGAGCTCGCCTATTCGCTTTCCGAGGCAGGTCTCAACCAGGCCATGGCGGTCCTGTCGAACCCCTCGAACAACGCGCTCGATCAGACTCTGCTGCCGACGACCGAGGCGACGGCGCAGACCGCGACGTTCGAGGGCGGCACCGCAAAGTGGTGGGGCACGCTCGACGCCAACAAGGCGGAGTGGACGCTTACGACGCTCGGCGTCTACGACAACCCGGCTGGGAAGAACCTCGCACCGATCCGCCGCCGGATCACCGCGAAGTCGAAGGTCGTCCCGACGCAGACGCAGCCGAACAACAACCCTGCGTGGAACTACATCTACGCCAAGCAGACCGGCTTCACCTGTGATGTCACCGTCAGCAACAATCTCAGCGGCTCGTCCCGTTTCTACGTGGCGGGCAACCTCTGCATCAACAACAACGCGTCGATCACGTCGGAGTCGTTGATCGTCGGGGGCAGCCTCGATCTTTCGAACAACGCCCAGGTCGGTTCGGCCGGCACACGGGTCGAGACCCACGTCGGCGGCAACTGCAAGTACGGAAACAGCGGCTCCTGGGCGGTCCCGTGCATCGGCAACCAGGACAGCCGCCGGATCTACTCGAAGCTGATGCCCGGCGGCACCGTCGGAGTCAGCAACTCCCCGCCGAACATTCCCGCGCCCGTCGCCGACTTCGCCGGCTGGTACGAGGCAGCCATGCCCGGGCCGGCGCGCAGCTGCACGTACTCGTCCGGAATCCCGCCGACCTTCGACAGCAACTACCCGAACCTCGACAACAACCTCCCGACGTTCGAGCTGACACCCGCAAGCTCCTACACCTGCCGGGTGGGCCCCGGTGCCTCGACGACGACAGCCTCGGCGATGAACGCGACGCAGACGACGCTCACCGTCGCGTCAGCGGCCGGTTTTCCGACCAGCACGTTCCGGATCAGGATCGACGACGAGCTGATGACCGTCACCGGCGGCTTCGGCACGACGACGTGGACCATCACCCGCGGTGCGCTGGGCTCCGCCGCCAAGACTCACGTGGCGAATCAGAGCGTCCACTGGGACGACGCGGACACGATCGGCGAGCTCACGTGGAACGCGACTACGAAGACGTTGACTGTCAAAGGGACGATCTACATCGACGGCAGCGTGAGCATCACGAACGGCACTCTGAACATGTACAACGGCCAGGCGACGCTGTATCTCTCCGGCGTCCTGCACATCAACAACAACTCGCAGCTCTGCGGCGGGGTGTCCGGCAGCCAGTGCGACTTCGCCTCGTGGGACCCGAACAAGGAGCTGCTGACGGTCGTCACCAACAGCTCGGGTGGAGCCGCCGGCGCGGGGAACGGAATCCTGGTGGACAACAACGCGCAGTTCCAGGGCGGCCTGTACGCGACCTACGACGTGGAGTTCACGAACAACGCCCGTTCGGACGGGCCGATCATCGGGCGGACGGTCAAGCTCTCGAACAACGTCCAGAACGACCAGTTCCCGCTGATCACCGTCGTGCCCATCGGCATGCCGGGCAACCCGGTGGTCTACGCCGAGCCACAAGACGCCCCGGGAGTACACCGGCTAAACGATCGCCCTCGCCGCGGCCGATAGAGGGGCGGTGGAGCTTGCGGTTCTCTCTCTCGCTCCGGGTCTCGCGCTCGGGAGCTTCCTGAACGTCGTCGCTGCGCGCGTGCCCGCGGCGTGCGTCGATCGTCACCCCCGCGTCCGCCTGCATGGACTGCGGGACTCCGATCGGGTGGCGGGACAACATTCCGGTGCTCTCCTGGATCCTGCTGCGTGGCCGTTGCCGCCACTGCGGCACGCGGATCAGCCCGCTCTACCCCGCGGTCGAGCTCGCCACTGCGGTGCTCGTGGCGGCCTGCGTTCTCGACTTCGGCCTGAGCGGGAAGATGGTCGTCGCGGCGCTCTTCTGCGCCGTGCTCGTCGCGATCACCGCGACCGACCTGACCCACCGGATCATTCCGAACCGGATCGTGCTCCCCGCGTTCGCCGTGATCGTCGTCGCCCAGACGGCGCTCGAGCCCAGTCCCCAGTGGGTGCTCGGCGCGCTCGGCGCTTCCGCCTTCCTCTTCGCGGCCGTGGTCGCCTACCCGGCCGGCATGGGGATGGGCGACGTCAAGCTCGCGCTGGTGATGGGCGCCGCGCTCGGCAAGGTCGTGCCGGTCGCGCTGATGCTCGGCATGGTGGCCGCGCTGATTCCCGCCATCGTCCTCTTCGCCCGTCACGGCGCCGCTGCGCGGAAGATGGGCATCCCCTTCGGCCCCTTCCTCGCGCTCGGCTCCATCGTCGCCCTGTTCTGGGGCGAGCAGCTGCTGGATCTCTATCT
The DNA here is from genome assembly GCA_963721345.1 of uncultured Actinomycetes bacterium. Taxonomy (GTDB): domain Bacteria; phylum Actinomycetota; class Thermoleophilia; order Gaiellales; family Gaiellaceae; genus JACDAN01. The sequence continues at coordinate 1,895,786 of CAVRIT010000001.1, forward strand.
CGGCGCGCTGACCTAGCTCTTACTGGATGCTCTCGTCGATGAGAGCGGATGCGCCCTTGCGGATGTCCGCGGCGACCTGGGTGAAGATCGTGCGCAGCTGGCCCGGGTCCGGCTTGTCGTAGAACTTGTCCGGCCCCGAGGCGATCTGCTGGAGCGCCGAGTAGGCGGTGATCGCGGGGACCTCATCGGCGCCGGTGTACGACTGGCATTCGTTGGCGCCGCCGTCGAGCGCGTCGAGGTCGTAGCCGATCGAGTAGATCCACGTGCCGCGCGACTTGATGTTCGCTGCGGACCAGACGCCCTGATGGCAAGGCTGCCGGCGATACGGCGACGATGACGAGTAGTAGGTCGGCCCGATGTTCGCGGCGCCGTCGGACAGGAAGACGATGACGTCCTGAACGTCCCGGCGCCCGTTGCGATCCAGCTCGGTCTGCGCATGCTCCAGGGCGTCGGCGTACGCCGTCCGACCCCCGCCGTCCTGGCAGTTGATCGTCTTGACGAGGTCGGAGTTCGGGTTGAGGCCGGCGTCGGGCGTCCCGAAGTCGCGCGAGAGGGGGACGAGCACGTACGGCGAGCTGCGGGAGTTGTAGTTCGGGGTGTCCGGCGTGTTGCAGCGCCGGCTGCGGCTCGTGGCGGGCGGCAGTGCCGCGAGTCCGACCCACTGGGTCCCCGAGTCGAAGAACGTGAGGAACGTCCTGATGCCCTCCTTGGCGTTTTCGAGATCCGTGCAGCGGGGATCGGGGCGGCCCCAGTGGTCCTGGCACATCGAGCCGGTGCGGTCGAGGACGAGCATCACGTCGAGCGGCCGCACCCCGCACGGCGAGCAGGCGGTGGACTGCGCCCTGATGTCCCAGTACTCCTTGCCGAGCACGCCAGCGAAGAGCGTCTTCAGACGCGCCTTCTCCTCGACGAACACGGCGTTCACGGGATCGCAGCCCGGGATCTTGGTCAGGCACTTCGTGCGGACCTCGACCTTCACGTCCCGCACGTTGTCCGACTGGTTCTTGCCGCCCGGCCCGCCGCTGTACTGGTAGGCGAGCGCCTCGGCCCGCGCGGGGTCCGGGAGCTCCTGAGCGCCGGCCAGCGCCGCCGCGTCCACGTCAGCCTGCAGGTTGCGGTGCGCGTAGTAGGCGTAGCCGACATCGATCACCATGGCCGCCATCCCGAGCAGGACGAACAGGAAGAGGACGACGATGACGAGGGCCTGCCCGCGTTCGCCGCGAGGGTCTTTCCTGCCCTGGGATCGATTGGACTGCGGGGTGTTGCGGGCCACGCCTGGAGACCTCCTGTAACTGGCGTGACCGCCCGCCGAGCCGATTTCGTCGATCTATCGGCGTCACGCGCGCAGCGCCCATTCCCCAGCGCGAGTGAATCGTCCGAATGCAAGGTCGCGAAGGGGTCAAGCAAGGCCCTTCGGATGCCGATTACCTCGTTTGGGTTATGGAGTTGGAGCGCCCAACGGAGCTGCGGAGCCCTGCGGCAGACGAAGAGACCCGCCCGAAGGCGAGTCCGCTTCGCTCTGCGTTCTCGATCAACGGGCTGGCGGAGCTCGTCGCCGACGTGGTCGAGCAGACGGGCCTGCTGTCGCCCGAGGAAGTCGCCACGGTGCGCGCCCGAGCCCGCACCGGCTCGTTCCCGCAGGCCCTGATCGACGAGGGCCTGGCGGCAGGCGAACAGGTCGCTACGGCGCTCGCCGCGCGCTTTTCGATGCCGGTCGTCGACCTCGTCGAGACCGGCGTCTCGGCGGACGCCGCGGGCGAGATCCCGCTTCACGTGCTTGAGCGCGTGGTCGCGATCCCCTACGCGATCGAGGACGGTGTGCTGCGAGTCGCGATCGGCGATCCACAGAACGTCAATGCGATCGACGAGCTCAAGCTTGCAACGCGGCTCCCGGTGGAGCTCTCGGTTTCCTCGCGGGACGACATCCTCGCGGAGGTGCGGCGACTCTCCCGCGCCGCGGAAGCCTTCGGCGCCCGCGCGATGCTCGAGGCCGACGACGCGATCGAAGAGGAGGAGGCCGAGGAAGGCGACGACCTCGAGGCTGAGGACGGCATCTCGGACGCCCCGCTCGTCCGTCTCGTCAACTCGATCATCTTCCAGGCCGCCGAGGACGGCTCGAGCGACATCCACTTCGAGCCTCAGCAGGACGCGCTGGTCGTGCGCTTCCGCACGGACGGCGTCATGCACGAGGTTCAGCGGATCCCGAAGAAGATGACCGCGGGCGTCATCACGCGGCTCAAGGTGCTCGCGAAGCTGGACATCGCCGAGCGCCGCAAGCCGCAGGACGGCCGCATCTCGCTGAACGCGGCCGCCGCCGGCCGGCAAATGGACATCCGCGTCGCCACCCTCCCGACGGTCGACGGCGAGAAGATCGCGATGCGCCTGCTCGACAAGTCCAAGAAAGCCCCGACGCTGGAGGAGCTCGGGCTCGACGAAAGCATGCGCGCCCAGCTCGAGGAGATCATCAACAAGCCCGGCGGCGCACTGCTCGTCACGGGGCCGACCGGCTCCGGTAAGTCGACCACGCTCTACTCCTCGCTGACCGAGATCTCACGGCCGGAGATCAACATCGTCACCGTCGAGGATCCGGTGGAGTACCGCCTGGCGGGTATCAGCCAGATCCAGATCAACATCAAGGCAGGGCTGACCTTCGCTTCGGCGCTGCGCTCGATCCTGCGCGCCGATCCCGATGTAGTGATGGTCGGCGAGATCCGCGACGCCGAGACGGCCAAGATCTCGATCGAAGCCGCTCTGACCGGCCACTTCGTGCTCTCGAGCCTCCACACGAACGATGCTCCCGGCGCGATCACGCGCCTGAACGAGATGGGCGTCGAGCCCTTCCTCACCGGCTCCGCGGTCTCGGCCGTGCTCGCCCAGCGCCTTGCGCGCAAGCTCTGCACGCACTGCTGCGAGATGTACAGCCCCTCCGTCGACGAGCTGTTGCGGAACCGTGTCTCGCCCGAGGTCGCGGCGGCGTCCGACGGCGCGGCGTTCTACCGCAAGCGCGGCTGCCCGCGCTGCGGCCACAGCGGCTACAAGGGCCGGATCGGCGTCTATCAGCTGATGGTCATGAGCGAGGAGCTCGAGTCGCTCGCCGTCTCCCGCGCGAGCCGCGAGGAGCTGGAACGCGCCGCGATCAGCCTCGGAATGCGGACTCTTTGGGACGACGGCCTGGCGAAGGTCGCCGCGGGCGTCACCTCGCTCGAGGAGCTGAGTCGTGTCCTCGTCTGACGTCTCTCCGGACATCCCTCGAACGAGTGACGGCGCGCCCAACTGGGCGGCCGATACCGATCCCGTCGGCCCGGTCACTCCTGAGCTCGCGCTCGTGGACCCCGGCCTGACACGCGGCGAGATCAACCACGAGGAGACCATGTCTTCCATGCAGTTCGGCGACGGCACGACCCTTGGCGTAGACCCTGCGCAGGCTCCGGCCGAGGCTCAGCCTCTGGCGCCCCTTCAGCCGATCGACCCGGTTCAGCCGGTTCAGCCGGTTCAGCCGGTTCAGCCGGTGGCGTCCGTACAGCCGGTCGAGCCCATCCAGCCGATTCAGCCGCTCCAGCCCCTGACCTCGCTGTCCGTGGAGCCCGTGCCGGCCGCGCCGCCCGAGCCCGCGCCGGTCGCGCCCGCGCCTCCGGTCGTCGCTCCCGACGCACCGATGGCGATCGCGGACATGCGTGACGTCCCGCTGGGAACACTCGTCTTTCGCGCCGGCCTGCTTCCCGAGGAACGCCTCGAGGAGGCGCTCCAGGAGGGCATGAAGACCGGCAAGCGGCTCGGGGAGATCCTGCTCGAGCGCGCGTGGGTCTCCGAGGACGATCTGGGCCGGCTACTCGCCGGTCAGAAAGGCCTTCCCTTCGTCGACCTCGATCCGGCTGCGATCGATCCGTCCGCGCCGGCGCTGCTCCATCCGGACAAGGCACGCCTTCACGGCGCCATCCCGGTCGGGTTCGAGAGCGGCGTCCCGGTCGTCGCCGTGGCGGATCCGTCGAACGACCTCGTCGTCGAGAACGTGCGGCGCGCGCTTTCGTGCGAGCCGGTACTCGTCGTCGCCGGCCGCGACGCCCTCCACCGGGCGATCAACCATTTCTACGGCGCCGAGGCGGTCGAGCTGCAGCAGCCCGCCCCGACCCCGGCGGCCGAGCCCGCTCCAGTCGCGCCCGAGCCGGTCGTGGAGCCGCAACCCGCGGCGGTCGTCGAGGTTCCAGCGCCCGTGTACGGCCCGCCCACGGTGGAGCCTGTACCGCTCGCGGTCGAGCCCGTGGCCGTCCAGCCGACCCAGAACGGCGAGGGTCTCTGGCTCGGTGGCCAGCCGGACAGCGTCCAGCCCGCTCCCGTGGCTCAACCCGAGCCCGTGCAGCAGCCGGAGCCGGTCGCGCAGCAGCCCGAGGTTGCGGTGCAGCCAGAGCCCGTACACCAGGTCGAGCCTGTGCAGCTACCAGCGCCGGTCGTTCAGCCCGAGCCGATTCAGGTCGAGCCGGTCCAGCAGGTCGAGGTGCAGCCCCAGCAGCTTGCGACGCCGGAACCGCCGATGCCTGCGCCATCAGCCTCCCCTCCACAGCCCGAGCCGGAGACAAGCCTGAGCTGGGCGGTCGTCCTGCGCCTCACGAACGACGAACGCCTCGAGCTGGGAGCGTTTCCCGGCGAGGCCGAAGCGCTCGAGCGCGCGCGCGGAGTGGTGGCCCAAGTGTCCGCCAACGACGGCTGGCCGTTCGTAGCAGGCCGCTTCATCCGCCCGGACGCAATCGTCTCGGTCGACCTCGTCGAGCTAGAGCAGAGCAAGTGGCTGGGCTCCTCAGCCCGAGCTGCGGCCTGGTCCCCGGCGCACGCGGCGCCTGCGGCTCCCGCGGCACCTCCGGCGCCGCTGTCTGGCTGAAAGTCTCTCGACTTTCAGCCACGGATGAAGCCAGGCGGCGCTCCGCGCCGCGTGGCCCAGACGCGGCTCGCCGCTTCCCTTTCCAGGAGGCGCCAGCGGCGAAACCGGCAAAGCCGCTTTCGCGGCGATTCGCCCAAGCATCTTTCCAAGCGCCGACGAACGGGCTTTGCCTGTTCGTCCTCTGCGGTTCCTAGAAAAGGAAGCGGCGCTGCGCGTCTGGGCCACGCAGCCCGAAGGGCTGCCTGGCTTCAAACATTGGCTCGAAGTCGTGAGACTTCGAGCCAGACAGGAGGCGAGGCGGCGACGTCAGCGTTAGCTGACGGCGCAGCCAAGATATTCCAGAGCGCGGCCGGTCTCCTCGACGAAGGCGTTCGCGGCGTTCTCGCTGTCGAACAGGTAGGGCCCGGGCCTGATCGGCTCGACTCTCAGGCTGTTCACCGGGTAGACCTCGCACTCGACGACGATCTGGCCATCGGCATCCGCACGGCGGAGCGTTACGACCTGGCGACCGTCCTTCCGGGCGGTCCGCACGCGGAGCGGGCGAGAGCTCATCGCTTCGCGTTCGCGGCGGCCTGCGCGATCGTCTCGCGATCGGAGAAGCCGTCGAACCGGGCGAACAGGGTGTTCGGGCGCTCGTAGACGAGCACGGACGGGCTGCGAAGCACTCCCAGGAGCTGGGCGAGCGGGCGAACCTGCGGCTCGGTCCGAATGTTGAGCGCCAGGAACCCCGCGCCCGCCGCGAGCGCGCCGGAGCGCGCCTCGGCGAGCGCCATCTTGTCGATCGCCGCGGCCGGGTCGTACAGCGCGACGACGGTGACGGGATTCTTGGCGAGAGCCTGCGAAAGAACGAGCGGCAGGCCGTTTGCGTCGACCGGGTCGCCCTTCGGCGCCTCGACGGGCTTACGCACCGGCGCGCTCGGGACGACGATCGGAGCCGCCTTCTTCACTGGCGCCGTTTTCGGCTTCGCGACCGCCCCGGGTGTCGCCGGGGCCTTCGCCTTCGGCTTCACCGGCGTCACCTTCGCCTTGGGCTTGGTCTTCGCGACCGGCTTAGGCGCCGGCGCGGGAGCCTTCTTCGCAGGCGGCGTCGACAGAACGCTCTCTGCGCCCGTGGGCATCGTCCGGTAGACCATGAAGGTCGCAACGATCCCGCCCAGGATGGCGAGCGCGATGACGGGCGCGAGTGCACGCGTCGGAAGCCGCAGCGTCATACCCCGCGTATCGGCAGCGACCGCGTAACCCTTTACAGGCAGGTGCGCGGGTGAGCAGCGAGGGAGGGCATCCCCCAAAAGCGGCATGTACGAGCGATCCGCGCAGCCGATATCTGGCTCTGAGCCATCGAACGCTTTGCGGACCTAAGGAGGAACACAAGCATGCTTGCAAGGCTCAACCAGCGGATCAACCGGACCTCGCGTGAGGGTGGTTTCACCCTGATCGAGCTTCTGGTTGTCATCATCATCATCGGCATCCTGCTCGCGATCGCCGTCCCGTCGTACATGAAGTTCCGCGACCGGGCGTCTGACTCGGCCGCCAAGGCGAACGTGCGAGCGGCAATCCCGGGTGTCGAGGCCTTCTTCGCCGACTTCAGCACCTACGGCGGCATGACGGTCTCTTTCCTGCAGACGAACTACGACCAGGGGATCAAGGGCATCACGATCCCGACCGCGACTGCTTCGACGTACTGCGTGGAGAGCGTCGTCGGCGGCAAGACCTGGCGCAAGAACGGCCCGGCTGCCGACCTCGAGAACGTCGCCTGCTAAGCAGGCTCGTCCGAGTTGTGAGAAGGGGGCGCATCGCGCCCCCTTTTTTTGTGGCTCAAGCGGCCGCCCTCGAGTGCCGATACGCCCAGGCAGTCACTTCCAAGGAGGAGGAACTTACGTTGTTGACCAAGTTGCAGAACCGGATCGCCGGTCGCTCGCGCCAGGGGGGTTTCACCCTGATCGAGCTTCTGGTTGTCATCATCATCATCGGCATCCTGCTCGCGATCGCCGTCCCGTCGTACATGAAGTTCCGCGACCGGGCGTCTGACTCGGCCGCCAAGGCGAACGTCCGTGCGGCAATCCCGGGTGTCGAGGCTTTCTTCGCCGACTTCAGCACCTACGGCGGCATGACGGTCTCGTTCCTGCAGACGAACTACGACCAGGGGATCAAGGGCATCACGATCCCGACTGCGACTGCTTCCACGTACTGCGTGGAGAGCCTCGTCGGCGGCAAGATCTGGCGCAAGAACGGCCCGGCTGCCGATCTCGAGAATCAGGCCTGCTAGGTCCGGCTCGCTCGAACGGTCTCAGAAGGGCGCCCGATGGGCGCCCTTCTTCTTTTCAAGCCCCGCCTGGTCGCCGCCGATAGACGCATTCAGTGGTTGCGGCTTCCACGTCCATTGCTGCGCGCGTCCGCATCGAGGTCACGACGGCCCCGCTGCTGGCGGCGCTCGTCGCGCTGTCGTTCGGCGTGCGGCTCGTCGTGGGCTGGCTCCGTGCGACACCGAACTACTTCTCGGACGAGTACCTCTACGCGGAGCTCGGGCGATCGCTGCTCGAGACGGGCCGGCCGCTCGTCCGCGGTGTGGAGATCACCTTCCCGGCGCTGCTTCAGCCGCTCCTGACTGCGCCGGCCTGGCTCGCGGACGACGTGTGGGTCTCGTACCGCGTCGTCCAGGCGCTCGGCGCGCTCGCGATGTCTCTGGCCGCCGTCCCGGCGTTCATGCTCGCTCGTCGCGTCGGGCTGAGCCGCCCGCTCGCCTTCGGCGCCGCCGCCTTCGCCGTCGCGATCCCGGACCTGCTGTTCGCCTCCTGGGTGACCGCTGAGCCGTTCGCCTACCCGCTCTTTCTCGCGGCGATGGCTGCGGGAGTCGGCGCGCTCGCCCGGCCGACCCATCGTTCCGGTCTCGTCTTCCTTGCCTTCGCCGCCCTGGCGACTTTTGCCCGGATCCAATTCGTCGTCCTGCCGCTCTGCTTCGTGGCCGCCGTGCTGATCGTCGGTCTGCGGGAGCGTAGGGTGCGGCAGGCGATCCGCGAGCACGCGCTGACCCTGAGTGTGCTGGCAACGTCGTTCGCGCTTGCCGCGGCAATCGGCTTCCGGCGCCTGCTCGGGCTCTACGACAGCGCGCTGGACGGTCGTGCCGACCCTCTCCAACTCGCTGAGCGGTTCGGGCTGAACTCGCTCGTCCTCGCCTACTCGTCCGGCTGGATCCTCTTGCCGGGCGCACTCCTCGCCTTCGCACTGGCGCTCGCCAAGCCGCGGAGCCGCGCCGAGCTCGGCTTCGCCGCCCTGGCCCTTCCGGTGACGGCCGCGCTGCTGCTCGAAGCGTCGCTGGCCGGAGCCGTCGAGCACGCACAGGAGCGTTACGTCTTCTACGTCCTTCCGCTCGCCGCGGTGGCGTTCTGCCTCTACGCGGCGCGCGGCTGGCCGGCGCGCGTACACCACGCGCTGATCGCCGCCGCTCTCCTGGCTGCGTCGGCGACGGTGCCGCTCGCGGGCTTCGCGGCGGCCGAGGGGAAAGCGCACTCGCCGCTCCTCCTCGCCGCGTTCCAGGTCGAGCAGTGGACGGGAAGCCCGGGCAACGGCTCGCTCGTCTTCGCAGCCTCCGCCGCGATCGCGCTCGCCGTCGGCGTCGCGCTCTCGAGGCGCCCGAGGCTGGCCACACCCGTCGCGCTCGCGGTGGCGATCGCGGCGTCGGGCGCGATCTGGAGCGTCGCCGCCGTCTTCGACAACCGCAACTCGGCCGCGGTTCGCGCCGCGTTCCTCCCAGAGGATCCGTCGTGGATCGACCGGCACGGCGTCGACGGAGCAGTGCTCGTGCGCGGCCCCCAGGGGGTGAAGACCGAGGCGCTCGAGCAGCTCTTCTGGAACCGCTCGGTCGACCGCGTCGCGCTCCTGCCTGGGGCAGACCAGCTCGACCACGTCACCGCGCCGCTGCTCCGCGTCGGTCGTGACGGCACGCTCCTGCTCGAGGGGCGCGCCATCCGCACGCCCGTCGTCGTCGACGGCTATTCCGGGACGATCCGGCTCGCGGACGCGGAGCTCCTCGCGTCGTCGCCGTCGTTCTCGCTCTGGCGTCCCCGGACCACCGCTCGGCTCTCGGTGTACCTCGCCGGCCACTACAGCGACGGCTGGCTCGCCGGCGCCGGCCGGCTCTTCCTCTGGCCCGAGAAGCCGGGGGGTCTCGTGGCTCGGCGCGTCCAGCTGACGCTGACCGCACCCGAGGCATCCCCGATCACGCTGCGGTTCCGGTCTCCGACGATGCTTAGCCCCGCCGTCGTCCGCCTCCGGGCAGGCGAGCGGAGGGTCGTGACGTTCCCCGCGTGCTCTCGCGGGCCGTGGAGCCTCAGCTTCGTCTCGGACGACCGCGGCTTCCTCGGAGGACGGATCGTCAGCGCACACGCCGGCAAGCCGCGGATCCTCCCGGGCGGCGGGTGCCGGTTCTCCACGCGCGCCGGCGGGAGCTCGGCGTGAGCGTTCCGGCCACCGAGCGTTGGCGGGACGTCGAGATTGTCCTCCGCGAGGTCCCACGCGCCGCCGCCCGTCCTCGTCGCCGGCTGCTCGCGCTCGTCGCGGTGTTCGCGGTCGGCGCGGTGTACCACTGGTTCCAGTCCCGCGGCCACGTCACGCCGGCGGTCTTCACCGACGAGTTGCTCTTCTCGGAGCTGGCGCGGAGCTTTGCGGCCGGCGAGGCGTTCGTCGTTCGCGACTTCCCTCTCTTCTTCCCGGCCTTCGTCCCCGCGCTCCTCCAGGCACCGGCATGGCTGGCCGGCTCCACGCCGCTCGCCTACGAGCTCGCGAAGACGATCAACACGCTGCTGATGTGCTCGGCGGCGCTGCCGGCCTACTGGCTCGCCCGCTTCCTGGTTCGGCCCGTCTATGCGCTCGTCGTCGCGGTCGCGACCGTCGCCGGGAGCTGGATGCTCTACCACGGCTTCCTGACCTCGGAGGCTGCCGCCTACCCGGTGTTCCTGCTCGCCGTCGCCGTCTGCGTCCGTACGCTGGCGGCGCCGAGTCGCGAGCGCGACCTCGTCGCCCTCGCCGTGCTCGCCCTGGCCGTCCTCACGAGGGCCCAGTTCGTCGTCCTGCCGCTCGTGTTCGCGGCGTCGATCCTGCTCGTCGGGCGCCCGTTGCGCCGGCATGTCGACGGCGCTCGCCGGCCTGACCCTCGGCGTTCTCGCCGCAATCGCGGCCGGCACCGGGTCGCTCGGCTTCTACAGCGGCGCGAAGACGCTCGACTACCCCCTCGACGAGACGCTCCGCTGGACCGTCTGGACGGCAGCCCTGCTGCCGTTCGCCGCCGGGATGCTGGTCGCGCCCGGCGCGCTGCTGGGAATCGTGCTCGGCGCCGCACGCCCGCGGAGTGCGTACGAGCGCGCGTTCGCAGTGATGACGCTCTTGCTCTTGGTGCTGATGCCCCTGCAGGCCGGGCTGATCGCCTCCGGCGAGTCGCGCAAGCCCTTCGAACGCTACGTCTTCTACCTCGTCCCGCTCGTCTATGTCGGCTTCTTCGCCCTCGCGGAGCGCGGCTTCGCCGGCCGCAAGCTGCAGGCGGGAACGGCTCTCGGCTTCGCGGCCCTCGCGCTCGCGATTCCGTTCGCGTCGATCGCGCTCAACCCGTTCTCGTTCGACTCGCCGACGATCTCGGCGGTGGAGACGGTCGGCCGCTGGACCACGCAGGGCGAGGCCGCGGCGATCTTCGCGGCAGCCGGCGTGCTCGCTGCGCTTCTTGCCGCAGCACTCCAGCGCCGCCCGCTCGTGCTCGCCCTGGGATCCGCCGCGCTGGCGCTCGTCGTCGGAGCGGTCGCCTACTCGGGCGATCGCCGGATCACGGAGCGCACCCTGTCTGCACTTGCCCCGGCGCAGCCCGACTGGCTGGAGCGCACCGGGATCGAGCGCGTCGACTTCCTTGCACTCCCAGGCGGCTCGCTGCACTCCGGCTGGGTGCTCGAGAGCTGGAACCGGAACGTCGCCCGCAGCTTCCACCTCGACGTGCCGCACGACCAGCTGCCGTACACAGCCGTCGGTCTGAGTCCCGACGGGACGCTCGTCGACACCGCGGGTCAGCCTGTCGCCGCCGAGCACCTGGTCGTGAACGACGCCGGAACGCAGGCGGCGCTGGATGCCCGCCGCATCGTTCGGCCCCGCGACGGGCTCACCCTCTACCGCACCGGCGGAAGCGTCCGGTTCCGCTGGATCGCCTTCGGGCTCCAGGCAGACGGCTGGGCGCAGTCGGTCTTCCGGTACCGCGCCTTCCCGGAGCTCCACCGAGGCGGCTCGTACCGGCTGGTGCTGTCGCTTCCCGCCGGCCGCCCGGGCCGCTCCGTCGAGGTCGAGGCCGGATCTGTCAGCCGCAGTCTGGAGCTGCGGCCGGGTGCCACCGTGGACGTCCGGATCCCGGTAGCGGGCTACCCGGTCCCGGAGCTCTCGGTGCGCATCGACCGCGCCGACTTCATCGACGGCGGAAGCAGTCGCCCGAGACTGGTCGGCGCCCGAGTAGAAGCCCTCGAATTTGTGTCAGCAAAAGGGTCAAGAAACTGATGCAGCCTGCCGATAGCTCGTCCGAGGGATCCATGCCGGACTCGTACTCCATCGACACGCTGCTCGAGCAGATGGTGGCGCACAACGCCTCCGATCTGCACATCACGGTCGGCTCGCCGCCGGTTCTGCGCCTGCGCGGACACCTGCACCGGCTCGAGCAGTACCCGAAGCTGTCCGCGGACGACACGCGGGGCCTGCTGTACCGGATCCTCTCGACCGAGCAGCAGAAGGTGCTCGAGCTCAACCGCCAGATCGACCTCTCGTACTCGATGCCCGGCCTGGCGCGCTTCCGCGTCAACATCTACTCGCAGCGCGAGAGCCTCGCCGGCGCGTTCCGCCTCATCCCGGCCGAGTTGAAGTCGCTCGAGGAGCTCGGCGTCCCCAAGTCGCTCTACTCGCTGTGCGACAAGCCGCGCGGCCTGGTGCTGGTCACCGGCCCGACCGGCTCCGGTAAGTCAACGACGCTCGCCGCGCTGATCGACGAGATCAACCGGACCCGCGCCGACCACATCATCACGATCGAGGACCCAATCGAGTTCCTCCACAAGCACAAGCACTGCATCGTCAACCAGCGCGAGCTCGGCCCCGACGCACTCAGCTTCGCGGAGGGTCTTCGCGGCGCGCTCCGCCAGGACCCCGACGTGATCCTCCTCGGCGAGATGCGCGACCTCGAGACGATCTCGACCGCGCTCACCGCCGCCGAGACCGGCCACCTCGTCTTCGCCACGCTGCACACCCAGGACGCGGCCTCCACGGTCGACCGGCTGATCGACGTGTTCCCGGCGGCCCAGCAGGGGCAGATCCGGGCACAGATCGCCGGCACGCTGATGGGCGTCGTCACGCAGACGCTGCTGCCGACTGCCGACGGCCAGGGCCGGGTGCCGGCCATCGAGATCCTCTTTCCGGACGACGCGGTCAGGAACCTGATCCGCCAGCACAAGATCGAGCAGATCTACTCGGTGATGCAAACCGGGACGAAGCGCGGGATGCTGACCCTCGAGCAGTCCCTTGCCGACCTCGTCCTTCGAGGCGTGGTCAAGGAAGAAGTCGCCCTCTCTCGCTCGTCGCGGCCCGAGCAGCTCGAGGGACTGATCAAGCGGACCGAGGCCGAAACATCCACGCCGGCTGCCGCCGGCGGCCTACGCATCGCCGGGAGTTAGCCACATGAACCTGCGGCAAGAGATCAAGCTGTCCGACCTGCTCCCGAAGCGGGGCGCGCGAACCAAGGACGCCAAGGACGCCAAGGACGCCGTCAACGGCCAGCCGGCCGAGCCGAAGTCCGAGCGCAAGCGCCGCTTCTCCCGGAAGCCCAAGGACGCGGCCGGCTCCGTTGCGCCTGCGCCCAAGGCGGCAAAGGCGCCGAAGCAACCCAAGGCGAAGCGCGAGCGCGGCGGCCGGACGAAGAAGCTCGTCGGCCTGAAGATCGGCGCGTCGCAGATCGCGGCCGCCAGGGTCGTCAACAACGGCGAGCCGCAGCTCCTCCAGGTCGCGCGCGAGCAGCTCGACAACGAGATCGTCGTCGGCGGCGAGCTCCGCGAGATCGAGGAGCTGGCGCAGGTGCTGCGCCGGTTCTTCCGCGCGAACAAGCTGCCCCGGACGAACGTCCGGCTCGGCATCTCCAACAACCGCATCGGCGTCCGGATGTTCGAGATCGCCGGCATCGCCGACCAGAAGCAGCTTGCGAACGCGATCAAGTACCGGGCACAGGAGACGCTGCCGATCCCGGTCGAGGAAGCCGTGCTCGACTATCGCATCCTCGGCGAGCGGGTCGACGACGAAGGCGTGCTCCACCGGCGCGTCTTGCTCGTCGTCGCCTACAGGGATCTGATCGATCGCTACGCGGCGGCGTGCCGGAAGGCGGGATTGCGCCTCGCCGGCATCGACCTCGAGGCGTTCGCGCTGCTTCGCGCGCTCACGCCGCAGCCGAACGGGAACGCGAGCTCTGCGGTCGTCGTGATCGGCGTCGGCCATGACCGCACGACGTTCGCCGTCTCCGACGGCCAGATGTGTCAGTTCACCCGCGTGCTCGACTGGGGCGGGCGCTCGCTCGACACTGCGATCGCCAAGACGCTCGACCTGTCGCCCTCCGAGGCACAGCCCATCAAGCTCGCGCTCTCGCTCTCGGAGCCCTCGATTCCAGCCGGGCTGACCAGCGAGCAGGCAGAGGAGGTTCGTCAGGCCGTGCTCCGGGAGGTTCACGAGTTCGCTCGCGAGCTCGTCTCCTCGCTCCAGTTCTACCAGTCGCAGCAGGGATCTCTCGGCATCGGCGAGATCGTCCTCACCGGCGGCACCGCGCAGCTTCCCGGCTTCGCCGGCGAGCTCTCACGGCTCCTCGGCGTGCGGACGCGCGTCGGCGATCCGCTCGGCTACGTCAAGGTCGGAAAGAAGGTCGATCGGGAGCAAGAGCTCGGGTCCCTGACTGCGGCGATCGGCCTGGGCATCGATCACTGATGCGGGCCGTCAACCTTCTACCTCGCGACGAGAAGCGTCAGCGCAGCCAGCCCGGCGCCGTCCTCCTCACCGGCGTACTCGGCAGCGTGCTCGTCGTGGCGCTGCTCTCCGGCGGGTTCCTGATGGCGAGCTCGTCGGCCAGCGACAAACAGGCCGAGGTCGACGCCCTCCGCATGGAGCTCGCGGCGATTCCGCCTGCGCCGCAGGCGCCGGTCGACTCCAGCGGCCTCGAAACTCAGAAGAGTGAGCGCGTCACGCTCCTCGGCAAGGCGCTCGGCGCCCGTGTCGCCTGGGACCGCGTCCTGCGCGAGATCTCGCTCGTCCTCCCGGAGGACATCTGGCTCGAGTCGCTGACCGCTAGCGGCTCGGACCCGAACTTCGTTCCGACGCCCGGCCAGACCTCGGCTCCCAGCGGCACCTTCTCGATCACCGGTTACTCGTATTCCCATGACGGCGTGGCTCGGCTCCTGGCCCGGTTGTCCGTGCTTCCGGAGCTCGACCGCCCAACGCTCGGCTCGAGCGTGATCGACAAGTCGAAGGAGCGCGCCGTCGTCAAGTTCACGATCAACTCGTCCCTGCAAGGGACGACGGTGTCCTCGTGAAGAGTCTCCCGAAGCCCGCGGCGCTCGCGATCGTCGCCGTGACGCTGCTCGTCGTGTCAGCTGCCGGCTACTTCCTGCTCATCTCGCCGCAGCGCTCGGAGAGCGCCGAACTGGCGCTGCAGGCTGAGGCGTTGCAGACGGAGATCCAGGCGCTCCGAATGGCGAACGCACAGGTCCGGACCGTCGAGCCGATCCGGGTGGCCGACCTCTTCCGGGTCAGCAAGGCCATGCCTGACACCGACGACATGCCCGGCGTCCTGCTCGAACTCAACCGGATCGCCCGTGAGACGGGCATCAGGTTCGAGTCGATCACCCCGCAGGAGGCGGCCGATGCGGGCGGCTACATGCGCCGGCCGATCGACCTCGTCTTCGACGGCAACTTCTACGAGCTCTCCGACTTCCTCTTCCGCCTGCGCAGTCTCGTCCGGGTGCGCGGCGGCCAGCTCGAGGCGACCGGCCGGCTCTTCACCGTCTCCTCGCTGAACTTCGTCGAGAGCGAGCGCAAGTTCCCGCGAATCAAGGCGACGCTGAGCGTGCATGCCTACGTCTACGGGACCGGCGTTTCGGTTGCCCCGGCGGCGACCCAGCCGCAGCCCGGCGCGCCTGCCCAGCCTGCCCCGGCCCAGCCGGCGCCGCAGCCCGCCCCAGCGGCCGGCGCGACCGCCGCAGGAGTGAACTGATGGCCAAGAAATTCGACCCCAAGGCGAAAGCACGCAAGCAGAAGATCGTCGCTGCGGTCCTCGGCGTCCTCTTCCTCGGCGTGATGGCCTACCAGGCCCCGACGATCCTCGGCCTTTTCGGCGGAGGTTCCTCCGAGGTCGCCTCCGAGCCGGCGCCCGCTTCGACTACGCCGATTCCGACTCCGACGGGGACCCCGACGCCGGCGGCCGCGCCCGCGCCCGCGGGTGGGGTCGCGCTGATCGACTCCGATCCCGCACCGCAGGCGGCTGTGGGCCAGCTCGTCACCTTCGACCGATTCGACAGCAAGGATCCCTTCGCTCAGCAGGCGGAGGAGAGCTCCGGGACCGAACCCGCGGCGCCCGGCAAGCCGAAGGGCGAGCCGACGATCGGGATCACCGATCCGGAGCCCGCGCCTGCGCCGGCGCCCGCGCCGTCTGCGGTCGGCACGGCGACGATCTCCGTCAACGGCGTCTCGAGCGACATCGGGCTCGGCGACTCCTTCCCGGAGAGCGATCCGATCTTCAAGCTCGTCTCGCTCACGAGGAGCGTCGCGAAGGTCGGCATCGTCGACGGCACCTACGCCACGGGTGCCCCCACGATCACCCTGAAGAGGGGCGGCAAGCCCGTAACCCTCATGAACACTGCGGATGGAACCACGTATGTCCTCCGGCTCGTCAGTGTCGGCTGAGGTGCCGCGGAACGGGCTCCGCCCGTTTCGCTCACTGCGGCGGAAAGAGAAGGTAGTGGCGCTCAGCGGCTTGGCCGCGCGCCGCGTCAGCGGCGCCCGGCTTCATACGATGGCTGAAAGTCGCGAGACTTTCGGCCAGAAGGCGCGAAGCTCCGACGGATTCGGCTTGATCGAGCTCGTGATCGCGATGGTGATCCTGAACGTCGGGCTCCTCGCGATCATCGCCTCGTTCCAGGCCGGAATCGTCACGCTCGGGCGCGCGAGCCGGGTGACGACGGCGGCCGTGCTGGCCGACCAGCAGATGGAGCTCTACCGAGCGATCACGCACAACTCGATCCGGCTCGCGTCCGGTTCGATCCCCGGTAGTGCGCCTTACACCACTGACCCCGCGTATACGTGCGGCGGCTGCTCGACTCAGGTCACCACCCCGACGTGCTCCGGGCCGCCCTATCCGGACGAGTGCAACGCCAGTCGCGGCGTCACCGGAGCGGACAACAAGACCTACCGGCTGAACACCTACATCCGCGAGGTCACCCCGACCGGTGGCCGCCCCGTCAAGCAGGTGACGATCGTCGTTCGCGACGAGGCGAACCAGAGCCGCGTCTACGTCCGCCAGGCATCCACTTTCGACCAGTCCACCGGCTAAAGACGCGTTGACCCGGAACCGATAGCGAGCGAGAAGTGGCGGCCTACACCTACAGCGCGATCACCGCCGAGGGCGTCGAGCTCACTGGCTCGATCCATGCGCCGGACCGTGACGCCGCGCGCGAGCAGCTCCGCGTCCGCGGCCTGCTTGCGCAGGACCTCGTAGAGCTTCGGGCCGGCGGCGAGCAGAGCGTTCGCACCGCGTTCAAGAAGATCAAGCCGAAGTCCCTCCAGGTCTTCTCGCGCCAGTTCGCGACGATGATCGACGCCGGCCTGAGCGTGGTCAGCGCGCTTGTGATCCTCGAGGAGCAGACGGATGACAAGTACCTGGCTGTGATCATCGGCGAGCTTCGCGCGGACGTGGAAGGCGGCTTGCTGCTCTCGCAGGCCATGGGGCGGCACCCCAAGGTCTTCAGTCGCCTCTACATCGCGATGGTCGAGGCAGGCGAGGCCGCCGGAATCCTCGATGCGGTGCTCGACCGCGTCGCCTTCCAGATCGAGAAGGAGACGGCGATCAAGCGCCGCGTGAAGGGGGCGATGATCTACCCGACGATGGTCCTGATCTTCGCGACCCTCGTCCTGATCGGGATGCTGATGTTCCTCGTCCCGGTGTTCGTGAAGATCTTCGCCGACCTCGGCGGTCAGCTCCCGACGCTCACGCAGTGGGTCGTCAACGTCTCGAACTTCCTGCGCGGGAACTACTACATCGTCTTCCCGGCGCTCCTCGTCGTCGGCCTCGGCCTGCGGAGAGGGAAGCGGACGGAGAAGGGCCGGCAGATCTGGGACCAGATCAAGCTGAAGGTGCCGATGAAGATCGGCGCCGTCGTCCTCAAGGTGACGATGGCCCGCTTCTCGCGCACGCTTTCGACGCTGATCGCAGCGGGCGTGGACATCATCAAGGCGCTCGAGATCACCGGCCAGACCGCCGGCAACTGGGTCGTCGAGCAAGCGCTGGCCGACGTCCGAATCGCCGTGCAGGAAGGTGTTCCGATCGCCCAGCCGCTGGCGGACAACCCGGTGTTCCCGCCGATGGTCTCCCACATGATCAAGATCGGTGAGGAGACGGGAGAGCTCGAGAAGATGCTCGGGAAGGTCGCTGACTTCTACGAGGACGAGGTCGACGCCTCGATCTCGTCACTGACCTCGATCATCGAGCCCCTGATGATGATCGGCGTCGGGCTGATGGTCGGCGTGATCATCATCTCGATGTACCTGCCGATGTTCAAGATGCTCTCGCTCGTCAAGTAGCGAGCGAGCGAACTGAAGCTCGGTTAGATCGACTCGAAGCTTGCGCGGCGCCGACCCTCGAGCTCGAAGAGCTTGAACATGCCGAAAGCCACCGCGGCGTAGACCGCGCCGATTCCGAGCTCCGTCCAGACGAGGTGGTCGACCGACGACAGCGACGCGCCGTCCGCGATCGCCCGCGCCGCTTCGATCCCATGCGTCAGCGGCAGCGCCCGAGCGACGTTCTCCATCCACGAGGGCAGCGATTCGAGCGGGATGTTCACGCCGCAGAAGAGCACCAGTGCGTAGACGACGATGTTCGCCAGGAAGAAGACGTCGCGCACCCGCAGACCGAGCGCTCCCACCACCAGTCCGAGCGACGTGCACGCGAACGCGCTCGCCGCCATCACGACGACCAGGGCGGGGAGCTGCGAAGCCGCGATGTCGACGTCGAGCAGGAGCCAGCCGACGGCGAAGGCGAACACCGAGGTGAAGATCCCGTTGACGATCAGCGGCAGCGCCCGCCCGAGGAAGAGCGGCAGCCGGTTCGCCGGGGTGGCCATCAGCTGCGAGAGCGTCTGTGTCCAGCGTTCGCCTCCGACCGTCATCGCCATCCCGTAGATCCCCGCCATCGCCGAGAGCTGGACGGCGTTGCCGACCACGAAGAACTCGTCGTTCTGAACCTCGGCGAAGCGCCCCATGTAGGCGAAGAAGAGCACCTGGAAGACCGGCGCGCCGAGCATGGTCGGGATGTAGTACGACCAGTGCATCCAGTTGAACAGCGCGCGGTACGAGAGGTACCCGCCGATGAAGAAGACGCGCAGGTTGGTCATGTCAAGGAGAGCGTCGCCCGCTCGCGGGCGAGCCGCTCGAAGTGCTGCAGCGTGAAGTGGCCGATCACGAGGTAGACCGCGCCGAGGAGGAGGCACATCCCGATCTCCGCCCACGGGCTGCCGGAGATCGCCGCCTCGCGTAGCGCGGTCACGCCCCAGGTCGGCGCCAGCAGCCACGAGATCGGGCCGACCCACCCGGGCAGCAGCGAGAGGGAGACGAGCAGTCCGGTAACCAGCCAGACCGGGTACTCGAGGAGGTTCGACAGCGCGTTCGCGTTGCGATAGAGGACGAAGGTCGACGCGAGCACCAGGCCGAGCAGGCCGAGCCCGATCACCGTGACTGGGAGGGCGACGATGAAGCCCACCGGGTCCGAGACGTGGAGCGGGACGTCGAAGAAGAGCCATCCCCAGAGGAGCGTCGCGCTGAGGGAGTAGAGGCCGATCGTCGCCGTGGCCAGCGTCAGCGGGACGATCACGAGCAGGAACGGCGGCGGCACGGCGATGCAGTACTCGAGCGTCCCCTGCCAGCGCTGCCACTGGATTGCCCCGCCCGAGCCGAAGAGCGTGGACGACCAGATCCCCATCATCCCGGCCCCGAGCGCGACGTAGAGCAGCGTGCCCTCGCGCGCGCCCGCGCGGAAGAGCAGGTACGCGAGCGACGCGAAGATGATCGGCTGGAGCACCGAGGTGAGGAGGAAGAACCCGGACAGGGTGAGGCTCTTCACGTGAAAGCGCCAGCCGATCCAGATCAGGCGGAGCGTCCTCACCCTTCGGCCACCAGCGTGACGTACACGTCCTCGAGCGTGGGCTCGCGGCGGGAGATCCGGCCCACGCTTGCGCCGTCGAGCGCCCCGAGGATCGACTGCGTCAACTCGGCGCCGGTCCGGATCTGGACCGCGAGCACCTGCGCCTGGTCGCGGTCCTCGACGGATCACGGCGGTGACCCCGTCGATCGCGCGGACGCGCTCCACCGTTCCGTCGGGGACACCGAAGACCTCCACCTCGACGACCGTGCCCTTTCCGACCTCGCGCTTGAGGTCGGCCGGCGTCCCCTGCGCGACGATCTCGCCGCGGTTGATCACCGCGAGGCGATCGCAGAGCGCGTCGGCCTCGAACATGTAGTGGGTCGTCAGGAGGATCGTCTTGCCGGCATCGGCGAGGGAGGCGATCGTGGCGCGCAGCTCGCGCGCGCCGACCGGATCGAGCCCGATCGTCGGCTCGTCCAGGAAGATGACGGGCGGGTCGTGCAACAGCCCGCGGGCGATGTGCAGACGCTGCTTCATGCCGCGCGAGTAGCCCTCGGCGCGCTCCTGCTCGCGCCCCTTGAGCCCGACGAGCTCCAGCAGGTACTCGATCCTCGGCGCGATCTCCTTGGGCGGGACGCCGTACAGCTCGGCGAAGTACCGGAGGTTGTCGTAGCCCGAGAGCCGCTCGTAGACCCCGCGCTCGCCGCCGAAGACGTACCCGATGCACTTCCGTACCTCGCGCGCGTCTTTGACGACGTCGTAGCCGAGAACATGCGCCGTCCCCTTGGTCGGGATCAGGAGCGTGATCAGCATCTTGATCGTGGTCGTCTTGCCGGCGCCGTTCGGTCCGAGGAGCCCGAACAACTCGCCCCGCTCGATCTCGAAGCTCACGCCGCGGACGGCCTCGACGTCCATCCACTTCCGCTTGAGGACGCCGGTGGACGTTCGGTAGGTGCGATGGAGGTCCCGTGCCTCGACGACGGCCATTGGCCAGAGCCTAGCCTTGTGAGGTGGCTTCGAATTCGCAGGTCGAGCTGGCTCTCGAGGGACCGGCCGGAGAGCCCGTCGACCTCTGGCGGACGCTCGTCTCGCACGGCGTCGCGTCGCTCCCGCCGGCCGACGTGGACGAAGAGGGCCGGACGATGACCGTCACCGTTCCCGTGCGGGGAAGCAAGCCGAAGACGATCAGGATCTCGGAAGGCCGGCGGGGTCGAGCGCGGGTCGAGATTCTGGGGCCCGCCGCCGGCGACCGGGTCAAGCGCGGAGTGGGGGAGACCGTCCGGCGGATGCTGAACCTCGACGAGGACCTGAGCGGCCTGTACGCGGCCGCCGCCGCGGACGACGGTCTCGCGTGGGTTCGGGCCGGCGCCGGCCGGATGTTCAGGAGCCCCACCGTCTTCGAGGACGTCGTCAAGACGATCTGCACCACGAACTGCGCGTGGTCGGCCACGGTTCGAATGGTCGGGGCGCTCGTCGACGGTCTCGGCGAGCAGTCGGCCGGGCGCCTTGGCCGTGCCTTCCCGACCCCGGAGGCGATGGCGGCGGCGCCGGAGTCGTTCTACCGCGACACGGTGCGCGCGGGATATCGCGGCGCCTACCTGCGCGCGCTCGCCGCGTCGGTCGCGGACGGATCGCTCGACTTGGAGGTGCTCCTCGACGCCGCCCCCGACGAGCTGTCCGATGACGAGATCGCGGAGCGGCTGCTCGCGCTACCCGGCGTCGGCCCATACGCCGCAGCTCACGTGATGATGCTCCTCGGTCGCCACTCGCGCCTGATCCTCGACTCCTGGACGCGGCCCAAGTACGCGAGCCTGAACGGCGGGCGGAAGCTGGCCGACCGGCAACTCGAGCGGCGCTTCGCACGCTATGGCCCGCACGCCGGCCTGGCGTTCTGGCTCTTCCTCACCCGCGACTGGGTGAAGGACTCCTAACAACCGCGGCGAAAGAGGACCGTTTTCCCACGGCGTGCCGTATCTTTCGATGCGTGAAACGCCTGCTCGCGGCAATCTTCCTGCTCTCCGTGACGTTGGGCGTCGCCGCGCCCGACGCAGCGCGGAAGCCGGCGCCGATCGCGGCCGGCGTCAGCATCGCCGGCGTCGAGGTCGGCGGGTTGACCTCCGAGCCCGCCCGGAGACGGGTGGAGCGCGCGTTCGGCCGCCCGCTGCGGCTCCGCTTCGGCGACAAGCGCTGGCGAATCAGTCCGCGGTATCTCGGGGCCAGCGCGGCTGTCGACGCGGCGGTCGCCCGTGCCCTCACCTCGGGCCGCTGGGTAAACGTGCCGCTGCGTGTCGGGACGGCGCGCGCACGGATCCGCAACTACGTCCAGCGACTCGACCGCCTCTTCTCGCGCGACGCGGTTGACGCCACCGTCACCGGCGCGGCGAACGGGCGGCCCGTGTTCAGCGACGCGAAGCCCGGGCTCGCCGTCCGTCGTGACGTGATGACCAACGCGATCGCCTACTCGCTGAAGACGAACCTGCGGGAGCCGCTGCCGCTGCTCACGAAGAGCGTCCCCCCGAAGATCACGCCGGAGAACTACGGCCCGATCGTGGTCGTGTCGCGCGAGTCGAAGCGCCTCACGCTGTTCGACGGGCCGCGCGCTGTGCGCACCTTCGGGATTGCGACGGGGACGAAGGAGTACCCGACGCCGCTCGGCCACTACAGCATCGCCACGATGCAGCAGAACCCCTGGTGGATTCCGCCCCCAGACTCGGACTGGGCCCGCGGCAAGAAGCCCGTCCCGCCGGGCCCGGGAAACCCCCTCGGCACGCGCTGGATGGGGCTCACCGCGCCGCTCGTCGGCATCCACGGCACCCCCGACGCGGCGTCGATCGGCTACTCGGCTTCACACGGATGCATCCGCATGAGGGTGCCCGACGCGGAGGCGCTATTCAACGAGGTCGACGTGGGGACGCCGGTGCTGATCGTCGCGCGGTAGGGCGGCCGAGCGAGGGTACGATCGCAGGCGGACAGCCGCTACTATCCCCGAGCGCGGCGGCGTAGCTCAGTTGGTTAGAGCGTCGGACTCATAACCCGAAGGTCGGTGGTTCGAATCCACCCGCCGCTACCTTCCGCGTAAGGAAACGAGGACATGGCCAGCAAGAGTGGAGTCAGAGTCGGAATCACGCTCGCCTGCACTGAGTGCAGACGGCGTAATTACCAGACCAACAAGTCGAAGCGGAATACGCCGGACCGCTTCGAGGCGAAGAAGTACTGCCGCTGGTGCAGCCAACACACCGTCCACCGGGAGACCCGTTAGCGAATGGCCCGAAACACTCGCCAGCAGCGCCGCCGGAACCGGCGGAAGCAGGAGGCAGCGGCGGCGCCCGAGGCGCAGGGCGTCTCGCAGCGCGCCCGGACCCGCCAGCAGCAGGTCCGCCCGGCGCGCGAGGCGCCGAAGACGCAGACCGGTCGCCGCGGCCGGGGCGGCGGAAGCCGCCGCTTCATCTCCGAGTCGGCAGCCGAGCTGAAGAAGGTCGAGTGGCCGAACCAGCGCCAGGTTCTCACCGGCACCATCGTCGTGATCATCGCGTGCGCGATCGTCGGCACCTACCTCTGGGCCGCCGACCTCGTGCTCCAGCCGTTCGTGCAACGACTGCTGCTCGGCAACTGACGGCTGGAGTCGGACGATGTTTCGCTGGTATGTGATCAACACCTATTCCGGGCACGAGAACAAGGTCAAGGCCAACCTCGAGCACCGGGTCATCTCGATGAACCAGCAGCCGCGCTTCCGCCGCGTGGTCGTGCCGACCGAGCAGGTGATCGAGACGAAGGACGGGCAGAAGGTGCAGGCCGAGAAGCGGGTGCTTCCCGGCTACGTGCTGGTGAACATGGATTTGGACGACGACGCGTGGACGGTCGTCAAGAACACGCCCGGCGTCACCGGCTTCGTGGGCGCGGCCGGCAAGCCGATCCCGCTCTCGCAGCCTGAGGTCGACCGGATCCTGCGGACCGGCGCCCAGACCGCCGAGCGCGCCCGCGCCCAGATCGAGTACTCGCTCGGCGAGTCCGTGAAGGTAACCTCCGGCCCGCTTTCGGACTTCGACGGCGAGATCGTCGACGTCCAGCCCGACGCCCAGAAGCTCAAAGTGCTCGTCGACATCTTCGAGCGGCAAGTCCCGGTGGAGCTCGGGTTCGACCAGGTGAAGAAGATCGACTAAATGGCCAAGAAGGTTCTCACGCTGATCAAGCTCCAGATCCCGGGCGGGCAGGCAAACCCCGCGCCGCCGGTCGGCCCTGCGCTCGGCCAGCACGGCGTGAACATCATGGAGTTCTGCAAGGCGTTCAATGCGCAGACCCAGCAGGAGAACGGCAGGATCATCCCGGTCGAGATCACGGTCTACGAGGACCGCTCCTTCGACTTCATCACGAAGACGCCGCCGGCCGCCGTCCTGATCAAGGAGGCGCTGCGGATCGAGAAGGGCTCGGGCGAGCCGAACCGGGAGAAGGTCGGGCGGCTGACGCGCGACCAGGTCCGGCAGATCGCCGAGACGAAGATGACCGACCTGAACGCCCGCGACGTCGAGCAGGCGATGAAGATCATCGCCGGCACGGCGCGCTCGATGGGCGTCGACGTGGCGCCATGACGAGCCAGCACGGAAAGAACTACCGGAATGCCCGCGCGGAGATCGACCGCGAGGAGCTCTACAGCCCGGCGCAGGGCGTTCGGATGCTGAAGGGCTGGCCCGAGCGCAAGTTCGACGAGACCGTCGAGGTGCACTTCAACCTCGGCCTCAACGTCCGCCACGCCGACCAGCAGCTCCGCGGGACGCTCATGCTCCCGCACGGGACGGGGCGTGACACCCGCGTCGCCGTCTTCGCCGAGGGCGACAAGGCCAAGGAGGCCCAGGACGCCGGGGCCGACGTCGTCGGCAGCGCCGACCTCGCGAAGCAGATCGAGGAGGGCTTCGACGACTTCGACGTCGCGATCGCTACGCCGGACCAGATGGGCAACGTCGGCAAGCTGGGCCGCATCCTCGGCCCGCGCGGGAAGATGCCCAACCCCAAGACCGGCACCGTGACGATGGACGTCGGCAAGGCCGTCTCCGAGGCGAAGGCCGGCAAGCTCGAGTATCGGACCGACCGCGGGGCGAACGTCCACGTCTCGATCGGCAAGCGCAGCTTCGAGGAGCGCCTGCTCCTGGAGAACTACGCCGCGCTGATGGACGAGATCATGCGCGTGAGGCCGGCGGCCGCGAAGGGCCGCTACATCCGCCGGGTTACACTGACGACCACGATGGGGCCCGGGATCCATCTCGATCCCGCCCGCACGAAAGGCATCGTCGAAGAGTTGGAGGAGCAGGCAGAACCCGTAACCGCGTAAAAGAACGTACCGAGCCGGAGACAGCTGGCAGTCGTGAGACAGAAGTCCAGCCGAGGCGCGGCCGAGCGAGACAGTCACCTGCCTCAGCTTGGGCCCGCCTGCCGGTGGGCCCGATTCGTTTCGAGGAGGTGATTCGATGCACAGATCCCAGAAGGAACAGGTCGTCGCAGAGCTCGTCGAGCGTCTGCGCTCGACCGAGACGCTGATCGTTGCGGACTACCGCGGCCTGACCGTCACCGAGATCAACAACCTGCGCGGCGAGCTGCTGCAGCACGGCGCCAAGTTCACGGTCGTGAAGAACACCCTCACGCGACGCGCCGCGGAGGAGGCTGGAGCAGACGCACTGCTCGCGTTACTCGACGGACCGACCGCGATCGCGTTTCTCGAGTCCGACGGCGACCCGGTTGCCGTCGCGAAGGCACTGAACGCCGCCGCCCGCGAGACGAAGGTGCTCGAGATCCGCGGCGGGATCCTCGAGGGCCGCGAGATCGGCACGGACGACGTGAAGAATCTGGCGACGCTGCCGCCGACCGACGTGCTCCGCGGCCAGCTGGTCAGTGCCGTCGCCGGCCCGCTGATGACGGTCGTCGGTCTGTTCGCCGCGCCGCTCCGCGACGTGGTGAACGTGATCGACGCGCGCATCAAGCAGCTGGAGGAGCAGGGCGAGGCCGTCCCGGAGCCAGAGGCTGGAGCCGCGGAGGCGCCCGCAGAGGAGCCGCAGGCGGCTGCCGAGGAGGCACCGGCAGAGGAAGCCCCCTCCGACGAGACGCCCGCCGAGGACGCGGCGCCTCAAGCCTCGGCGGAGGAGGCTGCCGGCGAGGAAGTCAGCCCGGAAGCATCTGCAGCGGAGGCTTCCGAGCCGGAACCCGCTGAAGAGACCCAGGAACCCGAAGAAGCACAGGAGGAATAGGCATGGCAAAGGCAGACACAGACAAGGTCGTCGAGCAGCTGGGCGGAATGACCGTGCTCGAGCTCGTCGAGCTGAAGAACAAGCTCGAGGAGGAGTGGGGGGTGACCGCAGCCGCGCCGATGGCCGTCGCTGCCCCGGGTGCCGCTCCGGCGGCCGGAGACGGCGCCGCGGCGGAGGAGAAGACGGCGTTCGACGTCGTCCTCACGGCCGCCGGTGGCCAGAAGATCCAGGTGATCAAGGTCGTCCGCGCCGTCACCGGACTCGGCCTCAAGGAGGCGAAGGACCTCGTCGACAACGCGCCGAACCCGGTGAAAGAGGGCGTGCCGCAGGACGAGGCCGACACGGTCAAGGGCCAGCTCGAAGAGGCCGGCGCCACGGTCGAGATCAAGTAAAGACGTGGGGGAACCCCTGGTTCCCTCACGGATTGCGCTTACGGATTCACGAGGGGCCGGGCCGCCGGCCCCTCGTTCCTTGTTCTACGGGCGCGCCAGGGTCTGCCAGGCAGACCCGTCGCACACGTAGACGGTCCCCCCCGAGCTCTGGAAGGTCATCCGCCCGGCCTCCGAAGCGCTGTCGCAGTCGGCGGCCGGCGGGGTGGTCGCGACGACCGGTAGCCGCGCGTAACCGGCCGAGTCGATCGTGACGGGCTGCGCTGCGAGCGACAGGGTGACGACCCCGATCTGCCCGCCGCCCGTGAGGCCGTTCCCGGCCACGACGCCCGTGATGTCCCCGCCGCTGTTCGTGTCCATGTCCTGCTGACACAGCCAGCCGCTGACGACACCGCCCCACTTCCAGACCCCGTTGAGCGGACAGCCCGCCGACCGGAGGCCGATCGTGCCGCCCGAAAGCGTCAGCGGGTCGCTAACCGCTCCGACCCCCGGAGGGCCCATCGGCCCCTGCGCACCTTCTGGGCCGGGCGGTCCTGCGGGCCCCGCGGGGCCCGCCGGGCCTGCCGCGCCGGTCGCGCCGGGCTGACCGGTCGCGCCCGGTGGTCCCGCCGTGCCGGTGGGGCCGACCGGTCCTTGGGGGCCGGCAGGTCCCTCCGGGCCGGGCGCACCCGTTTGCCCCGGCGGGCCTTGCGGTCCGACAGGCCCGCGTGGGCCGGGTGGACCTTGGGGACCGCGCGGGCCACGCTTCGCCTTCGCAGCGGGAGACTTGGTGCGATCGAGAACAGCCTCTCCGGTAGAGACTGCCGGTGCTGCCGAAACCAGCACCAGGGAGAAAAGCGCCGCAGAGGTCATGCTGACGAGCGACCTCTTCATGACTTCCTCCAGCTATGGAACCAACGGCTGTCGGATTGTCCCACTTTGCGGCGGAAAAAACCAGCCTCCTTTTGAGGATCTCACTCGCGTCCGCTTGGCTATACTGGCGGCACTGCGCGAAGGGCGTCCGCCTGCCCTTGCGCAGGCTTGTCTACATTCGGTAAGCTGGCCGGTTCCGGCCGTCCACGCCCGTCCCGCCGTTTTTCGCAGAGATCTCTAGCCGTTTCCAAGGGAGGCTTCATCGTTGAGTAGAGGGGTTGTTGCGCCGCGCGCGCGCAAGAGTTTCGGTCGCCTGAAGGACGTTCTCGACCTCCCCAACTTGATCGACATCCAGAAGGCGTCCTTCCACTGGTTCATAGAGGAAGGCCTTCGCGAGACGATCGACGACATCTCGCCCATCGAGGACTACACCGGCACGCTCGCCGTGGAGTTCGGCGAGTACAAGTTCGGTGAGCCGCAGTTCACGATCCAGGAGTGCCGCGAGAAGGACCTGACGTACCAGGTTCCACTTTCGATGACGGTCCGCTTCGTGAACAAGGAGACGGGCGAGATCCGCGAGCAGACCGTCTTCATGGGCGACTTCCCGATGATGACGGAGTTCGGCACGTTCATCATCAACGGCACCGAGCGCGTGATCGTCACGCAGCTCGTGCGGAGCCCCGGCGCGTACCTGATGGAGCCCAAGGACGCGACGAAGCAGGTCTTCACCGCGAACCTGATGCCGTCGCGCGGCTCCTGGCTCGAGCTCGAGATCGACAAGAAGGGCATCGTCTACGCCCGAATCGACCGGAAGCGGAAGCTGCCGATCACGACGCTGCTCCGAGCGCTGCCCGAGGAGGATCCGTCGACCGGCTACAAGCTCGACACGAGCTCGAACGAGGCACTGCTCAAGCTCTTCGACAACTCGATCTTCATCCAGTTCACGCTGGAGAAGGACACGGCGCTGACCGAGGAGCAGGCGCTGATCGAGGTCTTCAAGAAGCAGCGCCCGGGCGAGCCGCCGACGGTGGACAACGCCCGCAACCTGCTCAACTCGCTCTTCTTCGACCCGAAGCGCTACGACCTGACGAAGGTCGGCCGCTACAAGCTCAACCAGCGCCTGGAGGTCGACGTGCCCGACGACACCCGGGTGCTGACGACCCAGGACATCATCGCCCTGGTCAAGCGCCTGGTCGACCTGCCCAAGAACCTCGGCCTGCCGGAGGACGTCAAGGACTACGCCGCCGATGCGGCGTCTCTGTCCCGCGACCCGATTCGCAGTGAGCTCGACGAGTACGAGGACTTCGGCAACCGGCGGCTGCGCACAGTCGGGGAGCTGATCCAGGAGGCGTTCCGCGTCGGGCTCTACCGGATGGAGCGCGTCGTCCGTGAGCGGATGACGACGGAGGACGTCGACACGATCACGCCGCAGACGATCATCAACATCCGTCCGGTCGTCGCGGCGCTGAAGGAGTTCTTCGGATCCTCGCAGCTCTCGCAGTTCATGGACCAGACGAACTCGCTCGCCGGCCTGACTCACCGCCGTCGGCTCTCGGCGCTCGGCGCCGGCGGGCTCACCCGCGAGCGTGCGCCGATCGAGGTGCGCGACGTGCACGTGACCCATTACGGGCGGATGTGCCCGATCGAGACCCCGGAAGGCCCGAACATCGGCCTGATCGGCTCGCTCGCGTCCTACGCGACGGTCTCCGAGTTCGGCTTCATCCAGACGCCGTACCGGAAGGTCGTGAACGCAAAGGTGACGGATGAGATCGTCTATCTGGACGCTGCCGAGGAGGCGCAGTTCACGATTGCCCAGGCGTCCGAACCGATCGACGAGAAGACGGGCAAGTTCCTTCACGACCAGGTGCTTTGCCGGTCGAAGGAGGGCGAGGCGGTCATGGCGGCGCCCAAGGAAGTCGAGTACATGGACGTCTCGCCGGCGCAGATCGTCTCGGTCGGGACGGCGCTGATCCCGTTCCTCGAGCACAACGACGCCAACCGCGCGCTGATGGGCGCGAACATGCAGAAGCAGGCCGTGCCGCTGATGATCACCGAGCCGCCGCTCGTCGGCACCGGCCTCGAGTACCGCGCAGCGGTCGACACGGGCGACGTCGTGATGTCGCAGAACGCTGGCACGGTCGTCGACGTCGACGCCGAGAAGATCGTCGTGGAGACGAAAGACGGCAAGGACGAGTACGACCTGACGAAGTTCATGCGCTCCAACCAGGGGACGCTGATCCACCAGCGGCCGATCGTCGGTTTGGGCGACAAGGTCAGGGGCGACCAGGTGCTGGCCGACGGCAGCTCGACCTCACTCGGCGAGCTCGCTCTCGGCAAGAACCTCCTGGTCGGCGTTCATGCCCTTCGAGGGCTACAACTTCGAGGACGCGATCGTCATCTCGGAGCGGCTGGTCAAGGAGGACGTCCTCTCCTCGATCCACATTCACGAGTACGAGATCGACGCACGCTCCACGAAGCTCGGCGACGAGGAGATCACGCGCGACATCCCGAACCGCTCCGAGGAGTCGCTGAAGGACCTCGACGAGCGCGGCGTCGTCCGCATCGGCGCCGAGGTCGGCTCCGGCGACCTGCTCGTCGGCAAGGTCACGCCCAAGGGCGAGACCGAGCTGACCGCGGAGGAGAAGCTGATCCGCGCGATCTTCAAGGAGAAGGCGCGCGAGGTTCGCGACACCTCCTTGAAGGTCCCGCACGGCGAGGGCGGCAAGGTGATCGACGTGAAGACGTTCTCGCGCGAGAACGGTGACGACCTCTCACCGGGCGTCAACGAGCTCGTCCGGGTCTACGTCGCGAAGAAGCGCAAGATCGCGGAGGGCGACAAGCTCGCGGGCCGCCACGGCAACAAGGGCGTGATCGCGAAGATCGTCGCCGAGGAGGACATGCCGTTCCTCGAGGACGGCACGCCGGTCGACGTCGTCCTCAACCCGCTCGGCGTCCCGAGCCGAATGAACATCGGCCAGGTGCTCGAGACGCACCTCGGGTGGGCGGCGCATCACGGCGTCTTCAGCGAGGACGGCGAGCGGAACGGGCCGACGCCGGTTGCGACGCCCGTCTTCGAAGGAGCGTCGCCGGAAGACGTCGACGAGGCGCTCGTCGAGTGGACGAAGCAGAACCCCGACTCTCCGATCACGTTCGTCGTCGACGAGAAGCGGCCCGCCGGCCGCAAGACCTCGGGCAAGGCGCGCCTGTTCAACGGCAAGTCGGGCCAGCCGTACGAGAACAAGATCACGATCGGCTTCATGTACATCCTGAAGCTGCTCCACCTCGTGGACGACAAGATCCACGCACGGAGCACCGGCCCCTACTCGCTCGTCACGCAGCAGCCGCTGGGCGGCAAGGCGCAGTTCGGCGGCCAGCGCTTCGGCGAGATGGAGGTCTGGGCGCTGGAGGCCTACGGCGCCGCGTACACGCTCCAGGAGATGCTCACGATCAAGTCCGACGACACCGTCGGCCGGGTCAAGGCCTACGAGGCGATCGTCAAGGGCGAGAACATCGCCGAACCGTCGATCCCCGAGTCCTTCAAGGTGCTGCTGAAGGAGATGCAGTCGCTCGCGCTGGACGTCGACGTCCTCTCAGAGGAGGGCGCCGAGGTCGAGGTGCGCGAGGAGGAGGACGAGCTGCTGCGCGCCGCCGAGGAGCTCGGCATCGACCTGTCGCCGGGCTCGGTGCGGGCCGCGGCGCGCGAGCCGAACGCCGAGGAGCTGGAGGAGGGCCAGGAGCGGGTCGACCAGGACGGGGAGATGGCGCTGCCGAACGACGAGGCGCTCGTGGACGTGGCCGATCCGGAGCTGGCGCCGGCCGAAGCGGCCGAGGAAGAGGCGGAAGAGCAGGCGGGACCGCTTGCAGAAGAAGTCGAGCTAGAGGAATAGGGAGAGAACTTGATCGACATCAACGAATTCGACGCGATCCGGATCGGGCTGGCCTCGAGCAAGCAGATCCGGGACTGGTCGTCGGGCGAGGTCACGAAGCCCGAGACGATCAACTACCGCACGCTCAAGCCCGAGCGCGACGGCCTCTTCTGCGAGCGCATCTTCGGTCCGACGAAGGACTGGGAGTGCTACTGCGGCAAGTACAAGCGCGTCCGCTACAAGGGCATCATCTGCGAGCGCTGCGGCGTGGAGGTCACGCGCCAGAAGGTGCGCCGCGAGCGCATGGGGCACATCGACCTCGCCGCGCCGGTCTCGCACATCTGGTTCTTCAAGGGAGTTCCGAGCCGCATCGGCTACCTGCTCGACATCGCCCCGCGCGAGCTCGAGAAGGTCCTGTACTTCGCCGCCTCGATCGTCACCTCGGTCGACAACGACGCGCGCAAGAAGGACCTGAACGACCTCGAGGACAAGGTCAGCGCGGAGTACGAGCGCATCGACGTCGACCGCGAGGAGGCGCTCGCCGCGCTCGAGGACCGGCTCAAGCGCCGCCGCGAGTACTTCACGAAGGGCAAGGAGCGGAACTTCGACGAGGACGACGAGTTCTGGGCCCGCGGGCTCTCGAACTGGGCCGAGGAGCAGGCGCTCCCGCCGCTGGAGGAGGCGCGCGAGCTCGTCGGTGGTCTCTTCCTGGAAGTCGCGAAGGAGATCACGACCGAGGACTCCAAGAAGATCCGGGAGCTCGTCCGCAACACGGCGATCCGAGACGACCGCCGCCTCTCCTCGCGCGAGTTGGAGCAGGTCGCGACCGCCGCGATCCAGATCGAGGAGGCGCTGCGCCCGCTCTTCAAGCAGGCCGCCAAGGCGACCGGCTCCAAGAAGGGCGCGATCACCAAGCACATCAAGAAGATCGAAGAGACGCTGCTCGATCCGAAGGCGGCCGAGCTCGAGGGCGACGACGCGGAGCTCGTGAAGGGCGTCGACAAGAAGAACCTCGAGAAGACGCGCGAGCTCGGCAGCGGGCTGCTCAAGGAGCTGCTCGGCCAGCTACCGGAGCTCGACTCGCCGGACGCGATTCGCGAGCGCGCGAACGACCTCTGCCTGCGCACCGACGGGAAGATCCAGAAGGAGGATCTCGACGCGCTCGTGCAGTGGGCGCTGAAGGTCCGTGAGATGTACCTCGACATCGAGTCGAGGCGTTCTGACGCGCGCGACGCCGCCGAGGACTCCAAGCGCCGGCTGGCCGAGACGTGGGAAACCTTCAAGAGCCTCGAGCCGAAGCTGATCGTCAACGACGAGCAGATCTTCCGCGAGCTCAAGGACCGGTTCGGCTCCGCCTACGGGTTCGGCGAGTACTTCGCCGGCGGCATGGGCGCGGAGGCGATCCGCGAGCTGCTGCGCGACCTCGACCTCGACAAGGAGGCCGCGTCGCTCCGCGAGATCATCAAGACCTCGAAGGGCCAGAAGCAGCAGCGCGGCATCAAGCGCCTAAAGGTCGTCAACGCGTTCATCAAGTCCGAGAACAAGCCGGAATGGATGATCCTCGAGGCGATTCCGGTGATCCCGCCGGAGCTCCGCCCGATGGTCCAGCTCGACGGCGGGCGCTTCGCGACGAGCGACCTGAACGACCTCTACCGCCGCGTGATCAACCGGAACAACCGGCTGAAGCGGCTGCTCGACCTCGGCGCGCCGGAGATCATCGTCAACAACGAGAAGCGGATGCTCCAGGAGGCGGTCGACGCGCTGTTCGACAACGGACGCCGCGGGCGCGCCGTCACCGGGCCGGGCAACCGGCCGCTGAAGTCGCTGTCCGACATGCTCAAGGGGAAGCAGGGCCGCTTCCGGCAGAACCTGCTCGGGAAGCGCGTCGACTACTCGGGGCGTTCGGTGATCGTCGCCGGCCCGAACCTGAAGCTCTACCAGTGCGGGCTACCGAAGCTGATGGCGCTCGAGCTCTTCAAGCCGTTCATCATGAGCCGGCTCGTCGAGCGGAAGGCCGTCCAGAACATCAAGGCGGCCAAGAAGTACGTCGACTCGATGGTCCCGGAGGTCTGGGACGTGCTCGAGGAGGTCATCGCCGAGCATCCGGTGCTGCTGAACCGCGCACCGACACTCCATCGCCTCGGCATCCAGGCGTTCGAGCCGATGCTCGTCGAGGGCAAGGCGATCCAGGTTCATCCGCTCGTCTGTCACGCGTTCAACGCGGATTTCGACGGCGACCAGATGGCGGTCCACCTGCCGCTGTCCGCCGAGGCTCAGGCCGAGGCGCGGATCCTGATGCTCTCGTCGAACAACGTGCTCTCGCCGTCGAGCGGCCGGCCGCTCGCCACGCCGACCCAGGACATGGTGCTCGGCGGGTACTACCTCACCTACAGCGAGGACGACCTGTCGCAGCTCGAGGCCGAGAAGCTCGACCCGCGTCCGAAGCGGTTCCAGAGCGAGGAGGAGGTCGAGCACTCTGTCGAGGCGGGCCAGGTCACGCTGCAGCAGACGATCGAGTTCCGCTGGAACGGCGACGTCATCCTGACGACGCCGGGCCGCGTGATCTTCAACGCCGAAGTCGAGCGGGCGATCCACGAGGCCGCCGGCGAGGACGGCGGCGACGAGGCCGCGTTCCCGTACGTCAACCGCACGCTCTCGAAGCGAGAGATGGACGACTACATCACCGAGCTTGCCGCTCTGTACGGCGCGCACATGATCGGAACCGTCCTCGACAAGATCAAGTCGCTCGGTTTCCGCTACGCGACGGAGGCCGGGATCACGATCTCGAAGAACGACATCGTCATCCCGCCGAACAAGCAGGAGATCCTCGCTCGCTACGAGGAGCAGGTCGCACGCGTCGAGCAGCAGTACGAGCGAGGTCTGATCACCGAGGAGGAGCGGCGCGAGCAGATCGTCGGGATCTGGACGGAGGGCACGGACGCCGTTGCCGACGCAATGGAGGCGAACCTCCGCAAGCTCAACCCGATCTTCATGATGGCCAACTCCGGAGCCCGCGGGTCGTTCAAGCAGATCCGGCAGCTCGCCGGCATGCGCGGCCTGATGGCGAATCCGAAGGGCGAGATCATCGAGCGCCCGATCCAGGCCAACTTCATGGAGGGCCTGTCGGTGCTCGAGTACTTCATCTCGACCCACGGCGCCCGCAAGGGCCTCGCCGACACCGCGCTCCGCACCGCCGACTCCGGGTATCTGACCCGCCGTCTCGTCGATGTGGCGCAGGACGTGATCATCCGCGAGGAGGACTGCAAGACGAAGGACTTCGTCGAGCTCCCACTCCACAGCGACGGCAGCCTGAACAAGGGTCTCCTGGGCCGGATCGTCCCCGACGACCTGCGCAAGCCGCTCGCGAGCGGCAAGCCCGGCAAGACGGTGCTCGCCGAGAAGGGCGCGCTGATCACGTTGCCGCTGCTGAAGGAGATCGAGGAGGGCCTCGCGGAGTTGGAGGAGGAGCCGCGGATCCCGGTTCGCTCGGTGCTGAAGTGCCGCAGCGAGTTCGGCGTGTGCCGCGCTTGTTACGGCATCTTCCTCGCGACGGGCGGCATGACCGAGATCGGCGACGCGGTAGGCATCATCGCCGCGCAGTCGATCGGCGAGCCCGGCACGCAGCTGACGATGCGGACCTTCCACACCGGCGGTGTGGCCGGCGCGGACATCACACACGGCCTCCCGCGTGTCGTCGAGATCTTCGAGGCGCGGAGCCCGAAGGGCGCCGCGAAGCTCGTCGAGGACGGCGGCAAGGTCGAGATCGAGCAGACCGAGCGCGGGCCGAAGATCCTGATCCACACCCCTGACGGCGAGGAGCCGACGAGCTACCAGCTTCCGCGGCGGACGCGGCTGCTGGTCGAGAACGGACAGGAAGTCGGGTCCGGCGACGCCCTCCACGAGGGCTCCCTGACGCCGGCCGACCTGCTGCGCCTCAAGGGCTCGACGGCGACCGAGCTGTACCTCGTCAACGAGGTCCAGCGGGTCTACAAGTCGCAGGGCGTGGAGATCCACGACAAGCACATCGAGCTGATCGTCCGCCAGATGCTGAAGAAGGTGCGGGTCGACACACCCGGCGACACTGAGCTCCTGCCGGGCCAGCTCGTCGACAAGGTCGTGCTCGAGAAGGAGAACACGCGGGTCAAGAAGCTGAAGAAGGAGCAGGCGACGTGGGAGCTGCTGATCCTCGGGATCACGAAGGCGTCTCTTGCCACCGAGTCCTTCCTGTCGGCTGCCTCGTTCCAGGAGACGACCAAGGTGCTAACTGACGCCGCGATCGAGGGGAAGGTCGACCACTTGCTCGGGCTGAAGGAGAACGTGATCATCGGGAAGCTGATCCCGGCGGCCACGGGCCTCAAGCAGTACCGCAACGTCGAGGTCAAGCCGTCCGAGAAGATCCCGGCCTCGGCGTACCGCCGGCCGGAGTCGGAGGAGCAGCTGCTGGCCGCGCTGGAGGAGATCGGCGCGGGCGGCGGCGACGGCGCCTCGCTGGCCGATCTGGGCATCGACTTCGGCGGCGGCTTCGCAACCGACGGCGAGAACACGCCGAAGGAGTCGGGCGAGGCGGAGGAAGTGCCCGAAGTGAAGTCTCCGCTCGACGAGGAAACAAGCTAAGGAGACTCGCCGCGGAGCGGGCTCTGCCCGCTCCGCCTCAGCGGCCCAGGGTCAAGGAAGGGTCGAGCGAAGCGTCAGCTGAGCGGCCCGATCGCTCGGCCGGCGACGTTCGCTTCCGAGCGTGGCGCCTCGGTCGGCCCCGCGGCCACGACTTCCGCCTTGCCGGATTCCTTCGCGCGATACAGAGCATCGTCGGCCCGCTCGAAGAACTTCCTCGCATCGTCCTCCTGACGGAGCTCCGCCGCGCCCGCCGAGAGCTGCAGAGTGCCCGCGTCGCCGATCGGCCTCGACGCCACCGCCTGCTGCATCCGGTGGGAGAGCTGCTCGGCGTCGGCCAGCGTCGACTCCGGAAGGATGATCCCGAACTCGTCGCCGCCGACCCTGCACGCGACGTCTGCGGAGCGAACTACGGAGCGAACCCGCTCGGCCACCTCGGCGAGGACGCCGTCGCCGGCTAGATGCCCGATCCTGTCGTTGATCGCCTTGAAGTCGTCGAGATCGAAGACGACCAGAGCGAGCCGGCGACCGTAGCGGTGCGCGCGCGCAACCTCGCGCCCGAGCGTCTCGTGGAAGTAGCGGCGGTTGTGGAGCCCGGTCAGCGCGTCGAGATCGGCCAGCTGCCGCGCCTCTCGGAAGCGGCTGGCGTTCTCGATTGCCGGCCCGGCACGCTGCGCAAGGTCCTCGAGCGACCGGCGCTCGGCCTCGCTGAACGAGTGCGAGGGGGCGCGACTGAAGACGGTGAGGAAGCCGATCGAGGACGCTTCACCCGGGATCGGCACGGCGACACCCTGTTGGATCGCATCGTCGTTTGCCTCCGCGCCGCCCGCGTACTCGTACGAGATCGACATCGATGCCGCGCGGCCGTCCGGCGGCGCAGCGAGGGCTTGGGTCTCGGCCTCTTCGGGCGACAGCCCGACGGTCGCCACGATCGGCTTCTCGCCCGCGGAGCTCGCGACGGTCACCAACGCCGCATCGACACCGCGCAGCGCGGCCGCGGCCTCGAGCACGCGGGCGAGCACTTCGTCGAGGTCGATCGTGCCGCCCAGCTCGCCGAGGATCCGCGACCGCTGATCGTCGTCGCCGGTCCGGTCGACCGCGGCGTGGAGCTCGCGCACCATGCCGTCCATCCGCGTCGTCAGCTCCTGCATGACGGTGGCGAACCGCTCGTCGGCGACCCGCCGTTCCCGCACGAGCAGGACGATGAAGAAGAGGGCGAGCACGCCGACGCCCGCGCCGAAGATGGCCCAAGCAAGGGTCTCGCTCATCCGCGTCGCCGGTCCCTCGTCAGTTTCTTCCGTCCCATCCCTCTCTCCAGGCCGCCGCAGGTGCCTGAACAGGCCCAATCCCACTGTAATTGCCTTTCGGGGTTCTGGCTACGCCTTGGAACACACAAACTGCCCTTCCGGGTAGGCCAAGCACGGGGGAACCCCTGGTTCCCCCGTGGGCCCCCTCCTTGCCCACGGCGCGACATTCCACTCGTGGCGGAGCCGGCAGAGCGCCCGGTTCATCGCTCGCTTTCGTCGTTGTTAGCCTCCCGCGCGGCAAAGCCGCGCTCCGGCCGCCTAGCGGTGCTCTCCAGGAACGATTTTGGCTTGCTAGGATTTCGCGGCCGGTTGGCAGGGGTATCGCCCCCGCCAGCCGTTGCCGTGTCACGACGTCCTCGAAGGAGCACATGCCCACCGTCAACCAACTCGTGCGCAAGGGTCGGGTCAAGCCGAAGACCAAGACCAAGACCCCTGCCCTCAGAGGGGCGCCGCAGAAGCGCGGCGTCTGCACGCGCGTGTACACGACCACGCCGAAGAAGCCGAACTCGGCCCTTCGGAAGGTCGCTCGCGTCCGGTTGACGAACGGGATGGAGGTCACGACCTACATTCCGGGAGAGGGCCACAACCTCCAGGAGCACTCCGTCGTGCTGATCCGCGGCGGCCGCGTCAAGGATCTCCCGGGCATCCGTTACAAGGTGATCCGCGCCGCGCTCGACACGGCCGGCGTCTCGGATCGGAAGCAAGGGCGCTCGAAGTACGGCGCCAAGAGAGGCTCATAGTGCCCCGCAGAGCCGAGATTCAGCCGCGTGAGCCGGCAGCCGATCCCGTGCACGGGTCCACGCTCGTCAGCCAGGTCATCAACCGGATGATGGTCGACGGCAAGAAGAGCACCGCCGAGAAGATCGTCTACGACGCACTGGCGATCGCCTCCGAGCGGAACGGGAAGCCCCCGGTCGAGGTGCTCGAGCTGGCCATCAAGTCCGTCACGCCGGTGCTCGAGACTCGCTCCCGCCGCGTCGGTGGCGCGAACTACCAGGTTCCCGTCGAGGTTCCGTCCCGCCGCGCCCGCACGCTCGCGATCCGCTGGATCGTGACGTTCTCGCGCGAGCGCCGGGAGAAGGGGATGGCCGCCAAGCTTGCCGGGGAGATCCTCGACGCGCTCGAGCAGCAGGGCGGCGCCTTCAAGCGCAAGGACGACCTCTACCGGATGGCGCAGGCCAACAAGGCCTTCGCGCACTACAGGTGGTAGCTGTGGCGACCCCTGCGACAAAGGCCCCGGCGGGCCTCGAGAAAACCCGGAACATCGGGATCATGGCCCACATCGACGCCGGGAAGACGACGACGACCGAGCGGATCCTCTACTACACCGGCCGCACGCACAAGATGGGCGAGGTCCACGAGGGCGCCGCGACGATGGACTGGATGGCGCAGGAGCAGGAGCGCGGCATCACGATCACGTCTGCTGCGACGACGGCGTTCTGGCGCGATTTTCGCGTGAACATCATCGATACGCCCGGACACGTGGACTTTACCGTCGAGGTCGAGCGCAGCCTGCGCGTGCTCGACGGCGCCATCGCCGTTTTCGACGGTGTGGCCGGAGTCGAACCGCAGTCCGAGACGGTCTGGCGTCAGGCCGACCGCTACGTCGTCCCGCGCATCGCCTTCATCAACAAGATGGACCGCACCGGCGCCGACTTCTTCGCGTCCGTGCAGTCGATGGTCGACCGGCTCGGCGTGCGCGCCGTGCCCGTCCATCTGCCGATCGGGCAGGAGGAGCATTTTCGCGGCGTCGTCGACATCGTCGAGATGCGCGCGATCACGTGGTCGGACGACCTGGGCATGGACATGGAGATCGGCGAGATCCCGGCAGAGCTCGTCGAGCAGGCGAACGAGTACCACCACCAGGTGATCGACGCGGTCGCCGACCACGACGACGAGCTGATGGAGACCTATCTCGAGGACGAGTCGAACGTGACGCCGGAGATGCTGAAGCGCGCGCTCCGCGCCGCGACGCTCGACATCAGCGTCACGCCCGTCCTCTGTGGCAGCGCCTTCAAGAACAAGGGCGTCCAGCCGCTGCTCGACGCGGTGATCGACTACCTCCCGAGCCCGCTCGACGTCCCGCCGGTTCACGGCATCGATCCGCGGACCGAGCACGAGCTCTCACGCCGCCCGGCGCTCGACGAGCCGTTCTCGGCGCTCGCCTTCAAGGTCATGTCCGACCCGTATGTCGGCAAGCTGACCTACATCCGGGTCTACTCCGGCCAGGTCAAGGCCGGCGAGCGGGTGCTGAACACGACCTCGGGGAAGACCGAGCGGATCGGCCGCATCCTCCAGATGCACGCGAACCACCGCGAGGAGCGCCAGGACATCGGCGCCGGCGAGATCGCCGCGGTGGTGGGGCTGAAGCAGACGACGACGGGCGAGACGCTCGCCATCGACACGGCGCCGATCGTGCTCGAGTCGATGACGTTCCCGGACCCGGTGATCTCCGTCGCCGTGGAGCCCAAGACGAAGGGCGACCAGGACAAGCTCGCGACGGCGCTCCAGCGGCTCGCCGAGGAGGATCCGACGTTCCGCGTGCGCACCGACGAGGAGACAGGGCAGACGCTCATCGCCGGCATGGGCGAGTTGCACCTCGAGATCATCATCGACCGCCTGATGCGCGAGTTCACGGTCGACGCGAACGTCGGCCGGCCGCAGGTCGCATACCGCGAGACCGTCGGCAAGCGCGTCGACAAGATCGAGGGCCGTTTCGTCCGCCAGACCGGCGGCCGCGGCCAGTTCGGCCATGCCGTGATCAACCTCGAGCCCGCCGAGCCGGGCGAGGGCTACGAGTTCCTCGACAAGATCGTCGGCGGACGCATCCCCCGCGAGTACATCCCGGCCGTCGACCTCGGGATCCAGGAGGCGATGGAGTCCGGCATCCTCGCCGGCTATCCGGTCGTCGACATCCGCGTTGAGCTGATCGACGGCTCGTACCACGACGTCGACTCGAGCGAGATGGCCTTCAAGATCGCAGGCTCGATGGCGTTCAAGGAGGCGATGAAGCGGGCCAAGCCCAAGCTGCTGGAGCCCGTCATGGCCGTCGAGGTCGTGACGCCCGAGGACTACCTCGGCGACGTCATGGGCGACCTCAACTCACGCCGCGGCCGGATCGAGCACCTCGAGCCGCGCGGGAACGCCCAGGTGATCAAGGCGCGGGTGCCCCTCGCTGCAATGTTCGGATACGCAACCGACCTGCGTTCGACGACGCAGGGCCGGGCGACTTTCACCATGCAATTCGAGCGATATGAGGAAGTGCCTCAGTCGATCGCGAGCGAGCTCGTCGACTCGCAGCCGTAAAGGAGAAAGGAAGCAATGGGCAAGCAGAAGTTCGAGCGCAACAAGCCGCACGTCAACGTCGGCACGATCGGTCACATCGACCACGGCAAGACGACCCTCACGGCGGCGATCACCAAAGTCCTGTCGGAGCAGGGGACGAACACCTCCGCCCGCGACTTTGCGTCGATCGACAACGCCCCCGAGGAGAAGCAGCGCGGCATCACGATCAACACGTCGCACGTGGAGTACGAGACGGAGGCCCGTCACTACGCCCACGTCGACTGCCCGGGCCACGCGGACTACATCAAGAACATGATCACGGGCGCCGCCCAGATGGACGGCGCGATCCTGGTCGTGTCCGCAGCCGACGGCCCGATGCCGCAGACGCGCGAGCACATCCTGCTCGCCCGGCAGGTCGAGGTTCCCTCGATCGTCGTCTTCCTCAACAAGGCGGACATGGTCGACGACCCCGAGCTGCTCGAGCTCGTCGAGATGGAGGTGCGCGAGCTGCTCTCCGCGTACGAGTTCCCCGGGGACGAGATCCCGGTCATCGCCGGCTCGGCGCTCAAGGCCCTCGAGGGCGACGAGGAATGGGTTCCGAAGATCCTCGAGCTGATGGCCGCGGTCGACTCCTACATCCCGGAGCCGGTCCGCGACACGGACAAGCCGTTCCTGATGCCGATCGAGGACGTCTTCACGATCACGGGCCGCGGCACGGTCGTCACCGGCCGGATCGAGCAGGGTCAGATCAACTCGGGCGAAGAGGTCGAGATCATCGGGATCAAGGACGAGGTCCAGAAGACCATCGTCACTGGGCTCGAGATGTTCAACAAGACGCTCGACTTCGCCCAGGCGGGCGACAACGCGGGCGTGCTTCTGCGCGGAACCAAGCGCGAGGAGGTCGAGCGCGGGCAGGTCGTCGCGAAGCCGAAGTCGATCACGCCGCACACGCACTTCAAGGCCGAGGTCTACGTCCTGTCGAAGGACGAGGGTGGCCGCCACACGCCGTTCTTCAACGGCTACCGGCCGCAGTTCTACTTCCGGACGACCGACGTCACCGGCGCGATCAAGCTTCCGGAGGGCCAGGAGATGGTCATGCCGGGCGACAACACGAACATGGAGATCGAGCTCGGTCAGCCGATCGCGATGGACCAGGGCCTCCGGTTCGCCATCCGCGAGGGCGGCCGCACCGTGGGTGCGGGTGTCGTAACCGAGATCATCACGTAGAGGGAGGGCCGGTGGCGCAGCAGAAGATCCGGATCAGGCTGAAGTCCTACGACCATCAGGCGCTCGACAAGTCGAGCGGCCAGATCGTCGAGACCGTTCAGCGCTCCGGTGCAACCGTCACCGGCCCTGTACCGCTCCCGACGGAGCGGAACATCTACACGGTGATCCGCAGTCCCTTCAAGGACAAGGACTCGCGGGAGCACTTCGAGATCCGCACGCACAAGCGGCTGATCGACATCCACAGCCCGACGCCGAAGACGGTCGACTCGCTGATGCGGCTCGACCTCCCGGCGGGAGTGGATATCGAGATCAAACTATGACGGCTCTCCCGGCAACATTCGGCGGCGCCTGGCCCGCGATCACGCGGCGCCAGAAGCCGCCCTCCTCCTCACCAAGGCAATCTTGCCTTGGCTCGTCGGAGTGCGACCTCTGGCTTGGTGCTCGCGACCCAGGCATCCACCAATGTCACCGGAAGAGCCGTCGATGAAGGGGATCGTGGGCAGAAAGCTCGGCATGACGCAGATCTTCGACGAGGAGACCGGCGTCGTCACGCCCGTGACCGTGATCCAGGCCGGGCCGTGCCCCGTCGTCTCGATCCGGACGCAGGACGCCGACGGCTACGACGCCGTCCAGCTGGCGTTCGACGAGGTCCCGGAGCGGAAGCTGACGAAGCCGAAGCTCGGGGTGCTGAAGAAAGCCGGCGTCGCTCCACACCGGCGGCTGATCGAGATCCGCGGGCCGCACGTCTACACCGAGGGCGAGACGGTGACCGTCGAGACGTTCGAGCCGGGCGACCGCATCAAGGTCTCCGGGGTCTCGATCGGAAAGGGCTTCGCGGGGACGATCAAGCGGCACAACTTCAGCAGCGGGCCCAAGAGCCACGGCTCGCGCAACATCCGAGCGCCCGGCTCGATCGGCGCCTCGGCGACGCCGTCGCGTGTCTTCAAGGGCATGCGCATGGCCGGCCAGATGGGGGCGAAGCGCATCACGCAGGTCGGTCTGCGCGTCCACTCCGTCATCCCCGAGGAGAACCTGCTGCTCGTGAAAGGCGCAATTCCGGGCCCGAAGAACGGGCTCGTCGAGGTTCGCGAGGAGGTGCGCGGTGGCTAGCCCGAAGGCGCCGATCCTCGACTCGACCGGCAAGAAGTCGAAGGACGCGACCCTCGAGGAGTCGGTCTTCGCCGCGGAGGTGAAGCCGCACCTCGTCCACGAGGCGGTCCGCGCCGAGATGAACGCGCAGCGGGCAGGAACGCGCGCTGTGAAGAGCCGCGGGCTCGTCGCCGGCGGTCGCGGGAAGCCGTGGCGCCAGAAGGGGACGGGCCGCGCCCGTGCCGGAACGACGCGCGCCCCGCAGTGGACCGGCGGAGGCGTCGCCTTCGCGCCGCGCACGAACTTCGACGTCAAGGTGAACAAGAAAGCGCGCAAGGCCGCCTTCCGCGCCGCGTTGTCGAGCCACGCCCAGGGCGGAACGCTCGGGCTGATCGGCGGCGATGCGTTCCCGGAGCCCTCCACGAAGAGCGCGGCGGCGTTCCTCGAGGCGTGGGGCAAGGAGCGGCCGGCGGTTGTCGTCGTCCAGGAGGACGAGGAGAACGTGATCAAGTCGTTCCGCAACCTCCAGCGCGTCGTCATCGTCACCCCGGCCGAGCTCGACGTGGCCGCGATCGTGTGGGCTCGCGCGCTGCTCGTGACCGAGTCGGCGATCGAGGACGTCCAGAAGCGGGGTGCGGCCGCGTGAGCCTCCATCCGAACGAGGTGCTGCTCAGCCCGGTCGTCTCCGAAAAGAGCTACAGCCTGCTCGAGGACCGCAAGTACTCCTTCCGCGTGCACCCGGACGCGCACAAGACGCAGATCCGCCAGGCCGTCGAGGAGCTGTTCGGCGTCAAGGTGCAGGCCGTCAACGTCATCAAGGTTCAGTCGAAGCCGAAGCGGCGCGGGATGATGCGCGGCCGCCGGCCCGGCTGGAAGAAGGCGATCGTGCAGCTGCGCGAGGGCGAGTCGATCGAGATCTTCGAAGGGGCACAGGTTTAAGTGGCCCTCCCGGCAACATTCGGCGGCGCATGGCCCGCGATCACGCGGCGCCAGAGCTCACCCACCTCCTCACCAAAGCAATCCTGCCTTGGCTCGTCGGCGTGCGACCTCTGGCTTGGTGCTCACGACCCAGGCATCCACCAATGTCACCGGGAGAGCCACTAGATGCCCAACAAGAAGTTCAAGCCGACAAGCCCTGGCCGCCGCTGGATGACCGTCTCCGACTTCGCGGAGATCACGAAGTCCGAGCCCGAGAAGAGCCTCGTCGAGCCGGCCAAGAGGACGGGCGGCCGCAACAACAAGGGCAGGATCACCACCCGCCACAAGGGCGGCGGCCACAAGCGCCGCTACCGCGTGATCGACTTCAAGCGGCTCAAGGACGGGGTTCCCGCAAAGGTTTCCGCGATCGAGTACGACCCGAACCGGTCGGCCAACATCGCGTTGCTCCACTACGCGGACGGCGCGAAGGCGTACATCCTTGCGCCGGCCCGCCTGCGCGTCGGCGCGACGGTCGAGTCCGGCCCGGCCGCGGACATCAAGCCGGGCAACGCGCTGCCGCTCCAGAACATCCCGACCGGCACGCTCGTCCACAACGTCGAGCTGAAGCCCGGTCAGGGCGGGAAGATGGCGCGCAGCGCCGGCTCAGGCGTCCAGCTGGTCGGAAAGGACGAGGGCGGCGCGGTGCTTCGGCTACCCTCGGGAGAGCTTCGGCGCGTGTCGCTCGCATGCCGCGCGACGGTGGGTCAGGTCGGAAACGTCGACCACGAGAACATCACCGGCGGGAAGGCGGGCAGGAGCCGCTGGCGCGGGATCCGTCCGACGGTCCGCGGCTCGGCCATGAACCCGGTCGACCACCCGCACGGCGGCGGCGAGGGCAAGTCCAAAGGTGGCCGCCACCCGGTCACGCCGTGGGGTGTCCCGACGCTGGGCAAGCGCACCCGCCGCAAGCACAAGGAATCGGACCAGCAGATCATCCGGCAGCGACGCCGGGGCAAGGAGAAGCGCTAGGTGTCGAGATCGTCCCGCAAGGGCCCGTACGTCGAGGAACGGCTGATGAGCCGGATCGAGTCGATGAACAACTCCGGATCGAAGAACATGATCCGCACCTGGTCGCGCGCCTCGACGATCTTCCCGGAGATGGTCGGGCACACGATCGCGGTGCACGACGGCCGCAAGCACGTCCCGGTCTTCGTCACCGAGCAGATGGTCGGGCACAAGCTCGGCGAGTTCGCGCCGACCCGCATGTTCCGCGGCCACTCGGGTGACCGAAAGACGGAGGTTCGCAGGTAGTGGCCAGAGCCCGGACAGCACCTGCGGTCGAGGAGCGTCCCGAGGTGCGCGCGCAGGCGAAGTGGCTGCGAATCGCGCCGCGGAAGGCGCGCCTCGTCGTGGAGCACATTCGGGGCCGGTCGGTCCCGGAGGCTCGGACCGTGCTCGCGTTCACGCCCCGCGCAGCGGCGCGCGAGATCGAGAAGGTGCTTGCCTCCGCCGTGGCAAACGCGGAGGCGAACCACGGCTTGATCGGCGACGAGCTCGTGGTCTCGGCGGCCTATGTCGACGAGGGCCCGACGATCAAGCGCTGGCGCGCGAGAGCGCGCGGCCGCGCTTCGAAGATCCAGAAGCACACCTGCCACGTCACCATCCGGCTGACCTCAGCCCCTGAGGAAGCACCAAGACGCCGCCGAGAGCCGCAAGCGGAGGCTGCGGCCGCGACGCAGCCGGAGAAGAAGACTGCGAAGCGGGCCCCTGCCCGGAAGCCGAAGGCTTCCGCGCAGACCCCCGACGAGAAGCCGAAGGCTTCTCGTCGGAAGGCGAAGCCTCCGAAG
Source organism: uncultured Actinomycetes bacterium (assembly GCA_963721345.1). GTDB lineage: Bacteria > Actinomycetota > Thermoleophilia > Gaiellales > Gaiellaceae > JACDAN01. The sequence continues at coordinate 1,940,675 of CAVRIT010000001.1, forward strand.
GAGGCGAGCGAGTAATGGGACAGAAGATCCATCCCGGCGGCATGCGCGTCGGCGTGATCCACGCCTGGAAGTCGAACTGGTACACGACCGACAAGGAGTTCGCCGACGCGATCATCGAGGACGTCAAGATCCGCGAGCACATCCTCGGGAAGCTCTCGCACGCCGGCCTCTCCGACATCCTGATCCGCAAGGACAAGCAGCGGATCACCGTCGACATCTATACGGCCCGCCCTGGGATCGTCATCGGGAAGTCGGGCGCAGAGGTCGATGCGCTGCGGCGTGATCTTCATGCGCTGACGCAGAAGAACGTCCACATCAACATCAACGAGATCAAGCGCCCCGAGCTCGACGCGAAGCTCGTCGCGCAGTCGATCGCCGAGCAGCTGACGAACCGCGTCGCCTTCAGGCGAGCGATGAAGCGCTCACTCGCCTCGGCCATCCGCTCCGGCGCGGCAGGGGTGAAGATCACCTGCGCCGGTCGCCTGGGCGGCTCGGAGATGAGCCGCTCCGAGACCTACTCGGAGGGACGCGTCCCGCTCCACACGATCCGCGCGGACATCGACTACGGCTTCGTCGAGGCGAAGACGACCGCCGGCCGGATCGGCGTCAAGGTCTGGATCAACAAGGGCGAGATCATGCCCGAGGGGTACGAGTCGGTCGACGGGCGGCGCGACGCGCGGCTCGGCGACCAGGACACCGCTCGCCGCCGCGGCGGCCGCAGCGAGGGGCTGAGCGCCTCGCGCGAGAGTGGCCGTGGCCGTAGTGCCGACCGCGAGGGTCTCGGGCCGGTGCGCGAGCGCAAAGGCGGACCGCGGCGCGGAAGCGGTGGCCGCGGTGCGCGTGCGCAGCAGGCGCCGCCTGCATCCGTCGAGCAGCCGCGCACCGACGAGAAGGCGGTGACCGCCGAGGGCCGCGAGCTGCCGGAGGTCCAGCCGGAGGTCCCGACGACGCCGGAGGCCGTGGCCGAGGCGCCGGACACGACGACGCAGAAGAAGGCGCACGAGGATCCGTCGAAGCTCGACCAGTCCGGCGACCCGTCGGCCGAGAAGACGACCGGCGAGGGGTCCGGCTCGAAGGGCAAGAAAAAGGGGCGGTCCTAGGTGTTGCTCCCGAAGAGGACGAAGTACCGCAAGTTCCAGCGCGGCCGGCGGCGCGGCCTGGCCAAGGGCCAGACGTCGGTGCAGTTCGGCGACTACGGGATCAAGGCGCTCGAGGCCGGTTGGGTCACGAACCGGCAGATCGAGGCTGCGCGAATCGCGATGACGCGCAAGATCAAGCGCGGCGGCAAGGTCTGGATCAACGTCTTCCCGGACAAGGCCGTGTCCCAGAAGCCCGCGGAGACCCGCATGGGCTCGGGCAAGGGCGCGCCGGAGCACTGGGTCGCCGTCGTCAAGCCCGGCCGGGTCATGTTCGAGCTGGCCGGCGTCCCGGAGACGCTCGCGAAGGAAGCTCTGCGGCTGGCCGGCACGAAGCTGCCGCTGAAGACGAAGTTCGTGAAGAGAGAGGCCAATTTCTTTGAGGGCTAAGCAGATCAGGGACATGACGGACGAGGAGCTGGAGCGGGCATTGGCCGACCGGCGTCAGGAGCTGTTCAACCTGCGCTTCCAGTCGGCGACAGGCGCGCTCGAGAACCCGGCGCGGCTGAAGCTCGCCAAGCGCGAAATCGCGCGGATCCTCACCGTCCGTACCGAACGGGAAGTAGGGGCGTAATGGCAGACGAAGAGAAGAACGAGCAGACCGACGAGGCGCAGGAGCAGGTGGAGACGACCGACACGGAGGTAGAGACCGTGGCGGCCGCCGAGACGCCTGCCGAGCCGGAGCCCGAGGCTCCCCCGGAGGAGCCCGGACCGCCCGTGCCGGAGCCGGAGGCCCCCGAGCCGATGCCGGAGCCTGCCCCGGAGCCGGTCGCCGAGGAGGCCGAGGAGGCTCCGGCCGCCGAAGCCGCCGAGGAGGCCTCCGCCGAGGAGGCTCCCCCCGAGGAGCAGCCCGCCGAGGGTGAGGAAGCTCCGGCCGAGGAGCAGCCCGCCGCGGTGGTTGCGCCGGCGAAGAAGAAGCGCAAGCGCATTCCACGTTCGGAGCGGCGGCAGCGCCCGAAGCCGAAGCGTGAGCAGACGGGCGAGCGCAAGCCGATCACGCGTGTTCCGAAGCCCGAGCACGAGCGGGGCCGGCGGCAGGAGCGCCGCGGCATCGTCGTCTCCGCGGCGATGGACAAGACGATCGTCGTCCGCGTCGACGTCGTGAAGGCGCACCCGCGCTACAAGAAGGTCGTCCGCCGCTCGCAGCGCTTCCACGCGCACGACGAGCAGAACCAGGCGAAGGCGGGCGACGTCGTACGCATCGTCGAGACGCGGCCGCTGTCGAAGACGAAGAACTGGCGGCTCGCCGAGGTGGTGGAAGCAGCCAAGTGATCCAGCAGGAGTCGAGAGTCCGGGTGGCCGACAACACGGGTGCGCGCGAGCTGCTTTGCATCCGCGTGCTCGGCGGCTCGCACCGCCGCTATGCGCGGGTCGGCGACGTGATCGTCGGGACCGTGAAGACGGCGACGCCGCAGGGTGCCGTCCGCAAGGGGGAGGTCGTCCGCGCCGTGGTCGTCCGCACGAAGAAGCCATTCGGCCGCGATGACGGAACCTCGATCGCCTTCGACGAGAACGCTGCTGTGATCATCGACGCGCAGTCGAACCCGCGCGGCACGCGCATCTTCGGGCCCGTCGCGCGCGAGCTGCGCGAGAAGAACTTCATGAAGATCGTCTCGCTCGCCCCGGAGGTGTTGTAGTGCCCCTTCCAGCAGTACATGCCGGTTTCTGGCCCGCGATCACGCGGCGCCAGAATCCACCCTCCTCCTCACCAAGGCTTTCCAAGCCTTGGCTCGTCCGAGTGCGGCCTCTGGCTTGGTGCTCGCGACCCAGAAACTCGGCGGCACTACTGGAAGGGGCACTGTAGTGGCCAACGCGATGAAAGTCCGCAAGGGCGATCTCGTCCAGGTGTTGAGCGGCAAGGACCGCGGCAAGCAGGGCCGCGTGCTCGAGGCTCGTCCCAAGGAGGGCCGCGTTCTGGTCGAGAACCTGAACATGATCAAGCGGCACACCAAGCCGCGCCCGATGAAGAGCCCGAGCCGGATGGGTGCGCCGCAGATCCAGCCGGGCGGCGTGATCGAGAGGGCGGGCCCGATCCCGGTCTCGAACGTGATGCTCGTCTGCCCGGTCTGCAACCGCCCGACGCGGGCGGGCATCGTCGTCAAGCCCGGCAAGAAGGGCACACGCCGAGCGCGTGTCTGCCGCCGCGCGGACTGCGGGAAGGAGATGGACCGCTAGTCATGGCGACCGCGACCAAAGAGCGCACGACCTACGTCCCGCGGCTGAAGCAGCGCTACCGCGACGTGCGTGAGCAGCTGATGGGCGACCTCGGCCTCCGCACCGTGATGGAGGTCCCGCGGGTCGAGAAGATCACGCTGAACATGGGCGTCGGCGACGCGAAGACCGAGGCCAAGGCCCTGGACGCCGCCGTCGAGGAGCTCACGATGATCGCGGGCCAGCGCGCCCAGGTGCGCCGCGCCCGCAAGTCGATCGCCGGCTTCAAGCTCCGCGAGGGGATGCCGATCGGCACGCGCGTGACGCTACGCGGCGACCGCATGTACGAGTTCCTCGACCGGCTGGTCTCGATCGCGCTGCCGCGGATCCGCGACTTCCGCGGGCTCAGCCCGCGCTCGTTCGACGGCCGCGGGAACTACTCGATCGGGATCCACGAGCAGATCATCTTCCCCGAGATCGACTACGACGACATCGCAGCAGTCCGGGGCCTCGACGTCGCCATCACGACCTCGGCCAAGACCGACGAGCAGGGACTCGCGCTGCTCCGCGCTCTCGGCCTCCCCTTCGCAACCGCAGAACAGGAGCAACCCGTTGGCTAAGAAATCGCTCGTCAACAAACAGCAGCGCGAGCCGCGCTTCAAGGTGCGTGGCTACACCCGCTGCCGGCGCTGCGGGCGTCCGCGCGCCGTCTACCGGAAGTTCGGCCTCTGCCGGATCTGTCTGCGCGAGCTCGCGCACGACGGCCAGATCCCGGGCATGACCAAGTCCAGCTGGTGACCACGAATGCTCACTGATCCGATCGCAGACATGCTCACGCGCATCCGCAACGCCAACAAGGCGCTGCACGAGACCGCCGAGATGCCGACCTCGCGCCAGAAGGTCGAGATCGCCCGCCTGCTCCAGGAGGAGGGCTACATCTCCGGCTATTCGGTCAGAAAGGGCGAGAGCTTCGACACCCTCGTCATCGAGCTCAAGTACGGGCCGAGTCGCGAGCGCATCATCACCGACCTCAAGCGGATCTCGAAGCCTGGGCGCCGCGTGTACGCTCGAAAGGATCGCCTGCCGCGCGTCCTCGGTGGGATGGGCACGGCGATCGTCTCGACCTCCGGGGGGTTGGTTACGAGCAAGACCGCCGAGCGCGAGGGCATCGGCGGGGAAGTCATCTGTTTCGTTTGGTAACCCAATGAGCCGAATCGGAAGAAAGCCCATCGAGATCCCCGCCGGCGTGTCGGTGTCGCTCGACCCTGGCCGCGTGATGGTGAACGGCCCGCTGGGCGAGCTGACGCAGCAGGTCCCGCGCCGGATGAAGCTCGAGCAGGCCGAGAACGAGATCCTGGTCTCGAGGCCGACGGAGCGCGGAGACGACCGCGCCCTTCACGGCCTGACCCGCTCGCTGATCGCGAACATGGTCGAGGGCGTCACGAAGGGCTTCGAGAAGCGGCTGGAGATCCAGGGCGTCGGCTATCGCGCAGCGCTTCGCGGCCAGTCGCTGGAGCTCAACGTCGGCTTCTCGCACCCGGTAGTCGTCGAGCCACGGCTCGGCATCACGTTCGAGGTGCCGACACCGACCGAGGTGATCGTCAAGGGCATCGACAAGCAGCAGGTCGGACAGACCGCAGCCGAGGTGCGCTCAGTCCGCCCGCCCGAGCCCTACAAGGGCAAGGGCATCCGCTACGAGGGCGAGTACGTCCGCCGGAAGGTCGGGAAGCGCGCATGAGCCAGCTCACGACTCGTCAACTGCGCGTGCGCCGCCACAAGCGGGTCCGCAAGCAGGTCGAGGGCACGGCAGAGCGCCCGCGCCTGGTCGTCTTCCGCTCGAACCGGGGCATCGCTGCGCAGCTCGTCGACGACTCGAGCGGACGCACGCTCGCCGCTGCCAGCTGGCTCGGCGTCAAGTCGAAGGGCTCGAAGTCCGAGCAGGCCACCGAAGTCGGCAAGCTGCTCGCCAAGAGCGCCAAGGACGCGAAGATCGAGTCGGTGGTCTTCGACCGCGGCGGCTACCTGTACCACGGGCGCGTGAAGGCGCTCGCCGACGCCGCACGTGAAGGGGGACTGAAGTTTTGAGCAGACGAGAATTCGAGGACTCACGCGAGCTCAAGGAGCGCGTGGTCGAGATCAACCGCGTCGCGAAGGTCGTCAAAGGCGGGCGTCGCTTCTCGTTCACGGCATTGGTCGTGGTCGGCGACGAGGTCGATCAGGTCGGTGTCGGCTACGGCAAGGCCCGCGAAGTGCCGCTGGCGATCTCGAAGGCGGTGGAGGACGGCAAGAAGAACCTCTTCACCGTCCCGAAGCATGGCTCGACGATCACGCACGAGATCCTGGGCCGCTACGGCGCTGCGCGGGTGCTGCTTCGCCCTGCGAGCGAGGGAACCGGCGTCATCGCCGGCGGCGGCGTCCGTGCGGTGCTCGAGCTCGGCGGGGTGCGCGACATCCTCGCGAAGAGCCTGGGCACGACGAATCCCATCAACATGCTCAAGGCGACGGTGGACGGACTGAAGAACCTTCGCCGGCCCGAGGACGTCGCGAAGGCGCGCGGCAAGACGATCCTCGAGGTCCTGCCGAATCCCAAGCCGGAACCTGTGGCCGAAGAGCCTGCCGAGCAGGCCGCGGCCGAGGAGCCGCCCGCCGAGGAGCCGGAGCCGCCGGCCGAGGAGCCTGTGGCCGTCGCGGCCACGAGCGACGAGAAGAGCGATGGCGAGTAAGACGCTGAAGATCACGCAGGTCCGCAGCCAGATCGGCCAGAGCGAGCGCCACCGCGGCACGCTGCGCGCGCTCGGTCTCGGCAAGATCGGCCGCTCCGTCGAGCGCCCGGAGAGCCCGGAGCTCGCCGGTATGCTGCGGAAAGTCCGCCACCTCGTCAGCGTCGAGGGCGAGTAGAAGCCATGGCCGAGCAGCTCAACCTCTCGAACCTGAAGCCCGCGTCCCCGCGCAAGAATCGCAAGCGCATCGGCCGCGGCCTGGGCTCGGGCAAGGGTCGCTACTCGGGCCGCGGGATCAAGGGCCAGAAGTCGCGCGCCGGCTCGCACAAGATGCGCGCGGGCTTCGAGGGCGGCCAGATGCCGATCTACATGCGGCTCGGCAAGCAGCGCGGCCCGTACTCGAAGGACGCGATGCCGGTCGGCCCGCACCGCACGTCGATGGCTGGGGTCAACGTCAAGGAGCTCGATCGTTTCGACGCAGGAGCGGAAGTCACGCCGCAACTTCTCGCCGAGGCGGGGCTCATCCGCAACGCCAAGCTCGAGGTCAAGATCCTCGGCCACGGCGACCTCTCGAAGAAGCTGACGGTCACGGCGCATGCGTTCTCCGCCACGGCGCGCGAGAAGATCGAGGGCGCCGGCGGCTCGGTTACCGCTCTGAAGGAGCCGAAGGTCAAGCGCCGACGCAAGAAGTCGGCGAAGCCCGCCACGGAGGCACCCGCCGCCGAAGCGTCGGCCGAGGAGGCATCCGCCGAGGAGCCACCCGCCGCCGAAGCATCCGCCGAGGAGCCTGCGGCCGACGAGCCTACGGGCGACGCGGAGGAGTAAGACGTGTTCAGCTGGCTCGCGAACGCGTGGCGGGTCCCGGAGCTCCGCCGCCGCGTCATCTTCACGGCGGTCATCCTCTTCCTCTACCGCCTCGGCTCCTGGATCCCCGCGCCGGGCGTCAACTCGGAGACGATCGAGAACTACTTCAACTCGAGCGCCGGCGGGACGGTGCTCGCCCTGCTCAACTTGTTCTCGGGCGGCGCGCTCTCGCAGTTCGCCATCTTCGCGCTCGGGATCATGCCCTACGTCACGGCGTCGATCATCTTGCAGCTCATGACCGTCGTGATCCCGAAGCTGGAGCAGCTCCAGAAGGAGGGAGAGGCCGGCTACGCGAAGATCAACCAGTACACGCGCTACCTGACCATCGTGCTCGCCGCGGCACAGGCCACCGGGTTCGCGTTCCTCTTCCAGCGGCAGGGCGCACTCGAGGCGAACTTCGGGCGCGGCGCCCTGATCGTGCTGACGCTCACCGCCGGGACGGCGCTGCTCATGTGGATGGGCGAGCTGATCACCAAGCGCGGGATCGGCAACGGCATCTCGCTGCTCATCTTCGCCTCGATCCTCACCGGCCTTCCGCTCGGAATCCAGGCGTGGCGGACCGGCGGGATCTTCGAGCGGTTGTTCTTCCCGCTCATGGCGGTCGGCGTCGTCATTGCCGTCGTGTTCATCCAGGAGGGCCAACGCCGGATCCCGATCCAGTACGCGAAGCGGATGGTGGGCCGGCGGATGACGACGGGAGGCTCGACCTACATGCCGCTGCGTGTGAACATGGCGGGCGTCATCCCGGTCATCTTCGCCGCCGCCGTGATGGCGTTCCCGCCGACGGTTGCGCAGTACTTCCCGCAAACCCAGAGCTTCATTAACACCTACTTCTCGTACACCGACTGGCCGTACCTGATCATGCAGGGCGCGATGATCGTGATCTTCACGTTCTTCTACACGGCAGTGCAGTTCAACCCGGTCGACCAGGCCGACAACCTGCGGAAGCATGGCGGCTACATCCCCGGCATCCGCCCCGGCCCGCCGACCGCGCAGTACCTCGACCGCGTGCTGACGCGGCTCACGCTTCCCGGCGCGATCTACCTCGCGCTCGTCGCGACGCTGCCGAGCCTCTTCATCGCGTACGCCGACGTGTCCCAGGCGCTAGCCGGCGCCCTCGGCGGCACCTCGGTGCTGATCGCGGTCGGCGTCGCGCTCGACACGATGCGCCAGATGGAGTCGCAGATGATGATGCGCTCCTACGAAGGGTTCCTGAAATAAACGTTCTCTTGTTGGGCCCACAGGGCTCGGGGAAGGGAACGCAGGCGAACCGGATCGCGGCTGAGTACGGGATTCCGCACATCGCGACGGGGGACATCCTGCGGGAGGCGATTCAGCAGGAGACCGCTCTCGGGCGCGCGGTGAAGCCGATCCTCGAGAGCGGACAGCTCGTCCCCGACGATCTGATGATCGGCCTGATCCGCGAACGGCTGGAGCAATCGGACGCCGAAAGCGGCTTCGTCCTCGACGGGTTTCCAAGGACGATGCCGCAGGCCGACGCGCTCGACGCGATGCTCGACGAGATCGGGCGCGGGCTGGACATCGTGTTCGAGTTCCAGCTCTCCGACGACGTCGCCCGCGAACGGATGCTGAAGCGCGCCGAGCTCGAGGGCCGCGCCGACGACACACCCGAGGCGATCGAGCAGCGCCTCGCGCTCTACCACGAGCAGACCGAGCCGCTCGTCGGGCACTATCGGCTGCGCGGCAACCTCGTCGGCATCCACGGCGACCGCGCGAAAGACGAGGTATTCGCGGAGGTGCAGGAGGCGCTGGAGCAGGTGGCCACCCGGTCGTGATCGTCCGCAAGTCCGCGCAGGAGCTCGAGCAGATGGGCCGTGCCGGGGCGGTCGTCGCCGACACGCTGTCCCTGCTGGGCGAGCAGGTCCGTCCGGGGACCACCACGGGGGAGCTCGATCGGCTCGCCGCCGACTTCATCCGCTCGAAGGGCGGCGTTCCGACGTTCCTGGGGTATCGGGGGCCCTATCCCTACCCGGCGTCGATCTGCACGTCGCCGAACGACGTCGTCGTCCACGGGATCCCCGGCGATTACGCGCTCACCGAAGGAGACATCCTTGCTGTCGACGTCGGCGTGACGCTCGACGGGTACGTCGCGGACTCGGCCTACACCTTTTCCGTCGGCGAGATCGACCCGGACGCCGAGCGGCTGCTCGAGGCCTGTAGCGCGGCCCTGAACGCCGGGATCGAGCACGCGAGAGCGGGCGGCAAGCTCTCGGACATCTCGCACGCCGTCCAGACCGTCACCGAGGAGGCGGGGTTCTCCGTGGTTCGCAGCCTGGTCGGCCACGGGGTCGGCCGGAACATGCACGAGGACCCGCAGATCCCGAACTACGGCGAGCCCGGCCGCGGGCCGACCCTCGCGCCCGGGATGACGCTGGCGATCGAGCCGATGATCACGGCCGGGAGCCACGAGGTCGTCGTCCGCGACGACCAGTGGACAATCGCGACGCGCGACGGCTCCCTCGCCGCGCACTTCGAGCACACAGTCGCGGTAACCGAGACCGGCCCGCGAATCCTGACGGCCGCGGCCGTTCCGGCAGCATAAGGCGCTTTGCTACCATTCTGCGGCTCGGCGTAGGCCGTGCTGCGCCGTGTTCAGAGGACGGTTTCGAACTCGCGCCCCGCAAGGGCGCGGTTCGCGTGAGGAGGTAATGGCCCAGAAGGAAGAGAAGATCGAGGTGGAAGGCGAGGTGATCGAGGCCCTTCCGAGCGTGATGTTCCGCATCCAGGTGGATGGGGGACACGAGGTGCTCGCGAAAATCTCGGGAAAGATGCGCAAGAACTACATCCGCATCCTCCCCGGCGACAGGGTCAAGGTCGAGCTCTCCCCCTACGACCTCTCCCGTGGGCGCATTACATACAGACATCGATGAAGGTCAGAGCTTCAGTCAAGCCCATGTGCGAGCGCTGCCGCGTGATCAAGCGGCATGGGCGCACCATGGTCATCTGCACCAACCCGCGACACAAGCAACGGCAGGGGTAAGGAGAGTCAGTGGCACGCATCGCCGGCGTCAACCTTCCGCGTGAGAAGAGCCTCGAGATCGGGCTCACCTACATCTTCGGCATCGGCCGCTCGACGGCGCTCAAGATCTGCAACGGCACGGGGCTCGACTCGAACGAGAAGATCCGTGACCTGACGGATCCGGAGATCACGAAGCTCCGCGAGTACATCGACACGAACCTGCAGGTGGAGGGCGACCTACGCCGCGAGCGCCAGCAGTCGATCAAGCGCCTCTCCGAGATCGGCGCCTACCGCGGGCTCCGCCACCGGCGCGGCCTCCCGGTGAACGGCCAGCGTACGAAGACGAACGCCCGCACGCGCAAGGGCGCGAAGAAGACGGTCGGCCGCGGCAAGAAAGCACCCACGAAGACCTAATGGCGCCTCCTCGCAGACAGGCGACTCGCGGGCGCACGCGCCGCAGGGTCAAGAAGAACATCGCCATCGGTCAGGCGCACATCAAGACGTCGTTCAACAACACGATCGTCACGCTCACCGACAAGGACGGCGCGGTGATCGTGTGGGAGTCGGCAGGCTCCGCGGGCTTCAAGGGCTCGCGCAAGTCGACGCCCTTCGCGGCGCAGGTCACGGCCGACGCGTGTGCGCGGAAGGGCATGGAGCACGGCCTGCAGAAGGTCGAGGTCTTCGTCAAGGGCCCAGGCTCGGGCCGCGAGACGGCGATTCGCTCGCTCCAGGCCGCGGGTCTCGAGATCCTCGGCGTGAAGGACGTGACCCCGCAGGCGCACAACGGCGTGCGGCAAAAGAAGCGGAGGCGCGTCTAGTGGCCCGCTCGATCGGCCCGAAGTGCCGCTACTGCCGCCGCGAGGGCATGAAGCTCTTCCTCAAGGGCGAGCGCTGCCTGACGGAGAAGTGCTCCGTCGAACGCCGCAGCTACCCGCCGGGCGAGCACGGCCGCGGCCGCATCAAGCAGTCCGAGTACCTGCTCCAGCTGCGCGAGAAGCAGAAGGCGCGGCGCTACTACGGCCTGCTCGAGAAGCAGTTCCGCACCTACTACACGAAGGCCGCGCGCGGCTCGGGGATCACGGGCGAGAACCTGCTGCGCCTGCTCGAGGCCCGGCTCGACAACGTCGTGTACCGGCTCGGCTTCGCGGCCTCGCGTGCCCAGGCGCGCCAGCTCGTCCGCCACGGCCACTTCCACGTCAACGGCCGCCGAGTGAACATCCCGAGCTTCCAGGTCAAGCCGGACCACATCGTCACGATGGCTCCCGGCTCGACGGCGGAGCAGGTGATCCGTGACGCCACCGACCTGACCGCCTCCGTCGCTCCCTGGCTGCAGGCCGACCACGAGAGCCTCACCGGCAAGGTGCTCAAGTGGCCCGAGCGCGAGGAGATCGACACCCCAGTCCAAGAGCAGCTCATCGTCGAGCTCTACAGCAAGTAAGGAGAAGACTTGGCCACACGAACCAGCCTGATGGAGTTCCAGATCCCGCGGATCGTCCACGAGGAGGTGGACGAGCGCCGCGGCGTCTTCGTGATCGAGCCGCTCGACCGCGGCTTCGGCCACACGTTCGGCAACTCCCTGCGCCGCGTGCTGCTCTCGTCGCTCGAGGGCGCCGCAGTCACCTCGGTGAAGATCGAGGGAGTGGCGCACGAGTTCACGACCCTGAACGGCGTCCGGGAGGACGTCGTCGACATCATCTCCGCACTGAAGAACCTCGTCTGCCGGCTCCACGGCGAGTCACCCGAGATCGAGGTGCGGCTGACGAAGCGCGGCGCCGGTGCGGTCACCGCCGCGGACATCGAGGCGCCCGCCGACCTCGAGGTCCTGAACCCGGAGCTCGAGATCGCGCACCTCTCCGACAAAGGTCGTCTCGAGATGACGATGACGATCGGCCGCGGCCGCGGTTACGTCCCGGCCGAGCTGAACCGGGGGCCGGAGCACACGATCGGCGTCATCCCGATCGACTCGCTGTTCTCGCCCGTCCGCCGCGTGTCGTACGACGTCGAGGCCGCTCGTGTCGGGCAGCGCACGGACTACGACAAGCTGACGCTCGACGTGACGACCGACGGCTCGGTCGATCCGCGCGAGGCGATCGGCGAGGCCGCCGAGATCCTGATCCGTCAGCTCGCGATCTTCACGGACATCGACAAGATCGAGGGCTTCGGAGAGGCGGCTGCCGCGCAGGCCGCCGCAGCCGAGGCGCCGCTGGCTCACGGGATGGAGAACTTCCCGATCGAGGAGCTCGAGCTCGGCGTCCGCTCGTACAACTGCCTCAAGCGCGTCGGTATCGAGACGATCGGAGACCTCGTCACGAAGAGCGAGAACGAGCTCGCAGCGATCCCGAACTTCGGCAAGAAGTCGATCGAAGAGGTCAAGGAGACGCTCGCTACGCAGGGATTGACCCTGCGCGGCGACGAGTAGGGGCAGGGGTCGTCGGTGCGCCACCATCGTTCCGGGAAGAAGCTCGGCCGCGACTCGGCGCACCGGAAGGCGCTCTACTCGAACCTCGCGGGCGCGCTGATCGAGCACGGCCGAATCAAGACGACTGAGGCGAAGGCGAAGGCCGTGCGGCCGATCGTCGAGAAGATGATCACGCTGGGCCGGCGCGGTGACCTCGCGGCGCGCAGGCAGGCACTCGCGTTCCTCCGCTCGCAGGAGGTCGTCCACCAGCTCTTCGCCGAGGTGGCGCCGCGCTTCGCCGATCGGAACGGCGGCTACACGCGCATCGTGAAGATCGGCAAGCGGGCCGGCGACGGCGCCGAGACGGCGTACCTCGAGCTCGTCGACTACGTCCCGCCCGCGCCGGTCGTCCGGCCGGTCGAGCAGCCTGCCGAGACGGCTCAGCCGGAGCAGCAGCCCGCGGCTGTCCAATAGCAACGCGCCTCAGGCTCACACTCGAGTACGACGGAACCGCATTTCGCGGCTGGGCCGCGCAGCCGGGTCTGCGCACCGTCGAGGGCGAGCTCAGAGCGGGACTGGACGAGCTCTATCCCGGCTGGAGTGATCTGGCCGTCGCGGGCCGTACCGATGCGGGTGTGCACGCGCTCGCCCAGGTCGCGAGTGTCGACGTCGAGGGTGGGCCGCCGGCTCCTCGCGCAGCGGGCGCCCTGAACGCCTTGCTTCCCCACGACGTCGCCGTTCTGGAGAGCGACGAGGCGGCGCCCGATTTCCACGCCCGCCACTCGGCGCAGGCCCGAAGCTACCGCTACCGCATCTTCACGCGGAAGACGCGCTCGCCGTTTGAGCTGAACCGCTCGTGGTGGTACCCGCGCGCAATCGATCGCGAAGCGCTCGACCGGTCTACGGCAGCCCTGCTCGGCGAGCACGACTTCCGGGCGTTCACCCCGTCGGACACGGAGCACGAGGTGTTCCGGCGCAACGTGCTCGAGGCGCGGTGGGTCGAGCGGGACGACGAGCTCCGGTTCGAGATCACCGCCGACAGCTTCCTCCGTCACATGGTGCGGACGCTTGTCGGGACGATGCTCGAGCTGCCGTCCGAGCGCTTCGTCGAGCTCCTGCAGGGTCGCCCACGCGCCGAAGCAGGCACCACGGCGCCGCCGTGGGGCCTCTACCTCACCCATGTCCGTTACTGACACTCGAGTGTCAGACACTCGTCGTGTCCGAAAAGTAGGAGGCCCCGGCGAGCCTGCAGCCAGCCGCCGGGGCCTCGACGGGCGGGGGGAGAGGCAGTCCGCCCGCTGACCTGCCGTCTTCGACGCGGCTGCGAGGAATCCCGCCGATACGATCGAGCGCGATGGCAACCAGGGCCCGCACGAAGGTCGAGAGCCGCGCTGCGAAGCTTCGCGAGCAGCTCGACTACCACCTCTACCGCTACCACGTCCTCGACGAGCCGGAGATCTCGGACGCCCAGTACGACCGCCTTTTCGACGAGTTAAGAGCGCTGGAGGACGAGCACCCGGAGCTCGCAACGCCGGACTCCCCGACGCAGCGGGTCGGAGCTCCACCATCGGAGAAGTTCAGCAAGGTCGAGCACTTGCTGCCGATGGGCTCGCTCGAGAAGGTGACGACCGACGAGGCCCTCTTCAAGTGGGCCGAGGATGTGCGAAAACGACTCGACTCGGACCGGCCGGTCTCGTACGTGATCGAACCGAAGATCGACGGGCTCGCGGTCAACCTCACTTATGAGAACGGCGTGCTCGTGCGCGGCGCGACGCGCGGCGACGGCGTCCAGGGCGAGGACGTGACAGTCAATCTGCGCACGATCCCTGCGATCCCACTCCGCATGCGGGGAGACGATCCGCCGCCGGTGCTCGAGGTGCGGGGCGAGGTCTACCTCCCGCTGTCCGGATTCCGGCAGCTGAACGAGCAGCTTGCCGGCACCACCCAGAAGCTCGCTCCCAACCCGCGGAATGCGGCGGCCGGCTCGCTCCGGCAGAAGAACCCGGCGATCACCGCCTCCAGACCGCTGTCCCTTTGGGTCTACGGGACGGGTGTCCGCGAAGGCGTGGCGGTCGAGTCGCAGTGGGAGACGCTCCAGTGGCTGCGCGAGCACGGCTTCCGGACGAACCCCCACGCGCAGCGCCTCGACTCGATGGAGGACGTCGCGCGCAGGTGCGCCGAATGGGAGCACGCGCGGATCGACCTCGACTACGAGATCGACGGCATCGTGATCAAGGTCGACTCGCTCGAGCAGCAGGCGGAGCTCGGGGCTCTGCACTCGAAACCGCGCTGGGCCCGTGCGTACAAGTGGGCGCCCATGACGGCGACGACGCGCCTGAACAAGATCCTGATCCGTGTCGGGCGCACCGGAGCGCTCAATCCGTGGGCCGTGCTCGAGCCCGTCGAGGTGGGGGGCGTCACCGTCTCGAGGGCAACGCTGCACAACGAGGAGGACATCAACCGCAAGCACATCCGCGAGGGCGACGACGTGATCGTTCAGCGCGCGGGCGACGTCATCCCGCAGATCGTCGGCCCGTCCGGGAAGCATCGCCGCGGCACGAAGCCGTTCAAGATGCCGGCGCAGTGCCCGCTCTGCGGGGTCGACATCGTCAAGCCCGAGGGCGAAGCGATGCACCGCTGTCCGAATCGCGCATGTCCCTCACGCGGCCTCGAGACGCTCATCAACTGGGTCGAGGGCCCGGCGGACATCGAGGGCGTCGGCGAGCAGACGATCCGCATCCTCTGGGACAAGGGGCTCGTCCGCTCGCTGCCCGATCTCTACCGGTTGACGAAGGAGCAGCTGCTCGAGCTCGAGGGCTTCGCCGAGATTTCCGCCTCAGCTGCGATCGACGCGATCGCGCAGTCGAGGGAGGTACCGTTCTCACGCGTTCTACTCGGGCTCAACATTCCCGGGATCGGGTGGGTGCTCGCCCAGAACCTCGCCCGGCACTTCGGAGGAGTCGACGGGATCATGGCGGCGACCCAGGAGGAGGTCGCGCAGGTCGAGGGCTTCGGGCCCGACCGTGCGGAGGTCGTCGTCGACTGGTTCGCGGACGAGCAGAACCGCGCCTTGATCGCAGAGCTGCGCGGGCTGGGCCTCCGGTTCGAGCTGGACGACGCCGAGCGCCCCGTCGAGGGGCCGCTGACCGGCAGGACCTACGTGATCACGGGCACGCTCGAGCGCTGGTCGCGGGAGCAGGCCCAGTCGGAGCTCGAGGCGCGCGGCGCGAAAGTCACGAACTCGGTGTCGAAGAAGACGACGGCACTGGTGGTCGGCGAAGAGCCCGGCGCGTCGAAGCTCACGAAGGCGCAGCGCGAGGGCGTGGAGATTCTGGACGAGGCGGCGCTCGCCGCGCTACTGGCCGGCTAACACCGCAGCGAAGCGGTCCTGGGCCCGCCGGGCCCAGAAGTGCGAGACAGGCCGGCCGTTCTGCAGGACGGCGAACGCGAATCGGTCCCTCACGTACCCCGACAGCGCCGACGACTCCGCCGTCGTCCCAGTCTTGGCCCGCACCGCGCCACGGGTCGGGCGCCCGCTCAGCCGGTGGTCGAGCGTGCCGTTCACGCCGGCGATCGCGAGCGATTGCACGAACGCCGGGCGGATGACGGGATCGTGCCACGCGGCGACGAGCATCCCGATCAGCGCCGCCGCGGTGAGCCTGTTCCTGGGCGACAAGCCTGAGCCGTCGACGATCCGGACGCCCGCCAGGGGGATCGCCGCGTCGCGCAACACGCGTCGCACGGCCTTCGCCCCTGCGGCGCTCGTGCCCACCCCCTCGTCCACCGCGCCGAGCTGCTTGAGCAGGATCTCGGCGGTGAAGTTGTCGCTCTCTCGGTTCATGTACGCGACGACCCTGGAGAGCGGCGCCGACTCGGTGGTCGCAAGCTGCTCCGCGTCCGCGTCGACCGCGCCCAGCTCGACCTTGCCCTGGACGGCGACGCCGGCAGAACGGAGGGCGAGCCGGAACTGGCGACCGGCGGTCGTAGCCGGGTCACGTGTGAGCCACCCCCGAAAACGTGCGCGGTCGACGGCGAGCGCCGAGAGCGGCGGGGACTCGTCGAGGTAGTACCAGGACTTCCACGCGGGGCCCGTGCGCCGTGTGTCGAAGTACGACTCGTCCGCCTCGATCCCGCCGGTAACACGCCGGACCCCTGTCGCACGGATTTCGAACGCCAGCGCGCGGAGGTCGGCGCTCGTGAGCGTCGGGTCGCCGAAGCCCTTGAGGACGAGATCCCCCCTCCAGATGCGCCCGGTCTGCGCGCCCTCGCCGTAGACCACCGTGTCGAAGCGGTGCGCCGGGCCGAGCAGCGAAAGCGCGGCGAACGCGACTGCAAGCTTCTGGTTCGAGGCGGGCACGAGCGCGAGGCCCTGATGGCGCGCAAAAACCGTCTGCCCTGTCCTCAGGTCGACGGCGACGGCCGACGACTGCGCTGGACGGACGTGCGGGACCGAGAGGGCCCGCGCAAGCTTCGTCGCGATCGGAGCGGCAGGACTTCCCGCGGCGACGGCCGTGACCGCCGACGCCAGGAGTACCGTGACGATCGTGACAAAGAGACGGTGTGCCACCCGACCAGTCTAGGTCCTGTCTCGGCCAAGATGGGCCATTCGGCCTATTGGAATGGAGCGCGCCGACCGTGATAATCGCTTCCGGGAGACGACCATGGTGGACCAGCTCGCATCCACGATCGACCGGATCCAGACGCTTCTCGAGCGGCTCGAACGAGGTGACTACACCGACCACGCGAGGATCGAGACGACGCTGACGGACGGCTATGCCTGCGCGCTCAGGCTCGACGCCGAATGTGATCGGATCGAGCGGCGACTGGCGGAGCGTGCTGCCCGCCTGGGCGACAAGGCAACCGCTGCGCAGGCGAAAGAGCTCTCCTCGCTCGCCCGCCTCCTTACTCGCCGCCGCCAGGAACTCGAGAGCCTGCGGGATCTCCTGTCGCTCCTGCGCGCCGGTTTCCAGCAGGCGAAAGTCGCTTAGACCAAGCCGCGCCGTACGGCGTAGACGGCCGCCTGGATGCGGTTCTCGATCTGCAGCTTCATCAGGATGTTCGAGATGTGGTTCTTGACGGTCTTGGGGCTGATGTGAAGCTCCCGCGCGATCTCGGCGTTGTCCTTGCCGTTCGCGATGAGGCGCAGGACCTCCGTTTCGCGGTCGGAGAGCTCCGGGCCCGGCGATTCGTCGCTGGCTGAGCCGAACGCTCTGACGCGCTGCAGCACCTTCGATGCGATATGCGGTGAGATGAGCGCCTCGCCGATCGACGCGGCCCGGATCCCGTGCATCAGGTCCTGGATCGACGAGTCCTTCAGCAGGTAGCCGCACGCGCCGGCGATGATCGCGTCGATCACGTCGTCATCTTGGTCGGAGATCGTCAGCACGACGACGCGTGTGAGCGGTGCGAGGCGCGCGATCTCGCGGGTCGCCTCGATGCCGTTCATCCCGGGCATGTTGAGGTCCATGACGACGACGTCCGGCGCGAGCTCGCGCACGAGGTCGAGCGCCGAAGAGCCGTCGGACGCCTCCGCGACGATCTGCAGGCCCTGCTCCTCGAGCAGGTTTCGCAGCCCCGTCCTGAACAGGTCGTGGTCGTCGACCAACATGACCCGGAGCTGGTCTGACGCCGTCGTCTTTGTCGGACCTGCCGCCTCGGTCGCCATCGTCCGTATTGTCAGGGCGATCTCCCGCCCTGTCTAATTCGAGTAGATCGTGATCGTCACGACTCGCGTCCCCCAGGCGAGCGCCTGCGCGACGCTCGGGAACCAGAGGTCGATTCGCGCGCCGCGAATCGCCCCGCCGGTGTCAGCTGCGACGCCCGGCCCGTAGCCCGGGATGTTGAGTCGCGAGCCCATCGGGATCACCGAGGGATCGACGGCGACCGCGCCCCAGCCGACCGGGCTGCCGCTTGCCGTTGTCCCCGGGAGCGCGTACCCCGTCGCGACCACGGTCAGGGTTCGCACTCCACCTGCGGCGGGCGCGGGATCGAGCGGGGTGACCGCCGGAGTGGGGGCGAACGACGTCGTGGTCTGAGCGGAAGGCGCGGAGGCGAGCGTTCGCGCACGGCTCTCGAGCGACGCGATTGACGCGTTGTTCGAGCGGCTTGCGGATTGGAGCGACGCCATGGTCTGGAGTCGGCGCTGCCGGGCATCCGCCAGCGCGGCGGCAGCGGCTGCGCGAGCGGCGGCGAGCTGCTGCAACTCGCGCTCGCGGGCCTCGAGCCGGCGGCTCAAGGAGGCCAGGCGCGCCGATGCCGAGCGGGCTCGGTCGATCAGGTCTTCGTCCTGAGTTGCAGCGAGATCGAGTGCCTCCATCGCGTTCAGCGCCGCTTCGAGCGAGCCCGCGCCCAGGATGACGCTCAGGGTGTCCGTCTCTCCCTCTTCGTAGGCGCCTTGGAGCCGCGCGGCGAGCGCCCGATGGGCGGCGCGTAGGCTCGTCCGGACGACGCCCAGCTCGCGCCTGACAGCGCGGCGGAGCGTGCGTACCTCAGCGGCCCGCGCCTGGAACGTCGCCAGCTCGGCACGTGTCTGCGTGAGCCGGCTCTCGATCGCGATCAGGGCGGTTGCCGCGGAAGCCCTGCCGGCCGCGAGCGCTGCGTTCTCCTGACGCAGCTCCTCGGCGCGCCGCTCGAGCTCCCCGGCGTTCTCGGCCGCCCCGCCTGCGGGCAGGGTCACGCACGCTGCCGCCCCGCAAAGGACGACAAGGCAAAGCGTCCGCCACCCCCTCCCAGGCCCGCGCACGACGCAGGAAGCTACCACAGCGCTGTGCAACTGTCCGTTTCGGTTGTTAAGGTGCCCGGCTTGTGGCGTTCCGGGAGGAACGTCCCCGGCGCGCCAGGTTCGTCCCGCCGGGAGACGCGTGGTGGTATGTGGAATAGGCGAGTACTCACTCTCGTAGCGGTCGTCGCCGTCGCGCTTGCGGCAGGCGGGGGCTCCGCCTCCGCCGAACCGGCCGGCGTCGCCTCGAAGCGGGCGCAGGCTCAGAGCGTGCTCGCGCAGATCCAGAGCCTCGATTCCTCACTCGCGCACGCAATCGAGGCGTACAACGCGGCAAACGAGGAGCTGAAGGCGATCCAGACCGACCTCAGCTCTAACCGCGTCGATCTGCAGATCGCCGCCGGCAACCTGAAGCGGGCCCAGAAGGCGCTCGCTGCGCGAGTACTCGCGATCTACACGTCGGACGAGGGCGATTCGGCGCTCGACGTCCTTGTCGGGTCGCGGAGCCTGACCGAGCTCGTCGACGGGCTCGAGGCGGTGTCGCGCGTCTCCGAGCAGGACACCGCAGTGCTCACCGACGTCAGGCGTTACGGCGGCGAGGTCAAGCGCCGCCGCGCTCAGCTGAAGAACGCCCACGCCCGGCAGCAGCAGCTGCTCGCAGAGCGCGCCTCGACGAAGGCGTCGATCGAGGGCAGTCTCGCGGAGCGCCAAAGCATGCTCTCGTCGATCCGGTCCGAGATCGTGGCAATCCAGGCGGCCGAGCGGCGCCGGCAGGCCGAGCTAGAGCGCCAGGCCCGGGCGCGACTCGCGGCGCCGCAGCCCCTGATCCCGGAGCTCGCGAGCGCGGCGCCGACGGCCGCTCCGCCCAGCGCGCTGCCACCCGCGCCGCCGGGGCGCTACGGCGGCGTCGTCGGCATCGCGATGCAGTACCTGGGAGTCCCGTACGTCTACGGCGGGAGCACACCGGCGGGCTTCGACTGCTCCGGGTTCATCATGTACGTCTTCGCGCAGGTCGGGGTTTCGCTCCCGCACAACGCCGCCGCCCAGTACGGCTACGGGACGCCGGTCGATCGCAGCCAGCTCCAGCCTGGCGACCTGGTCTTCTTCAACGGCCTGGGCCACGCTGGGATCTACATCGGCGGCGGCAGCTTCATCCACGCCCCGCACACGGGCGACGTCGTCAAGATCTCCAGCCTCTCCGGCTGGTACTCGTCGACGTGGGTCGGCGCGAAACGCCTGTAGCCGCTAGTGGTGGTGGCCGTGGTGCGCGTGCACCACGGCGTGGCCCTTGCCTCTTGCGATCAGGTAGCGGTTCAGCGGGAACGCCGCAACCCAAGCGACGGCTAGCGCGAACGCCAAGCTGATCCAGAACAGCGGCTCGTCGAGCCCGGCCTCCATCGCCCCGGGGACGACCAGCAGGACGGCGTTGTCGACGATCTCCATCACCGTGATCGAGAGCGTGTCCGACGCCAGGGCGATCGGGACGACCGCAGCGAGCGCCATCCCCGACCGCAGGAGCGGCCAGGACGTGAACGTGTAGCCGAAGAGAAAGGCGAGCGCGATCGCCAGGGCGATCGTCGGGAGGTTGCTCCAGCCGAGCGCAGTCCCGATCACGACGCCTAGCACCTCGCCGATCGCGCACCCCGTCAGGCAGTGGGTGGTCGCGCTCGCCGCGAGGCGGTTCAGGCTTTGCTCACCGTGGTGGTGATGCACCTGCGTAGAGCTCTTCGATCTCGTCGGAGAAGTGTTCCGCGACGATCTTGCGCCGCAGCTTCATCGTCGGTGTGACCTCGTCCTCCTCCGCCGAGAAGTCTCGCGGCAGGATCGTGAAGCGCTTGACCTGCTCGAACGACGCCTTGTCGCGGTTGTAGTTGTTCACGACCTCGTCGATCACCTTGTTGGGATCGCCGACGTCGCCCGCCGCCTCGTCGAGCGTGATCAGGGCGGTCAGGTAGGGGCGGCGGTCACCGATCACGAGCGGCTTGCGAGACGTACTTCGAGCCCTTGAGTGCGTTCTCGATGTTCTGGGGCGCGACGTTCTTGCCCTGGGCGGTGACGATGATGTCCTTCTTGCGGTCGGTGATCGTCAGGAAGCCGTCGTCGATCGAACCGATGTCGCCGGTGTGGAGCCACCCTTCGTCGTCGAGCACCTCGCGGGTGGCCTCCTCGTCCTTGTAGTAGCCGGCGAAGACGTTCGGGCCGCGGACGAGGATCTCGCCGTCGTCGGCGACCCGGACCTCGACCCCCGGGATCGCCGGGCCGACGGTCCCGAACCGGTAGCTGGTGGGCATGTTCACGTTCGACGCCGTCGTGCACTCGGTCTGGCCGTAGCCCTCCATGATCGCGATGTCGATCATGTGGAAGAACTCCGCGATCTCCTTCGCGAGCGGCGCGCCGCCGGAGATCGGCAGCGCGAGCCGGCCCCCGAGCTTCGCCTTCACCTTCGAGTAGACGAGCTTGTCCGCCAGCCGGTGCTGGAACGCGAGGCCGGCGGGGACGGGCTTGCGCTGCTGCTTCAGCTCGCTGACCCGCTTGCCCACCCGAAGCGCCCAGTCGACCAGCTTCCGCTTGACGCCCGTCGCCTCGTCGAAGCTCGCCTGGACGGCGGTGTGGACCTTCTCGTACACGCGCGGAACGCTCGGAAGCACCGTCGGCTTGACCGCCTGGGCGGCCTCGCCGACGTGCATGGGATCCGGGCAAAAGGCGATCGTCGAGCCCACGTAGCCGGACAGGAGGTGCAGGCAGCGACCGAAGTTGTGGGCCAGCGGCAGGTACAGGAGGATCAGGTCGTCGCCCCCGATGAACTGGGGTACGTCCTCCACAGCCCGCACCATCTCGTAGTAGTTCCGGTGGGTGATCATGCAGGCCTTCGGCGGCCCCGTCGTCCCGGAGGTGTAGATGTAGGTGAAGAGGTCGCCCTCGCCGATCGCGTCGCGCGCCTGGTCGAGCGCCTCGGGATGCGCCTGGGCGTGCTCGCGGCCCCGGGCCCGCAGCTCGTCGAGGCCGGCGAAGGTCAGGACGTGGCTCAGCTTGGGAAGACTCGCGCGCTCCGCCTCGACCTTGGCGCGCTGCTCGTCGTCCTCCACGAGCACCCCCACGGCGTCGGAGTGCCCGAGGATGTACGCGCAGTCCTTGGCCGGAAGCGACGGGTAGATCCCCGCCCCGATCGCCCCGATCGATCCGAGTGCGTAGTCGAAGAGCACCCACTCGGGCTTCGTTCGGCCGAGGATGCCGAACGCGTCGCCTTTCACGACCCCCAGCGCGAGCAGGCCGTTCGCGAGCTCGTCGACGGCCGATCTCGCCTCTTCCCAGGAGATCTCGCGCCATTCGCCCGGTGCGTCCTCGACGAGGTACGCGGCGCCCGTGCGGCCTGCCGCGCGCCGCCAGAGGTTCGCGATCGTCTTCAAGCCCGTCGCCCGTTCGACTTCGACTGCCACGGCGCTAATCCTACGGGCGGTCGTACCGGCAAAGCCGGCACGACCTTTATGGTCGGCGCCGCCAAGTCGGCGCCTTAGCGGAAGGGAAGGGCGGGCGGAGGGCGAAAAAACCTGGTCCCTCTAGACTTTGGAGACTCGATGCGCACGATCTGGAACGGCTCGATCAACTTTGGCCTGGTCAACATCCCGGTTGGGCTGGCGCTCGCCACGAAGCCGGCCGCCCGCCAGTCCGACGTCAGCTTCCGGACGCTGCATCGCGAGTGCGGCACGCCGATCAAGCAGAAGCGGTGGTGCCCCACCCACGAGCGCGAGGTCTCGAACGACGAGCTCGTGAAGGGGTGGGAGGTCGCGAAAGGCGAGTTCGTCTTCGTCGAAGAGGGCGACCTCGAGGCGATCATGCTGCAGGACGACTCCCGCGCGATCGAGATCACGCGTTTCGTCCCGCTCGACCAGGTCGACCCGGTCTTCTACGACCGGACCTACTACCTCGCGCCTGCGGCCAACGCGGCGCAACGCCGGCCGTACGTCCTGCTCCTGCGCGCCATGCAGGAGACGGGAATGGGCGCGCAGGGCCGCTTCATCCTCCGAGGCCAGGAGAACTTCTGCCTCATCAGGCCGCGCGGCGACGCGCTGGCGCTCGAGACGCTGTTCGTGGCGGAGGATGTCCGCTCGCAGGCGGAGATCGAGGAGGCGGTGGGGGAGGCAGAGGTCAAGACCGCGGAGCTCGAGCTCGCGCGTCAGGTGATCGACAGCCTCGCCGGCGAGTTCGATCCCGAGGCGCTCGAAAGCGAGTACCGGCAGGACCTCCGCGCCATGCTCGAGGCCAAGCTCGACGGCCAGGAGATCAAGCGTCCGGAGCCGACACCGGAGGAGACGCCGGTCATCGACCTGATGGAGGCGCTCCGCAAGAGCGTCGACGAGGTGCAGAAGACCAAGACGTCAGCGGCGAAGCCGAAGGCATCGCGCAGCAGCGGATCGCGCAAGCGCGCCGCCGCGGGCCGTAAGAAGTAACGCCGCTTTAGTGGTGCTGTGGCGCCGGCATGCCGATGGCCTGCATCTGCGCCGCGAAGAGTGTCTTGTCGATCTTGCCGTGGTAGATCGGCACGCCCTCCTGGAGGCAAAGGCGGATGACCTGGTCGCGCTCCAGGTTCAGCTCCTTGGACAACTCCTCGGGCGTCAGGTGGTTGGGCATGGTGCTACTCCTCTCCGTTGTCGAGGCAACAAAAAAGCCCGGCGCCACAGGGCGTCACGGGCTCGAAGGCTCGCTTGTGCGCCGGGCGAACCATCACTCGCTCAGCTCCCTCACAAGCACGCTCTGATCTTACACCGGGTTGGGGAGGTCGAGGAACTCCCATTCCAGTGAGAAGCGCTCGGCGAGCTTCTGCGCGAGCGCCTTGATGCCGAACGTCTCGGTGGCGTAGTGGCCGCCCGCGAGAAAGTGGACGCCGAGCTCCCGTGCGGCGTGGAGCGTCGGCTCGGCAGGTTCGCCCGTGACGTACGCGTGGTAGCCCAGCGCGGCGATCTGAGGGAAGAGCCGCGCCGCGCCGCCCGTGATCACGGCCACACGCTGGATCTCTGCCGGCCCCCCGTCGAACACCTGCGGCTTCTGGCCGGTCGCTTTCTCGAGTCGCGCGGCAAGCTCGTCGAGGCTGATTGCCGTGTCGAGCGTGCCGCCGAAGCCCCACTCCGTGACCCGCTCGCGCTCTTCGATACCGAGCAGCCCGGCGACGATGGCGTTGTTCCCGATCTCGGGGTGCGCATCGAGTGCGAGGTGGTAGGCGGCGAGGTTGATGTCCCCGCGGAAGAGCGCCTCGAGCCGCGCACGCATCTGGCGGTCGACGATGCGCGGGTCGTTCTCCCAGAAGAGCCCGTGGTGGACTATGAGCAGTTGGGCGCCCGACTCAGCCGAGCGCTCGAATAGCTCGCGCGAGCTGGACACCCCTGCGGCGATTTTCGTGACTTCTTCGGCGCCGACCACCTGCAGCCCCATCGGCCCGTAATCGTGGTACGCGTCGAGGTCCAGGATCTCTCTCGCGTACTCCAAGACTTCGTCGCGCTGGGCCATATGGAGAGACTAAATCGGGGTGCCCAGATTTGAACTGGGGACCTCTCCGACCCGAACGGAGCGCGCTACCAGGCTGCGCCACACCCCGAGGTCGTACAGGCTAGCCGAGCCTACGATGCACGATCGCCGTGCATTCGTCCTCGACATAGTCCAGGCCGGCTTCCGTGACGATTCGGCGCGCTTCAGGCGATCTCAGGCCGAGCTGGAGCCAGAACGCCTTCGCGCCGGCCTCCACCGCTTCGCGCGCGTGCTCGGGCGCCGCCTCGGCCCGGCGGAAGACGTCGACGAGGTCGATGGGCTCGTCGATCTCGGCGAGCGACGAGACGCACGGCACGCCGAGGACGTCTTCGCAGTCGAGCGGCCTCACTGGGATCACGCGATACCCCTGGTCGAGCAGGTAGCGCATGACGTCGTGGCTGGGCCGGTTCGGGTTCGGCGAGGCCCCGATCAGGGCGATCGTCGTCGTCTCACGCAGGATTTGCTCGGATGTCCGCATCGGGTACAGGGCTATCCTGCCAGCGGATGTCCGGCACGCTGCGTGTCGCCTGTGTCCAGCTCACGAGCCGGTCGGACAAGGCGGCAAATCTCGAGAAGACGGAAGCGCTCGTCGCGAAGGCGGCGGCGACGGGGGCCGACGTCGTCGTGCTGCCGGAGAAGTGGAACGCGATCGGCGACTCGGAGGTCCTGCACGCCGCGGCCGAGTCGCTCGACTCTGGCGAGTCGGTGGAGGCGATGGCGCGGTGGGCCAGGACGCACGCCATCACGCTCGTCGGCGGCTCGATCACCGAGCGGAGAGCGGGCCGCGAGAAGCTCTCGAACACGAGCATCGTCTTCGACCCCGACGGCTCGATCGCGGGTGTGTACCGGAAGATCCACCTGTTCGACGTCGAGGTGGGCGGGCACGTCTACCGGGAGTCGGACGCCGAAGAGCCGGGGGACGAGCCGGTCGTCGTCGACACCGAGGGATGGCGCACAGGACTGACCGTCTGTTACGACGTCCGCTTCCCCGAGCTCTACCGCATCCTCGCGCTGGAGGGCGCGGAGCTCGTGACCGTCCCGGCGCACTTCACGCTCTACACCGGCAAGGACCACTGGGAGCTGCTGCTGCGAGCCCGCGCGGTCGAGAACCAGTACTACGTCGCCGCCGCGGCGCAGATCGGCGAGACGCTGCCGGGGCGGCTGAGCTACGGCCGTTCGCTGATCGCCGACCCCTGGGGCACGGTGATCGCGATGGCGCCGGACGAGGAGACCGTGATCGTCGCCGAGCTCGACCGGCGCCGCCTGGAGGAGGTGCGGGCGAAGCTCCCCTCGCTCGCCTCGAGGCAGGCATCCGCGTACCGCTGGCCAACTCCTGCGTCCTAGGGCTATGGACATCCAGGCGGTTCTCTTCGACCTCGACTTCACGCTGGCCAAACCCGGGCCGGACCTCGGGCCGGAGGGCTACCAGCGGCTCGGGCGGCGGTTCGGGCTCGACCTCGACCCGACGCTGTACGCGCAGTCCCGCGCGAAAGCGGTCGAGGGGCTCCGGAAGCACCCGGACTTCCGGCACGACGAGGAGATCTGGGTCGCCTTCACCGAGCGGATCATCCGCGGCATGGGCGGCGACTCGGAGCGCGCGTACGAATGCGCCGTCCAGATGACCCAGGCGTGGGAGCACGCGCACAACTTCGACATCTACGAGGACGTGCTGCCGGTGCTCGCGGAGCTGCGCCGGCATGGGCTGAAGCTCGGGCTGGTCTCGAACACCGGCCGCGACGTCCACAACTTCCTCGCGCACCACAGCCTCGACGTCGACGCCGCGCTCTCGTCGCGGGTTCACGGGAAGGTGAAGCCGCACCCCACGATCTTCCAGGCCGTGCTCGACAGCCTCGGCGTGCAGGCCGAGCGGGCCGTCATGGTCGGAGACTCGCCCGAGGACGACCTCGAGGGCGCCCGCGGGCTGGGCCTGACGGCGTTCCTGGTCGACCGGGAGGGCCTCTACCCGGACCGGGACGACCGGCTGCCCGACCTCTTCGCGCTGCCGGCGGCGATCGGCCTCAGCAGTACGCCGTCTCCGGGCAGCGCCTGAGGACGCGAACCGACGGCGCCTTGCGCGGCCCGTGGGGCCACGCGATCCGGATCCGGACCGACGCCGCGTTGTTCTCGTAGCGGAGCTCGCTGATCCGGAGATCGACGTTCACGCGGTTGACGAGGACGTACCCGCCTGCGGGCACGCGTGTGATGTCGAGGTTCTGGCCGTCGAGCCGCGAGTGGTAGCGGTCGGAATAGCCCACCGACGTCCCCCCGTCGACGGCGTTGCTCCCCGGCTCGTAGAGGTTGCAGTAGCCGCGGTAGACGGGTGACGGGATCCGCCCCACGATCTTCCCTGGGGCGACGCCGTAGCGGTCGCCGATGCAGAAGCCGCTCTTCCGGTCGCGGACGACGACGGCGCCGTCGGGCGTGCGCAGCTCGTACCGCTGGTAGTGGAGCAGGTGCCAGTGCGAGTGGTCCGGCGACCGGTTGTATACCCACCGCCCGATCTCGGGGTTCGTCCGGAGTTTGCCGTTGCTCAGGCGGACGCGCTGATTGCCGCGCATCGGCTCGCCGGCGCGAGCCCGCCGGCCGTTGACGATCAGCGGCCCGAGACCGACGTTGTCGGCGGCCGACGTGAACCAGAGGCGGAACCCTCGCGCCGAGGGACGCACGTCGAGATCGCCGGGCGGCTGCTGGTCGAGGTCGGGCGCGATCTCGATCACCTGCGGGCTCGGCCGCGGCGCCGGGTCGACGGCCACCGGCCCAGTCGGCACGAGCACGGCCGTGCCGCCTGCGACTGGGATGCGCCAGAGCGCCTCGACGGCGTTGCGGTCGCTCGTGAACACGACGCTCCGCCCATCGGGCGTGAACGCAGGCGAAGCGTCGGCTGCTGGATCCTGGGTCAGCCGTGTGATGTGACGGGTTCGCAGGTCGAGGACGTGGACGTCTGAACCGCCCGGCTCCTCCGAGACGAACGCGAGACGCCGGCCGTCGGGCGACCAGTCCGGCGCGCCCTCGGGCGCCGGCGTCTGCGTGAGCTGCTGAGGACGGCCACCTCCTGCCGGGACGGCGTAGAGGTCGTTGCCGTTCGTGTACGCGATCCGCCGGCCGCCCGGCGACCAGGTGGGCTCCCACCCCGCGGCGAGCCGGCGCTCGGCTCCGCCGTCCGCGCGTACCGCGACGATCGCGCCGTTGCGCTCCACGACAAGGCGCCGTCCATCGGGCGCCCAGCTCGGCGAGGTCTCGTCGACGTCGGTCGTCCGCGTGACCTGACCACGGTTCTTGCCGTCTGCGTCGACGACGTAGAGGTCGTTCGCGCCGCCCGAGCCCGCCGCCACGTAGGCGAGCCGGCGGCCGTCCGGCGACCACGCGGGCTCGGCCGCGTCGGCTACGAGCAGGTGAGCGCCGCTCGAGCTCAGCAGGTAGACGCCCTCACCGCCGATCGACGTGCGGGCGAAGGCGAGCGTCGCCGCCGGGCCCCGCTGTGCAGCCTTTGCGCAGACTCCCACGCCAAGGGCGAGCGCGAGGATCGCCAAGGCGGCTCGAAGCTTCATCGTGTCTCTCCGAACTCGCTTGCCCCCTCGCTGAGCGTTGCGACGGGCCCGACGCAGACGTCCTCGTCCTCGAAGAGCTCGAGCCACTCGCCGAGCGGCCGCGTCGCGAACCGTGCGCCGAGCGCCACGGCGATCTCGCCCTGAGCGTCCGGGTCGTACTGCCGCGCCGCGAGCTCGTCGAGGCCGAGCAGCTCGCACAGGCGCCGGAAGAACTTCGCTTCCAGAGCGGCCACCGTCAGCTGACGGCCGTCAGAGGTGGGGTAGATCGCATACGAGGCGAGCCCGCCCGTCAGCAACCGCTCGATCGGCTCGCCGCCGAGGCGGTGGGCCGCGAAGCGGTGCGAGCCATGCGTCATCGAGACGACCACGTGGCCGCCCCGTCCTGTCCGTTGCCGGGCGAGCAAGCCCGCAAGTATCCGGTTCACGGCGGCTAGCGCACCCGCCGCGAGATCAGCGACCTGAACCGGCGGAAGCGCCGGAGTGGTATCGGCGAGCACGCCGGCCCAGCCGAGGTAGTTCAGGTCGTGCCCCGCGCGCTGCTCGTGCCGTCCGCCGATCCCGAACCCGGTGATGGAGCAGTAGACGACGCTCTCGGGGACGTCTTCCGGGCCAACTCCCAGTCGCGCGGCGACTCCGGGGCGGAAGCCTTCGACCACAACGTCTGCCTGGGCGCACAGCTCTCGCGCCCGCTGCGGCTCGGTCTTCAGGTCGCACCTGACGATCTCCTTGCCGGCGTTCAGCGCCTCGTACCAGGCCGGCGCCGTCTGGATCATCGGATCGCCGTCGGGGGGCTCGACGCGGACGACGCGCGCACCGAGCTCGAGGAGCTCGCGGCTCGCGAACGGCCCCGGCAGGTACCGCGTCAGGTCGACGACGAGCGTTCCGTCCAGCGGCGTCACGGGCCGCTACGCGCCGGTGGCGACGGCGGTACGCTCGGCGGCCGCGACGGCCAGCGCCGGCCCCCACGAGGCGATCGGGGAGACGTCGGCGCCGCGTCCGTTCAGCTGGCGGTAGCCGAGCGCGTGCTCGGCTTGCATCATCTTGTGGATCTGCGTCGTGCCCTCGTAGATGATCGGCGCCCGCGCGTTGCGGAAGTACCGCTCGATGCCGTACTCCGCCGAGTAGCCGTACGAGCCGTGCACCTGGATCGCGAGGTGCGCCGCGCGGAACGCCGACTCCGTCGCGTGCCACTTCGCGAGCGAGGTCTCGCGGGTGTTTCGCTTGCCCTCGTCCTTCATCCACGCGGCCTGCATCACGAGCAGCTTCGACGTCTCGTACCCGAGCACCATGTCCGCGATCATGTCCTGGACGAACTGGTACTTGCCGATCGGCTGCCCGAACGTCTCCCGCTCCCGTGCGTACTCCACCGACCGCTCGAGGCAGGCGCGGACCACGCCGCACGCACCCGCGGCGACGGTGAAGCGGCCCTGGTCGAGGCCGTACATTGCGATCTCGAAGCCCTGCCCCTCCTCGCCGACGAGGTTCTCCGCCGGCACCTCGACGTTCTCGAAGAAGAGCTCGCCGGTCGACCCTGCCCAGATGCCGAGCTTGTTCTCGGTCTCGCGTGTCGTCACGCCGGGCCAGTCGCGCTCGACGACGAAGGCCGAGATGCCCTTGTGCTTCGCCGAGGGGTCGGTCTTCGCGAAGACGAGCTGGTGGTCGGCGACCGTGGCGTAGGAGATCCAGTTCTTCTGGCCGTTCAGCACGTAGGTGTCGCCCTCGCGGCGCGCCGTCGTCAGCATCGCCGCGACGTCCGAACCCGCGGCCGGCTCTGTCAGCCCGAAGCACGCGAGCTTCTCGCCCCGCGCCTGCGGGACGAGGTAGCGCTGCTTCTGCTCCTCGGACCCGTACCTGAGCAGCGAGAGCGAGTTCAGTCCGACGTGGACCGAGATCAGCGTCCGGAAGGCCGCCTCACCGCGCTCGATCTCCTCGCAGACGAGCGCTTCGGAGACGAAATCCATGCCGGCGCCGCCGTACTCCTCCGGAATGACGATGCCCAGGATGCCGAGCTCCGCCATGCCCTCGATCGCTGACATGTCCAGCTTGTGCTCGATGTCGTTCTCGATCGCGTTGGGGAGGACGCGCTCGTCCACGAACGACCGGACGGTGTCCTGAATCAGCCGCTGCTCGTCGGTGAGGCCGAAATCCATTCGGCGCGGAGTGTACGGATAGCGCGAAGCCGGGTAAGTTATTGACTGACGAGTCAATCAACTTTCTGGCGAGGCGGAAATGACGGCGATCGAAGAGCTTCCGGCGGCAACCACGGGCACAGGTGTTTCCTTCGAGCTGAGCGACGAGCAGCGGGAGCTGCGACTGCTGGCGAGGGAGTTTGCGGAGAAGGAGATCCGGCCCAAGGCCGCCGAGTACGACGAGCACCAGACCCACCCGGCGGACGTCATCGCCAAGGCCCACGAGGTCGGCATGATGAACCCGCACATCCCGGAGGAGTACGGCGGGGTGGGCCTGCCGGGGTTCGACGGGATGCTCATCGGCGAGGAGCTCTCCTGGGGCTGCTCGGGCATCGCCGTCTCGATCGTCGCGAACACGCTCGGGTCGGCGCCTGTCGTCCTCTCGGGGAACGACGAGCAGAAGCGCCGGTGGCTGCCGCCGTTGATCGAGGAGCCGATCCTCTGTTCGTTCGGCCTCAGCGAGCCGAACGCCGGCTCTGACGTCTCGGGGATTCAGACGACGGCCGTCCGCCACGGCGACGAGTACGTCATCAACGGCTCCAAGATGTTCATCACGAACGCCGGCAAGGCGGACTGGCTCGTCGTCTTCGCCTCGACCGACAAGAGCAAGGGGCATCGCGGCCTCTCCGCGTTCGTCGTCCCGACCGACCTCGAGGGCGTCACGGTCGAGAAGCACCTCGACAAAATGGGGCAGCGCGCCACCGACACCTCGGCGCTCGCCTTCCAGGACGTGAAGGTGCCGGTCGACTACCGGCTCGGCGAGGAGGGCGAGGGCTTCAAGATCGCGATGAAGACGCTCGACTTCACGCGCCCGGGAACGGCGGCCGGCGCGGTCGGCTGCGCGCAGGCGGCGTACGAGTACGCGGTCGAGTACGCGAAGACGCGCGTCCAGTTCGGCCAGCCGATCGCCATGAACCAGGGCGTCAACTTCATGATCGCGGACATGGCGACCGAGATCGAGGCGGCGCGCCTGCTCGTGTGGCAGGCCGCGTGGCTGCAAGACAACGGGAAGCGCGCGACGCTGCAGTCCTCGTTCGCGAAGCGCTTCGCCGCCGACACGGCGATGAAGGTGACGACCGACGCGGTCCAGGTGTACGGCGGCTACGGCTACATCAAGGAGTACCCGGTCGAGAAGCTCATGCGCGACGCGAAGCTGTTCCAGATCTACGAAGGCACCTCGCAGATCCAGCGGTTGGTCATCGCCCGCGAGATCTTCCTGCCGCGCGATTGAGCCTCGAGATCGACCTCAGCGGGCGCGTCGCGCTCGTCACCGGCGGGTCGCGGGGGCTCGGGCGCGCCGATGCCCTGACCCTGGCGCGCGCCGGCGCCGACGTCGTGATCGCCGACATCCTCGTGGAGTCGGACGACTCGGGCGAGGCGGACCGCTACGGGCCACTCGCGCAGGCCGCCCGTGCTCAGGGGCTCGTGAAGACCGAGGCGACCGCCGCGGAGATCGAGTCGATGGGGCGCAGAGCGCTCGCGGTGCGCTGCGACGTCACCGACTTCGACCAGGTCGCTGCAGCCGTCGAGCGTGCAGTCTCGGAGCTCGGATCGCTCGACATCCTCGTGAACAACGCAGGAACGCTCGACCACGTCGGCCAGCTCGAGAACCAGGTCCCGGAGCTGTGGGAGCGAGACCTCCGGGTCAACCTCACCGGCGCCTTCAACTGCAGCCGCGCTGCGTGGCCCCACATGAAGGAGCGGGGGGTGGGGGCGGATCGTGAACATGGCGTCCGTCGCCGGGACGCTCGGGGGCTTTGGTCAGGCGAGCTACTCGACGACCAAGGCCGGGCTGCTCGGCCTCACGAAGTCCCTTGCGCTCGAGGGGGCGCGGCACGGCATCACCGTCAACGCGATCGTTCCCGGGATCATCGGCACCGAGGCTTTCGCGTTCGGCAGCCAGGAGATGAACGAGCGGATGATCAAGCGCACCGCTCTTCGCCGCACGGGAGAGCCTCAGGACATCGCGAACGCGATCGCCTTCCTGTGTTCGGACCTCGCGTCGTACATCACCGGCGTCGGGCTCAACGTCTCGGGCGGAATCGAGCTGTTCACTTTCTGACCGCTCCGTAAGGAAATCGAGAGACTTGGCCCGCCAGGGCCGTGGGTAGACTCAGTCGGCTTTGCACGCCGAGGCCGGGTCGAGGGCGGTGCATCTTCGCCGCAAGAGGGCTGCCCGCAGGCGGCTCGTCTTCCAGTGGTCCGTCGCAGGGGCGATCGCACTCGCAATCGGCACCCTCACGCTCAGCCTCGGCTTCGCCGGCTCGTCGAAGACGCTGCCGCCCGGCGCCACGATCGCGGGCGTCTCCGTCGAAGGACTGACGACGCGTGAGGCGATCTCCAAGCTCCAGCGGCGCTATGACGCGCTCCGCACGACTCCGGCCGTGTTCACGGCGGGACCGCGAGAGTGGCGGATCAGGCCCAACGTGATGATTCTCGAGGTCGACTGGGCAGCTGCGGTCGAGACCGCACGCCGCCAGGGCGACGGGATCGCGCCGGTGCGAGGGCTTCGCCGCCTAGGGTCGCGCTTCTTCGGCGCAGACGTCACTCCCCGCGCGAAGGTCTCGACCGCGATGCTCGCCCATCAGCTTGTCGTCCTGTCGCGCAAGATCGACCGGCGCGAGCGGGAAGCCTCGATCCGGCTGCGGGGGCTGCAGCCCGAGATCGTTCGCGGGGCGACCGGCCGGCGACTCGACCGAGAGGCAGCCGCCCGCACGCTCGTGGCCTCGCTTGTCACGCTCGACCGCACACCGACTGCCCTTCCGGTCCGGATCAGCCAGCCGGACGTGACCGCTGCGGAGCTCCAGCCGGCACTGGCGCAGGCCCGAGTCGCCGTGTCAGGCCCCGTGCGGCTCGCCCTCGGCCCGACCCGCTGGCGCCTGCCGCGCTGGCGCGTCGCGAAGATGCTCGTCCTCCCGAGGAACGGCCAGACGGAGCTCAGGATCGGCGGCGCCGGCGCGAACGAGTTCTTCGAGCGCTTCCGGAGTGCGGTCGACCACGAGCCCGTCGATGCGAGCTTCGTGGTCCTGTCGGGCGACCGCGTCGTCGTGCGCCCCGGGAAGCCCGGACGGCTGCTCGACGTAGGGGCGGCCGGCCGCGCGATCCTGGCCGCTGCGCTCGACCCCACGAATCGCGTCGCGCGCCTGGTCGTCGAGGCTGCGCCACCCGAGCGGACG
The DNA here is from genome assembly GCA_963721345.1 of uncultured Actinomycetes bacterium. GTDB lineage: Bacteria > Actinomycetota > Thermoleophilia > Gaiellales > Gaiellaceae > JACDAN01. The sequence continues at coordinate 1,974,075 of CAVRIT010000001.1, forward strand.
ACGCGAGAGGCCCGCGCGATGGGGATCACCGGGCGCGTGGCGGGCTACACGACCTACTACGGCGGGGAGCCGAACCGAATCCACAACGTCCAGCTCGTCGCGCGGCTCGTCGACGGAGCGCTGATCGCACCGGGGACGACGTTCTCCTTCAACGGGACGACGGGCGAGCGGTCCGCCGACCGCGGCTTCCGCGAGGCGCCGGTGATCATCAACGGAGAGCTCGAGAACGGGATCGGCGGCGGCGTCTGCCAGGTCTCGACGACGGTCTTCAACGCCGCGTACGAGGCCGGTCTTCCGATCGAGACCCGAACGAACCACGCGCTGTACATCTCGCACTACCCGCAGGGTCGTGACGCGACCGTCAACTACCCGGACATCGACCTCAAGTTCCGCAACGACACGGGCCGCTGGCTCTTGCTGCGGACGTTCGTGTCGACTTCGGCGCTCACCGTGAAGCTCTACGGGACGCCGCAGAACCGCCGCGTGGAGACGGAGACGGCGCCCCTCGAGGTCACGGGGCAGCCGGGCGTCAAGCGAGTGCCGGACCCCGGGATGTGGGCGGGCGAGCAAGTCGTCGAGGACGAGGGCGAGCCGGGGCGCAAGACAAGCGTCACGCGTCGCGTGTTCGCGCCGAACGGTGAACTCATGTCCGAGTCGACCTGGACGTCGTGGTACCGCTCGGAGCCGGACGTCGTGCGCTACGGGACGAAGCCGCGTCCGGCTGAGCCGCCGCCTCCGCCCGAGGAGGAGAAGAAGAAGCGGAAGCCGCCGCCCCCGCCGCCGGCGGGACCTACGCCGCCTCCGCCTCCGCCCGCCTGATCTCCTCGACCAGCCACTCCGGGACCCGCGTGGGCCGGAACGTGACGGCGTCGACACACGCGTGGCCCGTCCAGCCGTCGGCGATCGCTTCGCCGTCGCACTCGACGACGTACTCGTAGCGGAACCGCGCGCCGCGAATGTCGACGCACCGTGCGTGGATGCGGAGAGCGTCGTCGAAGCGCGCGGGCCGAAGGTGACGGACGTGCGTCTCGTTCGTCAGCGCCTCGACGCCGTCGTCGCGGAGCGACTGGTAGCCGCCGCGGAAGCGCGCCAGGTACGCGACGCGCGCAACCTCGAACCAGACGAGGTACTCGGAGTTGTTCGCGATGCCCTGGGCGTCGGTCTCCGCGAAGCGGACGCGCACCTCGGTGTGGAAGTTGAAGCCGTCGATGGCGAGACTCTACGGATGGGTGTGCAGCGCCTCGCGGCGCTCGTGCGTGAGCTCCAGCCGGTCGTCGTGCTGACCGGTGCGGGCATCTCCACCGAGAGCGGGATCCCGGACTTCCGGAGCCCGACTGGGATCTGGGCCGAGTTCGACCCGCTGGAGTACGCGACGATCGACGCCTTCCGCGCCGACCCCGAGAAGGTCTGGCGGTTCTACGCCCTCCGTTTCCGGGCGCTCACGGAGGCGGAGCCGAACGCCGGTCACCTCGCGCTGGCCGCGCTCGAACGCGCAGGCCTCGTCCGTGCCGTCGTGACGCAGAACATCGATCTGCTCCACGAGCGGGCGGGAAGTCGCGAGGTCGTCGAAGTGCACGGCTCGATCCGGACGTCGAGCTGTCTCGCCTGCGGAGCCCGGTACTCGCTCGAGGAGGTGCTGCCGCTCGTGGACGAGGGTGTCCCGCGCTGCACACGCTGCGGGCAGGTGCTGAAGCCGGACGTCGTGTTCTTCGGCGAGCTGCTGCCTGAGGCGGCGATCGACCGGGCCTACGAGCTGGCCCGCGAGGCGCGGCTGCTGCTCGTCGTCGGCTCGGGCCTCGAGGTCTGGCCGGTTTCTCTCTTGCCCGACGAGACCCTCCGGAAGGGCGGGAGCGTGGCGATCGTCAACAAGGGGCCGACAACATTCGACGACCGGTCGGTTTTGAAGATCGAGGAGAGCGCCGGCGAGATTCTCGCCGCGCTGGTTCGCGAGCTGGAACTCCCTATGCCGCTGCGCGGCGGAGCTGACGCTCAGCGATGACCGTGCGGCACTCGCTGCATACGCGCTGCTCCACCTCGTAAGGCACGCCCGCTCGCTGCCGGATCACGTGGGTGGTCACTTCGTGATGCCGGTGCGATCGTGTTAGTCGAAACATGTTCACCGTATCTCTCATTCGGCTCAACGGACTTCAGGCTTAAATGGATTCCCCGAAATGACGATGAGTTCTTCCGTGGCGATCCCTTCTCTCCTTCGGACGGCTGCCGCCGCCGGTTTGTTGTCGATCGCGCTCGGCTTTACACATTCGGTACAAGCTTCGCCGTCGTCCCGGACGGCGCGGGATTGCCGCGCGGGTGACGTCAAATCCCTCGTAAGGCGTGGGAAGAGCTACGCGGTGGATGCCCGTGGCCTCGTCCGTGTCCACCGCAAGCCCGGCGGGAGAGCATTCGCTCGCTACGGCGGTCTGAACCAGAACGGCGTGCCGACCGTCTTCGGGGCGCTCGAAGCGGTGATGGGGAGGGGTTGTCGCGCGGCGTGGTATCGGGTGCTCGTGCCGATCAAGCCGAACGGCACGACGGGCTACGTTCGCGCGCGGGCCGTCAACCTGCGGCCGCTGACGAGGGAGATCGTGGTCGACATCTCGAGCCGTCGACTGACGGTCAACGAACGCGGCCGAGCGGTCTTCTCGACCACGGTCGCCGTCGGCGCCGCCGCGACGCCGACACCGGTCGGGCGCTTCTACGTCAACCAGCGCTTCCGCGAGTCCGACCCGAACGGGCCGTACGGCTGGGCGGCGATCGGCATCTCGGCGTTCTCCGAGGTCCTCACGGGCTGGCCGCAGGGCGGGCCGGTCGCGATCCACGGGACGAACCGACCGTCGCTGCTGGGACTTCCGGTCTCGAACGGCTGCATCCGAGTGTCGAACGACGCGATCAAGCGGATCTGGCGACTCGCGCCGACCGGGACGCAGGTTCTCGTTCAGGGGTAGGCGGGTAAGGTTCAGCGCGATGGCCCAACGAAAGCCCCAGAAGGATCTCTTGGCCCGGCTGAGCGACGCCGGCGAGGAAGCGCTTTCGCGGGTGGCCGGGTCGCCCACGACGAGCCGCCTGCTGGAGAGCGTGGGCGGCATGCGCGAGAAGCTCGACGACGTCCAGAAGAAGCTGCGCGGGCTCGATGCGCTCGAGAAGCGCGTGGCGAAGCTCGAGAAGAAGCTGGACGAGATGTCGAAGCCGAAGCGGACTACCGCTTCGCGCAGCAAGCCTGCCGCCGCCGCAAAGCGGACGACGACCTCTCGGTCGACGACGCGGAAGAAGACGTCTAGCTAGGCACTCGCAGCTTCACCGCTGCGGGGACGATCTCGAAGCGAACCGGCGTCGTGCCCGGCTGCTCGCCGTCGAGCTGGATCGGCAGGGGCGCGTCGGCCTCGATCGAGACCGTCCTCCCTCGGAGTAGCTCGCCCTTGGGGTGCGGCAGGTGGGTCCCGCGGTAGATCTTGGGCATCACGCGGACGAGCTCGGTCTTCGTGACGTCGCCGATCAGCAGGACGTCGAAGAGCCCGTCGTCGGGCTCGGCGTCGGGCGTGATCTTCATTCCGCCCGCGAGATAGCGCCCGACCGCGACGATCACGTCCTCCATCAGCGCGTCGCGCTCCTGATCGTCGACTCGGACGCGCAGGTGCACGTTCTTCCAGCGGGCGAAGACGACGCCCAGCGCCATCAGGTACGACGTTTTCGCTCCGAGCGCCTTGGTGGTCGAGTTCGCCTTCGCCGCGACGGCGCCGCTCATCCCGACGCTCGCGATGTTCGCGAACCACGCCGCCCCCTGCTCGTACGTCGCCCGGCCCAGGTCGAACGGCTTCGCCGTCCCCTCCAAAGCGATGCGCAGCGCGTCGTCGAGCCTCTTCGGGATCTCGTGTCCACGCGCGAAGTCCCAGCCCGTGCCTCTGGGAATGAGCGCGAGCTCGACGCCCTCGCGCCCAGCGATCCCGTTCACGACCTCGTGGATCGTCCCGTCGCCACCGACGACCACGAGCAGCGTCGCGCCCTCGTCCGCCGCCTTGCGCGCGAGCTCGGCGAGCTCGCCGGAACGCTCGGAGAAGATCGCCTCGCCCCGGAGGCCGGCGGTGTGGGCGGCCCGAGCGATGTCCGGCCAGCTCTTCCCCGTCTTCCCGTTGGCCGAAGCCGGGTTGACGAGGAAGGTCGTGCTCAACCGGAAGTGATCGTGCGCAGCGCGAGCTCGGTCATCTGGTCGACCGCCGCCTTCATCTCCTCGTCGGAGATGCGGACGAACTCGCCTTCGACGACGACGTCGCTGACCGTGAGCAGGCAGCCGGCCTGCACCTTGCGCAGCGCCCCGAGCGTGAAGATCACCGCAGCTTCCATCTCGACGGCGAGGATGCCGCGCTCGGACCAGCGGCGGTACTGGCCGTCGTCGGGGTTGTAGAAGACGTCGCTGGAGACGATCGGCCCGACGCGAACCGGCTTCCCGAGCTCCTTCGCCGCGTGGACGGCGGAGTGCACCAGGCCGAAGTCGGCGGTGGGCGTGTGCGGCTCGAAGTTGACGAGCTTCTCGACCGACCGGTCGGACGGGACGGCCGAGACCGCGACGATCAGATCTCCGAGCCCCATGTCCGGCTGCAGCCCGCCGCAGGTTCCTACCCGCAGGAGTCGCTTCACGCCGAGCTGCACAAGCTCCTCGAACACGATCGCGGCGGACGGGCAGCCCATTCCCGTGGACTGGACGGAGACCGGCTTGCCCTCGAACGTGCCGGTGTAGCCGAGCATCCCGCGCTCCGCGTTGCGCTGGACGGGGTCGTCGAAGAAGGTCTCTGCGATGTACTTCGCACGGAGCGGGTCGCCTGGGAGGAGGCACGCCTCGGCGTACTCGCCGGGCTCGGCTCGAACGTGGATCGGCATGTTGCGGACCCTAGTGATCGAGCGGGAATCACGAGGCGTCGTGAGAACTACGCTGCACCGGGCGATGTCCGACCTGACCGAACCCTCGCTGGAGCAGGTGCTCGAGTTCTGCGCCGCGGAGCCGGTCGAGCGCGTGTTCCTGGACGAGGCGGCGCGGCGCGGGCTCGGTCGCATGCTCGCCACGATCGAAGCCGGACGCGTCACGGCGCTCTGCCATTTCGGCGCCAACGTCGTTCCCTCCGGGTCGGGAAGCGGCGCCTTCGCCGACCCGATGGCCCAGGCGCCGGCCCGGATGATCATCGGCGAGGAGGGGGCCGTGACGGAGCTCTGGGAGGCGGCGCGCGGTCGGATGCCCGAGCCGCGTGAGGACCGGCCCGGCCAGCCCGTGTTCGCGATCGGCGTGGCGCCTCAACCGGGGGAGACCGGCCTCCGGCCCGCGCAGCCCGAGGACTTCGAGCTCCTGATCCCGGCCTGCGCTGCAACCCACGAGGGGGAGATCGGCGTCAATCCGCTTCACACCGACGCTCAGGGGTTCCGCCGCCGAACTCGGCAGCAGATCGACGAGGGACGCTCCTGGGTCTGGATCGAGGACGGCACGATCCTCTTCAAGGCAGAGGCGTCGGCGCGGACGCCGCACGCAGTCCAGCTCCAGCAGGTCTGGGTCGATCCGGATGCGCGGAACCAGGGCTATGCGCAGCGGGGTCTCCGCGACCTGATCCGGCTCCTTTTGGAGCGCGTGCCGCGGGTGTGTCTGTTCGTCCGCGCCGACAACCCCGCGGCGATCTCGCTCTACCAGCGCGTGGGGATGGAACGCGTCGGCTCCTACCGTTCCCTGCTGTTCTGATGGAACGCGCCCTGTTCGTCAGGCACGGCGAGAGCGTCTTCAGCGCGCGCGAGCTCGTCAACGGGGATCCGAGCGTCGCGTGCGGGCTGACGGAGCTCGGGCGCCAGCAGGCGCGCCAGCTCGGCGAGCGCCTCGAGGGCGAGCCGATCGGGCTGTGCGTCGTCACGGAGTTCCCGAGGACGCATGAGACCGCCGATCTGGTGCTCGGCGACCGCGACGTTCCGCGTCTCGTCGTGCGGGAGCTCAACGACCCCTTTTTCGGCCAGTTCGAGGGCGGCCCTCTCGCGGAGTACCGGAAGTGGGCGTCGTCCCACGGACCGGAGGACGTCCCACCCGATGGCGGCGAGTCGCGGCTTGCGATCGCGACGCGGTACGTCCGCGGCTTGGAGCTGGTGCTCGAACGGCCCGAGCCGACCGTCCTCGTCGTCTGCCACTCCTTGCCGATCGCGTTCGCGGTCGCGGCGGCCGACGGGCGGCCGCCGAGGGCGAAGATGCCGCTGATCACCTACGCCGAGCCGCACGTGCTCTACGAGGAGCAGCTCGAGCAGGCGGTCGACCGGATCGACGCATGGACGCGCAATCCGGTGTACACGTGATCCTCAGGCTCGTCCGCTGGGCGGCGGTGGCGTGGGTCGCGCGCTGGGCCGTTCTCCTCGCCGCTTCCGTGCTCGAGCGGCGATCGCGAAAATGAGGCGATGGAGCCGGCGGACTTCCAGCGGCGAGTCGAAGAGCACATCCGGTCGCGGGATCTGATCCCGCCGGCCGGAGAGGTCACCTGCCTCGTCTCGGGCGGGGCCGACTCGACGGCGCTCTGGCATGTGCTTCGTGAGCTCGGGTACGGCGTGGCGGCGCTCCATGTCGACCACGGGCTCCGCGGCGAGGAGTCGGCCGGCGACGCGCGCTTCTGCCGCGCGGAGCTCGGCGCGGAGGTCGTCGAGGCCAAAGGGACAACAGAAGCGGAGCTCCGCGAGCTCCGCTACTCGTTTGCGACCGACCGCCTTCGGGCGACGGGCCACACGGCCTCCGACCAGGTCGAGACGGCCCTGTACCGCCTGGTCTCGAGCGGACGGCCCGGCGGGATCAAGCCGAAGCGCGAGGACGGCGTCGTGCGCCCGCTCCTGACCGTCTGGCGTCACGAGACCGAGGCGTACTGCCGCGCCGCCGGCCTGCCCTTCCGCGTCGACTCCTCCAACTCGGCCACGAAGCGCGGCCTGATCCGTGAGCGCATCCTCCCGCTCCTGCGGGAGCTCGACCCGCGCGCGGAGCAGAACCTGCTCGCGCTCGCCGAGGGCCGGCCGAGCCGCCTCGACGCGCTCCTCTCGAGCGCCGAGGGATCCGCCAGGGTCGACCTCGGCGGCGGGCTGCAGGCGGTGCGCGAGTACGACCGCGTCTGGCTCGAACAGGGACCGGTCGAGCTCCGCGGCGAGGTGCGCTGGGGACCCTGGAGCATCTCCTCGAGCGAGCCGGGACTCCATGTACGCGGCTGGCGTGCGGGAGACAGGCTCGCGGGCCGCCGCAAGAAAGTTCAGGATGTGTTCGTGGACGCGAAGGTGCCGCGGTCGGAGCGCGAGGCGTGGCCGCTCGTCGTTCGAGGGGACGAGGTGGTCGCCGTCCCCGGGATCGTGGAGGCTGCCGGAGTGAGCGTGGAGCGGGTGGATTGAGCGAGACGACGCAGGTAGAGCAGGGCATCGCCGAGGTCTTGATCGAGGAGGACGCGCTGCACGACCGGGTCGCAGCGCTCGGGGCGGAGATCTCAGCCGACTACGGCGACCGCGACCTGCTCCTGGTCGGCGTCCTGAAGGGCGCCGTGTTTTTCATGGCCGACCTGATGCGCTCGATCGACGTCCACTGCGAGGTCGACTTCATGGCGATCTCGAGCTACGGCGCCTCGACCGACTCCTCGGGCGTCGTCCGGATCCTCAAGGACCTGGACACGGCGATCGAGGGGCGGAACGTGCTCGTGGTCGAGGACATCATCGACTCAGGCCTCACGCTCTCCTACCTGATGCGGAACCTCCGTGCCCGCAACCCGGCGTCGCTCGAGGTCTGCGCGTTGCTGACGAAGCCCGAGCGGCGCGAGATCGACGTGCCGGTCAAATACATCGGCTTCGAAATCCCGAACCGGTTCGTCGTGGGGTACGGGCTGGACTTCGCCGAGCGCTACAGGAACCTGCGCTACGTCGGCGTACTGAGCGAGGACAGCGTCTGATCCACCCCTGATCCACCCCTTTTGGGGCAGGTTCGACCCGTAAGGCCACTGCTACGCTGACCGATATACCGGCTATGAACCGCTTCTTTCGCTCTGCTCTTTTTCCGCTGATCGTCATCGTGCTGCTCGTCTACCTGGCGAGCCAGACGCTGATGAACGACAAGCCGAAGGAGAAGGTCACCTACTCGCAGCTGCAGGCGCAGGTGCAGGACGACTCGGAGTCGATCAAGCAGATCGTCATCAACCCGACCAAGCAGGAGATGACGGTCGAGTACAAACCGACCGGCGGGAACGAGAAGGGCGAGAAGACGAAGGTCGCCTACCCGAGCCCCGAGTCGCTGCGCGACTTCGAGCGGAACCTCCGCGCGAAGAGCATCGAGTTCGACTCCAAGGCCTTGGGCGGGTCGCCGTGGTGGTCGCTCCTGACCTCACTCCTCCCGTTCGTGCTCCTGTTCGGCTTCTGGATCTTCCTGATGAACCAGGTGCAGGGCGGCGGCTCGAAGGTGATGAGCTTCGGCAAGTCGCGCGCGAAGCGGATGACGCCGGACTCGCCGAAGATCGGCTTCAAGGACGTCGCCGGCGTGGACGAGGCGGTCGAGGAGCTGCACGAGATCAAGGAGTTCCTCGAGAACCCCAAGAAATTCCAGGCGCTCGGGGCGCGAATCCCCAAGGGCGTGCTGCTCTACGGCCCGCCCGGCACCGGGAAGACGCTTCTTGCCCGCGCCGTCGCCGGTGAGGCCGGTGTCCCGTTCTTCTCGATCTCCGGCTCGGACTTCGTCGAGATGTTCGTCGGCGTCGGCGCCTCGCGCGTTCGTGACCTGTTCGAGCAGGCGAAGCAGGCTGCCCCGTGCATCGTGTTCATGGACGAGATCGACGCCGTCGGCCGGCACCGCGGCGCGGGCCTCGGCGGCGGGCACGACGAGCGCGAGCAGACCCTGAACCAGCTCCTCGTCGAGATGGACGGGTTCGAGCTGAAGGACAACATCATCCTGATCGCCGCCACGAACCGGCCGGACATCCTCGACCCGGCGCTGCTGCGTCCGGGCCGCTTCGACCGGCAGATCGTCGTCGACCGGCCTGACCGGAACGGCCGCAAGAAGATCCTCGAGGTGCACACGAAGGGCAAGCCGATCGCGCCAGAGGTCGAGCTCGACACGCTCGCGGCCGGGACGCCCGGCTTCACCGGCGCCGACCTCTCCAATCTCGTCAACGAGGCCGCGCTGCTCGCGGCGCGCCGCGGCAAGAAGACGATCGAGCAGGAGGAGCTCGAGGAGGGGATCATGCGCGTGATCGCCGGCCCCGAGAAGAAGACGCGCCTGCTCTCGGAGGAGGAGCGGAAGGTCACCGCCTATCACGAGATGGGCCACGCGCTCGTCGGCCACCACCTCGACCAGGACACCGACGTCCACAAGATCTCGGTGATCAGTCGCGGCCAGGCGCTCGGGTACACGATCTCGCTCCCGCGGGAGGACCGCTACCTGACGCGCAAGTCGACGCTGATGGATCAGCTCGCCGCGACGCTCGGCGGCCGCGCGGCGGAGGAGCTCGTCTTCAACGAAGTCACGACCGGCGCCGCGAACGACCTCGAAAAGGTCACGTCTACCGCCAAGCAGATGATCATGCGCTTCGGGATGAGCGAGAAGCTCGGGCCGCGCGTGCTCGGTCGCAATCACGACCTGCCCTTCCTCGGGCGCGAGATGAGCGCCGAGCCGGACTACTCCGAGGAGATCGCGCGCGAGATCGACGAGGAGATCCGCCGGGTGATCGAGGAAGCCCACGAGCGAGCCCGCGCCGTGCTCACGGAGCACATGGACGAGCTGCACCGGCTGTCGGCGATCCTGATCGAGCGCGAGACGATCGACAAGGACCAGTTCCTGCGCCTGCTCGAAGGCGCGTCGGAGGAAGAGGTGTTCGTGGACGAGACACCACCCGCTACTCCGGCCGAGGACAAGCCGAAGGAGCGGCGTCCGGCTCCCAAGCCGAAGCCGTTCCCGGTGCCCGGGGCGATGATGCAACCGCCGCCGCCCGATCCCGCTAAGCCGTAGCCTGAAGCGCGGCGATGCCGCGACGACGGAGACTCTCCCGCGAGGAGATCGAGGAGCAGTTCGGGACCACCGGCGGCTTCATGATCCCGCTGCGGCTCACCAAGCGCGCCGGGTTGATCTGGGTCGGCCTCCTCGCGGTGTTCGCGGTGCTCGCGCTGGTCGGCGGCCTCCCGGGCGGGACCGGCAGCGTCGACCTCAGGCGGGTCTTCGAGCCCTTCCCCGCCACGGAGACCGTCGGCACTCCTGCGCCCAGCGGGGCCCAGGCGATCGCCGAGGACCTGCAGGAGACGTGGCGAGGCCTATTCGCGGGCGCCGGCGAGAAGTTCGAGCCCGCGAAAATCGTGGTGTACGACAAGTCGGCGACGTCCGACTGCCTCGAGCAGAAGGCGACCGAGCCACCGCGCCTCTTCTACTGCCACGCCGACAAGCGGTTGCTCGTCGACCGGCGTCTCACGAACCCGTATGCGATCGCCCACGGCTATGCGCACCACGTTCAGGAGCTGCTCGCGATCACCGACCAGATCGCGCGGGCCGCGGAGGCGAGCCCGAGCCAGGGCGACGACCTCTGGCGGAGGCACGAGCTTCAGGCCGACTGCCTCGCCGGAGTCTGGGCGCACCGGTATCCCAAGACGCAGGGATCGTTCGGCAGCGCGCCTCTCCCGACGGCGCGTGACCACTTCATCGAGACCTCCAGCTGGACGGCTCCATCGAGTGAGCAGCGCGAGAAGTCGTTCCGGCAGGGCTCCGAACGCGGCGATCCCTCAGTGTGCGACACGTTCTCGGCGGGCCCGTGAGCGTTCCTGCGATCGAGGACCGTCTCCCGCGGCCCTCGGTGATGGGCGTGGTCAACGTCACGCCCGACTCCTTCTTCGACGGCGGCGTCCACCTCCGGCCCGAGCCTGCGGCGACGGCGGCGCGCCGGATGGTCGAGGACGGAGCGGCAATCGTCGACGTCGGCGGGGAGTCCACCCGGCCGGGGTCGGAGTCCGTGACGCTCGACGAGGAGCTCCGCCGCGTCGTCCCGGTGCTCGAGGCGGTGGCCGGCGAGGTGTCGATCTCGATCGACACGGCGAAGGCTGAGGTTGCCCGGCGCGCGCTCGAGCTGGGCGCGGAGCTCGTGAACGACGTCACGGCGCTTCGCGGCGACTCCGAGCTGGCGGGCGTCGTCGCGGACAGCAGGGCATACCTTTGCCTGATGCACATGCTCGGCGAGCCGCGGACGATGCAGGACGACCCGCGCTACGACGACGTCGTCGACGACGTCAAGGCGTTCCTGGAGGAACGGCTCGCCTTTGCGGTCTCCGCCGGCATTCCCGAGGAGCGCGTCTGCCTCGACCCCGGAATCGGCTTCGGGAAGACGGTCGAGCACAACTTCGAGCTGATCAGGCGGCTGGACGAGCTGGGAGAGCTCGGCCGGCCGCTCCTCGTCGGCGTCTCGCGAAAGAGCTCGCTCGGGAAGATCCTCGGCGACCCCGAGGCGAAGACGGGGTCGCTGTCGGCGAGCATCGGCGCGGCGGTCGTGGCGTACGAGCGAGGCGCGACCATCCTGCGCGTGCACGACGTCCGGGAGCACGTGGAGGCGCTGACCGCGGCGCGGGCGGTGATCGGGTGAGCCTCCTGGTCGAGCTCGTCGGGCTCGAGGTCTTCGGGCGCCACGGCGTGGACGACGACGAGCGCGAGCAGGGCCGCGTGTTCCTCTACGACGTGGAGCTGGAGGTCGACGCCCCCGCGTCCGACCGCCTCGAGGACACGGTCGACTACCGGGCGGTGGCGGCCTGTGTGCGAGACGTCTCGGACGCCGCCTCCTACCGCCTGATCGAAACGCTGGCCGGCGCTGTCGCCGACGAGCTCGCCGCGAGATTTTCGGCGCGGCGCATTCGCGTCAGAGTGCGGAAGCCGGGCATCAGCCCGGCGGGCCTCACCGTCGAGTTTTCTTCGGCGACGGCAGAGCGAAGCTCCTGATCGCCAGCGTGTAGCCCGCCGACTTGACCCGTCGGCCGAGGAACGCGTCGAGGTAGGCGTAGTAGCCGCGGCGCGTCTCGTTCCTGACCCGGACGAGCTCGGGGCGCCCCCCGGGACGCACACCCGTCGCGAGGAGGTGACGGCGGCGGGCCGCTCCCGTCTCGGCGACGTTCTGCGTGCCGGGCGCCCACACCGAGACGTTCACGTTCGCGGTCGGCCGGATCGTTGCTCTGACGGAGCTGCGTCCCGGCACCCAGATCCGGTAGACGTCGCGCGGATCCTCGTTGGCGTGCAGCCGCGCCGTGTAGCTCGCCGTGCGGCGTCCCGGCGAGGTCACGGGCCTGGCGGCAAGACGGAAGATGCCGCGCGCCTTGACATGGTCGATGTCGTCGTTCGGCTCCAACGGGTCGATGGGCGGAGCCGCGCGGGTCAGCGCCGCCGGAATGTCGAGGATGCCGAGGCCGGTGCGGTTGTCGGGCCCCGCGGGAGCGATGTCCCTGGCCGACTGTCGCATCAGCTCGAAGATCTGCGTCTTCTCGAGCGTGCCGCGCACAGTCCAGACCCATGCCGTCGCGGCGGTGACCATCGGGGCGGCGAAGCTCGTGCCGCTCGCCGAGCCGTAGAAGGTCGGGTCGGCCGGGTATTGCCACGGGATCTGCTCGCCGGGCGCTGCGAGATCGACGGCCGCGCTCGTGCTGGAGAAGTCCGAGGGCTGGTCGCTCTGGTTCGTCGAGCCGACGGTCAGGACGTGGGGGAAGTCCGCCGGGTAGATGGCGGGGTCGTCGTAGAGCCGCTCGTTCCCCGCGGCAGCCACGATCAGCGAGCCTCGGCCGAAAGCGTTGATCGTCGCCTCGTAGATCGAGCGGGACGGCTCGTCGCCGCCGAGGCTCAGGTTGATCACGCTACGGCCGGCGGCGAGCGCGCTGCTGATGCCGGCGACGATCGACGCCTCGGACAGGAAGTCGAGATCGTAGGCGCGCAGGATCGCCTGCGGATAGACGCCGACCGCGCCCTTGCCGTCGGTTGGCGCCGCGGCGGTCGAGGAGACGATCGTCCCGTGGTACTCCTCGGAGTCGAGGCTCGTCTGCTGCTCGTTCAGCACGAACGTGTTCGGCCGCGTGGCGAACTCCATGTGCGTCATGTCGAGGCCGGAGTCGATCACCGTGATCGGGACGCCAGGGCCAGGCGGCTCGGCGCGGTCGGAGCCGATCCGGTAGTGGTGCCATCCAAGCGTTGGCGTCGCCAGCGGGTCGACCAGGTGAGTCGTGCGGAAGACCGGGCGGTCGGGCTCTGCATAGCGAAGCGTCCCGGCGCGCTCGAGGCGCGGGATCAGCCGCTGAGCGGCACGGCTCTCCAGTCGCCAGATGTGGAGCTCCGGCGAGACGATCCTTCCCCCGGCGTTCGCAACCAGCCGCTCGGACCTCGGCTCGGCCTCGAGCCCGACGAGCGTGAAGCGGTGGTCGGCGAGGGCCGAGAGCGCCCGTCCGGTCGGGACCGTGGCAGCAGGAGCCGCCTGCGCCGGGGTCGGCGCAGCCACGACGAGCAACGCCACGAGGACCCCCAACCGGCGCATCTACAAGAAGATTAGCCACGTCATGCCGCTTGTCTACGTCGGCCTCGGTTCGAACCTGGGCGACCGCGAGGCGACGATTCGCGATGCCCTCGACTTGATCCACTGGATGGAGGGGACCGTCGTCCTTCGGGTGTCTTCATTGCGCGAGACGGATCCGGTGGGATACGTCGAGCAACCCCGCTTCCTGAACGGCGTTGCGGAGCTCGAGACAGTGTTGGAGCCACTCGATCTCCTTGAGGGATTGCTCGGGATCGAGCGAAAGCTCGGTAGGAAGCGCGAGGGCCCTCGCTTCGGCCCCCGGACGATCGACCTCGATCTACTCCTCTACGACGACGCTGTCGTACGCGAAGAAGGCCTGGAAATCCCGCATCCGCGGCTCGCGGAGCGGCGGTTCGTGCTCGAGCCACTGGCCGAGCTGGACGAGACGCTGGAGGTGCCAGGGCAGGGGTCGGTGCGAGCCTTACTGGCAGCACTACAATGATCCGCATGTCCCACCTCGACGAGCTCGACGAGTTCGAGGCCGAGCTCGAGCTGCAGCTGAAGAAGGAGTACACGGCCGTGTTCGGCCTGTTCCGGTACTGCGTCCTGACGCAGGACGCGACCTACCTCTGCAACACCCTCGACCTCCGCTACGTCCCGCAGCCCAGTTACCCGTTCTTCCACCTGCGGATGGAGGACGTCTGGGTCTGGGACAAGAACCGCCCGACGCGGATGATCCCGCGCGCCGAGGTCTACACCTCGAGCGACGTGACCGTCGAGGAGCTCCGAGGCGAGGGCGAGGAGCCGAAGCTCACCGCCGAGGCGCTCGCCGATCGCATCGGCGAACCGCTCCGCGACGACGAATAGACCGCTGCTTCTTGCGGTAGACGCCGGCAACACCCAGACCGTCTTCGGGCTGTTCGAGGACGGCGAGCTGGGGGACACCCGCCGTGTCGCCACCGAGGCGGATCGCACCGGTGACGAGCTCGGCGTCCTCGTCTCGGGCCTGATCGATCTCGATTCGATCGACGGCATCTGCCTCTCGTCGACCGTCCCGTCGCTTGTGCGCTCCTACGAGGACTTCGCCGCCCGCTGGGCGGAGGCGCCGATCCTCGTGGCCGGGCCCGGTGTGAAGACGGGCATCCCGATCCGCTACGACGACCCGCGCGAGGTCGGCCCGGACCGGATCGCGAACGCGCTCGCCGCGCGAGAGCGGTATGGGCCGCCGTGCATCGTCGTCGACTTCGGCACCTCGACGAACTTCGACGTCGTCTCGCCGGCAGGCGAGTACGCGGGAGGCGTGCTCGCTCCGGGGATCGAGATCTCGATGGACGCGCTCTTCGCCCGCGCAGCCCGACTCTTCCGCGTCGATTTCACAGCCCCCCCGACGGTGATCGGCAAGACGACGGGCGCCGCCCTGCAGTCCGGGCTCGTGTACGGCTTCGCCGGACAGGTCGACGAGATCGTGACGCGGATTCGCGGCGAGCTCGGCGCTGACGCCCGGGCAGTGGCCACCGGCGGGCTCGCCGACCTGATCGCGCCGCACTCGCGAACGATCGAGCGTGTGGATCCTTTTCTCACGCTCGAGGGCCTCCGCCTGATCTGGGCTCTCAATATGTTTTGAACCCCCCTTCCTGGGCAGAACGGTCTGTCTAGAAGGTCGTTCAATTGCTTCAGAAAGGGGTTTGAGAGGTGATCTACGCAGCACTGAACATCGGCGACAACGCGGAGAGGGGGTTCGACACCTTCTTCTCGTGGCTCCCGGGGCTGATCGGCGCTCTCGCGATCCTCGTGATCGGCTACTTCGTCGCGAAGGTGATCGGGAACCTGCTCGCCCGCGGGCTCAACCGGGCAGGGCTCGATCGCACGGTGCTCTCGGGCCACACCGGGGAGTGGGTCCGGAAGGTGACGTCCAGTCCCTCCGTGTTGATCGGGAAGCTCGCCTTCTGGACGATCTTGATCGGCGCGATCTCGCTCGCGGCAACCGCGCTCGGCATCGAGGCCCTGACGGCGTTCGTCGCCTCGGTCTACGCGTACCTGCCGAACGTGATCGCCGCGATCCTGATCTTCCTGGTCGCGGGCGCAGTCGCGGCGGGCGTCTCGACGCTTGCGTCGAGGTTCATGGGCGACACCCCGACGGGACGGATCGTCGCGACGGCCGCTCCGATCCTCGTCATGACGATCGCGACGTTCATGATCCTCGACCAGCTCAAGATCGCCGAGGACATCGTCGTGATCACGTACGCCGCCCTGCTCGGCTCGGTGGCACTCGGCGCGGCGCTCGCCTTCGGCCTCGGCGGCCGTGAGGTCGCCGCGGAGATGCTGCGCGGTGCCTACAGCAAGGGGCAGGAGGCGACGCAGCAGGTGAAGCAGGACATCGAGGTGGGTAAGCAGCGCGTGGAGACACAGACCTCCAACGCGGGCGACGGGCAGTCGACCATGATCTCGGAGCAGCCCGCGGCACCCGCGACGACATCTCGAGTGAGGTAACGACGGCGACGAGGGGCGGCCTCCGGGCCGCCCCTCGTCTTCCAACTACTCGCGGGTGTCGGTGTCGGTGCGGTACGCCGGCACCGTGGCGATTGTGTGGTCGGCCCTGCGGTGGTAGCGCTCGCCCCAGAGCCCGCCGAGGATCCCCCCGGCGAACATCGCCGCGATCGCCGAGATCCCGCTGATGATCGCCGCGATCGTCAGCGCGTCCGACTCGAACCACTGGGGCAGCTCGCGGTCGCGCAGCACGTCGTACTCGCTGCCGACCCAGGCGCCGAGGCCCGCGAGGATCGCGCCGAGGACGAGCGTCCAGACGCCGGCCGCGAAGCCGTTCCGGGCGCCGTCGTAGCGCGCGATCCGGCCGGCCGCCCAGCCGCCGATCAGGTACGCGACGAAGAGGACGGCGACGCCGCCGATCAGGCTCGCCGTGGACACCTCGCCCGCCTCGGCGTTCTGCTCGAGGCCGGTCTGGTAGCCCACCACGCCGACGGCTGCTCCGACGATCCCGGCGAGGATCAGCGTCGTCGAGAGCGCCGTCAGCATTCCGACGAGGCTCGCGGGGATGTCGATCCCGCCGAAGCGCTCGTGCGCGGCGGCGATCCCGGCGTATGGGTCCGCGGTGGTCCGCTCTTCGGTACGGACGTCGACGGCGCGGGCGTCGTCGACCTTCTCGTCGACCTGCGTCTGCGCTTCGCGGGTGGTCGTTGTGTCGTGTGCCATCACGTGCCTCCCTTTCTGGAGGTTCCGCGAGGCTTATTCCCGTTAACCGCCGCCGTAAATCGAGATCGGCAGATCGAGCTCGACCTCGTCCAGGGGCACGTGCTCCTGCTCCAGCCGGGCGAGGAGGAAAGCGGCGCCGGGCGCGGCTGCAAAGAGCCGATCCTCGACCTGGGCGATCGTCTCGAGCTGCGTCAGCTCCTGCTTGAACGGGCGCGGGAAGCGGCCGCGTCCGAGGTACCAGCCGTAGAACTTCTTCAGGAAGCTCGTCGCGCGGCTCTCGCCCAGCTCCCGGACCGTCTCGCGGATGAACAGCACGAGCTCGGCCACGACCTCCTCGCGCGAAGGCTCGGCCGCCGACTCGCCGAGGATCTCGCGGATCGCCCACGGGTTGCCCTGCGCGGCGCGGCCGACCATCACGGCCTCCGCGCCGCTCGTCGCAAGCACCGCCTGGGCGCGGGCTCGGGATGTGATGTCGCCGGAGGCGATGACGGGGACGTCGACCCGCTGGACGAACTCTGCCGTCAGCGAGTGATCGGCCTCGCCGGTGTACATCTGCTTGGCGGATCGCGGGTGGAGCGTGAGGGACGCCGCGCCAACCTCGACGAGTCGCGGCCCGAGCTCGAGGCAGGTCCGTGACCCGTTTTCCAGACCCCGGCGCATCTTCACGCTGACGGGGACGGAGACCGCCCGCGCCACGGCGGAGACGATTGCCGTCGCGCGGGCGGGATCCTCGAGCAGCGTCGCGCCGGCGCCGGTCTTCGTCACCTTCTTCACCGGACAGCCGAAGTTGATGTCGACCATGTCGGCGCCGGCCGCTTCGACCATCCGTGCGGCCTCGGCCATCGTCGTCGGGTTCGAGCCGAAGATCTGGACTGCGAGCGGGTGCTCGTCGGACGCGATGCGCAGGTACCCCAGCGTGCGTTCGTTGCGGTGCTCCAGTCCGGCGCAGCTGACCATCTCGGAGCACACGAGCCCGGCGCCGAACCGGCGTCCCTGGCGGCGAAACGCCTGCACGCTGACCCCTGCCATCGGGGCGAGCACGACCCGCGAGGGGATCTCGACGGGGCCGATGCGCCAGGTAGAGGAAAGATCCATTCGATAGTGGCTCAAATAGCGGGAAAGCGTAGCCCACGGGGATTGACGTGCCGGGGTACCGCAGGTACCATGCCGCCCCCGCGAGGGCCGTTTTCGGCCCGCGCGTTTTTCTTATCGGCCTAGAGGAGGCCCCTGTGAAGGAAGTGATCCTCACTCCCGAGGGTTACAAGAAGCTGAAGGAGGAGATCGAGTACCTCTCGACCGAGAAGCGTCGCGAGGTGGCCGATCGCATCCGGATCGCGCGGGAGTTCGGCGACATCTCCGAGAACGCCGAGTACGACCATGCGAAGAACGAGCAGGCCATGCTCGAGCACCGGATCGCGCAGCTCGAGGAGCGCCTCCTGTCAGCCCGCGTGCTGGACAAGAAGGAGATCTCGAAGGACGTCGTCAGCGTCGGCTCCAAGGTTCGCCTGCGCGACGTCGCGGCGAAGGAGACGGTCGAGTACCACATCGTCGGCTCGGCTGAAGCGAACCCCGCGGAGCAGAAGCTCTCGAACGAGTCCCCCGTCGGTAAGGCCATCATCGGCAAGAAGAAGGGCGAGACCGTCGAGGTTGCAACGCCGCGCGGGACGAAGCTCAAGTACAAGATCCTGGAGATCAAAGCGGCCTGAGCGCGGTTCGCCCGCGCGGCTCGCTCTGGCTCGAAGTCTCACGACTTCGAGCCAACCTGTGAAGCACGGGCGATCGCTTCGCGATCGCGCGGCCCTGTCGCGCTCTGCAGCGTTCCTTCTCCAGGGCGCCGCAGCGGCGAAACCGGCAAAGCCGGTTTCGCGGCGGTTGGGGTCAGGTCTTGCGCTGCAATATCGGCGAGCGTCATGCGGCGATGCAAGACCTGACCCCACTCGACCCGGCGCGCGGAGCGGGCAAGGCGGGTTCCGCGTCGAATTAGGGTGCTGCCATGAGCTCTCTGCCCAAGCGGTTTCCCGACCGCGTCGAGATTGCCTCGGTACGCGCTGAGGTCGAGCCACTCGACGCTGGTGGGGAGGCGGAGGAGACGCGGCGTGTCGCCGGACGCGTGATGGCCCGGCGGGACATGGGGAAGCTCGTCTTCCTCGACCTCGTCGACCGCTCCGGCCGGATTCAGCTGCTCTGCCCCGTCGAGCGGACCGGCGAGGTGGACGTCGACCTCGGCGATGTCGTCGGAGCAACCGGGCGGCCCGCTCGCACCAAGCGCGGCGAGCCCTCGCTCGCCGTCGACGAGCTCGTGCTGCTCGGGAAGATCAAGCGGCCGCTGCCGGACACGTTCCACGGCCTCAAGGACGTCGAGTCCCGCTACAGGCAGCGGTATCTCGACTTGCTGATGAACGACGAGACGCGCGCGGACTTCCAGCTGCGCGCGCGCATGGTCACGGCGATCCGCCGGCAGCTCGACGACTGGGGTTTCGTCGAGGTCGAGACGCCCGTGCTGCAGCCGCGCTACGGCGGCGCGTTCGCCGAGCCTTTCGTGACGCACTCGAACGAGCTTGGCGCCGACCTCTACCTCCGCATCGCCACCGAGCTCTACCTGAAGCGCCTGATCGTCGGCGGCCTCGAGCGCGTCTACGAGCTCGGGAAGGACTTCCGCAACGAGAGCGTCTCCTACAAGCACCAGCCCGAGTTCACGATGGTGGAGTGGTACGAGGCGTACGCCGACTATCGCGACACGATGGAACGGATCGAGAGCCTGGTCGCCAACGTCGCGACGGAGGTTCTGGGAACCACAAAGGCCTCGTTCCGTGATCACGACGTCGATCTCGCCGCGCCCTGGAAGCGCCTCAAGCTCGTCGACGCGCTCGACAACGAGGGCCTCTGGACGCGGGACGCGGACGATCTCCGCGCGAAGCTCGAGGAACGCGGCGTCGACACGGCGGCCGACAAGAGCTGGGCACAGCTCGTCGACCACGCACTGAGCTCGTTTGTCGAGCCGGCGCTGATCGAGCCGACGATCCTGCACGACTACCCGGTGGAGCTCTCGCCTTTCGCCCGCGCGACGGACGACGATCCGTCGATCGTCGAGCGCTTCGAGTACTTCGTCGGCGGGATGGAGCTCGGGAACGCCTTCACGGAGATCAACGACTCCGACGAGCAGGCCGAGCGCTTCGCGCAACAGGCGACCGAGGTGGGAGGCGAGCCCGGCGACCCGGACTACGTCGAGGCGCTCGCCTACGGAATGCCGCCGACCGGTGGGCTCGGGCTCGGCATCGACCGCCTCGCGATGGTGCTGAGCGGCCGCGAGACGATCCGCGAGGTGGTGCTCTTCCCGGCGCTCCGGCAGCAGCAGTGAGCCGGCGCGTCGTTGCGCTGGCTCTCGCGATCTCCGCGCTGGCAGCGTGTGGCGGGAACGACGACGACGCGGAGCCCCCAAGCGACCGGCCGGGCGCCGTCGAGGTGCTCGCGGCAGGCGACGTCGCCGTCTGCGACGGCGAGGGCGACGAAACGACCGCGAAGCTCGTCGCGCGCTGGCCGGAGGCGACGGTCCTGGCCCTCGGCGACCTCGCCTACTACAAGGGCCTTGAGGAGGAGTTCGAGGGCTGCTACGAGCCGTCCTGGGGCGAGTTCAAGGACCGCACGCGGCCGACGCCCGGCAACCACGAGTACCAGTACTTCTTCAAGGACGCCTCCGCGTACTTCGACTACTTCGGCGAGGCGGCGGGCGTCTGGGGGGAGGGCTACTACAGCTTCGACCTCGGCTCCTGGCACCTGATCGCGCTAAACAGCAACTGCAACGCGGAGCGGCTCGGCGGCTGCGGCCCGGACTCGCCGCAAGGCCGATGGCTGCGCGACGACCTCGCGAAGAGCGACAAGCGCTGCACGCTTGCGTACTGGCACCACCCGCGGTTCAGCTCGGGCGAGCTGCACGGCAACCACGAGTTCGTCGACGACTTCTGGCGCACGCTGCAAGAGGCCGGCGCGGAGCTCGTCCTGAACGGCCACGAGCACAACTACCAGCGGTTCGCGCCCGACGAGGGACTCCGCCAGTTCGTCGTCGGGACCGGAGGCGCCGAGCTACGGCCGGCAGGGCCCGAGCTCGAGACGACCGAGGTGCAGCACGCCGGCACTTACGGCGTCCTGCGCCTGACCCTGTTCGACGGCGGCTACGACTGGAGCTTCGAGCCCGTCGAGGGCGAGGAGTTCACCGACCGCGGCTCGGCTCGCTGCGCGTAGAACGCCGCAAGGATCCCAGCAGCGAGGACGATCCAGCCGCCGAGCTCGAGTCCCTCTTCGAGCGCAGCGCGCATGCGGTGCGGTTTCCCCCAGCCCTCGTCCTCGAGGAGCTTCGTGAAGATCCCGAGGCCCTCGCTCAGCGCGGCCGCCACGAGCAGGGCCAGCCCCGCGAGCTGGAAGCGGCGGGGCTTCGGCGGAGCGGTCCGGGCGCTCCAGAACAGGAGCAGCGCAGCCGCGGCCAGCACCGGGAGGTAGGCGAGCAGCCAGATCCGGACGCCGACGGTCTCCGGCAGGTCGAGCCAACCGGCGACCCACTCGCCGAGCCGTTCGTGGATCTCGAAGAACTCGTCGAGCGACAGGTGCGCGAGCAGCGCGGCGAGCAGTCCGAAACGCCACCGTCCGCGCGTGGCGGGGTCCATGGCGTGGAGCAGCGCGCCGCACGCCGCGGCGAAGATCGCCACCGCGTTCACCCACGAGAACACCGTGTGCTCAGCGCTCAGGTCGAGGTGGTAGTAGCGGTCGTCGAAGGCGAAGAGGTTGACGAGGTGGACGATCGTCTGGAAGGCGACCCCGGCAACTGCGAGGAGGAGCCCCGCACGGAGCAGGCGGTCGGCCGGGCTCGTCACTACGCTCCGACCGGAATGCAGCGAGTCGTGCCCCTCGCGGCGTGGATCGCCGTCGCCGCCGTCGCCCTCCAGACCTTCGCCCATCTCGGAACCGTGGCGTTCGACGCGGACGCCGCTGCCCTGAACGCGGACGAGGAGCACAACGCGTTCGCCTGGGCGTCGTCGATGGCCACCTTCGCCGCGGGATTCTTCCTCTTCGTCCCGGCGGCTGCCGCGGGGGCTCTCGACCGGGTGACGCTCGCCCTCGTCGGTGCACTTCTGTTCTTCTCGCTGGACGACGCGATCTCGTTTCACGAGCGGCTCGCGGAGAAGTCGATCGCCGTGCTCGGCGCCGACGTCTCGCTGCAGCGGATCGCGTGGCCGCTCGTCTACCTCCCGGCGCTGGCCTTCGTCTTCATCATGCTTTGGCGCATGGCCGAGCGGAGCACAGCGATCAAGGTCGGTCTCGGGCTGCTGGCGGCGGCGCTCGTGGCCGAGGTCACGTCCGCGCTGTACGTCTCCGAGGGAGACGACGAGAGCTGGGCGGCCGCGTTCGAGGTCGTGGTCGAGGAGGGCGCGGAGCTCGGCGGCTGGGTCCTCGTCGCGGGGGCGCTCGCCACCCGCGCGTTCGAGCTCGCCGGGAGGCGCGCATGAGGGCGGTGATCCTCGCGGGCGGCTTCGGAACGCGGATCAGCGAGGAGAGCGCGGTCCGGCCGAAGCCGATGGTCGAGATCGGCGGCATGCCGATCATCTGGCACATCATGAAGATCTACGCCGCGCACGGGATCAACGACTTCGTGGTCTGCGCGGGCTACAAGGGGCACATGCTCAAGGAGTACTTCGCGGGCTACTTCGTCCAGCAGTCCGACGTCACGTTCGAGCTCGCCGAGAACCGGATGACCGCGCATCGCACGGAGGTCGAGCCGTGGACCGTGACGATCGCCGACACCGGCCTCGAGACGATGACCGGCGGCCGGCTGAAGCGCGTGCGCCACTACATCGGCGACGAGACCTTCTGCATGACCTACGGCGACTGCCTCGCCGCGATCGACGTGACGCGGCTCGTCGAGTTCCACCGTGAGGAGGAAGCGCTCGTCACGCTGACGGCGATCCAGCCGCCGGGGCGGTTCGGCGCCCTCGTCCTCGACCACGACTCCGACCGGATCGAGCGCTTCCACGAGAAGCCGGACGGCGACGGCGGCTGGGTGAACGGCGGCTTCTTCGTCGTCGATCCCGCCGCGCTCGACTACGTCGAGGGCGACGAGACGATCTGGGAGCACGAGCCGCTCGAGACGCTGTCGCGCGAGGGCAAGGTCGCCGCCTACCGGCACCGCGGCTACTGGCAGAACATGGACAGCCTGCGCGACAAGATGGTGCTCGAGGAGCAGTGGATCTCGGGCGCGCCTGGCTGGAAGGTCTGGTGAGCGAGCCGACGTGCCGTCTCTGCGGAGCGCCGCTCCGCGTCACGTTCGCCGACCTCGGGCTCTCGCCGATCGCCAACGACTACGTCGAGGACCTCGACGCCTCGGAGTCGTTCTATCCGCTGCACGCCTACGTCTGCGAGTCGTGCCTGATGGTCCAGCTCGGGACGATCGTCGACGCGGGCCACATCTTCCGGCCCGACTACGCGTACTTCTCGTCCTACTCGGACACGTGGGTCGATCACGCGCGCCGCTACGTGGAGGCGATGGTCGAGCGGTTCGGCTTCGACGAGTCGAGCAGCGTCGTCGAGGTCGCGTCGAACGACGGCTACCTGCTCCAGTTCTTCGTCGAGCGCGGGGTGCCGGTGCTGGGAATCGACCCGACCCGGGGAACCGCCGCCGCGGCGGAGGAGCGAGGCGTCCCGACGCTCGTCGAGTTCTTCACCAGCGGGCTGGCGGAACGGCTGGCCGCGGAAGGGAAGGGCGCCGACCTCGTGATCGGGAACAACGTCTTGGCCCATGTCCCGCCCGTCCACGACTTCGTCGAGGGGCTGCGCGTGCTCCTGAAGGCGGGCGGTGTCGTGACGATGGAGTTCCCGCACCTCCTCCACCTGATCGAGAGCCGCGAGTTCGACACGATCTACCACGAGCACTACTCGTACTGGTCGCTGCTCGTCGTCGAGCGGTTGTTCGCCGAGCACGGCCTCGAGCTCTTCGACGTGGAGGAGCTGCCGACACACGGCGGCTCGCTGCGGATCTTCGCGCGCCACGCCGGCGGGGACGGGCCGGCCGAGACGGTCGAGGCGCTGAAGGAGCGGGAGCGCGAGGCGGGCCTCGATCGCATCGAGACCTACGAGGCCTTCGGGGAGGCGGTCCGCGAGGTGAAGCGCAACCTCCTCGAATTCCTGATCCTGGCGAAGCGCGAGGGGAAGAGCGTCGCCGCCTACGGCGCAGCGGCCAAGGGGACGACCCTCCTCAACTACTGCGGCGCGCGTTCGGAGTTCATCGACTACGTGCTCGACAAGAACCCGCACAAGCAGGGGACGTTCCTGCCGGGCGTTCGCATCCCGATCCACCCGCCCGAGCATGCGGCCGAGACGCGCCCGGACTACCTCCTGATCCTGGTCTGGAACATCGCCGACGAGATCGTCGAGCAGATGGCGCACATCCGCGAGTGGGGTGGGCGCTTCGTCGTCCCGATCCCCGACGTGCGGGTGCTGGACTGAGATGACGGGCACCGAGATGGTCGAGCTGATGCGGGAGCTGTACCCGATCCCGCGCAGCCTCACGGGTGACGGAGTCCGGCAGACCCTGGCGCGGATCTCCGAGGAGGTGCCGCTCGAGCTCACCGAGGTAGCGACCGGGACTCACGTGTTCGACTGGACCGTTCCGCGGGAATGGAACGTTGACGAGGCGTGGATCGAGGGCCCCGACGGCCGGCGCGTCGTCGACTTCGCCGACTCGAGCCTCCACCTGCTCGGCTACAGCGTCCCGTTCCGCGGTCGCCTGTCGCTGGCGGAGCTGCGCGAACGCGTCTTCACGCATCCCGACAACCCGGACTGGATCCCGTACCGGACCTCCTACTACAACGAGAACTGGGGCTTCTGCATGGCCGAGCGCGTGCTCGACTCGCTGCCGGACGGCGAGTACGAGGTCTGCGTCGGCACCCGACTGGAAGACGGAAACCTCACCTACGGCGAGGCGCTGATCCGGGGCGAGACCGAAGACGAGTTCCTGCTCTCGACCTACGTCTGCCACCCAGCGCTCTGCAACGACAACCTCTCGGGGCCCGTCGTGCTCGCCGCGCTGGGGCGCGAGCTCGCGAAGCGGAAGCTCCGCTACTCGTATCGCCTGCTCTTCAACCCCGCGACGATCGGGCCGCTCTCCTGGCTCGCGCGGAACGAGGACGCGGTCGGGCGGATCCGCCACGGCCTGGTCGCCTCGTGCCTCGGCGATCCGGGCGGGATGACCTACAAGCGCAGCCGGCAGGGGAGCGCCGAGATCGACCGCGCGGTCCAGGTCGTCCTGCGGGACTCCGGGCGGGAGCACACGATCGTGGACTGGTTCCCGTACGGCGGCGACGAGCGGCAGTGGAACTCGCCCGGGTTCAACCTGGCCGTCGGCGCGCTCTCGCGGACACCCGCCGACAAGTTTCCCGGCTACCACTCGTCCGGGGACGACTTCGACCTCGTCGGCGCCGAGTGCCTCGAGCACTCGCTCGCCACGTACCTCGAGGTGATCGAGGCGGTCGAGGGGAACGCGACCTACGTGAACCGGAGCCCCTACGGCGAGCCGCAGCTCGGCAAGCGCGGGCTGTACCGGGCTGTCGGCGGCGGCTCGAGCCAGGAGCTCGCGCTCCTCTGGACGCTGAGCCTCGCCGACGGGTCGGTCGACCTGCTGGGGATCGCGGAGCGGTCGGGCCTGCCGTTCCGGGCGATTCGCGAGGCCGCGGACCGGCTGGCCGAGCACGACCTGCTCGCTCCGGCGTGAGCGTCGCGCTCGTCACCGGCGCGAGCCGCGGGGTGGGGCAGGAGCTCGCGCGGGCACTCGCGGAGGCCGGCCACGACGTGGCGCTCGGCGCGCGGTCGGATCTCTCTGAGACGGCCGGGCTCGTCGAGGCCGAGGGACGGCGCGCGCTTCCGCTCGAGCTGGACGTGACCGACCAGGCCGCCGTGGAGGACGCGGTCAGGCGGACGGAAGAGGGGTTGGGGCCGCTCGACCTCGTCGTGAACAACGCGGGAACCGACCGGGCGATCGCGCCGCTCTGGGAGGCCGACCCCGAGGAGTGGTGGGCCGACGTCGACGTTCACCTGCGCGGGACGTTTCTCGTCTGCCGCGCCGCGATCCCGCGAATGCTCGAGCGCGGAGCGGGGCGGGTCGTCAACGTCTCGTCGAACGCGGGCATGCGCCCCTCGCCGTACAACTCGGCCTACGGCGCGGCCAAGGCGGCGATCCTCAACCTGACGGAGTCCCTGGCCGCCTCGCTGGAGGGGACCGGCGTCGTCGCGTTCTCGATCTCCCCGGGCTACGTGAGGACCGCGATGACCGAGCAGCTGCTGGAGGTCCAGGCGGAGAAGGGCTGGTTCCCGCACCTCGTAGGGCGGGACACGCTCGATCCGGCGCTGGCGGGTCGCCTCGTCGTCAGGCTGGCGTCAGGCGACGCGGATCGGTTGTCCGGCCGCTACTTCCACGCCCTAGACGACCTCGACGAGATCTTGGCGACTACCTAAGGCTGCCGAAGAGCTGCCGGTAGCGCTCGCGGCCGTTCGGGAAGTTCGAGAGGGCGTGCAGGCCGACGTCGGAATCCCAGTCGAAGTAGAGCGCGTAGGCGACCTCGTTCGCGTTCAGCCACTCGAACATGCTCTGGACGTAGTAGGGATCGTCCTGGCCGTCCGAGCCGCCGTCCTCGTAGTAGCCGGGGTCGATGAACTTCCACAGCCCCCACTCGGGATAGGTCATCCGCTTGTCGTGCGCCGCGGCGAAGTCGCGCTGCCAGGCCAGGCCGTGCTTCTGGTCGCGGATCGCGCCCCAGCGCCACTCGGGCGTTGCGCCGCTCGGCGGCGCGCCCCACGCCGCGTCGAAGGCGGAGAGACCGATGAAGTCCACGAAGTCGCCGCCGGGATACGCATCGGACGCGTCGGCCATCCCGTTCGGCCCGCTGTTCATGCACCAGTCGAACTCGAAGTGGGGGCTGACGGCCCGCATCGTCGTCACGATCTGCCGCCAGAACGCCTTGAAGGACTCGGCGCCGTTCGGCTCCTTGACCGGGCTCCACGGGAACCAGTTGCCGTTGAACTCCCAGCCGAGGCGGATCACCGCGTTGCCGTGCCCTTCCGCGACGAGCTTCCGGGCCAGCCGGTCGAAGTGGACGTTGTAGAGGCCGGTCGATCCCTGGAGCAGCGTCGCGCCGGACTCGGGGAGCATCGGCGTCGAGAGGACGAGCCGGTACGGGGAGCCGCGCCAGCGCGCGACGATGTCCGGCGCGCTCGAGCCTTCGATGTCCTGCCAGGTCACGCGGCGCAGGTAGTCGAGTGCGTGCGTCACCGGCGAGCCGCGCCAGGTTGCGAAGGCCGCGACCGGGGCGATGCCCCCGGGGCCCGCGTACGCGCCGTCGCCTCGAGCAAGGAGCGTCCACTCCACCGAGGTGCGTGCTTCGTTCCCCGCTTCGTCGCGGGTGGCGAGCGTGAGCCGGTGCGTACCGGCCGCGATCGGCCCGGCCAGCACGAGCGCCTCGTCGCACGGCACGGCTGCCCCGTCGAGGCGGCAGTCGCGCGTCACGGGCTCGCTCGCCGCCGGGAAGCTGAACGCGATCCGCGCCGAGCGGACGTACGTCTGGACCGGCGGGCGCTCGGTCACGACCGGCGCGGGCGGCGCGGTGAGGTCGATCCGCCAGCGGTGCGAGGAGCGCGCGCCCTCGTTCCCCGCCGAGTCCGTGGCGCGGACGGCGAACTCGTACGTTCCCTCGGGGAGGGTCCAGCTCGGGGTGCGGTTGCACTCGAAGTACTCGCTGTCGTTGATCCGGCAGAACAGGCGCGCGCCGGGCTCGGTCTCGAGACGGAAGGCCGAGGCGGCCGAGTTCGTCAGGGCCGCCGGGTGCTCGGCGATGCGAGGCGCGGCGGGTGGGGTGATGTCGATCACCCACGACGCGATCGCCGGCAGGCTGCGCCGGCCGTCCGCGTCGAGCGCGCGTACCTGGAAGTCGTGCCGACCCTCGCCGAGCCCCGCGTGCGCCACCGGGCTCGTGCAGGCTGAGAACGCGCCGCCGTCGAGGCTGCACTCGAAGGAGCTCCCGCCTCCGAAGACGAAGCGCGCCGTCGTGGAGTTCGTCAGGTCGCTCGGCCGCTCGAACAGCGCAGGCGGCTGCGGGACGGGTGCGATCGAGACGCGGCGCGTGCGTGCGCAGTTGTTCCGCTCCGAGCGCTCGGCCACGCGGCGCCTGACGTCGGCGCACGCGAGCAGCGAGTAGCTGCCCGTCGGCGGGACGATCCTGAGCGTTCGCGAGAACGACCGTCCGGGACGGAGTGCGGGAATCGAGAAGCTGACGATCGCGCCGCGGGGGCCCGAAAGGCGCGCCGTCGAGGAGCGGGCGCGCGCCCGGCCCGAGTTCGCGACCCGGACACCCACGCCGATCCGCTCGCCCGCCGTGCCGACGGTGACCGCGCTCACACGGGTGACACGGAGGTCGGGCCTTGCCTTGGCGGCCATCGCTTCCGGAACGGCGACGAGCCCGCAGAGCAGGCAGGCGACGACGGCGATGTGGCGGCGAAGAGTCAAAGGAAGACCGCAGAGAACGCGCCCTATTGTGCCTTGAAAATCCGAAACCGGCTAGAGGCCGAAATCGGGGTAGGTCCGGTCGCGCTCGGAGATCACCCGCGGCTCGGCGTCGGGCCACTCGATGCCGAACGCCGGATCGTCCCAGCGGACGCCGCGCGACGCGGAGGCCTCGTACGGCACGGAGATGGCGTAGAGCACCTCCGTGTCGTCCTCGAGCGTCTGGAAGCCGTGCGCGAAGCCCTCGGGGATGTAGAGCGCCTTGGCGTCCCCCTCGCGCAGCTCGATCGCGAACCAGCGCTTGAAGGTGGGCGAGTCGGGACGCAGGTCGAGTGCGACGTCGTAGAGCGCGCCGCGAACGCAGCGGACGAGCTTCGCCTCCGCGTGCGGCGCCTCCTGGTAGTGCATGCCGCGCAGCGTCCCGGCGCGGGTGTTGGACGAGAGGCTCCACTGCGCCGGGCTCGACGCCAGACCGTGCTGCGCCAGCTCGGCCTCGTCCCAGATGCGCACGAACGACCCCCGCTCGTCGGCGTGCGGCTCGGACTCGACGACGAGGACGCCCGGCAGCGGCGTCTCGCGGAAGTTCATCGCCAGCGCAGCTCGTCGTCGATCTCGTTCTGCTCCGCGAGCTGGCGGAGGCGCTTCAGCCGCGTGAAGCGCGGGCCCTCGAAGTCCTCGCTGGTCATCCCCGCCTTCCGATATGCGTCGACCAGCTCCTGGGCGCCTTCCCGCGCCGTCCAGGCCAGCCGGAGCTCCGGGAAGGCGGCGTTCAGCTTCGTGAAGTCGACGCGGTAGCTCCGCGGGTCGGGATCGCCGGAGCCCGCGTACTCCACCTCGCTGCCGCCGGCCGCCTCCGCTGCGATCTCCGCGAGGTCGCGCACCTGGTGGTTGTCGGCGTCGGTGCCGACGTTGAACGCCTGGCCGCGCACCACATCCGCGGGCGCCTCCAGGGCGGCGAGCGCCGCGCGGGCGATGTCCTCGACGTGGACGAGCGGGCGCCACGGAGTCCCGTCGCTCAAGATCCGGACCTTCCCGCTCGTCAGCGCCCAGCCGACGAGGTTGTTGAGCACGATGTCGAGGCGCAGCCGCGGCGAGGCGCCGTAGGCCGTCGCGTTCCGCATCGAGACCGGCGCGAAGTCGGAGCCCGCCAGCTCCGCCAGCGCTTCCTCGGCCCGCACCTTCGACTCGGCGTACGCGGTGAGGGGCCGGAGCGGCGCGGCCTCGTCCACCGGCTCGCCGTCGGCGGCCGCCCCGTACATGCTGCAGGAGGAGGCGAAGACGAAGCGCCCGACGCCTGCCTCCCGCGCCGCCCTGGCCAGGCTGACCGTCGCCTCGTAGTTGATCGCCAGCGTGAGCTCGCGGTCGAGGTCGCCGAGCGGGTCGTTCGAGAGCGCCGCGAGGTGGACGATGCCGTCATAGCCCTCGAGCTCGGCGGGCTTGACGTCCCGGACGTCCGCCTGGATCGTCTCGATCTCCTCCGGCGCGTAGAGGTCGCAGCCTCCGTAGAACAGGGTGTCGAGCCCGGTGACCTCGTGGCCGGCCCGCGCGAAGAGCGGCGCGAGCACCGAGCCGATGTAGCCGCCGTGGCCGGTGACGAGGACCCTCACCGCACGCCCTCGAGCGTCTCGGGTGTCCCGATGTCGAGGAAGGTTCCCGGAAGCTGCACCGCTGCCAGCTCCCGCCCGGCGCGGGCCAGCTCGTCGAAGAGATCCCCTGGCTGATCGTGGCGCTCCAGGCCTTCGAGCGCCCGGCGGCGGGCGGCGGCGATACCCCAGATGACCTGCGCGCCGGGCCGGTCGGGCTTGACCTCGATCCGCTCGACGCGCTCCCCGTCGAGCACGACGACGTCGGAGCGCCGGAGCTGCTCGTCGCCGGTCGCGGCGAAGAGACCGAGCACGACGTCGGCGGTATCGAGGCGGGGGAGCAGGCGCGCGTAGCCGTCCACGGGATCCCAGACGGTATCCGGGAAGCCGATCAGGACGGCGTCGTCAGCGTCCAGCCCCTCCGCGCCGAGCGCGATCGAAGCGGCCGCCGACGGAGGATGTCCCTCGACGACCGTCAGCCCGTGCTCCCGGGCGTAGTCGACGAGGTCGGTCTTCTCCGGTCGCGTCACGAGCCTCAGCTCGTCCGCCTCAGCCGCGCGCATGCGCTCGACGAGGTACTCGAGCACCGGCCGGCCGCCGACCCGGAGGAGCTCCTTCGAGCCCTCCAGCGGCTGCAGCCGCAGCGCGTGGCCCGCGGCCGGGATGACGCCGACGATGCGAATCGGTCAACCCTTCCGCAGATACAGGACGGCGGCGCCGGAGAACGGCGCCGAGAGCGTCCGGCGCGCGCCGCCGTCCACGGCGGTCGGCGTCGGCCTCCCGGTCACCGGGTTCAGCCACTCGCCGCGGAGTCGCCCGGGCGCCCTGGTGAGATCGACCGTCACGCTGCCCCCGCCGGGCACGTAGACGAGGAACTCGCGGCGCGGATCGGCGAGGCAGAAGCGCGTCGAGCAGAGGCCGGGATGCGGACGCGCTCGTGCGAGGTTCATGCGCCGCGCGTAGCCCCTCGTGTGGCCCATGGCCCACCGTGCGACAACCAGGTCGGACGAGGCCGCCTGAGGATCCATGAAGATCACGTTGTGGCCGCGCGTGAAGTTCTTCCAGATCAGGTCCCAACCCCCGCAGACCCCGCAGACGTGATCGGTGTCGACGATGCTGACCTTGCCGCCTCGTGCGGCCGGCGGGTCGTGGAGGAACGCCTTGCCTCCGGGCGAGACCCACGAGGCCGGGCTGCGGAAGAGCTGGTCGTTCCAGCCGTCCGGCGCGGCAAGGGTCATGCCCACCGGGTGCCGCTTGCGCTTGCGGGCCTCGTACGACCGGACGAATCTGGCCATGTGGTACTGCCAGGGGACCGATCGAGCGCCGGGCTCGTTCGCGACCTCGTAGAGCACGTTGTCGAACCGGTTCACGGTGTCGATCACACGTCGGACGTAGCGCTCCTGCAGCCGAGTGACGGCGCGAGTCGCCAGCGTGTAGACCTCGACGCCGCTTCCGTCGCGGTTCGCGTCCCCGTTGATCCCGTTGACGTTGTTATCGGGATGGAAGGGATGGAAGCGCCAGGCGTGCTTCAGCCAGGCGGTGCCGAAGCCCTCGAAGAGCATCACCGACACGTAGATCCCGCGGCGGTCGGCGGCCGCGACGCGTGCCCGCAGGCGCCTGAAGTACGACTCGTTGAAGCGGCGCAGGTCGAATTTCGGAGCCCCGTCGTTGGCATTCCCCGCTCCCGTTCGAGCCCAGGGCTGGATGCCGATGCGGATCCAGTCGCCGCATTCGAGCCACGACGTCTGCTCGATCGTCCACAGCCGGACGAAGTTGTGGCCGTACTTCGCGAGCCCGCCGAGGTACTCGTCGAACGAGAAGGGGCGCGGGGGGCCGTACCTGCACTCGGCGTTCCAGGTGTGGCCGCCGACGAAGTTCCACCAGACGTGGGATCCCGTCAGGTACACGGCCTTGCCGGACCCGTCGGTGAAGTAGCGGGAGTTCGCCCGCCATACGCGCAGGGGGCCCTTGGCGCGCTCCAGGCGTTGCTCGGCGCCGGGGCTCGAGGCGCTGCCGCCCAGAGAGAGGGCGATCAGCGCCGCCGCTGCGACTGCGAGTCGTTTCTTCACCTGAGGCCCCCACGGCGATGATAGACACGCACTGCCACCTGCTCCCCGGGCTCGACGACGGCCCGGAGACGATCGATCGCTCGATCGACCTCGCCCGGGAGCTGGTCGCTCAGGGTGTCGACACCGTTCTCTGCACGCCGCATTACTCCGAGTTGTTCCCCACCGACCACGGGGAGGCAACACAGCGGCACGCGGAGCTGCGCCAAGCGCTGCCCGAGGCCGGCGTCGACCTCCGGGTCGAGCTGGCGGCGGAGGTGGGCCCTCACTTCGCGCTTCGGTCGCCGCTCGAGGAGCTCCTGTCGCGCTCGATCGGCGGGCGGTTCCTGATCGTGGAGGTGCAGCCCGAGACGCCGCTCGCGTTCTTCGAGGGCGCCTCCGCCCGGATCCGGGAGGCGGGCCTCACGCCGGTGTTCGCGCATCCCGAGCGCTGCCGCGCGGTCTGGCGGCGGCCCCGCGCGGTCGCGGCGTCGCGGGAGGAGGGGGCGCTCGTCCAGATCGTCGCGCCGAGCCTCACGGGCAGCTGGGGAGGCGGGGCCGCTCGAACGGCGTGGACGCTCCTCGGCGGCGGCCTCGTCGACCTCCTGGGGAGCGACGCCCATGGCCGGCGGCGGCCCTCGGAGCTCGGCCAGGCGGCTGCTCTGATCGGCGAGCGACTCGGCGACGACGTCGTCGCCGAGCTGACTGAGCGTGGCCCCGCGCGGTTGCTCGAAGCGCTCGGCTAGCGCGGCGTGCGCGCCCAGCCCTCGGGGCTCTCGCCGAGCTTGACGACGAGCTTCCAGCCCACGACGAACGGCGCCAGGGCGAGGAGGGCGTAGGAAGAGCGCGGCGCGCGGGTGACGACGAGCGCCGCGACGGCATGTCCGCCGAGCACGGCGAGCTGGGCGGGCGCGCTCCCCGCTCGGCCCGTGAACGCCAGGCGGGCGGCACCGGCAGCCGCCACGAGCGCCGCCAGCGTGGCGAGCGGCGGGAACGCGAGCTCCGAGACGGCGGCCTCGAGCAGTACGGGGTCGCGGCGCCTGATCGCGGTGCGAATCGTGGGCAGCAGGCGGTTCCGGGCGAGGTCGGAGCGCCCCGCCTCCCAGCGTGCGCGCTGGACCCGCGCGGCGTCGACGGTCTCGGGCATCAGGCCCGCGACGACCGCCTCGGGCGCGAACCGCGGCCGGATCCCGCGTTCGAGCAGCTTGAACCAGAGGTCGATGTCCTCCGTCAGCCCCTCGCCGCTCCAGCCGTCCTCCGCGACGACCGACCGGCTGAACGCCATTCCGTTTCCCTGGAGCTTCGCGGAGCCGCCGAGCGCCGCGCGTCCCCGCTGTCTCAGCGCCGACTGGATCGCGAACGACAGCGCCGCGAGGCGCGTGACGAGACTCTCGTCGGGGTTCGCCACCTGGTACTCGGCCTGGAGCACCTGGGCGCCGTCGGCGAGATGCGCGGCGAGCGCTCCGAAGAACTGCGGATCGACCGTCGTGTCGGCGTCGACGACGATCACGCTGTCCCAGCCGTCCTCCTCGCTCAGCCGCTCGAAGGCCCAGCGCAACGCCGGGCCTTTGCCGGGGGCGCGCAGGTCGTCCCTGGCCCAGACCTCGGCGCCCGCCTCGCTCGCTCGTCCTGCGGTGTCGTCCGAGCAGTTGTCTGCGACCACGACGACGCGGAGCCGCTCCGCCGGGTAGTCGGCGCCGAGCAGCGACGCGACGGTTCTCGCGATCGACCGCTCCTCGTCGTGTGCGGGCACGACGACGACGAACCGCGTGCTCGTCGACTGCTGCGCCTCCCGGCGCGACGCGAGCAGCCCTGCGACGGTGACGGCGCCGAGGTAGCCGACCGGGAGCCAGAGCGCCCGCTGGGCCGCTCGTGCCGCCCAGCCGATCACCGCACTTCGCGCCAGCTCGCCGGCGTCTCTCGCAGTCCCGCGAGGCGCGCCTCGAGCTCGCCGTCCACCTTCTCGCGCCGCGTGAGCCGCCGCAGGCCGGCGACGCCGACCAGCCGGAGGTTGTAGAGCAGGATGATCGAGGCGGCCTGAACCGCTGCCCCGCGGCCCTGGGTCCGCCGGACGCAGCGCACGGCGTTTCGCGTGATCAGCTTCGCCTTGAAGCTCGAGATCTCCTGACGGCCGCCGAGGTGGCGCGCCGTGATGTGCGGGACGTACAGGACCCGCTTGCCGGCCTCGCGCAGCTCCCAGAACCAGTGGATCTCCTCCCAGTAGAGGAAGTAGTCCTCGGGCATCGGGTGCTCGCGGAGCAGCTCGCGCGTCGTCGCCATCACCGGCGTGCCGGCGGCCTGCACCTCTTCCGGCTCGCTCGGCCGGCGCCACTTCTCGACGTGGACACGGCCCTCCAGCCGCGGCACCGGGTGGTCCGGGAGGATCAACCACTCGCGGATCAGCGCGCCGGGGGTCGGCAGCGCCTTGATCGTCGGCTCGACCTCGCCTTCGACGTCGAGGATCGCCGGCAGCGCCACGTCGGCCTCGCCCTTCACGACGTACTCGCGCAGCGCGTAGAGGTCGTCGACTTCCAACAGCAGGTCGTCGTTCATCGCGATGACGTAGTCGGAGCGGGCGGCCTCGACGCCGAGGTTGACGCCGGTCGCGAAGCCAGGATCGCCCTCGACGGGGATGTGCACCACGCCCGAAGCGATCTCGGCGATCTCCGGATCGGCCTCCATGTTCACGACGATCACCTCGATGCGTGGGTCGTCGAGCGCGGCCAGGGTGGTCCGGAGGCTCTCCGGCCGGTGGAAGCAGACGATGACGCAGGTGGCGTCGGGGGCTGTCGTGGTCAGCTCGAGGCTCCTTGGACGGCGAGGGCAGGGGCGGGAACCGGGTCGTACCGGCGGATCGGCACGATAGTGGCGAACATTGAGGACAGGACCAGGGCGAGATAGACCGTCTGCGGCTGGAGCAGGCTCCCCGACAGCGTGAAGTGCATGAAGAGCAGGCAGAGCGCGATGGTCACCGAGGGCGTCCGCGCCCCGAACGCCGCGACCAGGAAGGCGGTGAAGAGGATCGCCGCGGCGATGCCGTACTCGGCCGCGAGCTTGGGCACGACCGGGAAGGCGAGCGCCAGGTCGGTTCGCTGGAGGTAGTTGTCGGCCTCCCGTTCGACGAATCCCGGGCCGAAGCCGATCAGCGGCGCCGACGTGTCGCGTCCGAGGTTCCTGAACGCTCGGACGTACGGGTCGGTGAACCGCAGGCTGACGCTCGAGTCGGCGTCGCGGGCCTCCTCCGCGCGCTCGACGAAGATCTTCCCCGCAGGTGACGCGGCCACGGCAAGAGTCGCGACGATGCTCACGGCGAGGATCGCGAGCGTCCAGTGCGCCCCTCGGCGCCAGGCGAGGACGGCGAGGCCGAAGGCGAGCAGCAGCAGGCCCGTGCCGGAGACGGTGGTCAGCAGGCCGGCGGCGTAGAGCGGCAGCCGCCAGCGCTTCCCGCCCTGGACGAGCTGGGCGATGACCGCGAGCGCGATGAACTGTGAGCAGAACGAGGGCTCGAGGAAGAACTGCCCGTTGCTCTTCCAGAGGTCGGAGCCGTACTCGAGCGTGTAGCTCGTGTTGTAGCCCGAGACGAGGAACTGCTCCGGCACCACTTGCTCGAGGTAGTCGGTGTACTGCCAGCCGCCGAGCTGCGCGACCCACTGCACGACTGCGATCAGCGAGCCGTACACCATCAGGCGGCAGAAGAACTCGAGCACGCGCGGGTACAGGTCGAGCAGCGCGGGGCGGAGCACATAGGCGAACGGCGCGTAGAGGACGACCAGGAGCAGAACCGAGGTGAAGGACGGCCCTTCCCGCCAGACGAAGCTCCCCAGCGCCGAGACGAGGCAGACCGTCGTCCCGGCGAGATAGAGGCCGGTGCGCACGCGGTCCTCCACGAGCGACCCAGACAGGAGCAGGAAGCTGAAGCCGACCAGGATGACGATGAGCGTCAGGGAGACCGGCGCGCCGCCGAGCGGCAGGGCGAAGCGCTGCAGGAAGACGACCGCGAACAGCATCCCGTAGAGCGCGAACAGCGTCAGGCGCCGGTCGGCTGCCGTCGAGCGGCCGCGGTCGATCACGCCGAGCTCTTCTCAGCCGGGCGTGTCGCCCTCGCCAGCCGCCACCACCACAGGGGCACGGGAATCCACTGGGCGATCGCGAACCCGATCGCCGCGCCGCGCGCGCCGTCCCACTCTGCGCCGACGAGCCCGAACACGAGCAGCAGCGGGGCGAGCAGCAGGCCCTGCCGGAAGGTCTCGCGCGCATGCCCGAGTCCCTTGAGCAGGACGGCGGCGCCGATCGCCGCCGAGATCCCGAGCATGGAGACGGCCATCGCGGGCAGCACCTCACGGCCGCCCTCCCACGCGTCGCCGAGGAGCTCCTCGCCGGTGGAGTCGGAGAGCAGCAGCAGGATCCCGGTCCAGACCAGCGTCGCGAAGGCGAGAGCCGCGGACAGGCCGATCGCGTAGAGGAACAGGCGGCGGCGCGGGTCGTCCTTGTGCCGGGCGAACTCCGGCATGGCGAAGGCGACCAGGCCGAACATGACGATGTTCAGCGGGCCGAGCAGCACCTGGGCACCGCGCAGCGCGCCGACGGCGGCGACTCCGCCGATCACTCCGACCAGCAGGATCGCGACCTGGAACGAGCCCATCACGGCGGCGTACTCCGGCACCGTGAAGCGCGTGAAGTCGAAGTGGTCGGAGATCCAGCCGAGGGCCTTGCGGAGCGCGGGCGAGGTACGGGCGCGCGTCAGCCCGTCCAGCGCCGCGACCCCGGCCGCCCCGCCCCAGACGGCGACGAAGAGCGTCGCCGAGGGGATGTCGGTCATCAGGAGGGCCGCGGCGCCCCCGATCTGGAGCGCGCCCCAGACGAAGTCGTTGACGGCGGCGCCGCGCGGCTTCCCCTCGGCGATCAGCGACATCCGCAGTGCGTCCTGCACGGTCAGGCCCGGGAGCGTCAGCGCGAGGACGAGCAGCGGGTCGCGCAGGTCCGAGCCGAAGAACGGCGCAGCGAGGAGCACAAGCACGCCGACAGCGATCCCGAACAGCAGAGCCGCGCCGAGCGCCATCCGCTGCTGCGCCCGGAAGCCCTGGCCCGCGCCGCTGAACCGAACGGCCAGGGGCTCGGCGACCAGTGCCCGCTCCAGGCCGATCACGAGCGTGTAGATGATGAAACAGACGGCGAACGCGCCGAACGCGTTCGCGTCGA
The DNA here is from genome assembly GCA_963721345.1 of uncultured Actinomycetes bacterium. Classification (GTDB taxonomy): domain Bacteria; phylum Actinomycetota; class Thermoleophilia; order Gaiellales; family Gaiellaceae; genus JACDAN01. Next base: position 2,011,132 of record CAVRIT010000001.1, read on the forward strand.
CGGAGCGCGCGATCAGGATCGAGAGCAGGGCGTTCGTGAAGCTCGTCAGCGACTGGTCGGCGAAGTTCCACCCCGCGCGCGCGGCCAGGGTGCGGGTGCGCCCCGCGCGGGGCGCTGCGGCCGCGGGCTCCACCGTCATCGACGCAGCCGGGAGAGGAGCTGCCGCCAGGCCGGGGTCGCTTCGGGGTCGTAGACGTAGCCGATGAGCCGCAGTCCGAGGACGTCGAGCCGGCTGCGCAACTCCCACAGCGACTGGAGCGGCGTGTCGGAGGTGATGACGACGACCGTGGCGCTCTCTGGTGGCAGCGGCGGCAGGCGGGAGGTCAGCGCGCTCTGGATCTCCGGGCCTGCGATCACGACCGGCTCGTACTGAGCGAAGAACGCGTCGACGCGGGACGGGTCGGCGGTCACCTCGCCGCCGATCGCGCGATGGTAGGCGGCGGAGCCGGCGGGGACGAATGGGACCGACACGCCGGGCGGCGCGATGCGGACCTCGCCGACGGCCTCCGTCCCGGCGGACCCCGTTGCGATGTCCCAGATCCCGGCGCCGCGGCGGCGGCGCTTGCTGCGCCGCATGGGGTCGCCGTCCACGAGCAGCGGCCTGCCCCCGGTCTCGGATGCCGCCGCCGCGAGGCGCTCGGGGACGTCGCCGTGGAGATCCTCCCTTCGGGAGGCGGTGACGAGGACGCTGCGGCCTCCCGCGCGCTGCCTGACGGCGTGGGCCAGGCGGCGGTAGGCGTCCTCCAGCTCGCCTTCCGGCCGCTGCTGCCACCAACGGTGGCGCGCGGGCAGCTCGACGAGGAGTGCTGCGCCGAGCCGCGCGGCCGCCAGATCGGGGCGAGTCGCGGTGGCCCGCCGGGCGACGTAGAACCAGAGGAGGGCGATCGAGCCCAGGAACCCGAGCATCGCTCCCATCGCTGCGCTCCGCAGCGGCCGCGGCGAGACCGGCGCCTCGGGCGGCAGCGGCTCCTCGAAGTCCTGGAGCCCCGTGCTCAGGAGCGCCATGTTCGCCCGCAGCTGTGCTTCGCGCTCCGCGAGCGCCTCGAGCTGCGCCTGGTCGGTGACCCCACGTCGTGTCGCCGCCAGATCGGCGAGGGCGCGACGGAACGGCGCCTGCTCCATTCGCCGCAGGACATCCGCGTAGGCCTGCTGGGCAAGTGCCACGAGGCGCGTCGCCTGCTCGGCGGTGTCCGAGGTCGCGGTGACGGTGATGATGTCCGCCTCCCGGTCCGGGACCGCGTCGAGGTTCTCCCGCACCTCGTCGGCCGGGATCCCGGCGCCACGCGCCACCTGCCGGTAGACGGGTGTCGAGCGCACGATCTCGGCGCGGCTGCGCGAGTTGCGCCGAGGGTCGATGTAGGACGGCCGCTGGAGCTCGAGCCCGAGCTCCCGGTTCGGGTCGACGAGGAAGATCTTCCCCGTCGCCCGGAAGCGCGGGGTCTCCAGCTTCGCGAGCGCGAAGCCGAACACCGCGGTCGCTACCGTCGCGAACGCGATCAGGAACGGCCTGCGGGCGATGACGTCGAGCACCGACGGCCGCTCGGCCGGAATGAAACCTTCGAGGCGACCGGGCTCGGCAACCGCCCGGCCGACGGCGCTCGGCCGTGGTCTCGGCGCCTGCGTAGCCACGTTCCCAGGTTACCCCGCGCCCTCCGAGGTTCCTCTTCCCAGTTTCGAACCTCCCTCTTTCGAGTGAGGAGCGGGCGGTCGCGATTCCCGATCCAACAGGCGTGCGCCGCTTCGCATCGCTTGCTTTCGTCTGCCTCGCCGTCGGGCTATGGTCCGCTGCGCCCGCCTCGGCCGAGGCGAAGTTCGGTGTCTACCGCGGTGGCGGCAATACCGCGGGCGTGGCCGAGTTCGAGGCTTGGGCTGGACGGCCGGTCGACGTCGCCGTCGACTTCCTCGCACAGGGGAGCTGGACCGACATCTCGAGGCCGACTTGGTGGGCGAGCCGCTGGGGCGCGACGCGGTACCAGACCGTCTACTCCGTCCCGATGTACCCGCAGACCGGCGGCACCCTCGCCGAGGGAGCGACCGGCGCCTACAACTCGCACTTCGACCAGCTCGCGCGGACGCTCGTCGCGCACGGCGAGGGCGACTCGATCATCCGGCTCGGCTGGGAGTTCAACCTCTCCGGGAGCCACTGGAACGCCGCAGTCGCGCCCGCAGCGTTCGTCTCCTTCTGGCGCCAGGTCGTCAACACGATGCGCGCGGTGCCCGGCGCGCAGTTCCGCTTCGACTGGTGTCCGAACCGCGGCCGCGGCTCGATCGCGCCCGACACCGTCTATCCCGGCGACGCCTATGTCGACTACATCGGGATGGACTCGTACGACACGGGCTGGGCGGCGGGGTGGCAGGACCCGGTGCGCCGCTGGCAGACGATCCTCACCGAGCCCTACGGCCTGAACTGGCACCGCGACTTCTCTCGCTCACACGGCAAGCCGATGTCGTATCCGGAGTGGGGCCTCTGGGTGCGCCCCGACGGCCACGGTGGAGGCGACGCTCCGTACTACATCGCCAAGATGCACGAGTGGTTCGCGGCGAACAACGTCGGCTACCAGGCGTACTTCGAGTTCGACGCGCCCGACGGCCAGCACCGGCTGATGAGCGGTCAGTTCCCGCTCGGGGCGAGCGCGTTCAAGTCGCTCTTCGCCGCGCCCGCGCCTCCCCCGACCCCGCCACCGCCGCCTCCCCCCACACCCCCGCCTCCGCCACCCACGCCGCCCCCGCCTCCTCCCACGCCCCCGCCTCCTCCTCCCACGCCGCCTCCGCCTCCGCCTCCGACTCCTCCGCCCGCGCCTCCGGCTCCGCCACCTCCGCCTCCTCCGGCACCGCAGCCCGCGCCGCCGCCGCCGGTGTTCGACAAGCGGCCCGTCAAGCCGCCGCGCATCGCGGTCTCGGAGCGGGTCCGGCGCCTCCGCCGGGTCGCGGTCCAGATGCGGCTGCTCTGGCGCGCGCGCTAGCGCCGAGGCTTCTGCCAGAGCACGGGGCGCTCGCCCCGTAGGAACCGGATCGTCCCGGCCGCCCCCACGAGCTGCAGATAGAGCACCTGGGCAGCGGCAGCCGCGATCCGTCCCTGTTCCTCGCCGCGCAGCCGGCGCGTGAGGAACCAGGCGCCCGCGACATGCGCCGCGACGAACCCCGCTGCGAGCCCGCCGCGCCGTGCCCTCGGGACGGCCAGCGCGAGCAGCGCGGCGTGGGCGAGCGGGCCGGCCGACGAGCGGACGAGCCGGTGGCCCCAGAGTTGCGGCGTGGCCTCGCTGGCCCCGGGGACGAGCAGGTTCCGCCGCCGCCAGAGGACGTCGAGCGTCCCGATCACGACGCGCGTGCGGCGCTGCCAGTCCGTCGCCAGATCCGGGCTCTCGGGCTCCTCGGACCGCGCTGTCGGCTCGTAGAGGATCCGTCCGCCGTCCTCGATCAGGTCGAGCGCGAGCCAGAGGTCGTCGACCGCGAGGTCCCTCGGCAGCGGGCGGAACCGGTCACGCTTGAAAGCCGCGAGCTCGCCCACGAGACCGATCGTCGTGCCGGAACGCGTCTCGCGGCGCTTGAGCCATGACTCGAAGCGCCAGTACGCGCCCTCGCCGCTCGCGCCGAGGACGGCCTTCTCGCCCGCAACGCCGGCGATCCCGTCGCTCCCGAACCACCGCGCGAGGGCGGTCAGCGAGCCGGGCGCCAGCGTGGCGTTGGCATCGGTGATCACGACGACGTCGCCGGTCGCCTCGCCGATGCCGCGGTTGAGCGCCTCGGGCTTCCCGAGGCGGCGGTCGAACGCGAGAACCCTGGCGCTCGTCCGCTCGGCCGCTTCCGCCGTCTCGCGGTCGTCGGCCACGACCACCACCTCGAGCGGTCCCTCGTAGCCGTTCGCAAGCACGTCGTCGACCTTGGCGCCGATCACGCCCGCCTCTCGGTGGGCCGCGACGACCACGGTGAGCGACGGCCACTCTCCGGGGCCGGCGGGCGGCTCGGGATCCGACAGCGTTCGGGTCTTCGCCCAGAGCCAGAGCGGGTAGACCACGTGGCCGAAGCCGGCGGTCGCTGCGAGCGCCGCCACGGCCGCTCGGCGTCGCGCGCTCAAGCCTTGTTGTAGTAGTACGTCCGCTGCTCGTCGAGCGTGGCGTCCGTGAGGACGGCGCCGACGAGGTCGGCCCGCCAGCCCTGCGCCTGCCGGCTCAGCGACCGCAGGTTGCGCCGCGTGACGCGACCCTGCCGTACGACCACGAGCACGCGGTCGACGACCTGCGCGAGCTCCGCCATCTCGACGGTGAGCAACGCGGGCGGCGTGTCACAGACGATCAGGTCTGCGTCGTCCTGAAGCTCGACGAGGATCTGCTTCAGGTGCGGGACGAGCGCGAGGCCGTGCACCTTCCGGCCGGAGCCCGCGGGCATGATCCGCAACGAGCCGCCGCGGCCGCCCGATCCTCCGTTCTCACCGACCTGAACCGCCGGCTTGATCGAGCCGGTCGGCGTCCGACCGTTGAGCGACACGCTCCAGAGGGTCTCGTCGTAGCCGGCCCGTCCCGCGGCGTAGTCCGCGACCCCGAGCGCGTCGTGCGGGAGCCGGAACACTTCGTCCACGGACGGCCGGCGCACGTCGAAGTCGACGAGGACGACGCGCGAGCCGCGCAGCGCGAGCGCGATCGCGAGGTTGGACGAGGTGGTCGTCTTCCCCTCCTGCGGGATCGCGCTCGTGACGGCGAGGGTCCGCCCCGGCTCGCCCCGACCCTGCATCACGCTCGCCGCGAGCAGGGCGTAGGCGTCCCCGTACTGCTCTTCGTGTCTGCCGAGCATCACCAGCCGGGTGCGGCGCGGGAGGCTCTGGACGCTCGCGAGCACCGGCACGTCGAGGATCTCCTCGACGTCCTCCTCCGAGCGAACCTTCGTGTCGACCGCCTCGCGGCCAAGCACGAACACGAGCGCCGCCAGGAGTCCCAGCAGCGCGCCGAGCAGGGTGTCGCGCACCGGCGCCGGGCTGACCTTCTTCGCCTCGGTCGCGCGCTGGATCGGGACGACGTTGCCGGTGTTCAGGCTCTTCAGGATCTCGAGGCTGTTCAGCCGCTCGCGGAGATCCTCGGCACGCTGCCCCGCTGCCTCGTCGCCGAGCTGCTGGCGGTGCGCCTGGATCGCTCGTTCGATCTCGGCGCCGGTCAGCTGCCGCCGCCATTGCACGTAGGCGTCGAGCACCGCGTTGGCGACTCGCGTCGAGCGAAGCCGGTCGCCCGTCTCGACGACGAAGTCGAGGATGTCCTTGGACGCCGCGACCTCGGTGAGCGCCTGGAGCTCGCGGGCGTTGCCGAGCCCCGGATTGGCGCGCGCGGTCCGCAGGTAGAGCTCCGGCGAGTTGGCGAGCGCCACGGCCTGGTCCTCCACGCGCTCGGGGTCCACGAAGATCGACTCCGTGTTCGTGACGATCGTGGTGATGTCCGTCGTCGTCAGGAGCGCGCGCGACTTCGCCTCGTAGAGCGGTCCACGGAACTGCATGAACAGGTTCGCGAGAACGATGCCGGCCAGAACCAGGACGCCGATCAGCGGCAGCGACCTGCGGAGGGCGGCTTGCAGGGTCTCGGCCCGTGCGGCGTTCATAGGAGCATCGCCTCGTTCTCTTTCCACACGTTAGCTTGCGGGCCTTCTGTTGACCCCTCTTTCAGGCCCGCTCCTACTCGTTTCTCCCCATCCCGACGACGCGGCGCTCTCCTGCTCGGCGCTGCTCGAGCGCGGCGAGCCGGTCGACGTGCTGACCGTCTTCAGCGGCGGGCCCGATCCTCCGCAGCAGGGGTACTGGGACGAGCGTTGCGGCTTTGCCGACTCGGACGAGGCCGTCCGGGTGCGCCGGGCCGAGGAGCTCGCGGCGCTGACGCCCGGCGGCCATCGCGTCACGTTTCTCGGCTTGATGGAAGGCCAGTACCTCGAGCAGCAGCGCGGAGCGACCGACGCCGAGGCGATCGCCTCGGCGGCTCGGGCGCGGGGCGATGCGCTCGTCGCGGTCCCGGTCGGGGCCGGCCGCCCGCCCCGCGCGCTCGACCGGCTGCTTGGGCGCGTCGCACCACGTGGCACGCCCGTGGCGCCGCACCCGGATCACCTCTTCGTCCGCGACGCGGTCCTCGGGGCGGTCGACGGGCCCGTGCTCCTGTACGAGGACTTTCCCTATCTCCGCAGTCGCGCCGGCGACCGGGCCGCGGCAGACGCGGCCCTGCAGTTCGGCCGGCGCGCCGAGTTGCTGACGTTCGAGGTCGACCGCGAGGCGAAGGCCGCGCGGATCTCGGCGTACGCCAGCCAGCTGCCGCATCTCGCCGGTCCCGACGAGCGCTTCGATCGTCCGGAGCTGCTCCCGCCGGTCGAGCGCTACTGGGTTCTCAGCGCGCCAGGACTCGGTATCTGAGACTGCCGACGTACCGGCCGAGCTGAAAGCCGAGGAGCCACACGAGCCGGGCGCGGCCACTCCGCGACCCGGCGCGTGCCGCGGCACGCGCGATTGCGCCCCAGTGGAAGAGCGGCCACTTCCAACGTGGCGGGCCCGGGCCGGTGTCGCGGAACTTGCGCTGGAGCTGCGCCTCGCCCTCCGCGTACCAGCGCGCCTGGGCGAAGAGGTCGGGCAGGCGCGTCCGTAGGCGGATGTAGACGACCGCGTTCGGAGCCGGCACGAGCTCGTGCCCCGCGAGCTGGACGCGGAAGCAGTAGTCGTCGTCCTCACAGGAGATCAGCGACTCGTCGAACCCGCCGACCTCGTCGTGGACAGAGCGTCTGATGCCGAGGCACCCGCCTCCTGCGTAGCGGAGGAACGGGGGAAAGCGGTGCGTCCGCAGCCCGTCATCCGGCGGGGGCTCCCAGCTCTTCGCAAGCCAACCCGGGTTGAGCTTCTCGTAGTCCGGCCAGGAAGCCACGAACTCGTGGGCCTCGAGCGCCGCCGCCATCGCCTCCAGCCAGCCGGGTGCGACCTCGTCGTCCGCGTCGCAGAACGCGACGAGTTCGACTCCCGAAGCCGCCACACCGCGGTTTCGCACGGATCCGATGCTCTTCGCGGCGGCCGCGTCCACGACGTCGAGGCCGGGAAGCCGATTGCGGTAGCCCGCCACGATCGAGAGGGTCTCGTCGGTCGAGCCGTTGTCCGCCACGACCAGCTCCCACGGCTCGCCGTACGACTGCCCCGCGAGCGCTTCGAGCTGCACGCCGATCGTCGCCGCGGCGTTGCGGCAGACCAGCACCACGCTCAGCTTGGGTGGCACGACGCGCGGAGCCTAGAGCCAGCGCCGGCCCGAGGGCCGCTCGAATCACTCGAAAGAGTGAGGATTTTGCGTATCCCTAACTCTTGCGCCTCCGTTCAGTCGAAGACAAGATGAGTTAAGCGGCTAGGGGGAAGGCCCGTTGGGAGAACGGAGGGAAGGGATGACGGCACTGCGGCACCTGCTGGTGCTGGCGATCACGGCACTCTGCATGCTCGTTTTCGCGAGCACGGTTGCCGCAGCCACGCCCCAGCAGATCTACAAGGACCTCGCCGACAACGGCAAGCTCGATCGCCGCTACAGCGAGGCTGACCTCGCGAGTGCCTTCAGCCTGAGGCGCGTCATAGGCACCGACCAGCCGGCGACGCCCACTCGTCGCCCGGCTTCGGCCGAGATCGTCCAGCGTGCGGAGCCCGCCGCCTCGTCCTCACGCAAGATTCCGTTCAGCGGCCTCGACCTCGCGCTCCTGGTCGTCGGCGGCGGCCCGCTGCTCCTGATCGGCGTCGGCCTCCGGCGCCGCATCGCTCCCCCTGCCCCGCAAGCCGAAGTGGTCCGGAGCTAGCTAAGTGCGGCCCGCGGCGACAAGCGCAGCAGCGCCTCAGCCCGTCGCCGTCGCGGCGCCCGCGCCGGTCGTTCAGGCGCCCCTCGTCGAGCCCCGCCGCCGCGACCAGCTCGCGGCGCGGCTCCGGCTACACCCGGATGCCACCTGGGCGCTTGCGCGGTTCTCGCTCGACGTCGCGCTCCTCGCTGTGGCCGGCTTGGCCGCCGCGCTCGGCTCACGAGCTGCCGGCGTCGACGCGACGCCGGTCGCGTGGATGGCGCTCTTCGGGTTCTTCGTCGTCGCAGCCTTCGCCGCTCGGGGGATGTACCGGCCAAGGCTGCGGGTGGAGCTGCTCGACGACCTTCGCGGCGTCGTCGCCGCGACCTCGCTCGCGGCGATGGCGGTCCTCACGCTGCGCGAGCTCGTCGCGGAGCCCCCGGACCTCGCCGCGCAGGCGATCCGGCCCTGGGCCTTCGCGATGGTGTACGTCGCCGCCGGCCGAGTCGCGCTCCACTGGTCGCAGTCGCAGGCGCGACGCCAGGGTGAGGCGCTCCGCCCGACGCTGATCGTCGGCGCCGGCCGCGTCGGCCGGCTGATCGCCAAGCGCCTCCAGGAGCATCCGGAGCTCGGGCTCAAGCCGGTCGGCTTCCTCGACAAGGAGCCGATGGACGCGCAGGACGGTGCCGCGCTCCTTCCCGTCCTCGGCGCGAGCTGGGACCTCGACCGGGTCAGCGAGGAGCACGGCGTCCAGCAGGTGATCGTGACCTTCTCGACCGCGCCCGACGACGTCCTGCTCCGGCTCGTGCAGCGCTGCGAGGAGCTCGGCGTCAACGTCGCGTTCGTCCCGCGCCTCTTCGAGAAGGTCCGCGGGCAGCTGACGGTCGACTACCTCGGCGGCGTGCCGCTGGTCGCGGCGCGGACGCCCAACCCGCGCGGCGTCCAGTTCGCGGTCAAGTACGCGGCCGACAGGCTGCTTGCGGCAGTTCTCCTGCTGATCGCGTCTCCGGTGATGATCGTCGCGGCGATCGGCGTGCGCGGCACGCTCGGCGGCCCGATCTTCTTCCGGCAGCGCCGCGTCGGCCGCGACGGCCGGGAGTTCGAGATGTTGAAGTTCCGCTCGATGCGGGACCGCGCCTGGGACGGTGACGAGGGCGAGCTCGAGCTGCCGCCCGACACGGCGCCCGGCGGCGTCGAGGGCGAGGACCGGCGCACGCCGTTCGGCGCGTTCCTTCGCAAGACGTCGCTCGACGAGCTGCCGCAGCTGATCAACGTGCTGCGCGGCGACATGAGCCTGATCGGCCCGCGCCCCGAGCGCCCGCAGTTCGTGGGGCTGTTCGAGCAGAGCATCTATCGCTACGGCGACCGCCACCGCGTCAAGTCCGGGATCACCGGCTGGGCCCAGGTCAACGGCCTCCGCGGGAAGACGTCCCTCGCCGACCGGGTCGAGTGGGACAACCACTACATCGAGAACTGGTCGCTCTGGCTCGACCTGAAGATTCTTCTCTTCACCGCCGTCGCAGTCCTTCGCTCTTCCCGACAGGTCGAGTAGCCCGACGGGGCTGCTCGGCATCTGTCCTTCCCCCGCTCGTGCGCCCCTCCAAGGGCGCACGAGCATGCCCGCTAAACCATTCCGACCTTCGTGCCGAATCGTCTTTGGGACCATGCGGTTACGACCTCGTAAAGAGTTTTCGTACCGCCCGCGGGGAACGACGTGGGCTCCGACCGCTGAGCTACGATGGGCCGACCTTCGAACTGCGGTCGGCCGTCCCGGCCGACTCATGGAGTCGTCGCGGAAGGGGGAATCGAAGGTTGTTTGAGCGCTTCACGGAACGGGCCCGCCAGGTCGTCGTCCTCGCACAGGACGAGGCGCGCGCGCTCAAGCACAACTACATCGGCACGGAGCACATCCTGCTCGGGCTGCTGCGCGAGGAGGAAGGCCTCGCCGCGCGCGTGCTCGAGTCCCTCGACATCACCGTCGAGGAGGTCCGGGCGCAGGTCGCGCGGATCGTCGGCCAGGGCGACGAGGTCACGACGGGCCAGATCCCGTTCACCCCGCGCGCGAAGAAGGTGCTCGAGCTCGCGTTGCGCGAGGCGCTCTCGCTGGGCCACAACTACATCGGCACCGAGCACATCCTGCTCGGCCTCGTCCGCGAGAACGAGGGCGTTGCTGCGCGCATCCTGCTCGACTTCGACGCCGACGCCGAGAAGATTCGCAACGAGATCATCCGCATGCTCTCCGGCCCGGGCCGCCGCCAGCAGGGCGCAGGCGCCGCCGGGGAGAAGGCGAAGAGCTCGAAGCTGCTCGACCAGTTCGGCCGGAACCTCACGAAGCTCGCCGCCGAGGCGAAGCTCGACCCGGTCGTCGGCCGCCAGACGGAGATCGAGCGCGTGATGCAGATCCTGTCGCGCCGAACGAAGAACAACCCGGTGCTGATCGGCGAGCCCGGCGTCGGCAAGACGGCCGTCGTCGAAGGCCTCGCCGCGCGCATCTCCGCGAACCAGGTGCCCGAGCTCCTGAAGGGCAAGCAGATCTACACGCTCGACCTCGCGGCGCTCGTTGCCGGGTCGAAGTACCGCGGTGAGTTCGAGGAGCGCCTCAAGAAGGTGATGAAGGAGATCACCCAGCGCGGCGACATCATCCTGTTCATCGACGAGCTCCACAACCTCGTCGGCGCCGGCGCCGCAGAGGGTGCGATCGACGCGGCCTCGATCCTGAAGCCCGCGCTCGCCCGCGGGGAGCTCCAGACGATCGGCGCGACGACGCTCGACGAGTACCGCAAGTACCTGGAGCGGGACGCTGCCCTCGAGCGCCGCTTCCAGCAGATCCGCGTCGACGAGCCGTCCGTGGACGACACCGTCGAGATCCTGCGCGGCCTGCGTGACCGCTACGAGGCGCACCACCGCTGCACGATCTCCGACGAGGCGCTGCACGCCGCTGCGCTCCTCGCCGACCGCTACATCCAGGACCGCCACCTCCCCGACAAGGCGATCGACCTGATCGACGAAGCCGCTTCGCGCATGCGGATCAAGACGATGAGCGCGCCGCCGCGGCACCGTGAGCTCGAGGAGGAGATCGACCGCGTCCGCAGCGAGAAGGAGGCGGCGATCGAGGCGCAGGAGTTCGAGAAGGCAGCGTCGCTGCGCGACAAGGAGCGCAAGCTGACGCAGAAGAAGCGTGAGCTCGAGGAGAGCTGGCAGAACGAGGAGACGGCCGACAAGCCGACGATCGGCGAGGACGAGATCGCCGACATCGTCTCGATGTGGACGGGCATCCCGGTCTTCAAGCTCACCGAGGCCGAGACGCAGAAGCTGATCCGCATGGAGGATGAGCTCCACAAGCGCGTGATCGGCCAGGAGGAGGCGATCGTCGCCGTCTCCAAGTCGATCCGCCGCGCCCGCGCGGGCATCAAGGACCCGAAGCGGCCGACCGGCTCGTTCATCTTCCTCGGCCCGTCCGGCGTGGGGAAGACGGAGCTCGCCCGCACCCTCGCCGAGTTCCTGTTCGGCGACGAGGACGCGATGATCCAGGTCGACATGAGCGAGTACATGGAGAAGCACTCGGTTTCGCGCCTCGTCGGCTCGCCCCCGGGCTACATCGGCTACGACGAGGGCGGCCAGCTCACCGAGGCCGTGCGCCGCAAGCCCTACTCGGTCGTCCTGCTCGACGAGGTCGAGAAGGCGCATCCCGACGTGTTCAACATCCTCCTGCAGATCCTCGAGGACGGGAAGCTGACCGACGCCCAGGGGCGCAAGGTCGACTTCCGGAACACGATCGTGATCATGACGTCGAACATCGGGGCCGGGTCGATCTCGAAGAACCAGTCGCTCGGGTTCTCGATCGGCGACGACTCGGGGCTCTCGTACGACGACATGAAGGACCGCGTCATGAGCGAGCTGAAGAAGGTCTTCCGCCCCGAGCTCCTCAACCGGATCGACGAGGTCATCGTCTTCCACAAGCTGACGCGCGAGGAGATCCTGACGATCGTCGACCTTCTGATGAAGCGGCTCGAGTTGCAGATGGGCGAGCACGACGCCGAGATCAAGCTGACGGAAGATGCGAAGGAGCTGCTCGTCGACAAGGGCTACGACCCGACGATGGGCGCCCGCCCGCTGCGCCGCGCGATCCAGCGCTACATCGAGGACCCGCTCGCGGACTTCGTCCTCGGGCGGAACATCGAGGCGGGGTCGACCATCCTCGTCAACCGGAAGACCGGCGACGAGGACGGCGTGGACATCACGATCATCCCGGGCGCGCCGCCCGTCGAGGAGAAGGTCACCGTCCCGCCGGAGGAGCCGAAGGGCGAAGCCGGCGACGACGAGTCGCACGACGACTCCGAGTAGCGGGCGGCAAGAACCGGTCGACGCCTAGGCTGCGGTGGTGCCGCGCCGGGTCACGAGCTATCCGGTTCCAGCCGCGCTCGCGGGCGCTCTCGCGATCGCCTTCTCGGGGCTGATGTACCGCTGGGCGGACGTCTCGCCCTCCACCGGCGCGTTCTGGCGCTGCGCGTATGCCGTTCCGCCGCTCCTCCTGCTCGCCTGGCTCGAGGACCGCAAGCTTGGGCCGCGCCCCTGGCGGACGCGCGCCTGGGCATGGCTCGCCGGCGCCTTCTTCGCGGCTGACCTGATCCTCTGGCACAACTCGATCGAGTACGTCGGCGCGGGGCTCGCCACGGTGCTCGGGAACACGCAGATCGTCCTCGTCGGCGTCCTCGCCTGGCTGATCTTCCGGGAGCGGATCTCCGGCCCGCTGCTCGCCGCGATCCCGGTTGCGCTCGTCGGGATCATCCTCATCTCGGGCGTGCTGGAGGAGGGCGCCTACGGAGACGATCCCGTGCTCGGGGTCGTGTTCGGCGTCTTGACGGGTCTCGCCTACACCGGCTTCCTCCTGTCGCTCCGGCATGGCTCCAAGGACCTGCGGCGAGTTGCCGGCCCGCTCTCGGACGCGACGCTCGCCGCCGCGCTGCTGACGATCCCGCCCGGGATCGTCCTGGGCGATCTGGACTTCTCGCCTTCCGCGTCGGCGATCGCCTGGCTCGTCGCGTTGGCGCTCTCGTCTCAGGTGCTCGGCTGGCTGTTGATCACCGTGTCGCTGCCGAGGTTGCCCGCGGTCCTGACCTCGGTGCTGCTGACGCTTCAGCCGGTCTGCTCCGTGCTGCTTGCGGCGGCCCTGCTCAACGAGAACCCGTCGACGTTCCAGCTCGTCGGTGTCGCGGCGATTCTGAGCGGGCTGCTGCTGGCGTCAGCGTCGAGGCGCAGGGACGACGCGGTCCCGCCCGACGGCCCCGGGGGACGGGCACCCGAGCAGCGCCAGCGCGAGCAGCAACTCGTCACGCAGTAGTTCCAGCACGTGCTGCACGCCCGCCGCGCCGTCGACGGCGAGCCCCCAGACCGTCGGCCGCCCGACGAGGACGGCGCGGGCGCCGAGCGCCAGTGCGATCGCCACGTCCGTTCCGCGCCTGATCCCGCCGTCCATCAGCACCTCGACCCGGTCGCCGACTGCGTCTGCCACTTCGGGCAGTGCGTCCAGCGACGCGACGGCCCGGTCGAGCTGGCGACCGCCGTGGTTCGAGACGACGACCGCCGCGCAGCCATGCTCGGCCGCGAGGAGCGCGTCCTCGGCGCTCAGGATCCCCTTTACGATCACCGGGAGCCCGGCGGCCTGCTCGTGGAGCCACTCGAGGTCGCGCCAGCTCAGGCTGGGGTCGACCAGCGTCGAGATCACCCGCGGCGTGACGACGCCGAGGTCGCCGAGCGCCGAGGCGTAGACCTCCATCCGGTAGTCGGGATGGATCGTGAAGCCCGTGCGGAGGTCTCGCTCCCGCGGCCCGAGCACCGGCACGTCCACGGTGAGGACGACGGCCGAGAATCCCGCGTCGCGTGCCCGCTCGAGCATCTCGCGCGTGATGCCGCGGTCCGGATGCCAGTAGAGCTGGAACCAACGGCGGCCCTGGCCGACGGCGGCGACGTCCGCCGGGCTCGAGGTCGCGAGCGACGAGAGGCACATGATCGTGCCCACCGCGGCGGCGGCCCGCGCGACGGCAACCTCGCCGTCGGGGTGCGCCATGCGCTGGAAGGCGACCGGCGCGGTGAGGATCGGCATCGAGATCTCCGCGCCGAGGACGGTCGTCTTGGTCGTGACCGCCTCGACGTCCACGAGGACGCGCGGCCTCAGCCTCCAGCCGTCGAAGGCGTCGAGGTTGCCGCGGACAGCACGCTCGTCCCCGGCGCCGCCGGCGAAGTAGCCGAACGCCCCCTCGTCGAGCCTCTCCTCCGCGAGCCGCTCGTAGTCCCAGACGTTGAGCGGCCCTGGCTCCACCCGTGGGAGGATATTGCGGTGAGCGACCTTCCTTCGTACCCGCAGGACGCGGCCGATCGCGAGGCGGTCGCGCAGCCACCCGCCGGAGACAGCGCGTACTCAAGTTGGGGTAGGCGCGTCGGTGCCTATCTCCTTGACTCGTTGGTGATATTCCTCCCGCTCGTCGTTCTGGTCGGCATCTTTGTCGCGGCGGACATCTGGGTGGGTGTGGTGATCGCGTACATCGCGTCCCTCGTCGTGCCGTTCGTCTACTTCACGGTCATGCACGGCGGCGAGAGTGGCGCGACGTACGGGAAACGGTGGCTCGGAATCCGGGTCGTCAGCGGCGAGACCGGCGATTCGATCGGGTACGGACGAGCGTTCGGCCGGTACGCGATCACCGTCGTCTTCAGCATCTTCTTCATCCCACTGCTGCTCGACTACCTCTGGCCCCTCTGGGACGCCAAGAACCAGACGCTCCACGACAAGCTTGTCGGCAGCGTCGTCGTGCGCGCTTAGGGACGGACGATCAGGCTCATGCGGCCGGTGGCGCCGTCGATGCGTTGGACCGTGCGCCGCTCGAACTCGGTCACGTAGACGTTCCCGCTCCGGTCGACCGCGACTGTCACGGGCGTCTCCAGCGAGCGCCCGAGCTCCGTTCGCCGTCCATCCGGCGCGATGCGGACGACGTGGTCGAGGCGTGCGTCGGCGACGTAGAAGGTTCCGTCGGGCCGCGCGTCGATTCCCACCGGCGCGATGAAGTCGTCGGCAACGGTCGTCACGATCCGCGTGCGGCCGTCGATGCGACGGATAACGCCGTTGTGGCTGTCGGCGACGAGAACGGTGCCGTCGGCGAGGACGTCCAGCCCGTGCGGCGCGCCGAACGCGGCGTTGCGGGCGGGGCCGCCGTCTCCGGAGTAGCCCTCGAGCCCGCTCCCGGCCAGCGTGTCGATCTTCCCTTCGGGCGTGACGATCCGCACGCCGTTGTCGTACTCCGAGATGTAGAGGTTTCCGGCGGCGTCGAACGCGAAGTCGCCGGGGCCGCCGAGCTGCGCGGAGGTCGCCGGGCCGCCGTCGCCTGAGAGACCGCGTGTCCCGTTCCCTGCGATCGGCGTCTTCGACCCGTCCGGCTCGAAGCGCCACACCCTGCCGGCGTCGACGACGTACAGGAACCCGCCCGGGCCGAAGTTCAGGAACATCGGATGGTCGAAGCCAGACCCCACGAGCTTCTTCGCGCGGGTGCGCAGGCTCACCTCGTAGAAGCCGGTTCCGTCCATGTCCGGAACGAGCAGATCGCCGTGCTCTTCCGCGATCTCCAGCCCGTGCGGCCGCGAGATTCTCGGGCCGGCGCCTCGCGCGTCGAGCGATGCGAGGCGCGTCGTCCGGCGACCCGCGCGGATGCTGAGCGCCCAGCGGCCGCCGGTCGGCAGCGTCATTCGCGCCCGGTAACGCCCGACGCGTCCGACCCGGCGCGCGCCGATTTCCAGACGCGACAGCTCGCCCGTCGCCAGAACCGAGACTCGCCCCCGGAAGGGGCGGCCGCCGTCGCGGACGGAGAACGTGGCCGTCCACGGGCGTCCCGCAGTCACCCCGGCGGCCGAGCTGTGCAGGCTTGCCGTGATGCGCCCGCTCGTCGCGGCGGAGGCGCCAGAGACGAGGATGATCGCCGCGGCGACGACGAACGAGCGCGTCATATGCGCTCTACACCGTGAATTGCAGTTTCGTTCCCGGCGCTACCAGTCCGGATCGCCGTTCGTGCCCCAGGCGGCGCGCGTGACGTAGCGGCGGTCGCCGCCTCCTGCGCGCATGGAGAGGACCTGACCACCGCGCTGGAACGCGATGCGCTTCCCGTCCGGCGACCAGGCCGGATCGTCGGCGCTTTGCGGAACGCCACTCGGGAGTAGCCGCAAACGCCGTCCATCGGCGTCCACGATCGCGATCCGGCCACCCGTCATGAACGCGATTCGCCGTCCGTCCGGTGACCAGTCGGGTGAGAAGCTCCCGCGTCCGCCGGCGGTGACGCGGCGAGCGACCCTCGAAGCGACGCTGATGACCCAGACCTGGATCCCGGCGCCTCTCGTGCTCTCGAACGCGATTCGCCTGCCGTCCGGAGACCAATCCGGGTTCGTCTCGTTCGCCTGCGGCGTCCTCAGCAGCGGCTGGGTCCGGCCGCCGGCCGCAGGGACGATCCAGAGGTCGAAGCCGGTGCCGTTGTCCCTGCGGTAGGCGATGCGCCCTCCGTCAGGGGACCAGGTCGGCTCGCCGTCGCCCGCTCGAGTCGTCAGACGACGTTCTCCGGTGCCGTCCGCTCGCATGATCCAGATCCCCTGGCGGGCCGTCGCCGGCGCCCGCAAAGGCGATCCGCCTGCGGTCCGGCGACCAGGCAGGCTGGTCGGCGCCGCGGGCAAGCAGTCGCCGTCCCTGTCCGCTTGGAAGGATCGAGTAGACCTCCGGCGGACGCAGGGGATTCGACAGCCGGACGCTGCGGTAGACGATCCTCTGCTGCGGTGTGGCGGCAGCTGCGCTCAGCGTGACGACGGACGCTGCTACGAGCGCTCCCAGCGCGATCCAGACCCCGAGCTTCACGGGGATCATTGTCGCCGCGAGTTGTTACGGAATCGGCCCGAGAGTTGTTACGGAATCGGCGCAAACACCGTCCGTCTCTGAGCCTAGTGTGCCGGTCATGGCCCAGCCCGCGCTCAAGTTCGCCTGCTCGGAATGCGGGCAGTCCACCGGGCGCTGGCTCGGCCGCTGCCCGGGTTGCGGCAGCTTCGGGACGCTCGTCGAAGAGGCAGCGGCGCCGTCACGCGCGAAGGGGGCTTCCGCCCGGCCGGTTCTGCGTCTCGTCGACGTTCAGGTCGAGGAGGCGGCGCGGATGCCGACCGGGGTCTCCGAGCTCGACCGCGTGCTCGGCGGCGGCCTGGTGCCTGCGTCGCTCGTGCTCGTCGGGGGCGAGCCGGGCGTTGGGAAGTCGACGCTGCTCCTGATGGCGCTCGCCGCGATGTCGAAAGACCATCGCGCGCTGCTCGTCACCGGCGAGGAGTCGGCCGCCCAGGTCAAGCTCCGGGCAGCCCGTCTCGGAGGCGCCGAGCGGGTCGAGATCCTCGCGGAAACCGATCTGGATGCCATCTGCGCGACGCTCGAGGAGGCTCGCCCGGCGGTCTGCGTGATCGACTCCATCCAGACGCTCTACTCCAGCGAGATCGGCTCCGCGCCGGGCTCCGTCTCGCAGGTGCGCGAGGCGTCCGCCCGGCTGCTCCGCGTCGCCAAGGAGGCGGGAGTCGCGCTCTTCCTCGTCGGCCACGTCACGAAGGACGGGGCGGTGGCCGGCCCTCGCGTGCTGGAGCACCTCGTCGACTGCGTCCTGCAGTTCGAGGGCGACCGCTATCACGCTCACCGCATCCTGCGCGCGGCAAAGAACCGCTTCGGCTCGACGAACGAGCTCGGCGTTTTCGAGATGACCGGCAGCGGGCTCGTCGGCGTCCCCGACCCTTCGCAGCTGTTCGGCGCGGCCCGCGAAGAGGAGGTCGGGTCGGCCGTCGCGTGCGCGTTGGAGGGGACGCGCCCGCTGCTGCTCGAGATCCAGGCGCTTGTCTCGTCGACCGATCTCGCGATGCCGAGACGGGTCGCCACCGGCGTCGACCCCAAGCGGCTCGCGATGATCGTCGCGGTGCTCACGCGCCACGGCGGCATCGCGCTGGGTCAGGCGGACGTCTTCGTGAACGTCGCCGGCGGCATGCGCATCGACGAGCCCGGCGCGGACCTCGCCGTCGGGCTGGCGATCGCCTCGGCGGCGAAGGGCGCCGCGATTCCCGCGGGCACAGCGGCGTTCGGCGAGATCGGCCTCACCGGGCGTCTGCGCCCAGTGACGCAGGCAGAGCGGCGGCTGGAGGAGTGCGCCAAGCTCGGCCTCGAGACGGTCGTCGTGCCGGCTGCGACGAAGCCCCGTCGCGGCCTCGCGACGAAGGGGGTCGAAACGGTGAAGGAGGCCGTGTCCGCGGCGCTCGCCGCGGCCGCGGAACCCCGCCGCTAGCAGGCATTTTCGCCTGGACCGTGCAAAAGCCCTGGAAACGGTGGCTTTTTCGGAGCCCTTCAGGTATACTGGCTCCCGTTCGCCGGCGGTTTCGTCACCCGCCGGCGGTTTGTCGTGTAAACGCTTGAGTGGGAGGTCGGGGCTTGTACAAGGTCGGCGACAAGGTGGTGTATCCGCACCACGGGGCAGGCACTGTCATGAAGAAGGACTCGCGCGAGGTGCTGGGAGAGAAGCGCGAGTACCTCACGATCCAGATCCTTCACAACGACATGACCGTCACCGTGCCGGCCGACAACGCCGAGAAGGTCGGGTTGCGGAAGGTCATCAACGAGGACACCGTGAAGGAAGTCGTCAAGGCGCTGACCGGGAACGGCACCACGATGCCGAAGAACTGGAACCGGCGCTTCAAGCACAACCGCGACAAGATGAAGACGGGCGACATCTTCGAGCTCGCCGAGGTCGTGCGGAACCTGTCGCTGCGGGACCGCGACAAGGGGCTGTCAACCGGCGAGAAGCAGATGTTCGTCAAGGCGAAGAAGATCCTGATCAGCGAGCTGATGTACGCGAAGGGTCTCGACGAGGAGGAGACGGCCGAGTGGCTCGACGAGGTCCTCATCTCCGACGAAGGCTCGAAGAAGAAGCGCGCGAAGGCCGGCGCGGCCGCCTAGAGCGCCGCTAGCCGCCTGATGTCAGTCTGGGCCGTCATCGTCGCGGCAGGTCGCGGCGAGCGGCTCGGGCTGGACCGGCCGAAGGCGTTCGCCAAGCTGAACGGCAGGCCGCTGCTGGCCGAGAGCCTGGAGCGGCTCGAGTGGTCGGCGTGGGTCGATTCGATCGTCGTCGTCGCCCCCCCGGACTGGGAGGAGCCCGTGATCCTGCTCGCCGAGGAGCTCGGCTGCGGCAAGGTCGCCGGCGTCGTGCCCGGCGGCGAGTCGCGGGCTGCGTCCGTGCGGGCCGGCCTCGCGGAGATCGGCGAAGACGCTGCCGTCGTCCTGGTACACGACGCCGCGCGGCCGGTGCTGCCCGAGGACGTTCTGGAGCGCTTGCTGACCACGCTCCCGGAGGGCTGGGACGGCGCCATTCCGGCGCTGCCGGTCGCGGACACGCTGAAGCGCGTCGAAGCGGACCGCGTCGTGGAGACCGTCGACCGCCGGGAGTTCATGGGCGCGCAGACGCCGCAAGCCTTCGTGTGGCCGGTGCTCCGCGACGCGGCCGCATCCGGCGAGGAGGCCACGGACTGCGCCGCGCTCGTCGAGGCGCGCGGCGGAAGGGTGAAGGTCGTCCCCGGCGACCGGCGCTTGCTCAAGGTCACCGAGCCGGCCGACCTCGACCTCGTTGCCACATGGCTCTGAAGGCGGTTGTCCTGGACGTCGGTGAGACTCTGATCGACGAAACGGGGATGTGGGAGCGGGCGGCGGACGCGGCCGGAGTCCCGCGGTTCACGCTGATGGGGATCCTTGGTGGGCTGGCCGCTCGCGGCGAGCATCACGACTGCGTCTGGGATCTACTCGGCGTTGATCGCGGGTCCTCCCACTGGACGACCGACGAGCTCTATCCCGATGCGGTGCCGGCGATCGACGAGCTTCGCTCCCGCGGTCTGCGCGTTGCGGCAGTCGGGAACACGCCGGCTGCCTCGGAGGAGCTGCTGCGCGACCGGGTCGACGTCCTCGGCTCCTCCGAGAGCTGGGGGGTCGCGAAGCCGGCGGCAGAGTTCTTCGCTCGCGTCGTCGGGGCCGTCGCGGTCGATGCGCAGGACATCGCGTATGTCGGCGACCGCGTCGACAACGACGTCCTTCCGGCGCTCGCAGCCGGCATGGTCGCCGTGCACATCCGCCGTGGGCCGTGGGGCCACCTTCACGAGGCGCCGAACGGCGCGATCAGGATCACCTCGCTGTCGGAGCTGCCGGAGGCGCTCGGTGTCTGACCTCCGGATCGGGCTTGGCGTCGATGCCCACGCGTTCGCCGACGGGATCCCGCTCGTCCTCGGCGGCATCCAGTTCGACGAAGACCGTGGTCTCGCCGGCCATTCGGACGGTGACGTCGTCACGCACGCGCTGATCGACGCGCTGCTCGGCGCGGCCGCCCTCGGCGACATCGGCCAGCTCTTCCCCTCGGATGAGGATTCGCTCCGCGGCGTTTCGTCTCTGCTCCTGCTCCGGAACGCCTACGGCAAGGTCAAGGCAGCCGGCTTCGAGCTGGTGAACGCCGACTGCGTCCTGATCGGGGAATGGCCGCGGATCGCCGAGCGCCGAGACGAGCTGCGCATGCGTCTGGCGGAGACGATGGGCGTCGAGGCCGAGCGCGTCTCGGTCCGCGCGACGACGACCGATCATCTGGGCTTCACGGGCCGTCGCGAGGGTCTGATGGCTCAGGCAGTGGCGCTACTGCGGCAGCCGGGCGACGCCGCCGCGCAGCTCGACTAGACCGTCCCGCACGAGCGAGGCGACGGCTCGTGCGTCGAGCCGCGACGATCCCCCTGCCGCAACCAGCCGAAGGGTCTCGGCGCGCCGCTGCCTGAAGGAGCCCTCGAAGCGCGACTGCTTTCGCAAGGGCTCGTAGCGGCGGCCGCGCGACGGGCAGGCTTCGGAGAGCGGGCACTCGTCGCATCGCGGGATCCGAGCGAGGCAAACCTCGCGGCCGAGATCCATCAGTGCCTCGGCGGCGGCCGGTCCGAAAGCGGCTCCCGTTCGCGCGACGATGCGGTTCACGTTCGTGTCGCGCGGGAGGACGTCGTCGCCCCAGGCGAAGCGGCGGATCGCCGCGGCCGTGTAGTCGCCTACCCCGGGAAGCTCCGTCAGATCGTCCGGCCAACCGTCGGCCGCGATCAGTTGGGCTGCGCGATGCAGGTTCACCGCCCGGCGGTTGTAGCCGAGCCCCTGCCAGGCTCGGATCACCTCGGCGCGCGGCGCTTCGGCGAGTGCCTCAACCGTCGGCCAGCGCTCGAGCCAGGCGAGGTAGCGCGGGATCACCCGCGGAACCTGCGTCTGCTGCAGCATCACCTCCGAAACCAAGACGCTGTAGGGGTCACGCGTCCGGCGCCACGGGAGATCCCGTCCGTGCGTGCGGAACCAGGAAAGGAGTCGCGCCTGCAAGCCTGGCTACGAGGCCGCCGCGTCGCTGAGCCCGAACACCCGGGCAACGGCAGCGGTACGCGTGCTGACGCCGAGCTTGGCATAGGCGTTCTCGAGGTGCTTGCGCACCGTGCTCGGGGCGAGCCACAGGAGTTGAGCGATCTCTGCGTTCGTCTTGCCGCGCGCGACCCACGCGAGCACTTCGCGCTCGCGGACGGTCAGCTGCACTTCTTCGAGCTCCTCCTGGAGGACGAGTGACTCGCCGGTGTGCTCGACGACAAGCCGGCGCGCTCCTC
The DNA here is from genome assembly GCA_963721345.1 of uncultured Actinomycetes bacterium. Lineage (GTDB taxonomy): Bacteria > Actinomycetota > Thermoleophilia > Gaiellales > Gaiellaceae > JACDAN01. Next base: position 2,032,582 of record CAVRIT010000001.1, read on the forward strand.
GTCGCCGGATCAACGACTTCGCAACGCTGCGATCCAGCCAATCGACGAGCATCGCGGGAAGCTGCCCGCGCGGGGCCGGAGGAAAGAACTCGCGCAGCAGCCGCTCGACCGGCGCTGACATGAACTCGACCTCCCCGCCCGCTCCGAGGAAGATCACGCCGCGGGCGTCGTGCTCGTCGACGCTGCCGAGCTCTGCGAGGGCCGCGTTGAGCAGTCGGCGGTTACGCACGGCCTGCCCCATGTTCGCGAGGTGCGGCCGCAGGCGGTCGAGCACAGCGCGATCGCGCTCGGTGAAGTCCTTGCCCGGCCCGCGGTTGAAGATCAAGACCTTCGTGTGCCAAAGGGGCGAGGGAATGGCGACGGACAGTTCCCGCTCCATCCCGAAGCGGCTGAACCAAAGCGCGTACAGACGGCTGGTCCGGAGCTCGCGAAGCGACATGAAGTCCGAAATCTTGAGGGCATCGACGACCCCCGCCTCTTCGGCCGCACAGATCGGATGCTCGGCGTTCACGAACGCCCAGTAGAGGTCGGGATCGCCCTCATGCGTTTCCTCGCCGGGTCGGCAGGCGTAGAAGAGGTCCCGTTTGCGCACGCGGTCGAGCTCGCAGTAGCTCACCCAGTCCGCGTCGATGAGCTCGCCCAGCCCGACGAGGAGATCGGGGCTGAGGACCTGATCGCCGCCGGCGCTCTCGGCTTCGGCGACAAAGCGGAGGATCCGCTCCGCATCGCTGGCGGTGAGTGCGGTCACGCCGTTCCAAAGATACGACGAATGACGAATGGACTCCAGGGCGCTAGCGAGCGAGCCTGTGGAAAACCATCCACGGGAGGCTGAGATTCGCATGTTCAGATACATCGCGGCCGTCCTCGTCACGCTCACGGCCGCTGCCGCTCCGGCAGTAGCGCGTGCCGACACGGTCACACAGTGGAACCAGAACGCGGCGAACGCGCTCTACGTCACCGCAGCGCAGCCGCCGAACGTGTCCGTACTGCACATGGCGATGGTTCAGGGCGCCGTCTACGACGCCGTGAATGCGATCGACGGCAGTCGCGAGGGGTACCTGCTCACGTCGCGCGTGGCGACGCCGGACGACTCGATGGACGCAGCGGCCGCAACTGCGGCGTACGAGATGCTCGTGTGGATCGTCCCGGGTCAGCAGGGCGCGCTCCAAGCGCACTACGACGCGACGCTCATGGGGATTCCCGACGACGCCGACAAGCGGCGTGGAATCGCGGTGGGCCATGCGGCGGCGGCGGCCATGATCGCCGCGCGCACGGACGATGGGCGGGGCGGGCTGTTCCGCTTCCTCTCCGGCTCGGGCGCGGGAGTCTGGAAGCCGGTTCTGCCGGCGTTCGGCACCGACCAGAACGCATGGGTCAAGGACGTGAAGCCGTTCCTGATCAAGCGCGCCTCGCAGTTCCGCTCCGATGGCCCATACGACCTCGAGAGCCGGAAGTACGCGAAAGAGTTCAACGAGGTCAAGTCGCTTGGCGCGCAGAACAGCACGACACGGACGCAGGATCAGACGAACGCGGCCCTGTACTGGGCTGGGAACCCACCGCGCACTTGGAACCGGATCCTCAACCATGTGTCTATGGCGAGGGGCGTGTCCCTGGTCGGCAACGCCCGCCTCTTCGCAGAGGTCTACCTCGCCGTCGCGGATGCGTTCATCGCCGTTTGGGACGAGAAGGCGCACTACTCGTTCTGGCGGCCGATCACTGCGATCCGCGAGGCGGACACCGACCGGAACTCGCGAACCGACAAGGACGAGAACTGGCTGCCCCTAGTGAGCAACCCGCCGTACCCGGAACACCCCTCCGGCCACCTCGGCCTCAGCGGCGCGGTAACTGAGTCTCTCGCGCGGTTCTTCCGCACCGACAGGGTTGGCTGGACCGACATGTTCCCGGCGCCGCCGCCGCCGGCGCCGCAGTCCGACTGGCGTACGCGGAGCTACACGAGACTGTCCGATGCCTTGGAGGAGATCGTCGGAGTGCGGGTCTGGTCAGGGATCCACTTCCGGAACGCTGACGAGGCGTCGGTCGAGATCGCTCGTAAGATCGTGAGCTATCGCTCGAAGCACTACTTCGGGCGGATCGGCGATCACCACGACGACTGATTCCTGAGCAAAGCGGCCGCCCGGCCCTCGGGGCTGGGCGGCCGCTCGTTAGATTCGGGCGGTGAAGCGTGTTCGGTTTGCTCCCAGCCCGACCGGGTCGCTCCACGTCGGAAACGCACTGAGCGCGGTGATCAACCGGCGGGAGGGCGAGCAACTGATGCTGCGGATCGATGACACCGACGTCACGCGCAACGTCGCGGGCGGGGCGGAGGCGATCCTTCGTGACCTCAAGTGGCTCGGCGTCGCGTGGGAAGACGGGCCCGTTCGCCAGAGCGAGCGGCAGGACCGGTATCGCGAGGCGGCGGAGCAGCTCGGCGGCGAGCGCTTCGGCCGTACGACGCTCCTCCGTGAGGACGGCACCGCGACCTACCACCTGGCGAGCGTCGTGGACGACGCGAACTTCGGGATCACTCACGTCTACCGCGGCAACGACCACCGGCCGAACGAGGAGCTGCACCGGCGGCTGCACGAAGCGCTCGGCACGAAGCCACCGGAGTACGTTCACCATGGCCTGATCCTCGGCGAGGACGGCAAGAAGCTCTCGAAGCGCGCCGAGGGCGCCACCGTCGAGTCGCTGCGCGAGCTCGGGATCCCGGCCGAGGCTGTCCGTCGGTACCTCGAAGAGCTCGGGATTCCGCGCCACGACGTCCACTACGACCTCCCGAGAATCCGCCGCCTGTCGGTGGAGGCGATCGAGGCGATGCCGGACGACGAACTGGCGGACCGCGTCGCTGTTCCCCTGTCGGCCGTTCCGGCAGCGCGCGGCGCACGCGATCTGAGCGAGGCGCGCGACTACGCCGCGCAAGTGCTGGAAGCCCCTCCGCCGCAGACGACCTCGGCGCCCGAGACGCTCGAGCGCTTCAAGGAGCTGGCGGGCGGCGAGCCCCGTGCGGTGATCCGCGAGCTGAAGGCGGTGGGAGGCGACCTGCGCGCTCTCCGACTCGCATTGACGGGGCGCGACAAGGGCCCGGAGCTAGCGGCGATACTGGCCGCGCTGTCCGAGGAGGAAGCGCTGCGCCGTGTCGATCAGGCTCTACAACACACTCACTCGTAGGCCCGACGAGCTGCCCGAGCCGCCCGGGCCGGTTCGCATGTACCTCTGCGGCCCGACCGTGAACGCCCGGGCGCACATCGGGAATGCGCGGCCCTTCGTGCTCGGCATGTGGCTGAGGTCGTGGCTTCGACAGCGGGGGTACGAGGCGATTTTCGTCCACAACATCACCGACATCAACGACAAGATCTACGAGGCGGCGCCCGGGTCGAGCGCCGAGCTCGCCGAGCAGGTGACCCAGTGGTACCTGGAGGACAGCGAAGCCTTCGGCCTCGGCATGCCGGATCACCTGCCCAGGGCGACGGAGGTGATTCCGCAGATCATCCGGTTCATCGAGGAGCTGATCGAGCGCGGCTACGCCTACGCGGTCGAAGGGGACGTGTACTTCCGCGTCGGCCGCGATTCCGAGTACGGGCGGCTCTCCGGCCAGCGCCCGGATCAGGTCGAGGAGCAGGAGCCGAACCCGCTCAAGGAAGATCCGCGCGACTTCGCCCTCTGGAAGGCCAACAAGCCGGACGAGGACACCTGGTGGGAGTCGCCGTGGGGGAGAGGCCGCCCCGGCTGGCACATCGAGTGCTCGGTGATGGCGGAGGAGCTGCTCGGGCCGGTGTTCGAGATCCACGGCGGCGGGCTCGACCTCGTCTTCCCACACCACGAGAACGAGCTCGCGCAGTCCCGGGCGCTCGGCCACGAATTTGCGCGGATCTGGGCACACAACGGCCTCCTTCGCTTCACCGACGCGAAGATGTCGAAGTCGCTCGGGAACGTCGTCACCACCGACAAGGCGCTCGAAGATTGGGGCCGCGAGACGCTGCTGTTGCTCTTCCTCGGCGCGCACTGGCGGAAGCCGATGGACTTCTCGGAGGAGACCCTCGAGCAGGCCGCCTCGCGCGGCGATCGCTTTCGGGAGGTCTTCCGCAATCCGTCCGAAGCCGCGCCGTCGGACGCCTGGGACCGGTTTGCCGCGGCGCTCGACGACGACTTCAACACGCCCGAGGCGGTCGCGGTGATGCACGAGTGGCGGGACCACGAGCTGCTGCGGCGGGCGCTTGCCGTCTTCGGTCTGGAGTCGCTGGCCGAGAGCGAGGAGGCGCCGGCCGAGCTGGACGAGCTCGCGCGACGGCGCCAGGAGGCGCGCGCCGGCGGCGACTTCGAGGAGGCCGACCGGCTCCGCGACGAGATCGCCGAGGCCGGGTGGGAGGTCCGGGACGCCCCGGACGGCTTCCGGCTCGTGCGGAAGTGACCGCCGACCACGTCTACGGCCGGAACGCCGTCCGCGAGGCGGTGCGGGGCCCGCGCGACGTGCTCGAGCTGTGGGCGACGGAGCGCGCGGTTGCCGCCGAGCCTTGGCTGCGGGAGGAGGCCGGCGTCCGCGTGCAGGTCAAGCCCGAGCGGGCGCTGACCGAGGAGGCCGGCACGCGCGATCACCAGGGCGTCGTCGCGCGGGTCGCTCCCTATCGCTACGCGGACGCGTACGAGCTTGCCGCGACGGAGAGCCCTCTCCTGGTCTGCCTCGACCAGGTGACCGACCCACACAATCTCGGCGCTGTCATACGCACCGCCGAGGGAGCCGGCGCCACGGGCGTCGTCGTGCCGGCACACGGTTCGGCTCGGGTGACGCCCGCCGTGTCCCGCGCCTCGGCCGGTGCTGTCGAGCACCTGCCTGTCGCAGTCGTGCCGAACCTCGCGCGTTACCTCACTGACGTGAAAGGCCCCGATCTCTGGGTCTGGGGCGCCGCCTCGGAAGAGGGAACGCCGCTCTGGGACGCGGATCTCGAGGGCGGGCTCGCGGTGGTGCTCGGCGCGGAGGGTCGTGGTCTCAGGCCGCTCGTGCGCCGAACCTGCGACGCCATGGTCTCGATCCCGCTGGCCGGCCAGGTCGAGTCGCTCAACGTCAGCGTGGCGGCAGCGGTGCTGCTCTACGAAGCGCGAAGGCGCCGGCGTGCCTGACCCGACGCTCTACCTCTTCGACGGCTACAACCTCCTGCACGCAGCCGGAATCGAGGACCGCCGCGAGCTCGTCGACGTGCTTGCCAGCTTCGTCGCGCTCCGCGGGGCGCGAGGCGTCGTGGTGTTCGACGGGGTGGGCGCCGACGAACGTCGCGGTCAGCTCGAGGTTCGGTTCGTGCCACATGCCGACGCCCTGCTCGAGCGGCTCGCAGCGGAGCACCGCGACCGCGAACGCGTCTGCCTGGTCTCGTCCGACGAAGCCGTCCGCGGCACGTCGGGACAGGAGGTGGCGAAGGTGAGCTCGCGGGACTTCGCGTCCGACCTGGCAGCGATCGAGCACCGTGAGGACGCCACGAGCAGGGTTGGCGAGCGCGTCGACGAAGAGACAAGGGCAAGGCTGGAGCAGATGCGCAGAGGTCCGGTCGAATAGGGACCTCCGCAAAGACCCGCCTTTTCGGGTCCGTTGCAAGACTCTTGTATTATCCGGCCAGTCCTGCTACTTTCCTGGTCAAGTTGAGTGTGAGACTGGTCCGGCCGAGCGCCGTACCAGGTTCCCAGCGCACACATGGCCGCCAGACCCGCCACTCGCCTGACCCCAGCCCAGAGGGCCGAGCGGGAGCTCGAGGACCTCCAGCTCGTCATTCGAGCTCGCAACGGCGACGGGAAGTCGATGGACACGCTGATCCGCCGCTACACGGGCTTCGTCCGGCTGAAAGCGAGCTCGTACTTCCTCGCCGGCGGCGACTCGGAGGACTTGATCCAGGAAGGGCTGATCGGGCTCTACAAGGCCGTTCGAGACTTCCGCTCCGACAAGGAGACCTCGTTCCGGAGCTTCGCGGAGCTCTGCATCACCCGGCAGATCATCACGGCGATCAAGACGGCGACTCGTTTCAAGCACGCGCCGCTGAACACGTACGTCTCGTTCAGCCAGACGCCTGCCGGGCAGGAGTCCGAGGGCGACTGCACCCTCGGCGACGCCCTCCCGGGATCGATCGTCGACGAGCCCTCCGTCGTCGTCATCTCGACCGAGGAGTTGCAGAGCCTCGTCTTCTGCCTCGGGACCGGGCTGTCCAAGCTCGAGGCCGATGCACTCCGCCTCTACCTCGAGGGCTCGTCCTACGAAGAGATGGCCGAGGAGCTCGCGGTCGACACGAAGACGATCGACAACGCGCTCCAGCGCGTCAAGCGCAAGATCCAGCAGCACCAGGAAACGCGCCAGGTCCTGCAGTAGCGCTCAGAGCTCGAGCGCGGCGCTAACCGGATCCGCGTCCAGCACGCGGATGCCGTCGAGGCCGTTCGCAGCACCGGCGCCCGCCACCGCAACGGCGGTGGATCTGCCGATGTTGCGTAGCGCGGCGACGAGCGGCGTCAGTCGCCGCTTGCTCGTCGCTGACACGACCACGAGGTCGGGCTTCAAGCGCGATGCGGTCTCGGTCAGGCTTTCCACCGGGGTGTCCGGCCCGAGGTAGGTGATCCTCCAGCCGCGCCGGTGGAGGCTGAGCCCGAACGCGATCAGTCCGAGGTCGTGGAGCTCGCCGGGGGCGCAAGCCAGGATCGCCCGCGGCCCGCCTCCGGCATCCCAGCCCCGCGCGATCCCGAGCAGCCGGCCCCGGACGAGGTTGCTCGCGAAGTGCTCTTGCGCAACGGTCGCCTCGCCCGTCGACCAGCGTTCACCGAGGTCTGCGAGGTATGGCATCAGCACTTGGGCGAGAACCGTCTCGACGGTGAAGGCTGCAAGGAGCTCATCCAGGGCCTGTTGAGCGCCGGCCTCGTCGAACTCGTCCAGCGCGTCGCGTAGCCGAGCGGAGCCGGCATCGAGCTCCGGGCGGGCTTCGTCGCCGTCTCGCAGGGACGTGTCGCCGGCGCCGTCGACGGCACGGCGCGCAGCCTCCGCGGCGGCCAGACCGTCCCGCAGGTGGCTCCGCATCAGCTCGACGCGCCGTTCGTCGGAGTCGGAGTAGAGACGGAAGCCGCCCTCGGAACGGGCGGGGCGGAGCAAGCCGTACCGGCGCTCCCACGCACGCAAGAGCTCCGGTGCAACTCCCGTACGCCGGCTCAACTCGCCGATCCGGAGATATCCGCTGGGCGCCGCCATGGCCTCATTGTACGGATTTTGTACAGACCATTGACAAGACGACTTGCGACTCTGTACATTCTCTGTACAAGCGTCGTACAAAGAGGAGGGAACGCATGAAGGGACTGAACCTGATCACCGCCGTACTTCTCATCGTCGGCGGGCTGAACTGGGGCCTGGTCGCGATCGCCGAATGGGATCTCGTTGCCGCGATCGTCGGCGAGGAGTTCGGCGAGACGACCGCGCTCAGCCGGATCGTCTACGGCCTGGTCGGCCTGTCGGCCGTCTACCAGGCGACGCGGCTTCCGATGCTCGCGCGGCGGGAGCACCGCAATCCGTCAACCGCGGCCGCGTAGCGCCGCACCAACGAGAAGAGGAGAGGAACATGAAGACGCAATCGTTACCGGTTCACACTCGCGGCGCTCGGCGTCGCGGCACTCGCATCGATCGGCGCTGTAGGAGGCGCCGCCGCCTCGGCCGACCGGGCCGCGGCAGACAAGAACATCGTCCAGACGGCCAGCGATGCCGGTCAGTTCACCACGCTGATCGCCCTCGCCAAGCAGGCGGGACTCGCGGGCGCGCTGTCGGGGAGCGGGAAGCTGACTGTCTTCGCGCCGACCGACAAGGCGTTCGCCAAGGTGCCGAAGTCGACGCTCCGCAAGCTTCAGCGGAATCGCGCGATGCTTCGGGCGGTCCTCCTGTACCACGTCGTCAAGGGCGACGTGAAGGCGGCGAAGGTCGTCACCCTCCGCCGGGCGAAGACGCTGAACGGCGCATCCGTTCGGATCGGCGTCAAGGGTCAGCGCGTCTATCTCAACCGCACCACACGCGTCGTGAAGACGGACATCGCGGCCTCCAACGGCACGATCCACGTCATCGACAGCGTCCTGATTCCGCCGGCCTAGCCCGCGGAGAAGCGGGAGCGCCTCGGCTGGGGGTTTGGCCGGGGCGCTTTCGCGCTTGTGTGCCTACCATGCGTGCGTCGCCGGAGTAGCTCAGCTGGTAGAGCAGCTGATTTGTAATCAGCAGGTCGTCGGTTCGAGTCCGACCTCCGGCTCTAGGCGTCGAGCGCACGCTCGAGGTCGGCCCAGAGCAAGTCGACGTCCTCGAGGCCGACGCTTAGACGGACGAGGTTGTCCGGCACACGGCCGGCTTCCCAGCGACCACGGGTCTCGAGCACCGACTCGACGCCTCCGAGGCTCGTGGCGTTCTTGATCAGCCGCGTGGACGTCTCGACTCGACGGGCCGCCTCCGCTCCGCCCGCGACGTCGAACGACATCAGGCCGCCGAACCCCGGATAGCGCACGCGCACGACGGCAGGATGCTCCTCCAGTCGGGCCGCGAGCTCGGTTGCCGACGCCGTGTGCCGCTCCATCCGCACTCGGAGTGTCTTCAGGCTCCGGCTCAGCAGCCACGCCGGATCCGGGGCGGCGACGATCCCCGTCCGGCCGCGCAGCTCGAGGAGCGACTCGTAGTCCCCGCGTTCCTTCGCCACGACAGCGCCGAGCAGCACGTCGTGGTGCCCGCCGAGGAACTTCGTCGCGGAGTGCAGGACGAAGTCGGCGCCCTGCTCGAGCGGGCGCAGGTAGACGGGCGTCGCGGCGGTCGAGTCGCAGACGACGGGAGCCGGATGCGCGGCGGCCGCCTCGAGGTCGGGCATCGACAGCAGTCGGGTTCGACGGGGCTTCGAGCCATACGAGGTCGGCGCCCTCGGGCGGCGCTCCGGTCTGGTCGAACTCGACGACGCGGATCTCCCAGCGCTCGAGCATCCGCATCAGCACCGCCGTGCCGTAGTAGCAGTCGCTGGCGAGTGCGAGCGTCTTCCCGGGCTCGAGGACGGTCAGAACCAGGGCGGTGGCCGCGCCGGAGCCGGAGGGGAAGAGCAGCGCGTGCCCACCATCGAGCTCGCCGAGCGCCCGCTCGGCCTCGACGCCGGCCGGATGGGCGTAGCGCTGGTAGTGGAACTCGCCCGGCTCACCGTCCTTGTAGGGCCAGATCGTCGAGCGGTCGAGCATCACAGGCGACTCTAGTTAGGCTCCGCCGCATGGCGACGACGGACGACCGAACCGAGTCCACCGAGGGGAAGCTCGACCTCCTCCACCGCCTGCGGGAGGAGGCGCTCCACCCGGCGAGCGAGAAGGCCGTCGAGAAACACAAGGGCCAGGGGAAGCTTCTCGCGCACGAGCGGCTCGAGAAGCTCCTCGATCCGGGCTCGTTCGTCGAGCTCGACCGCTTCGTGCGGCACCGGAATCCGTACTTCGGGATGATGGAGCGGCGGCCGTACGGCGACGCTGTCGTGACCGGCTACGGGACGATCTTCGGCCGCAAGGTGTTCGTCTTCTCGCAGGACTTCACGATCTTCGGCGGCTCGCTGTCCGAGGCGTTCGCCGAGAAGATCTGCAAGGTCATGGACCTCGCGGCCAAGTTCGGCTGCCCGCTGATCGGCATCAACGACTCGGGCGGGGCGCGGATCCAGGAGGGCGTCGTCTCGCTGGCCGGCTACGCCGAGATCTTCTGGCGGAACGTCCAGGCGTCGGGCGTGATCCCGCAGATCAGCCTCGTGATGGGACCGACGGCCGGCGGGGCCGTCTACTCGCCGGCGATGACGGACTTCGTCCTCATGGTCGAGGACACCTCGTACATGTTCATCACCGGCCCCGACGTCGTGAAGACGGTCACCGGCGAGGAGGTGACGTTCGAGGAGCTCGGCGGCGCCGCGACGCATGCCTCCAAATCCGGCGTCGCGCACTTCACGGCGGCCGACGAGGAGACCTGCCTGGAGGACGCGCGCTACCTCCTGTCCTTCTTGCCGCAGAACAACGTCGATCCGCCGCTGTACTTCCCGCCCACGGATCCCCCCGATCGCGAGGACCCGGAGCTCGACACGCTGATCCCCGACGAGCCCACGAAGCCCTACGACATCAAGGACGTGATCCGGCGCGTGGTCGACGAGGGCGAGTTCCTCGAGGTGCACGAGCGGTACGCAGAGAACATCGTCTGTGGATTCGCCCGCCTCGCCGGCCACTCGATCGGTGTCGTCGGCAACCAGCCGCACTCGCTCGCCGGAGTCCTGGACATCGACTCGTCGACGAAGGCGGCGCGGTTCGTCCGGACCTGCGACGCGTTCAACATCCCGCTCGTCACCTTCGTGGACGTCCCGGGCTTCCTGCCCGGCACCGACCAGGAGTGGCACGGGATCATCCGGCACGGCGCGAAGCTCCTGTACGCCTACTGCGAGGCGACGGTCCCGAAGCTCACGGTGATCACGCGGAAGGCGTACGGCGGCGCCTACGACGTCATGAGCTCGAAGCACATCCGCGCCGACTTCAACTTCGCGTGGCCGACAGCCGAGGTCGCCGTCATGGGGCCGGAAGGCGCGGTCAACATCGTCTTCCGCAAAGAGCTCGAGGAGGCCGACGATCCGGACGCCAAGCGGCAGGCGCTGATCGCCGACTACCGCGAGCAGTTCGCGAACCCCTACGTCGCGGCCGAGCGCGGCTACGTGGACGACGTGATCGAGCCGCGGCGCACGCGTCCGGTGCTGGCGAATGCCCTCGAAACCGCGCTCACCAAGCGCGAGCCTCGCCCGCGCCGCAAGCACGGGAACATCCCGCTCTAGAGGATCGCGCCGTGCCGTTCACGCTCAGGCGTATGGCGCAGTGCAGGCAAGAACGCGGATGAGCCCTTTGCGCGTCGGAGTTGCCTTCTCTCCCGATCCGCTCTATATATCTCCGTTCGTCTGTCGGCTTCTCGAACAATATGGCGACTCGATCGAGCTCGTCATTTGTACGAAGGGCTCCATCTTGAAGAGGCGGAGCCTGAGCGAAGAGCTGGCATACCTAACAGCCTTGCTGATCATCCTGGGCCCTGTGACGTACGTTCAGAACATGCGGCGAATGCTGTTCGGCAGGCGCAGAGCTCAAGAGCGAATACGCGCACTCTGCAGGTCCCGAGGCATCCACCTTATCGAGGTGGATTCCGTCAACTCCGACGCGGCGGTCGGCGCTTTACGAGCTCTGGATATCGACCTGCTGCTCAATCAGTCTCAGCACATCGTGCGCAAGAACGTTCTGGATGCCGTGAAGAAGGATGTCTTCAACAGGCACGGAGCGCTCCTACCAACGTATCGAGGAAGGCTTGCGCCGTTCTGGCAGCTGTACAACAAGGAAGAGTTCGGCGGCCTCACATACCATGTCGTAGACGAACAGATCGACAATGGGCCGATTATCTTCCAGGTTGCGATTCCCATCGCCGACGACGAGTCTTTTGCCACTCTGACGAGAAAGGTATTCGACCTGGCGGTGACTCACTTCGGAACGGTCCTCGAGTTCTACGAGAGAAGCGACTATCGGAGCTTCTATCAGCCGAACGACGCCTCCAAGAAGACCTACTTCGGCTCCCCGGGTATCTCAGACGCACTCAGATATCGCCTGAGGCGAAGGTGACAAGCAAGCTCTTTGTCTCCGTGGATGTCGACGAGTGGTACCTCACGAGGTGGGCATCAGGCTCGGAGAAGTCGCTGTGGAGGAATCTGCCCGACCTATTCGAGGCGGTCTATGGTAAGAGCTCACCAGCCGGAGAGATAGAGAAACCCGTGGCTGTGATCCTGGAGCTCTTCGACGAGCTCGGCTTCACGTCGACGTTCTTCATTACCGGGCTCATCGCGTCGTACTATCCCGAGATGGTCAGGGAGATTGCGAGACGTGGTCATGAAGTCGCGGCTCACAACTACAACCACATCGATTACGCCGACGTTCCGGAGCACGCGTTTCTCAGCGATCTCAAGAGATGCAAGCATCTGCTGGAGGACCTGAGCGGTCGGGAGGTCATCGGGTACCGCTCTCCGAATTCCTCGATTCCGACATACCTCGCACGGGTCTTGACCGAGAACGGGTTCAAATACGACTCGTCAGTGACGCCTACCAGGAAGCTGATGGGAAAGTTCGGTGACTTTGTAAACGCTCCAACGGCTCCGTACTTCGTGGAAACCGGCAACATCGGGGAGCCGGGCGACTCGGGCTTGCTTGAAATACCTTGGTCGGTGTTTCCGGCCATCAGAACGCCGGCCGGGTCAGGGATCACTCATCGACTATTCGGCGAACGATACAATCGGGCCGCCACGAAGTATTCACTGTCGAGGGGGTGCTCGAGCTACTACTTTCACCCCTATGAGATCGACGAGTGCATCTACTACAGGCGGATCGACTCGAAGCGGATTCCATTGAAGGCGAAGTTCTTCATGCGGAACGTCGGACCGAAGTATCTTGCCTCGCTAAAGCGTTTTCTCGGAGACCATCAGTCGCAGCTCATCAACGGTGAGTCGTTGCATGCGCGATTCGCCCAGTCCGGACAGGCTCGGACCAGCACTCGCCGAGAATGACATTGAGTTCCGGAATGACGCATAGGATTGCGCCGTGCCGTTCACGCTCAGGAACATCAAGGAGGATCTGGAGGACATCGGCTCCAACTTCGACGGCGCGCCGGACCTGGAGTTCCGTGCGGCGACCAAGGCGCTCGAGCTCGAGCAGTCCGGCCTGAGCTACCAGCGCGTCCCGCCCGGCTATCGCTTTCCGTACGGCCACACGCACGAAAAGCAAGAGGAGGTGTACGTGGTCGTGCGCGGGAGCGGGCGGATGAAGGTCGACGACGAGATCGTCGAGCTCAAGGAATGGGACGCAGTCCGGGTCCCGCCCGGCGCGTGGCGAGGCTACGAGGCCGGGCCGGAGGGCCTCGAGATCCTCGTCATCGGCGCGCCCAATCTCGGCGAGGCTCCGCGCGACGACGTCGATGGCCGGCGCGACTGGTGGGCTGACTCGTAGAGCTGCCCTACTAGCGCGCAGCGACGGCCGTCGTGGCAGACGCGTAGCCCAGCTCGCGGCCGAACACCTCGACGATGTGCGGGTCGAACTGCGTGCCGGCGCAGCGCTGGAGCTCCTCGACCGCGGCCTGCGGTGTCAGGCGGCCCCGGTAGGCGCGGTCCGAGGTCATCGCGTCGTAGGCGTCGGCGACGAAGATGATCCGCGCGCCGAGCGGGATGTCCTCGCCGGAGAGGCCGTCGGGATAGCCCGCGCCGTCCCAGCGCTCGTGGTGGCGAAGCACCCACTCCGCGACGGGGTCGACGCCGAGGCTCTCCAGCATCCGGTGGCCGATCTGCGTATGTCGTTCCAGCACGAGGCGCTCCGGCTGGGTCAGCGGGCCCGGCTTGCGGAGGATCTCCTCGGGGATCGCGAGCTTGCCGAGGTCGTGGAGGCTGCCCGCGAACCGAGTCAGCTCGACCTGCTCGGCGTCGAGGCCGAGGTGCGCGGCGATCCACGCCCCGAGCTCCGCGACGCGCGTCGAGTGGCTGCCGGTGTAAGTGTCCCGAGCGTCCACGGCCTTCGCAAGGCTTGCTGCGGCGCGGAAGCGTGCGGCGCGGTCGGGACCGTGGGCGAGACGGCGCAGCTCGGCGAGCTCGACGACGTCCGGCCGGTACACGTGGACGCGGTTCTTGCCGTGCTCCTTGGCCCAGTAGAGCGCGCTGTCGGCGAGCCGGATCAGATCGTCGCGGTCGAGCGCCTGCGCCGGGAAGCTCGCGAGGCCGGCGCTGGCCGTGACGGAACCCACGTCGCCCAGGTCGAGGGCCGCGATGCGCGCGAGCACGCGCTGGGCGACGGGCAAAGGGTCGTCGGCGTTGCCACCCGGCAGCAGAAGCGCGAACTCGTCGCCGCCCAGCCGGAACGCCTCGCCGTTCTGACGGAGCCGCGAGCCGACCTCCGCGAGCACGTGGTCGCCGACGGGGTGGCCGAAGAGGTCGTTGACGCGCTTGAAGTCGTCGATGTCGATCATGCAGAGCGTCATGGTCGTGTTTCGCGCCTCGGCCGACTGGAGCTCGCGCTGCACTCGCTCGTGAAACGAGCGATGGTTCGCGAGGCCCGTGAGCGGGTCGGTCAGCGCGAGGCGCATCGCCCGCAGCGCCTGGTGGGCAGAGCGCTGGTAGAGCGAGATCGCGAGCAGCGGGCCGACGAGCGCCGCGGAGAGGAGCGGCGACCGCTGCCAGAGCACGACGAGCATCAGCGCAGCCGACGCCATGAGCGCGAACGGCACGATCGTCGCGCGCGCCGAGGCCCCGACCAGTCCGCCGAACGGCCGGCGCGCGGAACCGGCGACGGCGGCCGAGACGAGGAGCAGGTTGATCACGTACTGGGGAGCCGCGGACAAGCCGACCGCCGCGACGAGCTGGGGCGTAGTGGTGCCGTCGACGAGCGCGACCAGGCCGGCCGCAACGGCGGCTCCGATCGCGAAGACCGAAGCGTTGTAGGCGACGCGCTCCAGGGGCCGGTGCTCGAGGAGCTGCATCGTCGCGGGCGCGGCGAACGCGATCAGGATCCCTGCCTCCCAGCCGAAGAGGACGATGCCGCTCGCCCCGAAGACGAACGAGAGCGTCACGCCACCGCTCTCTGCGCCCTCGATCGGGACGGGGTAGCGGCTCGCGAGGGTCGAGGCGACCAGAAGCGCCAAAGGCCCGGCAAGCTCGCCGAGAGTGTGGGGGGCTGCCGCGAACGAAATCGCCGCGGTCAGTGCGATGACCAGCCCGGCGCCGCAAACCGGAGCGACTAGCAGCAGCAGCCGCGGCGGCATCCGTCTCATCGTTGCCGCCGCGCTACCAGTTCCAGTTGTACGAGCCGTCGGACAGCGGGCCGAAAAACGCGGCCAGCGAGACCAACAACGTCAGGAAGCTTGCCTTCCACTCGAGCATCGGTTCCCTTTCTCCGTAAATCGGACGCGCTCGATTCTCCGCGTTGCGCAGGGCCGTGCCATCACCCTTTCGGGGGAACCGACTTTTATGCTTTTTGCGGCGGGTTTATGCCTGGGTCAGGCCGGCTTCGGCGAGCGGCCGGCGGCCCCAGGCGAAGCGCTCTGCGTACCAGCCGTCGACCGGCACGAGGGCCACGCCGTAGCGCGACGAGTGGATCATCCAGCCGCTGCCGAGGTAGATCCCGGCGTGGTCGACCGACGCCGCGCGTGCGCGCCGTCCGCCTCGGCCGAAGAACATCAGGTCACCGGGGCCAAGATTGGCGAGCGCGATGCGCTTTCCGCGCGGCACCTCACCCGCCATCTGCGCGGCGGTGCGGCCCTCGATCGTGGCGGCAAGATTCTCGCCGCCGGCATAGCGCTGGAGCTTGAAGACGCGCCAGAGAAAGCCGGAGCAGTCGAACCCGCCGCGCGAGCTGACACCGAAGAGCGTCTGCGGGCCGGAGCTGGTGCCGCCCCAGACGTAGGGATAGCCGATCAGGTTGACGGCCGTCTGCAGCACCTTGCGTTGCCATGGCGTGTACTCGGGGACCTCGAACTCGGCGGCGGCCTCCTCGACTGACTGCGTCTCCCAGCCTCGGAAGCGGAGGATCTGCGCGGCGGAGAATGCGGCCTCGGCTCGTGTGGAAACATCGCTGGGCAGGAGCTCGAGGGCGTCGTTCGGGGCCTCGTGGTTCTTCCGAAGGCCGATCAGCCGCGCGACGACCTCGCTGCCGAAGCGCGACGGAGGGCGAAGCCCGCTGCGCCGCACGCCGAGCTGGAAGAGGCGAGCATCGTCGTCCAGGTCGAGCATTCGCACGAGCGCCTGGTCGAGCCCGGCGAGCGTGACGGTGCCGACACTGGCAGCTTCCGGTTCGCGGGGGACGTCGTTCAGCCCCGCGACGAGGTCGTCGAGCGCGGAGCGCGTCAGCGGAGCGTCGGGGCGGAAGGTCGCGGCGTCGGCCGCCATGAGACCCTGCGAGGTCACGAGCTTGATCTCCGCGTGCGCCCAGGAGCGTTTCGTCGCCGCGAGCACGGCGAGCGGAGCGGACAGCGCTACGAAGGCGCACAGAGATGCCGCAAAGAGGCGACGCACGTTGTGGGCATCGGCGGCTCGCCGCGCCGCCTTTAGGCTGCGTCCGTGAGCTGGGAGATCGTCCCCGAGCCGATCGACGACCAGGAGCGTGCGGCGCTGCTCCAGGCTGCCGGGCAGTCGGGCGACGAGGAGCGGGACAGCGCGTGGTGGAGCTCGGGGCTGGACGACCTAGGCGGCGGCCCGGCTGCGCAGCAGGCGTGGCGCGGCTCGGGCGTAGTCGAGCCCTGAGACCCACGTCAGCACGAGAGCGGCAAAGAGCGCCCACCACGCGAACTCCTCTCGGATCGCGCCGGCCGCCGCGAGTCCGCCAAGCAGGGCCGCAGCCGACTGCGCGCCGGTCTTGATCTTCCCGAGGTCTCGAGCGCCGAGGACGACGCCGCGCTCGAGCGCGGCGAGCCGGAGCCCGGTGACGAGGAGCTCGCGCGCAACGATCGCCGCGACCATCCAGCCGGCGAAGACGCCGCGGTCGACGAGCACGATGAGCACGGCGAGGACGAGGATCTTGTCGGCGACGGGGTCGAGCAGCGAGCCAATCGCCGATGGGCCGCCGCGCCGCCGGGCGATCCACCCGTCGAACCAGTCGGTCGCCATGGCTACGGCGAACAGGGCGGTCGCCCAGTAGTCGTGGCCCGAGAAGTCGATCACGAACAGGAGCACGATCAGCGGCGCGGCAGCGATCCGCGCCACTGTGAGCTGGTCGGCAAGGCTCAATGACCCCATCGTCGGGAGAATAGGGCGAGTCGTGGCCGCCTTCTCGAAAGTCCTCGTAGCAAACCGGGGTGAGATCGCCATCCGGATCTTCCGCACCCTCCGCGAGCTCGGCATCGTGCCCGTCGGCGTCTACTCGGAGGCCGACCGCGGCTCGCTGCACGTCGAGCTGGCGGACGAGGCGTACCTGCTGGGCCCGGGACCGCCGGCTGAGAGCTATCTCGCGCAGGAGCGGGTGATCGACGCCGCGCGCCGCGCCGGGGCTGAGGCGATCCATCCCGGATACGGGTTCCTCGCAGAGAACGCCTCGTTCGCTCGCGCCGTAGGCGACGCCGGTCTCGTCTGGATCGGCCCGCCGGCCGAGGCGATCGAGGTCATGGGCTCGAAGATCGCGGCCCGCGAGCGGATGAAGGCAGCGGGCGTTCCGATCATTCCCGGAACGACCGACCCTGTCTCCACCGCCGCCGAGGTCGCTGTCCTCGGCGACGAGCTCGGGTGGCCGATCGCCATCAAGGCGTCCGCGGGAGGCGGCGGCAAGGGCCTCAAGGTCGTCCGCTCGGCGGAGGAGGTCGAGCGAGCGTTCGAGTCCGCGCAGCGCGAGGGCGAGGCGTACTTCTCGGACGCGGCCGTCTACGTCGAGCGGTATCTCGAGGACCCGCGGCACGTCGAGATCCAGGTCCTTGCGGACGCCCACGGCAACGTGATCCACCTCGGCGAGCGGGATTGCACCATCCAGCGACGCCACCAGAAGCTCGTCGAGGAGACGCCGTCTCCCGCGGTCTCCGGCGAGCTGCGCGAGCGAATCGGCCAGATTGCCGTCGACGCGGCGCGCGCAGTCGGCTATCGCTCGGCGGGCACGATCGAGGGTCTCCTCTCCAGGGACGGCGAGTACTACTTCCTGGAGATGAACACCCGGATCCAGGTGGAGCACACCGTGACCGAGCTCGTCACGGGCCTCGACCTCGTGCGCGAGCAGGTGCTGATCGCGGCGGGAGAGCCGCTATGGCTGCGCCAGGAGGACGTCCGTCTCACGGGGCACGCGCTCGAGTGCCGCGTGAACGCGGAGGATCCGTCCAACGGCTTCCTTCCGGCGCCCGGGAGGATCACGGGCTATCGGGAGCCGGGCGGTCCCGGGGTACGGGTCGACTCGGGCGTCGACGCGGGCCGGGAGATCGTCGCCCTCTACGACCCGATGATCGCGAAGCTGTGTGTCCATGGGGTCGACCGCGAGCACGCGAGGCGCAGGATGCTCCGGGCGCTGGACGAGTTCCAGATCGACGGCGTCACGACGTTGCTCGGATTCCACCGGGCGCTCCTCGAGCACCCGTGCTTTGCCCAAGGCGAGACCTGTCACGGGATCGTCGAGTCGGAGGAGCTTGCGAAGCGTGCGGAAGAGTTGTCGCATCGGACAACGAGCGTAGCGGCGCAGTCGGACGGAGCCGGCGGCGGATCGCTGCGGGAGCGCCGCGTCCAGGCGGAGCTCGACGGCCGGCGCTACGACGTCAAGCTGCTCGTCCCCGAGCCGCCGCACGCGGAGCTCGCCCGCCGTCGGCGCGAGCGGACCGCACTCCGGCCCCGGCCACGGCGCAGCGCGGGACGCGGTGGTCAGCCCGATGCAGGGGACTGTCCTGGCGGTCGAAGTCGCCGAGGGCGACGAGGTGGAGGCCGGCCAGATCCTCTGCGTCGTCGAGGCGATGAAGATGGAGAACGAGATCGCGGCGCACCGCGCCGGGCGCGTCGCGGGCCTCTCCGTCGGCACAGGCGAGCCCGTCAAGACGGGCCAAGTCATCTGCGTCATCCAGGCGGAGTGACCTCGAGCCGTCCCTTCTGCGCGGACATCGCCCGCGAGAACCACGAGCCCCTCGCCGCGACGGCGAGCCGGATCGACCGCTGGCTCCTTGTCGAGTACCGCAGTCTGTGGAGCTCGGATGCGCTCGCCGGGAGCGGCCTCTCGGACCAGGTGAAGGACTGGCTTCGAGAGCTGCGCCGTGCGGAGCCCCGGACACGCCTGCTGTTCATCCGCCGACCGGACCGCCGCCACCGCGAGGATCTCGCGGTCTACGTCTCGGACTCGCGCATCGGATCAGAAAGGCTCGGCCGCCTGGAGATCTCGAGCCACGAAGAGCTTCGCGGCATCGACCCGTGGGCGCGCGCGTCCGACGTCTCCGAGCCGCTGTTCCTGGTCTGCACGCACGGCAAGCACGACCCGTGCTGTGCCCGCCGCGGCCGGCCACTCTTTGAGGCGCTGAGCGAGCAGCTGGACGCGGAGTCCGTCTGGCAGTGCACCCACGTCGGCGGCGACCGTTTTGCCGGGAACGTCGTCTGCCTGCCCCACGGGGTCTACTACGGACGGGTGGAGCGCGACGACGTTCCAGGCCTCCTCGAGGACTACTTCGACGGGCAGGTCTCGCTTGCCCACTACCGCGGCCGCTCGTGCTGGCCGTTCGCCGTGCAGGCTGCCGAACGCCGTGTCCGGGCAGAGGAGGGGCTGACGGGCCTGGACGACCTCTCGCTGGTCCGTGTCGAGCAGCTCGAGGAACGCCGCTGGCGGATCGCTTTCGCCACTCCGGCCGGCCCGCGCGAGCTCGAGGTCGTCGCGGAGCTAGGCGAGCTGACGCAGCTGACGTGCAACTCGGACGCCGCAAAGCGTCCGGTCCGCTACGTCGCTATGCCTCACTGATCCGGAGGAAGCCCTCGCGGACCAGCCGGCGGAGGAGGACGAGCCTGCTCTCGTCGTCGAGCGTGCCGGGCAGGTCCGAGGCGCTGAACGCCCCGTCGGCGCTCGCCACGGCCGTGACTTCGTCGTGCGCGCGCCCGGGGAAGCTGACCTCTCGTCCCTCGAAGACCAGCGAGATCGAGCCGCTGCGCTCGACGACGTCGACGAGCACCGACGGGTTCCGTTCGAGCTCGGTCTCCGGATCGAGGCCCTCGAGTGCGCGTAGCTGGGACAGGTGCCGCTCGCGGATCGGACGGCGCGAGCGGACGAGCTTTCCGCGAGCGCGACGCGCGACGTCGTCCGGCCGCAGTCGCCGTTCGAGCTCCTCGACGAGCTCTGGGACGCCGTCGCCGTCGCCGGACTGCCAGGATCGTCGGAAGCGGACGTCGTCGCCGAGCTCCTCGACCGCGGCGCGGAACGCGTCGAGCCAGGTGACCACGTTGACGCCGATCGTCAGATGAAGCGAATCGGTGTCTGACGTGACGGCTTCGTGCAGCCAGCCGCGCGGGAGGTACAGCGTGTCGCCCGGCCGCAGGACGCGATCCTCGACCGCCGGCCCCGGGCCGCCCATCGCCTCCGTGTACCGCTGGTTCTTGAGCGGAAGCTCCAGCGCAGGCTCGTAGACGAGCCACCGCTTCTCGCCGGCGACCTGCAGGACGAAGACGTCGTGGGTGTCGTGGTGCACCGGGAGCCCCTGCGCCTCACGCGGCGTGTAGTACGCATTCGCCTGAGCGGGATGGCCGAGCGTGCTCTCGAGTGAGCGGCAGAACGCTCCGAGCGCCGGCCTCGTCAGGTGCAGGCCCTGGAGGACGATCGTTGCGCCGCGCTCCCACTCCGCCGCGACGTGCTCGACGTCCGCCGATCCGGTGAACGGCGTCGGCCGCCAGGGAATGTCTCTCGTGTAGTCCGCGACGCGGACCTGCTCGCCGGCCTTGACGAGCCGGAAACCGGGATAACGCAGGCCGCCCGAGCAAACGGCATCCTCGACCTCAGCCTCTGTGAGGAGGTCGTCGAAGCGGCCGGGCTCGTCCCGCTCGATCGCGAGCGGCCCGCGCTCCCAGTAGCCCCCGAGGAACTCAGCGGCGCCGATCGGCTCGACGCAACGAGTGAGCGCCTCCCGGCTAGGCGTCCGAGTCGTCGGAGTCGCTGTCAGAGTCGTCCGAGTCGGATTCGGTGTCGGTGTCGTCCAGGTCCGCGTCGGCTGTCTCCTGGCGGATCTCCTCGGCGACGTCGGTGCGGATCTCCTCGTCGGTCAGCGGCGTGCGTTCGCTCATGGCGGCTCCCTTCGGGATGAGGTGTCGGGGCGAGTCTAGTGCCGGGGTACACTCGCGCCCGCCTATGGACCTCTACGAATACCAAGGCAAAGAGCTCTTCCGCCGCTTCGGCATCCCGGTCTCGGACGGGCGCCTCGCGACGACGCCCGAGGAGGCGCGCACCGCGGCGCAAGAGCTCGGCGGGCAGGTCGTCGTGAAGGCGCAGGTGCTGACCGGGGGGCGTGGAAAGGCGGGCGGCATCAAGCTCGCCGAGGGGCCCGACGACGCCGAAGAGCACGCTCGGGCGATTCTCGGAATGGACATCAACGGGCACGTCGTTCGCAAGCTCTGGATCGAGTCTGCGTCGGACATCGCGCGCGAGTACTACCTCTCGCTCACCTTCGACCGCGGGGAGAAGAAAGCCCTGTTCATGTTCACGAAGGAGGGCGGGATCGACATCGAGGAGGTCGCCGCCGAGCGCCCCGCGGCGCTCGCGCGCCTGCACGTCGATCCGCTCGAAGGCTTCCAGCCCTACCAGGCGCGGCGCCTGATCTACGGCGCCGGCATCGAGGACGAGGGCGAGCAGAAGCAGATCGCCAAGATCGCCCAGCAGCTCTACGAGACGCTCGTCGGAACCGAGGCGATGCTCTGTGAGATCAACCCGCTGATCGTCACGCCTGACGGCGAGGTCAAGGCGCTGGACTCGAAATTCACGGTCGACGAGAACGCGCTCTTCCGTCACCCCGACATCGCGGAGATGCGCGACCTCGAGGCGTATCCGCCCGAGGAGCGCGCTGCGCGCGAGAAGGGCGTCACCTACGTCAAGCTCGACGGCGAGGTCGGCGTGCTCGGGAACGGCGCAGGGCTCGTCATGTCGACGCTCGACGTCGTCGCGCTGGCGGGCGGCAGGCCCGCGAACTTCTGTGACCTGGGCGGGGGCGGTGACGCGCAGGGCGTCGTCGACGCGCTCGAGATCATCAGCGCCGACCCGCAGGTGACGTCGATCCTGTTCAACATCTTCGGCGGCATCACGCGTTGCGACGAGGTTGCGCGCGGGATCCTGCAGGCGCTCGGCCAGCTGGAGATCAACGAACCGATCGTCGTCCGGCTGGACGGGACGAACGCCGAGGAGGGACGCGCGCTGCTGCAGGAGGCGGCGCCCGAAGGCCTCCACGTCGAGCCGACGATGCTCGACGCGGCGCGACGCGCCGTGGAGCTCGCGGCTTGAGCTGGTCGGAGCGAGCCCAGCTGTATCGCGAGAGCGAGGCGCACCGCGAGGGTCAGGATCTCGACCTCCTGGTCGAGTGGGCCGCCGGCGCGGAGACCGCGCTGGACGTCGCGACGGGCGGCGGGCACGTGGCGCGGCGCCTTCGCGAGGCCGGAATGAACGTCGTCTCAGTCGATCCCGCGCCTGGCATGAAGCCGGACGTCATTAGTCGCGGGGAAGACCTTCCGTTCGCGAACGCCAGCTTCGACGTCGTCGCCTGTCGCGTCGCCGCGCACCACTTCGAGGACGTGGAGAAAGCCGTGGCAGAGATGGCGCGAGTCTCGCGGGACCGCGTGATCGTCGTCGACAACCTCTACCTCGACGACCGTGCGGAGGAAGCGGACCGCGTTCGCGACCCGTCGCATGTCCGCAACTACTCCGAGGTCGAATGGCGCGAGCTGTTCGCCGCGGCGGGGCTGCGCGTCGAGGAGGCGCGGCGGATGCCGAAGCCGATCGAGGTCGGGCCGTGGCTCGACCGCGCCGGCACACCGCCGGAGGACGCTGATCGGGTTCGGGAGTTGCTGTCGGATCGGATCGACGACGGCTGGATCGAGCTCGATCGGATCGCGCTCCTCGGGAAGAAGGCCGCGTAGTGGCGATCATCGTCGACAACGACACGCGGCTCGTCGTCCAGGGCCTGACCGGGCGTGAAGGGTCGTTCCACGGTGTTCGCAATCGCGACTACGGCACGCAGGTCGTCGCGGGAGTGACCCCCGGGAAGGGCGGACAGGACGTCGAGGGCATCCCGATCTTCGACACCGTCGCGGAGGCAGTCGAGGAAGCGGGCGCCAACACGACGATGGTCTTCGTCCCTGCGCGCTTCGCCGCGGACGCGGTCTACGAGGCGGTCGACGCGGGCATCGAGACGGTGATCTGCATCGCCGAGGGGCTGCCGGCGCACGACATGCTGCGGGTCTACAACTACATCCGGCCGAAGGGCGTCACGATGCTCGGGCCGAACTGCCCCGGGGCGCTCTCCCCGGGAAAGGCGAATGTCGGGATCATCCCCGCGGAGATCTTCCGCGAGGGGCCGATCGGGCTCGTCTCCCGCTCCGGGACGCTCACGTACCAGATCGGCCACGAGCTCACGCAGCTCGGGCTCGGCAACTCGACGATCGTCGGCATCGGCGGCGACCCCGTCGTCGGCTCGTCGTTCATCGACGTGCTGGGGCGATTCCAGGCCGACGACGAGACCGAGGTCATCGTGATGGTCGGCGAGATCGGCGGCGCCGAGGAAGAGAAGGCGGCGGAGTTCATCGAGGCCGAGGTCACGAAGCCCGTCGTTGCGTACATCGCGGGCTTCACCGCCCCTCCGGGCAAGACCATGGGCCATGCCGGGGCGATCATCTCGGGCACGTCGGGCACCGCGCAGGCGAAGAAGGAAGCGCTCGAGGCCCGCGGCGTGCGGGTCGGCACGACGCCCACGGAGGTCGCGCAGCTCGCGGCCGAGACCGTCGGCGCCCGCGCCTAGCGCCATCCGGCACACCTCCTAGAGTCGGCGCGTGGAGACGATCTCGCTCGCCCGCGGCATCCCGGCGCCCGAGTGCATCCCCGTCGACGAGCTCGCCGACTGTGCGCGCACCGCGATCCTGAACAACGGGACCACCGCGCTGTCGTACGGCTCGCCCGGCGGCTTTCCCCCTCTGCGCGAGTGGATCGCGGAGCGCCACGGCGTCGCGCCCGGGCGCGTCTTGGTCACGAACGGCTCGCTGCAGGGGTTCGTCTTCCTCTCTCAGCTCCTCGCCGGCGACGGGCAGCGCGTGCTCGTCGAGGCGCCGACCTACGACCGGCCGCTGAAGATCCTCGACGAGCTCGGAGCGGAGGTCGTCGCGGTTCCGCAGACCGACCACGGGATCGACCTGGACGCGCTGGCCCACGAGCTCGCGAGCGGCCCGCGCCCGGCGTTCCTCTACGTCATCCCGACCTTCCAGAACCCGAGCGGCCGCACCCTCGGCGCCGACGATCGCCGCCGGCTGGCGCAACTCGCCGTCGAGCACGACCTGCTCGTGCTCGAGGACGACCCCTACGGCCTCGTCCGATTCGACGGCGTCGCACCGCCGACGCTTCACGAGCTCGACGAAGGAGATCGGATCATCTACTCGTCGTCCTTCTCGAAGACGGTCGCTCCCGGTGTCCGGGTCGGCTATCTCGTCGTGCCGGAGCGGCTCGCCGGTCCGCTCGAGGCGATGGCGACCTCCACGTACATCACCCCGGCGCTCCTCTCGCAGGCCACCGTCCACGAGTTCCTTCGCCGCGGCGGGCTCGATCGCAACCTGCAACTCGTCCGTTCGCTTCTGAAGGCGCGCCGCGACTCCCTGCTCGGCGCGCTCGAGGAGCAGCTCGGCGATACCGGCGCGAGCTGGAATCGCCCCGAGGGGGGCTACTTCCTGTGGCTGGAGCTACCTGCGGGGACAGACGCCCTCGAGCTCCAGGCTGCCGCCGAGGAGCAGGGAGTCACGTTCGTTCCGGGCCCGGACTTCTTCCCACGCGGAGGCGGCGGAAGGTCAGCCGCTCGCCTCGCCTTCAGCTTCGCCTCGCCCTCCCAGCTCGCCGTCGCCGTCGCCAGGCTCGCGCCGCTCATGCCGGGCGCGACGGCGGTAGATCTGCGACAGCAGCACGCCGCCTAGCAAGCCGAGCGCGAGGATGAAGACGATCGTCCAGATCAGCGAGACCGTCGCCGTGAAGAGGACGAAGTCGATCTCGATCCGCTCGTCGTTCTTCACGATGAACGCGATCACGTAGATCGCGATCAGGAACAGCCCGACGATGATCGCCCACAGACGGCCCTGCCACTGGTCGGCGCCGAGGCGACGGAACACGGGGTGAGTCTAGATGGGCGATGACATGAGATCGTCGGTCCGGGCGTGAGCTGGCCGCCGAGGGTGCGTCGCCGTTACGGCGGCGATGCTGGCAGCATCGGTGCCGGTGCAGGAGCGGCCTCGGCGCGTCAGATCGCGCAGCCGGACGCGCGAGATCGTGGCATCGACCATCTCATCTAGGCGGCCTCGGAGTCGGGCCGGGGAACGAGCCGAGGCTGCTGCGGCGGCTGCAAGCTACGAGGCTTCGCTGGTCTGAACGTTGGACAGGGGGAGTCCAGGGGGAGGGCGCAAAGCCCCGCCTTGCGGAAATAGCACTCGCTGCAGCTTGCCTCGGCTCGTTTGCTCATTGTCGAACTTGACCTCCAAAGATGCCGCTGTCCTGCGGCGGGATCTTGGGGCCTCGGACGCCCCGGCGCAAGAGGCTCGGAAACAAAAACGCCGCAATTTCCGGCCAAAAGAAGTTGCTGGAAATTCGGGGTTTCTTACTGCTTCTCGCGGGAGGTTGCCAGTGCCGCCAACGCCTGTTGAAAGGTGTCCACAGGCACGACTCGCAGCCCGTCGGCATACCGCCGCGCTTCCGCAGCGTTTTCCCCAGGGACCAGGAACAGATCCATCCCCGAACGCCTCGCGCCGGTCGTTTTCTGCTTGATGCCGCCGACCTTCCGGACCGAGCCGTCGAGACGGATCTCACCGGTCGCGGCGATACGCCTGCCGCGGTCGATGTCCCGACCGAGCTCGTTCACGAGGTCGAGCGCGAAGGCCAGGCCGGCCGACGGGCCACCGACGCGGCCGAGGTCGAACTCGACGGAGACGGGCAGCGTGATCTCGGGCTCCCGGAGCTGGACGCCGATGAATGCGCTCCGCGGATCGGAGGGATTCCGGACGGTGTCGACCGTGATGGTGCGGACCCCGCCGCCTCGCCGGACCCGGAGCTCGACCCGGTCACCCGGGCGGCGGGTGCGAAAGATCCGGGACAGGTCGTCGGGCAACCGCACCGGCCTGCCTTCGGCCGCCACGATGAGGTCGCCCTTCCTCAGCTTCTTGGCGGCTGGGTACCCGGGCACGGTCTGCTCGATCTGCGCGCCGACGGGGTCGATCCCGACCTTGTAGCCGAGCGCCTTCAGCGCCACGGCCGCGGCGTACTTCTGGCTCTGCTCCATCTCTTGAAGCTCGGCGCGCCGACGGAGCTTGTCGTCGACGTGGCCGGGGTTGTAGACCTCCTCGGGCACGAGCGAGGCGCCGTCCCGGATGCCCGGGAACAGCTCCTCGAGCCGGCTTGCGCGCCGGACGTCGACCGCGACGTAGTGGATCCCTCCCGCATCGAGGTCCGGCTTCTCGTTCGGGACGCGTACGAGCGGATCGAGCGCCCTCGGATCGGAGGGCAGGAGGAGGTAGTCGTCGGCGGGGGCCAGGTAGAGCGCACCGGCCAGGGCGATCAGCACCGCTCCGAGCAGCAGGGCGAGCGTCGGCCACGAGGGACGTTTCAGAGCAGGGCGCGTGTCAGGCCCCCGTCCACGGAGATGACGGTGCCCGTCACGTACGAGGCGGCGTCGGATGCGAGGAAGGCGACCACGGAGGCGATCTCGTCCGGCCGCCCCAGCCGTCGAAGCGGGATCGGCCGCAGGTCTTCCTCCGAAGGGCCGTCGGGGTAGACCTCGGCGAGCCGCTCGGTGTCGATCCGCCCGGGGGCGATCGTGTTGACCGTGATGCCCTCCGGCCCGATCTCGCGTGCGAGCGTCTTCGCCCACCCGACGACCCCCGGACGCACGGCGTTCGACAGCGCGAGATTGTCGGCGGGCTCCTTGACGGTGCTCGACTCGATGTTGATCACGCGGCCCGCGGGGCTGCGCCGGAGCTGCGGCAGGCAGAGGTTCGTCAGGCGGACGGCGGAGAGGAGGAGGAGCGCCACGGCCGCCTCGAGCGACTCGTCGTCCACCTCGAGCGCAGGCCCTCGCGGCGGGCCGCCGCTGTTGTTCACGAGCACGTCGACGCCGCCGAAAGCCGCCATCGCCCGTTCGACCAGGCGCTCGCAGTCCTGCGGGTTCGTCACGTCGCCCTGCACTGCGAGCGCACCTATCCGCTCCGCCTCGGTCTCGAGCAGCCTTCGTCGCCGCGCGAACATCGCGACGTTCATCCCCTCGCGCGCGAACGTCTGGGCGATCGCGAGGCCGATCCCGGCGGACGCGCCGCAGACGATCGCCGTGCGACCGCGGAGGTCGAAATCCATGTCTGGCTAGGTCGACAGGACGCCGACGACCTCGCGCACGGCGGCCGCCGACTCCTGAAGGAGCCGCTGCTCGTCCTCCGAGAGGTCGAGCTCGACGATCTCCTCGATTCCCCCGGCGCCGAGCTTCACTGGGACGCCCATGTAGAGGTCGTCGATCCCGTACTCGCCCTCGAGGTACGCCGTGCAGGGCAGGACGCGCTTCTCGTCGAGCATGATCGAGTCGACCATCTGCGCCGAGGCGGCGCCCGGCGCGTACCACGCCGAGGTTCCGAGCAGCTTCACGAGCTCGCCCCCGCCGCCGGCGGTGCGCGCAACGAGCTCCGCGATCCGGTCGTCAGGCAGGAGCTTGCGGAGCGGGACGCCGCCGACCGACGTATGTGAGACGACGGAGACCATCTGGTCGCCGTGGCCGCCGAGCACCATCGCCGTCACGTCCTTCACCGAGGCGCCTGTGGCCAGGGCGATGAACGCGGAGAAGCGGGCGGTGTCGAGGATGCCGGCCATGCCGAAGACGCGGTTCTTCGGCCAGCCCGAGACGTTCTTCGCGACGTGGCACATCGCGTCGAGCGGGTTCGAGACGATGATCAGGATCGCATCGGGCGACTGCCCGACGACCTGCTCGGTCACCGAGCCGACGATCTTCTCGTTCGTCGCGACGAGGTCGTCCCGGCTCATGTCGCCGGTTCGCGGCACGCCGGCCGTGATCACGACGACGTCCGAGCCGGCCGTGATGTCGTAGTCGGTCGACCCGGAGACGCGCGGCTCGTAGCCGAGCACCGCGCCGGCCTGGTTGATGTCCAGCGCCTTGCCCTCGGCGAGCCCCTCCTTGATGTCGACCAGCGCGACGTCGCAGTAGTCGCCGCGCGCGAGCTCCTGCGCGCAGGTCGCTCCGACGTTCCCCGCTCCGACGACCGTGACCTTTCTACGCAACCCGCACCCCCAGCTTCTCGATGATGGCGTCGGCGACCTCGCTCGTTCCGACGGCCGTCGGATCGTCGCGGGTCGGCTTCATGTCGTACGTCACGCTCTTGCGCTCACGGATCACCTCGGCGATCGCCTCCTCGAGGCGGTCACCGGCGTCACGCTCCTCCAGGTAGCGGAGCATCATCACCCCCGACAGCATCTGCGCCATCGGGTTGACCTTGTTCAGCCCCGTGTACTTGGGCGCCGAGCCGTGCGTCGGCTCGAAGATCGCGATCCCCTCGCCGAAGTTCGCGCCGGGGGCCATGCCGAGGCCGCCGATCATCCCTGCGCAGAGGTCGGAGACGATGTCGCCGTAGAGGTTCGGGCAGACGAGCACGTCGTACTCCTCGGGCCGCTGGACGAGCTGCATGCACATGTTGTCCACGATCCGGTCGTCGGACTCGATGTCCAGGTTCTCCTCGGCGACCTCACGAGCGACGCGGAGGTACAGGCCGTCGGTGAACTTCATGATGTTCGCCTTGTGGACGGCGGTGACCTTGCGCCGCCCGTTCAGGCGCGCGTAGTCGTAGGCGAACTCGATGATCCGCCGGGACCCGGTGACGGACATCGGCTTGATCGAGATGCCGGCATCCTCGTGGCGCAGCTTCCCGCCGTGGTCCTTGATCCAGCCGATCAGCTCGCGCCCCTCGTCGGTTCCCTCCTCGTACTCGATGCCCGCGTAGAGGTCCTCGGTGTTCTCCCGGATGAGGACGAGATCGACGTCGTCGAAGCGCGAGCGCACACCCTCGTAGCTCTTGCACGGACGAACCTGCGCGTAGAGGTCGAGCACCTTGCGGAGGGTGACGTTGACCGAACGGAAGCCGCCGCCGACGGGAGTCGTGATCGGCCCCTTCAGCGCGACGCCGTTCTTCCGGATCGAGTCGAGAACGTGGTCGGGAAGCGGGTTCCCGCCGTGCTGGTCCATCACGTCGGCGCCCGCGTGCTGCACGTCCCACTCGAACTCGGCGCCGGTCGCCTCGAGGACGCGCCGCGTCGCCTCCGTCAGCTCGGGGCCGGTGCCGTCACCCGGGATCAAAGTCACTCTGTGCGCCATACCGCGGCGACTCTAGCGAAGCGTCGGTTGGGCCCGGTCCGGGTAGATTCCGCGCGATGAGCGACTTCAAGCCGGGCCTCGAGGGCATCGTCGCGGTCGAGACGGAGATCGCGGAACCTGACCGCGAAGGCGGCTCGCTGCGCTACCGCGGCGTCGACATCGAGGAGCTCGTCGGCGGCGTCCCGTACGAGAACGTCTGGGGCCTACTGGTCGACAACGACCTCAGCTCGAAGATGCCCGACCCGGAACCGCACGAGCCGGTCGGGCTTACGGGGAACGCTCCAGCGGACCTCCAGGCGGAGACCGCGCGGCTGACGGGCGAGTGGCGGCTCGGGAAGCTCAACGAGATCTCGGACGAGCAGGCGCGCGAGGATCTCGGACGCCTGTCGGCGCAGATGATGGAGATCGTGGCGCGGTCGGCCGCCCTTGCCGACGGACGCGAGCCGGCGTCGGACGACGTCGTTGCGCAGGGCGAGACCGCGGCGGAGAAGTTCCTCCTGCGCTGGCGCGGCGAGGCGAGCCCGGATCACGTCAAGGCGATCGACACCTACTGGATCTGCACGGCCGAGCACGGCCTGAACGCGTCGACCTTCGCCGCCAGGGTGACGGCGTCGACCGGCGCCGACTGCGGCGCGTCCCTCTCGTCTGCCGTCGGCGCGCTCTCGGGCCCGCTCCACGGCGGAGCTCCGGCTTACGTGAAGCCGATGCTCGAAGAGGTGCAGCAGATGGGCGACCCGGAGCGCTGGGTGCGCGAGGCGCTCGCGTCCGGCAAGCGGATCATGGGCTTCGGGCACCGCATCTATCGAGCGGAGGACCCGCGTTCGCGCATCCTCAAGCGGACGGCGAGAGAGCTCGGCGCGCCACAGGTCGAGGTCGCGGAGCAGCTGGAGGAGGTCGCGCTGCGGGTGCTGCAGGAGAAGTCACCGGACCGCGTGCTCGCGACGAACGTCGAGTACTACTCAGCGATCGTCCTCGACGTCGCGGAGATTCCGCCGCCGCTCGCACCTGCGATGTTCGCCTGCTCGCGAGTCGCGGGCTGGTCGGCTCACATCCTCGAGCAGAAGCGAACCGGCCGGCTCTTCCGGCCTTCGGCGAAGTACGTGGGCCCGGCGCCCCGGTCGCTCAGCGCTGTCTGAGCTCGCCGCAGCCGCGGCCGAAGCCGACGAGCTCGCCACAGCGGGCTCCCAAACGGAGCTTGCCGCGCTGCGGACGAAGTGGGAGGACGAGCTGGAGGGCGCGGCGCGGAGCGCCGACTTCCGGGAGCGCGCCGTCGCCTATCGAGCGATCGGCCAGTTCCGGTTCCGCCAGAAGCTCGAGCTGTTGCGGCGCGGGCTCGAGGACGAGAGCCCCGCAGCGCGCGGATCCGCGCTCCTCTCGCTCGAGCTCCTCTCCCGCGATCACCCCGGCGACGTAAACGCGGACCGTTCGCTGCTCCACCGGATCATCAGCACGGATTCGAACGCGACGGTGCAGCGCCTCGCGATCATCTGTCTGAAGAACGGCTCGCCGCAGCGCGACACGATCACGATCCTCGAGGGGATCGCGGACGACGACGAGCAGGACCGCGAGCTACGCGAAGCCGGCAAGCGCGTCGCCGCGCTGCTTGACGAAGAAGGCCCGCGCCCGCTAGCGGGCGCAGCGACAGACCGCGCGGCCGGGAAGGTGCTTGCCGCAGCCCGCACACGTCCGACGGCGGGATTTCCACTCGAGCGCCTTCTTCTGCACGCCCGCTGTGAGCATCAGGTACCCGACGCCTGTGGTGGAGGCCAGCAGTAGGGCGGTCTCGAGCGGCATTGCGTTCATGGCTTCCTCCGTCGCGCGTGCGGATGGGCCTCGAAGTACGTTTCCCGACGGCGCCGATCCGTAACGTGGGTGTACAGCTCCGTGGTGGACAGATCGGCATGTCCGAGCATCTCCTGAACACTTCTGAGGTCTGCGCCGCCCTCCAGAAGATGCGTCGCGAAGGAGTGACGTAGGAGGTGCGGGTGTACCCGCCCCGGCTCGAGGCCAGCCTTCTCCGCGAGCTTCCGCAGGATGAGGAAGGCTCCGGCCCGCGTGAGCGCCCCGCCCTGCGCGTTCAGGAAGAGCTCCGGGCGGTGGCGGCGATCGAGGTACGGGCGGCCGCGGGCCAGGTAGCGGCGCAGCGCATCGACCGCCTGCCGGCCGACGGGAACGACGCGCTCCTTGTCGCCCTTCCCGATCGTCCGGACGAGCCGCTGGTCGAGGTCGACGCCGGCCTTGTCGAGTGAGACCGCCTCGCTGACGCGCAGTCCCGCGCCGTAGAGCAGCTCGACGAGCGCGCGATCCCGGAGTGCGCGCGGCGCCGTGCCTGCCGCGGCATCGATCAGACGCTCGGCCTCGCCGGGCGACAGGGTTCGGGGGAGGCGGCGGACGCGCCGCGGGAGGGCCAGTTCCGCCGCGGGATTCTCCGCGACGGCACCGACGAGCACGAGGTGGCGAAAGAGCGAGCGCGTCGAGGCGATGCGGCGCGCGATCGTCGCCGGCGAGAGGCCGGCCGCCCGCAGCTCCGCGATCCAGCGTTCGAGATCCTCGACGGTCGCCGACGAGAGTGGGCGGTCGAGGCAACGGGCGAGCGCGGTCAGGTCGCGCCGATACGCGTCGACCGTCCGCGGCGCCAGCCGGGCGGCCGACAGCGCGAGGAAGCCGTCGAGCTCAGGATCTTGGATGCGCTCGGTCATAGACTCGCCTGAGTCGGCGGCCGTCGACGTGGCTGTAGATCTGCGTGGTCGAGAGAGAGCTGTGGCCGAGCAGCTCCTGGATCGTCCTCAGGTCGGCGCCGCCCTCGAGCAGGTGCGTGGCGAACGCATGGCGGAGGCGGTGCGGGTGGGGGAGGAGGCGCCTGACGGTGCTCGTGTCGAGACGCTTGCCCCGCGCCGAGATGAACAGCGCGTCCTCGGCGCCCGTCGCGAGCTCGGGGCGCGCCTGCAGCCAGCGTCCGAGCCAGTACGCGGCCTCCTCGCCGAGGGGGACTACCCGCTCCTTGCCGCCCTTCCCGAGGATCCGCACGGCCTCGCCGTCGAAGTCGATGTCCGCGAGGTCGAGGTCGACCGCCTCGCGGCTCCGCAGGCCTGCCGAGTAGATCAGCTCCGCGAGCGCGCGGTTCCGGATCTGGAGCGCGCCGTCGCCGCCGAGTGAATCGAGCTCCCGGTCGAGCTCGTCCGCCTTCGGCGCGGAAGGAAGCCGCCGGGGCCGCCGCGGCGCGAGGCGGGCGTCGGGAACGCGAGCCGCACCGAGTGTGAAGCGGAGGAACGCGCGAACAGCGGCGACCTTCCGAGCGACCGTCGCGGGCGCCAGCCGTCTCGGCGTTCGGCCCGAATGCGCCGCGCCGAGATCGGCCACGAAGTCGACGAGCAGGCGGACGTCGACGTCGTCCAGCGAAGCCCCTCGCGAGTCCAGCCAGCGGGCGAACTGCTCGAGGTCGACGCGGTACGCGCGGCGGGTCGAATCCGAAAGCGCGGGGCTGGCGAGGTACCTGTCGATTGCGGCGGACGTGTTCACCCGCCACCATTCGCGCCGGTGAAGGCCGCGTCCTGCCTCTTGCTCTGCCTCGCGGTGGTCGCTGCGGGCGGTGCATCGGGCGCGGCCGAGGCGATTCGCGTGCCGCCCGGCTATCGCGTCCAGGTCTACGCGAGCGGGCTCGACCGCCCCACGGCGATGACCTTTGGGCCGGGATCGCTGCTCTACGTCACGCAGGAAAGCGGGGAGGTCGTCACGGTCCGGCGAGGCTCGCGGAAACCCCGGGTGCTGCTTCGCGGCTTCCGCTCGCCACTCGGGCTGACCTGGCACGAGGGAGCGCTCGTCGTGTCCGCGCAGGGAACGCTCTGGCGGGTGCGGGGTGGGCAGCGCGCGCCGATCCTCCGAAACCTCCCGTTCGGGCGCCACCAGCAGGACAACGTCGTCTCTTTTCGGGGACGCCTGTACCTCGGTAGCGGCTCGACCTGCGACGTCTGCGCCGAACGGAGCCGGCTGAGCGCCGCCGTCCTGTCGGTCGGCCTCGACGGCCGAGGTCTGCGGGTTGTCGCGCGGGGTCTCCGGAATCCCTACGGGCTCGTCGTGGATCCGAAGACGAAACGCCTTTACGCGTCGGTGAACGAGCGGGACGAGCTCGGCGACCGGGAGCCGGCGGAGACCGTGGTCGAGGTTCGTTCCGGCCGGCACTTCGGCTGGCCGCGCTGCTGGGCGAGCCACCGGCGGAAGCGGCTGGTCGGGCGCTGCCGGGGCGTGACGCCGCCCGTCGCGTACCTCGAGCCGCACTCGGCGCCCGGCGGCATGGCGTTCTGGCGCGGCGCCCTCTACGTCGCCGAGTGGGGTGAGTACCTGAAGCGCACGCACGGCCGGAAGGTGACGCGGGTCCTCCTGCGCGAGGGCCGGCGAGCCGCCGTCTCGACGTTCGCCACGGGCTTCGCGCACCCGCTCGCCGTCGTCGCCGACGGCAGGGGAGCGCTGCTCGTCGCCGACCACGGCCGCGGCGTGATCTACAGGATCTCGCGCAAATGAGAGAGCTCAGCCTCTATCTGGCCGCGGCGGTGGCGTACATCGCGCTCGGCGTCGCGTACCCGAGCCTGCTGTTCTCTTGGGTCGAGGGCGCCGCCTTCCTCCTCCTGGCCGTGTGGCTCCTGCCCGAGCTCGTGAAGCGGGTGACGCGGTGAGCTGGGCCGCCCACGACCTCGAGCCCTACGCGATCCAGCGCCACCTCGGCCGCAAGGTCGCGATCTTCCCGCTGCTCCTCGGCTCGTACTCGCCGGACATGTTCAGCAAGTGGTTCGTCTACGGGATCGAGATCGTCGGGATCGAGCTCAAGGCAGACGATCCCGTGCAGTTCCACCGCGGCTGGCCCGGGGTCGGCTTCACGCACTCGATCGCGTTCGGCATCCTCGTCTCCCTGCTCCTCCTGCTGGCGACGCGCAGCCGGATCTGGGCCTTCAGCTTCTTTCTCGGGCACCTGGCGCACGTTCTGACGGACATCGGCGACACCATCGGGACGATGCTGCTCTTCCCCTTCTCCACGGAGACGATCGGGCTCGGCGCGTGGGCGTATGCCGGTCAGGTTGGTCGTCTCTTGGACGCGGGCGCCTACTTCAGCGGGCTCGGCTTCGTCTGGGACGGGGTGTGGGTGGTGTACGGCCTGATCTCGTGGCGAATCCTGAAGCGGGAGTACTTCCACTCGACGATCGTCGTCGCCGATCCCTTCTGGACGTGGGCGGGGCGGCGGTTACCGGAGGTGGCGCTGCTGGCGCTCTACCGGGCGAGCTTCTTCTATGGGACGACGCGCTGGGTCGCCTGGCTGATCTGGGCGCATCTCGTGAACGACTTCCCCTTCGATCTGTCCTGGGGAGGCCCGGACTGGGTGGACGCGGCCTACGACTGACCCGCGTCACGAACCTGCGCGCCTATCGCTCCACGATCGTCACCACACCTCGACGGGGTCTGACCCCAACGCGTTACGCAGAGAAGCCGCCGCGACACACAACCGTCACACACGCGTCCCACTTCGGCTGCGAAGCCTCAAGGGGGTCTGACCCCACCGAAAGGGTGGACGCCACAACCGACTAGTTCGGCAGCTCGTCCTTCAGCAGCGAGTACATGACGAAGTTCATCCGGCGGCCGAGTCGCGGGTTGTAGCGGGACGAGCGCAGGACGCCCTCTCTGGTGAACCCGGCCTTCTCCGCGACTCGCCGCGACGGCACGTTCTGCTCGTCTGCCCTCAACTGCACGCGCTCCATGCCGTGTTCGCCGACGAGCCAGCGGGCGACGAGCGTGACGGCGCGCGTGCAGACCCCGAGGCCCCGCGCCTCCGCCGCAACCCAGTAGCCGACCTCCGCGACTCCCTGATCCGGCTCGAGCCAGCGGACGCCGATCGAGCCCACCGCCCGACCGTCAAGGGTGATCGCGAAGTTCGTCACCGTGCCCTCGCTCCAGCCCTCACGACAGTGTGCGATGTAGGCCCGCGCGTCGTCTTCCGTGTACGGCGAAGGGAGGAGCTCGAGGAAATTGGCGATCGCGTGGTCGTTGCAGGCTGCCGTGATCAGCTCGACGTCACCCTCCTGCCCCCACTCACGCAACGTCACGACTCCATCTGAGAGCGGCGGGTCGGGCGGTCGAATTCCCATTGCCATACGATAGGCACCCGGTTTCGAGGGGTGGCCGAAGCGGGAATGCCGCTCTGGGAGCCGAACGAGAGCGAATGGCGATCATCGAGGACATAGGGCAGCAGGTCGACCTGAGCGAGCACGGCATCACGCCAGGCGGACGGGTGCACCACCAGCCGACGACCGCGATGCTCTACGCCCACACGCTCGAGCGCCGCGACGGCAAGCTCGCCGAGGGCGGCCCGCTCGTGGTCGACACCGGCATCCACACCGGCCGCTCGCCGAACGACAAGTTCGTCGTGCGCGAGCCCGGCTCCGAGCAGCGGATCTGGTGGAGCAAGACGAACCAGGACATCGACGAGGAGCACTTCGACGGCCTGCGCGAAAAGGTCGCGTCGTTCATCGAGGGGCGTGACGCCTATGTCATCGACGCGTTTGCCGGCGCCGACCCAGCGCACCGCCTTTCGGTTCGCGTGATCACGAATAGCCCATGGCACGCGCTCTTCGCGAAAACGCTCTTCATCGAGCCGACCGAGGAAGAGCTCGCGGACTTCGAGGCTGAGGCGCTCGTGCTCCACGCGCCGGAAGTCGAGGCGGAGCCGGCCGAGGATCGCACACGGAGCTCGACGTTCGTCGTGCTGCATCCAAGCCGCCTCGAGGTCGTGATCGGCGGCACCTTCTACGCGGGCGAGATCAAGAAGTCGATCTTCACGCTGATGAACGACCGGCTGCCGCAGGAGGGCGTCTTCCCGATGCACTGCTCGGCGAACGTCGACGACGACGGCCGCGTCGCCGTCTTCTTCGGCCTGTCCGGAACCGGCAAGACGACGCTCTCCGCCGATCCCGAGCGCCACCTGATCGGCGACGACGAGCACGGCTGGTCGGAGGACGGCGTCTTCAACATCGAGGGCGGCTGCTACGCGAAGGTGATCCGGCTCTCGGAGGAGGCGGAGCCTCAGATCTACGCGACCACGCGCACCTGGGGGACCGTGCTCGAGAACGTGGTCGCCGATGAGCGCGGGATCCTCGACCTCGACGACGACTCGAAGACGGAGAACACGCGCGGCGCGTACAAGCTCGAGCGGATCGCGAACGCGCTGCCGGAGAAGCGCGCCGGGCACCCCAGCTCGATCGTCTTCCTGACGGCGGACGCGTTCGGGATCCTCCCGCCGATCGCGCGCCTCACACCCGAGCAGGCGATGTTCTACTTCCTCTCCGGCTTCACCGCGAAGCTCGCCGGCACCGAGATCGGCGTCAAGGAGCCGCAGCCGACCTTCTCGGCGTGTTTCGGCGCTCCGTTCCTGCCGCAGCCTCCGTCGGTCTACGCGCACATGCTCGGCGAGAAGCTGCAGGAGCATCCGCACGCGAACGTCTGGCTCGTGAACACGGGCTGGACGGGCGGGCCGTTCGGCGAGGGCGAGCGGATGCCGATCCAGGCCACCCGGACGATGCTCACGAAGGCGCTCGACGGCGAGCTGGACGGCGTGGAGTACCGCGAGGATCCGATCTTCGGCTTCGACGTGCCCGTCGAGGTGCCCGGTGTCGATTCCAAGTTGCTCGACCCGCGCTCCACCTGGAGCGATCCCGAAGCGTACGACCGCAAAGCACGCGAGCTGGCGCGCATGTTCCGCGACAACTTCGAGCAGTTCGCAGACGACGCCGGCGAGGGCGTGGCCGCCGCAGGCCCGCAGGTCTAGGCGCAATCGTTACGACGCCCGGGCCGCCGCGCGTCCGATAGCGTCCGTCCCTAGTGGAAGCGACGCACGACGTGCTCGTCGTCGGGGCCGGCTGCGCTGGGATGCGCGCGGCCATCGAGGCGTTCGACGAGGGCGCCGACGTCGCCCTCCTGTCCAAGATCCACCCCGTTCGAAGCCACTCCGGCGCCGCGGAAGGCGGGATCAACGCGGCCCTCGGAAACGCCTCCGAGGACGACCCGGAGAAGCACGCCTTCGACACCGTGAAGGGGTCGGACTACCTCGGCGACCAGGACGCGATCCAGGTTCTCTGCGACGAGGCGCCGGACGACGTGTACCAGCTCGAGCACTGGGGCGCCGTCTTCTCCCGCACGGACGACGGACGGATCGCCCAGCGCCCCTTCGGCGCAGCGGGCGAGCCGCGCACGGCGTACGCCGCGGACATCACCGGCCATGTGCTCGTGCACGTGCTCTACGAGCAGGTGATGAAGCGCGACATCCACACCTACGAGGAGTTCTTCGCCTGGAAGCTCGTGATCGACGACGACCGCTGCCAGGGCGTGATCTGCTGGGACCTCCTGAACGGCGGGTTGAAGACGATCGGCGCGAAGACGGTCATCCTCGCCACGGGCGGCGCCGGGCGGCTCTACACCGGCACGACGAACGCCTACTCCTGCACCGGCGACGGGATGGCGATGGCGCTCACCGTCGGCGTCGCGCTGAAGGACATGGAGATGATGCAGTTCCACCCGACGACGCTCGCGCCCACCGGCGTCCTGATCACCGAAGGCTGTCGCGGCGAGGGCGCGTATCTCCTGAACTCGGAGGGAGACAGGTTCCTCAAGCGCTACGCGCCGAACGCGATGGAGCTCGCCAGCCGCGACGTGATCTCACGCGCGGAACAGACCGAGATCGACGAGGGGCGCGGCGTGAACGGCAACGTCCTGCTCGACCTCCGCCACCTCGGCGCCGAGAAGATCCACGAGCGGCTGCACGGCACGCGCGAGCTGTCGATGGTCTTCGCCGGCGTCGACCCGATCCACGAGCCGATCCCGGTCAGGCCGGGCGCCCACTACCACATGGGCGGCGTGGACACCGACCTCGACGGCCTCACCTCCGTGACCGGCCTCTATGCGGCCGGAGAGTGCGCCTGTGTGTCAGTGCACGGCGCGAACCGGCTCGGCGGGAACGCGCTGATGGAGACGATCACCTTCGGCAAGCGCGCGGGCCGCGCCGCCGCGGAGTGGGCGCTGACGCACACGACGATCACGGTTCCGCCGTCGATCGAAGCCGAGGCGCAAAGCGAGCTCGGAGCAATCCTCAACCGCAGCGAAGGCGAGCGCCCTTGGGCGATCCGTGACGAGCTCGCCGCGACGATGCACGAGAACTTCGGCGTCTTCCGTCGCGACGAGCAGATGCAGGAGCAGGGCCGCATCATCGAGCGCTTGAAGGAGCGCTACGAGCGGGTCGTCGTCGAGGACAAGGGCGACGTCTTCAACAACGACCTGACGCAGGCGCTCGAGCTCGAGTTCCTGCTCGACCTCGCCGAGTGCATGGTCGTCGCGGGGCTCGCGCGCAAGGAGAGCACGCGGCGCCCACGCGCGGCCCTACGACTACCCCGAGCGGGACGACGAGAACTACCTCAAGCACACGCTGACGACGCTCGGCGGCGGTGGCCAGGTTCAGCTCGAGTGGAAACCGGTCACGATGACGAAGTGGCAGCCTCAGGAAAGAACGTACTGATGGCGACCGTGCTCGCCTTTGCTCTCGCCGGCTGTGGCGGGGAGAATCCCTCGTCTGCGCCAGAGGCCTCGACTGACCCCAGACCGTTTTCAGCGCGCTTCGTCAGCCGAACGACCTACGACGTCGACGGAGATCGCCGGCGCGAAACGACACGCGGAGCCTTCGACTGGGACGCAGATGAGGGGTTGGGCGACCGAACGGCACCCAGGACTCGTGGTTCGAACCATTCAGGTTGGCGACGCATGCTTTCAGCGCTCCGGCATGAAACCGTGGAAGCAAACGATCGCGTCTGATCCCGAGGGACTGTGCAGCTCCGCACTCTTCCAAAGTCCGAGGAGCTCTTTCACCCTCCTGCGCAACGTCGCCGGACTCGAGGTCGTCGGCTCCGAGGAGCTGCGAGGCACGCAGACCACGCGCCATCGCGGTTCGCTGAACATCGGGGCTGTGCAGGGACCGGTCGAGGTCTGGGTCGACGAATCCGGCGTGGTTCTCAGAGAACGGCACGAGGCCGCCGACAAGGGCTTTGTCAGCACGACCGACTACTACGACTTCGGCGTCGAAGTCGACGTCCGGCGGCCGCCCGACGAGGAGGTCGCCAAGAAGGGGAGCTCGATCGTCGACGATGAGCTGTGCCGGCGGCAGAAGGAACGGCTCGCGAAGAAGAAGGTGCACCTAGATTGTCTGGGGTGACCGAGACCTCCGTCCAGCTGCCAGACCCGGATGCGCCGACGATGGACGTCGCGCTGAAGATCTGGCGCTACGACGGCCAGACCGGCGAGAAGGAGCTCCGAGACTACGAGATCGAGGCGCCGGAGTGGGCGTGCCTCCTCGACGTCCTCGACCTGATCAAGGACAAGCTCGACGGGTCGCTCGCCTACCGCAAGAGCTGCCGGATGATGATTTGCGGCTCGTGCGGGATGCGCATGGACGGCCGCGCCGTCCTGGCCTGCAGGGAGCGGATGAAGCCGATCGTCGACCGCGGCCATGTCCCCGTGATCTCGGCGATGGGGAACCTGCCGATCGTCAAGGACCTGGTGGTGGACATGGATCCGTTCTGGGGCAAGATCCGCAGCGTCAAGCCCTGGCTCGATCCCGGCTACGACGAGGTGGCGGAGAAGGAGCGCGTCGTCTCGCAGCAGCGGATGAACGCGATCCACAAAGAGGCGCTCTGCATCATGTGCGGCTGCTGCGTCTCGGAGTGCAACTCGATGGAGTCCGATCCGGACTTCCTCGGCCCCGCTGCGCTGGCGAAGGGCTTCCGGTTCGTCGGGGACCCGCGGGAGCGCGGCCAGGTCGAGCGCCTGAACAAGCTGAACGAGGAGCACGGCATCTGGGACTGCACCCGCTGCTACTTCTGCAACGAGCGCTGCCCGAAGGGCGTCGACCCGCGCGACGCGATCGCGAAGCTCGGCGCCGAGTCGATCAAGGAGGGCATCGACCACGACATGGGGGCGAAGCACGCGAAGTGGTTCGTCAAGTCCGCGATGACGACCGGCTGGCTGCGAGAGGAGGAGCTGATCCCGAAGACGCAGGGCTACATCGCGGCGATCAAGCAGGTGCGCTTCGCGATCAGCCTCGCCCGCCACGGGAAGGTGCGGCCGATCCCGGTGCCGCACGTAGCCGAGGCGGTGAGCGAGGCCCGCGCGCTCTACGAGCTGACGCAGCAACAGGGCCAGAAGGGCGCGGCGGGGATAGTCCAGGGCGAGAAGGCTCTCGCGAAGATCGAGAAGCCGGAATGGGGCGGCGCGAGCCGCGTCGCACCGGAGAAGTCACGGCAATGAAGGTCGCCTACTACAAGGGCTGCCTCGCGGCGCTCTCGGCGAAGGAGCTCGACATCTCGACCAGGGCGCTCGCGCCGCGCCTCGGGCTCGAGCTGGAGGAGCTCGAGTCGGTGACCTGCTGCGGCGCCGGCGACATCCACGAGGCCGAGCCCGACTACTACCTCCACCTGAACGCCCGAATCCTGGCGTACGCCGAGCAGACCGGCTCTGACACGCTGATGACGGTCTGCAACGTCTGCACGCTCAACCTGCGGCAGGCGAACCTCCAGCTCCAGAAGGACGCCGAGCTTCGGGAGCGCGTCAACGAGAACCTCGGGGCGGTCGGCGTCCCGGCCTACAACGGAGAGGTCGAGGTCAAGCACCTCCTCTGGCTGATCGCCGAGGGTGACGGCTACGAGCAGCTCAAGCTCGCGGCGCACAAGGGCCTCAAAGGTCTGCGAATTGCGCCGTTCTACGGCTGCCAGATCCTGCGGCCCTCGAAGCTCCTCGGCTTCGAGGATCCCGATCGCCCGTGGTCGCTCGAGGCGATCATCGAGGCGTGCGGCGGCGAGCCCGTCGACTACCCGGCGAAGATCAAGTGCTGCGGCTTCCCGATCATCGCGGCCCGCGAGGAGACGGCCCTCGGCGAGCTGATCCAGCCGATCGAGCAGGCGATCGAGGCCGGGGCCGACGCGATGGTGACCCCGTGCCCGCTCTGCCACCTGTCGCTGGACGCCTGGCAGCAGAAGCTCGAGGCGTCCACGGGGAGGAAGTTCGAGCTGCCGATCCTCCACCTGTCTCAGCTGATCGGCGTGGCGGCGGGCCTGGAGGAGTCGGAGCTCAAGTTCAAGCGTCACATCGTTCCCGTGACGCCGGTGACCGAGAAGCTCGAGGTCTGATCGCTGCGGCCGTAGCGGCCGCCTCTGTCGCTGCCGC
Source organism: uncultured Actinomycetes bacterium (assembly GCA_963721345.1). Taxonomy (GTDB): domain Bacteria; phylum Actinomycetota; class Thermoleophilia; order Gaiellales; family Gaiellaceae; genus JACDAN01. The sequence continues at coordinate 2,073,887 of CAVRIT010000001.1, forward strand.
GGCGGCCGCCGCGGGCTACGCGTGGTTCGAAGCCGGCTGGGTGCGGCTGGAGACGGTCGACGTGCGGCTCCGGCGGCTGCCGCACGAGCTCGACGGGCTGCGGATCGCGCACCTGTCCGACTTCCACCTCGGTCTGCCGTCGAGGGGGACGCAGGCCGTGCGGCGCGCCGTGGACTGGGTGGAAGAGCGCCGGCCGGACCTAACGCTGATCAGCGGTGACCTCGTCTCGCGGCGAAGCGGGGAGCGGCTGCTGCGCGAGCTTGTGGCGCGACTCCCGAACGCGTACGCGGTGCTCGGTAACCACGACTACGCCAGCACGAAGGATCCGTTCTCGCAGCCCGTCGAGCTGAACGACCTGCCGGGTGTCCGGCTGCTCGTCGACGAGGCGGAGACGGTCGTGCTGCGCGGCCGGAAGGTGCAGATCGTCGGGGTCGACCCGCGCTCGTATCGGGCGGGCCGGTCTCAGCCGGAGCGCCTCGCGGACCCGACGGCGGACCTGCGCATCCTCCTCTGCCACTTCCCGCAGGTCGTCGACCGGCTGGAGCCGGGTGTCTTCGACCTCGTCGTCGCGGGCCACCTGCACGCGGGCCAGATTTGCATCCCGTACCCCGGCGGGAAGCTGCGGCTTTCGCACATTCGCTGGTCGTACGTCGAGGGGCTCTACGAGCGGCCCGGCGGAACGCTGCATCTCACACCCGGTCTCGGAACAACGTTCGTGCCGTTTCGGTTCTTCGCGAGGCCCGCTGCTCACGAACTCGTCCTACACTCAGACAAGTGACAACACGCCTTCGGGGCCTCACCGGCGCGACCTTGCCGTCGGCGCCGACGGTCTGCCACGACTGCGTCTGGTGGCAGTCGCGCGCCGGGCGAAGCGCGTCGAAGCGCCGCTGGATCGAAAAAGCGGAAGACGACTGGGGCGCGTGGGGCACGCTCTACGCCGACGACGACGGCCGCGTGCTCGGGTCGATGCAGTACGGGCCGAGCGAGCTTTTTCCGCGGGCGGAGGATCTCCCGGCTGGTCCGCCCTCGGATGACGCCGTCCTCGTCACCTGCGCGTACCTCGTGGAGGGCGCCGCTCAGTGGGTGCTCCAGTCGCTGTTCCTGGCGGCGATAGGCGACGTGAAGGGACGCGGTGGGAAGGCGCTCGAAGCGTTCGCCTACCGCTACCCCGAGGGCGAGTCGGCCGAGGAGCGCTTCCTCGTCCACCGCACGGTCTTCCCCAGCGACTTCCTGGCGGACTTCGGTTTCACGATTGTCCGGCGCCTGGGACGCGTCGAGCTCGCCCGGCTCGAGCTCGGCGGCGTCGAGTTCGCGCCCGAGCGGCGCCGCGAGCGCCTCGTGCGCCACGTCAAGGAGCTGCTGCCCGAGCCCGAGTATTCGCCGGTTCCGCGCAGGCCGTGAGCTCCCCGGGCACCCAGATCCTGCTCGACGACGCCGCCACGCGCGGCGCGTTCACTCTCCTGCGCCTCGTCCTGGAGTCAGGCGGCGGCGCCGGGTGGCACACACACGGCCGGGAGGACGAGACTCTCGTACTCGTCGGCGGCGGGCTCGTCGTGGAGACCGAGGAGGGCAGCAAGGCGCTCGAGCGCGGCCAGATCGTTTTCCTGCCGCGCGGCGTGCGTCACGCCTTCCACGCAGGCGAGGAGGGGGCGACCGTGCTGATCTTCGCGGTGCCCGCCGGCCTCGAGGTCTTCTTCCGCGCCCTCGAGGAAGGACGCGACGCCGACAGGGCCGCGGCGGCCGCCGGGATCACTTTCGGCTAGGTCGCGGCCCAGCTGACCTGGGCGACGGCGCGGTTCGTCCGCTCGTACCACTCGACGCGCACCTCGTGCTCGCCCGCGGTCATCGATCTCGTCGCCGTGAAGGTTCGCGTCGACTGGTCGCGCCACTGGTTGATCACGAGCGTCCCGTCGACGTAGACACGGATTCCGTCGCTCGTTCGTGCCGTGAACCGGTACGAGCGCGCGGCGAAGTGGAAGCGCCCGACCCAGCGAGCGGAGAAGTTGTCGTTGGGGACGCCGTTGCCCGGCCCGCCCGTGCCCCAGTCGAAGTTGACGGCCGAGTCGCAGCGGCCGAACCGCGGCGGGCTGGTGAGCGTCCGGTTGGCGAAGTACTCGGCGACCCACTGGCCGGACGGGCAGCCGCGCCAGCCGAGCTCCGCCACCGCCTGGCCGCCGTTCTCGTAGAACTCGAGCCGCACTTGGTGCTCCCCCGCGGCCAGCGTCGTACTCGCCCGATACGTCGTTGCCGACTGGTCCCGCCATGCGTCGACGAGCGATCGACTGTCGACCCACAACCGCACACCGTCGTCGGCTCGCGTCGTGAAGGAGTGCACCCCGGCCGAGAAGTCGAATCGTCCCGTCCAGCGGACTGAGAAGTTGTCGGGGCCGACGCCGTTCCCCGGCCCGCCCGAGCCCCAGTTGTTTGCGATCGCAGGCTCGCAGCGGGTGAACGCCGGAGTGCCGCCGAGCGTCCGGTTCGCGAAGTACTCGGCGAGGTACTGGCCCTTGGGGCAGGTCGGCTCCGGCTGGGGCTCGAAGGTGGCGCGGTAGGTAGCGGGCGTCTCGTCCGCCACGACCGTGTGGGTCTGCGCGCCTCCGTCCGACCACGTCGTCCAGCCGTAGGGCGTCCCGCCGAGCAACTGCGGCGAGATCGCGCTGACGGAGTTGCTCGATCCGACGATCACCGTCCGGTCGAACGGTGCCGTGCCGGTGAAGCTGCCGACCACCAGCTGCAAGCCGGACGGATTCGACTCGAAGCTCAGCTGGACGCTCTGCGGGTGGATCTCGACGCTCGTGGTGTCGCTGAGACCGCCCGCGTCGGTGACCGTGAGCCGGAGCTCGAGGTACGACGGGTACTCGTGGTCAGGAGCGGGGAAGGAGCCGCTGTTCACGCCGCTGAGCGTCTGCACGGGGTGCGAGTGGCAGTTCGACGGGCAGTGGTGGAGGATGATCTCCCACTGGAACGCCGATGATCCGAGCACGCCTTGCTCCGGGTCCGTCGCGGAGCCGGCGAAACCGAGCGCATCGTCGACGCGCCACGTCGTCCCGAGGGCCGGCGAGTCGATCGACGCGGTCGGCGCGCTGTTGTTCACGGTGATCCGAACCGTGGCGACCGAGCTCGCGCCGAGCGAGTCGGTGACGCGCAGGCGGACGTCGTACGTGCCGCCGGTGTCGTAGGTGCGGGACGGCGAGACTGCGGTCGAGTCGTCGAACGCGCCGTCAACGTCGAGATCCCAGGCGTACGTCAGCGGGTCGGCGTCGGCGTCGGACGAGGCGGAGCCGTCGAAGCTCACCGTCAGCGGCGCCGAACCGGTCGTCGGCGTCGCGGCGGCTCTCGCGACCGGTGGCGTGTTGCCGGCGAAGTAGCGGATCCGCCGCACGGCGCCTCCGTCGAGGTCGACGTAGAAGAGGTCGCCGCCGGGCCCGATGCGCAGGTCGACCGGGTTGCTCGCGCCTGCTGCGAAGGTCAGCCGCTGCGTCGCGTCCGGGAGGCCCCCGCCCCCCGCGAGCATGGCCCAGATGCAGTCGCGGGAGTAGTCAGCGAAGAACAGCGCGCCCTGGTACTGCGCCGGGTAGCCGCCGGCCGTGTAGAAGGCGAGCCCCGCGGTCGAGGAGCTTCCGGTCGGGCAGGTCTCGCCCGCCACAACCTTCACGGCGTGGTCGTAGGCGTAGTGCGCGGTCCTCACGGCGCCCGCCCCGGACGCGTAGAGGTTCTCGCACATGTTGAGGTTGGCGCCGTCGTAGCCGCCCTGCCGCGGCGTGCCCTCGTAGCACGGCCAGCCGAAGTTGACGACGGACGTGCCGGCAGCGAAGCGGTTGATCTCCTCCCACGTGTTCCAGCCGACGTCGCCGAGCCAGAGCTCGCTCGTCCCGGGCCGCACCGTCATGCGGAACGGGTTGCGGAGCCCCTGGGCGACGATCCGGCGCGCGTTCGGGTCGGGATCGAGCGAGCGTGGGTTGTCCAGGAGGCCCTCGCCGGTGAGCGGGTCGACACGGAGGACGGTTCCGTCGAGGTTCACGGGGTCGCCCGAGGTCAGGAGGTCGAGGCTCCGGAGCGCGCCGCCCTCGGCAGTCGGTGGGCTGAGAGCCGCGCCGACGCCCCCGGGCGGATCGCCGCAAGGGTTGACGGGGCTCCCGTCCTGGCCGTAGTCGGTGAAGTTGAAGCTCGCGCCGTCGCCGCCCGAGACGTAGAGCGCGCCGTCGGCGCCGAACGCGAGGCTGCCGACGGAGTGGCTCGGGTACTGCTGGCACCAGTCCTCGATCAGGACGTCCTCCGGGCCGGTCATGGCGTTCCCGGCCGCTTCCAGCTTCGAGAGCCGCCCGCTGACGACACAGCCGTCGCCCGTCGCACCGGGCGGGTTCGGACAGGGATCCGAGAGGACGCCCGGCGTCCCCCACCTCGGCGCAATCCCCCCGATCGGCGCGTCGTAGGCGTAGAGGACGTACAGGTAGGGCGTGGCGGGGAACTGCGGATGCAGCTCGAAGCCCATCAGGCCGCGGTCCCAGAAGTTGTAGACGTTCGTCGAGAGGTCGGCGAAGACCGTCGGCGTCGTGTCCGTGAGGTCGTCGTAGACCTTGATCCGGCCGTTCTTCTCCGCGACGAACACCCGTCCGTCGCTCGCAAACCGCACCGCCATCGGCTGCGTCAGGCCGCTGATCGTGACCGACTCCTGGAAGCCGGCCGGAAGCGTGGCTCCGTGTGAGGAGGCCGGCCAAAGGAGCCCCAAAGCGCAGGCGCACAGCACAAGCCCGCGCTGGAGCGGGCGGCGCCGCAGCTGCATGCATGCACAAATAGGGCCTTTCGCCCCTGTGGACAACTAGCCGGTGGGCTAGGTTCGGTCCTGGCTAGGCCGAGACCGGCTCGCGCGCGAGGATCGCCTCGGCGAGCTGGATCGCGTTCAGGGCCGCGCCCTTGCGGAGGTTGTCGTTCACGGCCCAGATCGAGAGGCCGCCGGGCTGCGTCGTGTCGTCGCGGATCCGTCCCACGAGCACCTCGTCGCGTCCTGCTGCGTCGGCGGGAGTCGGGTAGTCGGCGAGCGCGACGTGGGGCGCTTCGCCGAGAAGCTTTCGCGCCTGGTTCACCGTCAGCCGCTGCTCGGTCTCGACCCAGATCGCCTGGGCATGGCCCACCAGAACCGGCACCCGCACGCAGGTCGCCTGGAGCGGGAGCTTCGGCAGGCCCAGGATCTTGCGCGTCTCCTCGCGAAGCTTCATCTCCTCGTCGAACTCGTCGCCAAGGAGGGGCCAGTCCATCGCGAGATCGGCCTCCATCGGCTTGACCGCGCGCAGCCGCTCGATCCCCGGGTCGCCCGCACCTGACATCGACTGGTAGGTCGCAAGCCTCACGCGGCGCAACCCCGCCGCGTCGTGCAGGGGCTTGAGGACGCAGGAGAGCTGGATCGCGGAGCAGTTCGGGTTCGCGACGATCGGGCTCCCGTCGAGTGCCCGGTCGTTCACGCCCGCCACGACCAGCGGGATCCCCTCGGCGAGCCGGAACGCGTCGGACTTGTCGACGCAGGTGATACCGGCCTCGGCGGTCGGGGGCACGAGCTCCTTGCTCGGCCCGGTGCCGACGGAGAAGAAACAGAGGTCGAGCCCGGCGGAGCGAAGGTTCTCCGGAGTCGCTTCCTCGACGGCGAGCGTGCCGTCCCCGAAGCCGACCTCGGATCCGGCAGACCGGGCTGACGCGAACGCGCGGACGTCGTCGAAGCCGCGCTGCGCGAGCAGCTCGAGCGTAACCGTTCCGACAGCCCCCGTGGCCCCGACGACGCCGAGCCTAGGCATGGAGGCGCTCCGCTTCAGGGGTGTCGAGCTCGAAGGCGGCGTGCAGCGCCTGGACGGCGCGCTCGACCTCGTCCCGCGGCACGAAGCAGGCGATCTTGATCGGAGAAGTGTTCACGATCTGCGGCTCGATCCCCTCGCTCGCGAGCGTGGAGAACGTCTTCCCGGCGATGCCCGGATGCGAACGCATTCCGGCTCCGACCACGCTCACCTTGCCGAGGTCGTCCCGCGACGACCAGCGCAGGCCGAGCCCGTCGAGCGTCTTCGTCACCTCGTCGGTGTCGGAGAACGGCGCGGAGAACACGATCTCGGGCCCGGTCTGGATGATCGTGTCGACGCTGGCACCCGCATCCGCGAGCGCGTGGAAGAGCTCGGCGGCCTTCGCGCCCTCCACGCGGTAGATCGCCTCCTCGACGGTGTGCGTGACGCCGGAGATGATCGCCTTCTCGAGCATCCGTTCGTCCTCCTCCGCGACCCACGTGCCGTCCTCGTCCGAGAAGCTCGACCGCACGTGAAGCCTGACGCCGTGGTTGCGCGCGAACTCGACCGAGCGTAGCTGGAGCACCTTCGCGCCGCTCGCCGCCATCTCGAGCATTTCCTCGTAGCTGACGGCGTGGAGCTTCCGCGCGGTCGGCACGACTCGCGGATCCGCGGTGAAGACGCCCTCCACGTCCGTGTACATCTCGCACGCTTCGGCGCCGAGCGCCGCGGCGAGCGCGACGGCGGTCAGGTTCGAGCCCCCGCGGCCGAGCGTTGTCACGTCCTGGGCGGTCGAGACACCCTGGAAGCCAGCCACGAGCACGATCCGGTCCTCGTCGAGCGACTCGTGGATGCGCCGCGCCCGCACGTCGACGATCTTCGCCTTGCCGTGCGCCGTGTCGGTGACGATCCCGGCCTGCGAGCCGGTCAGCGAGATGGCTTCGTGGCCCAGGTCGTGGATCGCCATCGCCGCCAGCGCGCACGAGACGCGCTCGCCGACCGAGATCAGCATGTCCATCTCTCGAGCGGCGGGGCGCGACGAGATCTCGTGGGCCAGGCGGACGAGCACGTCGGTCGTGTCGCCCATCGCGGAGAGGACGGCGACGACGCGGTTGCCGGCCTCGCGGGCCGCGACGAGGCGACGCGCCACGGACTTGATCCGCTCGGTGTCGGCGACCGACGTCCCGCCGAACTTCATCACGACGGTCCCGGCGCGCGCCTGGATGTCGCCGGCGAGCTCCGGGACTCCTCGCCGTGGTCGTAGTGCTCTCCCGGCGATGCTGGCGTGGTTCTCGGTCGTGAGCACCAAGCCAGAGGCCGCACTGCGCCAAGGCTAGACAGCCTTGGCAAGGGCGAGGGTGGGCTCTGGCGCGCGTGATCGCGGGCGAAGCCGCGTATCGCCGGGAGGGCGCGGCTCCGGCGGCCCGAGAGCGCGCGTCCGAGGGTTACCTCGTCGGCGTACTCGAGGTCGCCGCCGACCGGAAGGCCGCTCGCGAGTCGCGTGACGCGCACTCGGTCGCGCAGCCGGTCGGCGATGAACGACGCGGTCGCTTCGCCGGTCGTGTTCGGATTCGTCGCCAGCACGACCTCGACGACGCCGTCGCCGTCCACCCGGCGGAAGAGCTGGTCGATGCGCAGGTCCTCGGGATCGACGCCGTCGAGCGGCGAGAGCGCGCCGCCGAGCACGTGGTAGAGCCCGCGGTACTCGTGTGTCCGCTCGAGCGAGAGGACGTCCGCCGGCTGCTCCACGACGCAGATCACGGAGCGGTCGCGCCGGGTGTCGCGGCAGATTTCGCAGATCTCATCCTCTGTCCAGTTGCCGCAGTCGGTGCAGAAGCGGACACGCTCCTTGGCCTCGGTGAGGGCCGTCGCCAGCTCGAGCGCCTCGTCCTTGGATGCGCGCAGCAGGTGGAACGCGAGGCGCTGCGCCGTCCGCTGGCCCACGCCCGGCAGGCGCGTCAGCTGGGCGACGAGGTTTTCGACTGCAGGAGAGAGCACGAATGAAATTCTGCCTGTCCCCGGCGGACGCGCCTCTGCGCCGTCCGCTCCAATCGACTAGAACTAGGTGCTTCGAGTGCAGAGACGGACGCAGTTTCCCGTCGTGCTGCTCGCGATCGTTGCGGTCCTGCTCTCCGCCCGGGGCGACGCGCTCAGCGCTACGACCATCACGCTTCCAGCCGATTTCGCGGACGAGCTCGTCGCGTCGGTCTCCAACCCGACGGCGCTCGCATTCACACCCGACGGGCGGATGCTGATCACGCAGCAGCCCGGCCAGCTCCGCGTGTACCAGAGCGGCTCCCTGCTGTCGACGCCTGCACTGGATTTGAACACCCACCCGACTGACATCTGCACGACGTCCGAGCGTGGCCTGCTCGGCGTCGAGGTCGATCCGAACTTCACCGCCAACAACTACATCTACCTCTACTGGAGCCCCGGAACATCGGGAAGCTGCAAGAACCGGCTGTCGCGCTTCACGATGACCGGGAACACCGTCTCGCTCGGCAGCGAGCTGATCCTCGTCAACAACATCCCGGCGCCGTTCGGGACGCACAACGCGGGCGACGTCCACGTCGGCAAGGACGGCCACCTCTACGTCAGCGTCGGCGACGGCGGCTCCGACTACGCGGGGGACAGCGGCAGCGGCACGAACAACGACGCGGCACGCGACATGCACGCGTTGGTCGGCAAGATCCTGAGGATCACGCGCGACGGCGGGATCCCGGCCGACAACCCGTTCGTCGGCCCGGGGACGGTCCGGTGCAACACGACCGGAACGACGACGGCGCCCAACAAGTGTCAGGAGATCTACGCGACGGGCCTCCGCAACCCGTTCCGGATCGCCTTCGACCCGAACGCGCCCGGCGTGAAGTTCCACATCAACGACGTCGGCCAGAACCACTGGGAGGAGATCGACCTCGGGACGGCCGGCGCGGACTACGGCTGGAACGTGCGCGAGGGGCCGTGCGTGCGCGGGTCTACCTCCAATTGCGGGTCGCCGCCGGCGGGCATGACGAACCCGATCTTCAGCTACCAGCAGGGGAGCCCGAGCGGCTGCCGGGCGATCACCGGCGGCGCATTCGTTCCGGACGGCATCTGGCCCGCGGCCTACACGGGCTCGTACCTCTTCGCCGACTACGTCTGCGGGCGGATCTTCAAGCTCGACCAGAGCGGCGGCACGTACGCCCGGACAGACTTCGCCACCGCCCTCGGCTCGAACAGCGCGGTGCACCTGAAGTTCGGCCCGCACGGCGCCAGCCAGGCGCTCTACTACACGACCTACGAGGACAGCGGGTCGGTGCGGAAGATCGTCTACACGGGCAGCGCGAACCGCGTCCCCACCGCCGCGCTGTCCGCGAATCCGACCTCGGGCCCGGCGCCGCTGACCGTGAACTTCAACGGGTCGGGCAGCTCCGACCCGGACGGCGACGACCTCACCTACCTCTGGGACTTCGGCAACGGCCAGACCGCTTCGGGGTCGAGCTCGACGACCAGTCACACGTACACGAGCTCTGGGACGTTCACCGCGTCGCTGCGCGTGCGCGACGAGCACGGCGCGACCTCGACCGCAGCCGCCGTGCAGATCCAGTCCGGGAACACGGCGCCCACGCCGCTGATCGAGACGCCGTCGTCGACGGCGAAGTTCCGCGTGGGCGAGACGGTCGTCCTGCACGGAAGCGCGACGGATGCACAGGACGGCACGCTCGGCGCCAACCGCCTGAGCTGGCGCGTGCTGCGGCATCACGGGACGTCCCACACGCACCCGTGGCTCTCAGACACGACCGGCAACGACATCCCGATCTCGACGCCCGCGCCGGAGGATCTCGCCACGTCGGCGACGAGCTTCCTGGAGGTCCGGCTGACGGCGACGGACTCCCAGGGGCTCTCGACGACGGTCACGCGGGAGTTCCGCCCGAATCTCGTCGACCTGACGTTCGCCACCCAGCCGGCAGGGCTCGAGCTCGAGGTCAACGGGGAGCAGGTGACCGCGCCGTTCACGTTCTCGTCGTGGGAGGCGTGGCAGTTCCCGGTCACCGCGCGGCGCCAGCAGGACGGTTCGGGGGCGACGTGGGTCTTCGACCACTGGTCCGACGGCGGGGCGGCGACGCACAGCGTCACCACCGGGACGGCGCCCGCGACCTACACGGCGACCTTCCGGCCGAATGCCGCGCCCGTGGCGACGGCCTCCTCGGTCTCGACGCCGGAGGACACGGCTCGGACCGTCACCCTTGGCGCGACAGACCCGGACGGCGACGCGATGACGTTCGCGATCGAGCGGACGCCCGCGATGGGCGCGCTCGGCACGCTCGTCGGGTCGAGCGTCACGTACACGCCGGCCACGAACGCCAACGGCGCGGACAGCTTCGACTTCTCGGCGTCCGACGGGGCCGCAGCGTCCCCGGACACCACCGTCTCGATCGCCGTCACCGAGGTCAACGACGCGCCGAACGCCGTAGACGACACGACGACAGTCGCCGAAGACGGCAGCGTGCTGGTGGACGTCCGTGTGAACGACTCCAAGGGGCCGGCGAACGAGAGCACCCAGACGCTCGCTGTGTCCTCGGTGGGGACTCCCTCGCACGGCACCGCGGCGATCGAGGGCGGCAGTGTCCGCTACACGCCGCCGGCGAACTACTCGGGGCCGGCCTCGTTCGGGTACCAGGCCTGCGACAACGGGACAACCGCCGGCTCGCCGGCGCCGCTCTGCGACACCGCGACGGTCGGCGTGACCGTCTCACCGGTGAACGACGCGCCGGTGGCGGTGGACGACACCGCGCTGATCGCGGAGGACGGCGGCAGCGTGCTCGTCAACGTCCGGGCCAACGACACCGACCTCGACGGCAACCCCCTCAGCCTCACGGCCGTCACGCCGGGCGCGCAGACGAACGGCGTCGTCGCGATCGAGGCCGGCAGCGCTCGCTACACACCGGCCGCGAACTTCAACGGCCAGGGCCGCTTCGACTACACGATCTCGGACGGCGCGGGCGGCACGGACAGCGGCACCGTCGTCGTCTCGGTCACGCCGGTGAACGACGCGCCGGTCGCGGTCGACGACACCGCCACGGTGGCCGAGGACGGAAGCGTGCTGGTGGACGTGCGGGCCAACGACACCGACCTCGAGGGCAACCCGATCGCTGTGACGGCGACGATCCCCGGCGGCCAGACGAACGGCGCCGTCGTGCTCGAGTCCGGCCAGGTGCGCTACACGCCGGCGCAGGACTTCAACGGCCAGGGACGCTTCGACTACACCGCCGCGGACGGGGCAGGCGGAACGGACACCGGCTCAGTCGTCGTGACCGTCACGCCGGTGAACGACGCGCCGGTCGCTGTCGACGACTCCGCCAGCGCCTCGCAGGGCGAGTCGATCCTCGTCGACGTTCTCGCCAACGACTCCGCCGGCCCGCCGAATGAGGTGGGACAGGTGATCTCGCTCTCGAGTGTCGGGACTCCGAGCCAGGGGACTGCCGCGATCGAAGCCGGGAAGATCCGCTACACGCCGCCCGCCGGATACACGGGCCCGGCTTCGTTCACCTACACCGCCTGCGACGACGGGGCCGGCGCTCCGTGCGACACGGGGACGGTCTCGGTGTCCGTCGGCAACGCCGCGCCGGTTGCGAGCGACCTCGCCGCGTCGGCGAGCGAGGACGCCGAGGTCGCGATCGAGCTCGCGGCCACCGATGCGAACGGCGACGCGCTCAGCTTCCAGCTCGTCTCCAGTCCGTCCCACGGGACGATCTCGTCGCTCTCGGAGCGGACGGCCCGCTACCTGCCCGCGCCGAACTACCACGGGCCCGATGCGTTCACCTTCCGCGCCACGGACGGCCTGCTCACTTCGAACGTTGCAACGGTTTCCGTGAGCGTGCACGAGGTGAACGATCCGCCGACGGCGGGGCACGACACCGTCCTGACCGCGACCGACATCGCGCTGACGATCGACGTGCTGGCCAACGACTCCACAGGGCCACCGGACGAGGCAGGACAACGGCTGACCCTGGCCGGGGTCGGTGCGCCGGTGCACGGAACGACAAGCGTCTCCGGCGGCCTCGTCGTCTACGTGCCGTCGCGGACGCACAACGGCCCAGACTCGTTCGCCTACACCGTCTGTGACGACGGCCGGAGTGGGGGGTCGACGGATCCCCGGTGCGCGACGGGAACCGTCGACTTCGCGTTCTCCGCATTCGCCGCGCCGCGCAACGTCGCCGCGCCGAGAGTCGTCGGCGGCACACGAGCGGGGACCTTGGCGCGCGCCGAGATCGGCACCTGGGACACGCCGCTGCTCGACACGGACTTCACGTGGCAGCGGTGCTCGGCTTCGGGCGTCGCCTGCGTCGCGATCCGAGCTGTGACCGGCGAGGAGTACCGGGCGCGTCTCGCGGATGTGGGCAAGACGCTCCGCGTCGTCGTGACGGCCCGCAACCGGTTCGGCTCGGGCTCGGCGACCTCCGCTCCCGGTCGTCCGGTCGCGACGCCCGTCGAGCTAGGCGCCGTGAGGCACCGAGGGGACGACTGGGTGCTGCTGCGAAACCGGACGCAGACGACCGTCCCGCTCGCCGGTTGGAGCGTGAGCGACGCTGCCGGCCTCGCTCATCGCTTCCGAGGCGGGACGATCGGCCCGCTGCGCACGCTTCGCGTCGACACGCGTGACGTCTTCGGAGCACGTGACGTCGCGACGCTGCGGCTGCCCGGCGGCCGCATCGCCGACACCTGCGCCTACCGCGCGAGGCGTGCCGTAGCGGCGTGCTAGAGGCCGGGGAGGTCGAGCCCGCCGGTGAGCCCGCCCAGACGCGTCTGAGCGAGCGTGTTGGCCGACCGCAGCGACTCGTTCACCGCGGCGAGGATCATGTCCGCGAGGAGCTCCGGGTCGTCCGGGTCGATCGCCTCGGGCGCGATCGTGATCCCCTGGATCTCGCCGGCGCCGTTCGCGACCACCTTCACCATCCCGCCGCCCGCAGACGCCTCGACCGTCTCCGTGGCGAGCTCCTCCTGAGCCTTCGCCATCTCGGCCTGCATCTGCTGGACCTGCTCCATCATCTTGTTGATGTCCATGCCCTTCACTGCTCGACTTCTCGGGCGTCGAAGGTGTGCTTGATCTTCTCCACGAACTCCTCCTCGCTCAGCGGGCGCTGCTCTTCCTCCTCGGGTTCCCCGTTCTCCCCGACGACGAACGTGAGGGCGAACCGGCGGCCCGTCACCTCGTAGAGCGCGTCGAGCAGCAGCGTCGCGTTCTTCGGCTCCTCGGCGAGGTTGCGGTGGAAGGAGGCGGCGGCCGGAAACTCGAGCGTCAGCGTGTCGCCCGCGAGGCCGGACGGATGGGCCTCGCGCAGGACCGAGGCCGTCGGGATCGAGCGCTGCTCGACGGCCGGAATCACCGCGCGCTGCCACGCATCCTGGAGCTGCTCGAGCTCGACCGGCGGCGGTGCGGGCGGAGGTGACGGCTCGCGAGCCGACGGCTCGGCCTCCACGGGCGTGGACGCAGGTGCGTCGGTAGGAGCGTGCCCCCGGCGCTCCAGCTGCTCGATCCGAAAGGCGAGCGACTCGCGGTCGAGGTCGGCGCCGGGCCGCGTCACCTTGATCAGCGCGAGCTCGAGCGGCAGACGTGGATCGCCGCCCTGGCGCGCATCGTCGACGGCGACGGCGAGGAGGTCGCAAAGGCGGATCACCGTGGGCTCGGGGAGCTGGTTCGCCTGGGCGCGAAGCCGCTCACGGGTCTCGTCGGTGAGCGGGAGCGAGTCGGGGACCTCGCCGAGATGCTGGACGAGGAGCAGGTGACGAAGGTGCTCGAGCAGCGCGGTCACGAGCCGCCCGAGGTCCTGGCCCTGCTCCGAGAGCTCCTCGACGAACTGCAGCGTCCCCGCGACGTCGTGGTCGACGATCAGGTCGCAGAGCCGGAAGAGCGCCTCCTCCTCCACCGCGCCGAGTAGCTGGAGAACGGCCTGGACCGTCACCTTCCCCTCGGTGGCCGCCGCGAGCTGGTCGAGGGTCGACTCGGCGTCGCGGTACGCGCCGCGGGCGCCCCGGGCGATCAGCGCCAGCGCCGCGTCGGGCGCCTCGATCCCCTCCGCGTCGGCGATCCGCCGCAGCTTCTGGATCAGATCCGGCAGCCGCGGCCGGGAGAAGACGAAGGTCTGGCAGCGGGAACGGACGGTGGGGAGCATCTTGGACACGTCCGTGGTGCAGAAGACGAAGACGAGGTGCGGCGGAGGCTCCTCGATCAGCTTGAGCAGCGCGTTGAAGGCGGCATCCGTCAGCTGGTGCGCCTCGTCGAGGATGTAGACCTTGTAGCGCCCCTCGACCGGCTGGAGCACGACACGATCCCGGATCTCGCGGATGTCGTCGATCCCGCGCTGCGACGCCGCGTCCATCTCGATCACGTCGAGCGAGACCCCGTTGGCGATCGCCACGCACGAGTGGCAGGTGCGGTCGGGCTTCGTCGTCGTCCCCTGCGCACAGTTGAGCGCCTTGGCGAGGATGCGCGCGAGCGACGTCTTCCCCGTCCCGCGCGGCCCGGCGAAGAGGTACGCCTGCCGAACCTGCCCGGCCTCGATGGCGTTCCTGAGGGTGCGGACGACCGCCTCCTGCCCCACGACCTCGTCGAAGTCCTGCGGGCGATATTTGCGGTAGAGAGCGGTCACGGCTGCGGCCGATCCGATTCAATCAGATGCCCGGCCGCGCACCCTCCTTCGAGAGTGCTGCTTCGAGCCGGTGCAGGGGGCGCTCGCTCGGGCCAGGCCGACCCGCGGCACCTGGGAGAGCTCTGCTTAGCGCTGCTTCCTCCCGGATCTGACGCGGTTCGCAGGCTCCCAGTGCGCGGAACCTGGCCGTCAACGCTCACGCCCGAAGCCCGTGTCTCGAACGCGACCCCCTCGGGAGGGGATTCAGCCCCGCTGAAGCGGATTGCGGGTTCAGGGAACCGCTAGCTCCCCGCTTAGCGCGGCCGGGCAACGCGCATGGTAGCCGCGACTCAAGCGCGGATGCCGCTCTCGGCCCGCGAGTCGTCCCCCAGCAGGCCGTTGAGCTGAGCCCAGCGGCTGGCCTCGGTGCGGTTCGAGACGTTGAGCTTGCGGTAGACGTTCGAGAGGTGGAACTTCACCGTCTGCTCTGTGACCCAGAGCATGCGGGCGAGCTGCGCGTTGGAACGCCCCTCGGCGACGAGCTGGAGGATCTCGAGCTCGCGGCGCGTGAGACCGCCCGGCCTGTCGGCGCGGACAGGAGCTGGCGCTCCCGCGCTCGCTCCGGCGAAGTACACGGAGTGGTCGAACGCCTGGCGCACGGCGGAGGCGACGTCGTCCGGGTGCGCCGTCTTGACGACGTAGGCCGCGGCGCCCGCCGCGAGAGCGCCGTCGATGTACTTCGTGTCGTGGTGGGCCGTGAGGACGACGGCGCGCAGTGCAGGCTCGATGGATGTGGCCTGCCGCAGAACCTCGAGTCCGTCCGGCTCGCCCGGCGAGGGGTCGAGCTCCAGCGTCAGGAGGCGCGGGTGATATTGCTCGATTGCGGCAAGCGCCTCGTTTCCGGAAATGGTCTTCGCGACGACTCTCGCGCCGGCGCGTGCGAGCACGACCTCCAGCGCATCCAGCCAGATCGGATGGGGGTCGAGAATTACGGCATCGAGGCCGCCGGGTGAAGAGTCGAGGTTCATAGCCGCAAGTGGAGCTATAGACACCTATACGGGAAGCTTCGGGGTTTCGCAACCCCGGTCTTCCGGCTAGGGGTGCGAGCGCAGGGGCAGGGCTATAGTCGCCGGATGGATCTTCGACCGGATCGGGGAGGCGCGGTTCGGGTCCTGATCGCCGACGACCACGAGCTGTTCGCGACCTCGCTGATGAGCGTCCTGGGGGAGGACGAGCGTGTCGAGGTGGTCGGCGTGGCCCCCAACGGGGCCGAGGCAGTGCGGCTCTCCGAGGAGCTCGAGCCCGACGTGATCCTGATGGATCTCCGGATGCCCGTGATGGACGGGCTCGAGGCCACACGCCTGATCCGCGAGGCGCGCCCCGCGACGCAGATCCTCCTGCTCACGGGCACCGACACGCCGATGGAGGCCGACGCCTCCGCAGCCGGCGCAACGGCGTTCCTCCGCAAGGAGACCGGGGTCGAAGAGCTGCGGCAGGTCTTCTTCGAGGTGGCATCGCTGGCGGCGATCGCCGCCCCGGCCGCTCTTAGTAGTACGCCGAGCGGCGGCGCAGGTAGCCGAGCGCAGACGCGCCGAGCACGATTCCCAGCAGGCCGGCGAGCGGTATCGCCAGGCCGAGCAGCCACGTCGGAAGTCCCTGGGGATCGGAGATGCCGCCGATGGGAGCCTTGGGCAGCGCCTCGGGCTCCTCTGAGGGCAGCTGCTGTACGCGCTGGCGGATCGCCGGCAGGACGCCGCTGCGCTTCGTGCTGCGAGTCGCCGAGTCGCTGCCGGGTAGCGCACCGCCGAAGGCGCTTGTCAGCGTCCCGAAGATCGCCGACGCTGCGGCGGAGTCTGCCCGGGCAGCACACGCAGTCCCCGTCACAGGCCCATCGCCGACCACGACCGCGATCGAGCGTGACGCCCGACCTTTGCGCGGCCGGGCGACGATCCGGTACGTCCCAGGCTCGAGGCGACGGCGGCCGATCTTGCCGGTGAAGCGCAGCCGGTTCTTCCCCGCGCGCCCACTGACCACGAACCGCGCGACGACGCCGCACGAAGGCGCGGGCCCGCGGACGAGGAACCGGACGCGCGAAGCGGCGCTCAGCGTGTAGGTGATCGTCGCTGCCCTGCGGTGCTTCCCGCGGGTGGTGGCGCGCCACTTGTCCGCCTGGATGCGCGTGACCTCGGCGGGCCGGCTCGGCGTCGTCCGAGCCGACGGCCGAGCGCCCGAGTACGACCAGGCCGTGGAGCTGCTTCCGCCCGTTGAAGGCGCCGCCGGGGCTGATGAAGACGGACCGGAGGGCGTCGCGACGGGCGCGCGGGGACGGCGGGCGCCCTGCGGAACGGCGACCGGCGGCTGCGGAGCAGGCGGAGTCGGAACCGCCGGAACCGGCGGTGCGGGCGGCGTGGGGAGGGGCACCGGGACGGTCGGCACGGTGACCGTCACGCCGGGCAGCTCGACCTGTCCGAGCGCCTGCGCGGAGAGCACGCCGGCGGCCGCGACCGCACAGAAGAGTCGCAAGTACACGCGCCGCAGTCATGCTCGATCCACCGTGAGCCTCTGCAGAGAGAACGCGGACTGAGCCCGCGTGGTTACGCGCTACTGTTGACGCGCTCGGGCGTGTAGCTCAGCGGGAGAGCGCCCGCTTCACACGCGGGAGGTCACTGGTTCGATCCCAGTCACGCCCATCAGTCGCCTCCGTGGCGGCGCGAGGCGTTGCCGATGACCTCGGCCACCTCTTTGGGACGCGACCACATCGGCCAATGGCTCGTTGGGAGGTCGACCCAGGTGACGTTGCGAAGCTCCTTGAGCCCGCCCAGCCACGGGTAGCCGGCCTCGGCCGCCTCCTTGTACTGATCGGAGGTGAACGAGGTGCAGAACATGATCGACGGGATGTCGAAGCGGGCGTCGTTCGTCAGCTCGGGAGCGTCCCGCATCGCCGCCCCCGGCTCGGGAACGGCCCGCTGCCGGAACGCCTCGAGCTGGTCCTCGCTGATGCCGTCGAGGTTCTCGCCGAGCTCCTCCCACGTCGGCGGGAGCGGCTTTTCGGCGTCGGCGAAGTCCGGATCCATCGCGCCCGTGCCCGGGCTCGAGTCCACGTAGACCACCGCTGCGATCTGCTCGGGCACACGGTCGGTGGCGGCGTAGCCCGAAGTGCCGGCGCCGCTGTGCACGGCGAGGACGACGGGCGCACCCGCGGCGGTCACCGCCTCGGAGATCGCGTCGACGTGATCGTCGAGCGTGATCCCGGAGCGGTCGGCATCGGCCGACTCGAGACCGGGAAGCGTGAGCGCGGTGACCTCGTGGCCGTCGGCCCGGAGGATCGAAGCGACCTCGTCCCATGCCCAGCCGCCGAGCCAGAATCCGGGGACGAGGACGATCGGTGCGGCTGCCATGCCGCGATCCTAGGCGACGCGTAACGTCCCGCCCGCGTGTACCAGGTCGTGAACCCACTGCGGCTGCTACGGCTTCGTGGGCGGGCCCGAGGACGGCGCGTGGCCCGCAACGTCGTCCTGCTCGGGCTCGTCAGCTTCTTCACGGACATCTCGTCGGAGATGGTCGCGACGATCCTGCCGCTGTACCTCGTCTACACGCTGGGGTTCACGCCGTTCCAGTTCGGCGTGGTGGACGGGCTCCAGCAGGGCGCCGCGGCGCTCGTCCGCGTCGCAGGCGGCTTCGCCGCCGACCGCACTCGCCGGCACAAGGAGGTCGCGTGGATCGGCTACGGCCTGTCCGCGGTGTCGCGCATCGGGCTGCTGTTCGCGCAGAGCGTCTCGGCGCTCGGCGCGCTCGTCTTCATCGATCGCACCGGCAAGGGGATCCGCACGGCGCCGCGCGACGCGCTGATCTCGCTGTCGAGCGAGCGGGAGACGCTGGGCGTCGCGTTCGGGGTGCACCGCGCGCTCGACACCGCCGGCGCCATGCTCGGCCCGCTCGTCGCGTTCGGGATCCTCTGGCTCGCGCCGGGGGAGTTCGACGCGATCTTCGTCGTGAGCTTCTGTGTTGCTCTGGTCGGTCTCGCGATCCTCGGTCTCTTCGTCCAGAACCGCACCGAGCCGAGCCCCGAGGCCGAGAACGTGTCGCTCGCCGCTGCGGCCAGGCTGTTCGGGACTCGCCGCTTCGCGACTCTCGTCGTCGTCGGAGCAGCCCTCGCGCTGGTGACCGTCAGCGACGGATTCCTCTTCATCGCGCTTCAGCGCCACCTCGACTTCGAGGCGCGGCTGCTGCCGCTCCTCTTCGTCGGGACGGCCTTCGCGTACATGCTCCTTGCCATTCCTGTCGGACGCCTCGCCGACCGGGTGGGACGAGGGCGCGTTTTCGTCGCCGGCTATCTCCCGCTGCTCGCGGCCTATGGGCTCCTCCTGCTGCCGGCCGGCGGCTCCGCGGAGATCGCGCTGTTCCTCGCGCTGCTCGGCCTCTACTACGCGGCGACCGACGGCGTCCTGATGGCACTCGCCAGTGCGACCCTTCCCCCGGCTCTACGGGGGAGCGGGCTCGCGCTGGTCGTGACCGCGACGAGCTTCGGCCGGTTGTTCGCCTCGATCCTCTTCGGCACTATCTGGACATGGACGGACGTCGAGACGGCGATCGCGGTGTACGCGATCGGCCTCGTCGCCGCGATGGCGGTGACAGCCGCCGCGCTGCGCCGTGCGCCGGAGTTGGCTCCGAGTGACTGACCGGCGCCGGAAGCTTGCCTTCGCGGGTCTTTGCGCGGTCGTGCTCGTCGCCGCCGTGGGCTTCGTCGCGTGGTCTGCGCTGGGGGACGAGGAGGTCTCCGACCGGGTGGGGGCCGGCGAAGAGGCGCTTAGCGCAGTCACTTCACGGCGTCCGTTCCTCGTCTTCCAGCACGTCGCGCGCGACGAGCACTACGCGGAGATCGCGATCGCCGACGTCGACGAGCCCGCGTCGCCGACCTTCACCGGGCTCGTTTGCGAGCGGGTCTACTTCGCCGCGGAGCGCGGGCTGTGCCTGCTGCCGAAGCAAGGGGCACTCGGCTCCGCCGCGCAGGCTCGCGTCTTCGATGTGGGCTTCCGCCCGACGCGGTCGGCGCAAATCGGCGGCATCATCAGCCGCGCACGGGTCTCCCCGTCGGGCCGCTACGGCGCCGCGACCACGTTCGTCGCAGGGCATTCCTACATGGATCAGGGCTTCTCGACCAGCACGACGCTGATCGACATGGCACGCGGCAAGGTGCTCGCGAACCTGGAGCGGTTTGCGATCACGCGTGACGGCAAGCCGTTCAAGGCGATCGACTTCAACTTCTGGGGCGTGACCTTCGCACCGGACGATCGCCGCTTCTACGCGACGCTGCAGACCTCCGGCGACATCTACCTCGTCGAGGGGGACATCGAGACACGCGAAGCCAAGGTGATCGCGAAGGGCGTCGAGTGCCCGTCGCTCTCCCCGGATGGGCGCCGAATCGCGTACAAGAGCCGGCAGGGGAACAGCTGGCGGCTCCACGTGCTCGACATCGCCGGCGGTGGCCGGACGCCGCTCGCGGAGTCGAGGAGCGTCGACGACCAGGTCGAGTGGCTCGACGACGGCCGGATCCTGTACGGGCTCGAAGGGAACATCTGGGTCGTTTCGGCCGACGGGAGCGGCCCGCCGCGAATCTACGTCCGCAACGCGCTGTCCCCCGCGGTCGTCCGGTCCTAGAAGCTCGGGAAGCCGAAGAACGCGGCGGGTGCGGCCGCACGCGAGAGCTCGTCCACCTCGGTGGCCGTGAGCATCCGGTCGTAGACCCGCACCTCGTCGATCAGCCCGCGGAACCGCTGCATCCCGCCGGGGTTCCGTCCGATGTTGAGCGGGTAGGTGCTCGTGGCCGGCGGGGCCGCGTAGGTGGAGCTGAGCGCGAGCACCCCGTTGCGGTAGCCGCGGACCTCCCGGGTCGTCCCGTCACGGACGAGGACGACGTGCTGCCACTGCTCGGGGCTCACCGTGCTCGCCAGCTGTCCCGAGAGGAGCGTGCCGTCTGACTCCTTGTGCGACCAGGACAGCGGGTAGGGCGACGCGCCGCCGACCGGGCCGAGCTCGAACTCGTAGCGCTTGCTGACGATCGATTGCACGCTGCGGGCCCCGGTCGGCTTGATCCAGGCCGAGACGGTGAGATCGCCGGTGAGCTTCAGCGGCGGGGAGTCGGGGATCCGGACGTAGTCGTCGGCCCCGTCGAACGAGAGGCAGTTGCCGCTTACACAGGAGGCTGAGGCCGCCCAGGTCGGCTTGTACTGGAGCGCGCCGTCGAGCCCGTTGCCCGAGCTGTCGGCCGCGACCGATCCCGCGCCCTCGTCGAAGGACCAGTGGCCGACGAGCCCGGTGTCCGGGCCGGCGTCGACTTCCCTGAACGTCGCGGTGTACGTCGTGTCTGCGCTCGGGGACGAGATCGTGTGACTCGCGGCGCCGCCGTCCGACCACGAGACGAACTCGTACGTCCGGCCGCCGACCGTCTGCGGCGAGGGCGCCTCGATCGTGCGCTCGAGGCCGACGACGCCGCGGAACGTGTGCGGTGAGGTCACAGGCTGGCTGTCGAGGTTCAGCCGCAGGCCCGGAACGCCGGTGGTGAGCGTCACAGCGGCCGTCCGCGGGTGGACGTCCCGGTACGTGCTCGAGGTCAGGCCGCCGCTGTCCGTTGCGGTCAGGTGGATCCGGTACCAGACGTCGTCGTCGACGTGGCCCCCCGTCGGGACGTCGAACGAGCCGCCTGTCGCCCCGCCCGTATCCGGGCTGAACGGATGAACGTGCTCCTCGTGGTGAAAGTCGATGCGCCAACTGAAGCTCGCGCCGGAGAGCGTGCCCTGCTCGGGATCCGTCGCGGTTCCCGAGTAGGCGATCGTCTGGCCGGCGCTGTAGAGCGCGCCCTCCGCCGGAACCGTGATCGAGGCGCTGGGGGCTCGGTTGGTCGTCACCGTCAGGGTCGCCGGGCTGCTGGTCGCGGTGCCGAACGAGTTCGACACGACCACCCGGAACTGCGCCCCGTCGTCACCGGTCTGCGCGTTGGCAAACGTGTAGCTGGGCGACGTAGCGCCCGCGATGTCCACACCGTTTCGCTGCCACCGGTAGGCGAGCGGCGCCGATCCGCTCGCGTTGACGTTGAACGTCGCGCTCTGTCCGACGGCGACGGTGGTGCTCTGAGGGTGCGAGACGATCGACGGCGGCTGGTCGGTTGTCAGATACCGGACCCGCTGCACGCTCGACGTCCCGCGCGCGAGGTAGTAGAGGCTGCCGTCCTCCCCGACCTTCACGTCCACCGGGTCGCGGGTGCGGTCGATGTCCAGGAACGTCGTGACCTGCCTCGTCGCGATGTCGGCGCTCTTGATCCAGCCGTTGCAGTAGTCGGCGAAGAAGTAGTCGTTGACGTACTGGGCCGGGAAGTTCACCGTCGCCGGGTCGTAGAACGACCCGCCGGTGATCGCGCAGTCCCCGTTCGCCTGCGGGTAGGAGTGGAACGGGTTCTGGTAGCGCGGATCGGCGTGCGGGCCCTCCGTCGCCGGCCAGCCGAAGTTCAGCCCGCCGCTCGAGCCCGCCCACGCCTCGTTGATCTCCTCGTAGGCGTTCTCGCCGACGTCGTTGATGAAGATCCGGCCGGTCCCGCGCTGGATGTCGAAGGTGAACGGGTTCCTGAGCCCGAGCGCCCAGATCGACCGGTACACGCCGGTCGTCGTGGCGTAGAACGGGTTGTCACTCGGGATCGAGCCGTCGGCGTTGATCCGCAGCAACTTCCCGGAGAGCGTCGTCAGCGACTGCGCGTTGTCCTCGTGGTGGCCCTCGCCGACGGCGACGTAGAGCCTGCCGTCGGGCCCGAAGTGGATCGCGCCGCCGTTGTGCCAGCCCGTCTCCGATGGGATTGGGTTCAGGACGAAGACCTCACTCCCGGGCTCGGCCACATCCGGGTTCGACGAGCTGGCCGTGAAGCGGCTGACCCGGTTGACGACGGGCGAGGTCGCCGCGGTGTAGTAGACGTAGACGTAGCGGTTCGCGGCGAAGTTCGGGTCGAACGCGACCCCGAGTAGGCCCCGCTCGTTGGTCGAGGTCACCTGGACGCTGAGGAACGGCGTCGGGAGCAGCGTCCCGTTCTTGATCACGCGGAGAGCGCCGCCCTGCTCGGCCACGAAGATCCGGCCGTCAGGCGCCATCCCCATCGCAGTCGGGCGGTTGAGGCCCGACGCGATCGTCACGTCCTCGCGCTGCCCCGGCGGAGGCGGCGGAGGCGGCGGCGGTGGAGGTGGCGGGGGCGGAGGAGGCGGCAGCGGTGGCGGCGGCGGGGGAGGCGGCGGCGGAGGGGGCGGCGGGGGGCCGGGCGGAGGAGGAGGCGGCGGCGGAGGCGGCGGCGGCGGGCCGCCGTAGAGCTCCAGCACTTCGCTCTCGCTGAGCGCGCGGTCGTAGATCCGCACCTCGTCGATCAGGCCGCGGAAGCGCTGCGTCCCGCCGGGATTCCGGCCGATGTTCAGCGCGTACGTGCTCGTTCCCGGCGCCGCCGCGTAGCTCGAGCTGAGCTCGAGGGCGCCGTTCCGATATCCGCGGAGCTCCCGTGTCGCACCGTTTCGGACGAGGACGACGTGCTGCCACACCTCCGGGGCAACGGCGTCCGCCAGCCGTCCCGAGACCAGCGTCCCGTCGGCCTGCTTGTGCGACCAGGAGAGGGGATAGGGCGAGGAGCCGTCGACCGGGCCGAGCTCGAACTCGTAGCGCTTCGAGACGATCGACTGGGCCGAGCGTGCACCGGTCGGCTTGATCCACGCGGAGACCGTCAGGTCGCCGGTCAGGCGGAGCCTGGTCGAGTCGGGCACCCGGACGTAGTCGTCGACGCCGTCGAACGAGATGCACTTGCCGCTCGGGCAGCCCGCCGCGACCCAGGTCGGGCTGTACTGCAGCGTGGCGTTGAGGCCGTTTCCGGAGCTGTCGGCGGTGGCTGTCCCGGCGCCCTCGTCGAACGCCCAGTGCCCTACGAGCCCGGCTGATGGAGCCGCGCCGGCGGAATGAACCGATGCGGCGGCAAGCAGTACGGCGGCAAGGGCGGTTGCGCGACCTGGGCCTATCGTCGTCCTCCCGACTGGACGGTGCGGAGTCTGGGCTGGGAGTGGGACGGAACTTCTCGTCCATGGCTGTAACGGCTCGGCACCCCTTCGGGATTCGCCCTCTAGGCCGAACGGCCTATTGAACGCAGCGCCGCAATCGACGAACATCCCGCGCTCGTGCGAGCCGCCGCGCACTGCGGCCGCTCTCGCGACTGCGGAGGGAGCCATGTTGGGAAGTCGAGCGGGGGCCGCTTCGACCCTTGGGCGACGCCTATGGCTGATCGCGGTTAGCGTCGCCCTGCTGGTTCCGTCGGGCGGGGCTGCGGCGCCGGTGTCCTACGCCGACGCGATCCTGGCCGACGCGCCTCGCGGCTACTGGCGCCTGGGCGATACCGGGGGCTCACCCGCCGCCGATGCGTCCGGTTTCGGGAGCCCGGGAACCTATGCGGGCGGTGCGGCGGCCGGGGCGCCGGGCGCCGTTCCCGGCGACGCGGCGTTGCGGCTCGACGGAGTCAACGACCTCGTGACGATGGGGGATCCCGCCTCGGGAGTGCTCGACTTCGGCGCGGGCGACTTCTCCGTCGAGTTCTGGATCCGCACGGCGTTCAACGGAGAACGCACGCTCGTGGCGAAGCGCGGCCCATCGGGCGGCTCATGGCTGCTGACCGTCACCGACGACACCGGCCACGCCGGACAGATCCGCGCCGGGATCAGCGACGGCGTCGTCGGGAGGCAGGTTTACAGCACGCGCGCGATCGACGATGGCGCGTGGCACCACGTCGTCGTGGTGGTCGAACGGGCGGTCGCACTGCGCTTCTACGTCGACGGGGCGCCGGCCGGCACGGCCGCCAACCCTCCCGCAGGCAGCGTGAGCAATGCGGGCGCCTTCCAGCTCGGCAAGGTCAGCGGCTACGCCTACCTGAACGGTGACCTCGACGAGGTCGCCGTCTACGACTCCGCGCTCACCGCGGAACGCGTCGAGGCACACTTCGAGGCCGCCGAGCCGAATC
The DNA here is from genome assembly GCA_963721345.1 of uncultured Actinomycetes bacterium. Classification (GTDB taxonomy): domain Bacteria; phylum Actinomycetota; class Thermoleophilia; order Gaiellales; family Gaiellaceae; genus JACDAN01. Next base: position 2,098,282 of record CAVRIT010000001.1, read on the forward strand.
TCCCGCCGCTCGTGACGGTCGTCTCCGGCCCCGAGAACCCGACGTCGTCGACAGACGCGATCTTTTCGTTCTTCGCCGGCGAGCCGGCGTCGCTTCGAATGCGCCCTCGACGCCGGGGCATACGCACCGTGCGAGAGCCCTCACGGCGTAGCGGGCGTGTCCGAAGGGACACACGTCTTTCGTGTCCGTGGCACCGATCTCGCGGGCAGCACCGGCCCAGCCGCCAGCTATGTGTGGCGCGTAGACACCACCGCGCCGCCGGCGCCGACGATCACCGCCGCGCCGTCAGACCCGTCGAACGACCCGGAGGACACGATCTCGTTCACCGGCGAGCCCGGCGCGGCTTTCGCGTGTCGTCTCGACAGCGGCGACTTCACCGCCTGCTCGAGCCCGTACCCGTACGCGGGCCTCGCCGACGGGCCCCACCTGTTCGAGGTGAAGGCGCGCGACGCCGCCGGCAACGAGGGCGAGGGAGCGCGTGTGAGCTGGCTGCTCGACACGGTCGACCCCGCGCCGCCGGTTCTCACGGGTGCTCCGGACGACCTCACCACCGCGGGAGACGCCACCTTCACCTTCACCCTCGTCGAGGGTGTCGGGCTCCTCTGCCGGCTCGACGGCAGCGCCTTCGCGCCCTGCTCGAGCCCCCAGACCTACCTGGGCCTGCCGGATGATCGGCACGTCTTCGATGTTCGGTCCGTCGACGAGGCCGGGAACGGCAGCGAGCCGGTTCGGTTCACGTGGACGATCGAGCGGGGGCCGCCAGCGCCCGTGGTCGAGTCCGGGCCCGCAAGCCTCACGACGACGACACACGCGAGCCTGTCTTTCTCGGATACCGAGGCCGACGTTGCGTTCGAATGCCGGCTCGACGGGACTGGGTTCGCCCCGTGTGCGAGCCCCGAGCTCTACTCGGACCTCGCAGACGGAACCCACGCCTTCCAGGTCAGGGCGTTCTCGCCCGAGGGCTACGACAGCCCGACGACGACCTGGGAGTGGACGGTCGACACCGCGGGGCCATCCCCTCCGACGTTCAGCGAGCGCCCGTCCGGCTCCGTAGCGTCGAGCAGCGCGCGCTTCGCATTCTCCGACGGGAGCGGCGAGCCGGCCGCCTTGGGCGCCGCGCTGCCGGCGCCGCTCACCGAGTCGACCGGAGCCACCCACTACGTCTCGCCGACGGGGTCGGACGCGGGGCCAGGGACCGTGGAGGAGCCATGGCGCTCAGTGCAGAAGGCGCTCGACACGCTCGCGCCGGGCGAGCGGGCGCTCGTGCGAGCCGGCGTCTATCCGGCGAACCTCCGCATGGATCGCGCCGGGACGGCCGATACGCCGATCTCGGTCGAGGCGTACCCGGGCGAGCGGCCCGTCCTCACCCCGAACCCCGCCTCGCCGAGCTTCCCGATCCGGATCACCTCCAGCGGCGCGTTCTTCCGGCTGCGCGGCTTCGTGATCGAGGAGGCGACCGGCGCGAGCACGGCGGACGTCTACATCTCCAACACCTCCCACGACATCGAGATCTCCGGCAACGAGATCCGCGGCTCCGACTCGCACGGGATCCTGCTGGACGGGGGGACCGCTCGGGTGCAGATCCTCGGCAACCGAATCCACCACAACGGCAGCACCGCCGGCTTGGCGCAGGACCACGGGATCTACTTCCAGGGCACGAACCACCTCGCTGCGGACAACGTCATCCACGACCATCCGTTCGGCTTCGGGATCCAGGTCTTCGACGAGAACCAGGGCTCGATCGTCGCGCACAACACGATCGTCAGGAGCGGCAGGTCAGGGATCGTCCTGGGCGGGGCCGAGGGAGTCGACGGCATCCAGGTCGTCGGCAACGTCCTCGCCTTCAACAGCCGCTGGGGGCTGGCCTACGACTCCGTTCCGCCGACGAACTCCAGGGCCGACCACAACCTGCTGTTCGGGAACGACGACGGCGGCGTGCAGCCGGGCGGGTTGGGCATCGACCTCTCCGGCGGCAACCTCGAGGCTGATCCGCGCTTCACCAGCCTCAGCCAGCGCGACCTCCGGCTGCTCGAGGGCAGCCCCGGGATCGGCGCGGGGCTCGCAGCCTTCGCCCGCCCCCGGGACGCGACCGGCCGGAGCCGCGAGCTCGGCGGCCTTCCCGACCTCGGCGCGCTCGAGACCGGCGTCGCGTTCGAGTGCAGCGTCGACGGCTCGTCGTTTGTCCCGTGCGAGAGCCCGCGGACGCTCGACGGGCTCGGCGAGGGGCCGCATACGTTCGACGTCCGCGGCGTAGACGACGCCGGGAATGCAGGCGCGGTCGAGCCGGCCTCGTGGGCCGTCGACACGACCGCGCCGACGACGTCGATCGTCGACGGCCCGGGTGACCCCAGCAACGACGGCGCGCCGAGCTTCGACTTTGCGGCGAGCGAGGTCGGCGTCGCGTTCGCGTGCAGGCTCGACGACGGCGATTTCGAGCCGTGCTCGAGCCCCCATGGTTACGCGGCTCAAGCGGACGGGCTTCACCGCTTCGAGGTCTCGGCGACCGACCCGGCGGGGAACGCGGGCCCCGCCGCGAGCTACTCGTGGACGCTCGACACCGTGCCGCCGGACCCGCCGGTGGTGACGGGCCCGCCGGCGCTGACGGCGCTGTCGTCGGCGGAGTTGACGGTGTCGGGCGACGGGATCCACTGCCGGCTCGACAGCGCCCCGTTCGCGCCGTGTTCCAGCGTTGTGTCGTACGCGGGGCTCGCGGACGGACAGCACGTCTTCGAGGCCGTCGCACGCGACGCGGCGGACAACGAGAGCGCTGTCGTCGCCCATGTCTGGACCGTCGACACCGCACCTCCGCCCGTACCCGTCGTGACGTCTGGGCCGGACGTTCTCACGAGGTCCACCGAGGCCGCTTTCGTCTTCGGGAGCGCCGAGTCCGGCGCGGCCTATCGCTGCCGCCTGGAAGATTCGAGCCTTACGGCATGCTCGAGCCCGCAGTCCTTCGTCGGGCTCGGAGACGGCGCTCACCGCTTCGAGGTCGTCGCGGTCGACGCCGCGGGGAACACGAGCGCTCTTGCGAGCTGGGACTGGACCGTGGACGCGACCGCTCCGGCCGCGCCGGCGATCCTCTCCGGGCCGCCCGCCTCGACCGAATCGACCTCGGCGAGCTTCGAGCTCTCCGGCGAGCCCGGCGCAGCGTTGCTCTGCCGTCTCGATCTCGGTGAGCTCGCCGAGTGCGTGAGCCCCGCCGCGTACGCCGGGCTCGCTGTCGGCGACCACACCTTCGCGGTGCAGGCCCGCGACGCCGCCGGGAACGAAAGCGCGCTCGTGATCCACTCCTGGACGGTGCTGGCGCCTCCTCCGCCGCCACCGCCACCGCCACCGCCACCGCCACCGCCACCGCCACCGCCACCACCGCCGCCGCCACCACCACCACCACCGCCGCCACCACCACCGGTGACGTACGCCGACGTCGTGCTCGCGGACGCTCCGCTCGGCTACTGGCGGCTGGGCGAAGCGTCCGGCGTCGTCGTCGCCGATGCCTCGGGCTTCGGGACGAACGGCACGCTCGCCGGCGGCGTCGTCCTGGGTGTCGCGGGGGCGCTCGTCAGCGACGCCAATCCTGCTGCCCGCCTCGACGGGACGAACGACCTCGTCTCGATGGGCGACCCGGCTACGGGCACGCTTGACTTCGGGACCGGCGACATCTCCGTGGAGCTGTGGGCGAAGAGCTCGGTGAACGGCGAACGGACGCTGATCGGAAAGCGGTCATCCGGGCCAGGCTGGCTCTTGACGGTCACCGACGACCCGGGCCGGGCAGGCACGGTCAGGGCCGTCCTCGCCGACGGCTCCGTCACGCGCCAGGCGTACAGCTCCACACGCGTGGACGACGGCGCCTGGCACCACGTGGCCGTCGTCTTCGACCGCGAGACCGGGATCTCGTTCTTCGTCGACGGCGCGGCCGCGGGCTCGACGCCGGCGCCGTCGGCGGGCAGCGTCAGCAACTCGGTCCCCTTCCAGATCGGCAAGGCGAGCGGCTACGGCTACTACCGCGGAGACGTCGACGAGGTCGCCGTCTACGGCGCGGCGCTCAGCCCCGCGCGCGTGCGCGCTCACTTCGACGCGCGCTAGGGCCGCTCGTAGGCGCCGGCGTCGGGCGCGGCGCCCTGCGGACGCGTACGGCTCTCGAAGTCGTCGCCGGGCGAGTAGTTCGCGAGGCCGTAGTCGATGGCGGGGCTGCCCGCCTGCAGGTGGAGATCACGCGCCGTGTAGTTCACGAACAGCGGGTCGCTCGTCCGGTTCCCGCCGGCGTAGCTGAGCCCCGCGCATCCCGTCCTCGTCGGCCCGTAGTCGTTCCCGAAGAGCACGTTGTGGTCGGCGAGGGAGCTCGTGGGGCAGCTCGAGTCGTGGCTGATCCCCCACTGGCTGTTGAACGCGAAGACGTTGTTGTGCACGCGCACCCCGCTGACCCCGCCCGAGCCGCCGACGACGATCCCGGAGTGCCCGGCGCCGGTGATCGTGTTGCCGGTGACGATCGCCCGGTCGCCCTTGTCGTAGACCTGCATGCCGAAGCCCTCGGGGTGGTCGTGGATCAGGTTGTTGGCAACCAGGTGGTCGTCGCCCTGCAGGTAGATGCCGTGCGACTGGTGGGCGATCCCCTCGCCGTTGTGGTGGATCCAGTTGCCGAGGATCTGGGCGTGGTGGGACTCCTCGGCGGTGTAGACGCCCTGGTCGCGCCCGTTGGTCACCTCGTTGCGGGAGACCTCGACGTGGTGGCCGTAGATGTCGACGTTTCCGCCCGAGGTGCCGGGCGAGTCCTGCAGGCGGAAGCCGCGGAAGCGGAAGTAGGCCCCCGTGGAGCCGACGACGAGCGGATGGCCGCCGGCCGAGTCGACCACGGGCTTCTCGCCGGGATAGGCCTCGACCGTGATCGGCGCCGCGGCGGTGCCGGCCCTCGTCATCGACAGGTTCTCGGCGTAGGTGCCTGCCCGGACAAGCGCCCGCTGGCCGGCGGCGAGCGTGCTCAGCGCCTTCTGGATCGTCCGCCAGGGCTGGGCTGAGCTTCCCGGGTTCGAGTCGGAGCCGGTGGTCGCGACGTAGAAGGTCGTGCCGGTCGATGCGGGAAGCCTCGGCGGCAGCGAGTCACCGTCGTCCGGCGGCGGGGGCGGCGGCGGCTGGGGGCCCGGCGGGGCCGGTGGGGGTGGAGGAGGCGGCGGCGGAGGCAGCTTCGGCTTGGGGGGACCGGTTCTCGGAGGGATCGCGACGACCTGAGCGACCAGAACGCTCCTCCGCGACGCGGCCGAGACAGCACCCAGAGGAGTCCTGCCTCCGGCGCTTACGCCGTCTGCCGCCAGCGCGCTCACGCCGCCGCCGGTCATCCGAAAGCGCACACGGGTCCGAGTGGGGGGTCGCAGCGCGGCGCGTCCGGTAACGAGCACGAATGCAACGACTCGGGCCGACCTCGACGTCTGCACCGGCCTGGGAACGACTCGTCGGCTGTTTCGAGCGACGCGGCCACTGTGCGCGGCCAGCCTGGCGCCGGTTTGGGCGTACGCGAGCAAGCCCCCGGCTGCCGCCACCGCGCGGCGGAAGCGCCAGCGGTAGGCGCTCGGTTCGTTCTTCGTCGCGACCCGGTGGTAGAGGGACTGCGACAGGCCGGCGCCGTCGCGACGCAACAGCTTCCACCCGCGCGGCGCCGAGATCGAGCCGCTGTTCGCGAGCCTGACCGCGACGGCGGCGACGAGGAGGTTGCCCTCCCGCACTCGAGCCGGAACCCTCAGCCGTAGCGTCTTCGAGCGACGAACAACCCCGGTTGAGGCGCCGACGAGCGTGGGCGGTTCGGCGGTCGCCGTGTCTTTCGCGACCGCCGGGACCCCGGCGGAAGGGAGCACGGCGACCCCGGCGGCGGCGAGGCAGGCGACGACGACGAGATCTCTTGGGCGGCGCGAGACCATCTGCAGAAGATCGGCACTCGGTCGAAAGCGCCTTAGGCGCCCAGGGCCGAGCCGGGGGCCAGCCTAGCCGCGATCCCTCGAAGGCGCGGTACGCAGGCAGTTTGCAAAATTGCCGAAAACCACCTTTTAGTTGTGGTTGGAATCTGGTAGAACCGGTCAATCTTTTCGTGCGGCGAATGCAGCGCGTGCGCGCGGGAAGTTGGGTCTTCGAGGGAAGGGACGCCGTACTGAACGCTTTCCGTGTTCGCGGTCGCCGATGGCGCGGTCTCGGCCTGCTCGCCGCTTCCAGCGCTGCGCTGCTCTGCTCCGCCTCTTCTGCGCTGGGCGAATCCGCGCCGATGGGCTCGGGCAAGACCATCGTGTTCGGACTGACGCGGTCCGGAACCGCCGGCGTCACGGGCGGCGCCTGCGGGACGCGCCTGCAGTGCTTCAAGAGCGCGATCACCGAAGCCACTGCGGCGACCGCGCCGTCGGTCGAGCAGGCGGGCCTCGTGAGCATCAACGTCGCCGACCCGGATCAGGACGTCAACATGAAGCTCAGCGGCAAGCAGCTCCTGATTCCACCCGACGCAGATCCGAACACGAACGGAAAGGCGGACTATGCGGAGGCCGTCGCGAAGATCTCGCTGGGCGGCGGCACCTGCTACACGTGCTCGCTCCAGGCTGCGAAGCGCGAGCTCGACGCCGGCGCCAGAGCGGGCTCGGACAAGATGATCGTGCTCGTCGCAGAGCGCGCGAACATGTTCGCGTCGACCGGGTACACGTCAGGCGGGACGGCGACCGGCTACCCGCCGATGACCCTCGCGGGCATGGCCGGGCAGTTCGACTCGAAGACCGTGATCCACACCTACGCCGTCGGACCGGACCTGACGTGCGACTCCGACCCGTACGGCTACGGCAGCCTCCGCGAGGTCGCCGCCGTCACGCCCGGGGGCGTCTGCCGCTCGTTCGCGAGCTTCGAGAGCCTGGGTGCGGTGTTGATCGAGACGGTCATGGGCGGTGCGCCGCCGCCACCGCCACCGCCACCTCCGCCACCTCCGCCACCTCCGCCACCTCCGCCACCTCCGCCTCCTCCGCCACCTCCGCCTCCGCCTCCGCCTCCGCCTCCACCTCCGCCTCCTCCGCCACCTCCCCCTCCTCCTCCGCCACCCCCGCCACCTCCGCCTCCGCCACCTGGCCCGACGGGCCCGTACGCCGACGAAGATCCGCGCGGACGCTCCGAGCGCCTACTGGCGGCTCGGCGAGCTCACGGGGACGGCGTTCCTCGAGGACCAGGCGCGCGCCGACGGCGCCTATAGCGGCGGAGTCGTGCCCGGCGTCGCCGGCAGGACGACCGACGGGAATGCCGCTGCCAGGTTCGACGGCGGAAACGACAAGGGCAGCGTTCCCGACAACGCCGGCCTCGACTTCGGCCTCGACGACTTCACCACCGAGGCGTGGATCAAGACGACGTTCAGCGGTGAGCGCGCAGTCTTCGGGAAGCGGTCGCTGATTACGACAGAGGCCTACTGGGCGGTCACGGTCACCGACGACTCGCATCACGACGGCCAGATCCGCGCTGCGTACTTCGACGGGGTCAACGTCCGCCACGCCTACTCGAGCGTGGGCGTTCTCGACGGCGCCTGGCACCACGTGGTGGTCTGGTACGACCGTGACGCCGGGATCACCGTCTCCGTCGACGGCGTCTCGACGTTCACGCCGCTGGCGATCGCACCGGACGTGAGCAACACCGGCACCGTCGAGATTGGGAAGGCGCCGACGCACAACTACTTCAAGGGCGACCTCGACGAGGTGGCCCTCTACCGGGGGCTCGTGCCCGCCGCGCGTATCGCCGCGCACCGAGCGGCAGCAGGCTAGGCCGCCCGCATCGGGGGTTTGCGGCGACCCGAAGGTGCGCTAACGTCGAGAAGCAGGAAGGGGGTTGACCCGCGCATGAGCGAATCGACGATCGAGATCTTCTCGACGTGTCCACAGTCGAAGGACGTCCCGCAGGCCGAGTACCTCGAGCAAATCGTCCAGATCTCCCGGTGGAGCGAGGAGGCGGGCTATCGCGGGATGCTGGTCTACACCGACAACGGCCTCGTCGACCCGTGGCTCGTCTCCCAGGTCGTGCTCCAGTCGACCGAGCGCCTCGCCCCCCTGATCGCGATCCAGCCGATCTACATGCACCCCTACACCGCCGCGAAGATGGTCGCGAGCTACGCGTTCCTCCACGAGCGCCGGATGTATCTCAACATGCTCGCGGGCGGGTTCAAGAACGACCTCATCGCCCTGAACGACGAGACGCCGCACGACGACCGCTACCTGCGGACGACCGAGTACACGCAGATCATGAAAGCGCTGCTCTCCGGCCCCGAGCCGGTCACGTTCGAGGGCAAGTACTACAAGGTCACGAACCTGAAGATGACGCCGCCGCTGCCGCCGGAGCTCTACCCCGGCATCCTGATCTCGGGCTCGTCCGACGCCGGCCTGGCCGCGGCGCGGGAGATCGGCGCCACCGCCGTCCGCTACCCCAAGCCCCCGGGCGAGGAGGACGAGTTCGCTGCGGATCCCACGCTGGACGTCGGGGTGCGGGTGGGGATCATCGCGCGCGACGACGGCGAGGAGGCGTGGCGCGTCGCCCTCGAGCGTTTCCCCGAGGACCGGAAGGGCCAGATCACGCACGAGCTCGCGATGAAGGTCTCGGACTCGCAGTGGCACAAGCAGCTCTCGGAGCTGAGCGCCGAGCGCGCCGCGGACAGCCCGTACTGGCTCGGGCCGTTCCAGAACTACAAGACCTTCTGCCCGTACCTCGTCGGCACCTACGACCGGGTCGCCGAGGAGCTCGCGAACTACATCCGCATGGGCTACACGACGTTCATCCTCGACATCCCGGCCTCCCAGGAGGAACTGGAGCACACGGCGGTCGCCTTCGAGCGCGCCACGGCGAACGTCGAGGCATGACCCTCATCCACGAGTACGTCACGCGGCAGGCCGAGCGGCGTCCGGACGCGACGGCGCTGGTCATGGAGGACGAGCGCCTGACCTACGGCGAGCTGGAGGAGGAGAGCAACCGTCTTGCGCGGCTCCTCGTCGAGAGCGGGTGCCGGCGGGGCGACCGCGTGTGCATCTTCCAGCCGAAGCGCCCGATCGCGATCGTGAGCATGCTCGCGGCGCTGAAGGCCGACTGTGCGTATGTCCCGATCGACGTCGCGAGCCCGGCACCGCGCGTCGCGAAGATCGTCGAGGCCGCGGAGCCGCGGGTCGTCCTCGTCGACGCCGCCTCCTCGGCGCTCCTCGACGCCACGCGTGGCCGAGACCTCGCTGCCTGCGGTCGTGGGCTCCGTCGCCGGCGAGCGTCTCGAGGGCGAGCGCTTCACGTCCACGTTCTCGAGCGCGGACTGGGCTTCCTACGACGCCTCGCCCGTCCAGACGGCGAACGCGCCCGGAGGACCCGGCTCACCTGCTCTTCACCTCCGGGTCGACCGGGACGCCCAAGGGCGTCGTGATCAAGCACGAGAACGTCACGGCTTTCGTCGAGTGGGCGACCCGTCACTTCGGGACGAAGGAGGGCGACCGCGTCTCGGGGCACCCGCCGCTCCATTTCGACCTGTCCACGTTCGACATCTACGGGACCTTCCTCGCGGGCGCCGAGCTTCACCTGGTGCCGGCGTCGCTGAACCTGATCCCGCAGAAGCTCGCCGACTTCATCCGGCGCTCCGAGCTGAACCAGTGGTTCGCCGTGCCGTCGATCTTCACGTTCATGGCGAAGTTCGACGTGATCGAGCAGGACGATTTCCCGACGGTCGAGCGGATCATCTGGTGCGGCGAGGTGCTGCCCACGCCGATCTTGGTCCACTGGATGAAGCGCGTCCCGCACGCGACCTACACGAACCTCTACGGCCCGACCGAGGCGACGATCGCCAGCAGCTACTTCGACGTCCCCGAGGTGCCGGCGAGCGAGACGGAGCCGATCCCGATCGGGATCCCGTGCGAGGACGAGGAGCTCCTCGTCCTCGACGGCGAGCTGAAGCCGGTGCCGCCGGGCGAGATCGGCGACCTCTACATCGCCGGAATCGGGCTCAGCCCCGGCTACTGGCGTGACGAGGAGAAGACGGCGGCAGCGTTCCTCACGGATCCGCGGGACCCGGAGCAGCGCATCTACAAGACGGGCGATCTCGCGCGGCGCTCCGAGGACGGGATCTTCCACTTCCTCGGCCGCGCGGACTCGCAGATCAAGAGCCGTGGCTACCGGATCGAGCTGGGGGAGATCGAGACGGCGCTGAGCTCCGTGACGGAGCTCGCGGAGTCAGCGGTCGTCGGGGTCGACGTCGGCGGCTTCGAGGGGACCGCGATCTGCTGTGCCTACGCGCCGGCCGCGGGCACCGACGTTCAGCCGGCCGACGTCCGCAAGCGCCTCCAGGAGCAGCTGCCGACCTACATGCTTCCGACCCGCTGGCACATCCTCGACGTGCTGCCGAAGAACGTGAACGGGAAGATCGACCGGAGAAAGCTGCGCGAGCACTTCGAGCAGGAGGCCGAGGCGGCCGAGCCCGAGCGGCTGGCACGATAGAGCGCTCGTGAGTGCGGCCGAAGTCACCGAGCGCGTCCAGCGCATCTTCGTCGAGGCACTGAACATCCAGGTGCCTTCCGAAGACACCGACCTGATCGAATCGGGCTACATCGACTCGCTCGCGCTCGTCGAGCTGCTCTTCGCCATCGAGCGCGAGTTCTCGGTCTCGGTGCCGCTCGACGAGCTCGACATCGACAACTTCCGCAACCTGCGGCGGATCAGCGAGCTCGTCGCGGCCGCGAACGGGCGTCCCTAGCGATGCCCGAGATCCGCCCGCTCGAGCGGGCCGACCTGCCGCAGGTCGCCAGCCTCTACGAGCACGTCGCGCGCTCCGGCTCCTGGGATGCTCCGCCGGGGCTCGTCGAGTACTTCGAGGAGACGTTCTTCGACTACCCGTGGGCCGATCCGGAGATCCCGTCGCTGGTCTACGAGGACGACGGGAAGATCTCGGGCTTCCTGGGCTCCAACGTCCGGCCGTTCGTCTTCGACGGCGCTCCCGTCCGGCTCGCGATCAGCGGACAGCTCGTGACGGATCCAGATGTGCGGACGCGCGCGGCCGGCGCGTTCCTGCTCAAGCGGTTCCTCGAAGGTCCGCAGGATCTGACGATCACCGACACGGCGTCGGACACGGCTCGCCGGATCTGGGAGGGCCTGGGCGGCGAGACGATGCACATCGGCTCGATCGGCTGGGCGCGCGTGTTCTCGCCGCTCCGTTCGGTGTGGGACTACAAGACGCGCACCGGTGGCTCGCGGGTCGCACCCGTCGTGCGGCCCGTCCTCTCTGCGGTCGACGCCGTCGGCTCGCTCGCCGCGCGCCGGGCGCTGCGGGTGAGTGCGCCGTCGGGGAGCACCGAAGTGCTGACCCCCGAAGCGCTGCGCGAGCACATCGGGGCCGTCGCCAAGCCGTATCGCCTTCACCCCTCCTACGCCGACTCCGCCGGCACGAAGTGGCTCCTGGAGCAGGTTGCCCGCGTGACCCAGCGCGGTGAGCTGGTGGCGCGCCTCGTGCGCCACGCGGACGGCCGCCCGCTCGGGTGGTTCGTCTACTACCACCGCTCCGGCGGCATCGCGCAGGTGCTGGCCGTCGCGGCGGCGGGGAACGCCCTCGGCGAGGTGCTCGACGCGCTGCTCGCCGATGCGCGGGAGCGCGGCGCCGTCGCCGTGCAGGGGCGCGTCGAGCCGCACCTGCTCGAGCATCTCTCCGGCCGCCGCGCGATCTTCCACAAGAGCGGCTACCTCCCGCTGATCCACTCGCCTCGCCCCGAGCTCCTCCACGCGATCCACTCCGGGCGTGCGCTCCTGACGCGCCTGGCGGGGGAGTGGTGGATGGGCCACCACCTGCTCTACACCGACGCCGACGAGTGAACGTCCTGCTCGTGGCCGAGGAGTCGGCCGGGATCCAGGTGCTCAGATCCCTCGCGGCAGGGCCGCACACGGTTGTCGCGGCGATGACGGCGCCCCCGACTCGCGGCGGCGGGACGACCGTCGCGCAGGTGGCCGATCAACTCGGTGTGCCGATCCTCCCGTCGGAGCGCGTGCGGGAGCCCGAGACGGCGTCCTGGATCGAGGAGCAGGGAGTCGACCTCCTGCTCAACGTGCACTCGCTGTACCTGATCCACGGAGACGTCGTCGCCGCACCGCGAGTCGGCAGCTTCAACCTCCACCCGGGCCCACTGCCGCAGTACGCGGGCCTGAACGCGCCGAGCTGGGCGATCTACAACGGCGAGGAGCGGCACGCGGTGACAGTCCACTGGATGGAGCCGGGCGTCGACACCGGCGCCGTCGCGTATGAGACCTGGTTCGATCTGTCGGAATCCGACACGGGACTCTCGGTGAGCGTTCGGTGCGCGCGGGAGGGCGTGGCGCTGATGGGGCAGCTGCTCGAGGACGCCCCGGACTCGATCCCGGCCCGCCCGCAGGATCTCGCCGAGCGCCGCTACTACCGGCGCGGGGAGGTGCCCGACGAAGGGCGCATCGCCTGGAGCCGTCCGGCGCGACAGATCGTCGATCTCGTCCGGGCGAGCGACTACTTCCCCTTCCCGTCGCCGTGGGGCATTCCGCAGGCTGCAATGGGTGATGGCTCGGTGGCGATCCTGAAGGCGTCTCGCACTCGTGACGCAGCGGATAGGCCGCCGGGAACCGTCGGTACCAGGGAAGCCGGTGGAGTTCGCGTCGCGGCCGCCGACGAGTGGGTACTGGTCGAGCGGGTCCAGCTCGGCGATCGTCCGCAGCCCGCCACCGAGGTTCTCGAACAGGGCACGCAGCTCTAGATGTCCGGCGGAGAGCATGCGCGCGGCGCACGGCTGGCTCCCGCTGGTCGTGCCGGCCGAGGCGCGCCGCTTCCGCACCTCAGACGCCTCGCTTGCCGCCGCGCTCGCCGACGCGGGAGCGGAGCTCGTCGGCTCGGCGCCGGAGGTGGAGATCGTCCACGCCGCGGAGGACGTCCAGGGCGACGCCGAGCTGGCGATCGTCTCGATCGCCGGGCCGGAGTCGCGGGCGGGACATCCGGCGATCCGCGCTGCGCGCCGCGCCGGTAGCTCGCTGCGCGCCAAGGCTCAGGCTGCGACCGCCCACCGGGGTCTTCGCGCCAGGGGCTACTCGAACGTGAAGGTCGTCCACTGGGATCTGCCCGACCGCGTTGCTCTACCGGGGCTGACGAAGCACGGCCCGCGGCTTCCCCGCTACGCGCTCGTGGCGGGCAGTCGCGCTGGCGGCGCCGCGGCCGGCGGTTCGCGCAGCCCTCGAGGCAGCCGTCGAGCCGCCGCACCGGGTCGACTGGGCCTCCACGCGGGCCGGCCTCGTCGTGCTTGCGGTGAACGGCAACCTGATGCGCGTGGCGATCGGCCCGACCCGCGCGGAGATCGACCACGGCTTCGCGGCGCTCGAGTCGCTGAAGGCGGCATCGCCGCCGCCCGAGATCGCCAACCGGGCTCCGTGGCCCGTCGCGCGCGGCCGTGAAGGACTCGCGGACTGGTCGCTCGAGCGCCTGCTGGCGGGTTCGAAGCCCGACCGCGACTTGTCACCGGCGCTCTTCGACGAGTGCCTCGCGTTCCTCGCCGCCCTGGGGCGGCTCCGCGGAGGCGCAGCGAGCTCGTTCCCGGAGCTCGCGGCGACGATCGAGGAGGTCTGCCGGCCGGAGTCGGTGCCTCAGCTCCGCGCGCTGACGAGTCGGCTCGAGGACCGGCTCGTCGGCGTTCCTCGCTGCTTCGCCCACGGGGACTTCTTTGCGGGCAACCTGCTGGAGACCGACGGGAGGCTCACGGGCGTCGTCGACTGGGACGCGGCTGGACCGGGGCGCCTCCCGCTCGTCGACCTGCTCCATCTCCAGCTGACGCGCTCGGGCGCCTACGCCGACGCCGACTGGGCGCGACTCGCCCTCGAACGCCTGCTCCCAGCCGCTCGAGCCGGCGGTGACGAGGCGATCCGCCGCTACTGCGAAGCGGTCGGCCTCACCCCGGACCCCGCCGTCCTCAAGGCGCTCGTCTTCGCGTACTGGCTCGAGCACGCGGCGTACCAGCTGCGCGCGCACCCCGTCCGCCGCGTCCAGCCGGCGTGGATCGAGGGGAACGTGGAGCTCGTGCTGCGCTCAGCGTCCGAGGCGCTCGCGGACTGAAGCGAGCAGCGGGCCCAGCTTCGTCGTCTTGAGCGTCGCCCGGCGGAGGGAGTCCCCGCGGTAGAAGCTCACGCGCGGCAGCGCGTGGTCGTTGTGGATCGACGACCCGGGCCACTGGGCGAACGACGCGGCGTAGCCCGCCCGCCCCGCGGCGGCCTGAACACGGGCGTCGTGCTCGCCGAACGGATAGGCGAGCAGGCGCGCCGGGCGCCCGAGCTCGTCCTCGATCCGCTCCCGCGACTCGCGGAGCTCGCGGTCGAGCTCGCCGTCCGTCAGCTGCACCAGGTGCGGGTGTGAGGCCGTGTGTGAGCCGACCTGGACTCCGCGCTCCGCGATCTGGCGCAGGTCGTCCCAGGTCATCGTCGCGAGCGCCTCAGGCCGGGCCGCCGCGTCGTCCGCGAGCTCCGGGACTGCGAGCGGCCGCCCGTCGTCCGCGTAGCTCGAACAGGCGAACACGGTGGCCGGGAGCCCGAGCTCCTCCAGCAGTGGCAGCACGTCGAGAACGTCGCGGTAGGCGTCGTCGAAGGTGACGTGGACACCGCGCCGCGCGCCGTCAGCCAGCTCGGCTGCCGAGACAGGCCGCAGCCCGGCGGCGGCGATGCTTCGAACCTGGCTCCGAAAGGCATCCGGGGTCACCGACAACGCATGTGGCCAGTCGTTCGAAACGCTGTGGTAGCAGAGGACGAGAAGCCCGACGCGGGGGAGTCGCATGCGCGCGAGCGTAGACGGATCCGGTTCTCGCATGCATGATCAGAGAGTGGCCTCAGTTGCGGCGCTGAAAGCGGCCGTCCCCGCGCGGTACAAGCACGCAGTCCGGCGGGTGCTGCTTCGTCTGTCCGCGCTCGCCAGTAGGGGCGAGGGCGTCGAGTGCCCCTGCTGCGGACGAGAGGCCAGACGGTTCGCGCGCTTCCACGGGGAGCACGACCAGTGCGTCGGGTGCGGGTCGCTGATGCGCCACCGCGCTCTCCTGCTGCTGCTCCGCGACAGGCTGCGGGTGCACGAGCGCCCCGCCCGGGTGATGCACATCGGCCCGGCGCGCGCCGTGGCCGCGTGGCTCTCGAGCCGGGAGACCCTCGACTACGTGTCGGTCGACCTCGACTCCCCGCTGGCCGACGTGAAGGCCGACGCATGCGACCTCCCCTTCGAGGATGCCTCCTTCGACCTAGCGATTTGCGTTCACACCCTCGAGCACATCCCGGACGATCGTCAGGCACTCCGGGAGATCCACCGGGTGCTTCGGCCGGGCGGGAAAGCGGTCTTCCAGGTCCCGCCCAGCAACCTCGCGGAAACGCTCGAGGACCCCACGGTCACCGATCCGGCCGAGCGCGAGCGTCTCTTCGGCCAGTACGACCACGTGCGGCTCTGCGGCGCCGACTACCCGGGCCGGATCGCGGAGGCGGGCTTCGAGGTCGAGCGGCTGGACTTTGTCATGGAGCTTGCGCCCGAAACTCGGCGGCGACTCGGGCTTCGCCCCGGCGAGCCGTTCGATCTGTGCGTCAACCAGTGACGACCGCGCCGATCCGACGCATCTCCGTGATAGCACCGATGTGGAACGAGGCGCGGCACGTCGACCAGCTCGTCGCGGACCTCGCCGCGCAGGACTTCGACGGCGAGGTCGAGCTGATCGTCGCGGACGGCCGCTCCACCGACGGATCGGTCGAGCTCCTGCAGGCCGCCGCAGAGCGCCATGGCGTCGACCTGAAGGTGGTCGACAACCCGGCCCGCTGGGTCTCGCCCGGGCTGAACGCATGCATCCGCGAGGTGACCGGCGACCTGATCGTGCGCGTCGACTGCCACAGCGGCTACCCGTCGGACTACCTCCGGCAGTGCGCGCGGGTCGCCGACGAGACGGGCGCCGACAACGTCGGCGGGATCTTCGTCCCGCGCGGGAAGACCAGCGTCGAGCGTGCCGTCGGCGCCGCCATGGACAGCCCGTTCGGCGGGATCCACTGGACCCGGCACGCCGACGGGGCGCGGCACGACGTCGACACGGTGCCCTTACGGGGCGTTTCGGCCGAGGGCGTTCGAGATCGCCGGCCTCTTCGACGAGTCGCTCGTCCGCAACCAGGACGACGAGTTCAATCTCAGGCTGCGTCGTGCCGGAGGGCGGATCGTGCTGGACCCGTCGATCCGGATCTTCTACACGCCGCGCGGCAGCTTCAGGCGGCTATTTCGGCAGTACTTCGAGTACGGCCTGTGGAAGCCGGCGGTGATGCGCAAGCACGGCAGCGTCGTCAGCCTGCGCAGCCTCGCGCCGATCCTCTTCCTCGCCTCGATCGTCGTCCTCGCCGTCTTCGCGCCGTTCATCCGCACCGCGCTGTTGGCGCTGGAGCTCGAGCTCGCGCTGTACCTGCTCGGTGCGCTGATCTTCGGTGTGCTCGCGCTGCGTGCGAAGCGTGAGCAGCTCAGGATGCTCCCCCGCGTTCTCGCCGCCTTCCTGACGTTCCACGTGGCGTACGGCGTCGGCATGACCGCGGGGTTGTTCCGGCGGAACGGAAGGAGCGCGTGAACACGGCAGACGCTTCCGTGAGGCTTTCCCCCGCGCCCGGCGACTTCAGTCGCGTCTCGGTCGTCGCGCCGATGTACAACGAGGCAGAGCACATCGAGCACGTCGTCGCGGACATCGCGGCGCAGGACTTCGCCGGCGAGCTCGAGTTCATCGTCGCCGACGGCGGCTCCACGGACGGCTCGGTCGAGCTCCTCCGCGCAGCCGCGGACCAGCACGGCCTCGAGGTGCGCCTGATCGACAATCCCGACCGCTGGGTCTCGCACGGCCTCAACGCCTGCATCCGAGCGGCGACCGGCGAGCTCGTGATCAGGATCGACTGCCACAGCCGCTACCCGCGGAACTACGTCCGCGCCTGCGTCCAGGTCGCAGCAGAGACGGGCGCGGACAACGTCGGCGGGGTGATCACGCCGGCCGGCCGGACGCCGACGCAGCGCGCGGTCGCTTGCGCGATGGACAGCCCCTTCGGCGGTATCGGCTGGTCGCGTCACGCGTCCGACGAGCGCATCGAGGTCGACACCGTCCCCTTCGGGGCGTTCCGGCGCGATGCATTTCGGCGCTTCGGGCTCTTCGACGAGTCGCTCGTCCGCAACCAGGACGACGAGTTCAACTTTCGACTGCGCCGCGCGGGCGGTCGGATCGTCCGCGATCCGTCGATTACGCTCGAGTACACGCCGCGCGGGAAGTTCCGGTCGCTCTTCCGCCAGTACTACGAGTACGGCCGCTGGAAGGTGCCCGTGATGCTCAAGCACCGCCGGATCGTCAGCCTGCGCAGCCTCGCCCCTCTGGCGTTGCTCGGCTCGTTCGTCGGCCTCACCGCGCTGTCGATCGTGACGCACCACGCAGCGGTGGTGTTGCTCCTGGAGCTCCTCGTCTACGCCACCGGAGCGCTCTACTTCGCCGCCCGCGCCGTGAGGGCGCGGGGCGAGGGCTGGCGGTTGCTGCCACGCGTCGCGGCGGTTTTCCCGACGCTGCACCTCGCCTACGGGCTGGGGATGGCGGCCGGGGTCGTTCGGGCTGGCCTAGGCCGGCTTCGGGCGTAGCCGCGCAGAGAGCTTCTCCGCGAACCAGCGCACGTCTCCGAACCGGGGGACCAGGTCGCTCGGGCGGCCTCCGAGCGTGCGGAGGAAGATCACGCAGACCACGACGCCCGCTGTCGTGTGTGCGATCGCCGCGGCAAAGGCGGCGCCCTGGCCGCCGAACGGCGGGATCAGCAGGATGTCGAGCACGACGCTGAGGACAAACCCGGCGCCGATCGCGATGCTCTGCAGGCCCGGCCGGCCTTGCGCGACGAGGGCGCTCCCCAACAGCTTCACCGCCGCCACGCCGAGCGCCGCTAAGACGAGGACGCGGAGCATCCCTACGGAGTCGCGGAAGTCGTCGCCGAAGAAGGTCACACAGAGAATCGGGGCGGCGACGATCATCACC
Organism: uncultured Actinomycetes bacterium; assembly: GCA_963721345.1. GTDB lineage: Bacteria > Actinomycetota > Thermoleophilia > Gaiellales > Gaiellaceae > JACDAN01. Next base: position 2,116,287 of record CAVRIT010000001.1, read on the forward strand.
AGCCCGCACGCCGCAGTGACGAGGATTGCGGCGCGGAAGATGCGCGCGGCGACGCGCACCGCCTGTTCCTTCGTGGCACGCACCAGGTCCGGCCGCTGGACGGCGGCGAGCGCCGTCGGGAGGTACCAGAGCGCCTCGGCCCAGGCGACGGCGACGCTGTAGACGCCGAGCTCGCGTGGACCCGCGATCGCGCCGAGCAGCCACTGGTCGAGCCGGTAGTTCCCGAGCAGCATCACGCGCCCGGGATGCGCCCGCGCGCCGAACTTCAGGGTGCGGCGGAGCAGACCGAGCTCCGGCCGCCCGAAGCCGGCCAGGTGTCGCTGGACGTACCACCCCAGCAGCAGCGTCTCGACCGTCTGGCCGGCGAGCCACCAGCCGACGGCGCTCGTCACGCTGAGGATCCCGAGCGCGTAGAAGAGCCCGTTCCCGACGGCGTTCAGGATCGGCGCGAGCACGTACGCCAGGTTCGTGATCGCGAAGCCGTAGTCCGCCTGGACGAGGAAGCGCAGGAAGATCTGCAGCAGGATCGCCGGAATGAACGCGAAGGCGACGAGGCGGAGCGCCGGGTCGGACTCGCCGCCGACGGCCGGGAAGACCGCGATCAGTGCGGTCAGCACGACCGCGGCTGCCCCACCGAGCAGGATCGCGAGGACGACGGAGTTCGACGCCAGCGCGCGGCGCGTCCGCGGGTCGGCGGCGGCGAAGTTGCCGTTCGCCTCCTGGACGCCGAAGGTCGCGAGGTTGGCGACCAGGAACGTCACGGCCGTCAGAAACGCGACGTGCCCGCGGCCCTCCGCCCCGAGTGCGCGGGCCACGATCAGCACGCTGACGAGCGAGAAGACCGCGGCAGCGAGCTGGGCGCCGTAGGTGAAGACCGCCGACCGCGCGAAGCTGGGCACGCCGCGGCCCGAGGCGTCAGAAGGCGGGTTCCGCACTATCATCGAAGCGTAGACGTGGCGCCCACAGGCGCCCACGCGGGGCTGTCGAACACGAACTCACAACAGCATGGCTTCTCACAGAGGATCACTCGCCTACCCGTCCCTTGCGGTCATGCAGCCGCGGCAGGGGCTGGCGCTGCTGGCGTGGATCGGCGCCGCGACGTGCGTCGCGCTCCTCGAGGCGATGGCGATGACGATCGACTGGAAGCTCGGCCTCGCCGTCGTGATCGCACTGGTCGCCGCCGGAGTGATCATCGCGAGGCCCTTCCTGCTGCTTCCGGTCGCGATGATCACCGTGCTGCTCGAGGGAGTCACGTTCGGCGGCGCAGCCGTCACGCGGCTCGTCGTGCCGGGCGTGTTCATGGTCGTCGCCGCAGAGCTCCTCCGCGGCTCGGCTCGGATCCATGTCGGGCCGCCGCTGCTCGCTGCCGGCGCCTATGTCGTCTGGGCGATCGCGAGCGGGCTGTGGACCCAGAGCAGCGACGGGACGATGTTCCTCCTCCAGTCGCTCGCGATCTCGCTCGTCTTCCTGGCCGCCTTCGCATCGATGATCAACACGGAGGCCCAGCTGCGGACCCTGCTCTATGTGCTGTCCTTCACCGCGGCGCTGATCGGCGGGCTCTCGGTGATCGCGTTCGGCGGGAACCTCGAGATCCCGTACCTGCCGCTGCTCCAGGCGGGCAGGTCGCAAGGCGGGGTGGGCGACCCCGACTTCTTCGCGTCGATGCAGCTCGTGTTCGTCCCGCTCGCCTTGGTGCTCGCGAGCGAGGAGCGCAGACCGCTCGTCCGGCTCGCTCTCTACGTCGCGATCCTGACGCTGCTCGCGTCGGCGTTCACGTCGCTGTCGCGCGGCGCCTATCTCGGAACGGTCGTGCTCGGCACGCTCTTCCTGGCGTCGCGGCCGGAACGGCTCTTCCGCGCGCGCCGCGAGAAGGCGATCGCGCTCGTCGTCGTCGCGCTGGGGATGGTCGCGTTCTTCTCACGACCCTTCCTCCGCGACGAGGTGGTCGACCGCGCGCGCTCGATCTACGCGCCGGCCGACGCCGAGGAGGCATCGGGCTCGGGCCGCACCAACCTCTGGATGGCCGCCGCGCGAACGGCCGGCGAGAACCCGCTGACCGGGGTCGGGTTCGGGAGCTTCAAGTTCATCTCGCAGGACCTCATCCTCCGCACCCCGGGGGTGAACCCCGAGATCCTCCAGATCCGCGAGGAGGGCAACAACTTCGCCGCCCACAACACCTACCTCGGCACTGCGGCCGAGCTCGGCTTCACCGGGCTCTTCCTCTACGTCGGAATCTTGGTCATCACGGGCGCCTCGCTGCGACGGACCTCGAAGGAGGCGTTCGCCCGCGGCTCTCCCTTTGTGGGTCGCGTCGCCCATGCGCTTCTCCTCGGCCTGGCTGTCTGGACGGTGACGACGTTCTTCTTGAGCGGCGAGACGGCACGGACCTTCTGGATCATCATCGGGCTCAGCCTCGCCTTACCGAAGCTGATCCCGGACCGGCCCCCCGCCGGTCAGCGCTCGTACGCGCCGAGGTCGTAGCCGCCGCCGCGCGGGCGCTTGCGCCCACGGGCGTCGGTGCGCAGCGAGAAGTCCGCCCGCGCGCGGTTGATCGCCGGACTGCCGCCCGCGAGCTGGAAGTTCTTGTCCGAGCGTGAGACGAACTTCGGATCCGACTGGGTGTTCCCACCCGACCTGACGCGTGAGCAGCCGCCTTGCACGCCGCCGGAGGAGTTGCCGTGGATGACGTTGCGGTCGATCGCGACAGGGCCCGTCGGGCAGTCGCTGTCCATCTGCACGCCGTAGCTCGAGTTGAACGCGATCACGTTGTTGCGGATCGTGATGTTCCCGACGCCGTCGTCGCCGCCGACGACGATCCCGCTGTGGCCGTTCCCGACGATCGTGTTGCTGACGACGATCGTGCCCTGGTTCTGAGGGTAGATCTGGATGCCGAAGCCGGCCTTCTGGTCGTAGACGACGTTGTTCGCGATCAGGTGGTTGCGGCCCTCGATGTAGATGCCGTGGCTCTGGTGCTGACCCGAGACCCGTCCGATCCCGTTGTCGTGGATGCGGTTGCCGATGATGTGGAGGTTCCGCGTCGACGCCTCGGCGAAGACCCCCTGGTCCTGGGAGAAGCGGATCTCGTTCCGCGACAGCTCGACGTGATGGGCGCTTCCCTCGAAGTAGACGTTCGTGGAGGAGCGTCCCTTCGCGCGCTCGAGCACGAAGCCCTGGATGCGGACGTACGCCGCGCCGCTCGCGACCCGGATCGGGTAGGTGTCCCCGGAGGTCGAGCCGGCGTGGAGAACGACGCGCTCGCGCGGATGCGCGGCGATCGTGATCGGCGCGCTCGGCGTGCCGGCGCGCTCGACGACGTGGTCCTGGGCGTACGTCCCGCGCCGGACGAGCGCCCGCTGTCCGGGCCGGAGAGTCCGCAGCGCCTTCTGGACCGTTCGCCACGGCTGGGCGCGCGTGCCGGGCGCCGAGTCCCTCCCGTTGGTGGCGACGAAGAACGTCTGCCCGCGCGAGGCGGGGAGGAGGCGAGGGAGCTTTGCGGCGGCCCCGAGACGGCCGGGCGAGTCGCTCGTCGAGGAGCCCGCGAAGGCCGGCGCACAGAGAACAAGCGCCAGAACCACGGCCACCAGGCGTTCAAAGCCGTTCATCGCGGCGCAGGATAGCCGCGCATTACTCCATGCCTCCATGGGCCGAACGGCCTATTCGATGCCTCCGAAGAGCGTCTTCCGGCTTCGATTCGGGCCTTTTCGACCCCAGAGATAGGCCGAACGGCCCATTGAATAGCCACCGGCGATCTCGAATACTCGGTGTCCACAGTAGGGGGAGGAGTAGTAGTGCGGCGTTCCCTGCGCAGCTTGGCTGCGCGCAGGAAAGTGATGATCGAAACGGCGAGAGGGGCTGCCCTCGTCGCCGTTTTGAGCACCCTGGTGATCACGATGCTCGCCGGGGCTGCCGTCGCTGGGCCCGCCCCCTCGTACCGGGCCGAGGTCATGGCCGACAATCCGTTCGGCTACTGGCGGCTCGGCGAGCTGGCCGGGACCGCCGCGAACGACGAGTCGTCGAACGCAAACCGCGGGACGTACAAGAACGGCGTCACCCTGGGTATCCCGGGTGGCGTACCCACCGAAGTCAACACCGCCGCCGGCTTCGACGGCGGCAACGATCGGGTCGAATGGCCGGACGCCGCAAACGGCTCGCTCGACGTCGGTACGAACGACTTCTCGGTCGAAGGCTGGGTCAAGACCGGCGTCTCCCCGATCGACACTGAGCGGGGCATCGTCGGCAAGCGCGACCCGAGCAAGTACTGGGTCGTCAACGTCACGGACGACAGCGGCCACAAGGGCCAGCTCCGCGCCATCGTCTATGACGGGGCGGTCACACGGAGCGCGTACAGCCTCCACCTCGTCGACGACGGCAACTGGCACCACTTCGTCGCGCTCTTCGACCGCGACAGCGGGGTCCGGTTCTACGTCGACGGCGCGTACTCCGGGTTCACCGCGGGCTCGTTCCCCGGCGACCTCAACAACACCGGCCTGCTGTGGGTCGGGAAGTCGAGCGGCTACACCGAGTTCAAGGGCGAGATCGACGACATCGCCCTCTATCCGTCGCTGCTCGCGCCGGAGCGCGCCCAGGCGCACTACTACGCGTCGGTCTCCGACACGATCGTTCCGGTCGTCACGTTGACCTCCCCGGCGAACGGCGCCTCGGTGGCGGACACGACCCCGGTCTTCTCCGGCGCGTCGGGCGTCGAGCTCGGCGACTCCACCCTCGTCACGGTCCGGCTCTACCAGGGCGCATCAGTCGCGGGCACCCCCCTACAGACGCTCGAGACGACACGCAACCCTGACGGGAGCTACTCGGTCGAGGCTGCGGAGGTTCCCTTCGGCGAGTACACCGCGATCGCCGAGCAGACCGACGGCTTCGGCAACATCGGCCTCAGCTCGGCGAACAGGTTCACGGTCGTCGACGGCCCGCCGCCTCCGCCTCCGCCTCCGCCGCCGCCGCCGAACCCGGTGCTCGTCGGCGCGGGCGACATCGCGTCCTGCGGTGTCAGCGGCCAGGACGAGGCGACCGCCGCGATCATCGAGGGCCTGCCGAACGCGACGGTGTTCACGCTCGGGGACAACGCGTACCCGAACGGCTCCGCGACCGACTACGCCTGCTACGACGCGAGCTGGGGCCAGTTCAAGAGCCGGACGATGCCGTCGGTCGGCGGGCACGACTACGTCAGCGACGCCGGCGCCACGTACTTCAGCTACTTCGGCGCGGTCGCGGCTCAAGCCAGCAAGGGCTACTACAGCTACGACCGCGGCGACTGGCACATCGTCGTCCTGAACAGCGCCTGCGAGCACATCGCCGACGACTGCGGCCCGGGCTCGGCGCAGGAGGCCTGGTTGAAGGCCGACCTCGCCGCCAGCCAGAAGGACTGCACGCTCGCGTACTGGCACGACGGACGCTTCAGCTCGGGCGACGTCCATGGCAACAACCCCTACATGGATGCCTTTTGGCGGGCGCTTTACGCCGACGGCGTCGAGCTCGTCGTGAACGGCAACGAGCACCTCTACGAGCGATTCCTGCCGCAGAACCCCGACGGCCAGTACGACGCGAGCCACGGGATCGCGCAGATCACCGCCGGGACCGGCGGCTACCTGCTCTACGGGTTCCGGCCGACCATCCAGCCGAACAGCGCGGTGCGGTTCAACGACGCGCACGGCGTGCTCAAGCTGACTCTCAAGTCGAATTCGGTCGACTGGAACTTCCTGCCGGTGATCGGCAAGACGTCCACGGACTCGGGAAGCATGGACTGCCACGGCGAGCCTCCCCCGCCCGGGCCGCCACCTCCGCCACCCCCGCCACCTCCGCCACCACCTCCGCCACCCCCGCCGCCTCCCACCGCCGGCTACATCGCCGAGGTCGTGGCGGACGCACCGCGCGCCTATTGGCGGCTCGGTGAGACGACGGGCACGGCCGCCGCCGAGTACTTCGGCGCGGCGCCCGGCACCTACACCGGCGGCGTTGTCCTCGGCGCCACGGGAGCGATGCCGTCCAACACCAATACGGCTGTGTCCTTCGACGGCGGCAACGACCTCGTCAACATGAAGGACCCGGTCAGCGGCGGCCTGGACTTCGGCACCCAGGACTTCACCGCCGAGGTCTGGGTCCGAGGCACCGCCGCGGATGAGCGCGCCGTGATGGCGAAGCGCGCCTACGGGACGCCCTCGCCGCCGTTCTGGCAGTTCACGGTCACCGACGACCCGAACCACAACGGCCAGGTCCGCGTGAACCTCTTCGACGGCACGGTCAACGTTCAGGCGTACGGGCCGAACAAGCGCGTCGACGACGGCGGCTGGCACCACGTGGTCGTGCAGTTCGACCGCGACGCCGGCGTCACGATCTGGGTCGACAACGTGAAGGCGACGACGGCCGCGGTCTTCACGGGCGACCTGAGCAACACCGGCGACTTCATGCTCGGCAAGTCGCCCGGCTACGCGCTCTTCAAGGGCGACCTCGACGAGGCCGCGGTGTACCCGGGCCTCCTCTCCGCGGATCGGATCGGCGCGCACTACGTGGCCGGAACCGCGGCCGCGCCTCCTCCGCCGCCGCCGCCGCCGCCTCCGCCTCCGCCTCCGCCGCCCCCGCCTCCGCCGCCCCCGCCTCCGCCACCTCCGCCACCTCCGCCACCCCCGCCTCCGCCACCTCCGCCACCCCCGCCTCCGCCACCTCCGCCACCGCCTCCGCCACCTCCGCCACCTCCGCCTCCGCCACCTCCGCCACCCCCGCCTCCGCCACCCCCGCCTCCGCCACCTCCGCCACCCCCGGCGCCGTATCCGGCCGCGGTGATGGCCGACGGACCACGGGCCTACTGGCGGCTCAGTGAAACCACCGGGACGACCGCAGCCGACGAGCTCGGCGGCGCGCCCGGCAACTACCGCAACGGGATCGCCCTCGGGCTGGCAGGCGCCATCGTCGGCGACACCAACAAGTCCGTCCGCTTCGATGGGACCAACGACGTGATCGGCATGAGCGACCCGGCCAGCGGCGTCCTCGATCCGGGTACGAGCGACTTCTCCGTCGAGTTCTGGGTCAAGGCGCTCGCGGACAACGAGCGCGCGATCATCTCCAAGCGGGTCTTCTTCTCAGCGCAGCCGTTCTGGGAGGTCACGGTCAGCGACGACGCCAGCCACAAGGGCGAGATCCGCGCTTCGGTCTACAACGGCGCGGTCACGCGGCAGGCCTACGGCCCTGCAATCCGCGTCACGGCCGACGGCTGGCATCACGTAGTCATCCTGTTCGACCGCGACTTCGGGATCACGATCTACGTCGACGGCGTCGCCAAGACGACGACCGGCGCGTTCACCGGCAACATCTCGAACACCGGCGAGCTACTCCTTGGAAAGTCGACGAGCCTCTTCATCCCGTACCTCAAGGGTGACCTCGACGAGGTCGCGCTCTACGGGAAGCTGCTCCCCGCCGCCCGCGTCCAGGCGCACCGCGCAGTCGGCCGCGGGACGTAGCTCAGCTCAGGCTTCGGCGACGAGGCGCTCGGGCTCGAGTTCGCCGGCGAGCGACCCGTCCGCGTAGCGGTCGTGCCAGAGCGAGAACGTGAGCAACGCCCAGATCTTGCGGCTGTTGTCGACGCGGCCCGCGGTGTGCTCGTCCATCAGTCGCCCGACGGCGTCGGGGCTGAAGAAGCCCTGGCGTCGCAGGTTCGCGGGCGAGAGCGCCTCGCGGGTCAGTCCCTGCAGCTCGTCGCGCAGCCAGTTGCCGATCGGCGGGACGAAGCCCCGCTTCTCGCCCTCGAGGATCTCGCGGGGAAGGAGCGGCTCCGCCGCCCGGCGCAGCAGCCGCTTCTTCGAGAGCCCGCGGACCTTCATACGAGTGGGCAGCGCCAGCGCCAGCTCGGCCACGACCGGATCGAGCAGTGGAACTCGCGCCTCGAGCGAGTGGGCCATGCTGGCGCGGTCGGTCTTCACGAGCATGTCGTCGACCATGAACAGGCCGAGGTCGACGCCCATCGTGCGGGCGACCTCGTCCGCCGCTCCCTCGGTCGCCGCGTAGTGCTCCCGAAGGAGGTCGAGCGGCGCGTCGTCGGTGCGTCGATCGCGCTCGGCGAGCTCCATGCGCTCCTCCGGCGTGAACACCGACTTCCACGCGTAGTGGCGATGGAGCGTCGAGAGGCTCGCCGAGCGGACGAAGCGCTTCGCCCTCCAGTCGAAGCTGCTCGGCTTCCCGGTCGAGGTCGGCAGCCGCTCCACGAGTGGCCGGGCGAGCCGGGCGACGGGCGCGAGCCGGCGGGCGAGCCCGTGGGCCGCGTAGTAGTTGTAGCCGCCGAAGAACTCGTCGCCGCCTTCGCCTGAGAGCGCAACCTTCACGTGACGCCGGGCCAGCTCCGAGACGAGATAGGTCGGGATCGCCGAGGAGTCGGCGAACGGCTCGTCGAACGTCGCCGCCAGGAGCGGTAGGAGCTTCACCGCGTCGGGACGGACGAGCAGCTCGTGGTGGTCGGTCCCGTAGCGCTCTGCCACGAGCCGCGCCAGGCTGCGCTCGTCGAAGCCGCGGTCGTCGAAGCCGATCGTGAAGGTGCGCACGGGGGAGGCGACCTCGGAGGCAAGCGCTGCGAGGGTGCACGAGTCCACGCCGCCCGAAAGCAGCACCCCGACGGGGACGTCGGCGATCAGGTGTGCGCGCACGGAGTCGCGTAGCCGTTCGCGCAGCTCCTCGGCGAGCTCCTCCTCGCTGCCACGCCGGAGCTCGCTTGTCGGTGCGGGCCGCGGCCGCGCATAGCGCTCGATGCGAACATCGGTTGGCCGGTCTGCGTCCCAGATCAGCACGCTGCCCGGGGGAAGCTTGCGCGCCTCGCGGAAGATCGAGTACGGCGCGGGGACGAAGCTGAACGCGAGGTACGCGTCGACGGCCTCGGGGTCGATCTCGCGCGAGAAGTCCGGCTGCTCGAGCAGAGCCTTGAGCTCCGAGGCGAAGGAGAGGGAGGTCCCGGTGTGCCGGTAGTACATCGGCTTGATCCCGAAGCGGTCACGGGCGACGACGAGCCGCCGGCGCTTTGCATCCCACACGGCGACTGCGAACATCCCGCGCAGGTCCTCCGCGAACGCCGTGCCGCGCTCCTCGTAGAGGTGGGCCATCACCTCCGTGTCGCCCTTCGTGCGGAACGTGTGCCCCTTCGCACGCAGGCCGTCGCGCAACTCCTGGAAGTTGTAGATCTCGCCGTTCTGGACGACCGTGACGCTGCCGTCCTCGTTCCCGAGCGGCTGGTCGCCCGTCTCGAGGTCGATGATCGAGAGCCGGCGCGCCGCGATGCCGACCGCGCCGTCGACGTGCGTGCCGCCGCTGTCGGGACCGCGGTGGAGCAGTGCGTCGTTCATGCGCCCGAGGAGCGCTGCATCCACGGGCTCGCCGCGGAGCGAAACCAGGCCGCAAATCCCGCACATGAGCCCATTGTACGAACGGCTCGAGTCGGTCAGGAGCGCGCTCTATAGTCGGACACCGTGGGCGGTGTCTGGCTCATGTACCACGACGTGTATGTGGGCGAGCCGGCGGCAGAGGCATCCGCGGGCGCCTCGCGCTACCACGTCTCCCGCGACGAGTTCGGCAGGCAGCTCGCGGCGATCGCGCAGGCCGGTGTGGCGGTGCGAACCGTCGGCGACTGGATCGCGGCGCCGAACGACCGGTCCCATGTCGCCCTGACCTTCGACGACGGCTGGGCTGGGTCGCTCTCGGCGGGGGTGGAGAGCCTCGTGGAGGCCGGCCACCGCGCGACGTATTTCGTCACGCGAGACTTCGTCGGCCGGCCGGGCTTCGCGGACGCCGCGCTCCTGCGAGAGGCTCACGCCGCTGGCATGGAGGTGGGGGCGCACGGCGCGACTCACAGGTTCCTCTCGGAGTGCCCGGAGGCGGAGATCCGCGAGGAGCTCGCGAGCTCCAAGGCGTTCCTCGAGGACCTCCTCGGCGCGTCTGTCGAGGCCGGGTCGGTGCCGGGCGGCGCGTGGAGCCCGCTGGTGGCCCGAGTGGCTCGGGAGTGCGGCTACCGGGCCCTCTGCACGTCCCGTCCGGGCGTGAACCGGGCGGAGACCGATCCGATGCAGCTCCGGCGCGTTGCGATCCGGGATGACACCCCGGCCGAGGCGGTTCGTCGTTACGCCGAGGGCAACCTGGGACGCGAGCGGCTTCGGGCCGCCGCGCTCGAGCTGCCCCGCACGCTGCTCGGCCGCGAGCGCTACGCAGCCTTGCGCGCGCGCCTGCTCAGCGCTCGTCGGGATCGTGGATGAAGCGCGCGACGCGCTCGGCCTGGACGTCGAGCGTCCGCGAGCGCGCAAGCTCGATCCCCTGCTGAATCAGGCGCGTCCGTAGGGCGGGATCGTCCGCCAGCCGCAGGATCGCGTCGATGAGCGCGTCGAGGTCTTCCGGCGGGACGAGGAGCGCCGCCGCCCCGTCGTCGAGCGCCTCGCGGACGCCGCCGACGTCCGTCGCCACGACCGGCGCTCCCGATGCGAGCGCCTCGGTCAGCACCTGGGGGACGCCCTCGGTGAAGGAGACGTGCACGAAGGCATGCGCTCCCCGGTAGTGCGGGAGCAGCTCGGGGAACGGCAGATAGCCGAGGAGCTCGAGGCGTTCTTCGACGCCGAGCTTCTTCGCGCGCCGGCGGACGTCGTCCACGAGTGGGCCCTCGCCGGCCCAGCGGAGGCGGAAGACGCCGGGCCGCCGGCGCTCGAGCTCGGCCAGCGCCTCGACGAGCAGCAGCGGGTTCTTCTCCGCGTCGATCCGACCTGCCGTGAAGAGCGTCACGTCGTGCGTCCAGTCGCGTTCCGGCGGCGCCGCCACCACCGCGTCGCTCGGGACGAGCGACGGGGCGATCGTCAACACGCGCGCGCCTCCGTAGCGCCGTGCGTTCGCCTCGCCGACGACGGTCGCCTGGTGACGCCGAGCAAGGCCGGCGGTGGAGCCCGTCCATCGCGTCGATCGCGGTGAGGAACGGCTTCCAGCGCCCGCTCGGTAGCCGAGCGCGGTAGTACGACGGCGTGTCCTGGCGCACGCCGAGGACGATCCGCTTCCGACGCAGCATGGCCAGCGCTACGAGCAGCAGCTCGAAGGGGTGCGGGCCGAAGGTCCAGACCGCGTCCAGGTCGCCGAGACCGCGCCAGAACGCGCCGATCGTCCGAAAGCTCGCCCTCAGCGCGCTCGCCGGACGGCGGAGCCCGCCGTAGTCCGGGAGCCGGACCACCCGCGTGTCGGCCGGAAGCAGCGAGCCGAGGTCGGCGCCGTCCGCCTCCACGATCCGCGCGAACACCGCGAACGACTCGAAATGTCCTCCGACCTCGGCGACGAAGCGAAAGAAGGGCGCATCGGCCGGATCCGGGGCCAGGCGCAGGCCGTCACCGGTCTCCACGAGCCGGAAGGGGCCGTCCTGATAGACGCCGAGTCTCATCTCAAGCCGTTTCGGGTGCAACAGGTGTGACGCGTCCTACAATGAATGAAGGGGCGTGCACTCTTCAGAATCAGCGTTGCGGCAGTACCTGAGGACGGTCAAGCGTCAAGCTTGGCTTGTCATCCTCGTGCCGACGCTCGTGGTGGCCGCCATGTTCCTGGTCTCCAAGACCCAGGATCCGATCTACCGGGCGTCGATGACGCTCTTGGTGGGTCAGCAGGAGCCCAAAGGTCTGCCGGAGCTCGGCGATCATTCGCTCACGCGCAACATGACGACGCTGCTCGAGAGCGACTTCGTCACGCGCACCGTGATCCGGAACCTCGGGCTCGATCTGAGCGCCGAGGAGTTCAAGGAGCGGCTTTCCGTCGATGTTCTCCCGGAGACTGCAGTTCTGGACGTCAGTTACGACTCGACGGACCCACAGCTCGCGCTCAATGTGATCAGGGAGATCCGCCGGGTGTACCCGCGTCGCTTGCAGGAGACGCTTGGCACGCGCCAGCCTGGAGAGCCACGCGTGACCGGCTCGTTCGACCTCGTCGTCCGCATCTTCGACCTGCCCCACGTCCAGGCCGATCCGGTCGGGCCCAAGACCGGGACGAACATCATCTTCGGCATCATCGCCGGCCTGGCGCTCGGCCTCCTGCTCGCGGTGGCGCGCGAAGCTCTCGACTCGCGCATCCGCGAGCCCAAGGAAGCCGAGGAGTGGTTCGGCGCGCCGATCGTCGGGACGCTGCCCAAGGGCATGACGTCTGGCCCGCCGCCGGGCGTCGGTCCCCGCCGCCGCGGCGGCGAAGCGAGGCGAACGGCCTCGCTTGACCTCCTGCGTGCGCGCCTCGAGTTCTCGCAGGGCGGAATCCACGGCCCGACCATCCTCGTCGCAGACTCCGGGCCAGAGTCCGGCAAGTCCGCTGTCGCTGCCAACCTCGGCGCGGCGCTGGCGAGGGGAGGCAGGAAGGTCGTGCTCGTCGATGCGGACACGCGCCGGCCGCGCCTGCACCGCGCGCTCGGCGTGAACGCGACGGGCGAGCAACCTGGCCTCGTCGACTTCGTCGAGGGCCAGGCCAAGCTCGAGGATGCACTGATGGAGATCGAGATCGCGCAGCCGGGATCGAATGGCGCGGGCCCGACCGAGCAACCAGGGCGCCTCGAGCTGCTCACCAGCGGGAGTGCGCCTGCGCCGCTCGGCGACTCGCTCACGCCGGAGGCCGTTTCCGACCTGATCTCCCGGCTGCTCCAGCGGGCCGACTACGTGATCTTCGACTCGCCGCCGCTGCTCGTCGCAGAGTCGTATCCGCTCGCCGTCCAGTCCGACAACGTCCTCGTTGTCGCGCGCCGAGGCAAGACGACGAAGGATCAGGCGGAGTGGGTCAGATCGACCCTCGCCGAGCTCGGCGTCGACAAGGTCGGCGTCGTGATGACGGACTCCGGCCCCGCCTGAGACTCAGCGCTCGTAGGCGCCGATGTCGTAGCCGAGGCCCCGCGGTCGCGCCGTGCCTGCGTAGTCCACGGTGACCGAGCTCAGCGTCTCGCCGGCGTCGATCGCCGGGGAGGTCGCCTGGAGCCGGAAGTCTGACGGCGGGTTGACGAGGAGCGGGTTCGTGTTGATCTGGTTGGACGAGAGCGTCATGCCGCCCGGCGTCGACCCCTGGTCGTGCATCGCGGTGCCCCGCGTGATGTTGCGGCTGACCGCGATCGACCCGCTGAAGCCGGCGGCCTCGATCGTCTGGCCGCCCTGGGGGTTCCAGAAGATGTTGTTCTTGATCGACGAGTTCGTGATCGAGGCGTCCAGGACGATGCACGTGTACGACTTGCTCTCGTTGCAGAACGCGAACGTGTTGTTCAGGACGTGGACGTTGTCGAGGCTGCCCGGATAGAACTGCACGCCCCACCCGTGATGGGTGTCGTGGAAGATGTTGTTGCGGATCGTGACGTTGCCCGCGCCGCCGCCCCCGGCGCCGCCGCCGTTCAGGTACATCCCGTGGTCGAGCGTGATCGTCGTCGTGCCGCAGCCGTTCTCGCCGACGAAGAAGCGGCCGATGTCGTGGATCAGGTTGTTCTCAACGACGATGCTCCCGCCGCTCTTGCCGGTCTGGACGAAGATCCCGACCTGACCGTTCGTGTTGCCGGAGTTCGCGCAGACGCGGCCGATGTGGTGGATGTGGTTGCCGACGATCTGGGAGTGTTTGCCGCCGTCGTAGAGGTCGATTCCGCTCGCCGAGCCGCGCGGGCTGCCGACGGTGCCGACGTCCGAGACCTCGAAGCCCTCGACTCGGACGTAGTCGGCGCCGGCGAGCGTGATGCCCTCGCCGACCTCGTTGTCGTTGCCCCACATGTGCGCGCCCCAGCGGTTGCGGGAGACGAACGTGATCCACTTCGAGGCCGTGCCGCTGCCCGTGATCCGCATCACGTTCCCGTCGGTGTTGCTCTCCGTATAGACGCCATCCTCGAACACGACCACGTCGCCCGGCGAGACCGAGATCCCGCCTGAGCCGAAGACGCCCGAGCCCCAGGTGAGCGGCGTGACCGTGATCACGCTGCCCGTGCAGTAGCCGGGCGGCGGCGTCGTCAGCAGCGTGGGGCAGGTGCCGGGCGGTGGCGGAGGCGGCGGAGGAGGAGGCGGCGGCGGCGGCGGAGGTGGCGGCGGCGGAGGCGGAGGCGGAGGCGGAGGAGGAGGCGGCGGAGGGGGCGGGGGCGGAGGCGGTGGGGAGACCACGCCGCCGTACTCGTAGGCGCCGGAGTCGTAGGCGCCGCCCTGGGGCCGCGACGCGCCCTCGTAGTCGAGCGTCACGCCGAGCGACGCGAGGTTGGCGCCGGCGTTGATCGCCGGCGAGCTCGCCTGCAGGCGGAAGCCGCCCGTCAGCGGCGATGCCGGGTCGACGAGCTTCGGGTCGGTGTTCCACTGGTTTGCCGACTCGGTGACGCCCGACGGCGCCGTTGCGCCGCTCGAGCAGTTCGCGCCGCTCGCGAGCATCCCGCTGCGAGACACGTTGTTCGTGACCGCCACGTTCGTGAGCGTCTCGAGGTCCCACGCCCAGAAGAACTCGTTCGGCGGGTTGTCCGAGACGTTGTTGCGCAGCTCGAAGTCGACCATGCCCGCGTCGGTGAACACCTGCGTCCGCCGGCAGTACGGGTTCCCGACCGAGAACGTGTTGTTGACGACCTTGAGGCCGACCGAGACGCCGCTGTACACGTACACGCCCCAGCCGTTCTCGAGCCGGTAGAAGAGGTTGTTCCGGATCCTGGCGTTGTCGCCGCCCGGATCCTGGAGGTAGATGCCGGTGTCGCTGTTCTTGTACTTGTTGAACGTGCCCGAGTAGGTGCAGCCGTTCTCACCCGGGTCATGACGCCCGATGTCGTAGATCAGGTTGTTCTCGACTACGACGCCGGCCCGCTGCACGAAGACACCGGTCTGCGCGCGGATGGTCGTGTTGCAGAAGCGGCTGATGTCGTGGATCGAGTTGCCGACGACCTGAGCGTTGTCGCCGCCCAGCCGGAGGTTCACGCCCGACGCCGACGGCGCGGCGATCCCGTCGTCGGCCGCGCTGCCGAACCCGTAGACGTCGAAGCCCTCGATCCGGACGTTCGCCACGCCGCTCGCGAGGTCGAACCCGTAGCGCTTGGTGTTCGTCTGGCCGTCGATCTTCGCGCCCCACCGGTTGCGTGAGACGAAGGTGACGTAGGCGCCCGCCGTGCCGCCCGAGTTCACGTGGACGACCGTGCCGTCGGTGCCCGCGTCGCGGTAGACCCCGTCCTCGAAGACCACGACGTCGCCGGGCGTGACGGTGATCCCGCCCGACCCGAACACGCCCGTGCCGAACGTGAGCGGCGTGACCGTGATCACGTCGCCCGTGCAGTAACCCGGCGGTGCAGCCGTGAGCAGCGTCGGACAGGTGCCCGGCGGCGGAGGCGGCGGCGGTGGCGGCGGCGGCGGTGGCGGTGGCGGCGGAGGCGGAGGCGGCGGTGGCGGGGGAGGCGGAGGCGGCGGAGGCGGAGGCGGAGGCGGAGGCGGCGGAGGCGGAGGCGGAGGCGGAGGCGGAGGCGGAGAGCCGCCGGTGTGCTCGAATGCGCCGGCCTCCGGGCCCGAGCCGAACGTCCGCCCGTTGCCGTCGTGGTCGGTCGTCGGCGAGTACGCGACGACTCCGTAGTCGATCGCCGGGCTACCGGACTGGACGTGGAGGTTCCGCGCGGCGTAGTTCACGAACAGCGGGTCGGTGGTCCGGTTGCCGCCCGCGTAGCTCAGACCGCTGCAGCCCGGCTGAGTCGAGCCGGAGCCGTTTCCGAAGGTGACGTTGTGATCCGCGACCGAGCTCGTCGGGCACGACGAGTCGTGCGAGACCCCGTAGTTGTTGTTGAAGGCGAGCACGTTGTTGTGCACGCGCACCCCGCTGACCCCGCCCGAGCCGCCGACGACGATCCCGGAGTGCCCGGCGCCGGTGATCGTGTTGCCGGTGACGATCGCCCGGTCGCCCTTGTCGTAGACCTGCATGCCGAAGCCCTCGGGGTGGTCGTGGATCACGTTGTTGGCGACCAGGTGGTCGTCGCCCTGCAGGTAGATGCCGTGCGACTGGTGGGCGATCCCCTCGCCGTTGTGGTGGATCCAGTTGCCGAGGATCTGGGCGTGGTGGGACTCCTCGGCGGTGTAGACGCCCTGGTCGCGCCCGTTGGTCACCTCGTTGCGGGAGACCTCGACGTGGTGGCCGTAGATGTCGACGTTTCCGCCCGAGGTGCCGGGCGAGTCCTGCAGGCGGAAGCCGCGGAAGCGGAAGTAGGCCCCCGTGGAGCCGACGACGAGCGGATGGCCGCCGGCCGAGTCGACCACGGGCTTCTCGCCGGGATAGGCCTCGACCGTGATCGGCGCCGCGGCGGTGCCCGCCCTCGTCATCGACAGGTTCTCGGCGTAGGTGCCTGCCCGGACGAGGGCGCGCTGGCCTGCTGTCAGCGTCGAGAGCGCCTTCTGGATCGTCCGCCAGGGCTGGGCTGAGCTTCCCGGGTTCGAGTCGGAGCCGGTGGTCGCGACGTAGAAGGTCGTGCCGGTCGACTCCGCCAGCGGCGCCGGGAGGGCGCTACCCAAGCCGCCAGGCGGCGGGGGCGGCGGGGGTGGCGGAGGCGGCGGAGGCGGAGGTGGAGGAGGAGGCGGTGGCGGCGGCGGCGGCGGTGGAGGAGGAGGAGGCGGCGGCGGCGGCGGCGGCGGGGGAGGCGGGGGAGGCGGGGGAGGAGGAGGCGGTGGCGGTGTCGCAACGACGACCCAGTCGTACCGCTCGCGCGTCGACTCCACATTGCCGGCGAGGTCGGTCGCGAGGATCCGCAGATTGTGCGCGCCGAGCGCGAGACCGGTGTAGGTCTTCGGCGATTCGCACGGCACGTAGTCCGCGCCGTCGGCCCCATGGTCGAGATCACACGTGAACGTGCTGGGCTCGTCCGCGCTGAACACGAACGTCGCCGTGGTCTCCGTCGTGGTGGCGTCAGGCTTGCTGTCGATCGTCGTGTTCGGCGCGTCGGTGTCGACCGTCCAGCTCCTCGAGGCCGGCGTCGGGTCGACGTTCTGCGCGGGGTCCTTGGCGCGAACGCGGAACGTGTGGGCGCCGTCCGAAAGGCCGGAGACGGTCGCGGGCGACGTGCATACGGCGAAGCCGGCGCCGTCGAGCGAACACTCGAATGTCGACCCGAACTCGTCCGCGGAGAACATGAACTCGGCGCTGTCGCTGTTCGTCAGCGGCGGCGGCCCGGAGTCGATCGCAGTTTCGGGCGGATCGGTGTCCGGCGGGGGCGGAGGCGGCGGGGGCGGAGGCGGCGGCGGGGTGGCGATCACCGTCCACTCGGCCTGCGCCGGGCTCTGGTCCGTGTTGCCGGCGGTGTCGGTCGCCCTCACACGGAACGTGTGGGGGCCGAGGCCGAGGCCCGTGTAGCTCTTCGGGGACGTGCACGTCGACCATCCGGCCGCGTCGAGCTCACACTCGTACGTGCTCGTCTCCGACGCCGAGAAGTTGAAGGTCGCGCTCGTCGACGTCGTCGTCGCGGGCGGGCCGGAGTCGATCGTCGTCTCAGGCGGCGTCGTGTCCGGCGGCGGAGGCGGAGGCGGCGGCGGCGGAGGCGGAGGCGGAGGCGGCGGCGGAGGCGGCGGCGGCGGCGGAGGCGGAGGCTGCGGCGCGGTCACCGTCCACGAGTGGCTGGCAGGCGTCAGGTCGAGGTTCCCCGCCGCGTCCCGCGCGCGAACCTGGAAGGTGTACGAGCCCTCGGCGAGCGAGCTGTAGGTCTTGGGCGACGTGC
The DNA here is from genome assembly GCA_963721345.1 of uncultured Actinomycetes bacterium. Taxonomy (GTDB): domain Bacteria; phylum Actinomycetota; class Thermoleophilia; order Gaiellales; family Gaiellaceae; genus JACDAN01. The sequence continues at coordinate 2,133,949 of CAVRIT010000001.1, forward strand.
AACTCGCCCACTGCTCGCCACCGAGCTTGCAGTCGAAGGTGCTGTCCGCCTCGGAGGACTCGAAGGTGAAGGTCGCGCTCGTCTCCGCCGTGGTCCCTGGCGGCCCCGAGGTGATCGTCGTCTCGGGCGCCGTCGTGTCTGTCTCCACCGTCCACGTGCGCGACGCCGGGCTGGAGTCCGTGTTCCCGGCGCCGTCCACGGCGCGCACCAGGAGGGTGTGGGTGCCGGCGCTGACCGTGCGCGTGTACGGCGACGTGCAGACCGCCCACGCGTCGGCGTCGAGCTTGCAGTGGAACGTCGACGGCTCGGAAGACGTGAACTCGAACGTCGCGCTCGTCGACGACGTCGTGCCGGACGGGCCGGAGGTGATCGTCGTCTGCGGCGCGACTGTATCGACCGTCCAGGTCTGGCTCGCCGGACTCGGGTCGACGTTGCCCGCGTTGTCGCTCGCACGGACTTCGAAGGTGTGGGAGCCGTCAGCGAGGAGCGTGTAGGACTTGGGCGAAGAGCAGGCGCTCCAACTCCCGCCGTCGATGCGGCAGTTGGTCACGCCAGGCTCGGTGGAGGTGAAGTAGAAGCTCGCCGTCGTCTGGGTAGTCGTTCCCGACGGGCCGGATGTGATCGAGGTGTTCGGCGGCGTCGTGTCGACCGTCCACGACCAGCCGGCGGGGGTTGCGTCCTCGTTCCCCGCGCCGTCCTTCGCCCGGACCTGGAAGACGTGCTGGCCTTCCGTCACCCACGGATAGTTCTTTGGCGAGGCACACGCCTCGAACGACGAGTAGTCGAGCGAGCACTGGAACGTCGAGCCGGCCTCGTCCGAGCTGAACGCGAACGTCGCCGACGGGTTGTTCGTGACGATGCTCGGGCCGGAGTTGATGGACGTTTCCGGCGGATCGGTGTCCGGCGGTGGGGGCGGCGGCGGTGGGGGCGGGGGCGGTGGAGGAGGCGGCGGCGGAGACGAGCAGGCCACGGTCGAGGCCGAGATGGACGCCCGCGCCGAGCGGTTTCCCGCCTGGTCGAACGCGTCGACCGCGAGGTTGTGCGTCGTGCTGCAGGCGAGCCCTCCGAAGGTGTACGAGGTGCCCGCGGCCGACCCGAGCAGCGCGCCGTTGCGGTAGAGGCCGTAGCCGGCGACGCCGGTGTTGTCCGAGGAGGGCTGCCACTCGACGGAGATGCTCGTCTGCGTCTTGACCGTCTCGCGGAGGCCGGCTGGAGTGGTCGGAGCCTGGGTGTCGGGCGGCGTGACCGAGCACAGTGCGGTCGAGGCGAAGAGCTGGGGTCGCGCCGAGCGGTTCCCCGCGTCGTCCACGGCGTCGATCTCGAAGTTGTAGGGCCGTCCGCACGAAAGGCCGTCGACGACAGCCGTCGTGAGAGCGGTGTCCAGAACAGGCACGCCGTCGCGGTAGACGCGGTAGGAGGCGACGCGCCTGTTGTCCGTCGACGGAGCCCACGCCAGCGACACGCTCGTGGACGTCGCGCCCGAAGCGGCGAGGGCGGTCGGCGAGGTCGGTGGCTCGCGATCGGGCTCAGGCTCGTCCAGAAGCGCGAGGTACGTCCCGAGCGCCTTCTCGCCGGCGGCCCCGACCGGAGCGACGCCGAGGTCGAGACCCGGGCTCTGCTCGGCGCGCTTGATCGCAGTCCGCCAGGGCCCAGCCTGGAGCGGGCCCCTCAGCTTCACGAGCGCGAGGATGCGACCGCCGCGCGTGGGCAGCTTCTGCACCGCAGCCGGGCCCGAGACGTTGACGACCACGAGGTCGACGCCGCGGCGGCCACGGAGTTTCATGGCTGAGGCCGTCGATGCCGCCTCGAGCGCGCAGGTCGCGGCGGCGGGCCCGCCGCAGACCGTCGCCCGGCGTGGGCTCAGGACCGTCAGCCGCGAGCGAGCCGCGGAGTTGAGCTTCTTGAGCCGCGCGAGCTGGCGCTTGTTCAGACCCCTCGAGACGGCGACGTTGATTCCGCCGGCCCGAAGGCGGGCGAGCCTCGACGTCCTGGAGCGCGACAGCGAAGCGGGGTCGAACGCCACGGCCCAGATCTGGCGCGGCAATGCCGACTGCGCCGCTTCCCCGTGGGGAACGGACGCAGCGGACTGCGCAATCCCCAGGCTGCAGGCGATGCCGGCGGCCAGGATGAAAGCGGGCAGGCGCAAGTGCCGGGCGGCGGCTCCCACGGTCGTATTTGGATCGGTTGAGTGCGGCAACTCGATCATCACGTCAACGGGGGATCGCGCAAGCCGATACGGGGCTGGTTTGCAACCCGTAGCAGTTTGCGCGAATTTGCTCGGTTTTTCGCCCCTCCGCAGAGGCGCTCGACTCTATGCGAAACGGCGGACGATCGGGGGAAACGCGAGAGCGAGGAGGGAAACCCACGCGAGCCCGAGCGCCCAGCCTCCGACGACGTCGGTCGGGTAGTGCCAAAGCAGCATGACCAAGCCGATTCCGTAGAGCGGCAGGACGATCGCCCCGGCGAGCGCTATCCACCTTCGCCAGCGGGATTCCGGGACGAGGAGGAGGAGAGCGACGAGACCTGCCAGGGCGACCGTGGCGTTGCCGCTCGGGAAGGAGTACTCGACCTGTCTCGAGCCGATCTCCGGGCGCTCGACGAGCTCTTTGAACACGCGTGTGAGGACGATCGCGCCGCCCGTCGCGAGCGCCCAGAATGCCGCGCGCGCGTACGACCTTGCGACCGCGAGGGCCGCGAACACCGCGACGGCGAAGCCGAGACCCAGCACGATGCTCGCCAGGATCGCCGCCTTCGTTACGGCTCTTACGGTGTTCAAGTCGTAGTAGTACTCGTCGAAAAGGTCCACGACACCATCTCCGACGATGGGCCGTTCGGCCCATACGACAAGCGACAGCGCCGAAAATCCGGCTGCCGAAGCGAGAAACAGCGCGAGGAATGGGCCGTTCGGCCTATTGCCGCGGTCCTGGCCCTCTGTCACGCTGGGATGTGTTGAAAAAGGCAAAGACGGGAGGGGACTTCGCGATGCGCCGACTCGGCGCCATCATCGGCATTCTGGCGCTCACAGCGGCGCTGACCGCTGCCGCGCCGGCCGGTTCCGCCTCTCTCAACATCATTTACGGCACGGACCGGAACGACACGATCGTCGCCACGCCGGCGGCTGACGTGATCTACGCGAAGAGTGGCAACGACCTGATCACCGACGTCAGCTGGAACGACGTCGTGTGGGCGAGCTCCGGCAACGACACGGTCCGTTTCGGCCCCGGCTTGATCGAAAATGCCGCCGTCCACGGCAACGTCGGCCACGACAAGGTCGAGATGGGGCCCTCCACCCTCGGCGTCTTCAACTCGTTCGTCAACGCCGGGAGCGGCAACGACACTGTCAAGGTGTTCGGCTGCATCGACTTTCAGGGGGAGAGCGGCAACGACACGTACGAGAACGTGGCGAACTGCGTCAGCCTTTCGAACACGGCAAACCTTGGCAACGGGCACGACAAGTTCAAGCTGGGCGGGCTCTCGAGTCTTCTGCTCGGCAACGGCAACGATCAGGGTTCGATCGACTATCCGGCGTATGTGCACTCGAGCTCCGGGAACGACCGCTTGACGGTCTTTTCCCCTCTGGCTGGTTCGATCATCCACCTCGGCGCAGGCCATGACGAGTTGTCGGTCGGGAACGCAGCTTCCGGCGGTCAGGTGTTCGGCTCGGATGGCAACGACAAGATTTCGTACCTCTCTGCAGGCGGCGTGAACGTTCAGGGCCAGTCCGGGAACGACACCTTCACGATCGAGAACTCGACCGGGCCGAACGTCCTCGCCGGGAACCAGAACCGCGACAAGGCCCGTCTCGGCACCGGCGTCACCGGGACCACGTGTAACTCGGTCGAGACCGTCGTCGATCTGCTCGGCGCCCGGCGCAGCTGCTCTTAGACCTAGTTCTGGTACGCCGGCGCGTACGGGTCGGCCAGTAGGCCGCTTGCCAGCAGCGCCATGATCTCGTCGATCCCGATCGGCACCGTCCGCTCGGGCTCGAAGCCCAGCCGCTCCTTCACCTTCTCGAAGCTGACCCTGTAGTCGCGCGGGTCTTCGTCCTTGTGGACGAAGCTGATCTGCGCCGTCGGGACGCGCTCCTTGAGCAGCTCGACGATGTCCAGCTTGCGGTAGTTCTCGTCGGTCGAGCCGACGTTGAAGACCTCGCCTCGGATCGTCTCCTCCGGCGCCTCGAGCGCGGTGCACAGCGCTTTCGCCGCGTCCCTGACGTGGACGTAGGGCCGCCAGAACTGCTCGCCGAAGACGATCAGGTCGGCGCCGAGCGCGACCTCGCGCGTGAACTCGTTCACGGTCAGGTCGAAGCGCATCCGCGGCGAAACGCCGTAGACGGTCGCGAGGCGGAGGCACGAGGTGACGAGCGAGTCCTCGGATCGCCGCAGCACATCGAGCTCGGCATCGACTTTGGTCTCGGCGTAGAGCGAGACCGGGCTCAGGTCGAACTCCTCGGTCGCGTAGACGCTCGAGTCGTCCATCTTCCCGTAGTTCGAGCAGGTCGACGCGAAGAGGCAGCGGTCGACGCCCGCCGCCTGGAGATCGTCGAGGAGAGCCTTCGTCGCCTCGATGTTGACGGCGCGCGCCAGATCGGGGTCCCGCGCGCAAGCCGGGTCGCCGACGATCGCGGCGAGGTGGATGACGGAGTCGACCCCCTCGAGCGCCTGCCGGCGCGAGGTCGGGTCGCGGACGTCACCGCGGATGAACTGGAACTGATCCTTGCCCCAGACCTGCAGCAGAGACGGGACGCTGCCGTGGAGCAGCGAGTCGAGCGCGCGCACCGAGCGGCCCCGCGCGAGCAACTCGTCCACGACCACGGAGCCGACATAGCCGGCGCCGCCAGTAACGAGGGTCCACTTTCCCACGGCCGCTTTTTACCTTTTGCCGCGGCGACAGTTCGTCGCACGCTCGACATCGGGCGCGCAGTAGTCCCGGTCCAGCTGCTTCGCAGGAGGACGCGGAGCGCCGCCGTTGCAGCCGTCGCGGCCGCCGCCGCCGAAGCAGCTGTCGACCTCGACGCCGCCGGCGAGGAGGTCGTTGCCCCGGCTCCCGCGGATCAGGTCGTCGCCCTGACCGCCGTCCAGCCGGTCGTCGCCGGCGCCGCCGTTGATCTCGTCGTCCCCGGGGCCCCCGCCGACCCAGCGCCGCCTTCCTCCCGGGTCGTCGCCCGCGCCGGCCTCGATCTCGTCGTCGCCGGTCCCGCCGTTAAACCAGTCGCTCCCCGGCCCGCCGAAGAGGTCGTCGTCTCCGTCGCCGCCGTCGATCGAGTCCCGGCCGTCGTTGCCGTGGAGGTCGTCGAAACCGGGGCCGCCGTGGAGCGTGTCGTTGCCCGGCCCGCCCCGGATGGAGCCAGTCACCGCGGAGTCGTTGCCCGGCCCGGCCGCGACGAAGTCGTGCCCCTCACCGCCGTCGAGCACGTCGTTGCCCGGGCCGCCACGGAGACGATCGTTCCCCTCGTCCCCGTTGAAGATGTCGTTCCCCTCGCCGCCTTCATAGGTGTCGTTCCCCGGCCCGCCACGGCTCGGCTGGCTGGAGGAGTGGTCGTGACCGGTCCCGGCGTCGACGCGGTCGTCGCCGCTCCCGCCGTCGGTCACGTCGTTGCCGTGGCCGCCGTTCAGTGTGTCGTCGCCCTCCTCGCCGGAGAGGTGGTCGTTCCCGACGCCGCCGGAGATGACGTCGTCTCCGGCGCCGCCCCGGATGAACCCGCCGTTCGACGGGTCGTTGCCGTCACCGCAGTCGATCCGATCATTGCCGGGGCCGCCGTCCATCACGTCGTTGCCCGCCTCGCCGACCAGCGTGTCGTTGCCGTCGTCGCCGTTGATCGTGTCGTCGCCGATGCCGCCCTCGATCAGGTCGTTCCCCGGGCCCCCGTGCACGATCTGCGCGTTGGAGGGGTCGTTCCCGGAGCCGAGCTCGATCGTGTCGTCGCCCGCTCCGCCGTCGGCGAGGTCGTTCCCGTCAGACCCCATCAGGTGGTCGTTGCCGTCGTTCCCCAGGAGGCTGTCGTGCCCGATCCCGCCGTCGACGGTGTCGTCGCCGGGGCCGCCGCAGATCACGTCGTTGCCGCCGAAGGTCTCGACGCGGTCGTCCCCGCCGCCGGCCCAGATGATGTTCTCGCCACTGGTACCGATCAGGTGGTCCGGTCCCTCCGTTCCCCTGATCGTCACCGTCCTGCCGCCGCAGTCCTGCGGCGCCGCGAACGTCGGGCCGGTGCCGACGACGCAGAGAAAGATGCCCGCTGCAAGCGCGAACGCCCAACCGTCGCCCTTGCGCAGGGCGTGTCTCTTTGCCGCCATCACCTCGGACCCCACCGAAGGTTTAGAAGTTTTCGATCGTTTTGGCAAGGTTTGGTGATCGAGTTAAGGTGGATCGGCGCCAAGCGACTCTGGCCGCAAGAGACGCTTGGCGCCGCAGTTTCTAGAGCGCGGCGAGCAGCGACTCGGTGACCAGGCTCGACCTGCGCGTCGCTCATCCGCCCGTAGAGCGGCAACGTCAGGAGGCGAGACGCGACCTCCTCGGTGCGTGGCAGCGGCCGGCCGGCGCCGCTCTCGCGGTACTGCGTGAACAGGTGGATCGGGGGATAGTGGACGCTCGTCTGGATGCGCTTCTCGGACAGCGCTGCACGCACGGCGTCGCGGTCGGTGCCCGCGGGGAGGAGGACGACCGCCAGGTGGTGCGACGACACCGAACCCTCTTCATCACGGGCGAACGGCATCTTCAGGCCGCGTTCGCCGTCCAGCGCGGAGCGGTAGAGCCCGGCGACACGCGCGCGGGCCGCATTCTCGTCGGGCAGCCGCCGGAGCTGCACGGAGCCCATCGCCGCACGGATCTCGTCCAGCCGGTAGTTGAACCCTTGCGCGAGGACGTCGTAGCCCCCGGCATGCCCGCGGTGCCGGTCCCAGGTCAGCGTGGTCATCCCGTGGGAGCGCAGCAGCCGCACGCGTTCGGCGAGCTCGGCGTCGGACGTCCCGATCATCCCGCCCTCGCCGACCGGCATGTTCTTGTTCGAGAAGAAGCTGAAACAGGAGACTGCGGCCGAGCGACCCGCACGGCTCGCCTCGCCAGGTCGCGCCTGGAGCGTGGGCCGCGTCCTCGACGATCTCGAACCCGTGGCGCTCGGAGAGGTCGCGGACGGCGCCCATGTCGCAGGCGAAGCCGCCGTAGTGGAGGACGACGATCGCCTTCGTGCGGGGCCCGGCGGCGCGTTCCACGTCCTCCGGGTCGAGGTTCAGGTCGTCCTCGCCCAGGATGTCGCAGAAGACGGGCGCTGCACCGGTGTGCGCGATGGCGTTCGCCGCGGCGACGAAGTTGATCGACGGCAGGATCACCTCGTCTCCCGGCCCACAGCCGACGGCCAGAAGCGCGAGATGGAGCGCGGCCGTCCCGTTCGCGACGGCGAGGGCTTTTTCGACTCCCACGAACTCCGCGAACTCGGCTTCGAAAGCGGCCACGCGCGGGCCCATGCTCCACCAGCCGGAGTCGAGCGTCTCCACGACGGCGGCCCGGAGCTCGTCGTCGATCGTGACGTCGGAGAGCGGGACTTCCCAGCGGGAGGTCTCGGCACTCGACGGTGTAGTCACAGACGTTTGGCTAGTCATTACCTACCGGATCTTGACGAAACCGGCGTGAAGTGAAATAAGTAACGGGAAGTTCAACGTTCAAGAGCGTACAGCGTGCGCTCTGGGGGAGTTCGGGAGGGAATCGGAATGCGGCACGATTCAGTGGGCACCCCGCCAAAGGGGCGACGGCGGGTACGCGAACACCCTGTTTTCCACAGGGCGAGGGGAGGCGACGTGCTCAAGCGGGTGCTCGACATCGCCGTCTCGGCGACCCTCCTCGTGATTCTGGCGCCGGTCGTGCTCGTGCTGGCCGTCGCGATCAAGCTCGAGAGCCGCGGCCCGGCCTTCTACCGCTGTCACAGGATCGGCCGCTACGGCGCCGATCTCCAGATGCTGAAGTTCCGCAAGATGCACGACGGCGCGACGGGATCTGCGCTCGCGTCGGCGCGCGATGATCGGTTCACGCGCCTCGGCCCCTTCCTGGCACGGACGAAGCTCGACGAGCTGCCGCAACTCTGGAACGTGTTGCGCGGCCAGATGAGCCTGGTGGGCCCGCGCCCGGAGGATCCGTCCTTCATCGCGCTGCACCCGGTCGCCTACGAAGAGATCCTCTCGGTGCGGCCAGGGATCACGGGCTTTTGCCAGCTCGCCTTCGCCCGCGAGGCCGAGATCCTCGACGACACCGACCGGGAGAAGCACTACGTCGAGCGAATGCTGCCGCAGAAGATCGAGCTCGACCGCCTCTACGTCGCGGGACGCTCATTCGGCGGCGACGTGCGCGTGCTCTGGTGGACGGCGAAGACCGTGCTGTTCTCGCACGAGGTCGCGGTGCACCGCCAGACCGGCCGGCTCGGGCGCCGCGTTCCCCGCAAGACGTTCGAGTACGCCGCCGAGCAGATGCCGGAGAGGGTGGTCGCGTGACGAGCGTCCTCCCCGAGCTCAAGCCCGGACTCAACCCGCCCGTCGAGGTTCCCAGCCTCGCGACCATGAAGGCCGTCATCCTCGCCGGCGGGCGGGGAACGCGCCTCGCGCCGTATACCTCGGTGCTCCCGAAGCCGCTCATGCCGATCGGCGACCGCTCGATCCTCGAGGTCGTCGTCGCGCAGCTCGAAGCGGCCGGGGTTCGCCAGGTCAATTTCTGCGTCGGCTACCTCGCGCACCTGATCGAGACGGTCTTCGACAATCGCCCTCCGGGCGAGGCGAAGATCACCTATGTCCGCGAGGGCGACGCCCTGGGCACTGCGGCGCCGCTGCGCCTCGTCGATGGCCTCGACGACACGTTCCTCGTCATGAACGGGGATGTCCTGACGACGCTCGACTACGCCGATCTCGTCCGGTTCCACTGCGAGCAGGGCAACAAGGTCACGATCGCGGCCCACAAGCGCTCGACGAAGCTGGACTACGGGATGCTGCACCTCGACGTCACCCAGCGGGTCCGCGGCTTCCGCGAGAAGCCGGTGATCGAGTCGCCGGTCAGCATGGGCATCTACGTCATGGAGCCGGACGTCCTCGACTACATCCCCGAGGACCACTACTTCGACTTTCCGGAGCTGATCCTCGCGCTCCTCGCCGACGACCAACGCGTCGGGGCGTATGGCTTCGACGGCACGTGGTTCGACATCGGGCGCCAGGAGGACTACGAGCAGGCGGTCGAGATCTGGCTCGACGACGGCGACCGCGAGCTCGTCGACGCGCTGACCGCGCAGGCGGCGACCAACGGTCACACGAACGGCAGCGGCAACGGACAAGCGACGGGCGAGCGCATCCAGGCGACGGCGATGCTCTACGCCGTCCCGGACTCGAACGGCGCGACCCAGGCTCCTCCGAGGGCCGAGCCTGAGCTAGAGGAGCCCGCGGGGGCCAGCCTCGAGTCGTTCACCGAGACGTTCAGCCAGGTGCCTGCCGCAGTCTCGGTCGTCAGTACCTACGCGAAGTCCGGCCGGCCGCACGGCACGACCGTGAGCGCCTTCTGCTCGCTCTCGGTGACTCCGCCGCTCGTGATGGTCGCGCTCGACAACAAGTCCGACCTGCTCCAGCTGCTGCGGGAGACGAAGCGCTTCGGCCTCAACGTGCTCGCCTCGGGCCAGGAAGACATCGGCCTCGGCTGCGCGAAGAAGGGCGAGGACAAGTTCAAGGGCGTCTCCTGGGAGGACGACGACGACCTTCCGCGCATCGACGGCACCGCGGCGTGGCTCGCGTGCGACGTGCAGGAGTTCCTACCGGGCGGCGACCACGTGATCGTGGTAGGCCTTGTCAAGCGTTGCGAAGCGCCCGGCGAAGACCCCCTGCTCTACCACCGACGCACGTTCTCCCAGCTGGCCTGACGCGGGGCCTGGTCCTCGCCTCCTGGCTCGCCTTCGGCGCACTCGCCTGGGCGGTCGACGGCGAGGGCGCGACAGGCTTCGACGACGCCGTCATGGGGTGGGTCTCGGACCTCGTCCCGGTGTCCGACTCGCGCGTCCACGTCGAGCCGCTGATCCTCTCGATCACCGTCGGCCTCGGTCTGGCTGTCGCCGCACTCACGCTTCGACACGCGCTCGCGCGCGCGTGGCGAGCTGTCACCTTCGCCGTCGTCGCGACTCTCGGCCTGGTGGCGGTGAACGAGCTGGTGAGGAGCGTCGTCTTCCGCCGGGCGATCGAGGGCGGGGGCGAGGAGTCGTTTCCGAGCGGCACGGCGACGTGGACGCTCGGCGCCGCCGCGGTCTGCGTCCTGCTGCTCCCGCCTCACCGGCGCCGGCGCGGCGCTGTCGCCGCGGGGATTCTCGCGGTCTTCGTGGCGATCATCATCGTCTGGGAGCAGTGGCACTACCCGAGCGACGTCGTCGGGGGCTGGCTGCTCGCGATCGGCTGGGTCGGCGCCTCGTGGCTCGCGATCGCGTCGTCAGAGCGCGAACGTGCGGGCCGCCCGCTCCGCGAGCTCCCTGCCGATCGCCAGTGACGCGGTAGCGCCGGGGGATGGCGCGTTGAGGACGTGCAACACGCCGTCGCCCTCCTCGAGCAGGAAGTCGTCGACGAGCTTGCCGTCACTCGACATGCACTGCGCCCTGATTCCCGACGGCCCGAAGTACATCTGGCTCGCCCGGACTGCCGGCACGTAGCGCCGAAGCTCCTTGACGAATGCGCTCTTGACCATGTCGCGCCAGACCTCGGCGGCGCCGGTGCGCAGGTACTGCCTGGCGATCCGGCGGAAGCCGGGGAAGGCGATCATGGCGCCGACGTCGCGCAGGTTCAGCTTCGCGCGGCCGTACCCCTCGCGGGCCAGCGCAGGGACGGCGTTCGGGCCGGCCCAGACGGCGCCGTCGATCCTGCGCGTGAAGTGGACGCCGAGAAACGGGAACGACGGATCCGGGACGGGGTAGATCAGTCCGTTCACGAGCGTCGCGGCCTCCGGCGTGAGCGTGTAGTAGTCGCCGCGGAACGGCACGATCCTGTAGCCGGACGGGGCGCTGCCGGTGAGGGCGGCCACCCGGTCCGACTGGAGCCCGGCGCAGGAGATGATGTTGGCGGCCTCGAGGCGTCTGCCGTCGGCCAAGCTCAGGCGTCGCCCCCCGTTCCGCCGCTCGAGGCCGACGACCTGCGCGCCGAGGACGATCTTGCCGCCCCGACGACGCACCTCGTCCGCGTAGCCCATCGCGACACGGCGGAAGTCGATGATCCCCGTCTCCGGAACGTGCAGGGCGCGGATCCCCGCCGCGTGCGGCTCGAGCTCGCGGATCCCGTCGGGCCCGACCTCGGTCATCCCCTGCAGACCGTTCTCGAGCCCTCGGCGCTTCAGATCCTCCAGCCGCGTGAGCTCGCTCTCGTCCAGCGCGACCACCAGCTTGCCGCAGAGGCGGTACGGAATCTTGCGCTCGTCTGCGAACTGGATGAGCGCCTCGCGGCCCTCCCGGCACAGCTTCGCCTTGAGCGAGCCGGGGACGTAGTAGAGCCCCGCGTGGATCACGCCGGAGTTCCGTCCGCTCTGGTGCCGGGCCAGCTCGGGCTCCTTGTCGAGGACGACCACGCGCAGGCCGGGCTTCGCCTCCAGCAGGCGGTAGGCGGTGGCGAGGCCGATCAGCCCCGCGCCGACGACGGCGACGTCATGGGCCACGGCCGCGCACTGTAAGTTCCCGCCGTGCTCCTGGCGTTGACGAACGATCAGAAGCTCGGGCTCGCCGGGACGGCGCTCGTCTTCATCGTCTTCTCGCTGATCGTGGCGCTCGTCATCCCGCGCTACCGGCCCGACTTCCCGGGGAGGCGCGGCCTCGTCCCGTTCATCCTCGTGACCGCGATCCTGACGATCGCGATGCTCGGCGCCGTCGAGGTGTGGGCGAAGGAAGACCATGCGGCCGCGGGCGAGCACGAGCAGCACGAGACGACGGAGACGGAGACGACCGAGGAGCCGGCGCCGGCGCCCGTGACGACGACCGAGGCGAAGAAGCCCGGGGGCTCACCCGAAGCGGGCGGAGCCGTCTTCGAAACCGCCGGCTGCGGCGGGTGCCACGTCTTCGAGGCGGCCGGCTCGTCGGGCGAGACCGGCCCGAACCTCGATGAGTCCCTCGAAGGGAAGGACGCCGACTACATCGAGCGGGCGATCGTCGAGCCGGACGCGGAGGTCGCCGAGGGTTTCCCCGCCGGGATCATGCCGAAGACCTACGACGAGGATCTCTCCGACGAGCAACTCGCCGACCTCGTCGCCTTCCTGAGCTCCGGCTAGGCCGGCCTCCCGCGAGGGGGAGGCCGTGAGCCGGAAAGAACGGAGAGGGCGGGATTTGAACCCGCGACGGACCTTTCAGCCCGTACGCGATTTCCAGTCGCGCTCCTTAGACCGCTCGGACACCTCTCCGAGGTGCGACAGGGTATCTCGCGGCCGTCGGGCCGCTGGGGCCGCGCCGGTGGTGCGCAGGCCGGAGGGACAGTGCTGCGACGCACGGCCCGCAGGCCCGCGTGCCGCCGGCGTGGTCAGGCGCCGCGGAGCCGGGCTTCGCCCGGCGGGAGCGCCGCCGGCCAGCGGTTCGACGGAGGGGGAGGGATTTGAACCCTCGAAGGGCTTGCACCCTTAACGGTTTTCGAGACCGCCCCGTTCGACCGCTCCGGCACCCCTCCAAACGGAGAAGGAGGGATTCGAACCCTCGAGGGAGGCAATTACCCCCCTAACGCCTTAGCAGGGCGCCGCCTTCAGCCACTCGGCCACTTCTCCGTGCGCCTCAGAATAGCCACCTGTCCTGCCGCTCTCCCCTAGAAAGAGCAGAGCCCGCCTCGAGGGGTCGAAGACGGGCGCCGCAGTGCCGGGGTATTTGAGGGGGGAGCCGGCATCTCATGTATCGCAGTAAGCAGCCCCACGGGCATGCCCCGGAAGGGTGAAATAGGGGAATGCCGTCCCCATTCGTAGAGCTGGAGATCGGCGGGCGGACCGTCAAGGTCACGAATCCCGACAAGATCTTCTACCGGAAGCTCAAGGCGACGAAGCTGAACCACGTCGAGTACTACGTCTCGGTCGGCGATGGGATCGTGCGGGCGCTGTACGAGCGGCCGACGCAGCTGAAGCGGCACCCGGACGGGGCCGAGGGCGAGGCGATCTACCAGAAGCGGGTCCCCGAGAAGCGGCCCGAGTGGATCGAGACGGCGCGGGTCACCTTCCCGTCGGGCCGCCACGCCGACGAGCTCTGCGTAACCGAGATCGCGCAGGTCGCCTGGGCGGCGAACCTCGCGACGATCGACTTCCACCCGTGGCCGTCGCGCCGGGCCCACGTCGACAACCCCGACGAGCTGCGGATCGACGTCGACCCCCAACCCGGGACGACGTTCAAGGACGCCAAGAAGGTCGCGGCAACCGTCCACGAGGTGCTCGACGAGCTCGGCTTCACCGGCTGGCCGAAGACCTCCGGCAACCGCGGGATCCATATCGCGTGCCGGATCGAGCCGAAGTGGAGCTTCCCCGAGGTGCGGCGCTGCGCGCTCGCATTCGCGCGAGAGGTCGAGCGGCGGATGCCCAAGAAAGTGACGACGGCCTGGTGGAAGGAGCAGCGGGGCCGGCGTGTCTTCATCGACTACAACCAGAACGCGCGCGACCGGACGATCGCGTCCGCCTACTCGGTGCGCGCCCGCCCCGATGCGACGGTCTCCGCGCCGGTGACGTGGGCCGAGCTGCCGGACGTCGAGACCGAGGACTTCACCCTCCGGACGATGCCGAAGCGGTTCGCGAAGCTCGGCGACGTGCAGGCCGGGATCGACGACGCCGTCTGCGACCTGAACAGGCTGTTCGAGTGGGTCGAGCGGGACGAGAAGGAGGGCGTCGGCGAGGCGCCGTACCCGCCGCAGTTCCCGAAGATGCCCGGCGAGCCGAAGCGAGTCCAGCCGTCGCGGGCAAAGAAGGAAACGCCAGGCTAGAGGCACGTCTCTTCTGAACGACGGTTGGTGGACTGCCGGTCCGCACCCGACATGCCGAGGAGCGACGTGGCCTAAAAGCGAGCATGGCGCCGCTAGGCGATTCGCACTGCGACGTGCCGTCTCGCCGGGCCGTGTCCTGGTCCCTGGCACCGCCGGATCGGCCCGGCGAGACGTGGCCCGTCAGCCGGCGAGGAGCGACTCGAACGTCGGGTCGTTCGGATTGCGCGGCGGCCGCAGCTCGCGCCACGTGCAGTCCTTCGGGTCCTTGTCGTCGCGGAAGCGGAGGAACCGCGTGCCATGGCGGAAGCGGTTGCCCTGCACCTTGTCGTACCGCACCTCCGCGACGAGCTTCGGCTTCAGCGCGGACTCCTCGAGGTCACCGGTGCCCCAGCGATTCGGCTCCGAGAAGCGCCGCTCGGACTTTTTGTCGATCAGCGGGATCACCAGCCCGGCGATCTGGTCGTGCTTCGAAGCGGCGACCGCGGCCGAGCCGACGTAGTCGAGCCCGCCGTCGTCCCGGTAGAGGCCGAGGAGGAGCGTGGCGATCTTCTCCGGCCTGTTCTTCCACCGAAGGCCGACGACGACTGCGTCCGCCGTCTTGTACGGCTTGACCTTCAGCACCGCCTCCCGCGAGCCGGGGCGGTACGGCGAGTCGAGGCGCTTCGCGATCACTCCGTCGAGGCCCGCCGCCTCGAAGCTGTCGAGCCACTCGCGCGCACGGTCCGGGCTCGAGCGTCCGGGGTGAGAGGCGGAAACCCTTCGCGAGCTTCTCCAGCTGCGTTCGGCGCTTCCTCAGCGGCAGCTCGTGGAGCGGCTCGCCCTTCCAGAGCAGGACGTCGAACGCGATGAACTCGGCCGGGATCTCCTTCGCCAGGCGCTGCACGCGGCTGTCGGCCGGATGGAGCCGCATCTGCATCAGGTCGAACTCGAGCACCCCGTCGCGAGCGATCACGATCTCGCCGTCGAGCGCCGAGTGAGGCGGGAGCAGCTCGCCCAGCGGACGCAGCTCGGGGAAGTAGCGCAGCAGAGGGCGCTCCTTGCGCGACCAGAGCGCGAGCTCCCCGCCGTCGTTCTCGAGCACCCCGCGAAAGCCGTCCCACTTCGGCTCGTACTGCCACCCGTTGCCCTCCGGAAGCTCCTTCACGAGCTCGGCCTCCATCGGCGGAAACGGGACTTGTGGACCGGGCATGCGTCACGAAGGCTAGAGATTGCCGGAACCCGCCGACCTAGCCTTCACTTTCCTTCTCGAAAGTGCTAAGACCTGTTCCTAACTGCGGACTGTCAGGGGGAAGGTCTAGATGAGCGCACGGGTGTGGGGTGTCTTGACGCTGCTGGTCGGCGTCATGGTGGTCGGCGGAGTGACGGGGGCGAGCTTCGGCGCGCCGACGCCCGGCGATAGAGACGGCGACACGGTCGCCGACGCGAGCGACAACTGTCCCTTCGACTACAACCCGGATCAGCGCGACCGGGACAGCGACCTCGAGGGGAACCGGTGCGATTTCGAGGGCTTCCCTGCGAACGAGAGCTGGGTGACCGTCTACCCCCGGACCTCGAACGGCTCGCCGCTTGCCGGCGGCTGCGTGATCTTCACGCCCTACAACGCCGACGGGCCCACGGGCTCCGCGAACACCTGCAACCTCCCGGACAACCTCAAGAACCGCAACTTCCAGCAGTGGCTCTTCCTCGAGCACGAGGAGATCGAACGCGTCGACATCGAGATCGTCTCGCCGGCCGCCTGCGGCGCCGGCCGGACGATGACGTTCTACCCCTTCTACGGCCAGCACGAGGTCTTCGATCCGTGTCCCGAGCTCGAGCTGTTCAAGTACACGGAGACGGGACGCGTCGGAGTCGGGGAAACCTTCACCTACACGCTCCAGGTCTCGAACAACGCGGGGATCAGCGCGCGCGGCGTGACGGTGACCGACGTCCTGCCGGCCGGGTTCCAGTTCCAGTCAGCGACGTCGACCCAGGGCACCTGCGACGAGGCCGACGGCACGGTGACATGCGACCTTGGGACGATCGGCCACTTCGAGTTCGCAACGGTCGACATCAACGTGACGGCGCCGAGCGAGCCCGGCGAGTACTCGAACGACGCCGACGTCTCGTCCACCGACGGCGACTCCGATCCGGACAACAACCGTGCCAGCGCTTCGGTCAGCGTCGGCGTCGGCGCGGATGTCGGTATTCACAAGTACGCGACGAACGTTCCCGGGCCCGGCGAGCAGGCGAGCTTCGAGCTCTACGTCTACAACGACGGACCGGAGACGGCGCAGGGCGTGAGCGTCCAGGACTTTCTCGCCCCCGACTCGACGATCGTCTCGGCGCAGCCGGTCGGCGGCTCGCCCGGGAACTGCGACACGGCTCAGGCTCGGCAGGTGACGTGCACGGTCGGGGCTCTCGGGTCCGGCGACTCGGCGACGTTCGAGGTCGTCGTGACGGGAATCGACGAGGGCGTGATCTCGAACTCCGCCTCGGTGACGTCCACGGGGCCGGCGGATCCAGAGCCCGAGAACAACTCGAGCTCGGCCGGAATCATCGTCGGCGATCCCGAGCTCGCCGACATCAGCGTCGGCAAGTGGGGACCCGACTACGCCGCGGTCGGTGCGGCGTACACGTACACCCTGTGGGTCGACAACTACGGCCCAGCGACGGCGCGCGGGGTCGTCCTCACCGATTACCTGCCGGCGGGGATGACCTACAGCTCGTACCAGGCCGAGAACGGGACCTGCTCGCACTCGGGCGGCACCGTCACATGCGACTTCGGCGATCTCCCCGTCGATGAGTGGGGCTGGGTCGACATCACGGTCGTTCCGTCGCAGATCGGCGTTCGCACGAACACGGCCACGATCTCCGCGACGGGCGGTCCTGCCGATCCGTCGCCTGGCAGCAACTCGGCCTCGACGACCACCACGGTAGGCCCCGCCGGTACCGCGGATCTCGGGATCTGGAAGTGGGGAGACGAGACGGCCGGGGTCGGGCAGCGATACACCTACGTTCTCGAGGTCTACAACGACGGGCCGTCCGACGCCCCGGCGGTCGTCACGGACGTCCTGCCGGCAGGTCTCGACTACATCGATTCGAGCGCAGGGTGTGCGTACGTGGATGCCACGCGCACGGTGACCTGCGATCTCGGGACCGTCGAGGCGTACGACTACCGGAGCATCTACATCGCCGTCGAGCCGGAGAGCACGGGCACGATCACGAACACGGCCTCCGTTGCGACGCCGAACGACCCGAACCCGGGGAACGACGAGGCCGCGACCACCACAGAGGTGTTCGGGGCGGGCGCCGCCGATCTCGCGGTGACGAAGGTCGTTTCCTCCGATCCCGCTACGGTCAACGAACCGCTCGAGTACACCGTGCGGGTCGAGAACCGTGGCCCGCTGGTCGCTGACAACGTCGTGCTGACGGATCAGCTCCCGGCGGGTGTCACGTTCGGGTCGGCGAGCGCCGGCTGCTCACGCGACGCCTCGACGCTCACTTGCAATCTCGGCTCCATCGCACCGCGCGCGGTGAAGACCGTGCAGGTCGTCGTGACGCCGACGACGGTGGGCCAGCTCACGAACACGGCAACCGCTGCCCACACCGGAGACGATCCGGCGCCCGCGAACAACACCGTAAGCCGGCAGACGGAAGTGGTCCAGGACGTCGTGGATGACACGAGCGCGTCGACGGGCACCGGACAAGTCGTGGTCGATCCCGACACGGGTGACGTCACGGTCACGATGGGGCGAGGTGCAGTCTCGCCGGTCACGATCACGACCGACGCGAGCTGCCCGACGGGCGATGTGATCTCCGTCGTGCTACGCCTGAACTCGGCGTCGTTCCCGATGTCCCTCGGCGGCTCCGGCGCGTGGACCGCGACGATCCCGGCGGACCAGGTCGCGAGCGGGGATCTCAGCGTCGTCGTCACGTGTCCGGCCGAGCCGGAGCGCGATCGAGAACGAGATCGGACAGATCGTGCTCTACGACCCGAGCGGCGTGATCACCGACGCCGTCACGAACCAGCCAATCGAGGGCGCGACGGTCACGCTGTACCACGTACCGGGGTGGACGGCGCGCGCGAGGCCCGAGGACGACGGCGTGGCAAGCACGTGTCAGTCGAACCTGTCGAAGCCCGCCGGGACCGCGTGGAACCAGCCGGCGCCGGCCAGCGGCGGAGTTGTCGCCGATCCAAGCTCAGGGATGATCTCTCCGGCGGTCAACCCGCAGCTCACGACCGCCGTGGGCCGTTACGGCTGGGACGTCGCCGCGGGGTGCTGGTACGTCGTCGTCTCGAAGACGGGCTACCACACGCTGACGAGCCCGGTCGTGGGCGTACCGCCGGCGGTCACCGACCTCGACCTGACGCTGCAGCCTGTCGCTGCTCCACAGCCGCCGGCACCACAGCCGCCGGCCCCGCAGCCTCCCGCACCACAACCGCCGGCGCCGCAGCCTCCGGCGCCTCAGCCTCCGACTCCGCAGCCGAAGCCGAAGCCGAAGCCGAAGGCGGCGCCGAAGAAGTTCGCGGTCTGCCACAACAGCCGGACGAAGAAGCTGACGAAGAAGCAGATCGCGACGCTGCGCAAGCAGATCGCGAAGGCGAACAAGAAGAAGAGCGCCAAGAAGAAGCAGACGCTGAAGATGGGCGCCTGCAAGAAGAAGCCGGCGAAGAAGCGCTGAACTAGGCTGACCCGGATGCGCCGGGTCGTGATCACGGGGATGGGGACCGTCAGCCCGATCGGGCTCGACACCCCGTCCACGTGGCGCGCGGCGCTCGCCGGGGAGAGCGGCATCGACTTCATCCAGTCGTTCGACGCGAGCGGCTTTCCGGTGCGCGTCGCCGCCGAGGTCAAGGACTTCGAGACGCCCGATCTCGTCTCGCCGAAGGAGGCGCGGCGGCTCGACCGCAACGTCCTGCTCGCGCTTGCTGCCGGCAAGGAGGCGCTCGACGACTCCGGGCTCGACTCGCACTACGAGCCGGAGCGGGTCGGGATCACTTTCGGGTCGGCGATCGGCGGGTTCCTCGGGATCATGCAGCAGCACGAGGTGCTGCAGGAGCGCGGGCCCGACCGCGTCTCGCCGCATTTCCTGCCCAGCGTGCTCGTGGATTCGGCGAGCGGGCAGCTCGCGATCTCACTCGGGTTGAAGGGGCCGAACTACGCGCCGGTGTCCGCGTGCGCTACGGGCTCACATGCGGTCGGCGAGGGGGCCGAGCTGATCCGTCGCGGCGACGCAGACGCGATGCTCGCGGGCGGGACCGAAGCCTGCATGCATCCGCTGATCCTCGCCGGGTTCTGCGCGATGCGAGGGCTGGCGGCGGAGGAGGAGCACCCGCCGCGCGCGTCGCGTCCGTTCGACGCGACCCGCGCGGGGTTCGTGATCGGAGAGGGGGCCGGAGCACTCGTGCTGGAGGAGCTCGAGGCTGCGAGGGCCCGCGGCGCGACGATCTATGCGGAGGTGCTCGGCTACGGCACCTCGAACGACGCGTACCACATGGCCGCGCCGGAGCCGGAGGCGACGGGAGTCGCGCTGATGATGCGCTCCGCGCTCGAGCGGGCCGGCGTCGAGCCGGAGCGGGTCGGCTACATCAACGCGCACGGGACGTCCACGCCGCTCGGGGACGCCGCCGAGACCAAGGCGATCAAGGACGTCTTCGGCGACCACGCGTACGAGCTGGCGGTCTCCTCGACGAAGTCGATGATGGGCCACTGCTTCGGCGCGGCGGGGGCGATCGAGGCGCAGATGGCGACGCTCGCCGTCCACCACGGGAAGCTGCCGCCGACGATCAACTACGAGCACCCGGATCCCGCCTGCGACCTCGACTACGTGCCGAACGAGGCGCGCGAAGCGGAGGTGGATGTTGCGCTCTCGAACGCGATGGGCCTCGGCGGCCACAACGCGTGCGTGTTGATAGGCCGCGTGGACTAGTCCGATAGGCCGTTCGGCCTATTGAAGCCCAGTACCGATCGTGACAAGCTGAGTTAGGTACCTGGAGGGGGACTGAGTGCGGCATCCATTGAGGTGGGGTCTTGTATTTGCGCTGGCGTTGGCCTGGGCCTCGCCCGCGCTTGCGTCGACTGTCGGGAAGTCGGGTTCGACACTCACCTACACCGCGGCTCCTACCGAAAACAACACGCTGACGATCACGGACGACGGCGACTTCTATGTCTTTGGCGAGGGCGCAGGAGTCACGGTCAGCGTTGTCGCGGGAAGCGGCTGCATCTCCTTCGGCGCGAACACTGCGAAGTGCCCCAAGACGGGGATCACCGCGTTCAACATCGACGTCAAGGAGGGCACGAACTCGGTCACCCTCAGCGTTCCGCTTCCGGCGATCTTCACGGGCACGACCGGTAACGACGACTTCACCGGCAACTCCGGAGCCGACACGTTCACGATGGGTGCCGGCACGAACGAGGCGTCCGGCGCCGGTGGGAACGACGTCTTCAACTCGAACACCGGCGCTGACACCATCATCGGCGGTACCGGCGACGACGTCTTCAAGCAGGGAAGCTCGGCCGACGGCGCGGACGTCATCAGCGGGAACAACGGCACGGACACGGTCGAGTACAACCTGCGCACGGCTGCCCTCACGATCGTCCAGGACGACAACGCCGGCGACGGGGCGACGGGGGAGAACGACAAGGTCAACGACGACATCGAGATCATCCGGTCGGGCTCCGGCGCCGACTCGCTGACCGGCGACGCCTGTGACAGCGTCATCTACGGCGGGGCGGGCAACGACACGCTGAACGGGTCGATCGCAAGTCTCAAGTCCTGTTTTGGCGGCGGGTCTCGCTTGTTCACGGATAACGACACTCTCTTCGGCGAGGGCGGCAACGACACGCTCAACGGGGGCGGCGACGACGACACGCTCGACGGGGGGTCCGAGAACGACACGCTCAACGGGGGAAGCGGAGACGACGGCCTCACGGGCGGACTGGGGGCGGACGTCCTCAACGGACTCGGAAGCAGCGGGACGGACACCGGGACCGACACGGCGTTCTTCTCCGCGGCCGGCACCGTGACGATCGACGGCGTCGCGAACGACACAGCCCAGGGCGACAACGTGATGACGGACGTGGAGAACCTGACGCTGGTCGGATCCGCGAACGCAACGTTCATCGGGAACGCGGACGCGAACGTCCTCACCGGCGGCAGCGGGAACGACGAGCTCCACGGCGGCAACGGGATCGACGTCCTGAACGGCGGCGACGGCAACGACACGCTCGACGGCGGCGAGACGGACGATGACACCATGAACGGCGGGCCCGGCACCGATATCGCGTCGTACCTGGGTCGCGACCAGCGGATCACGGCCACGCTCGACGGCATTCGCAACGACGGGGGCGGCAGTGAGAACGACCTGATCGCGGCTGATGTCGAGGGGCTCGTCGGCGGCGACTTCGCCCTTCCGCCGTCGTTTCCGGACGGCGGCGACGTGCTGACCGGCAACGACGGGCCGAACTACATCGACGGCACGCGCGGCAACGACGTCATCGACGGCCGCGGTGGCGACGACACGCTCCGCGGCGGCGCGACCGACGTCGACGAGGACGGGGACATCGACGAGGACATCATCCGCGGTGGATCGGGCAACGACTCGATCAACGGCGACGACGGGAAGGACGACGTCTACGGCGGCCCCGGGAACGACAACATCGGCGACAGTGGTGGCTTCTTCAACTCGTACGACAGCCACGACACGCTCAGGGGCGAGGACGGGGACGACGTCATCGACGGCGGCTGGGACCAAGACCTCATCACAGGCGGTCCGGGTGCCGACGCGTTCCTCGACGGAGACGACAACAGCGACGACTTCAGCGGTGGTGACGGAAACGACTCGTGGCTCCGGAGTCGGCTCTGGAACTGCGATCCGCTCCCGTGCACGGGAATCGAGGTCTCGCTTGACAACGCCAGCAACGACGGGCCCGACGGAGAGGACTTCGTCAGGTCCGATATCGAGAACGTCAGGATCGTCGCGAACGCAGGGGAGTGGAGCAACGACACGATCCGCGGGAGCGACTCCGCCAACGTCCTGATCGGCGGAGGCGGAGCAGACACCATCACAGGCAAAGACGGCGCGGACGTGATCGACGCCAGGTCCACCGATGCGCCGGCCGGCGCGACCCTCGACGGCGAGGAGGGCGCGGACACGATCTACGGCGGGAACGGGCCGGACACGATCAGCGGTGGAACGAACGACGACACGATCGACGGCGGGCTCGGAGGCGACAGCATCAGCGGCGGGCCGCACATTTCGCCGTTCGCCTTCGGTATCGGCGACACGCTGACCTATGCCGGACGTACGGCCGGCGTCACGGTGACCATCGACGGGGTCGCGAACGACGGTGTCTCGGGCGAGGGCGACAATGTCCAGACGGACCTCGAGAACGTCGTCGGCACGCCTGGAAACGACGTGATCCGGGGCAGCTCGGCCAACGTTCTGAGCGACTTCGACGGCGGGAGCGGTAACGACATCCTCGACGGCGGCCCCGGTCGCGATCTGCTCGACGGCGGGCCTGGCACGGACACCGCGGACTACTCCACAAGGACCGTGCCCGTGAACGTCAACCTCGCCGTTCCGAACGGCGACGGAGCGGTCGGCGAGAACGACGACACAGTCGCGTTCGAAAACCTCAACGGAGGTTCGGCCGGAGACACCCTCACGGGCAACGACGCAGCGAACGTCATCCTCGGCGGTGCGGGCGCCGACGTCCTCGCCGGTGGGGTCGGAAACGACACCCTCGAGGGTGGTTCAGGCGGCGACGTGATGAACGGGGGCGACGGTGTCGACCTCGCGGACTACTCGGCCCGGACGGCGGCCGTGACTGCCGACCTCGACGGCGATACCGACGACGGGGTAGCGGGCGAGGGAGATCGCCTGGGTGCCGACGTCGAGAACATCACGGGCGGCTCGGGGAACGACGTGCTGACTGGCAACGCGAGCGCGAACCGACTCACCGGCAACGCCGGGAACAACACGTTCGTCGGCGGGCCCGGGAACGACATCCTGCAAGGCGGCGACGGCAACGACCGGCTCGTTGGGGGGCCCGTCGCCGACGGCGCCGACACGTTCAACGCGGGCCTCGGCGTGGACGAGGCCGACTACTCGATACGCGCGAACGGCGTGACGATCAATCTCACAGCGTTCGGCGCCGCCGACGGCGAGGCGGCCGAGCAGGATTCGCTCTCCAACGACATCGAGACGCTGAAGGGCGGGCTCGGCGACGACATCCTTACGGGCGGTGCCCAGACGGTTCACACGATCCTGGGCTCGAGCGGCGCGGACCAGTTGACGGGAGGGACGGGCAACGACCTCCTGGTCGGCGGGCCCGCCGGCGATCGATTCACGTCGGGCGGCGGTCAGGACCGGGTCGACTACACCGATCGCTTGGAGCCGCTGACCATCGATCAGGACGGCGTCGCCGACGACGGCGCGTTCCTGGAGGGCGACAACGTGCTCGGCGACATCACGCTCGTGTACGGCGGCTCCGGCGACGACCGGATCACCGGCGGCGCGACGCCGAACATCCTTGCGGGAGGGCCCGGCAGCGACCGGCTGAACGGCGCCGGTGCGAACGACACGCTCCGCGGCGACGCCGGGAACGACGTCCTCGAAGCCGACGCCAACAAGGACGACCTCGTCGGCGGACCCGGAACCGACACGGCGGACTACTCCGCGCGGACCGGCTCGCTCGTGATCACGCTCGACAACGTCGATAACGACGGCGATCCGACCTTCCCGCCGGCGGGCGAGAACGACAACGTCTTGAACGACGTCGAGAACGTGCTCGCAGGCTCGGGGAACGACTCGATCACAGGCAGCGACTCGGCAAACCTCTTCCGGGGCGGTCCGGGCAGCGACACCCTCAGGGGCATGGCCGGCGACGACATCCTGCACAGCCGCGACGGCGCCGTCGACACCCTCGTCGACTGTGGCGCCGGAGACGCCGATGTCCATGCGGCCGACGCGGCTGACCCGGCGGGCACCGGTTGCGAGGCGCGGCAGGACGCGGTCTTCAGCCCGCCCGTGAACACGGAAGCCCCGGAGTTGTTCGGAACGCCTGAGATCGGCCAGCTGTACACGGCGACCGCGGGGACCTTCACCGGCGTCGAGCCGATCACGTACGAGTTCCAATGGCTTCGGTGTGATCCGGGGTGTGTCGAGATCCAGGGGGCGACCGGGCAGTCCTACGTCGCGGCGGCTCCCGATCTGAGCAAGACCCTGGCAGTGCGAGTCAGAGCGTCGAACGAGGACGGAGCTGCTGCGGCTCTCTCCGCCGAAAGTGACGCGATCGCGCTTGGTCCACCGCCGGAGCTGGCACTGATGGACGTGGCGACTCTCGAAGGAGACGACGGCACGACGACGGCCGTCTTCACGGCGACGCTCTCACGCGCACACATGACGCCGGTGACCGTGGATTGGGAAACGTCGGACGGTACGGCGACCGCGGGCGCGGACTACACGGCCGCGAACGGGACGGTGACATTCTCACCGGGTGACACCGTCAAGACGGTTGCCGTCGAGGTGATCGGCGACCATCTCGACGAGAGCGACGAAACCATCCTCCTCGAGCTAGGCAACGAGGAGAATGCGTCGCTGCCGGACACGCAGGCGGTCGGGACGATCACCGACGACGACACAGCTCCTGCGGCCGCAGTTGGCGGCACAACCGGAATCGATCAGACCGCGGCGACGCTCAACGGCACCGTCACCCCGAACGGCAAGGACACGAGCTACCACTGGGAGTACGGCCCGACGGTTGCCTACGGCTCGAGCTCCGACGTCGTGGACCTGGCGCCCGACGCCGGCGCGACGGCCGTCTCGTTGCCGATCGCGGGTCTCACGCCTGGAACGCAGTACTTCTTCCGGCTCGTCGCCACGAGCCTTGCCGGGATCTCGGAGAGCACGGGCTCGTTGACGACGGCCTCCACTCCGCCTCCGCCTCCACCACCTCCACCTCCACCTCCGCCTCCGCCTCCGCCTCCGCCTCCTGGCGATCCGACGCCGCCGCCTCCTCCGACCGACCCGCCTCCTCCGCCCGCGCCGAAGCCGAAGCCGAAGCCGAAGGTGGTCAAGAAGTACACGGTCTGCCACGCCGGCCGGACGAAGAAGCTCACGAAGGCACAGTTGACCGCGCTGCGCAAGCAGATCGCGAAATCGAAGAAGCGCCCGAAGCCGAAGCTGACGATGGGCGCTTGCAAGAAGAAGCCGAAGAAAAAGCGCTAGCCCCGTAGGCTGCGCTCGTGGCCTTCATCGTCAACGAGGACGTCGAGCGCTACGCGCTCGAGCACTCCACCCCCGACCCCGACTTCTTCCGCCGGCTCGAGGAGGAGACCCGCGCCACGACCACCGCGCCGCAGATGATGGTCGGGCCGCTGGAGGGGCAGTTCCTCGGGTGGCTCGTGCGGCTCTCCCAAGCGGAGAACGTCCTCGAGATCGGGACGTTCACCGGCTACTCGTCGATCTCGATCGCGCTCGCGCTGCCCGACGGCGGCCGGATCACGACGCTCGACATGAACGAGGAGACGACGGCGGTCGCGCGCCGCTACGCCGAGGAGGCCGGCGTCGCCGAGCGGATCGACTACCGCGTCGGGCCGGCGCTCGACGAGCTCCAGCAGCTCGACGGCCCGTGGGATCTCGTCTTCATCGACGCGGACAAGGAGAGCTACGTCGACTACTACGAGAACGTGCTGCCGAAGCTCTCGGAGCGCGGCTTCATCGTCGCCGACAACGTCCTCTGGTCGGGTCGCGTGGTCGAGGACGGCGGCGAGGAGAGCACGCAGGCGATCAAGCGCTTCAACGATCACGTCGCCGCGGACGGCCGCGTCGAGTGCCTGATGCTCACCGTTCGCGACGGAATGACGCTGATCAGGCGTATCTGAATCGATAAGTCCCCCGTTTTCCCCGCGTACGTAGGGAATTTGCGGCTACAGGGGGAAACATGAAGACAGGGAAGCGGTTGTTCGCGCTGGGGCTCGCGAGCCTGGCGCTGGTTGCGTTGCCGACGGCAGGGCCGGCGCTGGCCGATGGGGCCAACGCGCCGATGGCGGGTGGGTGGACGATCGTGAAATACCCGACCTCGCTCTGCACGGGCCTCGGCACCAAGGGCGCGCAGTACTTCGATCGGATCGACTGCGGCTTCGGCTACGTCCCGGTCTCCGACACGACCGAGAGCTCCGAGGTCTTCGTGGACTTCCTCGACGAGGCCGGAAACGTGCTGGCGAACGACCAGCAGACCTCCTGGCGCGACGCGGACAGCGCCTGGGAATTCGACATCCTCCCCGAGTTCGACTGGCCCTCCGACGTCGTCACGATCAGGGTCGCCAAGGTCGACGGCGTCGAAGGGAACTTCGGCGAGACGACCTTCTTCCTCAACCACCTCGGCGCGTCGGTGACGATCGAAGGCAACCCGGATCCGGGAACCGACATCACGGTGAGCGGCAAGGTCTTCCAGATGGATCAGATCACGTCGCTCTCGACCGAGGAGACCGGCGTCCCCGCGACGTTCAGCCTGCAGGTGAAGCTCCCCGACGGCTCGACGCGCGGCCCCTATGGCCCCTACACCGCTGAGGACGACGGCACCTTCGAGGCGACTCTTCCGGCAGCCGCGACGGCCGGTCTCAGCGCCGGCCCCGACACGAACTACGCGGTCGGGATCTCAGTCGAGGTCGTGAACGCGGCCTACGACGACGACCTCCTTCGTGGCGAGTGGAGCGCCGACCGGGCGGGCGCCGCGGCGCACGTCTTCACCGTCCCGCCGGCGGGCCTCATCCTGGAGAACAGCTTCGTCTCGGCCGTCGGCTGGGTGAAGCCGGGCGAGGGCTACCCGTTCCGCGTCTTCGTCAAGAACTACGGCGACACGGCCGTCGACGGCGGCACGGTGTCGATTCCCGCTGCCGACGGCATGCGCTTCCTCGCCGCGACCCCGAACGCCGTCGTCACCGAGAGTCTCGTCACCTGGACCGTCGGATCGGTGCCGGCCGCGAACGCCGCTGGGCCCGGCATCGCGACGCTCGTCGTCCAGGCGCAGGCGGACTCGCTCGCGGATGACCCGCAGGTCGTCTGGAAGAACCTCTCGACGACCGCGGAGCGGGGTACTCAAAGCTCGACGAGCCTCGGGCCGAAGGTGATCCCGCCGAAGAAGACGTTCGACACGGCCCGGTATGGCTATCGGCCGTTCCCGGTCGTGCCGGTCGACTACTTCGAGCGCAAGCACGAGCCCGAGCACACCGGCAAGGCGCTCTCCGACGTGATCAACTCCCCCGGCGTCGAGGGCTCGACCTTCAACCTCTACAAGGAGATGTCGTTCGGGCAGCTCGCGCCGAACGGCACGGTGCCGTCGGCCGGCATCGCCACGCGCGGCTTCGGCACGGGCGAGGGCGAGCGGTTCACCGACCCGGCGCCGCAGGGCACCTGCCACGGCGCGACCTACAAGGAGACGAAGGGCACGCCGGTTTATCCGGAGCGCATCCGCGACGGCTGGTACCAGCTGCCGGGCGACACGCAGTACTACGGCGGTGACCGCTTCGGCTCGGCGCTGCCGGGCGCGATCGCGGGCGTCGGTCTGCTGATGGACATCGACGCGGCCTGCGGCCCGACCGGCAAGGCCGTCTACGACGCGGCGCACATCGCCGATCCCGAGATCGACTACTCGGACTACGACACCGACAAGGACGGCGTCGTGGACTTCTTCATGATGGTCTTCGTCGGCGAGGGCGGGCACGGCGCCTCGCAGACGAGCGCGCCGCCCTACGACAACATCTGGCCCCACTCGTCGAGCCTCGAGTTCTACTACTCGGACGAGGAGACCGGCCTCAAGGGCTACATCTCCGACGACCAGCTGAAGAACCTCGAAGGGCAGCCGCTCTGGTACACGGACGAGAGTCGTTCGCAGATGACGACGGCGAGCACCGGCGACGACTTGAAGGTGATGGTCCGCGTCGGCCCGTACAACGTCAATCCGGAGTCGTCGGTCGACAAGGCGAGCGTGATCTCGCACGAGTACGGCCACTCGCTCGGCCTGCCCGACTACTACTCGCTCGGCTCGCGCGAGACCTACGGCGACTGGAACCTGATGGCGACCGACAAGTCGCACCACATGGACGTGAACGCCAAGCGCGAGCTCGGCTGGGTCGTCCCGGACGTGCTCGACTCGAGCCGGACGGTCAGCGGGTGGACGGATTCGAAGGTCGACACCGGCCGGATCGCCTGGCAGCAGCCTGACGGGACGCCGTACACGCTCACCGGGCCCGGCGTTCACAACGCACAGACCTACATCGCGCAGCTCCCGAAGCGGCTCGTGATCGACCCGGCGAAGGTGCAGGCCGGTGCCTCGCTCGACCACGTCTGGTGGTCACAGTCGGGCAACGACTTCGGCTGCGCGCCGCAGAAGGGGCACAACCTCGACGTCTATCTGCCGGAGCTGGCGAGCCTTCCTGCCGGGACGCCCGTGAAGGTCGAGTTCAAGTCCTACTGGGACATCGAGTGGGACTACGACTACGGCTTCGTGATGACCTCGACGGACGGCGGCGAGACGTACCAGGCGCACGCGTCGAAGAAGGGCTACACGACCGACAAGTCCTTCAATCCGACCGCGAACAGCTGCCAGGCGCAGTACGGCAACGGCCTGACGGGAACGAGCGGGTCGTACGCCTCGGGCACGCAGACCGCCGACCGCGCGCTCGGTAGCTACCCGGACGGCGGCTTCCTGGCAGACGAGTTCGACATCACGTCGGCGGCGGGGAAGGACACCGTCCTGCGGTTCTCCTACGCCACCGACCCGGGTCTTGCGCGGCCGGGCTGGTTCATCGACGACATCAAGGTGACGGCCGGCGACACGGTCATCTACCAGAGCAACTTCGAGCAGGAGGATCAGCGGCTGTTCAACGGCGGCTGTGCGGCGCATGGCCGGGTCGCGGCGGCGTGTACGGACGGTTGGCAGTACGTCTCGGCCTCGGCCGGCTCGCCCGCCGACCACGCGTACCTCCTGGAGATGCGTGACCGCTCCGGCTTCGACGCCGACGGCCGCGACCAGAACGACCGCGAGCCGATCGCCTTCCTCGCCGGGCTGCTCCTCGTCTACACGGACGAGGCGCACGGCTACGGCAACGTCGGAACGAGTGATCCGCCGGCGCAGTCGCCGCTCGACTCGAAGCCCGAGCCGGGCAGCGAGACGCCGAACCTGCACGACGCGGCGTTCACGGATGCGGCCGGCGACGACGCCTTCACCGACTCCGGCGTGGGCCACACGGACAACTACTCCGATCCGTCGAGTGAGGACGAGCTCTGGCACTTCCGCTTCAACTGCCTGAGCTTCGACGTCGGCTCGATGACGGGCGAGGAGACGATCTCGCGGACGGCCTGGGATCTCACCGGCGACGTCGCGGTTACGGTCGGTGCCGGCTGCGCGCCGTTCGACTACGGCTTCAACGCGCCTTTGTCGGCACCGCCGCAGCCTCCGAGGCAGGAGCAGAAGCCGCCGGTGAGCCCGCAGCCGCCGGCACCGCAGCCCCAGCCGACGCCACAGCCCTCACCTCAGCCGCAGCCGCGGCAGCCGCAGAGTGGGCCGTGCACCATGGTCGGGACGCCCGGCAACGATCGGCTGGTCGGCACGGCACGCGCCGACGGCATCTGCGGTCGTGGCGGGAACGACGTGATCATCGGGAACGGCGGCAACGACCGGCTCTACGGCGGCACCGGAAGCGACCGCCTGCTCGGCGGAGCCGGCGGCGACCGGCTCTACGGCGGCTCCGGCAACGACCGCCTCACCGGTGGAGCCGGTGCCGACCTCCTCGCCGGCGAGAAGGGCAACGACCACCTGTTCGCGAACGGCGGTCGCGGCAACGTCTTGCTCGGCAAGGCCGGCAATGACGTGCTCGACGCGAAGAACCGCGTTCGCGACAGGTTGAGCGGAGGCAGCGGACGCGACCGCGCCCGTGCCGACCGCCGCGACTTCGTCCGCTACGTCGAGCGGCTCAGGCGCTAGGTCAGACGTTCCACGACGCCCGGCTCGAGCTCCGCGAGCGACTCGAGCCGGGCGTCTGCGTCTTCGAGCACGTCCTCCGGCGGCGGGAAGTGCGGGTTGGGGATCGCGATCACGCGCATCCCGGCCGCCTTCGCGGAGCGGATCCCGTTCGCCGAGTCCTCGATTCCGGCCGTGTCCTGGGGTCTGACCCCGAGCCGGCGCGCCGCCTCGAGGTAGACGTCCGGCGCCGGCTTGCCGCGCGCGACCTCCTCCGATGAGACCGTTGCGCGGAAGAGCTCCGCGACGCCGAGCTCCTCGAGCGCCAGGTCGATCAGCGGGCGGTTGGACGACGACGCGAGCCCGAGCGGCCAGCGCTCGCCGAGCCGGCGCACCGCGTCGGCGGCTCCGCTCGACTGCCGGCAGCCGCTCGCGGTAGCGCTCCTGCATCCGCTCGACGACGAGACGGTTCAGCTCATCCGGCGGCTCGCTCAGCCCGAGCTCGTCGTGCATGTAGCGCGACCACTCCTTCGAGCTCATGCCCATCATGTCCGCCTGGGCCCGGTCGTGCCAGCGGCCGCCGCGCTCTCTCGTCAGCGCCTCGCGCACCTCGTCCCAGACCTGCTCCGTGTCGAGCAGGATCCCGTCGAGGTCGAAGACGACGGCCCGGATCAAGCCGACGAGTAGCCCTGCCGTACGTAGACCAGGGCTGGATCCCGCGAGCCCACCTCCGCGCGGACGACCTCGCCGACGAAGAACGTGTGATCGCCGACGGGATGCTCGGCGACGACTCGGCAGCCGAGCCACCCGAGCGCGCCGTCGAGGAGGGGCGGCCCGTCGACGGCTTCCCGAAGGGCGATGCCAGTCCACTGAGCGATGGGGGGAACACTCCGTGCGAAGTGCTGGGCGAGCGCTTCCTGGTCGGCGCCCAGCAGGCTGACGCCGAACTCGCCCGCGCCGCGGAGTAGCTCGTGAAGGGATGCCTGGTGGCCGAGCGCGAAGCCGACGAGCGGCGGCTCCAGCGAGAGCGAGGCGAGCGAGCCGACCGTCAGGCCCGCGCGTTTGCCCTCGAGCTCGATCGTGACGACGCAGATCCCGGACGGGAAGGAGCGCATCACCTCCCGCAGGTCCTCGCCGTTCACGCGGCGGAGGCTAGTCGGCGCGCGGATCTGTCCGCGCGCCGACTCTAGTGACGGAATCTCAGTGGTGGCTGCAGAGCTTGTCGTTCAGGCCGTCGAGGATCGAGTTCATCGACGTCTCGTGGGCGAGATGCTGCGGGTTGGCGGCGTCGAAGGCCGGCAGGCCCTTGCCCTCCCACTTGATGTCCGGCGTGAGGCCGGGGCCCTCGACCGTGAGGCGATACGCAAGACCGTTCCCCGGTCCGCGCAGCCCCGAGTTGTATCCCGCGGGGTGCACGTAGCCGCCTTCGAGCGGGTTGCGGGCGCGGAAGTTGTAACAGAAGGCACCCGTTCCCTTGTGCGTCACGAAGGAGTTCTCGCGGCGCCAGCCCGGGCCGTGGCTCGAACCGAAGGTGTCCAGGTAGACGAGGCGGCCGTACTTGTCCAGCCGCGCGCCGAACTGGTTCGTCTTGAAGCCGTGGACGGGCTTGCCGAGATACGTCATGCGCCCGAAGAGCGCGTGGTACCGACCGTCCCAGGACCAGTCCGTCCAGGCCTCGAGCTTGGCCAGCGGGCCCTTCCAGTGGGACAGGTGGAGCGCCCAGGCGCGCTGCTCCGGGAGCCACGGCAGGAAGCCGAGGTTCGGGAGGGCGCGCTGCCAGCGCTGGAGGGCCCAGTACGAGCCGTCCGGCGCCTTGCAGGCCGCGACGACGTGGACGAGCGTCGGCCCGTCGTACGCCCGGCAGGCGTTCGCGAAGCGGAGCTTCTGGCCGAACGTGCCCCAGCCGCCGGCCCGGTCGAGCCGGAGCTGAACCTGCTTCTTGGCCTTGTTGGGATGGCGCGCGTTGATCGCGCCCCAGGCGAGCACGTCCCACGCCCGGCCGTGGGCGCGGTACGAGACCATGGCCTTGCCGTCGCGCGAGACCTTCAGCCGGACGTTCGAGGCGTTCCGGTCGATGAGCTGCGACGCGCCGGCCGAGCCGGCGAAGGCGAGCATGGCGAAGACAGTGAGAGTGAGCGCAGTGAGACGACCCAAGACTTTCTCCTCCTCTGGAGACCGCAGTACCTGGAAAATCGGCAAGTTCGGCCGCGCCATTAACCCGACCGAGGGATGTCAGCCCTCCTCGCCGAGCTCCTCCGCCAGGAGCGCGACTGCGAGTGATCGCCATGCGTAGTCCGGGTCGGCGAGCAGGGTGTCGAGCAGGAAGGACGCCCGCGGCAATCCATCGGCCTCGTCGCGCAGGGAGCCGAGCGACGCGGCGAGCCCCTCGCGGCGCTCCGGCGCCTCGAGATCCGCCGCGAAGCTCGTCACGCCACGGCCCTCGACGTCGAGATCTCGCCGGGGGTCGCCCTCCGACGCGATGATCAGCAGCGCGCGCCGCAGCGCCGCTCGAAGCTCCTGCTCGGGGAGCTGCACCCCGTCCCGCGCGACCAACGCGAGCATTGCGCAGGCGTACCCGTCGCCCCACTCGCGGAGCGCGGGCTCGAGCTGCTCCAGGAGCTGGCGCTCGGCATTCATCGGCGACAAGGGTACGATCGAAGGCCATGCAGGACGTGCTGGTGCAGCTCGAAAGCTGGCTCGAGCGTGGCGAGCGGGCGGCGGTCGCGACGGTGATCGAGACCAGGCGGTCGGCTCCGCGCCCCCTCGGCTCTCGGTTGGTCGTCTCGGAGTCGGGCAAGCTGTTCGGCTCGGTCTCCGGCGGCTGCGTCGAGTCCGATGTCGCTCTCCAGGCTCGCGAGGTGATCGACGACGGCGTGCCGCGAGTCCTCCCGTACGGGATCGCCGACGAGGACGCGCGTGCGGTCGGACTGCCCTGTGGCGGGGAGATCGACGTGTTCGTCGCGCCCGCTCCGAACGCCGAGCTCGTCGCACAGCTCCGCAGGAGCATCGAGGAAGGCGTGCGGGGACGGCTGACGACGGTCGTCGCGGGCGAGGGAGCCGGCGCGATGACGCTCGAGCTCGACGACGCGTCCGGGGCGGAGCGCCCGTCGCTCGTCCAGGAGAACGGGCAGACGCTGTTCGTCGAGCCGCTCGCCCCGGCGCCGCTCCTCCTGGTGATCGGCGCCGTCGACCTCGCCGATGCGCTCTGCGGGCTCGCGGCACAGCTCGGCTGGCGTACGGCCGTGGCCGACCCGCGTCCCGCACTGCTCACGCCCGACCGGCTACCCAGCGCGGGGTCGCTGCTCGACGGCTGGCCGGAGGACACGCTCGCCCGCGCCGGCACCGACGACCGCACCGCCGTCGTCGTGCTGGCACACGACGAGAAGATCGACATCCCGGCGCTTTCCTGGGCGCTCCGGAGCGATGCGTTCTACGTCGGCGCGCTCGGGTCCCGGCGCACGCAGGCGAAGCGCCGCGAGCGGCTGGCCGAGGAAGGTGTCTCCGCGGAGGAGGTCGCCCGCCTGCACGGCCCGGCCGGTCTCGACCTCGGCGGCGAGACGGTCGAGGAGACGGCCCTCTCGATCCTCGCCGAGATCGTCGCCGTCCGCCGGGGACGCGGTGGCGGCCGCCTCCGCGATGCGGAGACGGCCATCCACAGCGAAGGAAACTAGGCCGCGGGCGGCGGGGTGGCGGGACGGTCGGCGACCGTCTCCTCGCTCCCCTTGCTGACGAACCAGCTGCCGAGCAGACCGACTGCGAGGAAGAGGTGGAGCCAGTCGTCGTTCCCGTTTACCGGGACGAAGTTCGCGTCGGAGCGCGGGCCCACCATGAGTCCGTAGACGAAGAGGACGACGTAGATCACGCCCGAGTAGAGCAGGTACATCTTGGCGTTCGCCGTCGTGCGCGACAACGCGACGCCGGCGATGCCGAAGAGCAGGTGAACGATGTTGTGCAGGATGCTCACCTGGAAGAGGCCGAGGAGCTCCGCAGGCGAGGCGTTCCCGGCGAACTTGATGTCGCCGAGGTTCGTAGTGACGCCGGGAATGAACCCGAGCACGCCGGCGGCGAGAAAGGCGACGCCGAAGAGCAGCGCAAGGGTTTGCGCGAGCGATCGGTTGTTGGTCATGGTGCCTCCATGGCTGGATTCGCCGTGTATTCGCACAGCGCGGCTTCCCGGTTCGATCGGAAGGCGGTCCCTCCTGCTAGAGCAGCAGGTAGGTGGCGACAGCCATGACGAATGCCGCAGTGCCTGCGACGGCGATCGAGCCTCGCTTGTGGACGAGGGTCGCGCCCGCGCGTGAAGTTCTGACCGGCGCCGGCATCGCCGCGACGGCGAGAAGGAAGGCGGCCAGGCCGGCCATCGCGAAGAGCGCTCCCGGCAAGCCCGGCTCGCTGAGCTTCTCCAGCGCGGTAGCCACAGGCGCGAACACTCCCGCTTCCTCCTCCGGTGTTCCTTGGACGGCAGAAACGGCGGCGACCCCGCCGGCGCGAGGCGCTCGACTGGTCACTCCGGCGGCGCCGGCCCGGCGGGTGCGACTTGCCGCCGTGCTTGCGCGGGAACGGCGCGCGGCCGCCCGGCGGCGAGCGGCCTGCGCCCGGCTGGCCGCCACCCTGCGCGAGTAGGAGGCCGAGCTCGAGCCGCCGCCGCGGAGCTCCGGCAACGCCGGTGTCGAGACGGCAGGCGGGGACACCGGCGGTACGGCCGGTGTCGAAGGAGGCGGTGGAAGCGGGGGAGGCTCGGGCCTCGGCGGGACGGTCACCGTGGCCGGCGGAGGCGGCAGCGGCACCGGCGACGGCACGGGCGGCGCGGGCGGAAGCGGCACGGTGACGGTCGGCACGGAGACGGTGGGAAGCGGCGGCACCGCGCTGAGCGCCGTTCCGGCCCACGTGCCGAGGGCGCCGGCGGTAAGGGCGAGCAGAACGAAAGCAACGGTGCGACGTGGCATCGAACCCATAACGGAATTGGGGGCTCGATCGTTCCGGGAGAGGAGAGGCATGGGTCCAGATTTCTACGAAACGCTCGGCGTTCGCCGGAACGCCGACCAGGAAACGATCAAGCGGGCGTTCCGTGAGCAGTCGCGGTCGCTTCATCCCGACGTGTGTTCGGACCCCGAGGGCGAGGCTCGATTCCGCGAGGTCGCCGAGGCGTATGCCGTGCTCTCGAAGCCGGAGACGCGACGGCTGTACGACCGCTTCGGCTGGCGCGGAAGAGGCGGGGGGTTCGAGCGGCGTTCGGCGC
The DNA here is from genome assembly GCA_963721345.1 of uncultured Actinomycetes bacterium. Lineage (GTDB taxonomy): Bacteria > Actinomycetota > Thermoleophilia > Gaiellales > Gaiellaceae > JACDAN01. The sequence continues at coordinate 2,169,060 of CAVRIT010000001.1, forward strand.
GGGTGTACACGTCGAACCCACGGGAGTTCCTCCAGGACCTCGACAGCCTCATCCAGACCGCGGCGGGCACGACTCCGGAGCGCCGGCCGACGAAGGTTGTGGCGAGCGTCGAGCTCGACCCCTATGAGGCTCACATCGGCGCCAAGCGGCGCGTGATGGTCGCGGCCGACGAGCCGTGCGCGACCTGCGATGGAAGCGGTCGCGAGCGCGTCGTCTCCGAGTGCGAGGATCGACGTATGGTCGCGCTCGTCGACTGCCCGGCATGTGGGGGCACCGGCACGGCGGCGGAGGAGCGGGAGCTCGACGTATCCGTCCCGCCCGGCGTCCGCGATCTCGATCGCGTGCCGGTCGGCCCGAAAGAAGTCGCGGTCGTGAAGCTCGTCGCGGCACGCGATCGCGCCGCGATTCGCGGCGCGGCGCTCGCCGGTCTCCTCGGCGTCCTCGCCTTCCTCGGCTACCTCGTCTCGCTCTAGTCCAGGCCCCCGACGTCGCGGACGGCTGCGCGGGCTCGACCGCCGCTAGACGGAGCCGGTGAACGTGTCGCAGACGGCCGGCCGGCCCTCCTCGTAGCCGCGCGAGAACCAGCGGCGGCGCTGCTCCGCCGAGCCGTGCGTCCAGCTCTCCGGGTTTACCTGGCCCTGCGTCTGCTCCTGGATCCGGTCGTCGCCGATCGCGCTTGCCGCGTCGAGGCCCTCGTTGATGTCCGCCTGGGTCAGCTCTTCGATCAGATTTGCCTCGACAGCATTCGCCGCCCACACGCCGGCGTAGCAGTCGGCCTGGAGCTCCGTGCGGACGGCGCGGCTCTGCGGCCCCTGCCGGTCGCTGCCGATGCGGTCGAGCACGCCGGTCAGGTTCTGGACGTGGTGGCCGTACTCGTGCGCGATCACGTAGGCCTGGGCGAACGGCCCTCCGCCTGCGCCGAAGCGTGACTGGAGCTCGTCGAAGAACCCGAGGTCGATGTAGACGCGCTGGTCGCGCGGGCAGTAGAAGGGGCCGACCTGCGAGCTGGCGAAGCCGCAGGCCGTCTGCACCTGGTCGGTGAAGAACACCGTGTTGGCGTACCGGTACTGCTCGTTGCTGCGCTGGAAGACGCCGTTCCAGAACTGCTGGGTGCTGTTCACGACTCCCACGATCCGGCAGTCCTGGCGCGTATTCGCGTCCTCGCCGGTCTGGCACGCCTGGGAGACCTCGCCCGGCGTGTCGCCGCGACCGACTTGCTGGTCCTCGAGCGGTGCGAGCTGCCCGAGCCCCTCGCCGCCTGAGAGGAGCGTGAAGAGGAGAAAGACGACGATCCCTGCGATACCGAGCCCGCCACCGCCGACCGCGAGCCCGCCCGGCCCGCCCATGCGGCGGCCACGGACGTCGGTTACCTGATCCGGATCGAGTCGAGCTCCACGACGAAAGCGCACGTCCGCTCTCTTACCAGACAGCCGCAGGTTCTAACCGTGTTGGCCAGCTGAGATCGCGCCGCCGGAGGCCGGCTCAGCCGGCCGGGAGGCTCGCTAAAGCTCTGTCTCGCCGAGCGGTAAAGAAGGGGGCCCATGGGGGAAACATGGTTTCCCCCATGCCCTTCGGCGGGGGTGGGATTCGAACCCACGGGCCACCTTCCGGCAGCCAGCAGTTTTCAAGACTGCCCCGTTCGTCCGCTCCGGCACCCCGCCTAGCCTCAGCGTAGCGCTGTGGACAGATCGTCACGCTTTCGCGTCAATTGCGTGCGCGCTTCGTGCGTGGACCTGGTCCCGTTACCGAAGTGTCACGACGGTGTGACCCGTTCGGGCGCGCCGAACTCCCGGAGCGCGTCGGGAACCTCGCCGCCGAAGTTCTCCAGGATCGCGAGCAGCCACCGGTCCGTCACCGCCGTGCCGTTCAGCGTGTGCACGAACTCCGTGCCGCTGCCCGCCCGGTAGCGGACGCCCAGCCGGCGGGCCTGGAAGTCCGTCGTGTTCGACGCAGAGGTGATCTCGCGGTAGCGGCCCTGGGACGGAAACCACGCCTCGATGTCGTAGCGCTTCGCCGCTGCGGCGCTCAGCTCCCCCGCGGCGATGTTGAGCACGCGGTACGGCAGCCCGATCTCCTGCGCGAGCCGCTCCTCGATTGCGAGCAGCCGCTCGAGCTCGTCCCATGACTCGCCCGGCAGGACGTACGCGAACATCTCGACCTTGTTGAACTGATGGACGCGGAACATGCCGCGGGTGTCACGGCCCGCCGCACCCGCCTCCCGCCGGAAGTTGGCCGAGAAGGCCGTGTAGTGGAGCGGCAGCTCGTCCGTCTCGAGGATCTCGCCCATGTGCAGGCCGGCCAGCGCCACCTCGGACGTGCCTGTCAGGTACAGGCCGTCGTCACCGATCTCGTAGTACTCGTTCTTCTCCGCCGGGAAGAACCCCGTGCCGTACATCGCCTCCTCGCGGACGAGCACCGGCGGGATCACGGGCGTGAAGCCCTCGGCGACGAGCCGTTCGAGCGCCCAGCGGTAGAGCGCGAGAGCGACCCGGGCCGTGTCCCCGACGATGTACCCGAAGCGCGAGCCCGAGAGGCGCGCCGCGCGCTCCATGTCGAACCGGCCGAGCTCGATGTGCTCCGGGCCGCTTTCCCGCCCCTCGCCGACGCGGCGTTCCTCCCGCGCGTCCTCCTCGGTGTTCCCGTCCGGAACGGACTCGTGCGGCGGGTTCGGCACCTGCTGCAGCAGCTCGTCGCGCCGCGTTTCCGCGGCGGCGAGCTCATCCTCCAGGCGCCTCAGCTCCTCCTTCACGCCCTTCAGCTCCTCGACCTGCTCCGGGGTCGGCTTGCCCTTGAGCTTCTGCCGGCCGCGCAGCTCGTCCACCTGCGGGACGAGCTCGCGCCAACGCTCGTCCGCGGCGAGCAGCTCGTCGAAGGCGTCAGCGGCGCCCTTGCGCGCGACTTCCGACCGGAACCGGTCCGGGTCGTTCCGCGCCGCTCGGAGGTCGATCAACTTCCGGCTGTGATGAAGGCGGCCAGGTCCGCGAGCTCCTTCGGCGTGCCGTCGAAGGGCGGCATGATCGGCTGGTAGCCGTCGACCACGAACGCGTTCGGATTCTCGATCGACTCGAGGACGTACTCCGGGAGCGGCTTCCCAGCCGCCTCCGCATGTGCTCCGACCTCGGCGAGGTTCGGGCCGACCGTCGCGTCCGTGCCGGCGGGCTCGAAGGCGTGGCACCCGCCGCAGCCGCTCTCGGCGAAGATGGCCTTGCCTGCCTCGGGATCCCCTTGCGCGGCCGGCTGCGGCGTGGGGGCGGCCGGCGGCGTGCCCTCGACGGTTTCGGGTGACGGCGAGACGGTCTCCTCGCCGCCACAGCCTGCGGCGAGCGCTCCGAGCACGGCGATCAGAGCCAGGCGGCGCACGGGCGGCAGTCTATTCAACGAACGAACCCGGCACACTAGGCCCGCACACCATGACCGCCGCCATCTCGCGCATCGTCGCGCCGCGCCGCGAGGCCCTCCTCGCCGGGGGGATTGCCTGCATCGGTGCGGCACTTCTCATCGCCCTCACGCCGCCGACGGGCGATGCCCCGGCGCACCTGTATCGCACGCTGCTCGTCCGCGAGGGCGTCCTCGTCTGGGACAACCTTTGGTACGGCGGGCACTACCCGCTCGCCTCGTACAGCCTCCTCTACTACCTCCCCGCGGCGCTCGTCGGGAACCTGCCGCTCGTCTTCGCCGCAGTCGTCCTGTCGGCCGCGCTCTTTGCGTCGCTGGTCGAGCGGGAGTGGGGCGTCGCGGGCCACTGGCCGGCCCGCGCCTTCGCCGTGCTCGCGGCGGGGCCGATCTTCGTGGGCACCTACAGCTACGCGCTCGGCCTCGCGGCGGGGCTCGGTGCGCTCGTCGCCCTCCAGCGGGGCCGCCGGTGGCTGGCCGCCGCCGCTGCGGCGCTGACGCTCGGCTTCAGCCCGCTCGCCTTCGTCTTCCTCTGCCTGATGCTCCTCGCGCTTCTGCTCGTGCGGCGGGGAGCGAGGAACAGGCTCGTCGTCGGTGTCGCGATCACGACGATGGCCGCGCTGCAGCTCGCGCTGCTCGTCTTCTTCCCGAGCAGCGGCCCCTACCCGTTCCGCCTGCTGGAGCTCGGCGCCGTGCTGGCCGTCAGCTGTCTGGGCGCAGCGCTCGCCTGGCGTTCGCGCCGTGGTGCGCCGCTCGCCGCGTTCTTCCTCGTCTGGGGTGGAGCGAGCATCCTGATGTTCCTCGTCGCGACGCCGGTAGGGGAGAACCTCACGCGACTGCGCTCGCTCGTCTTCCCGCTGATGCTGTTGACGGCGTTCGTCGCGCGGTTCCAGCCGCGATGGCTCGCGGTCCTCGCGCTCTCGGCAGCCCTGACCTACAACGTCGCGCCCTTCGTGGCGCCGCTGCTGGAGCGGACCGACGTCCGCCCGGCGGAGCGCGCCTTCTGGGCGCCGGGGATCGACTTCCTGGCGGAGCGGTCCGGGCCCGGCTACCGCGTCGAGGTCGTGCCGACCTTCGACCACTGGGAGGCGTACTGGCTCCCGCGCGCCGGGATCCCGATCGCGCGTGGGTGGTACCGCCAGATCGACATCGCACGCAACGAGCTCTTCTACGAGCGCCCGCTCGCGGCTGTGGCCTACCGGGACTGGCTCCGCGGCATGGGCGTCCGGTTCGTCGTGCTACCGGAGACCCGGCTTGGCCAGAAGGGCGAGGAGCGTGAGGCGCGGCTCCTGCGCTCGGGTCGTTCCGGGCTGGCGAGGGTCTTCGGCGACGGAAACGTGACGATCTACGAGCTGCCGCGGCCTGCAGGGATCATTGCCGGCCCAGCCTCGCCGAGGATCACGCGCTTCACGCACTCGCGCGTCGAGGGCACGCTGCCTGCCGCAGGCTCCTACCTGCTCAAGGTGCGGTACACGCGCTACTGGCGGGTGCGCGCCGGCGCGGTCTGCGTGGAGCGCGCGTCCGGCGGGATGACTCGACTCACGGCGACGAGGCCGGGACGCTTCGCGCTCTCGGTTCCTGGGCGGCCGGCCTCGCTCGTTCGCCTGCTGGTCGGGCGACCCCAGGCGCGGTGCTGAGCGCCAGGTAGCCGGCGAGCCCGGCGACGACCACGTCGTTCGGCGAGTCGTTGACGACGAGCGAGACGCCGATTGCCGCGAGGTAGGCGAGCAGGAGCGGCCGTCGTTCGCGGAGCGCGAGCAGGGCGAGCGCGAGGATCCCACCGAAGACGAGCAGCGCGACGCCCCAGCTGTCGGTGGCACGGAGCCACGACAGCTCGAGCCGGCGCGAGAGGTCTTCGGCCAGACCGGAGGGACCGTCTCCGAGCGCGTCCGTGACGTGGCTCTCGCCTCCCGCCGCGAGCGCGACGGCGAGCACGGCGAGAACACCGGCTCCGACCAGGACCGTGCCTTTGGACAGCCACCCTTCGAGCCAGAGAAGGACCGCGAACCCGACGAGCAGAACCACCGCGCCGCCACCGTCGGCTCCGAACTGGCTGCCACCGACGGTGACGAGCGAGAGGGCGGCGACCGCGCCGAACGCCCAGATCCCGAACCGCCGGCCGAGGATCGAAGCGCCGGCCAGCGCAGGGACGAGCAGGAGCGTCGCGAGGAGGTTCGACAGGCCGTAGAAGCGCCCGTTCTGAGTCGGGCCGAGCGGCGAGAGCGCAACCCAGCGCTCGTCCACCCCCATCGCGATGAGGTAGGCCGCGAGGACGCCGACGCAGAGGAATCCCTGGGCCGTCGGCCCGAGCATCGCGATCAGCCCGGCGCCGACCGCCAGGAGCAGGAGGAAGAAGAAACTCGAGGCGTGCGTGTACCCCGCCATTCCGAGCAGGAGGTTTCCGAGCAGCACGGCGGCGACCGCCGTCAGCACGCCCCGTCGCCAGAACGCGGCGAAGAACGCGATCAGCGCGAGGGAGACGAGCAGGTAGGGGGTCTTTGCGTCGCGATGCGTGCTGATCTCGCTGTCGAGGTTGTAGGCCGCCAGCACCGCGTTTTCCGACGGCGTCGACCCGAGCTTTCCGTCGCGCCCCAGCGCCGTGGGAGCGACGTCGGCGATCGAGACGAGACCGGGGATGCGTGTCGAATCCGAGGTCAAGAGTCCTCGGTAACCAGGAGCGATGACCGCGATCGCGTACCGGCGATCGTTCGGCCGCGTTCCCGACGAGGGAAGGCTGAGCGCGATCGTCGGGCCGTCCTCCTTGTAGGGGCCGAACGCCGGTTCCCCGATCAGCGCGTCGCCGGGCGGCTGGTCGCCGAGCAGCGAGTTGCGCACCGCACCGCCCCTGAGCGCGGCCAGCGCACGCTCTCGGCTCGTCTCGGGTCCCGCGTCCGGAACGAGGATGCCGATGGCACCCACCTTCGACAGCTGCTCGAGTGCGCCGAAGTTGGGCTCGCCGCGGTGCGTCGGCACCACGACCACCCGCATGGGTGCGGCGTCGGCGGCACCTGCGAAGCACGCGGTCAACATGATCCCCAGAGCTACGATTCGCGCCATGGAACGCAAAGCGTACGGTCGCGATTTTGGACTTTCGGCGCGCATGGGCCTGACCATGTTCCTGCTCGGGCTGCTGTACGTCGCCTTCTTCGTCGTCCTGATCAGCGTGATCGACGCGCCCTTCATCGTGATCGTCGGGATCCTGGCGGTGCTCGCGTTCGTCCAGTACTACACGTCCGACAAGATCGCGCTGCGGGCCTCAGGCGCCAAGATCGTCGAGCGCGACCAGGCGCCTGAGCTCCACGACATGGTCGAGCGGCTCTGCGCGATGGCCGACCTGCCGAAGCCACGGCTCGCCGTCGTGCCGACCGACGTCCCGAACGCGTTCGCCACGGGACGAAATCCGAAGAACTCGGTCGTCGCCGTCACAGAAGGTCTCTGGCACCGCCTGAGCAAGCCCGAGATCGAGGGCGTGCTCGCCCACGAGCTCTCGCACATCGGCAATCGCGACGTGGCGATCATGACGGTCTCGAGCTTCTTCGCGATGGTCGCCGCGATGCTGATGCGGTTCGGGATGTACGCCGGGATGTTCGGCGGCAACCGCCGCGACAGCGGACCGCCCGTCTGGCTGATCATGTTCGTCGTCTCGCTGATCACCTACGTGATCAGCTACGTGCTGATCCTGATGATCTCGCGCTATCGCGAGTACGCGGCCGACCGCGGCGCGGCGGCGATCACCGGCGCCCCGGAGAACCTGATGAGCGCTTTGCAGCGGATCGCGTCGGACATGGTCCGCATCCCGCAGCAGGATCTCCGTGAGGTGCAGGGGATGAACGCGTTCTTCATCGTCCCGACGAACGTCAAGAAGTCGTTCGGGGAGATGTTCATGACCCACCCGCCGCTCGAGAAGCGGCTCGCCCGTCTCGCCGAGATCTCCCGCGAGATGGGCCGGCCCGTCGACCTCTAATTGGGCTTCCGAGATGCGCTCTTCGGCCGGCGCGGCCTGAAGAAGGCGCAGCGCGACGCGCTCTTCGCGCTCCCCGCCGCCGCGGTGACGATGGAGGTCGAGCTGGGGCTGAAGCCGGCGGGTATCGCGGCCGTGATCTTCAAGCCGCTCTCTGCGGGCGAATTCGTTCGCGCGGAAAACGAGCTGCAGGAGCTGCTCGAGGTCGCGGGACGCGAATCGGGCTCTCGCATCCGGCGCACCAGCGACTCGTACGGCTACGAGTGGCTGATCGTCGAGGACGAACACTTCGAAGACCTCGTGACGACCGTCCACCTCGTCGGGTCGGAGCTCGCCGCGCGCGGGTTCGGCGAGCAGCTGCTGGCCGCGGCCTTCAGGTTCGACGGCGGCAAGCATCCGGTGATCTGGATCTACGGCTACAAGCGCGGCGCGTTCTGGCCGTTTGTCCCCATCGGGGAGGGTCAGGAGCGTGACAACGCCGAGGAGCTCGAGCTCAAGGCGAAGCTGGAAAAGGAGGTCCCGATCGAACAGGACCTTTCGCGTTGGTTCGGCCTTTTCGGTGCGCCTCTCTAGCCAGGTCCGTCGCCAAGAATCTCACCGGTCGGGGCAAGCCACTGTGCGGTAACCGCGCGGCCCTTTCCCCAGCGCGCCGTCCCTTTGGGCCGGCGCGGCGGTGCCAGGCACCCGGACCTGGCTCGCGGCGACATGGCTCTCAGCCGCCGAACTCCGTCTCGCCGTCGTTGTACTCGAGTGCGTCGAGCCTCGCGATCAGGCCGACGCCGCGGAAGTTGATCTTGTTCGAGTGCGGGTAGTAGGCGATGTCGCTCGGGTCCTTCGTTCCGTAGACGAGCATCGCGCCGCCTTCGGGGCCGCCTTTGATGTGGTGCGAGATCCGAGTCGCCGGCGGCCTGGCGAGGACGTGGCCGGGCCGCAGCTCGTAGTGCTGGGTCTCCGCACCGTCCATCGCCGCCCTCGGGCTCGGAATGAGCTCGAGGAGAGCGGTGCCGTCGAGCATCACGAAGAACTCCTCCTCGACCGAATGGCAATGCGCCGGAACCGACGCCTTCTCAGGCTGGAGCGTTCGGTGGTGGAGGCCCGACCGGAGCGCGCCCCCCTCCGAGCCGACGATGCGGTCGCCCTCCGCGTCCCGTTCGAGCGTCTCCACGTTGACGATGTTCTCCGGCCGCTCCGCCGGCTCGCCGACCTCAGGCTCACCCGCAGCAGCCTCACGCTGCCACGGGCGGTCGCCGCCGCCCGCCTCGACCCACGACGGCCACAACCACGAGACGCCGGCCCGGGGGAGATGCGGGGCACCGTCGCGCGAACGCTTGCCGAAGACGACGTATTCGAGCCCGTCCGGACCCGCGCGGAGCGTGTGCGCCTCCTCCATCGCCCGGTGCACGATGCAGTCCCCGGGGCCGATCTCGTAGACCTCGCCGTCCTGCCACGAGAGGCCGTCACCCCCGAGGACGTAGAAGATCTCCTCCTCCGTCCCCTCGACGTGCGCCGGCGTCGACCACTTGCCCGGGTCGACCTGGACACGGCTGACGCCGATGCCAACACTGCCCGCGGCTTGACCGAGGAGCTGCCAGCTGCCCGCGATGTGACCTTCGGCGCGGCGAACCGGCTCGACGTCGTCCCAGTGGACTACGCTCACCGCGACGGCAGGTCCGGGATCAGCCCATCGTCGGAGAAGAGCTTGCGGGTCTCCTCGAGGGTCAGATCGCTCGGCGGGATGAACAGGTCGGACGCAGTGAGTTCCTCGTCCGGAAGCAGCCTGCCCCGATCCCGCACCAGCTGCCACATCTGGTCGAGTACGTCGTCGAGCGCCGGCTCGTCTTCCTGGTCGAGCGCCGCCTGAGCCCGGTCGTCGAGCTCGTTCAGCTGCTCGCGCAGTCCGTCGTCGGCCTCGTACTGGCCTTCGTTCATCAGCCGGACGATCACCGCTCGAGCTCCTTCTGGCCGCCGCCCGGGCCGACCTCGGCCTTCAGCCGCGCGAGCTCGGCGTCGACCTGCTGGCCCGCCGAGATCTGCGCGAGCTCGCGGTCGAGCTGCGACTGGTCGCCGGCGGTGAAGTCCTCGAGCGTCCCGGCCTCGATCAGCTCCTCGACCGCGCCGGCTCTCGCCTGCATCTGCTCGGTCTTGTCCTTCGCCCGCTGGATCGCCAGGCCGGTGTCCGCCATCTGCTCGCCGATCCCGGTCGCGGCCTCGCCGATCCGCACCTGTGCCTCCGCGGCCGAGTACTGCGCCTTGATCACTTCCTTTTGCGACCGGAAGGCCTCGATCTTCGCCTGGAGCTGCCGCTCCGACTGCGTGAGCTTCTCCTGCTGGCCCTCGAGCTGCTGGATCTGCACGTCCAGGTCGTTCAGTTGGGCCTGCGCGAGCGTCTTGCGCTCGATCGCCTGGCGCGCGAGGTCTTCGCGACCCGCCGCGAGGGCGTCGCGGGCCTGGGTCTCGAGCTTGACGAGGCTCTGCTCGAGCTTGTCGGACTGCAGCTGAAGGCGCTTCTTGGAGGTGACGACGTCTGCGATCCCGCGCTTCACGTTCTGCGACAGCCGCAGCTGCTGCTCGTAGGAGTAGTCCAGCGTCTCTGACGGGTCCTCGGCCCGGTCGAGCAGCTTGCTCAGCTTCGACTTGATCACCAGCGACATGCGTTCGAACAGCCCGGCCACTTGCGCCTCCTCCTCGGTCGTTGGGACATAGCCTATGCCCAGGTGCGCGTCGAGCGAAGCATGCATCCGGACTGGCTCTCGAACGCCTACCTCGTGGCCGACGAGGACGGCGCCTGGGCCGTCTTCGTGGACAGCGGCGCGCCGATGGAGCCGCTTCACACGATCGCCACGCGCTGGGGAGTCCAGCCGACGCACGTCCTCCGAACGCATGCGGATCCCGATCACATCGAGCACGAGGACGAGCTTCGCCTCGAGGTGGTGACCGCGTCGCTCGAGCTCGAAGGCATGCACGTCGAGGCGATCCCCACCCCGGGTCACACGGATGATCACCTGGCCTTCGTCTTCAAGGGCCAGGCGTGCTTCTCCGGCGACGTCCTGTTCAAGGATGCCGTGGGCGGCGGGGATCCGGACAAAGTGCGCGAGTCGGTGATGCGCCTGATGGAGCTTCCGCCCGAGACACGCGTCTTTCCCGGCCACACGCAGGAGACGACGATCGGCCGGGAGTGGGACGAGAACCCGTTCGTGCGGGTCTGGCGCGGAGTCGACCCGGAGGGCACGGAGCGCTGCCGCGTCGGCGACCGCGAGGGGTCGATCGTCGTCTGGTCGCCGGACTACGACGGCAAGGGCAAGGCGTGGGTGCGCTTCGACGACGGCGGTGGGCGCATCCTCGGCGGCTCGCGGATCGAGCGTCTCTGACCGTCGGCCTGCTCTTCCCCGGCGAGATGGGCGCCGCAGTCGGCGCCGCGGTGCAGGACGAGGTGCTGTGGGCGAGCGAGGGGCGCAGCGACGCGACGGCCGGCCGCGCAGCCGGCTTCACCGACGTCGGGTCGGTGGACGAGCTCGTTCGCTGTTCGGACATCGTGCTCAGCATCTGTCCGCCGGCGATCGCCGAGGAGACGGCGGCGCAGGTCTTCGGGCTCGGCTTCGAGGGCCTCTACGTCGATGCAAACGCGATCTCCCCGGCCCGGATGCGCCGGATCGCGGAGCTCGGGCCCCGGGTCGTCGACGGTTCGATCATTGCGTCGACCGGCATCAACCTCTACCTGGCCGGGGAGGAGTCGGCAGAGGTCGCGGCACTCTTCGGCGACCCCGTCACCGCGGTCTCGCTCGGCCCGCAGATCGGCGCGGCGTCGGCGCTGAAGATGGCCTTCGGCGGCTGGAACAAGATCGGCGTGGCGCTGACCGGACAGGCGTACGCAATCGCGCAGGCCTACGGGGTCACGGATCAGCTCGAGGGGGAAGGCGTGTCGGCCGAGCGGTTGCCGCGAATGGCCGGCCGGGCCTGGCGCTGGGCGCCGGAGATGGAGGAGATCGCCGACACGTGCGCCGAGCTCGGCCTGCCGGACGAGATCCCCCGCGGCGCCGCGACGCTCTACCGCCGCTGGGAGCAACACCGGGGCGCCGAGGTCGAGGTGGAGCAGCTGCTCCGAGACCTGGGCGGAACGTCGTCCGTCAGGCCGTGAACGCCGCGACTCGCCGGGCTTCGTCGTCGACCTCTCGGCGGACGGTGCGCGGCAGCGGCGCGAAGGCGTTGACGTTCACCTTGCCGTCCTTGTAGCCCCAGGTGCCGGCGACCATGCCGTCCACGAGGAATGTTCGGTACACGTCGCCGTTCGCCATGATCACCGCCTGGCGGTACTCCGGGGGAAGCACCCGCGCGCGTTCGTCGAAGCCGAGGATGAGGTGGTCCCACTCCGGCAGGAAGCGGACCGGCGCGGGCGTCTCCGCCGGCGGTCGCGGCGCTCGGCGGAGGTCGAAGAGCGCTCGGCCGTCGTCGGCCTCGAGCTGCACGAGCTGGGGCTCGAGCTCCTCGAAGCCCGCGGCGACGTCCTTCACCCGCAACCCCGTGAACCGGAGGAGATCTTTCCTCGATGCCGGGCCGTAGCCCGCGAGGTAGCGCCGCACGAGCAGCGCCGCGGCCTCCCGCGGCTCCACCGGCTCGAAGCCGAGCCGGCGCTCGGCGGTGGTGGCCCGCACCCGGACCTGACCCCACAACCCGGCCGGAGGGACGTGCACGAGCGGCGTCAGGCAGCGCACCCGAAAGCGGTAGCGCTCCGGGAGCTCCGGCACCGCCCGGTTCGCGTCGGCGTAGGTGAACGGGCCATGCCCGGCGAGCGCATGGATCCGCCCGGCCCACTCCTCCGCGGGCAGCTCCCAGCTCGCGAACTCGTCGCGCCAGCGCCGGTGCATCAGCGTCGCGAAGGCCGCATGGTCTCGCGCCGAGACGAGCTGGATCGTGACTCGGAAGAGCGTCGCCCGCGCAACCTGGCGCCGTTCGTACGCGCGCGTCAGCTCGTCGCGCTCGAACCGCTCGAGCCGGCTCCACAGCCCGACGTAGGGCGCGTTCGACGACTGCGCCTGCATCGCGCACAGCCGCTCGACTGCGCGCGTGACCGGCAGACGCACTCGCTCGAGCAGGAGCTGGCGCGCAAGCGTCGCCCGGTTCAGCGCTTCAAGCGTGAAAGGCCGCAAGCCGCCTCGCCTCGTCGTCCAGCTCCCGGCGCGCGGCCCGCGGGATCGGCGCGAAGGGGTCGAGTCGCACCTTGCCGCCGTCGTAGCGCCACGTCCCGGCGACCTGACCGTCCACGAGGAACGTGTTCACCGAGTGCGGGGTCTTCACGTTGAAGACGGCAGGCCGGTACTCCTCCGGGAGGATCCCGGTGCGGCGCGCGTGGACGAGGAGCGTCGCATCCCATACGGGAAGGAATCGCGGCGGCGCGGGAGTCTTCGGATCGGGCAGCGGGGCGCGGGGGAGGTCGACGAGCTCCTTGCCCTGCTCGTCGCGGAAGCGGCGCAGCTTCATCCGGTCGAGCACGTCCGACACGTCCGCTGCGGGGAGCCCGGCCCAGTCCGCGACGTCGGTCCGGCCGGCCGGGCCGAATGCCGCGAGATAGCGGTGCACGATCAGCTCGCGCCCAGCCACGACCCCCACGTCCTCCGGTCCGACCCAGTCCTCGGCGCACGCGTAGAGATCGGCGCGCCGCTGCTCCCAGGTGCCCGACGGCGGCACGCGGACGAGGTCGAGGTAGGCGCCGATGCCGAGGGCGCGTTCGCGTCCGAGGAACTCTTCGATCTCCCTGCGACGGTGCGGCCCCTCGGCAAGCAGCCGTCGAAGTCGCCGGGCGGCGGCGGGCATGTCCTTCGGCCGATCCGGGTGGCCGCGCTCCCACCAGCGGCGCCGAGGCTCGCGGATCGCGACCGCGAAAGGCCAGTAGTCGGCCCTCGAGACGAGATGGATCGTCGCCCGCATCAGCGTCGCCTGGATCACCGTGCGCCGGACGAGCGCACGAGTCAGGGCGTCGCGCTCGAATCCCGCGATCCGGGACCACAGACCGACGTACATCGCCGGCGCGTACTGCGCCTGAAGGCCGCCCATGCGCTCGAGCGTGCGCGGGATCGAGAGGCGCGCACGCTGAAGGAGGAGCTGGCGGGCCAGCAGCGCCCGGTTCAGGTCGCGTTCGGTGAGCGTGCGCAGGGCCTGCGGAACGTACCCTTTGAACACATGCTCGAGCGCCTGATCGTAAAGCCGGACGAGCCGGCGAACCTCGCAACTCGCGATCCCGCCGACACGCTCGGCCTGCGCGACAAGGCTCAGGCGAAGGAGCGCTTGACGCCGCTCCTCTCGGAGCTGTCTCACTACCAGACACGGCTGTGGGCCGAGGACCGACGAGCCCTCTTGCTGATCCTCCAAGGGCTCGACACGTCGGGCAAGGACGGCGCGATCCGGAAGGTGTTCACCGGGGTGAACCCGCAGGGGTGCCGGGTGGTCTCGTTCGGCGTGCCGACCGAGACGGAGCTGGAGCACGACTTCCTCTGGCGAATCCATGCCGCCTGCCCGGCGCGCGGCGAGATCGGGATCTTCAACCGCTCGCAGTACGAGGACGTGGTCACCGTCGGGGTGATGGAGCTGGCGCCGGAGGAGGTATGGCGCCCGCGGATCGCCTTCATCCGCGAGTTCGAGCAGATGCTGACCGGGGAGGGGACGACCATCGTCAAGTGCTACCTCCACATCTCCAAGGAGGAGCAGAAGGAGCGGCTGGAGGCGCGACTCGCCGACCCGGAGAAGCGCTGGAAGTTCAACCCACGCGACCTCGAGACCCGAAAGCTCTGGGACCGGTACATCGGCGCCTACGACGAGGCTCTGACGGCCACGTCGACGGAGGTCGCGCCGTGGTACGTGATTCCCGGCGACCGCAAGTGGGTCCGCGACGTCGCGGTCGCCCACCTGCTCGTCGAGACGCTTCGTCGACTCGACCCCCAGTTCCCGCGGCCGGAGTTCGACGCAGTGACGATCGAGTAGCCATGGCCGGCGAGCCCACGCGCGGGCCGCGCCTGACGGCAGTCCGCCGTCAAACGGAGCGGGTCACGCCACTCGAGCTCTTCTTCGACCTCGTCTTCGTCCTCGCGTTGACGCAGTGCACCGCGCTGATGGCGGACGAGCCCACGTGGACGGGCCTCGGCAAGGGCGTGCTCGTCCTGGGCGTCCTGTGGTGGGCGTGGGTCGGCTACGCCTGGCTGACGAGCGTCGTCGACCCCGAGGAGGGCGAGGTCCGCATCGTCATGTTCGCGGCGATGGCGGCGCTCCTCGTGGTCGCGCTCTGCGTTCCCGACGCATTCGGCGACGATGCGCTGCTCTTCGCGTGCGCCTACGGCGTCGTCCGCGCGGCCCACATCGCGCTCTTCGTCCTCGCGAGCCGCGACGACCCGCAGTTCCGCCAGTCGGTGCTCGGTCTCGCCGGTGGATCGGCGCTGGGCGTCGCGCTGCTCATTGCGGCGGCGGGCGCGGACGGCTGGGTTCAGGGCGCGCTCTGGATCACCGCGCTCGCGCTCGACATGGGCGAGCCCTACCTCTTCGGAGCGGAAGGCTGGAAGCTCGACCACCCAGGGCATTTCGCCGAGCGCCACGGATTGATCCTGATCATCGCGCTCGGCGAGTCGATCGTCGCGGTCGGCATCGGCGCCGGCCACGTCATCGATGCGGGAGTGGTCGCGGCCGCCGTCCTCGGGATCGCCGTCGCCGCGGCGCTCTGGTGGCTGTACTTCGACGTGGTCGCTCTGCTCGCCGAGCGTGGCCTCACCGAGCTGCCGCCGGGGCGCGAGCGAAACGAGCGCGCACGCGACACGTACTCCTACATCCACTTTCCGATGGTCGCGGGGATCGTCCTGCTCGCGCTCGGGTTGAAGAAGACGCTGGAAGACGTCGGCGGCGAGCTCGACTGGGTGATCGCGACGGCGATGCTCGGCGGGGTCGCTCTCTACCTGCTCGCGCACGTCGCGCATCGCTTCCGCAACGTCCACACGGTGAACAACCACCGGCTGGTCTGCGCGCTCGTGCTCCTCGCCGCGATCCCGTTCGCGACGGCTGTGCCGGCGCTCGGGGCGCTCGTTTTCCTCGCGGTCGCCGTGTGGATCCTGATCGGCCTCGAGGCGATCCGGTTCACCGGCGCCCGCGCCCGCGCCCGCGAGGCGCTGGCGCACGAATGATCGCCGGCTAGAACGTCTGTCGGGTTCGGGGATCGAGCGCGTCGCGCAGTCCGTCGGCGATGAAGAACGCGCTGATGATCAGCCAGCCGATCATCACGCTCGGGATCACGATCATGTGCGGCTCGGCCTGGTAGTAGGTGTAGCCGTCCTGGGCGAGCGAGCCCCAGGACGCATCCGGCGGGTCGATCCCCAGGCCGATGAAGGAGAGGAACGCCTCGCCCAAGACGACGCCCGGCAGCTCGAGGAAGACGAAGATCACGATCACGCCGAGCGTGTTCGGCAAGAGGTGCCGAAAGAGCACGCGATGCCAGCGCGCACCGAGCGCATTGGCGGCCCGGACGTAGTCGTTCTCCTTCAGCGAGATGATCTGCCCCCGCATCACCCGCGCTGTCGTGAACCAGGAGGCGACGGTCAGCGCGACGACCATCGTCCAGAAGTTGACCCGTCCGAAGATCGCCAGCGTGAGGATCGCAAACGGCAGGTAGGGCAGGCCGTAGAGCGCGTCGAGGAAGCGCATCATCGCGTTGTCGGTGCGGCCGCCGACGAACCCCGAGGTCGCGCCGTAGAGGATGCCGACGCCCATGATCGCGAAGGTCGCGGCGAAGCCGATCCCGATCGAGACACGGCCGCCGAGCGCCGTGCGGACAAAGAGGTCGCGCCCGAACTCGTCGGTGCCGAAGGGATGCTCCAGGCTGAACGGCGCGAACTGCTTCGAGAAGTCGATCGCGTAGGGGTCCTGATCGCTGACGAACGGGACGATCAGCACAAACAGGCACATGATCAGGAACCCGAACGAGGCGGCGACCGCGGCGCGGTTGCGGATGAAGCGATAGAAGGCGTCGCGCAGAAGCGACGCGCGCTGGATCGCCGCGCCCGCCTCCTGTCCGCGGCCTTCGGCGGAGCGGGCGAGAGTGGCGTCGAACTCTTTTTGTCGGTCGGCGATCATCGTGTTGTCACCTCGGAAGAAAGGAAGGGGCAGGGCGTCTGCCCTGCCCCTTCGCAGTCCCACCTAGCGGATGGACACCTTCGTGAAGTCCCAGTGGTTCGTGGGGTCGATTGCGAACCCCTTGACGTGGTCCTTCACGAGCGCGGAGTACGTGTACCAGTAGATCGGGATCACCGGCATCTGTCCCTGCGGGCCGGTGAGGATGTCCTCCAGCTGCTGGTAGATGGCCGTGCGCTTCGCGACGTTCTGCGTCTTCTCCGCCTTCTTCACGAGGGCGTCGTACTTCGCGTTGCGCCAGTTGGTGTTGTTGTTCCCCGAATCGGCGAGCCACAGCACGAAGCCGTTGTGGGCGTCCGGGTAGTCGTAGATCCACCCGAGGCGATACACGTCGACGTCGTCGTTCGGCGGCGGGCCGAGGAACTGGAGGTACTGCGCCCACTCCATCACGCGAAGCGTGACGTCGAGGCCGAGCTCCTTCCACATTGCCTGAACCGCGGTGCCGATCTTGATGTGACCCGGTGCGTTGTTCATGTACATCTTGATGGCCCGCTTCGGGCTGCGGACCTTGCTCATGAACTCGCGCGCCTTGGCCTTGTTGGCCTTGGCGGGCAGCGTTGCGTTCTTCAGGATCGTCGGGCCGCCCGAGATCGAGCGCGGCGTGAAGCCACGCGACGGGACCTGGCCTGCTTGCGCGATGTACTTCGCGATCTGATAGCGATCCATCGCGAAGGCCATCGCACGACGCTGGTTCACGTCGGTGATGTTCTTCACGTTGACGCCGTAGTAGTACGTCCCGATCGCGGTCCAGACCTTGAAGAAGCGGGTCTTCTTCCACTTCGGGATGTCCGCCGGCGGAATGCCCGTCGACGACGCGTCGACGTTCCCGGCGGCGAAGGCGTTCGCCGCCGTCGTCCCGTCGACGATGATCGGCTGGACGATCCTGCTCAGCTTGACCGACTTCGCGTTGCGCCACTTCGTGTTCTTCACGAGCGTGATGGACGCGTCGTGGCGCCACGAGGCCAGCTTGAACGCGCCGTTGGTGACGATGTTGCCCGGCTCGGTCCAGTTCTTGCCGTGCTTCTGGACGGTTGCCTTGTGCACCGGCATGAACGACGTGTGCGAGAGCTGCTGGATGAACCACGGCTGCGGGGAGGTCAGCGTGATCCGCAGGGCGTGACTACCGGCGGCCTTGATGGCCACCTTTGCCCGTTCGTCGCTGCAGCTCGACTTGCAGCTGTTGTACGCCTCGGCTCCCTTGATCCCGAAGAACTGGTACGCGTAGTCCGCGCCCAGCTCCGGCGAGATCGTGCGGAGCCATGACCAGACGTAGTCCTGCGACGTCGTCGGCTGGCCGTTCGTCCAGCGGACGCTGCGCCGCAGGTTGATCGTGACGTTCACACCGCGGACCTTCCAACTGGCCGCGGCGTTCGGAATCGGCCGAAGGTTCGGAGCCGGTCCCAGTCTCACGAGCGGATCCATCAGGTTGCCGATCAGGTTCGCCGACGTCGTATCGGTCGCCAGACCTGGATCGAGCGACGGCGGCTCGGCGCCGATCGCAAAGCGGAGGACCTGCGCCCGGGCCTTGCTCGCTTCCGCGTTGCCGGTCGTCGCAGCGGACGTCCCGACGAGCGTTATCGCGAGTAGACCGAGCACCCCGGTCCACAGAAAACGCATTCGCATCGAGTTGTGCCTCCTTTTATTGGTGCGGGACCTCGTCTGGCGATTAGACGGTCTCGGACTGCAATGAGTTGCGGTTATTACGACATTTCATTAAGCAATTATTTTTGCTTGTCGGGATCGCCAACTACATAGGCGGCTTCGGCGTCAAAGAAAGACAACCCCCGCGATGACTGACGGTATTCAGCGACCACAACGGTGGATGGGTGTCGAGCTACGCCATCTTCTGGCGCTGGAAGCAGTTGCCCAGGAGGAGTCGTTCAACCGCGCTGCCGCCAAGCTCGGCTACACGCAGTCGGCGGTCAGCCAGCAGATCGCGGCGCTCGAGCGCATCGTTGGCCAGAAGCTGATCGAGCGGCCGACCGGGGCGCAGCCGATGCGCCTCACCCGGGCCGGCGAGATCCTGATCGAGCACGCGCACGCGATCGGGGTGCGGCTCGCCCACGCCCAGGCCGAGCTGCAGTCGCTCACCGCAGGCGAGCTCGATCCGCTGCGGGTGGGCTTTCCCGGACGCGGCGTGGGCGTCCTGATGCCGGGTATTTGCAGGCGGCTCGACTCCAAGCATGAGGACTTCGCGCTTCGCATGCTGCTCGCGCCGGACGAGGTCGAGCTCGCCGAGATGCTCCGCCGGGGCGACGCAGACCTTGCGTTCATCGAGCGTCCCGTGCCAGACGACGACGACCTCGTGAAGGCGGTCCTGATGGAGGACGAGTACGTCCTCGTCGTCGGCCGGGGCACGGCCGGGCTCGCCGTCTCCCCGACGCTGCAGGAGCTCGCGTCGATGCCGCTGATCGGGTACAAGGGCGGCGAGCGCTGCCAGCTCTCCGAATACTTCCGCGCACACAGCCTCGAACCGACGTGGGTCATCGGGTCCGACGACATCGAGACGATCTACACGGCCGTCACCGCGCGGCTCGGCTGGGCCGTGCTGCCACGGCTCTCGACCCTCTCCATCGGCCCTGACGTCGACGTCGTCGAGCTGAACTGTGGCTTTCCGCCTCGACACGTCGCCCTCGCCTGGTCGCGCGCCCGCGCGCAATCGCAATTCGCCCAGAAGTTCGTACACGCTGCGCGCGCCGAAGCGGCTGAAATCGCCGACCGTCGCCTGCCAGTCGCGAGCTGAAACGCTGTGAGAATTCGAAGCGCCGGCTCAGAGCAGCCGGCGCTTCGGTTTCAAGGAAGGAGAATTTTCTCCAGGATGCAGATCTAAAAGTACGAATACCTTCGGTGCGACACAAGTCAAAGAATTGACCACGCGATTAGCGAGCGAAATCGCAGTGGCTCCGGCGCCCTAACCCGGCTCCAGCAATCCGCGTCTACATGGATGTGGGGTTGGCTGTGGTCGACCAGGAGGACGGCGTCCGCGTCGCGTCGGCGGACGTCAACGGCTTCACCGTCCGCGAGCTGCGCTTCCCCTCCAACTACGTCCAGGCTGCGATCGAGCCCGAGCGCCCGTATCTGGCGCTCGTCCTCGACGGCAGCATGGTGAAGTCGTTTCGGACGAAGACCATGAGCTTCGCCGGCGGGAGCGCGTTCACGATGCCCGCCGGCCTCTGGCACGGAGCGTCGTTCGGCGCCGCGGGATCGACGATCGTGATCATCCGGCCGAACCGCGACTCGACGCCGCTGACCGACGCGTTCCGCCGCCTGGTCGAGCTTCGGGGCCGGGGCTTCAACTGGCTTGCGTGGCGCCTCGCTGCGGAGCTGCGCGCGATCCGACGCCGCCGCGCCGCTCGCCGCCGAAGGCTTCGCTCTGGAGATCCTCGCCGCCACGGCCCGAGAGGCCGCGATCGACCGGCGTGTCGGCCGCGCACCATTGTGGATCGACGCCGCAGAGGAGTACCTCAGAGCGCGCATCGGCGAGCCCGTCGGCCTCAGCGAGCTCGCGCACGCCGTCGGCGTCAACCCGGCCCACCTTGCACGGGTGTTCCGGGCTCGCTTCGGCATCTCCGTCGGCGCCTTCGGCCGGCGCGTGCGGATCGACTGGGCGGCGGCCGAGATCGCGAAGGGCGACCGGCCCATCGCCGAGATCGCCGCCGAGGCCGGCTTCGCCGACCAGAGCCACTTCACGCGCCTCTTCAGGCGGCATGTCGGCACGACGCCCGCGCGCTTCCGCGAAGAAGCGCGCGCCGTTCCAGGCTGAGCACGGGCGTTCAAGACTCGGAACGCCGCCGCGGCGGATCCTGAGCCTCCTACGAAGGAGGAACGGATGCACCTGCGTCAGCTGACTGTGCTGCTCGGGATCGCGGCGGTGCTCGTCGTCCCGGCCACCGCAACCGGCGGCGGCCCGGTGATCTCGGCCAGCGGCGGTATGCACTGGACGATCGAGCTGCCGAACCCGTTCGGCGTGGAAATACGGAACCAGCCGCTCGCGTTCAACGCCAAGAAGTACGCGGACGGCTCGGTCAAGGGCCAGTTCGAGTACCACCAGGTGGTCGAGGGCGAGTCGTTCAACTTCCACGTCGAGGTGACGTGCATGAACGTCTACGACGGCAATCGCGCGAAGATCGGCGGCGTCATCCGCAAGAGCAATGATTCCGTTCAGGTTCCAGGCCGCTATGCCTGGTTCCAGGTCTTCGACAACGGCGAGGGCGCAAACGACCCGCCCGACCAGTCGAGCCTCGTCGGCTTCGGAACAGAGGCGGCGAACGAAGCGTTCTGCAACAGCCCGAACCTGCCGCGCTTCGGCCCTTGGGACGTCAAGGGCAACGCGCAGGTGCGGTCCTGACATCAGTCCTCTAACTAGGCGTTACCCCCCGACCGCTCGGAGCGGCGCGCCGCGCCGCTCCGACGCGGTCGCGCGGTTCTTGCCGGAGCGCTTCGAGACGTAGAGCGCCTCGTCGGCTGCCTGCACCAGGGTCTCCGCGTCGTGCGCGTGGAACGGGAAGCAGGCGACGCCGATGCTCAGCGTCACGGGATGGCTCAGCTCGGCGTCCGCCAGCAGACGGCGGATCCGGTCGGCGACGTCGACGGCGTCGGAAGGAGAGGAGCCGGGAAGGATCACCGCGAACTCGTCGCCGCCGTACCGCGCGGCCGTATCGAAGTCGCGCGAGTTCTCACCGAGGATCCGGCCGACGTCGCGAAGGAGCTCGTCTCCGGCCTGGTGGCCGTACTCGTCGTTCAACTCCTTCAGGCTGTCCACGTCGAGCAGGACGAGGCCCACGTCGCTCGCCGTCCGCCGCGCCCTCGACAGCTCGCGCTCGAGCGCCGTCTCGAAGGTCCGGCGGTTGGCGACGCTCGTCAGGCCGTCCTGCTCCGCGAGCTGCTGCACGTGCTCGAGCAGCCGCGCGTTGAGCAGCGCGAGCGCAGCGTGGGAGACGAAGCGCTCGAGCATCGAGACGACCCGTCGCTCGATCCGCGAGTCCGCGCGGAGGCCGTGCTCGACGACCAGCACCGCCACTGCGCCGGTCTCGGCGACCAGCGGCAGCACGACGAGGTTCTGGGCGTCGGGCAGCAAGGCCGTGAGGAAGGCGTCGTGGTTCGGGTCGAGCTCCGAGAGGAGACGTGGCTTCCGCGAAGCAGCGGCGTGCGCCAGCACCGACTCGCTGCCGACAGCCGCATCCGCCCGGTTCGCGTCGCAGCCGCGCGCCGCCATCAGCTCGAACTGCTCGTCGCCGACGGAGAAGAGCAGCGCGCGGTCGAAGCCGAACGCTTCCTCGACGTTGTCGAGCAGGACGTCGGCGACGGCGCGTGAGTCCACTGCGCCTTCGAGCTCTGTGGCCATCGTCGCCAGGGCCTCGAGGTCGAACCGGCGGCGTCGCAGCTCCCGCTCGTTCAGCGCGGAGAACGTCGCCGTCGCGATCGCGACGAACCAGAACATAAGCGCGAAGGCGAGCAGCTGCCCGTAGTCGGAGCCGGGAAGGTCGGTCGCGTTCGCCGGCGGGTCGAGGATCCCCGCCTCTTGTGCGTGGAAGACGACGAACAGGAGCAGCGAGTGCCAGAGCGCGAGCTTCAGGCCGGTCCGGTAGGAGGCGAGCAGCACGACGGCGACGAGGTGGAGCAGGATCAGGTACCGGAACGGGCTTGCCATGCCGCCCGTCGAGTGCGCCAGCCACGCGAGGTAGAGGCCGTCGAGGATCAGCATCGAGCCGAAGATCGCGCGCTGCGCTCCGACCCGCGAGACGAGCTCGCTGACGAGCATCGCGAACAGGAAGGCGCCGGTCCCGGCGGCAACCTGGCCGAAGCGGACTCCGCTCAGCACGCCGGGAGCAAGCCCGGCGAACGGCGCGGCGAGCGCCGCCACCGCGAGCCGGAAGAGCTGCATGTAGCGCAGGCGCTCGGCGAGCGGGACGAGGTCGATCTTCGTCGCGGCCAGGCGGCTCACTCGTCGTCACCGCCTTCGGCCGGCGGGGAGAACGGAAGCTCCGGCGTCGGGTAGACGGGCGCCAAAGCGAGCTTGGGGTCGCGCCGGTCGATCCGGTTCTGCACCGAGAGGAAGCCAAGCACGAGCATCAGGAGACTGCTCGGGAACGCCGAGCGCTTTCCGACCTCCACGGCCACTTTCGCGATCTTCTCGAGCAGCTCGCGAAGCCCCTGGGGGCTCGGCGGAACGGGGATCAGGCCGCCCCCGGTCATCGCAGGAGGCGCAGTCGCGCCCGGCTGCGACGGGGCGGGCTTGTCCGACTCGCCCGTCGCTACCCACGTGAACGTCTGCCGAGCGGTGAGGCCCTGCGCCGATTCGTCGTCCTGCACCTGGACGTGGAAGCGGTACGCACGGGTTTCATTCGCCCTCCAGCTCTCGTCGATCGCGGTACGAAGCGAGTCCGGGAAGCCCTCGAGCGTCCCCTCGTACGCGACATCGACGGGACGGAAGCTCGCGCACGACTTGCCGCGGTCAACGCGCAGGTCGAGGTACCGGTCGAACCCGGTGCCGCTTGTGGCGCCGAAGAGCCGCACGCGAGCCGACTCCTCACCGCGGTAGGTGAGGATCACGCAGCCCGTGGCGGAGTCTCCCGGCCGCGCGTCGGCGAGCGAGACGCTCGCCTTTCCGCCGTCCCGAAGCTCGAGCGCGGGCGCGGCGCCCGCGGCCTGCGCGGGCAGCGTGAGGGCAAGGGCCGCCATGAACGTGCTTATCGGCGCGAAGACGATCCGATATGAGGCACGGATGCTCATCGGGCCGCGTAGTGCTCCCTGACCTGGGCCGCGTTGAGTGCGACGTTGTAGACCGCGATCTCGTCGAGTCGGCCCGGGAACCTGTGGACGGACGGCGGCGCGGCGGAGCTGATCCGCAGCGGGAAGGTCGTGTTCGGCATCGACATGCCCGACGCCGTCGAGCCCTCCAGCGCGCCGTTCACATAGACGCGCATGGTCGAGCCGTCGTAGGTGGCGGCGAAGTGGTACCAGGTGTTGGCGACTGTCACGGTCGTGCTCGTCGCGACGTGCTCGGTCCCTGCGCTGAAGCGGCTGAACCAGAGGCGCTGGCCGGATCCTGAGTCGTTCGGCGCGACGACGAAAGCCCACCCGTCCCGAGGGTCGACGATCGACTGCTTGGTGACGATCCAGCGCCACTTGTCGGCCTCGCCGAGCGTCGTGCGGTTGAGCCAGCCCTCGAGCGAGAAGCTGGAAGTGCCCGCAAAGTCGTGGATGTCGCCGAAGTCGACGTAGTCGTCGACCCCGTCGAGGGTGAGCGCGTCGTTCGAATGGGTCGTCGCACCAGCGCCGCCGAAGCTCGGGCCGTTCAGCGTCCCGTTCGCCGTCCCCTTGCTGTCGAAGGCGGTGACGCCCGATGCTTCGCCGAGCCGCCAGTAGCTCTGGAGCCCCGTCGTTCCGAGAATCACGTCGCGGTACCGGTGACCGCACTGGAAGTGGCTCTGCACCTGAGCCGCGCTGAGCGCGCCGGCGTAGACGGCGACATCGTCGAGGTCGCCCGCCCAGCCGTCCGTCCCGACCGCCGAGTTGCCGACACGCAGCGTCGCGACGGTGTTCAGCAGGCTGAGCGCGGAGGCCGTCGAGCCGACCTGCGAGCCGTTCACGTACAGCCTCATCGTCGTGCCGTCGTAGGTCGCGGCGACGTGGCTCCAGGCGTTGAGGACGGGAGCCGTCGCGCTGACCGTGTTGGTCGAGCCCGCGATCCGCTGGAAGCTGATGCCCGTGCCCGAGTTGACGAAGAGCTCGTAGCCCTGGAGCGCCGCTGCCTTGGAGACGATGCGCCGCGACGTCCCGTCGATCGTCGTCGGCCTGACCCATGCCTCCAGGGTGAAGGTCGCGGTACCGGCGAAGTCGTGGTTGTCGCCCATGTCGACGTGGCCGCCCGCCAGGCGAACCGCCGCATTCGGGTCGCCGGCCACCCCGCCGGAGACGCCGAGCGTGTGAGAGCCGGAGTACGTTCCGTTCGCCGAGCCGGCTGAGTCAGTCGCGGTCGTGCCGGAGGTCTCGCCGAGCCGCCAGTAGCCCGCGACTCCGGAGGTGCCGGTGACGAGGGCGGAGTAGCCGCACTCGAAGGAGGCTGCGGCCGACAGCGAGCTGGACGGATTGGTCGTCCGCGCCGTGAAGGCGGCTCCGGCCGCTCCTGCCACGGCGAGCGCCACCAGAACGACGGCCAGGAGCCTCACGAGCTCCTCGCCTCCCAGCTCGGGGAGAAGGTGGACGACAGGCCTTCGGCCGCGTCCCGGTCGAGCGGTGAGATCACGAATCTGTAGGAGCGCGCATCCGAAGTCGTCCACGTCGCCGGGTCGACCAAGCCGGCGGCCCAGTTGGCCGGGAAGGTGGAGAGGAGGCCCGTCCAGACGATGCCGGGCCCAGCGCCGATGTGATCGGTCGCGTCCGGAGTGAAGCCCCCGCACGAGTCGAACGACGGCGAGGCGTCCGTGCCGCGCGTCACCGTCAGGAGCAGGTGGGGCGCCAGCGTTCCGGTGACCGTCCCGTACAGCCGTACTGCGGCGTTCAACGAGCCGGTGTAGGTGACGCGGATGCAGCTCGTGTCGGACGAGCCGGGCGTCGAGTCGGTCAGCGCGAGCATCGCGCCACCGCCGTCGTTGTCGCCGATCGCCACGGTCCCCGCCGAGACCGAGTTGCCGGCGTTCGAGACGACGGCCGTGAACGCGCCGTAGGCAACCCCCGCCGCGACTGCGGCCGCCGCGAGAGCCGCCGGGAACACGAGGCGCTTACGCATGGGCTTCCTTCGGCAGCCAGATCCGCTTCAGCTCGAGCGCACCGAGCAGGAGGGCGGGGATCACGACGAGGAAGAGGCGGGCGGCCGGGGTGCTGATCCACGAGACCGCGTAGCCAAGCTTCGGCGCACGGAGCTCGACCCGCCCGATGCTGCCCTCGCGCGGGATCTCCCAGGTCTCGACGGTGTTGTTCGCGTCGCCCTTCGTGATGAAGGCCACGGCGTCCGGCCGGCGGTCGATCCGCCGAACCCTGTGTGTGATCAGCCGCTCGGGCCGCTCGGGGTCGCGGAAGGTGACGACGTCGCCGATCCTCGCTTCGAGCGGCGACATCCGCGACTCGATCACGAGGTCGCCGGTGCCGAGCGTCGGCTCCATGCTCCCGGTGAGGACGACGAGGACGGGCTTCCCGAGCGCCCGCGGGACCGTCAGTGTCAGCAGGGCGCCGGCGAGGATCCCGAACGCGCACCAGGCGAGCAGGCGGACGCTCACGAGACCTTCCTCAGCTCGAGGTTCAGCGTCGCGTACCGGCCGCCCGCGTCACCGCGAAGCCAAGCGCGCAGGTGCACGTCTTCGCGCTTTCCGGGATCCACGCGGAACGAGCGCATCGTCCAGCGGCGCAGGCCTTCGAGCCGGCCGTGGTAGAGCACCCGCTCGTCCACCGTCGCCTCGACGTGGAGCAGCCGGTCGAGCCCGCTGCGGTCGGCCGGAGCGCGGAGGCTCAACCGGACCGGTTCGTCGCTCGCGTTCCGAACAGTGACGCGGCCCGCGACGCGGTCGCCACGCGTCAGCCCCCGAGCGCCGCCAAACCGGCCGGCAGGGGAGACCTCGAGGACGCCCTCGTGGTCGAGCGCGAAGAGCGTGACGTCTGCGCCGAGCACGCCGTCGCCCGGCGGTACCCGCCAAGCGACCAGGGCGAGCGCGACGATCACGAGCCCGGCCAGAAACGCGGCGGCCTTCAACATGGCTGCCGCCTAGTTGTTCTGTGCTTTCCAGGTGAACGCGAACGAGCCCGTCGGGTTCGTCGTCGTGTGCGCGTTCTCGGTCGGGTCGTCCTTCGTCGTGATCGTGACGCGGTAGTCGACCCAGTCGTTCTGCGCCCACGCCGCGCCGCCGGCCTTGCCGTCCACGCCCGACGCGTATGCGGTCGGGAACGTGTTCAGATCAGCCGTGGCGAACGCCGTCGAGGCCGTTCCGCCCGCGCCGAAGCCCGTGCAGTTCCGGTTCGCATGGTCGGTCAGCCCCGTTCCGCCGACCGCACGCTCCACCTGGAGGGTGTACTTGTCGCCGTTCGTGATCCCCGCGGACACGTACAGCCGCACGCTCGAATCGAGCGAGCCCGTGTAGCGGACGCGGAGGCACTTTGCCACCGCCGCACCGGGCAGCTGCGCCGTCAGGCTGGGGAACATCGCCGCGACAGACCCACTGTCGTCCGCGATCGCAACCGTCCCGGCCGAGAACGAGTTCCCCGTGTTCGAGGTCGTCGCCGTGAAGGCCGAGTAGGTTCCTGACGCCGCAATGCTTCCCACCGCCCCCAGGACGAACAGCGTGGCGAGAAGCTTCCGATTCCGATTCACCGCAGTTCCTTTCAGAGTGGAAGCGCGCCGTCGCGCCTCCGAGCGCTCATTTCAGAGTGTCGTCCCGGGTGGCGACACGGATGTCCCCCGATCGGGGTAAGTGCGCTCCCCCGCAAAGAGGGATGACTGCGTTGACTCTTGGCTTGGCTAGAGGCGCCGGAGGAGCTCGATCATCGTCTCGCCGACGGCGTCGAGGCTTCGTGGAGAGACGGCCGTCAGGTCGTCACAGGGGCGGTGCCAGCAGGGGAAGTCGAAGTCGATCAGGTCGATCGCCGGCACTCCGGCTCGGATGAACGGGACGTGGTCGTCGAGGACGACGCCTTGGTCGCGGGGAGGGAATGTCGCGGCGTTCCCGCTCGTCCGCGCGGCGGAGCGCAGCTTGGCCCAGAGGCGCTTGCTCGACAGCTGCTCGCGGGGAATTGCGAGTTTCCGGTCTCCGACGAAGTCGAGGACGATCGCGGCCTCGGCATGCCGAAACGCGCGGGCGGCGACCTTGCTCCCGCGGAGGCCGTAGCGCTCGAACTGCCCCTCCGGCGCGCCGCGAGGCGACTCCTCGCCGTCGAAGAAGACGAAGACGAGGGTGGGGCGGACCTGCCGCGGCTTGATCGTGCGCGCGAGCTGGCGGACGACCGCCGTCCCCGATGCCCCGTCGTTCGCGCCGACGAAGCCGGGCAGATCCTTCGTGTCGTAGTGGGCGCCGACGACGACGACGCGACGCGGGTCGCGGCCGCGAACCGTTCCGATCACGTTGCGGAGCCCACCCGGCACGGCCTGGTAGCGGCCATGCGGGACCGACCCGCGGAGAATCGAGGCGAGCCGGCGAGATTCGGTGGACCCTGCCGGGCGTGGGCCCAGCGCCACCTGACGCTTCAGGAACGCCCAGGCGGCGAGCTCGTCGAACCGGTCGGCGCGCGGCGCGCCGGCCGCCCCGCCGGTGCTCGCGAGCACACCGGCGAGCGCCACCAAGAAGAAGAATCGGCCCACGGGGAAATCGTGCCAGCCCGGCTACACTGACTGCGCGCGGGGCTATAGCTCAGTTGGGAGAGCGCCAGGATCGCACCCTGGAGGTCGCCGGTTCGAGCCCGGCTAGCTCCACCTCCCGATCGAAGTCCGCTGCGGCTTGCGCCGCAGCATGACGACTATCAAGACCTGACCCGCCAATGACTTAGGCTAGGTGGGTTGAGCGCCTTGCGGTTCTGGATGCGGTGGGGGCTATGGGTGTTCGCCCTCGGCGGGGCGCTCTGGGTACTCAAGGTCGTCTTCATCGCGTTGAACGATGCGATGGATCGGTCGACCGACGCGCTGCCCGTACCGGCCCTCTACGTCTCGGCCGTCCTGCTGATGGCCGTCGGCGCTACGGCGGTGGGGATCGCGCTGCTTCGCCGCTTCCCATGGTGGGCGCAGTTGCTCGGCGCGGTTGCTGCCGTCTTCGCGCTGGGGGCGCTCTACTCCGTTCTCGACGGAATCCTGAGGGCGGCGTTCGAAGACGTCGGCCCGTCCTGGCTGTACGAGGAGCTCGGCATCGTTGCGACGGGCGCGATCTGCTTCATCGGCGGAGTGCTGCTCGCCCGAAGAATCGCCGAAGAGGCGCGTGTGACCCTTTGACGCGCGCGGCGTAGGGCATGAGATTCGGTGTCCCGACACCGCGGCGACACCGCTGCCATCACGTCATGTTCATCACCGCGACTTCGTAGAGCTCCACAGAGCTGCGGGTCCCCATCCCGACCGGCGTCATCTCGTTGAGCGCGGCGTCGCCGCGGCGCAGCCCTTCCTCGCTCTCGAAGAGCGTGATCGCAAGTCGTTTGCCGCCTTCGCCGGACAGGATCAGAACGCCCTTCGCGTCCTCCAGGCTTCCGGCCGCCCGTCGCGGCACGCACGCACCTAAGTCAGGTTGCGCGTACCAGCACCATCTCCGGGGTTCAGGCGCAGCCGCAGCGCCGCGGGTTCCCGTCGCGAGTTCAGCGCTCCGGCGCCTGGCCCTGGGCCAGGCGCCGGAGCGGAGAGCCTTTCGGTTACTTCTTGATCGTGATCGTTCTGAGAGCCCCTTGCCGCGGGTCGCCAGTACTGCCACTGACGGCGGCTTCCGAATTAGACGCGGGGAACCCGAGAAGGCGCGCCTCCACCTGAATGGTGTGCGTGCCCTCGGTGAGGGACAGAATCCCAGCCGTCGACCAGAAACAAACGTGGCCGAGGTAGAGGTTCGTACAAGTCTCGCGCGTGTCGAAGCCGGAAGTGGCGACCAAGCCGTCGACTAGCACGCGCACTCCAACGGTCGAACGATCAGTCGGGTCCGAGCCGGCGACAATGGACATGCCACCTTCCGTTTCGATGTAGATCGCACTGTTCGCTGGCACGGTGATCGTCTGGCTGAGCCCTGGGATCAGGCCAAACGTGGGACCCGGAAGAACGCTGTTCGTCCCATAGACCGTCGCTGCGGCCTGGCCGGTCGTCCCGCCGCCCGGTCCGGGGTCGCCCGTCGGTCCCTTATCGCCTACCGGGCCCTTGTCACCCACTGACCCCTTATCGCCCGCCGGGCCTTTGTCACCGACGTCGCCCTGATCACCGAGCGGACCCTTGTCGCCAACGTCTCCCTTCGCGCCCTTGTCCCCGGCCGGTCCCTTGTCTCCAAGCGGCCCCTGGTCTCCAAGCGGACCTTTGTCGCCCGGGTGGCCCTGCGGCCCCTTATCGCCGACAGGTCCCTTATCGCCCGGGTCGCCCTGCGGGCCCTTGTCTCCGGTCGGCCCCTTGTCCCCTGTCGGACCTTGCGGACCGCCTTGATTCCAGCTGATCGGCGTTTCGTACTGGGTGCACTTCTTACCGGCCTCGGCGTCGATCACGCGCAGGATCCCGGTGCGCTTCTCATAACAGCCGCTGATGATGCCGCTTCCCGAAGCCGGGATCGTCGCGTACGCCAAGCCCGCTCCTACGGCCAGCGCCAGTGTGGCCACGCTCAGGACAAGTGCCCGGCGGCTCAGGTGTTTTCTCATCATCTCTCCTTGTGTGCGTTCGAGTTGCCGCGATCGACGCTGACCGCAGGGACGATTCGCTCGTAGGGAATCTGCGCAAGAAGGGTCGCCTCGTCGACGAGGTCTGCCGCTTGTGCTTCGTAGAGGTGGAAGCAGATCTCGTCCTGTGGGATGAAGATCGTCCTCAGGTAACGGACGTGCTTCCCCTCGTTCGTGAGTTGCTCCGAGGCCAGACGTGCACGATCGGCAGCGTCGACGATCGTTGCCTGGGCGCGCCGCGGGACGTACAGCTCCACCAGGTACTGCGCCACGTTCTACTTCGCGAACTGCGCGCAGAACGCGCTGAGGTTGGTGACGCCGTGCGATTGCAGGAACGCCGCCTCGCCGACGGTTCCGAGGTGGCCGCCGGGGTTGAAGGCGGCGCTGAACCCAGCAGGGACGACGAACCCGTCGGGAAGCACGGCGCCGGCGAGTTCCCCGCGGGCGATTGCGCTGCGGAGGCCGCCTAGGCAGCCATTGTTCTGCGTCGCAAAGGTGCTCGTCGCGTTGTCCGCTGCCGCCGGCGCCGCGAAGGCACCGAACGCACACATGACTGCTAGAAGCTGTTTCATTTCTCCTCCTTCGTTGACCCTGTCGACGGTACGGCCGGCGACGCCGGAGGGAAATCCCGGAGAACCACGATCTTTGACCGTTGCGGCTAGGTGGAAAAGCGTCGCGCCAGCTCTGTGCGCGTATGAATCCCAAGCTTCTCGTAGGTCTTCGTCAGGTGCGTCTCGACGGTGCGCACGGTCACGTAGAGCACGGCCGCGATCTCCTTGTTGGTCTTGCCGTCGGCCGCGAGTTCCGCGACGCGCCGCTCCATTGGCGTCAAATCGCCGCGGGAAGGCGCGCGTCCGCCGATGCGGGCGAGCTCGCTCCGCGCCCGCTCGGACCAGAGTCGCGCACCGAGCCCGTCGAAGATCCTGACCGCCTCCTCCAGCGCCGCGCGCGTCGATCGCTTCTGTCGGGCGCGCCGCAACGCCAGACCTTGCGCGAGGAGCGTTCGCGCGCGCTCGAGGGGCAGTTCGAGACGTTCGTGCTCGGCCAACGCGTTCGTAAACGCCTCCGCCGTCTTCGCCGTCTCGCCCACGGCCGCGTGGAGCAGGCCTCGGCCGCGCCAAGCGAGCGCGCTCAGGCGTGGGCGGTCGAGCTCGTCGCCCTGCGCCTCCATGCCTGCGATCAAACGCTTGGCGTCGTCGACCTCGCCGAGCGCGACGAGCGCCTCCACCGCGTCAGCCTGGAACGGAAAGACCCCGGGCTCGCCGACGCCCATCTCCTCGAGCAGCCGCGGGAGTCCGTCGAGCTGTTGCCAGACGGCCGCGTAGTTCGCGAGCGATGCCTCTAGGAAGGCGAGCACGACGCGGTGGTGGACCACGAAGAAGACATCGCCGGCGTCGGCGGTGGCGGCGAGCGCTTCCTCAGCGAGAGCGCGCGTCATCGTTGCATCACCAACGTGTGCCGCGACGAGGGCGCGACCGTTCAGCAGGATGCCGACGAGCTGGTCATTTCCGCTCAGGGCGGCCAGCTCGTACCCCTCGCGGGCATAGCGGCCGGCTCGCGCGACGTCGCCCGCGCGACACTCGAGTTGCGTGAGGTGGAAGCAGAGACTGCTGCGAGCGGTCTCGTTCCCGAGCTCCCCCGCGCGCTCGTACTGCTCCTCCAGCAAGGGGCGAGCCTCGCTCAAGCGGTCGGCCCACATCAAGCTCACGCCGTGCCAATGTCCCGCGGCGCGCCAAGGATCGAGCCCGCGAACACGCTGCTCAAGTCGGCGTGCGCGTTCGAAGAAGCTCCGAGGATCGCCGCTCGCCGTGAGACTTGCGAGCTGCCCGTTCCACGATACGGCGCGCGCGAGCAGCTCGTCGTCGCCGGCGCGCTCCGCGACCGCGAGCGCCTCGCGCGCGTGCTCGGCGCTTCCACGGATGTCGTTCTGCAGGAACACCGTGTCGCTCAGCACGAGCAGTAGCCGCGCGCGGATCGCAATATCGATTCCGGGCTGCGCAAGCCCTTCATGCGCAAGCGCGACCCCGCGGCCCACCTCGACGCCCACATCGTCGGCAAGCGCTGCGAGTGCCTCAGCCCGCATTGGCCCAGAGGCGAGGTTGCCAAGCAGTTCCTCGAGCGCCGCGCGAGCGCCACCCATGTCTCCCGACTCGCCCTTCCAGATCGCCGCTCTCAAGGACCGCTGCACGCGCCGCTCCTCGTCCTCGGTGAGCCGAGTGACGTGGTCGAGGAGCTCCGCGGCGACGGCGGGTGCCCCTCGCCGCTTCGCGCACGACGCTCCCTCTTCGATGACTGCGGCGATGGCCTCGTCCGGCTCGTCCACGGCCCGCGCGAGGTGGTGCGCACGCTCCTCGACGTTCGCTGCCGCGTCGGCCAATTGCCGGTGCAGCTTTCTGCGCCGGCCAGGAGTCAGGTGTGCGTACGCGGCCGCACGAAGCAGGGGATGCGTGAACTCGAGCCCCGTCGGTCCCGTTCGCACCACGTGCGCATCGAGTGCCGGGGCGAGCACTTCGGGGTCCGGGTCCGCCGAGGTGAGATCCGGCATCGCGGCTAGCTCGGCAAGCGCGTTACGTGTCTGGTGAGGGAGCTTCTGCAGGCGCGCTTCGATGAGCCGCTCGAGGCTCGTCGGCAGCGCGAGCTCGTGCGCGCTCGTGTCGCGATTCGCGACGGCGGACGCGAGTTCAAGCGCGAAGAACGGATTGCCGCCCGAGACGCTGTGAATGCGGCGGAGAAGCGGTCGCGGAAGAACCATGTCGAGCCGAAGATGGATCAAACGGTGGAGTTCGCCGAGCGACAGCGGCGCGACCTCGATGCGCTGGACTTCGTCGCCGAGTTCCACGTGCGGCGCGGACTCCTCACTCCGGCGCGCGAGCAGAAAGGCAATCGGCTCCGAGGCCAACCGGCGGATGGCAAAGCTGAGCAGGAGCGCGGATTCGGCGTCGAGCCACTGGACGTCGTCCACACAGACAAGGAGGACCCGTGTTGACGCGAGTGCGCGGAGCGCGCCAAGGAACGCCGTCGCGACCGCGCGCCGATCGATAGTTGCCTCCTGCGACTGCAAGAGCAACGCTCCCGCGAGTGCGCGCCGCTGGACATCCGGCAAGTGCGCGAGCGCATCGTCCGCGACCGGTGCAAGGAGGTCGGCCGCAGCCGCGAAAGCCAGATGCTTCTCGGCTTCCGACGGAGTCGATCGAAGCACGACGAAGCCCGCCAGCTCAGCCGCAGCGAGGCCGGCCCGCCACAGCGTCGTCTTTCCGATCCCTGCGCCTCCTTCGAGGAGGAGTACGCCGGGAAAAGCGTCGACGTTGCCCAGGAAGCGTCTGATGCGGTCGAGATCTTCGTCGCGTCCGACGACCTCGGCGACGGTCATGTGGTGCGTCATAACACGCTGAGGCGAGCTTTTGGATCAGCCGCGCGTGCGTCGGAACGCCGGTCTACCGTCTGTGCTACCGAACTGAGCAAATTCCGGAGCACCTGAGCCCACTCGATGTGACTCGACACGGCCCAATGTGCCTCAGGTGACGCCGATCGATCGTTATCGCACCCTGGAGGTCGCCGGTTCGAGCCCGGCTAGCTCCACCTCATTGCTCAAAGACGACCCCGGAGGCCGTCCGTCTAAGGCATCGAAGCCGACCCCGGGGGCTCGCCTCGCCCTCAACGTGTGCCTAACTCGACGCGATCGATGATCGGATCGGGGTGCTCTCCCAGGTACTCGACCCACGCTCTCTTCACGCACGGGTACCGTTTTGCCGCCTCGACGAGATCCATGAAGTTGGCGATGTTCGCGTCGAATCGCTCCTGAAGCTGCGGGTTCGCGATTCGCCCCTCCTCGCTAAATGCCTCGTGTGCCTTAGCTAGCGAGAACATGTCCGGGTAGACGCGAGCTCCGAGGTGCTCAAACGGAATGCGCAGCGCCCACAGACCTCGGTTTCCGCCTACCATCGACGGCGAGGCCGAGAGCAGCAACCCGTGCCGTTCGTTGAACGGTTGCGGCCGATAGCGCGAAACCCAGTCGATGGCATTCTTGAGCGCACCGGGCATTGAGCTGTTGTACTCCGGCGACGCGACGATGAACGCGTCGCACGCCTCCAGTCGGCGCTGGAGGCCTTCGGCGCCGGCCGGAAAGCCGCTTTCGTCCTGAACGTCTCCGTCGTAGGACGGTGAATCGAAATCGCGCATCGAGGCGAGGTCGACCCTGCCGCCGTTCGCTTCGACCGTCACCGCGGCCAGGCGCGCAAGCGTCGTGTTGAGCGACTCCTGGCGCAGCGATGCCGAGAAGACGAGGTAGCGAATGTCCTCGTGCGGCGTCTCCGCGTCGCCGTCCGCCGGTGAGGACATCTCGCCTACCTCGTCTTCTCTCTCCGTTATGCGGACACCGTCTGCTCTTCAGCGGCGTGCTCTTCGAGGACGCCGTCGAGCCAGCTGTCGATCGACGCGGCGACATCTTCCCAACCGTCGGCCGCCATGAGCAGGTGCGGCCGCCCCTCGAACTCGAGGTAGTCGGTCCTCGCCGCTGAGCCTTCGTACTTGCCGTGTTGCTTGCGGGCGAGTGACGCCGGGACGGTCTTGTCCTGCTCGGCACCCACGACGAGTAATGGCGCGCGGCTGTCGTTCTCGAAGTCGACCTCGGATGGCGGGTTCATGTGGAAGTTCGCGAAGCCCGCCTCGTAGAAGATCTGCCCCGTTTCGGGGACGGCGTAGCGCTCGTAAGCGGCGGCCGCGTCCTCGGCTGAGAACGTATTCACGAACGCATAGGTGAACTCCTCGAGCGTCAGCGTCACGACGCCGTGCCACCTGGACGGGTGTGCGAGCGCCGGGGAGGCGGCTTTGAGCGACGAGAACGGCAGCACCAGGATTCCCTTCGGCGGCGCCGGGCTGATCGCAATGCCGGCACGCCCGAGCCCGCGGTCGAGCAAGAGCTCCACGATCAGACCGCCGAACGAATGTCCGATCAGGATCGGTGGCTCCGGCAGCTCGCGGATCAACGCCTCGTGGTGGTCGACGATCTCCCCGATCCCGAGGCCCTTTAGCGCCTCCGTCTCTGCTCGAAGCTCGGCGACGTCGCCGTGCTTGCGCGGCCACTCCGGCGCCGAAACGGCGAACCCGCGCTTTCCGAAGTAGTCCGCAAAGTTCTCCCAGCTCCGCGAAGAGAGCCAGGCGCCGTGGATCATCATCAGCGGAATCGGCCCATTGGTGCGTGCGCTTCCCACGTGCTCCTCCTCATTCGGTTGGTGCGACCGACGCTATGCGGCGATGTCATGCCAAAAAAGTCCGATCGGCGTAGAGACTCAGACCGGCTGCGTCTCAGTGGCCGGATGCTCGGTCCGGGCCGGCCGGTGCGTGAGCCACCCGTCCGCGTCGCGAACGTGGAGCGCGGCCGCGACCAAGGCGGCCCCGAGATCCGTCGCGGGGACCCGCGATGCGAAATCGAGCGGAAAGCTCAGCGGTGGGTCGAACGGCAGAGCGGTGACGCCCGCGATCGGTTCCTCGACCCACTCGGCGACGAGCAGCGAGACGTTCTCGCCGGCCGCAACTGGCAGCATCCGACGGTCCCAGGGAGCACTCAGAGTCTCAACGGTCCGCTCGAGCTCCACCCCTGCGGCCCTGAACACCGCTCGAAGCCAGGCGTTGAACGCCCTGGCGGGTGGCTCGCGCGGCAGGAGGACGTACTCGGCGGCGAAGACGCGGATCGGAATCGCGTCGGCATTCGCGAAGCTATGCGACGCGGGGATCGCAGCGAGCAACGGTTCGTCCCTGAGGGTATCGATGCGAACGCCGGTGTGCCGCGCCGCCGCCGGCGTTTCCATCACAGCGGCCGCCGTGAGCTCATGGGAGGCGATTCGCCGCAGTAGCTCGGGCGTGACGTCCTCTTCGAGCCGAACATGGACGCCCGGATGTTGCCGCTCGAACTCCTCGGCGATCCGCGTCGCGGCTGTGCGGCTGAACGGCGTATAGCCGATCGAAACAGCGCCGGGCTCATCCTCGGCCGCGTGACGCGCGTCGTCGACGCCGGCGTCGATCTCGGCGAGCGCCCGCCTAGCGTGGTCGAGCAGCGCGAACCCAGCCGCGGTCAGCTCGACGCGGCGCGTTGTCCGCACGAACAGCACCACTCCAAGCTCACGCTCGAGCGTCCGGATAGCGCGCGACAACGGCGACTGCGACATATGCAATCGTTCCGCCGCGCGTCCGAAATGTAATTCCTCCGCCACGGCGACGAAGTACCGCAACTGGCGTAGCTCGACCGGAAGATCCACCCTGCGCATACTGATCCTGTCGACGTCCGATGGCCAGCCCGCCGCCTTGAGTTCAGGTGCGAGGGGTCTACGCCGGCGTCGGCGAAGCGTCCAGCTCGCGCTTGCGGCGCGAGGCGAGCGTCTGCCGCTTGGTCGCCGAGAGCTCGGCCTTTCGCAGGCGGATGCTCTTCGGCGTCACCTCGACGCACTCGTCTTGGCGAATGAACTCCAGGGCCTGCTCGAGCGAGAGAGGGCGCGGAGGGATCAGCCGGACGAGCTCGTCCGCGCTGGCGGAGCGCATGTTCGTCAGCTTCTTCTCCTTGGTGGCGTTGACGTCCAGATCCTCGCCCCGGGCGTTCTCGCCGACGACCATCCCCTCGTAGACCTCCTCACGGGGACCGATGAAGAGCGAGCCGCGCTCCTGCAGGGAGGCGATCGCGAAACCCGTCGCCTCTCCTCGCCGGTCGGCGACGAGGCTCCCGGTCGGCCGCGTGCGCAGCTCGCCGTGCCAGGGCTCCCAGAGCTCGAAGACGTGATGCATGATCCCCGTGCCGCGCGTCTCGGTGAGGAACTCCGTTCGGAAACCGATCAGCCCGCGGGCCGGCACGAGATATTCCATTCGGGCCCACCCGGCTCCGTGGTTCACCATCTGCTGCATTCGGCCCTTCCGCAGCGCGAGCAGCTGTGTGACCACCCCGATGTACTCCTCTGGGACGTCGATCGAGACGCGCTCGACAGGCTCGTGCTTCTTGCCGTCGATCTCACGGGTGAGCACTTCGGGCTTGCCGACGGTGAGCTCGAACCCCTCGCGACGCATGATCTCGACGAGGACTGCGAGCTGGAGCTCGCCACGGCCCTGCACCTCCCAGACGTCCGGGCGCTCCGTGGCCAAAACCCGGAGCGAGACGTTGCCGACCAACTCCTGCTCGAGCCGCCCGATCAGCAGGCTCGCCGTCACCTTGTCGCCTTCGGTTCCGGCGAGGGGAGACGTGTTGATCCCCAGCGTCACGGACAGCGACGGCTCGTCCACCGAGGTCACCGGCAGCGGCCGGGGATCGGCCTCGTCCGCGATCGTCTCGCCGATCGTCACCTCCGGAAGGCCGGCGAGCGCCACGATCTCGCCGGGGCCGGCTTCGTCGGCGGGAACGCGGTCCAATGCCTCCGTGACGTAGAGCTCGCTGACACGCGCGCTCTCGATCGTCCCGTCGGCTCGGCACCAGGCGACAGTGCTGCCCTTGCGGAGCGTCCCGTGCTGAATGCGCAGCAGCGCCAGGCGTCCCACGTAGGGGGAGGCGTCCAGGTTCGTGACGAGCGCCTGGAGCGGGTGCTCCGGGTCGTACGCCGGCGGGGGGATGGTCTGGAGCAGGGTCTCCACGAGCGGCTCGAGGTCTGTGGCGAGCTCATCGGCCGCGAAGCCGGCTCGCCCCTCGCGGGCGTTGGCGTACACGATCGGGAACTCGATCTGGGACTCGTCTGCATCGAGATCGAGGAAGAGCTCGTAGACCTCGTTCACGACCTCGGCGGGACGCGCGTCCGGCCGGTCAACCTTGTTCACCACGAGCACGACGGGCAAGCGCGCCTCCAGGGCCTTCCGGAGCACGAACCGCGTCTGCGGCAACGGCCCCTCGCTCGCATCGACGAGGAGTAGCACGCCGTCGACCATGGTGAGACCCCGTTCCACTTCGCCCCCGAAGTCGGCGTGGCCGGGAGTGTCGACGATGTTCACCTTCGTGCCCCCGATCCGGACCGCCGTGTTCTTGGCGAGGATCGTGATGCCCTTCTCGCGCTCGAGGTCCATCGAATCCAGCACGCGCTCGGCGACGTCCTCGTTCGCCCGGAACGATCCGGACTGCCAGAGAAGCGCGTCGACGAGCGTCGTCTTCCCGTGATCGACGTGGGCGACGATCGCGACGTTCCTGAGATCGTCGCGTCGGGCGAGGGATGGAGATCCTTCTGGCACGGCGGGCCACGGTAGCGGCTCGAAGTCCCTCTCTTCCCGGCATGATCGCCCGGTGAACCTGCCGCCCGTGCCGACGAACCTCGAGCGGGCCGCGGCCTGGTCGTGGCGGCTGCTCATCTGTCGGGGCCGCGATCCTCGCTGCGATGACGCTGCTCTGGTACCTCCGCGTGATCGTCCTGCCGATCATGGTGGCGCTGACGATCGCGCCGGCG
This sequence comes from uncultured Actinomycetes bacterium, assembly GCA_963721345.1. Taxonomy (GTDB): domain Bacteria; phylum Actinomycetota; class Thermoleophilia; order Gaiellales; family Gaiellaceae; genus JACDAN01. The sequence continues at coordinate 2,207,286 of CAVRIT010000001.1, forward strand.
CTCGCTCCGATCAACGCCCGACTTCGGAGCATGAAGCTGGAACGCCCGGCCGCGGCAATTGCGCTGTTGACCGGGCTCGCATTGGTGGCGGGGCTCTTCACGATCGTCGCGACTTCGGTCCTCGAACAGTGGGAGGAGCTCCGGGACTCCGTCTCCAGTGCGGTAGACGACATCACCAATCGCCTCGAAGCAGAGCCCTTCAACCTGTCGCTCGACAGGACCGAAGACCTGCGGTCGTCGTTGGGCGATTCGTGGCAAGACGCATCGGGTTACGCGGTCACGGGCGCCCAGGCGGGCATCGGCCTGATCACGGGCGTGGTGCTCGCGATCGCGATCCTCTACTTCGTGCTGCGCGACGGCGCGCGGTTGTGGACGTGGATCCTCGCGTTGTTCTCGCCCGCCGCGCGGCCGGCGATCGACCGGGCCGGTCACACGGCGTGGGGCGTCCTCGGTGGGTTCGTCCGCGGGACAGCGCTCATCGCCGCCATCGATGCGACGCTGATCGGGCTAGGGCTCTGGCTCCTGGGAGTGCCGCTCGCGTTCGCGCTGGCCGTCCTCGTCTTCATGGGCTCTTTCGTCCCGTTCGTCGGCGCGTTCGTGTCGGGGCTGGTGGCGGTGCTCGTTGCGTTCGCAGACGGCGGCTGGGAGCTCGGGCTCGCAGTGCTGGCCCTGGTAATCGCCGTCCAGGTGATCGAAGGCAACTTCCTGCAGCCCATCATCCAGAGCCGCACCGTCGACCTGCACCCGGCGGTGATCCTCCTCGCGGTCGCCGCGGGGGCGTCGCTCTTCGGCATCGCCGGCGCCTACCTCGCCGTTCCGGTCACCGCGGTCGTCTTTGCGGTTGTCGGGTCGCTGCGGACGAGCGAATAGCGTTCGCCCCGTCTATACCCTGCCGCGATGCCCGACGAGAAGCCGCAGCCTATGACGCCCGCGCAGAAGGCCCAGCTCGAGGCCGAGCTCGCCGAGCTCGAGGGCCCTCGCCGCGCCGACGTCGTGCAGGCGATCGCGACCGCTCGGGGCTTCGGTGACCTGTCGGAAAATTTCGAGTACCACGCAGCGAAGAACGAGCAGGGACTCCTCGAGCACCGAATCCGCACGATCCGGGACCGCCTCGACCGCGCCGTCCTGGTGGAGGACACCTCCACGGACGCGGTCGGCGTCGGCTCGACCGTGGAGATCGAGGACGAGCTCGGCGAGCGCATGACGGTCGAGATCTCGAGCGTGGGTGGGACTTCCCCGGAGTCGCCGCTCGGGCAGGCGCTCCTCGGCGCCAAGCCCGGCGAGGAGGTCGAAGTCGCGGCGCCGCGCGGGGCCTGGCGCGCGCGGGTCGTCGCGATCAAGGGGAGCTAGTGGCGCCGCCGGCCCAGGCGCGCGTCCCGCTCGCGTCTGTCGTGCTCGCCCTCGTCGTGCTCGCGGGGTCGGCTCCGACGGCCGAGCCCGCGGCGAGCAAGACGATTCGCGTGCGGAACGACAAGCAGTTCCAGGCCGCCGTCTCGAGGCTCGCGAGGTCGGGCGGGACGATCCGGCTGCTACCGAACCACTACCGCACGCTCGTCGTGCGCCCGCGCTCCGGACGCCCGCTCCGCATCATCGGGAGGCGGGGCGTCCGGATCGAGCGGCTGGTGTTCGATCGTACGAGGGACGTGTCGCTCGCCCGCGTGAGGATCTCGCCCCGACGGGAGCACGCGATCGTCGAGGTCAACCACTCGAAGCACATCGACCTGGACCGCCTCGTCGTCTCGGCGCAAGGCACGCGCCTCTCGGCATCGGTGACCGCTTGGCGAAGCCGGGACGTCAGGATCCGCCGCAGCACCTTCACCCATTGCGGTGATCGCTCGGTCGAGTGGTCGAACTGCCTCATGCTCTTCCGGCGCACGCGGCAGATCGTCGTCGAGGACAACTGGTTCCACGACTGTTTCGGGTGCGACTTCATCCACGGGAGGTTCGGCTCGAACCTGACGATCCGGCGGAACCGCTTCGAGCGTGCCCTCCCGTGCCGTTTCCGCCTGCTCGGCCGCGCTCGCTGCGGCCATCAGGACCTCGTCCAGCTCTTCGCGGGCAAGGGACTGCGGGTGGAGCGCAACCACTTCGGCGTCTACAAGTACGGCGGCGGCCAGCTGTCACTCACGGGGCCCGTCGACCACGTCTCGATCGCCAACAACGTCTTCGTCGGGACCGACCGCCGCGTCCCGGGCTATCGGGCGCGAATGGCGGTGATCATCGGCGTCAAGGGCTCCGAGCGCCTACCGCGCTTCGTCGAGGTCGTCAACAACACGATCCTGACCGGCTTCAAGCGAATCGACGGCTACGAGGGCTCGCTGCGGATCAGCCGCGCCTACCGGTACGGCGGCTACTCACGGCGCGAGCGGCCCCTGATCGCCAACAACGTCATCGCCCTCCTGCGCACCTGGGGCCGCGTCTGCTTCGGTGCACGCGGATTGATCTCCAACGTGATCATCAGCGGCCGCCGATGCTCCCATTCAGACGAAGTGGGCCCCGCGTACCTCGACCGGCGTGGCCGTCCGACGGTGCGGTCGCAGCTGCTGATCGACACGGCGAACGCGGGTCTCGCGCCGCGCAACGACAAGGCCGGGCGCCGTCGCGGCGGCGCGCCGGACGTCGGCGCCTACGAGTTCGGCGCAGGCTGAAGCTCTCGTGGCCGAGGCCGAGCCCGAAGTGGTGGACGCGCCGGAGGCGAGCCGGTACGAGCTGCGACTCGGTGGCGAGGTGATCGGCTTCGCCGCCTACCGTCGCCGCGACGGCCGCATCGTCTTCACGCATACCGAGGTCGGCCAGGCGGGCGAGGGCCGGGGGTACGGCAGCAGGCTCGCTGCGGCCGCGCTGGACGGCGCGGCTGCGGAGGGGCTGGAGGTCGTGCCGCTCTGTCCGTTCATCGCGCGCTACATCGAGAAGCACCCGGAGTACCAGGCGCTCGTCGCCCCCGGGGACCGCTCCACCGAGCAGTAGCCTCACGCGTCACGCGATGAGCACGATCAAGACGTTCGGCTCCGTCGACGCACGGAGCCGCGAGCAGCTCGAGCGGTGCATGGCGGCCGGCGACGCCGAGTTCGGCGTGCTCTGCGCCGACCACCACCCCGGCTACAGCCAGCCGATCGGCGGCGGGATCGCCTACGAGGGCTATGTCTCGCCGTCCGGTGTCGGCTACGACATCGGCTGCGGCAACAAGGCCGCTCAGACGAGCCTCAAACGGGCCGATCTCGACTCCCTCGGCGGCGTCGAGACGGTGATGCGGGAGATCACGCGGCGGATCTCCTTCGGCATGGGCGTGCCGGCGCAGGAGCGCGTCGATCACCCGGTGCTCGAGCAGATCCGCACCGCGGACTTCGCGCCGCAGCGCGCACTCGCCAAGCTCGCCGAGTCCCAGCTGGGAACCGTCGGCTCCGGCAACCACTACGTCAACGTGATGGAGGACGAGGAGGGCCGGATCTGGGTCGGCGTGCACTTCGGCTCCCGCGGCTTCGGCCACAAGACCGCGTCGGGCTTCCTGGCCCTCGCGGAAGGCAAGCGGTTCGGGGAGCGGGCGACCCAGGACGGGATGGACTCGCCTCCGGTGCTCTTCGAGGTCGGCTCCGAGCTCGGCGAGTCCTACGTCTCGGCGATGGAGCTGGCCGGCGACTACGCCTACGCGGGTCGCGACGTCGTCGTCGCCAGGGTGCTCGAGATCCTCGGCGCCGAGGCCGTGCACGAGGTGCACAACCACCACAACTTCGCCTGGCGGGAGGAGCACTTCGGCCGCACCTACTGGGTGATCCGAAAGGGCTGCACACCGGCCCGGCCGGGCCAGGAAGGTTTCGTCGGAGGCTCGATGGGCGACGAGTCCGTGATCCTCGAAGGCGTCGAGTCAGTGGAGAACGAGCGGGCGCTCTACTCGACCGTGCACGGCGCCGGCCGGGTGATGAGCCGCTCGCAGGCGGCCGGCCGCTTCCGCCGCCGGACGATCCGCCGCAACGGGAAGAAGGTTCGCGTCGAGGAGCAGGTGCGGCCCGGCGTCGTGGACTGGCCCGCGGTTCAGGCCCGGCTGCGCGAGCAGGGCATCGTCCTGATCGGCGGTGGCGCAGACGAGGCGCCGGAGGTGTACAAGCGCCTGCCGGACGTCCTCGCCGCCCACGGCGACACGATCCGCGTGAAGCACACGCTGCGGCCGCTCGGCGTCGCGATGGCCGGCCGAGACGTCCACGACCCGTACAAGGACTGAGGACGGGCTAGCGCAGCTTCTGGAACGCGCGGTAGGCCGGCTTACGACGGCCGGTCGCCGAGACCACGCCCGACTGCCAGCCCGAGAGGCGACGCTCGTCTCGGATCAGGAACCAGACGAGCATGTCGACCCGCTTCGTCGCGCGCGCGACCTTGACCGCCTCGTGGACGTAGCGCGCCTGCGCCGAGTAGCGGACGCCGAAAGCTCGATCGGGCGGCCTGGTCTGGTAGCCGTACTCGGTGATCCAGAGCCGCTTCGGGCCGAAGAGGCTGTCGACCCGCGCGATCAGGCTCCGGATGTTCCCGAGCGTGACGGCCTTCTTCGAGGTCGGGACGGTGGTCGGGCGCTCGAAGCGGTTCCCGGAGTACGGGTGGTGGGCGTAGGCGTCGAAGCGCTTCAGGCCGGCTCGGCGCAGCCACGTCACGAACACGAGCGGTGACGTCGAAGGGCGCTTGCTCCGCGGAGCGTCGTTGCCGCGCGGGCCGGTCGCGCCGCAGGCCACCTTCTCGCCGCGGATCCGCGTCGAGTGGACGCCGACCCAGACGGCCGAGCAGATCTTCGCGTAGTCGAACGCGCTCTGCGGGCGCCACTTCTGCTTGACCATCTTCCACTGCGGCTTCAGGAACACCGGGTTGTTCGGCTCGTTCCAGGCCAGCCAGTGGCGGATTGCCGGAAGGGCGCGCGTGCCCGTCTTGTAGGTCCCGCTGTAGCGCTTCGCCGCTGCGTGAGAGAACAGGCGGAGGTCGACGACTCGGCGCGGCAGGCGGTTCCGGGCAGGGCCCGCCCAGCGCGGGGTGCCGTAGATCGTCGCGAGCACGCGAACCTTGTTCCGCGCCGCTTCGCTGACGACGTGATCGACGCTGCTCCAGTTGTACGCAGGATCGGCCGGGTTCGCCGGCGCCTTCGGGCGGCGGCGCGCGACGGTCGACCAGTCGATCGTGATCCGGACGACGCCGGCCCGCAGGCTCCGGAGCTGCGTGAACGCCCACGGCGTGCGGCCGAAGACCTGGGCGTCGTCGTAGAACCCGACGAGCATCCCCGAGCGAAGGACTTGGTACTTCGCCGGCTTTGCGGTGGAAGCGCTCGTCGTCGCGGCGACGGCGGCAGCCGAGACCAAGATCAGGCCGATGAGAAATAGTCGTTTCAACATAGGTTCGATACCCCACGCTAGCCGCGGTCCAACGGCCCGAACCGGATGCTTACGAACGTTTTACGGCGCGTATGCGGCCGGACGCACGAAAATCGTCAGGGCCGCAAATAGCGAAGAGTTCGTCTCCGGGGAGGGGTTGATTCCCGCCCCTCCTGCCCCTAGTGTCACGCCTGCGTCGAGCACGGGACGCGAGTAGAGCGAAGTCGATCCCGGCGGCCGTAGCCGCAAGGCGAAAGTCAGCGGGATCGATGGACAAAAGCGTTACCGGCTCGACGAACGTTCTGCCACCGGAGGTGCCCTCGGGCATAGTCGGTGGCAGAACTTTTTTTGGTCCGGCGCGGCGCTGCCGCGCTGACTCGCCGAAAGTCTCGCGACTTTCGGCGATCGGATGAAGCACGGGCGCCGGCTTCGCCGGCGCGCGGCCCACTTGCGCTCCGCGAGTTCCCTCTCTAGGAGCCGACCAGGAGGAACGGGCTGAGCCCGTTCCTCGGCGGATGAGAAGCCGTCGGAGGATTCGGACAGTACGAAAGTGGGGACGCCCTTCCCTAGGCCAGGAACAGGGAGGATCAATGCGCAAGCTTCTCCTCGCCGCCGGCCTCGCGAGCATCTTGCTCGTCTCGGGCGCGAGCGTCGCGGCGGCGAACTCATCGGAAACGAACTCTGATTCGCCGGTCGGCACCCTCGACCAGCCGCGCCCCGCGTGGCTGACGGGCGAGCTCGAGGCGAAGATCGTCGCCGCGGGCCCGAAAGGCCTCGAGGTCGACCTCGGGCCGAAGCCGCTCGCGGCGCTCGAGCCGAACTGCCTCGGCACGGCGCCGCCCTACGCAGGGACGGACGGCGTCTCGGTCACAGCCGTAAGCGCCGGGACCTGCATGGTCTCGCCGAGCGGCTGCACCATGAGCTTCGTCTTCACCGACGGCGCGTCCAAGTACATCGGCACAGCGGGACACTGCGCCGGGAACGGCAGGACCGTGATCGCCCAGGTCGGCGTCCGCGTCGACCCGACGGACAGCGTGGTCGTCATGCTCGCCGCGATCGGCAACGTCGTGAAGAGCTGGAACGCCGGGATCGGACGCGACTTCGCGCTCGTGAAGATCAACCCCGGATTCAAAGTCGTGCCGGGGATGGCCGGTGCGCTTGGACCGACCGGTGTGCTCTGCCTCGATCCGGTCGGCCAGCCCGTCATGCACTACGGGCACGGCTACATCTTTGCCGTCGAGCAGGGGAACGTGAAGTTCGGCGAGGTCATCCCCGACCTCACGCTGCTGTTCCCCTTCGCGAGCCCGAACGGCTACAACTGGGTCGGCTACGGCCTCCCGGGTGACTCGGGCAGCGGCGTCATGAACGACGCCGGTCTGGCGGTCGGGAACCTCTCGCACGGAATCGGCATCGCAGGTGTCCCGGTGCCCGGCCTGAGCATGGGCACGGACATCCAGGGGATCTTCAACCTGATCGGAGCGGGCTACAGCCTCGTCACCGTCGACGGGCGCTCCGCCAACTGCGCAAAGCCGCTCGGCATCTAGGAGAACCGGCGTAGGGCCCCGGCCGCCGCGATCCGGCCGCCGGGGCCGCTCGCCCTGCGATCATCTGCGGCGTGAAGCTGGAAGACGCGGTTCCGGCTGCGCCTCGCTGGCGCCGGCGCTACACGGCTCCGACCGGGCAGTACGTCGCGACCTACGCGACGCCCTGGCGGCGCGCCGCCGGCGCGGTGGTCGACTGGGGGCTCTGTTACGCCCTCTTCATCTTCGCCTCGATCCCGCTCGGCATGATCCAGAACGTCGGCCGGATCTCGTGGGAGGAGGGGGACTTCGGCGGCGCCCCCGGTCGCATCGTCTTCCACGTTGCGCAGGTCCTGACGGTCGTGCCAATCCTCGCCTACTGGACCTTCCTGCTTCCGACCAGCCAGACCTACGGCATGCGTGTGATGGGGCTGCGAATGGTGGGGCTGAAGACGGGCCGCGGCATCTCGCGCCTGCGAGCCGGCGCGCGCGGCGCCGTCGCGACGGTCTTCGCGATCGCCACCTACGCCGTCTTCCTGGATTCGACGAAGTTCGACAAGGGCGAAGAGCACCTGAGCACCCGCACCGAGCAGATGCTGGACGCGAGTTACGTCCTCTTCGCGATCGGCTGCTTCTCGGTTGCCGTGATGACACTCAGCCCGACGCGCCGAAGCCTCTTCGACCGTGTGTTCGGGACGGCGACGCTCGACGAGCTCGAGGCCGTCACGCCGCAGCGCCGTGGGCCGTGGGGCCCGCTCGACGCGTTCGATACTTCTCGTTAGGTGACCCGTCCCTGATGTTCGACCACGTCACGATCCGCGTCTCCAACCTTGGAGAGTCCGAGAAGCTCTACCGCTCGCTGTTGGACGTGCTCGGCATCGAGCAGACCTCGGACGGCGAGTGGGACGACTTCTCGATGGCGCAGGCGGACGAGGAGGACCCGGTCACCCGCCGGCTGCACGTCGGGTTCGTCGCCCCGTCGCGTGAGCTCGTCGACGAGTTCTGGCGGGTCGGCACCGAGGCGGGCTTCCGCGACGACGGCCCGCCGGGGACGCGGCCTCAGTACAGCGACGACTACTACGGCGCGTTCCTCCTCGATCCCGACGGGAACAGCGTCGAGGCGGTCCATCACGGCGCGATGCGCGAGGACGGCAACATCGACCACCTCTGGATCCGGGTTGCCGACGTAGCCGCGTCGAAGGCGTTCTACGAGGTCGTTGCGCCGTTCGGCGAGTTCCGGCTGAAGCACGACGAGCCTGACCGAGCGCAGTTCGCCGGCTCGAGCGGATCGTTCTCAGTGGTGGCGGGGACCCCGACCGAGCACGTCCACATCGCCTTCCACGCCGACGACGACGAGACGGTGCAGGCGTTCCACGACGTCGTGGTCGCTGCGGGCTACCGCGACAACGGGCCGGCGCGAGAGCGGCCGATCTACCACCCCGGCTACTTCGGCGCCTATGTCCTCGATCCGGACGGGAACAACATCGAGGTCGTCAATCACAACCGCTGAGTCTCGAAGGCCAGCAGGTCGTCGACTGTCTCGCGACGCCGAATCAGTTGCGCCTCGCCGTCGGCGACGAGCACGGCGGCTGGGCGCGGGACGCTGTTGTAGTTCGAGCCCATCCCGAGGGTGTACGCGCCCGTCGCGGGCACCGCGAGCAGATCGCCGCGCCGTGGCTCCGGCAGCTCGACCCGGTCGATCAGGACGTCGCCGGACTCGCAGTGCTTGCCGCACACGCAGAAGGATCCGCCCGCCGCCTCATCCGCGCGGTTGGCCAGGAGAGCCGTGTAGCGGGCGCCGTACAGCTGGGGGCGGGGGTTGTCCGACATGCCGCCGTCGATCGCGACGTACGTCGTCGACTCGCTCGCCTGCTTGACGACGCCGACGCGGTAGAGCGTCAGCCCTGCGCGGCCGACGAGGGACCGGCCCGGCTCGAGGACGAGCTCGGGGAACGGCAGGTCGTGCAGCTCCCACGCCTGCCTCAGCCGCGCGAGGAGCGTCTCCACGAAGTGCGCGACGGGAGGCGCGGGCTCGCCCGGCACGTACTGGATGCCGAGCCCGCCGCCGAGGTCGATCGTGCTCGGAGTCCAGCCGAGGCGGGCGCGGCACTCCGCGGCGAAGCCCGCGAGCCAGTCCACGGTCATTCGCGCAGCGCCGAGTTCGAGGAGCTGCGAGCCGATGTGCACGTGGAGACCTGCGACGTCCAGTCCGGCGGCCATGCCGCGCTCGATCGCTTCGAGCGTCTGGTCAGGCGGGAGGCCGAACTTCGACCCGTGGTGGGCGGTCTTGATCGCGTCGTGCGTCTCGGCGTCGATCCCGGGCGTCGCGCGCACGAGCACGCTCCGAACGCCGGCCTGCGCCGCCCGCTCGACCTCGTCCAGCGCGTCGATCACGACGAACGCGGCGCCGGCCTCCGCTGCGGCGCGCAGCTCCTCGTCGCTCTTGTTGTTGCCGTGGACGACGATCCGGCTTCCGGTCAGACCCGCCCGCTGGGCGAACGCGAGCTCGCCGAGGGTGGAGACGTCCGCGCCGAGCCCCTCCTCCGCGAAGAGACGAAGGAGCGTGAGGTTCTGGAACGCCTTCACGCTGTAGAGTGCGAGCGCGTCCGGCGCAGCCGTGCGGTACGCCCGAGCCTGGCCGAGCAGGGTGTCCCGGCAGTAGACGACGAGCGGCGTGCCGAACTCCTCGGCGAGCGCCGTGACCGGCAGTCCGCCCAGGTGAAGCTCTCCGTCCTCGACAGCCGCGGTGGCGGGTAGTACATCCTCGAGCGCGGTGGTCAAGCCCACACTCTACGATCGGGCCGTGCGCGCCTTCCTCGCAGCCGCGTGTCTCTCGCTCGTCTTCGCCGTTCCTGCCGGTGGGGATTCCTCAAAGTGCGCGTCGAATCTGGCGATGGAGATCGGCGGCCTCGGCCAGGCGCGCCAGCTGGTCACCGTCGAAGCCCCGCGCTGGAAGACCACCGCAGCGAGGTTGCAGCTGTGGGAGCGCGGCGGGCACTGTTGGGGTGAGGTCGGCGGCCCTCAGACGGCCCGGGTCGGCTGGAACGGACTGGCCGAGCAGCGCCGAGAGGGCGACGGGACGACCCCGGCCGGCGTCTTCACGATCGGCCGCGTGATGTACGGCAACGCGCCGAGCCCCGGAGTCCGGTACCGCTACCGGCGGCTCGTCTGCGGCGACTGGTGGAACGAAGACCCGAGGTCGCCGACGTACAACACGTTCCAGCACGTGCGTTGCGGGACGCGACCGCCGTTTCGCACCACGACTCCCGGGCTCTGGCAGGAGAAGCGCGCCTACCGGCACTTCGCGGTGATCGAGTACAACACGCGCCCGGTCGTCCCCGGCCGCGGCTCGGGGATCTTCCTCCACGCGAAGACCGGGAACTCGACGAACGGCTGCGTCAGCCTGCCGCCGGCGGCGCTAGTCCGCGTGCTGCGGTGGCTCGATCCTGCGAAGCGGCCGCGGATCGCGATCGGCACCTCTGAGTCACTGCGCGGGTAGCTCGATCGTCACCGTCGCGCGCTCGGCGTGCGCCCGCCCGCCGTGGGCTCTCGCGATGGCGTCGACGATCGCCAGCCCGAGACCGGCGCCGCCGCGCTCTCTCGCCGCGTCGCCGCGCGTGAAGCGCTCGAAGGCGGTGGGGAGGAGCTCCGTGGAGAGCCCCGGGCCCTCGTCGGTGACGCTGAGAGCGACGACGCCGTCGCGGAACGCCGCCTCGATCCGCACGTCGCCCGTCCCGTGCCGTATCGCGTTGTCGACGAGGTTCCCGAGCGCCTGCTCCAGCCTCAGCCGGTCGCCGAGGACCGACTCGCCGTCTGGCGCGGCGACCGCGATGTCGCGGTCGAACCGGCGGGCGACGGAATCGAGGAGCTCGCGGAGGACGATCGGCTCGCGCCGCAGCGGGACGCGTCCGTCGTCGAGCCGCGCCAGTACCAATAGGTCTTCGGCGAGGCGGCTCAGGCGGTCGACTTCCTCCGCCGCGGAATCGAGGGCGGCGCGCAGCTCCTCCGGCGAACGTTCACGACGACGGGCGAGCTCGAGCTCGGCCCGGAGCAGGGCGAGCGGCGTCCGCAGCTCGTGGCTCGCATCCGCGACGAACTGCCGCTCGCGCTCGATCCCGGACTCGAGCCGTCGGAGCATCTCGTTGAGCGTCCGTCCGAGCCGGGCGATCTCGTCGTCCGCTTCGGGCAGGGGAAGGCGCTCGCCCGGCGTGTCGGCCGAGATCCGCGCGGCCTGCAGCCGCATCCGCTCGACCGGCCTGAGCAGCGCCCCGGCTAGGAGGTAGCCGCCGAGGCCCAGGAGCAGGAGCGCCACGGGGCCCCCGATGAGGAACGCGGCGAGCAGGCTGCCGAGCGCCTCGTCCCGCTCCTCCAGCGAGGTTCCGACGACGATCGTCGTGTCGTCAGGCCCCTGCGCGGCGAGCAGGCGGTAGGGCCCGTCCTCCAGTCCCTCGACGTCCGCGATCCGAGAACCCCCGCTCCGCCGGGGAGACGAGCGGCGTGCGGAACCCTTCGACGACCTGGCCGTCGGCGCCGATCACCTGCGTCACCGTTTCCTCCTCGGTCACGCGGCCGCCCGTCGCGACGGCCTCGGCGTGGGCGCGAAGGCCGGCGGCGATCTGTTCGTCGAGCGAGTTGCGGACCTGGACGTAGAGGAAGGCTCCGAGCGTTGCGAGCACGATCGCCAGCGCGCCGGCAAAGGCGAGGCTCAGCCGGATGCGGATCGGGACCCTGCTCATTCCGCGCGCAGCCGGTAGCCCATCCCGCGCACCGTCTCCAGCGTGGAGCGGCCGAACGGGCGGTCGATCTTCTCGCGCAGGTAGCGGACGTACACGTCGACGACGTTGGATCGGGGCTCGTAGGCGAAGTCCCACGCGTGCTCGAGCAGGCGGTCCCGCGAGAGGACCTGGTCCGGCCGGTGCATGAACGCCTCGAGCAGCGCGAACTCCTTGGCGGACAGCTGGATCTCCGTGTCGTCGCGCCAGACACGTCGCGTCGCCGGATCGAGGCGGAGGTCGCCGACTTCGACCACCGCCGGCCGCTCGGCCGCGCCGCGCCGCGCGAGCGCACGGAGCCTGGCGAGGAGCTCCGAGAACGAGAACGGCTTCGGCAGGTAGTCGTCGGCGCCCGCGTCGAGCCCCGCGACACGGTCCTCGACGGCGTCGCGCGCGGTGAGCATCAGCACCGGCGACCACACGCCGTCGCGCCGCAGCTGGCGGCAGACCTCGAAGCCGTCGATTCCGGGGAGCATCACGTCGAGGACGACGGCGTCGTACTCGACCGCCTGCGCCATCCAGATCGCGTCGTCGCCGTTTCCCGCGACGTCCGCGGCGTGCCCTTCCTCCATCAGCCCGCGGCGGAGAAGGCTCGCCATCTTGGTGTCGTCTTCGACGACGAGGACGCGCACAAGCTCATTGTGCGCGGCGAGATGAGAGTGAGATGAGAAGAGCCCCGCTCGTGGCGGGGCTCTCTCGCTTACTTCTTCTTCTTTTTCTTCTTCGGGCAGGCGCGGATCTTGTCGCCGTGCCTCATGTGCTTGCGGTGCGCCTTCCAGCCGCGAACGGTCGCGGTCCGGCGCTTGTTGGCCTTCGTCTTGTGGCAGATCGTGAAGCGGGCGCTGCTACATGCGCCGCGACCGTCACCGTGCCGCAGATGGCCCCGGAGGGCACGCGGCGGGATGCGGATCGTGCGGTACTTGCTCCGCTTCAGCTTCCTGCCAGAGCGGTGGCAGACCGTGATGCGGCGGTTGTACTGGTCCTGGGCCGCGGGCGCGCTCTTCGCTGTCGGGCCCTGGCTGGCTCCGACGGCGGCAACGCTGGCGAGCAGCACCGTCGCGATGGTCGCGACGAGCACTGTCAGGCCGAGGCTCAGTCTGGTCAGTCGTTTCATGTGTTCGGGACCCCCCTTGGTCGGTTCGGCAGCCGATGTACCCAGCTCAGGGAGTTTTGAACCCGAGCTCGCGGAGGTCCGGGCTGAGCGGATTGAGCTCAGCCGCTCGCTCGAGAGCGCGACGCTGCCCGGCGCCGTCGCTTGCCAGGCCGAGGCCGATCCACAGCTCGAACTCGTCGGGATCCTCGGCAAGGCCGCCGCGGAAGTTGCGCCGTGCGACGGCGAGCGAGCCTTCGGCGAGCTCGACCTCGCCCAGCGCGCGCCACGGCTCGGGCGACCACGGCTGGAGCCGTCGCGCCGTCCGCGCCGACTCGGCCGCCTCGCGCCAGCGGAGACTGTCCATCGCATCGATCGACCGCTCGAGCGCGCGGTTCCCGGCCCAGGCGAAGGCGACGAGGACGCACAACGCGGCGGGGACGGCTGCGCTGAGACGCGGGAGCGGGCGACCGTCCGGCCGTCCTGCGAGTGCGGCGGCGCCGCACGCGAGCGCAGCGACCGTCACGACCGGCAGCTCCCAGTCCCAGTCCTGCGCGGCGTGGGCGAGGAAGGCGGCGTACGGAGCGAGCGCGAACGCCTGGCGGAGGCCTGCGAACGGCGCCGCCAGTGCTGCGAGCAGGAGCAGCACGCCGACCGGCCCCAGCTCGGCGAGCGTCTCGAGGTAGAGGCTGTGTGCATCGGTGACCGGCTGCGGGACGGGGCGTTCACGCAGCCAGGCGCGCCCGTAGCTCCCGGCGCCGATCCCGAGCAGCGGCTCGTCCTCGTAGCTCTGCCACGCGACGCTCCAGTAGTCGGCTCGGTTGCGGCCCGAGAGGTCGAAGACGCGCTCGCTCGCCTCGCCGTGAATCGGGGCGGGTGCGGCCTTGAACGAGCGCCACACGGCGGCCGGCCCGCCGACCTCGGCGAGGCCCGCGGTGACCGCAAGCAGTGGGATTGCGACGACCGCGACCGCGAATGCCTTGCGGAGGCGAGGGTCGGGGGCGGGGAAGCGTGAAAGGGCCCAGGCGACCCCGACGGCGACGCCCGAGAGCGCCAGGAGAGCGACGGCGAGCGCCGACTGCGCGCCCAGCTCGTCCGCGGCCAGCACGGCGAGCCCGGCGGGCAGCGCGAGCGCCAGCATCGTCGCCGCGAGCCGGAGCCGGGCGGGCCCGAGCGCCACAGCCGCGACGAGCCCGACGCCGAGGGCGAGCCACGCTCCGCGGCTGAACGAGAGGTAGAGCGCGGCGGCGATGACCGGGACCGGCACTGCGGCGACGCTCCAGCGTGTCGCGAGGGCCGCGGCCGCCAGCAGCCCCATCACCGCGAGGATCCCGACGCCGTTCGCGTAGCCGACGGGGTCCGCGAGCCGCTGGCCGTCCTCCGCCTGGGTCAACCCGTAGGCGCAGAGGAACGTCACCGCTGCGAGCATCCCGCCGACGAGTCCCACGACCGATCGAGCGATCACGAACGCGGCCGCCGCCGATGCATAAAGCACGGCGCGCTGCGCGTCGAGCACCGTGGCCGAGAGGTGGGTCGACCAGACCAGCGAGAGCACGACCCAGCCGGCAAGGGCGGTGAGGCCTCCCACGAAGACAAGCGCCGCCACGCCGGGCCGCGGCGCGCCGAGCGCCAGGAGGACTGAGAGAAGGACGAGGAGCGCGACGCTACTCCAGCCCCACGCCGACGCCGCGTAGCCGCCGTCGTCGAGTCCCAGCGCGGCGACGAGCGCGAACACCCCCGCCGCGGAGACTGCCTCGCGCCTCACCTCCGCCTGGCGGTCGCCGCGGCAACCCCGCCGAGCACGATGGTCGGCACCATCGTCAGGAACCGGTAGACAAGCACCGCTGCCACGACGCCGGCGTTGTCGCCGCCGAAACCGACCAGGGCGCCGGTCAGCCCGAGCTCGACGATGCCGATGCCGCCCGGCGTGATCGGCACCGATCCGAGCAGGCGCGCGAGCGACCACGCGGCGAACGCTTCGACGACGGAAACCTCGGACTCGGTCACGCCGAAGGCCCGCAGCGAGACGAGGAGCACGAGGAACACCGTGAGCGTTCCCACGTAGGTCACGAGCGTCAAGACGTGCCAGCGGCGGCGCAGGAGCTCGAGCGAGTCGCGCCGGAAGCGCTCGAAGCTCGCGCCGCCCCAGAGGACCGGCGGGCGGCCGAAGCGCCGGAGCGCCCAGCTCGTCGCGCGCGCAGCGACGTCGCCGAGGTCGGTCGCTGCGCGGTCGCTGGCGAGCACCACGGCGAGCATCGCGACGACCACTCCAAGCACGGCGACGCCGACGAACGCCGCCGTGGCGAGCAGCGCGGAGTCGCCGCCGTACGCCGTCAGGAGGAAGACCGCGATGATCGGATACGAGAGGTTCGCGAGCTGGTTCCAGAGGCTCACGAGCGTCACTGCGCGGCCGATCTCCCGCGGGTCGAAGCCCCAGCGCCGCAGCAACCCGTAGGCACCGGCGATCCCCACCGCCGCGCCGGCCGGCACGACGATCGAGAGCGCCGTCGAGACCTGGGTCAGCGCAAAGGCCGAGCGGAAGCCGAGGCGTGGGAGCACGACCATCCAGGGTGGAGCAAAGGTCGCCAGGTTGAGCAGCGTCGCCGCCGCGAGAGTGAGGAGCCACGGCCAGGACAGATCCGTGATGACGTCCCAGACGTCCCCGTAGTTCGCGATCTTCGGCAGGAAGTACGCGAAGCTCGCGACTGCGATGAGCAGGCCGATCGCCGCCGGAGCGATCCGGCGGATCCGTCGACGGCGCACGCTAGTCGCGGTTGCCGAAGAAGATGAGCGCGTAGTACAGGAGCATCGAGAGCGCGGCGAGCGCGCCCGCGACGTAGGTCAACGCGGCAGCGGTCAGGACTCGCTGGACGCCTGTGCCGTCGCCGGCGCCGACCAGCCCGAGCTCGCGGATCTGCGTGGACGCGCGGCGCGAGGCGTTGAACTCGACCGGCAGCGTGACGATGTGGAAGAGCACGGCGACCGCGTAGAGCAGGAGAGCCAGGGCGACGAGGTTAAGCGCGCTCAGCACCACGCCGAGCATCAGCAGCCACACCCACGCGGTCGACGCGAAGGCGACCGCCGGGTACATCGCGGAGCGGAGCCTGAGCGGGGTGTAACCCTGGGCGTGCTGGAGTGCGTGTCCGGTCTCGTGCGCCGCGACAGCGGCGGCCGACACCGTCGCCGGGCGGTAAACGGGCTCCGAGAGAAAGAGCGCCTTCTTCTTCGGGTCGTAGTGATCCGAGAGGGCGCCGCCCGGCGATACCTCGACCGGAACGTCGTGGAGGCCGTTGCGGTCCAGGATTTGCCGAGCGACCTCGGCTCCCGGAAGGCCGGTAGGGATCTCGACCTTCGAGTAGCGCGCGAAAGTCCGCTTCAGCCACCACTGGACGGCCAGGCCGAGCAGGAGCGGCGGGACCAGGAAGACGATGAAGAGGCCCCAGCTATCCATCGCGCGGAAGTGTAGTGGCGGCGAGCAGGGGGCCCAGCTCGCGACGTCGTGCTCGTCAAGCGGTAGATCGTCGCTGCCGATAACGGCCGCGATGGATCCGCTGGATCTTGCGGTGTGGCTGTTCCTCGGCGCCCTCGGCGCGCTCGTCCTCTGGGCGATCGTCACGTACAACAAGCTCGTGCGGCTGCGCAATCGCGCGGACGCCGTCTGGGCCGACATCGAGGTTCAGCTGAAGCGGCGTCACGACCTCGTCCCGAACCTCGTCGAAGTGGTCGAGGGCTACGCGACGCACGAGCGAGAGACGTTCGAGGAGGTCACCGAGGCGCGAAGCGGTGCGCTCGCGGCGGAGTCGCCGGCTGACCAGACCCGGGCCGAGAACCAGCTCAGCGGCGCGCTCGCGCGGCTGTTCGCGACCGCGGAGGCCTACCCCGATCTCGAAGCAGAGGAGCGCTTCCAGGATCTCCATGCGGAGCTCGTCCGCCTCGAGAACACGATCGCCATGGCCCGGCAGGCCTACAACCTCGCCGTCCAGGCGTACAACAACAACGTCCAGACGATCCCGACGAACATCGTCGCCTGGATCGCGTCGTTCCCCGCGCGCGAGTTCCTGGCAGCGCCGGCGTCGGAGCGCGCGGTGCCGGAGGTAGAGCTAGACCTTCGCTCTGCAGTCTGAAGCCCACGCCGCCACGGCGGTGCGTGAGCGTTCGATCAGGCGCTCCTGCTTCTCTTCCGGCTCCTCGGTCCGCATGATCTGGACGATCAGCTCGTCGAACTCCGGGCTCTCGACGTACTCGACCATCGTCTCCTCGAGATGCGCGAGCGCCTCGGCGCAGAACTCCTCGAACTCCTCGACTTGGAAGTACGCGTCAGCGAGCGCTCGGTAGCGCTCGAGCTTCTCTTCGTACGACAGATCGCTGTCGCCGATCGCGAAGTAGTCCCGGGTCGGCTGGTAGACGCCG
Organism: uncultured Actinomycetes bacterium; assembly: GCA_963721345.1. Taxonomy (GTDB): domain Bacteria; phylum Actinomycetota; class Thermoleophilia; order Gaiellales; family Gaiellaceae; genus JACDAN01. The sequence goes on from CAVRIT010000001.1 coordinate 2,224,423, forward strand.
ACCTTCCGCTCGGTCGCGGCGCAGAACAGACACCACGCGGCCAGCGACTGGATCGCCCACGGGAAGTAGTAGTGGAGCGACACGAGCGCCATGTCTGGCGAGGCGTTCGCGTAGTCGATCGGGTGCGCCTGCCCGTCCTTGACGATCACTTCGCACGAGTTGAACTCCCAGCGGAAGAAGGCGTTGACGACTCGGCCGATCGACTCGACCTCCCACATCAGCGTCGGTGGCAGGAAGTCGTCGCCGACGGCGTAGCGGTAGTGACCGTCGGCCGACGGGTCGTACTGCATCACCTTCGTCTGCGGCCCGATCGAGAGGCTCCGCGTGAAGACGTCGAACTCGTCGACCGCTGCCTGGAGATGCATCAGCCGCTCGCCCGATTCCTCGTAGGCACGGTGTAGCTCCTCGCTCGACTCGATCCGAGTGACGCCGACCCACATGCCGCCGTCGAAGGGCTTCATGTACAGCGGGTAGCCGACCTGCCCGGCCACGAAGTCGAGGTCGAACTCCGGGCTGTAGCGCTCGGCCATCGGGATGTAGCGCGGGTTGTCAGGCGGGAGCTTGTGGGGGATCAGCCAGGTCTCCGGCACCTTTATCCCGAGGCGCATCAGGGCGCAGTAGGCGGAGTGCTTCTCCATCGCCTGGAAGGTGAAGGGGTTGTTCAGGAGGTAGACGTCGTCCATCAGCGCGAGCTTCTTCAGCCACTCGCGCGGGACGTCGTACCACCACGCCAGGCGGTCGATGATCAGCTGGTAGCGGGGGGCGTAGCGGAGGTCGAACGGCTCGTGGACGACGCGCTCGGTGACGAACTCGTGCGTCTCACCGCGGAACGTGATCGGCCCGAGACGCGCAAGCAGCGCTTCGAAGGCCGTGGGCCAATCCTCCTCGGTTGCGAGGAGCAGCCCGATCAGGTGCCGCCTCGCCATCGGCGGGAGCGAGTTTACGCTGCTGCGAAGCGCTTTTCGGATCGAGCGCGCCGCTTCGCGGCTTCGGACTCGCGGTCCTTGGGCTCAGCCGTGGTGACGAGCGAGTCCAGCAACCGGCGCGACGCCGCCGCGACTTCGTCGACCGCCCGCTCGAACGCCGCCTCGTTCGCCTGCGACGGCTTCGTGAAGCCGCTGATCTTGCGGACGAACTGCAGCGACGCCCCGCGGATCTCGTCGTCGGATGCCGGAGGCTCGAAGTTGTAGAGGTTCTGGATGTTTCTGCACATGGCTCTAGCCTAGACGCAGCCCCGCGAGGATCTCCTCGGCGTGCGACCAGAGGACGAGGTGGCCGGCGCCGCGGACGAGATGGAGCTCCGCGCCCGGGATGGCGGCCGCGAAGAACTCCGCGACGCCCAGCGGAACGGCCGTGTCCTCGTCGCCGTGCCAGACGTGCGTCGCCACGGAGATGTCCTCGGGCCGGAAGCCCCACGGCTCGACGTAGAGGAGGTAGAGGTCGTGGGCGTACCCCTCCGGCCCCCGCAGCGCGGTCTCTCGTGCGGCCGCGTCGAACCGCGCCCGCACGCCTGGATCGGCGAGCACCGCTCGGTCGGCCGGCGGGCCGCTCCCGTTCTCGCCCCTCGGCTCGCCGATCCGCGCGAGCTCTTCGCGGCAGTCCTCGAGCAGCCGCGTGGCGACGGTCGTGCGATCCCCTCGCGCCAGCTCGATCAGCGGACGTCGGTGCGGCGGCGCCGAATAGATGAGCTCCGGCCGGTCCCAGACCGGCCCCGCGGAGCTCACCAGCCCGAGCGCCGAGACACGCCCCGGAAGGGCGTAGGCGCACGCCGCGGCGTGGGGGCCTCCACCCGACATTCCGAACACGGCGAAGCGTTCGATCCCGAGTGCGTCGGCGAGCGCTTCCACATCGCGCGGCCAGTCGAGCAGCGTCCGTCCCTGATGCAGGTCGGAGAGCCCGTAGCCGGGCCGGTCGACGAGAACGAGCCGGACACCGGCCGCCCGCGGTGCCTCGTGCCCGAGATGCGCGAGCCACGAGAGGCTCGTGCCGAGGAAGCCGAGCACCGGCGCCCCGTCGCGGTCTCCCCACTCGGAGTAGCCAACAGCGCGCCCGCTGCGCAACTTGACGGTCTTTCCGACCACGGCCGCACGCTAACTAGGATTCCGGTCGTGACGGAGCCCCACCGCCCCGACGACGCACCGTTGGAAGCCGAAGTGCGCGAGGCGGCCCGCGGCGAGAGCGCCCGCACCCCGGCCCTCGTGATCGGCGGCGTCGGAACGATCATCGCGATCGTGGTCGGAATCATCGTCGTGGTGGCGTTCCTCATCTTCTGGCTCGTCTAGCCGCCGAGCCTCCTCGCCACTAGTCACCACCCTTTATGAGGATGGGGCGAATCCCCGCGGCGGACGACGAAAGCAACGGCGTGAGGTCTGCTGCGGCCCTGCACTCCGGTGCGTTCGATCGCACCCGTCTCCTTCACCGGAGCGCTCCGTTCCTGGGCGTGATGATGCTCGCCCTCGCCGTCCTCCCGCTGCCACCGGACGGCGACCGGCCGAACGTCGTGCTCCTGGCCGTCGGGCTGTCCGCCCTGATCGTCGCCGCCGCGGCGTTGGTGCCGTGGGCCCGGCTGCCGCGCTACGCCGAGGTCGTCCCCCCGCTCTCCTACTTTGTCGTGATCGCGCTTCTGCGAGAGAGCCAGGGCGGCGCCGACTCCGGCTACGCGGCGCTCGCGATGATGCCCGTCTTCTGGCTGGCGCTCTACGGGACCCGCAGCCAGCTCGCGATCGGGATCTCGGGCCTTGCAGCGATGTTCCTGACGCCCCTCGCCCTCGGGTTGGCCGACTACCCGGCGACGGAGTGGCGCCGGACACTGCTCTGGATCTCGATCGCGCCGGTCGTCGGGTTCACCGTGCAGGCGCTCGTGGCCGAGTTGCGTTCACGCGCCGACGAGGCTGCGAGCAGCGTCGAGGAAACGCGCCGGACGCTCGCCTACATGGCGTCCGTGGCGTCCGTGACGCGCCGGCTCGCGGGCTCGTCCGATCCGGCCGCCGTCCGCCACGGTGTGTGCTCGGCGTCGATGGCGATCGCGGCGGCGGACTACGCGCAGCTGATCGAGCCGGATGCCAACGGCATACTCGTCACCACCGCTGCGGCAGGCGCCGAGGTCGCGCTCGACGTCGGCGAATCGTCACGTGCTTCCGAGGCGTACGTCTCGCGGCGCGCAGTTTTCGCTCCGGCGGACGGGTTCCATTTCGAGCCGGTCCTTCGCGACGACTTCGCCGTCGGCGTCCTCGTCGTCGGCTGGCTCGAGCCGATCGGTGAGCTCGGCGAAGCCGCCGCTTCGGGCCTGCGGATGCTGTCGGCCGAGGCGGCGATCGCCATCGACCGCGCCGAGCTGCTCGCACGGCTGGAGGAGAGTGCCCGCACCGACGATCTCACGGGCTTGCCGAACCGCCGCGCCTGGGATCAGGAGCTGCCGCGCGAGCTCGCCCGCGCCACGCGCAGCGAGCGTCAGGTTTGCGTGGCGATGCTCGACCTCGACCGCTTCAAGGAGTTCAACGACGAGCGCGGACACCAGGCCGGCGACCGGCTGCTGAAGCAGGCCGGACGGGCGTGGGCGCAGCAGCTCCGGTCGAGCGACATGCTCGCGCGTTACGGCGGCGAGGAGTTCGCCGTGCTGCTTCCGGGATGCGGGCTGCCGGACGCACAGCGGGTGCTCGAGCGGCTCCGCCTCTCGATGCCGGACGCCGAGACCGTCTCGGTCGGCGTCGCCTGCTGGGACGGAACCGAGTCGGTGGAGGAGCTCGTCGGACGCGCCGATTCCGCCTTGTACGAGGCCAAGCGCGCCGGGCGCGATCGCCTCATTCTCGCGGCTTGAGCACGGCGAACGGGTCGGTCACCTCCAGCTCCTGACTCCTGAACCGGAAGACGTCGGCGGGTCGTCCACCGGTCTTCCCCGGTTCCCGTTTCGACCCCGTCCGCTCGAGCACGCCGCGACGCAGCAGCACCCGCTGGAGGTTCGTGGCAGAGACCTCGCGGCCGAGCGCCGCCTCGTAGATCGTTCGGAGCTCCGAGAGCGTGAACTCGGGCGGCGCAAGCGCGAACGCGATGTTCGTGTAGCTCAGCTTCGCCCGTAGACGCTGCAGGCCAGTTCCGACGATCTCGCCATGGTCGAATGCAGCCGAGGGGAGCGAGGCGACGCGATGCCACGCGGTGTCCGTTGGAAGGCCCGGGTCCTGGCCGGCGGGGACGAGGCCGAGGTAGGCGGTCGCGAGCTCCCACGTCCTCGGGTTGCGTGCGGGCTCGCTGCGCGTCTCGAGCTGCTCGAGATGTGCGAGCTCTCTGACGTCGACCTTCTCCGCCAGATGGCGGCGGATCGACGACTCCAGCGTCTCGTCAGCCTCCAACGCGCCCCCCGGAAGGGCCCAGCTCCCGCGGAACGGCTCCCGTGCGCGCTCCCACATCAGCACCTGCAGCGCCGCGTCGCGCACCTGGAAGACAACGGCGAGTGCGACGTGCGCCGGTGTCGGGGCACTAGACTTCGCCACCAGGTTTGAGACTACCAAGCAAAAACCTCCTGATCGTGGCTCTCCTGGCGCTCGCCGGCTGTGGCGGCGACGACAACGGCGGTGCCTCGGGGACGACCACCGAGGGCGAGGACGACGTCCGGGTCGCACTCGTTACGGACGTCGGCCAGCTCAACGACCGCGGCTTCAACCAGCTCGCGTACCAGGGGCTCAAGCGCGCCGAGAAGGAGCTCGGGATCCAGGTGCGCGTCGTCGAGTCGGCCAAGGCCGCCGACTACGTCCCGAATTACGCCGCGCTCGTCCGGCAGCGCTACGACCTGATCATCGGCGTCGGCTTCGCCCAGGGCGATGCGATCGACACGGCGGCGACGCAGCATCCCGAAACGAAGTTCGCGATCGTCGACGTCGACCAGTCCGGGCTGAAGCATAAGCCGGCCAACGTCGTCGGGCTCCTGTTCAAGGAGGAGCAGGTGGGCTACCTCGCCGGCTACCTCGCCGGGCTCGCGCAGAAACGGACCGGCGGGAAGCCGGTGGTGAGCTCGGTCGGCGGCTACAAGGAGCCGCCGGTCGACCGCTTCATCGCCGGCTACCAGGCCGGGGTGAAGCAGGCGAATCCGGCCGTGCAGACGCTGAACGCGTACTCGAACGACTGGGACGACCAGGCGAAGTGCAAGGAGATCGCGCTGTCGCAGATCGCACGCGGCTCGCAGGTCGTCTTCCAGGTCGCGGGCGGCTGCGGCCTCGGCGCGCTCACCGCCGCGAAGGAGAAGAGCGTCTGGGGGATCGGCGTGGACGCCGACCAGTCGTTCCTCGGCGACCACGTGTTGAGCAGCGCGCTGAAGCGCGTCGACGCGGCGGTGTTCGAGACGATCCAGTCGGTCGTGGAGGACGAGTGGCAGGGCGGGCGCAACCTCACGTTCGGCCTCGAGGAGGAAGGCGTCGGCCTGGGGAAGGTCAGCGCCGAGGTGCCGCAGGAGGACCTGGCGGCGCTCGAGCGCGTGACCGAGCGGATCAAGGCGGGGGACATCACGATCCCCCGAACGCTCTAGCCGCCGGCTACCGCCGCGATCACGCGGATCTCCGCCGCGCCGTCGAGCGAGGTGCCGAGCCCCTCGGCCCGTCGCGCGTCCTCGCCGTCCACGTAGACGTTCACCAGCCGGCGCAGCTCCCCGCGCTCGTCGATCAGCAGGTCGGCGACGGGCAGCGACCGCAGCGCGTCGCCCAGCGTCGCACCCTCGACCTCGAACTCCCGCCGGCCGCCCGCCTGCTCGGCGAGCAGCGAGGGCAATTTGACTACGACCACTCTCCGGCCTCGACCGAGAGCACCGGCGGCAGCTGTTGCGCGACCTCCGCCCAGCTGCGGCCGTCGTTCGACGCGAAGACCGAGCCGCTCTGCGTTCCGAAGTACACGCCTCCTGCGGAGTCGAAGGAAAAGCCTTCGCGCATCACGGCCCCCCAAGCAGGCTCCGGGAGGCCGTCCGACGCGAGTCCCCAGCTAGCTCCGCCATCCGCGGTCCGGTAGACGCCGAGCCTTCCGTCCGGCGTGACGCGATTCTCCGCGCCCTCCTCGGGAATCACGTACGCGACGTCCGGGTCTCGGGGGTCCAGCGCGAGCGGGAAGCCGAAGCCGCTCGGGAGCCCGTTCCCCTCGAGCCGCTCCCAGTTGTCGCCGCGGTCGTCGGAGCGGTAGACGCCGCAGTGGTTCTGCTGCCAGAGCCGATCGGGCCGCTCCGGATGGAGCAGGAGCTTGTGGACGCACTGCCCAAGCTCCGGAAACGGGTCGGGCATGAAGTCCGCGGCCACGCCCCGGTTCTTCGGCGTCCACGTCTCGCCGCCGTCGTCGGTCCTGAAGGTGCCGGCCGCGGAGATCGCGATGTACATCCGCTTCGGATCGGACGGGTCGAGCTGGATCGAGTGACAGCACATGCCGCCCGCGCCGGGCTGCCACTGCTCCCGCGTCGGATGCTCGAGAATTTCACGGACGACCTCGAACGACTCGCCGCCGTCGATCGAGCGGAAGAGGACGCCGGGCGTGGCGCCGAGCCAGATCTCGCCGTCCGTGCGCCCGGGCTCCACGTGCCAGGTCTCCTCGAGCTTGAGGCCGGAATCTTCGGGCAGACCGAGACCCTCTGCACGCTTCCACGTCTTCCCCGCGTCCTCCGAGCGCTGGAACGTCCCGCCGTAGACGAAGTTGTTCGCGGCCACCTGGAGGCTGCCGTCGCGAGGATCCTGGATCGCGTGGAAGACCGACCAGCCGGTGAGGAGGGGCCCATCCAGTTTCCAGCTCCCGTTGTCCCCGCGGATGAGGAAGAGGCCCTTTCTCGTTCCACAGAGGAGAAGAACAGCCATGCCGTTAGCCTAGGCAACTCGAGACGAGGAGGGAACGATGGGCAAGCTGAGCGACAACGAAGGAGCCCTGTTCGACGAGCCGCTGTATGCCGTCGCGGCGACGGTGCGTGAGGACGGTTCGCCGCAGCAGACCGTGGTCTGGGTCGAGCGTGACGGCGACGAGGTCTCGTTCAACACGGCCGAGGGACGGGCGAAGCCGAAGAACATCCGAGGGAACTCGAACGTCGGGATCCTGGTGATGGAGGACCCGTACAAGTGGGTCGCTGTCTCCGGCCCGGCGGAGATGACGACGGAGGGTGCCGACGAGCAGATCGACCGGTTGGCGAAGAAGTACCTCGACGCTGACTCCTATCCCTTTCGGAAGCCGACCGAGACCCGCGTCACGGTGCGCGTCAAGCCCGAGCGGGTGGACAGCGCCGGTCTGAACGGCGAGTAGTGATCCGGGAGGTCGGGCCGAGGGACGGCCTCCAGAACGAGGATCAGGTCTTTCCAACCGAGACCCGGGCGGAGCTGGTGGACAAGCTCGCCGCCGCGGGACTGCGACGCATCGAGGCGGCGAGCTTCGTCAACCCCGAGCGCGTGCCGCAGATGGCCGGGGCGGAGGAGGTCGTCGCCGCGCTCGAGCGCCGCGACGGCGTCGTCTACTCCGGTCTCGCGCTCAACGAGCGGGGCTACGAGCGGCTGCGGGAGACCGGCCTCGGCGAGGTCAGCTTCGCGGTCGCCGCCACGGAGAGCTTTTCGCAGCGGAACGCGGGCGCCTCGGTGGAGGCCGCCCTCGGCGACGCCGAGCGGATCGTCGGCCGGGCGAAGGAGGACGGCATCCAGGCGAGCGTGACGATCTCCGTCGCCTTCGGCTGTCCTTTCGAGGGCCGCGTCGATCCGGAACGGGTCGTGGCGATCGCCGAGCGCCTGGCGGCGACGAAGCCGGACGAGCTCGTCCTCGCCGACACGATCGGCGTCGCGACGCCGACCCAGGTACGGCAGCTCACCGAAAGGGTCGTCGCGCTCGGTGTCGCGGTCGGCGGCCACTTCCACAACACGCGGAACACGGGCTACGCGAACGCCTATGCGGCTCTGGGGTCCGGCGTGTCGAGCCTCGACTCTTCGGTCGGCGGCCTCGGCGGCTGCCCTTTCGCACCGAATGCGACCGGGAATGTCGCCACCGAGGATCTTGTCTACCTGCTCGAGGGCGAGGGGATCGGGACCGGCATCGACCTCGATGCGCTGATCAAGGTCTCGAAGTGGCTCGAGGACCAGCTCGGCCGCCGGCTCGAGGGCTACCTGTACCGGGTCTAGTCCGGGGGGAGGAGCCCGAGGCTCTCCTCGCCGTGCCAGCGCTGCTCGTCGTCGTCGTCGCGCTCCGGCTCCGACTCCTCGGGAGTCGGCTTCGACTCCGGCTCGAGCAGGTCGTCGGACGGCTCGGTCACGCCACTAGCCTAATCCCATGAACCGGCTCGCCCAAGAGACCAGCCCCTACCTCCTGCAGCACGCTGAGGCATCGCTTGCGATGCTGACCATGGAGGCTGTGCCGGCTTTGCCGGTACAGCCGTGTGAGGCGTGCTGGAGGTGAATCGCCTCGCCCAAGAGACCAGCCCCTATCTCCTGCAGCACGCGGACAACCCGGTGGATTGGCACCCGTGGGGCGACGAGGCGTTCGAGCGGGCCGGCGCCGAGGACAAGCCCGTCCTGCTGTCGATCGGCTACGCCGCCTGCCACTGGTGCCACGTGATGGAGCACGAGTCCTTCGAGGACGAGCAGACCGCGGCGCTGATGAACGAGCGGTTCGTCAACGTCAAGGTCGACCGCGAGGAACGGCCCGACGTCGACGCGCTCTACATGGACGCCGTCGTCGCGCTGACCGGCCACGGCGGCTGGCCGATGACCGTCTTCCTCAAGCCCGACGGCACGCCGTTCTTCGGCGGCACGTACTACCCGCCCGAGCCGCGTCACGGGATGCCTGCGTTCCGCGACGTGCTGGAGTCGATCTCCGGCCTCTACCGGGATCGTCGCGGCGCCGTCGACGGAGCGGCGGGCCAGCTCCGCGAGGCGCTCGAGCAGGCGAGCCGGATCGCGCCGTCGACCGAGCCGCTGACGGAGAGCATCCTCGGCGACGCCTCGCGAGCGCTTCGCCGCACCTTCGATTCCGAGTGGGGCGGCTGGGGCGGCGCGCCGAAGTTCCCGCCCGCCTCGACGCTGGAGTTCCTGCTCCGCCGGCACCTGCGCGGCGATTCCGAGGCCCTGCCGATGGTCGTGAAGACGCTCGACGCGATGGCGGCCGGCGGGATGTACGACCTCGTCGGCGGCGGGTTTCACCGGTACTCGGTCGACCGCACCTGGCTCGTCCCGCACTTCGAGAAGATGCTCTACGACAACGCGCTCCTCGCCTCCGTGTACCTCCATGCCTGGGCCGTGACGGGGGAGGCGCGCTATCGCGGGATCGTCGAGCAGACCCTCGACTACGTCATCCGCGAGCTCGCGCTGCCCGACGGCGGCTTCGCCTCGGCGCAGGACGCCGACACCGAGGGCGTCGAGGGGCTCACGTTCACGTGGACGGCCGGCGAGGGCGTCCCGGAGGAGCTGCTCCAGCCCTTCGAGGACGGGCGCTCGATCATCCGCGGCGAGCTCGACGAGGAGCTCCGCCGCCGGCTCTTCGAGCTGCGCGAGGAACGCCCGAAGCCGCTCCGCGACGACAAGGCGATCGCTTCCTGGAACGGGCTCCTGCTCGCCGCGCTCGCCGAGGCCGGCCGCCGCTTCGACCGCCGAGACTGGCTGGACGCGGCAACGCGGCTCGGCGAGTTCCTGCTCGGACCGCTGTCGGACGACCGGGGCCGGCTCTTCCGCACGTACCGCGAGGGCCGCGCGAAGAACACGGGCTTCCTGGAGGACTACGCGGACGTCGCAAACGGCCTCTACGAGCTCCACGTCGCCACCGGCGACCCGCGCTGGCTCCAGGAGTCGAGTCGCCTGGCACGCCTTGCGGTCGAGCTCTTCGGCGACGAGGAGCGCGGCGGGTTCTTCCTCACGCCCGCGGACGGCGAGCGCCTGATCGCGCGCCAGAAGTCCTTCGACGACCACCCGACGCCGTCCGGAAACTCGATGCTCGCCCTCGTCCTGCTGCGTCTCGCGCGAATCTACGGCGACACCGAGCTGGAGCACCGCGCCGTCGGCGTCTTCCGGCTGGTCCGGGATGCTCTGCCGCGCGCGCCGCACGCGTTCGGTCACCTGCTCTCGGCCCTCGACCTGCACTTCTCACCGCCGCGCGAGCTCGCGATCGCCGGGTCCGTCGAAAGCGACGTGGCGCGCGCCGCGCTCGAGGTGTTCGACCCCAACACCGTCGTCGCCGTCGGCCCTGCGGATGGCGTCCCGCTGCTCGAGGGAAAGGGCCTCGTGGACGGAAAGCCTGCCGTCTACACGTGCGAGCGCTTTGCCTGCTCGGCTCCAGTGACGGAGCCCGAGAACATTTCCAAAGCGCTAACAAACAGCTAACTCGAACCCGGCGTCCAAGCATCATGATGGCGGGCATGAGGCCGGGGGCTTGGGGGGTCCTGGTAGCCGCTTCGGCGGCGCTACTGCTCTCGGCCTTGCTCGCCGTTGCTGCAGGAGGAGGGGCCGCGCAGGCCTCTCCTCAGCAGCTCCCGGCGAAGCCGAACGTCCTCGTCCTGATGACCGACGACCAGACGGTCGAGTCGCTGCGGGTGATGGCGAACGTCAACTCGCTGCTCGCCCGCCAGGGGACGACCTTCGCGAACAATTTCGCCTCGTTCCCGCTCTGCTGTCCGTCCCGCACGACGTTCATCACGGGCCAGTACGGCCACAACCACACGATCATGGGCAACACGGCTCCGGCCGGCGGGTACGACAAGCTCGCGCCGAGCCACTCGAACACGCTGCCGGCCTGGCTCCAGCAAGCGGGGTACCACACCGTCCACCTCGGGAAGTACCTGAACGGCTACGGACAGGCTCGCCCGATGGAGGTGCCTGCCGGCTGGACGGAGTGGTACGGGTCCACCGACCCGTCCACCTACCGCTTCTACAACTACACGCTGAACGAGAACGGCCGGCTCGTGACCTACGGCACCGGTGCGGCGAACTACCAGGCGGACGTCTACAACCGGAAGGCCGTCGAGATCGTCCGGCGGCTCGCGCCGCAGCCCAAGCCGTTCTTCCTGTCGGTCGCGTTCCTCGCGCCGCACAGCGGCGGGCCGCGCGACTCCGACGACCCGCAGAACCTGGCGACGCCTTCACCGGCGCCTCGTCACCGGAACGCCTTCGCCGCGCAGCCGCTGCCCGCGCCGCCCTCGCTGAACGAGGCCGACGTGTCCGACAAGCCTCTGGCGATGCGGAGCCGCGCGGTGCTGACAACGGCGCGGCTGAACGCGATCCGCGAGAACTACCAGCAGCGGCTCGAGTCGCTGCTCGCCGTCGACGAAGCGGTCCGGGACATCCTCTCGGCGCTCTCGGCGACGGGTGAGCTCGAGCGCACACTCGTGGTCTTTACCGCCGACAACGGCTTCTTCCACGGCGAGCATCGCGTCGCGAGCGGCAAAGTGCTGGTCTACGAGCCGTCGGTGCGCGTACCTCTGATCCTCCGCGGGCCGGGCATTCCACGCGGTGTCACCAGGACGAACCTCACGGCGAACGTCGACCTTGCCTCGACGATTCTCGACGTCGCGAACGCACGGCCCGGCCGGCGGATCGACGGGCGCTCGCTGCTGCCCTTCGCGGCCGACCGGCTGCGCCGCTCGGGCCGCGACATCCTGCTCGAGACGACGACGTACAGCGCGATCCGCACGCCGCGCCACGCCTTCGTCCAGCACTCGACGGGTGAGCAGGAGCTCTATGACCTCGTCACCGACCCGCACCAGCTGACGAGCCTGCACGCCGACGTTCGCTACGCGGCGGTGAAAACGGAGCTCGCGCGGCGGCTCGCGCTGCTGCGCGCCTGTGCGGGCGATGCTTGTCGCCGCGGGCCGGACCTGCGGCTGGGCGTCCGCTATCGCCGGGGCCGGGCGGGCTGTGCCCGCTCCAACGTTGCGCTCCGGGTGGGCGGATCGGCGTCGGGCCGAATCTCGTCGGTTGTCTTCTACCGCGGCACGCGGGCGATCAAGACCGACCGCCGCGGCCCGTACACCGCCGCCGTGGGCCGTAGCCGCCTGGGTCGCCGCGGGACGGTGCTCAGGGTGCTCGTCACGCTGAACGACTCGCGCAGCGCGTCCCTCGAACGAGTGGTTCGCCGCTGCGGCTGACGACCGATCTTCGGAGGATGAGCAATTCTCCTCCGGAAGGTTTGCACGATGCCATCGAGTCCAGCCAGGAGGGGAACGACCGGCTCGAGCAGTCGGTGCTCGTCGGCTGGGTCGTGGTGGCCGAGTGGGCCGGCGTCGACGGGGCCCGCACGCTGACGCGGATGAGCGGCACGCCCGGCGGCGCGATCCCGCCCGAGTGGCAGACCCGCGGGTACCTGCACGAAGCGCTGTTCGGGCGCTGGAACAACACCGACTGACACCCATCTAGAGTCTCTGCCGTGGAGCGGTTGCTCGCGGCTTCGACCGAGGAGCTCTGCGCTGAGGCGCGGCGGCTGCGGTCCACGCGCGTCGTGACCTACTCGCCGAAGGTCTTCATCCCGCTGACGAAGCTCTGCCGGGACGTCTGCCACTACTGCACCTTCGCGCACCCGCCGCGGCGCGGCGAGCGGGCGTACATGTCCGAGGACGAGGTGCTGGAGGTCGCGCGGGCCGGCGCGGCGGCGGGCTGCCGGGAAGCGCTCTTCACGCTGGGGGACAAGCCCGAGCTGCGGTACCGGGTCGCCCGCGAGGAGCTCGCCGCGCTCGGCTGCGCCACGACCGTGGAGTACCTGGCCCGCTGCGCGAAGCTCGTGCTCGAAGAGACCGGCCTGCTGCCGCACACGAACCCCGGCGTGATCTCGCGGGAGGAGCTCGCGTCGCTCCGCGAGGTGAGCGTGTCGCAGGGGCTGATGCTGGAGAGCGCGTCGGCCCGGTTGGCGCAGCGCGGCGGCCCGCACTTCGGGTCGCCGGACAAGCTCCCCGAGGCTCGGCTCGAAACGATCCGTCTGGCGGGAGAGCTGCGTGTCCCGTTCACGACGGGCGTCCTGATCGGTATCGGCGAGACGCGCGAGGAGCGCCTCGAGTCGCTGCTCGCGATCCGCGAGCTCGGCGAGCGCTACGGCCACGTCCAGGAGGTGATCGTCCAGAACTTCCGCGCGAAGCCGGGGACGAAGATGGCCGACCACGCTGAGCCGTCCCTCGACGAGCTGCTCTGGACCGCAGCGGCGGCGCGAATCCTGCTCGGCCCGGACTGGCACATCCAGTGCCCGCCGAACCTCAGCGGCGACGACTTCGGACGGCTGCTCGACGCGGGCATCGACGACTGGGGCGGTGTCTCGCCGGTGACGATCGACCATGTCAATCCCGAAGCCCCGTGGCCGGAGCTGGCGCGCCTCCGCGCCGAGACCGAGGCGAAGGGCTTCGCGCTCGCGCCGCGGCTGCCGCTGTACCCCGAGTACGTCTCGGGCCGCTGGGTCGACGCGGGCGTGATGCCGCACGTCCTCCAGGCCGCCGACGCGGAGGGGCTCGCCCGGGACGACCGCTGGTCGGCGGGCTCACATGCGCCGCTTCCGCTCGCGCCGCGCGACGCGCTGCCGATCGATTCACGCGACGAGCTCGGCGAGGAGGAGATCGCCCGGCTCTTCGCGGCGCGCGGCGAGGAGCTCCACCGCGTGTTCGCGTCGGCCGACTCGCTGCGGCGGGAGGTGAACGGCGACACCGTCACCTACGTCGTCACGCGGAACGTCAACTACACGAACGTCTGCTACTTCCGCTGCGGCTTCTGCGCGTTCTCGAAGGGACGGCTGGCCGCGAATCTCCGTGGGAAGCCGTACCTCGTCCCCCTCGACGAGATCGTGCGGCGGGGGCGGGAGGCGTGGGAGCGGGGCGCCGTCGAGCTCTGCCTGCAGGGCGGAATCCATCCTGGCTTCACCGGCGAGACCTACCTCGACATCTGCCGCGCGCTCAAGGCGGAGCTCCCGGATCTCCACATCCACGCCTTCTCGGCGCTCGAGGTCTGGCAGGGGGCGGCGACCCTCGGGCTGTCCCTGGAGGAGTATCTCGGCGCGCTGCGCGAGGCCGGGCTTGCCTCGCTGCCCGGGACCGCCGCGGAGATCCTGGACGACGAGGTGCGGCGGGTGATCTGTCCGGACAAGGTGACGACGGCGCAGTGGCTCCGGGTCCACGACGTGGCGCACCGAGCAGGGCTGCGCTCGACGACGACGATCATGTTCGGGCACGTCGACGGCCCGCGGAACTGGGCGCGCCACCTGATCGAGCTGCGCGAGCAGCAGCGGCGCACGGGCGGCTTCACGGAGTTCGTGCCGCTGCCCTTCGTCCACATGGAGGCGCCGATGTACCTCCGCGGGCAGGCCCGGCCGGGACCGACGTTCCGCGAGGCGCTGCTGATGCACGCCGTCGCGCGGCTGGCGCTTCATCCGTGGATCACGAACATCCAGGCGTCGTGGGTGAAGCTCGGCGTCGAAGGCGCGCAGGCCGTGCTCCGCGCCGGCGCGAACGACCTCGGCGGAACGCTGATGAACGAGTCGATCTCACGCGCCGCGGGCGCAGACCACGGCCAGGAGCTCCCGCCCGAGGGGATGGAGGCCGCGATTCGCGCGGCCGGCCGGATCCCGCGCCAGCGAACGACGCTCTACGGCGAGGCGCCGCCCGACCGCGTCGCCGCGTCGTTCGGCGCACCGCCGCTCTCGGAACCGATCAATCCGCCGGCGAACGAAGCGGGGCTGAAGCCCTTGCAGGTCCTCGACCGCCCGGGCCTTCAGCTGGCCGCCGAGGGCTGAAACCGTCCCGCCCGGCCGTGTCCGTGTGCCTGGCACCGGAGGCGGTCCCGAACGGACGAAGCGGCACCTGGCCGAGTGCGCCCAAACGGCCACCGTGCGATCGCCCACCGTTGGCGCTTCTCCTGGTGTTCGCCGTCTGCCCGGGACGCGTCCGGGTGCCTGGCACCAGCACGTGGCTCGCCGGGACGGTCCGGGGCTCGAGCGATGTAGCGGTTCGTGCCGCGGCTAGTCCGGCCAGGCGAAGCTGTCCGGGACGCCTCGGCCGTCGCCTGGGCCGGTGTTCGGCGCGCCGATCTTCACGAACACCGCGTCCTCGTCTCCCGCGGCGCGCAGGGCACGCGGCGTCTCCGGAGGAACGCGGATCGCCGTCCAGGGCTCGAGGTCGACCACCTCGTTCTCGCCGACGAGCGCCTGCGCGCGGCCCGAGACCAGCACGTAGATCTCCTCCTGCTGGTTGTGCGTGTGCCCGCCCGCCGCGAACCCTGGGCTGTAGCGCGCGAAGGTCACACCGCAGTGCTCGCAGCCGAGGTCGTTCCGCATGAACCTGATCTCGAGCTGACCCTCGACGCCGAGGTTCGGCCCCTGGTCGGGGACGTCCGAGACCTTCACCACCGTGTACTCCGCCATGCGTGCTCCCTTCGCGAGGTTTCGCCGAACCTACACCGGTGGTATTGTCAGAGGCAATGGAGCAGCTGCTCGTGTAATCCAGGGAGCCAACGCGGCGACGCCGCGCCAGCTCCCCGTGGCCTCTCGAGACGAGAGGCTTTTTTGTATCCGGAGACGGTGATGGAGCGATACGACCCCAAGAAGATCGAGCCGAGGTGGCAGCAGGTCTGGGAGGACGAGCGTGCCTTCGAGACGCCGAATCCCGCCCCGGGCGCAGAGGCGGACGAGCGCCACTGGTACCAGCTGGAGATGCTCCCGTACCCGTCCGGGACGCTGCACATGGGACACGTCCTGAACTACACGATGGGCGACGTCGCGACGCACTTCCGCCGACGCCAGGGCTGGCGTGTCATGCGTCCGATGGGCTTCGACTCCTTCGGCCTGCCCGCCGAGAACGCTGCGATCAAGGAAGGCGGGCACCCGCGCGAGATCGTCGAGCGCAACATCGCCGAGATCCGGGAGCAGATGAAGCGCCTGGGCTGGGTGATCGACTGGAGCCGCGAGATCTCGGCCCACGAGGTCGACTACTACCGCTGGACGCAGTGGATCTTCCTGCGCTTCTTCGAGCGCGGCCTCGCCTACCGCGCGGCGGCTCCGGTCAACTGGTGCCCGAACGACCAGACCGTCGTCGCGCACGAGTACGTCGTCGACGGTCGCTGCGATCGCTGCGGCACGCCGGTCGAGGCGCGAATGATGGAGCAGTGGTTCTTCAAGATCACCGCCTACGCCGACGAGCTGCTCGAGTACGAGCTGCCCGAGGACGGAAAGTGGCCCGAGCGCACGAAGACGATCCAGCGGAACTGGATCGGCCGCTCGGAGGGCGCCGAGATCATCTTCCGCATCGACGAGCTGGACATCGACGTGCCCGTCTTCACGACCCGGCCGGACACGCTCTTCGGCGCGACGTTCTTCGTCGTCGCGCCGGAGCACCCGCTGGCCGAGCAGATCGACAACGAAGACGTGCAGGAGTACGTGAAGCGCACGGCGGCCCGCCGCGGCGAGGAGCGCGCCACGGAGGAAGCGAAGTCAGGCGTCTTCACCGGCCATCACGTGCTGAACCCCGCGAACGGCGAGCAGCTCCCCGTGTACGTCTCCGACTACGTCCTGATGGAGTACGGCACGGGCGCGATCATGGGCGTCCCGGCCCACGACGAGCGCGACCGCGAGTTCGCCGAGGCCTTCGACCTGCCGGTCCGCGAGGTGATCTCGGAGGACGGCGTCATGGTCAACTCCGGCGAGTTCGACGGGCTCCCCGCTGAAGAGGGCGTGCGCAGGGTGACCGATTGGCTCTCGGCGGAAGGGAAGGGGAAGCCGGCGGTCAGCTACCGGCTGCGCGACTGGAGCTTCTCGCGACAGCGCTACTGGGGCTGCCCGATCCCGATCGTCTACTGCGACGACTGCGGCGTCGTGCCCGTTCCGGACGAGGACCTGCCGGTCGAGCTGCCCGGAGGTCGACGACTACCGCCCGAAGGGCGTCCCGCCGCTGGCCTCCAACGAGGAGTGGCTGAACGTGCCCTGTCCGCGGTGTGGGAAGCCCGGCAAGCGCGAGGCCGACACGATGGACACCTTCGTCGACTCGTCCTGGTACTTCCTGCGCTACGTCGACCCGCGGAACGACACGGCGCCCTTCGACCGGCGCCTGGTCGACTACTGGTGCCCGATCTCGCAGTACATCGGCGGGATCGACCACACCACCGGCCACCTGCTCTACTCGCGCTTCTTCGTCCGCGTGATGAACGAGCTGGGCCTGGTGGGCTTCCGCGAGCCGTTCGCGCAGCTCTTCCACCAGGGCTGGGTCCAGATGGGCGGCTCGAAGATGTCGAAATCGCGCGGCAACGTCCTGGGCCCTGACGACCTCGTCGAGGAGTACGGCGCCGACGCCGTCCGCACCTACATCCTCTTCATGGGTCCGGCCGACCAGGACATGGAGTGGACGGACACCGGGATCGAGGGGATCGTCCGGTTCCTGCGCCGGCTGTGGCGGGCCGTGTTGGAGGTGGCCGAGCGGCCGGCGGGCGAGCCGGGCGACACGCCGCTGGCGCGGAAGGCGCACACGACGATCGCCAAGGTCTCCGACGACATCGGCCGCCGCACCCAGTTCCACACCCCGATCTCCGCCGTGATGGAGCTCGTGAACGAGCTGACCAAGACGCCGGACGACCCCGCGGCGCGCTTCGCCGCGGAAACCGCCGTTTCGCTGATCCAGCCGTACGCGCCGCACGTCGCGGAAGAGCTGTGGGAGCGACTGGGGCACGAGCGGCTCTGGGAGACGCCGTGGCCGAAGGCCGACCCAGCGCTGCTCGAGCAGGACACGTTCGAGCTCGTCGTTCAGGTGAACGGGCGCGTCCGCGATCGCATCGAGGTGCCATCGGACCTGCCCGAAGAGGAGCTCGTCGAGCGCGCCAAGGCCTCGCCGCGCGTGAAGAGCTACCTGGACGGCGACGAGATCCAGCAGACGATCGTCGTGCCGCGCAAGCTCGTGAACATCGTCACCGGTTCGAGGGGGATCTCACCCTAAAGGGGTAGGCCGCACCGGCCGATAACGGCTCCCAGGTCCTAGACGGAGGCTTGGGAATGCGGATTCTGCTCATCGACGACGACGCGGCGCTCCGGATGTTGCTCCGCACGACGTTCGAGGTTTTCGACATCGACGTCCACGAGTCGGAGAACGCCGTGGAGGCCGATCGGGCGATCCGGTCGTTCCAGCCGGACGTGCTCGTGCTGGACGTCGGGATGCCAGGCATGAACGGCCTCGAGTTCCTGCAAGTCGTGCGCGCGAACCCCGCGAACGACGGGCTCGGCGTCGTGTTGCTGACCGGCTCGGACGGCGGTACGCAGGAGGCGGCCGACGCCGCCGGCGCGGATGTGTTCCTGCGGAAGCCGTTCAGCCCGCTGGAGCTGCTCGCCGCCGTGGAGCGCCTCGCGGGCAAGCGCTACGGCGTCCCGTTCCGCTCGGCGCGCACGGACGATCCACAGGAGCAGCTGCTGCTCTACGCGCAAGACATTCGGCATCTGCTCGAGCTGGAGCGGGGACAGCGAGCGTTGCTGCAGAGCGCGTACCGGGAGACCGTGATGGCGCTGGCGAGCGCGCTCGAGTCGAAGGACGTCGGTACGCGCCAGCACTCGCAGCGCGTCCAGCAGTACGCGCTCGAGCTGGCGCGCGCCGTCGACCCCGGGCTGCTGGAGGACTCGAGCACCGAGTACGGATTCCTGCTGCACGACGTCGGCAAGATCGGGATCCCCGATCGGATCCTCCAGAAGCCGAAGCCGCTGACGGCGGCCGAGGAGCGGCTGATGCGGACGCACACGGTGCTCGGCGAGCAGGTGCTGAGCGGCGTCGCGTTCCTGCACGGAGAGGGGATGCGCGTCGTGCGTTCCCACCACGAGCGGTGGGACGGTGCGGGTTACCCCGATGGGCTCGCCGGCCCGGAGATTCCGTTGAGCGCGCGGGTGTTCTCGGTGGCCGACGCGCTGGATGCGATGACGAGCGACCGCCCCTACCGCCGAGCGAAGTCGTGGGTCGAGGCGGGCCGGGAGCTCCTTGGGGAGAGCGGGCGGCAGTTCGACCCGGTCGTGATCTCCGCGTTCCTCTCGTCCGAGGAGACGCTACGGGCCGTGCACGACCAGCTCGGCTCGCGGGGCTACGCCCGCTCGAGCAGGCGCTGATCCGCGTAGCGCCGGTAGGCGCGAGCGCCGGCCCAGCCGGCTCCCAGGAGAAGCAGGAACGGGGCGGCCACGATCAGCAGATAGGCGCCGACGGCGAGCTCGGTGGTGAGGACGCCGGTGGCGTCGTCCACTGCGCGGTCGAAGCGGCTGGGCGTCACGGGGTTTCGCTCGGGCTCGTGAGTCGTAAGGGCGAGGTCGACCGTTGCGAAGGCGGCGCGGCGCTCGAGGGTCGTGCGCTGGCGGCGGAGTGCAGCCGTGCGCGTTTTGTCGCCCTTCGCGCGGCGGAGCTGGCGCGTGAGGTCGTCCAGGCGCTGCTGGAGGTCGGTGATTCGCGTCTGCTGCGCGAGGATCGTGCCCAGCCCGCTGAACTGGACGATCGCCGCCTGGACGCGCGAGCGCGGGACGCGGACGCGGATCGCCGCGGTGCCTTCGGTCGGCTCCGGCGTGCCGTAGTCGACGGTGACGAGGTAGCCGCCGAGGCGCCGGGTGGTGCGGAGCGCCCGCTGCGTTGCGGCTGAGAGCTCGCTCGGGTCGTCGACGAGGATCCGGAGGTCGGCCTGGACGTCCTGTGCCCGCGTCGTGCTCGGGGCTGGCGCGGCGCTCGGAACTTGCCGGCGACCGGGGCGAGCTCCAGCGCCTCGGGTGGTGGTGCTGTACGCCGGCTGCTGGCTCAGGGCCTGATCGGATTGGCCCGCGCGCTCCCGTGCGGCGGGGGGCGCCATCGCGGTTCCGGCGTCGGCGTTCGGGCGCGAGGGCGAGTCGATCGCCGAGCTGACGCCGACGGCGACTGCCACGAGCAGCGAGGCCGCCGCGGCGGTGGGCGCGGCGTAGAGCACGAAGCGCTGCAGCGAGAAGGACCGCCGGAGCGGAGGGGCCGTCGCGGCGATGTAGGCGACGCGCTCGCGGAGCTCGGGCGGCGCGGAAGGTGTCTCCTCGCGGAGCACGGTGGCGAGATCAGGCGACAAGGCGGGGCCTCACTTTCTTCTCCAGCTTCTCGAGGGCGCGGTTGAGTCGGGTGGTGCAGGCGGAGGCCGAGATCGAAAGGACGCGCGCTGCGGTCTGCGTGTCGAGCTCGAGCACGATGCGGAGCGCGATCACCTCGCGCTCCGCAGCCGTGAGTGTCCGGAGCGCCTGGCGCAGCACGGGGCCGTACTCGTCAGGGAGCTCGATCTCGGCGCCGCGGTCCGGTTCGGCGATGCGCTCCTCGCGGCGCCGGCGCCGCTCGTCGGCCCGGAAGTGGTCGAGCGCGGCGCTGCGCGCGAGTTGGCACAGCCAGGTCTGGGCGCTGCCCCGCGCGGGGTCGAAGCGCGTCCAGCGGCGGAGTGCCCGCTCGAACGTCTCGGACGTCAGGTCTTCGGCTGTGGACGGGTTCGCGGTCATGTAGAGCAGGTAGCGGTAGACCCCGTCGAGGTGCTCCTCGACGGTCGAGGCGAAGCTCGGGTGGGCGGTCGGCTGATCGCTCACGCACTCGGTATACGCCACGGGCCCGACGGTCGTCACACCCGATTGGCACGGATTCGGCGCAAAGTCGTCACACACCGGTTGCAGATCTGTTGTCACAGTGGACGACATGGATCTGTTCTCGCTCTCGCGTGGGCGCGCGATCACCGGCGCCCTGCTCTTGGTTGCCGCGCTGTTCGTCGCCGGTCGCTACCTGGCCGGAGCCGGCGCCGCGCAGGAGTCCCGTGCGTCTCCGGCGAGTGCGGCGGCGGGCGAGCTTCGCGCAGCGCCGCGGCCTCGCCTCGTCGTCCACGTCGTCGGCGCGGTGCGTCGGCCGGGCCTGTACCGGATCTCCGACGGCGCCCGTATCGCCGATGCCCTGCGTCGCGCAGGGGGCGCCACGCCCAGGGCAGATCTCAGCCTCGTCAACCTCGCGGCTCCGGTGTCCGACGGGACGCAGATCGTCGTCCCGCGACGCGCGCCACCGGCGGCGGCCGGGGAGTCGTCCGAAGGCGACGGTGAGGCTGCCCCGGCGGGTCCGCTCCACCTGAACACCGCGACGGCGGAGCAGCTGGACGAGCTGCCCGGTGTCGGCCCGGTGACGGCGCGGAAGATCGTCGACTATCGAGAGCAGCACGGGGCGTTCAGCTCGGTTGACGATCTCGACGCGATCCCCGGCATCGGCCCGGCGCGGCTCGAGCAGCTCCGGGAGGTGGTCGCGCCGTGAACGTGCCGTTTCTCGAGCGCTACTCGCCTCACGTTCTTGCTGCGGCGGCCTGCGCGGGGCTCGCCGGGTCGCTCCTCGTTCGTCTCGGGCGCGTCGAGCTGCTGGCGCTCGCCGTCACCGCCGCGATCGTGACGGCGGCGATCGAAGACGACCGCGTTCGGCTCGCGGCACTCGCCGTCGCGCTTGCCCTGGGCGGCCTGTGGTGGGGGAGCGTTCGCCTCGAGGCGTTCGATCGCACGGTCCTCGCCCCGCGCGTGGGCGAGGTCGGCCCTGCGACGGTCGAGATCACGGGTCCAGCCCGGCGGACGCCGTTCCGCCTGCGCGTTCCGGCGCGGATCCACCGATTTCGCGGTATCGAGCTACGCGAGGGCGTCCTGCTCGAGCTTCAGCTCGGCCGCGCGCCGCCCCAGGGCGCGATCATCGAGACGGTCGTCGAGTTGCGGGCGCCACGTCGGTCCCAGCGACGGCTTCGACGAGCGCGCGTTCCTGCGCCGGCGCGGCGTCCATGTCGTGGCGCGCGGCCGGAGCTGGCGGATCGTCGGACGCCGCGGCGGGCTCGGCGGCTTCGCCGACCGGATCCACAACCAACTTGCCGGTTCGATCGCACCCGGGCTCACGGGAGAACGGCGCGCGGTCCTCACCGGGCTCGTCCTCGGAGAGGAGGAGGGACTCACGCAGGAGCTTCAGGACAGCTTCCGCGCATCGGGCCTGTACCACCTCCTGGCGGTGAGCGGCCAGAACGTCGCGTTCGTCGTCGGCGCCGTCCTGCTCTTCGCCTGGCTGGCCGGGATCTCCCGGCTCTGGGCGCAGGGAGCCGCACTCGTCGCGGTCGTCGCGTACGTGCTCGCCGTCGGCTGGCAGCCCTCGGTCGTCCGGGCTGGTGTCGCCGGTGTCCTCGCCTCGCTGGCGTGGCTTGCCTCTCGACCCACCGACCGGTGGTACTTCCTGCTGCTCGGCGCCGCCGTGCTCCTCGCCTGGACCCCGTACAGCGTCCTCGAGCCGGGCTTCCAGCTCTCGTTCGCCGCGGTGGCCGCGATCTTCGTCGCCGTACCGCGGCTCGAGCGCCGGCTCGAGGGTTATCCGCTGCCGCGGGCGCTCGCCGGCATCGTCGCGGTCTCTGCGGCCTGCGGGCTCGCCACGGCCCCGATCCTGGTCGTGCAGTTCGGCTCCGTTCCCGCGTACTCGATCCTGAGCAATGCGATCGTCGCGCCCGTCGTTGCGCCGTGCTTCGGCCTCGCGCTCCTGACGGCGGTGCTCGAGCCGCTCGTTCCCGACGCGGCGGCTGCTGCGGCATGGCTGAACGGCTGGCTGGCTGCGTACATCGCGGCGTGTGCCAGGGTCGTCGGCGGTTTCCCCGGCGCCGAGGTCAGCTCGAAGCTCGCGCTCGGCGTCATGGCCATCGCCGTCCTGCTCGCCTGGGGGGCGACGCGCGTCCCGGCGTGGCGTCGGCGTGGCTTGGCCGTCGTCGCGGCTCTGGGCGTCGTGCTGCTCGTCGGGTGGCAGCTCCACGGCAGTCGCCCACCTCCGCCGCCCTCCGGCTTGCGGATCACCGTGCTCGACGTGGGACAGGGCGACGCGATCCTGCTTCAGGTCAGAGAGGGTGCCGTGCTCGTCGACCAGGGCCCGCCGGAGGCCGAAGTCGACGACCAGCTCCGGCGGCTCGGCGTCCGGCGCCTGGCCCTGCTCGTCCTGACGCACCCACAGCGCGATCACGTCGGCGGAGCGGCTGAGGTCTTCGAGCACCTGCAGGTCGACCGCGCCCTCGATCCCGAGATTCCCTTCCCGAGCCCCGACCAGCAAGCCGCCCTCGCCGCCGCGCGAAAGCGCAGCGTCCCCCTCCACCGCGCCCAGGCGGGCGTCACCTACCGACTCGGCCGACTCCGGCTCGAGCTTCTCTGGCCGGACGGACGAAATGTCGCGACCGACGACCCGAACCTGCGTGCGACGGTGATCCTCGCCACCTACGGCAAGGTCGACGCCCTCCTCACGGCTGACGCGGAGTCACCGGTCACCCTCCCGCTCGACCCACCGCCGGTGGAGATCCTGAAAGTCGCGCACCACGGCTCCGCCGACGATGGGCTTTCGCGCCTGCTCCAGCGCACGCGGCCGGCCGTCGCCGTCATCTCTTGCGGACGCGGTAACGACTATGGCCATCCGGCGCCGACGACGATCGCAACCCTCACGCAGACACCGCAGCTCGAGGTGTTCCGCACGGACCTCGACGGCCGCGTGGTGATCGAGACGGACGGCGAACGCATCTCGACCTGGTCCCAGCGCTGAGAACTCCGCCGCTCGAACTATCCTCAGCTCGGGTGACGACCGACGCGCTCCTGCCCGTCTACCTCCTGACCGGGAACGACCGGCCGAAGATCCTGCGCGCCCTCCGTCGGCTGCGGGCGCGTTTCAGCGCCGAGTCCGTCGAGCAGCTCTCTGCGGACGCCGCTACGGGCGAGGAGGTCGTCGCCGCGTGCAATGCGCTCGGACTGTTCGCGGGCGCGGACGGCGGGCGCCTCGTGCTCGTCGAAGCCGTCGAGCGGTGGCGCAAGGCCGACGTCGAAGCGGTCACGGCGTACCTCGGCGATCCCGTCCCGGGCGCGGTCCTGGCGCTCGTGGCCGGCGAGTCGCTCCGCAGCGACGCGCTCGCCAAGGCGGTGGGCAAGACCGGCGAGATCCTCACCTTCGACGCGCCGAAGCCCCGCGACCTCCCGGGGTGGGTACGCGCGCAGTTCGAGGCGCGCAGCGCGAAGGTCGACCAGGACACGGCTCGAGCGCTCGTCGAGATCGTCGGCGATGACCTCGCTGCGCTCGCCACCGAGGTCGACAAGCTCGCCACCTGGGCAGGCGGCGGCCCGATCGAGCGCGCCGACGTCGAGGCGCTCGCGGCGCCCGCGCGCGAGGCCACCGCCTGGGCGCTGACCGATGCCTGGGGCGAGCGCGACCTGCCGGCCCTGCTCGACGCATGCGAGGCAGAGCTCGAGCGCAGGGAGCCGTTTGCGGTCTCGACCCGCCTCGCTTCACACGTGGGGCTCGTTCGCAACGTGCAGCGGCTCGCTGCCGACGGCGTTCCCGCGCGGGAGATCGCGAAGCGGTTGAAGGTGCACGAGTTCCGCGTCAAGAAGGCGCTGGGGCACGCGAACCAGTACTCCCAGGACGAGCTCGACGTCGCCGTCGTCCGGCTGGCCGCGCTCGACGCGTCGATCAAGGGCGCAAGCCGTCTCCCGAGCGAGCTCGTCCTGACGCAGACGCTCGTCGAGCTCGCCCGCAGCTCCGAGCCGGCGGCGGTCGGGGCCTAGCTAGCTCTTCGCGACGAGCCGCGCGGCCTGTGCCTTCTTGCGCGCGGCGGCGTTGCGGTGGAGCGCGCCGTTCGAGACGGCACGGTCGATCCAGCGCTGGAGCTCGAGGTGCGTCGTCCGGATCCCCTCGTCGTTTCCGTCGTCCACGGCGCTGTGAAGCCGCCGCGTGAGGGTCTTCACGGTCGAGCGGTAGCGCAGGTTCTCGAGCCGCTGGCGGGCGGCCGTGCGGACGCGCTTCTTCTGCTGCTTGATGTTCGGCATGACGTGAAAATGCCCGCGGTGCGGGCGGGCGGCATGGTACCAGCGGGGCTCGCTCGTATGCTCACCGCGTGGGGAACGAGCGGTGAGCGACGCGCGCGAGCAGGCTCCCGCGTTCCCGTCCCGGCGGCTGGCCTGGTCGACCGCGGTCTTCTCGGCGGCGACCGGCCTCTCGCGTGTGCTCGGTCTCGCGCGCGAGATCGTCGCCCGGGGCTACTTCGGCGTCGAGGGCGCGGGGATCAACGCGTTCACGGTCGCCTTCCAGGTGCCGAACCTCGTCCGGGCGCTCGTCGCCGACGCGGCGCTCACCTCCGCGTTCGTGCCCGTCTTCAGCGAGCTGCTGGAGAAGGGCGAGCGGGCTCGCGCCTGGCGCGTCGCCTCGAGCCTGATCTGGATCCTGCTGCTCGGCCTGACCGCCGTCACGGCCCTGTTCATGCTCGCCGCCCCGTGGGTCATGGCGCTCTTCGGCTACGGGGAGGGGGAGACGGGCGACCTGGCGGTGACGCTGTCGCGGATCCTCTTCCCGATCGTCGTCCTGCTCGGCCTGTTCGGGATCATCGTGGGGATCCTCAACAGCTACGACCGCTTCAGCATCCCCGCGCTGACGCCCGTGTTCTGGAACGTCGCGATCATCGCCGGCCTGGTGATCGGCGTGCCCCGGGCGGACTCGACCGAAGCCGAGCTCTACGTGTACGCGGGCTCGATCGTCGTGGGCACGGTGATCCAGCTGCTCCTGCCGCTCCCCTGGCTGTCCGGCCTCGACGGACGGCTACGGCTCGTGATCGACTGGCGCGACCCGGCCGTCAAGCGCGTCTTCGTCCTGATGCTGCCGGTGACGCTCGGGCTCGGCCTGATCAACGTCAACGCGCTGATCGGGACGTTTTTCGCTGCCCGCTACATCGACCGCACGATCGCGCCGAGCGCGATCGACGCCGCGTTCCGGATCTACATGGTCCCCCAGGGGATGTTCTCGGTGGCCGTCGCGACGGTGCTCTTTCCGGCACTCGCGCGGCTTGCGACTCGCCGCGACGACGCCGGCTTCCGCGGCACCGTCGGGCTCGGGCTGCGGCAGATCGCCTTCATGCTCGTCCCCGCGAGCGTCGCCTTCGCCGTCCTGGCCGAGCCGATCGTGCGCCTGCTCTACGAGCGCGGGGAGTTCGGGCCGCACGAGACCGAGGTCGTGGCCGGGGCGCTTGCCGCCTTCTCCCTCGGCCTGACCTTCAACGGCGCGATGCTCATGCTGAACCGCGCCTTCTTCGGCCTGCAGGCGCCATGGCTCCCGACCTGGGTCGCGGCCGGGAATCTCCTGCTCAACACCGTGCTCTTCGCCGTTTTCTACCGAGTCGGGACGTGGGGGATCCCGCTTGCGATCTCCCTCGCGAACGTGGCCGGGACCGCGGCCCTGATCGTCTTGCTGCGAAGGCGTCTCGGCGCGCTGGAGGACCGAGCCACTGTCCGCTCCACGCTGCTCGTCACCCTCGCCTCGCTCCCGCTCGCGCTGGTGGCCTACGGGATCTGGTGGGGCTTGGACGACCTCCTCGGCAGGTCGTTCATCGGGCAGCTCGTCTCGGTCTCGACGGCGCTTCTCGCCGGTGGCGCGACCTACCTGTTTTTCGCTCGTTTGCTGGGAATTCGCGAGCTCAACGCATTGCTATCGTTGCGGGCCCGTCCGCGCCCGGACTGAGCCTTCTTGCAGCAGGACCGAATCCGCAACTTCTCGATCATCGCTCACATCGACCATGGGAAGTCGACCCTGGCCGATCGCATCCTCGAGGTCACCGACACCGTCACCGGGCGCCAGATGCGCGAGCAGGTGCTCGACTCGATGGACCTCGAGCGCGAGCGCGGGATCACGATCAAGGCCCAGGCCGTGCGTGTGCCCTGGAAGGGCCACCAGCTGAACCTGATCGACACGCCGGGCCACGTCGACTTCACGTACGAGGTCTCGCGATCGCTGCAGGCCTGTGAGGGTGCGATGCTCGTCGTCGACGCCGCCCAGGGCGTCGAGGCCCAGACGGTCGCGAACGCCCATCTCGCGATCGAGAACAACCTGGAGCTGCTCCCGGTCGTGAACAAGATCGACCTGCCGCAGGCCGACGCCGACCGTGCCGCGAAGGAGCTCACCGACCTGATCGGGGGCGACCCCGGCGACGTGCTTCGGATCTCGGCCAAGACGGGGCAGGGCATCGAGGCGGTGCTCGACGCAGTGATCGAGCGCATTCCGCCGCCGACCGGCGACCCGGACGCGCCGCCTCGGGCGCTCATCTTCGACTCGTCGTACGACCAGTACCGCGGCGTCGTCGCTTTCGTCCGCCTCGTCGACGGCGTCTTCCGGCAGGGCGAGCCGTTGCTCGCGATGGCCGAGGGGACGCGTTTCGAGGCAGAGGAGCTCGGCTTCTTCTCACCCACGATGCGCGCGAGCGAGACGATCGGCGCCGGGGAAGTCGGCTACGTGATCACGGGCCTGAAGGACGTCAGCCGGCTCCGCGTCGGCGACACGCTCACGTCGGTCGAGCGCCCCGCCGCCGAGGCGGTGCCCGGCTACAAGGACGTGAAGCCGATGGTCTTCGCGGGCCTGTTCCCGACGGACTCGGACGACTACCCCGACCTCCGCGACGCGCTCGAGAGGCTCAAGCTGAACGATGCCGCACTGATCTACGAGCCTGAGACCTCGCAGGCGCTCGGGTTCGGGTTCCGCTGCGGGTTTCTGGGGCTGCTGCACATGGAGATCGTCCGCGAGCGGCTCGAGCGCGAGTTCGACCTCGACCTGCTCGTGACCGCTCCCAACGTCGCGTACAGCGTGGTGACGAAGGCGGGCGAGGAGGTCGAGGTGCACAACCCCGCCGAGATGCCGGAGGAGATCGAGCGCGTGGAAGAGCCCTACATCCGCGCGTCGGTGATCGTCCCGAAGGAGTACGTCGGGCCCGTGATGGAGCTCTGCACCGAGCGCCGCGGCCGCTTCGACCACATGGAGTACCTCTCGGAGGAGCGCGCGGTGCTGATCTACGAGTTGCCGCTCGCAGAGGTGGTCGTCGACTTCTACGACCAGCTGAAGTCGCGGACGCGGGGCTATGCGAGCTTCGACTACGACATCGTCGGCTTCCGCGAGGGAGACCTCGTCCGTCTGGACGTGCTGATCGCCGGAGAGCCTGTGGACGCCTTGTCACTGATTCTTCACCGCGGCACGGCCTACGGACGGGGCCGGGCGCTCGTCGACAAGCTGCGCGAGGAGATCCCGCGCCAGATGTTCGACGTGCCGGTCCAGGCGGCGATCGGCTCGCGGGTGATCGCGCGAGAGACGATCAAGGCGAAGCGCAAGGACGTGCTCGCGAAGTGCTACGGCGGGGACATCACGCGGAAGCGCAAGCTGATCGAGAAGCAGAAGGCGGGGAAGCGCCGGATGAAGCAGGTGGGCGCCGTCGAGGTACCGCAGGAGGCCTTCCTGGCCGTGCTCAACCTGGACGGAGGCGGGAAGTGAGCCCAGGCGTCCGCCACCTGTACGTCCACCTGCCGTTCTGCGCCCACCGCTGCGGGTACTGCGACTTCGTCACGGTGGTCGGCCGGCCCGGCCAGCACGACCGGTACGTCGATGCCCTGCTCGCGGAGCTCGCGCTGGAGCGTGCGGGGCTGGCGCCCGCGCTCGACACCGTCTTTCTCGGCGGCGGCACGCCGACCTTTACCGAGGCGGGCGCACTCCGGCGGCTGCTTCGCGGGCTTCCGTCGGCGGAGGAGCTGACGGTCGAGGCGAACCCGGAGGGGGTCACCCCGGAGCTCGCGGCGCTCCTGCGGGAGGAGGGCGTGACGCGTGTCTCGCTCGGCGTCCAGAGCTTCCAGCCGCGTCTGCTCGACGTGCTCGAGCGGGCAGCGCGACCCGACGACGTCCGCCGCGCCTTCTACCATCTCCGTGATGCCGAGTTTGACAACATCTCGCTCGACCTCATCTACGGGATCCCCGGCCAGAGCTCCGCCGATCTCGACGCCGACATCGACGAGGCGCTGGCCCTCTCGCCGGAGCACCTCTCGTGCTACGAGCTCGAGGCCAAGCCGGGGACCCGGTTCGCGCACGCGCACGGAGCGGAGCTCGCCCGCCAGGCCGAGGCGATGGAGGGGTACTTCGGCGCGGTCGTCGATCGGCTGACAGCCGCCGGCTACCGGTGGTACGAGACGGCGAACTTCTGCCGGCCACCTGCCGACGCCGAAGGACGCGACCTCCGGTCTCGCCACAACCTCGCGTACTGGCTGGGGCGCGAGTACCTCGGGATCGGGATCGGTGCGGTCTCGACCGTCGGCGACCGACGCTGGCGGAATGCGCCGAGCCTGCGGGGGTACCTCGAGGCGCTGGGACGCGGCGCGCCGCCGACGCGCGAGACCGAAGAGCTCGACTCCGAGACGCTCGGCCGCGAGCGGGTGATGCTCGGGCTGAGGCTCGACGAGCCCTTCCGGGTGAACGGGGAGGAGGAGCTGCTCGACCCGGCCGCGATCGAGCGGCTGGGGCGCCTCGGCTTGGTCGATCGCGCCGGCGATGCCCTGTCGCTGACCCACCGCGGTCGGCTGCTCGGCGGCGGAGTGACGGTGGAGCTGCTCCGCTGAGGACGGTGAGTCGGGGTAAAATTCCCTGCAAATGACCGTTGAGCTGACCGATCGCCAGCGCGACATCCTCAGGCGCCTCGTCGAGGAGTACATCGCTACGGGACAGCCGGTCGGCTCGAAGTACCTCGTCGAGCGCGCCGGGCTCAGCGTCTCGCCGTCGACGGTGCGCAGTGAGCTCGCGGAGCTCGAGCGTCTCGGCCTGCTGACCCATCCCCACACCTCCGCCGGCCGGGTGCCGACCGAGGAGGGCTACCGCCTGTTCGCTCAGGGGCTGCTCGACAGGCTCGAGGCGCGCCCGGCGGGGCTCGAGATCGACCTCGCCGGGGTCGGGACCGAGGTCGAGACCGCGCTCCAAACGACGACGGAGGCGCTCGCCGAGGTCACGCGGCTGTTCGCGCTCGTGTCGGCTCCGCCGCTCGAGGCGGCGACCGTCCGGCACGTCGAGGTGCTGCCGCTGCAGCCGCAGCTCGTCGTCACCGTGGTGATCACGTCGACCGGGGGTGTGACGAAGCGACTGATCGCCCTCAGCGAGGCGGTCGACGCCGGTCTCGTCAACTGGGCGGCCGAGTACCTGAACGAGCGCACCGTCGGGCTGCCGCTCGGCTCGCATGCGCTTCGGCAGGCGTTCGCGGAGCCGGGACTCTCCGAGCGCGAGCGAGCGTTCCTCGAGCTGCTGCGGCCGACGTTCACGGACGCCGCCGGCTCCGAGGAGCAGCGGCTCTAC
Organism: uncultured Actinomycetes bacterium; assembly: GCA_963721345.1. Classification (GTDB taxonomy): domain Bacteria; phylum Actinomycetota; class Thermoleophilia; order Gaiellales; family Gaiellaceae; genus JACDAN01. The sequence goes on from CAVRIT010000001.1 coordinate 2,254,466, forward strand.
GTCGGCGGCGCGGCCAACCTGCTCGGGGAGGTGCGCAACGAGGACCTCATGGCCTATCGCCCGCTCCTCGAAGTGCTCGAGCAGCGCGCGGCGCTCCTCGCGCTCCTGACCGACGCGCTCGGGCGCGAGGGCCCGTTCGTGCGGCTCGGGGTCGAGCTGGCGCATCCCGGGCTTCGCCACGCGTCGCTCGTCGGCGCCGCGTACGGCCTTCACCACCGCCGGCTCGGCGCGGTCAGCCTGCTCGGGCCGCAGCGCATGGATTACGAGAAGGCGATCCGCTCGGTGCGCGCTGCGGCCCGCGAGCTGTCGCAGTTCGTGGAGGAGATCTACGCCGAGAACTGAGGCGTGAGCGCCCGAGGGCACGGCTAACCTCCGAATCATGGCCACCGCAGAGCGCGACTACTACGAGGTGCTCGGCGTCGGCCGCGGCGCAAGCGAGACGGAGATCAAGAAGGCGTTCCGGCGCCTCGCGCGTGAGCTCCACCCGGATGTCTCCGGGGAGCCCGACGCGGAGGAGCGCTTCAAGGAGGCCGTCGAGGCCTACGAGGTGCTGTCGAAGAGCGAGACCCGCGAGCTCTACGACCGCTACGGACACGCAGGCCTGCGGAGCGGCGGCTTCCGGCCAACCGCGTTCGACTTCGGCAACCTGACCGACATCTTCTCCGCGTTCTTCGGGGACGATCTGCTCTCCCAGGCCATGCGCGGCCGCTCCCGCGGCGCGGACATCGCCGCCGACGTCGTCGTCGAGCTGAGCGAGGCCGCGACGGGCACGAAGCGGGAGGTGCCGTTCCGCGTCGCCGTCCCGTGCGGACGCTGCGCCCAGAGCGGTGTGGAGCCGGGGACCACAGCGAAGACGTGCCCGACCTGCGAGGGCCTCGGCCGGCTCCAGCAGGTCTCGCGCAGCGTTTTCGGCGAGTTTGTCCGCACGCAGGCCTGTCGCTCGTGCGGCGGCGACGGACGCCTGATCGAGCATCCCTGTGAAGGCTGCCGCGGCTCGGGACAGGTCGTGGAGGAGCGGCGCCTGGAGGTCGAGATCCCGCCCGGCATCCACGACGGCCAGCGGATCCGCCTCTCCGGCGAGGGGCACTCCGGCGTGCTCGGCGCGCGTGCCGGCGACGTGTACGTCCGCGTCCGGGTCAAGCGCGACCCGAGGTTCGTCCGCGAAGGCGACGACATCTTCTCGACGGTCGACCTCACGATGACGCAGGCGGCACTGGGATCGAGCGTGACGATTGCGACGCTCGACGGCGAGGCGGCGCTGGAGTTCGAGCCCGGCACGCAGCCCGGCGAGGTCGTCGTCTTGCGCGGACGAGGCATGCCGGTGCTCCAGGGCTTTGGGCGCGGCGACCACCGGGTGCTCGTGAACGTCGCGGTTCCGCGTCGGCTGACCGACGAGCAACGCGGGCTGCTCGACCAGTTCGAGCGCTCGGCGAGCGACGAGACCTACAAGCCCGAGGGGTTCTTCGACAAGCTGAAGAGCGCGTTCCGCTGACGAGCGTCGAGCTCCGCCGGGTCACGCTGGCCGCGCCGCTCGACCGGCTCGAAGAGGCACGGGCCCAGCTCCTCGAGCTCCATCCGGAGGGCTTCGAGGAAGCCGACGGCGTGCTCGTCGCCTACACGGACGCCGACGGCGAGCGGCTCATCCGGGCTGCGTTCGAGGACGTTCGCTCGGAGTTCGTCGAGCCGGGCTGGGAGGAGCGATGGCGCGACTTCCACCGCCCGCTCTGGATCGGGCCACTTTGGATCGGCCCGCCCTGGGAGGTTCCGCCGCCGGATGCGATCGCGGTCGTCATCGACCCGGGCCAGGCGTTCGGCACCGGCTCTCACCCGACCACCCGGCTCTGCCTCCAGCTTCTGCTCGAGCGCGAACCAGGCAGCTTCCTCGACATCGGCTGCGGCTCCGGCGTCCTCTCCGTCGCGGCGGCGAAGCTCGGCTTCGACCCGGTCGTCGCCGTCGACCGTGAGCCCGCCGCAGTCGAGGCGACGCAGCGGAACGCCGTCGCGAACGGCGTTACGGTGGACGCGCGCAGGTCCGACGTGCTCGAAGACGCACTCCCTGTGGCGGACGTCGCCCTCGCCAACATCGATCTCGCGGCGGTCAACGCCGTCGGCGCGCGCCTCGACGTCGGCATGCTCGTCACCGCCGGCTACTTCCACTCGCGGAGGCCGGAGCTCGCCGGTTTCGACCATCTCGAGCGGCGGATCGACGGCGGCTGGGCTGCCGACGTGTTCCAGCGGCAGTAGATTTGCGCCTCCGATGGCGTCCTTCTCGGTCCGGTTCCTCGGCTGCAAGGTCTCGCACGCGGACGCGCAGGCGCTCCGAGAGCGGCTGCTTGCGGACGGTCACGAGGAGCGCGCGGCCGGCGATGTCGCCGTCATCAACGGCTGCTGCGTGACGAACGAGGCAGTCGCGAAGTCCCGCCAGGCCGCGTCCCGCGCGGCCCGTACGCACCGGCGCGTGTACCTCACAGGGTGCGCGGCGAACTTGCCCGGCGACGCTCTCGCGGCGCTGCCGGCCAACGTCTCAGTCGTCCGCGCTACTCCCGAGCGGACCGCAGACCTCGTCGCCCGTGACGTGGGCCCGATCGGCTGCGTCCGGGCGGATGCGCGGCTCGACCGAGTCCGTGCGTTCGTCAAGGTCCAGGACGGCTGCAGCTTCTCGTGCAACTTCTGCGTCATCCCGCTCGTACGCGGACGCTCGCGGAGCCGGCCCGCGGCGGCGGTGCTCGGTGAGATCGAGCGCCGGGCGCGGCAGGGCCATCGCGAGATCGTCCTCACCGGGATCAACCTCGGCTGCTACCGAGATCGCCAGGCCGGCTACACGCTGGCGCGACTCGTCCGGGAGGCGGGCGTCGTCGAGGGGGTTCAGCGCCTCCGTTTGTCCTCGATCGAGATCAACCACGTGAACGACGAGCTGGTGGCCGCGCTGCGGGAGACGCCCGTGGTCGCGAAGCACCTCCACGTCCCGCTGCAGTCCGGCGACGACGAGGTTCTCCTCGCGATGGGGCGGCGCTATGCGGCACAGACATACCTCCGGCGACTCGAGCCGCTCGGCGACTTCAACCTCACCACGGACGTGATCGTCGGCTTCCCGACCGAGGACGACGCGGCGTTCGCCCGGACGCTGGCGGTCGTGGCGACGGCGGGGGTCACGAAGGTGCATGTCTTCCCGTACTCGCCGCGGCCCGGGACGGCCACCGCCGCGGCGGACACCGTGCCGCCGCAGGTCAAGAAGGAGCGCAGCGCCCGTCTACGGCACGCGTCGCACGAAGCGTGCCTCGCGCGCTGGCAGCAGAAGATCGATCGTGAGGACCTCGTGCTGGTCGACCGTCCGGGGCGCGGCTACGGCGACGACTACTCGCCCTGGCTCGTGGACGAGAACGCTCCGATCGGACAATTGATCCGTGTCCGAGGTACCGAAGTGACGGAGGAGGGGATCCGCGCTGCCTGAGGACTGTCTCTTCTGCCAGCTCGCCCGCGAGGGCGACCACGTCGCGAAGACGGACGGCTTCGCCGCGATCCGCGACATCAACCCGAAGGCGGAGACGCACCTCCTCGTCCTCCCCGAGCGCCACGTCGACACGTTCAGGGACGTCGCCGAGTTCCCACCGGACGAAGCGAAGCGCATGCTCGACTTCGCCGCCGAGACTGCGCGAGGCGCCGGGCTCGAGGACTACCGCCTGCTCGTCAACGTCGGGCCGGGCGGCGGGCAGACGATCTTCCACCTGCACTGGCACATCCTCGGCGGCAAGATCCAGGGGATGCCCGAGTGAGCCTGATCGCGCGGATCCAAGACGACCTGAAGGAGGCGATGCGCGAGCGCGACGCCGAGCGTCGCGACGCGCTGCGCCTGATCCTCTCCGCGTTGCAGTCGGCCGAGAAGGAGCTGCAACGTCCGTTGAACGATCAGGAGGAGCTGCAGGTGCTGCAGCGCGAACGGAAACGCCGCCTCGAGGCCGAGGAGGCGTTTCGGGGAGCGGGGCGCGAGGATCAGGCCGACGCCGAGGCATTCGAGCTCGAGGTCCTCGGGGAGTTCATGCCCGAGCCGCTCAGCGAGGAACAGCTCGAAACGATCATCGACGACGCGATCGCTGAGAACGGCGCGACGAGCATGCGCGACCTCGGCCGCGTGATGGCCGACGTCATGCCGCAGGTCGCGGGCCGCGCCGACGGCGCCGAGGTGAGCCAGCTCGTCCGCGAGAAGCTCGCCTGACTCGCCCTGGGGGCCTCCAACCTCCTCCCCAATTCGAGCCTATCGAGCTTCGGCGCGCCCGTGGCGCACGGAAGTGCGCCGACTTCGTGACGTTCCCGCGGTCGGCGCCTAGGCGCTCGCGGCGAGCCGCCGCGCGGCGAGCTCCAGCAAGACGTCGACCATGAAGTCGATGTCGCGCTCCATCGTTCGCCAGTTGACGATCGCCGGGCGGAACGCGACCTTGCCCTCGTAGAGGGTCGTCCCGAAGAACACGCGCCCGTCGTCGAGCAGCTCCTGCCCGAGCGCGAGGTTGAGCTCGTCCAGCTCCTCCTCGTCGTCGACGTTCGCGGGATGCACCCGGAAGCAGACGATGTTGAGCCGGGTCTCGGCGAGTCGCTCGAGCTCGGGCGCCTCGTCCACCCGTCCTGAAAGACGCTGCGCGAGCGCCAGGTGCCGCTCGACCATCCGCCGGTAGCCCGAACGGCCGTAGGCGCGTAGCGTCGCCCAGACCGCAAGCGCTCGCGCGCGCCGCGACGCCTCGGGCCCCGGCCGCTCGTCGCTCGGCAGATACGGCCCCGTCAGCAGGAACGGCTGGCGCAGGAGCTCGGGATCGCGAACGAAGGCGAACCCGCAGTCGTACGGGACGTTCAGCCACTTGTGGCCGTCGGAGATCACCGACTGCGCCCGCTCCACGCCCTCGGTCAGTCCCGCCGCCACGGGCGTCAGCCGCGCAAAGAGCCCGAAGGCGCCGTCCACATGAAGCCACGCCCCGTGCTCCTCGGCCAGATCGGCGAGCTGCCCGAGCGGGTCGAAGTCGCCCGTGTTCACGTCGCCCGCGTTCCCGATCACGATCGCCGGCGCGCCGCCGAGCGCTGCCAGCTCGCGACCCAGCCGGGCCGCGTCGACCAGGCGAACCGACTCGCGCCCCATCCCGAGCATCGCCAGCGCCTTTCGCGCGCTCGCGTGCACGTACTCCGACGAGAAGACCGGGGCCGCCGGCAGCCCGGTGTACCCGTTCTGGTCGACGTCGACGCCGTGCTGCTGCGCCCACCAGCGCCGCGCGCAGGCGAGCCCCACGAAGTTCGCCGCAGTCGCGCCGGTCGTCAGCACGCCGCCCCAGCTCTCGGGAAGGTCGAAGAGCTCGAGCAGCCAGCGGATCGCGACGTCCTCGAGCTGCCCGCCGAACGGGGAGCTCACCGCCGAGAACGAGTTCTGGTCGAACAGCGAGGTCAGCCAGTCCGCGCCCAGCGCGGCGGGCGTCGTTCCGCCGGTGACGAAGTGGAAGAACCGTGGGCCGGACGACCGCGTCGCGATGTCAGAGCCCGCAACGAGTTCCGCGAGTGCCGCCAGGGCCCCGTCCCCCTCCTCCGGCAGCGGGCCGCCGAACCGCTCGCCCCGCGCCGGCAGCACCGGCGACTCGTCGAGCTCCGCGAGGTAGCTGCGTGCCTGCTCGAGCACGTACTCGAGCGCCGCCAGCTCCTCGCCTCGTGCGTCGAGCGGGTCGGGCACGCGCCCAACCTACACTGAGCGCATGCAGGAAACGCTCTCCGTTCCGAACGAGGTCGCGGCCGAGCTCGCAGGCATCGGCGACGGCGTGCTCGAGTCCCTGCGCGATCGGCTCCGCTGCACGATCCACCTTCGCGGCAACCGCCTGACGATCGAGGGGGACGAGGCGCACGTCGACCAGGCGCGCACCGTCATCGACGAGCTCGTCGACCTGGTCGAGGGCGGTCACGAGATCGGACCGTCGACGGTCGACGCCGTGCTGGGCGTGCTCGACAAGGGCGAGGTCGCCCGGGAGGTCTTCGAGGACGTCGTCTGGCGCCACCGCGGCAAGAAGATCGCGCCGAAGACGGTGATGCAGAAGCGCTACGTCGATGCGATCCGCAACCACACCGTGACGTTCGCGATCGGTCCTGCCGGAACCGGCAAGACCTACCTCGCGATGGCGCTCGCCGTCGCCGCGCTGCAGGAGCGGGAGGTCGGCCGGATCATCCTCACCCGCCCCGCGGTCGAGGCGGGCGAGCGACTCGGCTTCCTGCCCGGCGACATGCTTGCCAAGGTCGATCCGTACCTGCGGCCGCTCTACGACGCGCTCTACGACATGCTCGAGGCCGACAAGCTCAACTCGTACATGGAGCGCGGCATCGTCGAGGTCGCGCCGCTCGCCTTCATGCGCGGCCGGACGCTGAACGACTCCTTCATCATCCTCGACGAGGCGCAGAACACGAGCCCGGAGCAGATGCAGATGTTCCTGACGCGACTCGGCTTCGGCTCCAAGGTCGTCGTCACCGGCGACGTCACGCAGATCGACCTGCCGCGCGACCAGGCTTCGGGCCTGATCCAGGTGCAGAACATCCTCGGCACGATCGACGGGATCCAGTTCATCCAGTTCGGCCACGAGGACGTCGTCCGGCACAAGCTCGTCCAGCGGATCGTCGAGGCGTACAAGTCGCACGCGGAGGAGACCGGCACGCAACGTCAGAAGTAGCTGCAATGGTCGAGGTCGAGGTGGCGAACCGAAGCGGGGTGGCGGTGAACGAGGACGAGGCCGTGCAGCTTGCGCTCCGTGTGCTTCGGGAGGAAGGAATCGACGACGGTGAGCTCGGGCTCGTGTTCGTGGAGGCCGACGAGGCGCGCCGGCTCAAGCTGGAGCATCTGGGGATCGACGAGACACCTGACGTCCTCGCCTTCCCGATCGACGGCAGCGACGAGCTGCCTGACGGGGTGCCACGACAGCTCGGCGATGTCGTCCTCTGCCCGGAGGTGACCGGCGAGGCCTGGGGCGAGTCGCTCGTCCACGGGCTTCTGCACCTGCTCGGCTATGACCACGGCGAGCTGATGGTGGCGAGGGAGAAGGCGCTGCTCGGATGAACGTCGGCCGCAGCCCCTCCGTCCTCCAGAGCTTCAACTTCGCCTTCGAGGGGATCATCCACGTGCTCCGCACCCAGCGGAACATGCGGATCCACTTCGGGATCGCGATCGGCGTGCTGATTGCGGCGCTGGTCGTCGGGGTCGGACGACTCGAGCTCGTCGCCCTGCTGCTCGCGATCTCCTTCGTGCTGATCGCCGAGATGATGAACACGGCGCTCGAGGCCGGCATCGACGTCGCCACCACGTCGTTCGACCCTCTGGCCAAGCTCGCCAAGGACATCTCCGCCGGCGCGGTGCTGATTGCCACCGTGAACGCGATCGCCGTCGGCTATCTCGTCTTCGTCGAGCGGATCGAGGACCCGAGCTCGAGCCTCCTGGACAAGCTGCGCGACGCGCCCGCCGAGCTCACGCTGATCGCGCTCGTGCTGACGACGTTCCTGGTGATCGGCGTCAAGGCCTACACGGGCCGCGGCCGGCCGCTGCGCGGCGGGCTGCCCTCGGGCCACGCCGCCGTCGCGTTCGCCGGCTGGATGGCGGCCACCTACATCGTCGGCGAATCGACCCACTGGTTCCTCGTCTCCTCGCTGACGTTCATCATGGCGCTGCTCGTGGCGCAGACCCGCGTCGAGGCCGGCATCCACTCGTTCCTCGAGGTCCTGTCCGGCGGCGTGCTCGGCGCGCTCGTGACGCTCGTCCTCTTCCAGCTCTTCTGGTCGTGACGGACGCGGACCGCGAGCTGCTCGACCGCGCCGCCGCGATCGCCGAGCGGGCATACGCGCCGTACTCGGAGTTCCACGTGGGGGCCGCGGTGCGGGCGCGGGACGGCCGGGTGTTCGAAGGCGTCAACGTGGAGAACGCCGCCTACCCGCTCGGGATCTGCGCGGAGAAGAGCGCGCTGGTCAAGGCGGTCTCGGAGGGCGTGCGGCCCGGCGAGGTCGAGGCGCTCGCCGTGAACGCGTCGCCCTGCGGCGGGTGCCGCCAGTGGCTCCACGAGTTTCGCGTCGAGCGCGTGATCTACCGGCGTGCGAACGGCGAGGTCGCCGTCGTGACGCCCGCCGAGCTCCTCCCCGACACCTTCGAGCTGTGAACCTCACGCCGCTGACCGCGATCAGCTCCCGGCCGGCGAAGCCGGCCTCCGCTGATCGCTCGCCCCGCTGGCGGCAGGATGCTGCGCGAGCGGGGCTTGTCCGTACCTCGATGTACTGTCCTGCGCCCCGCTCGCTTGCCTCCTTTGCCAGCGACGCGTCAGCGGCGTGAGGACGGGCTTCGTGGCCGTCGCGGGCCGGCCGAACGTGGGGAAGTCCACGCTCGTGAACGCGCTCGCCGGCGGCAAGGTCGCGATCACCTCGGACAAGCCGCAGACCACCCGCCGGAGGATCTTCGGGATCGCCAACGGCGACGACTATCAGCTCGTGCTCGTCGACCTGCCCGGCTTCCAGCGGCCACGCGATCCGCTGACCGAGCACATGCAACGTACCGTCGACGCGTCGTTCGAGGACGTGGACGCAGTCCTGTTCGTCCTGGACGCACGTGACCGGATCGGCGCCGGCGACCGCTTCATCGCCGGCCGCGTCTTCGGGCTCGGCGTGCCGGTTGTGATCGCGCTGAACAAGGTCGACCGCCTCAAGGGCGGGCACATCGCGACGCAGATGGCGACGGGGTCTCGCCTCGGCGACTTCCACGCGCTGCACCCGGTGAGCGCGAAGACCGGAGACGGCGTCGACGAGCTTCGCGCCGAGCTCGTCGAGCTCCTCCCGGAGGGGCCGCAGTACTTCCCGCCCGAGCAGAAGACGGACCTGTCGGCCGAGGAGCAGCTCGCGGAGCTCGTGCGCGAGAAGGCGATCCAGCTCACGCGCGAGGAGGTGCCCCACGCGATCTCGGTGGAGGTCGAGGAGTTGGGGGAGAAGGTCGTGCGCGCCTCGATCAACGTCGAGACGGAGTCGCAGAAGCAGATCCTCGTGGGCAAGCGCGGCGCGATGGTGCGGGAGATCGGCACACGGGCTCGGCCGGAGATCGAGGCACTGCTCGGCCACCCGGTCTTCCTCGAGCTACAGGTCAAGGTGCGGCCGAAGTGGCGTCGCGACGAGCGGATGCTCGAGCGCCTCGGCCTCTGAGCCGGGCGTTACGTGTTCGGCACCCTTCCGGCACAGACACGCGCGCCGCTTCGAACTAGGATCGCCGGTGGGAGGAGGCGGCGGGCTCCCGGGCCACGCAGCGGGCCGGATGTCCTGCGTTTCAGCCCCCTACCCGAGCTCGGTCGGAATCTACGACAGGGCTACACTCAACTCATGGCCAAGGCGCCCGCGCTGCCGGCCGGTTTCGAGCTTCCGCTCGAACCGCGGCTCCCCCGGATCGGCTCCGTCGACCAGGTCGCGGTCGAGGAGCGCGCCGCCGCGCTCGCCCGTCGTTCGATCAAGCGCGAGGCGAAGGTCTTCGCTCTCGATCTCGCCGTGCGGATGATGGACCTGACGACGCTCGAGGGCCAGGACACGCCCGGCAAGATCGCGGCGCTGGCCTCGAAGGCGATCCGGCCCGACCCCTCCGACGCCACCGTCCCGTCGGTCGCCGCGGTCTGCGTCTATCCGAATCTCGTGCCCGCCGCGCGCGAGCGGGTCAAGGGTTCGAGCGTCAAGGTCGCCGCTGTGGCGACCGCCTTTCCGTCCGGGCAGTCGCCGACGCACCTCAAAGTCGCGGAGGCGCGCGAGGTCGTCGAGCTGGGTGCGGACGAGGTCGACATGGTGATCGACCGAGGCGCGTTTCTCTCGGGTCGCTACGCGAAGGTCTATGACGAGATCTGCCAGGTGAAGGAGGCCTCGGCGGGGGCGCACCTGAAGGTGATCCTCGAGGTCGGCGAGCTCGGAACGTACGACAACGTTCGACGGGCGTCGCTGCTCGCGATCGCCGCCGGCGCTGACTTCATCAAGACCTCGACGGGCAAGCTTCCGCAGGCGGCGACGCTCCCTGTGACGCTGGTGATGCTCGAGGCGATCCGCGACGTCCACGAGGAGACCGGGCGAAAGGTCGGGATGAAGCCGGCCGGCGGCATCCGCCAGTCGAAGCAGGCCGTGCAGTACCTCGTCCAGCTCTACGAGACGCTGGGCGCCGAGTGGCTGACGCCCGACCTGTACCGACTCGGCGCGTCGACGCTCCTGAACGACGTGTTGATGCAGATCCGGAAGGAGAAGACGGGCCGCTACCAGAGCCCGGACTACTTCACGATTGACTGACCTCGAGCGACGCCAAGACCGCTCGCCGGTTCCGTCCGGCTGGGATTACGCTCCGGCGCCAGAGGCGCGGGACATCGTCACGATCGAGCCTCGCTACGGGCTCTACATCGGCGGCGAGCTGGTCGATCCGCGGTCCGGCGAGCATTTCCCGACGATCGATCCCTCGACCGAGGAGCCGCTCGCCGAGGTGGCGCAGGCCGGCAAGGAGGACGTCGACCTCGCGGTGCAGGCTGCGCGCGGCGCGTTCGAGAACGGCTGGTCGGGGATCTCTCCGGCGGAGCGCGCGAAGTACCTCTACCGCATCGCGCGGATCCTCCAGGAGCGCTCGCGGGAGTTCGCGGTTCTCGAGTCGATGAACGGCGGCAAGCCGATCAAGGAGTCGCGCGACGTCGACCTGCCGCTGGCGGCCGCGCACTTCTTCTACTACGCGGGCTGGGCCGACAAGCTCGAGTACGCCTTCCCGAACCGGAAGCCGCGGCCGATCGGCGTCGCCGGCCAGATCATCCCCTGGAACTTCCCGCTCCTGATGCTGTCGTGGAAGATCGCGCCGGCCATCGCCGCAGGCAACACCGTCGTGCTCAAGCCGGCCGAGACGACCCCGCTCTCGGCGCTCCTGTTCGCCGACGTCCTCCGCCAGGCCGAGCTGCCGCCCGGCGTGGTCAACATCATCACGGGCGACGGGCGGACCGGCGCCGAGCTGGTCAAGCATCCGGGCATCGACAAGATCGCCTTCACCGGCTCGACCGATGTGGGCAAGGCGATCCAGCGCGAGCTCGCGGGGAGCGGCAAGAAGCTCACGCTCGAGCTCGGCGGCAAGGCCGCGAACATCATCTTCGACGACGCCGCGCTTGACCAGGCGGTGGAGGGAATCGTCAACGGCATCTACTTCAACCAAGGACACGTGTGCTGCGCGGGGTCGCGGCTGCTTGTGCAGGAGTCGATCTACGAGCCGGTGATCGAGAAGCTGAAGCGGCGCCTGACGACGCTGCGCGTCGGCGATCCGCTCGACAAGAACACCGACGTCGGCGCGATCAACTCCAAGGCGCAGCTCGAGAAGATCACGGAGCTCGTCGCGAGCGGCGAGGAAGAGGGCGCGGAGATCTACCAGCCGCCGTGCCGCCTGCCGGAGAAGGGCTACTGGTTCGTGCCGACGGTCTTCACGAACGTGGCGCAGAGCTACCGCATCGCCCAGGAGGAGATCTTCGGCCCCGTGCTCTCGGTGCTGACCTTCCGGACGCCGGACGAAGCGGTCGAGAAGGCGAACAACACGCCGTACGGGCTCTCCGCGGGTGTCTGGACGGAGAAGGGCTCGCGGATCCTCTCGATGGCGCAGCAGCTGCGCGCCGGCGTGATCTGGGCGAACACGTTCAACCGCTTCGACCCGACGTCGCCGTTCGGCGGCTACAAGGAGTCGGGCTTCGGCCGCGAGGGCGGACTGCACGGTCTCGAGCCGTACCTCGACTTCGAGGACTCGGAGGCTCGCGGCGGATGAGCCGGCTCCCGGTTCGCAAGACGTACAAGCTCTTCGTCGGCGGCGAGTTCCCGCGATCGGAGTCGGGGCGGACGTACGAGGCGCAGGGCCAGAACGTCGCCCGCGGGTCGCGCAAGGACGTCAGGGACGCGGTGCGGGCGGCGCGGGGGGCATTCCCGAAGTGGTCGGGGATGACCGCCTACAACCGGGGCCAGGTGCTCTACCGGATCGCCGAGATGATGGAGGCGAGAGCGGCGGAGTTCACCGACACGTCGTCGGGACGTGCGGAGGTGGAGGAGGCGATCGACCGCTGGGTCTGGTACGCCGGCTGGGCCGACAAGTTCGCGCAGGTGCTCGGTTCGTCGAACCCGGTCGCGGCGCCCTATTTCAACTTCACGGTCCCCGAGCCGACCGGGGTCGTCGGCGTGATCGCTCCCGAGCAGCCGGCGCTCGGAGGGATCGTCGCGCGGCTCGCGCCGGTGATCGTCGGCGGCAACACGGCGGTCGTACTGGCGTCTGAGACCGAGCCGCTGGCGTCGATCGAGCTCGCGGAGGCGATCTCGACGGCGGATGTCCCCGGCGGGGTCGTGAACATCATCACGGGGCACCGCACGGAGCTCGCGCCGTGGCTCGCGGGACACATGGACGTGAACGCGCTGGACATCGGCGGCGCGGACGGCGACGCGCCGGAGCTCGAGCGCCTCGCGGCGGAGAACGTCAAGCGGGTCGTCCGCGGTCGCGCCGACCGCCAGAGCCCCTACGAGATCGCGAACTTCCTCGAGCTCAAGACGGTCTGGCACCCGATCGGCGTCTAGCCCGATCGGCCCCGTGGCTCCGGGGGGCCTCCACCTCCTCCCCAATTCGATCGTACTGAGAATGGACGCAACCATGGGAAACGCAAGAGCGCCGAAATGCGAACGAAGTCCGCGGCCTGCTCGACTACGATCTGCGCGCCGATGAGGGGCATGCGCCGCCTGAGCCAGGCAATTTCCGAAGGGGACGGGATCTCGGTGATCGTCGAGGTCGACGGTCCCGAAGCAGCCCGCGCTGCGGAAGCCGCCGGTGCGGAGGCGGTCGTCGTGAACAGCGAGTTGCTCGACGCGGTCAGGCCGGCCACATCGCTTCCCATCATCTGGCGCGCCGATCCCAACGAGCACGCTGACGAAGGGGAGAACGCGGACGCCTATCTGATCGGGGGGCGCGGCGTCGAAGGTTCGCTCGTAGCCGAGAAGTACTCGACTGCGCTCGGCGCAGGGCTCGAGTGCGTCGTCCAGGTCACGACCGGCGAAGAGCTCGAAGCATTGCTCGAGTCCGTCGATCCGGAGATCTTCCTGCTCGTGCCCGGAGACTCGGACGGGGCCGACGCTCCACTCGAGCGAGTGCTCGACCTGCTGCCGGACGTGCCGGCCGGGAAGCTCGCGATCGCCGACATCGGTGCGCGCACGCGCGAAGAGGTCGAAGAGCTCGAGCGGGCCGGGATCGACGGCGTCATCGTCGGCGCCGTCAACGTCGAGCAACTCGTCGGCGCGGCGCCTCCCGAGGTCTGAGTGCTTCGTCCAGTGATGCTGCCGATGTTCTGGGTCGCGAGCACCAAGTGAGAGGCTGCACTCCGACGAGCCAAGGCGAGAGAGCCTTGGTGAGGAGGAGGGTGGGCTCTCGCGCCGCGTGATCGCGGGCCAGAGCGCGGCGTGCATTGCTGGACGGAGCACTAGTGCGGGAGTCCCGGTGGGGCAACCGCTGGCTTGCCCTCGCCGCCCTACTGGCGGGTGCCGGCGCACTGCGGCTCGTCGGCGTCCAGTACGGCCTGCCGCATCCGCTGCTCAACCCGGACGAGGAGAACATCGTCCCGCGCGCCTGGCGGATGGCGAACGGCGGCGGGCTCGATCCCGGCTGGTTCGACTATCCGACCCTGCTGATGTACGTGCTCGCGCCGTTCCAGCGCTGGGCGGACGAGCCGGACTATCTGGCCGCCCGGCTCGTCCTGATCGCCCTCGCGCTCGGCGGGATCGCGCGGCCTGGTGGCTCGGCAACCGCTCCTACGGCGTCGTCGCGGCCTTCGTCGCCGCGGCCGCGACGGCTGTGGCGACCGTCCACGTCGAGTACTCGCGGATGGCGGTGACCGACGTACCGCTCACGCTGGGCGTCGCGGTCGCGCTCGCCCTGCTCGTCCGCGGGCAGCTCGTGCCGGCAGGAGTGGCGATCGGGTTGGCGGCGAGCTTCAAGTACCCCGGCTTCGTCCTGCTCGTGCCCCTCCTCGTCGCGGGCTGGGGACAGTGGCGGCGCCTGGCCGTCTCGGGCGGGCTCGCCGTCGCCGCCTTCGTCGCCACGAGCCCCTACTTCGTCGTGCACCTCGCGACGGCTGTCGGCGATGCGCGTCGTGTTCAGCGCGACGGCCGTCGCGGCTGGCTCGGCTTCGAGGACGACCCCTGGACGCCCCTCGCGTTCCTCGACCGCCTGTGGGAGAGCCTCGGCCCGGTGGCCCTCGTCGGCCTGCTCGGACTCGGGGTCGCGATCGCCCGCCGCTCGCTCGCCGACCGCGTGCTCGCCTCGTTCGTCGTCGTCTACTTCCTGACCCTCATGCCGCTCGACGCGCACTTCGACCGCTATCTCCTGCCGCTGGTCCCGCCCCTCGGCGCGCTGGCCGGGCGCTTCCGGTCTCTCGCGCCGGTGACGCTGCTCCTGCTCGTGATCCCTCTCGTCTGGTCGATCCGCGAGACCCGTCCGCTCGTACGCACCGATACGCGTGTCGTCGCCCATGACTGGATGGATCGCAACCTGACGCCCGGCGTCCTCGTCGCGGCCGACCCGTCGACCGCGGCGCCGGACGACGTGCGGGTGCTGCGCCTCGCACTCCCCGGCCCGGGTCGCCGCCCGGATCCGGAGCGCGACCTGGCCAGGCTGCGGGAGCTCGACGTCGGCTACGTGCTCGTCACGGGCGCCGTCGCCGACCGCGTCAGGAGGCATCGCGACCGCTATCCGGCCGAGAACCGCTTCTACGACGAGCTCGCCCGCCGGGGGGACCGGCGCTTCTACCGTGAGGGTGTCGGCAAACTGGCGGGCCCGTGGGTAGCGCTGTACGAGCTGTAGAGGCCGCGCCTGTCGCCGTGAGGCGGACGTTGATCGTGGCCATCGCCGTCTTCGTCTCCGGCGCAGCCGTGCTCGGAATGGAGATCGCGGCGTCGCGCGTCCTCGCACCGTTCTTCGGCAACTCCCTCTTCGTCTGGGGCGCGCTGATCGGCGTCGTCCTCGCGGGGCTGGCCGTCGGCTACTGGGCGGGCGGGTGGCTCGCCGACCGGATGCCGACGCCGACGCTGCTCGCGAGCGTGATCGGCCTCGGCGCGCTCTTCGTGCTCGCGATCCCCGTCTTCGACGAGCGGGTGCTCGAGGCGATCGTCCGCTGGGATCCCGGTCCTCGGCTGAACCCACTGGTCGCCGCGATCGCGCTGTTCGGACCCGCGAGCATCGTCCTTGCCGGGGTCGCGCCGATCGCCGTGCGCCTCAGCGCGCACTCCCTCGCGACGCTCGGCCAGACCGCAGGGCGGCTGTTCGCGCTCTCGACCGCGGGCTCGATCGCCGGGACCTTCGCGACGGCGTTCTGGCTGATCCCGGAGTTCGGCACCGACCAGCTGCTGGGCCTCGCCGCTGCGGCGCTCTTCGGAGCGGCCACGCTCGTCGCTCTCAGCGAGCGCCGGCTCTTCGTCGGCGCGCTGGCGGCAGCCGGCATCGTGCTCGCCGCGTATGCGGCCGTCGACCTCGCCCCCAAGACCGGCGGGACGCTCAGTGAGGCTCAGACGCAGAACTGGTCGCCGATCTATCGCCGCGTGGGCTACGCGCGCGGCCAGTCCCCGCCGAGCGGCGAGGGCCTGCGTCTCCGCTACGCCAAGGACACGCGCTACCACCGCCTGACGGTCTCCGACGGCGGCACCACGCGCTACCTCCGCTTCGACAGCAGCTTCCAGAGCGGGATGATCATCGGGCGCCCGTTCGCGACGGCCTTCGAGTACACCGATCTCTTCCATCTCGTGAAGGCGTACAACCCGGAGGCTCGCGACGTCCTCTTCATCGGCCTCGGCGGCGGGTCGTCCCCTAAGCGTCTCTGGCGAGACTTCCAGGACCTGCGGCTGCAGGCCGTCGAGCTCGACTCGGTCGTCCGCGACGTCGCCCATCGCTACTTCTCCCTGCCGAGAGACGACCCGCGGCTCGAGGTCGCGATCGACGACGGCCGCCGGTACCTCGACCGGAACAAGCGGCGCTACGACGCGATCCTGATCGACGCGTTCTTCTCGGACGCGATTCCGTTCCACCTCTTCACGCAGGAGTTCATGGCGCTCGCACGCTCCCGCCTGAACCCGGGCGGCGTGATCATCACGAACACGATCGGCTCGATCGCTGGGGACACCTCGGAGCTCTTCCGCTCCGTCTACCGCACCTACCGATCGGTTTTTCCGACCGTCCTCGTCCACCCGACGATCCTGGGCACCCAGGACACCGACGACACGGCGGTCCGCAACCTGATCCTCGTAGCGACGGAAAGCCCCGCCCCGTCAAAGGCATTCCTCAATGAGAGATGGGCCCAGATCGCAAAGGACCATCCCACCGTTCCGGACCTTCGGCGTCGCATCCAACAACGAGACGACCGGGAGATCCCGACGGAGGGCGTCCCAACCCTCACCGACCAGTACGCCCCAACAGACGCCCTACTCCTAATCGAATAGCAACCCGCCGCGGAACGGGACATGGCCCGTTCCGCTCACCAACCACCCCTAGAGAAGGAAGCGGCGAGCGCAGCTGGGCCGCGCGCCGCGAAGCGGCGCCCGGCTTCATACCCTCGCCGGAAATCGTGAGATTTCCGGCGACCCAAGCGCCCGCAGGGCGCGAGGGAACATGCCGAAGGTGGGACTCGAACCCACACGGCCCGAAGGCCACCGGATTTTGAGTCCGGCGCGTCTGCCAGTTCCGCCACTTCGGCCGGGACCACCTAGGGTAGCCGCGTGGCCAGCCGGATCGGGATCCTCACCGGGGGAGGGGACTGCCCCGGCCTGAACGCCGTCATCCGCGCGGCGACCCGCCGCTCGCTCGATCGAGGCGCCGAGGTGATCGGAATCCGGGCGGGATGGCGGGGGCTCGTCGAGGGCCTCCACCAGCCGCTCGGCTACCGCGAGATCTCCGGGATCCTCCCGCGCGGCGGCACGATTCTCGGCACCTCGAGGACGAACCCGTACAAGGTCGAGGACGGCGTCGCGCGTGTGCTCGCGACCTTCGAGGAGCAAGGGCTCGACGCGCTTGTCGCGGTCGGCGGCGAGGACACGCTGGGCGTCGCCGCGAAGCTCCACGCCGAGCACGGCTTCCCCGTCGTCGGCGTCCCGAAGACGATCGACAACGACCTCTCCGGCACGGACTACACCTTCGGGTTCGACACGGCCGTCTTCATCGCCACGGAGGCGATCGACCGTCTGCACACGACCGCCGAGTCGCACAACCGCGTCATGGTCGTCGAGGTGATGGGGCGCCAGACCGGCTGGATCGCGGTGATGAGCGGTATCGCCGGCGGCGCCGACATGATCCTGATCCCCGAGCAGCCCCTGACCGTCGAGCAGGCGTGCGAGGACCTCAAGCGCCGCCACGAGCGCGGCAAGGACTTCTCGATCGTCGTCGTCAGCGAGGGCTACGAGCTCACGTACGACTCCGGAGAGCAGCGGGTGGTGACGAAGGACGCCGAAACCGACCAGTTCGGCCATGTCCGCCTAGGCGGAGTCGGCGACGCGCTCGCGCGGGACATCGAGGAGCGAACGGGCTACGAGACACGGGTCACGGTGCTGGGCCACGTCCAGCGGGGCGGCACCCCGACCCCGCGCGACCGGATCCTGGCAACCCGCTTCGGACTCAAAGCAGCAGACCTCGCCCTCGAAGAGAAGTGGGGCCGGATGGCCGCCTTGCAGGGCGACGCCATCGTCGACATCCAAATCGAGGAAGCAACGAGAGAGCTCAAGAAAGTCCCTCCGCAGGTCTACGAAGTAGCAAGAGCCTTCTTCGGCTAACGATACGCGGCGGAACGGGACATGGCCCGTTCCGCTCACAAACGACCTCGGAGAAAGGAAGCGGCGAGAGCTAGTTGGCCGCGCGGCGCGCAGCGCCGCCCGGCTTCATACCCTCGCCGAAAGTCGGGAGACTTTCGGCGAAACGAGGCGAAGCCGAAGGGTTCCGGCTTGCAGCCTGAACCGATTGTCCGGATACTTCTGGCTCGGAGCGGCGGATGGCGGCGGAACCTCGTCCTTTCCGCTAGGTGAGAACAGGCGATGGAGGAGGCGTTTTGAAGAAGCGTGGGTTACTAGGTTTCATGATCTTGCTGCTCGCCGCCATGGCGCTGGCTGCGGCCAGCTGCGGCGGAGACGATGACGGCGGCGGCGGCGGCGAAGGCGGCGAAGTCACCGCTGTTCCGAGCTCGTCGTGCGCGAAGCTCGAGTACGAAGGCGAGGGCGATCCCGACTACATCGTCGTGAGCGACCTCCCGCGGCAGGGCGGTTCGCGCCTGCAGACGACACAGATGGTCGGCGCGATGCGGCTCCTGCTCCAGGACAAGAAGTGGAAGGCGGGCGACTACAACATCGCCTACCAGGACTGCGACGACTCGACCGCCCAGGCGGGCAAGTGGGACTCCGGGAAGTGCAGCCAGAACGCAAACGCGTACGCGGGCAACGAGAGCGTGATCGCGAACGTGGGCACGTTCAACTCCGGTTGCGCGGCCATCGAGATCCCGGTCCTGAACGAGGCGCCGGGCGGCGGAGTGCTGATGGTTTCGCCGGCGAACACGTACGGCTGCCTCACCGAGCCGTGCTCCGGCAACGAGCCCGAGAAGTACTACCCATCGGGCACGCGCAACTACCTGCGGGTCGCGCCAAGCGACCCGAATCAGGGCGCCGTTGTCGCCGCGCTGATGGCAGAGCAGGGCGTCAAGACCGTCTACATCCTGAACGACAAGGAGGCCTACGGCCTCGGCGTCGCGAAGAACGTCCAGGGTGCTGCTGAGGCAGCCGGGATCGACGTCGTGGGCTTCGCCGCCTACACGCCGACCTCGGCGAACTTCGAGGCGCTGTTCCAGAAGATCAAGGGCACCAACCCTGACGCGGTCTTCATCGGCGGTCTGATCGACGAGAACAGCGGCCAGGTGATCAACGACAAAGTCGCGGTACTCGGGCCGAACAACGGCGCGGTGAAGCTTTTCCTGCCGGACGGCTTCGCAGACAACGCCGTCTTCCTTCCGAGCGAGGGCGGCACGCCCAAGGCGAAGGACGCGTTCTTCACCGTCGCCGGCGCCCCGGTCGACCAGTACAAGGGGACCGGCGGCGAGTTCGCCAAGCGCTTCCAGGACGAGGTGCTCGGCGGTGAGGCAGTGAGCCCGTACGCGATCCTGGCAGTGCAGGCGATGGACGTCGTCCTGAACGCGATCGAGAACTCGGACGGCACGCGTGCCGACGTGATCGCGAAGGCGTTCGAGTACACCACCGAAGACGGCTACATCGGCGGCTTCGAGTTCAACGAGAACGGCGACGTCACCGGCGCCTCGGGCGCAGTGCTCACGTTCAGCGTCTACAAGGGCACCGACGAGCTGACGACGCTCAAAACGATGACGCCGGAAGCTGACCTGATCGAGGCGGCCCGGAAGGCCGCGGGAGGCTAGACAGAACAACACCTGGTTCGGGGGCGGCCGGCGAGGCCGCCCCCGAACACTGGTACCAACGTGGCGCGAAGGGCGACAGAGTGGGCGTCGGCGCTGACGGCTCTTCTCCGTCGTCCGAGACCCCGCGCCCTGTCCCTGATCGGGATCGGGATCCTCTTCCTTCTCGGCGTCTGGCTCCTGATCAACCTGATCAAGGACCCCGAGCGGTTCTTCACCGTCTTCCTGATCGGGATGACGACGGGGCTCGTTTACGCCCTCGTCGCGCTCGGCTACACGCTCGTCTACGGGATCCTGCAGCTGATCAACTTCGCTCACGGCGACGTGTTCGCGTTCACCGGCCTGTTCGCGAGCACGATGATCCTCACCGTCTTCGACCTCACAGAGGAGGACGCCGCGGCGGTGATCGTGCTCGGCCTGGTGGGCACCCTGCTCGCCGTGGTCGCCTTCGGCGCGACGCTCAACACGGTGATCGAGCGCGTGGCCTACCACAGGCTGCTGAAGGCACCGAGGCTCTCGCTCCTGATCACCGCGGTCGGGATGTCGTTCATCGTGCAGAACATCGCCCTCGCGATCTACGACGTGAACTACCGGCGCGTGCCGGAGTTGATCCCCCGCACCGAGGTGTTCTCGATCGGCGGCGTGGAGTACCAGTGGAACAAGCTTTCGGTGGTGCTCGTCACGATCCCCGTGCTGCTTGCCCTCACCTGGCTCGTCAAGTCGACGCGCCAGGGGAAGGGGATGCGGGCAACCGCCCAGGACCCCGAGGCCGCGGCGATGGTCGGGATCGATGTGAACCGGACGATCTCGTTCACGTTCGCCCTCGCCGGGGGGCTGGCCGGTGTCGGCGGCATGCTGTTCCTGCTCCAGTTCAACATCCGCTACGACACGGGCTTCGAGCTCGGGCTGATCGCATTCACGGCAGCGGTGCTCGGCGGCATCGGCAATCTCACGGGCGCGGTCCTCGGCGCGGTCGTGATCGGCCTGATCCAGGCCTTCAGCGACGGCCTCGGCTGGTACGCGCCCGGAAGCGACTGGACGCGGTCGATCATCTTCGTCGTCCTGATCGCGATCCTCGTCTTCCGTCCCCAGGGAATCCTCGGCGAACAGACGTCGGATCGGGCGTGAGCGCATGAGCGAGGGCACGAACACCGAGACCCCCAAGCGCCGGCGGCATCCGAGCGGTGGCGGCACGTTCGAGCTGATCTCGGGCCCGTGGGGCAGGCTGCCCGAGCCGGCGCGCCGCTGGGCGCCCGCCGGGCTCCTCTTCCTCTTCGCGCTGCTGTACCCATACCTCGTGTCCGACCTCAAGAGCTTCGGCGAGCTGGGGGACTTCTTCCCGGCGCTCAACTCGGCCGTCTACATCCTCGTCTTCACGATGATGGCGCTCGGGCTCAACATCGTCGTCGGCTACAGCGGCCTGCTCGACCTCGGGTACGTCGCGTTCTACGCCGCCGGCGCCTACACCGCGGGGTGGCTCGCATCGGGCCACTTCCAGCAGGTCAGCTTCCACTTCGGCTCGATCGGGCTGCAGAAGGACACGGCCGGTGTCCACATCTCCGTCTGGGCGGTCCTGCTGATCGCAGGGCTCTTCACCGCGATGACGGGGATTTTGATCGGACTGCCAACCCTACGGCTGCGCGGGGACTACCTCGCGATCGTGACCCTCGGGTTCGGGGAGATCATCCCGCAGGTCGTCCGCAACGGCGACGACATCTCGGGGCGCAACATCACGAACGGCACCTTCGGGATCAACCCGATCGACTCTCCGGGTTTCGGCGAGACGCTGGGCGACGCGATCGGGCTGCCGGTCGACTTCCAGCAGTCCTTCGACAAGGACCGATTCTTCTACTGGGGAATCCTCGCGCTGCTCCTGTTCACCGTCTACTGCTCGTGGCGACTCCGCGACTCTCGGCTGGGGCGGGCCTGGATCGCCATTCGCGAGGACGAGACCGCGGCGGCGGCGATGGGCATTCCCCTTATGCGCACGAAGACCTGGGCGTATGCGCTTGGGGCCTTCTTCGGCGGCGTCGCCGGGGCCTACTACGCGAGTTTCAAAGACGGCGCCTTCCCGGCGGACTTCTACTTCAACATCTCGGTCTTCCTGCTGTGCATGGTGATCCTCGGCGGCATGGGCTCGATCTGGGGCGTGATCGCCGGCGGCGTGATCCTCGCGTGGCTGAACGTCGAGGGCCTGGCCGTGATCGGGAGCAAGTTCAACGAGGCGGCCGGCACGGAATTCGAGGTCGCGAAGTACCAGTTCGGGATCTACGGGCTGATCATCGTGTTGATGATGCTGTTCCGGCCGACGGGCTTGATCCCGGAGCGGCGGCGCAAGCGCGAACTCGAGGAAGGCGTCCACGACGAGACGTTCTTCGACACCTAAGCGATGAGCGCCCCCGAGAGCCTGCTGGTCGTCGAGGCCCTCCGCAAGGAGTTCGGTGGCCTGATCGCCGTCAACGACGTCGACTTTGCCGTCCCGAAGGGCTCGATCGTCAGCTTGATCGGCCCCAACGGTGCCGGGAAGACGACCTTCTTCAACATGCTGACGGGGATGTACGACCCGACCGGGGGCCGGATCCTCTTCGACGGCACCGAGGTGACGGGCAAGCCCGCCCACGCGATCACTGAGCTCGGCATCGGCCGCACCTTCCAGAACATTCGCCTGTTCGAGCAGATGACCGCGCTGGAGAACGTGCTGGTCGGCATGCACCCGCGGCTGAAGGGCGGGATCATCGGCTCGATCCTGACGACGCCGCGCGTTCGACGGGAGGAGCGCGAGGCGGCCGAGCGAGCCCGGGAACTCCTCCGCTTCAGCGGCCTGCGCGGTCGGGACGACGAGCTGTCGCGGAACCTTCCTTACGGCGACCAGCGCCGCCTCGAGGTGGCCCGGGCGCTCGCCACGCAACCAAAGCTGCTGCTGCTCGACGAGCCGACCGCGGGGATGAACCCACAGGAGACCGCCGCGTTCACCGAGTTCGTGGACAAGCTGCGCAGCGAAGGGGAGCTGACCGTCCTCCTGATCGAGCACGACATGCGGGTCGTGATGGGCATCTCGGATCGCGTGACCGTGCTCGACTACGGCGAGAAGATCGCCGAGGGAACGCCGAAAGAGGTCCAGACCGACGAGCGTGTGATCGAGGCGTACCTCGGCAGGGGCGCAGCGTGACGGAGCAGGCGGAAGGCGGGAACGGCCGGCCGGTCGTCCTCGAGGTGAAGGACGTCCACACCTACTACGGCTCGATCCACGCCCTCAAGGGGATCTCGCTCCAGGTGAAGGACGGCGAGATCGTCACGCTGATCGGGGCGAACGGTGCAGGAAAGTCGACGACGCTCCGATCGATCAACGGCCTGAACCATCCGCGGCAGGGCCGGATCACGTTCCAGGGGCGGGACATCACGAACGTCGTCCCGCACAAGGTGGTCAAGCTCGGCATCTCGCAGTCGCCGGAAGGGCGCAGGCTGTTTCCGCGGATGAGCGTGATGGAGAACCTCGAGATGGGAGCCTTCCAGCGCGAGGACCGCTCGACCTTCAAGGAGGATCTGGAACGCGTCTACACGCTCTTCCCGAGGCTGGCGGAGCGGAGACAGCAGAAGGCCGGAACGCTCTCCGGGGGCGAGCAGCAGATGTGCGCGATCGGGCGTGCGCTGATGGCCCGCCCGAAGCTCCTGCTCCTCGACGAGCCGTCGATGGGGCTCGCGCCGATCTTCGTGGAGAAGATCTTCGAGATCGTCCGCGAGATCAACGAACAGGGGACGCCGATCCTCCTCGTGGAGCAGAACGCCCTGATGGCGCTCGACGTCGCCGACCGCGGCTACGTACTGGAGACCGGTCGCATCGCGCTCGCCGACGACGCGAAGAGCCTGCGCGCGAACGAGCAGGTGCAGAAGACGTACCTAGGCGTCGACTAGTTCGGCTGGACCCGGATCGGAAAGTACGGTGGCGTGACGAAGTAGCCGACGCGCGGCTCGCCGCCTGCTCGTGCGTGCGCCATGGAGAGCGCCGACGCAAGGTTCCGAGTCGGAACGAAGCCGAGCTGGCGCGCTGCCTGCGCGTCGCGGCACCCGGCGACGAGGACGGCCCCAAGCCGGTCGACGATCGGCAGGCACGCCGCCCAGTCGACGAAGGGGAGCAGCGGGTGACAGGAGCGCCCCTCGCGGTAGGCCGCGATTGCGCGCGGATCGCTTGCAGCGACGCGTTCGGCGTCGGCCCACGCCGCGGGCTCGTGGGCCGCGCGCGTGCCGAGCGTCCGGAGGACGTTGAAGAAGGTGCGGTACGGCGTCTGGACGGGATGGGGAAATGTCCGGTCGAAGGGGGAGAGGAGGACAACCGTGCCGCCCTCCGCGATGGGGAAGGCGTCGCGCCACAGCCGCAACGCGAGTCCGAACGCCAGGTACGCGGTGAGGACTGGGTTCGGCCGCTCCCGCGGAAGATAGGGCGTCGTCGCGGGAGCGCCGACCACCGCGACGTCCAACGGGGCGTCGAGCGTCGCCGAGCGTGCGTCGACGCCGCGGAGCAGCGCCTCGGCGTGCGCTACCGACGGAGGCCCGCCGAAGACGGCCGCCGCGCTCAGCTCCCGGGGGACGGACGTCAGCATCCTGCTGCGAATGGGGCCCGGCATCGCGCGGAACAGGAGCCGGACCGGCGAGGCCGAGATCCGCTCCAGCGCGCGGCCGTCGTGCGGGTACCCGTGGAACGCCCCGGTGACGGCGGGAGGGTTGAGCGTCAGCGACGCTCCGATCACGGGGACGCGGCGCGAGAGCTCCCGCTCGATCGCGCACGCCACGCGCCATCCGCCGGACGCCGAGGTCTCGAGCAGCGAATAGGAGTTCGCCGCGCGCATCGTCTCCGGCCCCGACGCTGCGACGAGCGCGGCGGGCCCGCCGTGGATGAGCGTGTCGGCGGAGGAGACGACGACGACGGCGTCGGTCTCGACCAGGGCCGGATTGACGCGGAGCGGGATGTGTCCTTCCCGGCCGAGGTCGACCAGGTCGGGCCGCTCGGCGTCGTGGATCTCGAGCCCGCCGGAAAAGCGGCGCGCGAGCTCTGGGAGGACGATGTACTCGAGGTCGCGCTGGGCCGGTCGTTTCGCGAGCCCGCCGGCGACGAGCAGCGTCTGCCGCTCGAGCGCGATCCCGAGTCGCTCGAGCTCGGCGACAGTCGCTGCGACGGCCGCGATCCGCGGGTCGCGCGGAGCGCTGGGAATCGGCAGAGCAGGCGGCTCGACGACGATCGTGACCCGCCCGCCGCGCGGGACTAGCTGCTCGAGCGGCGAGCCGGTGAGCGGGAAGCGCAGCGCCTCGCGCACGGCGGCTCCGACGTCGGCGAGCGCGGGAGCAGGCGGCGGGGCCCGCAGCACGATTGCGTCGTCGGGCAGCTCGACGACCTGCAGGCGCGAACCGGCGAGCAGCGGGATGCGCACTAGAGGTCCAGCGCGTAGGCGCGCGCGTAGTGCTCGAACCCGTAGTCCTCGTAGAGCCGGTGCGCCTCCGCGCGGTGGTGGCCGGACTCGAGCCTCAGGCGGTGGCAGCCGCGGCGTCTGGCCTCTTCGACGCACGCGTCGAGGAGGGCGCGGGCCGCGCCCTGCCGCCGGAAGGCCGGGTCGACGTAGAGGTCGGGGATCCAGGCCTCGGGAGTCGTCCAGTTCAGCCGCGGGCCGATCCACAGGCTGACGGCGCCCGCGATCTCTCCGTCGAGCTCGGCGACGAAGACCTGCGCACGCCCGTCGTCGAGATGCGCGAGGAACACATTGCGCTGCGGGCCCGAGTCGACGGCAACCGGCGGGCGGGTCAGCTCCTCCATCAGCGCGAGCACACGGTCTGCGTCGCGCGCGTGCGCCGGCCGGACGTTCACGGGATCGAGCGGTAGAGGCGGACGAACGACCGCCGGAAGCCACGGCGCGGCCAGAACCGCGACGACAGGAGGTTCGTCTCGCGCCAGTCGGTCACCATCGTCCCGTAGCCCTGCTCCCGCGCCCAGGCGAAGCCCGCATCGGTGAGCGCGACGCCCGCGCCGGAGCCGCGCACGGCGGGCAGCGTCGCGGCCCAGCCGAGGATCACCGAGCCCGCCGGCCTCGCCAGGCTGACGTGAGAGCCGGAAAGCTCGACCGGGGCGAGCTGGAAGGCGCCCACGATCCGCCCTTCCTGCTCGAAGACGAGGTCGCCGATGTCGGTTCGCGGGAGGTCTTCGAGGATGCTCTTCCTCACCTCGTCTGGATCCTCGGGAAGCGTGCGGCCGAAGACGGGCGACTCCGACTGGTGGTCGGAGATCACCGGGGAGAGCTCCATCAGCGCGTCGATGTCGTCCTCCGTGGCGAGGCGCGTCCCGTCCGGCCACGCGACATCGGGGACCTCTCGGATGCCGTGCGCGTGTTGCTGACCGAAGCTCAGGCGAGACCAGGCGTCGAGCAGCTCGGCGTCGGAGGCTGGGGCGAGAACGTAGTGCCGCGTTCTCCCTTCGTCGACCCAGCGCGCCGCCGCGGCGGAGTAGAGGTCGCGGATGTCCTCGGCCTCCTCCACGGCGTGGCAGGGCGCCTCGATCCAGATGTTCTGACCCCAGCGCGAGTCGTCCTTGCGCAGTCCGAGGAGGAAGCCCACCACGCGCCCCTCACGCAGTCCGACGACGCCCGACGGGTCTTCGAGGCCCGCAAGCTCGGCGCGAAAGTCGTAGTCGGCGCCCAGCAGCGGCTCGGCTTCGCGGTGGCGGCTGTGCCGCGCTTCGAGCACCGCGGCGGCGCCGTCGAGATGGTCTTCGCCGAACGGGTGAATTTCGAGGCCCGGGATAGCCGCAGGACGATAGCCTCACTGCCGTGCCAAAAACGCTCACCGGGGAGGAGCTCCAGCTCGACGACGCGCCGGCGCGCGAGACCGAGCTCTTCCTCGTCGACGGCAACAACCTCGCCTACCGCGCCTACTTCGCACTGCCCGAGGAGCTTGCGACGAGCGAGGGGATGCCGACGAACGCGCTCCTCGGCTTCACGAACATGCTCTTCAAGCTGCTCGCGGACTACCGGCCGAAGGGCGTCGCGGTCGCATGGGACACGCGCCCCGTCGAGCGGATCGAAATGGCGGAGACGTACAAGGCGGACCGGCGCCCGATGGCCGACCTCCTGGCCGAGCAGTTCCCGCACTTCCGCCCGATCGTCGAGGCGTTCGGCTACCGGAACCTCGAGTTCGACGGCTGGGAGGCGGACGACGTGATCGCGACGCTCGCCACGCGCGCCGACCAGGCGGGGATCAAGACCACGGTCGTCTCGACCGACCGCGACGCGTTCCAGCTCGTCTCGGACAACGTCGTGCTGATGATGACCCCGCGCGGGGTCGCGGACGTCAACGTCTACACACCGGAGCGCGTCGAGGCGCGGCTCGGTGTCACGCCTGAGCAGATTCCGGACTTCATCGGGCTCAAGGGCGACACCTCGGACAACATCCCCGGCGTTCCCGGCATCGGCGACAAGACGGCGTCGCAGCTGATCCAGCAGTACGGATCGCTCGAGGGCGTGCTGGAGCACGCCGACGAGCTGACGCCGGCGCGGCGCAAGAACCTCACCGAGTTCGCCGACCAGGCGAGGCTCTCGAAGGAGCTTGCGACGATGCGCCGCGATCTCGAGCTCGACTCCGATCCCGCGGAGCTCGTCCTCTCGCCGCCGGACCGTTCGCGGCTGAAGGAGATGTTCCGCCAGTTCGAGTTCCGCAACCTCCTCAACCGGGTGGACGAGCTGGATGCGGCGGTGGCCGCGGCCGAGCCCACCTTGCAGGGCGTCCCGGTGCCGTGGCGCGAGGGACTGCCCGTGGTCGACGGGAGGGTCGGCGTGGCCGCGGAGAGCGACCGGGTCGCGCTTGCGACTCCTGACGAGGTCGTCGTAGCGGAGCGACCCGAGCGGCTCGAAGGCGACCTCGTGGCGCACGACGCCAAGGCGCAGCGCGTAGAGGTGACCGACGACACGCTGCTCGCGGCGTACCTGATCGACCCCGGGCGTGCGACCTACGAGCTCGACGACCTCGCGGCCGAGTACGGCGTGGAGCTCGTCCCGGAGCCGGCCACCGACGAGGACACGGCGTCGCTCGTCCGCCGCGCCGCGGCGACGCTCCGCCTGGTCGACCCGATGCTGGGGCGACTGCGGGAGCGCGAGCTCGAGCCGCTCTACCGCGACGTGGAGCTGCCGCTGACCGCCGTCCTCGCGGCGATGGAGGACGCCGGCGTCAAGATCGACACCTACCGCATGGGCGAGATCACCGCTCGGCTCGCCGAGCGCGTCGAGGAGCTCGCGGCGAAGGCATACGAGCTGGCGGGCGAGGAGTTCGTGCTCGGCTCGACCCCGCAGGTCGGGCGGATCCTGTTCGAGAAGCTCGGGCTGACGCCGGACCGGAAGGGCAAGACCGGCTATTCGACCGACACCCGCGTCCTGCGGAAGATCCGTCACGAGCACGAGATCGTCGCCGTGCTCGAAGAGTGGCGCGAGTACTCGAAGCTGCTGAACACCTACCTGGGGCCCCTTCCGTCGCTGATCGGCGAGGACGGGCGGCTCCACACGACGATCAACCAGGCCGTCGCGTCCACGGGGCGGCTCTCGACCACGAACCCGAACCTCCAGGCGATCCCGATCCGGACGGAGCTCGGCCGGGAGATCCGCTCGGCGTTCATCGCCGAGCCGGGCCACAAGCTCCTCTCGGCGGACTACTCGCAGATCGAGCTGCGGATCCTCGCGCACGTCTCCGGCGAGCCGAAGCTGCGGGAGGCGTTCGCGCGCGGCGAGGACATCCACACGACGACCGCGGCGGAGGTGCTCGGGAAGGACCCGGCCGCGCTGACGACGGCGGATCGTTCCACCGCGAAGATGATCAACTTCGGGATCGTCTACGGGATCTCGTCGTTCGGCCTCTCCGAGAACCTCGAGATCTCGCGGGAGGAAGCGCAGGCGCTGATCGACGCGTATCTCGCGCGGTTCCCGCACGTGCAGGACTTCATCCAGCGCACGATCGAGCAGGCGCGGGAGGACGGCTACTCGACGAGCCTGCTCGGCCGGCGGCGGCCCGTGCCGGAACTGCGGGCCTCGAACCGGCAGACGCGCTCGCTCGGGGAGCGGCTCGCGGTGAACTTCGTCATGCAGGGGTCGAACGCGGACATCATCAAGAAGGCCATGGTGTCGATCCACGAGCGGCTGCGCGGGGAGGGGAGGGGCGCGCGGCTCGTCCTTCAGGTGCACGACGAGCTGCTACTCGAAGTGCCGGATGCGGAGGTCTCCGCGGTGAAGGAGCTCGTGCGCGAGGAGATGTGTCGCGCCTACGACCTCGATCCGCCGCTCGCGGTGGAGATCGGCGTCGGCGACGACTGGAGCGAAGCCAAGCGCTGATCGGAAAACCCGCATTCCTGCCGCTTCTTACACCCCGAAACCTAGTCAACCTTTTGATCTCGTTCTAGAATCGACCCACGGGGGACGAATCGAGTAGGGGAGTGGGCTTTGAAACCGATGAAGACAGGACGAGCGCGGCTGCTCGCCGTGGCGGCGCTCGCCGTCGTTGCGGCGATCGCTGCGGGCGGCGCGACTGCGCACGACAACGGACGCCACCAAGACCGGGGCAAGCTGCCGGTCGGCAAGGCGGTGTTCTTCGCGGCCGACGGCCTGCGACAGGACATCGTCGAGCGCTATGCGGCGCGCGGCCTCATGCCCACGATGCGGTCGTTCCTGCGAGACGGGACGAAGGCGTCGGGGCACGGCATCCTCACGCAGGCGCCGCCGAACACCGGCGCGGGCTGGTACACGCTCGCAACCGGCGCGTGGCCGGGCGTCCACGGCTCGACGAACAACACGTTCCACACGAACGGCCAGCCGGCACTCGGTACGACGCCCGGCTTCTCGGTCAGCACATCGGCGTTCACGCCGGGGATTCTGCAGGCTGAGTCCATCGCGCAGGCGGCCGAGCGCGCCGGGAAGAAGGTCGCGCAGATCGAGTGGGCGGGTGGCCGGAACGCCACCATCCAGGGCCCGACGGTCGACTTCCGCTCGTTCCTGTCCGGTCGCGGCGTCGCCACGAACTACATCGGGGCGCCCGGTCAGACGCACTTCGACGACGTGCCGTTCATCCGGGCGTTCGGACTCCAGTTCGACCATCCGGCGGGATATGCCGGCCAGGCCCCGTTCGCGGGCGCCGCGCCGGCGCCGGCCACCGGTTGGACCGGGGCGCTGCCGCGGACGTATAGCCCCGCGATGGAGATGCGCCTCCGGGTCATCGACTTCGGCGTGGACAAGTACGGGCTGAACGCGTGGATCTTCGACAGCAGGAACAACGGCCGGACCGACTACGACAAGGTGCTCTTCTCGCGCACGAAGGACGCCGCCGACAAGGTCGCGATCCTGCGTGAGGGCGAGTGGGCCGACGTCAAGGTGACAATCCAGGGCGGCTCGCTGAACGGGCTCACGGGGGGCTTCTACATCACGGTCGAGGAGCTAACGCGGGACCTCTCGCGCGTCCGGCTCTTCCACACCTCGGCCGCACGTGCGATCGCGAGCTGGCCGGGCTGGAGCGAAGCGGGATTCACCGGCGACTTCGCGGAGTTCATCGCGCAGCGCTTCCCGAGCTCGACCGCGGCGGACTTCGCGGTCCTCGAGGCCGGCGTCGTCTCCGAGGAGACCTACGTGCACCAGGGCCTCCTCTGGAAGGACGCCCACGAGCCGATCATCGAGTACGTCCTCGCGAGGCACCGGCCGGACCTGCTCCTGCTCGGCACGCCGGTGACCGACGAGTTCCAGC
Organism: uncultured Actinomycetes bacterium; assembly: GCA_963721345.1. Lineage (GTDB taxonomy): Bacteria > Actinomycetota > Thermoleophilia > Gaiellales > Gaiellaceae > JACDAN01. The sequence goes on from CAVRIT010000001.1 coordinate 2,284,657, forward strand.
ACCAGTTCCTCGGCCTCGTCTCGCCGAAGCTGCCGAACGGCCAGCCGAACCCCGCGTTCGACGACGTCGACCACAACGGCGTTCGCGACGGACGTGTATGGGAGCGCGAGGGCTTCATCCGAGCGGCCTACAAGGAGGCCGACGAGGTGCTGACACTCGCCCGCGAGCTGATGGACGACTCGTCTTCGAGCCGCCGCGGTTGGGACGACGACGACGACGATGACGACGGCGGGAGCAAGCGCCGTTCCGACGTCACCACCTTCGTCTCCTCGGACCACGGGTTCGCACCGCAGTTCCTCGCGATCGACGCGAGCCTCCCGCTCGTCGAGCTGGGGCTCCTGTCCCGGCCGCAGACCGGCAACTGCCGCCCGGCGACGGGTGAGACGATCGGCAAGGCCAAGGCATGCTGGGCCGGCGGCGCGTTGCAGATCTACCTCAACGTCGTGGGGCGCGACCAGGCCGGCGGCGGTTTCCAGCAGGTGGCAGCAGCGGACGTCGCCGCGACGGTCACCGCGATCAAGGCGAAGTACCTCGGCCTCACCGACTCGAACGACTGGACGCACGACGGTGCGCCCGAGAGCTGGAAGATGATCGATCGCGCCTACACGAAGGCCGAGGCGCGCTACATCCCGAACGGCGACGGCCAGACGACGGACATGGCCCATCCCACCAGGACAGGCGACCTCGTCGTGTTCTCGTATCCGCCGTACCAGTGGGACGCCGCCACGCCCGGCACGCTCGTGTCGCTGTCGCACTTCTACGGACAGCACGGATACGTGCCCGACATCCAGAACCTCGCCGCGAACGTCAACATGCGGGCGACGTTCCTGGCCGGCGGCAGGGGCATCGACGACGACACCGTCGACGCGCGGTCGATCGACCTGGCGCCGACGCTCGCGTTCCTGATGGGCATCCCCGAGCCCGAGCACAGCCAGGGCAGCGTCCTACTCGACGCCGTCGACGACGGCCCGCGCTACAAGGCGATCTCGATCGTCGGGCTGAACGACTTCCACGGCCAGCTCGACCCGACGCAGCGGGTGTACGACAACGGCCTGACGTCGAGTGTGGGCGGCGCCGCCTTCCTCGCGACGATGTTCGACGAGGAGCTCGCCTCCCTGCCGGGACCGGGTCTGATCCTGGCGGGCGGTGACAACGTCGGCGCAACGCCGGCGAACTCCGGCCTGCTGGAGGACCGGCCCGCGATCGACGTCGAGAACGCGTGGGGCCTGGACGCAACGTCCTACGGCAACCACGAGTTCGACTACGGCGTGGCTCGACTGCTCGCGCACCAGGCGCGGGCGAACTTCCCGTTCCTCGCGACGAACATCGTGGACGCAGTCACGGGCAACGCTCCACCGTGGGTGACGCCGTCGAAGGTCTTCACGATCAACGGCGTGAGGGTCGGCGTCATCGGCGCCGGGCTCGAGGGAACACCCGAGCTCGTCTCGGCAGGCGCAACCGCGGGCCTCAGGTTCCTCGACGAGGGCCCGCGCATCGAGGCTGAGTCGAACCGGCTCCGCGCGATGGGCGTGAAGGTGCAGATCGTCGTCATCCACGAGGGCACCGCGGTCGGCAACAACCCGTTCGGGCAGGTCGCGGGCTCGGCGTGGGCCGGGCCGATCATCGGCATCGCCGACGAGCTCCAGGACACGACCGTGGACGCGATGATCGTCGGACACACGCACCGGATCTCGAACCTGATGCGCGGCAAGATCCTCATCACTGAGGGCTTCAACGCCGGCGTCAGCTACTCCGTGCTGCAGCTGATGGTCCACAACGGTGACGTGGCGTGGGTTGGTGGCGCGACGCGCGTCGCCAAGTCCCTCGGCGTGGCTCAGCGAGCGGATGTCAAGGCGATCGTCGACGCGGCGAACGCCGAGACTGCCGTCCTGCGGAACCGCGTGGTCGGTGCGCAGTCGATCAACATCCTGCGTGACCCGAGCCGGTTGCACGAGTCGGCGATGGGCAACATGGTCGCCGACGCGATGCGGGTGAAGTACCCCGGGGTCGACGCCGCCATCACGAACTCGGGCGGCCTCAGGCAGGACCTCCGCCTGACCCCGCCGAGCGCGGCAGAGGCACCGGGAGAGATCACGTGGGGCGAGATGTTCGCCGTCCTCCCCTTCGCCAACCGCACGGTCATCCTCACCATGACCGGCGCTCAGCTGAAGTCGGCTGGAGGATTCCTGAATGGCTTCTCGCCGTTCTGCAACACGGCGATCGCGACGGGACGCTTCCCGCAGGTTTCCGGGCTCAAGGTCCAGTTCCACTGCTCGGGGACGACTCCCGTGATCGACGGCCTCTGGAGGGCGCCGAGTGGGCCTTCCGGGCCGCTGACGGCGATCGGTGACGCAGACACCGTCCGCGTGGTGACGAACGACTTCATGTACACCGGCGGAGACGGCTGGTCGGCCTTCGGCGGCGGCACGAACGTCGCGCAGCCGGGCGACGATCTCCTCGAGGTTGCGATCGACTACGTGCGGGCGAATTCGCCCGTCGCGCCCGTCGTGGAAGGGCGGATCGTCGGGCCGTAAAAGGCCTGGTTGGACGCCTGTATTCAGGGAAGGGGGCCGATCGGCCCCCTTCCCGTATCGGCCGCTCGGAAAGCGCAAAAACCGCAGATATACTGCGCCGCTCTTGATGTCCGAAACCGATACCCGCCAGCAGGTGGACGACCCCGAGGTCTGGACGACCGGGCCCGAGGGCGAGCTGATCCCCGACTACGAGTCGACCTTCCCGACGATCAACGAGGGTGAGGTCGTTCACGGCACCGTCGTCCGCGTCGACAAGGACGAGGTGCTCGTCGACATCGGCTACAAGTCGGAGGGCGTCATTCCCATCTCGGAGCTCTCGATCCGCCGCTCCGTCAACCCGCAGGACGAGGTCGGCATCGGCGAGGAGATCGACGCGCTCGTGCTCACGAAGGAGGACGCCGAGGGCCGGCTTATCCTCTCGAAGAAGCGCGCCCGCTTCGAGCTGGCGTGGAAGACGATCGAGCAGAAGGCGGAGACCGGCGAGGCGATCGAAGGCCGGGTGATCGAGGTCGTCAAGGGCGGCCTGATCCTCGACCTCGGCGTGCGCGGCTTCCTGCCGGCGTCGCTCGTGGACATCCGCCGCGTCCAGGACCTCGACGAGTTCATGGGGCAGACGCTTCGCTGCAAGGTGATCGAGCTCAACCGCTCGCGGAACAACGTCGTGCTGTCGCGCCGCGCCGTCCTCGAGGACGAGCGCAAGGAGCAGCGCCAGCAGATCCTCGACCGCCTGCAGCCCGGCGACGTCGTCGAGGGCCAGATCTCGAACATCGTCGACTTCGGCGCGTTCGTCGACCTCGACGGCATGGACGGCCTGATCCACATCTCCGAGATCTCGTGGAGCCACGTGAACCATCCGTCGGAGGTGCTCGAGATCGGCCAGACCGTCAGCGTCAAGGTGCTCGACATCGACCGCGACCGCCAGCGCATCTCGCTCGGGCTGAAGCAGACCCAGAGCGACCCGTGGCAGCAGGTGCTCGACGCGTACAGCGAGGGCGACCTGGTCGAGGGCAAGGTGACGAAGGTGGTGACCTTCGGCGCCTTCGTCGAGATCATGCCCGGCGTCGAGGGGCTCGTTCACATCTCCGAGCTGGCGCAGCACCACGTGGAGAACCCGCGCGAGGTCGTGGCGCAGGGCGACCAGGTGCAGGCGAAGATCATCGAGGTCGACCCGGAGCGCCGCCGCCTCTCCCTGTCGCTGAAGCGGGTCGAGGGTGAGGGCCCGACCCCCGCCTCGGAGCTCGATCTCTCCGACGAGGTGTTCGGCAGCGACCAGCAGACCGGCGCGGAGCCGTCGCCGGAGCCGGTTGCTGCGCCGGAGGAGCTCCAGCCCGTCGAGGGCGACGAGCAGGGCGACGAGCAGCCGGAGGCCCAGACCGGCGCGGAGCCGTCGCCGGAGCCGGTTGCTGCGCCGGAGGAGCTCCAGCCCGTCGAGGGCGACGAGCAGGGCGACGAGCAGCCGGAGGCCCAGATGCCGGCCGAGACCGTCGCGCTCGACGAGGCCGCCGAGGCGGACCGACGAGCCCGTCGAGACCGACGAGCCAGCCGAGACCGACGAACCAGCCGAGAGCGACGAGCAGTCGTAACCGCCCCGTCGCTGTCGCGATCACGGGCGGCATCGGGGCGGGCAAGAGCGCTGCGCTGAGATCGTTCGCGCGCCACGGCGCCGCGGTCGTCTCCAGCGACGAGATCGTCCACCACCTGATCCGCGTGGATCCCGAGGTGCGCTCGGCGATGGTCGAGCGCCTGGGGGAGGGGATCGTCGGCGAAGACGGAGCGATCGACCGAAGCCGCGTCGCCGAGCGCGTGTTCGGCGACCGCGACGCGCTCGCCTGGCTCGAGGGCCTCCTGCATCCGAAGGTCTCGGCCGAGTACCTGCGCTGGCGCGACCAGCTCGCCGAGCTGCCGGACCCGCCGGCCGTCTCGGTGACGGAAGTGCCGCTGCTCTACGAGGTCGGCGGCGAGACGCGCTTCGACAAGGTCGTCGTCGTCACCGCGCCGCAGCAGCTGCGCGAAGCGCGGGCCAACGTCTCGCTGAAAGGACGTTCCGACCGGCTGATCCCGGACCGAGAGAAGGTCAAGCGCGCCGACTTCTCCTACTTCAACACGGGCTCGCTGGAGGAGCTCGACGCCTGGGTTGCAGGGGTGATGGAGCAGCTGATGTCTATCTGACGCTTGACAGACATCAAAATGATGTCATACTGGCGGCATGGAGACAGCGAAATGGGTCGAGAAGCTCGAACGTGATCTCGCAGCGGTGGCCGCGGTCGGGGACGACGCCGCCGCCGAAGCCGCGGCGCGGCTGACTCAAGCGCTTCGCGGTTCAGCCGGCCTCCGCCTGATGGAGGCTCTGTGGGAGGCGGCGCTCGAGATCAGCGCGCAGCTGCCGGAGGGGCACGTCGAGGTTCGCCTCGCGGGCCCGGATCCGCAGCTCGTCTATGTCGCGGACGAGCAGGCTGAGCCCGCGGTGGCCGAAGACGGCCTGACCGCCCGCATCTCGCTCCGCCTGCCCGGAAGCCTGAAGCGCGACCTCGAGGCGGCGGCGTTGCGGGAAGGCGTCTCGTTGAACGCCTGGCTCGTTCGCACGCTTCAGCGTGGCGCCTCTGCGCCTGCGCGCCGGAGCGGCAAGCGACTCACGGGCTACGCGAAGAACTGATCGACAGGGAGGGAGTCATGAGGACGGAATCGTTCGCAACACCGGGCCCCGTGCGCCTGCGGATCAACATCCCAGCGGGCGACGTCGAAGTCGAGACAGCCGACACCGACGAAACCACGATCGAGCTCGAAGCAAGCGGCCGAAACGCGGAGGAGGCCGAGCAGGACGTGACGATCGAGCTGCGCGCACGCGGCGACGGTGACGAGGTGATCGTGGATGCCGATCGCGTGGGAGGCTTCCTCCGCAACGCCTCGTTCTCGGTCAGGATCGTTGCCCCCCAAGGCGCGGGGCTCGAGACCAATCTCGCCTCCGCCGATCTGCGCGGGCGGGGCCGCTACGGCGACGTGCAGGTGAACATCGCCTCCGGCGACGTCGAGCTCGAGCAAGTCGCTTCGGCCGGTCTCAACTCCGCGTCCGGCGACATTCGGATTGCGGATGCGGCTGGGACGGTAGGGGTCAACACGGCGTCCGGAGATGTCGATCTCCGCTGTGTCCGAGAGGGCGAGGTGAAGGTGCAGACGGCCTCCGGAGACGTTCAGGTCGGCATCGCGTCGGGATCGCGGCTCTGGGTCGACGCGCAGTCGCTGGCGGGCGAGACATCCTCCGAGCTCGACCTCGAAGCCGGACCGACCGGCGGGGACGAGGGCCCGCTCGTCGAGCTCCGCGTCCAGACGATGAGCGGCGACATCGCCGTCCGCCGGGCGTGATCGAGGCGACACCCGATACACCCCGGCTGCTGCGGCAGCCGGAGTTCCTCAAGCTGTGGTCGGCGCAGTCGATCTCGCAGCTCGGCGACCAGATCACGTATCTGGCGCTGCCGCTCGTCGCTGTGCTGACGCTGGATGCGTCCGCCGCCCAGATGGGTCTTCTCGTCGCCGCGGAGCTGATGCCGCACCTGCTGTTCTCGCTCTTCGCCGGCGTCTGGATCGAGCGCCGAAGCGACAAGCGCCGGCTGATGATCGTCGCGGACATCGCGCGCGCCGTCCTGCTCGTCTCCGTGCCCATCGCCGCGTGGTTCGACCTGCTCAGCTTCCCGCAGCTCTACGTCGTGGGGTTCCTCGCGGGGACGTGCGCCGTCCTGTTCGACATCAGCTGGGCAACGCTGTTCCTGTCGGTGGTGCCGCGCCGGGACGTGGTCGAGGCGAACAGCAAGCTCAGCATCACGCGGGCGCTGTCGTTCGTCGCAGGCCCTTCGATCGCCGGCGTCATGGTGCAGGCGCTGACGGCCCCCGTGACTCTCCTCGTGGACGCCTTCTCGTTCATCGCCTCGGCGCTTTTCCTCGGCCGCATCCGTTCGCAGGAGCCCCCGGTTCAAGAGGATGGGCGCGAGAGCATCGTCCAGAGCCTCCGCTCGGGCTTTCGCTTCGTGCTCGGCGACGAGCAGATTCGGCCGCAGCTCTTCTGCACGGCGACGATCAACCTCTTCAACTACGTCTTTCACGCCGTCTTCGTCCTCTACGCGACGAAGGAGCTCGGCGTGAACCCCGGGCTGCTCGGGCTCGTGCTCGGCGCCGGAGCCGTCGGCGGGATCCTCGGCGCGCTCGTCGCGGTCAGGCTCGAGCGCCTGATCGGCATCGGGCCGTCGTTCACGCTCGGCTGCATCGCCTTCCCGCTCCCGTTGATCCTGATCCCCCTGGCGAGCGGCAGCCAGACGCAGATCGCGATCATGCTCGGGCTGGCGGAGTTCTTCTGCGCCGTCGGCGTGATGATCCTGGACGTGAACGGCAACAGCATGATGCTGTTCCGCACACCCGACCGGCTGCGCTCGCGCATGGCTGGCACCTTCCGCTTCGTGAACTACGGGGTCAGGCCGCTGGGCGCCCTGCTCGGGGGCGCCCTGGGGACGTGGCTCGGCCTGCAGACGACGCTCTGGATCGGCGTCCTGGGCGCGCTGGGCGGCGTGCTCTTCCTCGTCTTCTCGCCGATCCCCCGCCTGCGGGAAGTCGTCGAGGCGGCCTAGGTCAGTCGGGGTCATGTGGCGCCACAGATTGTCGAGCAGCTGCGCGCCGTACGAGCGCGTGGCCGATCCCGCGAGAGTGAATGCTCCGGCCGCGAAGACCTTCGCGCCCCGCTTTGTCTCGTAATACGCCATCTGGCCCACGAGCAGGCGACCCTGGCCGTTGTCGATTTGGGCGAGGACCTTTGTCCCGCGCGGTGATGCCGACGACGTCCGGTCGATCTCGATCCCGAAGGTCCCGATGCGGGAGCCGTTCCGCACGCCCATCCCACGAAAAAGCCACGGGGCGGCTTCGACGTCTGCGACCGCGTAGGGCCCGCGGAGACTCGCCGCGCAGCACGCCACATACTGGACTCCGATAAGGGAGGCCTCGGGACGCCCGATGTCACGCCACATCGCGATGATCCGGAGCGTCCGGCCATCGCGCTGCACCCGCCAGAAGAAGTTGTTCGCAGACAGGAACACCAAGTTGCCGCCGAGGTCGCGGTAGCGCGTGATCTCGTTGAACTCGCGGAGCGTGACGTACTCGTGATGGCCCGGGCCTCTTCCTCCAGCTCGTTCGCCTTTGCGCACAGCGCGGCGAACCCGGCCTGGAGGAAGTCGTTCGCGGCGCCTGCGGCCAGCGTCCAGGTGATGAGGCGGCCGAACCGCGGCGTCAGCATCTGGGTAGACGCGAGCGCCGCGGCGCTCCACGTCCCGACGCAGCGTGTGCAGAGCAGCAGTTCGCCCGACAGCCCGCTGGAAGTCCCTCGCCCTCCGGCCGCTCCCGCTCGCCGAGCCCCGCCTCGCCCTCGACGAACGGCTCGCGGAGGAAGCTCGCGACCTTCTCGCGGGAGAGCGTTCGCGACGCCTTGAAGGTCGCAGCGGAGAGGGCCACGAGCTCGAGGGCGGTCGCCGGCGGCGACGCGCCGGGCGAGCGCGGCCACCACGCCGAGCCCGGCGACGAACGAGCCGGCGATCGCGGCGTAGGCCTCGTACGGCGCTCTCTCGGGCTGGGTTGCCACGAGGGCTAGCCTTCCCTGGATGGCCGAGTTCAAGACATCCAGCGCCTACGAGCCGACCGGCGACCAGCCGACTGCGATCGAGCAGCTCTCCGTGGGCCTCCGGGAGGGAGAGCGCTTCCAGACGCTGCTCGGCGCCACGGGAACCGGCAAGACGGCGACGATGGCCTGGATCGTCGAGCAGGTCCAGAAGCCGGCGCTCGTGATCGCGCACAACAAGACGCTCGCCGCGCAGCTCTGCAACGAGTTCCGCGAGTTCTTCCCCGAGAACGCCGTCGAGTACTTCGTCTCGTACTACGACTACTACCAGCCCGAGGCGTACGTCCCGCAGGCCGATCTCTACATCGAGAAGGACTCGTCCCGGAACGACGACATCGACCGTCTCCGCCACTCGGCGACCTCGTCGCTGCTCTCGCGGCGGGACACGATCATCGTCGCGTCGGTCTCGGCGATCTACGGCCTCGGCTCGCCGGACGAGTACGAGAAGCGGGTCGTGATGCTGCAGGTCGGCGAGGAGCAGGACCGCGACCTGATGCTGCGGAAGCTGATCGACATCCACTACACGCGCAACGACGCGTTCCTCGGCCGCGGGCGCTTCCGCGTGAAGGGCGACGTGATCGAGATCCAGCCGGCCTACGAGGAGTCGGCCTACCGGATCTCCCTCTTCGGCGACGAGGTGGAGCAGATCACGCACTTCGACCCCGTCTCGGGCGAGATCTACGGCCGGCTCGACTACCTGAACATCTTCCCGGCGACGCAGTACGTCACGTCGAAGCCGACGATCGAGCGCGCGGTCGACGACATCCGCCACGAGCTCGAGGAGCAGGTGAAGCTGTTCGAGTCGCAGGGCCGCATGCTGGAGGGGCACCGGATCCGGCAGCGCACCGAGTACGACCTCGAGATGATGCAGGAGCTCGGCTTCTGCAACGGGATCGAGAACTACTCCCGGATCCTCGACGGGCGCCCACCGGGCTCCGCGCCGTACACGCTGATCGACTACTTCCCGTCCGACTTCGTCGTCTTCATCGACGAGTCGCACCAGACGGTGCCGCAGATCGGCGGGATGTACGAGGGCGACCGCTCTCGCAAGCAGACGCTCGTCGACTTCGGCTTCCGGCTCCCGTCGGCGCTCGACAACCGACCGCTCCGCTTCGACGAGTTCCTCGCCAAGGTGCCCCAGATGGTGTTCGTCTCCGCGACACCGGGGCCCTACGAGCTACGGCACTCGACCCGCATCGCCGAGCAGCTGGTTCGACCCACCGGAATCGTCGACCCCGAGGTCGACCTGCGCGCGACGAAGAATCAGATCGACGACCTGCTGAACGAGATCCGCCGTCGCGAGTCTGCGGGAGAGCGGACGCTCGTCACGACGCTGACGAAGAAGATGGCGGAGGACCTCACCGACTACCTGCTCGAGTCGGGCGTGAAGGCGCGCTACCTCCATTCCGAGATCGACACGCTCGAACGGATCTCGCTGATCCGCGAGCTGCGCCTCGGGGAGTACGACGTCCTTGTCGGGGTGAACCTGCTCCGCGAGGGGCTCGACCTGCCGGAGGTGTCGCTCGTCGCGATCCTCGATGCGGACAAGGAGGGCTTCCTCCGAGGCAAGACCGCCTTGATCCAGACGATCGGTCGCGCGGCGCGGAACACGAACGGCAAGGTGCTGATGTACGCGGACAAGATGACCGACGCGATCACAGGCGCGCTCGACGAGACGAACCGCCGCCGCGCCGTCCAGCTCGCGTACAACGAGGAGCACGGGATCACGCCGGAGTCGATCCAGAAGGGTGTCTCCGACATCGCCGAGTTCCTCTCGCTCGAGTCGCCGACGGTGCCGAAGGGTAGGCGGAGGAAGGGTCAGAAAAAGCTCGAGACGATGGAGCCCAACGAGGTCCAGAGGCTGATCGTCACGCTCGAGGAGGAGATGTTCGCGGCCGCGGACGACCTTCGGTTCGAGTACGCGGCCAAGCTCCGCGACGAGATCAAAGAGCTGCGGCGCGAGCTCCAGGCGGCGGCCGAGGCTCCCGCCTAGGAAGCGGCGGCCGCGGTGAGCGTGCGGTTGCCGCCGCTCTGCTTGGCCGCGTACAGCGTCCGGTCGGCGACGCGTAGGAGCCCCGCGGCGGTCTCGCCGTCTCCGGGGAAGCTGGCGAGCCCGAGTGCGGCGGTGATCGTCCGCCCGTCGGCGAGCGGTGCCGCGGCAAGCTCGCGCCTGAAGCGCTCCGCCACGCCGAGCGCGTCGCCCGCCCCCGTCTCCGGCAGGAGGACGACGAACTCGTCGCCGCCGAGGCGGCCGGCGACGTCCGCCGACGCTGGCGCGCAGACGGTGGCGGGTGCCCGTTTAGATTCCCCGTGTGACGCTGGGGGACGTCCTCGCGATCCTTGTCTCGGGCCTCGTGATCGGCGCTCTCGGGCGCCTCGCGGTGCCCGGGCGCGACCCGATGCCGATCTGGCTCACGATCCTGGTCGGAATCGTCGGCTCGGTGATCGGCGGCGCCGCCGCGGTCGCGCTCGGCTGGGGCGTGGGAGCGGTCTTCGTCCTGTCGGTGCTCGCCGCGACGCTCCTGGTGATCGCCTACCGCCGGCTCGTGCTGAAACGTCCTGTCACCGGCCCCGGCTCACGCGCGTAGGTTTCCGCGTTGCCATGCCGGGAATGCCGCTGACGTCAACTCGAAGGGAGACCGAAATGGGAATCATCGCGTTCATCATTCTTGGGCTGATCGCGGGCGCCATCGCGAAGGCCGTCCTGCCGGGAGAGGATCCCGGCGGGATGATCGTCACCACCATCATCGGCGTCGTCGGCGCCATCCTGGGAGGGTTCCTGGCGGCAGCGCTGTTCAACGCCGACCCGATGGACGAGTTCTTCGACATCAGCTCGTGGCTGACCGCGATCGTCGGAGCGCTCGTTCTGCTCGTCATCTACCGCATGGTCGCCGGGAGGCGGCCGGTGACGTAGCCCCTAGGCGGGGCAGAAAGGAGCACCATTGGCTGGCATCTCCCTGGGGGGAATCCTGGTGATCATCGGGATCGTCCTCCTGATCCTGGGGTACACGATCATCGGAATCATCGTGGCACTCATCGGCCTGCTCGCTTTCGGCGGATTCGCTAGGGGCCGCTGGTACTAGGTACTTCGTCAGGCATCGGGGCCGGCTGGGAGGCGAGCGGCTCGCGACCGCGCGGAAAGCGCCGGATCGCGGTGAGCCCCCAGTCGTCCCCGCGCCAGATGTAGGTCTCGACCGACAGCTCGTCTTCCTCTGCCTGGACGACGTGGAGCCCGCGGGCCTCACCGCGCCGGTTCGGCCTGGGCTGGCCGAGGCCGGGGGCGATCGCGACGGTCACACCGCGCACCTCGCCCGAGACGACCTCGAACTCGTGCCGCTCGCTGATCGCCGCCTGGTGGATGTGCCCGGCGAGCACGAGCTCGGCGCCGGCGTCCACGATTCCCGCGAGCACGCGGCTTCGCTTGGCGACCGGCTTCTTCCGAGAACGCCAAGGCGCGCCGAGCAGGTGGTGGTGGAGGACGACGACCCGTAGCGCGCCCGGACGGGCGTCGCGGAGGCGCTCCTCCGCATCCTGCAGTTGCGCCGCGCGAATCCGGCCCGACTGGTGGAGCCACGGACGGACCGAGTTGAGCCCTACGACGTGCAATGTGTCCGAGCGGTAGGTGGGCTCGGTCGTCTCCCACAGGCGCTCGAATTGGTGCCAGGTGTGGGTGAACCGTGCGATCGGCGTGTAGGGGATGTCGTGGTTGCCCGGCACGGCGAGCACCGGCCGGCCGAGCTCCTGCAGCAGCCGTGCCGCATGCTCGTGCTGCTCTGGGCGGCCGCGGTGAGTCAGGTCGCCGCTTGCGACGACCAGCTCGGGGTCGATGCGCTCGATGAGGTCGGCGACACCGAGCTCGAGGCGCCGGCGATCGTGGGCTCCGACGTGGAGATCCGAGAGGTGAAGGAGTCGTGTCCGCGCGGATGCCACTTCCGAGGCACGCTATACACTGAGAATCGTGGTCGATGAGCCCACCGAGATCTTCGACGACCTCTATCTGGGACTCCGTGCGGGGGGTGCGCTGCGCAAGAAGCGGCGCGGTGAGCCGCTCACGAGCGAGGAAGAGGAGGCGCTCGGCCGCTGGCAGCGCCTGTCTCGCGCGCGGAAGGCCGTAACGCTCGGCGCGTTCGCCGTCGGCACCTTCGGCCTCGGCTTCACGATCGGCGGACTGATCTTCGGCAAGTGGCGGCGGGCGTAGTCCGCTAGCGCGTCTCGGCGTCTTGCGCCGGGAACAACACCGTCGGTACTTCCTCTTCCGCGGGATCCTTGTCCCGGACGATGACGTCGAACAGCGTCGCCGCGACAGCGGCCATCGGGATCGCCAGCAGCACGGCGAACCCGCCGAAGAGAAGGGTTGCCGCGGCCACCGACACGAGCACGACGAGCGGCGACAGCCCGACCGCTTCACCGAGCACGCGCGGGATCACGAGGTAGTCCTCCAGCAGGCGCACGACGAGGACGATGAGGCCCGCGGCGAGGGCGACCTCGACCGACACCGTCAGGCCGACGCCGACCGCGAGGGCGCCCGCGGTCAGAGGGCCGATCACGGGGACGATCTCCACGATCCCGGCGAAGATGGCGATCAGCAGCCAGAAGGGAAGGCCGATTGCCCAGAAGCAGACCGCGAGGACCGAGGCCACGAGCATGATCAGCAGTGCCTGCCCGCGGACGTAGGCGCCGAGCTTGAGGTCGATCAGGTTCCAGGTGTCCCGCACCACCTTCCGGCGTGGCCGTGGCAGGAGCGAGGTCACGAAGCGGACCGCGTCGTCGCGCTCGAAGATCCAGTAGGCCGCGGCTGCGAAGACGAACAGGAAGCCCAGCGCGATCTCGACGCCGATCAGCGTCACCTCGATCGCCGGGTCGACGAGCTCTTCGGGCTGGGGGAGACGTTCCAACCGGCCGTCGAGCCAGCCGAGCACCTCACCCTTGAGCCCTGTCTCGTCCTCGGAGTCGCCGACCGCGTCCTGCACCTGCGTCACCGCGCGCGGCACGACGGCCCAGAGGAGCAGGCCGAGCAGGCCGAACAGGGCGGCGTAGTGGATCAGGATCGCGGCGGCGCGGGGCACCCGGCGCCGCGCGAGTGCTTCCACGCCCGGGCGCATGGCGGAGGCGACCGTGAACGCGAGAAACAGCAGAGCGAGCAGGACCTTCATCTTCCAGAGGGCAAGCGCGCCGACGACGACGCCGAGCACGACGAGCGCCGCGATCGCTGCACGGGTGGCGGTCTGGGCCATGACCCTCTGCTTTTCCCGATCTCCGTGAAGGAAACGCATCGGGCGGCGCGAAGCCGCGCGGAGGTGCTCGCGGACGCGCACGAGGAGATCTGCCTGGAGGCCCGGCGGCACGGGATCGTCCTCATGCGCCCGCTCTTCTGGGCGATCGTGCTGGCCGGCGGTGGCGGCGTGCTCGTCACGATGCCGTCGCCCGTGTCCGTGGCCGGGGCGTGTGTCGTCGGGCTCGCGGCGCTGGTCGCGTTGCGCGCGGTCTGGAAGTGGGAGCGCACACGGGTCGTCGTCACAACGGAGAAGGTCTTCGTGGTCGCGGGAACATGGCGCCGGCGCGCGCGGGCCGTTCGTCTCGCGGCGGTCGAGGCGGTCGAGCTCGAGCAGTCCTTCCCGGGTCAGCTCCTCGGCTACGGGACGGTTGTCGTGGGCCCACTCGCTCTCGAGCACATCCCCCGCCCGAAGCGCCTCTACCACTTGGTCGAACGCCTCGCCGGCTAGCGTCGTGGCCCTTCGGGGCCACGACGAGTGTCTGACACTCGTCCCGGCTCGCGAAGCCGGGTCAGAAGTGGAACGGAAGCGTCGCGTTGGTCGCTTTGCACGAGGCGCCCGCGTAGCTTCGCCTCGATGGCGCGGATTCTTCGCAGCGAGCTACCCGACGGGTACTTCCACCTGACGGGCAACGCGGTGCACGAAGCAAATCTGTTCTGCGACGGCGACGACTTCCGAATGTTTCGCGCGCTCTTGGTTCAAGCGACCCGTCGCTGGGCGCTCGGCCTCCACGTTTACTGCCTGATGACCACGCACTACCACGCAGTCGTCGACGGACCGGTAGAGCGGCTGTCTCCGGCCGTCCAGTGGTTTCAGAGCCACTACGCGCGCGAGCACAACATCCGGTTCGGCCGCAGGGGTGCGCTCTTCCGTTCGCGCTTCTCCTCCTGGGTGATCCACGACGAGGATCACTACGAGAATACGGTTGCGTACATCCTCGACAACCCGGTCCGCGCGGGCCTCGTCGCCCGGCCGGAGGACTGGCCTTGGAGCTGGCGAACCGAACATTTGTTCGCGTCCTGTCCCGCGGCTAAACTGGCCAGTTATGCCGCAGGAAGAACTCGTCGTTCACGGCGCCCGCGAGCACAACCTGAAGGACATCACGGTCCGCCTGCCGCGCTACCGCCTGATTTGCATCACAGGCCTCTCCGGGAGCGGGAAGTCGAGCCTCGCGTTCGACACGATCTACGCCGAGGGCCAGCGCCGCTACGTGGAATCCCTCTCGGCCTACGCGCGCCAGTTTCTGCAGATGATGGAGAAGCCGGACGTCGACTCGATCGACGGCCTCAGCCCCGCGATCTCGATCGACCAGAAAACCACGTCGCGCAACCCGAGATCGACCGTCGGGACGGTGACCGAGATCTACGACTACCTGCGCCTCCTCTTCGCGCGAGTCGGCCGGCCTCACTGCCCGGTCTGCGGCCGCCCGATCGCCGGACAGTCGATCGAGGCGATCGTCGACCAGATCCTCCAGCTGCCGGAGGGCACGCGCTTCACCGTCAACGCGCCGGTCGTCCGCGACCGCAAAGGCGAGTTCCGCGACCTCCTGGACGAGCTCCGCCAGGACGGCTTCACCCGCGTGAAGATCGACGGCGAGCAGCGCCTCCTCGAGGACGAGATCCAGCTCGACAAGAAGTTCAAGCACACGATCGAAGTGGTGGTCGACCGGCTCCGGATGAAGTCGGATCTCCGGACCCGCCTGTACCAGTCCGTCGAGACCGCCGTGAACCTCGCCGAGGGCCTCGTCGTGATCGACCTGATCGGCGAGGACCGCGAGCTGACCTTCTCGGAGCGCTTCGCCTGCCCGGAGCACGGCGTCTCGCTCCCCGAGCTCCAACCCCGGATCTTCTCCTTCAACTCGCCGCACGGCGCCTGCCCGCGCTGCACCGGACTCGGCGCGCAGCAGGAGATCGACCCCGATCTGCTCGTCCCCGACCCGACCCTCCCGCTCGCCGAGGCGCTGATCCCGCTCAGCGGCAACTGGTACGAGGCCGTGATCCAGGCGATCGCCGACAAGTGGGAGATCGACCTCGACACGCCGTGGCAGGACCTGACGAAGGAGCACCAGGACCTCTTCCTCTACGGCACCGAGGGCGAACGCGTCTACGTCAGCTATCGAAACCGGATGGGGCGGAAGCGCTCGTACATGCTCGCCTTCGAGGGCCTCGTCTCCAATCTCCAGCGCCGGTATCGCGACACGGACTCGTCCTCCATGCGCGAGCGGATCGAGGAGTACATGAGCTTCCGGCCCTGCCCGGAGTGCAACGGCGCGCGGCTCAAGCCGGAGGTGCTGGCGGTCACCATCGGCAGGGTGAACATCCACGAGTTCACGAAGATGTCGGTCACCCGTGCACTCGCCTTCCTCGACGAGCTCGAGCTGACCGAGACCGAGCAGCTGATCGGCGCGCGGATCGTCAAAGAGATCCGCGAGCGACTCACCTTCCTCGACAACGTCGGAGTGGGGTACCTCCAGCTCGACCGCGCCTCTGCGACGCTCTCCGGCGGGGAGGCGCAGCGGCTGCGCCTGGCGACCCAGATCGGCTCCCAGTTGGTCGGCGTGCTCTACATCCTCGACGAGCCCTCGATCGGCCTCCACCAGCGAGACAACGGGAAGCTGATTGGGACACTCGAACGGCTTCGCGACCTTGGGAACACAGTGCTGGTGGTCGAGCACGACGAACAGATGATGCGGTCGGCGGACTGGCTCGTGGACATGGGCCCAGGTGCCGGCGAGCACGGCGGCCACGTCGTCGCCGAAGGCTCGGCGCGGAAGATCGAGCGCAACCCCAAGTCGATTACCGGCCAGTATCTCTCCGGCGCCCGCGAGATCGCCGTCCCGGAGCGCCGCACCGAGGACCGAGGCTCCTTCCGCGTGCTCGGCGCGTCGCAGCACAACCTGAAAGGGATCGACGTCGAGTTCCCCGTCGGGAAGTTCGTCGCCGTCACCGGCGTTTCCGGCTCCGGCAAGTCGACGCTCGTGAACGAGACCGTCTACAAGGCGCTCGCGAACAAGCTGCACCGCTTCCGGATCAAGCCGGGCGAGCACGCCGCGGTCGAGGGGATCGACGTGTTCGACAAGGTGATCGACATCGACCAGTCGCCGATCGGCCGCACGCCGCGCTCCAACCCGGCGACGTACACGAAGCTGTTCGACCACATCCGGGAGCTGTACTCGATGGCGCCGGAGGCGAAGGTGCGCGGCTACAAGCCGGGGCGCTTCTCGTTCAACGTGCGCGGCGGGCGGTGCGAGACCTGCAAGGGCGACGGCACGATCAAGATCGAGATGCACTTCCTGCCGGACGTCTACGTCCCGTGCGAGACCTGCGGCGGGCGCCGCTACAACCGCGAGACGCTCGAGGTCCGGTTCAAGGGGCGCTCGATTGCCGACGTGCTCGAGATGTCCGTCGAGGAGGCGCTGCACTTCTTCGCGAAGATCCCGAAACTGCGGCGGCGGCTGCAGACGCTGCACGACGTCGGGCTCGACTACATCAAGCTCGGCCAGCCCGCGACGACGCTCTCCGGCGGTGAGGCGCAGCGAGTCAAGCTCGCCTCGGAGCTGAGCAAGATCGCGACGGGCCGGACGCTCTACATCCTCGACGAGCCCACTACGGGTCTTCACTTCGCCGACATCGAGAAGCTGCTCGAGGTGCTCCAGCGGCTCGTCGACGCCGGTAACACCGTGCTCGTGATCGAGCACAACCTCGACGTGATCAAGCAGGCCGACTGGATCGTCGACCTCGGCCCGGAAGGCGGAGAGGCCGGCGGCGAGGTGCTGGCGACGGGGACGCCCGAAGACGTGGCGCGCGTCGCCGAGTCGTACACCGGCCAGTTCCTGCGCGACGTGCTCCCCGCGCACGCCGTTGCCGCCGCATAGCCCCGACGAGGAGGTCTACCTCCGGACGCACCGACAGCGCTATGCGCTGCTGGCCGACTTGGCGCGCGAGCTCGCGCCTCTGCGGATCCTCGTCGTGGGCCCGAGCTTCGACAGCGTCGAGCTTCGCGCCGTCGCGCCCGTGGACACACTCGGGTGGGACGACCACCGCTTCCCGCGAGTGGAGGACGAGCGTCACTTCCAGCACGACCTGAACGACGGGAACCAGCCGGAGCTCGAGCCGTACGACCTGATCGTGTGCGCCGAGGTGATCGAGCATCTGCACACCTCGGCCGTGCCTGTCCTGCGGTTCCTGGGAGAGGCGCTCAGCCGACGCGGCCGGCTGGTCGTCCAGACGCCGAACGCGACGGCGCTCCCGAAGCGGCTGCGGATGCTGCTCGGACAGAACCCCTACGACCCCATCCGCGACGACCCGCGCAACCCGGGTCACTTCCACGAGTACACGGCTGGAGAGTTGCGGGGCGCGATCGAGGAGGCGGGACTGGCGATCGAGCAGTTCGTGACTGCGAACTACTTCGACCACGGCTCGCGGAAGAACCGCCTCTACCGCGCAGCCGGGCCGGTGCTGCCGCCGACCCTTCGGGAGGGGATCACGGTGGTGGCGAGGCGCGCCGGGTGAGGCGCGTCGAATCGTTCTTCGACCGGGTCCGCGACGACTCGTCCGACGCGGCGGCCGACCGCTCCGAGGTGATCGCCGGCCTGTCGTTCGCGATGGGCGTGGCTGCCGCGCTCGCGGTCGGCGGCGAAGAGCTTCGCGACCTCGACGCGGTCGAGTCGGTGATCTGGGTGTTCGTCAGCGGGCTCACGCTCGGCTTCATCGTCTACTGGCTGGGCGGCTGGGCGCTCGGATTCGTCGTCAGGCGCCTGGGGGGAACCGGTACGCCGCGCCGCTCGCGCCACGTGCTCGCGTTCTCGTTCACGCCGCTCGTGTTTGCGATCGCCTTCTGGCTGCTGTGGCCGCCGCTCCTGCTCGTCCTCGCCGCGGTCAGCGCAGTGCTGCTGCTCGCCGGGCTGCGGGAGATCTACGGGTGGAGCCTCGCGCGGGCGGGGAGCGCGGTGCTGCTCGCCGTGGTCTGGCTGGCGGCGCTAGGCGTCAGCGTGCTCAGCGTGCTCGCGTTGCTCCGCCGAATCGCCTAGGACGAAGCGCTCCAGTTCGTCCTCGGGCATCTCGTAGGTGTGCTCGTCGCCGGGGAAGACGCCCGAGCGAACCTCCTCCGCGTAGTGCTCCAGGGCGTCGCGGATCTCGCGGGAAAGGTTGGCGTAGCGCTTGACGAACCGCGGGAGGTGACCCTCGGTCAGGCCGAGCAGGTCGTGGTAGACGAGCACCTGGCCGTCGCAGGCGGGACCGGCGCCGATGCCGATCGTCGGCACGCTCAGGCGTCGCGTCACCTCCGCGGCGACGGGGCTCGGGACGGCCTCGAGAACCACGGCGAACGCGCCGGCCTCCTCGAGCTCCAAGGCGCCCTCGACGAGGAGCCGGGCGGCGTCGGCGGTCTTCCCCTGCGTCTTGAAGCCGCCCAGCATCGTCGCCGACTGGGGCGTCAGCCCGACGTGCCCCATCACGGGAATCCCGGCTTCGACGATCGAGCGTACGCGCGAGACCGACGGTCCCGCGCCTTCGAGCTTCACGGCGTCGGCGCCGCCTTCCTTGACGAAGCGCACGGCGTTCTCGACCGCCTTCTCGTCGGAGACCTGGAACGAGCCGAACGGCATGTCTCCGATCACGATCGGTCTGCGCGCCGAACGCGAGACGGTCCGCGTCAGGAAGAGCATCTCGTCCATCGTCACGGGGACGGTCGTGCCCTCGTGGCCGAGGACGACCATGGCCGCCGTGTCGCCGACGAGGATGACGTCGACGCCCGCGTCCTCAGCGAACCGGGCGCCGGGCGCGTCGTAGGCGGTGACCATCACGATCCTCTCGCCGCGCTGCTTCATGGCGGCGAGCTCGGGCAGGGCCAGCTTGGCGGGCGGGATGCTCATGCGGGATCTCCTTCCAGGACGACGTTGTCTATGAGCCGTGTGGTTCCGACGCGGACAGCGGCGGCAAGGACTCGAGGCTCGAAGTCGGCCACCTCGACGTAGTCGACGTCGAGGCCCGCCAGCAGCTCGCGGGCTCGCTCCGCGTCCCGCGTGGCGAGCGCGCGGGGGAGGGCGAGCGCGCGCTCCCGCTCCTCAGGCGACAGATAGGCGTTGCGCGAGGAGAGCGCGAGGCCGTCGTCGTCGCGGATCGTCGGCAGCACGCGGATCTCGACAGGGACGGCGAGGTCGCGCACCATGCGCCTCACCACCGCCGCTTGCTGCGCGTCCTTCTGGCCGAAGTACGCGCGATCGGGCCGCACGAGGTTGAAGAGCTTGAGGCAGATCGTCGCGACCCCGCGAAAGTGGCCCGGCCGGATCTCGCCCTCCAGTCCGCGCCCGAGCTCCTCGACGTCGACCCACGTCTGAAAGCCGGGCGGGTAGAGCTCGTCGACGCTCGGTGCGAAGAGGATGTCCGCCCCGGCCTCCTCGGCGAGCTTGAGGTCGCGCTCCTCGTCGCGGGGATAGCGGTCGAGGTCCTCCGCCGCGGTGAACTGCGCCGGGTTGACGAACAGGCTGACGACGACGGCGTCGTTTTCCTGCCGCGCCGCCTCGAACAGCGACAGATGGCCGGCGTGGAAGGCGCCCATCGTCGGAACGAAGCCGATCGAGTCGCCGCGTCTCGAGGCCAGCGCTTCGTCGAGCTCGCCGGCGGTCCGGGCAACGATCACGCGGTCGCCTCCGCGAGCACGCGGTAGAGCGGCTCGAGCGCGGGTCTTCGCTCCCTGAGCGCCTCGAGGTGCCGGTCGACCGTCGGCCAGTCGCCGCGCGAGATCGGTCCCGTGAGCTCGAACCCCGTGTCGATCACGCTCTGCATCAGCGGGCGAAGGCTCTCGGTGGGCGCGCCGACGTCTGTGAACAACTCGGACGCGGTCCGGTACAGGGTTACGAGGTAGTTCGAGGCGATCGCAGCGGCCGCGTGGTAGAGGGCGCGGTCGTCCTCGTCGAGAGCGAACGGCTGGAGGCCGAGGAGACGGGCAAGCGCGAAGCCGGCCTCGCGCGCCTCCTCTGATTCCCCTGTAATGGCGGCGAAAGCTCCGTCCAGCTGCTCAGGGCCGCGGGCGCGCGAGAAGCTCACGAGCGGATGCATCCCGAATCGCCGCGGGTGCGATCCGAGCGCCGCGAGAGGCGTCGCGCCGCTCGTATGGGCGACCCATTGGGACACGACCAGTGTCTGACACTCAGAAGCGGCTGGAATCGCCGTGTCCGGCACGCAGAGGAGGACGACGTCGGCGTCGTCGCCCGAAGGGACGCCGCGCTCCGCGAGCCGCGCGGTGACCGCCGAGCCGACTCGGCCGGCGCCGATCACTTTCACGCTTTCGATCATCTCTGGCTCCAGTTCCGTTCCGGATACCGGGCATTCCGAACCCTACCCCCGGCGGGGTAGCTCAGACGGGTGAAGTTCCCCAAGAGCGGGGGATTTCGGGCCGATAGATCCGCCCAGGGAGAGCGCGGCCGTCGTCAACCTGCGAGCCGCCGGGGAGAGAGGTACGGAGAAAATGAGGAGAGCAGTTGTTTTTGCCCTCGCCTTGGCTGCGGTCGCCGCCGCACCCACTGCGTCGGCGGCGTCCTTCGGCGGGGTCACCGTGGCCAAGGACGCCAAGCGAAAGTCAGTCGTGGTCGTCTCGGGTCGCTCGGTTCGGACCGTTCGAGCCGGAGCGGCATATGCCCGCGCCCGGATCGGCCAGCGAGTCGTCGTGAAGGCCACGCGCCTGCCCGACGGCACCTACCAGGCAACCGCGCTGCGCCCCGCGGGACGGGCGAAGCGTGTCCGCTTCGGCGCCGTCGTCGTCAAGAACGAGCGCGCAAGCCGCCGCCTGATCCTGTCCGCCGGCGGCAGCGTCTTCGCCGTCCGCGCACGCGGCGGCAGTGCGTACGCATCGACGAACGACGGCGGGCTCCAGCCGGGCGACCGCGTCGACGTCTCGGCGTCGCTGAGCGCAGCGGCGACGTGGTCGGCGGACGCGAAGGAGACGGGCCGCGCGAAGCTCGTCGAGCTCGAGGGCATCTTCCTCGAACAGAAGGACGAAGGCTTCGACATCGCGGTGGTCGAGCGTGGTCTCGTGCACGTCGAGGTGCCGGAAGGCGCCGTGCTGCCGAACTTCGAGCCCGGCGACCAGGTCCGGATGCTCGTCCTGATCGGTCGCGACGGCACGTTCACCTACATCAAGGGCGCCGAAGAGGGCGACAAGAAGCCCAAGCCGGACCGCCCGAAGGAGGGCAGCGAGACCCACGGCGTGCTCGCTGAGAAGGACGCCTATGCAGTCACCGTCCGGACCGAGGACGACAAGCGCGTGCAGTGCGCGGTCCCGTCGGGGATGGATCTCTCGATCTTCCGCGTCGGCGAGCGGGTCAAGATCCGCTGCGTCTCTCGGGAGAACCGCGACGTGCTCGTCCAGATCAAGTCGAACTACGGCTGGGTGAAGGCCGACGGCTCGGGCGAGCTGTCCGTCCACGGCGCCCTCACGAAGGGCAACGGGACAGCCGCGGTCCGGCGCGAGGACGGCATGAGCATGTCGTGCCTGGTTCCGGCAGGCGTGGATCTCTCGCTGTTCAGGAACGGCGAGGCCGTGAAGATGTGGTGCCGCCTCGGCGCCGAGGGCTTCGTCTTCGGCGGGATGTGGGGCGAGAACGCCTCGCTCGACTCGGACGGCGTCCTGCGCCTCCACGCCTCCGGCCTCCTGCAGGAGCGCACGGGCGTGCCGGTCGCGGTTCGCCGCGTCGACGGCTCCCTGTTCTCGTGCAACGCGCCGACGGACTTCGCCTTGTCGTACTTCACGACCGGCGAGCGCGTGACGCTCACGTGCCGGGTCGACGGCGGGACGAACACGCTGCTGACGGCGCAGTCGGAGCGCTACACGGTCGGGGCCGACGGCTCCGTCGAGGTCTACCTCTACGGCTCCGTCAGCTCCACCACGGCAACATCCGTCTCCGTCACGGCCAGTGACGGCGCGGTCGTTTCCTGCTCGGTCCCGGCGGGTACGGACCTCTCGAAGTTCCCCGTCGGCACGAGCGTGAAGATGCATTGCCATCGCATCGCAGGTGAGTTCCGGCTCGAGTACCTGAAGTCGGACAACGCCGTTCTGGAGATCGGGCACTAGCCGGTCTGCGGCGCAAGGCGGGGCCCGGTCGGCCGCAGACCGGTCCCCGCCACCCTTCTCGCTGCGGCTTACGCCGCAGCATCGTCGCCGGAAGTCTCGCGACTTCCGGCGAGGGTATGAAGCCGGGCGCCGCTTCGCGGCGCGCGGCCCAGTTGCCGGTGTGTGAGGAGCGGGCGAAGCCCGCTCCTCGGCGATGAATAGAATCTTGGTCGTGCCTATTTACGAGTACGTGTGCATGCAGTGCGAGGCTCACTTCGAGGAGCTCGTTCGGAACGGCGTTCAGCCCGACTGCCCGCAGTGTGGGGCGGCGGATGTGCGGAAGCAGTTCTCCGTCTTTGCTGCGCACGGGTCGAGCACCTCGACCTCGTTCGGTGATTCGCCCGCGCCCCGCGCCGGTGGTGGGTGCTGCGGCGGCGGCTGCGGCTGCGGCTAGCGGCTCTGTCCGCGACGCTTCCTAGAATCGGCCGCGTGGAGACGCTCCACGCTCTCGGCGAACAGGCTTCGACCTGTACGCGCTGCCGGCTGGCGCAGGGCCGGACGCAGGTCGTGTTCGGCGCCGGAAACCCGAATGCCGACCTGATGTTCGTCGGCGAGGCGCCCGGGTTCCACGAGGACAAGCAGGGGCTGCCGTTCGTCGGCCAGGCCGGGAAGCTGCTCGACCAGCTCCTCGCCGGTATCGGCCTCGATCGCTCGCAGGTCTACATCGCCAACGTCCTAAAGTGCCGTCCGCCCGGCAACCGCGACCCGCAGCCGGACGAGATCGAGTCCTGCGAGCCGTACCTCTTCCGCCAGATCGAGCTGATCAAGCCGAAGCTCGTCGCGACGCTCGGCAACTTCGCGACGAAGCTCCTCTCGGGAAAGCAGATCGGGATCACCCGGGTCCACGGTGTGGAGCAGGAGACGACCGTCGGGGGCAACCGTGTCGTGCTCTACCCGCTCTACCACCCGGCCGCTGCGCTCTACACGCCGGCGATGCTCGAGGTGCTGAAGCAGGACTTCGCACGCATTCCGGAGCTGCTCGGCCGCTCGATCGAGGTTCCCGAGCCGGAGCCCGAGCCGATCCTCGTGGCGCCGCAGCCGACCGTCCAGCTCGGCCTCTTCTAGCGTTCATCCGCATGGAGGTGGAATCGGCCTCGCCGGAGGAAACCGAGGCCGTCGGCGCTGAGCTGGCGGCAGGGCTCGAGCCCGGCGACGTCGTGACGATCTCCGGCGAGCTTGGCACCGGGAAGACGACGTTCGTCCGCGGCGCCTGCCGAGCGCTCGGCGTTGCCGACCCGGTGACGAGCCCGACCTTCACGATCGGTCACCGCTATCGCGGCGAGGTAGAGGTCTCTCACCTCGACCTCTACCGGTTCGTAGGCGTCTCGGCGGCGGAGTGGGGCGACCTCGAGCCCTACTTCGACGGCGCCGTCTGCTTCGTCGAGTGGCCGGAGGCCGGGAAGGGCGTCCTGCCACAGGCTCGGTTCGCCGTCCTGCTCGAGCACGCCGGAGAAGAACGCCGGCGCATCCGGGTCAGCGAATGCTGATCGCGGCGTTCGACACCTCGACCGACGTCGCAACGAGTGCGCTCGTCTGGGACGGCGAGGTGCTCGGGGAGCTGGCGTCGCGCCCTGTCACGGTGCTCGAGGATCTCGACGCGCTGCTCCGTCGCGGGGGCGTCCGCCACTCGCAGCTCGAGGCGATCGTCGTCGGCATCGGCCCCGGGAGCTTCACCGGCCTGCGGATGGGCATCGCGACGGCGCGCGCCCTTGCATTCTCGCTCGAACTGCCGCTCGCCGGCGTCTCGACCCTCGATGCGCTCGCGGCGGGCGCTCCGGGAGCCACTCCGGTGATCGACGCGCGCCGACGGGAAGTGTTCGCGCTCGTCGACGGGAATCCGGTGGTGACCGCTCCCGCCGAGCTGCCGGTAGAGCCGGGAGGGGCGTTCGTGGGCGACGGCGCCGTCCGCTACCGCGAGACGATCGAAGCCGCCGGCGGGCTCGTCCCGCCCGACGGCGACGAGGCCCACCTCCCGCGTGCGCGCTTCCACGCGGCGCTCGCGACGGACTTCGGGCTTCCGGAGCTCGTCGCGCCCATGTACCTTCGAGTCCCTGACGTCGACCAAAAGCGATCGTGAACATCGAGCTTCGTCGCCTCACCCTCGTTGATCTCGCCGCAATCGAGCGGATCGAGCGGCGCGCGTACCCGACGCCCTGGTCGCGCTCGATGTTCGCCGGAGAGCTCGCGAAGCCGTCGTCCATCTGCCTCGGCGCCTTCGACGTCGACGCCGATGAGGTGCTCGTCGGCTACCTGATCATCTCGCGCTACGCCGACGCCTGGCACGTGATGAACGTCGCCGTGCACGTGGACTACCGCGGGCACGGTGTCGCCACGACGCTGCTCAACCGGCTCTTCGACCTGACCGCGAGCGACGACCGGCGCGGCTACACGCTCGAGGTCCGCGTCTCCAACGAGGGTGCGATCAAGCTCTACGAGAAGCTGGGCTTCGTCGCCCGAGGCGTCCGTCGCGGCTACTACACGGACAACCGCGAAGACGCCCTGATCATGTGGAAGGACCCGGTGCGCGAGCGCGCGAGCGCTTGATACTCGGCATCGAGACCTCCTGCGACGAGACCGCCGCCGCGCTCGTCACCCGCAACGGAACGGTGCGCGCGAACGTCGTCTCGTCCCAGGCGGAGCTGCACGCGCCGTACGGCGGGGTCGTCCCCGAGGTCGCGTCGCGCCACCACCTCGAGCTGATCCTGCCCGCGGTGAGGCAGGCGCTCTCCGACGCGGACGCCGAGCTCGGCGACGTCGAAGAGGTCGCGGTGACCCAGGGGCCGGGGCTCGTCGGCGCGCTGCTCGTCGGCGTCTCCGCCGCGAAAGCCCTCGCCTGGTCGCGACGGCTGCCGCTCGTCCCCGTCAACCACCTCCACGGTCACGTCGCGTCGCTCTTCACGGGCGACGATGCCGTGCCCACGCCGTTCCTCTGCCTCCTCGCGAGCGGCGGGCACACGCTGCTCCTCGACGTTCGGGACCGCGGGAGCTTCGAGGTCGTCGGGACGACGCTCGACGACGCCGCGGGCGAGGCGTTCGACAAAGGCGCCCGGCTGCTCGGCCTCGGCTATCCCGGTGGCGCGGAGATCGACCGCCTGGCGCGCGAGGGCGACCCTGAGGCCTTCGCGTTCCCCGTGGCCCGCGTGCCGGGCTTCGACTTCTCGTTCTCGGGTCTCAAGACGGCACTGCTCTACGCGGTCCGCGAGCTCGGAGAAGGCGTGGAGGAGCGGAAGGCGGACCTGGCGGCCTCGTACCAGCGGGCGATCGTCAAGGCACTCGTCGAGCGGACGCGCGCCGCCGCGGAAGACCTCGGCGCGAAACGCATCGCGATCGTCGGCGGTGTCGCTGCGAACTCGGAGCTCCGTGCATCGCTGCCCGAGGCCGCCGCAGCGCCGCTGGAGCTCTGCACGGACAACGCCGCGATGATCGCGTCGGCGGCGAGATACGTCGAGGCCGTTCCCTATCCCCGTTACCTTGCGCTCGATGCTTTTTCGTGACCTCCGGCTCGCCCAGCTGGGCCTGCTTGGAATCGTCGCTCTCGCGGCGACCGTCGTCTCCGTCGCCGTCGCCGGCGAAGTGGGGGAGACGAGTACGAGCGTGCAGCGCACCTCGTGGCAGGGGCTCGTCGGCGGGCCCCGCCCCGAGGTCGCCGTGGGGCAGCGCACGATCGTCGTCCTGCGCACACCGTCGCTCGCCGATCGCGTGCGGGCAGCGGGCGGGCGGGCGAGCGAGGCACAGCACGTTCGCTGGCATTCGTCTGTTCAAGCCGCGCAGCAGCAGCTGATCGCGCGCCTCGCCGCAGCCGGGCTCAGTCTGCGCCCCGAGTTCAGCTACACGCGCGTGCTGTCTGGGTTCTCCGCGCCGCTCGACGCGCGGGCCGTGGCCCTCCTGCAGCGGTTCCCCGAAGTGGAGGGGATCTACCCGGTGCGGATCGCCTACCCGGCGTCGGCGTCGGGCCCGGAGGAGCTTCTGGAACGCCGCTCGCTGGCGGCCGGCTTCGGCTACCGCGCGCGGCTGGGACTTCCCGGGGCGAACGGGCGCGGCGTGACCGTCGCGATGCTCGACACCGGCGTGCAGCACGGGCACGACTATCTGACCGGCGCGGTGCTCGAGGGCGTCGACGTCGTCGAGGGCGACGACCTCGCGACGGCCGAGCAGAAACCAGACGACCCGTCGGAGCTCGAGCGCCATGGGACACAACTCGCCGGGCTGATCGTCGGCTCGGGCGGGCCGGACGAGCTCACCGGCGTGGCGGAGAACGCGACGATTCTCCCGATCCGCATTGGCGGGTGGCAGCGCGACGTCGCCGGGCGCTGGGCGGTCTACTCGCGGACCGACCAGCTGATCGCCGGCCTCGAGCGCGCCGTCGACCCGGACGGAGACGGCAACGCCCACGACGCCGCGCGGATGGCGCTCGTGGGCTTCGCCGAGCCGTTCGCCGCGTTTGCCGACAGTCCCTCGGCGAGGGCCGTCGCCGGCGCGCTGGAGTTGGACACGCTCGTCGTCGCCCCCGCGGGGAACGACGGGGCGGCCGGCCCGGTCTACGGAAGCATCTCCGGGCCGGGGGGCGGGCCGGCCGCTCTGACGGTCGGCGCAGCCGACCTCCGCCAAGAGGTCGAGCAGGTCCGCGTCACGCTGCGATCGGGCCTCCGCGTGATCTTCGACCGGGAGGTGCCGCTCGCCGGCGCGGTGGAACCGGGACGCCCGCTCCGTCTCGGGGTCGCGACGCCCGACGTTCGGGAGACGCTGCTCCCCGACGTGCTCGGCGGCTCGACGCCGTCCCTCACGATCGGGGACTTCTTCGACCGGCGCGGGTACAGCCGGGTGGCGGGCAAGGCGGCACTGACGCCGGCCGGTGACACCGCCGATGCCGCGGCGGCCGCAGCCGCCCGTGCCGGTGCCGCTGCGTGCGTGCTCTACGGCGCGACCGTGCCGGCCGGCAGCCTCGGCCTGGACGAGCGGATCGGCGTTCCCGTCGTCTCGATCCCGGCCGCCGCCGCGGAGGCCGCGCGCGAGCTGCTGGAGGCCGGCGAGGAGACGACCGTGGAGATCGGCATGCCCCTCGTCCGCGAGAACCCCGAGGCCGGCGCGGCCGCGGCCTTCTCCTCGCGCGGGCTCGCCTTCGACGGCAGGGCGAAGCCGGAGCTCCTTGCGCCCGGCGTCGCGCTTCTCACTGCGCACCCGGGACGCGCGTCCGACGGGACGCCGCTCTTCGGCACCGTCAGCGGCTCGAGCGCCGCGAGCGCGCTCGTCGCCGGCGCGGCCGCCCTGCTCGCACAGGCGCGCCCGGAGCTCGACGCCGCCGCGCTGAAGAGCGCATTGGTCGGGACGGCGCGGCCGGACGGACTGCTCGACCTCGGCGCAGCGTCAGCCGTCGAGGTGGCCGCGGAGCCTGCCTCGCTCACGCTCGGGCGTGCCTCCAGCCGTGGCTGGTCGACCACGAGGCCGGTCGTCGTCCGCAACCTCTCCCGCCGGACGCTGCGCGTGCGCATCTCCACAGGCAGGCTGGGAGAGGTCGGAGGCATCGCACTCGCCGTTTCGCCTAGCGCGGTGACGCTGCCACCACGGGGAGAAGAGCGGGTCTTCCTGGCGGCGCGCCTCGCCTACGTCCCGCCGGGCCGCCGCGTCGTGTCGGCCGCGCTCGAGCTCAGCGCGGGCGGCGGCGCTCCGGTCCTGGTCCCGTGGACTGTGACTCTGGGCCCGGCGCCGCGGAACCTGCTCGACGGCGTCCGCATCTCGACCGACAGCTTCAGGCCCTCTGACTCCGCTCCCGCCCTGCTCGAGCTCCAGGCCGGACGGCTCGTCCAGCGCGGCGGAGTGAGCCAGGTGCTGCCCGTCTCGTACCTCGACCTCGAGCTGTGGCGGGGCCGCGAGCGGATCGGCCGGCTTGCGCGCCTCCGCAACCTGCTTCCCGGCCGTTACACGTTCGGCCTCACCGGCCGCGGCCCGGCCGGGCGCCGCCTCAGTCCCGGGCAGTACCTGCTCCGCCTGCTCGCGCACCCGCCCGGCGGCGGCGCTCCGAGCAGGGAGATCGTCGAGTTCACGATCCGGTAGGCCTCCTTCTCCAGGGCGGTAGTATCCGCCCGCCCGTGACGACCGTCGAAGCGCCGATCAGTCACCTCCGCGAGAACCCGTACGCGCTCGCGCAGGAGCAGCTCCGAAAAGTCGCCAAGGCATTCCAGATCGACGAGAACCTCGTTCGCGTCCTCGAGCAGTGCAAGAAGGCGGTGTCCGTGTCGGTCCCGGTGTCGATGGACAACGGGTCGATCACCGTCTTCGAGGGGTTCCGCGTCACGCACAACATCGCGCGGGGGCCGTCCAAGGGCGGCATCCGCTACCACCCCGACGTCACGCTGGACGAGGTCAAGGCGCTGGCGATGTGGATGACGTGGAAGTGCGCGCTGATGGGCATCCCGTTCGGCGGCGCGAAGGGCGGGGTGGTCTGCGACCCGAAGAAGCTCTCCGAGGAAGAGCTGCAGCGCATGACGCGCCGTTTCACCTCCGAGATCGTCAACGAGATCGGGCCGGAGAAGGACATTCCGGCGCCCGACGTCGGCACCGACCCGAAGGTGATGGCGTGGATCTTCGACACCTACTCGATGAACAAGGGCCACTCCGTGCTCGGCGTCGTCACCGGCAAGCCGCTGAACCTCGGCGGGTCGCTCGGCCGCCTGGAGGCGACTGCGCGAGGCGCGCACTACTGCATGCGCGAGGCCGTGAAGAAGCAGGGGCGCTCGATCGACGGCCTACGCGTCGTGATCCAGGGCTTCGGCAATGTCGGGAGCTACCTCGCGCAGTTCGTCGCCGAGGACGGCGCGAAGGTCGTCGCCCTCTCCGACTCGGCCGGGGGCGTCTACAACCCGAACGGGATCGACGTCGCGCTGGCGCTCGCCCACAAGCAGGAGACAGGACAGCTCGCCGGGCTGAAGGACACCGAGATCTTGACGAACGACGAGCTCCTGGTCGTCGACTGCGAGATCCTCGCGCCCTGCGCGCTCGAGCAGGTGATCACGGCCGAGAACGCCGACAAGATCAAGGCGATGCTGATCTGCGAGGGCGCGAACGGCCCGACGACGCCGAGTGCCGACGAGATCCTGGAGGACCGCGGCGTGATGGTCTTGCCGGATGTCCTGGCGAACGCCGGCGGCGTCGTCGTCTCCTACTTCGAGTGGGTGCAGGGCCTCCAGGAGTACTTCTGGAAAGAGGACGAGGTGAACGCCCGCCTCAACGAGATCACCTCGAAGGCGTTCCACGAGACCTGGGCGACCTACGAGGCGCGATCGGTGACGATGCGCGTCGCGGCCTACGGCCTCGCGGTGCAGCGCGTGTCGGAGGCGACTATGACCCGCGGCCTGTACCCGTAGTTCGCGTCGTCCTCTACTCGGCGCCGGGGTGCCATCTCTGCGAGGCGGCGCGGCGCGTGCTGGACAAGGTCGCGGCGGAGGAGCCGTTCGAGCTCGAGGAGGTCGACATCTCGGCCGAAACCGAGCTCGAAGCGCGCTACCGCGAGCTCATCCCGGTCGTCGAGATCGACGGCGAGCAGGCGTTCACCTACTTCGTCCAGCCCGATGCGCTGCGGCGAAAGCTCGCACAAGCAGCGGGTCGCGCCGAGAGTTCGTGACACCCCTTCGCGAGCATTGACGCCGACTGGCACTATCCTTGTGCCGTGTTACAAACTCAGCCGCAGAGTGCAGTACCGGAACGCCTGACCGTCGGAGTCGCCGCCAGGCTCAGCCGCTACCTCCAGGTGCTGACGCAGGCGCGGAAGATGGGCAAGGAGCGCATCTCCTCCCAGGAGATCTCCGACTACACGAACATCAACGCGACGCAGATCCGGCGCGACCTGTCGGCGTTCGGGAAGTTCGGCAAGCGCGGCGTCGGCTACAGCGTCGAGGGCCTGCTCGGCGAGATCCGCCGGATCCTCCGGACGCAGGGCCAGCACAACATCGCTCTTGTCGGCGCAGGCCGGCTGGGCGAGGCGATCGCGAGCTCGCCGATCTTCGCGGAGCACGGGATCAACATCGCGGCGATCTTCGACACCGACCCGGAGAAGGTCGGGCGCAATGTCGGGAACGTCGTGGTCGATGACTACGCGGGGCTCTCAGACGCTGTCCGCGAGAAGAACATTGTCGTCGGCGTCCTGGCTGTTCCCGCCAGCAACGCGCAAACGGCGGCCGACGACCTCGTCGACGCGGGCGTCCGGATCATCTTCAACTACTCCGAGGCGCTCCTGGACGTGCCGTCAGACGTTGCCGTCCACACCTCGAACCCCGCGGTCGAGCTGCTCCACGCGCTCTACTTCCACCTGACCTAGTCCCAACGGGCGTGGGCCCCTGTTCGGCGAGTGTCAGACACTCGTCGTGTCCGCAAACGACAGGAGCCCCGCGACCCCGCGAGGCTCCTGTGCGCAGACCCCACCGTGTGTCGGCTTGCTAGCGCTTGAGGCGCACCTCGCAGCCGACGAGCTTGTCCTTCTTGTCGGCGAGGACGCGGTCGCGCCCGGCGCCGCACTTGACGACGTCACGCTTGCCGTCGCGTGCCTTGATCAGATCCTTGCCGACGCCGCCGTTCAGCTTGTCGCGCCCGCCGCCGCCGGTGATCGTGTCGTTGCCTGCGCCGCCGGAGAGCGAGTCGGCCCCGGCTCCGCCGCTCAGCTTGTCGCTGCCGGCATCGCCTTCGGCCTCGTCGTTGCCGAGACCTCCGTCGATCTCGTCGTTCCCGGCGTCGCCGCGGAGCGTGTCGTTGCCGGCCTCGCCGAGCGCCTCGTCGTTCCCGGCGCCCAGGTCCGCCTCGTCGTCGCCGTCGCCGAGCTCGATGACGTCGTCGCCGTCACCGCATTCCACGACGTCGTTGCCGTCGCCCCATGTCTCTTCGAGCTCTTCCTCGAAGAGTTCGTCATCGAGCGGCTCGTCCAGGATCGGATCCTCGAAGAACCCGAGCTCACCGTCATCCGCGGGCTCCTCTTCGTCGATGGGCTCGTCCTCGTAGACGGGCTCCTCATCGAGCGGGAGCTCTTCGTCGAGCGGCGCCTCTTCAGGATCGCCGGCGAGGTAGCAGTCCGAGTACGCGACCTCGTCCTCGCCCTCGGGGAGGGGCGCGGCGGCCGCGGAGAGTGTCAGCGCCATGGAGGCCAGGACGAGCGCCACCAGGCCGAGCATCAGCTTTGTCAACTTCATCGTTTCACCTCGAGCTGGAAGGCCGCAGGCGGCTCGCGGCGTCTTTCGACTTATTCACCATCGGCGGTCTCCCGGCCGGGCGCCTCACCCGTTCTGGTGAAATCGCGCCGGTGCGCATCCTCCTCTGGCACGGCTATCTGCTCGGCGGGACGGGCTCGAACGTCTACACCCGCTCGATCGCGCGGGAGTGGAGCCGGGCGGGCCACGACGTGGTCGTGGTCGCCCAGGAGCAGCATCCCGAGCTGTACGACCTCGAGGGCGCCCGGGTCGTCAGCCCGGACATCGGTGGCCTCCTACCCGTCTTCGTGCTCGACCGCTATGAGGGCTTCGAGGCGAAGCTGCTCCCGGACCTGACGCCGGAGGAGCGGCAGCGCTACGTCGAGGCGAACGCGGCGGCCCTTCGCGAGCTCGCGCCGGCCGACCTCGTCTTCGCCAACCACGTCCTGCTCGGGGGCCCGGTCGGCGCAGCCTCGGGTCTTCCGTTCGCGGTGAAGGCCCATGGCTCGGAGCTCGAGTACTCGATGCGCGGCAACGACGAGCTCTCGGCGTGGGGGCGTGAGGCGCTTGCCGGCGCGAAGGCCGTGTTCGTGGGCTCGGAGCACATCCGCGTCGTGCTGGAGGACGTCGTCGGCCACGTCGACCGCGTCCACGTCGTCCCGCCCGGAGTCGACGTCGATGAGTTCCGCCTCGAGCCGCGCGACGAGGCACTCGCCGCGCTGGTCGAGGAGAGCCGGCGCGATCCCCCGAACCCCGGCAACGCGAACGAACGGCTGCCCGACGAGGGGAACGCCGACCGGTTCGCTGCGTTCCTCCAGGGCGACGGCCCCTTCGTCCTCTACTTCGGAAAGCTCCTGCGCAACAAGGGCGTCCACCTCTTGCTCGAAGCGATCGAGGGCCTCGACGTTCGCGTCGTGATCGTCGGGTTCGGCGACTTCCGCGGCGAGCTCGAGGCGCTGGCCGGCCCGAACGTCCTCTTCACGGGGCCGCTCGAGCACCGCCATCTCGTCCATCTGATCCCCCTGGCCGACGTCACCGTCGTCCCGTCGATCTTCCCGGAGGCCTTCGGGATGGTCGCCGCAGAGGCGGCTGCCGGCGGGTCGATCCCGCTCGTCGCACGCCACTCCGGCCTTGCCGAGGTTGCCGCGGCGCTCGGCCCGGAGCTGACGAGCTTCGAGAACGGCGACGTCGCCGACCTCCGCGCCAAGCTCGAGCGCCTGCTCGCGCTCGGGCCGGGCGAGCGGGACGCACTTGCGCGCCACGCCCGGCGCGTCGCGGAGGAGCGCTGGTCATGGGCCCATGTCGCGGACCGTCTGCTCGAGCCGTTCCAAGGCGCCGACTTGGCGGCGCCGACAAGATGAGGTCGTGGCGGCTTCGCCGGCGCGACCACTAACCTCTCCCGATGGGTGAGGAGCAGCGGGTGAGCCCCGACGAGCTGATCCGCTCGGCTCGTGAGGCCTTCGAGAACGCTCAGGACTTCGACGTCGCTGTGGAGGAGGAGTTCGCGATCCTCGACCCCGAGACGCTGTCGCTGACGAACCGCTTCGAGGAGCTCAAGGCCGCCGCGCAAGGGACGGATCTCGAGGAACATCTCGTCGGCGAGCTGATCGCCTCCGAGGTGGAGGTCCGCACGGGGCGCTCGCAGAATTTCGGCGACGCGGCGGCGAAGATGGGAGAGCGCCGCGACCAGCTCCAGGCGCTCGCCGACCAGCTCGGCATCGTGCTCGGCGCGACCGGCACGCATCCCTGGAGCCCCTGGCACGAGCAGCGGATCATCGACACCCCGCACTACCGCCGGAACGACGAGATCCTCCGCTGGGTCGTCTGGCGGAACAACTCTTTCGGTCTGCACGTGCACGTGGCGATCAACGGGCCCGACCGAGCGGTGCGCGTCTGCGACCACCTGCGCCACCTGCTGCCCGAGCTGCTGGCACTGTCGGCCAGCTCGCCGTTCATCGAGAACGTCTTCACGCACCTGCACTCGGTGCGGACTGAGATCTTCACGAAGCTCTTCCCGCGCTGCGGGATTCCCGACGCCTACGGGAGCTGGGACGAGTTCGAGCGCTACGTGCGCTTCCTCTACGACACCCGCTCGATCGACGAGCACACGCAGATGTGGTGGAGCATCCGGCCGCACCTCACGTTCCCGACGGTGGAGATCCGGATCTGCGACGCACAGCCCGACCTCGGCGAGGCGCGCTCGCTCGCGGCCCTCGGCCACGCGCTGGCGGTGCGGACGGCGCGCGCACTCGACGAGGGCGAGCCGCTGCCGCTGCCGCCGCACCGGCTGATCGAGGAGAACTTCTGGCGGGCGATCCGCTACGGGCTCACCGGCGACTTCATCGACCTCGAGACCGGCGAGCTCGTGAACAAGCGGAAGCGGATCGAGCAGCTGATCGAGTGGGTGCAGCCCGTCGCGGAGGAGATCGGGGCGGCGCCGTACCTGGCGGTGCCCGCAGCGAACGCCGCGGAGCGCCAGATCGCCCGCTACGAGGAGGGCGCCACGCTCGAGGAGGTCTACGCCGAGCAGGTGCGGCCCAAGGAGTCGGTTGGCCGCGGATGATCCAAAGGAACCGACGGCGGAGGAGCTGATCGAGGCCGTCAAGCAGATGAAGGTCTCGGACCTGCTGCTGTCGACTGCCGCCACGCTCGCTCAGCTCGGCTTCGCGAAGCTCGACGAGCCGACGCGCGACCTCGAGCAGGCGCGCCTCGCGATCGAGGGGATGAAGGCGCTGATCGGGGCACTCGAGGGCTCGGTCCCGGAAGACGCGATCCGCGACTTCAACCAGGTCGTGACGAATCTCCAGCTCGCCTACGCGTCGGCCGCGAAGTAGGCAAGGCGCGCCTACTCGTCGCTGACACCCCCGTTCGAGGGAGGAAAAGCCTTACACAAGGCCGATAGCCTCCGGGTGATGCGGGGTCTCGGAGCCGCCCTCTCGCTCGTCGCCGTGCTCGGGTTCCCCGGCGCGGTGACGGCGTCTCCTGCCGATCCTCCGAGCTACGTCCCCGGTGAGCTTCTCGTCCGCTTCGCGCCGACCGCCACCGCCACCGCGCGAGCAGACGTCGTGGCCGATCTCGACGCGAAGGTCATGGAGCGCCTGCCGGTCAGCGGCCTCGTCCGCGTCAAGCTCGAGCCCGGGACGTCGGTTCCCGAAGCCGCCGCCGCGTTCGAGCGTCGGGCGGGGGTGCGCTTTGCGCAGCCGAATCATCTCTACCGCCTGGCGGTGACCCCGAACGACTCGAGCTGGAGCCAGCTCTGGGGCATGACGAAGATCGATGCGCCGACCGCCTGGGACACCACGACCGGCAGCAGCGCAGTCACCGTCGCAGTGGTCGACACCGGCATCGACTACGCCCATCCAGATCTCGCCGCCAACGTGTGGCAGAACGACGATCCCGTGGACGGTCTCGACAACGACGCCAACGGGCGCGTCGACGACCTTCACGGCTGGGACTTCGCGGAGGACGACCAGAATCCGGACGACGACGAGGGCCACGGCACGCATGTCGCCGGCACGATCGGCGCCGCCGGCAACAACGGCCAGGGTGTCGCCGGAGTCAACTGGCAGGTCAAATTGATGGCGCTGAAGGCCGCCGATAGCGACGGGTTCCTCGCCGAGGACTGGATCGTCGGCGCATTCCAGTACGCCTGCGCCAACGGTGCGAAGGTGATCAACGGCAGCTTCGGCGGCCCGAGCGGCGGCAGCGCGATGCTCGCCGCGATCAACGCTTGCCCGAACTCGCTCTTCGTCTTCGCCGCGGGGAACGACGGAACCAACAACGATGCCGTGCCGCAGTACCCGTGTAACTACCCGCCCGCGAACGTCGTTTGCGTCGCGGCGAGCGAGCAGTCGGACGCACGCCCCAGCTTCTCGAACTACGGCGTCAGCTCCGTCGACCTCGCCGCACCCGGGGTCAACGTCCTCAGCACCGTCCCCGGCGGCGCCTATGACTCCTACCACGGGACGTCGATGGCGACGCCGCATGTGGCGGGCGCCGCGGCACTCGTGCTCGCGAACACCCCGGCGCTCGGCCCGGCCGAGGTCCGGCGTGCGCTGCTCCTCTCGGCCGATCCGAAACCGACATTCACCGGCCTCGTCGCGACGGGCTCGCGGCTGAACGTGCGCCGCGCGCTGAGCCAGGAGATCGCGCTTCCGACCGGCTTGACGGCGGCGAGCTCCAGCCCCGCCTTCAACACCTGGTCGAACGTCAACACGGCCACGGCAACATGGGGCGGCGCGGTGGACGCTTCCGGGATCGACGGCTACTCGTACGCGTGGTCGCCGGACGCGACCTTCGTCCCCGACGAGGTCAAGGAGGTCGAGGAAAACGTCACCTCGGCGACTGCGACGCTGCCCGACGGGCGCACCTGGTTCCACGTCAGGGTCCGCGACGGTGCGGGCAACTGGAGCGACCCCGTGCACCTCGGGCCGTTCCAGATCGACACGTTCCCGCCCGCCCGGCCGACGCTCTCGAGCCCGACGCACCGCGCGGGCGTCGCGTCGACGGATCGCACGGTCGAGCTGAACTGGACGACTCTCGGCGATCCGGTGAGCGGGCTGGACGGCTTCTCGTTCTCGTGGGGCCGTCAGCAGCTCGTGACCGTCGACCAGACGAAGGACGCCGAGGAGGGTGCGTTCGGACGACGAGCGCGCGACTGGACAACGGCGCGTGGTGGTTCGGCATCAGCGCACGGGACAACGCCGGGAACTGGACCGACACGACGGTCCTCGGGCCGTTCGTCGTCACCGGCGCGAGCCCGGTGTGCACCGTCCCGCGGCTGCGCGGCCAGAAGCTCGTGGGTGCGAAGCGCTTGCTGGCCAAGGCGGGCTGCGCGATCGGCCGAGTCACGAGGGCGTACTCGCGCCGCGTCGCGCGTGGCCGCGTCGTGGCCAGCGCCGTGCGCCCGGCCTCCGGCTTCGCCGCGGCACGAAGGTCGCGGTGGTTCTCAGCCGCGGACGCAGGCGCTGAGACACGCTCCGGTGTGGTAGAAAGGCGCGGCGCCGGGAGCCCTCGGCGCTTTCGCTCGGACTGCCGCCTTGGAATTCTTCGCTGAACAATCCGGTACTGATCGCGCTCGTCTGCTCCGGCGTCGCGATCGCCTTCGGCATCGGATTGACGGTCTGGCTGCTCGGGCTGTCCCCGGGAACGGAGCGCATGCAGGCCATCGCCCACGCCGTCCAGGAGGGCGCGTCGGCCTACCTTCGCCGTCAGTACACGACGATCGCCGTCGTCGCCGCAGTCCTGTTCCTCGTGATCGGCTTCTGGAACGACCTCGGCTGGGGCACCGCCTTCGGCTTCCTGATCGGCGCAGTCTTCTCGGCCGGCGCGGGCTTCATCGGCATGAACGTGGCGGTGCGCGCGAACGTCCGGACCGCAGAGGCCGCCAAGCGCGGCGTCGCGCCGGCACTGCGAGTCGCGTTCTCGGCAGGCTCTGTCACGGGCCTCTTCGTCGTCGGCCTCGGACTGCTCGGGGTCGCGGGCTACTACGGGATCCTCACCGAGTTCTTCGACCAGACCGAGAAGGAGGCGACCGAGCATCTCATCGGCCTCGCCTTCGGCGGTTCGCTCATCTCCGTGTTCGCGCGTCTGGGCGGCGGGATCTACACGAAGGCAGCGGATGTCGGCGCCGACCTCGTCGGCAAGGTCGAGGCAGGGATCCCCGAGGACGACCCGCGCAACCCGGCGGTGATCGCGGACAACGTCGGCGACAACGTCGGGGACTGCGCCGGCATGGCGGCCGACCTCTTCGAGACCTACGCCGTGACGCTCGTCGCCGTCATGTTCCTCGGCGCGGTGCGGTTCCCGGCGACGAACATCGTCGAGTACCCGCTCGTGATCGGCGGCGTCGCGATCATCGCCTCTGTCATCGGCACGTTCTTCGCACGGATCGGGCGCAGCGGCTCGATCATGGGCGCGCTCTACAAGGCCGTCGCAGTGGCGACGATCCTCTCTGCGCTCTTCTTCATCCCGGTGACGGCGGCGTTCGACAGCGACCGCTTCCCGTTCTGGAACCTTTACGGCTGCACGCTGATCGGCCTCGCGGTGACCTTCTTGCTCGTCGCGATCACCGAGTTCTACACCGGCACCCGGTGGGGCCCCGTCAAGGGGATCTCGAAGGCCTCACTCACCGGGCACGCGACGAACATCATCGAGGGCCTGGCGATCGGCATGCAGGCGACCGCAGCGCCGGTGATCGTGATCGCCGCGGCCATCGTGACCGCCTACGAGATCGAGGGCCTCTTCGGTGTCGGCGTCGCCGTCATGGCGCAGCTGGCGATGACCGGGCTGATCGTCGCGCTCGACGCCTACGGCCCGGTGACGGACAATGCCGGTGGGATCGCCGAGATGGCCGATCTCGACGACTCGGTGCGCGCTGTGACCGACCCGCTCGACGCCGTCGGGAACACGACGAAGGCGGTCACGAAGGGCTACGCGATCGGCTCGGCCGGCCTCGCGGCGCTGATCCTGTTCGACGGCTTCACGACCGAGCTCGACGAAGAGGGTCTCCCGACGACGTTTCTCCTGAACGACGCGTGGGTCATTGCCGGCCTCCTCATCGGTGGCTTGATGCCGTTCCTGTTCTCGTCGCTCGCCATGCAGGCCGTGGGCCGAGTCGGCGGGCAGGTTGTCCAGGAGGTGCGGCGTCAGTTCCGCGAGATCCCAGGGATCCTCGAGGGCACGGGCCGGCCGGAGTACGGGAAGACCGTGAACATCGTCACCGGCGCCGCGATCAAGAACATGATGGCGCCGAGCCTGATCCCTGTCGCGTTTCCGATCATTGTGGGGATCATCTCGGTGGAGATGCTCGGCGGGCTCCTGATCGGGACGATCGTGACGGGCATCTTCCTGGCGATCGCGATGACGTCAGGCGGCGGGGCGTGGGACAACGCGAAGAAGCTGATCGAGGACGGCGCCTACGGCGGAAAGGGCTCGGACGCCCACGCCGCAGCGGTCACCGGCGACACCGTCGGGGATCCGTACAAGGACACCGCCGGCCCCGCGATCAACCCGATGATCAAGATCACGAACATCGTCGCGATCCTGATCATCCCTCTCATCGTCGCGATCCACGGCTAGGCCCGACCGGACGCGGCTGTCCGGCGCTCGTTGTCACACTTCCGTGCATGGACCTGGTCCAGCACGAGCGTCGTTGTGGCCGCGGGATCACACCGGACAATGCGGGTCGCGTGCCGTTCCTTACCGGACCTGGTCCCGTGGGGAGTCTGCGGGCGGTTCTAGACACGCCAGTAGTGGCGCGAGAGGAGCACCGCTACTGGGATGATTTCTAGGCGGCCTAGCCACATCAGGACGATCATCGCCAGCTTCGAGACGTTGCTGAACGGGTCGAACGAGCCCATCGGGCCCGCAAAGCCGAGGCCTGGGCCGACGTTCCCCAACGTCGTCGCGGCCGCCGCGACGGCGTCGATGAGGCGGAGGTCGAGGTCGATGCGGGCGCCGTCGGCCATCAGTACGAACGCGCCGAGGGCGAAGACGCCCACGTAGAGCAGGACGAAGCTCGAGATCGCGCGCAGGATGCGCTCGTCGACGGGGACTCCGTTCAGCCGGACGCGGCTGACGA
Source organism: uncultured Actinomycetes bacterium (assembly GCA_963721345.1). Taxonomy (GTDB): domain Bacteria; phylum Actinomycetota; class Thermoleophilia; order Gaiellales; family Gaiellaceae; genus JACDAN01. The sequence goes on from CAVRIT010000001.1 coordinate 2,323,974, forward strand.
TCTCGGGGTGGACGGTCTGGTCAAGCTCGCGCCGAAGAATCCGCCCTATCAAGAGGTGCCGGACGACCTTCACCGACCCCGCCGTCGAGCCCGCTGAGCCCCCGAAGAACATGACAGCGACGAGCACGACGGCTGCGAACAGCGGCCAGAGGTTGAAGTCGGTGCTCGCAGCGCCGGTCGTGGTCATCATCGACGAGACCTGGAACGCCGCGGCCCGGATCGCCTCCTCGCCGCGCGCGACGCCCTCGGCCCACAGCTCGACGATCACCACGACCGTCGCGACAGTCAGGAGCGTCATGTAGAGGCGGAACTCCTCGTCGCGGACGAGCGGGCGCAGCTGGCCGCGCAGGAACACGCGGTAGAGGAGCGCGAAGTTCGCGCCCGCGACGACCATGAAGAAGACGAACACCCACTGCGAGGCAGCGCCGAACGACTCCGCCCCGCGCGCCTCGGTGGAGAAACCGCCCGTCGGCAGCGTCGTGAGCGCATGCGCGAGCCCCTCGAACGGACTCATGCGCTCGTCGATGCCGCTCCACGCGAACGCGGTGAGGATCCCGGCCATCGCGAGCGTCAAGAGCACGTACAGAACCCACAGTCGGCGCGCGGTGTCGCGGATCCGCGCGGTCATCTGCTCGAACTCGGGCCCGGGAAGCTCGTGCTCGAGCAGCTGGCGGCCGCCGACGCGCAGCCTCGGCAGGACGGCCAGCGCCAGCACGATGATTCCCATCCCGCCGAGCCACTGGGTCAGCTGCCGCCACATGAGCAGGGAGTTGGGCAGTCCCTCGACGTCCGTGAGGATCGTGGCGCCCGTCGTGGTAAACCCCGACATCGCCTCGAAATACGCGTTGACCGGGCTCGACAGCTGGTCCTCGCCGGAGAAGATGTACGGCAGTGCGCCGAGGCCCGCCGCGAAGACCCAGGTCAGCGAGACGACGAGAAACCCCTCGCGCATGCCGATCTGGTCCTTGCCGGCCGTGACGCGCTCGAGGCCCCAGCCGAAGGCGCCCCCGGTGAGACCCGCGAAGAGGAACGGCCAGACGGGCTCCGAGTAGCCGATCGCGAGCGCGAGCGGGAACAGCATCGCCAGGCTGAGGTACTTGACCAACGCGCCGACGAGGTTGAGGCTCCCGAGGACGTCGACGCCCAGGACGCCGGCTCGATCGCGCCTCAAAGCGTCCGCTCGACCTCCTGGACGCGACTCGACGGCGTGAAGATGATCGCTCGGTCCCCCGCCTCGAGCACGTCGTCACCGTGCGGGAAGAGGGCGCGTCCGTCGCGTACCACCGCGCCGATCAGCGAGCCCGTCATCGGCAGGTCGCGGAACCGCTGGCCCGCGAGCGCGCTTTCCTCGCGCACCGTGATGTCGAGGATCTCGAATCGATCCTGATCGAGCATCGTGACCTGCCGAGTCCGCGGGTCGCGCGCGAAGCGCACCATCTCCTCGGCGGTCAGGTGCCGCGGGTTGATCGCGACGTCGATCCCCGCGCGCTCGAAGACCTCCATTGACACGGTGTCGTGGACGATCGCGATCGTCGACTGGATGCCGTGGAGCTTGGCGAGCGTCGCGGCGTAGTAGTTCTTCGCGTCGTCCTTCATCGCGAAGACCGCGGCGTCCGAAGCACCGATCCGTTCGCGCTCCAGGAACTCCGGGTCGATCCCCGTCGCGTTGAAGACCCGCGCCTCGTGGAACTGCTCCGCGACCACACGCGCGCGCTCGGGATTCGACTCGATCAACCGCACGCGGATCCCCTGCTGGAGCAGCACCTCCGCCGTGGCGACGCCGATCCGGCCGGCGCCGTAGATGACGACGTCGTCGACCTTGCGCCTCGTCGGGGTCAGGAGCTGGCTCCACTCGCGTGCCGCCTCGGGCGATCCGATCACGACGATCCGGTCGCCCGGGTGGATGATCTCGTCGCCACGCGGGAGCGCGATCTCGTTGCCGCGGATGATGCTCGCCACTTTCGAGTTCGGCGGGAGCTCGGCCTCGCGCAGCGGGCGCTCGGCGATCCCCTTCGGCGGCTCGCGAACGTCGAACTCGACGATCTGCACCTGCCCCTCCGCGAAGACATCGGTCTGCCGAGCGGCTGGCACGCCGATCGTCTGCGACACGGCGAGCGCCGCCTCGCGCTCGGAGGAGACGACCCAGTCGACGTCCAGCTGGCGCTGTCGCCACACGTCGAGGTACTCCTGGTTCGTCGTCCTGACGATGGTCCGGGTGTCCGGGGTCAGCGCGCGGGAGAAGATCGACGCGATGATGTTCACCTCGTCGCGCGAGGTGCACGCCATCAGCAGGTCGGCGCCTTCGAGTCCTGCTTCCTCGAGCGTCCGGCGGCTCGCCCCGTTGCCCTCGACGACCCCGACGTCGAACCGGGAGACCAGCGCGTCGAGCCGGCTCGCGTCCTCGTCGACGATCGTCAGCTCGTGGTCGCCGTGGAGGGCCTCGACGATCGTCGAGCCCACCTGGCCTGCTCCGATGATGAAGACCCTCACGCGGAGCTGAGGCTAACGCCGCCTGCCGCCGGACAGAGGCATAGGGTTCGCCGGTGCCACGGCGCAGGAGGCGGCAGCAAGGGCTCGAGCGCGTCCTAGGGACGCCCGCGCTCTTCGCGACGGCGTACGGCAACGTCGGCTCTTCGATCTACTACGCGCTCGGCGTCACCGCTGCGTTCGCGCTGGGCTTGACGCCGCTCGTCTTCGTCATCGCCGGGCTGATCTTCGCTGCGACGTCCGCGACCTACGCGGAGGGAACGGTGCGCTACCCCGAGGCAGGCGGCTCGTCGAGCTTCGCGCGCCACGCGTTCAACGAGCTCGCGAGCTTCGGTGCGGCCTGGGCGCAGATGCTCGTCTACATCGCGACGGTCGCCATCTCCGCGTTCTTCGTCCCGCACTACCTCTCGGTCTTCTGGGAGCCGCTGCGAGAGAACCCGTGGGACATCGTCGTCGGCGCGGTCGTGGTCGTCGTCCTCGTCGCGATCAACATCGTCGGCGTCAAGGAGGCGGCGAGCCTCAACGTCCTGCTCGCCGTCGTCGACTTCGCGACCCAGGCTCTGCTCGTCGCCGTCGGCTTCTTCCTCGTCTTCGACCTGGACACGCTGAAGGCGAACGTCGAGCTCGGCGTTGCGCCGACGTGGAGCCAGTTCTTCATCGCGATCCCGATCGCGATGCTCGCCTACACGGGCGTCGAGACCGTCTCGAACCTCGCAGAGGAGGTGCGGGATCCGCCGCGCAACGTTCCGAACGCCTACAAGCTGATCGCGCTTGCCGTCTTCGCGATCTACTTCACTCTCCCGGCGATCGCCCTCTCGGCACTGCCGGTCTTCGAGCAGGACGGCGAGTACGTGACGAAGCTCGGCCTGCCGCCCGAGGAGGGCGGCTACACGAACGATCCCGTCCTCGGCGTCGTCGAGAACCTCGGGCTCAGCGAGGGCGCGCTTCTGCACGGCCTGGAGATCTACGTCGGAATCCTCGCCGCGACGATCCTCTTCATCGCCACCAACGCCGGGGTGATCGGCGCCTCGCGCATCACCTATGCGATGTCGGGCTACCGGCAGCTGCCGCTGGGCTTTCGACGGCTTCACCCACGCTTCAGGACGCCGTGGCTGGCGCTCGTCGTCTTCGCCGGAATTCTCCCGATCCTCACGATCCTCCCGGGGCAGACGGACTTCCTCGGCACGATGTACGCCTTCGGCGCGACGCTCTCGTTCACCGTCGCACACGCCTCGATCGTGGCGCTGCGCGTTCGCCGCCCGGAGGAGGAGATCACGTTCCGTGCGCGCCCCAACCTCCGTCTACGTGGGATCGACTGGCCGCTGTTCGCGATCGTCGGTGGGATCGGGACGCTGCTGGCGTGGATCGTGATCGTCGTCCAGGAGTCGACGACCCGGTGGGCCGGGTTCGCCTGGCTCGCGCTCGGCTTCGTCGGCTACGCGGCGTACCGGCGCTGGTCGCTACACATCCCGGTGACGGCGACGGAGCGCGCGCCGGCGCTCGTGCTCGGCCCCTCGCTCACCGTGGAGTACCGGACGGTCGTCGTCCCCGTCCTCCGCACCGCCGAGTCCGAGGAAGCGCTCGTCGCCGCGGCGCGACTCGCAGCCGACCGGGGCTCGACGGTCGCGGTCGTGCACGTGATCGAGGTGCCGCTCGACCTTCCGCTCGACGTCGAGCTGCCGGAGGCAGAGCGGGAGGCGGATGACGTCCTCGACAACGCGGCGGCGCTGCTCGAGGCGTACGGCGTCCGAGCCGTCACGCGACTCCAGCGCGCCCGCGCCGCCGGGCCCGCAATCGTCGAGGAGGCGGCGCGCCGCAACGCCGAGCTGATCGTCGTCGGCGCCCCGCGAGTACGGCGGAAGCAGATCTTCGGGAGGACCGTCGACTACGTCCTCAAGAACGCCACGAGCCGCGTCCTGATCGCGGCGGGGCGCCACGCCGCGTGATCACCACCGTCCTCTCGGGAACGCTGATCGTCCTCGGCGGCGCGATCATCGTCCGCACGCTCGCGAGCGGGATCGGCGGCGGCCTCGGCCTCCTACTCGGGTCGCTGTTCGTGCTCGCCGGCGCCGGACGCTTGTACGTTCGGAGGCGCATTGGCTAGGAAGCTCCCGGGCCTCCAGCGCGTCCTCGACGTCCCGTCCCTGGCGGCGGTCGCGTACGGCGAGATCGCATCGTCCCTCTACTTCGCCCTGGGCGTGATCGCGCTCTACGCGATGGGCTTCACGCCCTGGGTTCTGCTCGCGGTCGGACTGCTCTTCCTGGTCGTCGCGCTCTCCTACGCCGAAGGGACGACGGCGATCCCGGAGACCGGCGGCGCCGCGACCTTCGTCCGGCGCGCGTTCAACGACCCCGCCGGGTTCCTCACCGGCTGGGCGCTGATCCTCGACTACCTGATCGTGATGGCGCTGGCCGGCCTCTTCGTGCCGCACTATCTCGGCCACGCGCGTCGGCTGGGAAGGCCTGACCGACGAGCCCTGGGACACCGTGGTCGGGATCGGCGGTCATCCTCGGGATCGCAGCGACGCGCCTCTTCCGCCGGACGAGCCTGTACCGGACGGCGATCGTCGTCGCCGGGATCGCGTTCGTCTCGCACCTGCTCCTCGTCGTCCTGGGGTTCGCGCTCCTGTTCTCGCTCGGCGCGCTCGACGAGGGGATCGACCTCGGCACCGCGCCGACCTGGAGCGACATCGCCTTCGCGCTCCCGCTCGCGATGCTCGCCTACACCGGGCTCGAGACGGTTGCGAACCTCGCCGCGGAGACGCGAGAGCCCGGACGGACGCTCCCGCGCAGCCTCTTCGCGGGATCGGGCTCGTCGTCGCGGTGTCCTTCGCGATCGGGCTCATCGCGGTGTCGGCCTACCCGGGCGGAATCGGGCTGGCGGAGGAGTGGCTCCGCGCGCCGCTGATGGGGCTCACCGCGGCACTCGACGCGAGAGCTGCCGGCGCTCGCCGGTGACGTTCTCCGCGTCGGAATCGGTCTCACCGGGGTGCTCGTCCTGCTGACCGCCGTCACGACCTCGATCTCCGGCGCCGGGCGCCTCGCGTACTCGCTGGGCCAGCGCGGACATGCTCCCGCACGTCTTCGGAGTCCTCGAACCGCAGGACGCTGATCTCGCCGGCCGCGATCGTCGGGCTCGGCGCTGATCGCCTCGGCCCTGCTCGTGATCGGCCACTTCATCCCGACCGAAGCCGTCCGCTTCCTCGCCGGGCTCTTCAGCTTCGGCGTCCTCTTCGCCTTCACCGCGGCACAGCTCGCGGTGATCAGGCTGCGGTTCACCGAGCCGGACCTGCCACGGCCGTTCCGTGCGCCGCTGGCCGCCGCCTGATCGGCGCGCCGCTCACCTTCGCGATCTGGGTCGTCTCGCTCGCGACTCACGACGCGACGCGCATCGCCGGCCCCGTATGGCTCGCGGTCGGCGCCGCGATCTACGTCGCGACCCGCATCGGCGCGGGGAGGACCGTGCTCGGGAAGCGTCAGTCCGGCGGAGCCCGATCTCCGTCCCTGCCGAGGAGGGCATCTACGACCGGATCCTCGTGCCGATGAAGCTCGGCCCGATCGGCGAGGAGATCCTGGCGACCGCGATCAGGCTCGCGGAGGAGCATGGGGCGACGGTCAGCGCGATCCACGTGATCGCGGTGCCGATGGAGAAGGACCTCGACGCCGACATGATCGACGCCGAGGAGCGCGCCGAGGCGTCGCTCGCCGAGGCGAAGCTGCTCGCGTCGGAGCACGACGTGGTCGTCGAAGGCAGAACGGTGCGCTCACGCTCGATCGGCGAGTCGATCGTCGAGGAGGCGAAGCGCGAGAGCGTCGATCTCATCGTCATGGGCTCGGCGCCGAAGTGGCGCCGCCAGTCGCGCTTCTTCAGCCCGACGGTCGATTTCGTCCTCAGGAATGCGCCGTGCGAGGTGATGGTGATCGCGTACCCGCAGGGAGTGCTGGAGGAGGAACTCCTGTCGGTAACCTCAGACGCGTGAAGGCGCTCGTCATCGGCTGCGGGCGGGTGGGTTCGGCCGTCGCACTCGAGCTCGATCGGCTCGGCTGGGAGGTCACCACCGTCGACGAGAAGGAGGACGCCCTCCAGCGGTTGGGCGAGAACTGGTCCGGCGGCTTCGTCGTCGGACACGGCATGGACACGGAGGTGCTGACCGCGGCAGGGATCGAGGATGCCGACGCCGTGGTCGTCGCGACCGACGGTGACAACACGAACCTCGTGATCGGCCAGGTGGCGCAGAAGCGCTTCGGGATCGAGACGACGATCGTCCGGGTGCTCGACCCGGCAAGGGCCGCGGTCTACGAGGAGCTCGGCCTCCGGACGGTCTGTCCGACCTCGACGGCGATCGAGGTCCTCACCGGGGCCGTCAACTCGTCGGCGGCGAAGGCCTGATGTACATCGTCATCGCGGGAGGCGGCAAGGTCGGCGCGAACCTCACTCGAAGCGTCGGCGCGCTCGGCCACGAGGTGACGCTGATCGAGCAGCGGCGCGAGCGTTTCGAGGTGCTCGAGGAGGAGTTCGAGCACCGCGTGCAGCTCGGCGACGCAACGGAGCTCTTCGTCCTCGAGCGCGCGGGCATCGCCCGCCCGCCCGACCTGGTGGTCGCTGTCACCGGCGACGACGAGGACAACATGATCATCTGCCAGATGGCGACGGAGCGCTACGGCGTCGAGAAGGTCATCGCCCGCGTCAACGACCCGCGCAACCAGCCGCACTTCGACCTGCTCGGCGTCTCGCCGACGGTCTCCGCGACCTCGATCATCCTCGGGATGATCGAGCACGAAGTCCCGGAGCACGGCCTCGTCCACCTGCTCGACCTCCGCAAGGAGAACCTCGAGATCGTGGAGGTCCAGCTCGACGACGACTCGCCGTGCATCGGCAAGCAGGTCAACCGCCTCGAGCTTCCCGCGGGCTCGCGCCTGATCACGATCCTGCGTGCCGGCCAGTCGCAGATGACGGACGGATCGACCGAGCTCCGCGCCGGGGATCAGGTGCTCGCGGTGCTGGAGCCGGGCAAGGAAGACGAGCTGAGAAAGGTGCTGCTGAAGCCATGAGCTTACGGATCCCGGGTCTCGTCCTCCTCGCCGTCGCGCTCGCCGCGTGCGGCGGCGGCAGCTCGAGGCACGCAAGCCGACCGAGGCGGGCCGCTACGGGCTACCGCTTCGTGGCGATCGCGTCCGGCCTGAGCTCACCCGTCCACGTGACCTCGCCACGTGGCGAGACACGGCTCTACGTCGTGGAGCAGGAAGGGCGCATCCGCATCCTCCAAGGCGGCCGCGTCACGGGCACGCTCCTCGACGTCCGCTCGCGGGTCGTCTGTTGCGGCGAGCAGGGGCTCCTGTCGGTCGCGTTCCACCCGAACTACTCGAAGAATCGCCGCTTCTTCGTCTACTACACGGCGCCGGCCAACCGCGTGGTCGAGTACCGCGGCAAGCGCGCCGTGCGGACGCTCCTCAACGTCGCCGACCCGTACTCGAACCACAACGGCGGCCAGCTCGCGTTCGGGCCGGACGGGCGGCTCTACGTCGGCATGGGGGACGCGGGCGCGGGCGGAGACCCAGAGAACCGGGCGCAGAACATGTCTTCGCCGTTCGGGAAGCTCATGTCGATCAACGTCGACCGGCGCGGCTCGGGTTGGCGCAAGGAGGCGCTCGGCCTGCGGAACCCGTGGCGATTCGGCTTCGACCGGACGACGGGCGACCTCTACATCGGCGACGTCGGCCAGAACGCCTGGGAGGAGATCAACTACCTGCCGCGCCGGAGCCCCGGCCTCGAGAACTACGGCTGGGACGTCTACGAGGGGCGCGCGAAATACGAGGACAAGCAGCCGTCCGGTGGCCGCCTCGTCTTCCCGATTGCGGTCTACCCCCTCGGAAGCCACTGCGCGGTCGTCGGAGGCGTCCCGTACCGAGGGCGGGCCGTGGCCTCGGCGCGCGGACGGTACTTCTACGGGGACAACTGCTCGGGCGCCGTCTGGTCGCTCCGGGTCGTCGGTGGGAAGGCGCGTGGCGTACGCCGAGAGAGCTTCTCGCTGTCGGGTCTCTCGTCGTTCGGCGAGAACGGCCGCGGCGAGCTCTTCGCCACGAGCCTCAACGGCCGCGTGTACCAGCTCAGAGCCGGCTAGCCCGCGCGGCGACGGATCTGCGGGCCCTGCTGGCCCAGTGACGCGTAGGCGAGCGCCTGCAGCGACTCGTTCAGCAGTGCGAGCTCTCGCACGACCGGCGCGAGGTTCTCGCCGCTGTCGAGCCTTCGATTGAGCCCCTGAAGCTCAGCGGTCAGGCGGTCGAGCCGCTCCAGGAGCGCGTCGAGCTGGCGGTCACCGACGTCGTTCGGCTTCTCCACGACCCGAATGGTAATGGCGGATGCGGCCGGCGAGCATCACCCCGATGAGGACTCCGACAGCGTCGATCGCCACGTCGACGGGCGCTCCGAGGCGACCGGGGACGAGGCTCTGGTGCAGCTCGTCGCTGACGGCGTAGGCGATCCCCGCCGCGATCGACCAGCCGACACTGCCCGTCGCGCGCAGCAGCAGGAAGCCGAGGACGGCGTATTCGCCGGCATGGGCAAGCTTGCGCAGCGTGAAGTCCCAGTCCTCGAGGCCGGTGCCGAGATCCGGAATCGAGGAGAGGCCGAAGATCAATGCCGCCCAGGCCACTACCGGCCCCCACCGCCACGCCACCCGCACGACGGGGCATACTAGGCCCGACAGAGAAGGCGAGCAGTGAGGGAACCCGGTGCAAGTCCGGGACGGTCCCGCCGCTGTGAGGGGAGACGCTCCCCGCCGGAAGCCACTGGCCCGCGGGCCGGGAAGGCGGACGGGGAGGGCGCCCCGAGTCAGAAGACCTGCCGCCCGCCTTGGCATTCGAACCCCTCGCGGATAGGAGGATTCGTGCAACGACCACTCTTGGCTTCGGCGGCAGCGCTCCTGCTCGCCGTCCTGCTCGTTCCGGCGGCGCTCGCCGCCCGGGTGTCCGTTCGTGTCGAAGGACGGACGACGACGATCTTCAACCCGCTTCAGACACAGTTCGAGGCGGGCGCGAACGCCCTCACCTCGCTCGACGCCGCGAGCCTGCGCGGCGAGTTCTACTACCACGTCACGAACACGGCCTTCGGGCCCTACGTCGACCAGATCGGCCGTCACCCGGCTGGGGGAACGAGCGGCTGGACGTTCAAGCTGAACGGCGTCTCGGCTCCTGTCGGCGCCGACAACGTGCAGCTGAAGGACGGCGACCGCGTGCTCTGGTACTGGGCGACCTTCGGGCAATCCGGCGGGCCGCCGACGTTGACGCTGATCCGCCGAGGCCGCAACTGCTACCGGGTCGTCTCCGAGAACGACGCGGGCATCGACTCGACGGCGGACGGCGCAGTGCTCCTCGTCGACGGACGCCGGATCCGGACTCGGTCCGGCCGCGGCTGTGTCGGACGGCACGTCGGGCTCGTTCGCGCCACCCTGCCGGGCGCGGTGCGGTCGAACGCGCTGCGCTAGTGAACCGTGGGCTCGCGACGCTCCTCCTCGCGCTCGGCCTGCTGGCCGGGTGCGGGGAGGAGGCGGCCGGCCGTGGGGCGGCGCAGCTGTGGGTCACGCGTGACCGGGGTTCCGAGGTCGTGCTCACCGAAAACGTCCCGGCCGGAATCTCGGCCCTCGAAGCGTTGCGGCGCGAAGCCGACGTCGAGACCCGGTACGGGGGGCGCTTCGTGCAGTCCATCGAGGGCCTCGAGGGCAGCCTGTCGGATCGCCACGACTGGTTCTGGTTCGTCAACGGCTACGAGGCGGATCTCAGCGCGGCCGACTACGAGCTCCGCGACGGCGACGTGCTCTGGTGGGACCACCGCTCGTGGGAGGGCCGGATGCGCCAGCCGGTGGTCGTCGGCGCCTTTCCGGAGCCGTTCCGCCACGGCTGGGGCGGCAAGCGCCGGCCGACCGTGATCGAGGGCGGGCCGGAGGCTCTCGAGCGCAGCCTCGCCGAGCTCGTCGGCGGCTCGGGCGGTGAGGGCGAGGCCAACCGCCTGCGACTCGTCCCCGGAACCGGCTTCCGCGGCTCGCTCGAAGGGGCGCCTGGAGACCCCGTCGTCTTCACGCTGGGGCGCGAGACGGCGAGACGCCTGCTCGAGGACGCCTCGGTCGTCCGCTACCGGTACGAGCTGCCGTGAGCCCCGTCCCCGCAGCCGCGCTGCTCGGCGCCCTCGCCGTCGCCGCGCTCCTCGCCGACCGGACGATCTCGGTGGCGCTGATCACCGGCGTCCTCCTCGTGGTCTGCTTCAGGGCACCGCGGCGCCGTCGCTGGCCGTACCTCGTCGGCACGCTCGGCTCCGCGCTGGTGGTGTTCCTCCTCAGTCCGCTGCTGGGCTCGTACGGCGGGGTCGTCTACTGGGAGGGCCCGTCGGTCCCTGTGCTCGGGAGGGTGGACGTCACGAGCGAGGAAGTGGAGGAGGCGCTGTTCCAGAGTCTGCGGCTCGCTGCGGTCGGGCTCTCCTTCGCGGCCTACGCCCTGCTGCTCGACCACGACCGGCTGTTGCAGGCCGGCGGCGCGCTGCGGCGCTCGGTGCTCGCCATCGCGCTGGCGACCCGCCTCGTCCCGACGCTGGAGCGGGATGCCGCCGGCTACGTGGAGGCTCTGCGTGGGCGCGGGGTGGAGGTGGAGGGACTCAGAGGCCGCGCCAGGCTGTTGTCCCCGCTCCTCGCAGGTTCGCTCGAGCGCTCGCTCAACCTGGCGGAGTCGATGGAGGCGCGGGGATTCGGGCGGCCGGGGCGCACCCGCGCGCCGAGACCTCCGTGGCAGCGCGTCGACCGGGTCGCGCTCGTTGGGGCGCTCGTCGTCGTCGCGGGGGGTGCGTTGTGGCTCTAGCGCGGATCGAGTCGCTGACGTACCGCCACCACGATGCCGCTCGTGCAGCGCTCCTCGATGTCTCGGTCGAGGTACAGCCGGGCGAGCTCGTCTGCCTGCTCGGCCCATCCGGGTCCGGCAAGTCGACGCTCCTTCGCGCGCTCGCAGGCCTCGTGCCGCACTTCCACGGCGGGGCGTTTCGCGGCCGCGTCGAGGTGGCGGGGCGAGACACGCGGACGACGCGCCCGAGCGACCTTGCGGGGATCGTGGCGAGCGTCTTTCAGGACCCTGAGGACCAGGTGGTGTTCACGCAGGTCGCGAACGAGGTCGAGTTCGGGCTCGAGAACCTCGGCGTCCCGTCGGACGAGATCCCGGGCCGCGCGCGGGAGGCGCTGCGTGCCGTCGACGTCGTTCAGCTCGCGTCCCGCCGGACGCCGGAGCTCTCGGCGGGCGAGCTTCAGCGGGTCTGTCTCGCCGCGGCGCTTGCGCTTCGTCCCCAGCTGCTGCTGCTCGACGAGCCTACGTCGCAGCTCGATCCCGAGGGCGCGACGGAGCTGCTCGACCGGCTTGCGGAGCTGGAGACCTCCGCCGTCGTCTCGGAGCAGCGTCCGGCGCTGCCGCTGGAGCACTGTGACCGCGTCTGGTTTCTCGAGGAGGGCCGCCTGCTGCTCGATGCTCCACGCGACGAGGCCCTCGACTGGCTCGAGCGTCACCGCGGTTCGTATCTGGCCAGGTTGCAGACTGTTCCCAGCAACGACGCGACTGAAATCGCCAACGCAGTTGTCCGGTGCGACCAGGTCTCGTACGGCTACGGCGGCCGGCCGGGCGTGGTCTCGGCGAGCCTCGAGATCGCGCGCGGGGAGATCGTGGCGCTGACCGGGCCCAACGGGTCGGGCAAGACGACCCTCGCCAAGCTCGCGGCCGGGCTGATCGAGCCCGAGTCGGGACACGTGACCCGCCATGGACGCGCGTCGTACCTCAGCCAGGATCCCGGGCGCTACGTCGTCGCGGAACGCGTCGACGAGGAGGTCGCGCTCGGCGTCGGAGGCGACCTGCAGCGCGCCCGCCGGGCGCTCGAGCAGGTGGAGCTCGCGGGCTTCGAGGCCCGTCATCCGCGGGACCTCTCCAGCGGAGAGCGTGAGCGCGTCGCGCTGGCTTCGGTGCTCGTCACCGACCCCGACCTGCTCGTCCTCGACGAGCCGACGCGAGGGATGGATCCGGAGCGTAAGCGGTCGCTTGCCGAACTGCTTCGACGGGACGCCGACCGTCGCGCGACGCTGGTCGTCACTCACGACCTCACGTTCGTCGCGGACCTCGCCGATCGCGTGGTCGGCCTCGGAGCCAGCCGGGAGCCGGTCCTTGCCTAGGGCGCTTCTCCTCGCAGCCGCCGCAGCCGCGTTCGTCTGCGGCGCCTGGGCCGCTCTCTCGCCGGAGGACGCGAGCCTGTCGATGCTCCTCGTGGCGGTTGCGCTGGTCGTCGCCGGCTTCGCCTGGCTCGAGTCGGGGCCGGGCTCGGCGAAGGAGCTCGCGCTCGTCGCGGTGCTCGGCGGCGGTGCCGCTGCGGGGCGTGTCCTCTTCGCGGCGGTCCCCGGCGTGCAGCCGGTGACGGTCGTCGCCGTGGCCGCGGGGGCGGCCCTCGGGGCCCGGATCGGCTTCGCCGTCGGAGCCGTCGCTGCGCTGGTCTCCAACTTCTACCTCGGGCAGGGCATCTGGACGCCCTGGCAGATGCTCTGCTGGGGTGCGTGCGGCGTAGCCGGGGCGCTCGCTGCGGGGCTCATTCGCCGGCGCTGGGCGTTCGCGGCGCTCTGCTTCGCGCTCGGCTTCGCCTTCTCGAGCGCGATGGACCTCTGGTACTGGTACGGCTTCTGGCCCCATACCTGGGAGGCCCTGGCCGTCGTCTACAGCCGCGGAGTCTGGTTCAGCCTCGCGCACGCGATCGGGAACGTGGTCTTCGCGCTGGCCGTCGGGCCCGAGCTCCGCCGCCTGCTGGAGCGCTATGGACGCCGGCTGCGAGTGGAGGTCGCGTGGGCCTGAAGCTGGCAGCGCTCGCAGTGGCGGCTGCGGTGGGAGTCGGCCCCGCGGACTACGTTGCGGCTCGCCAGCAGCCCGGCGGTGGTTTCGCGGAATCCGGAGGCCGTCCTGATCCTGCGCTGACCGCGTGGGCGGTGCTCGGGCTCCACGCCGCCGGCCGCCGGCCGCCCCGCAACGCCGCCGACTACCTGCACGAGGCGCCGATCGCGGACACGACGGATCTGGCGCTGCGGGTGCTCGCCCTGCGGGCTCTCGGCGACACTCGCGGGCTCGAGCACGAGCTCCACCGCCGCGTGCGGACGGACGGGCGGATCGGCACGTTGATCAACTCGACCGCCTGGGGCGCACTGGCTTTGGGGAAACCGCCTCAGGCGACGATTCGGTACCTGCTCCGCGCGCAGCAACGTTCGGGCGGCTGGTCCTGGGCTCCCCGCGGCGCGCCGGACTCGAACGACACCGCTGCGGTGATCCAGGCACTGCGCGCCGGCGGTGTTCGCGGGCGGCCGATCAGTCGCGGGCTCGCGTACATCCGCCGGCTGACGGCGCCGAGCGGAGGCGTGAGACTCGTCGCGGGGAGGCAGCCGGACGCCCAGTCCACAGCGTGGGCGATCCAGGCCCACGTCGCCGGCCGGCGTGCGCCCGCCGCGCGCGGCGTACCGCTTCCTTCGCTCGCTACGGCGGCCTGACGGCAGCTACCGCTACAGCCGCCGCTACGCCGTCACGCCGACCCTCGTGACGGCACAGGTGCTTCCCGCGCTCGCCGGCAAGGCGTATCCGTACTGACGGGCACTCCGGTGCCAGGCACCCGGCCGTGGCCCCGGCGGACAGGCCGCCTGGCTCCGCCGGCCTAGCCCCGACCCCGGCCGAACACCCGCCTCACGGCCGCCGAATACCCGCCTCGCTAGCATCGACCAACATGGCCGTCGCCTCACCCGAGACCTATCTCGCCGACCTGAACCCCGCGCAGCGGGAGGCCGTCCTGCACACCGAGGGCCCGCTGCTCGTCGTCGCCGGGGCCGGCTCCGGGAAGACGCGCGTGCTCACCCACCGGGTCGCGCACCTCATCGCCGCCGTGGGCGTCCAGCCGAACGAGATCCTGGCCATCACCTTCACGAACAAGGCGGCCGCGGAGATGCGCAGCCGCCTCGAGGACCTCCTCCCCGAGGTGGCGAGACGCATCTGGATCCTCACCTTCCACGCCGCTTGCGGCCGCATTCTCAGACGCGAGGCCACGCGGCTCGGCTACCGCACGAACTTCACGATCTACGACAGCGCCGACCAGGTGCGCCTGGTCAAGCAGTGTCTCGAGGAACTCGAGCGCGACCCGAAGCGCTTCCCCGCGAAGGGGATCCACGAGCGGATCTCCTCGGCGAAGAACCAGCTGATCAGCCCGGCCGACTATCGCGAGCGCGTCGAGTCGTTCTACGACCAGACCGTCGCCGACGTCTACGACCTCTACCAGCGCCGCATGTTCGCCTCCAATGCCGTCGATTTCGACGACCTCCTGATGCTCACGGTGGACGTCCTCGAGCGCTTCCCCGAGGCGAAGGAGCGCTGGCAGAAGGCGTTCCGCTACGTCCTCGTCGACGAATACCAGGACACGAACCACGCCCAGTACCGGCTGCTCCAGGTCCTGGCCGAAAAGCACAGGAACGTTTGCGCCGTGGGCGATCCGGACCAGTCCATTTACGCCTTCCGCGGCGCCGACATCCGCAACATCCTCGAGTTCGAGCGCGACTTCGGCGAGACACGGACGATCCCGCTCGAGCAGAACTACCGCTCGACGAACACGATCCTGCGCGCCGCGAACGGCGTGATCGCCCAGAACCGCGAGCGGAAACCGAAGAACTTGTGGTCGGACCTCGGCGACGGCGATCCCGTTCGCGTCCTCGAGGTCGAGGACGAGCACGCCGAAGCACGCTACGTCGCAGCCGAGATCGCCCGCCTGGTCGACGAGGGCGTGAACGGCAGCGAGATCGCGGTCTTCTACCGGACGAACGCCCAGTCGCGCGTCCTGGAAGACATCCTCGTCCGCCAGGAGATCCCGTACCAGGTGATCGGCGGCCCGCGCTTCTACGAGCGCGCCGAGGTGAAGGATCTGATCGCCTACCTCCAGGTGATCGACAACCCCTACGACGCCGTCAGCCTCCAGCGGATCGCCAACCGGCCGCGCCGCGGGATCGGCGACGCGTCGCTCGCCCGCCTCCAGACCTACGCCGACGGCCACGGCCTCTCGCTCTGGGAGGCGCTCGAGTTTCCGGAGGAAGCCGGCCTCGGACCGGCGCAGGTGCGCGCCGTCGACGCACTCCGAACGCTGATCCAGTCGCTCCAGGCCGGTGCGCTGGAGCTCTCCGTCGACGAGTTGCTCGAGCGCACGCTGGAGCGCAGCGGCTATCTCACCTCCCTCGAGGCGGAGCGGACGATCGAGTCCCAGGGCCGGATCGAGAACCTCCAGGAGCTCGTCGGCGTCACGCAGGAGTACCAGGCGTCCGCGCCCGAGCCGAACCTCTCGACCTTTCTCCAGGAGATCTCGCTCTACTCCGACCAGGACGCGCTGCGCGACCAGGAGAGCCTCGTCACGCTGATGACCCTCCACAACGCGAAGGGCCTCGAGTTCCAGGCCGTCTTCATGATCGGGATGGAGGAGGGGATCTTCCCGCACTCCCGCTCGATCGAGGAGAACGACGTCGAGGAAGAACGGCGGCTGGCCTATGTCGGCATGACGCGCGCGAAGGAGCTCCTCACGCTCACACACGCCTCGGCCCGCGCGCTCTACGGCAACCGCAGCTACAACCTCCCGTCGCGCTTCCTCGACGAGCTGCCGCAGGAGGAGCTCCACCGCGAGCGGCTGCGGCCGACGTCATGGTCGGGCTACGGCTCGCCGACGGCCCGGATCCAGCCGCGCGGCGACACGCCCGACCTCTCGACCGGCGACACCGTCCGCCACCAGACGCTCGGCGAAGGGATCGTCACCGCGGTCGAGCCCGGCGGCGTCGTCTCGGTGCGCTTCGCGGGCGAGAGCGTCGACCGGCGGCTCGTGCTCGACTACGCGCCGCTGGAGCGCCTCGGTTGAGCTACGAGATCCGACCTGCTCGAGCGGAGGAGTTCCCGGGCGCCATCGCCCCGATCTTCCACTACTTCGGCCGGCCGCCGAGCCCGGATTTCGCCGAGTCCGTCGCGCAACTCCTCCCGCCCGACCGCATCCACGTCGCGTCCGACGGGGACGCGGTCGCCGGCAGCGCCAGCGTCTTCCCGTTCGAGATGAGCATCCCGGGCGGGTTCGTCCGCGCGGCGGGTGTGACGCTCGTGGGCGTGCTCCCCACGCACCGCCGCCGCGGGATTCTCCGGTCGCTCATGCGTGCGCAGATCGACGACATCCACGAGCGAGGCGAGCCGGTCGCGTACCTCTGGGCATCGGAGGATGCCCTCTACGGCCGCTACGGCTACGGCGTTGCGTCGTTCACGGGGAGCATCGAGCTGCAGCGCGACCGTTCCGCGTTCTACCGGGACTTCGAGCCCGCGGGCCGTATCCGCGTCCTCACGGCCGACGAGGCGGTCGAGCCGTTCTCGGAGATCCAGCGGCGCGCGGCAGCGCAGCACCCAGGCATGTTCGTCCGCACCCGCGAGTGGTGGCTGTCGCGGCGACTCGCCGACCCGGAGTGGCGGCGCGAAGGCGGCGGCGAGCTCGTGCGCATCCTGCTCGAGCTCGACGACCGACCAGCGGGCTACGCGCTCTACCGGCTGCACTTCTCGATGGAGCGGGGCATCCCGAAGGGCTACACGAGCGTGATCGAGGCGGTGGGCGACTCACCCGAGGCGACGCGCGAGCTCTGGAGCTACCTGATCGGGATCGACTGGATGGAGAGCGTGCGTGCGGCGCTCCTCCCGCTCGACCACGAGCTCCTCCTGCTCGTCCGCGAGCCACGCCGTCTGACCTTCAACCAACGCGACGGGCTGTGGGTCAGGCTGGTCGACGTGGACGCCGCGCTCAACGCACGCAGCTACAAGCCCGGCGAGCCGGTCGTCGTCGAGCTGGCCGACGAGTTCTGCCCCTGGAACGAAGGCGTGTGGGAGATCGGGCCGGAGGGCTCGTCCCGCAGCACCGCGACACCGGAGCTGCGGCTCGACGCAGCGGCGCTGGGCTCGGCGTACCTGGGCGGTTTCACGTTCGGCCAGCTAGCACGCGCGGGGAGGGCGGACGAGCTGAGGCAGGAGCGCTCGACCGGGCCGACGCGCTGTTTCGCGCCGACCGCTATCCGTGGTGCCCCGAGATCTTCTAGTTCGGTTAGACGAGACCGAGCTCGTGGGCCCGGATGACGGCCTCCAGGCGCGTGTGGACGTCCAGCCGATCCAGGATCCCGCGTATGTGATTCCGCACGGTCTCGCTCGAGATCCCCAGCGAGTGCGCGATTCGCTCGGTCGAGTGGCCGGCAGCGAGGTGCCGGAGGACGTCGAGCTGGCGCGGCGTGAGGTGCGGGGCTGCGGCCAGCGCGGCGAGCGGCTCGTCTGCAGGATCCGCTAGGCCGAATACGCCGACGATCGAATCGCCCTCCAGGAGCTGGGTTGAGCTGATGTCGACCTCGACGTTCCGGCCGTGTGCGGCCTGGATGGCGACCCTGCCCTCGCTGGTTTCGGAGGTCCCGAGAAGCTTCGCTGCGAACTCCTGCTTCGCGAGCGTGAGGTACTCCGGCGCGATGACCTGGGCGATCTTCTTCCCGCGAAGATCGCCGAAATGCCGAAGTGCCGCCGCATTCATCCACCGGACCGTGCCGCTGCGGTCGAGGATGTACGCGGGCACCCTGAGCTTCGAGATCGACGGGGCGAGATCCGGCGCGATCCGCCGCAGCTCCTCGATGTTCTCGGCCTCGTCGATCACCAAATGACCCATCTGAGTCAGGACACGCTTCCCGCTAGGCGTCAGTCTGGCACGGGGGGTCCTCGAGGCGCGGCCGCAGCGCCTTGCTCCCTCACTCCCCCGCGTGGCCCCGGCCCGAGGCACCCTCGCCGAGGGCCGGGGTCTTCCGGGCCGCGGGGGTCTATCAGCGACACCGCTACAATCCGCGCACCAGGGCGGTTAGCTCAGTTGGGAGAGCACCAGCTCGACAAGCTGGGGGTCACTGGTTCGAGCCCAGTACCGCCCACTCCTGATCGAAGGCCGGCCCTCGTCGCCGGCCATTCGCTTTGAGCGCGCCGCTTCTCCTCCTCTCGTACTTCGAGCCGGACGACGTTCCGAAGCTGATCCGTGCGATCAAGGCGACCCGAACACCGCCCGGGACGCGCATCTACGTCGGCAGCTACGGCGTGAACGCGCCGACCGCCCGGCAGGTGCACGAGCTCCGGCGGGGCAACTACGCGCCGCTCTTCCCGATCAAGCCGACGTCGTTCTGGAACCGGCGGCGGGTCGAGGACGCCCACGGACCGCGGTACGCCGGCGAGCTTCCGTCGCTGACGCGGCTCCTCAGGCTGCCGTCAAGCGAGCGCCTCGCCTGGGGGCGCGAGCTCGGACGTCGGTTCCGCGACGAGGTCCGACTCGCCGAGGCGGAAGGCGTCGTCGTCGACGCCTGGCAGTTCGACGAGCTCGTCGCCGAGCTTCCCGGTTCGCGCGCCTGGCGCGAGTTCACCCGTGGCGTTGTCCATGGGCTGAACGTCGGCCGGCTGGAGCTCGCGGACGGGCCTCGCATCGGCTTCGTCTGGGCGGCGAGGCAAGCGCTGCACGTCACTCGACTGCGGGTCGACTCGGAGCTCAAGGCGTTCTGGCGCGTGCTGGACGCCGCCACATTCGCGCTGGTGGGTGAGGAGTACCCGCGCTTCGAAGGGAACCCCGAGGTCGCGGCGCATGCTCAGGGCGCCGAGCAGCGGGAGCTCGCACGCGGCGGTGAGATTCGCAAGCGGCTCGCCCGCCGGTACATGGCCGGCATGACTCCCGGCTGGCACCTCGCTCCGGGCCTCGGCGGCAACGTCCACCACTGGCCGCGCAGCGAGGTGAACCGCTGGCGAGCGAAGTACGTCGACGAGCGCGAGCGGATGGGGGTCGATCACTTCGGCGCCTACCACTTCCGCTTCGAGAACAGCAGCGAGCAGGTGATGCGCGACACGCTGGCCGGACTGGCTCGCGGCCTAGCCTGAGAGCGCGGGGACGAGCCGCTCGAGGCCGAGCTCCAGCTGCTCGTCGGTGACGGCGAGCGACAGCCGCGCCCATCCTTCTCCGCTCGGCCCGAAGCCGTCTCCGGGGGCGACGGCGACGCGGAACTCCTCGAGCAACCGCTCCAGGGTCAGCCCTTCCGGCAGGCGGATCCAGACGTAGAACGTCCCTTCGCACACCGGGCGCGCAACGGCCGTTCCCTCGAGCGCCTCGAACAGGCGATCGCGCCGTCGCTCGTAGGCGCCGCGCCGCTCCGCGACGGAGTCCTGCGGACCGGTCAGCGCGGCGATCCCAGCCTCTTGCACGGCCGTGAAGATCCCCGCACGCGTGTGGTCCTGGATCAGCTCGATCCGCGCGACGATCTCCGCGTTGCCGACGACGAAGCCGAGGCGCCAGCCGGCCATGCCGTACGTCTTCGACATCGAGAACATCTCGACGCCGTACTCCTTCGCGTGGTCGGTCGCGAGGAAGCTCTCCGGCTGACGGCCGTCGAAGACCAGGTCGCCGTAGGCGAAGTCGTGCACGATCGCCGCGCCTGTCGCAGCCGCGAACTCGATCGCCTGCTCGAAGACGCCGGCCGGCGCGGCCACGGCGCAGGGGTTCGACGGGTAGTTCAGGTAGACCGCCGCGACGTCGGTGCGGGACGCTTCGTCCCAGCGGGGCGCCCAGCCGTTTGCCGGATCGAGGCGGAGCGGCTCGAGCCGTGCGGCTGCCAGGGCGACGGCGGAGGGGTAGTCCGGATAGCCGGGATCGGGGAGGAGGATCGTGCTCCCGCGCTCGGCGAGCACCAGAGCGAGCTCCACGAGCGCCGTCTTCGTCCCCGGTACGACCGCCACCTCGCGCTCCGCGTCGAGCGACACCCCGTAGAGGTCGCGGTAGCGCGCGGCGATGGCTTCGCGCAGCTCGGGCAGGCCGCGGAATGGGGGGTAGCCGTGCGCGCGCTGCTCCCGAGCGACCTCCGCCAGGCGCGCGACGACATGGGAAGGCGGGCCGACCTCGGGATTACCTCGGCCGAGATCGATCAGCGGCTCGCCGCCGGCACGAGCGGCCTCGGCAACGCGGGCCAGCAGCGCGGTGAAGTATTGCTGGGGCAGCCGGTCGAGCCGTTCCGGCCGCGGTCGCACGGGGCGATCTTACGGCGTAGGGAACCCAGCCTGGCGGGCGGAGTCGTCCATTTCGTCCTCTTTGTCGCGGCCGGTCGTGACGACGAGCCGTGGTCCCTCTTTCGTCTCGCGACTGTCGAAGACGACGCCGAGGGGGCTCCTGGTCGTGATCGCGAGGCTCACGTCATTGTCGTCGTCGTCCTCCTGGTCGATCAACGTCGTGACGTCCACGGCGCTCCATTTGCCTCGCCTCACCGGCTTCGACGACGCGTAGCGGAGCGAGAGTCTCGGCGCGTTGCGGTAGGTGAGCTTTCGCTCCCGCCATCCGTCCTCGCGAACCCGTCGTACCTGGAAGCTCCGGCCGGCCACTTCCGCGTGGAGAAGGAGCGTGACGCTCTCGATCGTGTTCTTGAATTCCCCCACCTCGAAGCGGAGGAAGACCGTTGACTCCGGTTCGCCGTCCGCGCGCAACGCGCGGTTCCGCCCGAAGTTCCGGCCGGGCTGCGCGGCCGTCACGTACGTGTCCGCCTGTGGCTTGTACGCCCGGATCGTCCCGGGCTGCGCTGCCGCGGCGTAGCTCGCCCAGGCAGGGAGCAACACGAGCGCGAGAGCGCCCGCCAGCCGCGGCTTTGTTGTCGATCGAAAGTTGTCCACCTGGGATGCGTCGAAGACACCTCAAGTAGCCCAAAACGGACCCAAACCCTTACGACCCGGCGTTCGAAAAGGGCTAGACGGCGGCGTGGCCGTGGGCGGCGCCGACCCTCGCCTGAGCGGCGACAGCCTTCTTCAGCACCTCGAGGGCCTCGTCTTTGCGGCCCTCGGCTTCCAACAGGTCGGCCAGCTTTGCGTACACCTCGAGCACGTAGCGGCTCGGGCTTACCGAAAGCAGCTCCACGGCCCTCTCGTACGTCTCGATCGCGCGCGCTCGGTGACCGAGCTGCTCGTAGATCTCGGCGATGACCGTGTGGCCGCGCCCGGCGTCAACGGGGCTCGCGTCCTCCAGAGCCGCGGCACTTTCGACCGCGAGATCTGTCGCCTCCTCAGCTCGCCCGAGTTGTACGAGGGCGCGTGCCCTCTCGAGTTGGAAGAGCGCGCGCTCGACAGTGCTGCCGCCTTGCTCGACCAGGGGCAGACCCCGGTCGAGGATCACGAGGGCCTCCTCCGCGTTGTTTCGGTCGAGCTCGACGTGCGCGAGGAGCTGGTGTGCGCGCGCTGCATACGCCGTGTGCTCTGTGAGCTCGAGGAGCTCGAGCGCCTTGCGCGCATAGCGCGCCGCGGTGCCGGACTCTTTCTGCATGGCGTAGAGACGCGAAAGCGACCAATAGATTCGAGCACGGAACAGAGGGTCACGCGCGTTCTCAGCCTGTTCGACGGTGTCCGTGAGGACGGCTTCCGCCTCGTCGAACTCGCCCCTGTCGATGTAGGCGTTCGCGAGCAGGACACCGAAGCGCACAGCCTCCGGAGAGTTCTTGCGCTGATTGGCGCGTTCCAGGGATTGGCGGAACAGCCGGATGGCGGGCTCCACGTCGTCCAGCATCGCGTAGGCGCGGCCGAGGGTGTCTGCGAGCGACGGCTGATCGGCTGCGTCGGCTCCGGAGATTGCAAGCGCCTGCTCGAGTTGCTGGATCGCCCGCCTTGGATCGTCCCGCTGGAACGCGATCTGGCCAAGGCCCGCGAGTGCACGCGACCGCTCGACATTCGTCGTGGCCGATTCGAGCGACTGCGTGTAGAGCGCCTCGGCGTTGTCGAGCTCGTTGAACCGCAGCGCGATCTCGGCGTCGAGCAGCGTCCGGTCCTCGCCGAGCGCGTCGCGATCGAGCCCCGTCGCGAGCCAATCCTCGCTCACCCCGAGACGCCGGCCCATCTCACGCAGCAGCTGCAGCGAGGGAATGCGCTCTCCCGCTTCGATGCGTGAGATGTACGCGGGGGAGCAGCCCTCGAAGGAAAGCTGGCGCTGGCTGAGATCCGCGCGCTCGCGGGCCTCACGAAGCCTGCGGCCTACTTCGGCAGGATCGTCGACATGTGTTGACTTCCGTCTCGGCAAAGACTCTTCCCCTCTTATACTAAGCGCTTCCCGGGCCCGGGACTATCCCGCAACTCAACAGTTGTCGAAGGGAGGTCCCGGTGATCGCTCGTTCAGCAATCATCGCTGCGGCGCTGGTCGCCCTTGCCGGTTTTCTCGGCCAGGGCCCCGTGTGGCCGTAAGTTCCGGCTCGGAACGACACGCTTTCAAAGGAAAGAGAACCCCCCGCCGAAAGCGGGGGGTTCTCTCGTTTCAGCTGCGAGCTGCGCTCGACGCTCGCCGGTGCTCAGGTGTCGGTCAGTCCGCCTGAGGGTCGTCCTCGGCGGTCGTGTCCTCTTCCTCGGGATCGGGAATCGGACTCCCTTCGAGCTCCTCGTTTCGGTCGTCCTCACGGGGGTGCTGCGATACCGTCTCATCCATGCGCGTCGTTCTTCCCGATTCGTCCGAACTCGAACTCCCCGACGGCGCGTCGGGCCTCGATGCGGCTGCCGCAATCGGTCCGAAACTGGCCAAGGAAGCCGTTCTCGTCCGCTCGAACGGGCGCGTTCAGGATCTGCGCCTGCCGCTCGAGGACGGCCAGCAGATCCAGATCCTGACGACGCGCGACAGCGAGGACGCCGACGCGCTGTACGTCCTGCGCCATTCCACGGCGCACCTTTTGGCCGAGGCCGTCCGCCGGCTCTACCCCGGCGTCAAGATCGCGATCGGACCGCCGATCGAGCACGGCTTCTACTACGACTTCGAGTTCCCGGAGCCGATCGGTGAGGACGCGCTCGAGCGGATCGAGGAGGAGATTCGCCGCGAGCTGAAGGAAGGTCGCGCGTGGGAGCGCGAGGAGATCTCGCGCGACGAGGCGAAACGGCGCTTCGAGGATGAAGGCGAGCGCTACAAGGTCGAGCTCGTCGACACGGCGGAGGGCGACATCTCCCTCTACACCCAGGGCGACTTCACCGACCTCTGCCGCGGCCCGCACCTCCAGGATTCGCGTCCGATCAAGGCGATCAAGCTCACCGGCCTCGCGGGTGCCTACTGGCGGGGCGACGAGAAGAACACGCAGCTGACCCGGATCTACGGCACGGCGTTCTACGACCAGGCCGACCTCGAGGCGTACCTCGAACGGCTCGAGGAGGCGCAGCGCAGGGATCACCGCCGCCTCGGGCCGCAGCTCGACCTCGTCCACCTGTCCGACCACGCGCCGGGCATGCCGTTCTGGCGCCCGAAGGGGATGGTGGTCTGGAACACGCTGGAGGATCTCCGCCGCTCTGAGAACACCAAGCGCGGCTACTCCGAAGTGAAGACGCCGCTCCTCTACGACGTCGAGACCTGGGTCACCTCGGGCCACTGGGAGAAGTTCCGCGACAACATGTTCCTCGTCCCCTACGGCGAGGACCGGACGCTAGGGCTCAAGCCGATGAACTGCCCCGGGCACATGCTGCTCTTCGGCAGCGACCTCCGCAGCTACCGGGATCTGCCGCTTCGCTACGCCGAGTCGTCGACGCTGCACCGCAACGAGCGGGCGGGAACTCTGCACGGGCTCCTCCGCGTCCAGCACATCACGCAAGACGACGCGCACATCTTCTGCACCCCCGAGCAGATCGAAGAGGAGATCTTCGCCTGTCTCGACTACGCGGCCTACCTCTACGACCTCTTCGGGATGGCGGCCCGCTTCGAGCTCTCGACCCGGCCGGACGACAAGCTGGGCACCGACGAGGAGTGGGACTTCACCGAGGGCGCGCTGCGCGCCGCGCTCGAGCGCCGGGGGATCGACTACGTCGTCAACGAAGCGGACGGCGCCTTCTACGGGCCGAAGATCGACCTGCACATGGACGACGTCCTCGGCCGCTCCTGGCAGATGGGGACGATTCAGCTCGATTCCCAGATGCCTGCCCGTTTCGAGCTCACGTACATGGGCGCCGACAACGTCGAGCACACCCCGTATGTGATCCACCGCGCCCTGCTCGGATCGCTGGAGCGCTTCATCGGGATCCTGATCGAGCACTACGCCGGCGCGTTCCCGGTCTGGCTGGCGCCCGTGCAGGTTCGGATTATCCCGGTGGGCGAGGGCCACCGAGCGGCCGCGCAAGAGCTGGCGGCGAAGCTCGAGGGCTTCCGCGTCGAGGTTGACGACTCCGACGAGACGGTCGGCAAGCGGATCCGCAACGCCGAGCTCGAGAAGATCCCGTACGTGATCGTCTACGGCGATCGGGAGTCGGAGGACACCCTCGCTGTACGCGAGCGCGGCGGCGAGCAGTCGACCCTGAGCCTCGAGGGATTGCGCCAGGAATTGGTTGCTAAGGTGTGAGCCTGCAAGCAGGGGCGCACCCGTTCCTCACCTCCAGGGCCATCGGCCCCGAGGGGGTTCAAGCGAGCCGAGGACACAGATGACGCCGCTCGATGCAGCGGTTTTGTTGTTTAACAAGGAGGACTGGAAGAGCTTGGTGACAACTCTTTGAGGCCGCGGCGGTTCTTCCGCCCCGACCAGCCGGCGCCCGAGCCTCAGACCCGGATTAACGAGCGCATTCGCGTTCCCGAGGTCCGGCTCATCGACGACGACGGCGCGCAGGTCGGGATCAAGCCGACGGCAGAGGCGCTGGAGTACGCCTACGGGAAGAACCTCGACCTGGTCGAGGTGGCGCCTCAGGCGAGGCCGCCCGTGGTGCGGGTCATGGACTACGGGAAGTACCGGTACCAGGAAGAGCAGAAGGCAAAGCTCGCCCGGAAGCACCAGTCCCAGGTCCACGTCAAGGAGATCAAGCTCAGGCCCAAGATTGCAACCCAGGATTACGAGACCAAGAAGGGCCATGTCGTGCGGTTCCTCAACCAGCGCGCCAAGGTCAAGGTCACGATCATGTTCCGCGGGCGGGAGACCACCCATCCGGAGCGCGGACGGGATCTCTTGATGCGGCTGGCGGAGGACGTGAAGGAGCTCGGTGTCGTCGAATCGCCACCGCTCCTGGACGGACGGAACATGGTCATGATGCTCGGCCCGACGAAGAACGCAGGAGTGACGAAAGATGCCAAAGCAGAAGACGTCGAGCGCGGCGAAGAAGCGCTTCAAGGTGACGGGGACGGGGAAGCTCCTCCGCCGGAGAGCGAGGAAGGCCCACCTACTCGAGAAGAAGTCCGCGAAGCGCAAGCGTAGGTTCCGCCAGCAGGACCCGGTCTCGGGCTCGGACGCACGCGAGGTGCGCCGGATGCTCGGGCTGAAGAAGGGGCGTGACTGATGCCGCGCGTGAAGCGATCCGTCCACGGGAGGAAGAAGCGCGCGAAGGTCCTCGAAGCGGCGAAGGGCTACGTCGGGCGCAGGAGCTCGACCTATCGAGGCGCAAAGGAGCAGGTCGAGCACTCGCTCGTGTACGCCTACCGCGACCGGAAGGCGAAGAAGCGCAACTTCCGGCGCCTCTGGATCATCCGGATCAACGCTGCCGCCCGCGCGGAAGGTCTCTCGTACAACCAATTCGTCTCCGGCTGCCGCAAGGCTGGGATCGAGCTCGACCGGAAGGTGCTCGCGGACCTGGCCGTGAACGATCCCGCCGCGTTCGGCAAGATCGCCGAGCAGGCGAAGGCCGCGCTCGCGAGCTGAGCGCCAACGCGCTCGAGCAGGCTTTCCTCCACCAGGCGGAGCAGTGCGAGCGGGCGGGCTCGCCGCTGTACGCCGACGTCTGCCGCCGGCTCGCGGGCGAGCCGGAAGTGCGGGCGGTGCTGGATGACGCTCGGTGGGACCGGCCGCTCCAGCTCCTCGGCGGGCTCCACTACCTCGCGCTCAGCGAGGGCGTCGATCCATGGCGCGACCCGGCGTCCGTCGTGGAGCAGCGTCGCGACTGGTTGCGGCGGTTCGTCGCCACGCAGGGCGTCCAGACGAACGAGGTCCAGCGGAGCTGGCTGCTCCTCCCGTGCTTCCTCGAGGTCGCCCGCCGGACCGGTGTCGAGACGCTCGATCTGATCGAGCTCGGGCCCAGCGCGGGACTGAACCTCGTCTGGGACCGCTACCGCTACGAGTACGCGAACGGGACCTGGGGCGACGAGGACGCTCCGCTCGAGCTGCGAGGGGAGGAGCGGCGCCCCGTGCCCGAGCGTCTCTTGCGGCTCCGGCCCAGAGTTCGCCGCCGCCACGGGATCGATCTCGCGCCGCTCGACGTCACGCGTCCAGGCGACACGATGCTGCTCAAGTCGTTCGTCTGGGCCGACCAGACGGACCGGCTCGAGCGGCTCGACCGCGCGGTGGAGACGCTTCGACGCGAGCCGCCTGAGCTCGAGCGCGGTGACGTCGTCGAGCGTCTGCCCGGGCTGCTCGCCGAGCGCCTGCCCGGCGCGCTGACGATCGTCTTCCAGACCGCCGTCCGCGGGTACGTCAGCCAGGACGGCTGGAAGCAGCTGCTCACCGCGCTGGACGAGGCGGGCCGCCTGTTCCCGTTGGCCTTCGTCTCCGTCAGCCGGCCGGCTGCGGGCGAGGACCGGTACTGGGGCCTCTGGCTCCGCCTGTGGCCCGGCGGCGAGAAGCGCCTCCTCGCGCACGCGGGCTTCCACGGACAATGGCTCGAGTGGCTGGCGTGATCGCGTGATCACCTCCGCAGCCAATCCCCGTCTGAAGCTCGTGCGCCGCCTCTCGTCTCGCCGTCAGCGTGAGCGGCTCGGGCTCTTCGTTTGTGAGGGCGAGGACCTCGTGGAGGCGGCGCTCGCTGCCGGCATCTCGCCCGTCGAGGCGCTCGTCGACGCGGACCGCCCGCCGTCGATCGATGGGCTCGCCGGAGCGGAGCCGGTCGACCCTCGTCTACTCGCCGATGTGTCTTCACTTGCTCATCCCCCTCGCGTCGTCGCCGTCTTTCGCCGAGCCGACCTTCCGCGGCTCGATCCAGCCAAGCCCCCTTCTGTCGGTGTCGCTTTGTGGCACGTTGCCGATCCGGGCAACGTCGGAACGATACTCCGGGCGTCGGACGGACTCGGGAGGGGCTTCGTGGCGCTCTCGACGGGCTGCGGCGACCCGACCGGGCCGAAGGCGCTCCGCGCGTCGGCTGGAGCGATCTTCCGCGTCCCGCTCGGGTCCTTCGACGACGCGCCGAGGCCCAGGATCGCGCTCCTGGCTCGCGGCGGGGAGCCCCTGCCGGAGCTCGAGCTTCCGGAGCCGGTGACGTTCGTCCTCGGTGCGGAGCGCGAGGGGCTGCCCGATGACGTCGTGGCCGACTGCGAGCTTCGGGCGACGATTCCGCTCGAGCCGGGCGCCGAGTCGCTGAACGTCGCGGTCAGCGCCGCAATCGCGCTCTACGAGCGGCGCCGACGGGCTCCCTAGGTAGAGTCGAGGCATGGCACGCGTCGCCGGCCTCTGGACATCGCCCGCGAAGAACAGCGGCCGGATGGACGCGCGCGACCGCGTCCGGGCGATCGAGGGTCACGGCCTCGACGGCTGTGCCCACGCCCGCGCCGGGACGAAGCGGCAGGTGCTCTTCGCCTCGGCACAGCACCTCGACGACCTCGGCGTGGCGTACGGGCGGATCCGCGAGAACTTCACGATCGAGGGCGAAGACGTCCACGACTGGCCTGTCGGGCAGCGCGTCCGCATCGGCGGAGCGGAGTTCGAGATCACGATGGTCTGCGACCCGTGCTCCAGGATGGACGAGCTCCGGCCCGGCCTGCAAGCGGAGCTCGACGGCCGGCGCGGGATGCTGGCCCGGGTCGTCGCAAGCGGCGAGGTCGCCGCAGGCGACGACGTCGAACTCCTCTAGCTGCCGCCGGCCGACTCGAGCGGCAGCGCGCGTCCCGCGACCGGGGACGAGTGGATGATCGACGTCGTCGTCTGTCCGAGGACGATGAAGCGGTCGAGGATCCCCTCCAGGTCGTCCATCGAGCGAAGGTGCAGCTTCACGAAGAAGCAGTCCTCGCCCGTGATGCGATGGCAGTCGACCACCTCCGGGATCTCGCGCGCGAGCTCGGGAATCTTCTGCAGCTGACGGGTCGTCGGACGAACTCGCACGACGGCGGCGATCGGAAAACCGATCGTCTTCGGGTCCACCTCGGCGCGATAACCCGTGATCACGCCGGCGCGCTCGAGCCGTTGCACGCGCTCCGCGACGGCAGGTGCCGACAGATTGATCCGCCGGCCCAGTTCGGCCATCGTCACCCGCGCGTCCGCCTGGAGTTCCTCGACCAGACGACGGTTGATCTCGTCCAGGAGCTGGTTTTCGTTTCCCGTCAGCGTCAGACTCCTTTGCTTCGCAGGCAATCCTCGGCAAACGCCTTGGTCTGAGTCTGGCAGAAGCACTCCGCCTTGGCGACGATTTGCCGGGTGGAGCACGCGGCTTCCCCGCCGGCGACTCGTCTCTCGCGTCTCGCGACGAGCGCCCCTCCCGAGAGCTTCTTCGTCGTCAGCGCGGTCTTCCACTACCTCGGGCCGGCGTTCGCTGTCCTGCTGTTCGCCCTCGTCGATCCGCTCGGCGTCGCCTGGCTCAGGATCGCGTCGGCCGCGGCCGTCTTCGCTCTCTGGCGACGGCCTTGGCGCGTCCTGAGGGCGCTGGACCGAAGGGGGAAGAGGACGGTCGTGGCCATGGGGGTCGCTCTGGCCGCGATGAACGCCTGCTTCTATCTCGCCATCGACCGCCTGCCGCTCGGCACGGTTGCCGCGATCGAGTTCCTGCCGGTGATCGTGCTGGCGGCGATCGGGCTGCGCTCCGCCAGGAACGCGACGGCGCTGATCTCCGCCGTGGCCGGGGTCTACCTGCTCACCGACGTCCGGCTCGAAGGAGAGCCGGTCGGCGTCGCATTTGCGTTCGCGAACGCCACGCTCTTCGCGGCGTACATCGTGCTCGCCCACCGCGTCGCGCGTGACAAGCGCATGAGCGGGATCGACGGCCTCGGCGCGTCGATGCTCGTCGCGATGATCGCGATCACGCCGATCGGCATCTGGGACGCGGCGCCGGCTCTGGTCGATCCGATCGCGCTCCTGGCCGGGATCGGTGTCGGCCTCTCGTCGTCGGTGATCCCTTACGTCTTCGACCAGCTCGCGATGGCGAGGCTCACCCGCGCCGCCTACTCGATGATGGTGTCGCTGCTGCCTGCAACGGCGACGGTCATCGGGATCGTCGTGCTCGCTCAGATTCCGACACCGGTCGAGGTTGTCGGCGTCGGCCTTGTCGTGGCCGCGGTTGCCATCCGCCGCGAGACGCAGGCGAACGCCTGAGCCGGTCTAGCCGGCGCGGCGCGCGACGAAGACCATGTCCTCCTCGCCGCGGTACGGGCGGTAGTCGAACCAGCCGTAGACGCGCTCGACCTCGAAGCCGGCCTCCTCGAGCGTCTCCCGCCACTGTCGCGCCGAGATCCAGGCGAGGCTCATCGTGGTCTCGCCTTGCGGCCCGCGGACGGAGAGCCTCAACGTCCGGGCGACCTCGTCCCAGTCGGCGCGTTCGAAGATTCCCGGCTCGCGCTCGATCCAGCGCCCGTTCGTTTCCTCGATGTCGTCGCGGCGCGGGGCGAACACGTCGAAGATGAACCGGCCGTCGGGGACCAGGAGCTCGCGCACGGCCGCCAGCGCCTCCAGACGCGCCGCTTCGTCACGAAGATGGAGGAACGAGCGGAACGGGCAGGTCACGAGCGGCACGCGCTCCGACACCGGCGGCTCGCTCAGGTCGCCGAGCCGCAGATCGAGCAGCTCCGCGACACCCGCCGCCTCGGCATGCCGCCGGCACACGTCCAGCATCGCGGCGGAGGAGTCCACGCCGATCACCCGCACCCCGGCCGCCGCCGTCGGAACCGCGATTCGCCCGGTCCCGACGCCGAGCTCGACGACCGGGCCGCGCGCCTTGCGCGCCTCAGCCACGTAGAACGGGACGTCCTCCGTGACGCTGCGGCTCCACGGGTCGTAGAGCTCCGCGATCGCATCGTAGGGGGACTGCTCGACCTCCACGAGGGGATTGTCCGTTATCGTTCGGCCATGGCGACGAGGCGCCTCGATTCCCCGTTTACCCGGCCCCGGGTCGTGTCCGGGGACCGGCGCTGACGACCTCGCCGCCGATCCGCCGAGACTCGAACCGGGGCCACCTTGGACGCTGACGCGTATCGCGACGACGCCCTCGGGGCGATCGCGTCGGCCACCACTACGGTCGAGCTCGACGAAGCCCGCGTCCGTTTCCTGGGACGCAAGAGCGAGCTGAAGCAGGCGCTTCGCGAAGTCAGGGATCGCGAGAGCGGGATGGCGCTGAACGCCGCGCGCGAGGCGATCGAGGAGGCGCTGGCCTCCCGCCAGCAGGCGCTCGAGCGATCCGAGCTCGACCGCACGCTCACCGAGGACACGGTCGACATCACCCTCCCCGGCGACGCTCCGCGCCGCGGGCACCTGCACGTGATCACCCAGGTGCGCCGGGAGGTGGAGGACATCTTCCTGGGGATGGGCTACGAGGTCGTCGAAGGCCGCGAGGTCGAGACGACCCGGTACCTCTTCGACGCGCTCAACATGCCGCCGACGCACCCGACGCGCTCCCCGCTCCACACCTTCTATCTCGACGAGGACGTCGTCCTCCGCACGGAGACCTCGCCGGCGCAGGTGCACACGATGGAGGAGCGCCCGCCGCCGATCTACATGGTTTCCCTCGGACGCTGCTACCGCCGGGACACGCCGGACCCGACGCACTATCCGATCTTCCACCAGGTCGAGGGCCTCGTCGTCGATGAGCACATCACCCTCGCCGACCTGAAAGGCACGCTGCAGCACCTCTTGCGCTCCCTGTTCGGCGAGGACCGCGAGACGCGCTTCGGAACGCACTTCTTCCCGTTCACCGAGCCGTCGATCGAGGCGTACGTCTCGTGCTTCCTCTGCGACGGCGCCGGTTGCCGGGTGTGCAGGCAGTCGGGCTGGATCGAGATCGGCGGGGCGGGCATGGTCGACCCCAACGTGTTCGAGTTCGTCGGGTACGACCCGGAAAAGGTCAGCGGCTTCGCGTTCGGCTGGGGCCTCGAGCGGATGGCGCTGCTCCGGCACGGGATCCCGGACATCCGGATGCTCTGGGAGAACGACCTGCGACTGCTGGAGCAGTTTTGAGAGTCCCCGTCTCCTGGCTGCGCGAGTACGTGGCGCTCGACGCGACGACCGAGCAGATCGCCGAGCGCCTGGCCACCTCGACCTGCGAGGTCGAGCAAATCATCCGGCAGGGCGTGGCGGACGAGAACGGGAATCTCGGTCTCTTCCGGGTGGGGCGCGTCCTCGACGCCGGCAAGCATCCGAACGCGGACCGGCTCCAGCTCTGCCGGGTGGACGTGGGAGAGGGGGAGCCGCGCCAGATCGTCTGCGGCGCCTGGAACTTCGGCGAGGGCGCGACCGTGGCCGTCGCGCTGCCCGGGGCGCTGCTTGCCGGGCGCCGAGCAGCCGCTCGCCGAGGTGAAGCTTCGCGGCGAGAGCTCCTCCGGGATGATCCTCTCGGAGCGGGAGCTGGAGCTCGGCGGCGACCACACCGGCATCCTCGTCCTCGACGACGGGCCGGAGCCGGGCACGCCGCTCGGCGACGTCCTGCCCCTCTCCGAAGAGGTGCTCGAACTCGAGCTGACGCCGAACCGCCCCGACCTCCTCTCGGTCTACGGCATCGCGCGCGAAGTGGCGGCGATTTTCGGCAGCGAGCTGAGGCCGGTGCCGGGGTCTGACCCCGAGCCCGCCGGCGAGGAGGCGGTCGACATCCGCGTCGAGGACCTCGAGCGCTGCCCCCGGTACATCGGGCGCGCCTTCCGCGACCTTCGAATCGCGCCTTCGCCGCCGTGGCTCAAGGCCCGGCTCACTGCGGCCGGGATGCGGCCGATCTCGAACGTCGTCGACGCGACCAACTACGTCATGCACGCCCTCGGGAGCCCGCTCCACGCCTTCGACCGGACGCGCCTCGCGGAGGGGCGGATCGTGGTGCGACGCGCGAAGGCGAACGAGGAGATCAAGACGCTGGACGGCAACCTGCGGGTGCTGACGGCGGACGACCTCGTGATCGCGGACGCGGATCGGCCCGTCGCGATCGCCGGGATCATGGGGGGAGCCGACAGCGAGGTCACCGACGAGACGACCGAGGTGCTGCTCGAGGCGGCGAACTTCGAGCCCGTCGGGATCCAGAAGACCTCGGAGCGCCTCGGTCTGCGCTCGGAAGCCTCGAACCGCTGGGAGAAAGGCATGGACCCCTACGTCGCAGAGGACGCCGCGCGACTCTGCACCCAGCTCTTCGCCGAGCTCGCGGGTGCGCGTTGGGTCGGCGAGAGCGACGTCCACGACGAGCTGCCGAAGCCGCCCGTCGTCGCGCTGCGTCCGCTGCGCACCTCGCAGCTACTCGGCGTCGAGGTTGCGGAGGACGAGCAGCGGCGGATCCTCGCCTCGCTGCAGTTCGAGGTCGCCGACGACTGGGACGTCACGGTGCCGAGCTGGCGTGCCCGAGACGTCATCCGCGAGGTCGACCTGATCGAAGAGGTCGGGCGGATGAAGCTCGCCGAGGTCCCGTTCACGCTGCCGCGGCGCCAGGCGATGTTCGGCCGGCTCTCCCCGGAGCAGCGCAACCGGCGGCTCGTGGAGGAGATCCTCGTCGGTCTCGGCTTCGACGAGATCTACACGCCGAGCCTCGTCGCCGAAGATCCCGACCCGAACGCCTTGACGATCCCCCAGCCGCAGTCGCAGGACCTGGCGGTGCTTCGGACGACGCTCCTCCCGAGCCTGATCCGGGTGGCCCAGCACAACCTCGACGTCGGGAACGAGGGCCT
Organism: uncultured Actinomycetes bacterium; assembly: GCA_963721345.1. Taxonomy (GTDB): domain Bacteria; phylum Actinomycetota; class Thermoleophilia; order Gaiellales; family Gaiellaceae; genus JACDAN01. The sequence goes on from CAVRIT010000001.1 coordinate 2,357,290, forward strand.
CGCGCTCTTCGAGATCGCGCGCGTGTATCTCCCCGGCGGGAAGCTGCCCGACGAGGAGCTCCACGTGGGAGCCGTCACCGAGGGTGGGTTCGCCGTCGCCAAGGGCGCGGTCGAGCGCGTCTTGGAAGCGCTGGGCGCCGAGGGCCGCTTCGAGCGCGCTCAGCACGCGCTGATGCATCCCGGAAAAGCCGCGGAGAGCGGCTTCGGCCGGGTCGGGGAGCTGCGGCCCGACGCGCTGGAAGGCACGTGGGGCGCCTTCGAGCTTCGCCTGAGCGCGCTGGAGACGCAGGAGGGCTGGACGTATGAGGACGTGATCACCTTCCCGCCGGTCAAGCAGGATCTCGCGTTCGCCGTCCCCGAGGAGACCCCGGCCGGCGAGCTGGTCGCGGCGGCGCGCGAGGCCGTGCCCGAGCTGCGCGAGATGACGCCGTTCGACGTCTACCGCGGCGACCAGGTCGGCCAGGGGCGCAAGTCGATCGCGTTCCGCGTCGAGTTCCGCTCGCCGGAGCGAACCCTCACCGACGTGGAGGCGGCCGGGCTGCGGGAGCGCATCGTCGAGACGCTCAGAGAGCGCTTCGGCGCGGAACTGCGGGCCTAGAGGTCGGCGTCCGGACCGAGCCGGGCGGCGAGTGCGCTCATCACTTTGCCCTGGATCTCGGGCTGGTGTTCCAGGAGGGACTGAAAGCTTCGGTCGGTGATCACCAGAGCGCGGACGGGCGAGGTCGCCACCACGGTCGCCGTTCGAGGCCGCTTCGTCACGAGCGAGATCTCGCCGAAGAAGTCGCCGGGGCCCAGCTGGTTGATCCGCCGCTTGCCCTTTTTCACGTCGGCCGTCCCCTCGACGAGGACGAAGAACTCCCGGCCCGCCCGGCCCTCCACGGTCAGCTCCTTGCCCTCGCGCAGGTCGATCTCGTCGGCGATCCCGGCGATCTCGTCGAGGTGCTTTCGCGAGCACTCCGAGAAGAGCGGCACGCCCTTGATCAGCTCGACCTTCGCGTTCTTGCGAAGCACGCGGCGAGTGTAAAACGAAACGGACTAGCCTCGCGGCGTGCTCGTCACGTCGGCGGCGGAGTTCCGGAGCGCGGTCGACGCGTACCCGTTCGACCCCGTCCGCTTCGAGCCCTCGGCGTTGGCGCTCGCCCGGGCGTCGATCGAGCAGGCGGGGATGCTCGTCGTGGGCGAGCCGCACGGCGTCGCGGAGACGCCGGCGGTCCTCTACGCCCTGGCGCTCGAGCTCGACACGCGGGCCCTCGCGCTCGAGTGGTCTCACGACGAGCTTGGCAGGCTCGCGGAGAGCTCCGACATCGAAGGGTTTTGGGCGCTCCCGCCGACAGCCGAATTCTTCTCCGGCGATGGCCGCTTCACGGCAGGCCACTTCGCGCTGATCGAACGCCTCCGGGAGGAAGGAAGGCTGGATCAGCTGATCCTCTTCGACCGGCTCGATCCGGTGCCGCAGCCGGAGGACTGGCGGATTCGCGACCGCGAGATGGCGGAGCGCCTGCTCTCGGAGTGGAGCGGCGCGCCGCTGCTGGCGCTCATGGGCGGGTTCCACGCCAGCCTCGAGCCCGGGACGATGGCCGACCACCTCGCGAAAGCACGTCCCAAACTTCGGCCGGCGATGCTCGTCTACGAAGGTCCCACGGAGGTTCCCGAGACGCCGGTCAGGTTCGACCTGCCCGCGGGGACTCCCGCCGTGCTTCCGCAATCCAGAGAAGGGGTCGAAACGTAGTGGCTGACATGACTCACCGCATGCGACTAGTCCTGTTTCTCGCCGCACTCGGTGCGGTGTTCGTCACGCCCACGGCCGCGTTCGCCCAGACACAGAGGCTGATCGCAAACGTGGGTCAAGGCGACGCGTTCACGATCTCGCTGAGAACCGCTTCCGGGGGGTCCGTGGACAACATCGCCCCCGGCGAGTACGAGATCGAGGTGAACGACCACTCCTCGATGCACAACTTCCACCTGACCGGCCCCGGGGTCGATCAGCGAACGACCGAGGCATTCGTCGGGACGACCACCTGGCGCGTCACGCTGCAAAACGGGCGGTACACCTTCCTCTGCGATCCCCATCCCACGCAGATGAGGGGCAGCTTCACCGCCGGGATCCCAACACCGCAGCCGCCTCCTCCTCCGCCTCCTGCTCCGAAGGTGACAACACTCGTCGCCACCGTCGGGCCGGGAGCGACGATCAGGCTGACGCGGAACGGGCGGCGTATCTCCCAGGTACGACGCGGTCGCTACCGGATCGTCGTCCGCGACCGGTCATCGATGCACAACTTCCATCTGACCGGCCCCGGCGTGAACAAGAAGACGACCGTCGGCTTCCGCGGAAACCGCACGTGGAACGTGACGCTCAGGGTGGGCCGCTACCGGTTCGTGTGCGACCCGCACGCGAAGCAGATGCGCGGCAGCTTCAGGGTCACCTAGACCGGCGACCCGGCTTGACGAGGCCGGCCTTCTCGCCGCCCGCGGCGTGGAGGTCGGCCTGTCGGTCGAGCTCGGCGTTCAGCTCGGCGCCGAAGAGCAGCGCCATGGCCGAGTAGTACAGCCACAGCAGCAGGATGATCCCGCCGGCCAGCGAGCCGTAGGTCTTGTCGTAGGAGTCCGAGAAGCTCGTGTAGAGGGCGAAGAGGCCCGAGAGCACGAGCCAGAGGACCGCGCCCACGAGCGAGCCGGGAGTGACCCACTTCCAGCTGCGGTGGTCGATGTTGGGGGCCGCGTAGTAGACGAGCGCGAAGAAGATCAGGAGCCCGACGAAGGCGAGCGGCCAGCGCAGGATCGTCCACAAGAGCTCGAAGGCGCTGCCGAGGTGCGCTTTGCTGGCGATAGCCTCGCCGAGCGGACCTCCGAAGACGATCAGGATGAAGAGCGCGGCGAGCGCGATCCCGCTGGCGAAGACGAGCGCGATCCCGGTCAGCCGCACCTTCCAGAACGGCCGCGTCTCGATCCGGTCGTACGCCGCGTTGACGGCCTTGATCACCGAGGTCATCGCGCCGCTCGCCGCCCAGATCGCCCCGAATGCGCCGAAGATGACTGCGAACGACGCCGCTGTTTCCTGTCCGGCCGCGCTCTGTTGCACGATGTCGATCGCCTCGATCACGGCGCCCGGGGCCACGACGCCGAGGAACTCCTTGAGCTCGTCGTAGGCGCCGATCAGGCCGAGCAGCCCGACGAGCAGGATCATCGCCGGGAAGAACGCGAGCAGGGAGCTGAAGGCGACCTGCTGGGACAGCCCCATGCAGTCGTCGGCCATGAACTCCTTGACGGTGCGCTTGAAGACGGCGACCCATTCGCCGAGACCCAGGCGCTGCGGTCCCGACGGGACGTGGCCGACGGTGGCGCCGTCAGTCGCGGTCGACGAAGGAGAAGCGGCCAAGGCGGGCCTTTTCCTTCCCTTCGCGGCCACGGCGAAACAGCAGGCGCATGGTCGCGCCGACGCCGCCGGCGAGGAAGAACCCCGCGCCGAGCGCTCCTCCTGCGACGATCGGCAGGTGCGACCGGATCTTGGCGCCGACGTTCGTGGCGTCCTTCACCTCTGCGCGCAGCGAGTCCACAGCCTGGGCGAGTCGCTCGCGCTCGGACTCGAGCTCGCGGCGGACCTCTTCCGTCGTCCTGTTGCTACTGGCTGCCATTGCTCTTCAGCGCCTGCGTTGTGAGCTTTGCCTCGTCGATCGCCTGCTTGGGAAGCGGCGGCGTGCCTTTCTGCACCTGCTTGATCCCCGCGAACGCCAGAATACCGGCGACGAGGAAGAGCACCCCTGTGACGATCAGGAGCGCCGCCCACCACGGGAGGAAGGTGGCCAGGGCGGCCGTGACCGTCGCGAACAGGAAGCCGACGCCGTAGACGAGCACGAGGAGCGCGCCGGCGAGCAGCCCGATTCCGACACCGAGCGCTGCAACCTTCTTCTTGAGCTCCATCGACGCGAGCTCGATCTCGAGGCGCGCGATTGCGCTCGCCTTCTCGGCGACGAGCTTCGCGGCAGTGCCCAGCCCCACGTCGGCCCCGTCGGTCTGAGTCTCAGTCTCTGGGGTGGGCATGACCCCTCCAGTCGATCAGCTTCGCGATCATGATTCCCGCGGCGAACGCCGCGCCGACGACGAGGAACGGCATTGGCCCGCCTCCTTGGCGCTTCTTCTTCGGTCGTTGGCCCAGCTGGGGGCGAGTCGGAGCGGCAGGTGCGCCGCTCCCGGCCGGTTGGTCGGTCGGCGCCTCGCCCTTCGCTCGCGCGACGATCAGGCTCGGCTTGAGCTTCCGCAGGAACGCGGCGTCCTCGGCGAGAGGCTCCGCCAGCTTCGCTGCGAGCCCACCCTGGGCGGCAGCCCGGTCCGCCGTCTCGCGTAGGCGGTCGGCGGCGCGGTCGATCAGCTGATCCGCTTTCGCGGTCACTTCTTCACCGGCGGCTCTTCGCCGGTGGCGAGGCGGTAGATGCGCGAGGCGAGCACGCGGGCGCCGATCGCGGCGACTGCCCCGAGCACCCCGTAGATAGTGGTCCACAGCAATTTGCGAAGCACGGCGGAAACTTACCGCGGTTCGAGGTTCTGGAAACTTATGCTCGTTCTATGCAGTCGGACGCGCGCCCGTTCTCGAAGGCCGAACGGCAGCGATTGATCGCGAGCCTCGTCTCCCGCAGGCGGATCGGCACGCAGCACGATCTGCTCGCGGCCCTGGCCGCCGAGGGGTGCCTCGCGACCCAGGCGACCGTCTCGCGCGACATCCGCCAGCTCGGCCTCGAGAAGGGGCACGACCAACTGGGGCGGCCGCGCTACCTGCTGGCACAGGACGGTCGGCGCAGCGACCCACGCGAGGCCCTGGCGTCCGTGCTGTCCCAGTTCGGCCGGCGCGCGGAGGCGGCGCAGAACATCGTCGTCGTCCAGTCGGAGCTGGGCTCCGCTCCCGCGATCGCCCGCGCACTCGATCGGCTCGACCACGCGCTCGTGGTCGGGACACTCGCGGGTGACGACACGTGCCTCGTGATCGTCGGCGACGCCGCGGGCGCCGCGAAGCTGGCACGCGAGCTCGCCGAGATCATCGGCTGAGAGCCTATGACGCGCCGCTGCCGGGCCCCTTACGGGACCAGGTCCAGTAACGAAGGACGCGCAGAAGTGTGCCGACTTCCGCGTGCTGGGGATTCGCCGGCGTGCCCGGCCGTAGCGTGGGGGCGTGGGTCGTAATCCGCGTTTGGCTGTAGCCGGGTTCCACCACGTGACTTCCCGAGGCAACAACGGCCGGACGCTGTTTTTCGATGATCACGATCGCAACATCCTCCTTTGGATCCTTGCCCGAGTGCTGAGCCGCTTCCTGTGGAAATGCCACTCGTACTGTCTGATGACCAATCACTTCCACCTGCTTATCGAGACGCCGGACGAGAGCCTTCCGAACGGCATGCAACGCCTCAATCTCGGTTACGCACAGTCCTTCAACGCTCGCTACCGAACGACGGGACACGTCTTCGAAGCGCCCTACAAGTCCAGGCATGTCAGCAGGCAGAGCCACGCCCTCATGACCATCCGTTACATCGCGCTCAATCCGGTCGAAGCGGGCCTCTGTGAGCGCCCCGAAGACTGGCCTTGGAGTAGCTACGGCGCGGTCCTCGGCATGCGCCGAGCACCAGAGTGGCTGACGACGAGCTGGACGCTCGACCTGTTCGCCGACGACGTCGGCATCGCCCGCCAGCGACTCGCCAGCTTCGTTACGGGACCAGGTCCGGTAAAGAACCCTAGGCGCGGATCTCGGTAGAAGGCGGCGCCGCGTCGTGGTCGTCGAGCCGGTCGACCGCGTCTCCCGGCAGGTCGAGTCTGACCTCGCCCTCGACGATCTCGGCCACTCGCTCGGATGGGACGTACTTCGGCTTCCCCAGGAGACCCGTCGAGACGGCGATGCCGTTGAAGATGTCCTTGCCGGTGTCGCCGACGACCTCTTCGACGCGCCCGACCTCCGTGCCGTCGGCTGCAACCACGTTCCACCCGGGCTCGATCACGAGCCAAGCCACCGGACGCTCGCTCACGCCGGGCCGTGCTCCGTGTACATGACCGGCCCCTGTGTCACCACGTGCTCGGTGTCCGAGAGCACCCAGTGGATGTGCAGCCGGCCTTTGATCCCGGCCTCGTCCAGCCGCGCGAGACACCGTTTGGCCATGTCGGGAGCGGCGCCGTACCCGGAGTTCCGGGCGACGCGGAAGGTGAAGGCGCGGCCGCGGGTCGGCCGGGCGGGGTTCAGCGGGGACAACCGCAGCGCCCCCTGGTCGAGGAAGTCGCTCGACGCCAGCTCGACCTCGGCGGAGATGTCGCTCCAGTCGTCCGGCAGCGCCGCGACCTCCGCCAGCCAGGCGTCCTCGAGCGGCTCCCATGCGGCCGGCGCCTCCGGCGCCTCCCGAACCTTGGTGGAGTGCGTGACGAGGTCCAGCCAGCCGCGAATCCGCTCGCGATCGATGCGCTGGAGCAGTTTTCGCAGCAGGTCGACCCGCCCGCCCGCGTTCGGCACGATCAGCTGGATTCTGCGTCCGGCGCGCGCCGGACCGAGTGGCGCGAGCAGCGCTGCGGCGCGCTCCAGCGCTTGCCCCGTCCTCGACTTCGAGGACGAGCCGCGCGTCCGCCCAATCCTCTGGGAGCTGCGCCTCGAGCTCCCGAAAACGGTCGGCGACACCCACGGGACCGAGCATAGACTGACGACGATGGCGAAGGTCGAGAGAAAGGGGGCGGTCACCCCTGAGCTCCTGCGGGAGTTCTTCCGCGAGATGCTGCTCATCCGCCGTTTCGAGGAGAAGGTGGAGGAGCGCTTCCGCGCAGGTGAGCTGCCGGGGTTCCTGCACGTCGCGATCGGCCAGGAAGCCGTCGCCGTCGGTGTCGTCCGGGCCCTCGAGGACGCCGATGTGATCGCCTCGACGCACCGAGCCCACGGGCATACGCTCGCCAAGGGCACGCACCCGAACGAGCTGATGGCGGAGCTGTACGGGAAGCTCGAGGGCTGCTCGCACGGCTACGGCGGCTCGATGCACCTCTACGACGTCGAGCGCGGGAACCTCGGCGCGAACGCCGTCGTCGGTGGCGGCCTCCCGGCGATTGTGGGCGCCGCACTCGCCTTCAAGTTCCGCGACGAGCCGCGCGTCGCAGTCGCGTTCTTCGGCGACGGCGCGACGAACATCGGCACCGTCCACGAGTCGCTCAACCTCGCGCAGCTCTGGCAGGTGCCCGCGGTCTTCGTGCTCGAGAACAACCACTGGGCGGAGTCCACGCCCGCCAGCCAGCATGTGCCGATCAAGGATCTGAGCAAGCGCGCCGTGGCCTACGGCATGGAGTCGATGACCGTCGACGGGCAGGACATCTCGCAGGTCTACGAGACGGCGACGAAGGCGGTCGAGCACGCTCGCTCCGGCCGCGGCCCGGTCTTCCTGGTCGCGAACACCTATCGGCTTACCGGCCACTACGTCGGCGACCCGCAGGTCTACCGGCCGAAGGACGAGCTGCCCCACCTTCGCGAGACGCAGGATCCGATCGAGAAGCTCCGCGCCGAGCTCGACATCTCCGACGATGACTTCGAGGAGCTCGACCGCGAGGTCACGGAGCTCGTCGAGGGGTCGGTCGAGTTCGCGAAGGCCGGCACGGATCCCAAGCCGGAAGACGCATTGAAGAACGTCTATGCCTGAGCTGAGCTACCGCGAGGCAGTCCGCGACGCGCTGTCCACGGCTATGCGCCAGGACGAGGACGTCTTCATCATGGGCGAGGACATCGCCGAGATGGGCGGCTCGATGGGCGTCACGCAGGGGATGCTCGACGAATTCGGCCCCGAGCGGGTGCGCAACACGCCGATCTCGGAGGCGGCGATCGTCGGGGCGGGGGTCGGCGCGGCGATGCAGGGGATGCGCCCCGTCGTCGAGATCATGTACGAGGACTTCCTGACCCTCGCGGCGGAGCAGGTGATCAACCAGGCCGCGAAGCACCGCTACATGTCCGGCGGGCAGCTGAAGGTGCCGCTGACGATCCGGACGCAGGGCGGCGCGGGATGGTCGCCCGGCGCGCAGCACGCGCAGCAGCTCGAGGCGTGGTTCGTGCACATCCCGGGCCTCAAGGTCGTCTTCGCCTCGACGCCGAGCGATGTCCGCGGGCTCCTCTACAGCTCGATCTACGAGGACAACCCGGTGATCTTCTTCGAGCACCGGACGCTCTACGGGATCAAGGAGGAGGTACCGGAGAAGCTCGAGCCGATCCCGCTCGGTGAGGCGCGCGTGCATCGCGAAGGCGAGGATGTGACGGTCGTCGCGACGGGCCGGCTGGTCCACGAAGCGCTCGACGCGGCGCAGCAGGCGGAGGAGCAGGGCGTTTCCGTCGAGGTCGTCGACCCCCGCACACTGCAGCCGCTCGACGAAGGGACGATCGTGAGCTCCGTCAAGAAGACGAACCGGTGCGTGGTCGCGCACGAGGCCGTCACGCGCATGGGCTTCGGCGCCGAGGTTGCGGCCGTGGTGCAGTACCAGGCCTTCGACTGGCTCGACGCGCCGATCGAGCGCGTCGGCGCGAAGTTCACGCCGCTGCCGTTCGCGCCGGTGATGGAGGAGTACGTCGTGCCGCACGCCGAGGACGTCCTCCAGGCGATCAACCGCACCCTCGGAAAAGATGGCAACTGAGGTCAAGCTCCCCCGGCTGGGCCAGGGCATGGAGTCCGGCACAGTCGTTCGCTGGCTGAAGCAGGAGGGCGAGCAGGTCGAGAAGGGCGAGCCGCTCTACGAGCTCGACACCGAGAAGGTGACGCAGGAGGTCGAGGCCGAGGCTTCCGGCGTGCTGCTGAAGATCGCCGTCCAGGAGGGTGAAGTCCCCGTCGGTCAGACGATCGCAGTGATCGGCGAGCAGGGCGAGGACGTCTCGGTCGAGGTCGACGAGACGCCGCAGGAGGAGGGCTCCCGCGGGCCCGCGCGCGACGAGGAGCGCGAACGAGGCAAAGAGGCTTCCGCGCCGGAGGGGGAGCCGGAGGAGACGATGACCGACCAGATCTCCGAGGTGCGCCAGCCGTCCTCGGTGGACGGGCGGGTGAAAGCGTCGCCGCTCGCGCGCCGGATCGCGCGGGAGAAGGGATTGGAGCTCGCGCAGCTGCGTGGGACGGGCCCCGACGGTCGGATCGTCGCAGAGGACGTCGAGCGCGCTCTTGCTCAGCCCAGCGCGCCTGCGGCTACGGCTGCGGCGGCCGCGCCTTCCGACGAGCCCGAGGTCGAGCCGCTGACCTCGATCCGGAAGACGATCGCCCGCCGGCTCACGAAGGCCTGGGAGGCGCCGGTCTTCCAGATCACGATGTCGGCGGACATGACGCGGACCCAGGAGGTGCGCCGGCGGCACGTGGAGCTGACCGCGGAGGGCGCGCCGAAGCCGACCGTCTCGGACGTGCTGACGAAGGCCGTCGCGATGGCGCTGATGCGCCACCCGCAGGTGAACGCGCACTTCGAGGACGAGGCGGTGAAGCGCTTCCCGACGGCGAACGTCGGGATGGCGGTCGCGACGGAGCGTGGACTCGTCGTCCCGGTGATCCGCAGCGCGGAGCGCCTGACCCTCGCGGAGATCGCAGCCGCGCGCGCCGAGCTCGTGGCAAGGGCACGCGACGCGAAGCTCCAACAGCAGGATCTGCAGGGCGGCACGTTCACCGTCTCCAATCTCGGGATGTACGGCGTGGAGCAGTTCGTCGCCGTGCTCAACCCCCCGGAGGTGGCGATTCTCGCTGTCGGGGCGATCGAGGAGAAGCCGGTCGTCAGGGACGGCGACCTCGAGATTCAGCCCCTGATGTCGCTGACGCTGACCTGCGACCACCGCGCTCTGGACGGGTCGGTCGCGGCGGAGTTCCTCGGATCGGTGCGCGCTCTGCTGGAAGAACCGGGGCTGGCGCTTTAAGGTCGGGGCATGCGGGTCTGGTATCGCGTTCGCGATCTCGCAGCGGCGCGAGACTTCTACACGGCGAAGCTCGGTTTCACCGAGACGTACCACGACGCCGAGGGGCTCTGGGCGAAGCTCGAGCGCGGCGGGATGCGGATCGCGCTCGCCGAGGGAGAGCCGGAGGACGCCGGCGTCGCGACGATCGACGTCGACGACGCGAAGGCGGAAGCCGAGCGGCTCCGGTCGGACGACGTCGAGGTCGGGACCGTCCTCGAGATCCACAACGAGGTGCGCCTTCTGGACGTGTTCGACCCGGACGGAAATCGCCTGCAGCTCGTCCAGCAGCTCCGCGTTGATTAGGCGCGGCAACCGCCAGGACGTCCGGTTCCTGCGCGACATGCTGCGGCACGCGTTCTACTGGCGTTCCGGCGGTGCGGTGGAGGACGCGTCGCTGTGGCGCTACGTCGCGGGCTGGGGGAGGCGCGGAGATGCCGCGGTGATCGCGCTGGAAGGTGGGTTCCCGGTCGGCGCGGCGTGGTTCCGGCTCTTCGAGCGCAGCGAGCCAGGCTTCGGCTTCGTGGACGAGCAGACGCCCGAGGTCTCGATCGCGGTCGTCCCGAGCCGGCGCGGTCACGGGATCGGCTCAGATCTGCTCGACACCCTGATCGACCTCGCCCGCGAGCAGGGCTACGGCGCGCTGAGCCTGAGCGTCGCGAACGACAGCCCCGCGATGCACGTTTTCGAGAAGCAGGGCTTCGAGAAGGTCGAGCAGACCGACGGAAGCTGGACGATGCGCTTCAACCTGTCCTGAGCGCTGGGGACGAGTGTCAGACACTCGTCGTGTCCGCGCGGGACGGTTGAGCCGGCTCGACTCAAGGGGTCTGGCACCGAACTCCCGCCGGGATCGTCGCAACGCCGGTGGCCACGCGCCGGGCCGGACTGGGGTCTGACCCCGAGCGCCGCCGGGATCGACGCGCCCAGTAGGATCGAGGCGAGAAAACGACCGAGGAGCGAGAGACCGATGGAATGTGACGTCGCCGTCCTGGGGGGCGGTCCGGGCGGGTACACCGCCGCGATCCGAGCCGCGCAGCTCGGCGCCAAGGCCGTCTGTATCGAGAAGGAGCCGGAGCTCGGGGGAACCTGCCTCCGCGTCGGCTGCATCCCGACCAAAGCGTGGGTGCAGACCGCGTTCGCGATCAAGGAGGCCGAGGAGACCTTCGCCAAGCTCGGCGTCCAGGTCGGCGAGCCCAACCTCGACTTCGCGACGGCGAACCAGTGGAAGGATGGCGTCGTCAAGCAGATGACCGGCGGGATCGCCCAGCTCTTCAAGGCGAACGGCGTCGAGTGGGTCAAAGGGACAGGCCGATTCAAGGATGCGAACACGATCGCGGTCGAAGGCGGGGAGGACGTGACCTTCAAGCACGCGGTCATCGCCACCGGCAGCTTCCCGCTCCGCCCGCCGATCGACGGCCTCGACTCGCCCCGCTGTGTCGACTCCACCGGCCTGCTCGCCCAGCAGGAGGTGCCAAAGCGCCTCGTCGTGCTCGGCGGCGGGATCATCGGCTGCGAGTTCGCCTCGATCTTCCATCGTTTCGGCAGCGAGGTGACGATCATCGAGATGCTGCCGAACCTGATCCCGATGGAGGACGACGACGCGGCCGCCGAGCTCGCGAAGCAGTTCAAGAAGCGCGGCATCACCCTGCATCTCGAGAAGCAGTGCACGAAGGTCGAGGACACCGGCTCCGGCGCTCACGGTCCACTACGGCGACGGGGAGACGACAGAGGCGGACCTGATGCTCGTCGCCGTCGGCCGCGGCCCGACCGTTGAGAACCTCGGTCTCGAAGAGATCGGCGTCGAGTTCGACAAGCGCAAGGGCATCGCCGCCGACGAGCACCGGCGAACCACCGTCGAGCACATCTACGCCGTCGGCGACTGCGCCGGCTACTGGCAGCTCGCCCACACCGCGTTCCGCGAGGCTGAGGTCGCCGCGGAGAACGCGATGGGCCACGAGGCGGTCGTCGACAACCGCGGCGTCCCGCGCCCGATCTACACCGACCCCGAGGTCGCCGCCGTCGGTCTCACGGAAAAAGAGGCGCGCGAGCAGCATGGCGACGCCGTCGAGGTCGGCACCTTCCCCTGGGTCGCGAACGCGCGCGCCGTGATGCAGAACGAGACCGTCGGTTGGGTGAAGTCGATCCACGAGAGCCGCTACGGCGAGCTCCTGGGGCTCGTGATGGTCGGCCCGCACGTGACCGACCTGATCGAGGCCGGAGTCGTCGCCCTCGACGCCGAATCCACCGTGGAAACCGTCGCCGACGGCATGGCCGCGCACCCGACGCTCTCCGAGGCGATCAAGGAGGCGGGCCTCGTCGCTTTGGGCCGCGCAATCCACCTTCCCAACCGGAAACGCGCCAAAGCGACGGCCTAGTCCGTATCCTCGCGGCACCTACCGCCGTTTTCTTCAAGCAATGTGGGGGAAAGAGCGCAAGATCACGATGCGTGGGGCATCTTCAGAGAGACAGGGATGAGCACCGCACTGCTCTCACGGCACGCCGCCGACAACCGCGCTTTCGAGCGGCTGTACCGTCGGCACGTCCACGACGTGTATCGCTACGTCCTCGCGGTGCTTCGGAACCAGGCCGACGCCGAGGACGCCACGCAGGCGACCTTCCTCAGTGCTTACCGGGCGTTTCAGCGCGGCGAGGAGCCGCTCAAGCCTCGCAACTGGCTGCTGAAGATCGCCCACAACGAGTGCCGCCAGCGCTTCCGCGCGGCTTCGCGTCGCCCAAAGAGAAGTCGAGTGGGACGATCGCGCTGCGGCACCGGGGGCTGACGAGTCGGTCCCGAGCGCGGACGAGATCCGCACGGCGCTCTCCCAGCTCAGCTTCAACCAGCGCTCGGCGCTCGTGATGCGCGAGCTCGAGGGGCGCTCGTACGGCGAGATCGCACAGATCCTCGACCTGACCGTCTCGGCGGTCGAGACACTGCTCTTCCGCTCCCGCCGCGCGCTGCGCGAGCAGCTCGAGGGCGCACTCACCTGCGGCGACGCAGAAGCGACGCTCTCGAAGCGACTCGACGGACGGCTTTCGGCCGCCGAGCAGCGGGCACTGCGCGCACACCTGCGCGAGTGCTCCGAGTGCGCGACGCTCGAGCGCAAGCAGCGCGCACGGCGCACGGCCGTCAAGCGGCTGGGGGTCGTCCAGCTGCCGCCGTCGCTCGCAGGATTCTTGGGGGGGACCGGCTCCATCACGGGAGGGGTGATCGCGGGCTCCGGCATCGTCGCGAAGACTGCCGCCGTCGTTGCGGCAGGCGTCGTCGCGGGAGGCGTGGGGCACCAGGCCGTCGATGCGATCGCCGCCGACAGGCCGCCGCGAACGCCTCTCCCGGAGCTCACGTCCGTGCCGATGAAGTATTCGACGCTCGGCGGAGTCGCCGCACCTGGAGATCCGGAAGCGTCGGTGAGCTTCGAGTCCGCCGCGTCGACCGGCGCGACGGCCGACCGCGTGCAGGCGGCCGTTCGCAGGGCGCTCCATCCGTCTGCCCGGGGCGAGGGCTCGGACGAAGGGACGACGCCGGCGGCCGACGCCGAGCCCGGGCAAGGAGTCACACCTGGCGTTCCGGTCCAGTCGCCCGCCGCGCCCAGGCCGGTGCAGCCCGCGGTGGACGTGGCCGACCGCGTCACCAGGGCGATTCCGACGCCCCGCGTGCCCGCTCCGCAAACGCCGCCGCCTAGCGCCAGCGCGCCCCAGCTGCCAGCTCTGCCGCCGATTTCGGTGAACCTGCCGCAGCCGCCCGCTCCGCTGCCTCCGCTGCCGCCGCCTCCACCCCTGCCGTAACGAGTACGGCTAGGCGCAAGAACCGGGAATCTGCGGCATCGTGTCAAGGATGAGGCTTGGCCTCGAGCTGCGGCGCGAACCGAGGTTCGATCGGAGTTACCGGCGAAACGTCGGTGACGTCTATCACTACGCCCTCGGCGTCCTCAGCGACCCGCTGGATGCTGAAGAGGTGACCCACACGACGTTCCGGAACGCGGAGCTCGAGTGCGCTCGTCTCGGCAGGAGCGCGCCGGACCGCGATTCGCTGTTCGCGATCGCGCACGAGGTCTGCCGGATCCGCGGCGGACACCCGCGCCTCACGGAGACCGATCTGCTCGAGGAGCACGCGCACGCGGGGCCGTGTCACGACGCGGAGAAGGCGATCTCCCGTCGCGCCGACGGCCGTCTCTCGCGACGCGAACGGCGCGACCTTCGCCGGCACTTGAGCATCTGCGGCGACTGTCGATCATTCGCCCAGCTTCAGGAAGCCCAGCGCGGTGCCGTCGCCGTCCTCGCCGCGGCGCCGCTCCCGAAGTCACTCGAGCCTCGGAAGCGCGCCAGGCGCCCACGTCTCCGCGTTGCCGCCCGGCTCGGCGCGCTGGCGGCGACGGCGGCGCTCGTCCTGGCGCTCGCCGCTTCCGGCGGCATTCCCAGTCCCGGGAGCTTCATCGGCAAGGAGCAGGGCCCGGAGGCCGAGGCAGGGCTCGAGCGCGAGCAGGCCAAGCGCAAGTTTCAGGGTCGAGCGGCGTCTGACAAGTAGCGGCTCAACCCGTCGGGCCGCGGTTCACCTCTCTCCCAAAGGGCGCCGCCCGGTACGCGGGCGGCGCCCGGCGGTTAGCTCGGGGCGCCGTGCGGGTAGCCTGAGTCCGATGAGCATCGTGAACAAGAGAAACGCCGTCCTCGGCTGGAGCGTCTGGCAGGTCGGCAAGATCGCCGCGAAGCGAAAGGCGAAGCAGGCCGTTGAGCCGAAGGGCAGGGGCCGCAGCAAGGGCGTGATCCTCTCGGGGATCGCTGCGGTCGGCGGCGCCCTCTACTTCTGGCGCCGCCGCCGCAACGGGAACGAACCCAGCGAGAGCTAGGAGCCCGGCCGCGCCGTCCGGACGCGGACGAGGCGCCGCGAAGAGATCCCGGCGAGCAGGCTGTCGCCGTCCTTGCGGGCGCGGAGGAACATGACCATCGAGCCGCCGCGGACAAGCCGGAGGCGCGTGGTCGGCTGGAGCTGGAGCGTCACGAGGCCGTCGACGTTCGTCTTGACCTCCTGCGGCTGGGTGATCCAGCCGAGCGGGACGCCGGTGACGAGCATCGTCGCGTCACGCACGACGTAGCCGCGCGTGTCCGTCACGCGGAAGCGGCCGGTGAACGGTGCGCGCGAGCGCAGGACGCTCGGCGAGAACTCGATGCCCGAGATGACGAGGCGATCGGGGTTCTTGACGCTCGTGGCCGGGATCGAGTAGCGGCCGTCGGCCAGACGCGTGGCACCGGCGGGATGAACGACGGCGCCGGTCGGCTGCGAGTTCGCAGTGTCCGTGCCCGTCGTGTTCCTGGCCGTCACGACGACGCGAAGGCGCTTGCCGACGTCG
The DNA here is from genome assembly GCA_963721345.1 of uncultured Actinomycetes bacterium. Lineage (GTDB taxonomy): Bacteria > Actinomycetota > Thermoleophilia > Gaiellales > Gaiellaceae > JACDAN01. Next base: position 2,372,539 of record CAVRIT010000001.1, read on the forward strand.
CCGGTCGCCACGCGGTAGATCTTGCCCGTGGCGTTCGCGATGCTGGCGCAGTTCGCGCCTGCGGCGTCACAGGCCTGCCACTGGTAGGTGAACGTCATCGGGTCGGTCCCCGACCACTCGCCGTCCTTCGCGGCGACGAGCTCCCCGTCCATCGGAGTTCCGACGACTGCCGGAGTCTCCGTGTTGTTGGGGATGACGTTGGGCTGCGCGTCCGCCATCCCGGCGACCGCAGCGAGTGCCGTCAGCACAGAAGCTGCGCCGGCGGCAAGCATGAGCTGGACCTTCTTCACTTGGTTCCCCCTTTACATCGTTTTCCGATGTTCCTCAGCGTCAGGGATACCCGTGACCGTCGAGATGAATCCGCGAAAGTGGTAAGGATTCTCTGAATTTCGACGTGAGGAGAGTGGGCATGAGGATCGAGAAGTCTGTAACAGCTATTACATGGATCCCCTCGGAGGCGATCGAGGGGATGCCGAAGCTGCCGTTCGAGCACGGGATCACGAAGTACGACCAGCCGCCGCCGGATCGACTCGGCGAGGGGGATCTCGAGGGGCTGCGCGACGCCGATCGATTCCGGGAGGCGAACGAGCTGCGCGCCTGGGTCGAGGTCGACGACGGCAAGATCGTGGACTGCGGCTACTCGGGCGGCGCCCTGGTCGGGACGACACACGTCAAGATCGGCCCGAAGACGCTCGCGTTCGCCGGAGTGAAGTACCCGCTGCTCCAGGCCGAGCCCGAGCGCGGCCCCGACTGGGTGAAGTTCGTCCAGAGCGCCGGCGGCCGGATGGGCCTGCCCGCGCCGCGGCGAGTGCGCGGCAAGCCGTTCTTCCAGATCGCCTCGGCCTCGGCGTGGACGACGCTGCAGCTGATCATCTACGCCGACGGGACGGCCAAGCACAAGCTCTCCGGCGCCAGCCCGTTCCCGCGCCACTGGATCTACGGCGACGACGGGAAGCTGACCGAGAAGAGCGGTGAGATCGACTTCGAGCGCTGGTGGCGCGAGTCGTACGGACCGAACATGCCGTGGGGCGGGGAGGACTCTCCGGCGGTCACCGCCGCCGCGGAGAGCGAGCTCGAGCGCGAGCTCTCGCGGCTGATCATGGGCGACGCCGCCTCGCTTCAGCGTCGCGAGCTGAAGGAGGGCGAGGCGCTCGTCGAGCAGGACTCGCCGGGAACGGACCTCTATCTCCTCCTCGACGGGATGCTCGACGTCGAGGTCGACGGCGAGATCGTCGCCGAGGTCGGCCCGGGCGCGATCCTCGGCATCCGCGCCTCGCTCGAGGGCGGGATACGGACGGCGACGCTCCGCGCCGCGACGCGCTGCCGGGTCGTGGTGCTGCCGCAGGAGCTCGTCGACCAGTCCGAAATGGTCGCGATCGCCGCAGGGCCAGCGCCGCGAGCAGGGCGAGGCGGACTAGGGACCCGCGAGCGTCGGCCCGATCGGCAGCCACTCGCGCGGGAAGTTCTTGCCGCGCGGCACCGCACCGCGCAGCAGCGCCCGCAGCCCCTCGGTCTTGTCGCGCTTGACGCCTCGCACGAGATCGAGCTGGCGCTTCCGCACCGACGCCGCGAGCGTCTGGAACTCGTAGAACGCCGGCTTGCGCCGCCCACCCGACGACGACGAAACCGGACTGCCAGCCGGTCTCCCGCGCCTCGTCCCGCGCCAGGAACCACATCAGCAGGTCGATCCGCGGGTTGCGGCGGGCGATGCCGTACGCCTCGCGCAGGTAGCGCGCCTGCTGCTCCCAGCCGACGCCGAACACGCGGTCCGGCGGGCTCGTCTCGTAGCCGTACTCGGTGATCCAGATCGGCTTCTGCCCGTAGAGCTTCGTCACCTCGTCGATCAGCTTCTGGATGTTGCCGAGCGTGATCGCGCGCTTGTTCCCGGGCTGCGCGCCGGGCGCGAGCCGCGGGTCGCCGGCGTACGGGTGGTGGGCGTAGGCGTCGAACTCGCGCATCCCGGCCGCCTTCGCCGCGCGCAGGAAGCCGATCGGCGCGACCGACGGCCGCTTCGTCCCCGGCGCGTTGTTGCCGCGCGCCGTCGTCACGCCGCACGCGACGCGCTGACCGCGAAGCAGCGTCAGGTGGATCCCGTCGTAGACCGCGTTGCAGATCCGCGCGTAGGCCCAGGCGCTGTGGATCGACCACTTCCCGCCGAGCCGCCGCCACTGCGGCTTCAGCCCGAGCGGGATGTTCGGCTCGTTCCAGGCCGTCCAGAGAGACACCCGCGGCAAGACGACTCCGTCCGCACGCCGGTACGCGCCGCTGTAGCGCAGCCCGGCGGCGTACGCGAACTCCTTCAGCCGCGTGAAGTTCTGCGGCGCGACGTTCGCCGGCTGGTGGAGGTTCGCCCAGGACGGCGTCCCGAAGATCGTGAACAGGACGCTGACGCCACGGCCCGTCGCCGTCATCACCGCATTGTCGTAGAGCCGCCAGTCGTAGGCCGGATCCGCCGGATCGGCGCCGTTCTCCGGACGCTCCGCCGCGGCGACGCCGAACGGCCCGCCCCAGCCGAGCATGATCCGGACGACCTGCGGGCGGAGCGTGCCGAGCGTCCGGCCGAACCGCGCCTGGTCGCCGAGGGCCTCCTGGGTGTCGACGACCCCGATCTGAAGCCACGTCGAGGCGCTCGCGGGTGTGGCAAGCACGCTCGCGACGATCAGTGCGGCGACCGACGCACGGCGCATCACGAAGACCGTATCGGGTTCTTGTTAGGGCAACTTGAAAGCGGGTAGGGGATCAAAGAGGTAATCGAGAAAGGGGTTGTTTTCATGGCAGAGGTCAAGCAGTCGATCGAGGTCGACGTTCCGGTCTCGACGGCGTACAACCAGTGGACACAGTTCGAGGAGTTTCCGCAGTTCATGGACAACGTCGAGTCCGTGCGGCAGCTCGACGACGGCCACCTGCAGTGGATCGTCGAGGCGGCCGGCAACCGCGAGGAGTGGACGGCGGAGATCACCCACCAGGAGCCCGACCAGGTGATCGGGTGGCGTTCGATCGCCGGCAAGGGAACGACCGGCGAGGTCCGGTTCGAGCCGCTCGGCGAAATGCGCACTCGCGTCGACGTGACGATGTCGTGGGAGCCGGAGGGCATCACGGAAACGCTCGCCTCGAAGGTCGGCGCCGACAGCGGCATCGTCGAGCAGGATCTCGAGCGCTTCAAGCAGCTCGTCGAGAACCGCGGCCAGGAGTCCGGCGCGTGGCGCGGCGAGATCGTCCAGGGCGAGAAGGTCGACTGATGGGTCTCGCCGACATGCTCCAGGACGAAGGAACGCGCGAGAAGCTGAAGGACTTCGCGCAGCGCTACGACAAGGGCGCGCCGTGGGAGGGAATCTCCGACGACGAGGCCCGCGAGCAGCACGACAAGGTCGCGGCGCAGCTCGACGACAACGAGTACGAGGAGTCCGCTAGAGCGTCGTTCGAGCAGCTCGATCCCGAGCAGCGGCGTGAGGCCGCGCGCTCGCTCGAGCTCGGCGAGACGGACGATCCCCAGGAGCTCGCGAAGGCAACCGCGCGGGTTCACAAGGAGAAGCCGGACATGCTCGGGGAGCTGATGAGCAACCCGGCGCTCAAGGGCGTCGTCGCCGGCATCGCCGCGCAGGCGGCGAAGAAGTTCCTCTAGATCGCTAGATGCGTGATTCCGGCGGGTGGGCCATGACCGGCTCGCCCGCCGGCCGCATCCACATCAGCACCGACACGAGGACCGTCCAGAGCGGCAGGCCGAGCAGCAGGCCGGCCCAGCCGATCGGCGGGATCAGCAGCCAGAGCGCGAGGACGAGGCTGACCCAGCCGAGCCATCGCGGCAGGACGCCGGTGCGGAGGAAGATCAGCCCCGCGGAGGCGATGAGGACCGCCGAGGTGAACTCTGCGCCGAGGAAGAACATGTCGCCGAGGTTGGTGAGCGCGAGCACGGCGTCGCCCCTCAGGCTGTCCGTCGAGAGCGCCGCCGCCATGTCCGGCGTCGGGATCAGCAGGATCGAGAGCCCCGCAGCGACCCCGGCGCCGTAGGCCAGGCCCGTGAGGAAGCCCGGCATGCCTTCCGCTTCCAGGAGGCGGACGCGCAGCGCGGCGAGGAAGACGAAGAAGAACAGGGCGCCGTACATGAAGACCGAGCCGCCGGCCAGGATCGAGTTCGTCGCTGTCCTGGAGCCAGGCGAGCACCTCGGCGGCGCCTGCGTCGTCGTCCGGGATCGAGCTGGACTCGTGGATCAGCGTCCCGATCACCCAGAGGGCGACGGCGACGACTCCGGAGAGTGCAGCGAGTCTTTCCCAGCCCCAGCGCATCACGGCGCGGACTGTACGGCGGGCGTCGGACGGTAGAGCAGCACCGACATCGCCACGACCCAGACCGGGATCCCGAGGACGAGCCCGAAGAACGAAACCGGCGGGATCGCAAGGACGAGCGCCACCACGAGGCTGAGGTAGGCAGCCCAGCGCGGCAGCGCCCCGAAGCGCAGGATCGCGAGCGCCGTCGCGACGAGCATCGGGATCGCGAAGAGCGCCGCGCCGCCGAAGAACGCGTCGCCCATGCGCACCAGCGCGTCGACCGACGTGTCGGATGTGTTCTCGTGGTCGAACGCGGCCTGGGCGTGGGGGAGGTAGGTCGCCATCAGGAAGACGGAGGTCGCGACGCCGCTCCCGAATGCGAGCGTCGACAGCCGTCCCGTGGCGCCCTCGGCGGCGTAGAGCGCCGACCGCAGGCTGCCGAGCATCCAGAGGAAGAAGAGCGATGCCGAAGCCGAAGACGATCGCGCCGGCCAGGATCGACGAGTCGTTCTCGACGACCCAGGCGACGAACGCGGCGGAGTCCTTCCCGTCGGGCCGGTCGTCCTTCTCGAGCAGGAACGTCCCGAGGACCCAGAGCGCGACGGCCACGATGCCGGTCAGCGGCGCGTAGCGCTCCCAGCTCCTCACGTGCGAAACGCTATTTGACGTCTCGGACGTGCAATTCCCGCTCGAGCTCGTCCAGCGCGGAGCGCAGCATCGAGATCCGCTCGGCGACGGGCGCGACGTCCTGCTCGCCGGGCAGCGGCTGGCGCCGATGGAGCTCACGCGCCTCCTCCATCGAATTGAGCACGATCGCGATGAAGACGTTGATCACGACGAACGCCGCGACAGGATGAAGCTGACGAAGAAGATCCACGACCAGGGGTGGATCTCCATCGCCTCCTCCATGTAGACGGGGAAGTCCTCGAGCGTCAGCATCACGAAGAGGGTCAGCATCGCGTCGCCGATCGTGCCCCACTGCTCGGGGATCTCGTCGCCGAAGAGCTGCCAGCCGACCATCCCGTAGATGAACAGGATCAGTGTGGTGAGGATCGCCATCGAGGCGAGCGGCGGCAGGCTGCGGATCACCGCGGTGATCAGGATCCGGACGTCGGGCAGGAGATGGACGACGCGGACGATCCGCGCGAGGCGCGCGAGCCGGAGGACGGTCGAGTTGTTCTGGAGCCCAGGCACGAACGCGAGCCCGACGGCGAGGAAGTCGAAGACGTTCCAGCCCTCGCGGAAGAACTCCCACGGGCGGGGCAGGTACGACGCGACCCGCAGCGTGATCTCCACGACGAAGAACGCGAGGAAGAGCGCGTTCAGGAGGTCGAGCGCGTCTCCGTACTCGCTCTCGATCCCCGGGTAGGTCTGGAGCCCGAGCACGACCGCGTTCGCGAGGATCACCGCGATGACGGCGCCGGTGAACACGGAGGAGTCGACGAAGCGGCGGAGCGACGCCATGCCGCCGCAGATTAGGGACAGGCTAGGTCGTCAGGCCGCGGCGGTCGCGCTCGGCGATCCACATCGCGAAGCGGCCGGGCGTGGTCGCGAGCCACTCCGTCAGCTGCGAGTCGAAGGCCGCGATCTCGGTCCGGAAGGGGAAGAGCCGGAAGCTGTGCAGTTGGTCGGCGTCGCAGACGTGGGTCCAGACATCAGCGCTGGTCACCGAGGCTCCGCAGTCGATGCAGGGGAAGTGGGAGGGGGCCGGGAGGGCGTTGTACATGGCTACGTGTTGAAACGAGCGCGCCCGTCCGAGGTTGGCGAGGAAAGGGTCAAGCTTTCGTAAGAAGTTTGAGCCGGCGGGCCGCTGCGGCCCGCCGGCTCGGATCATGCGCCGTCTCGGCTAGCTGCTGGCCATCCCGGCCATCTCCGCCTGCCACTGCTCGGCGCGCTTCTCCATCTCCTCGGGAGACACGTCCTCGACGTGGGTCATGATCGTCCAGGAGTGGCCGAACGGGTCCTGGACGGACGCCATCCGGTCGCCCCAGAACATCGTGTCGGGCTCCATCAGCGACGTCGCGCCGGCATCGACGGCCTGCTTGTAGAGCGAGTCGTTGTCCTCGACGTAGAGCATGATGCTGACGCTCGTGCCGCCGAGCTCCTTCGGCGGCGTCGTGCTCGCCTGGGGGAACGGGTCGGAGAGCATCACAACGGAATCGCCGATCTGGAGCTCCGCGTGCATGATCGAGCCGCCGGGCCCGGGCATGCGGAACCCGCTCCTCGGCGCCGAACGCGCGCTGGTAGAAGTCGATCGCCGTCGAAGCGCTCCTCGACGGCGAGGTAGGGCTGATGGTGCTGGTAGCCCTCGGGGACGGGCTGTACCGCCATCGTCCTCACCTCCTGCGGCTTGGGGTCGCTTCGAGCCTAGCGCGTTTCGTTGTGCGGCTTTGCCGAAGTTGCCAATACCTCATCAGGTATGATCCACCACATGGTTGCGTGGGCAATCCTCCAAGAGGCCCGTCGTCGAGCCAAGCTGACGCAACAGGACCTGGCCGAGGCCGCCGGAAAGCCGCAGTCCACAATCGCCAAGATCGAGCGTGGGCGTCGCGATCCAAGCCTGACGACGCTTCAACAGCTAGTGCGAGCGGCCGGTTTCGACCTCCGGCTCCAGCTTGTCCCACGCGACGAGCACGACGGGCAGCTGATCGACGCCACGCTTGCGCTGTCCCCAGAGGAGCGTCTCGCCACGCTCGAGGAGCAGGCCGAGGCATTTGCCGACGTGCGGGTTTCGCGTGCCGGGCGATAAGGGTCTTCCGAGGCCGCCCGCCTTCCGTCCACGGGCGATCCTCGGTGTCCTCGAGCAACATCAAGTCAAGTACGTCGTCATCGGGGGCATCGGCGCTCGCATCTGGGGCTCACCGCGAAACACCGACGACCTCGACGTCTGCCCAGCCGAGACGCGGGCGAACAAACGCCGGCTGGCCGCGGCGCTCACCGAGCTCGGAGCTCGGCTCCGTCCTCCCGGACTCGAGGAGCAGGGGTTCGCCCCGCCAGGCGGCTGGGATGAACGGAGCTTTGACTCGATGGTCTCGCTTGCGCTGACCACCGAGCTTGGTTGGGTCGACGTCTGGTTCCGTCCTGATGGCACCGAGGGCTACGGCGATCTCATCCGTGAGGCGAGCGACGCGTCGATCGGCGAGCTGACGGTCAAGGTCGCTGACCTTAAGGACATCATCCGCTCGAAGGCCGCCGCCGGGCGCAACAAGGATCTCGGCGCCCTCGACCACCTGCGCGAGCTAGAGCGTCGGCGCGCCGAGCTGGACGGAACGACGCCCTGAAGTGTCCTACGCGGGCGTCGGCAGGCCTTCGATGGCGGCGCAGCGCCCGCTCGATCTCGGCCTCGTCCAGCGCGACGTCCTCGAGCTCGCCCGCGAAGTACTTGTCGTAGGCGGCCATGTCGAAGTGGCCGTGGCCGGAGAGGTTGAAGAGGATCGTGCGCTCCTCGCCCGCCTCGTCGGCCGCCTGCGCCGTCGTGATCGCGCCGTGGATCGCGTGCGCCGCCTCGGGCGCCGGGATGATCCCCTCGTGCCGCGCGAACTCGACGGCTGAGGCGAAGCAGTCGTTCTGGAGGTAGGCCTCGGCGCGGATCAGATCGTCGCGCACGAGCTGCGAGATCAGCGGCGCGACGCCGTGGTAGCGCAGCCCGCCGGCGTGGATCGGCTCCGGGATGAAGTCGTGGCCGAGCGTGTGCATCGGCACGAGCGGCGTCAGCTTCGACGTGTCGCCGAAGTCGTAGGCGAAGACGCCGCGCGTCAGCGTCGGGCAGGCCGCCGGCTCGCAGGCGAGCACGTCGATCTCGCGGCCGGCGATCTTCTCGCGGATGAACGGGAAGGCGAGCCCGGCGAAGTTCGAGCCGCCGCCGACGCAGCCGACGACGACGTCCGGGAACGCGTCCGCCAGCTCCATCTGCGCGATCGCCTCCTGGCCGATCACGGTCTGGTGCAGCAGGACGTGGTTGAGCACGCAGCCGAGCGAGTACGCGGTGTCCTCGCGCTCGGCGGCGTCCTCGACCGCCTCCGAGATCGCGATCCCGAGGCTGCCGGGCGAGTCGGGATGCTGCTCGAGGATGGCCCGCCCGACCTCCGTGTCCTCCGAGGGGCTGGCGACGATCGTCGCGCCCCAGGCCTGGATCAGCGAGCGCCGGTACGGCTTCTGCTCGTACGAGATCTTGACCATGTAGACCTTGCACTCGAGCCCGAAGAGCGTGCAGGCGAAGGCGAGCGCGCTGCCCCACTGGCCGGCGCCGGTCTCGGTCGCGAGGCGCGTGCGGCCCTCCTTCGCGTTGTAGAACGCCTGGGCGACGGCCGTGTTCGGCTTGTGGCTGCCCGGCGGGCTGACGCCCTCGTACTTGTAGAAGATGCGCGAGCGCGTGCCGAGCGCCCGCTCGAGCCGGTGCGCGCGGAAGAGCGGCGTCGGCCGCCAGAGGCGGTAGATGTCGAGCACCTCGTCGGGGATCGCGATCTCGGCGTCCTCGCTGACCTCCTGCTGGATCAGCTCCATCGGGAAGAGCGGCGCGAGGTCGTCCGGCCCGACCGGCTGCCCCGTGCCCGGGTGCAGCACCGGCTGCATCGGCGTCGGCAGGTCGGCGCGGATGTTGTACCAGCGCCGCGGGAGCTCTGATTCGTCGAGCAGGAACTTCGTCTGCTGTGTCTTTGTTTGCGCCATGGGGCGAGATTACTCCTGTCTCGGCTGGTTTTCCGTCCCGAGTTGCGTGCACCGAGGCCTTCGGCCTTAACCGTTCGCAGGTGACGCGTTGGCTCAAGGGCGCCGGCATCGATCCTCCGCCGTGACGAAGCGGCCGAGTAGGAGCAGGGCGATTCAGCAGACGCCAGGGCTCACAACAATGTTGTTCGCCTCGCTCCACTCCTCGACCTCGTCTTGGGTATCCAGCTCCGTCCGCTGTCCGCCCGGGAGAAGGTGACGGCTGGAATCGCGCCGAGTCGACCAACGAGTGTTCCCGAAGCCGAGGGTCCGGAGCGAAACGAGATCGACGTCCTGTTCATGAAGGGCGGTAGCGACTCTTAACCGGTTGCGAGTCCCGCGAAGGCCTGTCAGATTAGGCCAACTCCAGGGGGAGTTACGAAAGTCACAGGAGCGATACATAGCGGCGAGAACCCGTACCGTGACCGCTTCGGCGTCTCGCGCGAAGCAATGCATTGGCGGCTCTACAGCTTCGGCATGAGCGTCGCGCCGTGAAAGGCAGCATTCAATAGTGGCAACGACCAAAAAGGGATCCGACGAGCGCAGCGCAGAAGGGGACACGCGCGGCGGCGAGCTCTTCATCGTCGACAACAGCGACTCGGGCTGGACAGGCCTCCGCTACCTCCACGACTGGTACCGAGATCGCGAAGAGCTTCGATATCGCGACCGGCTTCTTCGAGATCGGCGCGCTGCTCGGCGCTGGACGGCAAGTGGCAGAAGCTCGACAAGATCCGCATCCTCATGGGCGCCGAGGTCACTCACTGCGCACGAAGGCCGCGTTCCTCGAGGCGACGAAGGCGCGGGCCGAAGGACGTCCTCGACGAGAGCATCGAGGACGAGAAGCGACACGAGCCTTTCCTCCATGGCGTTCCGGCGATCGTCGAGGCCCTCAGGGCGAGGCAGATCGAGTGCCGCGTCTACACGAAGGACAAGTTCCACGCGAAGGCCTACATCACCCACGCCAAGCTCGACGTGGTCGGTGCGCAGGCGCTCGTCGGCTCATCGAACTTCACCCGCCCGGGCCTGACCCAGAACGTCGAGCTCAACATCCAGGTCCAGAGCGGGCCGAACGTCGCCCAGCTCCAGGAGCTGGTTCGACGAGCCACTGGAAGCAGCGGAGGACGTGACGCCCGAGATGCTCCAGGTCGTCGAGCGCCACGTGCGCGAGTACTCGCCGTTCGAGGTCTACGCGAAGGCGCTCCACGAGTTCTTCCGCGGACACGAGATCACGGCCGGCGAGTGGGACGAGACGAAGTCGTCATGTTCCCGCATGCTCGACCGGTACCAGCAGGAGGCGTACTGGGCGCTGATGAAGATTGCGCGCCAGCACGGCGGCGCGTTCCTCTGCGACGGCGTCGGCCTCGGCAAGACGTTCGTCGGCCTGATGCTGATCGAGCGCCTTGTCCTTCACGAAGGCAAGCGCGTCGTCCTCTTCGCCCCGAAGGCGGCGAAGGAGGCGGTATGGGAGCCCCACCTGCGGCACTGGCTCTCCCACATCGGCGGGATCGACGGTGCGGCGACTTCAGCAACCTCGCGGTCTTCAGCCACACGGACCTCGGGCGTGGCGGCAACTTCCCGACGCGCTTCGCACCGTATCGCCGAGCTCGCCGACGTGGTGATCATCGACGAGGCCCACCACTTCCGAAATCCCGGCCGGGCGGGCGACACGGAGGACAATGGAGTCTCGCTATCGGAAGCTCTTCAACCTCCTCGATCCCGGAGAAGTCGACCGAAGTCCCTCTTCCTTCTCACGGCGACGCCGATCAACAACCGGCTCACCGACTTCCGGCACATGATCGAGCTCTTCTCGCGAGGCGACGACCGCTACTTCGCGCGCACGCTCGGGATCAACAACCTCCGTGCGCATTTCCGGAACCTCGAGAAGGACCTCGAAGGGAGTTCGACGACCAGGACGTCACCGAGGCCGGAGCGGTCGCCGAGGCCCAAGAGATCCTGTCGACCAGCCCGACGTTTCAGGGACTCGTCGTGCAGCGCAGCCGCGCGTACGCACGCGAAAGTCAGATCCGGGAGACGGGTGAAGCGGCGGCCTTTCCTGAACGGGAGCCTCCCAAGGTTGCGGAGTACTCCATCAAGAAGACCTACGGGAAGCTGCTCGACGACGTCGAGGCGGCGTTCTCCAAGGCCGAGCCACTGTTCAGCCTCGCGATCTACTACCCGCTTGCGTACTACAAGGGTCCCGACGATTCGATCGATCCCGTCGAGAACAACCGCCAGTACCAGGTCGTCGGCCCATCCGCACGCTGTTCCTGAAGCGGTTCGAGAGTTCTGTCTGGGCGTTTGAGCGG
>CAVRIT010000002.1:0-123390 GCA_963721345.1 uncultured Actinomycetes bacterium
ATCGGGCCGCTTCGGCCCACCGGGCTGCTCGCCAAGCAGGCCGCGTCCGTTCACCAGCTCTCCGGCGGGCGGCTCACGCTCGGGCTCGCTGTTGGCGCTCGTACCGAGGATTACGAGACTGCCGGCGTGGAGTCCAAGGGCCGCGGCGCCAAGCTCGCCGAGCAGCTCGCCTACATCCGCGGCGACGTCGACGGCGATCGCGTCGGGCCCTCGCGCGAGGGGATCGAGATCCTCGTCGGCGGCATGTCCGGCCAGGCGTTCTCGCGGATGGCTCGCTACGCCGACGGCTACGCCCACGGCGGCGGGCCGCCTCGGGCCTTCGCCTCCGCCGCGGCTCGCGCGCAAGCGGCCTGGAAGGACCTCGGGCGGCCCGGGCGAACCACGCCTCTGGGGCCAGGGCTACTTCACCTTCGGCGACCGCGAGCCCGGCGACGCCTACCTGCGCGACTACTACGCGTTCACCGGCCCCTTCGCCGAGCGGATCGTCGCCGAGAACCTGACGAGCGACCCGCGCCGTCAAGGACTTCGTCCGCGGCTACGAGGAGGCCGGCTGCGACGAGCTCGTCCTCTTCTCGACGACGCCCGGGATCGAGCAGCTCGAGCAGCTCCAGGAGGCGCTCGCGTGAAGGTCGAGATCGTCGGCGCCGGGCCCGGCCGGGCTCTACCTCGCGATCCTGCTCAAGAAGGCCGGCGCGGCGGACGTCCGCGTCCTCGAGCGCAACGCGCCCGACGCGACCTTCGGCTGGGGCGTCGTCTTCAGCGAGGAGACGCTCGGCGCGCTGCGCGACGCCGACCCCGAGTCCCACCTCGAGATCACCGACACCTTCGCGCGCTGGAACCGGCTCGACATCCGCTTCCGCGGACGCGGAGCTGCGCTCGACCGGCCACTCGTTCTCGGCGATCGCCCGCACCCGCCTGCTCGAGATCCTCCAGCGGCGGGCGCGCAAGCTCGGCGTCGAGCTCGAGTTCGGCGTCGAGGTCGACGCCGCTCCCCGAGGCCGACCTCGTCGTCGGCGCCGACGGCGCGAACTCGCTCGTCCGCGCGCTCGGCGAGTTCGGCACGCGCATCCAGCCGGAGGGCTCGAAGTACGTCTGGTTCGGCACCGACCTCGTCTTCGACGCCTTCACCTTCATCTTCAAGGAGACCGAGCACGGGCTCTTCAACGTCCACGCCTACCCCTACGACGAGCGCATGAGCACGTTCATCGTCGAGTGCCCGGAGCACGTGTGGCGCGCGGCCGGCCTCGACGCGATGGACGAGCAGGAGAGCCTCGCGTTCTGCGAGCAGCTCTTCGCGCGCGACCTCCGCGGCCGCGAGCTCTTCACGAACCGCTCGCTCTGGCTCGACTTCCCGAAGGTGACGAACCGGGTCTGGCACGACGGGCGGGTCGTGCTCCTCGGCGACGCGGCGCACACCGCGCACTTCTCGATCGGGTCGGGGACGAAGCTGGCGATGGAGGACGCGATCGCGCTCGCGAACGGGCTCGTGCGGCGCGGCTGGGAGGTCGAGCCGGCGCTCGTCGACTACGAGCTCGAGCGCTCGCCGGTGGTGGAGCGGACGCAGGCCGCGGCGAGCGATTCCGCGGCGTACTTCGGGCGGATCGCTTCGTACGCGGAGATGGAGCCGCTGCAGTTCGCGTTCAACCTGCTGACGCGCAGCGGGCGGATCACGCACGCGAGCCTCGGGATCCGGGATCCGCAGTTCGTTCGGACGCTGGATTCGTGGTTCGGCGGGAAGGGCGTGGCGCCGCCGCCGGCTTTCTCGCCGTGGGGGGACTTCCCGAATCGGTTCTGTCTCGAGCCGAGCGGGTTCGTGGCCGTCTCGGCGGACGGGCGGATCTCGCCGGAGACGCCGGTGATCCACGAGTGGGTTCGGCCCCCGGATGGACAGGTGCTCCTCCAGCTTGGACATGCCGGGCGGAGAGGGTCTTGTCGGCCTGGCTCGGACGGACGGGACCTGCCACTCGCGGACGGGTGGCCAGTCGTGGCGCCATCGCCGGAGCCCTACGGCCCCTTCAGCCAAGTCCCGGGGAGACACGACGAGTGTCTGACACTCGGGCTGTTCGTGGCGGCGGCGAAGCTGGCCGAGGCCGACGTGCTCGAGCTGGACATGGCGCACGGCTATCTGCTCGGGAGCTACCTCTCGCCGCTGACGAACCGCGAGAAGGACAGGCTGCGGTTCCCGCTCCAGGTGCTCAAGGCGGTGCGCGCCGCCTGGGCGGGGCCGCTGAGCCGTGCGGCTGTCGATCACGGACTGGCACCCGCGCGGGAACTCGGTCGACGACGGGATCGCGATCGCGCGCGCGATGCGCGAGGCCGGCGCCGACCTGATCCACGTCGAGGCGGGCCAGACCGTCCACGACGACCGGCCCGAGTACCGCCGCGGCTTCCTGACCGCGCTCAGCGACCGCGTGCGGAACGAGGCGGGCGTGCCGACGATCGTCGGCGGCTACCTGACGACGCTCGACGAGGCGAACACGATCGTCGGAGCCGGACGCGCCGACCTCGTCCTGCTCGACCTGCCGGAAGCTCGGATCGAGTTCCGGCTCGACCCTGTCATCACTCAGGAGATCTACGGAGCCGTCCGGTGAACTTCGGCGACCAGACCTACACGGACCTGGAGGGCCGGGAGGGCGCCATCCACCTCTTGCCGATCGGGGCGACCGAACCGCATGGGCCTCACGCGCCGCTTTCGACCGACACGCTCATCTCGGTCGGGATCTGCCGCCGCGCGGCCGACCGGCTGCTGGGCGAGCTGGACGTCTACGTGCTGCCGGCGGTGCCGTACGGAGTCACGCGCTACGGCGCGGACTTTCCCGGCGCGGTCTCGATCTCGGAGGACACGCTGCGCTCGCTCGTCACCGACATCGCGGCGAACTTCGAGCGGATCGTGCTCGTGAACAGCCACCTCGAGCCCGAGCAGGTCTGGCTGCTGCGCGACCTCGGCCTGCCGCTCTTCGACGTCACGCGGCGCGCGGTCGCCGAGCGGCTCACCGAGGAGTTCCAGTCGGGCGCGGGCCACGCGGGCCGGTACGAGACCTCACTGGTGCTCGCCGACCGCCCCGAGCTCGTGAACAAGGGACGAATCAGCGCGCTCGAGGCGAAGCCGATCGACATGCCCGCGGAGATCCGGGCCGGCAAGACGAGCTTCGTCGCGATGGGGATGGATCAGGCCTACGCGGGCGCACCGGCCGAGGCGACGGCGGAGGAGGGGGAGCAGACGTTCCAGGTGCTGGCCGAGATGCTCGTCGAGCTGATCCGGGAGGTCGCGTGATCACCTACGACGACCTGCCGCGGGAGCTCAACCTCGCGACGCTGGTTTCTCGACCGCAACGACGGCGACCGGACGGCGCTGATCGGGCCCGGCGGGCCCGACGACCTACAGCCGAGCTCGCGCGCCTGACCAACCAGGCCGGCAACCTGCTCCGCGAGCTCGGCGTGCGCCAGGAGGAGCGCGTCCTGCTCGTGCTCAACGACTCGGTGGAGTGGGTCGCGCTCTGGTACGGCGCGCAGAAGATCGGCGCGGTCACGGCCGAGGCGTACACGTTCCTCCAGCCGAAGGACTACGCGTACTACCTCGACTACACGGACGCCGCTGTCGTCGTCGTCGACGAGCAGACGGAGGGGCCGATCCGCGAGGTGGCCGGGTCGAGGCAGGTGCTCGTCGCCCGCGATGGCTTCCTCGACGGGATGCCGGACGAGCTCGAGCCGGCCCCGACCACCAAGGACGACATCGCGATCTGGAAGTTCACGACGGGCTCGACGGGCCAGCCGAAGGCCGCCGTCCACCCGACGCACAGCGCCGTCCTCAGCTGCGAGTGGTACGCGAAGGGCGTGCTCGGCCTGCGTGAGGACGACGTGATCCTCCCGGTGCCGAAGCTCTTCTTCGGCTACGCGCGGGATCTCGCCGCGCTGTTCCCGTTCGCCGTGGGCGCGGCGGGGATCGTCTTCCCCGAGCGTCCGACGCCGGAGAAGCTCTTCGAGCTGATCGCCGCGCACCGGCCGACGATCCTCGTCAATGTCCCGACGATGATGGCGCAGATGGTCGCTTATCGGACATGACGAGTCTCTGACACTCGACGTGTCGTCGCTGCGGTTGTGCACGTCGGCCGGCGAGGCGCTGCCGCGCGAGCTGCACGACCGCTGGCTGGAGGCGTTCGGGGTCGAAGTGCTCGACGGGATCGGCTCGTCCGAGGCGTACCACATCTACATCTCGAACCGGCCGGGCCGGGTGCGCCCAGGGTCGACCGGCGAGCTCGTCCCGGGCTACGAGGCGCACATCGCCGCGAACGGCGAGCTCTGGATCGAGGGCGACACGGCGGCGCTTCTGTACTGGGGCGAGCCCGAGAAGACGAAGCAGACGTTCGACGGCGACAAGGTCAAGACCGGCGACCTGTTCGAGCGCGACGACGACGGTTTCTTCTGGTACCGCGGCCGCGTGGACGACCTGATCAAGGTCGGCGGGATCTGGGTCGCGCCGGCCGAGATCGAGCACTGCCTCGTCGAGCATCCCGAGGTCGCCGAGGCGGCGGTCGTCGGGGCGCAGCAGAACGGGCTGACGCTGGCCCGGGCCTTCGTGGTGGCGCGCGGCGCGGTCGACGAGCAGGGGCTGCGTGACTTCGTGCGTGAGCGCCTGTCGCCGCACAAGGTTCCGAAGGAGGTCCGCATCGTCGACGACCTCCCGAAGACGCCGTCCGGCAAGCTCGACCGGAAGGCGCTGCGATGAGGACTGTGGTCGTGACGGGCGGAGCGAAGGGGATCGGGAAAGCCGTCGCGGAGCGATTCGCAGGCGATCGTGTCGAGGCGCCGGGCAGCGCCGACCTCGACGTCACGGACGAGCACGCGGTCATCGCGTTCTTCGAGCGCGTCGGCCCCGTGGAAGTGCTCGTCAACAACGCGGGCATCGCGGAGGGCGCGCCGGTCACACGGACGAGCCTCGACTCGTGGCGCCGCCACTACGAGGTCAACGCCACGGGCGCGTTCCTGTGCACGCGCGCCGTCCTCCCGGGCATGCTCGAGCGCGGTGAGGGGCGGATCATCACCGTCGCGTCGACCGCCGGCCTCCAAGGCGCGCGCTACACGGCGGCGTACACGGCCGCCAAGCACGCCGCGGTCGGGCTCATGCGCGCAATCGCAGCCGAGCTCGTCGGAACCGGGGTGACCGCGAACGCCGTCTGCCCGGGCTGGGTCCGCACCGCGATGATGGAGCGCGCCGTGGAACGCATCGTCCAGACGACAGACCGCGACGAGCAGCAGGCCGAGGCGGCGCTCGTCGCCCAGATGCCCTCCGGCCGCGCGCTCGAGCCGGAAGAGGTCGCCGAGACCGTCTGGTTCCTCGCCTCCCCGCAGGCGGCCGCGATCAACGGCCAAGCGGTGGTGCTCGGATGAGCCCGTTCCGCGCCTCGGCCGCGATCACGCGCGAGTGGGACAACTTCGATCTGGCAGTCGACGGCGGCGTCGCGACGGTGACCTTTTCGCGGCCGGACAAGCTGAACGCGCTCACCTTCGACGTCTACGCCGACCTGCGCGACCTGCTCGCAGAGCTGCCGCACCGCGGCGACGTCCGGGCGCTCGTCCTGACCGGCGAGGGCCGCGGCTTCTGCTCGGGCGGCGACGTCGAGGAGATCATCGGCGAGCTGCAGGGGATGGAGGCGGCGCAGCTGCTCGAGTTCACGCGGATGAGCGGCGCCGTCGTGAAGGCGATGCGCGAGGTGCCGATCCCGATCGTCGCGGCGGTGAACGGCGTTGCGGCGGGCGCCGGCGCGGTGCTCGCGATGGCGGCGGACTTCCGCCTGGTCGCCCGCTCCGCCAAGTTCTCGTTCCTGTTCACGAAGGTCGGGCTGGCCGGAGCGGACATGGGCGCCGCGTACCTGCTCCCGCGCCTGATCGGCCTCGGCCGGGCAACGGAGCTCCTGATCCTCGGCGACGAGGTCGACGCCGAGCGCGCGGTCCAGATCGGTCTCGCGACGAAGGTCGTCGACGACATGATGCTGCCCAAGCAGGCGAAAGATCTCGCTCAGAGGCTCGCGGACGGCCCGTCGCTGGCCTACGCCACGACGAAGGTGCTGATCACCCGCGAGCTCGACCAGGACCTCGGCGGAGCGATCGAGATGGAGGCGCTTGCCCAGGCGCTGCTGATGAAGGGCGAAGACTTCCGGGAGTTCTACGCGTCGTGGTCGGAGGGCCGTTCGTGATCGTCAACCCGCCCGAGTTGCCGGAGCCGTCGGGATTCGCGCACGCTGTCGTCGCCGGCACAACGATCTTCCTCGGCGGGCAGATCGGCGACGGCGAGACGCTCGTCGAGCAGTTCGACGGCGCGGCGCAGAACGTCGTCACCGCACTGCGAGCCGCGGGCGGCGGGCCGGACGACCTCGTCTCGCTGGTGATCTACACGACCGAGATGGAGGAGTACCGCGCTTCGGCCGCCGAGCTGGGCGAGGTCTGGCGCCGGCACTTCGGACGCCGCTATCCGGCGATGGCGCTGGTCGGCGTCGCCGCGCTGTTCGAGCCCGCGGCGAAGGTCGAGCTGATGGGCGTCGCCGTCGTCGATGGCTGAGGTGCTCGAGCGGGCCCGGCGGCTCGGGCACGAGAAGTTCGCGCCGCTTGCCGACGACTCGGGTCGGCTCAACCGCCGTCTCGTCAAGGCGCTCGGCGACGAGGGGCTGCTCGAGCTCGTCTTCGCGGGCTCGGCGGTCGAGCTCTGCGAGCTGCGGGAGGGACTGGCGCACGGCTGCACCGAGGCCGAGACCGCGCTCGCGCTTCAGGGGCTCGGCGGCTACCCGCTGATGCGGAACCCGGCGGTGCGGGACGAGTGGCTCCCGAAGCTCTCGGCGGGCGAGGCGGTCGCCGCATTCGCGCTGAGCGAGCCGGACTCTGGCTCCGACGTCGCGTCGCTCTCGCTGCGAGCGGAACGCGACGGCGACGGCTGGCGGCTCACCGGCACGAAGACGTGGATCTCGAACGCGCCCGAAGCGGACGTCTACAGCGTCTTCGCTCGAACCTCCGACAACGGCGCGAAGGGGATCACCGCCTTCGCCGTGCCGCGAGAGAGCGAGGGGCTGACGGGCGAGGCGATCGAGCTCGTCGCGCCGCACCCCGTCGGTCGGCTGGAGTTCGACGGCGTTCGCGTCGAGCAGGTCCTCGGTGAGGTCGACGGCGGTTTCGCCGTTGCGATGGAGACGCTCGATCTCTTCCGGCCGAGCGTCGGAGCATTCGGCGTCGGGATGGCGCAGGCCGCGCTCGACGCCGCCGTCGCGCACACCGCCTCGCGGCAGGCGTTCGGCAAGACGCTCGCCGACTTCCAGGCCGTCTCGCACCGCCTCGCCGAGATCGCGACGCGGGTCCAGGCAGCACGTCTGCTCGTCCGGGAAGCGGCGCAGCAGTACGACGCCGGTGTCCGCCCGGTGCGCAAGGCCTCGGCGATGGCGAAGCTCTACGCGACGGAGGTCGCGCAGCAGGCCGTCGACGCCGCGATCCAGGTGCACGGCGCAAAAGCCCTGGAAAAGGGCCACTTGCTGGAGCATCTGTACCGCGAGGTGCGCGCGCCGCGGATCTACGAGGGCGCCTCGGAGGTGCAGCGCGAGATCATCGCGCGCGAGCTCTACAAGGAAGCGCAAGTGAGCCAGGAGCGGTCGCTCAACTACACGTCGTACCTCGCGCTCGAGGAGATCCTCGGCGCGCAGCGGCCGAAGTCCGACGAGCACGACGAGATCCTCTTCATCGTCGTCCACCAGGTCTACGAGCTCTGGTTCAAGCAGCTGATCCACGAGCTCCGCTACCTGCAGCGGATGCTCGAGGAGGGCAACGACGCACGGGCCTTCGCGACCTTCAAGCGGATCCTCACGATCCTCAAGCTCGTCGTCGCGCAACTGGACGTGATCGAGACGATGACGCCGGTCCAGTTCCTGGCGTTCCGCGAGCGGCTCGAGCAGTCGTCGGGGTTCCAGTCCGGCCAGTTCCGGGAGCTCGAGGCGATCCTCGGCCGCCGCGACCCGGGCGTGCTGGACGCGTACCACGAGCAGAGCCCCGACCACGAGAAGGTGAAGGCGGCGATGGCTAGGCCGTCCGTCTGCGACTCGTTCCTTCGCTACCTGGCCGACAAGGGCTACGCGGTTCCGGCGGAGATCCTGGAGCGGACGTGACTCAGCCGGTGCAGGAGTCGGAGGCGCGTACAGGCGCGCGCTGATCCGAGGCGTACCGCGACGACGGCGAGCCGGCGCAGGTGGCCGAGCGGCTGGTCGACTTCGACGAGGGCCTGATGGAGTGGCGCTACCACCACGTGAAGATGGTCGAGCGGACGATCGGCCAGCGGCCCGGGACGGGTGGCTCGCCGGGGGCGGCGTACCTGCAGACGACGCTGAACCAGCCGTTCTTCCCGGATCTCTGGACGGTTCGCTCGGAGCTTTGATCGGGGCGGAGCACTACTCCGCGTTCCGCGTGTCGGAGCGTCTGCTGCTGACCGGGCACTCGCACCAGGCCTGGCCGGACGTGGCTCGCGAGGGTGTCGTCGAGGCGTGGGACGACGCGGCGCTCCACGTCGACGAGAAGTGGGGGAGGGCACTCGAGAAGGCGGAGCGGGTGCGCGAGGGATTCCGGCTGTGGCTGGACGAGCCCGGCGCGGAGATCGCGCTCGACCAGAACACGTTCGGGCTCGTGCTGCGGTTCCTGTCCGCGCTGGACTTCGCGCGCCGGCCGCGGCTCGTCACGACGAGCGGCGAGTTCCACACGCTGCGCCGACTGATGGCGCGGCTCGCCGAAGAGGAGCTGCTGGACGTCGTGGTCGTCGACGCTCGCCCGGCGGAGACGCTGGCGGAGCGGCTCGCCGCCGCGGTCGACGAGCGCACCGCGGCGGTGCTCGTCTCGGCAGTGCTGTTCGAGGACTCGCGGATCGTCCCGGGCCTCGACGAGCTCGCGGACTGCGAGCGCCGAGCTTCTCGTCGACGTCTACCACGCGTTCGGCGTGATGCGCGTGCCGCTTCCCGACACGTTCTGGGTCGTCGGGCGGCGGCTACAAGTACCTCCAGCTCGGCGAGGGGAACTGCTTCCTGCGACTGCCGCCGCACGCGGACGAGCTGCGGCCGCGGTTCACGGGCTGGTACGCGGAGTTCGCGGAGATGGCCGCGGAGAAGGTTCCCGGCGCGGTCGAGTATCCGAAGGGCGGGATGCGCTTCGCGGGCGCGACCTACGACCCGACCAGCCACTACCGGGCGGCGCGCGTCTTCGACTTCTTCGCCGAGCAGGGTCTGACCCCGGAAGCGCTGCGCGAGAACTACCTTCGCCAGACGCGTCTTCTCGCCAAGGCGCTCGGAGTGACGGGCGCCGCGAGGACTTCGGCGGCTTCCTGTCCCTCGACGTGGACGACGCGGAGGACGTCAGCCGCCGGCTGGCCGAGGACGGCGTCATGACGGACGCCCGCGGCCGCTACCTCCGTCTCGGGCCGGCGCCGTACCTGACCGACGATCAGCTCACACGCGCCGCCGAGCGGATCGCGGCGGAGATCCGGTGACCGCGGCGATCGCGGCTGTCGTTGTCGTCGCCTGCGTGGTCACGATGGCGATCGACCACTTGATCGGGACGGAATCGGAGCCCGGCGAAACCCAGTCCGCAGAGCCGATCGCGTTCGTCACCTCGACGGCACTCGCGCTCGGCTTGACCGCAGTTCTCTTCTACTTCGTCGTCGGACGGGCGAGCCGTCGGCCGGAACGCATCGCGACGAAAGCGATCGTCTGCAGCGTCCTCGGGGTTGTCACGGTGCCGCTGCTCTTCGTCGCCGTTCCCTTTCCTTTCGCCGGCGCCGGCATCGCGCTCGGCCTGATGGATCGTTCTCGCCTGTCGAGGGTCGCAGTCGTCATCGGCGTGCTGGTCCTCGCTCTGGGCGTCGGCGCCTACGTGGCGGCTGCCCTCTAGGGGCGTGCCAGCGTGGCGAGCACCTCGTCGCCGTAGCGCTCGAGCTTCGCCGGGCCGACGCCTGAGACCTTCGCGAGCTGCCACAGCTCCTTCGGCCGGCTGCGGGCGATCTCCTCGAGCGTGGAGTCGTGGAAGACGACGAAGGCCGGCACCTCGTCGCTCTTCGATCGCTCGAGGCGCCACGCCTTCAGCGCCTTCACGACCGGGTCGTCCGCTGACGGGCGCTCCGGCTCCTCGATCCCCAGCTCCCGGAGGAAGCGGCTCGGGTCGCCCGACCAGGTGATCTCCAGGTACCGCTTGGCTCGCGTCATCCCGACGTAGAGCAGCCGGCGCTCCTCGGCCAGAGCCTCTCCGAGCTTTGCGCGCTTGAAGGGCAGTTCGCCCTCCTCGAGCCGCGGCAGGAAGACGGCGTCGAACTCGAGACCCTTCGCCCGGTGGTAGGTCAGCAGGTTCACGCCGCGGCCCGCGGACTCTTCGGCGAAGCGGCTCTGGAGGTCGGCCAGGAACTCCGCGACGGTGCCCTCGCCGAACTCCTCCGCCAGTCGGACGAAGCGGGTGAGGTCGCCCTGGCGCGTGAGCTCCTCCTCGCCGACGCCGTCGGGCACCACCTCGGTGAGGCCCTGCGCCCTCGCGACCTCCGCGACGATCGACACCGGATCGCCGCCCGACCCGCGCAGCGCGCGCAGCATCCCGCGTGCCCCGGGCCGCGCCAGGAACGCACCGCCTCGCACCTGGTACGGGATCCCCGCCTCCGACAGCGCCTCCTCGAACTCCTCCGAGCGCGAGTTGATCCGGTACAGCACCGCGATCTCCTCGTACGGCACGCCCTCGCCGTGGAGCGTCCGGATGTTCCCGACGATGGACGAGACCTCGGCCCCGGCGTCCTCGCAGGCGCGCAGCACCGGCGCCTCTCCAGGATCTCGCGTCGCGCGCAGCGTCTTCTCGGCGCCGCCGAGCTTGGGGACGAGGCGATTCGCGAGCTCGAGGATCTCGGGCGTCGAGCGGTAGTTCTCCTCCAGCCGGAAGACCTGGCCCTGCGCGCGCAGAAGGTGCTCCGCCGTCGCGCCGGTGAAGGAGTAGATCGACTGGTAGTCGTCGCCGACGACGCAGAGCTCGTCGCGGCCGCCGAGCCAGCGCTCGAGCAGCGACTGCTGGAGCAGGTTCACGTCCTGGTACTCGTCGACGGTGAACGCGCGGTAGCGGTCGCGGAAGGTGACCGTCGCCTGCTCGTCTTCGTCGTAGAGCCGGATCGCAAGCTCGAGCAGGTCCTCGAAGTCGACGCGATTCTGGCTCTCCTTCTGCGCTTCGTAGCGGCTGAAGACCGACACCATCAGGTCGGGCGGGATCGGCGGCTCGTGGCCACTGAGCCCGTCCAGGTAGGTGTCCGGAGTCAGACGCCGGTTCTTCGCCCACTCGATCTCGCCGGCCAGGTCGCCCAGCGGCCGGAACTTGAACGGCGGCGGCAGCGATCGGCGGATCGGCTGGAGCATCAGCGCCTTCGACGGCAGCACCTGGCCGATCCGGTCACCCGCGAAGTAGCGGAGCTGCCCGAGCGCGGCCGAGTGGAAGGTGCGCGCCTGGACGCCCTCGACGCCGAGCGCTGCCAGCCGGGCGCGCATCTCGCCCGCCGCCTTGTCCGTAAAGGTCACGGCGAGGATCTCCGACAGCCGGAAGGCGCCGGTCAGCACCTGGTTCGCGATCCTCCGCGTGATCGTGGTCGTCTTCCCCGAGCCGGCGCCGGCCAGGATGCAGACGGGACCACGCACGGCCTCGACGGCAGCGCGCTGCTGCGGGTTCAGGCCCTCGAAGACGTCCACGGGCTGAGGGTACGGAAAGTGTCGGCCGTGCTTCGTGCCGAAAATGAGACGCCTAGCCTTCGAGCCTCTCGCGAAGCTCGCGAACTTCCGCTTCGAGGCGTTCGACCCGCGCCTCCAGCGAGCTCTGGGCGGCTGGTGCCGGCTCGGCCGCCGGCTCGCCGTCGCCGAGCAGCTGGGCGTACCGCTGCTCCTTCTGCCCGGGCCGCCGCTCCAGACGGGCGACGAGCTCGCGCTGGATCAGTCCGTCGAGGACGCTCTCCGCGTCGGCCGGCGACTGGAAGTGGTGCAGCCGCTCCGCGCGCTGCTTCAGCTCGCCGGGCGTCTGCGGGCCGCGAAGCATCAGCACGGCGAGCAGCGAGATCTCGGCGTCCGACAAGCCCAACGCCTCGTCGAACAGATGCCGGTACTTGGCCGCCCGGCTCCCGGCGCCGCTGGCGAGCCGCACCCAGCCGCGTCGCGAGAGCCGCTCGAGCGCCGCCCGGATCGTCGCCTCGTCGTAGTCGACGACCGGCTCCCGGTTCGTGGACTGGTTGCACGCGAGGCGCAGCGAGTTCAGCGAGAGCGGATAGGTGTCCGGCGTCGTGCGCTGCTTTTCGATCAGGCAACCCAGCACCCGGAGCTCGGCGGGTTCGGCATCCACCGGCCGGAGGGTAACCTCGGCCGCCGTGGCGGAGTACGTCTTCACGATGATCCGGGCCTCGAAGTTCTACGGGCCGGAGCGCAAGGTGCTCGACGACATCACGCTGGCGTTCCTGCCGGGCGCGAAGATCGGCGTGCTCGGGCCGAACGGCGCGGGAAAGTCGACGCTGCTGCGGATCATGGCCGGTGTCGAAGAGCCCTCCAGCGGGACGGCGCAGCTCGCGCCCAGCGCGACCGTCGGCTGGCTGCCGCAGGAGCCCGATCTCGATCCCGCCAAGGACGTCCGAGGCAACGTCGAGGACGGCGTCCGGGCGCTGCGCGACCTGCTCGACCGTTTCAACGCGGTTTCTGCAGCGTTCGCCGAGCCTGACGCCGACTACGACGCGCTCCTCACGGAGCAGGGGCGGATCCAGGAGGAGATCGACCGGCGCGACGCCTGGACGCTGGATGCCCAGCTCGACCGCGCGATGGATGCGCTCCGGCTCCCGGAGGGCGACCGCGACGTGACGACGCTCTCCGGCGGCGAGCGGCGCCGGGTCGCGCTCTGCCGCCTGCTCCTGTCCTCGCCGGACCTGCTGCTCCTGGACGAGCCGACGAACCACCTGGACGCCGAATCCGTCGCCTGGCTGGAGCGCTTCCTCGCGGAGTACGCGGGAACCGTCGTCGCCGTCACCCACGACCGGTACTTCCTCGACAACGTCGCCGGCTGGATCCTCGAGCTCGACCGGGGCAAGGGGATCCCGTACGAGGGCAACTATTCCGGCTGGCTCGAGCAGAAGCAGGTGCGGCTCGCCGTCGAGGAGAAGCAGGAGTCGGCTCGCCGCCGGGCGCTCGCGCGGGAGCTGGAGTGGGTGCGCTCCTCGCCGACGGCGCGGCACGCGAAGTCGAAGGCCCGCGTCGCCGCCTACGAGAAGCTGTTCGCGGAGGAGCGCAACGTGAAGCTCGACCGCGTCGAGATCCACATCCCGGCCGGGCCGCGGCTGGGCGATGTCGTGGTCGACGCCGCCGGAGTGTCGAAGGGATTCGGCGACCGACTGCTCGTCGAGGACATGACCTTTTCCCTGCCGCCGGGCGGGATCGTCGGCGTGATCGGCCCGAACGGGGCGGGCAAGACGACGCTCTTCCGGATGATCTCCGGCGAGGAGCAGCCGGACTCCGGCGACCTGAGGGTGGGGGAGACGGTGGAGCTGGCGTACGTCGACCAGTCGCGCGCCGACCTCGATCCCGCGAAAACGGTCTGGCAGGAGATCTCCGGCGGGTTGGACACACTGGCGCTGGGCTCCCGCGAGGTCAACTCGCGCCAGTACGTCTCCTGGTTCAACTTCAAGGGCTCGGATCAGCAGAAGCGCGTCGGCGACATGTCCGGCGGCGAGCGGAACCGCGTGCACCTCGCGAAGCTGCTTCGGTCCGGCGGGAACCTGCTGCTGCTCGACGAGCCGACGAACGACCTGGACGTCGACACGCTGCGGGCTCTCGAAGACGCCCTCCTGGACTTCGCCGGCTGCGCCGCGGTGATCTCCCACGACCGCTGGTTCCTCGACCGCGTCGCGACGCACATCCTCGCTTTCGAGGGCGATTCGCAGGTGACGTGGTTCGAGGGCAGCTTCGAGGAGTACGAGGCGTGGGTGCGCGAGACGCGGGGCGCCGAGGCGCTCGAGCCGCACCGGATCTCGTACAAGCGGCTCGTCCAGCCGGGGGCATAGTCACAATAGGGCCATGGCCAAAGGCTCAGACAAACCGAAGAAGCTCGGCAAGAAGGCCCCGCAGAAGTCGCTGAAAGAGAAGCGCAACGAGAAGCGGGCCAAGAAGAAGTCCTCGGGCTTCGGCTCCGACTAGGCGTACCTCTCCGCGACGTCATCGCTCTGCGGCAGCGGCGCAACAGAAATTGTTGCGCTAAGCTGAGCGCATGCCCGTAGCAACCGCAGCCAAGGTCGAGGCGCTCAGCGTCGACTTCCGGTCGCAGGCGGCGCTCGCCGAGATTCTCGGCGTCAGCCGCTCGCGCGTGACCCGCTGGCTGAAGGGCGCCGGCATCGACCCGCTGAACGCCGAGAAGGTCGACCTGCTCGAGCTGGTCTGGTCGAACCTGCTGCGCGTCTACGAGCCCGATGCCGCGCGGGCCTGGCTCTGGGGCGTCAATCCGCTGCTCGGCGACCGGCGGCCGATCGACCTCGTCCGCGCCGGACGGGCTGAAGAGCTGATGCGGGCGATCCGCGCCGAGCGCGCGGACTCGTTCGCTTGATCCTCCACCGCTGCTTCGCCTGGAACGAGCGTGCCCGGCCCGACCAGCCGGACTCGCCGCTCTGGTTCCCGCGCGTCTTCCAGGGCGACGGCCGGCACGACAACCCGGACGTCTACGGGTGTCTCTATCTCACGGATCGTGAGTCGTCTGGCGTTGTCGAGCAGCTGGCGCGGTTCCGCGGGCAGCGGCTGATCGCGCCGCTGCTGGTGCGGCGCGGGTTGCCACTGGCGTTGGCGGCGATCGAGCTGCCGGACGGCGCCGAGCTGGTCGACCTCGACGACCCGGTGGTGCTGCGGCGCCGGCGGCTACGGCCTTCGGTGGTCGCGACGAGGGAGCGGCCGATCACGCAGCCGCAGGCACTCGAGGTCTACCGGGAGACCGGTGCCGCCGGGCTCCGCTGGTGGTCGATCTTCGAGTCGCTCTGGGCGAACTACACGCTGTTCGACCGTGCGGTCAGGCGGCTCCGCGTCGAGGAAGTCCGGCAGCTGTCTCTGAGCGACGGAGCCGTCCTCGAAGCTGCCGAGTTCCTCGGCCTGGGCCAGGGCCTTCGCTAAGGGAGGCCGCCCTCGCGGTCGGAGAATCCGCACTCCAGGCAGACGAACCGGGGCTTGCCGTCGGTGATCTCGATGCCCATCGTCACGCCGCAGGCGGGGCAGATCGGCGGGCGGTCGTCCGTCTCGTCTTCGGCCTCGCGGCGGCGCGTCACAGGCCGAGGCTAGCCACCTTTGGTACGCGCGTTGCGTGTTTTGGAACGCCCGTAGCGAGTTCCTGTCGCACCTGAAGGCGCCCCGTCACACTCGGCGAAATGCGACTTCGCCTCCCCGCTCTGATCCTTCTGGCGATCCTCTCGGGCTGCGGCTCGCCGTCTGACAACGACGGCCCCTCGGCGGTCCCGGACGAGGTGGAGCAGATCCTCGAACGGCGCTGTTACTCGTGCCACTCGACGGAGCCGACCGACGAGGAGTACAAGCTCATCGACCTGCCGAAGTGGGACGACCCGGCCAACGTCGAGAAGTACAAGGATCGGATCTACGACATGGTCGTCGTCAGCAAGCGGATGCCCCAGGGCAACCGGACGAACATGACGCAGGAAGAGCGCGACCGCATCGCCGAGTGGGCCAAACCGGGCTAGCCGGAGGCTCTGCCAAGATGGCTCGTCCGTGGCCGCCGAGTTCGTCCATCTTCACGTCCACTCCGAGTTCTCGATCCTCGACGGGGCCTGCCGGATCCCGGACCTGACCTCGCGCGCCGCGGAGCTCGAGATGCCCGCCGTCGCGCTCACCGACCACGGGTCGCTTGCCGGTGCCGTCCAGCTCTACCAGCACGCGCAGAAGGCCGGCGTCAAGCCGCTGATCGGCTGCGAGGTCTATGTCTGCGACGACGCTGCGAAGCAGGAGAAGGGCTACGCGCACCTGACGCTCCTGGCCGAGTCCACCGAGGGCTACGGGAACCTGATCAAGCTCGCGTCGGCCGGCTACCTCCAGGGCTACTACTACAAGCCGCGCGTCGACTGGAACCACCTCGCGTCGCACGCGAAGGGCCTCGTCGCGCTCTCCGGCTGCCTGTCGGGCCGGGTCTGCAAGGCGCTCGAGGAGAACCGGCCCAAGGACGCCGCCTCGGACCTCGACCGGCTGAGCCCAGGTCTTCGGCCGTGACAACGTCTACGTCGAGATGCAGAACGCGGGCCTCGCCGAGCAGGCGCGGATCAACCCGCAGCTGGCGGCGCTCGCCGAGCAGTCGGGTCTGCCGCTCGTCGCGACCGGCGACGTCCACTACCTGCGCCACGAGGACGCGAAGGCCCACGAGGCGCTCCTCTGCATCCAGTCGGGCGACTCGCTGAGGAACCCGAACCGCTGGAAGTTCGACACCGACCAGTTCTTCTTCAAGAGCCCCGCGGAGATGGCCGTCGACTTCGCCGACTACCCCGACGCGATGCGGCGGACGCTGGAGGTCGCGGAGCGGCTGAACGTCGAGATCCAGCTCGGCGAGATCCGGCTCCCCAGCTACCCGACGCCGGACGACCGCGACGCCTTCGACTACCTCGCCGAGCTCTGCGAAAAAGGCCTGCAGAAGCGCTACGAATCGGTCACGCCGGAGCTCAACGAGCGCCTTCGCTTCGAGCTGAAGACGATCAAGGAGATGGGCTTCGCGGACTACTTCCTGATCGTCTGGGACTTCGTGCGGTTCGCGAAGCAGAACGGGATCCAGGTCGGGCCGGGCCGCGGCAGCGCGGCGGGATCGATCGCCGCCTACGCGCTGGAGATCACGGACGTCGACCCGATGCGCTACGACCTGCTCTTCGAGCGGTTCCTCAACCCGGGCCGGAAGTCCATGCCCGACATGGACATCGACTTCGCCGTCGCGGGCCGCGACCGGGTCATCAACTACGTGGCCGAGAAGTACGGCCGCGATCGCGTCGCCCAGATCATCACCTTCGGCACGATGCTCGCCCGGGCCGCGGTGCGCGACGCCGGCCGCGTGCTGGAGATCCCGTACGGCACGGTCGACCGGATCGCGAAGCTGATCCCGGAAGGGCCGAAGGTCTACCTCGACGACTGCCTGAAGCCCGGCGCGGAGCTGAAGCAGGCGTACGACGGAGATCCGCAGGTGCGCGAGATCGTCGATCTGGCCAAGCCGCTCGAGGGGTTGGTTCGCAACGACTCGATCCACGCGGCGGGCGTCGTGATCGGCGACCGGCCGCTGACGGAGTACGTCCCGCTCCAGCAGAAGGGCGCCGACCAGGAGGTCGTCACGCAGTTCGGGATGTGGGACGTCGAGGCGCTCGGGCTCCTGAAGATGGACTTCCTCGGCCTCCGCAACCTCGACGTGATCGAGAAGACGTACCAGCTGGTGGGCGGGCTGACGAACGAGAAGATCCCGCTCGACGACAAGCAGACCTACGAGATGCTGGCGCGCGGCGACGCGATGGGCGTCTTCCAGTTCGAGTCGTCGGGGATGCGAGAGGCGCTGCGGCAGGTCAAGCCGACCGAGTTCGAGGATCTGATCGCGCTCGTCGCTCTCTATCGCCCGGGCCCGATGGGCTACATCCCGGCCTACGCGAAGCGGAAGAACCGGCTCGAGTCGGTGACGTTCATCGACGAGCGGCTGAAGCCGATCACCGAGCCCACCTACGGGATCGCGATCTACCAGGAGCAGTACATGGAGATCGCCAAGCAGCTCGCCGGGTTCTCACCGGCGGAGGCGGACGATCTCCGCAAGGCGATCGGCAAGAAGATCCATTCGCTGATGGCGTCCCTGAAGGAGAAGTTCCTCGAGGGGTGCGCTGCGAACGGCGTCTCGCACCAGGTCGCGACGCAGCTCTGGAAGGACACGGAGCAGTCCCAGGACTACTCCTTCAACAAGTCCCACGCCGCGTGCTACGCGCTGATCGCCTACCGCACGGCCTGGCTGAAGGCGAACTACCCCTGCCAGTACATGGCCGCGCTGATCTCGTCCGTGATGAACACGAAGGACCGCGTTCCGCTGTACGTGAACGCCTGCGCCGAGATGGGGATCGAGGTCGAGCCACCCGACGTGAACATGTCCCAGACGGACTTCGCCGTCGTGGAGGGAAAGATCCGCTTCGGGCTCAATGCGGTGAAGAACGTCGGCGAGGGAGCGGCGGCGGCGATCGTCGCGGCGCGCGGCCAGGGTGAGCGGTTCGCCTCGCTGTGGGAGCTGACGGAGCGCGTCCCGACGACGGTCGTGAACAAGCGAGCGCTCGAGTCGCTGATCATGTGCGGCGCGCTGGACTCGACCGGCGCTTCGCGGAAAGGGATGCTCGAAGCACTCGACGCGGCGCTCGGTTCGGGCGCGCGGCGACAGGAGGATCTCTTCTTCGGGCAGGAGTCGATGTTCGAGGTCGAGCACCCGCCGATCACCGGCGGGGAATACGAGAAGAACGAGCTGCTGCGCCTCGAGAAGGAGTCGCTGGGGCTGTACGTCTCCGAGCACCCGCTGCATGCGATCAAGGAGCAGCTGGGGCGCAAGACGGACTGCCGGCTGGCGGACGTGCCGCTGCGGCGAGACGGCGAGATCGTGATGGTCGGCGGGATCGTCGGCGCGCTGCGGCAGTTGACCACCCGCAAGGGTGATCCGATGGTCTTCGCGCGGCTCGACGACCTGACGGGGAGCGCCGAGTGCGTCGTCTTCAACTCGGTCTACGTCCACTCGCGGGAGCTGATCGCCGTCGACGAGATCCTCGTCGTCAAGGCGCGGATCGACCACAAGGAGGGTGAGACGAAGCTGATCGCGATGGAGGTCACGCCGTTCGAGGCCGCACAGGAGGCGAAGGAAGTACGGCTGCGCGTCGACGCGCTGAAGGCGGAGGCCGGCCTGGTGGGCGAGCTCGCGCGGCTCGTGAAGGACTTTCCGGGCGAGGTGCCGGTCGTCCTCAACGTGGACACGTCGCTCGGCCCGAAGGTGCTGGAGCTCGGGCCGGGCTATCGGGTGAAGCCGAGCGCCGCCTTCTTCGGCGAGGTCAAGGCGCTGCTCGGCGAGGCCGCAGTCGCGTAGGGCCCTTCTCGCCTGCCTTCTCGCCGTCATGGCCGGCTGTGGGGGCAGCGAGCCCGAGTCGTTCTCGGGGCGTGTCGCCTCGGTCTCCGACGGAGACACGATTCGTCTCGCCGACGGAACGCGTGTCCGGCTCGTGCAGATCGACGCCCCGGAGCCGGCGCAGGGCGAGTGCTTCGGCCGGGAGGCGGGCGCGTCGTTGCGGCGCGTGCTTCCGCCCGGAACCGAGGTGCGCGTGGCCTACGACGAGGAGCTCGATCGCGAAGACAGGTTCGGTCGAGCGCTCGGCTACGTCTTCGTCGGCGACCTCAACGTCAACGGCACGCTCGTGGAGATCGGCGCAGCGGCGCCCTACTTCTTCGACGGTGAGCGTGGGCTCTACGCGGACGACCTGCTCGAGGCTGCGACTCGCGCGAAGGCCGAGCGCCGCGGGCTCTGGGGCGCCTGTCCCAGGGCCAGGCTGCAGCCGGACCGTCCGATCGAGGCGGGACCCGCCCGCCGGGACTGAGATACTCGCCGCATGATGCGGCGATTCATCGTCGGCCTGCTGGTCGGCTGGGGCGTGAACGTCATCGCCCTGATCCTCGTCGACTCGATCTTCGGCGACGACGTCGAGATCGCGCGCTGGGGGCCGCTACTGCTCGGCGCTGCCGTTCTGGGGATCGCGAACGCGATCGTGAAGCCGATCCTGACGCTCCTCACCTTGCCGCTCGTCCTGATCACGCTCGGTCTGTCCTACTTCGCGATCAACGTCCTCATGCTCGCGCTCGCCGAGTGGATCGCACCCGACTTCTCGATCGACGGCTTCTGGACGTACATCGGCGCGACGATCGTCGTCTGGTTTGTGAACTGGATCCTGAGCATGATCCTGGACCGCGTCGCCGGCGAGTAGCCGCCGCCGGATCGCCTTCAACCAGCTCCGCCTGATCGCGCCGCTTCCGAGTCTGATCAGCAACCAGTAGCGACGGAACTTGCGCCTCGCGCGTTGGTCGGTCCCGACGACCCGCGTCTCCGTGGTGATCCGGGTCCCGCCGCGCTCTGCCTCGACCCGGAAGTTCATCGCCGCCTTCGCGTAGCCGGGCTCGGCGAAGGCGGCGAAGCTCTCGACGACCTGCGGGCGATTCCGGAACGGGCTCCAGAAGCGGCCGATCGCGCCGACCACGATCTCCTCGCCGGCTCGCTCGCCGAGCGGCATGAACCCCGCGTTCTCCAGCTCGCTGAGTAGTGGCAGATCGGGATCGAACGCACGCCGGGACCGCCCGAAGGTCCGGAGTCGCATCAACGGCCCGAACAGCCGCACCTCACGCGCCGAGACGGCCCGGAGAGCCTCGTACGCGCCGCCAGGCGGTGCGGCCACCCATAGCGAGTGGACTTCGCGCGCGTCGTACCTGGGCATCAACTGTTCTAGAAGCGTTCGAGCAGCCACTCGTCAACCTCGGCGCCGCCTTCGCGGACCAGAAGTGTGCGGCCGTCCGGCGTCGTGACCGAACGCATCGACGCAGTCTAGGAACCCCTGTTGCTCCACCGGTGTAGAAGGGACAGTGGTGGGCCGACCACTGCCCGAAGCGGAACTCGTCGAACGCGCGAGGCGCGGTGATCAGGACGCCTATGGAGAACTCGTGCACGCATACCAAGGGATCGCTTTCCGGACCGCCTACCTCTTGACGGGGAACGCGGCGGACGCGGAGGACGCGGCGCAGGAGGCCTTCGTCAAGGCGTTCTACGCGCTCGGCCGTTTCCGCCGCGGCGCCGAGCTCCGACCGTGGCTGCTGCGGATCGTCGCCAACGAGGCGCGGAATCGCCGCCGCTCGGCCGGCCGGCGCGGACACCTCGCGCTGCGCGCCGCCGCGGCAACTCCCTCGGGGGGCGCGGCCCCGTCCCCCGAGTCCTCTGTGGTCGCCGCGGAGCAGAGCGAGTCGCTGCTTGCGGCGCTCGAATCGCTCCGCGAGGAGGAACGCGACGTCGTGGCGTGCCGCTACCTGCTCGACCTCTCGGAGGAGGAGACGGCCGAGACGCTCGGTCTGCGCAAGGGCACGGTGAAGTCGCGGCTCTCACGTGCGCTCGACCACCTGCGAGAACGGATGGAGGGAACGGATGTCTGAGCTCGAGCTCGCACTGAACAGGCTCGGCCGGGAGCTCGACTACCCGAACGCGCCGGATCTCACCGGCGCGGTGCGGAGGCGGCTCGCGGAAGGTCGGCGGCCACGCGCGTCCTGGCGCCGCCCGCTGGTGATCGTGCTCGCCGCGCTGCTGGTCGTCGTCGGGGCGCTGATGGTCGTCCCGCAGTCCCGGAGCGAGATCCTCGACTGGCTGGGGATCGGCGCCGGCACGCTGCGCTACGTCGACGAGCTGCCGAAGACGGAGAAGGCGCGGGAGGACCTTGCGCTCGGCGAGCGGATGAGCCTCGAGGGGGCGCGCGAGCTCTCGGACTTCGCGATCCGCGTCCCGAGCCTCGACGGCCTCGAGGACCCCGAGGTCTACCGCGGCTTCGTGGGCCAGGTGTCGTTCCTCTACGGGTCGGAGCGCGAGCCGCGGCTCCTGATCACGCAACTCCTCGGCCACGGCGCGTTCGAGAAGCTGCTCAGCACGGGGACGGAAGTCGAGGTCGTCACCGAGGAAGATGCGCAGGGCGCGTGGCTCGAGGGGCAGGAGCACGTGCTCTTCTTCCCGGATGCCGGTCCGGAAGCGCCTCGGCTCGTCGGCAACACGCTGCTGCTCCAGCGCGACGACGGCGCGACGGTGCGCATCGAGGCGGACATCCCGAAGCGCGAGGCGCTGAAGATCTACCGCTCGATGCGGTGAGGACCCGGAACCCGAAGCGCTCCGTAGGTGTAAAGGCGAAAACCCCTCGAGGAGGTTGCAGATGAGAAAGCTCCTGATCGGACTCGCAGTCGCCGCTCTCGCGCTGCCCGCGACGGCCGCGGCGGGCGGGTGGGCGACCGCGGGCGTCCAGCCGCCGGACGGCGGCGTCGGCGCCGGCGACACCTGGAACGCGAAGGTGACGATCCTTCAGCACGGGAATCCGGAAACGCCGCTGATGGGCGTCGTCCCGACCCTGACGATCAAGCAGGGCTCGACGATGAAGACCTTCAAGGGCACGACCACCGGCCTGGACGGCGTCTCGACGATCAAGGTCGTCTTCCCGAGCGGCGGGTCGTGGAACTACGAGGTCTACGACGGCTTCGGCACCTACGGCGGCGCCCAGACGCACGCCTTCCCCGCCGTCACGATCGGCGCGGGAAGCGGCGGTTTCGGCCTGCCGACGGTGACGATCGCTGCGCTGCTGCTTGCGGCGATGGGCATCGGGTTCGCGCTGTGGCTGCTCTCGCGGCGGCTCCGCGTCCGCGCGCCGGCACCCACGCACTAGTGCCCCGTCCAGCAGTACATGCCGGCTTCTGGCCCGCGATCACGCGGCGCGAGAGCCCGCCCTGCTCCTCACCAAGGCTGTCCAGCCTTGGCTCGTCGCAGTGCGGACTCTCGCTTGGTGCTCGCGACCCAGAAACTCGGCGCCACTACTAGACGGGGCACCATCGCATCCAGGGGCGGCTCCTCCGGGGCCGCCCCGGATCCTTACGAAATCTCCTGGTCAACTCCCCAAAAGGGGGAGAACAGAGCGTTGTCGAGGGCCGTTAATGAGGGAGTACTGCGGCGACCCGGAGGTAACGCGATGGGCGAGACAGAAGTTCACGTTCTCGAAGACACGGAGCAGCAACTGATCGAGCTCTGGCGGAGCGAGGAGCTCCAGCGCGCCGGCTACGGCCACCGCGCTGCCGAGCGGCTTGCTGCCCGCCAGGACATCGATTTGCACCAGGCGGTCCAGCTGCTCGAGCGCGGATGCACGCCTGAGCTCGCGCTCAAGATCCTCCTGTAGCGCCACGGCGCACGCGGGATCGGCAGAATGCCGCGCGTGATCGCGTCTATCCCCTCGCCCGAGAACGGCTTCTTCGAAGTCGGTCCCGTGACGATCCACATGTACGGGCTCACGCTCCTGCTGGCGATCGCCGTCTGCATCGTCGTCACTGGGCTGCGGTGGACGAAGAAGCCGGGCGCGGACGGCGGCGACTGGGACCTGCTGCTCCGAATCTCCGTATGGGGCGTGGCGGCCGGCATCGTCGGCGCTCGCCTCTACCACGTGATCACGAGCTGGGACGAGGTGCCCGACCCGAAGTGGCAGGGCGTCTTCATGGTCTGGAAGGGCGGCCTCGGCGTCTGGGGCGGGATTCTCCTCGGGACGCTCGTCGGCGCCATTGTCGCGAAGCGCGCCGGGAAGAACCCGTACTCGCTGATGGACGCTGCCGCGCCGGGTCTCTTGCTCGCGCACGGGGTCGGGCGCTTCGGCAACTGGTGGAACCAGGAGCTCTTCGGGAAGCCGACCGACCGCGCCTGGGGTCTCGAGATCTCGCCGGAGAAGCGTCCGCTCGACTATCCCGACACCGAGCTCTTCCACCCGACGTTCCTCTACGAGTTCATCTACGTCACGCTCGCTGCGGTGCTCCTGCTCGTGCTCGACCGGTTCTACCGGTTCAAGCCGCCGGCGCTCTTCGCGCTCTACGTGATGCTCTACACGTTCGGCCGGTTCTTCGAGGAGCTGCTGCGGATCGACCCGTCGCACGAGCTCGGGCCGTTCCGGCTGAACGCGTGGGTGTCGATCGTCGTCTTCATCCTGGCGACCGCGTTCTTCATCTGGTGGCAGTTCCTGCGCCGCGAGGGCCCGCGTCCCGAGCGGTCGCGCGAGGTGAAGCCGCCCGAGGGGCCGTCGATGGCGATCCCGAAGGGCCGCGTCCGGCACTAGCGCTAGGTTCTTGCGGGTGCCGGTGCCCGTGCGCGAGCTCGACCTGGACCTCGAGGCCTTCGAGGGTCCGTTCGACCTGCTCCTCGCCCTCGTCCTGCGGGAGGAGCTCGATCTGGGGGAGGTCGACGTCGCGGGCGTGGTGCTCGCGTTCGTCGAGCATCTCGCAGAGCGGGACCAGCTCGACCTCGACGCGTGCGGCGAGTTCCTCGTGCTCGTCGCCTCGCTGCTCGAGCTGAAGGCGCGCGCGCTGCTGTCCGGCGACGAGACGGATCTGGAGGATTTGGATCCGGCGCTGGCCGCGGAGGAGCTCGCGCAGCGGCTCGCGGAGTACCGGCGGATCAAGGAAGCCGCCGGCTGGCTCGCGGAGCGTCTGGAAGCCGAGCGAGGACGATTCTTCCGGCTCGGTCCCGCGCCGCTCGCGCCGCAGCCGGAGCGGCGGCTCGCGCCACAGGATCCGGCGCTGCTGGCCGGGGCGCTGCGCGCATTGACGGCGGAGCCGCCCGCCGTGTCGCTGGCGCATCTCGAGCTTCGTTTCCCGCCGGTCGAGCAGTTCCTCGGGCGCTTCCGCTCGCTGCTCGCCCGGCGGACGCGCTTCGACTTCGACACCGAGGTTGAGGGGATGACGCGCGTCGAGCAGGCGGTCGCGTTCCTCGCACTGCTGGAGCTGCGCAAGGCCGGCGAGATCGAGCTTTCCCAGGCCGCGCCGTTCGCCCCGATCCGGGTGCAGAGGAACGAGGCGGCAGAGACGGAAAGGAGAGATCCATGGACGAACGCCCGCTCCGCCTAGTCGCGGCCAACCCACTCGACCGTCTCGCCCGCACGCTCGAGGCGCTGCTCGTCGTGGCGTCGCAGCCGCTGTCCCTCGAGGAGCTTTCGGAGGCGGCCGGGGAGGACGCCGAGCGCGTCGAGACGGCTCTCGGCCTGCTCGGAGAGCGGTTCCGCGAGGGCCGAAGCGGGATCGTCCTGGAGCGGGTCGCCGGAGGATGGGCCTTTCGGGCGGCACGCGAGGCCGCGGAGGCTTGCGGGCGGCTGTTCGAGCGGCCGGTGGAGCGCGGGCTGTCGGGGGCGGCGCTGGAGACGCTGGCGGTGATCGCGTACCTCGGCCCCTGTTCCCGGCCGGAGGTCGCGCGGCTACGCGGCGTGGCGGCGGACTCGGTGGTCGCAGGCCTGGTCGAGCGCGGGCTGATCGCAGAGGCCGGACGCGACCAGACGTTGGGCGCGGTGCGCTACGCGGTGACGCCGCTCTTCGAGCGCGTGTTCGGCCTGGAGACGCTGTCCGAGCTCCCGCGGCTGGACGATCTGGGCGGCGGCGCGGAAGAGATCCGCGGGCGGCTCGAGGCGCTGGCCGAGAAGCGTCCCGCCTAGGCCAGCTCGCCGAGCGCCGCGACCACGTCCAGGTCGTCGTGGACGACGTGCTGGAGCATCATCCCGTCGACTCCGGCTGCCTCGAACTCCTTCAGCCCCGCGGCGAGGTCTCCGGCCAGGCCGCGTCTGCCGAGGTCTTCGTACAGGCGCTCTGCGGGCCCTGCCCCAGGGTAGACCTCGACGAAGCGGCGCGCATGGTCGCGGTCGAGCACGAAGGGGTTCATCACCGAGAAGCGCATCGTGGCGGGGTCGCGACTCTCGGCCTCGCAGGCTTGGTGGACGCGCTGACGGCGCCGAGCGGCCTCCGCCGGGTCGACGCCGTAGGTGTTGTACTCGTCGGCGAAGCGGACGGCGGGCGTCGTCGTGCCGCGGCGGGCGGAGCCGCCGACGATCAGCGGCGGCCTCGGACGCTGGACGCTGAGCGGCCCGTCGCGGAGGAGCCGGTCGACGTGCTCGACCTGCTCGGCGAGCATCCGGATCCGCTCGCTCGTCTCGGGAAACGGCAGCGAGAAGAACTCGTGCTCCTCGTCCATCCAGCCCGCGCCGATCCCGATCTCCACGCGGCCGTTCGAGATGTGGTCCACGGTCGCCGCGGCCTTCGCGAGGACGGCGGAATGGCGGAAGGTAACGGGCGAGACGAGGGTGCCGAGGCGGAGCTTCTCGGTGCGGGCTGCGAGCGCGCCGAGCAGCGTCCACGCGTCTGTGGCCGGCCGGGACGGGTCCGTCTGGGACAGGTAGTGGTCGGAGCGGAACATGGCCTCGATGCCATGCCGCTCGCAGGCATCGGCGAGCGCCAGCCATTGGCCCCAGGAGACGCCCTCCTGGCCCTCGACCATCAGGGCGATGCGCACTACGCGTTCCGGGACGTTGCGAAGGACCAGAACTGGCCCTCAGGATCCAACGCGTCGTAGCGCCGGTCGCCGTACTCCTGCTCGGTCGGCGGCTGGAGGATCTCCGCGCCGGCGGCCATGGCCCGCTCGTAGTGGGCGTCGACGTCAGTGACGTACACGTGGACGAGGGAGGAGCGGTGGTCGGCCTTGCGCGGGTTCTTGTAGTCGTCCCCTGGCTGGCCGAGCATCACAGAGTCGTCGCCGAGGCGGAGCTCGGCGTGCTGGACGACGCCGTCCTCCTCCATTCGCATCACGACCTCGAAGCCGAACGCGCTCGTCAGGAAATCGATCGCCGCGGCGCCGTCTTCGTAGAGCAGGTAGGGCGCGATCCGTCCCATGCTGCAAGCCTAACGGCGTGCGACTGAACGCTTATCTCGCCCGAGCGGGTGTCGCTTCCCGGCGGAAGGCCGACGAGCTGATCAAGGCCGGACGCGTGACGGTCAACGGCAAGGCCGGGCAGCTGAACACCTTCGTGGAGGGCAGTGACCGTGTCGAGGTGGACGGGGAGGAGGTTCGGCCACAGCGTCTGGCGTACGTCCTGCTTCACAAGCCTGCGGGGGTGGTGACGACGGCCTCGGACCCGCAGGGCCGGCCGACGGTCGTCGATCTCGTCCGTCACGAGGTGCGCGTCGTGCCGGTGGGCCGGCTGGACGTGGAGACGACCGGCGCGCTGCTCCTCACCAACGACGGCGACCTCGCGCACCGGCTGGCGCATCCGAAGTACGAGGTGGAGAAGGTCTACGAAGCGGAGGTCGAGGGCGAGCCGTCGGACGAGGCGCTGCGCCGGCTGGCAGAAGGTGTCGAGCTGGAGGACGGGCCGACCGCGCCGGCGCAGGTCCGGCGACTCGCGCCGTCAGTGATCGAGCTGTCGATCCACGAAGGCCGGAACAGGCAGGTGCGGCGGATGCTCGAGGCTGTGGGGCACCCCGTCCGGCGACTCCATCGCAGCCGCTACGCGGGCCTGACGGCGGACGATCTGGCCCCTGGCGAGTGGCGCGAAGTCCCAAAGGGCGACCTCGAATCCACGCCCACCTGACCGCTCGGGCCGTATCCGGGTGCCAAGCACCCGGACGCGTCCGGAACTGACAGTGACCGGAGCCCAAAAGCTCGGTGAGGCGGACGGGTCGACGGATTCGGGCACGGCCCTTCGGGCCGCGCTGGATCCGGATCTGCTCTGTCTGATTTCTGCCGTGTCTTGGTGCCAGGCAGCGGGACACGGCTCGGCGAGCCGTGTCTGTCTCAGGCGCGGACGAAGCCCATGAGCTCGTACATCGCCTCGAGCGTGGGGGCTGACGCTTCCCGCGCCTTGTCGGCGCCCTTCCCGAGCATGCGCTGGAGCTCTGCCGCGTCGCCGCGCAGATCGCGATAGCGCTCCTGGATCGGGCCGACGACCGCGACCACCGCGTCGGCGACGTCCGACTTGAACTGCCCGTAGCCGGCGCCGTCGTAGCGGGCCTCGATTGCGTCCGGCGCCTCGCCCGTCGCCACCGACAGGATGTCGATCAGGTTCGCGATCCCCTCCTTGCCGGGACCGCGGCGCACATCGCGGCCCGAATCGGTCACCGCGCTCTTCACCTTCTTCGTCAGCACCTCGGGCGGATCGAGGAGCGACAGCGTCCCCTGCGGCGTGCCGAGCGTCGTCGACATCTTCCGCTCGGGCTCCTGGAGATCCATGATCCGCGCGCCAACCTCCGGGAATCGGCCCTTCGGCAGCTTGAACGTCTCGCCGAACCGCGAGTTGAACCGCTCCGCGACGTCGCGCGCAAGCTCGAGGTGCTGCCGCTGGTCGTCCCCGATCGGTACGAGATCGGTCTGGTAGAGCAGGATGTCGCCCGCCATCAGCACGGGATAGGTGAAGAGCCCCGTGGAGACGAACTCGTGCTGGTCTGACTTCTCCTTGAACTGGGTCATCCGGCGCAGCTCGCCCATGCTCGTGACCGCCGCGAGCAGCCAGGCCGCCTCGGCATGCGCCGTCACCTGGCTCTGGACGAACACCGTCGAGCGGTCGGGGTCGAGTCCCGTGGCGAAGAGCATCGCCGCGAGGTCGAGCGTCCGCTCTCGCAGGTCGGCGGGGTCGTAGTCGACCGTGATCGAGTGCAGGTCGACGAT
Source organism: uncultured Actinomycetes bacterium (assembly GCA_963721345.1). Taxonomy (GTDB): domain Bacteria; phylum Actinomycetota; class Thermoleophilia; order Gaiellales; family Gaiellaceae; genus JACDAN01. The sequence goes on from CAVRIT010000002.1 coordinate 28,270, forward strand.
GCAGAAGAACGCGTCGCCCTCCTCCTGCGTGGCGGCGTACTGGCGGAAGCCCCCGCTGTAGTTGCCGAAGTGCTTGTCGCCCGTGGGCTGGATGCCGGAGAAGACCCTCATGCGTGCACCATTCTGCTCAACGACCGGACGAACTCGCGGAGTGCGGCAGGGCCCTCCTCCGCCACCTCGACTGCGCGCGTCCCCACCACGACCCCGTCCGCCAGCTCCGCGGCGGCGCCCGCCTGTTCCGGCGTCGTGATCCCGAAGCCGGCGTAGAGCGGGACGTCGGCCGCGCGGCGCGCCCGCTCGACGAGCGGCGCCAGGGCGGGGGAGAGGCCGTTCCGCGCGCCGGTCGTCCCGGTGACCGTCACGAGGTAGAGCCAGCCGTCGGTGTGGTTCGCCGCCAGCGCGATCCGCTCGTCGGTCGAGGTCGGGGCGACGAGTTGGACGCGGCGGAGCTCCGGCCGCTCGTCCACCGGCAGGTCGGCGACGATCAGGGAGCTGGCGCCGGCCGCCCTTGCGTCCTCGTCGAACCGCTCGTAGCCGTAGGCCTCGAGCAGCGCGGCGTAGGTCATCGGGACGAGCGGGACGTCCACGCGCTCACGCGTTGCCGCGAGGCATTCCAGGCACGCCTCGGTGCGCATTCCCTCCGCCAGGGCGCGCTCGGCCGCTCGGCGGATCACCGGCCCGTCCGCCAGCGGATCGGAGAAGGGAAAGCCCAGCTCGACGAGATCCGCGCCGCCCTCCACCGCCGCCTCCGCGAGCTCCGGCGTGTCGCGACCCGCCATCAGGTAGACGGCGAGCGTCTTCATTCGCCCGGGAGCAGCGAGTAGACGGTCATGTCGGCGCGTCCGCCCCACCGGCGCGGGAGGGAGCGGAGGACGCCTTCGCGGGTGAAGCCGGCGCGCTCCAGCACGCGCTCCGACGCGGTGTTGCCCACGAACACCCGCGCCTCGACGCGCTCCGCCCCCATCGCGAACCCGCGCTCGGCGAGGAACCGGGCAATCCGCGTCGCGATGCCACGACCTTGCGCCTCGGGGAACAGCCAGTAGCCGATCTCGACCTGCCCGAGCGCCCAGTTGAAGTCGTGGAGGACGGCGCCGCCGTAGAGCTCGCCGGTCTCGGCGTTCTCGACGAGCAGCGGCAGCATGATCCCGTCCCGGATCAGCTCGGGGAACAGGTCGAGCTGAGCGCGAAGCTCGTCGATCCCGAGCCGCGGCATGTTCGCCGCACCGCCGATCGACTCGTCGGCGAAGGCCGGCGCGATCTTCTCGACGTCCTCGGCCCTCGGCATCCGGTAGAGCAGGCCGTCGTGCACGAGGCCGTCGGCCGGGAAGTCGAGCGGGCGGTCCTCGGCGTCAAGCACGGCCGAGGTCCTTGTCGCCCCTCCCGGACAGGCAGAGCAGGACGAGCTCCGCGTCGAGCTCGGCGACACGCGCGAGTGCGTGGGCCGGCTCGAGCGCCGGGATGATCCCTTCAGTGCGGGCCAGGCGCTCGAAGGCCGCGCGCGCCTCCTCGTCGGTCGAGCTCAGGTACTCGGCTCGTCCGGTGTCCCGCAGGAACGCGTGCTCCGGCCCGACGCCGGGATAGTCGAGCCCCGCCGCAACGGAGTGCGCGTCGAGGATCTGGCCGTCCTCGTCGGCGAGCAGGGACGACCGGGCGCCGTGGAGGACTCCCGGCCGGCCGTCGCCGAGGCTGGCGGCGTCGTGCGCTTCGACGCCGACGAGTCTCACCTCCGCGTCGTCGACGAACCCGGCGAAGAGCCCGATCGCGTTGGAGCCGCCGCCGACACAGGCCACGGCGACTTCCGGCAGCCGCCCCTCGGCTTCGAGGAGCTGGGCGCGCGCCTCGTGGCCGATCACGGCCTGGAGCTCCCGGACGAGCTCTGGGTAGGGGTGCGGGCCGACGCAGGAGCCGATCAGGTAGTGCGTCGTCTCGACGTTGGCGATCCAGTCGCGGATCGCCTCGCTCGTCGCCTCTCGCAGCGTCCGCGTCCCGAATTCCACCGGCCGCACCTCTGCGCCGAGGAGCCGCATCCGCTCGACGTTCGGCCGCTGGCGCTCCATGTCCTCGGCGCCCATGTAGACGACGCACTCGAAGCCGAAGCGCGCGCAGACCGTCGCCGTCGCGACGCCGTGCTGGCCCGCGCCGGTCTCCGCGACGATCCGCTGCTTCCCGAGCCGCTGCGCGAGGAGCGCCTGGCCGAGCGTGTTGTTCAGCTTGTGCGCGCCGGTGTGGAGCAGGTCTTCGCGCTTCAGGTAGAGCCGCTTGTCCGGCGCGAAACGCTCGGCCAGCGTCAGCGGCGTCGGCCGGCCGCCGAACGTCCGGAGCAGGTGATCGAGCTGCTGCTGGAACGCCGGATCCTCGCGCGCCTCGTTCCAGCCCGCCTCGAGCTCGTCGAGCGCCGGGATCAGCGTCTCCGGGACGTAGCGACCGCCGTAGGCGCCGTAGAGCCCGACGCTCATCGCGCGGCCTCGACGAACGCGCGCACCTTGTCGTGATCCTTGAATCCGGGCTCGCGCTCCAGCCGCGAAGCAGCGTCGACCGCCCATGGCTCGACGGCGTCGATCGCGGCGCGGACGTTGTCCGGCCCGAGGCGGCCGGCGAGCACCACGCGGCCGTTCTCGGCGTTGGCGCGGTCGAGATGGGCGGGGTCGTCCTCCTCCCAGGGAAGGTCGAGCACGCGCGCGACCTGAGACCCGTCTCGCAGCAGGACTGCGTCGCGCCCGCGAACACGGCCGGGCTCCACCTCGTACAGCTGGACGAGGTCGGCGCCCGCGTCCTCGTACTCGCCGACGTGGACTGAGACGGAGAGCATCGTCTCGGGCACCGGGAGGACCTCGGTAGCGCGCCGTGGGCTCTCGTCGACGAGGATGAACCCCGCCAGGTCGGCGCCTGCTTCCGCCGCAGCGGCGACGTCCTCCTCCCGCGTGAGGCCGCACACCTTGACCAGCGGCCGGGAGATCAGCTCCGCGAGCTTCCTCGCGGGATCCGCGGCGCGCATCAGCGTCGAGCCGACGAGGATCGCGTCGGCGCCGGCAAGCTCGGCGGCGGCGCCCTGGGCACGCGAGGCGATCGCGCTCTCCGCGACGATCACGCGATCTCGCGGTGCTCGCGCGACGAGGTCGAGCTGTGCGGCGCGGTCGATCTCGAAGGTGGAGAGATCGCGCGCGTTGATCCCGATCACCTCGGCGCCGAGCTCGACGGCGCGCTGGAGCTCCTCCGCGTCGTGCGCCTCGACCAGCGTGTCGAGACCGAGCTCGCGCGCGACTTGCATCAGTTCCATCGTGCTCTGGTCGTCGAGATCCCTCAACAACAAGAGAACGGCGTCGGCGCCGTGCTCCCGCGCCGTCCGAAGGTCTTCCCGCGTCGTGAAGAACCCCTTGGCGAGGAGCGGCAGGCTCGCCGCCGCCCGGGCTGCCGCGAGATCGGCGAACGTGCCCCCGAAGCGCTCGTCCACGAGGATCGAGACAGCGGCCGCACCGGACCGCTCGAACCCCGCGGCCAGCGAGGCGGGATCCGCGTCAGGCCGGAGGTCGCCGGCCGAGGGCGAGCGCCGCTTCACCTCGGCAATCGCGCCGAGGCCCGGCTCGCGGAGCGCGTCAGCGAAACGCAATGAGAGCCTCCAACCGCTCGGCCGCCGCACCGGACGCCACCGTTTCCCGCGCGATCTCCAGCCCCTCTCGCAGATCCTCGGCATGTCCGCCGGCAGCGATCGCACCTGCCGCGTTCAGCAGGATCGCGTCACGCCGGCCGCCGTTGCCGCCGGCGAAGACCTCGCGGATCGCCGCAGCGTTCTCTTCCGGGGAGCCGCCGCGCAGGGCCTCCGGGACGCACCGTTCGACACCGAGGTCGAGCGGATCGATCTCGCGTTCACGGACCCCGCCGTCCACGACCTCGCACACGAGGTTGGGGCCGGCGGGCGACAGCTCGTCGATCCCGCCGGCCCCGTGCACGACGAACGCGCGTCGCGCACCGAGCGCCGCGAGCACCTCGGCGATGGTCTTGACCAGATCCGGCGAGTAGACGCCGACGACTTGCGCGCGCGCTCCGGCCGGGTTCGTCAGCGGCCCGAGCACGTTGAAGACCGTCCGCGCCGCCAGCTCTTTCCGCACCGGCGCCGCGTGCTTCATCGCAGGGTGGTGCGTCGGCGCGAACAGGAACCCGAAGCCGAGCGTGTCGATCGACTCGGAGATCCGGTCGGCCGGGCAGCTCGAGCTCGAAGCCGAGCGCCTCGAGCACGTCGGCCGAGCCCGAGTTGGACGAGACCGCGCGGTTCCCGTGCTTGGCGACACCTGCCCCGGCCGCTGCAGCGACCAGCGCGGCCGCTGTCGAGATGTTGAACGTCCGTCCGCCGTCACCGCCCGTTCCCGCGGTGTCCACCAGATCTTCGCGCCGAGGCTTGATCCCCTTCACGTGCGCCCGCATCGCCTCGGCGCACCCGGCGATCTCGTCCGCCGTCTCGCCCTTGAGCCGCAGCGCCACGAGGAACCCGCCGATCTGCGCCGGCGTCGCCTCGCCGCGCATGATCGTGTTCATCGCCTCGCGCGCCTCGTCCCGCGTGAGGTCGTGTCCGTCGAGCAATCGGGCGAGCAGCGCCTGCATCACGGCCCATCCAGGAAGTTGCGGACGAGGTCGGGCCCGATCGGAGTCAGCACCGACTCGGGGTGGAACTGGACGCCGTCCACGCGCAGCTCCCGGTGGCGGACGGCCATCACCTCGCCCTCGGCGCAGGTGGCGGAGACGTCGAGGTCGTCCGGGATCGAGGTTGCGGCGAGCGAGTGGTAGCGCCCGGCGATGAAGTCGGCCGGCAGCCCCCGGAAGAGGCCGAGCCCGTCGTGGCTGATCACGCTCGCCTTCCCGTGGACGATCGACTTCGCCTGCCCGACCTCGCCGCCGAACACTTCCACGATCGCCTGGTGGCCCAGGCAGACGCCGAGCGTCGGGATGCGTGGCGCAAGCCTGCGGATGATCTCGAGCGTCTCGCCGGCAGCCGACGGACGGCCCGGACCGGGGGAGATCACGAGGTGCGTGGGCTCCAGCCGCTCCGCCTCGTCCGCGTCGATCGCGTCGTTGCGGCGAACCTCGACCTCCGCGCCCTGCTCGCCGAGGAGGTGCGCGAGGTTGTAGGTGAACGAGTCGTAGTTGTCCACGAGGCAAGATCACGCGAGCGAGCCTCCGCGAGGTCGATCGCGCGCTCGAGCGCCGCGAGCTTCCGCAGGCACTCGTCGTGCTCGGCGCTCGGCGACGAGTCCGCGACGATCCCCGCGCCCGCCTGCAGGTGGGCGATTCCGTCGTGGAGGACGATTGTGCGGATCGCGATGCAGGTGTCGACCGGCCCGCCCGGCAGGAAGTAACCGACGGCGCCCGCGTAGGGGCCGCGCCGGTGCTCCTCGAGCTCCGAGATGATCTGCATCGCGCGCACCTTGGGCGCGCCGCTGACCGTGCCGGCCGGGAAGCACGCGCGCAGCAGGTCGAACTGCGAGACGCCGTCGTTCAGCTCGCCCGTGACCTCGGAAACGAGGTGCGTCACGTGCGAGTAGCGCTCGGGCTCGAGGAAGCGCTGCACGCGAACCGTCCCCGGGCGGCAGACGCGCGAGAGGTCGTTGCGCCCGAGGTCGACGAGCATCACGTGCTCGGCCCGGTCCTTCTCGGAGTCCAGCAGCCGCTGCGCGTCGCCTTCGCCGGGGTGCGTCGTGCCCGCGATCGGGTTCAGCTCGGCGATCCCGTTCTCCGACTTCACGAGCGTCTCCGGCGAGGAGCCGACGAGCGAGAGCTCGCCGAGCTCGAGGACGAAGAGGTACGGCGAGGGGTTCACGCGACGGAGCGAGCGGTAGAGGTCGACGGCGGTCGCCTTCGTCGGTCGCTCGGCGCGCTGCGAGAGGACGATCTGGAACGCGTCGCCGGCGCGGATGTAGCGCTTCGCCTTCTCGACGCGCTTCTCGTACTCGAAGCGGCCGGGAAAGCGGCGTGTCGCGCTGCCCTTCCCGCCCGCGCCGTTCGCCGGCTCCTCGACCTGAGCGGCGAGCCGCGCGGCGACCTCGTCCGGGTTACCGCGCAGCACCTCCGCGAGCCCGAGCACGTGGTCGAAGCGGATCAGCGTGTCGGGGACGACGAACAGGCTCTCCGGGAGAGCCGGGCCCTTGTCCGGCAGCCCGACCGACGGCTCGAGCACCGCCGCGTGGTCGTAGCCCAGGTAGCCGACGACCGGCTCGCCGAGGCGCTCGGCCTCAGCGAAATCCACGAACCGGGAGCCGGACCCGACGAACGAGTGCCGCCCGAGCCGCCCGCGCTCCACCGACTCGAGCAGGAAGCTCGCCGCCCCGCCGCCGCGCAGCCTGAGGTAGGCCCCGAGCGGGGAGATCAGGTCGGTGGAGATGACGGTTTGGACATTCATCTTTTGGTCTCCTGCGGTGCCAGACTTCAGTCTGGCTTCGCGAACAATCACGACAAACAAAAAGACCCTCCGGCGGAGAGTCTTCGAGCGGTACGGGTCTTGGCCTGGGTCAGCTCAGCGCAGGCTCCCGCACCGCTCGTGGCGCCAGGCCCAGCCCCAGGTGCGGACGGGAGTCATCGCGCTCAGGGTACGTGCGGCTCCAGCGCCGGTCAAGAGATCTCCCGCTTCGTCAGCTCGAGGATCTGCTTGTAGAGCTCCTCGAGCCCTTCCTGCGAGAGCGGGCCGCGGTTCGCACGGATCATGTCTCGGAGCATCCACTCCTCGCGCTGCGGGTCGACGAAGTCGTAGCCGCGCTCTTCCTTGTAGCTCTTTAGACGCTGGACCAGCCGCAGCCGCGCGTTGACCGCCTCGATCAGCGCGCGGTCGTTGTCGGAGATCTCCTCGCGCAGCTGGCGCACGAAGGCGTCCTGGCCCGGGTCTTGGCTTGGCTCCACGACCGGAACCTACACTTGCCCGATGGCCACTCCGACGACTCCGAGCGCGGCACCCGAGCTCTTGATCGTGATGGCGGCCGGTGCGACGCCGGACCAGACCGAGCATGTCGTCGCTCGTCTGCGGGAGGCCGGCGCCGACGCGAGGGTCTCACGGGGCCGCGAGGCGACGGTGATCGGCGCGATCGGCGAGCGGGAGACGCTGAGCGAGCTTCCGCTCGAGGCGTACCCCGGCGTGGAGCGCGTCCTGCCGATCCTCAAGCCGTACAAGCTGGTCTCGCGCGAGCTTTCGCCGGACCCGACCGTGATCGAGGTCGACGGCAGGCGGATCGGCGACACCTCCTTCGGGCTCATCGCCGGACCGTGCACGGTCGAGTACCGCGAGCAGACGCTCGAGACGGCGCGGGCCGTCGCGGCGGCCGGCGCGACGATGCTCCGCGGCGGCGCGTTCAAGCCGCGCACCTCGCCGTACACCTTTCAGGGGCTCGGCCTCGACGCGCTCGAGGTGCTGCGCGAGGCGCGCGAAGAGACCGGCCTGCCGATCGTCACGGAGCTGATGGACCCGCGGCACGTCGAGGAGGTGATCGAGGTCGCCGACGTCGTCCAGATCGGCGCGCGGAACATGCAGAACTTCCTCCTGCTCGCCGAAGTGGGCCGGACCGACAAGCCGGTGCTCCTGAAGCGCGGGGCGTCGGCGTCGATCGAGGAGCTGCTGATGGCGGCCGAGTACATCGCGAAGGAGGGGAACGAGCGGATCATCCTCTGCGAGCGCGGGATCAAGACGTTCGAATCGTCCCTCCGGTACACGCTAGACCTGGGCTCGGTGGCCGTGCTGAAGGAGGAGACGCACCTGCCGGTGATCGTCGACCCCTCGCATGCCGCGGGGCGCCGGGCGCTGGTCCTGCCACTGGCCCGGGCGGCTGTGGCGGTGGGCGCCGACGGGATCATCGTCGAGGCACACCCGCGGCCCGAGGAGGCTCTCTGCGACGGCCCGCAGCAGCTCTCGACGGCCGAGTTCGGGGAGTTCGCGCGCGAGGTGGGACGGTTCGTCGCGCTGATGGGCAAGCAGATCGGGTGAGAGTCGCAATCGTCGGCACCGGGCTGATCGGCGCGTCGGTCGGCCTGGCGGCGAAGCGCGGCGGCGCGACGGTGGTCGGATACGACGCGGACCGTGCGGTCGCCGACGTTGCGGCCGAGCGCGGGGCGGTGGACGAGGTCGCGGGGTCGTTGGAGGAGGCGCTCGCGGCGGCAGAGCTCGCGGTGGTCGGAGTCCCGGTCGGCCAGCTTCCCGCGGAGGTTCGCGCGGTGCTCGCGGCGAGCGACGAGCGTTGCACGGTGACGGACGTCGGCTCGACGAAGGCTGCGGCGTGCGCGGCGGCCGACGGCTCTCCTCGGTTCGTAGGTGGTCATCCCGTCTGCGGATCGGAGGCGCGGGGACCGGAGCACGCGAGCGCCGACCTGTTCGAGGGCGCGACGTGGTTCCTGACACCGCTGCCGCAGACGGATTCGGACCGTCACCGCCTCGTCCACGGGTTCGTCAGCGAGCTCGGGGCGACGCCGGTTGCGGTCGACCCCGTTGCCCACGACCGCCTCGTCGCGCTGACGAGCCACCTGCCGCACGTGCTCGCAAACGTGCTCGTCAACCAGGCCGGGGCGACACGGATCGACGGGCACCAGCCGCTCTCCTCGGCGGGCGGGTCGCTTCGCGACATGACCCGCGTCGCCGGTGCGAACCCCCGGATCTGGGTCGACATCTTCCTCGAGAACGCGGGCCCGCTTCGCGACGCGCTCGCCGAGCATCGCCGCGGTCTCGAGCAGGTCGAGTCGGCGCTCGCGTCGGGAGACGCCGGCTTCCTCGCCCGCTGGGTCGGCGAGGCGTCGCTCAACCGGCGCGCCATGATCACCGAGGCCTACGGGGATCCCGGCGAGCTCCACCGGCTCCGCGTCCACGTGCCGGACCGGCCGGGAGTGCTCGCGGGCATCACGCAGGCGCTCGGCGCGGAACGGATCAACATCGAGGACTTCGAGCTCCAGCACCAGTCGACCGACCGGGGCGGCACGCTGGCGCTCCTCGTGGCCGGCGCCGAGGAAGCCGAGCGGGCGGCGGCGCTCCTCGAGGCCCAGGGCTACGGCGTCGTCGTCGCGCCGGCGCTCGACGAATGAAGGTCGAGCCGGCGGCATCCGTTCGCGGCGCGATCGCGGTTCCGGGGAACAAGGGCAGCGCCCAGCGCGCTGTCCTGCTCGGCTCGCTGACGGACGGCGAGAGCGAGATTCGCGGCTTCGGCCGGGCCGAGGACACCGAGGCGGCGATCCGGATCGTCCGGGACGTCGGCGCCGAGGTCGACGAGGACGGCGACGTCGTGCGGGTGCGCGGCGTTGGGCTGCGGGGGTTGAAGGCGCCCGAGAGCCCGCTCGACTGCGGGAATGCGGGGACGGTGCTGCGCCTCGCCTCGGGGATCCTGGCGGGCCAGGACGGGACGTTCGTCCTCACCGGCGACGAGTCGCTGTCGCGCCGCCCGCACGAGCGTGTGGCGGAGCCCCTGCGTCGGATGGGAGCCCGCGTGGAGACGACTGACGGCGGGGCGCCGTTGCTGATCGAGGGCGGGTCGCTGAAGCCGATCCGCTACGTGCTTCCCGTGGCGAGCGCGCAGGTGAAGTCGGCGGTGCTGTTCGCGGGGATGCTCGCCGAGGGCGGACCGACCACGGTCGTCGAGCCCGTGCCGACCCGCGACCACAGCGAGCGCCTCCTGCGCGAGCTCGGCGTGCGGGTCGGGCGGCGCGGCGAGGAGGTGTCCGTGCACCCGGTCGAACGTCTTGCGCCGTTTCGGGTCGAGATCGCCGGAGATTTCTCCTCCGCGGCGCCGTTCATCGTCGCCGCCACGCTGCTCCACGGGTCGGAGCTCCTCGTGGAAGGCGTGAACGTGAACCCCCTCCGGACCGGCCTGCTCGACGTGCTCGAGCGGATGGGCGCCAACATCGCCGTCTTCCACCGGCGGATGGTGAGCGGCGAGCCCGTCGCCGACCTCGAGGTGCGATCGGCCCCGCTGACCGCGACCGCCGTGCGAGCCGGGGAGGTGCCGACGCTGATCGACGAGCTGCCGCTCTATGGGCTCGCCGCCGGAATGGCGCGCGGCGAAAGCGTCGTCCGCGGCGCGCGGGAGCTGCGCGCAAAGGAAACGGACCGGATCGAAACTGTGACAAATGCGCTCCGCGCCCTTGGCGTCCGGGTCTCGGCGGGCGATGATGGCTTCGGGGTGAGGGGTGTACCCACCCGCCCTAAGGGTGGGGGTGTGGTCGAGGCGCGCGGCGATCACCGGATTGCGATGCTCGGCGCCGTCGGTGGGCTCGTGTCTCGAGAGGGGACGCAGATCGAAGGTGCCGAGAGCGTGGCGGTAAGCTTCCCCGGATTCTTCGACCTGCTCGACTCGGTGACCCAGCGATGATCGTTGCGATCGACGGGCCCGCCGGAGCCGGAAAGAGCACCGTTGCGCGCCGGCTCGCCGAGCGTCTCGGGTTCCGGTATCTGGACACGGGCGCCATGTACCGGGCCGTCACCTGGCTCGCGGTCGAGCGATCCCTCGATCTCGAGGACGGCGCGGCGCTCGGTTCGCTCGCCGAAGGGAATCCCGTCGACCTGGACGAGGCAGGCACCGTGACGATCGCCGGCAACGACGTCACCGACGCGATCCGCCAGGCGGAGATCGACCGGCTCGTCCCGATCGCCGCGCGGCACCCCGAGGTGCGCGATGTGATGCGCCGGCGCCAGCGCGAGCTCGCCGACCTCGGAAACGCCGTGATCGAGGGACGGGACATCGGGACCGTGGTCGTCCCCGATGCCGAGGTCAAGGTCTACTTGTACGCCGATCCCGGCATTCGCGCCCGCCGCCGCCAGGCCGAACGCCCGGACATCGGCGGCGATGCGCTCGCGACAGACCTCCGGCTCCGCGACGAGAGCGACGCCGCGCGGATGCAGCCCGCAGGCGACGCCCAGCAGATCGACACGACGGAGCTCGACGTGGAGGACGTCGTCGGCCGGATCGAGGCGCTCGTCCGGACGCGGGTCGCATGAACAGCACCGACGTCGCCTGGAGCATCGGCCGCGTGGTGTTCGGCGGGACCCTTCGGGCGCTTGCGCCCCTGCGCGTCTACGGCAGCGAACGTGTGCCCTCGACGGGCGGCGTCGTGCTCGCGATGAACCACTTCTCGTGGCTCGATCCGCCCGCCTTCGGGGCCGCGTGTCCCCGGAACTTCCGCTTCATGGCGAAGTCCGAGCTGCACGGCGTGCCTCTCATCGGCCCGCTGATCCGGTCGTTCGGCACCTTCGCGGTGCGGCGTGGCGAGTCGGACCGCGAAGCCGTGCGGCTGATGCGCGAGTGCGTCCGCGAGGGAGACGCGCTCGGCCTGTTCGTCGAGGGGACCCGCCAGCGCAACGGTGTGCCCGGTGAGGCGAAGCCGGGCGCGGCGATGGTGGCGCTGCAGGAGCGCGTGCCGATCGTCCCGGCCGCGATCCACGGGACGCAGCTCTGGAAGCCTGGCAGCTTCCAGCCGATCTCCGTCGCGTGGGGCCGGCCGCTCTCCTTCGACGGCCTGCCCGCGAACGGCAAGGGCTATCGCGAGGCCTCGACGGAGGTCGAGCGTGAGATCCACGGGCTCTGGCGCTTCCTGGTCGACGCGCACGCGCTCGGCCGGCCGCGCCACGCCACCCCACCGGCGTGATCGAGCGCCCACCGGAACTCGCGGGGACGGCCGCAATCGTCGGCTTCCCGAATGTCGGAAAGTCGACCCTCGTGAACCGGCTGACGGCCACGCGCGACGCGGTCGTGCACGAGACGCCCGGCGTGACACGGGACCGGAAGGAGCTGCTCTGCGAGTGGCGCGGGCAGAGGTTCCTGCTCGTCGACACAGGCGGCGTCGACCTCGCCGACAGCTCGGAGATCACGCGACAGATCGTCGAGCAGGCCCGCGCCGCGATCGACGAAGCCGACCTCGTGCTGTTCGTCGTCGATGCCCAGCTGGGAGTGACGCCCGGCGACGAGGAGGTCGCCGATCTCCTTCGCCGGTCGGGCCGCCCCGTGCTGGTGATCGCGAACAAGATCGACGACCCGGCGCGCACCGACGCGATGCACGAGTTTCACCGGCTCGGGCTCGGCGAGCCGACGCCGATCTCGGCGCTCCACGGGCACGGGACCGGAGATTTGCTCGATGCGATCCTCGAGCGGCTTCCGGGCCGCGCCGCCCGCCCGGAGATCCCGGAGGACGCGATCCGGGTTGCGATCCTCGGCCGGCCGAACGTCGGCAAGTCGAGCCTCGTAAACGCGCTCGTCGGCCAGGACCGGGTGATCGTCTCGGAGACGCCAGGCACGACCCGCGACGCGATCGACACCGTGCTCGTCCGCGGCGACCGCACCTTCGTCCTCGTCGACACCGCCGGACTGCGCCGGAAGCGAAAGCAGCGGCAGGGGATCGAGTACTACTCGGAGCTCCGTGCGCTCCAGGCGGCCGAGCGGGCAGACGTCGCGCTCGTCCTCGTCGACTCGAGCGAGGGGCTCGTCGACCAGGACCTCGCGGTGGCTGACGTGGCCCGAAAGGCGCAGAACTCCACACTCGTCGTGGCGTCGAAGTGGGACGTCGGCCAGACGACGATCGAAGAGCTGCGGCCCCGCCTTCTGGACCGCCTCAAGCAGCGCCCGCCGCTCGTCGCGGTCTCCGCCAAGACCGGCCGCGGCATCGAGCGTCTCCTCGACCGGATCGAAGAGCTCTACGACAAGCACACCTCGCGCATCACGACCGGCGAGCTGAACCGGTTCCTCGGCCAGCTACGCGAAGCGCGCCAGCCTCCCTCGCGGAACGGCAAGCGGCTGAACCTCCTCTACGGCACGCAGACCCAGGCGCGCCCGCCGCGCTTCCGGTTCTTCGTCAACGACCCGGGGCTCGTCACCCGCGACTACGGGTACTGGGTCGAGAACCAGTTGCGGGACCGCTTCGAGCTGCAAGGGGTGCCGGTATCCATCGACTTCGTCAGGCGATCGTGAAAGCGGTGGTCGTCGGGGCGGGGGCGTGGGGCACGGTCTTCGCCGGCCTCCTGCGCGACCGCGGTCACCAGGTGACGCTGCGCGGCAGAGATCGCAAGCGGTCGGACTTTCGGGGCGCCGATCTCGTCGTCGTCGCCGTTCCCAGCCGCTCGTTCGGGAAGGTCGTCGATTCGCTGCCCGGGTCCGCGCCGCTCCTCAGCCTCACCAAGGGCCTCGATCCGGACACCGGCGGGCGGCTTTCCAGCCGGGTCAAGGGGAGGTTGTTCGCGATGCTCTCGGGCCCGAACATCGCTCAGGAGATCGCGGCCGGATTCCCTGCCGCAGCCGTGATCGCGAGCGAGAGCGAGAGGCTGGCGCTCGAGCTGCAACACGCGATCAACTCGCCGACCTTCCGCGTCTACGTGAACTCGGACCCGGCAGGTGTCGAGCTGGCTGCGGCTGCCAAGAACGTGATCGCGCTCGCCGCGGGAGCGATGGACGGGCTCGGGCTCGGCACCAACGCGAAGGCCGCGCTGATCACGCTCGGCCTCGCCGACATGCGGCGCCTCGGCGTCGCCACCGGCGCTCGCGCGGAGACCTTCGCGGGGCTGGCCGGGACGGGCGACGTGCTCGTCACGTGCTGGAGCCGGCACAGCCGCAACCGGCGCGCCGGCGCGCTGATGGCTCGCGGCGCGACGCCGCAGGACGCGCTCCGCAAGCTCGGGACGGTGGAGGGGCTGACGACAGCGCCGATCCTCCTCGAGCTCTCCCACAGCCTGGGGATCGAGCTCCCGATCACGACCGGGATCGTGGACGCGCTCGAGGGGCGCCCGATCGGACACGTGATCGCCGATTTCATGCGTCGTCCGCCGACGGGCGAATGACCGTGACTACGATGGCTGGGATGCGCGCCGTCGTCGTTACCGTGCTCGTTTCGCTCGCTGTCGTCGCCGGCGGCTGCGGCGGGAGCCAGGCGGGCGCGACCGACAGCGCCGCCACGCACCTGAAGCCCGGCGCGCTCGTCTACTGGGAGACGGTCAGCGACCCCGACTCCGAGCAGTGGGAGCAGGTCGAGGGGCTCCTGCGACGTTTCCCCGACGGCGAGAAGTGGCTCCGGATGCTGCGCGAGGAGCTCGAGCAGGAGGCCGAGGGGACGGTCACGTGGCCGGAGATCAGGGAGGCGCTCGGCGACCAGGTCGTCGTCGCTGCGTACCTCGATTCGGCGGACGCCGACCCCGCGGTCGTCGGATTGACGAACCCCGCGGACACGGGCAAGACCACCGAGGTCATCCGCAAGCTCAACGAGGCAGACTCGGACGGCAAGGACCAGATCGTGAGCCGCGTCGTCGACGACTGGGTCGTGCTCTCCGACAAGGAGGCGTCGATCGACGCAGCGCTGGCCGCGGACGGGCAGCGCGCTCTCGGCGACGAGGAGAGCTTCACGTCAGGGCTCGCGGAGCTCCCGGAGGACTCGCTGAGCCGCGTCTACGTGGACGTGGCGAACGCCGTCGAGCGCTTGGGACCAAAACATCGGCGGCGAGGAGCGGGACATCCTCGAGTCCTTCGGCCTCGACGAGATCGACTTCGCCGGAGCCTGGGCCCGTGCTGAGGACGGCGGCGCGAACATTGCGGCGGTCGCCGAGGGCGGCTCGCTCGACCGCATCTTCGGCACGGGTGACCCCTTCACCTCGAAGCTCCTCGAGCGTGTCCCGGACGACGCGTTCGCCTTCGTCACCTTCCGCGGCGACGCCGCCACGCAGCAGCTCGACAAGCTGAAGGGCAACGCGCTCTATCGCATGGCCGCGCGGGAGTTCGAGGAGTTCCTCGGCGTGACCATCGACGACCTGGCGGCCGTCTTGGAAGGAGAGGTCGCGTTCTACGCGCGTCGTGGCGTGCCGTTTCCGGAGTTCACGCTCCTGATCGACGCCGACGATCCCGAGGCTGCGCGGGCGACGGTGGATCGTGTTCTGCGCGCCGCTGCGCGGCGCCTCGAGGGCGAGGTGACCGAGAACGGAGGCGTCACGACCGCCGACTTCGGCCCCATCAGGGTCAACCTGGCCGCGTCGGACGACCTGATCGTCCTGACGACGTCACGAACCGGCATCGGGGATCTCGAGGCGAGCGGCGACAAGCTGCCCGACGACGACGCGTTCAAGAGCGCACTCGACGCGGCCGACACCCCGGACGCATACACGGGCCTGGCGTGGGTCGACCTCGCCGAGGCGATCGAGCTGGCGCTCGGCTTCGCCGAGGCGTCGGACGAAGGCCTCCCGGCGGAGGTCAGGCGGAACCTCCAGCCGCTGAAGTCGTTCGTCGCCTGGGGCACAGGCGACGCGGGCTCCGCCGAAGTCCGAGCGTTCCTGGGAATCGATTAGCCTTCCCGGCCGCATGGCAGCGCGCGACTTCCTCTTCACCTCCGAGTCCGTCACCGAGGGACACCCCGACAAGATCGCCGACCAGGTCTCCGACACGGTCCTCGACGCCGTCCTCGAGGACGACCCGCATGGGCGCGTCGCCTGCGAGACGCTGATCACCACCGGCCTCGTCGTCGTGGCCGGGGAGATCTCCACAGAGACCTACGTCGACATTTCGCGCCTGGCTCGCGACAAGATCGCCGAGATCGGCTACACGCACTCGGAGTGGGGGTTCGACGCGCATACCTGCGGCGTGATCGTGGCGCTCGACGAGCAGTCGCCGGACATCGCGCAGGGCGTCGACCAGGCGTACGAGGTGCAGCACGACCCCGACGACGACGATCCGCTCGACCGGGTCGGCGCCGGCGACCAGGGGATGATGTTCGGCTACGCGACGAAGGAGACGCCGGAGCTGATGCCGCTCCCGATCATGCTCGCGCACAAAATCGCGCGGCGGCTCGCCGGGGTGCGGAAGTCGGAGCAGCTGAAGTACCTGCGCCCCGACGGCAAGGCCCAGGTGACGGTGCGCTACGAGGTCGACGAGCACGATCGCCAGGTGCCTGTCGAGATCGTGCGCCTCCTCGTCTCGACGCAGCACGCCGAGAACGTCGACGCGGACACGATCAAGGAGGACATCGTCGAGCACGTCCTCCACCCGATCCTCGACCCGCGCCTGTACGACGAGCGCCGGCTCTACGACGACCGCGACTTCGTCTACGTCAATCCGACCGGCAAGTTCGTCCTCGGGGGGCCGATGGGCGACACGGGCCTCACCGGGCGAAAGATCATCGTCGACACCTACGGCGGCGCGGCACGCCACGGCGGCGGCGCGTTCTCCGGCAAGGATCCGACAAAGGTCGACCGATCGGCGGCGTACGCCGCGCGGTACGTGGCGAAGAACGTCGTCGCGGCTGATCTCGCCGAGCGGTGCGAGGTGAACGTGGCGTACGCGATCGGCGTCGCCCACCCGGTCTCGATCGCGGTGCGGACCTTCGGGACCGAGCAGATTCCCGTCACGAAGATCGAGGAGCTCGTCCGCGAGCACTTCGACCTGCGTCCCGCTGCGATCCTCCGCGACCTCGACCTCAAGCGGCCGATCTATGCCAAGACTGCGGCCTACGGCCACTTCGGTCGAGACGAGCACGACTTCACCTGGGAGCGGACGGACAAGGCGGACGCGCTGCGGGCGGCGGCCGGCATCGGCGCCGCTGAGAAGGCTCCCGCCTAGCAGGAACTCCTCGGCGCGCTGCGAACCCTGCGCGCATGAGCAAGCAGGCTGCACTCGCCGTGTTGCTGCGCAACCGCGGCGAGATCGACGCCGCGCTTCTGGCGCGGTTGCTCGCGGTTACGAAGTCGTGACAATGCCTCAACCCACCCTCAAGGGGGTCTGACCCCTCGAGGTTGGTCGAGGGTTACGCAGGTCGGACAGGGAAAGCCCTGGAAGTGAGGTTGTTCCGCCCCAGGGACTCCCCTTCGTGACCGCGGCGAATGGGCCCGGAGTGCGCGCCTTCGGTGACATTCTGTGCACGACCCGGTGACGATGTCTCA
This sequence comes from uncultured Actinomycetes bacterium, assembly GCA_963721345.1. Classification (GTDB taxonomy): domain Bacteria; phylum Actinomycetota; class Thermoleophilia; order Gaiellales; family Gaiellaceae; genus JACDAN01. The sequence goes on from CAVRIT010000002.1 coordinate 45,122, forward strand.
ACCAACCCTCAAGGGGTCTGACCCCTCGAGAGCGGTCGAGGGTTACGAGGGCCTGACGAAGAGCCCCGCGGCGGCCTTCTCGGCCACCTGCTCCTCGCGGCCGTCGAGCTTCACGCGAAAGCTCCCTGCTGCGTGGTCTGCCGCCGTGAGCTCGATCTCGCGTCCGGGCTCCAAGCCCTGGTCGTAGAACCAGTGCAGCAGGTCGCCGTCGTGCTCCGCGAGACGCACGATCGTCGCCGTATGGCCCTCGCCCAGCTCGGCCAGGGCAACCAGCTCGTCGTTCTCCGCCTGCTCGACCTCCGGGTCGACCGGCCAGCCGTGCGGGCAGCGATCCGGGTTTCCGAGCTTCACCGCGATGCGCTCGACCATCTCGTCGTTGAATGCGTCGCCCAGCACGTCGGCGTGGACGTGCGCCTCGGCCGCCGAGTAGCCCATGAAGTCGGTGAGCAACCGCTCGATCAAGCGGTGCTTGCGGACGACGCGCTCGGCCCGCTCGCGACCCGAGGCGGTGAGCACCGCCTCCTTGTGCTCCCCGCGTTCGATCAGTCCGTCCGTCTCGAGGCGCTTCAGCATCTCGCCCGCCGACGCGCGGGAGACGTCGAGCATCTCCGCGACGCGCGTGGAGAGCGTGGGGGAGCCGGCGCTCAGCGGCCGGTACTCCCCGATCGGGAACGCAAGGAAGTAGATCGTCTCGAGGTACTCGTCGACGGAGTGTCCCTGCGCCACGGAGCAAGCCTACCCGGGAGGCCCTGGGTCCGATCCCGAGCGAACGGAGAGCAGATAGACGAACGGCGCGGACACCGCGATCAGCAAGAGCGCGGGTAGCGCCGCGCGTGAGTAGGCGGCGACCGAGGTGTACTTCCAGATCTCCGTTGCCAGAGTCTCGAAGCCGATCGGGCGCAGCAGGAGCGTCGCCGGCAGCTCCTTCATCGTGCTGAGGAAGACGAGCGCGGCGCCGGCGAGCAAGCCCGGCGCGGCGAGCGGCGCGGTCACGCGTGCGAACACCGCGGACGGCCTGCGTCCAAGCCCCCGCGCGGCTTCCTCGAGCTTCGGGCTGACTCTTGCGAGCCCGGAGTGGGAGCCCGCGAGTGCCTGCGGGAAGAAGCGCACGACGTAGGCGAAGACGAGCAGCGCGGTCGTCTGATACGCCCACCCCGCGTAATTCGCGCCGAAGAAGACGAGCGAGAGGGCGATGACGATTCCGGGCAGCGCGTTGCCCGCGTACGACAGGCGTTCGAGCGCGACCGTCCACGGGCGCGGATAGCGAACGGCCAGCAAGGCGACCGGCACGGTGGCCGCAACCGCCACGACAGCGGCGACGGCCGAGACCGTCGCGGAGTTGACCGCCGGCTGCCAGCTCCACTCGATCCCACCCGGCCGCGAGAACGCGCGCGCCGCCCAGTAGACGAGCACGGTCACCGGTACGACCAGGCCGAGCCCGACCGCTAGCGAGCAGAAGCCGAGCGCCGGCCAGCGCCAGCGCCCGAGCTGCACGGGCCGCGGGTGGCGCGCGGCGCCCGTCCCGGTTCGCCGGTAGCGCGCCGTCACCCGGCCGCGCACCCTCAACTCGAGCGCGAGGACGACCACCGTGAGCGCAATCAGGACGAGTGCGAGGACGGCCGCCGGCGCCCGGTCGAAGAGCGAGCGGTACTGGAGGTAGATCGCCCGGGTCAGCGAGTCGTACTGCATCAGCGCGACGGCGCCGAAGTCCGACAACACGTAGAGCGCGACGAGCAGGGCGCCAGCGCCGAGCGACGGCCGGAGAACGGGCAGCGTGACGCGCCGGAACACGCCGAGTCCGCTCTGGCCCAGTCCCCGCGCCGCGTCTTCGAGTGCCGGATCGAGCGACCGGAGCGCCGCGACGGCGAGCAGGTAGACGAAGGGGTAGGTCGAGAGGCTCAGCGCGAGCCACGCTCCCGGGAGGCCGTACACCTCGGGCACACGCTCGACGCCGAGCGGCTCGAGCAGCCGCTGCAGAAGTCCCCGGGGCCCGAACGCAGCGAGCAAGGCTAGGGCCGCGACGTAGCTCGGCACGACGAGCGGCAGGGCCGCGAGCGTCGCCCAGGCCTTCCGTCCCGGAAGATCGCTGCGAACGACGAGCCATGCGAGCGGGACGCCGAGGGCCAGCGCCGTCGCGGTCACGAGGACGACGAGGACGACGGTGTCGGAGACGACCCGCCAGAGCGTCTCGGACAGCAGCACCTCCCACGCGTCGCCGGACGCGGCGCGCAGGATCAGGTAGGCGACGGGAAGGGTCAGCAGCGCGACGACCGCAAGCCCGGCCGCCGCCAGCGCGACGGGCGGCCGGGGCCTGCGCGTCGCCGCGGGGCTCACGTCGTGAAGCCGACCTCGTTCAGGAGCTGGAGGGTCTTCTCGAGCTCGGGCCCGAACTGGCTGAGGTCGACGTCGGGCCCCTCGATCTCCTCGAGCGCGGGGAGGCCCTCCTTCGGGTCGACGCCGTCGATCAGCGGGTACTCGGCCTCCTCGGCCTCGTCGACGTAGAAGCGCTGGCCCTCGTCGGACAGGAGGAACTCCACGAACTCGCGAGCGGCATCCTCGTCGTCGGTCCCGTCCAGGATCCCGACGCCCGCCACGCTGACCAGCGCGCCGGGGTCGTCGCCTGCGGCGTAGTGGTTCGCGACGGCGGCCTCCGGGTTCTCTTCCTTCACGAGGTAGAGGTAGTAGTGGTTCACGAGACCGAGCTGGATCTCGCCCGCCGCGACTGCCTCCACGGTCGGCGTGTTCTTCTCGTACAGCTTCGGGTCGTTGGCCTTCATGCCCTCGAGCCACGACCTGGTCTTCTCCTCGCCGGCGGTGAGGCGCATCGCGGTGACGAACGCCTGGAACGACGCATTCGTCGGCGGGAAGCCGACCTTGCCTTTCCACTTCGGGTCGGTGAGCTCGAAGACGGAGTCCGGGACCTCGTCCTCGGACAGCTCCTCCGTGTTGTACGCGATCACGCGGACCCGGCCGCTCGTCCCGACCCACCGGCCGTCCGGATCGCGGAACCGCTCGTCGACGCGCTCGAGCTGGTCGTCCGACAGCTCGGCAAGCAAGCCCTCCTCCTCGACGGCCCCGAGCGATCCCGGGTCCTGCGCGAAGAACACGTCGGCCGGGGAGTTGTCGCCCTCCTCGGCGATCGTCGCGGCCAGCTCGGCGCTGTCGCCGTAGCGCACCTCCGTCTCGATCCCACTCGTAGCCTCGAACTTCTCGATCAGCGGCTCGACGAGCTCTTCCTCGCGGCCCGAGTAGATCGTCAGGGTGCCGCCGGAGCCGCCGTCGTCACCGCCGCACGCGGCCAGCATGGCTGTCAGGACGGAGAGCAGGACGAGTGCGCGCATCGATCGTCTCCTTGTCAGGGTCGCCTTACACATCATGTAAGGGCAACCTTACAAAGATCAGCCGAAGACGGCGACGCGACCCTCATGGGCCACGACGTCGACGCGATCGCCGAGCGAGACGCGCTCGGTGGACGGTCGCTGAGAGACCAGCTGCGTGCCGTCCTCGAGACGAACTCGGTAGAAGACGTCGTGGCCGCGAAACTCCCGGGCGACGACGTGTCCTCGGCCGGCGGGGTCCGGCCGGAGCTCGAGCAGCTCGGGACGGACGAGCACGTCGACCGGCGCGTGGCCGTTGCCGCACTCGGCGGGAAAGTTGCCGATTGCCGTCTCCACGTAGCCGCCGGCCAGGTGTCCCGGGACGAAGTTGGCCGCGCCGACGAATGCGGCCGCCCAACGTGTCGCAGGCGCGAAGTAGATCTCCTCGGCGGTGGCCGACTGGACGATCGTCCCGTCGTGCATCAGCGCGATCCGGTCGGCGAGCGAGAACGCCTCCTCACGCTCGTGCGTCACGAGGATCACGGTGACGTCGGTCTCGCGCAGGATCCCGCAGAGCTCCGCGCACATCGCCGAGCGCATCAGAGGGTCGATGTTGCTCCAAGGCTCGTCGAGGAGGACGACCGAAGGCCGGGGGGCAAGCGCGCGGGCCAGCGCGACGCGCTGCTGCTGGCCGCCTGACAGCTCGGCCGGGTAGCGCTCGCCGAGGCCGGCGAGCCCGACGAGCTCGAGCACCTCGTCGATGCGCCGTGGCTGCTCGCTGCGAGCCAGGCCGAAGCCGGTGTTCTCGGCCACGGTGAGGTGGGGGAACAGGGCGTAGTCCTGGAACACCATGCCGACGTGCCGCCGCTCCGGTGGCACCCAGGTCGTCCCCGAGACCTTCCGGCCGGCGATCGCGATCTCACCGCGATCGGGCCGCTCGAAACCGGCGATCAGGCGGAGCAGCGTCGTCTTGCCGCAGCCGCTCGGCCCGAGCAGTGCCACGAACTCGCCGCGTTCGACGCACAGGTCGGCGCCGTCGACCGCCTGCACCGAGCCGAACCGCTTGGCGACTTCGTGCGCGCAGACCATTCCGCATTCCATGTAAGGCGTACCTTACAAGGTGGCCTCAGTACGCTGGCCGGCGTGCCGTACGCGTCCGTGTATCCGCTGGTGACGAGCCGCGCTGTCGCGCGGCCGTTCACCTACGAGGTGCCGCCGAACGTCGGAAAAGGGGCGGTGGTCGCGCTGCGCTTTCACGGCGCGAACCGGCGTGGGGTCGTCGTCGGGCTGGAGGAAGCGGCGCCCGTCGGGATCAAGACGGCGTCCGTCGGCGACGTGGTCGACGCTCTGCCCGAGCCGCTCGTCGATCTGGCGCTGTGGGTGGCGGACTACTACGGCTCGACGCCCGCCCGCGCGCTCGAGCTCGTCGCGCCGGTCAAGCGGCGGCCGCGCGGCCAGCGGGACTCGCCCGCGGCGCGGGACGCGCTGCCCGGCGAGGCCGCGCCCGCCGCGCTCTCCGACTCCCAGGCCGAGGCGCTCGGCCGGATCACGACCGCGCTCGACGGCGACGGCGGCGCGTTCCTCCTCCACGGCGCCACCGGGAGCGGGAAGACCGAGGTCTACATCCAGGCCTGCTCGGCCGCGCTCGAGCAGGGGCGAACGGCGATCGTGCTCGTGCCGGAGATCGCGCTAGCGCCGCAGACCGTCGGCCGCCTTCGCGCCCGGTTCGGCGACCGCGTCGCAGTGCTTCACTCGGCGCTGACGGACGCGGAGCGCCGCGACGAGCGGGCGCGGATCGCGAGCGGGGAGGCACCCGTCGTGGTCGGCGCGCGCTCGGCGATCTTCGCGCCGCTCGAGCGCGTCGGCGTGATCTGCGTGGACGAGGAGCACGACCAGGCCTACAAGCAGGAGTCCGATCCACGCTATGACGCGCGCAGCGTCGCGGCGAAGCGGGCGGCGCTCGAGGGCGCTGTCGCGCTCTTCGGCTCGGCGACGCCGCGCCCCGAGAGCTGGGAGCGTCTCGAGCGCCTCGAGCTCGGCGGCCGGCTCGCCGGGGCGCTCCCGCCCGTGAAGATCGTCGACCTCCGCCGGGAGAAGGGCTATCCGCTCTCGGCGCCGCTGCTCGCGGAGCTGGGGGCGATCGCGGAGGGAGGTGGCAAGGCGATCCTCCTCCTCAACCGCCGCGGCATCGCGCCGGCGATCCACTGCCGCTCGTGCGGGACGACGAGGCGCTGCGGAAGCTGCGACGTCGCGCTCGTGCTCCATGCCGACGAGCGTCTTCACTGCCACCACTGCTCGCACAGCGAGGAGACCGGGCCGAGCTGCCCCGAGTGCGGCTCCGGTGAGCTGGCGCGGATCGGCGCCGGCACGCAGCGGCTCGAGCGCGAGCTCGAGCGCGCGTTCCCCGAGCTCGAGCGGATCCGCCTCGACGCGGACGCAGTGCGGCGGCCGGGCCAGCTCGCGGCCGCGCTGCGGCGCTTCGCGGCGGCGGACCGCGCCGTGCTCGTCGGGACGCAGATGGTCGCGAAGGGCCACCACTTCGGCGGCGTCGCGCTGGCGGCCGTCGTCGACGCGGACACCGGGCTCGGCATGCCGGACTTCCGCGCCGAGGAGCGCACGTTCCAGCTCCTCACGCAGCTCGCGGGACGAAGCGGACGAGACGCGCCGGGCAAGGTGCTCATCCAGACCTTCCAGCCGGACTCCCGACCGATCGTCCACGCCGCCCGGCACGACGTCCCGCGGTTCCTGTCGGAGGAGCTCGAGCGCCGCCGCGAGCTCGGGTACCCGCCGTACAGCCACCTCGTGCGCGTCGTGGCCTCGGGGCCGGAGGCGCGTGGCCCGATGCGTCTGCTGGAGGAGATCGCCTCGGGTATCTCGGGCGACGTGCTCGGCCCGGCGCCGCTCCTCCGGCTGCGGGGCCGTCACCGCGCGCAGCTCCTCGCGAAGGTTGCGAAGCCGCGGCCGATCGCGGCGCGGGTCGCGCAGCTCCTCGCAGCCGCCGCGCCGGCAATGCGGCGCGAGGGAGTCACGGCAGTCGTCGACGTGGACCCCCAGGGCCTGTAACTAGACTCGACCCGCTGTGGCGGAAGACGGCGGCCAGGAGCGAAACGACGAGCTCGACCCGGAGCGCGAGGCGCTGCGGCAGGCCGCGCTCGCCCAGATCCGCCAGTACCCGGATCCCGTGCTGCGGATGCGCGCCCGCGAGGTCGAGAGCTTCGACGCAGACCTCCAACGGCTCGTCGAGCGGTTGACCCAGTTGATGAGCGACGCCAACGGCGCGGGGCTCGCCGCGAACCAGGTGGGCATCCTGCGGCGCGTCTTCGTGTTCTACCCCGACCCGGAGCAGGAGCCGGTCGCGGTCGTCAACCCGGTGGTGGTGGAGCGGGACGACGAGAGGCTGACGGACGCCGAGGGCTGCCTGTCGCTCCAGGGCGTCCAGGTGCCCGTCGAGCGCGTGGTCAAGCTGCGGCTGGAGGGTCGCGACCCCGAAGGGAACGAGATCTCCTTCGACCTCGACGAGCTCGGCGCGAGGATCGTCCAGCACGAGCTCGACCATCTCGACGGCGTCCTGGTCCTCGATCGGACGACCGACGAGGCGCGCAAGGAAGCGCTCAGCACGCTGCGCCCGCGGGCGATGCTCACGGGCTGATGCGCATTGCCGTCGCCGCGACGGCGCCGTTCGGTGCGGACATCCTGCGGCGGCTCGCAGACCGACACGAGGTGGCGTACCTGCTCACCAGGCCCGACCGGCCGAAGGGCCGCGGTCGGCAACTCGCGGCTCCGGCGGCGAAGCAGGTCGCCGAGGAGCTCGAGATCCCCGTGAAGCAGCCCGAGCGGCCGGCGGAGCTCGGCGATCCGGAGGTCGACACGGTGGTCGTCGCGGCCTACGGCGCGCTGATCCCGAACGAGCTGCTCGATCGCGCCGACTGGATCAACGTTCACCCCTCGCTGCTCCCGCGCTGGCGTGGGGCCGCGCCGGTCGAGCGGGCGATCATGGAGGGGGACGCGGAGACCGGCGTCTCGATCATCCGGCTCGTCGAGGAGCTGGACGCGGGACCGGTCGGGGCCATGGCGGACTTCCCGATCGGCCTGGACGACGACGCGGGCGCCGTCTTCGCCCGCTCGGCGGACATGGCGTCGGAGCTCCTCGACTCGGTCCTCGCGCTGCGGCAGTTCGAGCCGCAGGAGGGCGATCCCACGTACGCGGAGAAGATCGGGCCCGCCGACCGTGAGCTCGACTGGGCGCGGCCGCCCGAGGAGCTCCACAACCGGATTCGCGCCCTGTCGCCGCACATCGGTGCGCGAGGCCAGCTCCATGGGCGTCCCGTCATCGTCTGGCGCTCGAGGCTTGTGGACGGGAAGCTCGAGATCCTCGAAGTGCAGCCCGATGGCAAGCGGCGGATGACGCTCGCCGAATTCGAACGTGGCCTCCCCGGCTAGGCGCGTCGCGCACAAGATCCTGGTGCGCGTCTTCGAGGAAGGTGCGTACGCGGACCGCGCGCTCGCAGGAGAGGCGGCCGGGCTCGACCAGCGTGACCGTGCGTTCGCGCAGCGGCTTTCGTACGGCGCGATCCAGCGGGTGCGGACACTCGACCACGCGCTCGAGGAGATCGGCGGCCGGGCGATCGCCGAGCTGGACGTCCCCGTCCGCGCGGCCCTGCGACTCGGCGCCTACGAGCTCGCGTTCATGGACGGAGTCCCGGCCCGGGCGACGGTCAACGAGGCTGTGGAGCTCGCGCGCGCGGCAGGCGCAAAACGCGCGACCGGGCTCGTCAACGCGATCCTGCGTCGCGCTGCGGGCGGGATCCGTTCGCTCGTCGACGCGCTTCCGGAACAGGCCGCGGACCAGGCAGCCCTGAAGCACTCTTACCCTGACTGGGTCGCGGAGACGTGGTGGCGGGAGTGGGGCGCCGAGACCACACTCGCGCTGATGCGAGCGCAGAACGAGCCGCTCGATCCAGTCGAGCGCCCGGCCGGAACCGGCGTCTGGCGGCAGAGCCGCGGCTCGCAGCTCGCGGGGGAGTCGGTCGGCGTTCGGCCGGGCGAGCGGGTGCTCGACCTCTGTGCGGCGCCGGGCGGCAAGACGACGCAGCTCGCGGAGCGGGCCGAAGAGGTCGTGGCCGTGGAGCTCCACGCCGCTCGCGCCCGGGAGCTGGAGGAGAGCGTCCGGCGGCTGGGCTTCGACAACGTCCGGGTCGTGAACGCCGATGCGCGGGAGCTCCCGCCAGAGCTGACGGGCTTCGACCGCGTCCTCGTGGACGCGCCGTGCTCGGGCCTCGGCGTGCTGGCCTCGCGTCCCGACCTGCGCTGGCGCGGCCGGCCGCTACCCGACCTCCAACTGGAGCTGTTGCGTGTCGCCGCCGAGCGAGTCAAGCCGGGCGGCTCGATCACGTACTCGGTCTGCACGATCAGCGCGGCGGAGAACGAGGACGTCGTCGACGCGCTCGGGCTGGACGTCGAGCCGCTCGGCGGCGAGTTCGCGCACCCGCTGCGACCCGAGTTTCTCCTGACGCTGCCGCACAAGCACCGCACGTCGGGCTTCTTCATCGCGAGAATCCGTGCCTGATGTCTTGGGACGAGTGGGTTGGAGGGCCGGAGATCGAGCCGTCGCTCTACGCGGCGGACTTCTCGCGCCTGGGTGAGCAGATCCAGACGCTGCTCGAGGCCGGCGCGCGGATCTTCCACTTCGACATGGGCGACGGGCACTTCGTCCCGCCGGTGACGATCGGCCCGATCGTGCTCCAGTCGATCTCGCCGATCGTCCACGCCGGTGGCGGCCGGCTCGACTGCCACCTGATGACCGAGCACCCGGAGCGCCACTTCGAGGCGATCGCCGAGGCGGGGGGCGACAGCGTGACCTTCCACTACGAGGCCGTCGACGACATCGCGGGCGTCACGGCCACGGCGCGGGCGCTGGGCCTCGGGGCAGGTCTGGCGTTCAAGCCCGAGACGGAGCCGGAGCAGGCCGCCGAGGCGGCGGGCGACGTCGATCTCGTGCTCTGCATGAGCATCGAGCCCGGGTACTCCGGCCAGCCGTTCATGCCCGAGGCGCTGGGCCGGATCGAGCGTCTGCGGGGCCGTCTCTCGGAAACGACGCACGTCCAGGTCGACGGCGGAGTCGGGCGCGACAACGTCCGTCGGCTTCGCGAGGTCGGCGCCGACCTGCTGGTCGCAGGGACGAGCGTCTTCGGCGCCGAGGACATCGCCGCCGCATTCCGCGAGCTCGCGGCGCTGACGTGACGCTCGCCCGGGCGCTCGAGCTTGCCGAGCGTGGACGGGGCACGACCCACCCGAACCCCGTCGTCGGCGCCGTGGTCGTCAGTGACGGTGCGGTGGTCGGCGAGGGCTGGCACGAGCGGAAGGGCGGGCCGCACGCCGAGGTCGTCGCGCTGGAGCAGGCCGGGGAGCGCGCGAGGGGCTCGACGCTCTACCTCACCATGGAGCCCTGCAACCATCACGGCGCCACGCCGCCCTGCACGGACGCCGTGCTCGCGGCGGGCGTCGCGAGGGTCGTCGCCGGGTCGCTGGACCCGAACCCGAAGGCCGGAGGCGGCCTCGAACGGCTGCGCGAGGCGGGAGTCGACGTGGAGCTCGTCGACAGCTTCGACGCGCGCGCGCAAAGCGAGGCGTGGCGGACCTGGGTTGCGAAGGGCCGGCCGTTCGTCACCTACAAGGCGGCGATGACGCTCGACGGGCGGCTGACGGTGCCCGGGCAACGCTGGGTGACCGGTGAGGAGAGCCGCAGCCTCGTGCACCGTCTGCGCGCCGCCGCCGACGCTGTCGCCGTGGGAATGGGGACGGTTCGCGCCGACGACCCGCGGCTCGACGCGCGTGACGTGGAGGCCGTTCGGCAGCCGCGCCGGCTCGCGTTCGGCCGCGGCCCGCTTCCCGACGGCTCGCCGCTGGAGCTGCGGAATCTGCCGCTCGTGGAGGAGCTCGAGGGGCTCGCCGCGGAGGGAGTCCAGTCGCTCTTGCTCGAGGGCGGCCCGACCATCGCGGCGTCCTTCCTGGAGGCCGACCTCGTCGACAAGCTCCTCGTCTTCGTCGCGCCCAGGCTGTCGGGCGAGGGGCCGAGGTTGCTGGAGCAAACGGTCGGCCCACGCCGGCTGACACGTTTGGCGGCGACGACGATCGGTGAAGACGTCCTCCTCAGCGCCTATGTCCACGAGCCCTGACCACGTCGTTCAGATCCTTTCCTGGTTTCTCACCGGGCGGGCAGACGTCGACCAGGTCGAACAGGCGCTCGCTGAGCCCGGCGACCTCGGGCCGGAGTCGGCGGAGCTCGTCCAGGAGCTCCGCGAAGAGCTCTCCGACCCCGACGCCTCGCGCCCGAAGCTGCAGCCGCTCGTCCGCGAGACGATCGAAGCGATCGCCCACGGCGATTAACCGAACTACCCTGAGGGCATGTTCACCGGCATCGTCCGGGAGCGCGCCCGCGTCGTCTCCTACGAGAACGGCCGTCTCGTGGTGGAGTCGGAGCTGCGCCCTCGGATCGGCGACTCCGTCGCCGTCGACGGCACCTGCCTGACGGTCGTCGACGCGTCCGACGGGCGGATGTCCTTCGACGTGATGGCCGAGACGGCTTCCCGCTCGAAGTCGTTCGGGGAGGAGGTCAACCTCGAGCCCGCGCTCGCCGCCGGGGATCCCCTGGGCGGCCACTTCGTCCAAGGCCACGTCGACGGTCTCGGCCGGGTGCGCTCGTTCGAGGACGGACGGCTGGCGATCGAGGCGCCGGAGGAGATCCTGCGCTACTGCGTCGAGAAGGGCTCGATCACGGTGGACGGCGTCGCTCTCACGATCACGCGGCTCGACACGAGCAGCTTCGAGGTGGCGCTCATCCCGCACACGCTCGAGGCGACGACGCTCGGCGCGCTCGGGCCCGGAAACGAGGTCAATCTGGAAGCCGACGTGCTCGCGAAATACGTTGAGCGGCTGATTCGCCCCGATACGATCTGATCGATGGCAATCCAGACGGACACCGCCTTTGCGACGGTCGAAGCGGCGATCGAAGACATCCGCGCCGGCAAGTTCGTGGTGGTCGTGGACGCCGCCGACCGTGAGAACGAGGGCGACCTGACGATCGCGGCCCAGTTCGCGACGCCCGAGGCGATCAACTTCATGGCGACACACGCCCGCGGCCTGATCTGCCTCTGCCTGACGCCCGAGCGCTGCGACGAGCTCGCCCTCAAGCCGATGGCCGAGAACAACGAGGCGCCGCTCCAGACCGCGTTCACCGTCTCGATCGAGGCGCGCGACGGCGTCACGACGGGGATCTCCGCCGCGGACCGCTCGCGGACGATCCAGACGGCGATCGACCCAAACCGCGGTCCTGCCGACCTTGTCCACCCCGGCCATGTCTTCCCACTCCGCGCGCGACCCGGCGGCGTGCTGGAGCGCACCGGCCAGACGGAGGCCGCGGTCGACCTGGCTCGCCTGGCCGGCCTGTTCCCGGCGGGGGTCGTCTGCGAGGTGATGAACGGGGACGGGACGATGGCCAGGGTTCCCGACCTCGCGGAGTTCTGCGACGTCCACGACGTCAAGATGATCACCGTCGCCGACCTGATCGAGTACCGGCGGCGGACGGAGAAGCTCGTCGAGCGAACGGTGTCGGTGCGCCTCCCGACCGCCTATGGCGACTTCATGGCCGTCGCCTTCCGGGAGAAGCTCACCGGCAAGCATCACGTCGCCCTCGTGAAGGGTGACGTCGAGGGCGCGGAAGACGTCCTCGTCCGCGTCCATTCCGAATGCCTCACCGGCGACGTCTTCCACTCGCTCCGCTGCGACTGCGGCGAGCAGCTCTCTCAGGCGCTGACGCAGATCGGCGCCGAGGACCGCGGCGTGCTGCTCTACCTGGCGCAGGAGGGGCGCGGCATCGGGCTCTTGAACAAGCTGAAGGCCTACGAGCTCCAGGAGAATGGGCTGGACACGGTGGAGGCGAACATCGAGCTCGGCTTTGCAGCGGACCCGCGGGAGTGGGGGATCGGGAACCAGATCCTCGCCGACCTGGGGCTGACGACGATCCGGATCCTCACGAACAACCCGAAGAAGATCACCGGCCTCGAAGGGTTCGGGCTGACGGTGGTCGAACAGGTTCCCATCGAGACTCCGCCCACCGCAGAGAACCGCCGCTACCTCGAGACGAAGCGCGACAAGCTGGGGCATCGCCTCCACCACCAGGATCTCCGCTTCAACTCGGAGGGCTCTTGAGCGAGTTTCCCGCGGTGCGGCCGCCGGACGACGAGGAGGAGCGCGGCGAGGAGCTGCGCGAGGAGCCGGAAGAGCCTGCGGAGGAGGCCGTCGAGGAGCCGGAGGAGCTTGCGGAGTCTCCGGAGTCTGCGGAGCCTGCGGAGGAGGCCGTCGAGGAGCACGCTCCGGGCCGGTTCGAGGTTCCGGCGGGCTACAAGTTGCTCACCGGCTCGAAAGGCGGCTCCGGCAAGGCCGTAGGTGTCGTCGTCGCGCGGTTCAACGGTGACATCACGAGCCGCCTGCTCCAGCGGGCGCTGGACGAGCTCGAGGAGGCGGGTGTCGAGCGGGAGGCCGTCACGATCGTCCCGGTCCCGGGCGCGTTCGAGCTGCCGATCGCGGCAATGGCCCTCGCGAAGACCCGCAAGTACGCCTGCATCGTCGCGCTCGGCTGCGTGATTCGCGGCGAGACCCCGCATTTCGACTACATCGCCGCCGAGGCCGCGAGCGGCCTGCAGCTCGCGGCGATCGAGACGGGCGTCCCGGTCGCCTTCGGCGTGCTCACCACCGAGTCGCTCGAGCAGGCCGAGGCGCGGATCGACCGAGCGGGCGACGCAGTCCGCGGCGCTTTGGAGATGGCGGGGCTCTTCCAGCACCTCAGGGCCGCAGCCCGCTAACGGCTACACTGCCCGCCGCTCATGGCGAAGGTCTGCGCAGTCTGCGGAAAGAAGCCGGGCTTCGGCAACAGCCGGAGCCATTCCATGGTGGCAACGAAGCGGCGGTTCGACCCGAACCTCCAGCGTGTTCGCATCCTGCTGAAGGGCTCGCCCACCCGCGCCTACGTCTGCACCCGGTGTCTCAAGGCCGGGAAGGTCCAGAAAGCACTCTAGGCCCGGTCCGGGTCGCCCTCGTCGAAGACAACAAGGTCTTCCGCGAGGCGCTCGAGATGCTGCTCGGCCTGCGCTCGGACGTGGAGGTCGTCGCGTCGATCGAGAACGGCAATGACGTCGTCGCCCTCTGCAACGAGCACAACCCCGACGTGGTCCTGATGGACTACCGGCTGCCCGGGATCGACGGCGTGCAGGCGACCTCTGCGCTGCGCAAGGCGTGCCCGCAGGTCGCCGTGGTCTGCCTCACGGCCTCCGCGAACCTCCGGGAGATGCAGGCGCTCCAGGAGGCGGGCGCCGTGGCGTGCCTGACGAAAGACCAGGAGCTCGACGAGATCGTTGCGGCGATCAGAAACGCCGCGTCCCGTTAGGGTCAGGGACATGAAGCCGACCGAAGGCGTCCTCTCCGAGGCCTGGCGGGTCTACAAGGCCCACTGGCGGCACCTGCTGACGATCTCTCTAGCGGTGTACGCGGCCGTGGCGATCATCACGCTCGTCGTCGGGCTCATCCTCGAGGGGTGGGCGGCGGGAATCATCGCCGGGCTCGTCGCCCTGGTCGCGACGTTCTGGCTCCAGGGCGCGCTCGTGAGGGCAGTGGACGACATCCGCGACGGCCGCGCCGATCTCTCGTTCTCGGAGACGCTGGGAGGCGTTCGTTCCAAGCTGCCGGCGATCATGGTGGCCGGGATCCTCGCCGGGCTCGGCGTCCTGCTGGGACTGCTGCTGTTCGTCATTCCCGGTCTTCTGCTGCTGACGTGGTGGGTGCTCGTGATCCCGGTCGTCGTGCTGGAGGACAAGCGCGCGAGCGAATCGTTCGGGCGGAGCCGTGAGCTCGTCCGCGGCTACGGCTGGAACGTCTTCGGCGTGATCGTGCTGACCGTCCTCGTGCTGATCGGATTCAGGATCGCGCTCGACCTCGTGCTCTTCCCGCTGTCCAACGTGTTCCAGGCCTTCCTCACCGAGCTGATCGTCGGAACCGTGGCCACCCCCTTCGCGGTCGTCGCGTGGACCCTGCTCTACTTCCGGCTTCGCCAGGCGAAGGAAGGCTCTGTCCCCGAGCCTCAGCCCGAGCCCGCCGTCTAGTCCCGATCCGAACCGCGGTTCGCGCAGTAGGAAGAGGCGTGTCTTCAAACCGACGAAGGAGATCACGATGCGACGACTCTTCCTCTCCCTGGGCGCGGTGCTCGCACTCGCGGTGCCGCCGACGGCCTTCACCGTCCTCTCGGCGACGAAGCTGAGCGGCACGACCGGCCCCGGGTTCACGATCACGGTCAAGAAGGCCGGCAAGAAGGTCACCCGGCTCACGCCCGGCAAGTACACGGTCACGGTGAGCGACAAGTCCGAGGACCACAACTTCGTGCTCACGGGTCCCGGGATCAAGCGGAAGATGGTCACCGGCCTCTCCTTCAAGGGGTCGAAGACGGTGACGGTCACGCTGAAGCGCGGCCGGTACGAGTACTACTGCACGCCTCACCGCCTTGGAGGAATGCGGGGGTTCATCACCGTCAGGTAAACGCGCAACGCACGTTCTAGGCGGGGATCCGCGCCGGAGTTACTTTCGGCCCGGATGCTCCGACGCCTGACACTGATCGGAATCGCCGGAGCGGCCGCGATCGCCGCCACCACGGCCCTGGCCGCTCCGGATGCCTCGACGGCGCCGCTCCTGATCGGCGTCACCGGCCCCGACGCGCCGACGATCTCCGTGAAGCTCCGCGGGAAGCGGGTGACGCGGCTCAAGCCCGGGACGTACCGACTCCGCGTCTACGACCGCTCGGACTCGCACGACTTCCACCTCCGCGGCCCGCGCATGGACCGGCGGATCACGAACCGGCTCTTCACCGGCGCGCGGCTCGTCAACGTCACCCTGCGGAAGGGGAGCTACGAGTTCTACTGCGCCCCGCACTACTTCAGCGGGATGAACGGCAAATTCGTCGTCAAGTAGTTCCCGCTGTCCGAAGGCTCGGCCCGCGATCGCGGGGGCCGAGTGCGAACTGCGCGGCGGGCTCCTCCTCGCCCGTCACGACCCGCGCGGCGTACTCGGCCAACGCGGGGCCGTGCTTGAAGCCGTGGCCCGAGCCGCCGCCGAGGATCCACTCCTGGTCGGAACCCGGCACGCGGGCGAGCACGAAGTTCGTGTCCGGAGTGAGGGCGTACTGGCAGACCGTCGCGCTCATCAGCGGCGCGTCGCGGAGCGCAGGGAAGCGCTCGGCAAGGTAGGCCCGCGCCCGCTCCTCGGTCCGGGGTGACGCCGTGCGCTCGCCGGTTTCCGGATCGAACGGCGCTCCCTCCACGTCTGGGGCGACCTTGACCCCCGCGCCGTCGAGCGCGCCGAGGCCGTAGACCGCCCGGTCGTAGTCGACCCAGGTCGGAACGGGCGGCGTGTCCCAGCCGTCGGCGGCGAAGAACGTGATGTCCTGCTGCGTCACGCGCACCGGCAGCTCGAACAGGCCCGGGAGCCAGGCGCCGCAGGCCCAGACCACGAGGTCGGCGTCGACCGAGCCCGGCTCCGCCGCTTCCCGCACCAGTCGCACGCCGGCCCGCTCGGCGGCCTCGACCGTCGCGAGAGTCGCGGCGCGCGCGCGCAGGACGCCGGCCTCGGGCTCCCAGAGGATGAAACGGGTGTCTCCGGGCTCGTAGGACGGGAACAGGTCGTGGCCGGCCGAGGGGTCGAGCCGCTCCACCGGAATCCCCTCCGCCCGCAGCACGCGCTCGCTGCGCGCCTCGAAGCCGTCCTCTGCGTGGGCGAACCACGCGATGCCGGACTCGACCAGCAGCTCGCGGCCTGTCTCCTCCTCGAGCTCGCGCCAGAGGTCGCGCGCGCGCCACGCGGAGCGGGTGTACCAGTCCGAATCGCCGTGGGAGTAGCGGATCAGGCGCGACTCGCCGCCGGACGCCGCGCCGAGGTGTCCCGGCTCGTGCCGCTCGTAGAGCGTGACGTCCCAGCCGTCGCTGCGCGAGCCGGTACGCCAGGGAGGCGCCGAAGATCCCTGCGCCGACGATGGAGGCTGCACCGCTCATTCCAGGTCGAGTCCTTCCACGGTTCCGCTTCGAATACGCCACCCGGCCAGCTCCGCCGTCGCAAGGCCGAGGATCAGGTAGGGGCGATTCTCCCAGAGCCCGATGTTCTCGACGTCCGTGCGCGACGGCCTGGGCGCGGTCTCAGGGTGCGAGTGGAAGACGGCCAGCTCGAAACCCTCGTCCTCGAGGAAGAAATCGGCGGGGTCGCGCGGCCGGAGCTCGAAGCGGTAGGGGCTCGCGAGCGCGTTCTCGCCGGGCAGGTACCGCTCGGCGACGCCGTCGCGGAACGCGACGAGGCCGCACGCCTCGTTCGGCGCCTCGGCCCGCGCGTGGGCGACGAGCTGCTCGCGGATCGCCGGCGGGACTACCCGCAAAACTCGGCGTAGTCCACGTACTCGGTGATCGTCGGGTTGTCGCCGCAGACCGGGCACGCTGGATCGCGCCGCACCCGCACCTCGCTGACGGTGGTCGTCAGCGCGTCGAACAGCAGCAACCGCCCGGCGAGCGATTCGCCGATCCCGAGCGCCAGCTTCAGCGCCTCGTTCGCCTGCAGCGACCCGATCACGCCTGGAAGAACGCCGAGCACGCCGCCTTCCGCACAGCTCGGAGCAAGCTCAGGCGGCGGCGGCTGCGGGAACAGGCAGCGGTAACACGGCCCCGCGAAGGGCGCGAAGACCGTCGCCTGGCCCTCGAAGCGGTAGATCGAGCCGTGCACCACGGGGATGCGATGCCAGACCGACGCGTCGTTCAGGAGGTAGCGCGTGGGGAAGTTGTCGGCGCCGTCCACGATCAACTCCCAGCCCTCGCCGAGGATGCGGTCGACGTTCTCCGACGTCAGGCGTTCCTCGTAGGTGACGACCTCGACGTCCGGGTTCAGCTCGCGCAGCGTTCGAGCGGCGGACTGCGCCTTGCTCTCCCCGAGCCGCGCGGTCGAGTGGAGCACCTGCCGCTGGAGGTTCGAGGCGTCGACCCGGTCGTCGTCGACGATCCCCAGCCGGCCCACGCCCGCCGCGGCGAGGTAGAGGGCCGCCGGGGATCCGAGCCCTCCGGCGCCGATCAGCAGGATGCTCGTCTCGAGCAGGCGCTGCTGCCCCTGGACGCCGACCTCCGGGATCAGCAGGTGCCGGCTGTAGCGCGCGAGCTGCTCCTCGTCGAGCGAGCTCGTCGACGCCGTCGGGAAGCCGCGCGCCTGCCACTCCACGATCCCTCCCGCCATCGAGACCGCGTCCCGATAGCCGAGGGCGGCGAGTGTGGGAAGGATGTCGCGCGAGCGCCTGCCGACGGCGCAGTACGTGACGATCGGGCGGGCGGGGTCTCCGGCGACCTCGGCCAGGCGCCCCTCGACCTCGGACATCGGCAGGTGGATCGAGCCGGGGATGAACGACGTCTGCCGTTCCCGTTCGGTCCTGACGTCGATCAGCAGTGGGGCGTCCGGCGCGGCCAGCCGGTCCCGGGCCTCCTCGGGCGGAATCTCGTCGGTGCCGACGGGGGTCGCCACTCGTTGAGGATAACCAGGGCCTTCGGGCTACCGTGAG
The DNA here is from genome assembly GCA_963721345.1 of uncultured Actinomycetes bacterium. Taxonomy (GTDB): domain Bacteria; phylum Actinomycetota; class Thermoleophilia; order Gaiellales; family Gaiellaceae; genus JACDAN01. The sequence continues at coordinate 63,062 of CAVRIT010000002.1, forward strand.
GCCCGATGTCCAGGCGAACCCGTCTCATCGTCGTGGTCGCGATCGCCCTGGCGGCGGCGCTCGGAGTCGCAGCGGGAGCGGCACTCGTGGGGCGTGGAGACGGGGAGGACCGGCGCCAGAAGGGCGTGCCGCCGTTCGTCGTCGACCTCGGCGTTCGGACCGACCCCGAGGCGCAGGCGCTCCGGCGTGCCGCCAAGGCGTTTGCCGATCGCGATCGTCCCCGTGCGGCGCGAATCCTGCGCGACCGCCGGTCGCTGCAGGCGCAGGTCGGCGCCGCACTCGCGACCTGGCCCGCGGGAAGCAGGGGCCGGCTCGAGCAGCTCGCCGTCGAGCATCCCGGGAGCGGGGCGGTGCTCTTCCATCTCGGGCTCGCGAGGTTCTGGGACGGGGATGCCGATCGCGCTGTCGAGGCCTGGCGCGCGGCACGAACGCGAGATCCCGACACCGCGTACGCGGTCCGCGCATCCGACCTGCTCTTTCGGAACTTCGCGCCGGGTCTGCCGACGTTCGTCCCCAGCTTTCGCGCCGACCCGCGCCTGAGGACGCTCTCCGCGCCGAAGCAGCTGGCCGTCCTCGAGCGCCGTGCCCGTGGTCGCGACGCGCGCGCCAAGCTCCTGTACGGGCTCGCGCTGCAGCGGACCCAGCGTCCCGTGTCGGCCCGGCGTCAGTACGCGGCGGCCGCTCGGCTCGCGCCGAACGACCTCGAGGCTCTCGTCGCCGACGCCGTCGGCCGGTTCGACAAGGAGCGTCCCCAAGCGGCGTTCTCGCGCCTCGGGCCGCTCTCGCGGCGCTATCCCCGCGCGGCGACGGTTCGCTTCCACCTCGGCGTGCTGCTTCTGTGGCTGGGACAGGTCCCAGATGCCCGTCGCCAGCTCGGTCTGGCGGCCCAAGCGCGCGAATCGTCGCTGGCAAGGGAAGCAACCGCCCTCCTCGACCGTCTAGAAGGCGTACGAATGAAGCGAAACCCGCAATGAAAGATAGGACTTTCCGACCCGAAAGATGGGCCAGTTGGCCTATGGCGGCCGGAGAACATCACTGGAAGACTCCAGCAGGTAAGGAGAACGTTAAGAGGGGTTCGTAAGCCGAATTTCAAGGGGAACGAGGGGGATCGGTGGAGCGAGAGGGAGCTGTGAGGGACGTGGCGCCGGAGGGCGTGCTCGAGACGCTGATCGCGAGCGCGCAGGAAAGCGGCAAGCTGGCCACAGAGGACGTGACCGTCGCGCTCGAGGAGCTCGAGCTCGACGCGGGCCAGATCGACGAGTTCTACAGCAAGCTCGACGAGCTTCAGATCGAGGTCGTAGACGCAGGTGGGGACGATGACGATCTGGATGCAACCGTCGACGAGCGGGAGGTCTCGACCGAGGCCCTCCAGCTCTTTCTCAAAGACATCGGCAAGGTGGACCTGCTCACCGCGGCGCAGGAGATCGAGCTTGCGAAGCGGATCGAGCGCGGCGACCACCGCGCGAAGCAGGAGATGGTCGAGGCCAACCTCCGCCTCGTCGTCTCGATCGCGAAGCGCTACCGCAACCAGGGCCTGCCGTTCCTCGATCTGATCCAGGAGGGGACGATCGGGCTGGTTCGCGCGGCCGAGAAGTTCGACCACCGCAAGGGCTTCAAGTTCTCCACGTATGCGACCTGGTGGATTCGCCAGGCTGTCGCGCGGGCGCTCGCCGACAAGGCGCGGACGATCCGCATGCCCGTCCACGTCGTCGAGAAGCTGAACAAGATCATGCGCACGGAGCGGAAGCTGCGCGCCGAGCGCGGCCGGGAGCCGAGCTCGGGCGAGATCGCCGGCGAGCTGGAGCTCACGATCGACGAGGTCGACCAGATCCGCCGGAGCGCGCAGACACCGGTGTCGCTCGAGAAGCCCGTCGGCGACGACGAGGAGTCGGAGTTCGGGCACTTCATCACCGACGAACTGGCGCCGCTGCCGGACGAGCTCGCCGAGGACGTGTTGCGGCGGGAGGCCCTCACGAAGATCCTCGGGACGCTGTCCGAGCGGGAGCGCCGCGTGCTCGAGCTTCGGTACGGCCTGAACGGCGAGCAGCCCCGGACGTTGGACGAGGTGGGCCGGACGTTCCAGGTCACGCGCGAGCGGATCCGCCAGATCGAGAACCAGTCGCTCAAGAAGCTTCGCGCGCTGGGCGATTCACAAAAACTTCGAGTGGCCTAGGCCCTAGGCGTCGACTAGGCGACGCCGCCAGAGAGGACATGCTGGCTTTGCCAGCGTGTCCGATTACGCTTCTGCCGTGAGGCGCATCTGGCTCGTTGTCGCCGTGCTCGGGCTCGCGCTGTGCGTACAGGGTGCCGCCGCGCAGCCGGAGGGGCCGCGGTGCCGCTCGCTGACGATCCTCCGGCTGAAGGGCGTCATCTACTTCCACCACCGGCTGAAGGTCGTCGACCGGCCGGTTCGCGGCGCCCGTCGGGGGATCGGCATGGAGCGGGCGTGCGACGATACGCCCGATCCAGGCGAACCGCCTCCGTGGTTCCCGACGGCGGTTTACGCGCTCGACGGAATCAGCCCCTCGATGGCCGTTGCTCCGGCCCGCCGGCAGGTCGTCTTCTACGACATCTACCGGTGCACGCCGCGGTTCGGCGAGGCGCGCTTCCTGCGGTGCCTGCGGCGGCGCTAGACCCGGCCTGGCTGGAGGAGCTCTCCGAGTTCCTCCGGATCGAGAGCGTCAGCGCCGACCCTGAGCGCGCGGGCGACGTTCGGCGGGCCGCCGAGTGGGTCGCGGAGTACGTGCGGCGTGCGGGCGGCGAGGCGGAGCTCGTCGAGACGGAGACGTTTCCGCTCGTGGTCGGGGAGGTGCGAGCCTCCGGTGGCGGGGAGGCGCCCACGGTGCTCTGCTACGGCCACTTCGACGTCCAGCCGGAGGCGCCGCTCGACAAGTGGGAGTCCCCGCCGTTCGAGCTGACGGTGCGCGACGACTGGCTCTACGCGCGCGGCATAGCCGACGACAAGGGACAGCTGTACGCGCTGCTCAAGGCGGCCGAGCTGCTCGCGGCGGCCGGAGAGCTCCCGGTCAACGTTCGGTTCGTCTGCGACGGCGAGGAGGAGACCGGCGGGCACCAGGTCGTGGACTTCATCGCGGCGGACGAGCGGGGTGCGGACGCGGCGATCGTCTTCGACAGCGCAATGCTGCGGCGCGGCGCGCCGGTGTTCCACGTCGCTACCCGCGGGCTCGTCTACTTCCACGTCTCGGTCAGGACGGGCGAGCGGGACCTCCACTCGGGCATCTTCGGCGGTGCGGCGCTCAATGCTGCCCAGGCGCTGATGCAGACGCTCTCGGCGGTCGTGCCGATGGAGGGCGAGCTCGTGCGCGACGAGCTCCGCGTGGGCGTCGCGCCGGTGTCGGAGGAGGAGCTTGCCGCCTGGCGCGAGCTCGCGCCGGGCTCGGAGGTGCTGGCGCAGAGTGGCGGCAGGCCGGCGGGCGAGCGCGGCGACGAGGCGTTCTACGTGCGTACATGGGCGGAGCCCGCCGTCGACGTCAACGGGATCTCGGGCGGCGAGCCGCACCTCCAGAAGACGGTCCTTCCCGTGGCTGCCGAGGCGAACGTCTCGATTCGGCTCGCGCCGGGACAGGATCCCGACGAGATCGCACTCGTGTTCGAGCGGCTGCTGCGCGAAGCGGCGCCGGACGGCGCCGACGTGGACGTGACCCGCTGGTCGAGCGCGAGACCGGCGCTGATCCCGCCGGACTCAACGGCGATCCAGCTCGGGCTCGACGCCTTCGAACGGGTGATCGGCACTCGTCCGCTGCTGATCCGCGTCGGCGGGACGCTGCCGATCGTCCCGGCTCTCGCGGACAAGGAGATCCCCATGGTGCTGACCGGCTTCGACCTCCCCGAGGGGAACATCCACTCGCCGAACGAGCGCCTGCTCGTGGAGCACATCCCGCTCGCAGTCGACGCGGCGAAGGAGCTCTTCCGGGCCTTCGCGAACCTCCGCTAGCGCCAGGCCTGGTCAGTCCCACGGCGGCGGGCTGTGCGTCCAGCGGCCGCCGACCATCGTGGCCACGACCCGAACGTCCGGTAGCTCCTCCGCCGGGATCGCGAGAGGGTCGCGGTCGAGGACGACCAGGTCGGCGAGGTAGCCCGGGACGAGCTTCCCGCGGCGGTGCTCGTCGTAGGCGAGCCATGCGGGGTTGACGCAGGTCGCGATCAGCGCCTCGTCGACTCGGAGCGCCTGCTCCGGGTGCCAGGCGGGCCGGTCGTCGATCGTCCGCAGCACCCCCGCGACGATTCCGGCGAGCGGATCGAGCTCCTCGATCGGAGCGTCGGACCCGTTCGCCACGAGCGCGCCCGAGTCCCACAGCGACCGGAACGCGTACGCCCCGCCCGTCTTGTCCGCCCAGAAGCGGTCGGCGAGGTCGCGGTCCGACGGTGCATGGCTGAACTGGACGGACGCGGCGACGCCGAGGGCTCCGAAGCGTCCGATGTCCTCGGGCGCCAGGAGCTGCGCGTGCTCGATCCGCTGGCGAAGGCCCAACGGTGCCCAGACGTCCCGCGTCTCTTCGAACGCGTCCAGCGCCTCGCGATTCGCCAGGTCGCCGATCGCGTGCACGCCGACCGGCCAGCCCGCCGCCGCGCCGCGCCGAATGATCTCGGCGAGCTCCTCCCGGCTCGTGATCTGGACGCCGGTTCCGTCGAGCATCCGCGCCGTCTGCGAACCGAGCGTCCCGTCCATGAACGCCTTCAGGTAGCCGACGCGGAGCATCGAGCCGCCGAACCCGCTCCGCAGCCCGAGCTCCGACAGCCGATCGAGGTGGTCGTACGGCACGGACTGCCAAACGCGGAGCGAAAGCGCTCCCTCCGCGTCGAGGGTCTGCCACATTCGCAGCGCGCCGATCCAGCCGTCCTTGTCGTGGACGGCCGTCACGCCGCGCGCCGCCGCCACCCGCAGCCCCTCGCGCATCGCCGCGACGTACTCCTCGTCCGAGACCTCGATCCAGCGGTCCCGGAAGCGCCAGCACGCCTCTTCGCGCAGGACGCCGGTCGGCTCGCCGTGTTCGTCCCGTTCGACGACTCCGCCCGGTACCTCGAGATCGCCGTTCGCCCGGGCGAGCGCCGCGGAGTTCAGCCAGAGCGAGTGGGAGTCCTGCGCCAGCAGCGCCACGGGCACATCACCGACGACTGCGTCCAGCGCCTCCTTCGTCGGCTCCTCGGGCCACTCGCCGCTGCGCCAGCCGCGACCTCTCAGCCATCGGCCCGGCCCTACCGACGCCAGGCCTTCTCGCACGCGCGCCAGCGCTTCCTCCAGCGACGCGGTTCCCTCGAGCCGCACCTCGTCGCGGGCGAGCGCCCAGGTCGGGAAGTGCGTGTGGGAGTCCGTGAACCCGGGCACGACGCAGCGGCCGCCGAGATCGACCCGCTCGGGCCCCGGCAAAGCCGTCTCGTGCGTCCCGACGCCGCCCGCCACGCGATCCCCGGCGATTGCGAGTGCCGAGGCGGTGGGTAGGGAAGCATCCAGCGTACGAACGACGCCGCGTTCGAGGATCATGCGGCCGAATCTAACGAGAGGAGCGCCATGCCCATCGACCACACCGCCATGAACGTCACCGATCTCGAGCGCAGCAAGGCGTTCTACACCGCGGCGCTGGAGCCGCTCGGGTACTCGCTCATGTTCGAGGTCGGTGAGTTCGCCGGCTTCGGCGACAGCCAGATGCCAAGCCTCGGCGTCGTCCAGCGGGAGCCCGCGGGAGGAGGCCACGTCGCGCTCTCCGCCGCCGATCACGCGACTGTCGACGCGTTCCACGAGGCGGCGCTCGCAGCAGGCGGGACGGACAACGGCGAGCCCGGCCTCCGCGAGCATTACCACCCGACCTACTACGCCGCGTTCGTCAAGGATCTCGACGGCAACAACATCGAGGCCGTCTGCCACAGGCCCCAATGAGCCTCGGAGGGCCGTCCTTCTGGATCGAGACGACGCCGGAGACCGACTACCCGTCGCTGACCGGCGAAGTCGCCGTGGACGTCGCCGTCGTGGGCGCGGGGATCACCGGCGTGACCGCGGCGGCGCTGCTGAAGCGCGAGGGCAAGACCGTGGCGCTGCTCGACTCGAGGCGCATCGTCCAGGGCGCCACGGGCTACACGACGGCGAAGGTGACGGTCGGTCACGGCGCGGTCTACTCGAAGATCCGCAAGGCGATCGGCGAAGAGGGCGTCCGCGTCTACGCCGAGTCGAACCAGGCGGCTCTCGATCGCATCGCGCAGTTCGTCCACGAGGACGGGATCGACTGCGACTTCGAGCGCAGATCGAACTACGTCTACGCCGAGTCGGAGGACGAGGTGGCGCAGCTGCGCCAGGAGGCCGAGGTTGAGCGCAAGGCCGGTCTCCCCGTCGAGCTCGTGGACGACACGCCGCTGCCGTACTCCGTGTCCGCGGCGCTACGGCTCGACGACCAGGCGCAGTTCCACCCGCGCAAGTACCTGCTCGCCCTCGCCGCGACCATCCCCGGCGACGGAAGCCACGTCTTCGAGAACTCGGTCGTCCACGACGTCGAGGGCGGCGAGCCGTGCGAGGTCCGAACCGACCAGGGAACGGTGCGCGCGAAGGACGTCGTCCTCGCGACGCACCTCCCGATCCTCGATCGCGGCCTCTTCTTCGCGAAGGCGTACCCACACCGCAGCTACGCGGTCGCCGCGCCTCTCGGCCAGGCGCCGGATCCCGACGGCATGTACATCAACAGCGGGACGCCGACCCGGTCGATTCGGACGCTCCGCGACAACGGCCGCGTCTTCATCCAGGTGGGCGGGAACGGACACAAGACCGGGGAGGAGGACGAGACCCCCGCCCGCTACGACCAGCTGGAGCAATTCCTCCGCCGGCACTGGCCGGACGCGGGAGAGGTGCGCTACCGCTGGTCGACGCAGGACTACATGCCCCACGACCACGTGCCGTACATCGGCCGGCTCACGCGGCGGTCGGAGCACGTCTACACGGCGACCGGCTACCAGAAGTGGGGCATGACGAACGGGACGGTCGCCGCGATGATCTTCTCGGACACGATCCTCGGCCGCAGCAATCCGTGGGCGGAGCTCTACGACGCAAACCGGCTCGTGCGCCGGGCGGGGCTCTCGAGCTTCCTCAAGGAGAACATGTCCGCCGGAGTCCACTTCGTCGTCGACCGACTCTCGCGGGCCGACCGGGCTGCGGTCGACGAGCTGAAGCCGGGCGATGGGGCGCTGATCCGGATTCGCGGCCGCAAGACGGCCGTCCACCGCGACGACGGCGGGACGCTCCACGCGCTGTCGCCGGTCTGCACGCACCTGTACTGCCTCGTGGACTGGAATCCGGCGGAGCGGAGCTGGGACTGCCCGTGCCACGGGTCGCGCTATGCGGGCGACGGCCGGGTGATCCAGGGGCCGGCGACGAAGGATCTGAAGCGCCGGGAGCTTTGACGCGCCTAGGATTCGAGCGTGCCTGTTGATCCGCTGAGCGAGGAGCAGCGCGAGGTCCGCGACCTGATCCGCGAGCTCGCGCGCGAGCGGATCGCGCCGCGCGCCGCGGAGATCGACAAGAGCTCGGAGTTTCCGTGGGACGTCGTCGAGCTCTTCCGGGAGCACGGAATCTTCGGCGTGATGTACGACGAGGAGTACGGCGGCCTAGGCGCGAGCGCCTTGATGACGCTCGTGGCGGTCGAGGAGGTCTCGAAGGTCTGCGCGACGAGCGGGCTGATCCTCGCCGTCCAGGAGCTGGGCAGCCTCGGCGTGAAGCTCGCGGGCAGCGACGAGCAGAAAGACCGCTACCTGCCGAAGCTCGCGTCTGGCGAGTGGCTGGCGGCGTACGCGCTCACCGAGCCCGGCTCGGGCTCCGACTCCGCGGCGATGCGCTCCGAGGCACGGCGCGACGGCGACGAGTACGTCGTCAACGGAGGGAAGCGCTTCATCACGAACGCCGGCGTCGCCCACCTCTACACGGTCTTCGCGAAGACCGACCCGACGGGCGGGCATGACGGCATCTCCGCCTTCCTCGTCGAGGCCACCTCGCCGGGGTTCGAGGTGGGGCGGATCGAGCCGAAGATGGGGATCAAGGGCTCGACGACGGGCGAGATCTTCTTCAACGACATGCGGGTCCCCGCCGACAACCTGCTCGGCGAGGAGGGCGACGGCTTCAGGATCGCGATGCGCATCCTCGATCGCTCACGCCCCGGCATCGGGGCGCAGGGTCTCGGCCTCGCGCAGGGCGCCACCGACTACGCGCTCGAGTACGCGAAGGACCGCGAGACGATGGGGAAGCCGATCGGCCAGCATCAGATGATCTCGGCGATGCTCGCCGACATGGAGACGAAGTGCGAGGCCGCGCGCGGGCTTCTCTACAAGTGCGGCCAGCTGATCGACGAAGGCGCCGAGGGCACCGAGCTGACGAAGATCAGCGCGATGGCGAAGCTGTACTGCTCGGACGTCGCGATGGACGTCACCACCGACGCCGTCCAGATACTCGGCGGGTACGGCTACATGCAGGAGTACCCGCTCGAGCGGATGATGCGAGACGCGAAGATCACCCAGCTCTACGAAGGGACGAACCAGATCCAGCGGCTCGTGATCGCGCGGGAGATGCTCAAGGAGAACCGCGCGTTCCTTCTGGCGGGGGTTGGCTAAGGCCGAGGAGCTGCGCGTCGGCCGGCGGCTCGTCCGGCTGACGAGCGGCGACCGCGTCCTCTTCCCCGGTGACGGCGTCACCAAAGGCGACCTCGCCGAGTACTACGTCGAGATCGCGCCGGCGCTGATTCCGCATCTGCGCAACCGGCCGTTCACGCTGAAGCGCTACCCGCACGGGATCCGGGAGACGCCGTACTTCCAGAAGCAGGCGCCGAAGGGGTTCCCGGAGTGGATCCCGACGCGCCAGTTTCAGACCTGGCCGCGCGAAGGGGAGCCCCGGCTCGTCGACTTCGTGCTCGTGAACGAGCCGGCGGCGCTCGCGTGGGCGGTGCAGGTGAACTGCATCGACATGAACGCGTGGTACTCCCGGGTCGACCGGCACGAGCGCCCGGACTACGTCGTCTTCGACCTCGACCCGCCGGCTTCGCGCAACGGCTTCGCGCAGGCGATCCGCGTAGCCCACCTCGTGCGCGAGGCGCTGGAGCGGCTCGAGCTTCGTTCGTACGTGAAGACGAGCGGCGCGGACGGGATCCACGTGCTCGTTCCGATTGCCCGCCGGTCGTCGTTCCCGGAGACGTACGAGCTCGCCGAGCGCGTCTCGCGCGGGCTGGAGCAGGAGCACCCCGGCCTCGTCACCACGGAATGGCTGATCAAGAAGCGGCGCGGAGTGCTCGTCGACCACCGGCAGAACGGCCACGGGAAGACGATCGCCTCCGCGTACTCGGTCCGGCCGAAGCCGGGAGCGCCGGTTTCGACCCCGCTGCGGTGGGAGGAGCTCGGCGAGAAGGTGCGGCCGCGCGATTTCGGCAGGCGGGAGGCGCTGGAGCGGCGTCGAGCGACACGGCGATCTCTTCGAAGCGACGCTCCGCGGCGGCCAGTCGCTCGGGCCGGCGCTCCGGACGCTGCGAGCTAGCGAGTCTTGACGACTTCGAACGCCGAGCCCGGAACGCGGTGCAGCGTGTGCAGCTGCTCGTTCGACCAGCGCGGGTCGGGGGCGCCGCTGATGTACCAGTCCGAGCCGTTGTCGGCGACGAGCATCCCGTAGCGCTTGAGCGCCTCGAGGACGACGCGAGCCTGTCGCGGGAAGCCGCGCGTCGGGTAGCTCGCCTTCAGTCGCAGGCGGAGGCCCATCGGTGGGAGATTCGCGTCGTTCGAGTCGCTCGCGTAGTGGCGGGCCGGATGGACGTATGCCCGGCGAGACCGGCGCACCGTGAACCGCAGCGCGTGGTCGATCGTGCCCCGCGCCACCTCGTCGTAGCGCGCGAGCCCGGGGAGGATGGGGAGTCCGGCAGCGTCCGCCGAGGTCCAGCCGGCGGGCCTGAGCCGGTTCGAGCGCAGGTTCCAGATCGCGCCGGAGCCGGCACGCCAGCCGCCGCCCGCCGTCGGGTACAGCGCGAAGAGCTCGTACAGCCGGCAGGCGTCGCGGTCGACGATCAGCGCATGGCGGTCGCCGTCGGACTGGCGGCCGCCTTCGATCTTGACGTTGCTCGGGATCGGGTACGGCCCGCGGTCGCTCTCGTCGGCGTACTCGAAGGACACGCGCGAGCGCTTCTGGCCCCGGCCGACGACGGTGATCGGAATCCCGATCGGCCCGCCCTCCCAGAGGCCCGAGCCGAAGTCCGCGTGGACGTGGTCGTCGACCCCGATCGAGGCGACGATCGCGTCGGAGTTCGCCGCGACGGGCAGGCGGTCGACGCGCTGGTTCCACGGGCTCGTCTTCGGGAAGACGGGGCAGCGCGGCGCGCCGGGATGGCGCAGCGCGTCGGCGGAGCCGCCGCCGAACAGCAGCGCGAATCCGATCACGGCGACGAGGGCGGCCCTCACGTGGACACCATCGGCGCCGCTCTTTAGGCGCTCAACCCTCATCGGGAGGTCGGACTCCGAGCTTGGCGAGCATCGGGTCGCGCGCGTTCCAGAGCTCGAGATCCTCGGTGAGCGAAACCCAGCGGCAGACGTGGACCATGCCCGAGTCGACGCCGTCGCCGTGCACCACGTGGCGCCAGCTCGCCGGCGTGTCCTCCTCGGCGACGAGGTGGAACGCGTGGTTTCTCGAGTAGGACTCGTACGTGCACTCGAAGTCCGGGAGCTCCTTCACGATCCGCGCGCCGGTGAAGCCGGTTTCCTCGGCCAGCTCCCGGAAGAGCCCCTCCTCCAGCGTCTCGCCGTGGTCGAGCCGACCCGCCGGAACTTCGACCCCAGCCTCGGGGAAGCCTTCGGGCGCAATCGTGAGGAGCTCCGTCCTCCCGTTGCACTCTCGCGTGACATAGGCGACGGCGCGCTGCCGGACGAGCGCCGCCGACGAGTGCGCCGCGCTCGCCCCAGACCCGCAGATCCGGCTGAATCCGGACCCACCGGCAGCGGACGAGCGCCTCGGATTCGATCCCCGGCCCTGGAGGGTTTCGGTGCTCCCACGAGTCGGGTGCCGGCTCCATGGGCACGGCGTGGACGAACTGCATCCGGTGGCGGCCCTCATGACGGCCGAGCTCGCGGACGATCCGCACGTCGAGCCCCGTCTCCTCGCGGGTCTCGCGACGCGCCGCCACCTCGACGGCTTCGCCGTCGTCGATGCCTCCACCCGGCACGACCGCGCTGTACTCGGGCTGTCCGACGACGTCGAAGACGAGCAGCTCGTCGACGCCGGTCCGCGGGTGCTCGCGCGTGATGTAGACGACGACGCTCTCGCGGGGGCTCAAGCCTTGGCGGCTCGGAGCTTCGCCTTGTACTCGCGCTTCAACGCCTGGTACTGGTCTAGCGCCTCGCGGGAGTCGACGTCGCCCAGCGTGGGGTGCGACGGGACAAGGCCCTCGGCCGCAGCCACGCCGAAGCGCTTCGCCAGCACCGAGCCCAGCGCCTTGATCTTCATCTCGCCGAAGCCCGGGAGGTCGGCGATGCGCTGCCGCAACTCCGTCGAGTCGCCGGCCTCGCTCCAGAGCCGGGCGGCGTCGCCGCCGTACTCCGCCTCGACGTGGGCCGCGAGGTCGCGAACCCGCGTCGCCATCGCGCCGGGGAAGCGATGCACTGCCGGCTTCTCGCGGAACGCCGCCTCCAGCCGGTCCGAATCCATCGACGCGAGTTCGCCGGCGTCCAGCGTTCCCAGCCGCTCGTTCAGCTTCCAGGGCCCGAGGAACGCAGTCGGAACCGTCACCTGCTGGTCCAGCGCGAACCCGATCAGCAGCGCCATCGGCTCGCGCGCGAGCAGCTCGTTCGCCTCGTCGCTGTCCGTGTAGTGAAGCCGGTCTGGAGCTGCGACGGCCATGGCTTCAGCCTACTCCTCGAGCGCAGCGTGAGCAGAGCGATGCTAATGCCGCGCAAGAAATGCGCCGATCTCGGGTCTACCCTGATGACTGCGGCACAACGCGATCAAAAACGGAGGTTTCCGAGGACATGAGTAGACGAACGAGCCGGGGATTGGTGCTCGTACTTGCCGCCGTGGCGATTGCGACCTTCGTCGCGACCGCCGTCGCGTCGGTGGGCGGTGCTCAGCGGGCCAGCGCACCCGCGTCGGCCTCGCAGTACGAGAAGAAGGTCACGATTTGCCACCGGACGGGGTCGAAGAAGAATCCGTTCAGGACGATCCGCGTTTCGCGGAACGCCGTCAAGGCGCACCTCAAGCACGGCGACGCCGTCGGCCCCTGCGCAACGGCCGTCTTCACGATGTGCAAGAAGACGGGTCACGGACAGCGGGCGACCGTCAAGGTGAAGGGTTCGAAGAAAGCCTCCCGTCTCATGCGCAAGGGAGCGAAGCTCGGGAAGTGCAAGGCGAAGGGCAAGGACAAGGGCAAGGAAAAGGACAAGGGCAAGGACAAAGAGAAGCCCGAGGGCAAGAAGCCGCCCAAGCCCAAGAAGAAGTAGGCCTCAGGCCACAGAACCGACGGAGCACCAGGCGCGTGCCGAGAGGGTGAACGCCCCCTCGGGGCTTCCCAATCGGCGCGCGTACTCCGTTCGCAGCGCCTCTTGCGCGTCCGGCTCGAGCCCCGCCGTGTAGGCGCCGGCTGGGCCCACGCCGGTCGGGAACGGCGCCCAGAGATCGTCGAAGTCGTCGTACGAGGCCTCGGCGACGATCGGCGAGACCTCGACGTCCTCCAACGCGGTCTTCCACAGCGCGCCGAGCTCGGCCGGCGTCGCGTACCGCATCATGGCCTCGTCGGCCGCATTCGGATCGAGGGCCTTCGCGGAATCCCAGAAGGCGCGCAACATCGTCATCTCGCCGCCGTAGTCCCAGACGCAGCCCGCGACGACGCCGCCGGTCCGCGTCACTCGCGCCATCTCGGCGAGCCCGCGCTCGGCGTCGTCGAGAAAGTTGACAACGAGTTGCGAGAGCGTCGCGTCGAACTCGCGGTCGGAGAACGGAAGCGCCTCGGCGGAGCCGACCACGACCCGTGCGCCGGGAACCCGCGCCTGCGCCGCCGCTGCGAAGGGCTCCGAGGGGTCGAGCCCGACGACATTCTCCGGCCCGAGGAGCTCGGCGAGCCGTTCGACGAGCGCGCCGGAGCCGCAGCCGACGTCCAGCGCGCGCTGCCCCGGCACCACTCCGGCAGCGGCGCACATCGCCTTCGCCAGCTGCGGGCTGTAGCGACCGACGAAGCGGTCGTAGACCTCCGCTGCACCACCGAACATCGTGGCTAGCCTAGAGCCATGGCAGCGCTCGACGTCTTCAGCCCCGAGACGCGCGCCTGGTTCGAGCAGACCTTCGACGCGCCGACCCCCGCCCAGGAGCTCGGCTGGCCGAAGATCGCGTCCGGCGCGCACACCCTGATCCAGGCGCCGACAGGCTCCGGGAAGACGCTCGCCGCCTTCCTGTACGGGCTCGACCGGCTGATCCAGAAGCCGGGGGAGGGCACGCGCCTCGTCTACGTCTCGCCGCTCAAGGCGCTGAACTACGACATCGAGCGCAACCTTCGCGGCCCGCTGGCCGGCCTCCAGGCCGACGTCAAGGTCGCGGTGCGGACCGGCGACACGCCGCAGAAGGAGCGAGCGGCGATGCTGAAGAACCCGCCCGACCTCCTGATCACGACGCCCGAGTCGCTCTTCCTGATGGTCACGTCACGGGCGCGCGAGACGCTGACGGGCGTCCAGACGCTGATTCTCGACGAGGTGCATGCCGTGGCCGGGACGAAGCGCGGCGCTCACCTCGCGCTCACCGTCGAGCGGCTCGAGCGTCTGACCGGCGAGCCGTTCCAGCGGATCGCGCTGTCCGCGACGCAGCGCCCGCTCGAGGAGATCGGGCGGTTCGTCTCCGGCGGCCGGCCGATCGAGCTCGTCGACGCCGGCCGCTCGAAGGAGCTCGACCTGAAGGTCGTCGTGCCGCTCGAGGACATGCGCGAGCCGGGCGTGAACGCGGAGATCACGGACATCCTCGGGACCGGGGGTGAGGCGCCGTCCCAGTCGATCTGGCCGTCGATCTACCCGAAGATCCTCGAGCTGGTCGAGGAGCACCGCTCGACGATCGTCTTCGTCAACAACCGCCGTCTCGCCGAGCGCCTCGCGCTACGCCTGAACGAGCTGGCCGAGAAAGAGATCGCGCGAGCCCACCACGGCTCGCTCGCGCGCGAGCAGCGGCTCGAGGTCGAGGAGCTGCTGAAGCTCGGCCAGATCCCCTGTCTCGTCGCGACCTCGTCGCTCGAGCTCGGCATCGACATGGGCGCCGTCGACCTCGTGATCCAGGTCGAGTCGCCGAAGTCCGTCGCCCGCGGGCTGCAGCGGGTGGGCCGCGCCGGCCACGATCTCGCCTCGGTCTCCAAGGGCCGCGTCTTCCCGAAGTTCCGCGCCGACCTGCTCGAGGCGGCGGTCGTCGTGAAGAAGATGAAGGAGGGCGCGATCGAGGAGACGCAGATCCCGCGCAACCCGCTCGACGTCCTCGCGCAGCAGATCGTCGCGATCTCGTCGCAGGAGGAGATCTCCGTGGAGGAGCTTCACGGGCTCGTGCGGCGCGCCTACCCGTTCTCCGACCTCTCGCGGGTCCAGCTCGAGAACGTCCTCGACATGCTCGCCGGCCGCTACCCGTCGGACGAGTTCGCCGAGCTGCGCCCGCGCATCGTCTGGGACCGGACGGCAGGCGTCATCCGCGGCCGCAGCGGGGCGGCGCGGCTGGCGGTGACGAATGCCGGGACGATCCCCGACCGCGGCCTCTTCGGCGTCCATCTCGTGAACGGCGGCGGACGGGTGGGCGAGCTCGACGAGGAGATGGTCTACGAGGCGCGGGCCGGCCAGACGTTCATGCTCGGCGCCTCCACCTGGCGGATCGAGGAGATCACCCGCGACCGCGTGATCGTCTCGCCGGCGCCCGGTGTGCCCGGCGCGATCCCGTTCTGGAAGGGCGAGGGGCCGGGCCGGCCGTACGAGCTCGGCGAGGCGATCGGCAAAGCCTCGCGCGAGCTCGCGGCGCTGCCCGACGACAAGGCGTTCGAGCGGCTGACTTCGGACTACTCGCTCGACGACCTCGCGGCGCGGAACCTCCTGACCTTCCTCCGGGAGCAGGAGGCGGCGACCGGCGCCGTGCCGTCGGACCGCACCGTCGTCGTCGAGCGCTTCCGCGACGAGATCGGCGACTGGCGCGTCTGTGTGCTGACGCCATTTGGCGCGCGGGTGCACGCGCCCTGGGCGTTGGCCGTGTCGTCGCGTCTCCAGGAGTCGCTGGGGGTGGACGCTCACGTCCTCTGGTCGGACGACGGCATCGCGCTGCACTTCCCCGACTCGGATGCGCCGCCGCCGACCGAGCAGCTGATCCTCGATCCGGAGGAGCTCGACGAGCTCGTCATGGGCGAGCTCTCCGGGACGGCACTCTTCGGCTCGCGGTTCCGTGAGAACGCCGCTCGCGCGCTGCTGATCCCGCGACGCCGCCCGGGCGAGCGGACGCCGCTCTGGCAGCAGCGGTTGAAGGCGCAGAGCCTGCTGCAGGTCGCGCGGAAGTACGGGTCGTTCCCGGTGGTGCTCGAGACCTTCCGCGAGTGCCTCCAGGACGTGTTCGACCTGCCGGCGCTGAAGCGGCTCCTGCAGGGGTTGAAGACGCGGCAGATCGACCTGGTGGACGTCGAGTCGTCGTCGGCCTCGCCCTATTCGGCCTCGCTCCTCTTCGACTACATCGCGACGTACATGTACGAGGACGACACGCCTCCCGCCGAGCGGCGGGCGCAGGCGCTGTCGCTCGACAAGGACCTGCTTCGCGAGCTGCTCGGACAGGAAGAGCTTCGCGATCTGCTCGACCCGGGGGCGCTCGACCAGGTCGAGGAGAGCCTCGCGGGCTCGCCGAAGGACGCCGACCAGCTCCACGACCTCCTGCTGCTGCGGGGCGACCTGCGGGTCGGCGAGTTCGACGAAGCGTTCGCCGCCGTGCTCGAGACGGAGCGCCGCGCCCTCCGCGTGCGGATCGTGGGGGAGGAGCGGCTGATCGCCGCGGAGGACGCGGGCCGCTACCGCGACGCGCTCGGTGTGATGCCGCCCAGCGGTCTTCCACAGGCGTTCCTTACGGGACCAGGTCCAGAGGAAGCTCTGCGACAACTCGTCCACAGATGGGCGCGCGGCCGCGGGCCGTTCATCACGCGCGACGCGAACGAGCGGTTCGGCCGGGACGTCGAGCCGATCCTCGCCGCCCTCGAGGGCGACGAGAAGCTCGTCCGGGGTGAGCTGAGGCCCGGCGGGACGGAGCGCGAATGGTGCGACCCGGACGTGCTCCGGCGGATCCGCCGCGCGTCGCTCGCCGCGCTTCGGCGGGAGGTCGAGCCCGTCGAGCAGGTCGCCTTCGCGCGGTTCCTCCCCGGCTGGCACGGGATCGACCGTCGCGCCACCCTGCGCGAGGCGCTCGTTCCGCTGCAGGGTCTTGCCTTGCCGGTGTCGCTCTGGGAGTCCGAGGTGCTGCCGCGCCGCGTGCCGAACTACGCGCCGGCGCAGCTCGACCAGCTGTGCGCCTCGGGTGAGCTCGTGTGGGTCGGAGCCGGGCTCGATCGCGTCGCCGTCTTCTTCCGCGAGGACGCGTCGGTGCTCGGGCGGCCGGAGGGCGCCGACCGGCCCGAGGGTGAGATCCACGACCGGCTCCGGGAGACGCTTGGTCGGAGCGCGCAGTTCTGGTTCGACCTCGTCGACGAGGTCGGGATCGAGTCGGCGGAGCTTCTCCCCGCGCTGTGGGACCTGGTTTGGGCCGGCGAGGTGACGAACGACGCCTGGACGCCGCTGAGGGCAGGCCGGCGCTACGGAACCCCCCGTCCCGAACGGAGGCCGAGGCGCTTCTCCCGCCGGCGCGCGACGGCGATCACGGCGACACAGGGACGCTGGTCGCTCACCGACCGGCTCTTCGACGGGGCGCCGGACCGGCGAGCCCTGGGGGAGCTGCTGCTCGAGCGGCAGGGCATCGTCACGCGCGACGGCGTTCGTGCGGAAGGCATCTCCGGTGGCTACAGCGCCGTCTACGGCGAGCTGAAGGCGCTCGAGACGCTCGGCCTGTCACGCCGCGGCTACTTCGTCGAGGGGCTCGGCGGCGCGCAGTTCGCGCTCGGCGGCGCGGTGGAGAGGCTTCGGGAGCTGCGCCCGAAGGAGGGCGAGCCGGCCGAGACCTTGGTGCTGGCGGCTGCGGACCCCGCCCAGCCCTACGGCGCCGCGTTGCCCTGGCCCAAGCGAGCCGGGGCCCGCGCAGCGCGTGTGGCCGGCGCGTATGTCGTCCTGCTCGGCGGCGAGCCGGCGCTGTTCGTCGAGCGCGGCGGGAAGACGCTCGTCCCCCTCCGCGATCCCGATCCCGAATGGCTGAGGCCGGCGCTCGCCGCGCTCGTCGCCCACGTGAAGACCCACAGGGGGATCAAGCGCCTCGCGGTCGAGCGCTTCGACGGCGAGCCGGTTGGCGAGACGGAGATCATGCCGCTGCTCGTAGAGGCAGGATTCATCGCCGGACCCCGGCGGGCAGTACTCCGTCCCTAGCGCGGCTCGCGGCGAATCCCGCTGCCTTAGGCGGGGCGCGAGAGACGCCCTAGCAGGACGCCGAAGAGCGCGTGCCGCAGCGTTGCCTGCGCGAAGGCGCGGCCGTTCGTGAGGAGCGGCGGGATGCCGGGCTCGCCGCGCGCGGGGTGGAAGCGGTCGACGAAGTACGAGAGTGGATAGAGCGCAACGTGCTCTCCGAGGGCCATCGCGAGCGCGAGTCGCCGGTCGTCTACGGGGAGACGGCGGCGAGCCTTGTCGTAGACGAGCCCGAAGGCGGCGCCGTTCGCGACGTGCATGGCGAGGCCCAGCGCGCGCCAGGCGGGGCCGCGCGTGGCAGCCTTGCCGAGGATGGCGACGTCCGAGTAGTCGCAGCGGAAGAGCCGCTGGTCGACCGGCTCGAGCAGGCTCCAGGCGACGGCGCCGATCGCGCCGGCCGCGGCCGGATGCAGCGCTCGCGTCGTCACAATCGAGAGCATGCCGGAAGGTGATTCCCTCCACCGTGCCGCGCGGCGGCTGCAGCCGCTCGTAGGGGAGACGCTCGAGGTCGAGAGCCCGCATCCGCGGGGTGCGGCGACGGGCGTCGCCGAGCAGCTCGACGGCCGGCGCCTGGAGAGCGTCGAGGCGGTGGGGAAGAACCTCATCCTCCGCTTCGACGGTGGGCTCGTCCTGCGCAGTCACCTGCGGATGACCGGCCGCTGGACGCTGCGCGCCCGCGGATCGGCGTCTCGCGGGCGGCCGTGGCTCGTGCTCCGGGGGCGCACGCAGGAGGGCGTGTTGTGGGGCGGGCCGGTGTTGGAGCTCACCGAGCGGCGCGTCCGCCGACTGGGGCCCGACATCCTCGCGCGGCCGCCCGACTTCGATCGGATGCTGGCCGGGATGCGCTCGACGGATCAGCGGAGGGCTGTCGGAGATGCGCTCCTCGACCAGCGTCTCGTCTCCGGGATCGGGAACCTCTGGAAGGCCGAGTCGCTGTGGCGGGCGCGAGTGTCGCCCTGGCGTCCGCTCGGTGAGCTGACGGACGAGGAGGTCGTCGGAGTGCTCTGGGAGGCCGCGCGGCTGATGCGCCGGTCGGTCGAGACCGGCCGGGAGCAGCGTGCGATCTACCGGGCGGCGGGACGTCCGTGTCCGCGGTGCTCGACCGCGATCGCATCCTGGGGCCAGGGCGATGCCAATCGCATGGCGTACTGGTGCCCGAACTGCCAGCCCGGGACCGAGCCGAAGAGAGGAGTGCGCGCGGCGGGAGCGTAAGCGGACGGGTGATCCGCGCGCCCCACCTCCATCAGGCTCTTCGCGCGTTCTGCCTCGCCGCGTTCGCCGTCGCGTTCCGCGAGCTGGACGACGGCGGCGAGCTCCCGTTCGCGTTCGAGGAGCACGAGGGCGCCGGCCGGCCGACCCTGTACGAGTACCGACCGCTCGTTCGCCCCTTCCTCGAGGCTCGGATCGAGCGGCTGACCGGGCTGCCGGACGCCGACGACGCGCTCGCCGAGCTCGAGCGCGAGCCCGCCGCGGGGATCTTTGCGCAGGCCCATTCGCGCGGGGTTGGTGGCCCGCGGGCCGCGTTCGTCGAGACCGTGCTCTTGCCGCTGCTCGCGGAGACCGCCGAGGGCTGCGGCGGCTTCGACTGGAGCGACGAGGCCTTCGAGCGTGCGTACGCCCGGCTCGAGCACTCGCTGTTCGGCGACAAGCGGGCCTACGGCGCCGTCGCGCCGCTCGTCGGCGTCTCGATCGGCGGCGTGCTCGAGCTCGGCGGGGGCTTGCGACTCCGGCATGTGGCGACCGGCGAGCTGGCGGTGCACTGGCCGCAGGCGCGCGGGCTGCTGCCCGAGGGGTTCGAGCGCGAGCCGGATCGCCGCTGCGTGCTGGAGCTCGAGCAGGCGTTGCCGGCCGAGGTTCCGGCGCCGGACGCCCCCGAAGAGCTCGCCGACGCAGTGACCGCACTCCGATTGGCGAGCGCTGGGCCGATCGCGGCGGGCCCGGTGCTGTTCGAGCGGCTCGACTGGCGGCCTTACGGGATCCGTCCGGTGCTTCCAATCGCGGCGACGCCTCCGCCGGGGGAGCCTGTCCGGATCGACTTCGTCACGGCGGACCGCGTCACCCGGTTGCGCGAGCGGCTGGTACGGGCGGACGACGACCGCGAGCTCGGCGACGCGCTCGATCGCTGGGAGCTGTCGCTCTTCCAGGACGATCCCTTCGCGTCGGAGCAGCTGCGCGGGTCGCTGACGGCGCTCCTGGGGGCGGGGGACGGGCTCTTTGCCGCATCGCTTCGGGCCGCGTCGTTGCTCGGCGAGACCCCGCGCGAGCGCGTCGACCTGCTCGGGCGGCTCCGGCTGCTCGGGGCCGGCGACGCGGCCGCATCGGCGGGCGATCTCGTTCGGCGGGCGATCGTGGAAGTTCTCGAGCACGACGATCGCCGCGAGCTGATCGTGGCGTTGGACGACTCGCTGCTCGGGCTTCGCGCGAAGCCCGCTGCGCGGTTGGAGCCGGTCTCGGCGATCGGCGCTCTTTAGTCACAGTCGTGTCACAGACACGTGACGCGGGCGGGGGTAGCGTCGCGAGCATGGAAGAGGCACGCCGAGTTCTGGAGCGTCTGGAGCGGATCGAGCGCTTGGAGCGCGAATCCACGCAGTCGGCGGAGCTGCTGGACGAGCTTCGCGCGCTCGTCGTCGAGGCGGAGGCGTGGGTGCGCGTCGAACCGGATCCGGAGCGGCTCCTGCCGGCCGTCGAGCGCTGCCGGTCGGCGCTCTCGGCCGGCGACACCGAGGGGGCGAGGCTCCTGGCGCACTGAGCAGCGAAAAAATCGAACCCGGTTCGTGTGCAATCCGGGTTTTCCGGCACACTGAGAGCGTGCAGGACAGTCCGGTCCCAGGACGAAAGAGCCCGAAGTGGTGAGGCTCGCCGGCTTGTTCACGCGCCCGCAGGAGGGTGAAGCGGAAGCCTCTGTCCAGGAGGAGGTCCCCGCACGCCAGGAGGCGCTCCCGCCGCCGCCTGAGCCCGACGCCAAGCGACAGGCTCGCGTGATCTCGTTCGCGAACCAGAAGGGCGGCGTCGCGAAGACGACGTCCACGCTGAACCTCGCCGTGGCGCTGTCCGAGGGGGGCTACCGCGTGCTCGTGGTCGACATGGACCCACAGGGGAACCTGACCATGAGCCAGGGGCTGAACCCCGACCAGATCACGCGGTCGATGTTCGACGTGCTCGTGCACCGGCTGCCGATCGACCAGGTGATCCAGCAGACCGAGATCGACCTCGCGGTGTCGTCGATCGACCTCGCCGGGGCGGAGCTTGCCCTGTCGAGCATGATCGGTCGCGAACGCGCGCTGGAGAAGGCGCTCGGCCCGGTCAAGGAGAAGTACGACTTCGTCCTGATCGACACGCCCCCGTCGCTCGGACTGCTGACGATCAACGCGCTCGTCGCCTCCAACGGCGTGATCGTCCCCGTGCAGTGCGAGTACCTCTCGCTGCGCGGCCTCGTGCAGCTCGAGAACACGCTCTCGATGATCCGGGAGAACCTGAACCCCGAGGTGCAGATCCAGGGGATCCTGCCGACGATGTTCGACGGCCGGACGCTGCACTCGCGCGAGGCGATCGAGATCCTGCAGGAGAACTTCGGCGACCTCGTCTTCAAGACGAGGATCAAGAAGACCGTCCGCTACGCGGAGGCCCCCGTGAAGGGCGCCTCGGTGCTGAAGTACGACCCGTCCGGGAACGCCGCAGAGGCGTACCGCGAGCTGGCGAAGGAGGTGCTCAATGGCGCGAAAGCGCGCGAGCATGCGTGAGGGCCCGCTCGCCGAGCTCTTCAGGGCGACCGAGGCAGCGCAGCGACAGGCCGAGAAGGAAGGCAAGTCGCTCCCGGGCGAGCCGCTCGAGCAAACCGTTGAGCATCCGCCGCCGACTCCGCCCGCGGCACCGGTGACCCCGGCAACCACGCCGCCACGGCTCGAGGTCGCGCCCGAGCCCGAGGAGCCGCCAGCTCCGCCCGCACGGATCCACGAAGCGCCGACGTCGACGCCTGTCCCCGCACCCCCGACCCAGCCAGAGGACCACGGGTCCGATCGGGGCGTCGCGCGCCTGCTCGACCCCATGCCCGAGCCGCCGCCGCGCCTCCATCGCGCACCTCGCGCCGACTCGGCTTACGCCGCGGTCATCCGCGTCGTGGGGGTCGGAGGCGCCGGGCTGAACGCACTCAACCGCATGATCGACGCGGGCATCTCGGACGTCGAGTTCGTGGCGGTCAATACCGATCTCCAGCAGCTGGCGCTGAGCGACGCCGAGGTCAAGATCCACATCGGGCGCGAGCTGACGGGAGGTCTGGGCTCGGGCGCCGAGCCGCAGATCGGGCGACGCGCGGCCGAGGAGTCCTACGACCAGATCAAGCGGGCGCTCAGAGGCTCGGACATGGTCTTCGTCACAGCCGGCGAGGGCGGCGGCACCGGCTCCGGCGCTGCGCCGGTCGTCGCTCGGATCGCGCGCGAGGTCGGCGCGCTCACGGTCGGCATCGTCACGATGCCGTTCCGGTTCGAGGGCACGAAGCGGCGCAGCCAGGCCGAGGCCGGAGTCCAGTGGCTCCGAGAGGACTGCGACACGGTGATCGTCATCCCGAACGAGCGTCTCTTGGAAGTTCTCGACCAGAAGACGTCGATGCTGGACGCGTTCAAGATCGCCGACGACGTCCTTCGCCAGGGTGTCCAGGGCATCTGCGACCTGATCACCGAGCCCGGCCTGATCAACGTCGACTTTGCCGACGTTCGGACGATCATGCAGGGAGCGGGCACCGCGCTGATGGGCATCGGCTTCTCGACCGGGGAGAACCGCGCCGTCGAAGCCGCCGAGCGCGCGCTGCGCTCGCCGCTCGTCGACACCGAGCTTGTCAGCGCGAAGGGCATCCTGCTCTCGATCGCCGGTGGCACCGACCTCTCGCTCTACGAGGTCAACGAGGCCGCCGAGCTCGTCCGGAAGTCGTCCACGGACGACACGAACATCATCTTCGGCGCGATCGTCGACGAGCGCCTGGAAGGCCAGGTCTGGGTGACCGTGGTCGTGACGGGCGTAGGTCAGCCACGCGGCACTCGGCTCCGGGCTGCGCCCGATGCCACGGGCCGCGAAGACGAGTCGCTCGAACCGCCGTCGTTCCTGCAGGATTAGCCCGCGTCAGCCGAGGGGCGCGGCCGAGGTCCCCGGATTACGCTGACGCCATGAGAGGAGCGATCGCGGCGGGCCACCCGCTGACGGCCGAAGCGGGCGCGCGCGTGCTCGAGGACGGCGGCAGCGCTCTTGACGCCTGCATCGCCGCCGCCTTCGTCTCCTGGGTCGCCGAGAGCCCGCTGACCGGCCCGGGTGGCGGTGGTTTCCTGCTCCTCCACGACGCGGCGACGGGGCGTTCCCGCCTGCTCGACTTCTTCGTCAGCGTCCCAGGCGCCGGCCTCCCGCGCGGCACCGTCGGCGAGATGGAGACGGTCGACGTCGACTTCGAGGCGACGGTTCAGGCGTTCCGGATCGGCGCGGCGTCGGTCGCCGTTCCCGGTGCGCTCGCCGGCCTCGAGGCGGCGCACAGGCGCTTCGGCACCCAACCGTGGCGCCGGCTCGTCGAGCCCGCGATCGAGCTCGCGCGGAGCGGGCTCGAGCTCACGCGCCAACAGGCGTACCTCCACGCGATCCTCGACATCATCCTCCGCCACACCGAGGAGAGCCGGTCGATCTACGGGCCCGAAGGCGAGCGCCTCGTGGCCGGCGACCGCCTCGTGATCGCAGACCTGGCATCGACGCTCGAGCAGGTCGCCGCAGAGGGCGCAGACGCCCTTTACGGGGGCGACCTCGGAGCGCGGGCCAGCGATCACGTCCGAGCACACGGAGGGACGCTGACGGCAGAGGACATGGCCACCTACCGCCCCATCTGGCGCCGCCCGATCGACGTCGACTTCCTCGGCCACCGAGTCGTCTCCAACCCGCCGCCGTCGTCCGGCGGCGTGCTGATCGCCTACGGGCTCCGCTTGCTCGACCGGGTAGGGCTCGGCGGCGCACCCGGCACGGCCGATGCCATCGCCCGGATGGTCGAGGTGATGGGTGCGCAAGACGAGGTGCTCGGGCCGGGCTTCCGGCGCGAGCTCTTCCGCGGCGGCCTCGCGGAGCGGCTCTGCGAGGAAGGGCGGGTCGAAGCGGCCGCGGGCCGCCTGCTCACCGGCACGACGCACATCTCGGCCATCGACGCGCAGGGGAACGCGGCGGCGCTCACGGCGACGACCGGATCGGGCTCGGGCTGCGTCGTCCCGGGCACGGGAATCCACCTGAACAACATGCTCGGGGAGTTCGACCTGGTTCCGGCCGGAGCGAAGCGCGCGCCCGGCGGGCGGCTCACGAGCATGATGTCGCCCTCGATCGCGCTCGTCGGCGGACGGCCGCGCCTGGTGGTCGGAAGTGCGGGCTCGCTGCGCCTGCGCGGCGCAATCCTCCAGAGCATCGTGAACGCGCTCGGCCACGACCTGGCGGTGGAGGAGGCGATCGACGCGCCCCGTGTCCACGTCGACGAGGGCCACGTCCACTGCGAAGGGGGCACTGACCCCACCGTCGTCGGGGAGCTCGAGCGCCGCGGCTACGACGTCGTCCGCTGGCGCCGTCGGAACCTGTACTTCGGCGGCGCGGCGGCCGTGGAGGTCCGGCCTGACGGGTCGCTCCACGCGGCGGGCGACCGGCGCCGGGGCGGCCACGGCATCGTCGTCGGTGGCTGAGCCCTACGTGATCCGCCGCGCGGACCCGGGGGACGCGGCGGCGCTCGTCGAGCTTGCGGAGCGGGTCTCCTCCGAGCCGGGCGGCTGGCTCGTTTCCGACGGCCGCTGGCGGACGGTCGGGGACGAGCGGCGCTACCTGCGGGCGCTGCGGCGTTATAGGGACGCCGCGGTCTTCTGCGCGGAGACCGACGACGACGGCATCGTCGCGCGCCTCTCGCTCGGCCGCGACCCCCACCCGGCGAGCCGCCACGTCGCCGACCTGGGGCTCATGGTCGCCGCCGGCCACCGCCGCCGGGGTATCGGTCGAGCACTGCTCCAGCAGTCGGTCGAGTGGGCGAGAGACGTCGGCATCAGGAAGCTCGAGCTGCACGTGTTTCCGCACAACGCGCCTGCGATCGCTCTCTACGAGGACTTCGGCTTCCGCCGAGAGGGCCTGCGCCGAGAGCATTACCGCCGCGGAGAGGAGTATCTGGACGCAATCCTGATGGCCTATGACATAGGGGCCGTCTAGGCTCCCGCGCGGTGACGACGCTGACCGAGATCGCCGAGAGCTTCTTCAAGCCCGCCGTCAGGGACATCGTCCCGTACGAGCCCGGGAAGCCGGTCGAGGAGGTTCAGCGCGAGCTCGGCCTCGAGCGCGTCGTCAAGCTCGCCTCCAACGAGGGCCCGTTCGGGCCTTTCGCCGAGGCGCTCGACGCGCTGGCGGAGTCGGCCACGGAGCTCAACCGCTACCCCGACGGCGGCGGCTTCAGGCTGCGCGTCGCGCTCGCAGAGCGTCATGGGGTCCGGCTCGAGGAGATCGCGCTCGGGGCCGGGGCGGACGGCGTGGTCGACTCCCTCGCTCAGATCGCGCTCGACCCCGGCGACGAGGTCGTCTGCGGCTGGCCGAGCTTTCCGTCCTACGTGATCAACGCGCGCAAGCTCGGCGCCGAGGCGCGCACCGTCCCGCTCGCCGACGGCCGCTACGACCTCGACGGCCTCCTCGCCGCGATCACGGAGCGGACGAAGCTCGTCTACGTCTGCCACCCGAACAACCCCACCGGGACGATGAACACGCGCGACGAGCTGGACGACTACTTCGACCGGGTCCCGGATCACGTGCTCACCGTCCTCGACCAGGCGTACTTCGAGTACGTCGACGACCCGGACTACGCGGACGGCGTCGAGGAGTACCTGAAGCAGGGCCGCCGCGTCGTCGTCCTCCGCACCTTCTCGAAGATCTTCGGCCTGGCCGGGCTTCGGGTCGGCTACGGGGTCGCCCCGGCGGAGGTCGTGACCGCGATCGGGAAGGTCCGCCGCGCCTTCGACATCACCTCGCCCGCGCAGGTCGCCGCGCTCGCAAGCCTCGGAGCGCCCGGCGCCGACGACGAGATCGCGCGCCGGCGCCGCGTGAACGCCGAGGGGCGGCCGGCCATCGAGGCGGCGCTGCGCGAGCACGGCCTCGACCCTGTGGGCCCGGCAGTCGCGAACTTCGTGTTCGCAGAGGTGGGAGACGACTCGCGCCCGCTCTTCGAGCAGCTCCTCGCCGAGGGCGTGATCGTGCGCCCGACGGCCGGCTTCGGCGCGCCCGGGGGCCTTCGGGTGACCGTCGGCGCTCCGCAGGAGAACGCGTACTTCCGCGAGGCGCTCGGGCGTGTGCTGAGCCCTGCACGCGGGTAACTCGCACACAATGAGAGCACGGTGTCACTAGGCCGCCAGTTCGCCCTGCTGCGGGATCCGCCGAGCTTCGGGTTGCTGGCGGCCGCCACGCTTCTCTCCGGGCTCGGGACCTGGCTGGCGTTCGTCGCGCTGACCGTCGACGTCTACGACCGCACGCAATCCGCGACCTGGGTCAGCGCGCTCCTGATCGCCGACTTTCTCCCCGCGATCGTGATCGGCATCGCCGCGGGCTCGCTGGTCGACCGCGTGTCGCGGCGCGGCCTGATGATCGCGTCCGACCTCGCACGCTTCGCGATCTTCGCCGCCCTTCCTTTTGCCAATAGTCCCGGGACGATCGTTGCGCTGGCCGCGGCTGCAGGCTTCGCGACCGGCTTCTTCCGCCCCGCGGTCTACGCGGGACTGCCGAATCTCATCGCCGACGACGATCTCCCCGCGGCGAACTCGATGCTCCAAGCGCTCGAGAACATCGCGCTCGCCGCCGGCCCGATCGCGGGCGGCATCCTCGTGAACGCCGTCGGGCCCGACGCGGCGTACCTGGTGAACGCCGTGACCTTCGCCGTCTCCGCGGTATTGCTCGCTGGGATCCCGGCCCGTCTCCTGCAGGCCGCCCCGGCCGTAGGGCATGGTTACCTCCGCGATCTCGCGGACGGCTTCGCCCTGATCCGAAGCTCGCGCGCGCTCATGACAGTTCTCGTGGCGTGGGGCATCGTCATGATCGGCGTCGCCTGGAAGAACGTGGCCGAGATCGTGCTCGCGAAAGATGTCTTCGAGAGCGGCGACCTCGGCTATGGGTTGCTCGTGGGCGCGACGGGCTTCGGATTGGCGGCCGGGAGTCTCCTCGCTGGGTCGTTCATCGAGACTCGACCGATCGCCGCGGTGTACGGCGCCTCGATTGGCCTGGTGGGAGCCGGTCTCCTCGCGGCTGCCGTGGCGCCCAACGTCTGGATCGCGGCGTTCTGCGTCCTCTTCGCCGGGGTGGGGAACGGCGCGGCCGTCGTCTGCAATGCGGTGCTGATCCAACGCGGCGCCTCCGACGAGCTGCGAGGGCGCGTCTTCACCGTTCTGATGAGCTCCACCTATGCCGTGCTCGGGCTCGGCATGCTGATCGCCGGGCCGCTGACCGACGCCATCGGCCCGCGCGCCGTCTGGGCGCTTGCCGGCGGGCTTTGCCTCGTAGCGGCGGTGATCGGCCTCGCAATGGCGCGCGGAGTCGCCGGGCGTCCCGAGACCGCGCTCCAGTCCTCGTAATGGCGCGCCGCCGCGAGTGGACGCGCGAAACGCTCGTCGAGGGCGTGCGCTCCGGTGATCGCCGCGCCCTCGCGCGGGCGATCACGCTCGTCGAGAACTCCGACCCGATGGCCTACGAGCTCGTCCGTGCGCTCTACCCCGAGACCGGACGCGCGTACGCGATCGGCATCACCGGCCCGCCGGGTGTCGGCAAGTCCAGCCTGATCAGCGCGCTGGTGCGCCACGTGCGGGCGGCGGAGCAGACGGTCGGCGTGATCTCGGTCGATCCCTCGAGCCCGTTCTCGAAGGGCGCCCTGCTGGGCGACCGGATCCGGCTTACCGACCATTTCCTCGACCCCGGCGTGTTCATCCGCTCCATGGGCACCCGCGGCCATCTGGGCGGACTGGCCGAGGCCACGCTGCAGGCGCTGCTCCTGCTCGACGCCGCGGGCCGGGACCTCGTCTTCCTCGAGACCGTCGGAACCGGCCAGAGCGAGATCGAGGTGATCGGGGTCGCAGACACCGTCGTCCTCGTCCTCATGCCCGGCTCCGGCGACTCCATCCAGGCCCTGAAGGCCGGGATCATGGAGATCCCCGACGTGATCGTCGTGAACAAGAAGGACCACCCGGCGGCGAAGACGATGCTGAACGAGGTGCGCTCGATCCTCGCGCTCGACCACGACCGCGACTGGCGGCCGCCGATCGTCCTCACCGACGCGCTGCAGGAGGAGGGCGTGCCGGAGCTCTGGGAGCAGATCGCGGCGCACCGCTCCCACCTCGAGTCGAACGACCTCCTGGACGAGCGACGGCGCAAGAACCTCGCGGGCGAGGTGTTCGCCGTCGCGTCGGCCCGCGCCAAGTCGCACCTCGAGCGCGCGGTGGCCGACGACCCGGAGCTCCGTCGGCTCCTCGACGAGGTGCAACGGCGCGAGCTCGACCCCCTCAGCGCCGTGCGCGAGATACTGGAGAAGGTGTTCAAGGTCAATGAAGACGGAAACCGCCCCGACGCCGGCTGACATCCTGGCGGCCCGCGAGCGTGTCGCGGGAATCGCCCGGGAGACGCCGGTCTACGGCTCCGAGACGTTCTCCCGGCTGGTCGGCCGCGAGGTCTCGCTCAAGGCCGAGAACCTGCAGCGGACGGGCGCGTTCAAGGTGCGCGGCGCGGTCAACAAGATCGCGACGCTGTCGGACGAGGAGCGCGCGGCCGGCGTGGTCGCGGCGAGCGCCGGCAACCACGGCCAGGCGGTCGCCTGGGCGGCGCGCCAGGCGGGAATCCGCGCGAAGATCTTCGTCCCGGAGGACGCGCCGATGGCGAAGGTCGAGGCCTGCCGCACCTACGGCTCGGAGCTCGTCATGGTCGGCGAGCGCTTCGAGGAGGCGATGAACGCAGCCCAGGCCGACGTCGAGGAGACCGGCGCGACCTTCCTCCACCCGTTCGAGGACCCGAACGTGATCGCGGGCCAGGGGACGATCGGGCTCGAGCTCGCCGAGCAGGTGCCTGACGCGAAGACCGTGGTGATCCCGGTCGGCGGGGGCGGGCTCGCAGCGGGAATCTCACTCGCGCTGCGCGAGCTTCGCCCGGGCATTCGGATCGTCGGCGTCCAGGCCGGCCTGAGCGGCTACACGATCGCTGACGGGATCTTCGTCAAGAGCCCGGGCGAGCTGACGATGTCGATCCTGAACGAGACGCTCGACGACCTCTTCGAGGTCGACGACGAGCTGATCAGCCAGGCGGTCGTCCTGCTCCTGGAGCGGATGAAGCTGGTCGTGGAGGGGGCGGGCGCGGTCGGAGTCGCGGCGCTGCTCGGGAGACAAGGTCGGTGGATCGGGGCCGGTCGCGATCGTGCTCTCCGGCGGCAACATCGACCCGACGCTGCTGATCTCGATCATGCGCCGCGGGCTCACCGTCGGCGGGCGCTACCTCGTCATCCGGACGCGGATCTCGGACCGGCCCGGCGAGCTCGTGAAGCTCCTGTCGCTGATCGCCGAGGCGCGCGGGAACGTGGTCTCCGTCGAGCACCATCGCGAGGGGATGGACGTCCCGGTCGCCGAGACGGAGGTCGAGCTCACGCTGATCACGCGCGACCAGGAGCACTGCACGCTCCTGCTGAAGCAGATGCGCGACTGGGGCTACGAGGTCGAGCGGCTGAAATAGACGAAGGAAGATTTCGCTCGTTCCGCCGTCTTGTAGTGAAGACCGTCCGGCGGGATGCGGCACCGCTGGTCGGTCTTCTAGCTTCCGCAGCGCCTGAAGCTGACCGTCTCCCCGCCGCTTCGCGCCCAATCCGGCACTCCGCCGTGAAGCACGGGTCGCGCGTCGACGCCCGTTGCGGCGAGCACGCTGGCAGCCACACTCGCGCGACTTCCCGACGAGCAGATCGTGATCACCGGCTTCCCGCCCTGGAAATCGTCCGCCCACTCGCGGACGAGCCGGTAGGGGATGTTGCGGCTGCCCGGGATGTAGCCCTCGTCCCGCTCGTGCGGCTCGCGGACGTCGAGCACCTCGAACTCGCCCGACGCGAGCACGCCGTCGAGATCGTCGATCTCGAAGAAGCCCGGCTGCTCCTGCGGCGGCGGCGCGAGCTGGTAGCCGGCGAGCTCGAAGATCCCGACCGCGCGGAGGCCGCGCGCCGCGCGCTCCGCCTGATCTTCCGTCGCCGAGTGGATCACGACGCGCTCGCCCTGCGGGAGGACGAAGCCTGCCTTCGTCGGGAAGCCGCCGCCGTCGACCGACACGTGGAGCGCGCCACGCGCGTGCCCGGCGGCGAACTCCTCCGCCGAGCGGACGTCGAGGAGGGCGCCGGGGCCTCCGCCGTTGAGCGGGGCGATCGGCTCGGGCGCGCCGACGAACGGGCCGCGGTTCAGCTCGACGATCCGGTCCATGTTCGCGGGCTTGACGCCGGCGCGGATCGCCTCGGCGACGAAGTCGTCCTCGTCCCGGTCCGCAACGGCATGGTTGAAACGGCGCTCGAACCCGATCGTCGACGACGGCTTGGAGCTCATCCCGGCGCCGCAGAGCGAGCCCGCGACGTGACCGGGGTGGATCTCGACGCCGTCTCCGAGCTCCATCAGCTTGCGCAGGCTGTGGTAGAGGTCGCGCGCGCCCTCGGCGGCCTCGACCGCGAGATCGGGGCGGGCGGCGTCGCCGACGAAGAGCGAGTCGCCGGTCAGCGTGAGCCACGGCTCGTCGGCCCTGTCCTTGTCCGTGACGGCGAAGGCGCAGTGCTCGGGGCGATGCCCGGGCGTGTGGATCACGGTAATGCACACCGCGCCGGCCTCGACCTGCTCGCCGTCGCTCAGCGGCGTGAACTCGTACTCGGGCTCGGCGGCGGGATGAATCGACACGGGGATGCCGTGGTCGAGCGCCAGCCGTCCGTGCCCGGAGACGTGGTCCGCGTGCGTGTGGGTCTCCAGCACGCGGGTGATCCGGACCCCTTCGTCCTCGGCCGCCTCGAGGTACTGCTCGATCGCGTAGGACGGGTCGACGACGACCGCCTCACCGGCGTTCTCGTCACCAACCAGATACGACGCGCACCCCAGGTCGCCGTCTACGAACTGGCGAAAGATCATCGCGGGCGAGACTAGCGCGCCGGCCTGCTAGAAGCCCAGATGCTTGGCTATGACCATCCTCTGGACCTCATTCGTGCCCTCGCCGATCTCCAGGATCTTCTGGTCGCGGAAGAGACGCGAGATCGGCGACTCCGCCATGAAGCCGTAGCCGCCGTGGATCTGGAGGGCGGCGTTGGCGGCCCGGTTCGACAGCTCGCCCGTGTAGAGCTTCGCCATCGCCGCCTCCCTGCCGAACGGCCGATCCTGGTCCTTTAGCCACGCGGCCTTGTAGACCATCGAACGACCGGCTTCGATCTCCGTGGCCATGTCCGCCAACGCGAACTGCACGGCCTGGAACCGCGCGATCGGCTTCCCGAACTGCTGGCGCTCCTTCGCATAGGCCGCAGCGAGGTCGTAGGCGCCCTGCGCGAGCCCGACGCCCATCGCGGCGACGGAGATTCGGCCGCCGTCGAGGATCTCCAGGAACTGCTGGAACCCCTTCCCGCGCGGCCCGAGCAGGTTCCCCTCCGGAACGCGGACGTCCCGGAACGACAGCTCGCGCGTGTCGGAGGCGCGCCAGCCGAGCTTGTCCATAGGCGGGGCGATCTCGTAGCCGGGCGCTCCGTTCGGGACGATGATGTTCGACACCTCGTCCTCGCCGGTCAGCGCGGTGATCGTCACGCACGCCGTGATGTCGGTGCCGGCGTTCGTGATGAACATCTTCGAGCCGTTGACGACCCACTCGCCGTCCCGAAGCTCGGCCGTCGTGCGCGTCGCCCCCGCGTCGGAGCCGGCGCCGGCCTCGGTCAGCCCGAACGCGGCGAGCTTCTCGCCAGAGGCGAGCTGGGGGAGCCACTCGCGCTTCTGCTCCTCGCTCCCGTACTGGTAGATCGGCAGCGTCCCGAGGGAGTGATGCGCGGCGACTGTGATCGCCACGGAGGAGTCGATCCGGGTCAGCTCCTCGACCGCGATCGCGTAGGAGAGCGTGTCGGCGCCCGCTCCCCCGTACTCCTCCGGGATCGTCATTCCCATCAGTCCGAGCTCGGCGAGCTCTCCGACGAGCTCGTAGGGGAAGCGGTGCTCGCGGTCGAGCTCCTCGGCCACCGGCGCGACGCGCTGCTCTGCGAAATCGCGCACCGTGCGCCTGACGAGCTCGTGCTCCTCCGAGAGGTCGTAGTTCGGCGTCACGCGAGAGAGCGTGCCAGTTCGGCGATCAGCCGGACGCCCCAACCCGTACCGCCGGGCTTCGTGAAATAGTCGGGCCGAGGCCAGCGGAGGTAGCCCGGCCCGGCCATGTCCACGTGGGCCCAGGGGCCTTCCCCGACGAACTCCTTGAGGAACTCTGCGGCGTACGCCGGGATCGCCTGCCGCTTGACCGACGAGTTCTTCAGATCGGCGAACGACGAGTCCACCAGCTGCCGGTAACGCCGGTGCATCGGCAAGGGCCAGGCGTGGTCGCCGGAGCGGTTCCCCGCGGCGACGACCTCCTCGCGCCACCCGTGGTCGTTCGCGAACACGCCGGCGTACAGGTCACCGAGCGCGCTGTTCATCGCCCCGGTGAGCGTGGCGAAGTCGACGAGGTGCGTCGCGCCCTGCTCGCGGGTGTACCAGAGGACATCGGCGAGGATGAGCCGCCCTTCGGCGTCCGTGTTCACGACCTCGATCGTCTTGCCGTTCATCGCACGCAGGATGTCGCCGGGCCGGTACGAGTGGCCGCTCGGCATGTTCTCGGTCGCGCCGACGACTCCGATCACGCGCAGAGGCAGCCCGAGCTCCGCGATCGCACCGATCCCCGCGAGCACCGCGGCGCCGCCCGCCATGTCGCCTTTCATGTCTTCCATGTAGAGCGCCGGCTTGATCGAGATGCCGCCGGTATCGAAGGTCACCGCCTTGCCGACGAGCCCGAGGACGAAGTCGTCCCGAGCGGCCGGCGGGTCATACCGGAGGACGATCAGCCGCGCGGGGTTGTCGCTGCCCTGTGCGACTGCCGCGAAGGAGCCCATTCCGAGCTCGCTCAGCCATTCCGGTCCGCCGGACTTGACATCGAGCTGCGGCGAGCCCGACGCGATCTCCGCAGCCTTCTCGGCCAGCGCCGCCGGAGTCAGCTCGTTCGGCGGCATGTTCACGAGCTCCCGCGCCCTGTTGGCCCAGTCCGCGACGGTCGCTGCGGAGCGGGCCGCCTCCAGCACACTCTCCGGGCCGACGAACGTCAGGCGGTCGATCTCGCGCCGCTTGGTCTCGCGGGTCTTCCAGCGTCCGGGCTCGTACCCGCCGAGCACGACGCCGTCGACGATCGCGCGCGCCTGCTCCTCGACCGGCAGGGGCTGCGACTCGTCCAGCTGCCACGCGATCGAGCCCCCGATCCGCGCGGCGAGCTCAGCCACTGCGGCACCGGCGCTGCGGAACGCGTCGGCATCGACCTCTTCGCCGAGCCCTGCCACGGCGATCCGCCGGCCGTCGACGTGCAGAAGAGTCGCCGCGCCCGCGTCGGGGCGGAAGCCCTCCGCAGCAAGAAGATCCGCGACTCCGAGCTCGGGAGGAGCGTCCCCGGCAACGGCGACGGCAACCATGTCTCCGTCGGCTTTCTCGGCGATCGTGACTTCCATCGGCGCGAGAGGCTAACCCAGGAGAATCAGCGCCGCTTCCGAAACTTTTTCCAGCGCTTAACCATTTGCTGATGCAGCCGATAGACACTGAGGACGTGAGCACTCTCGAACTGCGGCCCAACACCCCTTCGTCCGTCGAGGATCTCGTCGGGCGGATCGCCGACCTCGTGCTCGAGCGGCAGTCGCTGCGCGCCCGCGCGGCCGGCCCCACCATCCTCGAGCTGAACCGGGTCGCCCTCGTCCTGGCGCACCACGAGCTCTCCGCCGCGCTGATCTCGCGCCACTATCCGCCCAAAGCGGACGCAGCGGCCGAAGCCGCAGCGTAGAACTCTCTCTCAGGCGCTCCGAAGCCTCTTGACGCGGCCGTCCTCGCGGCGGGCGCGCAGCCAGGCCGCGAGCTCGTTCGCCGGCACGGGTCGGCTGAGGTAGTACCCCTGCGCCACGTCGCAGCCGAGTGCGGCGAGTTGCCGCCAAGCCTCGGCCGTCTCCACGCCTTCCGCGACCACGCGCAGGCCGAGGTTCCGGCCGAGGTCGATCGTCGAGCGGACGATCACGGCGTCGTTCTCGTCCTCCTCCATGCCCTGGACGAACGACTTGTCGATCTTCAGCTCGTCGACGGGAAGCCGCTTGAGGTAGGCGAGGGACGAGTAGCCGGTACCGAAGTCGTCGATCGCGAGCCGGATGCCCATCCCGCTCAGCCGGGAGAGGATGTTCATCGCGCGCACCGGGTCGGCGAGGATCGTGCTCTCGGTGATCTCCAGCTCGAGCAGCGACGGCGGAACCTCCCACTTGGTCAGCAACTCGCCGACGGTGTCCGGGAGGTGCACGTCCAGGAGGTTGCGCGCCGAGAGGTTCACGCCCACGCAGAGGTCGAGCCCCTCGAGCAGCCACGTCCGGCACTGGCGGAGCGCGTCGTTCAGCACGAAGAACGTCAACGGCACGATCACGCCGGTCTTCTGCGCCAGCGGGATGAACTCGTCCGGGCGCACGAGGCCGCGCTGCGGGTGGTTCCAGCGCACGAGCGCCTCGACGCCGGTCACGTGCCCCGTCTTCAGGTCGGCCTTGGGCTGGTAGTGGAGCACGAGCTCGCCGACGTCGATCGCGCGGCGGAGCTCGGTCAGCAGCGTCAGGCGGTCGGGGCTGTAGTCGTCGCGCTCCTTGGCGTAGACCTCGCAGCCGCCCGGGTGCTCCTTCGCCACGTACATCGCGACGTCGGCGCGCTGGAGCAGCGAGTGGACGTCGTCGCCGTGCTCGGGGTACAACGCGATCCCGACGCTCGCCTCGATCTGCAGGGCGAGACCGTGGATCGTGAACGGCTCCTCGAGCGCCTTCCGCAACTTGCGGGCGACGGCGACCGCGGCGGCCGAGTCGACGACACGCGGGAGCAGGACGCCGAACTCGTCGCCCCCGAGCCGCGCGACGGTGTCGCTCTCCCGGAGCGCGGCGCGAAGGCGCACACCCACCTGCTCGAGGAGCTCGTCGCCGCTCGAGTGTCCGAGCGTGTCGTTGACCTCCTTGAACCGGTCGAGGTCCATGATCATCACGGCCACCGGGAGGTGCTCGCGCCGCGCCGAGGCGATCGCCTGGCCGACGCGGTCGTGGAAGAGCGTCCGGTTCGGGAGGTCGGTGAGCGCGTCGTGCAGCGCCTGATGCTCGTTGACCTGCGCCTGGTGCCGAAGCGCGCGTGAGGCGCCTGCGACGATTCGGAAGAGAGCTGTGTAGAGGATCGCGAGCGCCAGGAAGATCAGCAGCGACAGCTTCCGCGTGTCGCTCTGCACCGACGCGTCAATCGCGGCATACGGCAGCGCGAGCTGGACGGCGCCCTCCGGATACCGGCTCTTGCCGAGCCACAGCGGGACGTAGACCTCGAGGTTCGCCCCGGCCCGGCTCGCCACGACCTGGCCGTTCAGCACGGAGCGGTGTTCGTTCGAGAGCGGGAAGATGCGCCGGCCGATCTGCCGGCCTCTCCGCGAGTAGACGACCCGCAATGCCTTGTTCCAGACGGTCACGCCGCCGACCTCGTCGGCGAGCTCCGGCCGCGCGAGTGTCTCGGTCAGCGACCTGACCTCGACGCGCGCCAGCCCGCGCTGGAGATCCCGCGCCGAGAGGTCGCGCTCGACCGCGCTCCGCGAGATCGCGAGCGCCGTCTGGGTTGCGTTCGAGATCGCGCGCGCCTGGATGTGCTGCTGGACGTAGTGCTGAAGGATGACCCCGAGCAGGAGGATCGGGATCAGGTTCACGATTGCGAACTTCCAGAGCAGGCTGACGCGCAGCAGCCCACGAATCATCGTCATGCGCCGCACTGAAGTGCCTTTATGGAAGTCGCGCCTCCCCCGTTCGAGGTAGGACCACGCGCCTAGGCTCTCCGGGTGGCCAGGCAGATCGACCGCCGGGGGATCACGGCGCTCTCCTCCGGGCATTTCGCGACGGACTTCTCGAACGGCGCGCTGCCCGCGCTCCTGCCGTTTCTCGTCATACGCTTCGACCTGAGCTACACGGCGGTGGGCGGCGTGATGCTCGTCTCGGCGCTGGCCTCGTCGCTGATCCAGCCGCTTTTCGGGCTGTGGTCGGACCGGCGGCGCGCGGTCTGGCTGCTGCCCGCAGGTGTCGCCCTGGCGGGAGTCGGGATGGCACTGGCGGCCGCCTCCGGGAGCTACTGGGCCTGCATTCTGTTCGTGACGGTCTCGGGGATCGGGACGGCGGCTTACCACCCCGAGGGCGCGAAGTTTGCGGCGTACGTCAGCGGCGCCAGGCGGGCGAGCGGGATGTCGCTCTTCTCGATCGGAGGGAACATGGGCGTGGCGGTCGGCGCGGTCTGCACGGCGCCCCTACTCCTTGGGCTCGGACGGTACGGCGGGCTGCTGCTCGCGGTTCCCTCGCTCGTCGTTGCCGCGATGCTCGTGACGAGCATGCGCTACCTCGAGGGCTTCCACCCCGACCGCGCCGCGGCGCGGCGTGAGACTGCGGGTCAGGACCGCCCGGGCGCGCTGGCGATCCTGCTCGGCATCGTCGCGCTGCGCAGCGTGGGTTGGTTCGGCCTCCTGACCTTTGTGCCGCTCTGGGCAGTCGCGCTGGGCCACTCGGAGACGTACGGCAACAACCTGCTGTCGCTGATGCTGTTCGCAGGCGGCGTGGGGACGCTCGCCGCGGGCCCGCTCGCCGACCGGCTCGGCCGCCGGCCGGTGCTGCTCGCGAGCCTCGTGGCGACGCCACCGCTCGTGCTCCTCTTCGTCTCCGTCGGCGGCGCTTTCGGCGCCGTCGCGCTGGCGCTCGTCGGCGTCTGCGTCGTGAGCACCTTCGGACTCACCGCGGTGATGGGCCAGGAGTACCTGCCGAGCCGCCTCGGGCTCGCGTCAGGCGCGGTCAGCGGGTTCTCGATCGGCCTCGGCGGGATCGCCGCCCTCGCGCTGGGCGCGCTCGCGGACAACGTCGATCTCGAGACGGCGATGTACGCGTGCGCCGCGATCCCGGCGCTCGCAATCGTGCTCGGCGTACTGCTGCCTTCGACGCGAACGCGCCGTGAGTTGGCGCCGGAGCCGGTGTTGTAGGCTCGGCGCGTTCCGACGAGTAGAGGAGTTGCAATGACCGCGCGAGAGTTCTTCGAGGGCCTCGAGACCAGGGTCGACCCATCCAAGACGGCTGGCATGACCAACTCGTACGTGTTCGAGATCGACGGCGCCGGGACGTGGAAGGTGGACGTCCAGGACGGCAACGTCTCGGTGGCCGAAGGTGGAGGAGATGCCGACGCCACGATCCAGGCGTCCGAGGAGACCTTCAACCAGATCGCCTCCGGCGACCTCAACGCGACCACCGCCTACATGACCGGGAAGCTGAAGATCAAGGGCGACATGGGCGCGGCGATGAAGCTCCAGAAGCTCTTCTGACGATGACCTGGTACGAGTTCCTTCTCTTTGGCCACATCGCCATGGCCGTGACGTGGGTGGGCGGCGCCACGATGCTGCAGTTCTTCGCGCTCAGAGCGATGAGGGCCACCGACCCGATGAGGGTCGCGGACTTCGGCCGAGACGTGGAGTGGATCGGAAACCGCGTTCTCACTCCGTCGGCGGCCCTGGCCGTGGTCTCCGGCGTGCTGCTCGTGATCGACGCCGAGTTCTGGGGCTTCGGCGACGACTGGATCGTGATCGGGATCGTGCTCTTCGTGATCACGTTCCTCGCTGGGACGCTCTTCTTCGGACCGGAGTCGGGGCGGCTCGGCAAGCTCGTGGAGGCAGAGGGCCCGACCTCTCCGGCGGTACGGGCGAGGCTGCAGCGGCTCGTCGCGCTCTCGCGCGCCGATCTGATGCTGCTCTTCCTGATCATCTTCGACATGGCTGTGAAGCCGTCGTGGGGTGACGCGTCGCTGTGGCTCGCGGTGATCGCGTTCGGCGCGCTCGGGGCCCTGCTCGTGCGAAACGGGATGAACGCGCAGCTCGCCGCCTCGCCGGCCGTCGAGTAGGGACGGCGCGTGATCGACCCGCTCGAGCGCTGGCGGGAGTACGGCGAGAAGCCGGACTACGCCGGGCCGCTCTCCTACGGCGCCGCGCCGCTCACGCAGGACCCCACCGAGCTCGCCGGCGTCGACGTCGCGATCGTCGGCGCCCCGACCGACGACCTCGTCTCCGATCGCCCTGGAACGCGCTTCGCGCCGCGAGCGATTCGCGCCGCCAGCTGCCCGCCGGGGCCGCACCTCGAGGCCGGCCTCGACGCGTTCGCCGAGCTCCGGGTCGTCGACTACGGAGACGCGCCGGTGGTTCCGGCGGATGCGGAGCGCTCGCACGCTGCGATCGAGGAGACGGTGGGCGAGGTCCTCCAGGCGGGTGCCCTGCCGATCGTCCTCGGCGGCGACCACTCGATCACCGAGCCCGAGATCCGTGCCTGCGCCGCGTCGGGCGGACCTGTCGGGCTCATCCACTTCGACACCCACACGGACACCGGGACGTCCGTCTTCGGAGTCGAGCGATCGCACGGGACGCCGATGTACAGGCTCGTCGAAGCCGGGCACGTGGACCCGTCGCGTTACGTCCAGATCGGCCTGCGCGGCTACTGGCCCGGGGAGGCCGAGTTCGGGTGGCAGCGGGAGCGCGGGATCACGAGCTTCTTCATGCACGACGTACGCGACAAGGGCGTCGAGGGGATCGTCCAGCAGGCGATCGAGAAAGTGGGGGCGGGCCCCGTCTTCCTCACGGTGGACGTCGACGTGCTCGACCCGGCGTTCGCGCCGGGCACCGGAACGCCCGAGCCCGGCGGCATGACGCCGCTCGAGCTGCTGCCCGCCGTCCGCCGCGTGGCGCAGGAGCTGGAGCTGGTGGGCGCCGACGTGGTGGAGGTGATCCCGACCGCGCCCGGCTCGGCCGACATCACAGCGCTCGTCGCCGACCGCATCGTCCGCGAGATGCTGACCGGCCTCGCCCTGCGGAGGCGGCGCTAAGCGGTCTCGAGGAAGCGGAGCACCTCGAGGACGTCCTCCTCCGAGGTTGCGTGGTTGAGGACGCAGAAGCGGATCACCGTCCGGCCGTGGAGGATCGTCGTCGAGACCATCCCGCGGCGGGTCTCGATGAGCTTCTGGACGAGCCCCTGGTTGAGCGCGTCCAGCGCCGCCTCGTCCTCGATCCCGGCAGGCTTGCGGCGGAAGCAGAAGATCCCGAGGGCCGCCGGCACGACGAGCTCGAGCTCGGCCGACTCCTCGACGTAGCGCTGCCCGAGCGCCGTCAGGTCGAGACAGCGGTCGATCGTCCGTCGGAAGGCGTCGAGCCCGAAGTACTGGAGCGAGAGCCACACCTTGAGTGCGCGCGACCGGCGTGACAGCTGGATGCCGACGTCGCTGAAGTTGATCTCGCGGTCGCCGGCGACCTCGGCATCCCGCAGGTAGTCGGGCGCGATGTAGAAGGACTGCCGGAGCAGCTCGCGGTCGCGCACCAGGCAGCAGCCCGCCTCGAGCGGCTGATAGAGCCACTTGTGCGGGTCCAGCGTCATCGAGTCCGCGAGCGCCAGGCCGCGAAGCGTCTTCCGCCCGCGCTCGGTCAGCACGCCGAAGCCACCGTACGCCGCGTCCACGTGCAGCCAGAGATCGCGCTCGGCGCAGAGGGCCGCGAGGTCGGGAAGCGGGTCGACGGAGCCCGTGTTCGTGGTGCCGGCGTTCGCGACGACGAAGAACGGGCGCCGTCCGCCGGTGATGTCCTCCTCGATCGCCCGCTCGAGCTCGTCGATCCTGATCCTGAACTCGGAGTCGACCGGGACGATCCGCACGTGCTCGGACGGGAACCCGAGCACGCGCGTGGCTCGCAACACCGACGAGTGCGCCTGCGTCGAGGTGTAGATCGTCCCGGCGTGACGGCGCGGCCCGAGCTTTGCGTCCGCCGCCGCCGCCAGCGCCGTCATGTTCGCTGCGGAGCCGCCGCTGAGGAGGATCCCGCCGGCGGTGTCCGGGTAGCCGACCCACTGGCGGAACCAGTCGATTACGACGAGCTCGATCTCGCTCGGGCCCGCCGACTCCAGCCATGCACCCTGGTAGATGTTGAAGCCCGTCGCCAGCATGTCGCCGATGACGCTCGGCCAGGTGGGCGAGGTCGGGATGTAGGCGAAGAAGCGCGGATGGTCGCCGCGGCTCATGTACGGGAGTACGTCGGTCGTCAGCCGTTCGACGAGTGTCTCGAACGGGACGGGTTCCTCGGGCGGGGCTTCGTGGAGGCGCCGCTCCATCTCCTCCTTCGTCGCCGTCTCGATCACCGGCTGGTCCGCGAGCGTCGCGAACCGGTCGACGAGGAGATCGATTGCGCGGTAGCCGATCGCCCGCATCGTCTCGGCGTCGACGGCGAGCGGGTCGCCACCGGTTTCCGGCAAGGCAGGCCGGCGCGCGTGTTCAGACCCCGGTTCCACGTTCTCGAATCATCCCTATCGCGTCGGATTCCTGCAATCGTTCGCGCCGAATGGGCCGGGTTCTCGAGGCGCTTCGCGCCGCCGTCGACGCCGGACGCAATCGCGATCTCCTGCGCCTCGAGCTGGCCTGGCTCGGCGCGATCACGGGCGAGTTCGCTTACGCCGTCGCCATCTCGATCTACGCCTACCGGTTGGACGGCGCGACGGCGGTCGGGCTCGTCTGGCTCGCCCGGATGATCCCGGCTGCGTTCGCCGCGCCGGTGCTGGCGATGCTCGGCGACCGCTACCCGCGCGAACGCGTCCTGCTCGTCGGCAACCTCGTCCGCTTCCTGGCGACGGCGCTGTCGGCCCTCGCCGTCTGGCTGGAGACGCCGGCCGTCCCGGTCTACGTTCTCGCCGTCGTCGTGGCGATCGCCTCCACGGCCTTCTGGCCCGCGCAGGCAGCGTTGCTTCCCGCGGTCGCCCGGACACCGCGCGAGTTGACCGCCGCCAACACCGCCTCGAGCATGCTCGAGGGCATCGGCAGTTTCGTCGGGCCGGCGGCGTGCGGGGCGCTCCTGGCCCTCACCTCGATCGAGCTCGCCTTCGCCGCAACTGCGCTGAGCTTTCTTTGGGCCGCGGGGCTGACGGTCCGCATCGAGGTCCCTCCTGCTGAGCGGCGACCGCTCGGCGGGCTGGGCCGCATCGGCTCGGAGCTCCTCGCCGGCTTCCGGACGGCGATCGGCGACCGCAAGGTCGGGCTGCTCGTCGGCGTGTACACAGCCTGGGCGCTCGTCACCGGCGCGCTGAATGTCCTGATCGTGGTCGCGGCGATCGAGCTACTCGGGCTCGGTGAGGGCGGCGTCGGGGTGCTGAACGCGGCGATCGGCGTCGGCGGCGTCGTCGGGGCGCTGGCGACTTTCGCCCTCGCGGGCTCGGGGCGATTCGGCCGATTGCTCGCGCTCGGCATGGCGGTCTGGAGCCTTCCGATCGCGCTACTCGGGTTCTGGCCCGAGGCTGCCGCCGCGGTTGCGCTCCTCGCGCTGCTCGGGCTCGGCAACGTCATCCTCGACGCGTCAGGCCTGACGCTCCTTCAGCGCGTCGTGCCCGACGAGGTCCTCGCGCGCGTCCTCGGTGTGATCGAGGGACTGTGGGTGGGCGGCGTGGGGGTGGGGGCGGCGCTCGTCCCGCCGCTGATCGCCGTCGCGGGCATCCGGGGAGCGCTGATCGCCACCGGGCTCGTCCTGCCGCTGATCGCAGTGCTTGCGCTTGGATCACTTCGCGCGCTCGACGCCGAGGCGACCGTGTCGACGGCGGACGTCGAGCTCCTTCGCAGCCTCCCGCTCTTCTCGCCGCTGCCGCCGGCCGCGATCGAGCGGCTGGCCGCGTCGCTCGAGCCCCTCGCGGCCGAGCCCAGCCGCGAGATCATCCGGGAAGGGGAACGCGGCGATCGCTTCTATGTCGTGCGGGACGGAACGGTCGAGGTCGAGGCGGATGGGGTTCGCGTCGGCACCTTCGGGCCCGGCTATTTCTTCGGTGAGATCGCGCTCCTCCGGGACGTGCCGCGAACGGCGACGGTTCGCGCCGTGACGCCCGCGCAGCTCGTCGCGCTCGACCGCAACGAGTTCCTGGCCGCGGTGACGGGTCACGCGCCGAGCGCGCGGGCCGCCGAGGACGTGGTCAGTGCGAGGCTGTCGGGCCTCGGCCGGCCGGCGCTCCGCCGCGTTTGAGCTACTCCTCGAGCTCGACGAGGAGGGCACCGCCCGCGACGCGATCGCCCTCCGCGACGTGGACGGCCTTGACGACCGCGTCGTAGGGCGAAACGACCGGCGTCTCCATCTTCATCGCCTCGAGCACGATCAGCGGCTGGCGGTGCGCGACGCGGTCGCCCTCCTTGGCGAGCACGCGGATCACCGTTCCGGGCATCGGCGCGGTCAGCGTGCTCTGCTCCGACATGTCCCCGCTCGCTGCACCCGCGGCTTCGTCGACGTCCGGCGGTGAGTGGGGGGAGGCGGCGGGAGGTTCAGCCGCCAGGTGCCGTCCCACGGGCCGCTCGGGAGGCGAAGCGGCGGCTCGGAGAGCGGCGGATAGTCCGTGAGGAACGCGGTGGTCGTTCTTCCGGCGAGCACCGCTTGGTGCGAGACGAGCCACCGCAGGAATGGGAGGTTCGTTGTGACGCCGACGACCTCCGTCTCGGCGAGAGCGTCTCGAAGCCGCGCGAAGGCCTCGTCGCGCGTCGGGCCGTGCGCGATCAGCTTCGCGATCATCGGGTCGTACGAGACGGGGACCTCGTCGCCCTCCTCGACGCCGGCGTCGACGCGGATCCCGCGTGGCAGCCTGAGCCGCTCGAGCCGGCCTGCCTGCGGGAGGAATGTGCGTGGATCCTCGGCGTAGAGCCGCACTTCCACGGCGTGGCCGTCGAAGCGAACATCGCCGACCTGCAGCGGCTCGCCCGCCGCGACCCGGAGCTGCTCGGCGACGAGATCGACCCCCGTGACGAGCTCGGTGACCGGGTGCTCGACCTGGATCCGGCCGTTGAGCTCGAGCATGTAGAAGTCGCGACCGGAGAGCATGAACTCGGCCGTCCCTGCACTTCGGTAGCCGATTGCCTGGGCGAAGCGCACGGCCGCGTCGCTCATCGCCGCGCGCAGCGACGGGTCGAGCGCGACGGACGGCGACTCCTCCAGCACCTTCTGGTGGCGCCGCTGGACCGAGCACTCGCGCTCGCCGAGCGAGACCACCGTGCCCTGCCCGTCGCCGAGGAGCTGGATCTCGACGTGGCGCGGCCGCTCGACGTAGCGCTCGAAGAAGACACGGTCGTCGCCGAACGCGGCCTCCGCCTCGCGCTGGGCCGCGTCTCGTGCGTCCTCGAGCTCCGCGGGCTCACGGACGACGCGCATGCCCCGCCCGCCGCCGCCGGCCGCCGCCTTGATCATCAGCG
The DNA here is from genome assembly GCA_963721345.1 of uncultured Actinomycetes bacterium. Taxonomy (GTDB): domain Bacteria; phylum Actinomycetota; class Thermoleophilia; order Gaiellales; family Gaiellaceae; genus JACDAN01. Next base: position 106,129 of record CAVRIT010000002.1, read on the forward strand.
GATAGCCGATCTCGTCAGGTTCGCCGGTCGGGACGACGGGAACGCCCGCCTCGCCCGCGATCCGCTTCGCCTCCAGCTTGTCGCCGCCGAGGCGCAGCGCCTCGGGAGTCGGACCGACGAAGACCAGGCCCGCCGCCTCCACCGCCTCGGCGAAGTCCGGGTTCTCCGCCAGGAAGCCGTAGCCCGGATGGATCGCGTCGGCGCCGGACTGCTTCGCCGCGCGGATGTGCTCCTCCGAATGCAGGTAGCTCGCGATCGCCACCACCTCGTCGGCAGAGCGGGCGTGCAGGGACTCGCGGTCGTCCGGCGCCGCGACGGCCACGGTCGAGATTCCGGCGTCGCGGCAGGCGCGGAAGATGCGCACCGCGATCTCGCCGCGGTTCGCTACGAGGAGCTTCTGGATCGCCACAGGAGCGCAAACGTAAGCAGGCAGGCCGTCGCCAGGAGCAGGTAGGGCACGGCATCGCTCGTCACCTCGGCGAGCGCGCCCCCACCGGCCGAGCCGAGTGCGTGGCCCGGCGCCCACGCGAGGTTGACGACCGCGAAGGCGTAGGCGTACTGGAGGCCGACGCGCTCAGCCTCGTTCGACAGCAGGGACATCGCGGGCGTCCAGAAGCTGCCGAACGAGAGTCCGGCGAAGACGACCAGCGCGGCGAGGACGTAGACGCTCGTCGGCCACGGCAGGAGCATGGCGACGATCGCTCCGGCGAGCACGGAGACCCTCATCGGCCGGAACGGACCGACGCGGTCCGAGATCCGCCCGACGATCGGGTTCGCCACTGCTTCGAGCGCGGCCGTGCCGAGCCAGAGCGCGCCGATCGCCGCGGCGCCCCAGCCGAGATCCTCGAGGCGAAGCGGGGCGAGCACGCCCAGCGTCCCGAAGAAGATCGCGGGGAGGCCGACGAGCCAGATGCCGAGCATGATCCGCCGTCCCCGGAGCGCGTTGAGGAGCGCGCTGAACGGCTGAGGGTCTCCGCGCGGCGGGGCGGGGGTGGCGAGCGCCCAGAGAGCGAGGCCGACCGCGGCGAGCCCCGCCGCGCCGAACGCGACTGCCTGGCCCACCACCGCGGCCGCCGCGCCGAGGACGGGCCCGAAGAGCGCGCCGACGATCGCCGCCGCCATCGCCGAGCCGATCGTCTGGCCGCGGCGCTCCGGCGCCGTCTCGCTGACGAGCCACGCCAGGCCGGCAGTCCACGCCAGTGCGCTTCCCATCCCCTGGACGAAACGGGATGCGTCGAGCAGCCAGATCGAGTCGGCGGTGGCGAAGACGAAGGTCGTCACGGCGATGACGACGAGCCCGATGACGGCCGTCGTGCGGGCGCCGAGCCTCGACACCGCGATCCCGCTCGGGAGGCCGGCGACGAGCGCCCCCGCGGGGTAGGCGGCGGAAAGAACCCCGGCGCCGGCCTTCGACAGGTCGAATTCGTCGGCGTAGTCCGGCAGGAGCGGCGTCAGCGCCGCGAAGAACATCGTGTCGACGAAGACGATGCCGCCGACGAGCAGCAGGAGCTTCCGCAAGAGCTAGCGGCCGGCGCGTGCCGAAAGTTGGTGTTCTCGACGGAGGGGCGTAGGGTGCATTTTGTCTATCGGGAGACAACGTGCGGCGCAAGCTCGCGGTTGTAGGCATGGGGGCAGTGGCGGCAGCGCTAGCGGCAGTGAGCGCGCACGCGGTCTCGGGCACGAACGTGATCACGACGTTCGCCGGCACGACGTCCGGCTTCTCGGCGGCGAAGCCCATCAAGAACGGCTTCTTCAAGACGCCGTCCGGGAACATCGTCTGTTACCACTCTCCGGGCCCACGGGATCTGCCGCGGGCGTTCCTGGAATGCGTGGTCAGGAGCGGGCTGAAGCCCGCACCACCACGCCGCCCATGCCGAGAGGGCGGCTACGCCGGGGACCGAGTCCAGCTGCTCGCGACTGGGCGCACCGCTGTGCCCGCGTGTGCCGGCGACCCCGGCGCGGCGGTCGGGCTCCAACTCGGGGCACGCGTGCTCGGCTACGGCAAGACTTGGAGCGGCGGCGGCCTGAGCTGTCGGTCAGCCTTCTCGGGGTTGACGTGCCGCAACACAAGCGGTCACGGCTTCTTTCTCAGCCGCGCACGCTGGCGACGCTTCTAGTCACGCTCGAGGAAGGCCCGTAGGCCTTTCTGCCCCTCCTCGCTCGCGCGCAGGCGGGCGGCGATCTGCGCCGCCTCGTCGCCGCCGGGGCGTGCGCGCACGAGCTTCTTGGCCTCGCGGGTCGCGAGCGGCTTCGAGGTCAGCAGCTCCCCGACAGCTCTTTCGACTGCCGCATCGAGGTCGCCGGTCACCTCGCTGACGAGGCCGATCCGGAGCGCCGTCTGCGCGTCGAAGCGCTCGCCGGTGAGGAAGTAGCGGCGCGCTGCCTCGCCGATCCTCGGCAGGACGAACGGCGAGATCACCGCGGGGATGATCCCGAGCTTCACCTCGGAGAAGCCGAACACGGCGTCCTCCGCGGCGATCCCGACGTCGAGGCAGGCCGCGACACCCGAGCCGCCGCCGAGCGCGTGGCCCTGGATCCGCCCGACGACCGGCGCGGGGCAGGTGTCGATCGCATCCATCATCCGGTACAGGCGGAGCGCGTCCTCGACGTTCTCGTCGTAGGAGAGGTCGATCGCCGAGCGCTGCCACTCGACGTCGGCGCCCGCGCAGAAGCTCGGGCCGTCCCCGGCGAGGACGACGACGCGTGCGTCACCGACGTCCGAGAACGCCTCGTGCAGCTCCCGGATCAGCTCCGCGTCGAAGGCGTTCCGGCGCTCGGGCTTGGCCAGCGTGATGCGCAGCACCGGTCCGTCGCGCTCGATCCGGAGGCCCGCCATCGCGGTGGGAGCTTATTGTCGGGGCCATGCTCCGCGGAAACCTGGCCGCCGCGATCACGCCGCTCCGCGACGGCGGCGAGGCGCTGGACGAGAAGGCGTTCGCGCCCTACGTCGACTTCCTCGTCGAGGGCGGGCTCGACGGCATGCTCGCGCTCGGGACGACCGGCGAGGGGATTCTGCTCTCGCTGGACGAGCGGAAGCGCGCCGCCGAGCTCTTCATCGAGTCCGCCCGGAAGCGCTTCCAGGTCGCCGTCCACTGCGGCGCGCAGACGACGCGCGACACGGCCGAGCTCGCGCGGCACGCGGCGGAGTCGGGCGCCGACGCCGTCGCCGTGATCGGCCCGCCGTACTACGTCCTGGACGAGGAAGCGATCTACCGGCACTTCGCGGCGGCCGCCGAGGCCGCCGGCCCGCTCCCGTTCTACCTCTACGAGTTCAAGGGGCCGGCGCGCTACTCGATCCCGAGGTCTGTGATCGAGCGGCTGGGCGGCCGTGTCGCCGGGCTGAAGGTCTCCAACCAGCCGTGGGAAGCGGTCGAGCCGTACCTGATCGAAGGGCTGGACGTCTTCATCGGCGCCGAGACGCTCGTCGAGCAGGGGCTGGAGGCCGGAGCGGCCGGAAGCGTGTCCGGCCTCGCGGCGGCGTTTCCGGAAGGCGGCCCGGAGAAGCGCGCGGTACTGGAGCGCTACCCGTTCCAGGCGGCGCTGAAGGTCGTCCTCGGGTGGCGCGGCCTGCCCGTTCGGGAGGACGTCCGGGCGCCGCTGCGCACGCTCACCGCGGACGAGCGAGGCGAGCTCGTCGAATGGCTCGAATCGTCGTAGCCGGCGCCGGAGCGATCGGAGCCTCGATCGCCTACCACCTCGTCCGTCGCGGGACCGGCGACGAGATCGTCCTCTGCGATCGCGCGGGAATCGCCTCGGGGGCGACCGGGAAGGCGATGGGCGGAGTCCGCCAGCAGTTCTCAACCGCGCCCGAGGTGCGACTGGCCCAGGCGAGTGCGCGGTTCTTCGCCGAGCTCGGCCCGCCGCTCTTCGACCAGGTCGGCTACCTGTTCGTCGCGACGACGACGGAAGGGCTCGAGGCGCTGACCGCAAGGCGCGCAACGCAGGTCGCGCTCGGCGTGCCGGTCGAGCCCGCCGACGCCGCATCGGTGGACGGCCTCCGCGCGGACGACGTGCTCGGCGCGTTCATCTGTCGCGAGGACGGCGTAGCCGACCCTTCGGCGGTCACACGGCATCTGGTCGAGCAGGCGGTCGCCGGCGGCGCGCAGCTCGAGGAGAAGACCGATGCACGGGAGCTCGACCGCGACATCCTGGTCGTCGCCTGCGGAGCGGCGTCTCCCGAGCTGATCGACGTCCCGGTGAGGCCGCTCGTGCGCCAACTCGTGGACACCCAGGCGACTCCCGGGCTCCCAACCGACCTCCCGATGGTGGTCGAGGAGGAGACCGGCTTCCACTTCCGCCGCGCCGGCGACGGGCTGCGGCTGGCGATGGGGGAGCCGACCCTCCGCTGGGGCACCGACGAGGTCGTGGACGAGACGCTCGTCGCCGATTGGCTAGATCGGATCGCGCATCGCTATCCGCCGGCCGCGGGCGTCGGCGTGGCACGAGCGTGGGCCGGCCTCTACGACATGACGCCGGACGCGCACCCCATCATCGGCTGGGTCGAAGACGGGGTCTACGCAGCGTGCGGCTTCTCCGGCCACGGCTTCATGCAGGCGCCGGCAGTCGGCGCGGCGGTCGCCGAGGAGCTCCTGGCCGGGGCGTCGTCGTTCGACCTCACCGCCTACCGGCCCGAGCGCTTCGAAGGCGACGCCGTCTTCCCGGAGACCCTCGTTCTCTAGGCCGGGGCGAGTGTCAGACACTCGTCATGTCCCGGCGAGCCGGGTCTAACCGTCGAACGCGAGTCCGAGGCGCGAGAGCTCCTCGAACTCGAACCGGCCCTCGATCGTCGCCTCGACGTCGAACTCCTCGACGACGTCGGGATCCTTGCCGATCAGCTCACGGGCTCGGCTCGGCAGGGCCTGCGCTGCGGCCTCCGCCGACTCCCAGAGGTAGATGCCGCCCCAGCGGTCTGTCGTCTCGTCCGAGATCCACGCCTTGAACCGCAGCCCCTCGACCTCCTCGAATGCGTCGACGGACTCGTCGCGCAGGTAGCGCCGGAGCTCCTCGATCGTCGTCTTCGAGTCGGCGAGGTTCCAGAGGACGAGCCGGAGGATCACGGGTCGGTCCCGTCCGGCCGCTCGGAGGGATCTCGCCGATTCAGCCGGTCGAGGAAGGCATTGCGGAGCGCCTCTCCCGTGACCTGCAGCTGATAGCGAGGGCGCCGCGGCTCGACCTTCACGATCTTCACGTCGCCGCGCGGGCCGCCGTACGAGCGGCCGTATGCCTCCGCTTCGCCGATCTGGTGAAGCCTCGGCTCCTTCTTCCGCCGGAAGAGCGGCACGGCGGGAGACTAGCCCCACTCGGACTACATGCGGAAGATGCCGAACTGGGTCTCGGGGATCGGCGCGTTCAGCGCGGCGGAGATCCCGAGCGCCAGCACGCGCCGCGTGTCCAGCGGGTCGATGATCCCGTCGTCCCAGAGCCGGGCCGTCGAGTGGTACGGGTTGCCCTCCGCCTCGTATTTCGCCCGGATCTCGTCGGGGTCCGCGTCGCCGACCATGGTGAGCACCGTCGCTGCCTGCTCGCCGCCCATCACCGAGATCCGTGCGTTCGGCCACATCCAGAGCTGCCGCGGCCCGTAGGCCCGCCCGCACATCGCGTAGTTCCCGGCGCCGAACGAGCCGCCGGTGACGACCGTGAACTTGGGGACGTCGGCACACGCCGTCGCCATCACGAGCTTCGCGCCGTCACGGGCGATCCCGCCGGCCTCGTACTCGACGCCGACCATGAACCCGGTGATGTTCTGGAGGTAGACGAGCGGCACCCGCCGCTTGCACGCGAGCTCGATGAAGTGCGCGCCCTTCTGCGACGACTCGGCGAACAGCACGCCGTTGTTCGCGAGGATCCCGACCGGGTAGCCCTCGATCCGCGCGAAGCCGCAGACGAGCGTCTCGCCGTACTTCTCCTTGAACTCGTGGAAGCGGCTTCCGTCGACGATCCGCGCGATCAGCTCACGCGGGTCGACCTGCTGGCGGAAGTCCTCGGGGATCAGGCCGTACAGCTCGGAGGGGTCGGCGACGGGCTCCTCCGGTGGGGCCACGTCCCAGGGCACCTCCTTCCGCCGGTGCAGGTTCCGCACGACCGACCGGACGAGGGCCAGCGCGTGCTCGTCGCTCGTCGCGTAGTGGTCGGCGACGCCCGAGCGCCGTGTGTGCACGTCGGCGCCGCCCAGCTCCTCGGCGCTCACCTCCTGGCCCGTCGCGGCCTTCACGAGCGGCGGCCCCCCGATGAAGATGGTCCCCGTGCCCCGGACGATGATCGTCTCGTCGCTCATCGCCGGCACATAGGCGCCGCCGGCCGTGCAGGAGCCCATCACGGCGGCGATCTGCGGGATCCCGGCGGCCGACAGGCGAGCCTGGTTGAAGAAGATCCTTCCGAAGTGGTCGCGGTCGGGGAACACCTCGTCCTGCAGCGGCAGGAAGGCGCCTCCGGAGTCGACGAGGTAGATGCACGGGAGCCGGTTCTCCTCCGCGATCTCCTGGGCCCGCAGGTGCTTCTTGACCGTCATCGGGAAGTACGTGCCGCCCTTCACCGTCGCGTCGTTCGCGACGACCACGCACTCCTGGCCCTCGACGACGCCGATGCCCGTGACGATGCCCGCCGACGGCGCCTGCCCGTCGTAGAGCTCCCAGGCGGCGAGCGCGCTCAGCTCGAGGAAGGCGGTCCCGGGGTCGACGAGCCGGTCGACGCGCTCCCGGGCAGTCATCTTCCCGCGCGAGCGATGACGCTCGACCGACTTCTCGCCGCCGCCGCGTGCAACGAGCGAGGTACGCTCGCGAAGCTCGGCGACGAGGGTTTCCATCCGGCCGCGGCGGGCATTGAACAGATCAGAGCCCCGCTCGACCTGGGACGTCAGGACCGCCACGGAACCAGCCTAGCCGTGCGATCGGATCTGAAGGTCCCGACTTGATCGGAGCCCGTGCGTCACAGAGAGTGAGGGAGAGGTGTTTGTCAGACTGAGCGATTCCGGACTGGCCGAGGAGTTTCTCGGCTTCCTTCGGCACGCCGACTGCGTCGCCGACCTGGGCGCGGTCCAAGCCCACGCTGAGGGGATCGCGGTCGAGGTCGAAGTGCCGCAGGCCTACGACGAGGGTCAGGCCCGCATGGAGGTCGCGCTCTACCTGCGCGTCTGGGAGGCCGTTCACCCCGGCTCCGGCGCGGAAATTCTCGACTGAGGGATGGCCGCGCGCCGCGACGGCGCCGATTTCGGACCTCATGCGTCGCTTCACCGCGGCGGCGCTCGCCGCCCTCTGTCTCGCCGGCGCCGCCGGCGCCACGATCAAGCCCGGCCGCGGAATGTCCCGCGTCGAGCTCGGCATGACCGCCCAGCAGGTGCAGGCGCGCCTCGGTCGGCCCGTCGCCAAGGGCGGCTGGAAGTGGTACTACGCCCGCGTCACGGTCACGTTCCGCAACCGCCGCGTCGTCGAGGTGATGACGACCCGCAGCACGGAGCGCTTCGCAAACGGCCTCGGCGTCGACTCGACCGAGACGCAGGTGCGCGCGGCATTCCCGCGCGTGCAGTGTGGACCGATGCCGCCGTTCTACCGCCGCTGCCGGCTGGGAACGGGCGCACCGCGCTCGCGCGTCACCGACTTCATCGTCGGGACGCACCGCAAGGTGATCTACGTGATCATCACCCAGCTGCCCTGAGCTGAGAACATCCGGCGGTGGAGCTCGACCGCGTCCTCGAGACGGTCCTGTACTGCACGACCGAGAACGAGGAGGAGACGCGCCGCTTCTACCGCGACGTGCTCGGCCTCGAGCCCCTTCGCGAGGGAAGCGTGGCGCACCGCCTCGGAGGCGGGGTACTGCTCCTCTTCAACGCCGACGAGTCGTCAGTGCAGGCCTCACCGCCCGCGCACGGAGCGCCGAACGCCCGCGTCCACACCTGTTTCGTGGCGGCGCCCGGCGAGTACGAGGACTGGAAGAAACGCATCGCTGACCGTGGCGTGGAGATCACACAAGAGATCGAGTGGGGCAGCGGCCCGCGATCGTTCTACTTCGAGGACCCCGCCGGAAACGTCCTCGAGATCGCCGAGGGAGACATGTGGCCCGGCTGAACCGATCGGTCTTGCCAAGCGTAGGATTGACGAATGTACGCACGGCTCACGGCGACGACGCTCGGTTCCGGCCAGTCCGACGATTCGGCCACAGTCTTCGCGGAGCTTTTGCCGACGCTTCGCTCCCTGGACGGCTTTCGGGGGATGGTCGTCCTCTCCGAGCACGAAGGACAGCGTGTTGTCGCGTTGAGCTTCTGGGAGAGCGCCGAGGCGCTCGAGGCCGGAACGTCCACGATGGATCGCCTCCGCGACGCCGAGACGTCACCGCGCGACGTCGAGAGTCAGGAGACGACCGTCTTCCGCGTCGCGGGTCTCGACCTCGCAACCTGAGGACGGGCTTGATCAGGGCGTAGAGCCGGGCCCGAACTCGCGAACCTCCTGCGCGCAACGGCAGGCGACGGCGATCCTGCCGGCCCACTCCAGCGCCTCCTCGCGTGAGGGAACGTCGACAACCGAGAAACCGCCGATGTACGCCTTGCTCTCAGGGCCGTCGGTGACCGTCCCGTCGGTGGCCACCACGCTCACCTCTTCGTGGGAATGCAGCCCGCCGCCGAACACCCAGACGCCGGCGTCCTGTGCCTCTTTCACCACCGCGTGCGCTGCCTCGGCCACGTCGGGGAGATCCTCCTCGGGAAACGTCATCGCGCCGTCATCGAACGAGATCAGATACCGCGTCATCTCACGACTCCTTGCTCGGCGGCCTGCTCCGGCCGCAGCTCACCCTGCTACGGGCACACGCGCAATGGAGACCAACAGACCACGGAGAACTCATCGGTCGGGCCTGTCGAGTCGGAGCACGACCTCGTCCGTTTCCTCGTTGCGCCCATGAGCGAACCCGCGCCCCTCGCCCACGAGACGGAAACCGCACTTCGTCAACACCCGAATCGACGCGGCGTTGTCGCTCGCAGCGTGAGCGTAGAGCGGACGGGTTGCCTCCAGCTGCAAGAACTCCTGTAGGGCACGCGTGGCAATGCCGCGGCCCCAATCTTCACGGCCGATCCAATAGGTGACCTCGCGGTGACCCTCCAAGTCGAAGCTCGCAATGTGACCCACGACTCGACCGTCGATCTCGACGACCCTGTTCGTCGTAGAGCTGTCGCTCCTCAGCCGCGCCCACCGTCGCTCGAAGCTCGTTCGGTCATCGGCCTCCGGCGAAGTGAAGGCGGCCATCCGTCGAGCGTCGAGATCGCTCGAGTGCTCGAACAGCACGCCGAGATCACGATCTTCGATCTCGCGAAGGACAAGCTCTCCCGGGTACTCCCGCACAGCCGTTAAACGCTACTGCCGGAAAACTCTGCTCTCGCCCAGCAGGGGCGACAGGACTTGAACCTGCAACCCCCGGTTTTGGAGACCGGTGCTCTACCAATTGAGCTACGCCCCTGAGCTGCTTTTCAGTCTAGAGATAGCCTCCCGCGCATGGCTCGCCCCGGACAGCGCCGCATCCAGGGGGCGCTGTTCGCGTTCCTGACCGTCTTCTTCGCCGGAGTCGCCTGGGCCGCGTACACCGCCGAGGTCTGGGTGATCGCCCTAGCCGCCGGCGTCCTCACGCTGTGGATGGGTGCAATGGCAATCCGCACCTTCCACGTCGCGCGTGAGGAGATGACCCGCTAGCCCCGTATTCTTCTCTGGCTCGTGGCTCAGGACGAAACCCAACAGCTCTGGCGGACCTATCGCGCCAAGCCAGACGACAAAGCGCTCCGCGACCGCCTGATCCTCACCTACGCGCCGCTCGTCAAGTACGTGGCCGGCCGACTCGGCAGCGGCCTGCCGGCGCACGTGGAGGAGGAGGACCTCGTCTCGTACGGGCTGCTCGGCCTGATCGGCGCGATCGAGCGCTACGACCCCGACCGCGACGTGAAGTTCGAGACCTATGCGATCGCGCGCATCAAGGGCGCGATCATCGACGAACTGCGGTCACTCGACTGGGTGCCGCGCTCCGTCCGCGCTCGGGCCCGCGAGATCGAGCGGGCGATCGCGCAGCTCGAAGCGAAGCTGAAGCGGCCGCCCAGCGACGAGGAGATCGCGAAGCAGGTCGGGATCACCGTCGAGGAGCTCGAGGACAGCCTGACGGACATCTCCCGATCCTCGATCGCCGCGCTCGACGAGCTCTGGACGATCGGCGGCTCCGGCGGCGACCAGGTGGCGCTGATCGACACGCTCGAGGACACCGACGCGCCGGCGCCCGAAAGCTCCCTGCAGGCGACGGAGCTGAAGGAGGCACTCGGCGAGGCGATTGCCCGCCTGCCCGAGCGCGAGAAGCTCGTCGTCACGCTCTACTACTACGAGGAGCTGACGCTGCGAGAGATCGGCGAAGTGCTGGGCGTGACGGAGTCGCGCGTCTCGCAGCTCCACACGAAGGCGATCCTGCGGCTGAAGGCGCGGCTCTCGGGAGCCGCGCAGAGGGCGGAAGCCGAAGCCTAGAATCGGGCGGTAACCGACCGAGGAGGACCTGTTCGCATGCCCGTAGTCGAGTCCGGAAAGATCCGCAACGTCGCCGTCGCCGGCCATCGTGGGACAGGGAAGACCTCGCTGGTCGAGGCGATGCTCTTCCAGGCAGGCGCGGTCAACCGGCTCGGCACGATCGAGGCCGGCTCGACGGTCACCGACTGGGACGAGGACGAGCAGCGCCGCCAGATGACGATCTCCGCCTCGCTGGCCCACCTCGAGTGGCAGGGGCGCAAGATCAACCTGATCGACACGCCGGGCGAGCCGAGCTTCCAGGGCGAGGCGATCTCCTCGCTGCGGGTTGTCGAGGGGGCGCTGATCGTCGTCTCCGGCGTGATGGGCGTCGAGGTGCAGACGAGTCGCGTCTGGGCCCGGTCCGACGAGCTGGGGCTGGCGCGCGTATTTCTCGTGAACATGCTCGACCGCGAGCGCGCCGACTTCTTCCGCGTGCTCAACGCGTTGCAGACCACGCTCTCGCCACGGGCTGTCGCCATCCACCTGCCGATCGGCGTGGAGCACGAGCTGACCGGGGTCGTCGACCTCCTGCACATGAAGGCGTACACGAGCCCGGAGGGAGCCAAGGAGGGCGCCCCGGGCGAGATCCCCGCGGAGCTGGCAGACCAGGTCGCCGAGTACCGCGAGAAGCTGCTCGACTCCGTCGTCGAGACCGACGAGGGGCTGATGGAGCGCTACCTCGAGGGTCAGGAGCTCTCGGACGAGGAGGTCGCCCACGCGCTCAAGGACGCGGTCACGCGCGGCGAGATCTTCCCGGTCGCATGCGGCGTCGCGAGCAAGAACCTCGGTACGACGGCCGTCCTCGACCTGCTCGTCGAGGGCGTGCCCTCACCGGCCAAGAAGGACTTCGACGTCCACATCGACGGCGCGGGCTCCGCGGCCTTCGTCTTCAAGACCGTGGCGGATCCCTTCGCGGGCCGGATCAACGTCTTCCGTGTGATCGAGGGCACGGTCAGCTCCGACTCCATGCTCGTGAACACGCGCTCGCGCAACAAGGAACGCATCGGGCAGTTGATGACACTCCAAGGGAAAGACCACGATCAAACCGACGCGTTCGCGGCGGGCGACCTGGGTGCAGTCGCCAAGCTGAAGGACGTCCTCACGGGCGATCTGCTGCTGGACGCCGAGAAGGACGTCGAGCCGCCGACGATCGAGTTCCCCGAGCCCGTGATGAGCTTCGCGATCACGCCGAAGGCAAAGGGGGACGAGGAGAAGCTCGGCACCGCGCTGCGCCGGCTCTCGGAGGAGGACCCGACGCTCGTGATGCGCCGCGACCCACAGACGGGCGAGCAGCTCCTGTCGGGGCTCTCGCAGATGCACGTCGAGGTTGCGGTCGAGCGCGTCAAGCGCCGGTTCGGCGTCGACGTCGAGCTCCACCAGCCCAAGGTTCCCTACCTCGAGACGATCCGGAAGGAGTCCCGGGGGCACGGCCGCTACAAGAAGCAGACCGGCGGGCGCGGACAGTTCGGCGACTGCCACATCGTCCTGGAGCCGATCGAGGGGCACACCGGCTACGAATTCGTCGACAAGATCGTCGGCGGCGTGATCCCGCAGAGCTTCCGGCCCGCCGTCGACAAGGGAATCCAGGAGGCGATGCAGCACGGCGAGCTCGCCGGGGCGCCGGTCCAGGGCGTCCGCGTCCGGCTCGTCGACGGCTCGTACCACACGGTCGACTCCTCCGAGATGGCCTTCAAGATCGCCGGCTCGATGGCCTTCAAGTCGGCCTACGAGCAGGCCGACCCCGTGCTGCTCGAGCCGATCATGGAGGTGGACGTCACGGTCCCGGACGACACGGTCGGCTCGGTCAACGGCGATCTCAACTCGCGGCGGGGCCGGCTGATGGGGATGGAGCCGGTCGGCGCCGGGACGACGATGATCAAGGCCGAGGTGCCGATGGCGGAGATGCTCACCTACGGGCCATCGCTCACCTCGATGACGGGCGGCCGCGGCGACTACCACATGGCCTTCACGCGCTACGACGAGGTTCCCTCGCACGTGGCCCAGAAGGTCATGGCCGAGGCGCAGAAGGAGCACGAAGAGGTCAAAGCCTGAAGCATCGGTTGACGCGGCGCGGCGCGCAGAAGCGCGCCGAGCGCGAGCGCCAGGTCGGGCTCGACCCGGACGACGCGGCCGCCCACTGGCTCGGGGAGAACGACCCGAAGCCCGAGCCGGCCGCGCCAAAGTCCGCGTCGAAGTCGAAGAACCTCCATCGCTGGAGGCGCGGCGCGACCTAGACGGTCGCGGTCTCCGGCTGCAGGTCGCCGGCCTGCAGGCGCTTGATCAGATCCGAGACGTCCGCGAGCTCCTGCTCGAGGTCGCGCTGGTACTCCTCCAGCCGCTCGAGGACGCGCTCGCGGTCGTACCAGCCGCGGCCGAGGCCGTGAGGCCTGCGGAAGCCGCGATGCCGATGTCGTCGATGATGCATGGTCACCTCCTTTCTCCGTGTCTCGTCAGGAACGAGTCGATCCGCTGCTGCGCCTCCCCGAGCGCCGCCGCCCACCTGTCGAGCAGCACGCGTCCGTCGTCCGTCAGCTCGTAGACGCGCTTGCTGGGACCGGGGGCGTCGTCATCCCACTCGGAACGGACGATCCCCTCGCTCTCGAGCAGGCGCAGGAAGCGGTAGAGGTTGCCCATGTCGACGCGCTCGCCGTTCAGCTCCGGAAGCTGTTCGAGCAGCTCGTAGCCGTGGACGGGGCGCTCGCGCAGGAGCAGGAGGACGCTGGGCTCGGCGAAGCGCTCGATCCGGGCGCGGACGGCGTACTCGCCGGGCCCGATCCGGCGGCGGACGCGAGAAGAACCGCGGTGCCGCCTCATAGGTGTAAAACACACATGTACGGCACCAGCATACCGATGGGACTTCAGGCAACGCTGGGCTAACATCGGCGGCGATGCAGATCTCGAGCCAGGTCGTAGCCCGAACGTGCGCCATTTGCGATCGGAGCTTGCTCACTGGCGAGCGCGCCACGCGCTACGCGCCGCAGGAGGGGGAGTTCGTCGACGTCTGCCCTCTGTGCCAGGAGATCGCCGTGGAGTACGGCTGGGTGAAGGAGGGGACCCCGACGACGCCGACCGTCCCGGCCCAGCGGCGCAAGCGCGGGAGCTGGCTCTCGCAGATCTTCGCCCCGGTGCGCTCGGCGACCGAGGAGACCGTGGCCTCCGAGCCGATCCTCCGCCGCCTGAGCGAGCCCGAGCTCGCGATGGTCGAGGCGGCCGACATCTTCAACGCGTCCGACTACCGGCGGACGATCGGCGGCGTCGCGAAGAGTCTCGGCGAGCCGCGCGCGAGCATCCTGCAGCTGTCGGGCGTGAACCAGGAGCTCGTGATCACGATCGCCTGGGACATCACGTGGTACCAGTACCGGGTCTCGTCCGAGTCGGCGCAGCCCGTGCGGCTCGAGGCGCGTGGCCACGAGCTCGGCGACCTCGAGGCGATGTTCCAGCACTGGAACGCGCGCATCGACACCGACGGCCGGGTCGTCCCCGACATAGCCCGCCTCTAGCGCTCTCCGGTCACGTCCCTACACTGAGGCGAAGAGGACGATGATCTATTGCGTCATCCCGCCAGAGCTCGAGGACGAGCTCTTCGAGAAGCTCACCGAGTACTACAAGGACAACCCGAACGTCACGGTGATCGTCGACCGGCGGACCGGGCCGGAGCGGCGGACAGGGAAGAAGGCGGGCGGCAAGCGCGAGACGCGCGACCGCCGTCGCCCCAGAGCCCCGGGCACCTTTCTCCCGACGGAGCCTGAACAAGGCGCCGACGTAAAACCGCTGACCTGGCAACTGCGTAATTCCGGTCACATGGCTGGGCGCCGCGCGCGGGGCGGCGTACCAACGCCGCGCGGCGCCCGCCCCCTAGACTCCGGCTCGATGGCGCTCCTGGGCACGAAGACCTTCCAGAACTACATCGCCGGCGAGTGGTGCGACGCGGCGTCCGGCGAGACGTTCGAGTCGACGAGCCCGGCCAACGGCGACACGATCGGCATCTTCCCGCGCTCCGGCGCGGCGGACGTCGAGCGTGCCGTCGCCGCTGCCAAGGCCGCGTTCGAGGAGTGGCGGCTGGTGCCCGCTCCGAGGCGTGGCGAGCTCCTCTTCCGCTTCGGCCAGCTGCTGACCGAGCAGAAGGAGGAGCTCTCGCAGCTGATGGCGCGCGAGATGGGAAAGGTGCTGGCCGAGGCGCGCGGCGACGTCCAGGAAGCGATCGACATGGCGTACTACATGGGCGGCGAGGGGCGGCGGCTCTTCGGCCAGACGACGCCGTCGGAGCTGCCCGACAAGTTCCAGATGTCGGTCCGGATGCCGATCGGGATCGTCGGGGTGATCACGCCCTGGAACTTCCCGATCGCGATCCCGTCGTGGAAGACGCTGCCGGCGCTCGTCGCGGGAAACACGATCGTCTTCAAGCCGGCGACCGACACGCCGACCCTCGGCCAGCGCTACGTCGAGCTGCTCGTCGAAGCCGGACTGCCGCCGGGCGTCCTCAACGTCGTCCACGGCGGCGGGGGAGAGGTTGGCAACGCGCTCGTCCGCCACCCCGACGTCCGGGTGATCTCGCTCACCGGCTCGCGCGAGACCGGCGTCGAGGTGCTGAAGGCGGCGGCGGAGGGGCTGAAGCACGTTCACCTCGAGCTCGGCGGCAAGAACGCAATCATCGTGCTGGACGACGCGGACCTCGACCTCGCCGTCGAGGGGATCGTCTGGTCGGCGTTCGGCACCTCCGGCCAGCGGTGCACTGCCGCGAGCCGCGTGATCGTCCAGCGAGGCGTCTATGAGGAGCTCCAGCGCAAGCTGGTCACGGCCGCCGAGCAGCTGCGGCTCGGTGCCGGCTGGGAGGACGACACCGATGTCGGTCCCGTGATCAACCGGCGCGCGCTCGAGAAGATCCACTCGTACACCGAGATCGGAAAGGACGAGGGCGCGAAGCTCCTCACCGGCGGGGAGATCGCATCGGGGAACGGCCTCGGCGACGGCTTCTTCTACCGCCCGACGATCTTCGGCGACGTCGAGCCCGGGATGCGAATCGCGCAGGAGGAGATCTTCGGCCCGACGACCGCGCTCATCCCCGTCGACTCGTTCGACGACGCCGTCAAGGCGGCGAACGGGGTCAAGTACGGGCTCTCGTCCTCGATCTTCACGCGCGACGTGAACAAGGCGTTCCGCGCGATGCGCGACCTCGACACGGGAATCACGTACATCAACGCGGGAACGATCGGCGCCGAGGTGCACCTGCCCTTCGGCGGCACGAAGGACACGGGCAACGGCCACCGCGAGGCCGGCCAGGCCGCCCTGGATGTCTTCACGGAGTGGAAATCGATCTACGTCGACTACTCCGGGCGCCTCCAGAAGGCACAGATCGACACCGCCGAGTAGGTGCAGGTCTACCGCATCCCGTTCTCGACGAACGTCGAGCGGGTCGCGCTGGCCGCGGGCCACAAAGGGATCGACATCGAATGGATCGACGTCGATCCGGACGACCGTCGCGAGGTCGAGCGAGTCAGTGGCCAGACGCTCGTTCCCGTTCTCGTGGATGGGGAGCGGGTCGTCGTGGACTCGACCGAGATCCTGCGCTACCTGGAGGAGCTCAAGCCGGACCCGCCGCTGTTTCCCGCCGATGGATCCCGCCGCGCCGAGCTCGACGTCTTCCTCGACTGGTTCAACCGGGTCTGGAAGCGCCCGCCGAACGAGATCGACGCCGAGCGGGCGAAGGAGGACCCGGATGCGGAGCGCGTGCGCGTACTGGGCGATGAGATCACGGGCGCGCTTGATCTATTCGAGTCTCTGCTCGACGGCCGCGACTACCTCTTCGGGGAGTTCTCCGCGGCGGACTGCGCCGCCTTTCCGTTCCTCAAGTACGCGCTGCTCTACGACGAGGCCGACACGGAGCCGTTCCACCTGATCCTGCGCGAGTTCCAGCCGTTGGGCGGGGACCATCCACGGCTCGAAGCCTGGATCCGGCGAGTCGACGAGCGGCCGCGAGCCTAGGTGTAGGCGAGAATGGCCACGTGAATCGGAAGCTGGTCGTGTTCGTCCCGCGCGAGGCGCTCGACAAGGTGCGCTCGGCGCTGTTCGAAGCCGGTGCCGGGCGGATCGGCAAGTACACGCATTGCTCCTGGTACGCGGCGGGGACCGGGACGTTCCTTCCCGACGAGGGCGCCGCTCCGACGATCGGCCAGCCCGGCCGGGAGCAGCGGGTCTCCGAGCTGCGGCTCGAGACGGTCTTTCCGGAGGAGCTTCAGGAGCAGGTGGTAGCGGCGTTGCGCGACGCGCATCCCTACGAAGAGCCCGCGTTCGACGTCTACGCGTTGCTTTGAAGGCCCGGTTGTCGACCGACGGCGGGGCGCGAGGCAACCCCGGGCCGGCCGCGTACGGCTACGTCCTCGAGACGGAAGACGGCACCGTACTCGCCGCGCACGGCGAGGCGATCGGCACGGCGACGAACAACGTCGCGGAGTACCGCGCACTGGTGGCGGGCCTGGAGAAGGCGCTCGAGCTTCACGTGGACGAGGTCGAAGTGGTCTCCGACTCCGAGCTGCTCGTGAAGCAGATGCGCGGTGAGTACCGGGTGAAGAACGAGGCGCTGCGGGAGCTGAACGAGGAGGCGGCATCGCTCGCCCGCCGGCTCGGCGCAGTTCGCTACACGGCCGTCCGGCGGGAGCACAACGAGCTGGCGGACCAGCTCGTCAACGAGGCCTTGGACGCCCAGGAGGCCTGAAAACCCGCGGCTATACTGAGCCGTCTGTGC